>NZ_OZ244124.1:412500-2652500 GCF_965215805.1 Flagellimonas sp. | reverse complement strand
GAGAATACCGGAGTCGAACCGGTGACCTCCTGCGTGCAAGGCAGGCGCTCTAGCCAGCTGAGCTAATTCCCCATATACTAGTCGTTAGTACATAGTAGTTAGTAGTTAGTCCATAACTACCGCCCAACTTCCAGAATTTCCTATTCAATACTCAATGAACTTCGTACTTCCGGCTTACGCCTTCGTACCTTCAGTAGTCTCAGGCAGACTTGCTTCGACTGCGCTCAGCACAGGCTCCTCGTCCCTCTTCGACAACTTTGTAGTCTCAGGCAGACTCGAACTGCCGACCTCTACATTATCAGTGTAGCGCTCTAACCAGCTGAGCTATGAGACTGTTTGGCCTAAATCCGCCAGTATGATGGCATATCGCAAGACAGCTTAAAGAAAAACAAGGAAAACACCCGATGCCGGACCTGGACCTCCGGTCGTCTTTCTCTAGAAAGGAGGTGTTCCAGCCGCACCTTCCGGTACGGCTACCTTGTTACGACTTAGCCCTAGTTACCGATTTTGCCCTAGGCCGCTCCTCTCGGTGACGGACTTCAGGCACTCCCGGCTTCCATGGCTTGACGGGCGGTGTGTACAAGGCCCGGGAACGTATTCACCGGATCATGGCTGATATCCGATTACTAGCGATTCCAGCTTCACGGGGTCGAGTTGCAGACCCCGATCCGAACTGTGACCGGCTTTGTAGATCCGCGCCCCCTTACGGGGTGGCTTCCCTCTGTACCGGCCATTGTAGCACGTGTGTGGCCCAGGACGTAAGGGCCGTGATGATTTGACGTCGTCCCCACCTTCCTCACGGTTTGCACCGGCAGTCCCGTTAGAGTCCCCGACTTGAATCGCTGGCAACTAACGGTAGGGGTTGCGCTCGTTATAGGACTTAACCTGACACCTCACGGCACGAGCTGACGACAACCATGCAGCACCTTGTAACGAGTCCGAAGAAAAGCCTATCTCTAAGCCTGTCCCGTTACATTTAAGCCCTGGTAAGGTTCCTCGCGTATCATCGAATTAAACCACATGCTCCACCGCTTGTGCGGGCCCCCGTCAATTCCTTTGAGTTTCATTCTTGCGAACGTACTCCCCAGGTGGGATACTTATCACTTTCGCTTGGCCGCCGAGTCCGAAGACCCGACAGCTAGTATCCATCGTTTACGGCGTGGACTACCGGGGTATCTAATCCCGTTCGCTACCCACGCTTTCGTCCATCAGCGTCAGTACGTTGTTGGTTACCTGCCTTCGCGATCGGTGTTCTATGTGATATCTATGCATTTCACCGCTACACCACATGTTCCGGCAACCCCACAACGACTCAAGACCGCCAGTATCAAAGGCAGTTCTACGGTTGAGCCGCAGACTTTCACCCCTGACTTAACGGCCCGCCTACGGACCCTTTAAACCCAATGATTCCGGATAACGCTCGGACCCTCCGTATTACCGCGGCTGCTGGCACGGAGTTAGCCGGTCCTTATTCTCATGGTACCGTCAGCTATCTACACGTAGATAGGTTTCTTCCCATGTAAAAGCAGTTTACAACCCATAGGGCAGTCATCCTGCACGCGGCATGGCTGGATCAGTCTTCCGACCATTGTCCAATATTCCTCACTGCTGCCTCCCGTAGGAGTCTGGTCCGTGTCTCAGTACCAGTGTGGGGGATCCCCCTCTCAGGGCCCCTAACCATCGTTGCCTTGGTAAGCCGTTACCTCACCAACAAGCTAATGGTACGCATGGCCATCCCTGTCCGATAAATCTTTAATCAAAGTATCATGCGATACCTCGATACCATGGGGCATTAATCCAAATTTCTCTGGGCTATTCCCCTGACAGGGGCAGGTTCCATACGCGTTCCGCACCCGTGCGCCGGTCGTCAGCAAAAAAGCAAGCTTCTTCCTGTTACCCCTCGACTTGCATGTGTTAGGCCTGCCGCTAGCGTTCATCCTGAGCCAGGATCAAACTCTTCATTGTAAAAAGTTAAATAATGTAAACTCCCAAACAATCCAAGTAACTGACATCAAAATGGTTCCTCGTTATTCTTTAATTACGCTGTCTTTACAATATGTCCAATGAACTTCAAAAATCAAGGGCAAAAAAACAGGCCCGAAGACCCTTTCCAAAACCCTGAAAACAACCTAGCCTTATCAGCTAAGCGGGTGCAAATATAGAGAGGTTTATTTTATCCCACCAAACAATTTTCAAAAAAAAATCAAAAAAAATACAAGATGTTGATAACTAGATATTTACAATTAAAAAATCAACCTGAACTCTTCAATTCCATAAGCTGTTCGAAAATCACTATTGGTAAAGAACTGAAAGCAAGCTTTCTACCATTCCTTTGTATACGCTATTGTAAGCATCATATCAAGATAGTATCTTTGCGCACCATCCAAAACAAGGATAACAAATGATAGAGATTACATTGCCCGATGGCGCAGTAAAAAAAGTTCCCCAAGGAACTACTCCAATGGAAGTTGCAAAAAGTATAAGCGAGGGCCTTGCCCGGAACGTTATTTCAGCAAAATTTAACGATACGGTGGTAGAAACCGTGACCCCTCTTACCCAGGATGGTACACTTACCTTATATACATGGAACAATGACGAGGGGAAGAAAGCCTTTTGGCATTCCTCATCGCACGTGTTGGCCCAGGCCTTGGAAGAACTTTACCCAGGTATCAAGCTCACCATTGGTCCTGCCATTGAAAATGGATTCTATTATGATGTGGATTTTGGTGAACATACCATTTCCGAAAAAGATTTTCCTACCATAGAAAAGATGGCCTTGGAAATTGCCAGGGGAAAACACGACTATAAAATGCGAAGTGTTTCCAAAGCTGACGCCCTTTCCTATTATAAAGGACAAAACAATGAGTATAAACTTGAGCTCATTGAAAACCTGGAGGATGGAACCATATCTTTCTGTGACCATAGCACATTTACAGACCTATGTCGTGGGGGGCATATCCCCAATACAGGCATCATCAAAGCCATTAAGATATTGAGCGTTGCCGGAGCTTATTGGAGAGGTGATGAGAACAATAAACAATTGACAAGGGTTTACGGAATCTCTTTTCCAAAACAAAAAGAACTCACCGAGTATCTGCAACTATTGGAGGAGGCCAAAAAACGTGACCACAGAAAACTTGGTAAAGAATTGGGACTGTTCACCTTTTCCCAAAAAGTGGGACAGGGACTCCCCCTATGGTTACCCAAGGGAGCAGCATTACGTGAACGTTTGGAACAATTTCTAAAGAAGGCACAAAAGAAAGCTGGGTACGAAATGGTGGTAACCCCGCATATAGGTCAAAAAGAACTATATGTAACTTCTGGGCATTATGCCAAATATGGAGAAGACAGTTTTCAACCCATTAATACCCCAAAGGAAGACGAAGAGTTCTTGCTGAAACCTATGAACTGTCCGCATCATTGTGAAATCTATAATAGTAGCCCTTTTAGCTATAAGGACTTACCTATACGTTATGCAGAATTTGGGACGGTTTATAGATATGAACAGAGTGGTGAACTCCATGGCTTGACACGCGTACGTGGATTTACCCAAGATGATGCCCATATTTTCTGTACACCGGACCAATTGAATGATGAGTTCAAAAATGTGATTGACCTTTCGCTATATGTACTGAATTCCCTTGGGTTTGAAAATTTCACAGCCCAAGTTTCGGTTAGGGATTTGGATAAGCCAGAAAAGTACATTGGTGAGCCAGAAAATTGGGAAAAAGCGGAGCAAGCCATCATCAATGCCGCAGAAGAAAAAGGATTGAATTTTGTCATCGAGGCTGGGGAAGCAGCTTTTTATGGACCAAAATTGGATTTTATGGTAAAAGATGCCCTTGGAAGACAATGGCAATTGGGAACCATACAAGTGGATTATAATCTACCTGAGCGATTTGAGCTTACCTATAAAGGAAGTGACAATGAGTTGCATAGGCCCATAATGATCCATAGAGCTCCCTTTGGAAGCATGGAACGTTTTGTTGCCTTACTCTTGGAACACACTGGCGGAAACTTCCCATTGTGGCTCATTCCTGACCAGGCTATCGTATTGCCCGTCAGTGAGAAACACGAAAAATATGCGGAAAAAGTTTTGAATTCGTTGGAAAATCACGAAATTCGCGCGCTCATTGATAATAGGAACGAGACGGTAGGGAAGAAAATCCGTGAGGCCGAGCTGAAGAAAATCCCATATATGCTCATCGTTGGTGAGCAAGAAGAAGGGTCCGAAACCATATCGGTTAGAAGACACGGGGGAGAAGATTTTGGAAGTATCAGCATCAATGAATTTTCCGACTTGGTAGCTACTGAAATAAATAGTACCTTAAAGTCGTTCTAGAAATTTTAGTTTAATTAAAAAGTATACGTCATAGCAATACGAAGAAGATTTAGACCCCAACCAAGGAGGGAAAATAAAAACCCTCATAATATCAATGACAAAATCACGGCCCCTGAGGTTAGACTTGTTGGGGATAATGTAGAAGTAGGAGTATATCCTATTTCCAAAGCAATGGCCAAGGCCAATGAATTGGAGCTTGATTTGGTGGAGATTTCTCCCAAAGCAAACCCTCCGGTTTGTAAAATTATAGATTACAAAAAGTTCCTTTACGAACAGAAGAAAAGGGAAAAGGCCATGAAGGCCAAGGCCACTAAAGTTGTTGTGAAGGAGATTAGGTTTGGACCCCAAACGGACGATCATGACTACGCCTTTAAAAAGCGGCATGCAGAAAAGTTCTTGAAAGATGGTGCCAAATTGAAGGCCTATGTCTTTTTTAAGGGACGGTCCATTGTTTACAAGGATCAAGGCGAGATTTTATTATTACGATTGGCACAGGAGCTGGAAGAGCTTGGAAAGGTAGAACAGATGCCAAAGTTGGAGGGGAAGCGAATGACCATGTTCATTGCACCCAAGACCAAAAAATAGGAAGCGGGATACCGAAGCTTATTCGGTATAATTTTATAAAGAGGAGAAAATGCCTAAAATGAAAACAAAATCCAGTGCCAAAAAGCGATTTAAGCTTACCGGAACTGGTAAAATCAAAAGAAAGCACGCTTTTAAGAGTCATATTTTGACTAAGAAATCGAAAAAGCGTAAGCTTAAGTTGACACACTCTACTTTGGTACACGAGTCCGATGTCAACAGTATTAAAGAACAATTGCGTTTAAAATAATTGTTCAATCCGGTACATTAATTATTAACCATGGAGTTGGGCCTATACAAGTGTTAAGTTTTCAGTAATAAGTTTTAAGTGATAAATTTTCAACTCAACATTTAAAACTTAAAATTCTTGACCGCCTGCTACAAAAAAATGAAACATTATGCCAAGATCAGTAAATTCAGTTGCTTCCAGAGCTAGAAGAAAAAAAGTGATGAAGCAAGCCAAAGGTTACTTTGGAAGACGTAAAAACGTTTGGACAGTAGCCAAAAATGCGGTAGAAAAAGCAATGCTATATGCTTACCGCGATAGAAGAAACAAAAAACGTAATTTCCGCGCACTTTGGATTACCCGTATCAACGCTGGAGCTAGAATGCACGGAATGTCTTACTCTCAATTTATGGGGAAAGTTAAATCCAAAGGTATAGAATTGAACAGAAAAGTTCTTGCCGATTTGGCCATGAACCACCCTGATGCCTTTAAAGCCATCGTTGAAAGAGTAAAATAAGAGTTAATATAAACTTACCCCGCTTATCAAGAACCCACTCATTTGAGTGGGTTTTTGTATTTTATATGAATGTTATACATCCGCAATCGTATTCTTGGGTTTTTTATCCTTCTTGCTCTAGGTTATTCCTTTTGTTGTACTGCACAAAACGATAGTATCTCCTTTTTGGCACTTGGGGACAGCTACACCGAAGGCACTTCAGAATTAAGGATCAATAGCTGGCCTTTTCAACTGAGTGCCCAACTTAGGAAAAAGAAAATCCCCTTAAAAGACCCGAAAGTAATTGCCCGAGTAGGTTGGACTACTTCAGACTTATTGGAGGCCATAGCTTCCGAAAATCCAAAACCCAACTATGATTTGGTCTCTCTGTGCATAGGGGTCAACAATCAGTTTAGGGGACAATCCTTTGAAAAATTTCAGCAAGAGTTCTCTATACTATTGGAGAAAAGCATCAGTCTGGCCCAAGGGAATCCCAAAAATGTGATTGTGCTGTCCATTCCTGATTACAGTGTTACTCCTTATGCAAGATTTAAAGACACTTCTCGAATTGCAAAGGAACTCGAAGCCTACAACAGTTATATTAAAAAAGAGGCCGCAACTAAGAAAGTCTCGTTTATTGAAATCACGAAAATTTCCAGAAATGCAAGGGTCAATCCCTATCTGCTGACCCAGGATAGTCTTCATCCATCCAAGAAAATGTACAAAGCATGGGTAAAGAAAATCAGTAAGGAATTTAAATTCCAAAAGCCGTAAGAACCAACCTTCTTCCAGAGGCGCGATCCCGATGCTCACAAAGATAAATTCCCTGCCAAATACCTAAGTTGAGTTTTCCATTAGTTATAGGTATCTGAACAGAAGCTCCCAATAGGGAAGCTTTCAAATGCGCTGGCATGTCGTCCGGGCCTTCGTAAGTGTGTATGTAATAAGGTGCATTTTCAGGAACCATTTGATTAAAATGGCTCTCAAAGTCCAAACGAACGGTAGGGTCGGCATTCTCATTAATGGTCAAACTTGCCGAAGTATGTTTGATAAAGACCTGCAGCTGCCCTGATTCTATATTCTTAATTTCCGGTAAGGCATCCAACACCCGCTCTGTTATTAGGTGAAATCCCCTACGGTAGGATTTAAGTTTTATTTCTGATTGATAAACTTTCATATGGTAGCGAAAATAATATAAACTTTACTTCATTCTGTCCACATCCTATACCTTTGCAGCTTAAATTGATATCAATGGATTTTTCCCAAATTAAAATGGTGGTCACGGACATGGATGGCACCTTGTTAAATTCCAAGCATCAGGTAAGTCCCCGATTTTTTGAAATTTTTGCGGCTCTTCAACAAAAAAACATCCAGTTTGTAGCTGCAAGCGGTAGGCAATATCACAGTATCGTGGACAAGCTAAATCCCATCAAAGAGGATATCCTGGTTATTGCAGAAAATGGGGCCTTGGTCAAGGAGAAGGAGCATGAGCTTCTGGTTACCCCCATACAACAACACCTTAAGGACGAGCTTTTGGAGATTATTGAGGAAATTGAAGGAGCACATGCTATGCTTTGCGGGAAATACAACGCTTATTTTGATGAGAAATCCGCTTCTTTTCTTGGAGACTTAAAAGAGTACTACTCCAACTATGAAATCCATAAAAACTTAAGGGATGTGACGGATCAAATCATTAAGATAGCTGTTTACCATAACCAAAATGCGGAAGCCCATATATATCCAGCTTTAAAGGATTTGGAGCACCTGCTCAAGGTAAAGGTCTCTGGTTTATATTGGGTAGATTTAAACCACTCCAATGCACATAAGGGATTTGCCCTGGACAAGCTAATGAAAGACCACGGACTTGCATCGCATGAGGTGATGGTTTTTGGGGATTACAACAACGATCTAGAGATGTTGGAATTATCCGATTACAGTTTTGCCATGGCCAACGCACATCCAAACGTGAAAAAGGTGGCCAAATACGAAACCGCTAGTAATGATGATTATGGGGTAGAACGGATTTTGGAGCAATTGGTATGAAGCAGGTAGAACAATTGATCAAAAAATTTGACCTAATCCCCCATCCCGAAGGTGGTTATTTTAAAGAAATCTATAGGAGTCAAGGAGTAGTCTTTCCTGAGTCATTACCAAAAGAATATCAAGGTTCTAGAAACTATGCCACCTCCATTTATTTTTTATTGACTTCGGATACCTTTTCTGCCTTCCATAAAATCAAACAGGATGAAATTTGGCATTTTTACTCTGGTTCTCCTTTGATGCTTTATGTGATATCTGAAGAAGGAGAACTCTCCGAGCACTGTATTGGAAATGATTTTGGGAAAGGTCAAATTCCCCAATTTGTGGTTCCAGGTAATCATTGGTTTGCAGCTAAAACCATAAATCCCGATGATTATTCCTTTGTGGGTTGCACGGTTTCACCAGGTTTTGATTTTAAGGATTTTGTCCTACCAGAAAGAAAGGAACTCTTGGACAAATTTCCGCAGCACAGTATACTTATACACTCTTTAACTCGTAACTAAAAAAGTAATCCGGCTTCCGACGCGCTGTCCTTTTGCAAGACTTAACTTTTGTATACGGTTAATATGACTCCTTTTCTAGTATAATATTTGCTCCCCTTGCCAGGTGTTTCCTCTCCATATATGATACAATCCTTTGATTTTTAAATGTATATTTAAAACTTCGCTTTTATTCTGAAATTTATTTCCAATCCACGCTATATGAATTGCTTTGTTACTGGAGGACTAGGTTTTTTGGGCTCTCACATTTCAATGGAACTGGCACGACAAGGGCATAATGTTACTATTTATGACATTGAACCAGAAATTCCTAAACACCTCAGTTTTTGTCGAGTAATAAATGGTGACGTTCGCAACTATAATGGACTGGTAAAAGGTTTGGAAGGTATGGACATGGTATTTCATTTTTCAGGTCTTTTAGGGACCTCCGAATTATTTGAAAACCCACATGAAGCCATAGATACAAATATAAAAGGTGCATTAAACGTGATTCTTGCATGTCGAGAGATAGGGATTAAGAAAGTCTTATTTCCCACCAAGCCAAATGAATGGCATAACGTTTATTCAGTCACCTCACAAGCAGTGGAAAAACTAGGTTTAAGCTATAATGAGTTTGAAAATTTTGACATCAGAATATTGAAATTCTGGAATATTTATGGTCCATTTCAAAAAGCATCTCCTGTGCGAAAGGCTATCCCAACATTTATTTTGCAAGCATTGAACAACAAACCAGTTGAAATATTCGGCTCTGGTCTTCAACCAGTCGAGTTAATTTATGTAGACGATTTTTCAAAAATTGTCACTGATTTTATAAATGAAGAGAGGATATTTCCAAATGAAATCGTCGAACTAGTTTCACACATTCAAATGACCGTTAACGAAGTTGCTAAGCTTATTGTCGATTTAACGAGATCAAGGTCAGAAATTGTACACTTGGACATGCGAGACGGTGAAATGCAAGCTTCCAAATTCGCCCGTTGTCGTTCCCAAATCAAAACTCTTGAATCACACCATAAAACAAACTTGGCAGAAGGTATGTCTAAGACTATATCGTTTTACAAGGAAATACCAGAATTTGAAAGGGAAATAATTCTAAGAACTTATGGAAGATAAAATTTGGTTTTTGGTCAATCTATTCAAGATGGTGAAAGTTGCCATTTTGGTTTTTCTCATTATTATGTTCGTCACTTTTGTGGTAGCAGGTATATTAAGCTATCCTGATTTAAGTGAAACTACTTTGAAACATTTTTTTGACAGTTCGCAATGGGTAGAAATCTTTATAGGGACTCTTACTTTAGCCATCACTACGTTAGGTATATACTCAATTGTTCAAATCAAAGAACAAACCAAAATTTCAAAGCATGAGATAGAATCAAAAGTTTATAGACCTTTAATTTCGGATAGGTTTCAATCAATAAAGCGCTTTATACATTCAAACGAAGTTCAATTGGAGTTTAAAAAGTTAAATGTTAAAATAAGAGCGTTGGAAATTAAAATGACAAAATCTGAATTAACTGAATCAGAAAAGCAAAATTGCTTTAAGCAAGAACTTAACGCTCTTCGTGAAAAAATATACTACTTAGGCTATAATTTCAATTTTCCACTTTTAGATAAAAAGCCTTCATTAGATCATATTGAATCATTACTTAACGAATACAATTATATTTCTTTATTACTTAATCAAGGCGTAATAAACCCAAGATTTGGCACAGATTTAAGCATCAAAAACTTTACTACCATTTACTTAAAAACAAAACCATTCATAGAATTACGAAAGCGTATTTCCAAAAATTATGCTTCTCATTTTATAAAGTTTGTTGAAACCGAGAAAAAGTAGATTAAGTTTTCTGCTTTTTCTTCCGGGCGGCGGGAAATAAAACGTTGTTCAAAATCAGCCTATAGCCCGGGGAGGTAGGATGTAGTTCCAGCTCCGTTTTGGGATCCCCTACCCTATGCTGATAGTCTTCCGGGTCGTGACCGCCATAAAAGGTAAAGAATCCTTTCCCTTTAATTCCATGAATGTATCGCGCTTCTCCGTTGAGTTTGCTTTCACCGAGAACCATAACCGTGGGTTTCACCTGATTCCGTGTAAAAGAGGTAGTCTGTCCCATAAAACCTTTCACCAAAGTGGTGTGGTTTTGGGTCAACATAGTAGGCACTGGATCCCATTTGGCGGAAAACTCCATCAAAGAAAAATAATCTGATTCTTTGGGGATGTCCCGCCGCTTGTTGGTCATATCAATAGATGAAAACTCGTAACGAAGCGGGTTACGTTCCAAGATAAAATTAGTAAAGGCAAAAGTATTTCCGAAGTTCAATTTCCCTTGATAATTGGCGTCGGATGGATCCCCGTCAAACATAGGCTCACAAATGTCAACGCTCTCTGCAGCCAGGGCAATATCGAAACTATCCGTAGCAGAGCACATGGCAAACATAAATCCACCACCGATCACATAGTTTCTTATTTTAAGTGAAACAGCTCTTTTTGCTTCCGAGACTTTATTGAACCCCAATTTTTGGGCCAATTCCTCTGCCTCTTTTTTTCCTTCTATATACCAAGGCGCCGCACGGTAGGCTCCATAGAACTTTCCGAACTGGCCCGTAAAATCTTCATGATGCAGGTGCAGCCAATCGTACAAAACCAGTTTGTTGTCCAAAACTTCCTCATCGTAAACTGTTACATAAGGAATTTCGGCATAGGTCAAAACCATGGTCACCGCATCGTCCCAAGGCTGGTTTCCTTTAGGAGAGTAGACCGCGATTTTGGGTGCTTTCTCCAAAATAACGGCTTCTTGGTTTTGGGACGGACTACTAATTCCATCTAGTATGGACTCTGCTTGTGCATCCGATAAAACTTCAAAGGATACACCTCTAATCTGGCATTCCTTTCGAATAACCTCCCCATCTGGTAACAGGAATGAACCCCCTCTATAATTGAGTAACCACCGCACTTTTTGCTGTTTGGTCAACACCCAATAGGTAATGCCATAGGCTTTTAAATGATTCTCCTGGCTCTCAGCATCCATGGGAATAAGGATAACGGAAGCAACTGCGTTGAGATAAAAGAAAAAAGAAAAAAGAAAAAAGACCCCTCTCGGCCGTGGTCGAAATGACAAAGTTGGAATTTTAAAAAGGTACGTCATTATCCGGATCATCGTCACTGTTCATTGCACTGCCAAAAGCCTCATCTGTACTGGGCAGATTGGGTGTTGCAAAGGGATTCTCTTCATCCGCATTCATCTTCGACTGAAATTCAAATGGGGAATCAAAGTCATCCAAGTTATCAAATTTACCGAGGGCTCCAATGAACTTTAACCTAATATTATCCAATCCACCATTTCTGTGCTTGGCCACAATGAATTCGGCCTGGCCTTGGGTAGGGGTACGTTCCTCGTCATCCCACTCATCAATTTTATAGTACTCAGGCCTATAGATAAAGGAAACAATATCTGCATCCTGCTCAATGGCTCCCGATTCCCTCAAATCCGACAGAATAGGTCTTTTACTACCACCACGGGTCTCCACGGCTCGGGAAAGCTGGGATAGGGCAATAACCGGCACATCCAATTCTTTGGCCAACGCCTTTAAATTTCTTGAGATAGTGGATATTTCCTGTTCCCTATTTCCACCTTTTTGGCTTCCTCCAGCGGTCATCAACTGTAGGTAATCTATAATGATCAACCTTATTTTATGCTGCGAAGCCAATCGTCTGGCTTTTGCCCGTAAATCAAAAATAGAGAGCGATGGGGTATCATCAATAAATAGTGGGGCTTTCTCCAATGCTTTTACTTTAACGTTCAGTTGCTCCCACTCGTGTTTTTCTAATCGACCCGTTCTCAGTTTTTCTGAAGACAGTCCGGTTTCCGAAGAAATCAAACGGGTAATTAACTGCACCGACGACATTTCCAAAGAGAAAAAGGCCACTGGAATTTCCGAGTTAACCGCAATATTTCTAGCCATGGAAAGCGTTAGTGCCGTTTTACCCATACCAGGTCTTGCGGCCACAATAACCAAGTCCGAAGGTTGCCAACCCGAAGTCAGTTTGTCCAGTTTGTCAAATCCAGAAGGAATACCACTCAACCCCTCCTTATTGGAAATCTCCTCGATTTTCTTTTTAGCCTGAATCACCAAATTTTGGGCCGTCTCGGCGGAGCGTTTCAAGTTGCCTTGGGTTACCTCATATAATTTGGCTTCAGCGTTGTCCAAAAGGTCAAAAACGTCTGTGGAATCGCTATAGGCGTCCTCAATGATTTCGTTGGAAATTTTTATCAAACTTCTCTGAATGTACTTTTGAAGTATAATTCGGGCATGAAACTCAATATGGGCCGAAGAAGCCACTTTTTGGGTCAGTTTTATGAGGTAAAAGTCCCCTCCCACTGCTTCCAAGTGCCCGTCCTTCTTCAATTGGGACGAAACGGTTAATAAATCCACAGGCTCGGACGATTCGAACAATTTGAAGATGGCTTCGTATATGAATCTATGGGCGTCCTTATAGAAGACTTCTGGATGTAAGATATCTATTACCTCATCCACACCTTTTTTGTCAATCATCATAGCTCCAAGCACAACTTCCTCTAAATCAACAGCTTGCGGCGGAATTTTTCCACGCTCTAAGTTGATAATGGTCGACTTTTCGATTTTATGGCCGATAATTGGGCTGGGCTTGTCCATAGCTACGAAAGTAGTTATTTAACCTTTAGTTAACTTTAAATTCTCCCACTGGGATGTCCACAGGTCATTAACAAAGTTAATGTTGATAACTTGGAAAAAATGTTAATAACCGTAAAATGTTTGAAGAAAAAATCTGAAAAATTTAAGCAGTCGCCAGAAACTCTAGGCTAGCCGTTAAATACACCCATGGAAGCATATTTTTCCATCCGTGCTTTTACCAATTCTTTTGGTGATAACTTTTTGAGTTCCTCAAATTGCGCCGAAATTTTGTTTTTTACCGTTTCAAAAGTCTTGTCCCGATTGGCATGTGCACCACCCAGTGGTTCTTTGACAATTTCGTCCACCAGCTTCTGTTTTTTCATATCGGTAGCCGTAAGCTTAAGTGCATCGGCAGCCTGCTCTTTGAATTCCCAACTACGCCATAGAATGGATGAACACGATTCAGGTGAAATAACTGAATACCAGGTGTTTTCCAGCATCAGTACTTTGTCTCCCACACCTATTCCCAGCGCTCCACCAGAAGCTCCTTCACCGATAATCACCACAATAATGGGAACCTTCAAACGGGTCATTTCCAAAATATTTCTGGCAATGGCCTCTCCTTGTCCCCTTTCTTCGGCCTCAATTCCTGGATAGGCTCCGGGGGTATCTATAAAACAGACCACTGGAATGCCAAATTTCTCTGCTGACTTCATCAGGCGTAATGCCTTTCTGTAGCCTTCTGGATTGGCCATCCCAAAATTTCGGTATTGTCTTGTCTTGGTATTGTATCCCTTTTGCTGACCAATAAACATATAGCTCTGATCTCCAATCTTGCCCAGTCCACCGATCATGGCCTTGTCATCTTTAACAGTCCTATCCCCGTGCAATTCCAAAAATGTATCCCCGCATATAGCGTTGACGTAATCCATGGTATAGGGTCTGTTGGGGTGTCTTGAAAGTTGCACCCTTTGCCAAGCCGTCAAGTTTTTGTAGATATCCTTTCGGGTCTCTTCCAGCTTTTTTTCAATCTGCTGACAGGTCTCGCTCACATCAACATCGCTCTCTTCCCCAATGATCATACATTTTTGAAGTTGTTCTTCAAGTTCCTTAATGGGAAGTTCAAAATCTAGATACTCCATGAAAAGTTGGTTTCAACAAAATATTGGGGTCAAATATATAACATTCTGGGGATACCCCTACCCCTACTTTTTGCGATTTCTTTCTTAAAAATGGAGAAGGAAATGGCTTACCTCTTGGCCTTCATCAACATATAGACCGCAAAGGCACCAAACAACAGATTGGGAATCAATACGGCCAATAGTGGCGAAAATCCAGATTGTTCCGCAAGGGTTCCAAAAACCTTGTCAAAAAAGATATAGACAAAGGCCACCCCAATACCAAAAGCAAGATTGAGTCCCATCCCTCCTCGTCTTTTTACCGAGGAAACAGCCACAGCAATAATGGTAAGAATAAATGCGGCTATGGGTAAGGCCCAACGTTTATACTTCACCAAAACATAAGCGTTGATGTTGGAAGCTCCTTTGCTCTTTTGGTCATTTATGAACTCGTTCAGCTCAAATAAATTCTTTGTTTCCGCAACATAGGAAACCGGGGTAAGGTCTTCTATCTTAAAAGTAAAAAGTGTATCCAGCCTTCGTTGGGTTTCCATCACCTCTATCCCGTCTCTCAACTTGCGTTTGACATAATTGGTCAACCTGTAAATACTATCTTTCTCCACCCATCTAATATTGGATGCAGAGATTTTATAATCCAATTTTTTGCTGGCATCAAAGTGTTCAAAGGTAAAGTTGTAGCCCACCTTTCGGCTAGGCTCAAATCGGCTTACATATATATAATCGGTTTCATTGAGCTGATTGAAAATGTTGGATGTTTCCTGAACCTTTCTTCCTTTTTTAAAATACTCGTACTCAAATTCATTAAAACCGATACTGGCATTGGGAACAATGAACATCCCCATCATAAAAATGAGAATGGCCACCAGGGTCGCCCCAATAAAATAAGGACGCAAAAACCGCCAATAGGAAACCCCCGAGCTTAAAATGGCCACAATCTCCGTATTACTTGCCAATTTGGAGGTAAAGAAAATGATGGACAGAAAAAGAAATATGGGTAACAACAAATTACCAATGACCAGGGTAAAATTCCCATAGTACACGATGACTTCGCTTAAGGGAGCCTCATTGTCAATGATTTTGCCCACTTTTTCGGCCAGGTTGGCCATGATGCCTATTGGAATAAACAATAACAGCATCCCCAAGAAGGTTACCAGATAACGTTTCAGTATGTACCTATCCAGTATAGTGAGCATTACAATCTTTTATCCATTTGTTGCACCATTTTGGTTTTCCATTCCTGAAAATCCCCCACTAAAATACGTTCTCTGGCCGTTCGCACCAACCACAGATAAAATCCAAGGTTGTGAATGGTGGCAATTTGTTTGCCCAAATATTCATTGGCTGCGAACAAATGCCTTAAGTATGCTTTGGAATACTCGGTGTCAACAAAAGTTATTCCCATTTCGTCAATGGGAGAAAAGTCCGCTTCCCATTTTTTGTTTTTTATATTGATAGTACCATGGGCCGTGAATAGCATTCCATTCCTGGCGTTTCTTGTAGGCATTACACAATCAAACATATCCACTCCCAATGCAATGTTCTCCAAAATATTGATTGGCGTCCCAACTCCCATAAGATATCGGGGCTTGTCTTCAGGTAGAATATCGCAGACCAACTCCGCCATTTCGTACATCTCCTCAGCTGGCTCCCCTACAGAAAGTCCGCCAATGGCATTCCCTTCAGCTCCAACAGAAGCAATATATTCTGCGGATTGCTTCCTTAAATCCTTAAAGGTGGATCCCTGAACAATGGGAAAAAAGCTTTGGGAATATCCATATTTAAAGGGCAATCTATCCAAGTGCGCAATACAGCGGTCCAACCATCTATGGGTCAAATGCATAGATCGTTTGGCATAATTGTAGTCACATGGATATGGCGTACACTCGTCAAAGGCCATGATAATATCAGCTCCTATAGTGCGCTGTATTTCCATCACATTTTCTGGAGTGAACGTATGTAGGGAGCCATCAATATGTGATTTGAATTTAACCCCTTCCTCCTTGATTTTTCTGTTATTGGACAGGGAATACACTTGATACCCCCCACTATCTGTCAAGATGTTCCTGTCCCACCCCATAAACTTGTGAAGGCCACCCGCTTGTTCCAAAATCCCTGTTTTAGGACGGAGGTACAAGTGATAGGTGTTTCCCAATATAATATCCGGGTTGATGTCATTGACCAGTTCCCGCTGGTGCACTCCTTTAACGGAGGCCACAGTACCCACGGGCATGAATATTGGGGTTTGGATGGTTCCGTGATCCGTCTTTAGTTCTCCGGCACGGGCCTTGCTTTGTCCATCCTTCTTAAGTAGGGTAAAATCCAAAAGTCACAATTAAGACCGCAAATATAGCTATCTCAGCTCCAGAAAGCCTTAACAAAAAAATAAAGTTTTGCTCCGCAAACCGTTTCGTAAAATAATGCCCAAGTGCTTGTATAACAAAGTGAATGCCGTTACTTTTGAAGGCTTAAAATCAATACAATGCCAAACACACAAGAATTACAGGATTTAGTGACCCAGGTGCGGAGGGATATTCTGCGTATGGTCCATAAGGTAAATTCCGGACATCCAGGGGGATCTTTGGGCTGTACCGAGTTTTTTGTTGCGCTCTACAATGAAGTGATGGAACTTAAGGATGGTTTTGATATGGATGGAATTGGTGAAGACCTTTTCTTCCTTTCCAATGGTCATATCTCACCGGTATTTTATAGTGTTCTGGCAAGAAAGGGATATTTCCCAATTGATGAATTAAACACCTTTAGACTGATTGATTCCCGGCTTCAGGGACACCCAACCACCCATGAGGGACTTCCAGGGGTACGTATCGCTTCCGGTTCTTTGGGACAAGGAATGTCGGTAGCCATTGGAGCGGCCCAAGCCAAAAAATTGAATGGCGATTCCCATTTGGTTTATAGCCTACATGGTGATGGAGAGCTTCAGGAAGGCCAGAATTGGGAAGCCATCATGTATGCTGCGGGGAATAAAGTGGACAACCTGATTGCTACTGTGGATAGAAACGGGCAGCAGATTGATGGTGGCACCGAAGATGTTTTACCCTTGGGAGATGTGGCCGAAAAGTTTCGTGTTTTTGGTTGGGATGTTTTGGAAATCGAAAATGGGAATGATTTGGATCAGGTCATTGCCGGATTGAAGGAGGCCAAGAACAAAACTGGAAAAGGGAGGCCGGTTTGTGTGGTAATGACCACTGAAATGGGTAATGGTGTCGATTTTATGATGCATACCCACGCATGGCATGGAAAAGCTCCAAGTGACGAACAATTGGAAACGGCCCTAGCGCAAAATCCAGAAACTTTAGGTGATTACTAATTCTTAAGACAAAGACATGACTAAATATACAGATCAAGGAAAGCAAGATACCCGAAGTGGATTTGGAGCTGGAATGACCGAATTGGGTAGAACCAATCCTAATGTTGTTGCACTTTGTGCAGATTTGGTAGGCTCATTAAAAATCCAAACGTTTATAGACGAAAATCCAGAGCGATTTTTCCAAGTAGGTATTGCGGAGGCAAATATGATGGGAATAGCTGCTGGTTTGACCATTGGTGGAAAAATCCCATTTACGGGGACTTTTGCCAACTTCTCAACAGGTAGGGTTTATGACCAAATTCGCCAGTCCATTGCCTACTCTGACAAGAACGTGAAAATCTGTGCTTCCCATGCCGGTATTACCTTGGGAGAGGACGGTGCCACACACCAAATATTGGAAGATATCGGGTTGATGAAAATGCTTCCGGGCATGACCGTTATCAACCCCTGCGATTTTAACCAAACCAAGGCTGCTACGCTTGCCATTGCAGAGCACCATGGTCCTGTTTACCTTCGATTTGGAAGACCCAAAGTGGCGAACTTTACTCCAGTAAATCAAAAGTTTGAAATAGGAAAAGCCCTTATGCTCAATGAAGGCACCGATGTGACCATTATTGCTACGGGTCACTTGGTTTGGCAAGCTTTAATTGCTGCTGAAAATTTGGAGAACCAAGGTATTTCTGCCGAAGTAATCAATATACATACCATTAAGCCACTTGACGATGCGGCTATTTTAGCTTCCGTGAAGAAAACCGGATGTGTGGTTACCGCTGAAGAACACAATTATTTAGGAGGCCTAGGGGAAAGTGTTTCCCGTGTTCTGGCAACACATCATCCTACACCTCAGGAGTTTGTTGCTACCCAAGATACTTTTGGCGAAAGTGGAACACCAGACCAATTAATGGATAAATATGGCTTAAACAATAAAGCCATTGAGGCTGCCGTTTTAAAAGTGTTGAAACGAAAATAGTTTTCGGTATCATCTTTGATACATTTTCAACCAATTAAAAAACGAAGCACATTATGAAAAAAACACTTTTCATTGCAGTGTTTGCCTTGATGGGTATCACTGCATTTGGCCAAAGCGGTTCTGGCTTTGGTATTAAAGCAGGTTTAAGTTATAACAAGAATGGTGACCTAGTGGGAACCATTGGTGATGCCGCCCAAAACATTACGGAGGGCGCTGAAGGCAAAACCGGATACCATTTTGGTTTTTGGGGAAAATTGGATTTTCCAAAACTCTATTTGAGACCTGAGGTTGTCTATACCAGAACCAAAAGTACCTATAGCGTCAATGGGGATTCCAACGATTATGATGTTTCCAAAATTGACGTTCCCGTTTTATTGGGCTATAAATTGGTGGGGCCCTTGCATGTTTTTGCAGGTCCGGCCTTTCAGTATACCCTGAGCAATGATTTGGGAGATTTGGAAATTGAGGACGTTGAAAATGATTTTACCGTTGGTCTCAATGCCGGTTTGGGAGTTAATCTGGGAAAACTTGGATTGGACGTCCGATACGAAAGAGGCTTCTCTGAAAATGAAGCCCAATTAATTGGCGATAACATAGCCGACATTTCTGGGCGGGTAGATTCTAGACCTTCGCAGGTGATTTTTTCCGCATCGCTTAAGCTGTAGGAAACAAATAACGTAATAAAAAAAGGCCTCGAAATTCGAGGCCTTTTTTGTTAGTTCACATCTGGGTCCAAATAATTGGGTGTCCCATCATTATTATCATCCGGATAAGGGAAAATGATGTTCCCATTTTCATCCGATATTTCGTCTCTTGTAGTTGTACCATCACCGTCATCATCCGCATCCTGGAAATTGGCAAAGGAAACTGTTGCAGGTTCGCTATCCGCATCTGTATTGTCGTCATAAAGATAGCCATTGCCGTTAACATCCTCATCTATGGAAGGTATACCGTCCCCATCATGATCAGTTTGGTTCAGCGTAAATAAATCAATAGTAAACATGAGCGGGCTATACTGTGGTATACCCCCACTGACCCGATTGAAATTACCCAAACCTGAAGGAAAAATAATCAGGCCAACCCCGTAATCCTCAACAGTGACTGTTCCGTCTCCATTATCACTGATGTTATCCCCAATGATAAAGTTTGGGATACCTTCAGCGAATCCTCTAAAACCCTGGGTCAAATCCTGAAGTCGGGCCAAATCAAACCAAATGGCATTGTTTAAGGCACTATCAAAGGAAGTACCATCCAACAGTTTACCCTCATATCTCACAAAAACCGAGTCGGCTACAGATGGGAAGCACTCTGGGCAGTCCACACGCTCTTGATCAAGCTCCTCAAAAGAATGCCTTGCAGAGAGATAGTAGTATTTATGTGGAATGTCATCCTCCCCTTGATCCAATAAGAACTCGAAATCAGAAATATTGACGGTCGCCTCCCTGACAAAATCAATCATCGGGGTTTTATCCGCATTGACACCCGCGATGGTATCAATTTTTATTCTAAAGTTAAAATTGGCCGAAGGGGAAGCAAAATCCTCGTAATTATAAAAATGAGTCTGCAAAAACTCTCGGATTTCCGTATCATTCTCTGCTGATACTTCTGCCAGCAGACGGGGTGGGACGATCTCAACATCTGGCCCTCCATCATCATTGCTACAGGAAGAAAACAAAACAAGAGTAAACAAAAAAACTAAAAATCCGTGCTTCATCAAGTACATTATTTAGCTGCGCAAGATACAATTTTCCACTATTTTTGTTACTGGCATTAACAAAGATTTGCAGAGTTTATGCGCATTGATAAATATCTCTGGTGTACTAGATACTATAAAACCCGAAACGTTGCTGCAAATGCTGTTAAAAAAGGGCAGGTCAAAATCAATGGTGATGTGGTAAAGCCTTCAAGGGAAGTATACCCCATGGATGAAATAAGGGTGCGCAAGAACCAAATAGATTATCAGTTTACAGTATTGGATATCCCAGAAAGCCGAGTAGGTGCCAAATTGGTGGATATCTACCGAAAGGACACCACCCCAAAAGAGGCCTTTGCCAACGATGAACTATTGAAATTTGCCAAGGACCACTATAGAAAAAAAGGAACAGGTAGGCCAACCAAAAAAGACCGTAGGGACATTGATGGGTATTTGGACGATTCTGAATGATCTGTTTTTTATCTTTGAACGTACAAAACCCACTCCATGGTGAACCGAATCCTTTCCCACGACCAAATTCAGCATAAGATTAAGCGAATAGCTTACCAAATTTATGAGGCCAATGTAAACGAAAAGGAAATCATTGTAGCTGGTATTGTTGGCGGAGGTCTTAATCTGGCCAAGAAAATTGCAAACGTCCTTAAAAAGATCACGGATGCGGAAATTGTGCTTTGTCAACTTGAAATGGACAAAAAGAACCCGTTAAAAAGTGGTGTAAACACCTCAATTCCGGAAGAAGCTTACCAAAATAAATCCATTGTAGTGGTGGATGATGTGTTGAACTCCGGAACCACCTTGATTTACGGGGTACATCATTTTCTAAAGACACCTATTAAGCAGCTTAAAACCGCAGTCTTGGTCAATAGGAACCATAAAAAGTATCCAGTTAAGGCCGATTATAAGGGCATTTCACTTTCAACCTCCTTGAATGAACATATTAAGGTAGAGTTTCAAGGCAAAAACGATACCGTGTATCTAGAGTAGCTCCTGTTTTATTTCCTCCACCAATGTTGCAACGGATTTATCATGACAATCCAAAACATAAGTGGATTGGGCGTAGAACTGCCTGCGTTCAAAAAGGTGTTTTCCCACAAATTCAGCTAGTTCGTCATCAGAGAGTCCGCTAACCAAAGGTCTTTCCTCCTTTTCCTTGGCAATACGCTCCACCAAAGAAGAAACAGGTAATTGCAGGTATATGGAATGGTCAGCATGGTTTAGAATGGTATCCATGTTGGTGCCGTAGCAAGGAGTGCCCCCTCCAGTGGATAAAACTATGGCTTCATTTTCTGCTAACACCTTGAGCAGCATTTTGTGTTCCAGCTTTCTAAAGAAAATCTCTCCTTTTTCCCTAAAAATCTCTGTGATCGTCATTTGCTGTTGTTCCTCAATATAGTGATCAAGGTCTATAAATTCCAGACCCATTTCCGCGGCAAGTGGCTTGCCTACAGATGACTTTCCACTTGCCATATAACCCACCAAAACTACTTTCATACTTCAGAAATAATTGCGAATTCAAAAAAACGAAAATTTATCATTAAATCAACTTGTAAAATAGATTATTGATATTATATTTGCACCCGCTTAGCGCAACACTTTTGTCGCAATTTTAAGCAAGACCTGATAGCTCAGTTGGTAGAGCATCTCCCTTTTAAGGAGAGGGTCCTGGGTTCGAGCCCCAGTCAGGTCACAAGGAAAAATTCCACACCACATAAAAACCCTGTCCTTTTTACATAATCGGCAGGGTTTTCTCTTTTTAATTTCCCCTATACTTTCCTCCATTTTTCTGATTTTGTTTAAAAGACTTATTTGACGTTTAGGGCGTTTATATTAACACTTATGCAAAAAAAGTATCAGCATGGGCAATTTTGATAGTTGCCACTTCCCATGGTAAAATTTAATTTTCCACTTTTTGAATTTGTTTCTTTTTTCTTTCAGAAGAGATAAACTTAAATTGTATCGATGAAGTTTTCTTTAAATGGTAAAGTGGTTCTTATCACAGGTGGAGGTAGCGGCATAGGGAAAGCCATTTCCAAGACACTGGCAGAATATGGGGCCTTTGTAAACATTTTGGAATTGAGCTTGGAAAGCGCCCAAAAAACTGTGGATGAAATTCGCAGTCAAGGTGGAAAAGCCGCAGGCCACCAATGTGATGTTTCCAACCAAGGGGATGTGGCCCAATTAGCCAATAGCATTGCCCAATCCGGCACCATAGACATCCTAATCAACAATGCGGGAATTGCCCATGTTGGTAATATTGAAGAAACTGCTGAAAACGATTTGGACAATTTGTACAACGTAAACATCAAAGGCGTTTACAACTGCATCCATTCCTGTATAAAACATATGAAGAAAAAGGGTGGGGTAATCATCAACATGGCCTCCATTGCCAGTACGGTGGCAGTCGCTGACCGGTTTGCCTATTCCATGACCAAGGGAGCGGTACTGACCATGACCTATTCCGTGGCCAAAGATTATTTGGAATATGGCATACGATGCAATAGTATTTCCCCAGCAAGAATACACACTCCCTTTGTGGATGGTTTTTTAAAGAAAAACTATCCCGATAATGTGGATGAGATGTTTGAAAAGCTCTCCAAAACCCAACCTATAGGTCGGATGGGGTTGCCAGAAGAAGTGGCTAATTTGGCATTGTATCTATGCTCAGACGAAGCCTCTTTTATCACAGGGACTGATTTCCCAATTGACGGAGGATTTATCAAACTCAACGGATAGTCTACAATGCGAATTCGCTGTTCACTTTTAACAATGCTAAATAGCTATCCAAAATATTTGCGATGTTGCACTAATGAATTGAAATAATGGATTTAGGTTTAAAGGATAAGGTAATCATTGTTACCGGTGGTTCAAAGGGTATAGGGAACGGTATTAGCCGTGAGCTGGCCAAGGAAGGTGCTATTCCTGTAATAGTGGGAAGAAACAAGGAAAACGTACTTGATGCGGTAAAGAAAATAGAGGAAGATGGAGGAAAAGCTTTTCACGCCTTTGCAGAACTCACCGATCCTGGACAATGCAAGGCTGCGGTAGAGGCTGTTATAAACACCTATGGAAGAATTGATGGCTTGGTCAATAATGCAGGGGTAAATGATGGCATTGGTCTTGAAAACGGTAGTTATGAGGGTTTTCTGGAATCCATCAACCGAAATTTAACCCATTATTACATGATGGCACATTATGCCCTACCCCAACTTAAAGAAAGCAAAGGTGCCATTGTCAACATTGGTTCCAAAACCGCCGAAACTGGTCAAGGGGGGACATCTGGATATGCAGCTGCCAATGGTGGAAGAAATGCCCTTACCCGGGAATGGGCAATAGAACTTTTACCCTATCAAATTCGAGTAAACGCTGTTATTGTGGCTGAATGCTACACGCCCTTATACGATCGATGGATAAAGACTTTTCCCGAACCTCAGAAAAAATTGGAAGAAATCACAAATCGTATTCCTCTGGAAAACAGAATGACCACTTCAGAGGAAATTGCCAGTATGGTAACCTTTCTACTATCAAACAAATCTAGTCACACAACGGGTCAACTTATTTATGTGGATGGGGGCTATACCCATTTAGACCGCGCTTTACTTAATCAATAACCAATCAATAAACTAAAAAACCAATAACCTATAATTATGGAGCAAAAACAAAGAATCCCGGTAGTTGCCAAAGCGTTTCTTTTACCATTTATTCTTGTAACCAGTCTATTTTTCCTTTGGGGTTTTCCAAATGATCTTACCAATCCCATGGTGGAAGTTTTTAAGAACGTGCTTAATATTTCCAATGTAAAGGCTTCCTATGTGCAGCTTGCTTTTTATGGTGGATATGGTACCATGGCCATACCTGCAGCACTTTTCATTAGGAAGTACAGTTACAAATCCGGGATTGTTTTAGGGCTTATCCTGTTCTCGGCAGGAGCCCTCATGTTCTATCCATCGGCACTTTTGGCCAGTTATAACTTTTTCTTGATTTCCTTTTATATCCTCACCTTCGGATTGGCTTTTTTGGAAACCACTGCCAATCCAATGATTTTGGAATTGGGAGATCCCAGGACTGCCACGCAACGCCTTAATCTGTCCCAAGCTTTCAATCCAATGGGAGCCCTATCGGGACAATTGGTGGCGCGACTTTATGTGGTTGACAGGCTGGACACGAAAATTGGGGCAGATACCTCATCCTTGGTATCCTCCGCCCTATCCCCTGAACAACAGCAGCAAATGGTTGAGCACGATCTATCCGTAATTAGCGCCCCATACATCGTTTTGGGTTTTGTGGTTCTAGCCATATTATTGGTTTTCCTTTTCGTAAAAATTGACAACGGAAGCAAAACTGTTGAGAAATTAGACCTAAAAGAGACTTTTTCAAGGCTCTTTTCTAATAAATCCTATTATGAAGGCGTATTGGCCCAATTCTTCTATGTAGCCGCACAGATTATGGTGTGGACTTTTATTTATCAATATGTCACAAACCTTAATGCTTCTAGAGGAGCAGACGAACAATTGAATGCCGTGGTCTATGCTGCCGCCTCAACTATTTTGTTCCTGACGGCCAGGTGGATATGTACGTTCCTGTTCAGATATATATCATCAGCTAAGCTAATGCTCATCTTTGCCATACTTGGAAGTGTGCTCTGCACGGGAGCCATCGTCCTTAGCGGAATGGTGGGCTTGTACTGCTTGGTAGGGGTTTCCTTTGCTATGTCGCTGATGTTCCCGACCATCTATGGCATTGCGCTTAAAGGAATGGGGGATGAGGCCAAAATTGGTTCTGCCGGATTGATCTTGGGAATTGTAGGAGGTGCTTTGATGCCACCCCTACAAGGAAGGATCATTGACATGGGAGGAACCGGTCTCAGCGATGTCAAATTGTTCGGATTCATTCCAGAGGTCAACTTTTCGTTCATCTTGCCTTTGACCTGTTTGATTTTGGTAGCAATATATAGCTATCGCTCTATGAAGAGACAACGTTTGGAAACCGCATAAAAAGAAAATCATGAGTTCACAAAGGTTTGCTTTGGCCTTGGATTTAAAGGATGACCCAAAATTAATTGCAGAATACAAAGCCTATCATAAAAAAATCTGGCCCGAAATAGAGGCCAGCATCAGGGATGCTGGAATTGATTCCATGCAGATTTACCTAGCAGGTAATAGACTTTTTATGATCATTGAGGCTGATGATTCCTTTTCTTTCGAACGAAAATCCAAAATGGACGAAAGCAATACCAAAGTCCAGGAATGGGAAGATTTGATGTGGAATTATCAGCAAGCCCTTCCCATGGCCAAACCAGGGGAAAAATGGATGTTGATGGAAAAGATATTCGAACTCTAAAAAGCCCTATACACAGCTCACCGTATTTTATAAAGTTTGATGTAGTTCATTCAAATCCAATGGGTCATTCATTTTCTTTTGCAAGGCCATCAAATCAGTGAACAAGCTTTGAACCAGAGCTTTGTTTTCTGGATTCCCAGCCAAATCATGCATCTCAAGGGGATCTTCTTCCAAATTAAACAGAAGAATTTTGTCTATTTTGGGATACACAATGAGCTTGTACCCATCCTTTCTGATCATGCGTTGGGATGATTGTTCAAAAGCTCCATACACCCCATCGGTCAAACTCCCTGTTTGGGTCTCCCCTTTGGCCAAGGGCAACAGGCTATTGAACTCTACATATGCTGGTTTCTCAATTTGGGCCAACTCAAGACTAGTGGCCATAATATCCTGTAGGTAAACATCGGTATTGATTTGCTGTCCTGCGGGAATATCTGGCCCAACCACCATTAATGGTACCCTTATACTATGATCAAACATGCTTTGTTTGCCTAACAATCCATGATGTCCCACTGACAGTCCATGATCCCCGGTAAAAAAGATATACGTATTGTCCAACTTCCCAGTAGCTTCCAAGGCATCCAAAATCATGCCCACTTGCTCATCCAAATGGGTGATAATGGCATAGTATTCCTTTAAATGTGTTTTTATCGCAAAAGGTGTTCTGGGGAATGGACCCAAAGCTTCATCACGCATGGTGAAACTGCTGTTCATGGCATCTCCATAAGGGTATTCAGGAAGCCAGTTTTCCGGTACTGGAATGTCCTCAATATCGTATCGGTCCAAAAATGATTTTGGGGATTGTCTCGGATCATGGGGAGCGTTGAACGCCAAGTACATAAAGAATGGATTGTCTTTTTGGCTTGCATCTTCCAGAAAATCAAGCGCATCATCCTTAATTACCTCACTCCAGTGTTTACCTCCGTCCCAAAAACCTTTGAACTTAGGGTCTGATGGTGACCATAGGGTATCATTTTCATCAACAGGTCTAAAATATGCCGGAGGCATTAAGGGTTTTACATCTTTTCCTTCCTTATAAGCCTTATGAATTTCCTTCCAATTGGCTTCACTCCTCAAATCATCCGGCATCCCAGGGCGAATGTGACGAGCCGTATCAAAGACATAATCGGCGGGTGCGTTTACATGCCATTTTCCCGTCATATAGGTAGAATAACCTTTGGAAGCCATTAGTCGCCCCCAGGTATTATTAAGAGCAGTGGAGTCCTGCTCCTTCCATTTTGATGTGATATCATGTGCATTCCAAATGGAAGTTCCTGAAATGATCATAGATCTAGAGGCCACACAAATAGCACCGTTCCACCCTCCCATATTATAGGCATGCGTAAAGGTGGTCCCTTGATTGACCAGCCGATCCAGGTTTGGCGTTTCAATCACGTCATTTCCCAGGGCATGAAGAGCCTCATAGGTATAGTCATCTGCAAAAAGGAACAGGATATTCGGCGTTCCATTGTCCTCTTTGGGTAGCTCTTGGCAAGCTCCCAATAAAAATGCAATCACCAATACACTAACAATTTTTTTGAACATCATTTTATCGGTTTTTGGTTATTTCGATAGGGTATTCTACAAGTTTTTCCGTGGATTTATCCCATGGCATCTGCGCCTCAACCTGAGCCAGGTAATTGGAAAGTAACTGAACCAATTCTTCCTTTTTTGCTGAACTGGCCGCGGCCATGTTTTCTGTTTCACCAATATCTTTTTCAAGATTAAAGAGCTCAATTTTTCTATCAATATGATGATAAATCAGTTTCCATGCACCTTTTCGCACCGCACTATAGGGCGGTTGATCATAGGTGTTGGGAAAATGCCAATAAATCGGGCGTTCCGCAGGATAAGAACCATTTCCTGAAAGCAATGGCACTATACTCATCCCATCCACACTTTTTTGGGCTTCCTCTTTTAGACCTGCTATTTCCAAAAAAGTGGGAAAGATATCTTCTATAATAAAATATTGGTCGTTTACCGATGCTGCCTTGGTCGTTCCTGGCCATTTTACCAGCATGGGCACTCTTACCCCTCCCTCGTAAGGAGTTAGTTTATGTCCTCTCAAGGGAAGATTCTGGGCAGTTTGTTTTGGAGATCCATTGTCCGACATAAAAACAATGATCGTGTTATCCGCAACGCCCAATCGTTCCAGGTTTGCCCTAATATTTCCCAAAGATTTGTCCATTCCCTCAATCATAGCAGCATAGGTAGCATCAAATTCGTTAAGGCCTGCATCGATATATTTTTGGTAATAACGATCGTCCTTTTCCCAAGGAGCATGTATGGCATAGTGGGACATATAGAGATAAAATGGTTTTTTCTCCGCTACCGCTTTGTCAATGGCCTTATTGGCTTCTATCGTCAAGGCCTCTGTTAAAAATATGTCCTCCCCATGATACTTTTCCAATCCAGGAACATCCCAAACTGGCATAGCGTTTCTCCATGCGCCACTGAAGTTGTATTTCCCTAAATAACTACCTGGACCACCGGCAGCATGACCTGCAATATTTACATCGAACCCAAGATTCAGTGGATTTTCCCCTGGAGTTTCCTTGGCTCCAAAATGGGCCTTTCCAACATGAATGGTTTTGTAACCTGCAGTTTTCAATAATTGTGGAAGCGTTTGTGCATGGACTGTTTTATTAATTCCAGCTTGGGCACTTAGACCGTTGACATTCCACTCCGGGGCCACGACCTTGTCATTCTCAGAATCTGTGGATTTATCGGGAAACAAAGTCCAATTGGTCACTCGGTGCCTTGCAGCATTCAGACCCGTCATTAGGCTAACACGTGATGGTGAACATACGGCCGAAGCATAGGCTTGGGTGAATTTCATCCCCTCATTGGCCAATTGTTCCATGTTTGGAGTATGGTACATTTTGTTCAGTTGGGTCAACTCCGTATGAAACGGGACCGAAGTGTCTTGCCAACCCATGTCATCCACAAAAAAGAAAACAATATTGGGTGGTTTTTGCACTTCTGATTTGGATTGACATGATGCCAAAAGAGTCAAAACGCCTAAGACAACAAATGAAATTTTTTTAGGAAGATCCATAAACTATTTATTGGCGTACCATAGATTTTGGAGATATAAAGTCGACAAAAAACTTCCTTGCCTGACTTAGTCATGGTAATTCCATCAAATTTATCGTTACAGACGGGCCAATTCCACCTAATACTTCACCAAAAGGTGTACTTTATTTGCAGTTCCTGTGCAAAATCCCAACTTTTCAGGTCAATTTCTCTCAATAAACAGTTGGCACCTAACTAGCGCTTCGTGTATTCCAAATCAGTAATCTGCATTGTTGGCACTGGCTTCTTGGGATGCCTTCCAAATATTCCATTCCTCCACCATCTTCTGTAGTTGACTGGGGTTGGATTCAGCTAAATTTTCAGTTTCCGATGGGTCTTCAGAAATGTTATACAGCTCAAAGGTATTTCCGTCGTCATTGCTGTATATTTTGAAGTCTTCACCGATTAAGGCTGCTTGCTTGTTGAACCTAAACGCTAGGTTCTTTTCTCTAATATTCACCGTTCCTTGAATCAAGGGCATTAAATCCACGCCATCATAAGGACGATTGTATTTTTTCAAATCTATGTTCAGCACATTAGCAATGGTTGGAAAGTAATCCGAGGTAAAGCAAGGGGATTCCAGTTTTTTACCAGCAGGAATGGTACCAGGCCATTCAACAATGCCGGGCACCCTGATTCCACCTTCATGAAGACTTCTCTTTCTGCCCTTGAGTCCCTTAGTTAGTCCCTGTGTCCTGCCCCCTTCTTCCCTACCTTCGGGACCATTGTCGCTTGTAAAGAACAAGATAGTATTATCGGCCACACCAAGCTCCTTCAGCTTGTTTCTTAACCTACCCACCTGCTCATCCATAGCGGTCAGTGTCCCATAATAATGTTGTTGATCTTCAGATAAATCGGCATACTGTTTTCTGTAAGCTTCCCCAGTCAAGACTGGAAGATGCGGGGTATGGAACCAAATAACGCTCAAAAAGGGTTGTTTCCTATCCACTGCACTTTCAATAAAAGGGACTACCCTATCCATAATTACCCGGGAATCATCACCTTCCAGGTTTTCAGTTTCAACTGCTCCCGGTGCTGTCCAGTACCGTGTATTGAAGGATTTTCCAGTTTCCAGTGCTGCCGAGACATCACCGGCTGTCTTTGGTGGTGTGATCATGGGGTCCCAAGTGGGCACTTTTGATTCCGTAACAAAGTAGGTATCAAAGCCATGATCTATAGGCGGAGCATAATGTGAATCATGCTGTGGTCTTCCTCCACGGTTGGCATCAATAGTATCCCGAGTGAGCGTTCCCAAATGCCATTTACCAAAATGTCCTGTGGTGTAACCTTCTTCTTTGACCAACTCAGCAAGGGTAATTTCTTCGGATTTTATATGCCCACAGTTGGCCGTACAGATGCCGTAACGTAGCGGATGACGTCCAGTCAACACACTTCCTCGAGTAGGAGAACACACCGCTGAAGCAGCATAAAACCGATTAAACACTACCCCATTAGCTGCCATCTTATCCAGGTTGGGTGTCTTCAAATAGGGATGTCCATTATAGCCAGTATCACCCCATCCCTGATCATCCGTCATTATCAAAATAATATTGGGTTTTTCAGGGGAGTGCGCTTCCTTTCTGTTGTTATCTTTTATATCTCTACAACCAACTATTGCAAATCCAACAATTAGTAGAAGAATAAAAAGTGGTGGTATGTGCTTCAAACTTTATGTTTTAAAAGTGGTTTAGGTTGATTGCATAAAGGATTTGCTATTCCTTTTATTTCCTTTATTGATATTCCTTCAAAACTTTCTGGAATTGATGCACCAGCTGCTTAACCTCAGATGGCTGTTCTTCCGCGTTTAGTGGATTTTGCTCACTTGGATCATTCGTTAGATGGTAGAGTTCCCCGTTTTCATAGAACTTCCAAGTTTTATTCTGTACATATCTTTTGGGTTCAAATTTTCCCCAGTTGGGATCATAGTGGCAAAATACCCAGTCTCGTGGAGTATAATCGGCCCCGGTCAATTGTGGGTAGAAACTAAGGCCGTCAGATTCGGTTTTATCCAGTTTCTTTTGGGTGGCCGCTTCCATAATGCTGGGTAGAAAATCTGTAAAGTCAATTAGGTTTGGGTTTACAGTTCCTTTTTTAATATGTCCCTTCCAATTGGCAATAAAAGGGACATGTGTTCCTGCATCCGTTGTGTATCCCTTTTCACCCGTTAAGGGTTCATTATTGATTATGGATGTTACATCCCTATCGGTTCCATTATCCCCGATAAACAAGATCAATGTGTTTTCACTAATCCCCAGAGATTCAGTTTCATTGACTATCCGCCCCACTAATTTGTCCATATAGCCCACCATTTCGCCAAAATATTTTGGGTCATTTGTCTTTGACTGGGGGTCAAACCCTCCAAATTCTTGATTGTCAGGTGATGGAACAAAGGGATCATGGGTAAGTACCATAGGATAATACACAAAAAATGGGTTGTCCTTGTTCTTGCTCATAAAAGCATTGATATAGTCCACGAACACATCTGGCCCAAATCCACCCTTGAATTCCTTTGCGCCCTCGCCTTTAATAGTTAACAATGGGTCTTTATATCGAGACCCCCTTTGATCCACTTGCCATAAACAGAAATCATCAAAACCTGCATTTTCTGGAAGAGATCCCACTTTGTTCCCCGCCAAGGCTTGTTGATGCTCATTGCCCAACAATTGCCATTTTCCGGCAACCAAGGTTTTATAGCCTGCTTCCTGCATATAATGTCCAAAGGTTTTCTCCTTGGGATCTAGCAATCCGAACCCTATATAGTTTCTGAAATTGTATTTCCCTGTCATCAGCTGTACTCTGGATGGGGTACACAAGGGAGTGGAATAACAATGGTCAAACCGCATTCCTTCAACCGCAAGTTGGTCCAAATTGGGGGTTTTGTAGCTGTTGCTTCCATAAACGCCCAAGGTCTCATAACCCAAATCATCCGCCATAATCAGGATAATGTTGGGGCTTTGGTTATTGTTTTTATCGGTTCTATCAGATTTGCATGACCAAACAAGAACTATCAAGCATATATAGAGAAGTTTTTTCATTTTGATCTTACTTTTTTGAATAATCTATACCCAAGTCATTCGTTCTTACCTCCAACAACTTCTGCCTTAATTTTTCCTGAAAGTAGCTTACGTTCTCTTGATATTCGGAAAGGGTGGCCAGATTGGTATACTGCCCAGGATCCTGCTGCATATCAAATAGCTCTATACCCAATGAAGCATCCTCTCCATATTGAATGTAGGCCCACTTATTAGTTCGCAATAAAAAAGTCTCTCCATTCTGGGTCACCGAAAAAGCCATATCGCGCACCGTATGTTCCGGGTCATCCAAAGTTTTGACCAAACTTTTTCCCTGGATATGTTCCGAATATGAAAGTCCTGCCAATTCTGATACGGTGGGATATAAATCCAACAATTCTACAAAAGAGTTACATACGGCAGGTTCTTTCCCTGGAACTTTTATTATCAATGGGACTTTGGCAGATTCTTCTTTAACACTGACCTTCATCCAAAATTCATGTTCTCCCAGATGAAAACCATGATCAGAAGTGAAAATAACTATGGTATTGTCCTCCAAGCCCTCATCCTTTAAGGTTTGGAGAACCTTTCCCACCTGCCTGTCCATGTATGCTACGGAGGCGTAATAGGCTGCAATGGCTTTTTGTTTTTGCACCTGGGTCATTTGGGCATTCTTGCTGGTTACATAGTTAATACCCTTTTGGGGAATGTCGTCCCAGTCACCCTCAAAGTTGTTGGGCAGCTCAATATCCGCATGCGGATATGGCTTAAAGTCATCCCGTGGGGCCACGAACGGAACATGAGGTCTTACAAAACCTACAGCCAGAAAAAAAGGTTCGTCCTTGTGCTGTCGAATCAATTCTGAAGCTTTGGCAGCGGTTTTCCCATCGGAATGGACCATATCATCCCCGTCCGCTTTGACAATCGTCATTACATTGCCTCCTTTAATGGGTTTGGAACCATCAGGATTTCCTTGAACCAACTCTCCATCGCCCAAGGCCGTCCACTCGGGTCCCTGGCTATTAAATCGCTCGGTCCAGGATGCCTCGTCGTCCTTTCCATCAGATCCCAATTCAATGTCTATGGGAACCCCCATATGATAAATCTTGCTCACCCGAGCTGTGTAATACCCGTTGTTCTTGAACAATTGGGGCCATGTGACCCTTTCATCCCCAATGTTTTCCCTACCACTGACATAGCCAAAGGTCTGTGTTGCATTGGGGTAATATCCTGTTAGAAAAGAAGCCCTTGAAGGGCCACAAACCGGATATTGACAATAGGCTCGTGTATATCGGACTCCTTCTGCAGCCAAACCATCTATGTTTGGGGTCCGGGATATCTTGTTCCCATAAGTGGAAACCGCAGTTGTAGTAAGGTCATCAGCTATGATAAAGAGTACGTTTGGTTTTCTTTGTTCCTTCCCATCACTTTGACATGATAGGAACAAGATGCCGGATAGTAGGAGAATCAACTTGGTCTTCATAAAGCTTCCGTCAGTTTGTAAACTTTGTTTCTATTCCTTTTTGCCTACATGGTTGACGAGTTTTCCAATACCATCAATGGTAATTGAAATCTTGTCCCCCACTTCCAAGGTAAAATCGTCTGGTGGTACCAAACAAGTTCCTGTCATTAGAAAAACACCTTGGGGAAAATCACATTCCCTAAACAAAAAGGACACCAGCTCCCCGAAATCACGTTTTATCTTGGAAATGGCCACATCTTCCTTGAACATCGTCTTTCCATCCCTTTCAATGGTAATATGAATTCTTGTTGTAGTTGGAATTGGGCTTCTTGGAACAAAAATGCACGGCCCTAAGGCAGCACATTTCTCATAAACCTTGGCTTGAGGAAGATACAAGGGATTTTCACCCTCTATACTTCTTGAACTCATATCGTTGCCAATGGTATAGCCTTCAATAGACCCATTTGAGTTTATTAGCAAAGTTAATTCCGGTTCTGGAACGTTCCAGGTGGAATCTTTCCTTATATACACCTCATCGCCAGAGCCCACACATCTCTGGGCCGTAGCCTTAAAAAATAACTCTGGTCGCTCCGCATCGTATACCATGTCATAAAAAACAGAGCCGCCAGATTCCTTGGCTTCATCCATACGGGCAGTCTTACTTCTTTCATAGGTAACCCCTGCTGCCCAAATTTCCTGATTATCTATAGGGGGATCAAAACGATCTTGGTCCAAAAAGGATCCATCGGTCTCCTCCCAATCCGCAATCTCCTTTTTCAAGAATTCATGAAGTCCATCACGATTAATAAATGTTGTCCAATCTGCAATTTCTCTTTTCCGATAGCTCCCTTCGTTGTCGATAAATGCAGTTGTTCCTTTTCGGTAAATCTTCATCTTTTCAAATTATTTCAATCCATTAATCGTTGGTTGAATCCGAACCTAGGTTCAGTTCCATATCATAACCCACAGTAAAAGTCTCTCCTTTTAACAAGCCCAACCTGAGGGTCTTATCCCGATATTTTACGTAGCAGGAGTTTCCGCTCTTTGATGTTATGTTGGCCTCCACCAATTTTCCATCTTTCCATGTAATATCTACTTCAAAATTTCCACGGGCTTTTAATCCTTTCACGCTTCCCGATTTCCAAGCGTCTGGAAGTGCTGGCAACAAAGTAATTCGGCCATCGTGGGATTGAACCAACATTTCCGCAATCCCCGCGGTTGCTCCCATGTTTCCATCCAGTTGAAATGGTGGGTGCGCACAGAGCATATTGCTATAGGTGCCACCCCCCGTGAGCATTTCAAAACCTTCATCCGTGGTGGTCTTCAACAACCTGCGGATAAGTTTGTGTGCTCTGTTTCCTTCGCGCAATCTTGACCAAAAATTGATTTTCCACCCCAAAGACCATCCAGTACCTTGATCACCCCTTGCATTCAAAGATTTCTTTGCCGCTTGCGCCAAGTCCGGTGTACCATCCAAGGTAATCTGTTTTCCCGGGTGTAGGGCAAACAAATGGGATATATGTCTGTGTTTATTCTCTGGGTCGTCCACGTCCTCTTTCCATTCCTGTAATTGCCCCCATCTTCCAATTTGAGGAGGAAACAAACGACTTTTGGAAGCCATCACCTCTTGTTTAAAATCGTCTTCTATACCCAATACTTCACAGGCTTCAATACAGTTGGTGAACAAATCCCAGACGATTTGCAAATCCATGGATGCGCCTTCCGAAATACCACCATGCTCCGGGGAATATGACGGTGCAGAAACCAAATACCCTTGTCCATCATCCATAAGATAATCCAACCAAAATAGGGCAGCTTCCTTCATTATGGGAAAACCTTGTTCCTTAAGATACTCCTTATTTTGGGTGAACTCATAATGTTCCCATGCATGTTGACTTAGCCAACCCGCCCCTCCTGGAAAAAATCCCCATGGAAAATCCCAGCCTGGAGCCGTGAATCCGAATGGGTTGTTCATGGTATTTACAATCCATCCGTCCGCATCAAAAAAACTGGCTGCACTCTTCTGACCTGGTGCTATCAAGCTCTCCATGTAATCGATTAGCGGCTGGTGGCACTCACTTAAGTTGGTAAGTTCAGCCGGCCAGTAAATCATTTGTTCATTGATATTCATGTGATAATCCGATGCCCAAGGAGGCGCGGTCTTATCATTCCATTTTCCCTGCAAATTGGCAGGCATGGTTCCTGGTCTGGAGCTACTGATCAACAAATACCTACCATATTGAAAGTACAGTGCTTCCAATGAAGGGTCCTCCTGCCCTTTTTCATAAGCTTTCAAACGCTCATCAGTTGGTAAGGATGCTATATGGGTGGCCTCCAATGACAAATCTACCCTCTGGAAAAGTTCGTGGTAATCTGAAAGATGTTCCTCCAACAATTCTTGAAAGGACATCTCTTTGGCTTTCTTCATGGCAGCCAAGTTTTCCGCCTTGTAATCCTTCCCTTTGTAAATGGGATAGTTGTTCAAATAATCCGTACCAGCCACCAATTTCAACGTAATGGCATTGGATGCCGTAACTTTGATCTTATTCTCATCAAATCCAATGTCGCCCCCTTTGGTTTCCAAATGTAGACGGGCGCCAAATGCCATTCCATTGTTCTCCAATACGCCATTCAAAATCAGTTCACTCCCGCTTGGGGAATAGCTCACTTTTTTATGTGGAGTGGTCAATTCAATGGTGTAATCTTGTCCTTGGGGTGCATCATTTTCCAGTTTAAACACCAATACTTTACTTGGATAATTGGCGAAGTACGTTCTTTTATGATGAATATCCCCATCGGCATAGGTAACCCGTGCAATCGCGTCAGAAATATCCAGTTCTCTTTGATACTCGGAGATATCAGCAGTATTTTCCACAGCAATATAAATATCACCAAAGGCTTGGAACGCACCAAAACCTTCCCAGAACTCATGATTGTTATTTCTTTTGATTATACCTGTAAGTTCTTTGTTCGCCAAAGCATGGGCCTTCTCCAGTTCACCCTTGGATAAAAGATTCCGTACTTGTGGCAAATATTTGTGGGCATCTTCACGATTTCCCCCGTTATACGCTTCCCACTCTCCGGGCCCGCCTACCCAGAGCGATTCTTCATTGAATTGGATACGCTCTCTTTCCACCCCACCAAAAACCATGGCTCCCATGTAACCGTTTCCAATGGGGAGGGCTTCCCGCATCCACGATTTTGCCTCTTTTTTGTACCAGATTTTCAAATTATCGGCTGAACTTTCATCTTGAGGAGCTTGACAAGCGGACAGTACAACAACTGCCATTGCAATCAAGCTTAATTGACGGACCAATCGGGGCCATTTTAAGTGCTTTAAAATCACTGGAATCTATGTGTTTTGTAAAAAATCTAAATGTAGTACGGTCAGGTACCACTCTCCACTAGAAAATAAACATAAACCTATACTCTTTTTGCCCTTATGAACTTAAGCAAGGTCGCAAAGTGAATGTTTTAAACTGAAAAGAATTTGCTCAGTAAGCAAATGGACATTGACTTCCCCGCGTTTTCTTATTCTTTCCTTATGGAAAGTTGCCAGCAATACTTAATACTGCGCATCGAAGCAGCAATGAACTCTATTATTTTAGATTGACCTTTAGCAAATAATCGTCCGCAGTAAGGAAAAGTTGTTTTTCATCGGTGCTAAGCGCACAATTCGAAGTTCGTTGCCCAGTATAAACCCTTGCCAAGGTTTTTCCAGTTGGGTCAAATACCCACAGCCCCCCTGGCCCGGTAGCCAGCACATATCCCTCACTGTGCACTTTTAATCCGTCAGGTGCCCCTTGTTGTCCTTCTTTCCCCATTAAATGGGTGGCGTCATGAAACAATGTTTTGTTTTCCACTACTCCGGGTTCCTTTACATCGTATTGGTACCACACGGCGTGCTTGGAATCGGAAACAGCAACATAAAGTTTGTCTTGATCTGGGGACAGGCAAATACCGTTAGGCCTTGTCAACTTATCCAACAACACCAGTTCCCCAGAACTCTTTAAGCAGTACACGCCTTGAAAATCCAGCTCCTTTTCGGGGTCATCCATAGCCTTGGGAAGACCATAAGGTGGATCGGTAAAATAGAAATTGCCCTGCTTGTCAAAATAACCATCATTGGGGCTATTGAATCGTTTGCCTTCATAGTTGTCCACCAAGGGTTCAAACTCGGATTTGGGGTTACTTAATGGAGCAGTCATGCGGGCAACTCTTCGTTCCCCATGCTGCATTAAGACCAACTGCCCATTGCCATCCAAAGTGAGGCCATTGGAACCTGGCTCCTTAAAGTCATCCCCTACCTCTCCCAAAAATCCAGAAGGATGCAGATAGGTAGTCGTATCCTTGGTCTGGGAATCCCATTTAAACACCTTATTGTTGGGAATATCGGAAAAGAGCAAATATTCTCCGTCGTCAATCCAGAGGGGGCCTTCAGACCATTTGAATCCGCTTGCCAATACCTCAATGGAAGCAGTGGAATCTATAATTTTTAATGCTTCTTCGTCCAAAATTTCAATGGCAAAAGCCTGGGAAATATCTAAAACCTCCTTTGAAATAGGTTCTTGCTTTTCAGGTGTTGCTTTTGGAGTTTGTTTGCACGAGGCCACGCTTAAAACGACAAGGCATCCTGCTATAAGGTTATTTTTGATATTCATAGGTCGGTCGAATTTTACTTTGCACAAGGTACTTGAAAAATACCGATAATTGGAATAAAGCATTCTCTGGGATAGGGAAATTGAGGCTTGCAAAATCAAGGATTCCTTATGCTGCTCTTCTTTCGCAAGGCATAACAATATTCATCAAATGTGTTCTCCCAAATTTAATTACATTTAAAGCTTGCAAATCCAAATAACTATGTCGGTTAAAAATCTGAATTATCTTTTTTTAGCTTTTCTGTTCGCCATTTCGGCTTGTAAAAGAACGGAACAAAAACCTGCATCCGATAGCAACCAAACCCAACAGCAAACCAGTATGGCCAACAAAATTGACCCTAAAAAATTTGAAAAGGTAGTTGAAGGCGACTCCATTCACATGCATGTTCTTAAAAATAAGTCCGGAATAGAGGCATACTTTACCAACTACGGGCAACGATTGGTGGCTTTGTACGTACCAGACAAGCAGGGCAATTTTGGAGATATTGTATTGGGATGCAACACTTTGGAAGGTTATTACCAACCAGGAACCGATTACTTTGGGTCGACCATTGGCCGCTACGGCAACCGTATAGCCAAAGGCAAGTTTACCTTGGATGGAAAAACGTACACCTTGGCCACCAACAATGGCCCTAATCATCTACATGGAGGCGACAAAGGTTATGACGAAGTCGTTTGGGCAGTGGACCATGCTTCATCAAATGAAATACAATATTCCAGAACCTCCCCTGATGGCGAAGAAGGGTATCCCGGAAACCTCAAGGTAACTGTGCGTTATGTCTTGACCGATGACAACCAACTTCAAATTTTTTATGAAGCAGATACGGATCAAAAGACCATCGTGAACCTTACCCATCATTCTTTCTTTAATCTAAAAGGTGAAGGGCAAGGAACCATTTTGGACCACATCATAGAAATCAATGCTGACCACTATACACCAGTGGATTCTACCTTAATACCCCTTGGAACCATTGACCCCGTAGCTGGAACGCCGCTTGATTTCACCACTGCCAAACCGATTGGGCAGGATGTAGATGCAGATGTGGAACAATTAAAGCATGGGGGTGGATTTGACCATAACTACGTACTCAACCCCTCTCCGAAAAATGAGGATGGACTTACTTTTGCTGCCAGGGTAACCGAACCAGAAACCGGGAGGGTTATGGAGGTTTATACCAACGAACCTGGAATGCAATTTTATAGTGGAAATTTTATGGATGGTACGGTAGATGGAAAAAAAGGTGAACCCTATGTTTATCGTGGAGCCATTTGTTTGGAAACTCAACACTACCCAAACTCACCCAATCAGCCCAATTTCCCAAGTACGGTGCTGGAACCAGGACAGACGTATGCATCTGCTTGCGTTTACAAGTTCAGTGTGGTGAAGTAGATTTCACCCAAAGTTTCAACAAATCAAATAATTAAAGCGGTAATACCGATTTACCCGATTTTACATCCCCTATTAGTTGCTTAATAGTGGTTTCCTCAAGATTTTTGATAAAAAAACTGTTGGCATTACCAACAAGGTCATGGAGTGCGCAGGGGTTTTCACTGTCACATTCGTGTATACTTAGCATGCATGAACGGAGTCGCTGCTCCCCGTCAATCACCTCTACCACACGAATCAAGGGTAAGTCAATATTTTGGTCACTCGCATAAAATCCACCCTTTGGTCCCCTTGAGGAGGAAATAATACCATTTTTGGAAAGTTTCTGCATCAGTTTGGCCAAGTAGGATTGAGGCACATTGATTCTGGAATAAATGTCCTTCACCATTAATTTATTATCCTCATTGGTGTGCAAGGCCAAATAAAGCACAGCTTTTAACGCATATTTGGCCGAATTTGAAAGCATGCTCCCCTGTCTTTAGTTCATTATACAAAGTAAAAAAGATGTTTTTATCCGAAATGTGATTTTTATCATATTCTGCGCGAAATTCTGCCCATACATTTGCCCCAAATCCAACAATTGATATCACATGAAAATTATTGTAAAAGGCAGTTCGCTACTACTCTTGACCCTACTAATCGCCTGCGGAGGCAAACAAGAAAAAAAACAAGACGGCTTCCAGGTTGAAAGGCAAAAAACTACACAAAAAACCGAGCAAAAGGTGGAAACGGAAACTACCAAAGCATCGGAAAGAATAGACTTGGAAAGTAAAGGTGTTGGTCCTGTGACCTCAGTAACCCTTAACGATGCCATTGATCAAGCCATGGCTGATGAAGGTAAAGCGGTTTATGATCAAATGTGTCTTGCTTGCCACAGAATAGGCAAAAAGTTCATCGGACCTGCCCCAGATGGCATTTTAGAAAGAAGATCCCCTGAGTGGGTCATGAACATGATTCTAAATCCTGAAGGCATGGTAAAGGATGACCCCCTAGCCAAGGATCTATTTATGGAATTTAACGGATCTCCCATGGCCAATCAAGGGCTGACAGAAGAACAAGCCCGGGCCGTGCTTGAATACTTTAGAACCTTATAAATATTTGTATGAAACTAGCAACCAGCATTAAACTTTTCATTGGTCTGTTCCTAGCCGGGTCCCTCTTGACCGGTTGCAAGAACGAGACCAAAACCCAGAGCCCGTCCACCAATGAGGTGGCGTCACAGCAAGAAAGCAAAAAACAGGGCCAAGCATTCCTAAAGGATGATGAAGCCACACCCAATGTCCTTGACATTGCCATTGGCTCCAAGGACCATTCCACCTTGGTAGCTGCGGTACAGGCAGCCGAGTTGGAAAATGCCTTGGTCAATGCAGGCCCCCTTATGGTCTTTGCACCTACCAACGCGGCCTTTGAAGCTTTACCTGAAGGAACGGTTGAAAATTTGCTCAAACCTGAAAACAAAGCCGCCCTGGCCAACATTTTACAATACCATGTAACCCCAGGAAAATACAGTAAGGATTTCCTTAAGAAATTCAAGAAACTGGGACAAGCCAATAACCAGAGTGTACCCGTGGAAGTCCAAGGGGATGACGTATTTATTGGTGGGGCCAAAATTTTAGCCAGTGTACCTGCCGGTAACGGTATTGTGCATGTAGTGGACAAGGTAATGCTTCCACCGGAAGAATAGAAAATCAACAATTAAAATAAAAACAACTACGATGAATAAATTTCGCTTTTTAATGCTTGCCCTAATAGCTTCAACCATGTTCCTGGTGAGCTGTAATCAAGGGGGCAACAGCTCCAACGGAGCACTGTCGTCCAGTGCTGCGGAGAAAGTTTATGTGGCACCCGGGGAACACGATGAGTTCTACGCCTTTGTCTCTGGAGGTTTTAGTGGACAACTTTCCGTCTACGGACTTCCATCGGGAAGGTTGTTCAAAGTCATTCCGGTGTTTTCACAAGATGCAGAAAAAGCATGGGGTTACAATGAAGAAACCAAGCCCATGCTCAACACTTCCCACGGATTTGTTCCTTGGGATGATGCCCACCACCCAGATATTTCCCAAACCAATGGGGAATTGGATGGTAGATTTGTATTTATCAACGGTAACAACACACCAAGGATAGCCAAAGTGGATCTTAGCGTGTTTGAAACCACAGAAATCATTGAGATTCCAAACAGTGCTGGTAACCACAGTTCCGCTTTTGTTACTGAAAACACGGAGTATGTGGTAGCAGGAACCCGATTTTCTGTTCCTATTCCGCAAAGGGATATGCCCATCAACGAATACAAGGGCAATTTCCAAGGCTCACTTTCCTTTATTAGTGTAGACCCCGAAGACGGAGGAATGGATCTTTCGTTCCAGGTGCTTATGCCAGGTTTCGATTATGACTTGGCCCACCCTGGAAGGGGAGCTTCCCACGGATGGATGTTCTTCTCCACCTATAACTCTGAGGAGTCACATTCACTAATGGAAGTGAACGCCTCTCAAAATGATAAGGATTTTATCGCCGCAGTAAACTGGAAAAAAGCTGAGGAATATATCAAAGAAGGTAAATTCCAGACTATGCCGGCCAATTACGCTCATAACGTGTATGATGAAGGGACCCACACAGCTACTTCTACCATGAAGAAAGAAGTGCGGGTTTTGGATGCCTCGGAATTACCAGGCTTGGTTTACTTGCTTCCAACTCCAAAATCACCTCACGGTTGTGATGTGGATCCTACGGGTGAGTATATTGTAGGGAACGGAAAACTGTCTTCAGATTTGACCGTACACTCCTTTAGCAAAATGATTCAGGCCATTGAAAATGAAAAATTTGATGGCGAAGCCTATGGTATCCCAATCCTAAGCTTTGAAGATGTGCTTGCAGGTAGTGTGAAACAAGCTGGATTAGGTCCCCTGCACACTGAGTTTGATGGTAAAGGAAACGGATATACCACCTTCTTTATTTCATCCGAAGTGGTAAAATGGAAAGTAGGTACCTGGGAGGTAGTGGACAGACAACCTTGTTACTATTCAGTAGGGCACTTGATGATTCCAGGCGGAAACTCAAGAAAACCCTTTGGTAAATATGTGCTCGCTATGAACAAGATTACCAAGGATAGATATCTGCCAACTGGGCCTGAAGTGACTCAGTCAGCGCAGCTGTATGATATTTCTGGTGAAAAAATGGAACTTCTGCTTGATTTCCCTACGGTTGGAGAACCGCACTATGCTGCTGGTATAGCCGCCGATTTGGTGAAGGAAAGATCCAAGAAAATATATAGTTTGGAAGAGAACAAGCATAAATATGCTACTACTTCCGATGCCAATGTAAGGGTAGAACGAGACGGAAATGAGGTACATGTGTATATGACCATGATCCGAAGCCACTTTAATCCTGACAATATTGAGGGAATCAAGGTTGGTGACAAGGTCTACTTCCACGTCACCAATTTAGAACAGGATTATGACGTACCCCACGGAGTAAGTATGATCGGTGCCAATACTTCAGAACTTCTGATTATGCCAGGACAGACTGAAACCTTTGTTTGGGAACCCAAGCAAGTAGGGGTATGGCCGTTCTACTGTACGGATTTCTGTTCAGCCCTACACCAAGAAATGCAGGGTTATGTAAGAGTTTCCCCTGCCAGTTCCAACATTGAGTTGAGCTGGTCACTGGGTGAAGATTAGTTTTAGTGCAAAGTTGAATTGTAACGAATCAGCGGGAGGGCTTCCCTCCCGCTTTTTCAAACTTAATTATCCCATCCATGAAAAAGAAAGCTAGAATCTTGATGTTAGTTGGAGCCTTGCTACCCTTGTTGCTGTTTGTTTTCCCTTTATGGAAAATAACCTTGGAAGCGCCTCAATATCCAACGCCGTTGGGTATGTTCATCCATATCAACGACTTTTCGGATGCCAACCCTCACGATATCAAAAACATCAATTTGATGAACCACTACGTGGGTATGAAATATATTCCGGAAGCTATTCCAGAGTTCAAAATATTCCCAGCTGGAATCTTGATCACTACGTTTATAGGACTCCTAATTGCCTGGAAAGCCAATCACAAATGGTACTTATATTGGTTTATTCTGATGGTAGTGCTCAGCAGCGCCGGGCTTTATGATTTTTACCTCTGGGAACACGATTACGGACATGACCTAGATCCCAAGGCCATCATGAAATTTACCAATCCAGATGGATCTGTAATGGGATTTCAACCGCCACTTTTTGGATCCAAGGACATTCTCAACTTTACAGCCCACTCCTATCCCCAGTTAGGTGCAGTAAGCCTTGGTATTGGTATGGGGCTATCATTGCTGGCCTATCTTTTTGTAAGACGGGAAAACAAAAAACTTAAAATCAGTTAATATGAAAATCCATCGCGTATCCAAGGTATTTTTGTTTCTATTGGCTGTGGCGGCATTGCTGAGTTGTAATGCTAAGCCCCAAGAAATCACCTATGGTACAGATGGGTGTCACTTTTGCAGGATGACCATTGTTGATGCCCAACATGCAGCACAATTGGTCACCAAAAAAGGGAAGGCCTTCAAGTTTGATGCTGTTGAATGCATGGTCAATTATCTAAAGGAAGTGGACTCCAATACAGTCGCCCTTTATTTATGCAACCACTATACCGAACCCAAGGAACTGATTGACGCCACCCAATCCACGTTTTTAATCAGCAAATCCATTCCTAGCCCCATGGGCGCCTATCTAACAGCCTTTGAAACAAAGAATGAAGCAATGGCCACCCAAGAAAAATCAATGGGAGAATTATATACCTGGGACGAATTGCTTGTCCATCTCCACAATTAGGTCAAATCATGTACAAAATTGATAACCATATCAGAACAGAAGGATTCGATGGCCTTAAAGTGCATCGGTTAACCCAAACGGAATCCTTGGAAGTATTGTTGATTTCCCTGGAAAAAGATGCTATATTCCCAGAACACAGTTCTCCTAAAGATGCTCATTTGTTGGTTCTGGAAGGGGATATTGACTTTCGGATCAACAAGCATAATTACAGGCTTATGGAACAGCAATATTTCAATTTTCCAAAGGATGAGATTCACTGGGTAAAGGCCCATAAAAATTCCAAATTCCTAATCATCAGATAAACAGGTTGTGAACGTTTGGAATAAACTTCTTTTAATACTTTTTATGGTGTGTGGAGCAGCTTCCCATGGGTCAACCTTGGAAATCTGTTCCGCATGCCCTATTAAATCCATCAAAGAAGGAATTGGCCAAGCCCAAGCCTATGACACCCTGCTAATCAAGAAGGGTACTTATTTAGAATTCGATATCATCGTGGACAGGCCCTTGACCATCATAGGTAAAGATTACCCTGTTGTTGATGGCGAGGACCAAGGGGAAATATTCACGGTTACTTCAGACGACGTTACCATTGATGGATTGTTCATCATCAACGTTGGCACCAGCTATACATCAGATTATGCAGCCATACGAGTGGTTAAAAGCAAAAACTTCCTCATACAAAATGTAGTCTTGGAAAAGCTTTTTTTTGGCATTTATCTGGAAAAATCCACTGACGGCCGAGTGTACCACAACAAAATTATTGGAGATGCCGTGGAAGAATTTAACTCCGGGAACGGCATACAGCTCTGGTATTGCAACAATGTATCCGTTGAGCAGAATATTGTGCAGCATGTAAGGGATGGAATCTATTTGGAGTTTTCCGATCAGATAGTCATCAAGAACAATATCAGTACCAACAATGTACGTTACGGCCTTCATTTTATGTTCTCCAATGATGATTTATACCAAGACAATACCTTTGAAAATAATGGTGCCGGAGTTGCCGTAATGTTTTCCAAGAAGATAAAAATGTACAATAACACCTTCAAGAAAAATTGGGGTGCCGCCTCTTTCGGAATGCTTTTAAAGGAAATTAACGACTCCGAGATTATTGGCAATACATTTGAAGAAAACACGGTGGGTATCAGCATTGAAGGTTCCAATCGTATTGACTATAAGGAAAATGATTTTGTGAACAATGGATGGGCATTGAAAGTCCGAGGGGCCTGCTACGGCAATATTTTTTCATCCAATAATTTCCTGTACAACTCTTTTGATGTTTCCTATAACAGCAAATTGAACGACAACTCTTTCAGTGGTAACTACTGGAGCAATTATACGGGTTATGATTTGGATAAGAACGGGGTTGGCGATGTGCCGTACAGACCTGTAAAACTCTTTTCGTACATTGTCAATAGAACTCCTGAAACCATTGTTTTGCTGCGAAGCCTTTTTATGGATATCATCGATTTTTCCGAAAAAGTTTCTCCAGTTTTCACTCCGGATAATTTAAGGGACAATAGTCCATTAATGAAAAAACTGCAATGATCCAAGTAGCTAATCTTCATAAAAAATTTGGTAAAACCCAAGTACTGGACAACCTTGATCTAGACATTGACGGGGGCGGTATTTTTGCCATTCTCGGGCCCAACGGTTCAGGAAAAACCACCTTGATCAAAAGTATTCTGGGCATGGTGATCATGGATAAGGGAAGCATTTCAGTACTGGGCAGCGCCATCAAAACCAATTGGAACTATCGCAAGGAAATCAACTACCTCCCACAGATTGCCAATTTCCCAGGCAATCTCAAAGTAAGGGAACTGATCAAGATGATCGTAGATCTTAGGCAAAAGCCCAACAGGGCGGATGAACTCATTGAGCTGTTTAAGCTAGAGGACTTCCTGGATAAAAAATTGACCACTCTTTCCGGTGGCACCAAACAAAAAGTAAATATTGTCTTATCCTTTATGTTTGATTCCCCACTGCTTATCCTGGATGAACCCACCACTGGATTGGATCCTTTAGCCTTGATCAATCTCAAAAAATTGATTCAGGAAGAAAAGAACAAGGGCAAAACCATTTTGATTACCTCCCATATCCTCCAATTTGTGGAGGAGGTGGCTGACGAAATCATTTATCTACTAGAAGGGAAAATATATTTTAAAGGCAGCCTAGCCCAATTAAAGAGTAAAACACAACAAACAGACATTGAACACGCCATTGCGGCCATTGCAACCCAGCCTCAACATGCTTAAAATTCTAAAATATAGTTTTTACGACCTCATGCGCAGCCGTTGGAGCTATGTGTACTTTATTTTTTATCTATTGCTGGGTTTCGTCCTGCTTTTTTTGAACAATGATGTAAGCAAAGCGGTAATAACCTTAATGAACATTATCATTGTGTTGGTGCCTTTGATTGCTACCATTTTCGGTGTTATGTATTACTACAATTCCAAGGAATTCACCGAACTCCTGTTGGCACAACCCATCAAAAGAACTTCCATTTTTTTAGGGCAATATCTGGGGGTTTCGGGCTCCTTGGCAATGAGCTTGGTGTTGGGATTGGGCATTCCCTTTACGCTCTACGGTTTATTGAAGAGCAATGCTATTTGGGATTTCTCACTCCTTTTGGTGACAGGGGCATTTCTCACCTTCATCTTTACGGCATTGGCCTTTAACATTGCGTTATCCAATGAAAATAAAATTAAAGGGTTTGGGTATGCCGTGCTGTTGTGGTTGTTCTTGGCGGTCATCTATGATGGTATTTTTCTGATTTCGCTGATCATTTTTGAAGAATATCCCTTGGATACTTTTTCCTTGGTATCCACCATGTTAAATCCTATTGACCTTTCCCGTACCTTGATTCTTCTAAAACTGGACATTTCAGCATTATTGGGATATACGGGAGCCGTTTTCAAGAAGTTCTTTGGGACTAATTTTGGATTTTTTGTCTCCATGGGTGTCTTGATGATCTGGACCATACTTCCGGTTTGGAGAATGGTTCACAAGGCAAAAAGAAAAGATTTTTAGCACCCTACTTCCGTCTTTTTTTGTCACTAATTTTAGTTTAGTTGTCAAAAAGCGAAAAAATCGTAGCCTCTTCAGCTTATTTTTATACTTTGTTGGATAAATACTTCCAACCTATGCAAATAATTGAAAATTCCACGGTCTATGATGTAATTATTGTAGGCTCGGGTGCCGGCGGCGGAATGGCTACAAAAATACTTTCCGAAGCAGGATTAAAAGTAGCCGTAGTTGAAGCAGGCCCTTACTTTGATCCAGCCGATCCAGAACAAATGACCCAATTGAAATGGCCACATGAATCACCCAGACGTGGAGCCAGTACCATTAGGCCCTTTGGGGATTTTGATTCTGCCTATGGCGGATGGGAAATTGAAGGGGAACCCTATGTCAAAGAAGAAGGCACAGATTTCAAGTGGTTCCGTTCACGGATGCTGGGAGGGAGAACCAACCACTGGGGTAGAATTTCCTTGCGTTTTGGCCCTAAGGATTTTAAAAGAAAGAATATTGATGGGCTTGGAGACAATTGGCCCATTGGCTACGATGATGTTAAGCCTTACTACGATAAAGTAGATAAGCTAATTGGGGTTTTTGGCACCAATGAGGGTTTGCCTAATGACCCTGATGGTTTTTTTCTTCCACCTCCAAAACCAAGGTTGCACGAACTTTTCTACATTAAAGGAGCAAGAAAATCCAACATTCCGGTATATCCGTCCAGGATGTCCATGCTAACCAAAAAAATAAATAACGATAGAGGTGTATGTTTCTATTGCGGACAATGCTCTAGGGCATGCCAGGTGTACGCGGATTTCTCTTCTGGAACTTGCCTCATATTTCCAGCCCAAAAAAATGGCGGGCAAATAGATTTATTTGTCAATTGCATGGTCAGGGAAGTCACCACGAATGAAGAAGGAAAAGCTACTGGTGTTTCCTATATCAATAAAGAGGATCGCAAGGAGTATAAGCTTAAAGGAAAAATAGTGGTTTTGGCTGCCTCAGCCTGTAGTTCCGCTAGAATACTGCTCAATTCCAAAAGTACCCAGCATCCCAACGGTTTGGGGAATAGTAGCGATATCGTGGGCAAATATTTGCACGATTCAACAGGAACCAATAGAATGGCATTTGTTCCCGACTTGATGAACCGTGAAACCTATAACGAAGATGGTGTGGGCGGAATGCATGTGTACACCCCCTGGTGGTTGGAAAATGAAAAACTGGATTTCCCTAGGGGATACCACATTGAAATGTGGGGTGGTTTGGGCATGCCCAGCTACGGATTTGGATTCAATGTGAACGATTTTAATTCCTTCTTTGGATTACCTGTGGGTGGATATGGAAACGGACTGCGGAAGGATATCAAAAAATACTACGGCTCCGTAATTGGAATGGCGGGCAGAGGTGAGTCCGTTGCCCAAAAAGACAACTATTGCGAGATTGACCCTACCAAAGTGGATGAATTTGGTGTTCCCATCCTCAAATTCAATTATAAATGGACGGACCATGAGATCAAGCAGGTAAAACACATGCACGATACGTTTGAGGAAATAATGCATAACATGGGAGGCGAACCTTTGGGCGGAAAACCGGGCAAGGATACCAATTATGGTATTTTGGTACCAGGTGAAATTATTCACGAGGTAGGTACAACCCGAATGGGAGACGATAAGAAAACCTCGGTGGTCAACAGCCACCAACAGCTGCATGATGTGGATAATGTTTTTATTGTTGATGCAGGCCCGTTTGTATCCCAAGCAGATAAAAATCCAACCTGGACCATTTTGGCCCTCTCCTGGAGAACATCAGATTATATAGTAGAGCAACTTAAACAACAAAATATTTAACCATGGATAGAAGAAAAAGTCTAAAGTCTATACTCCTTGGAGGTGTGGCCAGTGGATTGGCCGTCCATGGATGTAACCCTAAACCGGAGGCAACTGCGGAAGAAACTTTGGCCGTTAAGAAATATGCCTATGGGAGAACGCCCAAGGAACAGGAAGCTATTGAGGAACTTTTGTCCGAAACTTTTTTCAATGCACACGAAATGACCACCATTGCTGCCCTTTGCAACCTGATCCTGCCCGCAGAAGATGGGCTCAAAGGAGCATTGGATGCCGAAGTTCCTGATTTTATTGAGTTCATGGTCAAGGATATTCCAGACTACCAACCTACCCTTCGTGGGGGCTTGATGTGGCTTGATCATAAATGCAATACAGAATTCAATATGGAATTCATTGCGGCTTCAGAAGAGCAACAAAAGAGCATCTTGGATACCATTGCGTTTCCGGACATCACTGTTCCTGAAGCTGAAAGGCCTTTGGAGATTCAATTCTTCTCCTTGATGCGAAACCTGACCCTCACCGGATATTACACTACCAAGATTGGAATAGACGAACTGGGTTATAAAGGGAATTCGCCAAACGTTTGGGATGGAGTACCCGAGCATGTGCTTCAACATCACGGGGTTTCGTATGATGAAGACTGGCTGGCCAAATGTGTAGACCAAAGCAAGCGTGGCACCTTGGCCGAATGGGATGAAAATGGAAATTTGTTGACCTAATCAAAAAAGAACCCAAGCTTGCATGGCAAGCTAATTTTTACCGATATTTGCGCTCACATTTTTCAGTGCAATTCCTGAACGCCCACGTGGTGGAATTGGTAGACACGCTACCTTGAGGGGGTAGTGTTCGAAAGGACGTGCTGGTTCGACTCCAGTCGTGGGCACAAAACCGCATTTTATGCGGTTTTTTTGTTTCCAGCACCTACTATACAATGCTCAAAACCCATATTCAATCCCTAAATTACTCCTAAAATTTCCGCTCATTTATTAGGATGGCTCCATTTTAATTGTAAATTTGTTTAACCTTTACTTGAAAAAGATGAACAATGTAAAAAAATCTTTCAGCATTCGAGACATGGAAAATTTGTCTGGAATTAAGGCTCACACCATCCGAATCTGGGAAAAGAGATACAATTTGTTTACTCCTGAACGGACAAGTACCAACATTAGGACGTATAGTTTAGGCAGCTTGCAAAAGCTGTTGAATGTTACCCTTTTATACAATAATGGATATAAAATTTCAAAAATTGCCAAACTGGAAGAATCCAAAATTCCAGTTTTAGTCCGTGAAATTGTTTCCAATACCAGTGAAAAGGACCATGCGGTCAATGCATTTAAGCTGGCTATGGTCAATTTTGACCAAGTCCTTTTTCTAAATACATACAACAGCCTTTTGGCGGATCGTTCCTTTAAGGACATTTTCAGTGAAGTGTTAATTCCCTTGTTGAACGAATTGGGACTCCTTTGGCAAACGGACACCATTAGCCCGGCTCATGAGCATTTTATTTCCCACTTGATCAAACAAAAAATCCATATCAATACGGAAAAACTGCAGATGCTGGAACCTACCAAAAAGGATAAGGTTTTTGCCCTGTTTCTTCCCGAGAACGAAATTCATGAAATTGGATTGCTCTATCTCAATTATGAAATCAATTTGAGGGGTTACAAGTCTATTTATTTGGGCCAGACCATGCCTATTGAAAATTTGGTGGACTTGCTCAAGTATTACGACAATGTCCATTTTGTAAGCTATTTCACGGTCTCCCCAACCAAGGATGATCTATCTGCCTATTTTAAAGAGTTTTCAGAGACCTTGGGCTTGTCGGGTAATTCCAAACTTTGGGTATTGGGACATCAAATAAGGTACATTACCGATGAAGAACTTCCCCAACATATAAGGACCTTCAATTCCATTGACCAGTTAATGGAATCCATCTAAAAACCAGTCCTATGAAGGTCATTGTCATTGGTTCTGGTTTCTCTTCCCTATCCGCTGCCTGTTATCTGGCTAAAGCTGGTCTGGAAGTGGAAATTCTGGAGAAAAACGCCACAGTTGGAGGCCGGGCCAGACAATTGATCAAAGAAGGGTTCACTTTCGATATTGGTCCCAGTTGGTATTGGATGCCAGATATTTTTGAAAACTTCTTTGCGGATTTCGGCAAAAAACCATCGGATTATTACCAATTGGAAAAGCTAAGTCCGGCCTATAAGATCTTCTTTAAGGACGATAGTGTAACCATTGGTGACTGTATGGATCAAATTTGTCTTGAATTTGACCGTATTGAAAGCGGCAGTGGAAATCACCTTCGGACTTTTATCAAAAAAGCCCAGGAGAATTACAATATTGCCATTAACAAAGTGGTCCTAAAGCCTGGTATCTCCCCTTTTGAATTGGTGACCAAGGATACGGTACTTCGCTTGGACCAATTTTTCAAGAGCATAAGCCAAGAGGTACGGAAGCGGTTTGAAAACCCCAAATTGATCTCTACTTTGGAGTTTCCTGTGTTGTTTTTGGGAGCCAAGCCCAGCAAGACCCCTTCTTTTTACAGCTTTATGAATTTTGCGGATTTCGGTTTGGGAACATGGCATCCCAAGGGTGGTATGTACGAAATCATTAAGGCAATGGTTCAATTGGCCCAAGAACTCGGGGTCAAAATTCGAACCAATCATCCTGTTGATAAAATTTTGGTACTTGATGGAGAAATCTGCGGTGTCCGTAGCAATGGTGCTAACCTTACCTCCGATTATGTGATAAGCGGTGCTGACTACCATCATTCCGAAACCTTGTTGGATAAAAAATATCGGCAATATTCCGAAACCTATTGGGATACCCGTACCTATGCCCCCTCTGCCCTTTTGTTTTACGTAGGATTCAACAAAAAATTGAAAAACGTTCATCATCATAATCTCTTTTTTGACACCGATTTTGAACGGCACACCCAAGAAATCTATGATGAACCCCAATGGCCGAGTGACCCTTTGTTTTATGCCAACTTTCCTTCCATAACAGATGGAACCATGGCTCCCAAAGACAATGAAACAGGATTCTTTCTTGTCCCCATTGCACCCAATTTAGAGGACACTACAGAATTGAGGGCTCAATATTTTGATATTGTGATGGATAGATTTGAATCTTTGACAGAGCAAGAAGTAAGAAATTCCATTATCTTTAAAGAGAGCTTCTGCGTTAAAGATTTTATTGAGCAATACAATTCCTATAAGGGTAATGCCTACGGAATGGCCAATACACTGAAACAAACAGCTTTTTTAAGACCAAATCTTAAAAGCAGCAAGGTAAAAAACTTGTTTTTCACAGGTCAGCTTACGGTTCCTGGTCCAGGAGTACCACCGGCTTTGATTTCTGGAAAATTAGTGGCAAATCTGTTAACCAAAAACTTAAAGTGATGAAATCTATCTTCGATGATGTCTCCAGGGATTGCAGTAAGATTGTTACCAAGACTTATAGCACTTCCTTTGCTTTGGCCACAAAAATGTTGGCGCCTTCCATTCGAAAGGACATCTACAATATTTATGGGTTTGTGCGTTTTGCGGATGAAATTGTGGACACTTTTCACGATTATGACAAAGAGGTTTTGTTTGATCAGTTTGAAAGGGACATGGAATTGGCTTTGGAGCGAAAAATTAGCCTCAATCCTATATTAAATTCCTTTCAGCATACCTATCACAAATATGATATCCCACATCATTTGGTAGAAGCTTTTATGAACAGTATGCGAATGGACCTCACCAAGAAAGACTATCAGAGTTTTGAGGAATACAAGGGTTACATTTATGGTTCCGCAGATGTAGTTGGACTTATGTGCCTCTGTGTTTTTGTGAACGGAGATCAGGCAAAATATGAGGAACTCAAGGAATATGCCATGGCTTTGGGCTCGGCCTTTCAAAAAGTGAACTTTCTGCGTGATCTAAAAGCGGATTTTGAAGATTTGGAACGCACCTATTTTCCCAACACCAACTTGATGGAGTTGGATGAGGCCTCCAAAAAACGGATTGTAGACGAAATTAGAGCTGATTTTGCCATGGCCTACTCAGGAATTCTTAAACTTCCAAAAGAGGCCAAATTTGGGGTTTATACCGCCTATAGGTACTACAAAAAACTGCTTCAGAAACTACAGAGTACGCCTCCCCTGGAAATTAAGAACACCCGGATCCGTGTGCCGGATTATCAAAAATTGGGGCTTTTGGCCCAGTCGTATGTAAATTATAAACTCCAACTGCTCTAAATGAAGATTGCCCTTTGGATATTGATTTTTTTGGGGACTTTTTCCATTATGGAATTTATGGCCTGGTTCACGCATAAATATGTGATGCACGGCTTCTTATGGAGTTTACACAAAGATCACCATAAAAAGGACCACGACTCTTGGTTTGAGCGCAATGATGCCTTTTTCATTTTCTATGCCATTGTTAGCATGGTCTGCTTCTATTTGGGAGCGGAAACCGAATTTTGGTACGGCTGGCCCTTGGGTTTTGGTATTTTGGCCTATGGTATTGCTTACTTTATGGTGCACGATATTTTCATCCACCAACGTTTTAAGTGGTTCAGAAACGCCAACAATTGGTATGCTAGAGGAGTGCGCAGAGCCCATAAAATTCACCACAAACACTTGAGCAAGGAAGACGGGGAATGTTTTGGGATGCTGGTAGTACCTTTCAAATACTTCAAGAAATAAAATCACTCAGCCACCAGCTGATCCAATAACTCCCAAGTCTCTTCGGAATCCCATTGGGCTGCTCCAATTTCCCTAACCACAATAGCTCCCGATTTATCAAGTATAAAGGTTGCAGGAATGCTTCGCGATACCAATAAATCAGGTGTGCGGGAAGCTTCAAAATACACAGGAAGGTCAAATTCCCGCCTGGCCAAAAAAGATTGCACCTTTTCTTTCTCGTCATTGGCAACAAATGCGAATACCACTTTGTCCTTATATGCATTGTGAAGTCTGTCCATGCTAGGGAGTTCCGCAACACAAGGAGGGCACCAAGTAGCCCAAAAATTGACCAAAACTACTTTTCCGCGGGTATTTTCAAAGTTGAGCTGATTACCATCCAAATCCACCAAGCTCCAGTGGTAATTTTCCAAAGTTTCCCTTTTATCTTCAGCAATAACAGCAGCATTGCCCGAAAACAGTTTACCCGTTAAAACGCGAAGATGAAATCCAATCGGGGTAAATAAAATCAGGATGATGGCCAAAATCCAGATTCCATTGCTAATTTGTTCCTTGCTCAACTTCATGGTAATTCCACTATTCCGCTATCAAAGTGTCCAGGAGCGTGTACACTTTATCATTGCTCCAATCCGCAATCTTCTCTTTATAAATGACAACATTGCCTGACTTATCAATCACATATGAAGCGGGAACCACATCAGGATTTATGGGCATTTTTTCGCCAATGATCAAATAGGTCACTGGAAAGGTGTATTCATGTTTTTCCATAAATTCCTCAACCGGAGGTCTATTCTCATTGGTAATTATATAGAAATCCATCTTTCCCTTGTAGGCATCGTACATTTCTTGGATACTGGCAAGCTCTGCTTCACTGGGCAATCGCCATGAGGCCCATAAATTGATGAAGACCACTTTTCCCTTGGATCGCTCAAAATTGAAGAAATTCCATTCAGCATCTTTCAATTTCCAGTCAAAGTCCCCCAATTTTTCCCTTTGGGAAGCCTCTATAATAGGTGGTGCCGAAGCAAAAATCCTATTCAGCAACACTTTGCCATAGTGACCTGTGGGGCCAAAAAAAAAGGAAAGCACAAAAAGAATCAGAATAACGTTAATGATAGTCTTTTTAGTTCCTTTTTTCATTTCGATGGGTTTGTCTCAAAACTAAAAAACTCCTGACATAAAATCAGGAGTTTTTCATATTTAAAGTAAAACTATTTTAAGCATTTTCCTTTTTGATCATATTCAAGGCAGAACCCTCCTTGAACCAATCAATTTGGGAAGCATTGTACGAATGGTTTGCAATGATATTGTCTTTGCTACCATCAGCATGAACCACTTCCAAGGTTAAGGGCTTACCTGGAACGAAATCTGCAATATCCACAAAATTGAAGGTATCGTCCTCTTGAATCAAATCGTAATCGCTTTCATTGGCAAAAGTCAGAGCCAACATCCCTTGCTTCTTCAAATTGGTTTCGTGAATCCTAGCAAAAGATTTCACCAAAACAGCGGCAACTCCCAAATGTCTTGGCTGCATGGCCGCATGTTCCCTAGACGATCCTTCCCCGTAATTATGGTCTCCCACAACTATGGTTCTAATCCCCTCTTTCTTGTAGGCTCTTTGCGCATCTGGAACTGCTGCATATTCTCCTATAAGTTGGTTCTTCACAAAATTGGTCTGCTTGTTAAAGGCATTTACGGCACCTATCAAGGTGTTATTTGCAATATTGTCCAAATGCCCCCTGTACCTCAACCAAGGTCCAGCCATGGAAATATGGTCCGTAGTACATTTTCCAAAAGCCTTGATCAATAATTTTACACCTTGCAGGCTCTCTATGGAAATAGGAACAAATGGCTCCAACAATTGAAGTCTTTCAGAAGTGGACGATACCACTACCTGAACTCCACTTCCGTCTTCCATGGGAGCAATGAATCCAGCATCTTCCACAGCAAAACCTTCAGGAGGCAATTCATAGCCTCTTGGTTCATCCAACATCACTTCTTCCCCATCCTCATTGATCAATTTATCCGTTACTGGATTAAAATCCAGTCGACCTGAAATAGCAATTGCGGTAACCAATTCAGGTGACCCTACAAATGCAAGTGTATTTGGGTTTCCATCCGCACGCTTGGCAAAGTTTCTATTGAAGGAGTGTACAATGGTATTTCTGGGTCCTTCCGCCGCCTTATCTCCATATCTATCCCACATTCCAATACATGGGCCACAGGCATTGGCAAATACGGTTGCCCCAATACTGTTGAAGGTATCAATAAATCCATCACGGTCAATAGTGTAGCGCACTTGTTCCGATCCCGGAGTAATCGTGAACTTGGATTTGGTCTTTAAGTTTTTATCTGCAACTTGTTTAGCCAAGGAAGCCGCTCTCGAAATATCCTCATAAGAAGAGTTGGTACAGGATCCGATAAGACCCACCTCAACATTCAAAGGCCAGTCATTGGCCTTAGCGGCCTCACTCATTTGGGAAATTGGCGTAGCCAAATCTGGAGTAAAAGGACCGTTCAAATGAGGTTCTAAGGTACTTAGATCGATTTCTATTAGCTGATCAAAGTATTGCTCTGGATTTGCATACACTTCAGGATCCGCTGTAAGGTGTTCTTTCACTTCCAATGCCGCATCCGCCACATCCGACCTATCGGTTGCACGTAAATAGCGATCCATGGATTCATCATAACCAAAAGTAGAGGTGGTTGCCCCAATTTCGGCTCCCATATTACAAATGGTTCCCTTACCGGTACAGGACATAGCGGTGGCTCCTTCTCCAAAATATTCAACAATGGCCCCAGTTCCTCCTTTTGCGGTAAGAATACCGGCAACTTTTAGAATTACATCCTTTGGAGCGGTCCAACCGGATAGTTTTCCGGTCAATTTTACACCGATCAGTTTTGGAAATTTCAGTTCCCAAGCCATTCCAGCCATTACGTCCACAGCGTCAGCTCCACCAACTCCAATGGCCACCATTCCCAAACCGCCTGCGTTAACAGTGTGGGAGTCGGTTCCAATCATCATACCACCGGGAAAGGCGTAGTTTTCCAAAACCACTTGGTGGATAATTCCTGCTCCAGGCTTCCAAAATCCAATTCCATATTTATTGGATACGGATTCCAAAAAGTTGAATACCTCATTACTGGTTTCGTTGGCACGTTTCAAATCCGTTTTGGCATCGACTTTGGCTTGAATAAGGTGATCACAATGTACCGTTGTGGGCACGGCAACCTTGGGTTTACCGGCATGCATAAACTGCAACAAAGCCATTTGGGCGGTTGCATCCTGGCAAGCTACCCGATCAGGAGCAAAATCCACATAGTCCTTGCCCCTTGTAAACTGTTTTGTGGGTGTTCCTTCCCACAAATGGGAATACAATATTTTTTCAGCTAGGGTCAACGGTTTTCCCACTAAGTCGCGGGCCTTCTCGATGCGCTCACCCATGGAGGCATATACCCCCTTGATCATGTCAATGTCAAACGCCATTCTGCAATTGGATTTAAGATTTTTGTAATTCGGCTAATTTACTAAAATACCTACGATTTAGGAATTAGAATTTAGCAAATAAGTCGAGGGAATATTGTATTTATAACAATTCCAGGATGATTTTCTCCTCAGAAATGCCTTCGGCCTCCGCTTTGTAGTTTTTGAGAATTCTATGGCGAAGAATTCCCATGGCCACTGCTTGGACATCTTCAATATCCGGTGAGAATTTTCCATGGATCGCAGCATGTGCTTTTGCTCCCAAGACCAAATTCTGGGATGCCCTTGGGCCTGCGCCCCAGTCCACGTAAGTATTTATAAAATCAGAGGTGTTTGGTATTCCAGGGCGGGTCTTGTTTACCAAGTTTACCGTGTAGTCTATGACATTATCGGGTACGGGAATTCTCCGCACCAAATGCTGAACAGCCACAATTTCTTCCGCGTTAAAAAGCGGATTTAGTTCTGGATGCTCATCTGAAGTTGTGGATTTCACAACCTGGATTTCTTCTGCGATGGACGGATATTTGAGCTCAATGGCAAACATAAATCGGTCCAATTGCGCTTCGGGCAAGGGATAGGTTCCCTCTTGTTCTATTGGGTTTTGGGTTGCCAAAACAAAATAGGGCATGGCAAGCTTATGTTGCTCTCCTGCTATGGTCACCGCCTTTTCTTGCATGGCCTCCAATAACGCAGCTTGGGTTTTGGGCGGGGTACGGTTGATTTCATCCGCTAAAATGATATTCGCAAAAACGGGTCCTTTGATGAACTTAAAATTTCTGTTTTGATCCAATACCTCACTCCCTAAAATATCGCTGGGCATTAAATCCGGGGTAAATTGGATTCGTTTAAAATCCAGACCCAGGGTTTGGGCAATGGTATTTACCATCAAGGTTTTGGCCAAACCAGGAACACCAATCAACAGCGAATGCCCCCCCGTATATATGGAAAGTAGAATTTGCTCGATCACCTTTTCCTGGCCCACAATGACCTTGGCAATCTCATCTTTTAATTCTTGATGTTTTTTTACGAGACTTTCTACCGCTGCAACGTCTGACATGCACTTACTCCTTTACCCAGTTGTTTGCAAAATCGCACTCCCTGTTTTCGTTGTTAACATGGATGTAGGTGTCTTCAATGTGCTCGTTCATCCACTCTTTTATAGCCTTGAACTGCTTTTCACGCAGGGCCAATTCCTGAATTTTGAGATAGTCCTTTGCAAAATCTGCTCTATGCTCGTCATAGCGATTGGAAATCTTCATGATCTTAAATTTGGGAGGGCCTCCCCTGGGATCATCTTCCTTTATGGGTCTCGAAATTTCTTCGTCCTTTAGATTTCGTACCTGATTGTACAGCGCGGGATCCATATTGGTCAATTCAAACCGTGAACCGTAGTTGATGGGGTTTCGGAGTACACCACCATCATTTTTGGTTTCTTTTTCATCGGAAAAGTTCAGGGCCGCCTCTGCGAAGGTGTATTTTCCGTCCATGATGTGTTGGCGAATACTGTCCAGTTCCTTGACGGCAGCATCAATGGCACTTTGCGGAATTTCAGGAATCATTAAAATGTGCCTAAGATCCAGTTCCTGTCCGCGTATTTTTTCAATGAAGATGATGTGGTATCCAAACGGGGATTCAAAAGGTTCGGATATTTCCCCTTCCTGCAAGCTAAATGCCACATCCTTAAATTCCTTTACAAATGGGGTTTCCCTCGTCATACTATAAAAACCTCCCTTGGATTTGGAACCTGGGTCTTGGGAATAAAGAATGGCTTTTACATTGAAACTGGCATCGTTATCCTCCACATCCTGTTTGATCTGTTTCAAACGGTCTATAACCTTTTGTTTTTCCTCTTCGGGTGCCGTAGGTTGTTTTACAATCTGGGCAATTTCAAGTTCCGCTCCAAAAACAGGCAATTCATCTTCGGGAATCTTACTAAAGAACTGCCTCACCTCTTCAGGGGTTACCTCCAGTTCTTCCACTATACTGCTCTGCATTTTTTCAGATAGCATGCGCAACTTATTGATTTCGAAGAGTTCTTCCCTAAAACTTTCGATATCAGGTTTCTTATAGAACTTGAGCACTTTATCCATAGACCCAACTTGGGCTACCAACTGCTGAATCTGTCTATCGCTCTGCGCATTTACCTGATCATCGGAAACCAGCAAACTGTCCTGAACCGCCTGGTGGGCATATAAACGATCTTCCATCAACTTGCCCAAAAGACTGCATTTGGTAATATCTTCGGTAGATGCCCCTTGACTTTTTAAATCGATCAATGTTTTATCCACATCGGAATCCAAGATTACATAATCCCCAATTACCGCTGCAATTCCATCCAACTTTACCCGCTTAATAGCCTCCGTTGAATCTGCTGTGGCCTGCATGGCCTGATCAGCATCCTGGGCATTAAGGATTCCAGCAATTGCAAAAAACAATAGGCCAAATACTTTTTTATTCATCTTTTTCATATACCTCAAATTCTTTCTTCTTAATAGCTTCGTCAATTATCTCAGTTTCCAGCTTTCTAACGTATTGCATTCTCCTACGATTCAAAATCAGCTGTTTAATATCTGGTAAAATATACTCAAAAGGAGCTATATCATTAATTTCCAGGACATCTGTAACCTGTCCCAAATATACCTCCAAGGAATCCTGTAATTCAAAAAATTGTGATTTTTTTAAGTAGTCCTCTTCATTCAAAGGGGTTAGAGGTGGGATTTCCTCCATTACACGGGAGGTACGTACCCAAATAGAATCGTTGAAATGGATCTTCTTGAACTGTACCGCAATGGAATCCAGATATATACGATCCTCCTCACTCCATGCTTTCATTCTCGAAACCACATCGTCCTTGTCCAAAAATTGAGCAGGCAGCCCAACAAATCGAAGTTGAACCAGTTTTTCACCCAGTTTAAAATTCTCTTTTTCCCTTTCGTAATATTGTCTAAGCTGCGCAGTGGAAACAGCCGTATCTTGCTCTTTGAACACCAAAGCTTCAACATACGCCCTTGTATATAGATCGGACCTGTAATCGGAAACCAAGCGATCAAACTCTGCCAATTTTTCCTCAGGTAAGTTGATCTTGGATTTGGATAGCAACAATTGCTTGGAAGCCCAATTGTTAATATAATTGGTCACAAAGAGGGCACTATCCTGGGGCGACATATCATCCCGAATCAAAGGAGCCACATCTTCCCTGTACAAAAATTCCTCCCCAACCCTGGCCAAAGGTTCTTTTTCCACTTTTTGCCTGAACAAGGAATCGCAGGAAGTGAGAACCAACAAGCCTGATATCAAAACTGAGAATAAAGTATGCTTTTGAAAACCATGCATTGCGCAAAAATAACAATTACTTAAACCCTTACAAGTAGGTTATATCCCTGTTAACAGATTTTTATTAGCCAATCCCCACTATTTAATTTATTACATTAGTAGCAGAACCTATACCGATGAAATACACTTGTGAAATTACAGTTGATCTTCCACGGGATGCATTTATTGAAAAATTGGACAATCCCGATAATATGAGACATTGGCAACGGGGGCTTTTGGGCTATGAACATTTATCCGACAAACCTGGCACAGAAGGTTCCCAGATGTCCTTGAGATATAAAATGGGCAAACGGGAGTTTGAAATGGTAGAAACTATTTTAAAACGCAACCTTCCGGACGAATTCCACATGACCTATGATACCAAAGGGGTACACAACATCCAAAAGAACCATTTTAAGGAAGTTGACGGAAAAACCCTCTGGGTTTCGGAAAGCGAGTTTCAGTTTTCCGGTTTTGGCATGAAATTGATGGCGTTTCTGATGCCTGGCGCATTCAAAAAACAGTCTTTAAAGTATCTGGAAGATTTTAAGGCTTTTGCCGAAACAGGAAAATCAGTTCTGGATAATGGATAAAGTACTGGACAAAAAAATCAAGCTCATTTGGGATTTTCGGGGACCAGGGGCAGCGCGAACAGCCGAACACTACCGCAAACATCTGGAAGAATTTATTGTGATCGAAGAGCTCAAGTTTGACATTACGGGCCATAAGCACTTGAGCCCCACCCACAGCATCACCTTTATGGTGGTTGCCGAATTTGAGCTACCAGAAGTAAAGGACATACTAAAACCCCACAGGGGAGAAGTGTATTTGGATGGATACTAAAATTTCAATCTTTGTTAAGGTAATCGCCACCGTTCTATTGCTGACAGTGATTTTCATATCCTGTGAGGGAAATTCCAAGGGCAATGTGCTAGATGCGGTTCTTGCATCAAATAACCCCAAAATTAAAATGGTGATGGACAGTTTGGAGCAGTTTGAGGTGCAAATAAGATATACCCAAATAGACCGCTCACAGGACAGCATTGTTTTTACCGATTACGACTTTCAAGTGGATGAAGACAACTATTTTTATCCTGCCAGTACGGTCAAGTTTCCAGCTGCGGTCGCCGCTTTGGAAAAAATAAATGAAATTGATTCCCTTTCCGTGAACACCCGTTTTTATGTGGAAGGAGATTCCGTAGAGACCACTTTTGCCAAGGCGGTTTCAGAGATTTTTGCGGTTTCGGACAATGCGGCCAACAATCGATTGCTTGAGTTATTGGGACAGGATCAGCTGAACCAACGAATGCAAGAAAGGGGGGTGGAACCTATCCGAATTGCGCATCGTCTTTCCACTTCAAATGCCGATGAGATTACCTCAAAATCCTTGGTCATATACCTAAACGATTCTACCACATCGCTCAGTCAACCTATTATAAACACATTTCCAGAGGAACTTGCCATAAAGCGCGTCCATAAAGGAAGTGGGTACTACGATGACGAAGGACTCCAAAATGGCGCCTTTGATTTTTCCTTGAAAAACTATTATCCAATAAAAGCCCAACACGCGCTGTTAAAACGAATCATATTTCCTGAAAGTTTTGTGGTGGAAGAGCGTTTCAATCTAAGCTCCGAGCAACGGCGTCTTCTACTTGATGCCATGTATATGCTTCCTGGGGATGTGGGGTACGATTCGGAGAAATACTATGACAGTTATGTAAAATTCTTCATGTTTGGAGATTCAACAGACCCCATTCCAGACCACATTAAAATCTACAACAAAGTGGGTTACGCCTACGGTACCTTGACCGACTGTGCCTACATCACAGATGAGCAAAACGACATTGATTTTCTGGTGACTGCGACCATTTTGGTCAATAAAGATGGTATCTTTAATGATAATGCCTACGAATACGACGAGATTGGGATCCCATTTTTAGCACAATTGGGAAGGGAACTTTATCAACAAGAATTAAAACGGAAACGATGAGCCAACTTACGTTTGACAGCTTCACCAAGAAGATTTATATAAAGTCCACCATGGAAAAGCTCTACTGGTGTTGGGGTACTGAAGCGGGAATTTGCTCCTGGTTTTTACGTTCTTCAGTGTACACATCCACCAGCGGAGAACGGCGTAAACCAGAAGATCAGGTTCAAGCTGGGGACAGTTACACTTGGATGTGGCATAACTGGGACGGAGAGGAAAAAGGAACAGTACTGAAGGCGAATGGAAGCGATTTCTTGGAAATCTCCTTTGCGGACAGCAAAGTTTCTGTCTCTTTGGAACAGCATGAAACCGCAGTACTGGTCAGTTTAAAACAACACCAAATCCCTACAGATGAGACCAGCAAGCTCAACATACATCATGGGTGCAGCAATGGATGGACCTTTTGGCTGGCCAACCTAAAAGCCTATTTGGAGCATGGAATTCTATTGAATGAGACTGAATTCGATTTAAGGAATATCCCCCTATCGGGCTACGAGTTTGTGAATATGTAAATTGATATCGGCCCAATAAAAGAAATAACTGTTTATGCGGTTAAATACCCTTTTAATAGGCGATTGTCACTTCGAGCGTAGTCGAGAAGTCTTAATAAAACCGATTCTTTAGCTGGCCTCGACTGCGCTCGACCTGACAAACATCACAAGCTATTTATAATCTACTAAACAGGTATATTTTCAAATTCAATTCACATTGAATCATGTAAAAAGTTTTGCTCCATTATGTTGTCACGGCAGGATGTATCAGATTACAATCAAGGAAATCAGAAAAATAATGATCATCGCAGTAACGCCTAAAACCAAAGTTCCTGCTGTCTGAATCTGGTTACCTTGTCGCACGTTCATCCCAGTGAGTTCCGTAAATACCCAAAAGAAACTATCGTTGGCATGTGAAACCACGGCAGATCCAGCCCCGATGGCCAGAACGGTCATGGTTTTCATAAAGGGTGCATCCAACCCCAAAGCTGGTAAAATGGGTGCTACAATGGACGCTGTGGTTATGAGGGCCACGGTGGAGGAACCTTGGGTGGTCTTTAAACAAGCCGCTAAAAGAAACGGGAAAAACAGCCCTATTTGAACATCGGACAGGCTTTCTGTTATCACCTCTGCCATCCCAGAATTCTGAAGCATTTTTCCAAATATTCCACCAGCACCTGTAATCAATATTATAGGAGCGGCAATTTTTACCGAATCCCCTATCCAACCCGAAGCGGCATAGATTTTTTTATCCAGTTTTTCAGGTAAAAGCAAGGTGAGGATAATTCCTATCAACAGGGCAATCATGGGAGTGCCCAAAAAAGAAACAATGGGATAAAACGAGCTTTCCTGCAATCCCAGTTCAGGATAATCAAAAATCGATTTTAAAACGATAAGCAAGATTGGCACAACTATCGAAAGCATCGATTTCCATAATTTGGGGAGGTGTGATGGGTTTTCAATGCTTTCCAAGCGATACGGAATGATAATTTTGGAGGCCACCTTTTTTGCAAAAAGATAGCATGTACTCAATGACAACAAACTCACTAAAATTCCCCAGGCCACCACACTACCCAATGGGGCATCCAAAATGCCTGCCGCTGCAATGGGTCCTGGAGTTGGAGGAACCATGACGTGGGTTGCCGTTAAACCCAAAGCCAAAGCCGCGGTGGTTCCAGCATAAGAGACTTTTGCTTTATGGGATAAGGCTTTGTTCAAGGAATTCATCATAAGAAAAGCACTGTCGGCGAATACGGGAATAGACAATACGTAGCCTGTTAACATCATGGCCAAATGAATAGATCTTTCCCCAATCCATTGTAAAATGGAGTTGGCAATGACAAGCGCTCCTCCCGATTTTTCCAAAATGGTGCCTATAACCACCCCAAAAAATATGATCAATCCAATTTTGCCCATAATACCGCCAAATCCATCGTTAATGGAAGCGATGATCGTGGAAACATCCATTCCCGCCAAAAAGCCATATCCAATAGCTGCTAGTAATAGCACAAAAAAGGGATGGATCCCAAACCGTACAATACCTAAAATGATAAAAGCCAAAGCAAGCAGCAATGCAACGATATAAAGCATAGTCAATGTTTAAGATGAAGTTGTTTTTGATTTTTCATATTGCATCGTGTTGAGGGAATATTACCATTCGGTAAAACTTCCATCTTCATTTCTCCAAATAGGATTGCTCCATTGATGACCAACTTTCTGAGCCTCCTTTAATTTTTCCTCATCAATACGCACTCCCAAGCCAGGTTCTTTGAGTAATGGGATGTACCCATCCTCCAGGGTGAAAACTTCCGGGTTTTCCATATAGTCCAAAAGATCGTATCCTTGATTATAGTGAATGCCCAAGCTACTTTCCTGAATAACAGCATTTATGCAAGCAAAATCTATCTGCAATGCCGAAGCCAACGAGATAGGGCCCAATGGGCAATGGGGTGCCAGAGCCACATCATAGGCTTCCGCCATGGCCGCAATCCTTCGTACTTCCGAAATTCCACCTGCGTGACTAAGGTCGGGTTGGATAATATCAACCACCCCTCGATGAAGCACTTCTTTAAAATCCCATCTGGAATACATGCGTTCCCCTGTGGCAATAGGAATAGAGCTATAGGTATATATATGATCTAGGGCGTCGTTGTTTTCGGTCAATACGGGTTCTTCTATAAACATGGGATTGTAGGCTGCCAACTCATCAATGAGTGACTTTACCATGCCTTTGTGTACCCTTCCGTGAAAATCGAGGCCAATATCGAGTGCATTACCAAACTCTTCACGTAATAATTGGATGTTTTTGGCTACATCTTTTATTTTTTTGTTGGAATCAATCCACTCGAAAGCTCCCGTGGCATTCATTTTTACGGCCTTATAACCTTCTTTCACTTTGGATTGGGCTTGCTCAATGACCACTTCCGGGCTATCGCCACCAATCCAGCAATACATTTTCATTTTCTGCCTGACAGCACCTCCCAACAATTCATGGACAGGAACACCCAATGATTTTCCCTTGATATCCCAGAGTGCCTGATCAATTCCAGCCAAGGCGCTCATTAAAATGGGCCCGCCCCTGTAAAATCCACCTCTGTACAAGGTCTGCCAAATGTCCTCAATTGCGTGGGCGGAACGCCCTTTTAGGTATTGTGAAAGTTCATTTACACAAGCCGCCACGGTGTCCGCCCTACCTTCCACAACGGGTTCTCCCCACCCAAAAATGCCCTCCTTAGTGGTTATTTTCAAAAACAACCAACGCGGTGGAACCTTGAAGAGCTCTACTTTTTCAATCTGTAATGCGTCCATATTTCTTTGTAAATGCTACGAATTGTTGCGCCTTACTGACGATTTCGCCCAAATCTTCTTGCTTACTTGTCTCCTTTTTAACCAATGTACTAGCAATGCCAACGCCATCAATTCCCGCCTTGAACCACTCTTCCAAATTATCCATTCCGATTCCACCTACGGCAAAGAATTTAGTTTCTGAAAAGGGCCCTTTTAGGGATTTGAAGTACGAAATACCCAACTGACCGGAAGGAAAGAGCTTTATGATGTCCGCACCATAAACAACCGCATTCGCAATTTCCGTCGGGGTAAAAGCTCCCATGGCAACAGGTATGTTAGCCTTAATCGCTTTATCCGTTACTTCTTTATTGGTATTTGGGGTTATCAAAAATTGGGCTCCTGCCTTTATGGCCTTTAGTGCGAGTTCTGTGTTTGTAATCGTCCCGGCGCCGATCAAAATATTGGGATACTTCTTTCTGGCATCGGCAATTTCCATTTCAAAACCAGGAGTGTTCGAGGTAATTTCCAATACCTTGATTCCCCCTTGAACCAAGGCGTCAATAACCTTGGATGTATACTGTCCGTTTTTTAGCCGAACAATGGAAATGAGCTTTTCTTCCAGTAACTGCTGTACAATCTCTTCTTTTTTCATCGTATCACGTGCCCAGATAGGTTGCCATTCATAATTGAGCGTATTTCTTCTTCAGTGCTTGTGTGCAAATCTCCCTTTAGGGTGTGTTTTAATGCAAAAGCAGCCGTTGCAAACTCTATACTTGTATCGCTATTCCATCCATTGTCAATAGCATGCAAATAAGCCGCCGCAAAGGCATCACCAGTACCAAAACGATCTTCAATCTGCACACTATAAGGTTTGGATGTAGTTATTTCACCATTTGACCAGAGCATTCCCATCAACTTGTTTTGGGAAGCCGAGTCGTGCTCCCGGATTGTAAATACCATATTGTTGACATTAAATAAGCCATTGACTACCTTCATAGCTTCTTTTGTCCGCTCTACGACATTATCTCCTGAAAATTCTAGATCGTATACATCTGCCAATGCGCCCAGATTAGCAAAAACGGTATCTGAACTTGCAATTATGGAATTAAATACTTCCCTAGCTGCCTTACCATCTTGCCATAGTGATCTTCTAAAGTTTAAATCAAAACTGACTTTAACTCCCATTTCTTTGGCGATTTTTGCAAGCCATATGGTTTCCTTGGCACACCGGGCTGACAAGGCAGGCGTAATTCCTGAAAGATGTAACCACTCCTTGTCCTTCAAAATGGTTTTCCAATCAAATTCTTTGGCTTTTATTTGGCTTATGGCTGAGTTTTCTCTGTCATAAATTACCTTGGATGGTCGGATGGACGAGCCCAATTCAATAAAATAGGTTCCCAATCGCTTACCTCCTACCAATACATTTTCTGTGGAAACCCCAAATTGTTTGAGGCTCATCAAGGCAGCATTACCTATAGGATTTTTAGGCACCTTGCTCACAAAATCAACTTGATTTCCCAAACAGGCGAGGGAAACCGCTACATTGGATTCTGCCCCAGCATAACCCACAGAAAATTTGGGAGCCACGGATAGTTTACCGCCCTTTACTGCTGGGGTAAGTCGTAACATGATTTCACCAAAAGTGACAAATCCTTTCATGGTCTTAGTGCTTTTATATAGTTTTCACGAGTGACTTTTAAATGCTCCTTCATAAAACTTTCCGCTCTTAATGGGTGTTTTCCAATGATGGCATCGGTTATCATTTGATGGAAATAGAGCATTTTTTCTTTTTCTTCCTCCAAATTTCCTGCAATCGTCTTACCAAAAACACCGAGCTTAAATTTTGGCATCAAATTGAAAACAGGGTCTATCAACATATGAAGTACAGGATTATCAATGCAGTCAAGGATGATTCTATGGAATTGATTGTCCAATTCAGCTTCTTCCTTTTTGTCCTCTAACGGACACTGCCGCATCTTTTCCATATTCTCCTGAAGCAGATCCATGTGTTTTTCCTTTCTGATTACTGCCGATTTTGAAGCAATCATAGGTTCTATCATAGCACGGGAATCTATGGTATGCAGCAGTACATCCTGATTGGAAGAGAGGCCAAAGAAAAGATTCAAGGTCTCAGAAGCATTTTGGATACTCATTTCTGAAACATAAACCCCGCTTCCCTTTTTCACGTCGACAATCCCCTTGGCATTGAGACCCTTTATCGCTTCCCTAACCACTGTTCTGCTCACATTAAAAATGGAACAAAGCTCATTTTCCGTAGGTATTTTTTGCAAAGGTTGGTATTGGCCTATTCTAATGGCCCTGGTCAATTCAGCCTCCACATGCCCGCTCAGAGATTCGCGTTTTTCAATGGGTTCAAACATCAAATTCTAAATTTGTCATACATCATACAAATTTATAAAAATAAATATACTTACCTAGTGCATAACAAGTTCAACCCATCATGTAGTCCATTTGGGCAGTGCGCCTGAAATGGAACTACCACTTTCAGGAATGCACCTTTTCGGCATCAACGTACAAAATCCAAGGCTACATCAAAATTGCAGTAAAAGATGAAAGTTTAGCCTTCAAGGATTTCCGTAACGGGAGTTTCCCATTGTCCATTGGCCAACAATACTTCGTCAAAATTGATTCCAGGAATGGGCTTTAATTCTTCCTTGTCCACATCCCATTCAATTTTTTGGCCCAATTTCCAGGATAAGCCAGCCATGTGTGCCGCTATGGCTTCCTCAAAACCTTCCTTGATACCACAACTGACCTTTCCTCCATTCTTTATCACACTCAACCATTCGCGCATGTGCAGGAAGGTAGAGTCCACCCGAACCCCATTGATATAGGTCCACATCAATCCTTTGTCCGCAAAATATTGGGAAGTGGCCGATGAGATCGCATCGGGAACATTGGCAGCTGGGTTATATTGATAAATGGGCACATTAGGCTGCATTTTTCCCAATTCCAGCATATCCCCGTAGCGGGTAGAGGCTCCATCTGGCCAAACCGTGAGTCTGTTTCCCAATTCCATGGTGGCATCATGCCCCATTAATACTGTAGGTCTGTTAAATGAATTTCCCAAAGAAGCACTGTAACAAAACGTCATACCGTTTTCCTTGCCTTTATTTTGACTACTTCCCGTGGAATAGTTCGGGAATTCCATATTCACTTGCAAAACATCAGGTACATCACGGCCATCGTTGTGGGTATAGATTCCCCCAGACGCGCTTACGGATTCAGGAATACCCATATTCAACACACAATTCAAGCGGTCATAGTCATGCGTAAGCAGATCCCCGGAAAGTCCTGATCCATAGGCCCACCACTTTCGCCATCTGAAAAAGTGGTTTTTGTTAAACGGCACTTTGGGTGCCGATCCCAAGAATTGTTCCCAGTCTATGGTCTGTGGATTGGCCTGTTCATGAATGTCATAGTTCCAAGCACCATTGTCATCATTACGATTGGTGTTGGTCTGGATTAGGGAAACGTGACCAAGGGTTCCTTTTTCCACAATGTCCCTTGCTGTTATAAAACTCAAGGTCTGTCTATGCTGGTGTCCAACGGCAAAAGTGGCTTTGGACGCCCTTGCAGCCTCCCGAAGCCTATAGGTCTCTTCCACGGTATGCGTCATGGGTTTTTCCACATACACACTAACGTTGTTGTTAAGGGCTTCAATGGACATTGGAGCGTGCCAATGATCAGGTGTGGCAATCACCACCGCATCTACGTTTCCACTACGTATCATGGCCGTATAGGTGTCATACCTCTTGATCTTGTTGTCGTCCGTGTTGAATGACCTCAGCGCCTTTTCTGCCCGTACGTCAAAAACATCGCAAACCCCAACCAAATTTATATTCAGCTTATCCTGTTTTTCAAAATCCGCCAAAGCCGAATGGTTTGGATCTTCCTCTGCCGCCAATCTCATCTCCTCTTTCCATTCTTGTGTAGCAAAACCCAGAGATCGGCAAAGTTGCTCCCCTCGGATTCCAAAACCAATAATACCAACTCTAATTGGGTCTCCGTCTATGCCTGGTACTGTTGGAGGCAAAGATGGCATAATATTCAACTGTTCCAATATTTGGTTGCGTTCCCTCATTTTTCTTCCTACACCGGCTGCACCAGCCCACCAAACTGCTCCTAAAATGGGTAATCCGCCCAATCCTTTTAATAAATCTCTTCTTGTCCAGTCCATTATTGTTGCGTTTTGGTTAATCTTCCTTTTCTAAAGTATGCAAGACCAAAAAATTGGCCCGTTGGGAAATTGTAGAGCAATATACACGCTACCAATTCAATTAGGTTTTTGTTTACAATCCAATAATTCCCTTCCACATTGATTTGGTGAACCCCTGGTAAGGATGGATGGGCCAAGTAGTACAAGCTGAGCAGCCCAATACCTACCAAGGCTCCCTTTTTTTCAAAAATCCCCAATAACAACGTAATCCCGACGATTAGCAGGGCAACCATGTTCAGCACATCTACCCATTGAAGCATAGGTTCTTGGGCAAGCATGAAAAAAACAGGTTTTAGTGGCCCTTGGGCCGATGCCAAATACCCAAATGAAGTCCATTCGGGGTTGTATAGTTTCGTTACCCCTTCATACAGAAAATGCCATCCAATAAGAATTCTGAGCAGGGTAATACTCATCGTGACCTTGCGGTCTGCAGCAGTATTGACCATAGTCCTTGATTTTGATTTAGTACAAACAAACCAAAGCTACAAGGAAAAATTAAATGACAAAATGATAATTATCACGAGTTTGCTGAAGTGAATCAAGGTTTCACCGGAACCCCATACAAATCAAAGTCAGACGCTTCCGTGATTTCTATGTTCACAAACTCCCCAATTTTCACGTAGTGCTGGCTTGCATCAATCAAGACCTCGTTGTCCACATCTGGAGAATCAAATTCCGTTCGGCCCACAAAATGGTTCCCTTCCTTACGATCAATGATACATCGAAATGTTTTACCCACTTTTTCTTGGTTGAGTTCCCAAGAGATTTGGGATTGGAGCTCCATGATCTCATTGGCCCGTTCCTGCTTTATGTCCTCTGGAACGTCATCGGTCAAGCTATAGGCATGTGTATTTTCCTCATGGCTATAGGTGAAGCAACCCAACCGTTCAAATCGCATTTCCCCGACCCATTCTTTTAGCGTATTAAAATCTTCTTCACTTTCACCAGGGTATCCCACAATCAAGGTGGTACGAATTGCCATTCCAGGCACCGCAGTTCTAAAATCCTCCAACAATTGTGTTGTTTTTGCCTTGGTGGTTCCCCTTCTCATGCTCTTTAAGATGGCATCCGAGATATGCTGCAAAGGAATATCAATATAATTGCAAACCTTTGGTTCTCTCTTCATTACTTCCAGCACATCCACGGGGAAACCTGTAGGAAAGGCGTAGTGCAGACGAATCCACTCTATCCCTTCCACTTTTACAAGTGCCTCAAGCAATTCGGCCAGATTCCGCTTTTTATACAAATCCAAGCCGTAGTAGGTAAGGTCCTGGGCAATCAGAATCAACTCTTTTACTCCTTTGGCAGCCAATTTTTCGGACTCACTCACCAACTCTTCTATGGGTTTGCTCCTGTGCTTACCACGCATCAAGGGAATGGCACAAAAGGAACAGGGCCTATCACAGCCTTCGGCAATTTTCAAATACGCATAGTTCTTGGGAGTCGTGGTCAATCGCTCCCCAATGAGTTCATGCTTATAGTCCGCTCCAAGCGCTTTCAACAAATTGGGAAGGTCACTGGTTCCAAAATATTCATCCACATTCGGAATCTCCTTTTCCAAATCGGGTTTGTAACGCTCACTTAAGCAGCCTGTCACAAAAACCTTGTCCACATCCCCTGCTTCCTTTTTCTGGACGTACTCCAAAATTGTATTGACACTCTCCTCCTTTGCATTGGCAATAAATCCACAAGTATTGATCACCACCACATTACCTTCTTCCTCATGGGCCACTTCCTTGTTGTTGGCCCTCAACTGTCCCATGAGCACCTCTGAATCGTAGACATTTTTGCTACATCCAAGGGTTACTACATTGATTTTGTTCTTTTTGAGTGTTTTTGTTCGCATAATTGCCTTAAAATGGGGTGCAAAAATACGAATACCATATCAATCTCTTTTAGGAATCATATTGGAAGTGTCCACTGGAAAGCTATCGTATTTGTTGTACAGCTTCAAATACTTTTGAGGGTCTATGGGTTCTTCTGACAAAGTTTCCAAAAGTCCACGGAAAAATCCCTCCCGTTTTTGTGATGGATTAAAGAGCAACGTAAGTTCCACTTTTTCCTCAGTGTCATTTTGAAATCCATGAGGTGTGAACCTGGGGACATAGATAATGGCCCCCTTTCCTGCTTTAAAGATGTCTTCCCCCACTTGAATGGTCAGTTCACCTTTGTCCACAATAAAGGTCTCGTCCATAAACCTATGGTAGTGCAATTTGGCACCAATGGCCATGGGGTTCAACGTGATCTTGTAAACTCCCAGTTGATCGTTGGACATTTCACTGGTGACTTTAAAGGTAAACTCAATATCCTTGAGCAATAGCCGTTCCCCCTCGTTGGGCAATATTACAGTAGCTTTGTTTTCAAGAACATCGTTAAAATAATCGGTTTTAGTTTTAGCTATATTATTCATTTGTTGTCATGTTAAGGGTTGAATCAATTGCAAGTTGAAGAGTCTTTTTGTTCTTATCCACCAAATTTTGGTAGGCAGTTCCTTCCAGGGAGAAGGTTTCAACATCCTTTATCCCCATATGCGCAAAAATGGCCTTGAGGTAAGGTTCCTGGAAATCCAATTTTTCCATTGGAGTGTTTTTATAGACCCCTCCCTTGGAAGTGATCAAAAACACCTTTTTGTTTTGGAGTAATCCGTGATACCCCTGTTCATCCATGCCGAAGGTATGCCCTGCCCGTACCACCTGATCCATATAGGCCTTAAGGTTGGAAGGCACATTAAGATTGTAAAGGGGGCTGCTCACCACCACTTCATCAGCCTTTTTAAGTTCGCTAATCAGCCGATTGGAAAGCGCCACTGCATTTTTCTGATGGACATCTGCCTCGTGTGGAGAAACATGGAAGCCCTCTATGGTGTTGTTCCGGATATGCGGCAATTGTTCCCGAGTTAAATCCCTGTGGATAACACGGCCATCCGGGTTGGATTGTTTCCATCTTGCTTCAAAATAATCTGCCAATTCCCTGGAATGGGAACCTAGCTTTCTGGCGCTACAGTCAATTCGTAACAATGTCTTCATAGTATTTTGCTTCATATGAATAGGACAAAATCCGAACGGAAAACGTGACACTGTTCCCATAGTATTTCTTATTTTTTCTTTAATGCGGTTACTTGGATTTCAATTTTCATTCGGGGATCCGATAGCCCGGCAGAAATCATGGTGGCTGCCGGTCGAACAGTTCCAAAAAATTCACGGAGTACAGGCCAACACTGTTCAAATTCCTGTGCATTGGGAAGGATATACAGTACACGTACCACATCTTGTAAACCGGATTCGGCTTTCACCAGGGCCTCATCAATATTTTTAAGGCATTGCCTTGTCTGTTCTGTCAAATCTTCTGAGATGGTCATGTTGGTGTAATCAAAACCCGTGGTACCGGAAACAAAGACCCATCGGCCATCCACTATGGCGCGGGAATAGGCAATCTGTTGCTCAAAGGTTGAACCTGAGCTAATTCGTTCTCTAGTCATGTATTTTTTTGATTTATGGATTAACGGCCGATTTAAGTGCCTTTAATTTATTGGGTGCCAGTTGCGCATGGATTTGGACGATCTTTCCATCCTCAATCTGAAATATCTGGCAATTGACCAACACCCCGTCCTGGTAGTAAAGCAAGGCAGGTTGATGGTTAACCTCGGTAACAACTATCTTGTTTTTTTGTTGATACGTCTTAAACACGTAGAGAAGAAGCTTAACGGCTGCTTGAAGACCTTGGGTCAGTTCCCGAACCACTTGGATTTCGTCGCCACCATCGGCTGAAACCATAATATCTTCGGACAACATTTGCTCCAAGTTTTTGACATCCCCACTTCGAATGCTATCCACATATCGTTTTAGATACGCCTTGGGAACCTTGGCATGGTCTATGGAAACTCCTCTTTTTAGGGAGCGCAACCTACTCCTACCCCTGCTCAACAGCTTTCTTGAATTCTCAAGGGTCATTTCCAACACCAAACCAATTTCCTTATGGGAATACCCAAATGCTTCTTTAAGAATAAAAACTGCTCTTTCCTTTGGTGAAAGTTTTTCCAAAAGCACCATCATGGAATAGGATATGATCGCTGAGCTATCTATCTGTTCGTCGGTGGTATCCGTAGCAATGGGTTCTGGAAGCCATAAGGCATCGGACAAGCCCAATTGCCGTTTCTTTTTAAGGTTGATGGACTCGTTGATTACGGATCGTACAAGATATCCCATTTCATTTTGGACAGCTTGGTTTTTTACGTCCTGGTATTTGATCAAGATTTCCTGTATGGCGTCCTTGGCATCATCCGCCGAGCCTAAAATGTTATAGGCATAGGGAAATAACTTATTTTGATAATCTTCCATGACTTAATGACAAACCAAAACCAAAAAACGTGACATTATTTTGAAAAAAGATTGCTTTCCAACAAGATACTTGTACAAAAACCAGGGAACCATGGAATCAATCCATATATGCTTTTGGAATTTTACGTGCTTGGACAAGGGATTCAAAAGCAGCCCCGAGGGCATATAGTTTTCCCTCTTGAAATTGTTTTCCAACAAAGGTCAAATTTATGGGTTCTCCAGAAACTTTATATCCCATGGGAACAGTGAGGGCGGGATATTCAGCGGCGGCCGCTGCGCCAGCGTCATGGTTGTTAATAGATAGAATGGCATCCAAGCCATAATCGTTCATAGGAGTATTAAAATAGGTGCGTCCAGCCCTCCTTGTCCTTTGTTTAATCTCTTTAAGACCATCGGCAGATGTGGTGTCCGCCAAAATCCCATCCAAACGAGCTTGGTCATAAGGAATTCTGGTCAGACTGTCTTTTTTATTAAACTCCACAACGTCTTGTACACTTCGCACTGCAACTCGATTTGTATCCTTTACATGCGCACCAATATATGATGGCAAGTCATTTTTCATATCGATATTGAGAATGGAAAGGAATCCATCAAAATTGACTTCAGGGGGTTCAAATTCAATAATTTTTGCCCCAGCTGCTCTTAATTGCTCCATGGTCTCCCTGTAAATGGAATCACTTTTCATATAGTTTTTGAAGGCACCAAATTTTTTACCCTTCAAACTCACTTTCTCAGCATACCAATTTTCATCCCAATCCGCTTTGACCGACTTTTCATCCTCTATGTCAAACCCCCTCATGGCATCCAGAAGTATACCGTTATCCACAACACTTTTGGTCATGGGGCCTGGGGTATCCAAAGTACTCGAAATGGGTACAATACCAGTACGGCTCAGCAGACCTACTGTAGGTTTCATTCCCACCACGGAGTTTTGGCCCGAGGGAGACAAGATAGAGCCTGAAGTTTCCGTTCCAACTGCAGCCACGGCGTAATTGGCCGCCACCGAGGTCCCACTTCCAGCACTGGACCCACCTGTATCAAAGGCACGACGACCGTAGGGGTTCAAAGTTTGCCCACCAACAGCACTTTGTCCGTTGGGGCACTCACAAATAAAATTGGCCCATTCACTTAGGTTTACCTTGCCCAAAATGAGTGCGCCGTTTTCTTTTAATCGTTGCACGATAAATGCGTCCTCCGTTTGGTTATCCCGTAGTGCTATAGCCCCAGCAGTGGTATTCATTCCGGAGGTACCGATATTGTCCTTCAGTAAAATTGGCATTCCGTAGATAGGATGGTGTCCTTCCGCATTGGTATCCAATTTCTTGGCTTCATCCAAAACATTGGGGTTTAGCGCAATTAACGTGTTCAAAGTGGTGGCTTTATCCAGCTCATACCTATAGATTCTACTGAGATAGAACAGTACCAATTCCGTGTAGTTGAATTTGCCCTCCTTAATCGCGTTTTGTATGGTTGGTATGTCCTGTTCCAACACCAACGGTTTCATCATTTCGTATTTTTCCTTTGGGAACTTGGACACCTCGGCATAAAGCGGAGCAAAAACCTCATTCTTGTCCAAAATTTTGGATTGAATGAATTTGAATCGCATTCGCTCATTTTCATGATTAGCGTTCTCCTGAATTTCTGCGGTCTCGTCATATGGAGTCCAAAGGGACTCCTTGGTTGTCTCCGTTATTTCTTTTTCCGTATCCACAGCTGCGGAAGCACTTTCATCTTCAGTATCAACCTCTTTCTTCTCAATGAATTGGCAGGATTGCAACGCAAAACATAATGTCACCATTCCCAAGGCAACCCTAAGGGAATTCTTTCGCATTTTCATTTTTGTTCCAGTAATTTTTCCCATTTAGCAATGTTCTTTTGATTCATCCGAACAAACTCATCTTTCTCCAGATTTGCAGCAATTTTTAGTGACTTCCGAGCAGAAGCTATGGCTGACCCATAATCTCCCAACTGGGCTTCCACAAGGGATTTTACCCTATGAAAGTAATAAGTGTCACCTCCCAATTCTAGGGCCTTGTTCAAATAACCCAAAGCTCTTTTGGGGTCTTTGTTTTGCTCCTGCAGGTAGCGTGCCGCTTCATAATAGGTTTGGGCTGTTGGCGATTTCTCCAACTTTTTTGCGATTTCCCTTTCCATTTGGGCATGGGTATCTACTTTGAAGGGGATTACCACCTGCGTGTTTGCCCATACCAATTTCATCTGCGCGGAATTATGGGTTATGGCATCAAAAGTGATCAGAAAGTTCTCTTGATGGCCACCTATTTTCTCGGGTTGCACCGAGATACGAAATAGGTCTTCCTCTGGTTTATAGTTCTTTCGACCATCTCCCCAATGGCTCAAATTGTTGTGGAATGCAATTTCCCATGCTTCTGATTCAGGAAAAGCATATAGCGCATAAGTCCCTTTGGGAAGGACTTTTCCCATAACCTCCATATCCGTATCCACAGTAATTTTAGTGGATTCATTGGCCCCAACACGCCAAATGCGACCGTAAGGTACCAAGTCGCCAAAAATATTTCTCCCTCTAACAGCAGGTCTGGAATAGTGGACTATTATCTTAGAAAGTCCCACAGCCTGTTCCACCATCGCTGCGGGACTAGCTTTGGGATGTGTGAGCTGTGCTGTGAGTTGCGTTGTTGACAGCACAAGCAGTAATCCAAAAATTTGCAAGGTCAATTTAAGCTGCGCCATGCTGATATCAATCTAAGTCAATTTCCCAATCATCTGTTCTAAAAGCCGAAGCAGGTAAGCCCTCCTGATTGAACAAATTGGGCAATGCCTTGTCATAAAATGCAAACCTGACTGCAACGGGTTCCTTTACTTTTGAAGAAGACACTTCTACCCTATTGCCTTTGATTCTTGCCTTGGCTTCATGAAACACTTGGTCCTCGCCTGCTATATAAAACTCTTTCAAAGTTTTCCCATCCATCTTCAGTCCGTTTTCAGCATGGTCAAAATCCAGCGTTATTTTGTTCCGCTTGATTTCCATGCTTTTGTACACGGGTCCGCTATAGGTTAAATCTGTTACGCCATAGGTTTTGGCCAAAGCCCATAGTGCCAATCGCCTGCCCACTTCCTGTTTATTGGTGGGGTGTATATCTTTCAGATTACCGATATCATTGGTAACGGCCATGCCCGTATTAGGAACGGATTGCATGGTGTACAACTGGGCATCCCGCACCACTGCGGCTTTGATATCTTTTTTCTCTTTGTCATAATCATAGGGTGCAATTTGGGCAAAGTAAAAGGGGAAATTCTTATTCCATTGTTCTCTCCAAGAATTGATCAATAAAGGGAACGACTTGTAATAGGATTTGGAATTGGCCCTATTGGATTCCCCTTGATACCAAATGGTTCCTGCAATGTCAAATTTCAACAGGGGATGAACCATTCCATTATAAGCAGTACCAGGTAGATGGGGCCACCATTCGAATTCTGAAATCTGCTGTGCAGCTAACTTTAATTCCTTGTCTTTCTCTATTTGTTCTTCCGGTATCCAAACTTCTACAGGGGTACCTCCCCAATTGGAACTGATCAATCCCACAGGTACGGATAAATCCTTATGGAGTTTTCTGCCGAAAAAATAGGCCACAGAACTAAAGTTCTGCATGGATTCAGGTGTGCAAGACGACCATTCGCCAGGTGTATCGTTCTGTGGGGTATCGGATTTTCGCTGTGGTACCTGAAAAAATCTAATATTGGGATAATTGGCGGCAGCTATTTCTTCCTTTACATTATCCAACCCCATATTGGGAGTCCACTGCATGTTGGATTGGCCCGAAGCTATCCAAACCTCCCCAATCATCACATTGGATAAAACAATTTCTTCATGACCCTTGATCGTAACCGTGTAAGGGCCACCCGCAATCGGTGTGGGCAATTGGACCGACCAAACACCCTGATGGGCCTTTGCTGTGACTTCAATATTGTCCCATGATCCAGAGATCGTAATCGTTTCACCCGTGTGGGTGGTCCAACCCCAAATGGTTGCTGTTGATTGTTGTTGGAGGACCATGTTATCCGAAATAATGGTGGGTGTCCATATTTTGGCAAAGGCAAAGCTTGTGCAGAATAGAAATATGAAAAAAAGTAATCTTCCCATAATGAGGTTTAATTGGTTGTTATTTAGAATTGAAGATAATCTCTCCCTATTTAGGAGTTCCCAAAAGGTACAAAATAACTCCGGGACCGGATTTGACCCTTTGGATTTCCCAATGGTATGAATCTACCTGTTCCAAAGAAGCCACCAAAGCTTCCATTTCCTTAACGGAGTAGGTACGAAGGGAGGATACAATGCCATCCCACAACACAAACAAGGGAACAATGGGAATAAGATAGGTAAACAGCAGACGACCCCATTTGAAGGGTCTAATAAAAGGGGTAGTCAACAAAACACTGATTGGTGAGAACAACATGGCCAAAATACTCGGAACACTTCGTTCCTGGGCTTCAAATACACCAATGCCTGAACTGGCATTTACTGCATTTTGAAGAATTTTTTGAGCATCTTTGGGTTTAAAATGATGTAGGGAAAGGAACTGCGTTCTAAAACCCTTTAAATTTTCAGGCACATTTCTGGCATCCACTGGGGGGTCTATGAATTCAAAATTTCCCGCCTGCTTTTGGGTAAATTTAAAGGCATTGAGGTTGGGGTAAAAATCGGTCAAAACAATTTTTAATCCAGGATTGGATTTCAATAATTCCGAGTTCAACCAAAGTAGGCCGCCGCCACCGCCGGAGCCCAAATCCACAATGGTATCGACTCCGCAGGTTTTAAGCCCTTTTTCCAGCACGGGAACAATAGGCTTGTACATTTTGGTCTTGTTGGAAAGAAATTGCAGAAAATCTGTACCGTAATTGCGCAGAAAAGCGGGAAACCACTTTTGATCCTCAAATTCGAACAGATGAATTCTACCCATAAAGCTGATTATTCTATTTTAAAAAAGGAATCTACAAACTCATATTTATTGAACACTTGTAGGTCTTCAATACCTTCTCCCACCCCAATATATTTTACGGGTATTTGAAATTGGTCAGAAATTCCGATGACCACCCCACCTTTGGCCGTACCATCCAATTTGGTGACCGCCAAACTGGAAACTTCTGTTGCCTTGGTAAACTGTTTGGCCTGTTCAAATGCATTTTGTCCTGTTGAACCATCCAAAACCAGAAGTACATCATGCGGGGCGTCCGGCACCACCTTTTGCATTACCCGTTTTACCTTGGAAAGCTCATTCATAAGGTTGACTTTGTTATGTAGTCGGCCTGCGGTATCTATCAACACAACATCGGCCTCTTCCGCAACCGCGGAGTTTAGGGTATCAAAAGCTACTGAAGCCGGGTCACTTCCCATTTTTTGTTTGATGATGGGTACATCCACCCGATCCGCCCAAACTTGTAACTGGTCAATGGCGGCAGCCCTAAAGGTATCTCCAGCACCCAAAACAACTTTTAGTCCTTGATTTTTGAATTGGTGGGCCAACTTGCCAATCGTGGTGGTCTTCCCAACTCCATTTACGCCAACCACCATGATCACATAGGGCTTTTTATCTTTCGGCACTACGAAATCCGTGTCCTCTCCCACATGGGTTTCGGACAATAAACCAGCTATTTCTTCCCGTAGGATCGTATTGAGTTCATCGGTTCCCAAATACTTGTCCCGGGACACCCGTTCTTCTATCCTATCAATAATTTTCAACGTGGTGTCCACTCCAACATCGGATGTAACAAGGACTTCCTCCAAATTATCCAACACCTCATCATCCACTTTGGATTTCCCTGCAACGGCCTTCCCCAACTTTCCAAAAAAACTGGTTTTCGACTTTTCCAGGCCTTTGTCCAAAGTCTCTTTTTTATCAGAGGAAAAAATGTTTTTAAATAGGCTCATAAGCAATCTTCATCAAGCTTCAAAGATAGGAAAGTAAAGGCATAAAAAAAGCCGCTTAATAAGCGGCTTTCAATTTCTTCGACAACTGATTATTTTTTGTTCAACCAGTCGTTTACCAATTCTGGCGCCATAACTGACTCCACAAAAGTATAGGCTCCTGTTTTTGGAGACTTGACCATTTTGATGGCCTTGGTCAATCTTTTGGATGATGACTGAAGCGTTGCTACTGTTTTCTTTGCCATGGCTTACTTGTTATTGCTTTGAATCTTACTTCGTAAAATCCGAATTACTTAATTTCTTTATGAATTGTCATACGCTTAAGAATGGGATTGAATTTTTTAATCTCCATTCTATCGGGCGTGTTCTTTTTGTTCTTGGTAGTAATATATCTAGAAGTACCGGGCATACCAGACTCCTTGTGTTCTGTACACTCCAAAATAACCTGAATTCTATTTCCTTTCTTTGCCATTGTCTTGAACTTAAAATCTTGTCAATCTATTTTTTGGAATTGATTTCCTTTAAAACAGCAGAGATTCCTTTTTTATTGATGATTTTTAAACCTTTGGATGATACATTAAGGGTTACCCAACGATCTTCTTCTGGGATGTAAAATTTCTTTTTGGAAATATTCGAGTCAAACCTTCTCTTGGTTTTATTGATAGAGAAGGAAACGTTGTTTCCAAACATCACCTTTTTTCCTGTAACTTCACAAACTTTAGACATCTCCCTAACTTTTGAGTGATTTTATTGAGGCTGCAAATTTATGCCATTTATACGGACGGACAAAATTCTTTTTCAGAAATTTAAAATTTCTTTCCAAAGCATTTCAAACGCTCTATTTACCGAGCGGTTCACGATACGTTCCCTGTTCTTGCCGATGGTAAATTTCTGGGCAAATGTATCATTTGGAGTGGCGATGGCAATAAAAACGGTTCCCACTTCGGCATCGGAATCCCCTTTGGTTGGTCCTGCGTTCCCTGTTGTGGCTATTGCAAAATCCGTATCCAACAGATTTTGAACATTTTTTGCCATGGCTATGGCCACGGGCTCGCTCACTACCGAATGCGCCTCAACCATGTCTTGCGGAACGTCCAACACTTTAATTTTGGTCTCGGTGGCGTAACTAACCACACTCCCTTTAAAGTAGGCTGAAGCCCCTGGAACAGCTGTGATTTTTTCCGCTATTTTTCCCCCGGTAAAGCTCTCGGCGGTGGCCAAGGTCAGCTTTTTTTTGGTCATGACCTTTCCTATCTGTTGTTCTATGGAATCCCCATCGTCCTCCCCGTAAATTATATCGCCAATCAATCGATAAAGACCTTGCACCTCCTTCTCCACTGCCTCCACAATGGTTTGCTTCTCCTTGCCCTTGGCCGTCAGTCTGAGTCGTACTTTCCCAAGGTTCGGCAAATAGGCCAGTTTTATAAAGTTGGGAAGATTGTCTTCCCAATTTTCAATTTTGTCCGCCAAAGCGCTTTCTCCCAATCCATAGGTAACAATGGTCTTGTGATATATATGGGGTCGCTCAAATTCTTTGGTGATTTTGGGAACAACCAGATTACGGATCAGGTGTTTCATCTCAAAAGGTACCCCTGGTAAGGAAACAAAGACCGTTTCGCCTCGTTTCATCCATAATCCTGGCGCCGTTCCATTGGGATTTTGAAGAACCACCGCTTTAGAAGGCACCAAAGCTTGTTTTCTATTCAAATCGGAAATGGGAGTGGAAAAATATTTCTTGAAGAGTTCCTCAACATTTTTAAGTACGGCATCATCCTGTACCAGTTCATCATCCAAAAACTCACAAAGGGTATGTTTCGTGATGTCATCCTTGGTAGGTCCAAGTCCTCCCGTCATGATTACAATGGAAGATCGGGTTCCCGCAGTTTCCATAACATCCAAAATTTGCTCCCGATCATCTTGCACGGAAGTTATTTGGTGAACGGAAACACCAATCTTGTTGAGTTCCTTTGCTATAAATGTAGAGTTGGAGTCCACCACCTGTCCAATGAGAATCTCATCCCCAATGGTTATGATTTCTGCCTGCATTTAAAGATCAAAATCTTTTTGAAGTTCGGACACTACTTGAAGTACATCCTTCTTTAGAAGGGGAAATTTTTGCTCAATTTCGTCCATATTGGCCGTGTTCTTGCCCAAGGTTTCAATTTCCAGGGCCGTGGCACGGGTCTGTTCCATTCCCAGAAGATCCACATTGGGTTTGATTTTGTGGGCGAGCTTGTAAACATTTTCATAATCCCGCGCTCCAATGGCCGTTTCCAAGCCTTCCAAATCAACGGGAACTTCTTCCAAAAACACAGAAATAACAGATATTACGAAATCTTGGTCGCCTTCCGCCATTTCATTAATCTTGTCGAGGTTGTAAATCATTATTTCACATTAATTTCAAACAGCTGTTCTCCTTCCAGCATCCCTACAAGGTAATCATTTGGGCTTACTTTACCAACACCGGCAGGGGTGCCAGTGAACAAAATATCGCCCTTTTTGAGCATAAAATAAGTGGAAACATGAGCAATAAGTTCATCTATTTTCCACAGCATCAAGGAAGTATTGCCATTTTGGACTTCCTCTTCATTTTTTATTAGTTGAAATGATAAGTTGTCAACATTTTCGTACGAATTTTTCAGCTTCCACCTACCAACAATGGCTGACCCATCAAATCCCTTTGCTTTTTCCCAGGGTAATCCTTTTGCTTTTAACTTGGATTGAAGGTCTCTTGCCGTAAAATCAATTCCCAATCCAATTTCATCATAATAGGTATGTGCAAATTGTGGGGCTATATGCTTGCCCACTTTTTTGATTTTTACCAAGACCTCCACCTCGTAATGAATGTCCTCTGAAAATTCTGGAATGTAAAAATCCTGCTCTTTGGGCAAGATGGCGGAATCGGGTTTGATAAATACTACAGGTTCTTCAGGACGTTCGTTGTTCAACTCATCAATATGCGCAGCATAGTTTCTTCCAATGCATATCAGCTTCATTCCCTTTTGTGATTTTGATTATGACAATTTGTTGTTCAGTTTGCTCAACTTTATCTGGGTAAGTACTTTTTTGGTGTACAATGGGAAATCGGCATTCAAAATCCAACCAAAATATCCAGGTTCGGATTCCATCACCTCATCCACAGTTTTGCCCTTATGCTTTCCAAAGGCAAAGATGGGCCGCTCTTGATCATCAATGCCAATGAATCCCGCAAAATCCAAGGATTGTTTACGTGTTGTGAATTCCGAGAGTTTTTTCACATTGTTCTCCAACTCGGGGTATCTGTCCAGTTGGGCCAAGAGTACTTCGTAGGTCGCCAAGGTGTCGGCTTGGGCACTGTGTGCATCTTCCAAATTCTTGTCGCAGTAAAATTTGTAGGCCGCTTCCAAGGTTCTTTTTTCCATTTTATGAAAGATGGTCTGTACATCTACGGAAACCATGTTCTTCATATCAAAATCCACATCGGCCCTAAGCATTTCCTCGGCAAGCAATGGGATATCGAACCGATCCGAATTAAACCCTGCCAGATCACTGTCCTTGATCATTTTATAGATTTCCTTGGACAACTGTTTAAAGGTAGGCTCATTGGCCACCTTTTCGTTGGAAATACCATGCACGGCCACCACTTCAGGCGGGATGGGCATCTCGGGATTCACCAGCCAGGTCTTACTTTCCTTGTTACCATTGGGAAAAACCTTTAGGATGGAAATTTCCACAATTCTGTCCTTGGCCACATTGATTCCCGTAGTCTCCAAATCGAAAAAACAAATAGGCTTGGTAAGTTGTAACTCCATAAAATTCTATTTCGATTTAGAAAATAACCAAGTTAACAATTCAGGTTCTTCAAAGGTGTTGTCCCAGCTATTATGACCTACACCTGGGTAAACTGTATATTTCACGTTAATCCCTGACTGCCCCATGGCCTTCACCATGTCTCCTGAACATTTTTCCGGTACAACCTCATCCGCAGCCCCATGGAATACCCACCAATGCGGTTTGCCCAATTTTTTGCTGATGTTGGGATTGGCTCCACCACAAATAGGAAATGCAGCGGCAAACATTTTTGGATTTCTTCGTACCAGTTCAAAGGTTCCCATTCCGCCCATGGAAAGTCCGCCTACATACAACCTGTTTTTATCCAGCTTGTAGTTCTTCTTCAAGTATTTTATAAGACCTTCCAGTAGCAACATATCCTTTGTGGGTTCCGCATTTTCATAAAAGATGAATTCCCGATTCCCGAAATCTCCCTTAACATCAATTTTGGCCCAAGAACTGTTGGCGGCGCATTGCGGGAATACCACTATCGCCTTCTGTTGCTCTCTTACCTCATCTTGTAAAAACAGCCCTGACCCATGGACCAGTTGCGACTCGTTATTATTGCCCCGCTCCCCGGAACCATGAAGGAAAAGTATCAAGGGGTATTTTTCCTTTGGATTGTAATCTTTGGGTAAAAGCAGTCTATAGGGCAGACTATCCCCATTTTTTACAAAATGTTTTTTCTGATAAACGGAAAGGTCCTGAGCACTCATAGGCAAGCAGAACAAAATAAGAAACCCTAAAGCAAGGGGCATAAGCTGTTTCATGGATTGATGAATTAATTCAACCCCTAAAATAAGCATAGTGAAATGAAAAAGACCTCTTTTACGGGCTAGATTTCCCGATTAATATCCCAGGCTTCCAAATAATCCGCCACAGTCTTTACAAACATACCGCCAAGAGCGCCGTTGACCACCCTATGATCATAACTATGGGAGAGGAACATCTTACTGCGGATACCAATATACTCCCCTTGATCGGTTTCAATTACAGATGGCATCTTGCGGATAGCACCCAAGGCAAGAATTCCTACTTGGGGTTGATTGATAATGGGCGTACCAAAAATACTTCCAAAGGAACCTACGTTGGTCACGGTATAGGTGCCATCTTGGACCTCATCTGGCTTTAATTCGTTGTTTCTGGCCCTATTGGCCAAATCGTTCACGGTTTTGGCCATCCCCACCAAATTAAGTTGGTCGGCGTTTTTAATCACTGGAACAATAAGGTTGCCATCAGGTAAGGCTGCAGCCATACCTAAATTGATGTTCTTCTTTTTGATGACCTTGTCCCCATCCAAGGAAATGTTCATCAAAGGATATTTTTTAAGAGCCATGGCAACTGCCTCCATAAAAATGGGCGTAAAGGTAAGTTTCTCCCCCTCCCTTTTCTGGAAAGCATCCTTCATTTTGTTCCTCCAGTTGACCACATTGGTTACATCCACTTCCACAAAACTTTGTACATGCGCCGATGTAGTTATGCTCTCTACCATGTGGTGGGCGATCAACTTGCCCATCCTGGTCAAAGGAATGACTTCATCACCACTCGCTACTGGTATCGGTGCAGCCTTGGCCTCCTCCTTTTTAGGTTTTGCGGGAGAAGGTGCGGCTTCTTTGGTTTCTGGTGCAGCGGTAACTGGGCTACCGTTGGTTGAACGATGCTCCAAAAATGCCTTGATATCGTTTTTTGTGACCCTTCCTTCCTTACCTGTTCCAATTATGGTTTCCAATTCTTCCATGGAAACGCCCTCTTCCTTGGCAATATTCCGCACCAAGGGTGAGTAAAATCTTTCGGAAGACCCAAAATCAGGTGTTGGTGTTGCAATGGATTCTTGTACTTGGGATATCTGGCTTTCAAGTTCCGCTGCAGGAACTTCAATGGCTTCCTCGGGCTCCGTTGTATCTTGTCCGTTTGATGCTGCCTCGACAACTTGATCAGTTTGAATAACGGCTACCACCTCTCCAACTTTGATTACATCATCCACGTTGAAACGCTTTTCCAAAAGCACACCCTCTACTTCACTGGGCACCTCTGAATCAACTTTATCCGTGGCAATCTCAAAGATGGCTTCATCCATTTCAATAGTGTCGCCCACTTCCTTCAACCATGTAGTCAATGTTGCCTCTGCAACACTTTCTCCCATCTGCGGTAACTTCAATTCAAATTTTGACATATTCTTATTTAACGAACGGATATCGACCTTTATTTTGCAAAAATAATAAAGAAATCCGCTTATTCTTATTTTTTATGCATTATTCTGCCGCTATCAACTTGCCTTGATTGCGTTTTCAAACGGAATTCTATTCAAGATGCTCCTGCCCAAAGTGACTTCATCTGCATATTCCAGTTCATCCCCTACGGAAATTCCACGGGCAATGGTGGAAGTAGTCACCTTTAACCCCTCCAACTGCTTATAGATATAGAAATTGGTAGTATCTCCTTCCATAGTAGAGCTCAAGGCAAAAATCAGTTCCTGCACTTCCCCTTGTTTCACCCTATTGATCAAGGGAACAATATTTAAATCTTGCGGTCCAATACCTTCCATAGGGGATATTTTGCCACCCAGTACATGGTACAATCCTTTGTATTGGGAAGTACTCTCAATGGCCATTACATCCCTGATGTCCTCCACAACGCATACCAAGGAGCGGTCTCGTTTGGGACTGGCACAAATCTCACAAATCTCTGTATCTGAGATATTGTTGCAGGTTTTGCAAAAATTCACCTCGCTTCTGAGCTTGGATAAAGCTTCCGCCAAGTGATTTGTCTGCTGCTCGGGCTGCTTCAGCAAATGCAGCACCAATCTAAGGGCCGTGCGCTTGCCTATGCCCGGTAATTGGGACATTTCATAAACGGCATTCTCCAAAAGCTTCGATGAAAAATCCATAGTTCTGCTTATCCCACAAAATTACGATTTTACGGTTACCAATTTACTTTTGTACTTTGCAATTCAAATTCCTCTTATGTCCGCATTTCAGATTCTCTTGCTCGTTGGCGCCTATTTCATGGTGCTAATGCTCATTTCGTATTTTACAGGTAAAAACGACAGTAACGCAGATTTTTTTAAAGCTGGGAAACAATCGCCTTGGTATCTTGTGGCCTTTGGTATGGTGGGAGCCTCACTTTCCGGGGTTACTTTCATATCCGTTCCTGGGTGGATTGAAGCTTCCCAATTTGGATACATGCAGGTGGTTTTAGGGTATCTGTTTGGGTACTTTGTGGTTGCCTATGTGCTTCTGCCCCTCTACTATAAAATGAACCTGACTTCCATCTATGAGTATCTCTTGGAACGATTTGGAGTTGTAAGCCATAAGACTGGAGCCTTCTTTTTCTTTATTTCCCGGGTTTTGGGAGCAGCGTTTAGACTGTATTTGGTAGCTATTGTCCTTCAACAGTTCGTCTTTGATGATTTGGGTGTACGCTTTGAATTTACCGTGGTCATATCCATTCTTTTGATTTGGATCTATACCAACAGAGGAGGTATTAAGACCATTGTTTGGACGGATACCCTCCAGACACTGTTCATGATATTGGCTGTTGTGCTTTCCATTATCCTAATCAATAGGGAACTGGACTGGAGCTTTGGCGAGTTTTTGGTATCGGAAGAACTAAAAGCCTATGATAAATTCCTGTTCACGGAGAGTTTTCTGGATAGAAACCACTTTGTAAAATCCTTTATCGGCGGTATGTTCGTTACCATTTGTATGACTGGACTTGATCAGGACATGATGCAAAAAAACCTCACCTGTAAATCCCTAAAAGATGCACAGAAGAACATGGTTTCCTTTAGTTTGGTCTTGGTAGGAGTGACATTCCTGTTCATGCTGCTGGGAGCCCTCCTATTCATCTATGCAGGCAAAAATGGGATTTCCATTCCGCTAATGGATGGTAAACCCAAATCCGACCTATTGTTTCCTGAGGTGGCCTTAAACAGTGGTTTGGGCATGACACTCTCCATTACCTTTATGTTGGGACTTGTGGCCGCCGCCTATAGCAGTGCAGATAGTGCCCTCACCTCCTTGACCACTTCTTTTTGTGTGGACTTTTTGGAGGTGGAGAAAAAAGAGGAATCCCGGCAAAAGCAGATACGAAAACGAACCCATATTATCATGAGTGTGATGCTTGTTTTGGTGATCATCGCATTCAAGTACATCCTAAACAGCAATGTCATAGATAGTTTGCTTACCGTTGCTGGATACACCTACGGTCCGCTATTGGGTCTTTTTGCCTTTGGGATTCTCACCAAACAAAAGATTCACGATCAGTGGGTGTGGTTGGTAAGTGCCCTTTCTGTTGCCACTATTTGGACAGTGGCCAACATACCTTCCGAATACTTGGGTGGCTATGTTTTGGGATATGAATTGCTTCCTTTAAATGGACTTTTGACCTTTTTTGGACTTTGGCTTATCCGAAAAAAGGGAGAAAAAGTTAGTACTGTCCAGTAGTCAACAAGACCAAGGTGCAGGAATTTTCCACCATTATTCCGGCATCTTCCAAAATTCTAACAAATTCAGGGTTTTCTGTACCTGGATTAAAAATCACTCGTTTGGGCTTTAAATCCAGTATGTCTTGGTAGTATTCCTTCTGACGCAACGGATTGAGGTACAAAGTAATGGTGTCAACATTAGGAAAATCATCCAGCTTGGTTTTAATTTGTACTTCGGAAACGTTCCCTTCCCTTGCCCCAAATGCCATTGTATCGATGTTGTTCTCAACTAATCTGCGGATTGCAAGGTTACTATATCTACTGGGATTTAAGGACGCACCAAAAACAAGTGTCATAAGCATTTGTTAATTTATATGTTAAACTGATATAAAGATTGTAACTATTAAAAAAAAAGCCCGTCTATTGTACGTACAAAATTAAGCATTGGTAAGTCTGTATTTTTTTATAGTTAATGGTTAGTGTTTAGTATAGCTTATCAATGTATTTGGCCCTGGTGTTTCGGTTTAGACTGAAAGTCAGGGCCTATTTTTTTTCCAAACCTGGATTTTTGTCCGCATAAAACCTCCTGCCTTACAAGCCCTTATCTTTTTTGTGGTTGTTAAAATGTGTTAAACCCAAAAGGAAATGTAACATTCTCCGTTTAACGTCGTCTTGTAGACAACATCAATCAATCAAAAACAAACAGCTCATGAAAAGAGTAATCTTTCTTTTTGCACTACTCCTGTGCATCATTTTACCTGAAAACGCAAAAGCCAACAATGACAATGAACCCCCTGTGGGTTCCATTTCCGGTACTGTTATTGACAATGCCTTGAACCAACCGGTTGCCTATGCGGCCATTGTTGTTAAATCTGAGGATGGTACGGAAACCATTACCGGAGGAATCACCACGGAGGATGGTACTTTCGAAATCAAAAAGCTTCCCGAGGGAAATTTCGTATTGGAAGTTCAGTTTATTGGGTACAAAACGTATTCCCAAAAGTTGGTTATCACCAAAAGGAATAGAAAAGTAAACGTTGGTACCATTACCCTAATGGAAGAAACTGAAGAACTTTCAGAGGTGGAAGTGGTTGCAGAGCGCACCACTATTGAGCAGCGCGTTGACCGAAAGGTAATCAACGTTGGAAAAGACTTAACTACGGCTGGAGCTACAGCTTCGGATATTATGAACAATATACCCTCCGTAAACGTGGATTCACAGACCGGGGATATCACTATGAGGGGAAACAGTAATGTAAGGGTGATGGTAGACGGAAAGCTCTCCAACGTTCCTGTTGCGCAATTGCTACGTCAAATCCCATCAACATCCATCAAATCCATTGAATTGATCACCAATCCTTCAGCCAAATACAACCCTGAAGGGATGAGCGGTATCATCAATATTGTGTTGCACAAAAATGCAAATATTGGTTTCAACGGTAGTATTACCACAGGTTTGACCAAGGGTATTGAGGCCAAATTCAATAGTTCCATCGATATGAACTACAGAAATGGGAAGTTCAATTTTTATGGTAACTACGGAAACAATATTGGGAAATACGTGAACGATGGACATATTTTGAGAGTGGACGAGAACTCTGTCCAAGACTTCGATTTTTTCAACAACAACAAATCACATTTGTACAAGGTTGGGGTTGATTTTTATCTGAACGACAAAAACACCATTTCCGTTTTTACCAATCAAAACATATTTGATGGGGACGGAGAGGGAATCACAGCCATAACCTATAGGGATGACCTATCCAGAAACTTAACACAGTTTTTCTCTGACGTAAGCGACAATCGCAGCGAACAGTACAACTTTGATTACAAACTGGATTTTAAAAAAGAGGGGCACAATATTGAGTTGGAAGTAGATCATAATCGCTTTGAAAACAATCAAGATGCCGACTTTAGGACCACTGGAGCGAGTCTGTTCCCTGATTATATGGATTTTGTGGACACCGAGCGTACACAAACCATTGCCAACTTGGATTATGTGAATCCGCTTGATAGCATTTCCAAATTGGAAATTGGGTTGGAGTCCAGAAACTTTGAAACCAATGTGGGCTACAATTCCACAGGATTGTCCTTTAATTCCCAAGGCAATCTGGTTCCAACACCTAGCACAGACTTTGATTACAATATGGATGTGTATTCTGCTTATGTGACCTTTGGTCAGAACCGGGAGAAATGGTCTTACCAAGTTGGTGCAAGAATAGAAAATGTGGAGGTGCAGGCCGATACAAACAGAGTTCGCTCATTCACGGACAAATACACGGAAATCTACCCATCCGCTTTCTTGACTTACAGACCCAATGAAAAAGATCAGTTGCAGGTAAGCTATAGTAGAAGGGTTGACAGACCAGGTCTACAACAGGTTAACCCCATTAGGGAATGGGCTACTCCGTTGATTTCCTCTTTTGGTAATCCTAGTTTGGTTCCCCAGTTTACCAACTCGTATGAGGCCAACTACACCAAACGAATCAAAAATGGAAGCATTACGGCTGGAGTGTTCTACAGGGCCATATCTGATGAAATTAACAGGGCTGTCTACGTAGACCGATTGGATTTCAATAAACTGATCCTAACATTTGACAATTTTGATGAGACCTCTGCCTATGGTTTTGAAACGTCCATCAACTACAAACCCCTTAAGTGGTGGAGCATCAACGCTAGTTTTGATTACTATTCACAAACCAATCGCGGGATAACCGAAAGTTTGGTGGGAGACAATCCAGACCCAACGGAGAATGATATTCTTGTGGAAAACGTGGAAGTGGATAACAATGCGTGGAACCTAAGGGTGAACAACAGCTTTACGGTTACCAAAAAACTGACCATGCAGGTGTTTGGCTTCTACCGCGGACAGAACCAAAATATCCAGTTTACTATAGAACCCATGTATTTTGTGAATCTAGGTGCACGCTACAGCTTTGCACAAGGTAAAGGTACCATCAGTGTAAATTACAACGACATGTTCAACAGTATGATGTTCCAATTTGATGGGCAACGTCCTTATGTGCAGGACGGAGGATTCAACTGGGAAAGCCATAACGTTTATGCGGGTCTTTCCTACCGATTTGGCGGTGGCAAATACAGAGCCAAACAACGTAAGCGAAGAGATAACAACACTAAGCAATCCAGCGGAGGAATTCTATAGCATGATTTTGGTATTCCTTGACAGAGTGTTGGTTGGTTAGTCTTCAAGGTCTATCATTTAAAAACCCCAATCTCTTAAGAGATTGGGGTTTTGTTTTATTCCTTATTGGTTTCAAAACCATCTATGCTGGTTACATTCTTTTTTCGCCAATATTTTTCCAAACCTTCGTCACCCTGTTTTTCGGCCCAGTCCAACAGCCCTTCCCGTTGGGATTGATAGTCCATTAATGGCACCCCCATCCCACAAGAAATTTGCACTTTTTCAATATCCACATCTACCAATTGTCTACTTCCAACTATTTTGGGGAACAATTGGATATGCTTATTCCAGTTTTCATTTTCGGTACCATACACTTTTGCATTTCCGTAAAGTCGAAGAATTGTTGGGTCGCCCTCAAAAGCGCAAAACATCAGGGTAATTCGATCATTATGACTGAGATGGATGGCCGTTTCATTGCCACTTCCTGTAAGATTGAGCCATATGACTCTGTTTGAATCCAACACCCGCAGGGAATCCAAGCCTTTTGGCGAAAGATTGATGCTTCCTTCTTCCATGGCTGTTGCCACAAAAAACATTTTTTGTCTTTCTATGAATTCAATCAATGGTGGAGTTAAACCCTTTAGTTGCCTGCCCATCCTACCACCTTATGATCACACTTCCCCAGGTAAACCCACTACCAAAAGCAGCCAAAACCACCAAATCACCTTCTTTTACCTTACCCGCTTCCCATGCCTCGGTCAGGGCAATAGGAATAGATGCTGCTGTGGTATTCCCATATTTCATGATGTTATTGAAGACTTGATTATTGGAGAGGCCGAATTTCTTTTGCACAAATTGGGAGATGCGCAAATTGGCTTGATGCGGAATCAGCATGTCAATATCTTGAGGACCCAATTGGTTCTTTTGAAGTCCTTCCATAATTACCTCGCTAAAGCGAACCACGGCATTTTTAAAAACAAACTGCCCATTCATGTATGGATAGTATGAAGTATCCTCAGGATCTTTGTCATCGATAATATCGGTAACCCATCTTTTGCCCATTCCTGGGGCAATTAGGGATAGTTCCTCCGCATGTTGGCCTTCAGAATGTAAGTGGGACGAAAGAATTCCTTTGGAGGTATCCTCCTCGCGCGTCAGTACGGCCGCCCCTGCCCCATCACCAAAAATCACTGATACACCCCTACCTCTGGTAGTCATATCCAGACCATGGGAATGTAGTTCAGAACCGATAACAAGTACATTTTTGTACATGCCGCTCTTAATATATTGGTCTGCCACAGAAACCCCATAAACAAAGCCAGAACACTGATTTCTAACGTCAAGCGCGCCAACCGTTTTGATTCCCAAATCCCTTTGAACCAGTACTCCTGGGCCTGGAAAATAGTAGTCCGGGCTTAGTGTTGCAAAAACGATAAAGTCAATGTCATCTTTGTCTATTCCAGCGCGTTCAATGGCAATTTTGGCCGCCTTGACACCCATGGAAGTGGTGGTATCCGTTCCTTTTACCACATGGCGACGCTCCTTGATTCCTGTTCGTTCCTGAATCCATTCGTCACTAGTCTCCATCACCTTGGTCAAATCGTCATTGGTAACCACATTTTCGGGAACATAATACCCGAGTCCAGATATTTTGGAATTGTACATAAAGTATTCTTTAAGCCACTCTTGCAAAACAAGCAAAAGTATTTCGTGGAAAAGTAAAAAATATATTCAAGCTAGTAGTTATATCTCTCAAAAAATAGAATATGGGATGTCCAACCCAATAAGCCCTAACGGAGAACGCACTACCGAGCGATAGTGCGTTTCCAACAACCTAACCAATAAACAAACGTGTTACAGCATGAAGTTTTCATAGCAATCTTCTTCCATAACAGTACAAATATATAAATTTTGTTTATTCTTTTTTAATTTTTGTTAAACAAAATTATGTTAAAATTGAAGGTTCCCCTGCGATGTCAGTTTGTCAGCTTTGTAATTCTGGTATTTTTTTTGTCATGCTATGGAAAAAAGAAAACTATTTAACAATGGCTACAGGCAAAATCAATGTTTCCGTAGAGAACATATTTCCCCTAATCAAGAAATTTCTATACAGTGACCATGAAATCTTCCTTAGGGAACTCATTTCCAACGCCACGGATGCAACCTTAAAACTGAAACACCTCACGTCCATTGGTGAGGCCAAAGTAGAATATGGCAATCCTCAGATTGAGGTCAAAGTGGATAAGGACAACAAACAAATCCGTATTGTTGACCAAGGTATTGGTATGACGGCCGAGGAAGTAAAGAAGTACATCAACGAGGTAGCTTTTTCCGGTGCCGAGGAATTTTTGGACAAATACAAGGATGCCGGTAAAGATTCAGGAATCATAGGGCACTTTGGACTTGGTTTCTATTCAGCTTTTATGGTGGCAGACAAGGTAGAGATCATTACCAAGAGTTTTAAGGATGAACCAGCCGTTCACTGGACCTGTGATGGATCTCCCGAATTTACCTTGGAAGAAACCCAAAAGGATGATAGAGGAACAGAGATCATTCTTCATGTTGCCGAAGATTCCACAGAATTTTTGGAAGATTCCAAAATAAGGGAGCTGTTGACCAAGTACAACAAGTTTATGCCCATCCCCATAAAATTTGGAACCAAGACCGAAACGCTTCCAAAACCTGAAGGTGCTAAGGAAGACGACCCAGCTCCAACCCAGGAAGTGGATGACATTATCAATAACCCTACTCCTGCTTGGACCAAAAAGCCCACAGACCTTAAGGAAGAAGACTATAAGAATTTTTACCGGGAGTTGTATCCCATGCAGTTCGAGGAACCTTTGTTCAACATTCATTTGAATGTGGACTATCCCTTCAACCTGACTGGGATTTTGTATTTCCCCAAATTGACTAATGATCTAAATGTTCAAAAAGACAGGATTCAGCTCTATCAAAACCAAGTTTTTGTAACAGACAACGTAGAGGGGATTGTTCCTGAATTCTTGACCATGCTAAGAGGGGTAATCGATTCTCCGGATATTCCGTTGAATGTTTCCCGTTCCTATTTGCAAGCGGATGGGGCGGTGAAAAAGATATCATCCTACATCACCAAAAAAGTTGCGGACAAATTAAGCTCCCTTTTCAAAAATAATCGTGAGGATTTTGAACAAAAATGGAACGATATCAAGGTAGTGATCGAGTATGGTATGCTTTCCGAAGAGAAATTCTTTGAAAAAGCGGACAAATTTGCCCTATACCCTACCGTTGATGGTTCCTACTTCACATTTGAAGAGCTGGAAAACAAAATCAAGGACAATCAAACGGATAAAGACGACAAATTAGTAGTACTGTATGCTTCGGACAAAGAGGCACAGCACAGCTATATAGAAGCTGCCAAAGCCAAAGGTTATGAGGTATTGCTGATGGATTCCCCAATTGTTTCGCATCTGATGCAAAAATTGGAAACTTCCAAGGAGAAGCTCTCTTTTGCCCGTGTGGATGCAGACCATCTGGACAACCTGATCAAAAAAGAGGATACCGCTATTTCCAAACTTTCCGACGAAGAGAAAGACCGTCTCAAGGCCGATTTGGAAAAAGTTGTCCAAGAGAAAGGATATACGATCCAAATGGAAGCCATGGACAGCAGTGCTTCCCCATTTATCATTACGGAACCGGAATTTATGCGCCGCATGAAGGAAATGCAGCAAACCGGTGGAGGTGGAATGTTCGGGATGGGCAATATGCCGGAAATGTACAATTTGATCGTAAACACCAACCACGAATTGGTGGGTGAAATCCTTAATACCAAAACGGCTAAAAAACGGGAGCGTTTAATCAATCAATCCCTGGATTTGGCGCGTTTGTCCAAAGGACTGCTTAAAGGTGAGGAGTTGACCAACTTCATTGCCCGTAGCTACGATATGATCAAGTAGATATACAGATGATGTCAGTTCGAGCGTAGTCGAGAACGTCTTAAAAGACTATCCAAGCATATCTTGGCTCCGCTCGAACTGACATTTTCATTTTTAGGCCCATCTCTTAATAAAATAGCGCTTGAGGACAAAGGCTTGGAAACATACCATGAGCCCTATGGCCCCTACCATATAGCTAAACGTTTTTGAAATCTGTAGCTGCGGCATTTTTGCAGAAAACCAACTTTTGGCATCTGATAACAGCTGAATAACTTGACCCTCGGCGGGCGTTGTTGCAGAATTGGTGGTGAACAGGTAGAACCCAAAAACTCCCAACATGCCCAGGGCTATTAAAATGGACTTTATGGACATCACGGGTTTATACTCGGCTATAGATTGCTGAAGCTTGGTCACTTCCTGCATTACCACGTAAGTAAAATTGGATGATGGAGTTTCCAACGGGGCCTCTTCCATCATTTTATCCACTAGTCTTTCCAATTCTTTATCCTTGTCCATAACTTTGTATTGTTTCTGGTTCCAATTGTTTTTTTAAAATAGCTCCTAGCCTATTCCTGGCCCTAAACAGTTTTACCTTGGCCGTGTTAGCACTTAGATTTAATGCCTTGGCCATTTCTTTAAGGTCTTTTTCTTCAAAATAAAAAAGTGTCAGCAAAGCTGCATCAACTGCAGACAACTGCTGTATACATCTTTTAATGGTTTCAGCCCGTTCTTGCATCACCATTCTGTCAAGGGCATTGCCCATTTCCATCACCGCCTCACTTCTTACCTCCTCAATGGGTGTATTTTTAAGTTCCTTTTTATGCTTCTTTACCCGATCCAAACAGGTATTGTATGCAATCCTATAGATCCAGGAAGACAGCTTGGCATCGCCTTTAAAATTCTTTAAGGACTTAAACACCTTTATAAAGGTATCTTGGGCCACTTCCTCTGCCTCTTCCCTATTTTTCAGGGTACGTATGGCAACCGTAAATACCAAGTCCTTGTACTGATCCACAAGGATGGAAAATTCCTGCGTATCCCCATTTAAGATGGCAGCAATATCCGGTTGGTTTTTCGTTTGCTTCATTTGTTGAGTAAGACGACGTTGGAAGGCCCTAGGTTACATTAAAGTTAAAAAAAAGTAATGGCGCATTTGGATAACAATTCGTCCATTCAATTGGTCTTTATGGTTCTACAATGAAAAATGGAAAACGGTAAACTAATGTCTGGTGCTTGGTGTTTGGTGCTTGGTGCTTGGTGCTTGGTGCTTGGTGTCTGAAGATTGAAAATGGAAAGTTGAAAACGGCCCATCCCAACGCGCATCTCGAATCCAGCATTCCGCCAATTGAAAATTCAAAACTCAAAATTTAAAATTGTTAATTGCTCATTGAAAACTGTAAACCGTCAATTGAAAACGTGCATCCGTCAATTCAAAACAGGGATACGTCCATTGGTACATAGTAATAGAGGTAAGCTGGTTTATTTTTCCTGAAAATTAATTTAGGAACAAACCTGCTTTATCATGAAAACCATTCAAATCAAAAAAATTGCGTACTACCTTTTTTTAGGTGTTTTGACTGTTCTATTTACCAATTGCTCCAAAGACGACCCCAAAACTCCAGAACCTCAACAGATTTTGGGGTGCACAGATCCAGATGCCAACAACTATAACCCTGACGCAACGGATAGTGATAATTCATGCACATATACTATTGTAGGATGTATGAATCCTGATGCCTCCAATTATGACCCAGACGCCACTGAGGACGGCTACTGCGAAATAGAGGGGTGTACCGATCCCAACGCACTTAATTATAACCCAGATGCCAATGCCGAAGACAGTACATGCCTGTACAACTGCACAGACCCATTAGCCGAAAACTTCAATGAAGATGCAGAATCCGACAACGGAACCTGCTCTTACTCTGGAGATTTGACCATCCAGTTTACCGAAAACCCAGAAACATATACTCGAAAAATTCTATTGGAACCTGTTGTGGGGACAGATACAGGGTGGAGCGTTGATGTTCCGGTCAGGTTAGATGCTCTCAATGAAAATTTTGAGAACATAATTGTTTCCAATATCTACAATGGAAATGGAAATTTATCACATCAATTATTATACATCTATGTATATGAGACCTTTGGTGTAAACGGTATTCCCACAGGTATGGTTAATAGAAGGAAATCGATTTCCAGCGAAGATTATGTGATGTCACGAAGTGAATGGGAAAGTAACGTTGCAGAACAATCAGGTGAAACAGCAAATATGGGCCTAGCGATTAGTTCGAGAATTAACAACAATGACGAACTTGAAGTATTTGTAGAGGCAGGGTTTAGAGCAAGTGAAAACAGTGTCTCGTTAAACGTCTATCTCTTGGAAGATGGCTTAGTAGAACCTCAAGACAATAATTACAGTTTCGAAAATGGAAGTCAATACGAAGGACATCCTTTTTATGAGGAGGAAGATCCCATAAATGATTATATCCACAATAACGTATTCAGAGAAGCTTTAACACCATTGGAAGGCCTTGAGATATCGGACGAAGTAGTTGCTGAGCAGAGGAAGTTTCAACGCATGTTTAAAGTCAGTGACCTTAGCAGCTATAATAAGGATAATCTAAAGATTGTTGCCTTCGTCGCCAAAAATGGGGGGACCGTAGATCAAAAATACGTGCTTAATGCACAGCAATTGGCGGTTAATGGGGATGGTACCTTAACTGTACAAGATTACGATTAAGATCATGTAGTTTGACATAAACATTTGTCTTTAGCCCTGCCAGAATTCATTTAAATTGGTGGGGCTTTTTCATACAATCTAAAATTTAAGTTCAGGAAATGGAAACCAGAAAACCTCCTCATCCTTAGAACAACTAGCATCCAGCATCTCGGGTCTTGGGTCTTGGGTCTTGGGTCTTGGGTCAAATCTGTCGAGAATTAGAATTTTAAAACAAAAACCTTGTTCTGGATACTTTTTCCTTCGGAAAAAACTAGAACTGACGGTTTTTGAGTTAAGGTGTTTTCAAATGCACCACGGAAAAAAATACTAGATGAACTGTAACCTCAACAAAAAAAGTGTCGTCTTATCGCAAAACGAGTTTATTAATCAATTAAAAAACGAATATCATGGCAGAAGCAATTTTAATTCCAATCAGCTTTTTTCTGGTAGTTTTCGCAATTTGTTACCTCTATTTTTCCACTCGCAATAAAGAACGACTGGCCTTAATAGAAAAAGGGGTAGATGCCAGTATCTTTTTTAAGTCCAAGGACGATGGCGAACTGTCTACATGGAAAATTGTATTGATCAATTTTGCCGTTCTTCTAATGAGTATAGGGATTGCCATCTTTTTAGGTTCTTCCATGGTCAACGGTTTGGGCTTGGATGAGGAAATAGCATTTCCCGGAACCATCTTTCTACTGGCAGGGATAGGCTTGATGGTGGGCTTTTTCATCACCAAAAGGTTCGAGAAAAAGGGATAAAAAAAGAATATCTTTCTGTTAAAGACCATCGGTAATCCCGGTGGTTTTTTTAATTTCAGCCTATGCGAATCATCTCTACCAATTTGGGCAAGCCCACTCCCATAGTCTGGAACGGTCAGGAAACCACCACGGGGATTTTCAAATACCCTGTAAACGAACCAATTACCCTGGAATCTGAAAGTGTTGCCAAGGACAACATAAGCGACAGAAAAGTGCATGGAGGTGTTTTTAAGGCCTGTTATCTCTTTGCAAAAGAGCAATATCCTTATTGGAAGGAAAAGTACCCCAACCTGGATTGGGATTGGGGCATGTTTGGAGAAAACTTGACTGTTGAAGGCTTGGATGAGACTACCCTTAAAATTGGAAATATCTACAAGGTGGGTACTGCCTTGGTTCAAGTTACCCAACCACGGGAGCCCTGTTTTAAACTGGGAATCCGTTTTGATGACCAAGACATTTTAAAAACATTCATAGACCATGGGTATCCAGGAACTTATATACGGGTTCTGGAAGTTGGTCAAGTCCAGATTGGGGATGAATTTGAGTTGGTTGAGGAATCTCCCAACCCTTTGACTACCCAACAATTTTATCAACTGCTTTTTACCCGAAAAAAAGATCCAGAGCAGATACAATTGGCTTTGGAAAATGAGGCCTTACCGCAACGGAAAAGGGACAAACTGCGGAGATTTCTTAAGTAAGCTCAAGTTTCAGTTCAAGGTTCAGCGTTCAGCGTTCAGCGTTCAGCGTTCAGATAATGGAAAATTGAAAATGAAATGTTGAAAACGGTCTTCTGCCTTCGGTAAACTAAATGCCTCTAACAATCCAATAATCAAAGAATCCGCGTTCCAAGTTCAAATTCAATTCTTGCTTAATCAGTTGTCAGTTGCTTGCTGTCTGATGCCCGATGATTGAAAATGGAAAATGAAAAGTTGAAAATGGAAAACCGCCCTATCCTTAGAACAACTAGCATCCAGCATCTTGGGTCTTGAGTCTGATGTCTGATGTCTGATGTCGACGATTGAAAATGGAAAATTGAAAATTGAAAACGGCCCATCAACACCTACATCCAGCATCCCACATCCCGCATCTAGCATCCAACATCTAGCATCCAACATCTAGCACCTAGCATCTTGGCTCTTGGCTCTAGAGTCTTGGATCAAATGAATTGAATATTGTTAATTGAACATTGTCCATTGAAAATCCGTCAATTGAAAATGGGCATCCGTCAATTCAAATAGGGCACACGTCCATTGGGATAGAAAAAGATTACAAACCCGATGTACTTTTGGACCTTAGTGCAACAGAACCATTGCAATCCAAGATTACGATTGAAGTGATGTAATTAGTTAGTGTTCTTTTTGGCCTGTCGGGTGCAATGGGCTTTTCTTTTCCCGGCAGGTCTTTTTTGTTTCTCCACAAAAAAAGAGGCCCAAAATTGGGCCTCCCTCAAAACTGAATTTAACTAAACAAACTTATTTTACGCTAATGGTTTCCTTGAAGGTACCAGATTCGTCAACTACCACTACAGTATAGCTGTCTTTAAAGGCCTTTTCAAAATTGAAAGCTTTTTCAACTACAAGTTCTCCGCTCACAGTTTCTTTGAAAACCAGCCTGTTTTGACTGTCATATACTTTTAGAGTTACTTTCTCCTGGGATAGGTTCAAAAGGTTCACAAACAATTTGTCCCCCTTCTTTACAAATACAGGATCAAGTTCAATGTTGATCAAATTTTTCTCTACCTCGCTTTTTGCAGGTCCGTTTGCATATCCCATTGTACCCAAAAGGAATGCTGCTACTGTAACATAATTCAAAACTGATTTCATAACGTTTCGTTTTTTTAATAATTACAAGACAAAACTACTATGGCAATTCAGCTCCCAACACTACCCTATTTTCCAATTTATGTTCAATTTTACCCTATTAAGCATGTTAATTTGGTGTTAAGGTTAAAATAGCACATATTTTAGGTAATTTTGCATAGCAGCTTGGTTTAAAGCACCTTAATTTTACAGTACCAAATAAAATTGAACGCGATGAAACAGAAGCCCGCTTTTGAAGCTATAGAACCTACTTTCGGGCACTCGTTCACCTACCAAAAGTTTAACGAGAACAACGAAAACAAAAACAATGCTTGGCACTATCACCCAGAATTGGAGTTGGTATATATAAACGGGGGATCGGGAAAAAGGCAAATTGGCAGCCATGTCTCCTATTTCAGGAACGGAGACTTGATCTTGATCGGTTCCAATCTACCCCATTGCGGTTTTACAGATAAATTGACCGGCAACAAAAGTGAGACCATTGTACAGATGAAATTGGATTTTCTGGGAAATGACTTCTTTAATATCCCAGAAATGAAGAACATCCAAACATTGTTTGAAGTGGCAAAAGGGGGTATTGCCTTCTTTGGAAAAACGAAGCTCAAGGTGGGAGAAAAAATGGAAATTTTGGAGTATCAGACGGATTTTCAACGTTTGCTCTCGATCCTGAACATTTTAAACCAATTGGCAACCTCGGAAGAAATCAAAGTGCTGAATGCCGAAGGTTTTTCCATGGAGACCGAGGTCAAGGACAATGACAGGATCAATATTGTTTTTAACCATGTAAAGGCCAATTTCAAGGAGGATATAAGCTTGGAAGAAATTGCAGATTTGGTTAGTATGACCGTTCCTTCTTTTTGTAGATACTTCAAAAAAATAACCCATAAAACTTTTACACAATTTGTAAATGAATATCGGTTGGTACACGCCTCCAAACTTCTGGCGGAACAGCCCATCAGCATCACCGAGGTATGTTATGAAAGTGGATTCAACAATTTTTCGCACTTCAATAAAAGTTTTAAGGCCTTTACAGGGCAAAATCCATCAGAGTACAGAAACCAGTTGAGAAAAGTCCTTAAATAAAATGGAGCTTTTTGACACCAAAATAGACTTGGATCTGCAAAACGCTGATATTATTTATCATCCTTCATTCCTAAGTCCTGAACGGGCCAACCACTTCTTCCGAATACTGGGCGAAACCATACCTTGGCAGCAGGATCAAATCACCGTTTTTGGCAAAACCCATCCCCAGCCAAGATTAACGGCTTTATACGCTGATAATGACAAAACCTATTCCTATTCTGGAATTACAATGAACCCACACAGCTTTACACCCGAATTGCAACAAATTAAAAAGGAGGTGGAGCAATTGACCCAGAACACCTTTACCACCTGCCTACTTAACTTTTATAGGGATGGAAAAGACAGCAACGGCTGGCATTCCGATGACGAAAAGGAACTGGGAACAAACCCGATAATCGCTTCGGTAAGTCTGGGCGCCGAACGCTTTTTCCATTTGAGAAACAAGGCAGACAAACGAATAAAGTCCAAGATTCTATTGCAACATGGGAGCTTATTGATCATGAAAGGGGCAACCCAACATTTTTGGCAGCATCAAATCCCAAAAACCTCAAAAAAGATTGGTGGACGAATCAATCTAACGTTTAGGGTAATCAAGTAGGCGCTATTCAAAAAGGTCATTGAGCACCTTGGCCAAACGAAACCCACCTCTTTGAAGTTGTTGGAAAAGCACTTCATTATATTTATAGCCATACTGGTAGCCGAGTTTGTCACCCGTTTTGGCCGAGTCGTAAATATCGGCACATATCTCATGGGACTCCTCTACCCAGTCGTATATGGTTCCTTCCTGAACTTTCTTACGTTCCTTACGGCTCAAATGGTCCAGTTCAGTGGCCAATTCCGTGTAGGTCATGCCGTAGGATTCAATCAGGTTTTTGTCCCATACCCTGTGCAAATTGCTTCCTTCCCCAAACCACTGCACCTGAATGGAATTACCACCTTTGTCCTCCGCCCTACTGGCATGCATGGGCTGATGCAGATCGCCAATCAAATGTACCAGCATTTTAAGATGAAAGGAACGGACTTTCTTGCTGTTTTCTTTGTTCTTAACCATGCGGATACACTCCTCTATCCCCGTGATTATATCACCGTATTTGCTTTTTTCCGAATCCTCATAGCGGGTACCCAAAGGATAATTCACAAAATGCCAGGCAAAATAACCCGAATACTTGCGGTCGGCCTTGATTTCATCGGCAAAGGTGGAAACATACGCCAAGCTGTGCCCGTCCAACAAATCCTTTAATGCCCTTTTGGCTTTTCCGGTCAAATGATTTTGGGCTATATGTCCGGTAACCCGATGTCCGGTTTTACCCCAAAAAGTATTACTGAAAATCAAAGTAGGAACAAGCAAAAAAAGAAAGGCGAGGTTTCTCATGATTGATGATTTTTTCAAATGTAAAAACTACAAATTAAAGTTTGTAACGCCTCATCGATTAATTCAAATCAGCCATTCGTCAAGTGAAAACAAACGATTGTATTTTTTAGGATTTTTTTAACTACGGTTGCCCTTAAATTTGTCAATCTAACTCAAACACCCTTATGTTGAAACTTCGCTTGGTATTGGCTTTGGCCATATCACCTTTGCTCCTCACCGCACAATCCAACGAGAAGAGTTTTACCGTAAAGTACATAACCCAACCCATTACCGTAGATGGCGTTCTGGACGAATCTGTCTGGGATACAGCTGAAAGTGCACATGGTTTTCAACAGTACTTTCCAACAGATTCTGTTTTGGCCGAGCAAAAGACAGAAATCAAAATGCTTTTTGATGATACCACCCTGTATATTGGGATTCGCCAGGAAGCCGAAGGAAAGGAATATATCACTCCCTCCTTGCGTAGGGATTACCGCGCCGGTAACAGCGACAACATAACCCTATTGTTTGATACGTTTAATGACGGAACCAATGCCTTTCTATTTGGAATCAACCCATTGGGCGTACGAAGAGAGGCCTTAATTTCCGGTGGAGGCAATGACCTCAGGGGATTTACCACCTCATGGGATGTGAAATGGCGCGGTGAATCAAAAATTCACGATACGTATTACATCTCGGAAATGGCCATTCCTTTGACCTCCTTTAAATTCAGGGAAGGTGAGACTAAATGGCGATTCAACAGCTACCGTTTTGATTTGCAAAGCAATGAACGTAGTAATTGGACCAAAATACCCCAAAACCAGTGGGTCTTCAATTTGGCCTTTATGGGCGATATGCATTTTGAAAAACCACTGGGGAAATCAAGAACCCCCTTAGCTTTAATTCCCTATATCAACGGGATTTCAGGCAAGGATTTTGAAAATAATGAGTCCAGAAACAATGTAAAAATCGGAGGGGATGCCAAAGTTGCCATTGGAAATGGAATGAATCTGGATATTACCCTCAATCCGGATTTTTCACAGGTAGAAGTGGATAATTTTATCACCAACCTTACCCGCTTTGAGGTGTCGCTTCCGGAAAGACGTCAATTTTTTATTGACAACAGTGACCTTTTTTCCACTTTTGGGGGTGGCAGGGACGCCAATCCATTTTTCTCCAGGAGAATTGGTATTGCCAAAGATGCTGATGATAATACCATAGAGAACAAAATTATTGGTGGGGTGCGTTTGAGTGGCAAACTCAACAATAATCTTAGACTTGGGTTTCTTAACATTCAGACCGAAGAAGATGAGGCCAATGAAATAGCCTCCAACAATAATATGATGTTGGCCTTACAACACAAGGTTTTTTCAAGATCGAATGTTGGCATGTTCTTTATCAATAGACAAACTTTTGATGCTCCCAATTTCTTGGAAGAGAGCGAAGAATATAATCGTGTGGTGGGTATGGATTATAACTTAGCCAGCGCGGACAACACTTGGAGTGGTAAATTCTATGGGCATAAGTCTTTTCAGCCCAATGACACGAAAGGTAATTATTCCTTGGGAGCCTTTACCAACTACAATGCGAAGAACTATGGAGCTTTTATAGACTTAGTTTATATTGATGAAGATTTCGAATCGGATTTAGGATTTATCCCCAGAACGGATATTTTCAAAATAGCCGCCAATTTCAATCGAAATTTTTGGCCCAAGGATCGTAAAATCAATAACCACAGCATAGCGCTTTTTTCCATTTACACCTGGCGGCCAGGTTTGGATTATCAGAACACAGATTACTACTATAATGTGAATTGGGGAGCGGAATTCAACAATCTTTCCATGCTCAATGCAGATATTACCCACAGGTTTATCTATTTGACAGATGAATTTGAACCCACAGGTAAGGATGGAGCCGTTGCCCTTCCAGCTAATCGCGGCTACCATTTTACTGCCTCTACGGTGGAGTATCAATCCGATCGTAGAAAGACATTTTCGTTTGGGGTTATGCCAACCTATGGTCAGTTCTTTAATGGCAATCGCTTTTCTGTTGAAGGAGATTTAAATTTCAGGTTGCAACCTGTGGTCAATTTATCCATGAATCTTAATTATGACCATATTGAATTACCTGCCCCCTACGCAAGAGCAGATATATGGCTTGTGGCCCCGAGGGTGGATATTACGTTTAGCAAATCCATTTTTTGGTCAACTTTGGTGCAGTACAGCAACCAGAGGGACAATCTTGGTTTCAACTCCAGGCTGCAATGGCGTTTTGCACCTCTTTCTGATTTGTTTTTGGTATACAATGACAATTATTTTGTCAATACCTTTATGCCCAGAAATAGGTCCATTAACCTAAAGCTTACCTATTGGCTCAATATTTAGCATGAATTTTAAGATACTTTGTTCGGATTTGGACGGTACCCTCCTGTCCAGCAAGAATGACGTTTCCGATTTTACAGTTTCGGAAATAAATCGGATAAAAAACCAAATGCGGGTGGTACTGGTTTCGGCCCGTATGCCCAAGTCCATGAGGTATCTCCAGGATAGAATGGATATTGGAGGTAATCCTTTGGTTTGTTATAACGGCGCCTTGGTTTTGCACAATGCGGATGAGCTTTGCAACATTATGATATCCATTAATCAAGCTAAAGAACTCCATACTGTTTGCAATGGCCGTGGGATAAAGCTTGGACTTTATCAAAATGATGAATGGTGTGTGGAAGGGACTTCAGAACGGGTGGAAAAGGAAATTTTTAACACCAAGGCCCAACCCATATTTGAATCCACTGCCAAAACCCTACAACGATGGGAACAGAATAATACTGGCCCACATAAAATCATGCTTATGGGTTCCAAGGGCATGATGGATGAAATTACCCCGGTTTTGGAATCCCGTTTTTCCGATACCATGAATGGTTACCGATCTAATGACACCTTAATCGAAATTGCTCCTAAAACAGTCTCCAAATTGGGTGCCATCCAATCTTTATTACAGTCGGATGAATCTCTTGAAGATGTAATCGCCTTTGGGGATAATTTCAATGATGTGGAGATGTTGCAAAAGGTAGGCTGCGGGGTTGCTGTTGCCAATGGTCGCGACAAAGCAAAAGCAGTGGCCAATTGGGTTACTTTGAGCAATAAGGAACATGGGGTGGCCCAATTTATCAAGGACCATCTTTGATTTTCCTATATTTGGGAGTCACTAGATTTATTGTATGAACCAACTACCTTTTACCGAAGATACCATCATCTTTGGTCTTCTCTGTTTATGTCTCGGTTTTGTTTTTTACACCTCATCCATTAAGACAGGCTTTTGGAAAAAATTCTATGGTATTGTGCCAACAGTGCTCATGTGTTATTTGCTTCCGGCCATCTTGGCCAGTACGGGAATCGTGGATGAAAAATCCTCGAATACCTATTATATGGCTAGTCGGTATTTGTTGCCTGCAGCCTTGATCCTAATGACCTTGAGCATAGACCTAAAGGCCATTGCAAACTTGGGTTCCAAAGCATTGATCATGTTTTTGACCGGATCGGCAGGAATTATCATTGGAGGGCCCATTGCTATATTGATTGTATCCATATTTTCTCCAGAAACGGTTGGCGGTAATGGATTTGACGCTGTATGGCGCGGGTTGGCCACAATTGCAGGGAGCTGGATAGGTGGCGGGGCCAATCAAGCGGCCATGTTGGAAGTTTTCCAATTTAACCAGGAAAAGTATGGCGGAATGGTGCTGGTGGACATTGTGGTAGCCAATCTTTGGATGGCCATACTGTTATTGGGTATCGGTAAAACCAAAAAAATAGATAATTGGTTGAAGGCGGATACCTCATCCATTGAAGAACTGAAGGAAAAAGTCAGCACGCATACAGCGAAAATAGCACGCGTGACTTCCCTACATGATTTTATGATGATGTTGCTTTATGCTTTTGCAGGGGTTGGAATCGCACATTTAGCGGGACATCACTTTGCGGAGTTTTTGGAAGCCAATTTTGAGGTCATCCGGAATAAGGAAAAAATTTTGTCATCCCTAGGTTCTAAATTTCTATGGATGGTGGTTTTTGCCACGACCATTGGGATAGGTCTTTCCTTTACCAAGGCCAAAAACTACGAGGGAGCCGGGGCCAGTAAGATAGGAGGCATGTTTATTTACATTTTGGTGGCAACCATTGGGATGAAAATGGATTTGGGCCGCGTTATGGAAAATCCTGGACTCATTGCCATTGGTCTGGTTTGGATTACCATCCATGCAGGTTTGTTGATCTTGGTGGCCAAATTGATCAAGGCACCTTATTTCTTTTTGGCGGTGGGCAGTCAAGCCAATGTAGGCGGGGCTGCTTCAGCACCGGTTGTAGCGGCAGAGTTTCACCCCTCCTTGACCTCAGTTGGGATTTTGCTGGCCGTTTTTGGATATGTGGTGGGTACCGCGGGCGCCTATTTATGTGCTTTGCTCATGGAAGTTGCTTCCAAGGTTTAATTATTCCATAAGTTTATGCATATTTGCCACGCAAAAATTTTATTCATGAAGCGGATTTTATCAGTTTTGACCCTCCTTGTGCTTTTGATATCCTGTGCAAGCAAAACCGAAAATACAATGACGGTTTCGGGGAACATCAAAGGACTTAAAAAGGGAACCTTATACCTTCAACATTTTAAGGACTCTACTTTGGTTGTTTTGGATTCTGTTGAGATTCAAGGTGATGGGAACTTTGTCTTCGCCCATGAATTGGATGAACCCGATGTATTCTACCTCTATCTGAATAAACAAGACAACAACGACCTCAACGATCGTATTACCTTTTTTGGTGAATCGGGGGACATTACCATCAACACAAATTGGAATACTTTTGACCTAAACCCTGAAATTTCCGGTTCCATCAGCAATAAAAAGCTAGAGGAATTCAATGAGATGATGTCACAATTCGGGATACGGGAATTGGAATTATTTCAGTTGGCTGCCCAACCTGAATTCCAAGAAGATACCCTTAAACAGGATTCCATTCAAAGACTTATCGATAGAAATGTACTAGGCACGTACAGGTACGCTCTAAATTTTGGGTTGATCAATGGGGATTCGTATGTTACCCCCTATCTTATGACTACAGTAGCAGAAGTGGTAAATCCTATATATTTGGATTCCGTTTACAAGGTACTGGAACCCCAGGTAGCTTCCTCCAAGTACGGGAAACTTCTAAGGGCACAATTGGATGGCCAATAGTATCTAGTTGGAGAGCTTGTTGAACTCTTGAACCAAGGCCATTGCCTTTTCTTCCAATAGATTTCGGATATTTTTAAAATGGGCTTTGTGGTTTTCCACATCCTTTTGATGGATCTTGGCCATAAGCTCATCAAAAACGTTAATGGCTTTGTCAATGATTACGGTTCCCTCTTCTGAATCTTTTTTATCAGAACCAGCTTCCCACAGGTAAACCGCCTCAATAATGTCTCCCAAGACAAAATTGACATCTTTCTTTAAATCGCGAATACTTGCCATACTAGTGTTTTTTCAAATGTACTATTAAATGGTTACTTCTAAAAGTTTGACTCCTTCTGTAGCAATGTTAATTTTTGTGCTGGCAGCAGGAACCAATACTGTTTCACCTTTCCTTATAAGTGCACTGCCTCCATCATTGCTTATGTTCGCTTCCCCTCCCACACACATGTAAATGCTAAAGGAATCCCTGTTTGTGACATCCTGTTCTAGGGAATTGGTGAGTTCCATGAAATTGGTTTTGAAATATGGGCAATCCACCATTTCATTTACCCTGTCCTGTTCATTGGAATAATTTACCTTGAAATCATCCTTCTTGGCATAGTCCATGGCATCCAAAGCCAATTCGGTATGTAATTCCCTGAGATTTCCGTTTTTATCCCTTCGGTTAAAGTCGAAAACCCTGTATGTCACATCTGAAGTCTGCTGGATTTCGGCCAGCAATACCCCAGCCCCAATTGCATGGATTTTACCCGTATTGATGAAAAAGGTATCCCCTTCAGCTACTTCCTCATAGTTCATTAAACTTTCCAAGGTTCCTTCCTCCAAGCTTTTTACATACTCTTCCTTTTCTACATCCCTGTTAAAACCCACAATCAGTTTTGCTCCTGGATCGGCGTCCATCACATACCACATTTCGGTTTTTCCAAAGGAATTATGCCTTTTTTTGGCCAATTCGTCATTAGGGTGCAACTGAATGGACAAGTCTTGTTTGGCATCAATAAACTTGATCAAAATAGGAAAATCCAACCCAAAACGCTCAACCACACTTTTACCCAATAAGGCCTCTCCATTACTTTGAATCAGTTCTTGCAATGAAGTGCCCTTCAAATCTCCATTTTCAACCACCGAAATATCACCATCAACCCCGGAAAGCTCCCAGCTTTCACCAGTAATTTCGCTTTCTATGGATTTGTTCAGTACATCTTTTAGCTTGGTCCCACCCCAAAGTCGTTCTTTAAGAATGGGAGTAAATTTTAAAGGGTAATTGTTCATTTTATCCTGAGTATGTTACAAAATTTCGAGGGGTTTCATAGAGCACCACCTCAAGTTCTTTGTCTTTATGAATATGTGGTCTTAGTTTATTCCAGATCACGATTGCGATGTTTTCTGCGGTGGGATTCAATTCCTTGAATTCCGGAACATCCAAGTTCAAATTTTTATGATCTAAGGCCTCTTCCACATGTTCCTTGATCAATTCTTTCAAAACCTTTAAATCCATAACAAAGCCGGTTTCTGGATCAATTTCTCCCGTAACACTCACAATAAGGTCGTAGTTGTGTCCGTGGTATCTGGGATTGTTACATTTTCCAAAAATGGCATCGTTCTTTTCATCGCTCCAATCCGACCTAAACAATCGATGCGCAGCATTGAAACTTGCCTTTCTGCTTGCCTTAACCTTCATGTTCGGTATTATTATCGGTTAGGTAATCGTAAAAACGCTCAAAAATAATCTTGAACCAGGCCGTATACTTATCTGGATTTAGGGCTATATCCTGTTTAATATCCGAAGGCTGCATCCATTTCCAACCTTCAACTTCCTCGGGATTTATATGGGGTGAATCGTTGTAATGGCCCATCATCACATGATCTAGCTCATGCTCTGTCAACCCATTGTCAAATGGAGCTTTATAAATAAAGGAAAACAGCTCTCGAAGCTCTGTGGAAAATCCCATTTCCTCCATCAATCGCCTTTTACCAGCTTGAATATTGGTTTCACCGTCACGTTGGTGGCTGCAACAGGTGTTGGTCCATAAAAGTGGGGAATGGTATTTATCCTTCGCCCGTTGTTGCAACATGGTCTCCCCCTTGTTGTTCATTATAAATACGGAAAAAGCTCTGTGAAGTACTGCTTTTTCATGGGCTTCCATCTTGGGCATCAAACCAATGGGTTCATCATTGGTGTTGACCAATATCACCTTTTCCTCTTCCATGGGGTAAAAATATGACCTTTGTCACGATTTAAACCCTAAGAGTTTCTAAAAAATGTGGCTTTTGCTGAATTATTTAGAAGAATCGAGGAGATTTTAGGTTCCCCAAATTCTTGATGAAATCGTATCTGAAGATTACTTCAAAGGAACCATCATTAAATGTGGCAGCGCCTAAATCCGTAATTTCCCGATCGTAGGCAAGTCCCAAAAAGATTTCATCAGACAGTCGGAAGCCTACAAGCCCACTGAAGGCAGCATCCCAACGGTACGCAATTCCTCCAACAAATTTCTCATTGAGCATGAAGTTGGCCGAGAGGTCCACTTGCAAAGGAGCTCCTTGGACCATTTTTCCCAAAACCGTTGGTTTGAATTTTAAAAATGGATTGATATCCCAAACGTAGCCGGTAATCATATACCAATTGATACGTTCTTTGGCGGTAGATACCGAGGCTTGATCAAAATGCGTAGTTTCCAGCAATCTCGGTACAGAAGCACCCGCATAAAATCGATCCGTATGATAATACACCCCAGCTCCGATATTGGGTGAAAACTTATTGCGAATGTCCTGTTGGGCCTGTAATTGTGGGTCAATCTCAAATTCATCCAATTCCGAATATCGAATATCCAACATATGGGCGCTGGCCTTAAGACCAAAGCTCAGTTTACCATCAAAAGAAGTTTGAATAGTATAGGAGAAATCCACATCAAAATAGGTTTCCGAGGTGGGCCCAATTTTATCATTTACCACTGAAAGACCAAGGCCGACACCTCGGTATCCCAAAGGGGTGTGTACGTTGAGCGTTTGGGTTTCAGGTGCACCATCCAATCCCAACCATTGGTTCCGATATAGCGCAGCTATGCTTAAATGCCCCCGGGAGCCCGCATAACCAGGATTTACGCTTACCGTGTTATACATGTATTGGGTATACTGGGCATCCTGCTGTGCATGAATCGAAGGAGCCAAGCACAACACTATCAAAATCCGCAACCATTTTATTTTTTTCCTAATATCCTTTACCACAGCTTCAAATTCGTTTATCGGTTAATGTATAGGTAGCCTGATAGCTGGTTCATTCTTCCTGTTGGGTCTTGGTAGTCTATGATATAGAAATACGTACCTACAGGGAGTTTGTTATCCTTGTTAACAGTTACCCTTCCTTCAGAAGTGCCATCGAAGACATTTCCGGTGGTGTTGTATGACTTGGTTGCGTAGACCTGCACACCCCATCTGTTATAAATCTTTACTGTGTTGTTTGGATAATCTTCTAAATTATTTATGGTGAATACATCATGGATTCCATCTCCATTGGGCGTTATCACATTGATCACATCAATGGCATCAACTTGGGTTGGCCCAAGGTCAGAATCAAGATAGTTCGGTATATTATCCCCATCCGAATCGTCATTAGCGTAGTTGCCGTCACCATTCAAATCTTCGTCAATGGTGGCAATTCCGTCATCATCGTCGTCTTCATCTCTATAATCTAGCACCCCATCCGAATCGGTATCCATCAAGTTGGTAATAGGATCATCTATTTCATCATTGACATCTATATCTATGGCTGTTGAACCCTCAAATGCATCATCAAGTCCATCATTGTCCTTATCTGACCCTGTTATGGTTACATCCGCAATCCCGTCTTGGTCTCGGTCGTTTCCTTCAATTAGGTCTGGTACATTATCATCATCACTATCCTCATCCACATAATCCGGAATGCCATCTCCTTCGGTATCAACTGGAATCAATCCCACGTTTCCTCCATTTTCGTAAGCGTCATCCAAGCCATTGTCATTGGCATCTGTCAAACTTGGTGGAATATATCCGAATGTGGGTTGGGCCTCCACATTATCCGGAATACCATCGTTATCGCTATCTATGTCCAGATAATCAGGAATACCATCCGCATCCGTATCAGTTGGGTCCGTAGTGGGATCGTTATCATTATCCGTGTTCAAATCCTCAAAAGCGTCAACAATTCCATCATTATCAGCATCTAAATCGATGGTAGGAACATTCACCATAATGGTAATGGTGGCAGTACTACAGTTAGCCGCGCCATCACAAATGGTATAATCCAGGGAATCAGTTCCCAAATAGCCTGGATTTGGGGTATATGTGATGAAATCATCCGAAGGATTGGTCGGTGTTCCGTTATCATTTAAGACGATGGATCCATTTGTAGGGCTTGTGGTTGTAATACTTCCAGTAAGCGGTAGATCATTGTCATTGGCCAACATATCAATGTCCAAGGCAACATCTTGATCTGTAGCTACCGAATCATCCAAAGCATCCACAATTGGGAGCACATCAACAGTTACCGTTGCAGTGCTACATGCCCCAAATAAGTTACATAAGGTATAGTCAAAAGTGTCGGTTCCGTTGAAATCTGGATCCGGTATGTAGGTCACAATATCGTCCGTTGGGTCATTGGCCGTGCCATTATCGTTAATTGTCACACTCCCGTTTGCAGGATCCGTTGTGGTAAGAATGCCATCGGTTGGTAAATCCGTATCATTGGCGAAAATATCCACCACCACACTATCATCTTCATCCACAGAAACAATATCGTCCATCAAATTACCGGATTGACTCATACAAACTACTGTGAATCTGGGGAGTTCGCTGGAATTCCCTGCTTTGCTTATGGTGGCTACATAGCGTTCCACGGTCTGGGTGCTGGTCACTGTGGGTTGGGTCTGATCTCCTGAGAGCGCAGGGTTCCAACTTACGGTGGCTCCCGAGGGAATACTGGCAGCAATATTCAAGGTAACCTGATTGTCTGGAGCAGCACAATCCGTCAAAATAAAGTAACCTGTGGCATTGGAACCACAAAGCGTTCCGTCATAAGTGGCAAAATACACTCCAGGTTGGGTAGCTTCGTAAAAAAAGTCTGTTCCCAAAACGGTTCCCAAATCTGAGGCCTCATACCATTGATAGTTGGTTTCATCACCACTATTGGGAGCTTGCAGCAAGAATTGTGCTTGTAATAACTGACTTCCAAACAGGAAGGCCAGCACTACAAATAATAAAGACTTATGTGGGGCAAATAATCTCAAAATCTTTGTTCAGTCTTTATGTTATTTTACAACGAATACAACATTGATCAATGAATTGTAGCCTGTGGGTACCGCATCTACTGTATAAGACATAACTCCTGTGTCGCTGATAGATACTCCAGAGAATACACTTGTATCATAATAGGTGATATAATAATGCAATTCATTGGCCGCATAGGTTGGAATAGCACTCGGTGCCGAGGGATTACTAACCGCTGGGCTTCCATATTGGGCCACATATTGGGCATGTAAATCGATTGGCGTAGCCGCTCCTACCGAAGAAGCAGGCACAGCAATTGAAGGTGGGTAGAAAATACGCGCAGCTTTTGATGTAATGGGCGCAATGGCTTGAATAGCCTCTTCTACTGTTGTTTCGTTTGTAGGCGATGCTTCTCCCGCTTCATCCATGTCCACAGGGGTAACCAAATCTACTTCGCTGGCGTTTTGATCATCGGTACTCACAGCACTTATGTCCACGGTAACCGGGGCAGCACCATCGTCCTGCAAGGAAATCGCAAGCTCACCGGTACCGGAGTTGAAAGTAAAGCTATCCACCGTTTGGTCATCTGTATCGGTATCCACTCCGCTTATGTCAACCGTGACAGGCGCCGCTCCATCATCTTCCAAAGAAATCGCAAGCTCGCCCGTACCGGCATTGAAGGTAAGTCCATCAACGGTCTGATCATCCGTACTGACTCCACTTATGTCAACCGTGACAGGGGCAGCGCCATCGTCCTCAAGGGAGATCGCAAGCTCGCCCGTCCCCGCATTGAAGGTCAACGCGTCGACAGTCTGGTCATCCGTATCTGTATCCACTCCGCTTATATCAACCGTGACGGGGGCAGCACCATCGTCCTCAAGGGAGATTGCAAGTTCGCCTGTTCCAGCATTGAATGTAAGTCCATCGACCGTCTGATCATCCGTATCTGTATCAACTCCGCTTATATCCACGGTCACAGGGGCAGCACCATCGTCCTCCAAAGAGATCGCAAGCTCGCCCGTACCCGCATTGAAAGTAAGCCCATCGACCGTTTGGTCGTCGGTACTTACACCGCTTATATCCACGGTAACCGGGGCCGCTCCATCATCCTCCAGGGAAATCGCCAATTCGCCTGTTCCAGCATTGAATGTAAGTCCATCGACCGTCTGATCATCCGTATCTGTATCAACTCCGCTTATATCCACAGTCACAGGGGCAGCACCATCGTCCTCCAAAGAGATCGCAAGCTCGCCCGTACCGGCATTGAAGGTCAATCCGTCGACCGTCTGATCATCGGTATCTGTATCCACTCCGCTTATGTCAACCGTAACAGGGGCAGCGCCATCGTCCTCAAGGGAGATTCCAAGCTCACCGGTCCCGGCATTGAACGTCAATCCGTCAACAGTTTGATCGTCGGTATCTGTATCAACACCGCTTATATCCACGGTCACAGGGGCAGCACCATCGTCCTCAAGGGAGATCGCAAGCTCGCCGGTTCCGGCATTGAATGTAAGTCCATCGACCGTTTGGTCGTCCGTACTTACTCCACTTATGTCAACCGTGACAGGGGCAGCACCATCATCTTCCAATGAGATCGCCAGTTCGCCCGTACCCGCATTGAAGGTCAATCCATCCACTGTTTGGTCATCCGTGCTCACTCCACTTATGTCAACTGTGACAGGGGCAGCACCATCGTCCTCAAGGGAGATCGCAAGCTCGCCTGTTCCGGCATTGAATGTAAGTCCATCAACTGTCTGGTCATCCGTATCTGTATCAACTCCGCTTATATCCACGGTAACAGGGGCAGCACCATCATCCTCAAGGGAGATTGCAAGCTCGCCTGTCCCTGCATTGAAGGTCAATCCATCGACCGTCTGGTCGTCGGTACTTACTCCACTTATGTCTACGGTCACGGGGGCAGCACCATCGTCCTCAAGGGAGATCGCAAGCTCACCCGTACCGGCATTGAAGGTCAATCCGTCGACCGTCTGATCATCGGTATCTGTATCCACTCCGCTTATGTCAACCGTAACAGGGGCAGCGCCATCGTCCTCAAGGGAGATTGCAAGCTCACCGGTCCCGGCATTGAAGGTAAGACCATCGACCGTTTGGTCATCCGTGCTCACTCCACTTATATCCACGGTAACCGGGGCCGCACCATCATCTTCCAATGAGATCGCCAGTTCGCCCGTTCCTGCGTTGAAGGTCAATCCATCGACCGTTTGGTCGTCCGTGCTTACTCCGCTTATATCCACGGTAACGGGGGCAGCGCCATCGTCCTCAAGGGAGATCGCAAGCTCACCCGTACCGGCGTTGAATGTAAGTCCATCGACTGTTTGGTCGTCCGTACTTACCCCACTTATGTCTACGGTTACTGGGGCTACACCATCGTCCTCAAGGGAGATCGCAAGCTCACCCGTACCGGCGTTGAAGGTCAATCCATCAACGGTCTGGTCATCGGTATCGGTGTCCACTCCGCTTATATCCACGGTCACAGGGGCCGCACCATCATCCTCAAGGGAGATCGCAAGCTCGCCCGTTCCTGCGTTAAAGGTCAATCCATCGACCGTTTGGTCATCGGTATCCACACCGCTTATGTCTACGGTAACTGGGGCCGCTCCATCATCCTCCAAAGAGATCGCAAGCTCGCCCGTACCGGCGTTGAAGGTCAATCCATCGACCGTCTGGTCATCGGTACTGACTCCACTTATATCCACGGTAACAGGTGCGGCGCCATCATCCTCTAGGGAGATCGCAAGCTCTCCAGTTCCTGCGTTGAAGGTCAATCCGTCCACCGTTTGGTCGTCCGTATCTGTATCAACACCGCTGATATCCACGGTCACAGGTGCGGCGCCATCGTCCTCAAGGGAGATGGCCAGTTCGCCCGTCCCCGCATTGAAAGTAAGCCCATCGACCGTTTGGTCGTCGGTATCAACACCACTTATATCAACTGTAACGGGAGCCGCTCCATCATCCTCAAGGGAGATCGCAAGCTCACCCGTACCGGCGTTGAATGTAAGTCCATCGACTGTTTGGTCGTCCGTACTTACCCCACTTATGTCTACGGTTACTGGGGCTACACCATCGTCCTCAAGGGAGATTGCAAGTTCGCCAGTCCCTGCGTTGAAGGTCAGTCCATCGACCGTCTGGTCATCCGTATCTGTATCAAGGGCCGAAAGATCAACTGTGACAGGGGCAGCGCCATCGTCCTCAAGGGAGATTGCAAGTTCGCCGGTCCCCGCATTGAACGTCAAGCCATCGACTGTCTGGTCATCGGTACTGACTCCACTTATATCCACGGTAACGGGAGCCACGCCGTCATCCTCCAAGGAAATGGCAAGCTCGCCCGTCCCAGCGTTGAAGGTCAATCCATCAACGGTTTGGTCATCTGTATCAACACCGCTTATGTCAACGGTCACAGGGGCAGCACCATCGTCCTCAAGGGAGATCGCAAGCTCGCCAGTTCCCGCATTGAAGGTCAAGCCATCCACGGTCTGGTCATCCGTACTTACTCCGCTTATGTCTACGGTCACAGGGGCAGCACCATCGTCCTCCAAAGAGATCGCAAGCTCGCCCGTTCCGGCATTGAAGGTCAATCCGTCAACGGTCTGGTCGTCCGTACTTACCCCACTTATGTCTACGGTCACAGGGGCAGCACCATCGTCCTCAAGGGAAATGGCCAGTACGCCTGTTCCCGCATTGAAGGTCAATCCATCCACTGTTTGGTCGTCGGTGCCTGTAAAGCTTGTTAGTGTACCATTTTCACTTGTGTAAGTAAAGGTTCCATCCAAATTATCTGTTAATGTTGTTATGGTTTCAGAAATACTTACGGACGCAACGTTCAGATAAAGTCCGCCGTCAGTTCCTGCGCTTATATCGTTGTTGGCGTTCGCACTGATCAAGTCCACTGTGGATGGTGCCACTCCATCATCTTCCAATGAAATGCTCAATTCACCACCGGTTATTGATAAGTTGTCAATTGTCTGGTCATCCGTATCGGTATCAAGGGCGGAAAGGTCAACCGTGACAGGGGCAGCGCCATCGTCCTCAAGGGAGATTGCCAGTTCACCTGTTCCTGCATTGAATGTCAATCCATCGACAGTCTGATCATCTGTACTTACCCCGCTTATATCCACGGTAACCGGGGCAGCACCGTCGTCTTCAAGGGAGATCGCAAGTTCGCCTGTTCCAGCGTTAAAGGTCAACCCGTCGATTGTTTGATCGTCTGTATCGGTATCAAGGGCCGAAAGATCAACTGTTACAGGGGCAGCTCCATCATCTTCCAAAGAGATTGCAAGTTCTCCTGTTCCAGCGTTGAATGTCAATCCGTCGACAGTTTGGTCATCCGTGCTCACTCCGCTTATATCCACGGTCACAGGGGCCGCTCCATCATCTTCCAAGGAGATTGCAAGCTCGCCTGTTCCGGCATTGAATGTCAATCCGTCGACCGTTTGGTCATCCGTATCTGTATCAAGGGCCGAAAGATCAACTGTTACAGGGGCAGCTCCATCATCTTCCAAAGAGATTGCAAGTTCTCCTGTTCCAGCGTTGAATGTCAATCCGTCAACGGTCTGGTCGTCGGTATCGGTATCAACACCGCTTATGTCTACCGTAACAGGTGCGGTGCCATCGTCCTCAAGGGAGATCGCCAGTTCGCCTGTTCCGGCATTGAAAGTCAATCCATCAACTGTTTGGTCATCCGTATCGGTATCAAGGGCCGAAAGATCAACCGTGACAGGGGCAGCGCCATCGTCCTCAAGGGAGATTGCAAGTTCACCTGTCCCCGCATTGAAGGTCAATCCGTCCACTGTTTGGTCATCTGTATCGGTATCAAGGGCCGAAAGGTCAACTGTCACAGGGGCAGCGCCATCGTCCTCCAAGGAAATAGCCAGCTCGCCCGTACCGGCATTGAAGGTTAATCCGTCGACCGTTTGGTCATCCGTATCTGTATCAAGGGCCGAAAGATCAACTGTTACAGGGACAGCTCCATCATCTTCCAAAGAGATTGCAAGTTCTCCTGTTCCAGCGTTGAATGTCAATCCGTCAACGGTCTGGTCGTCGGTATCGGTATCAACACCGCTTATGTCTACCGTGACAGGTGCGGCGCCATCGTCCTCAAGGGAGATTGCCAGTTCGCCTGTTCCGGCATTGAAAGTCAATCCGTCGACAGTTTGGTCATCCGTGCTCACTCCGCTTATATCCACGGTAACCGGGGCAGCACCGTCGTCTTCAAGGGAGATCGCAAGTTCGCCTGTTCCAGCGTTAAAGGTCAACCCGTCGATTGTTTGATCGTCTGTATCGGTATCAAGGGCCGAAAGATCAACTGTTACAGGGGCAGCTCCATCATCTTCCAAAGAGATTGCAAGTTCTCCTGTTCCAGCGTTGAATGTCAATCCGTCGACAGTTTGGTCATCCGTGCTCACTCCGCTTATATCCACGGTCACAGGGGCAGCACCATCATCTTCCAATGAGATCGCCAGTTCGCCCGTTCCTGCATTGAAGCTTAATCCATCAACGGTCTGGTCATCGGTACTGACTCCACTTATATCCACGGTAACAGGTGCGGCGCCATCATCCTCCAGGGAGATCGCAAGCTCGCCTGTTCCGGCATTGAAGGTCAATCCATCGACTGTTTGGTCGTCCGTACTTACTCCACTTATATCTACGGTCACTGGGGCAACACCGTCGTCCTCAAGGGAGATTGCAAGTTCGCCGGTCCCCGCATTGAAGGTGAGGCCATCGACTGTTTGGTCGTCCGTGCTTACTCCACTAATATCTACTGTAACGGGAGCAACACCATCATCCTCAAGGGAGATCGCAAGCTCGCCTGTTCCGGCATTGAAGGTCAATCCATCGACCGTTTGGTCGTCCGTGCTTACTCCACTTATGTCAACCGAGACAGGGGCCACACCATCGTCCTCCAGGGAGATCGCAAGCTCACCCGTTCCTGCGTTAAAGGTCAATCCGTCAACCGTCTGGTCATCGGTATCGGTATCAACTCCGCTTATGTCAACTGTGACAGGTGCGGCGCCATCGTCCTCAAGGGAGATCGCAAGCTCGCCCGTACCGGCATTGAAGGTCAATCCATCGACCGTTTGGTCGTCCGTGCTCACTCCACTGATATCCACGGTCACTGGGGCTACACCATCGTCCTCCAAGGAAATGGCCAGTTCTCCAGTACCCGCATTGAAGGTCAGGCCATCAACGGTCTGGGCATCCGTACCAGTAAAGCTTGTTGGTGTACCATTTTCACTAGTGTAGGTGAAGGTGCCATCCAAATTATCTGTTAATGTTGTGATGGTTTCAGAAATACTTACGGACGCCACGTTCAGATAAAGTCCGCCGTCAGTTCCTGCACTTATATCGTTGTTGGCATTTCCGCTGATCAGGTCCACCGTGGACGGCGCCACTCCATCATCTTCCAAGGAAATACTCAATTCACCTCCTGTTATAGATAAGTTGTCTATTGTCTGATCATCCGTATCGGTATCCACTCCGCTTATATCCACGGTCACAGGGGCAGCACCATCGTCCTCCAAGGAGATCGCAAGCTCGCCTGTTCCAGCATTGAATGTAAGTCCATCGACTGTCTGGTCATCGGTACTGACTCCACTTATATCTACGGTCACAGGGGCCACACCATCATCCTCAAGGGAGATCGCAAGCTCGCCCGTACCGGCATTGAAGGTCAATCCGTCCACTGTCTGGTCATCGGTATCAACACCACTTATATCAACTGTAACGGGAGCCGCTCCATCATCCTCAAGGGAGATGGCCAGTTCACCAGTACCTGCGTTGAAGGTCAATCCATCAACTGTTTGGTCATCTGTATCCACACCGCTTATATCCACGGTCACAGGGGCAGCTCCATCGTCCTCCAAGGAGATCGCAAGCTCGCCCGTACCGGCATTGAAGGTCAATCCGTCCACTGTCTGGTCATCGGTATCGGTATCCACTCCACTGATATCAACTGTGACAGGGGCAGCACCATCGTCCTCCAGGGAGATCGCAAGCTCGCCCGTTCCGGCATTGAATGTCAATCCGTCGACAGTCTGATCATCCGTACTTACCCCACTTATGTCAACCGTGACAGGGGCTACGCCGTCATCTTCCAAGGAGATTGCAAGCTCGCCCGTTCCTGCATTGAAGGTCAATCCATCGACAGTCTGGTCGTCCGTACTTACCCCGCTTATATCAACGGTAACTGGGGCAGCGCCATCGTCCTCCAAAGAGATTGCAAGCTCGCCCGTTCCGGCATTGAAGGTCAACCCGTCCACGGTCTGGTCATCCGTGCTCACTCCGCTTATATCCACGGTGACAGGTGCGGCGCCATCGTCCTCAAGGGAGATAGCAAGTTCGCCGGTTCCAGCGTTAAAGGTCAATCCATCAACGGTCTGGTCATCGGTATCGGTATCAACACCACTTATATCCACGGTGACAGGGGCAGCGCCATCGTCCTCAAGGGAGATCGCCAACTCGCCCGTACCGGCATTGAATGTAAGTCCATCGACCGTTTGGTCATCCGTACTGACTCCGCTTATGTCAACGGTAACAGGGGCCACGCCGTCATCCTCAAGGGAGATGGCCAATTCGCCAGTACCTGCATTGAATGTAAGTCCATCGACCGTCTGGTCGTCAGTACCTGTAAAGCTTGTAGGAGTACCATTTTCACTCGTGTAGGTGAAGGTTCCATCCAGATTATCCGTTAACGTTGTAATGGTTTCAGAAATACTTACGGACGCCACGTTCAGATAAAGTCCGCCGTCAGTTCCTGCGCTTATATCGTTATTGGCGTTCCCACTGATCAAGTCCACTGTGGATGGTGCCACTCCATCATCTTCCAATGAAATGCTCAATTCACCACTGGCTATCGATAAGTTGTCAATAGTCTGGTCATCGGTATCGGTATCAAGGGCCGAAAGGTCAACTGTGACAGGGGCCACGCCATCGTCCTCAAGGGAGATTGCAAGCTCACCTGTTCCTGCATTGAAGGTCAGGCCATCAACGGTCTGGTCATCGGTATCGGTATCAAGGGCCGAAAGGTCAACTGTGACAGGGGCCACGCCATCATCCTCAAGGGAGATTGCAAGTTCACCTGTCCCTGCGTTGAAGGTCAATCCATCAACTGTCTGGTCATCCGTGTCTGTATCAACTCCGCTTATGTCAACTGTGACAGGGGCAGCACCATCGTCCTCTAGGGAGATCGCAAGCTCACCTGTTCCAGCATTGAATGTCAACCCGTCGACTGTTTGGTCGTCCGTACTGACTCCACTTATGTCAACTGTGACTGGGGCCGCGCCATCATCCTCAAGGGAGATCGCCAGCTCGCCCGTTCCCGCATTGAATGTCAGGGCATCAACAGTCTGATCATCGGTATCTGTATCAACACCGCTTATATCCACGGTCACAGGTGCAGCACCATCGTCCTCAAGAGAGATCGCAAGTTCGCCAGTACCGGCATTGAAAGTAAGTCCATCAACTGTCTGGTCATCGGAACTGACTCCACTTATGTCAACCGTGACAGGGGCCGCGCCATCATCCTCAAGAGAGATCGCAAGCTCGCCTGTCCCTGCATTGAAGGTCAATCCATCGACCGTCTGGTCATCCGTATCTGTATCAACTCCGCTTATGTCAACTGTGACAGGGGCAGCGCCATCATCCTCAAGGGAGATCGCAAGCTCGCCTGTCCCTGCATTGAAGGTCAGTCCATCGACTGTTTGGTCATCCGTATCTGTATCAACTCCGCTTATGTCAACTGTGACAGGGGCAGCACCATCGTCCTCAAGGGAGATCGCAAGCTCGCCGGTTCCGGCATTGAAGGTCAATCCATCGACTGTTTGGTCGTCCGTACTTACTCCACTTATGTCAACCGTGACAGGGGCCGCGCCATCATCCTCAAGGGAGATCGCAAGCTCGCCTGTCCCTGCATTGAATGTAAGTGCGTCAACTGTCTGGTCGTCGGTATCAGTATCTACTCCGCTGATATCCACGGTCACGGGGGCAGCACCATCGTCCTCAAGGGAGATTGCAAGCTCGCCTGTTCCGGCATTGAAGGTCAGTCCATCAACGGTCTGGTCGTCCGTGCTTACTCCACTTATGTCAACCGAGACAGGGGCCACGCCATCGTCCTCCAGGGAGATCGCAAGCTCACCCGTTCCTGCGTTAAAGGTCAATCCGTCAACCGTCTGGTCATCCGTGTCGGTATCCACTCCGCTTATATCCACCGTCACAGGGGCCGCTCCATCGTCCTCAAGGGAGATCGCAAGCTCGCCCGTACCGGCATTGAATGTCAATCCATCGACCGTTTGGTCATCCGTATCGGTATCAAGGGCCGAAAGGTCAACTGTTACAGGGGCCGCTCCATCATCTTCCAAGGAGATTGCAAGTTCACCTGTCCCCGCATTGAAGGTCAATCCGTCAACCGTCTGGTCATCCGTGTCGGTATCCACTCCGCTTATATCCACCGTTACAGGAGCCACGCCATCGTCCTCCAGGGAGATCGCAAGCTCGCCCGTTCCTGCGTTAAAGGTCAACCCATCAACTGTCTGGTCATCGGTATCTGTATCAACACCGCTTATATCCACGGTCACAGGGGCTACGCCATCGTCCTCAAGTGAGATCGCAAGCTCGCCAGTTCCAGCGTTGAAGGTCAATCCGTCTACTGTCTGGTTATCCGTGTCAGTATCTATCAATGCCGCCAATGCTGCTAGGGCAACTGAAAATGTATTCGCGTCGGAATCCGTAATTTCAAGGTTGGTGTTAGTTCCATCAATTCCGAAAGAAGTAATTGTTGTATTGGTATCTGTAAGTGTATCGCTTAAACTGCTTAAATCGACACTTACATTTCCCCCATTTTCCAATGTCAATGTCAATTCATTTGTAGCTCCATCCAACGTAAACCCAGTTAACTGCTGATCATCTGTTGACGTCAATTCCCAAGAATTACCATCCCAGAAATAAATGGTTCCCGTATTGGTATTGACATAAACGTCTCCTGTATCTGCTCCAGCAGGAGTTATTGCTCCTGCCGCGGTGACCAAAGTTCCGCTCAAGACTTCGCAGTTACATTGATCTTGTAGGGTTACTGTGGTTTGAGAAAATGCAATTCCTGTAAAAAGCATGAGGATTGCAACTAAGATGCTCTTTTTCATGGGGTTATGATTAGTAGACATCGGGTCTGGGTTGAATTATTGTAATTGTTAGAGCTTAATAAAGCTTTTAAATCAGTTGTTCTTTTTGCATAGTATTTCTACACTTTACAAAATTACCCTTACCTCTAGGGGGGGAAAATATTTGTTGTGTACGCCTGAAATCCGACGGTATAGGGTTTAAATTCTGAGGTTACCTTTTTATTTTGAGGTGAAAAATTCAAGGTAGTTGGTCGATTAAACCAACGCAGTAAAAGGCTAAAGCGCATAGCAAAATTGATTTTCAGGCCCTTAAATTGGATGAAATAGTTGTAAGAATTGGATGTAAAAAAAGGTCTAATCCCTATTGACCCGATACGTAATTCCGCGATTGGTTATTACCGTAGGAATGTTTAAAACGGACATGGGTGAGAACTCAGAAGTAGAGTTACTCAAGGTAGCTGTTGCGGTAATCAAATCCCCACCAGAAGGTATCACGGTCAATGGAATCGAGAACTCAAATGCATTGGTATTATCTATATTTCCATCGGCATCCGAATAGGCTGAAACACTGCCATCCGTATCGGAACCACCACCTTCATCAGCACTACCGAGGTATGTTTGACCTTCCCCGTAGTCTATGGATAGGCCCAATTGATTATCCCCACTTGTCGCGGTTCCTTCACTAATATCGGTCAAGAAAAACTCTAAAGTTGTTCCAGGTCGTGACCAACCCTTGACCACGAGATTAGAACCTGAAAGATATGCAGATTCAATAACCGGGAAATTCAACAAATTGTTGGGTCCGCTATCTACATCTCCATTATCGTTTAGGGTAACTCCATCCCCGTCTCCCGCAGCGGCATCCAAATCAATACCTAGAGCTGCAGAGGAAGTTCCATTGGCATAAATGGAGTTTTGACTGATTAGATTACCTGTACCGCCAATTACCACTATTCCAGCACCACCATTGCTATAAATTTGATTATTAGTTAGTTGCGAGTTGTCCCCTGCGACCAACACACCCATGTTTTCCACATTTCCAGAGCAGTTACCACCATCTTGACCCGAGGCGGTAATTGCATTTTCCGTTATGATCAAAGCTCCAGAGCTTGCTGAGCCATCTATACCTGATGCTGCCGCGTTTTCTATGAGGTTTTGTTGAATGGTAATTCCAGTACCTCCGAGTATCTCAATATTGCCATCACAGGCCTGATCTCCATTGGAAGTTATATGATTGTTCTGAATCAGACTGCTTGTACCTCCATTTAGTCGTATTCCAGTATCCGTATTGGTAGCTATATAATTGCCATCTATTGTTAGACTTCCTCCCAATATCTCTATACCATAATCTATATTGCCACCGTTTGAACCTTGGGCATTGACCCCCAAAAGGTTGGATGTAATGTTCACTGTTCCACTATTTATCTGGATTCCAGCATTATTGTTCGCATATACAGCCAAGTTCCTAATAGTAGCATTGGCCTGAGCATCAAAAACATCTCCTTGATTTCTATAAACCTGAATCTCAGGTCTGGAATATGTTGGTAAGCTAATGGCTGAAGTTCCCACGGTGCTACCTCCAGAGCCTACTGTTCCTGAATTGGTATCCCCTGAATAAGCTGTTTGGGTACGACCATCTATACTAGTGTTGTCCCCAGTAATCGCGGTCAAAGGATTACCATTGCTAATGGTGATATCAAAGAAGCCACTGGAATAATTGGAATCGGCGGTTCTACCCAAGGCATCCGAGCTTGGGGGAATCATAAAAATAGAGGTGTCATCTCCAGCTGCTGGATTGAAAATGGCGTTAGCCCCAATATCCAATCCTGTTTCATCCAAATTATTGGAGTTTACAATAAATTGTTCCAAGGAACCTTGTCCATCCTCGTTGGTATTAACAATGGTGTTAAAGTTGAAGCCAAAGTCCAATCCCACAATACCACCGCTGTTAATGGTTACCGCGGAGGTGGTTTGAGCTCCTGTAAGGGTTCCGGTCCCAACATCTTCAGCAGAAGGGTCGGCACCACCAACTTCGCCTGTCACGTCCACAAAGGAACCCGAGGTATTGTAATTTCTATAGGTTTGGACTGGAATACATGAAGTACAGCCTATTCCGCCTCCTCTTGAAGATCTTACAGTAGAGTTTACAACGCGGATGGTATAGTCCCCGTCTGCCATTCCTCCAAAAGTGTAATCTCCATTACTATCTGTAGTAGTACTTTCAATATAAACATTTGATGAGTCATAGATTTCTAGGGTAGCATTGTTTACCCCTGCTCCTGAAGCGGTTGCCATGTCCCTACCTGAACCTCCAGGGTAGTTGACATCCTCAAAGACGGTTCCGTTCACCAAGTTGGACTGTACCCGAATCAAAACCGCATTAAAAAATACCGCATCCGAAGCCACAGAAACATTGGCTGTTACCTGGGAATCCCCAGGTGATATGTATGACGAGATCCCATAGGTGTCCAAATCAACACCGTAGGTAGTGGCGTCATTATACACAGGCGCCTGTGTATCATCATAAATAGTGCCGTTGTATGCGTTGTTTCCAGTTTGTCCACCATCTCCACTCAAAGTAAAGGTTGTGGTCGCTTGATTGGTAATAGAAAGTGTTTCCGAGGCGCCAGAGAGTGTATCGTCCCCTTCCCAAGACAAGAAAGTGGCTTTGGCACCTGAACCTGCAATGGCATAAAACGAATCTAATGTAAACGAATCGCTTGCATTTCTAAGTCGTTGAAAACCTTGATACAGGTTGATACTGGATGCCGGCAGCGTAGGGTCGTCATAAAAGATCATCAAAGCCCAACCTCCCAAAACACCCTGACTTCCACAACTACTTGTGGTATCAATGGTTAAATCGGCAAAGTCGTATGTGTTTGTAGAGGGGTCCGCCAAGCCTGTAACAATGGATGTAACATCGCTCAAATAACTCCAATAGGTTGCAGAATAGGCATTGTACGCCAAATCTGCCGTAATGGATTGTCCTTCAAAGGTAACATTCGCATCCATAGTAGAACTGGAATGTGCCCAGTACAAATAAGCTTTTCTAATGGTTGCCGTACCTGGGATTGGCGCAATCAAGGTACCTGAACTGGAATTGGTCACTGCACAAGGGTCCGTACCATTGTTTGCCGTTCTCAGGGTATTTCCAGTGACTACGTAATCCACATTCCCATGGAACTCCTCATATAGCACCAACGGAGCATCTGAAGAAATCTGAGAATTGATTGTACCTGTTGCAGTATCTGTAATATCTACTGTACCATCTGAGGAACTGGTAAATTGAATGGTAAATGTTTCATCCGATTCTATCACGGAATCATCCGTAATGGGAACGGTAATGATTTCTGTATCACCAACAGTACCATTAAAATTCAAGGTACCCGTGGTGCTTGTGTAATCGCTGCCAGCCAAGGCAGTTCCATCCACAGTTTGAAAGCTGACCGTAAATGCCCCTGAAGCACTTAAACCCGTATGTGTCACCGTAAATACAGCATTGCCTGCATCCTCATCAACACTGACATCCGTAATGTCCATTGTTGGGCCAGGAGTATAACAAGAAACGGTGGCTTCCCATCCATTGTTGGTCACACTAAAATCCGAGGTAAACCGAAAGGTCAAACAACCTGAGCCATCACTTGAGGTGATGGTACTAGGAGGGGTATTTCCATTGTGATACTGGCCAATTAGGGTCCCCCCTGTTGTGGTACCTTCATAAACATAAAGAAAGTCATATCCGTTCTCCACATCGAAACTAGTGAAGTTGATTCGGACAAAACTTCCTCCAGTATCCGGGCAAATGGTATACGTAATGTCTTCATTATTGGAGTATGTTGCAGATTGACCTCCTGTATCCAGGAAAGTTCCGTTACATGAGTTATCAGTTACCCCATCTGTGATAATCAGGCCGTCGTTATCTGTTATATTACCTATTGCCGTATCTGAAAAGTCCACGGAACCATCGGAAGAGGCTGTAAATTGAATGGTAAAAGTCTCGGTGCTTTCCAGAGTGCCGTCATCCGTAATGGGCACAGTAATTGTGTCCGTATCACCGGAAGTTCCATTAAAGTTAAGTGTTCCACTGGTAAAGGTGTAATCACTACCCGAAGTTGCTGTACCATTTACGGTTTGAAAATTAACGGTAAATGCCCCTGATGCGTTGGCGCCTGTATGTGTTACGGTAAAAACCGCATTGCCCGCGCCTTCATCAAAAGTTATGTCGTTGACCGTGACCGTGGGGTTAAAGGTTGCTGTAAATAGCACGTTGTCTATGTAAATGGTCTCACTACCTCCCCAATTGGAATCTCCACCTACAAACCGAATGGATGAATTGGCCGATATCTGATCGGCCGTTAAATTATGGGAAACCGAACCTGTATTGGTGCTATTTATTGTTGCCACCGTCTGGTAGGACGAGGTATTGTCGTTCCAAAGTTGTACCAAAAGGGACTCGTTGCCCCTGGAGGTTGCATCATAATCCAAATCCAAGGTTGCACTGGATGCTCCTGAAAGATCCAAATCCCTGAAAATGGTCCTACTGTCTATATTATTGAATTCCAGCTCATTCCCAACAATTTCTATACGCCCCGAACTTGGACTGTCATCATCATTGGTTTCGTCCCAACTGGTCGCAAAATTCTGGGTACCGTCGTTATTGGAATATGAGGTGGAACTAAAATTATCGCGATAGGTATCCTGCCCCATCATGGAGAAACAGGCAAAAACAAATAGCACATTGCATAGTGCAATTGTTCTTTTTAGAGGTTTTATTTTGGTAAGCATATAGTTAGTGGAATATACTTTTTCCAAATGTAACCGTAGTTCCATGCGCCTCTAAATAATTGTTGTGAAAGGGCTTATCGATAAAGTGAACAGGTATAAATGTGGGGTGAGGAATAACCGATTTGAGCTATAAACACAAAAAAAGGAACCTGAATTTGAGGTTCCTTTTTATATAATACGTAAAAATATTACGCTATTCGAATATGATAAATTCCGATCTTCGGTTCAACTGATGCTCGTCGCTTGAACAGCGAACCCCATTGCTACAGTTGTTTACCAATCGTTTTTCTCCAAAGCCCTCTCCCTGTAGTCTTTCTGCGGCTATTCCTTTGGAAATCATATAATTTACGGTGGATTCCGCCCTCTTCTGGGACAGCCATAGGTTATAGGCATCATTACCCCTACTATCCGTATGGGAATTTACCTTGATTTTCAAGCTGGGATATTTCTCCATGGCCACGATGACTTTTTGAATCTCAATTTCGGCATCTGGACGAATATTGTACTTGTTCAAATCAAAGTAAATGGTACTCAGCTGCAGTAATTTGGCCAAATCATCACCGAATCCTCCCGTGACCACATCACGTTCCAGATAAAAGTCCACAATTCTTGGTTTGCCGTAGGACTTGTTGAGGTATTCCTCGGCCGGAACATATCCATCCCTTGAAGCCCGTACAAAATTACCTTTGGAACAATCCAAGCTTAGCACATAGTTGCCTTGTGAATCTGTCAAGGTAGATGATACCTCCTTGTTTTCCTCGTCTATGATCATAACCGTTGCTCCTGCCAAAACCTCATTGGAAATCCTATCCCTTACCGTTCCTGTCACTTCTTGGATACAATCCAAGACCAAGGGTTCGTTCTCTGTAAATTCGTAAATATCGTCTTCACCCATACCGCCTTCCCGATTGGATGAGAAGTAGCCAATCTTGGTCTCATTATCCAGGATAAAGGCAAAATCATCTTGATTCCCATTTACTGGTTTTCCCACATTTACCACAGGTTCGTTGAAGTTTCCAAAAGTGATTTTGGTCGCAAAAACGTCCAAACCTCCCAAGCCAGGGTGCCCATCCGAAGAAAAATATAATATCCCTTCCTGGGTTATATAAGGAAAGGTTTCCCGAGCCCTGGTGTTAATGTTTTTGCCAAGATTGATGATAGGCCCATAGGTTCCATCGCCAATGATTTCCGTATAAAATATATCGGACTCTCCCACGGAACCTGGCATATCAGAAACAAAGTAAAGTTTCTTCCCATCCGGACTCAGGACTGGGTGGGCCACGGAATACGAATCGCTGTTGAAGGGCAATTCAAGGATGTTGGTCCATTCGCCATCCACCAATTCTGCACTATAAATTTTAAGCCTGATGATACCCTGCTCATCCTTGTATTTTTTGCCATCCAAGAAGTTGTTCCGTGTAAAATACATGATTGTCCCATCTTTGGAAACCACAGAAGTGGATTCGTGGAGTCTGGTGTTTACATCTCCAGGAACCTTGACCACACGATCATTGGAAACACTATCTGCATTGACCTTGTATAAATCCAAGAAATCCTTGGAGTTCCACGTATGTCTGTACCTTGCCAAATTTCCAGTATCCCTATCGGAAGAAAATATCAGTCCCTTTTCGTAGAATGCAGCTGCAAAGTCAGAGTACTTGCTGTTATAGGCAAAGGGTTTTACACTGAACCTGCCCGAATTCTTCTCAATCTTGGCCAAGTAGTCCTCATCTGAAGGGAAGTCTCCTTGGGCGGTCATTTGCTTGAACTTGGACATCATGTCAGATGCCGCATCGTATTCCCCAAGGGTTTTTAAACTTTGCGCATACCTGAAGAAATAATCTGGTTCTGTTTCATCAGGATAGGCCTCGGCCAACCTTTTGTAAACATTTGCCGCTTCTTCGTATTTGGCATTAAAGTAATAGGCATTTCCCAAGCGTTTCAACAAATCTTGGGATACATATCCTTTATCCAATACCTTTTTATAAATATCAATAGCCGGACTAAAGGAATATTCGTTATAGCGTTCGTCCGCCTTGGCCTGGGCTTTGGCTCCCTGTTTTTCATTCACCTTTACCTCCTCCTGAGACCAAAATGGGCTAGAATATCCTAGAAAAACAATTACAAGGATTAGTATTCTTTTTTGCATAGTTCAGGTATTAAAAGAATCTAGGTGAAACCGTTCTTTGGAATGCCTTCAACAATTCCAGTCGTAAAAACACTTCAAAAGACCCATCATTGAATTGGGTTCCTCCCAGTTCCGTGGTCTCCCGATCATACGCCAGACCGAGCATTATCTGATCCGTGATTTGAAACCCGGCTAAAGCACTAACAGCCGCATCCAATCTATAGGCCCCGCCAAAATAGAATTTATCCGCATACAGGAAATTGGCCGATATATCCACTTGCAAAGGAGCTCCTCCCACAGCTTTGGTCAACAAAGCGGGTTTGAACTGCAAATCTGCATTCAAATCGAAAACATAACCTGTAATCATATAGAAATTGATACGTTCCGTGGACAAGAAGTTTACGGAATTGGCATCGTTCGCATTGTTATCAAAATACTCCGTCTCCAAGATATTGGGAGCGGACACACCAAAATAAAACTTGTCCGTATGGTAGTAAATACCCAATCCAAAATTTGGGTTGAACTGGTTATCTATATTGTCCTGTTGCACCACCTCTTGATCAAAGTTCCGTAACCCGTTAAAATCCAAACTCAACATATTCCCCCCAGCCTTTAGTCCGAAGGAAAGCTTGGCATCCAAGGCAACATCTATGGTGTATGACAGCACAGCATCAAAATAGGTCTCTTGAACCACCCCATCCCCAATATTATCATTGACTATGGATACCCCATACCCCAATCTACTATTTCTTATGGGGGAATGAAGGTTGAGACTAAAAGTCTCAGGTGCGCCATCAAGGCCTATCCACTGGGAACGATACAAACCGGCAAAGCTCAATTGTCCCCGGGAACCCGCATAAGCCGGGTTCACAGTCAGCGTATTGAACATATACTGGGTATACTGGGCATCTTGTTGGGCAACAAGACTCTGAATTGTGATTCCAATAAGTAAAAACGGAATTAAAAAGTGCTTTTTAATCATTCTGTTTCAATATGTTACCTACTTATATAAATGTATTCGGAGTCGGTAAAACTTCCTTCTTCCGTTTCATAGTCAAAGATATAAAAATATACCCCTGCCGGAAGATAATCGTTCACGCTTAGGGTTGACCTACCGCGTGATCTGCCGTCAAATACATTATTGATGTTGTCGTAATCTTTTCCTTCGTAAACCGCCACACCCCATCTGTTAAAGATGCGAAGTGTACTGGTCTTAATATTTCTTACTCCTCTAATAAACAGGAAGTCATTTTTTAAATCCCCATTGGGCGTCAGCATTTGGTTCACCTCAATATTTTCCACGGATACTGTCACCACCGCTGTGTCACAATTGTCAGGGTCGTCCGCTTCACAAATTTGATATTCAATGGTATAGATGCCATCAGGCGTATTTGGAGCAACGGTAACACTTCCGTCCGGATTTATGGTCAAATCACCAGTCGAAGTCGAGGTGAGAATCACATTGATTATCGTTGCAGATTCGCCATTTACGGTATCGTTGCCAAGAACATCACTGCCAGCAATCAACCCACCAGCACTTGTTGAACCATATGCATCATCAGTGGCCACAATCTCATTTGCCATTCCTGGGTCTACCTCTATGGTCACGGTGCCCGAATCGCAGTTTTCCACATCCGCTATTTCACAAATGGTGTATTCGATGGTATAGGTTCCTTCTTCTGTTCCTGGAGTTACAAGAATACTTCCATCCTCAAGAATGGTTAGTTCTTGAGTAGGAGTTGAACTTAGAATAACATTCTCCAAAGTTACAGGCATCCCATCCAGGGTATCATTGTCAAGTACGTTACTGTTCGGAATCTCACCTCCGGAAGTATCAGCACCATAAGAATCATCCATTGCGATAATTTCGTTGCCCATACTTGTCCCTACCACTACTGTTACGGTTCCTGTATCACAGTTATCCATATTAGCTAGCTCACAAATGGTATATTCAATGATGTAGGTACCGTCAGGTGTTCCTGGCTCTACCCTGATGGTTCCATCCTCCAAAATGGTCAATACATCTGTTGGTGTGGAAATCAAAATGACATCCTCCAAGGTTACAGGTTCTCCGTCCAAGGTATCGTTGGCAAGCACATCGCTATTGGGAATCTCACCTTCATCTCCATTCGTAACAAATGAGTCATCTACTGCATCAATGGTCTTAGGAGTATCAGGATCCAGATAATCGGGGGTACCGTCATCGTCCGTATCGTCATTGGTGGGATCGTCGTCACCGTTCACGTCCTCGTCAGGAGTGTCGATTCCGTCCCCGTCGTCGTCCAGGTCGCGGTAGTTCACGTCATCCGTCCCATCTGTGTCCGGCAGGTCGTTGGCCGGGTCGTCGATCTCGTCGTTCACGTCATAACCATCATTGACATCAGACCCCTCGTAACCGTCGTCCAGTCCGTCGTTGTCCGTGTCCGTGCCCGTGTAGGCCTGATCGGGAACACCGTCAAAGTTGAAGTCGTTCCCCTCGTTGTTGTCCGGTACCAGGTCGTTGTCCGTGTCGTCGTCCAGATAGTCCGGAATTTCGTCGTCATCCGTGTTCTCAGGGGTAAGCCCGCCCAAATAGGCAGAGTTCACACCTTGGTTCGCCTCATAGGTCGCCTCGTCGTCGTCGTTCGGTGGGATATAGGTGGCCGTGGGCTGTGCCTCGACATTGTCAGGGATACCGTCATCGTCACTGTCGATGTCCAGGTGGTCGGGCCTTCCGTCACCATCGCTGTCCAATGGGTTGGTCAGCGGATCGTCGTCGCCATCTATGTTGTGGTCCTCCGTGGTATCGAGGATACCGTCATTATCGTCATCAAGATCAACAAGGTCCGGTACGCCATCATCATCGGTGTCGTCCCCAGGTCCGTCCGGATCCAGGTAATCGGGGGTACCGTCATCGTCCGTATCGTCATTGGTGGGATCGTCGTCACCGTCCGCGTCCTCATCAGGGGTGTCGATTCCGTCCCCGTCGTCGTCCAGGTCGCGGTAGTTCACGTCATCCGTCCCATCCGTGTCGGGCAGGTCGTTGGCGGGATCGTCAATCTCGTCGTTCACGTCATAACCATCGTTCACATCCGAGCCCTCGTAACCGTCGTCCAGTCCGTCGTTGTCCGTGTCCGTTCCCGTGTAGGCCTGATCGGGAACTCCGTCAAAGTTGAAGTCGTTCCCCTCGTTGTTGTCCGGTACCAGGTCATTGTCCGTATCATCGTCCAGATAGTCCGGAATTTCGTCGTCATCCGTGTTCTCTGGCGTAAGCCCGCCCAAATAGGCAGAGTTCACACCTTGGTTCGCCTCATAGGTCGCCTCATCGTCATCGTTAGGCGGGATATAGGTGGCCGTGGGCTGTGCCTCAACATTGTCCGGGATTCCGTCATCGTCACTGTCAATGTCCAGGTGGTCCGGCCTTCCGTCCCCATCGCTGTCCAAGGGGTTGGTCAGCGGGTCGTCGTCGCCATCTATGTTGTGGTCCTCCGTGGTATCGAGGATACCGTCATTATCGTCATCAAGGTCAACAAGATCCGGTACGCCGTCATCATCGGTGTCGTCCCCAGGTCCGTCCGGATCCAGGTAATCGGGGGTACCGTCATCGTCCGTATCGTCATTGGTGGGGTCATCGTCACCGTCCGGGTCCTCATCAGGAGTGTCGATCCCGTCCCCGTCGTCGTCCAGGTCACGATAGTTCACATCATCCGTCCCATCCGTGTCGGGCAGGTCGTTGGCAGGGTCGTCAATCTCGTCGTTCACGTCATAACCATCGTTCACATCCGAGCCCTCGTAACCGTCGTCCAGTCCGTCGTTGTCCGTGTCCGTGCCCGTATAGGCCTGATCGGGAACACCGTCAAAGTTGAAGTCGTTCCCCTCGTTGTTGTCCGGTACAAGATCGTTGTCCGTATCATCGTCCAGATAGTCAAGATTGTCAACGCCATCTGTATTTACAGGGTCAATTCCCTCATCACCACTTCCTTCATAGGCGTTGTCCAACCCGTCATAATCATCATCTTGCCCAGTTGGTGGAATGTATCCTGCTGTGGTCTGACCTTCGACATTATCTGGAATTCCATCATCATCTGAATCTATATCCCTAAAGTCTTTGACACGGTCATCATCTGAATCAATTGGCTGAAGTCCCAAACAACCACAAGCACTAAGTCCATAGGCATCATCCAAGCCATTTCCGTCCATATCTTTTCCTGAGGGCGGAATATATTCGGAGGTTTTTTGCGCTTCTATATTGTCCAGGATACCGTCATTGTCGGAATCAATATCCTTGAAATCCCATATATGGTCGCCATCGGTATCAACTGGAATCAATCCGCCACAGCTACCTGGAGTTTCTTCGTAGGCATCGTCCAATCCATTTCCATCTACATCTTCCCCAGAAGGGGCCACATACCCTGGCAAAGGTTGTGCCTCAATGTTATCAATGATACCATCATCATCAGAATCCAAATCCAAATAGTCGGGTACCCCATCTCCATCGGTATCGGTAGGATTGGTCCAGTACTTATCGTCCCCGTCCTCATTTTTGTCTTCAACCGAATTAATTATACCGTCGTTGTCATTATCTATATCCTTGTTGTCAGGAACTCCGTCTCCGTCTGTGTCCGTGTAGAACGAGATTGGTGCCTCCATTGTTGAAGCGTGAGCAGCATTTTGAAAGCTCAAACAAAATGCGACGAATGCCAGTGAAAAAAGACTATATGAAACCTTTTTCTTAAGATTTAAGAAAGTAATTTTTTCCATAATGATAGTTTTGGTCAACGTATCACCATGGCATTAGTGTTCTCGAACTAGTAAGAAAATGGGGCTTTTCTTTACTATTTTTGACTATTGGGTTCTCGCTTCCCAACAACCAACTTTTGCGCACATAGTTAATGCATTTGATGTGCAAGACCTATTTTTATCGACAAAAGGCAAATTCCTCATCATTACCTACCACTTATATTTATACGAACAGATTCTGTGAACGGATTATTGATAGGTAAAAATCTAGTTTTTTTTGCGACGGAAAATTACTTTACTTTTTTCTATCAAATGGCATTTTTAAACAATTTTTGTCTTCTTTCTTTTAACAAATGTCTAAGTGGCTCCAAATAGAATTTATAAGCCATAAAACCCCTATTTTTGCCGAAATTTTTGTAGATGGATTTTGAAAAGGAAATAGCCAGACGAAGGACTTTTGGAATTATCTCCCACCCTGATGCGGGTAAAACAACCTTGACCGAGAAATTATTGCTGTTCGGTGGGGCCATTCAGGAAGCCGGAGCGGTTAAAAACAACAAAATCAAAAAGTCGGCCACCAGTGATTTTATGGAGATTGAGCGTCAAAGGGGAATTTCCGTGGCCACATCTGTATTGGCCTTTATCTACAAGGACAAAAAAATCAATATTCTGGATACTCCTGGGCACAAGGATTTTGCCGAGGACACTTTTAGAACCTTAACGGCTGTGGACAGTGTCATTGTGGTAATTGATGTTGCCAAAGGGGTCGAGGAGCAAACGGAAAAATTGGTGGAAGTATGCCGCATGCGGAACATTCCCATGATCGTTTTCATCAACAAATTGGATCGTGAGGGTAAAGATGCGTTTGACCTTTTGGATGAAGTAGAACAAAAACTGGGACTTTCCGTTACCCCATTGAGTTTTCCGATTGGAATGGGCTACGATTTTAAGGGAATCTATAACATATACGAGAAAAATATCAACCTGTTCAGTGGCAACAGCAAACAGAATATTGAAGAAACCATAGCGTTTACCGATATGGAAAGCCCTGAATTGGAAAAAATCATTGGAGAAAGCGCCGCTGAGGAACTAAGGGATAACCTAGAACTTGTATCGGGAGTTTATCCTGAGTTTGATATGAAGGCTTATCTGGAAGGCACTCAACAGCCTGTTTTCTTTGGTTCTGCACTAAACAACTTTGGAGTTAGGGAATTGCTGGATTGCTTTGTGGACATTGCACCTCCGCCAAGAGCTAAAATGGCCGAAGAGCGTCTTGTGGAATCGGATGAAAAAGACTTTTCAGGATTCGTTTTTAAAATCCATGCCAATATGGATCCCAAGCACCGGGATAGACTGGCCTTTATCAAAATTGTATCGGGTACCTTTGAACGCAACAAACCTTACCTCCATGTACGACAAGATAAAAAGCTGAAATTCTCAAGCCCAAACGCTTTTTTTGCTGAGAAAAAGGAAATCGTAGATATCTCTTATCCAGGGGATATTGTGGGTTTGCATGATACTGGAAATTTCAAGATTGGAGATACCTTGACCAATGGGGAAAAATTAAACTACAAGGGCATTCCGAGTTTTTCACCCGAGCATTTTAGGTATATCAACAATGCTGACCCCATGAAAGCCAAACAATTGTATAAGGGGATAGACCAACTGATGGATGAAGGTGTTGCGCAATTGTTCACGCTGGAAATGAATGGTAGAAAAGTCATTGGTACAGTAGGCGCGCTTCAATACGAGGTAATCCAATACCGCTTGGAGCATGAATATGGGGCCAAATGTACCTATGAAAACTTTCCAGTTCACAAAGCCTGCTGGGTGGAGGCGGAAGACCCAAATAACGAGGAATTCAAGGAATTTAAACGGGTAAAACAGAAATTTCTGGCTACGGATAAAAGAGAGCAGCTCGTTTTTCTTGCAGACTCCGCTTTTTCGCTTCAAATGACCCAACAGAAGTATCCATCGGTTAAGCTACGCTTTACTTCGGAGGTGACGGAATAGGAACACTCTACACATACATTACGCATAATCAGGAAGTTGCAAAGATTCAATTCATGGAATTTTTGTACTTTATTGGCTGTAACCAATAAAAACTTTTCTTATGTCTGATTCAAACAAACCACCAGTATGGTTCTGGGTGGGAAGTGTTCTTCTTGTATTATGGAACCTTTCCGGTGTTTATAGTTATTTAAGTACCAAGTTTAACCAGGTTGAAATGTTGGAAGCCATGACCCAGGCACAACGGGAATTATTTGAAGCCTTTCCTGCTTGGGCGACAGCTGCTTTTGCCATTGCAGTATTTGGCGGAACAATTGCTGCTATTGGACTTTTGTTGAGAAAAAAATGGGCAAAACCCTTATTTGTAGTTTCCTTGGTAGCCGCCGTGGCCCAATTTATCAATTGGTTGTTTATCCAAAATGCCCCAGAAGCATTTGGTTCCGAAGCCTACACAATGCCCATAATTGTGGTAGTCATTGGGATTTTGCAGATTTGGTTTTCCAAAAAAGGCATACAAAAAGGATGGCTTAGCTAAGAAGGTCCGCATTAAAAAATATAAAACCCTGACTTTTAGGTCAGGGTTTTGTTTTATGCTTCGCCGGTAGGCCCAAAATTGAGCGGAATGGGAGGTTGCTCGTAGTCCTTGATGGTTCCATGGGCTTTTTCAAATCTTGCCACATTGTCATTTAAGGCCTTAAGGAACTTTTTGGCATGTTGTGGAGTCAATACAATTCTGCTCTTCACCTTTGCCTTGGGCGCTCCAGGCATCATGCTAATAAAGTCCACTACAAATTCTGAAACTGAATGATTAATAATGGCTAGATTGGAATAGATTCCTTCTGCCGTTTTTTCGTCCAGTTCTATATTGATTTGCTTTTGGGTTTTATCGTTTTCAGCCATTATGATTTATTTGATTAAGTTTCGTTAGAAATTGAATTCTATCACTCAAAAATAATCTGTTCATTTTGTCTTGAAACAAAACGAACCAAAAATTCAAGAGGATTTCAAGGAAATTTTTGCGATTTCATCTCAAAATCGCTGACAAACCTAATCGTTACATGCTCTTTTTTGCTTCGCAAAACGCACTTTCACTCGATTTGCAGCTATTTCAGCGAAATCCCAATCTCAGTTTGAAGTCAATTCCTAAAAAAAGAAAACCCTGACAATTGCCAGGGTTTTGTTTATTAGAATTTGAATTCCTCTTTTCGGGCCATGATTTCATCGTATTCTTCTTTGGAGCCTACAATGATACTGTCATAATCCCTCATACCGGTACCGGCTGGAATTTTGTGTCCTACAATTACATTTTCCTTCAAACCTTCCAAGGTATCCACTTTACCGCTTACCGCAGCTTCGTTCAATACTTTGGTAGTTTCCTGGAAGGAAGCTGCAGAGATAAAGGACTTGGTCTGTAATGAAGCACGCGTAATACCCTGTAGGATTGGAGTTGCCGTAGCTGCTACAGCATCTCTCGCACTTACCAAGGTCTTATCCGCTCTTCGCAATACAGAGTTTTCATCTCTCAAGGCACGGGCAGAAATAATCTGTCCAGCTTTCAAGTTTTCAGAATCCCCTGCATCTTCAACAACTTTCTGACCGAAAATCTCATCATTTTCACGGATGAAGTCGTCCTTGTGAACCAATTGGTTCTCCAAGAAAGTAGTATCCCCAGAATCCTCAATTCGTACTTTACGCATCATCTGACGAACAACAACCTCGAAGTGCTTGTCGTTGATCTTAACCCCTTGCAGACGGTATACTTCCTGAACTTCGTTCACCAAGTATTGTTGTACCGCAGAAGGCCCTTTGATCGCCAAGATATCCTCTGGAGTAATAGATCCATCAGACAATGGCATTCCTGCACGAACGTAATCGTTCTCCTGAACCAAGATTTGGTTGGATAGTTTTACCAAGTACTTCTTAATTTCGCCAGACTTCGCTTCGATAATGATCTCACGGTTACCTCGCTTGATCTTACCGAAGGAAACCACACCATCAATCTCGGAAACCACGGCAGGATTGGAAGGGTTACGTGCTTCAAAAAGCTCGGTCACCCTTGGAAGACCACCTGTAATATCCCCTGCTTTAGCGGACTTACGTGGAATCTTCACCAAAATCTTACCTTCCTTGATCTTCTCACCGTCGTCCACCATCAAGTGGGAACCAACGGGTAAGTTATAAGAACGCAAGGTCTCTCCTTTGCCATCCTTGATCAACAAGGTTGGAATCAATTTCTTGTTTCTGGATTCGGAAATTACCTTCTCTTGGAAACCAGTTTGTTCATCGATTTCAACTTGATAGGTAACTCCTTGCTCTATGTTTTCGTAGGCAATTTTCCCAGTGAATTCGGAAACAATCACACCATTATAGGGATCCCATTGACAAACAACGGTTCCTGGTTTGATTTTGGCCCCGTTCTTCACAAATAATTGAGATCCATAAGGAATGTTATTGGTACTCAAAGTAATACCGGTATTGGCATCCACCACTTTGATTTCAGAAGTTCTGGAGATTACAATATTGGCTTTTTCGCCTTCGCTGTTTTCTCCAACAACGGTTCTCAAATCCTCAATTTCGGCAATACCTTCAAACTTGGCTTCCAATTTGTTGTCCTCGGAAATGTTACCTGCAATACCACCCACGTGGAACGTACGAAGTGTAAGCTGTGTACCAGGCTCACCAATGGATTGTGCTGCCACAACACCTACGGCCTCACCACGCTGAACCATTTTATTGGTTGCAAGGTTTCTACCGTAACACTTGGCACAAATTCCTTTTGGAGCCTCACAAGTCAACGCAGAACGTACCTCAATCTTCTCAATTGGCGCAGCATTGATTTTCTTCACATCGGCTTCAGAAATTTCCTGACCAGCGGTCAATAGCAATTCCTCCGTTAATGGATTGTATACATCATGTAGTGAAACCCTACCCAGGATTCTTTCACCCAAGGTCTCCACTACTTCTTCGTTCTTTTTCAAGGCTTCAACCTCAATTCCCCGAAGCGTACCGCAATCCTCGATATTGATGATCACATCTTGGGAAACATCCACCAAACGACGTGTCAAATATCCAGCATCCGCAGTTTTCAAAGCGGTATCCGCTAGACCTTTACGCGCACCGTGGGTAGAGATAAAGTATTCCAAGATGGAAAGTCCTTCCTTAAAGTTGGAAAGAATCGGGTTTTCAATAATCTCACCACCACCTGCGGTAGATTTTTTAGGCTTAGCCATCAAACCACGCATACCAGTCAACTGGCGAATCTGCTCCTTGGAACCCCTTGCACCTGAATCCAACATCATATACACAGAGTTGAATCCTTGTTGATCTTCACGAATTCGCTTCATGGCCAATTCCGTCAACATGGCGTTGGTAGAAGTCCACACATCAATTACCTGGTTGTAACGTTCGTTGTTGGTAATCAGACCCATGTTATAGTTCATCATAATACCATCAACCTGATCGTTGGCATCGTTGATCATATCATGCTTCTCTGGCGGAATGATAATATCACCCAAACTGAAGGACAAACCTCCTTTAAAGGCGAAATCATATCCCATGGCCTTGATTTTATCCAAGAACTCCGCCGTAGCTGGAACATCGGTCACTGCAAGAATGTCTCCAATGATATTTCTAAGGGACTTCTTGTTCAAAACGGTGTTGATATAACCCGCTTGTTCAGGCACAACGCTGTTGAACAAAACACGTCCAACAGTGGTTGGAATGATTTGGTTTACCAGCTCTCCCTCTTCATTAAAATCTTTGGCCCTAACCTTGATTCCAGCATTCAAATCCACCATTCCTTCGTTAAAGGCAATCTCTACTTCTTCAGCAGAGTAGAAAGTCAAGCCTTCTCCTTTAATTGGAACTTCCTTGGTAGATTTACGCTCCTTGGTCATATAGTACAGACCCAATACCATATCCTGCGAAGGAACGGTAATTGGGGAACCGTTGGCTGGGTTCAAAATGTTTTGGGAGGCCAACATCAATAGTTGCGCTTCCAAAATGGCCTCTGGGCCCAAGGGTAAGTGAACTGCCATTTGATCCCCATCAAAATCCGCATTAAATGCGGTACATGCCAATGGGTGCAAACGGATTGCCTTACCTTCAATCAACTTGGGCTGGAACGCTTGAATCCCCAATCTGTGCAATGTGGGGGCCCGGTTCAATAGTACCGGATGTCCTTTAAGGACATTCTCCAAGATATCCCAAACCACAGGCTCTTTCTTGTCTATGATTTTCTTGGCCGATTTTACCGTTTTTACAATCCCTCTTTCAATCAGTTTTCTGATGACAAAAGGCTTGTACAGCTCGGCAGCCATATCTTTTGGTAGACCACATTCGTACAACTTCATTTCCGGCCCAACAACGATTACGGAACGAGCGGAGTAATCCACACGTTTACCCAAAAGGTTCTGACGGAAACGACCTTGCTTACCTTTCAAGGAATCAGAAAGGGATTTCAATGGTCTGTTTGATTCTGTTTTTACAGCAGAAGCTTTTCTTGTGTTATCAAACAAGGAATCTACAGCTTCCTGTAGCATACGCTTCTCGTTTCTCAAAATCACCTCGGGGGCCTTGATCTCCATCAATCGCTTAAGACGATTGTTACGGATAATTACCCTACGATATAGATCGTTCAAATCGGAAGTTGCGAAACGACCACCATCCAACGGCACCAACGGACGTAATTCTGGTGGAATTACGGGAACCACTTTCATGATCATCCATTCTGGGTTGTTTTCCCTGTTGTTTTGGGACTCACGCAAAGCTTCAACAACCTGAAGTCTCTTCAGTGCCTCTGTTTTACGTTGCTTGGAGGTTTCTGTGTTCGCTTTGTGTCTCAATTGATAGGAAAGCTCTTCCAAATCGATTCTGGACAACAAATCAATCAAACATTCAGCACCCATTTTAGCCACGAACTTGTTAGGGTCCGTATCTTCCAAATACTGGTTTTCTGCTGGAATGGATTCCAAAATGTTCAGGTATTCCTCCTCGGTCAAGAAATCCATTTTATTGATTTCCTCACCTTCCGGTCCTTTGGCAATACCAGGCTGAATCACCACATACCTTTCGTAATAGATGATCATATCCAATTTCTTGGACGGTAATCCCAATAGGTATCCAATTTTATTTGGAAGGGAACGGAAATACCAGATATGCGCTACAGGAACCACCAAGTTGATGTGCCCCACACGATCTCTACGTACTTTTTTCTCCGTTACTTCCACACCACAACGGTCACAAACAATTCCGCGATAACGGATACGCTTGTATTTACCGCAGGCACATTCGTAATCCTTTACCGGGCCGAATATACGCTCACAGAACAGTCCATCCCTCTCAGGCTTGTGCGTTCTGTAGTTAATGGTTTCTGGCTTTAAAACTTCACCACGGGACTCTGCCAAAATGGACTCTGGAGAGGCCAATCCGATGGAAATTTTATCAAACCTTTTTGGTGCGTTATTATCTTTTATTCTAGCCATAATACTATGGAGATGATATGATTAAAAATGCTTTATTATTTACTACTCTTCCAATCGGATGTCCAAACCTAATCCCTTAAGTTCGTGCATCAATACGTTGAAAGATTCTGGCAATCCAGGTTCTGGCATGGTCTCACCTTTTACAATGGACTCATAGGTCTTGGCCCTACCGATAACGTCATCAGACTTCACGGTCAAGATTTCACGTAGGGTTGATGAAGCTCCATAGGCCTCTAGTGCCCATACCTCCATCTCACCAAAACGCTGACCACCAAATTGTGCCTTACCACCCAACGGTTGCTGTGTGATCAAGGAGTATGGTCCAATAGATCTAGCGTGCATCTTGTCATCTACCATGTGTCCTAATTTCAACATATAGATAACTCCCACGGTTGCCGCTTGGTCAAAACGCTTCCCTGTTCCACCATCATAAAGGTGGGTGTGTCCAAATCTTGGCACTCCAGCCTCATCTGTAAGTGCATTGATCTGCTCCAAGGTAGCTCCATCAAAAATTGGGGTTCCGTACTTTCTGCCCAATTTAAGACCTGCCCAACCGAGAACAGTTTCGTAAATCTGTCCAATGTTCATACGGGAAGGTACCCCAAGTGGGTTCAATACGATATCCACTGGTGTTCCATCTTCCAAGAACGGCATATCCTCCTGACGAACGATTCGCGCCACAATACCTTTGTTACCGTGTCGACCCGCCATTTTATCACCTACCTTAAGCTTACGCTTTTTGGCGATGTATACCTTGGCCAATTTCATGATTCCCGCAGGAAGTTCATCCCCAACAGAAATAGTAAACTTATCTCTACGTAGGTTACCTTGGATGTCGTTCAACTTGATCTTGTAGTTGTGCAACAAGTCGGCCACCAATGCATTGGTTTTGTCATCCGTTGTCCAGCTACCACCAACCAAGTGAGCAAAGTCATCCACGGCATTCAACATTTTAATGGTGTATTTCTTTCCTTTTGGAAGTACTTCTTCACCCAAATCGTTGATTACCCCTTGTGAAGTTTTACCATTGATCAAGCCAAACAATTTCTCGATCAAGATATCCTTCAACTGTTGGAATTTCACTTCGTAGTCCATTTCCAATCTTGAAATGGCCTCTTTATCCTCGGAACGCTTACGCTTGTCCTTGATGGAACGGGAGAACAACTTCTTGTCAATCACCACCCCTCTCAAGGAAGGAGAAGCTTTCAAGGAAGCATCTTTTACATCACCCGCCTTGTCACCAAAGATGGCACGCAGTAATTTTTCTTCCGGAGTTGGATCGGATTCCCCTTTTGGAGTAATCTTACCTATCAAGATATCACCAGGCTTTACCTCGGCACCGATACGGATCATACCGTACTCATCCAAGTCCTTGGTTGCCTCTTCGGAAACGTTTGGAATATCGTTGGTCAATTCCTCCGCACCCAATTTGGTATCTCTAACTTCAAGGGCATACTCATCAATATGGATGGAAGTAAAAATATCCTCACGTACCACTTTTTCGGAAATCACGATCGCATCCTCAAAGTTGTATCCTTTCCAAGGCATGAAGGCCACCTTCATGTTTCTACCCAAGGCCAATTCGCCTTTTTCAGTGGCATATCCTTCACAAAGTACCTGTCCTCTTTTTACCTTATCGCCTTTTCTAACAATAGGCTTTAGGTTGATACTGGTACCTTGGTTGGTCTTTCTAAACTTCACCAAATCGTAGGTCTTGGAATCTTCCTCGAAGCTTACCAAGCGCTCTTCTTCCGATCTTGTGTATTTAATGGTAATTTTCTGTGCGTCCACATATTCCACAACACCATCACCTTCGGCATTGATCAATACCCTGGAATCCGTGGCCACTTGTCTTTCCAGACCGGTACCAACGATTGGGGATTGTGGTCGTAATAATGGAACCGCCTGACGCATCATGTTTGATCCCATCAAAGCACGGTTCGCATCATCATGCTCCAAGAACGGAATCAATGAAGCGGAAATGGATGCAATTTGGTTAGGGGCAACATCCGTGTAGTTCACTTCTGATGGATCTACAACCGGGAAATCACCTTCTTCCCTTGCAATTACCTTATCATCCTGAATTTTCCCTTTTTCATCCATAGGGATGTTGGCTTGGGAAATCTTCATCCCCTCTTCTTCTTCAGCACTTAGGTAACTGTATTCCTTGGTGTTCACTACTCCATTTTCCACCTTACGGTATGGAGTTTCCAAGAAGCCCATTGGGTTTACTTTGGCAAATACTGATAGGGAAGAAATCAATCCAATGTTCGGTCCTTCAGGAGTTTCAATAGGACAAAGTCTTCCGTAGTGGGTATAGTGAACGTCACGTACCTCGAAACCGGCTCTTTCACGGGAAAGACCTCCTGGCCCCAATGCGGACAATCTTCTCTTGTGCGTAATCTCGGCCAACGGGTTGGTCTGATCCATGAACTGGGACAACTGGTTGGTTCCGAAGAAAGAATTGATTACCGAAGACAAAGTCTTGGCGTTGATCAAGTCAATCGGGGTAAATACCTCGTTGTCACGTACGTTCATACGCTCACGAATGGTACGTGCCATACGAGCCAAACCTACACCAAACTGAGATGACAATTGCTCGCCTACTGTTCTTACACGACGGTTGGACAAGTGATCGATATCATCAATCTCCGCTTTGGAGTTGATCAACTCTATCAAGTATTTAATGATGGTAATGATATCTTCCTTAGTCAAAACTTGTTTGTCCATTCCAATATCAAGACCCAATTTCTTGTTCATTCTATAACGACCTACCTCACCTAGGTTGTAACGTTGGTCAGAGAAGAACAATTTATCGATAATACCTCGCGCAGTTTCCTCATCTGGCGGCTCGGCATTACGCAATTGTCTATAGATATGCTCTACCGCTTCCTTTTCAGAGTTGGTAGGGTCTTTTTGCAAGGTATTGTGGATAATGGCGTAATCAGATTGCGCATTATTCTCCTTGTGGAGTAGGATAGTCTTGACATCGGCGTCGATAATTTCATCCACATGCTCTTTTTCAAGAACGGTATCACGATCTAGGATGATCTCATTACGCTCGATGGACACCACTTCACCGGTATCTTCATCCACGAAATCTTCGTGCCATGTGTTCAATACCCTTGCAGCCAATTTACGGCCCAACACCTTTTTAAGACCGGCTTTGGAAACCTTTACTTCCTCGGATAGGTCGAAAATCTCCAAAATGTCCTTATCCCGCTCATATCCGATAGCACGGAAAAGCGTGGTTACGGGCAATTTTTTCTTTCTATCAATGTAAGCGTACATAACGCCATTGATATCAGTTGCAAATTCAATCCAAGAACCTTTGAAAGGAATTACCCTGGCAGAATACAACTTGGTACCGTTGGCGTGGAACGATTGTCCGAAGAATACACCTGGTGAACGGTGCAACTGGGAAACAACTACCCGCTCTGCCCCGTTGATCACAAAAGTTCCGCTGGGAGTCATGTAAGGGATGGTTCCCAAATACACATCCTGAACGATGGTTTCAAAATCTTCGTGCTCTGGATCGGTACAGTATAATTTTAGTCGCGCTTTCAATGGAACGCTATAGGTAAGCCCACGCTCTATACATTCTTGGATGGAATATCTTGGTGGGTCTATGAAATAGTCTAGAAATTCTAGAACAAACTGGTTTCTAGTGTCTGTGATTGGAAAATTTTCCATGAAGGTGTTGTAGAGACCTTCATTTCCTCTTTCGTCAGATTTGGTTTCAAGCTGAAAAAAGTCTTGAAAGGATTTAATCTGAATGTCCAAGAAATCCGGGTATTCCGGTATGTTCTTAGCGGATGCGAAATTTACTCTTTCAGTATTGTTTGTGAACATCAATGGACAAGTTTTGATCGTGAATACTATGCGGGTTGGTGTACGGCTTTATACACTCCTTATTAAAAGAGGCTAAGGCCTAACCATTAAAATGGAAAGACCTTAACCAAACTTGTATGGTAAAAGCTATTATTTAAGCTCAACTTCTGCTCCAGCTTCTTCCAATGATTTTTTGATACCTTCTGCCTCATCTTTGGCAATACCTTCCTTAACAGCTTTAGGAGCGCTGTCAACGATGTCCTTAGCATCTTTCAATCCAAGACCGGTCAACTCTTTTACAAGCTTAACAACAGCCAATTTGGAAGCACCGGCAGCTTTAAGGATCACGTCAAATTCTGACTTCTCCTCAGCAGCCTCACCTTCACCACCACCAGCGGCAGCACCACCAGCAACGGCTACTGCAGCAGCAGCAGGCTCAATACCGTATTCTTCTTTTAATATGTCGGCCAACTCGTTTACCTCTTTTACTGTTAGGTTAACCAACTGTTCTGCAAAATCTTTTAAATCTGCCATTTTTCTATCGTTTAAATAAAATTTTTAAAATATACTTAGTTAATTGTGCGCGAATTATTCTTTCTCAGATAAGGTCTTAAGGATACCAGCAAGTTTTCCACCACCAGATTTAAGCCCAGAAATAACATTCTTGGCCGGTGATTGCAACAATCCGATAATATCCCCAATAACTTCCTCTTTGGACTTGATACTTACAAGTGCATCCAGGTTGTCGTCCCCGATGAAAATTGCTTCTTCAATAAAAGCACCTTTCAATACAGGTTTATCCGATTTTTTTCTAAAGTTCTTGATAAGTTTCGCAGGTGCATTTCCGGTTTCGGAAAACATCATGGAGGTATTCCCTTTCAATACTTCGGGAAGTTCTCCAAATTCCTTATCAGAAGCTTCCATTGCTTTTGCAAGCAAGGTGTTCTTTACGACCGCAAGTTTAATGTTTGCCTTAAAACACGCTCTTCTCAAATTAGAGGTGTCAACAGCATCCAAACCTGAGATATCTGCCAAATAAATATTGGCGTTCTCAGCTAACTGTGCAGTCAAATCTTCGATTACGGTTGCTTTTTCTTCTCTTGTCATCGTTATAAATATTGAACTACCAGTTAAGAAACTGCTTTAGGATCTAATTGAACACTAGGACTCATGGTACTGGACAAATAGATGCTCTTCATATAAACACCTTTTGCAGCAGCAGGCTTCATTTTTACCAAAGTATCCAACAATTCCTTGGCGTTACCTGCAATTTTATCAGCGGAAAAGGAAGCTTTTCCAATTGCTGCGTGTACAATACCTGTTTTGTCCACTTTAAAATCAATTTTACCGGCCTTCACATCGGAAACAGCTTTTGCCACATCCATAGTTACGGTACCGGTCTTTGGATTGGGCATTAAACCTCTTGGCCCCAAAACTCTACCTAAAGGACCTAGTTTACCCATAACGCTTGGCATGGTGATGATTACATCAACATCGGTCCAACCGCCTTTAATTTTATCCAAATATTCATCCAACCCAACAAAGTCAGCTCCAGCCTCTTTGGCTTCCGCTTCCTTATCCGGGGTCACCAATGCCAAAACTTTTACGTCTTTACCTGTTCCATGAGGAAGGGTAACCACGCCACGCACCATTTGGTTTGCTTTTCTTGGGTCTACACCCAAACGAACTGCAAGGTCAATGGAAGCGTCAAACTTTACATTGGTTATTTCTTTTACTAAAGCTGATGCCTCTTCCAAAGAATAGAGCTTGTTCTTATCTATTTTGGAATGGGCTTCTTTCTGCTTTTTAGTCAATCTTGCCATTATTAAATTGCTTTAAGATTTTAAAAAGGTCTTTTACCAGCTACTTTAAGTCCCATAGATCTTGCAGTACCCGCAACCATACTCATTGCAGATTCTACGGTAAACGCATTCAAATCGACCATTTTGTCTTCAGCGATTGCTTTTACCTGATCCCAGGAAACACTACCTGATTTAACCCTGTTAGGTTCGCCAGATCCTTTTTTAATCTTAGCTGCTTCCAACAATTGAACTGCCGCGGGTGGTGTTTTTACAACAAACTCAAACGATTTGTCTTTGTAAACGGTGATAACAACTGGTAATACTTTACCAGGTTTGTCCTGTGTACGCGCATTAAACTGCTTACAGAACTCCATAATGTTAACACCAGCAGCACCTAAGGCGGGTCCAACCGGTGGCGATGGATTCGCAGCACCTCCCCTAACTTGTAATTTAACTACCTTATCTACTTCTTTTGCCATTGTTTTTAATTAAAATGAAAGTGTGTTAATTGGAAGCAACACAACTTTATATATGTAACAGCTCTATTTTATTTTTGAGAGTCAAGACCTTTAGTGACAAGATTCAAGACTGCTCACTGTCTTGTTTCTTGGTTCCATCCATCTTGAATCTATACTTTTTCTACTTGCATATAACTAAGCTCCAATGGTGTTTTTCTTCCGAAAATTTTCACCATCACCTCAAGCTTACGCTTCTCTTCATTGATCTTCTCAACCGTTCCGTTGAAACCGTTGAAAGGACCATCAATTACTTTGATAGTTTCACCCAAAACAAAAGGAATGGCCACATTGTCCGTGTTCACGGCCAACTCATCCACTTTTCCAAGCATTCGGTTTACCTCTGCCTTTCTTAGCGGAACTGGATCTCCACCTTTGGTTTCTCCCAAAAAGCCAATTACATTGGTAATGGAGCGAATGATGTGCACCATTTCCCCACCCAAATTGGCCTTGATCATGATATATCCAGGAAAGTAAACCCTTTCTTTGTTGATTTTTTTCCCGTTACGGATCTGTACAACTTTTTCAGTAGGCACAAGAACTTCTTCCAAGTAATCACCAAAACCATTGCGCTCCACTTCACTTTCGATGTAGCCTTTGATTTTGTTTTCCTGACCACTAACAGCCCTTACTACGTACCATTTTTTCTCCAGAACCTCAGACATACCCAACTATCCTATTATGTTATCAAAATACAAACGGATCAACTTACTGAACAGGGAATCCACTCCCCAGGTGGCCAATGCAAACAAGATTGAAAAAACCGCCACAATCACCATTAGATTGGATGCCTTTTCCCTGTCTAACCACGTAACGTTACTCTTTAATTCTTCAAAAGATTCCTTAATGTAAGTGAACATAGTGTATTTGTATTTTCTCTCGCACGGGAGGAGAGACTTCCTTCGACTTCGCTCAGGATAAACTTCTCGTCCCAGTACGTTTTTCGTCTTTTCCGCTTTGCACGGGAGGAGAGACTCGAACTCCCGACACCTGGTTTTGGAGACCAGTGCTCTACCAACTGAGCTACACCCGTTTATATTTACACTGAAAGGTATCCCGATTTATCGGGACACCCTTTAGTGCAATATTTATTGTAATATGATTTAATCTAGGATCTCAGTAACCTGACCGGCACCAACAGTTCTACCACCTTCACGGATAGCAAAACGAAGACCTACACTCAATGCGATTGGCTGAATCAAATCAACATTGATAGTCAAGTTATCACCTGGCATTACCATTTCAACTCCATCAGGAAGACCAATGTTTCCTGTTACGTCAGTAGTTCTTACGTAGAACTGTGGACGGTAGTTGTTATGGAATGGTGTGTGACGACCACCTTCTTCTTTCTTAAGGATATAAACCTCGGCTTTGAATTTAGCGTGTGGCTTAACGGAACCTGGCTTACAGATTACCATACCTCTTTTGATGTCGGATTTTTCAATACCTCTCAAAAGGATACCTACGTTATCACCAGCTTCACCTCTATCCAAAATCTTACGGAACATCTCAACACCAGTAATGGTAGAAGCCAATTTCTCAGCACCCATACCAATGATATCAACTGCATCACCTGTATTGGCAACACCTGTTTCGATACGACCGGTAGCAACAGTACCACGACCAGTAATGGTGAATACGTCTTCTACAGGCATCAAGAAATCCTTATCAACATCTCTTTTAGGAAGCTCGATCCACTCATCAACCGCAGCCATCAACTCCATTACAGTATCTACCCATTTTTGCTCACCGTTAAGTGCACCAAGTGCAGAACCAGAGATTACAGGTCCGTTGTCACCATCGTACTCATAGAAAGAAAGCAATTCCCTTACTTCCATCTCAACAAGTTCCAAAAGTTCGTCATCGTCAACCATGTCAACTTTGTTCAAGAAAACAACGATTCTTGGAATACCAACCTGACGCCCAAGAAGGATGTGCTCACGAGTTTGTGGCATAGGTCCATCAGTTGCAGCAACAACCAAGATGGCACCGTCCATTTGTGCAGCACCAGTAACCATGTTCTTTACGTAATCCGCGTGACCCGGACAGTCAACGTGTGCGTAGTGACGGTTTTGTGTTTGATACTCTACGTGAGACGTGTTGATGGTAATACCCCTTTCTTTTTCTTCAGGAGCATTATCGATAGAATCAAAGCTTCTAAGCTCTGACAAGCCCGCATTAGCCAATACGGTAGTAATAGCAGCGGTCAACGTAGTTTTTCCGTGATCCACGTGGCCAATAGTACCAATATTTAAGTGCGGTTTGGAACGATCAAAAGTTTCCTTTGCCATTTTAAATAATTTTAATCTTAGTTTATATTAGTGTACAAATCGTTTTGAGCCAATGACGGGATTTGAACCCGTGACCTCTTCCTTACCAAGGAAACGCTCTACCCCTGAGCTACACCGGCGTAAAGTGTTGAATCAACTACCTTTAAAAACCTTTAAAGGAAGAGATTCCTGCTTTCACTTCGACTAGGCTCAGTATAAGTGCAGGAATGACTTTAGAGCGGGAGACCGGGTTCGAACCGGCGACATTCAGCTTGGAAGGCTGACGCTCTACCAACTGAGCTACTCCCGCATTTATGGATTTTACATCCAATGGTATTCAATATTTCAACTTAAATCCCAACACAAGTTGGAATTGAACTTTAAACTTTCATTTACATTCTTACAAAAGTAACCTTTTGACAAATGCCCCCTCAAGTTTGTTGTGGGGAGAGCAGGATTCGAACCTGCGAAGGTGAAAACCAACAGATTTACAGTCTGTCCTCGTTGGCCGCTTGAGTATCTCCCCGCCTTATTTTCAGTAACTTACGAGCCGATAGAGGGACTCGAACCCACGACCTGCTGATTACAAATCAGCTGCTCTAGCCAGCTGAGCTATATCGGCTTTTTAGAGCCTTTTTTACATAAAAAAAGTCCGCTATTTCTAACGGACTGCAAATGTATATATTTATTTTTTTAATCAAAATAAATTTTCAAAAATTTTCATCAAGCTTTTGCCCTCATTTTCTCTTTCTTTTTCACCAATTGTCTTTCCAAAGAACTACAGGCAGAATCCACAGCTTCCTCAAAAGATTTGCATTGCTTTTTCACAATGATTTTATCCCGGGGCACCAACAACTTGATCTCCACTATCTTATTTTCCTTTGCGCTTGTATTTTCCACTTTTAAATACACATCGGAACCTATTACCTTATCATAAAAAACATCCAGCTTATCCATTCGTTTTTGAATGAAATCCAATAGCTTGGCATCCGCGTCAAAATTTACCGATTGTGCATTTACTTTCATAAAATTTAGTTTTTAGGGTTGCCCAGGGCAACTTGGTTAAACATTTCAAGAAATCCACTATTTCTTGTTTCTGGGATGGGCGTTCAAGTGAACCTTTTTGAGTTCGGCTATACTATTGTGCGTGTACACCTGCGTAGATGCCAAACTGGAATGCCCCAATAATTCCTTAACGGAATTCAAATCTGCTCCCCTATTTAGCAAGTGGGTTGCAAAGGTGTGCCTGAGTATATGGGGGCTCTTTTTCACCTTAGGGGATACCAAACTAAAATACTTATTTATGGTACGATAAACAAGTGTTTCATAAATTTTAAGACCTGCCTTGGTCAAAAAAAGGTGGGTGTTATCTGTAACGGAATTAAGCTGGCTGCGCTGCACCAAATAGTCCTGGAGCATCTGTACCGTAGCGGGCAAGAGCGGTAACAGTCTTTCTTTATTTCTTTTACCCAGTACTTTAAGGGTTTGGCCAGAGGCATTGAAATCTGTACACTTTAAATTGACCAGCTCTGCCCTGCGAACACCGGTTGCATATAGCAATTCAATAATCAGCTTGTCCCTAACCCCTTCAAAATCGTCTTCAAAAGGTATTTCCAACAATATCTTCTCCATTTCCTGCTCGGAAAAAGGCACTTCCACCTTTTTGTTGGTCTTAAGTGCCCTATGTTTTGCCAGAGGAGAGACATTTAGCTGTCCTATCTTTTGTAGAAATCGATAGTAGGCCCGTAAAGACGATATCTTTCTATTTACCGTGCGATTGGAAATCCCATTGCCGACCAGGTCAACAATCCAGCTTCTTATAATGGTATACTCCACATCATCTATGGAGGTTATCCCATACGTATCGCCACAAAAACCAGCAAACTCCATAATATCCTTTTGATAGGCGGTAATGGTATGCTCCGAGTAGTTTTTCTCCAACCTTAAATATGATATGAAAGCGGACAGCTGCATGAATCAAAGTTACCCATTGCAATTACATTTAAAAACAAAAATCCCGTTACAATGTTTTGCAACGGGATTCTATATGGTTCGGAAATAAGATTCTAGATTTCCTCCTGATCTCTTAGTCCTTGTATATATTGAGCTTTTTGAATTTCAGCTCTACGTTTTACAGAAGGCTTTGTAAATTGCTGTCTTTTACGCAATTGACGCATGGTACCTGTCTTATCAAACTTACGCTTGAAACGCTTTAAAGCTCTATCGATGTTTTCTCCTTCTTTTACTGGTATAATTAACATGGGCTACAACCTCCTCTCTTTTAGATTTTGGAGTGCAAATATACTGCTAATAAATAGAATTGAACAAATTACTTGAGGATATTTCTTGAAATAACCACTTTCTGGATTTCGGTAGTCCCCTCACCTATGGTGCAAAGCTTGGCATCCCTATAGAACTTCTCCACGGGAAAATCCTTGGTATACCCATATCCTCCATGAATCTGTACCGCTTCGTTGGCCGCTTTCACACAGACCTCAGAGGCATACATCTTGCACATGGCCCCTAATTTGGTCACAGGTTTGCCTTCATTTTTAAGAAACGCTGCCTTATGCAACAATAACTCCGAGGCTTCAATCTCGGTAGCCATATCTGCCAACTTAAAGGATATCCCTTGAAATTCACTGATGGGTTTTCCAAATTGCACCCGCTCTTTGGAATATTTCAATGCGGCTTCATATGACCCTTTGGCCACACCAAGTGATAGTGCTCCAATAGAAATTCTTCCGCCGTCCAAAACCTTCATGGATTGAATGAAACCTTCCCCAATCTCCCCCAAACGATTTTCATCCGGAATCCTACAATCAGAGAAAATGAGCTCAGCCGTTTCACTGGCCCGCATTCCCAACTTATCTTCTTTCTTACCACTGCTAAACCCAGGAGTGCCTTTTTCAACAGCAAAAGCAGTCATTCCTCTGCTATCCCCTTTTTCTCCGGTACGGGCAATGACAACAGCAATATCACCACTTATTCCATGGGTGATGAAGTTCTTGGCACCATTGAGTATCCAAAAATCCCCATCCTTAACCGCTGTAGTATTCATTCCCCCCGCATCTGAACCGGTGTTGTGCTCGGTCAAACCCCAGGCGCCCAACCATTCGGCTGTTGCCAATTTAGGGATCCATCGCTGCTTTTGTTCGTCATTCCCAAAAGAAAGAATGTGATTGGTACATAAGGAGTTATGGGCAGCCACAGAAAGTCCAATAGCAGGATCCACTTTGGAAATCTCCTCCAAAATGGCAACGTACTCATGATACCCAAGTCCAGAACCTCCAAGTTCGTCCGGTACCAATACTCCCATGAAGCCCAGCTCCCCAGCCTTTTTAAACACCTCTATGGGAAACGTCTGTTTCTCATCCCATTCCATCACATAAGGTTGAATGTACTGCTGCGCAAATTCACGTGCAGCCTCAGCAACCATCTTCTGGGTCTCTGAATATTCAAAGTTCATCGTGGACAAAGTATCCGTAACCATTCGCAAAATTTTATAGGGTCAAATATAATTTAATTCTATCAATCCTTTCTTTGGGAAAAGTCTCCACCTTGGCTAAATCATCCAAGGATTTAAAAGATCCATTCACTTGTCTGAACTGAACAATTTCCTGGGCCAAACTTTGGCTGATATAAATTAAACGGGATAATTCCTCAACTGTTGCCGTATTCACATTGACTTTTCGGATTTCGGGTGGGGTCAACACCTTAAATTTCTTTAGGGTGCGTTCAACAGCCTCTGGCTCCAATCCATAAACATCATGGAGCTGCTCCTCAACCAAGAACCCACCCAATCGGTCCCTAAACTTGATAATACGAGCAGATAGCTTGTCACCAATCCCTTTTACCTTTTTGAGGTCTTGAGCGGTAGCTTTGTTTAAATCCAGAATTTCAACGCTATTGGATTCATTGCGCTTCTTCGTAAAGGTTGATTTAGCACTTTTATTCCAATTGGGAAATTTGAAGTAAGGTGATATCTCATCAAGCAGGGAGTCCGAAACCAGGGTGACTCGTTGAAACTCCTTGGCAGAGTTTACATACTTGCCTTGTTTTCTGAAGGCATATAATCTATCCAGTTCTTCTGGGGCAATTCCCAAGGTATACCCTTTATATTCCGTGATAAAGTTTGGATTGAATGGATATAACTTAAAGGAAGGCTTTTGTTGCTGGATATGCTGCAAACTGTCTACCCAAGATTGCTCCATGTTATCAACCAGAAACTTGGAAGGTTCCCCATTGGAAGAAGAACTGACATAAAAGTAAACCCCTTGCAATGCAATAATGAGTAGCAACAAAAAGAAAATCCCACTCCGTTCTTGTTTATTGAATCTGAAGTGGGAATTAAGTTTTTTCAAAGTGATGGATTACTTGCTCTTGACAAAATTCTTGATGTCCGACACATATTTGTCCATTTCTTCCCGTACCCTTGGGAACAAGAACAACAGCCCGATCATATTTGGGAATACCAAGGCAAGAATCATGGCATCGGAGAACTTGATAACTGCATCAAGAGTTGCCGCAGCACCAATTACAACAAAGATCAAGAACAATACTTTGTAGGCCGTATCCGCTTTTCTACCTCTTCCAAAAAGATATTTCCAAGATTGAAGTCCATAGTACGACCAAGAAATCATGGTAGAGAAGGCAAAAAGTATGATAGCGATAGTCAAAACATATCTGAATCCAGGAATTACGGAATCGTATGCCATGGAAGTAAGGTCAACCCCGCCAACATAATTCCCTGTCTCCGTAATCAAAACGGTACTGTTCACTGCATTTCCATAATCAAATGCTCCAGCATCCATATTAAAGAAGATGATCACCAAGGCTGTCATGGTACAAATTACGACGGTATCAATGAAAGGCTCCAAAAGGGCAACAACACCTTCACTTGCAGGGTATTTGGTCTTTACCGCGGAGTGTGCAATGGCTGCAGAACCGGCTCCAGCCTCATTGGAAAATGCCGCGCGCTGAAATCCAACAATAATCACACCCACTATACCTCCTAAACCAGCTGCTGGGGAAAAGGCCCCGGCGAAAATCATTCCGAAGGCATCTCCGATGTATTCAATATTGGCAAAGATGATCACCAAGGATGCCAACACATAAACACCAGCCATAAAAGGAACTATCTTTTCCGTAACGCTGGCAATTTTCTTGATTCCACCTATAATTACAATACCCACCAAAATGGCCAAGATTATCCCAATTACAAATCCGGTGGCACCACCTTGAAGATTTAGCATGGTAGATAATTGCACCGCTGCCTGATTGGACTGGAAGGCATTACCTCCCCCGAAGGAAGCTCCGACGCATAAAATGGCAAATATGGCCGCCAGTACTTTTCCAAGGCCCGTAAAGCCTCTTTCTTTAAGTCCTTTGGACAGGTAGTACATAGGTCCTCCGTACACGGTTCCGTCTTCTCCAACATCCCTGTATTTTACACCCAAGGTACATTCCACAAACTTGGTGGACATACCAATAAGACCGCAAACGATCATCCAAAAGGTTGCTCCAGGCCCACCAATGGCAATGGCTACCGCTACCCCCGCAATGTTACCCAAACCAACAGTTCCTGAAACTGCAGTAGCCAAGGCTTGAAAGTGACTTACCTCTCCCTCCTTGCTTTCATCCTTGATGGTACCATGAACATCCCCGTCAACAACATTCAAATCTGTTTTTTCTGCACTGTGATGGTCCAACTCATCATACTTTCCACGAACAGTGTTTATGGCCAAACCAAACTTGGAAATATTGGGAAACTTGAAAACAATAGTGAAAAAAGTAGCACCAAAAATCAATAAAATCAATACCAAGGGCATATTGTACTCCCCAATTGGGATGGACGTAAGTACGAATCCTTCCCACCAAGTGGCAAAGGGCATAAATGCATCGTTGACCCTTTCGTCCAGGCCTTTTTCTTGAGCAGTTGATAAAAACGGTAGAAATAGTAGTAAAAACAGAGGAATTCTGTATTTCATGATATGAAGTTTGGTATGTTAATTTGATGTAAAGTGGGCAATATCCTAAAAAAATTCAACGGAATCAAATTTAAAAGTTATAAAACTAACCGATTTGAAACATTTGGTTGAGTTTCCTAATCTGCTCTGGTCTGCCCAAAACAATGACCTTTCCCTTGGGTTGTAATTGAAGATCTGCCTCAGGGTTTATGATGTAATTACCATCAGGTTCAATGTACCCAATAATGGTGCATCCTGTTCTTCTTCTCAGATCTAAATCGCGAAGGGAATTGCAGTCCACCTGATCCGTAAAATCCTCAATTTCCACTTCCTCCAAATTGGTGGTATGCTCTCCTTCCATGGAAAGTTTATCCATAAAAGTGATCAAATCGGGCATGACCACCAAAGAGGCCATATGATCGCCACCAATCTTATCGGGCATGATCACTTTATTCGCACCAGCGAATTGTAATTTAGTCTGGGAAGTTACCTGCGAAGCCCTACTGATAATAAAAAGTTTCTCATTCAACTGACGGGCCGTAAGCACAATAAACAGGTTTTCGGCATCATCCGGAACCGCGGTTATCAGATATTGCGCACGCTCAATCCCTGCCTCCAACAAGACTTCGTCCTCATTGCCATCCCCTTCAACAAAAAGCACCTCATCCTCATAGCGTTCAATGACTTCCTTATCCCTTTCTATAACCACAAAAGGTTTATTGTACGCCTTAAGTCTTTCTGCAGCTTGCATTCCGTTTCTACCAAAACCGCAAACCACAACATGGTCCGTAAGCGCATCTATTCGTTTTTTCACTTTTTTTCGTTTTAAAATTTGAAGTGAATTTCTTCCCAACAGGTATTCGGTTATTACCGATAAGGCAAAACCAAAAATGAAAACACTGGTTACGATTAAAAATACAGTAAAAATCTTTGCATCGGCATCCAAAGGCCTCACCTCTGAGAAACCAACCGTGGTCACCGTAATTATGGTCATATAAACGGCCTCGATCCAGGTAAAATCTGAAAAGAATTTGTAGCCCACCACCCCAAAAAGCAATACAAGTACCATTAAACTAATGGCCCAGACTATTTTGGATCGCAGTAATCTTATCATATTAAAGGTCAAAAACTGAGGTTCGTTTGGTATAGACCAAATCCTTGATCTTCAACCAAAATGCAATAAAAAGATATAGGGCAAAACCAAAACCCAATGTTACAAAGGTTAAATAAATAAAGGTGGTACGAACCACCCTTGCACGGATACCCAATCGCTCCGCTATACGACGGCAAACCTCAAATCCCCTTTTTTGGAAAAAGTAAAGTGTGTTGTAAAACAAGCCCATGATTTTAGCGTCTTAGCAAAAAAATGCCCTGTGTCCTAAGCAAAGCATTGGTTAACCTAAGCTCGCTAAAATTATGTATTTCTATTCAATAAATGGGAACCCAAGCTGCATTGCAAACACTTATTTTTTGAACAGTACTTGGTGTACAGCTGAATTTTAGCCTGGCTTTCCAAAGCATTTTGGCTCTTGGACCCTAGGGACGCAAAGTTCTTTATGATGGAATTTGTTTCTCCTGAAATGTTGGATACCAACGCAATCAAACCATCACTCCAATCTTGTCCCAGATGTTTTGCATAACAGAATTTGAGGGGCACCAAGGTATTGAGGATAAGCAAGTCCATAAAGGTTTCTGATAATGTCTTTGTTCTATTTCCAGAACGCTTACCAAAGGTAAAGTGGTTGCTCCAATAGGGACTGGACGCTATCTGCAACACATTATACAAATCCGTTACGTTTTCTTTTTCCACTAAGGTCGAAAACAAATTTTGGTGCTTGGCATACAAGTTGGCGAGTTGGGATAATCTTATAGTAGGAAAATTGGCCGGGCGCAACCCAAAGAATTCCGGTTTGCCAAACAAGGGGACAAGCTGATACTTTCTTTGTAAATATCGATATTCACTTTTGAGTTGCAGAAAATATGCATCCGAGCAGTCTTGCTCTTCCAATAGTCCAAAATGGCCAAAAAATAAACTTTCCAAGGCCCCAACATCCCTACTTTCCTTTCTTATGATTGAAAAATCAAGCTGCAAAGCCCTTTGAAAAAAGAAATCCCCATTGATCTTGCTGCCAAAATTCTTGGTAAGCAGCACAAAAAGTACAGTTTCCCAATTATTGTTGGATTGCTTGAGCAAATTCAAAATCAGTTTTGATTTTTGCTCTAAACGTTCCATGTACAATCTGTTCAGATAGTTTTCCATCATAAAGGCATCAAATTGCCCAAATTCACGTTCGCAATTGATAAATGACGGATTGTAGTGCTGAAATAATTCTTGATACTTCTCAAGAACCGTAGGCGCAATGTAGTTTTTCAGTTCAAGGGTGGGAATTATCGTTCCATCCTTTCTAAAAATGGAAATATCGTCCTCCCAAACTACATGGAGGATTACATTGTCATAGTTTCTGTCTGTTTCATGGTGGTGCGCATACCAATCTGAAGATTTGAGATGAATTTCCACATTACCAGCCCATAACTGACCGCCAACCTCAACCGAAGCATTAAAAAAATCCGGGCCGGCATACAGATTTAACGTACCCGGGTTTTTGATTACAATGTCTTGGGAGGTTGTTGTGGTGAGGGGTCGTCCTTGAAGCTTTTCGCACCTCCATATAAAATGGAGTAGGTCTTCCTTCATGCCACTAAAATAGGAAAATGTTTACCACTTTCCCGCATAGGTCAGGGAATCCCCAGAAGTATGCTTTAAATAAGCATGTTTTAGATTATTGATTTGCCGAATGTGATGGTAATCATGTGCCAGCCAGTTCAGTAGAAAGGACCGGGCCGATATCTTACCCAAATCAGGATGCTCCAAGGAACTTTCCCAGTCGACATTTTCCAAGTCCCTTAACCATTTGATAGACGTGGCCCTTTCGTTTAAAAAGCGCTGTAACATTTCTTGAAAATCCTGTTCCATATAGTTACGTTGGGTATACCAACCTTCAGGGTCAATGGGCACCAAAGATTTGGTGGGAGTTTCCAAGGCATGCTTAACCCTGGCCCTGAAATCTTCCTTTTCCTCATCCACCAAATGACAAATGATTCCTAACAAACACCAGTCCAAAGGCTTCGCCTTCCATAGTAGCATTTGAGGGGGCAAACCAGATAAGGTTTCCCTGAAAACTCCCGCATTGTTTTCCAATGCCGATATGATTTCATGGGAATGCATGCTTACTCAGTTACCTCACCTTCCCAATTCATAAAACCTCCTTCAAGGTTATAGGTGTTTTCAATACCAACACTGTTCATAATAGCGCAGGCTTGGGCACTTCGGTTACCTGATCTGCAGTACACGTAGTAGTTTTTGGATTTATCCAATTTTTCAATTTCATCCAAAAATTCCTGTCCTAGGTAAATATCTATATTGGTAGCATTTGGAATATATCCTTCCTCCACTTCTTCAGGGGTTCGTACATCCAAAACAAAGGCATTGGAATCGTTTTCCAATTGCTCTTCCCATTCTTCTTGTGATAAATCTGACATCTTTAAGAGTTTAAGCTCTGCAAAAATAAAAATCCGGAGCATAACCCCGGATCTAAATCGCTTTATTCTTTTGATTAAACTTTTATTCCACACCCTATGGCCTTTGTTTTGGTCACTTTGATTTCCTTTCCATCCAACATGGCATCCACAGCGTTCTCTACGAATTTCTCCTCCACCTGGTTGGCATCCCTATAGTTATCATCTATAGCGCCGATGTACCGAACCGCATTTCCCTCAGTTGTTTTCTCCAACACGTAGACATGTGGGGTTCGCGTAGCCCCATATTGCGGGAATACCTTTTGACCTTCATCCAACAAATAGGGAAAAGTAAATCCTTTGTCTTCTGCCCGTTGTTGCATTTTGGCAAAACTGTCTCCCGGCTGCTTGAACGGATTGTTGGGGTTAATAGCTATTAAAGGAACACCCAAAGGTTTGTATTTCTTGTCCAAAGCGATAATTCGGTCTTCATACTTAACGGCATAAGGACAGGTGTTGCAGGTAAATATGACCAAAAAGCCTTTGGCGGTATCAAAATCAGAAAGGGAAACCATGGAACCATCCACATTTTTTAAGGAAAAATCGGTTGCCATATCCCCAATATCGTAACCAGCTTCTGTGGAATCCGTATGTGCGCTAAATGCGCCCATTAGCACGATAAGCACTAAAAATCCAAAATTGCGTATTGTTTTCATGACCTATTATTTGGTAAAGCCATTCACGGCTTCTGTTAACTCATCATATGTAAAACCGTGACCGTAAAACTTCCGTTGGTCCCCATTGTAGATTATGGTAGCTGGTATTCCTCCATCCCAATCCGAGTCTATTTTAGGAATCCAATCGTTTTGTTTGGGGTCATCCAAAATCACTACTTCAGACTTAATTCCTTTCTTCTCCACGTAGGGCTCCAACCTGGATTTCCACATGGAAGGCATATCCAAGCTCACCAAGATAACCTCTACCCCATCGGCCTTTCGTTCCGCGTTGACTTTTTCAAAGTACGGCATCTCCTCCAAACAGGGTTTGCACCAAGTGGCCCAAAAGTTGACAACATAGGTTTTCCCATCATCTTTATGTAGCAAAGGTTCGAATTCGGTAAAATCATACACTGGAAATTTCACCTTTTCATCGTTTTGTGCTCGGACTTCAACCTTGTCTTCCTCCTTGGAGGACATGGATGTATCCGTTTTTGCTTTGTTGCCACATCCAGAAATCAAAAGAACCAAAAAGACACTGGAGCACAATAAGTGTTTCATTTGCTGATGTTTACACATTAAAATTAGGCAAAGCCCAATCCTTCATTTATTTTTTAACAAAAAATTATCTGTTAAAAATAACATCGAATTCAGAAAAGCACATACATTTGTCTATACAATTGTTGTAGAAACATGAATGTTGAAGAAATCATAAAGACAGAAATAAAAATACCGATAAAGGCACGAACCATGATTCACTTTGCCTTGGTAGCCAATAAGGTTAGGGAACAATTCTCCATTGCGTTAAAACCCTATGATGTTTCTGAACAACAATTTAATGTGCTCCGTATTCTGCGTGGACAAAAGGGCAAGCCTGCCAACCTTTCCACAATCAACGAACGCATGGTAACCAAAATGAGCAACACCACCCGTTTGGTGGACAAACTTATTCTCAAAGGCTATGTGGATCGTCGCACTTGTCCTGATAATCGACGTAAGGTGGAAATCATGATTACGGAGGAGGGAAAAACCGCTTTAAAAAAAATAGATAAGGTAATGCAGCAAACCGAAATTGAAGTTTTAAAAAACTTCACCTCCAAAGACCTTGATAATTTTAATACACTTTTAGATAAATTTTAATATGAGTAATATACTGGAAAACAGAACCTGGCGATACGCCACCAAAAAGTTTGATCCTGACAAGAAGGTTTCCGACCAAGATTTGGAACTTCTTCTGGAAGCAACCCGATTGAGTGCTTCTTCTTATGGCCTACAGCCTTATCACGTATTTGTAATCACAGATCCAGAAATAAGGGAAAAATTAAAGCCCGTTTCTTGGGGGCAATCGCAGATTACAGATGCATCCCACTTAATCGTCTTTGCCAATGTAACCGATTTTGGTGAAGAATTATTGGATAGTTATGTACAAAACGTAAGCTCCACTAGAAACATCCCAGAGGAAAGTCTTAAGGGATATGGGGATTTTATGAAATCCAAATTGTTGGATCTTCCCGTAAATGTCAAAAGCAGCTGGACCATGAAGCAGGTATACATTGCTTTGGGAAATTTGATGCAAGCAGCGGCAGAGCTAAAAATCGATACCTGTCCTATGGAAGGTTTTGAAGCCAAGGCCTACAACGAAATCCTTGGTTTGGACGAAAAAGACTTGAATGCCTCAGTGGTGCTGCCTATTGGTTACAGATCAGAGGAAGATGAGACCCAACACTACGCCAAAGTAAGAAAATCAAAAGAAGAATTATTTACCCATATATAAATCCTAATTATTATTAAAGCACAATCATGAAAAAGACAATTTTAAGTTTAGCCTTGACCACTGTATTTGGATTAACGGCCTTTGCCAACCCTATTGACGGTGAAAAGAAGGAAATAAAGACAAGTGAAAGTAAAATCGTTTGGAAAGCTTACAAAGTAGGCGGGGGCCACGAAGGAACCATTGGTTTAAAGTCCGGGGCATTGGAATTTGATGGAGACCAATTGGTAGGAGGTGAATTTGTAGTGGACATGACTACGATCACCAACACGGATATGACCGGCGAATACAAGGGCAAATTGGAAGGGCACTTGAAATCTGATGATTTCTTTTCCACAGCTTCAAATCCAACAGCATCCTTGGTATTTACCAAAGTTGAGCAAAATGAAGGTGGACTTTATGATGTAACCGGAGACCTTACCATTAAGGGGATTACCAAATCCATTCGTTTTGATTTATCCATTGATGGTAATAAAGCTACTGCCAGTTTGAAAGTTGACCGTACCAAATACGACGTAAAATACGGGTCAAGTATTATTGGTACCGCAAAGGACAAGTTGATCTATGACGAATTTGATTTAGTGGTTGATTTGCAGATGTAGTCAATGCTAGTTTAGTGTTTGGAAATCCCGTTCGAGTTTGTCTTGGACGGGATTTTTATTTTCACAAAACATTATTTGGAAGTTACAATTTCCTTTCTATCTTTGATGCAATGAATTTGAGAATAGTAAATACTTGGTGGTGGATCAACTTACGTCAAACGTCGTGAGCTAGTCCCCATTGTAATCATATAGAGGCTTGTCATCACGACAGGCCTTTTTTAATTTATAACGGTACAATGACCTATAAACTTGAAACCCATTTTAAGCAGATTCTTGCTGATACGATTACCCCGGTGAGCGTGTATTTGAAAATTCGCGATAAATTTCCGAACAGTATCCTATTGGAAAGTAGCGACTATCATGCAAACGACAACAGTTTTTCCTATATCTGTTGCAACCCAATAGCTTACATCAAAGTTCAGGATGAGATCATTACTCAGCGTTTTCCAGATGGAAGCAAGGAAGAAATCAATATTGGCCCAGATACCGATGTAACCCAGGTGATACACAGTTTTGGCCAACTATTTTCAGTCCCGGACAACGGTTTCAAGTTCATTAACAATGGCCTTTTTGGGTATATGGCCTATGATGCGGTTCGCTATTTTGAGGACGTTGAAGTTACGTCCAAAGCCGATTCCATTCGCATTCCAGATATATACTATGCCGTTTATCAGAACATCATTGCCATTAATCATTTCAAGAATGAAGCCTACCTTTTTGCTCACTGTTATGAATCAGATAGTAATGTGGACGAACTGGAGCAGTTGTTCAAAATAAGGAACTTTGCCTCTTATAATTTTTCCAAGGAAGGAGCAGCTGTATCCAACCTAAAAGATGAGGAATATATAGAGCATGTGGCCTTGGCCAAAAAACACTGCCAACGGGGAGATGTATTCCAATTGGTTTTGTCCCGAAGGTTCTCGCAAGGGTTTAAGGGTGACGAGTTTAATGTGTACAGGGCACTACGATCAATCAACCCCTCCCCCTACTTGTTTTATTTTGATTATGGGGATTTCAAAATTTTTGGAAGTTCGCCAGAAGCCCAATTGATCGTTAAGGACGGAAAAGCTGAAATCCATCCCATCGCGGGCACTTATAAAAGAACGGGAAATGATGAGAAAGATGCGGAATTGGCCAAAAAATTGGCTCAGGATGAAAAGGAAAACAGCGAACATGTTATGCTGGTGGATTTAGCAAGAAATGACCTCAGTAGAAATGGAAATACGGTGAACGTGGAAACTTATAGGGAGGTGCAGTACTTCTCCCATGTGATTCATTTGGTATCCAAAGTAACGGGGCTCAAGAAAAAAGAGAGCACGACCATGAAAGTGGTCGCGGACACCTTTCCCGCAGGAACATTGAGTGGTGCTCCCAAGCATATGGCCATGCAACTGATTGAAAAATATGAAAAAACCAGCCGGGCCTATTATGGAGGCGCCATTGGTTTCATGGATTTTAAAGGCAATTTTAACCATGCCATTATGATCCGAACTTTTTTAAGCAAAAACCATCAATTGCATTATCAAGCTGGCGCTGGTTTGGTAGCAGCTTCGGATCCAGAGACCGAGCTTCAGGAAACATACAACAAATTGGGTGCTTTAAACAAAGCGCTGGAAATTGCAGAAACAATCTAAAAAATGGCCAGAAAGATTTTAATGATAGACAACTACGATAGTTTCACCTATAATCTGGTGCACTATCTGGAGGATTTGGATTGCGACGTGACCGTAAAACGAAATGATCAATTGACCTTGGACGAGGTACAAGCTTTTGATGAAATTGTGCTCTCTCCAGGCCCTGGAATCCCGGATGAAGCAGGTTTGCTCAAGGATATCATCAAAACCTATGCTCCAACGAAACGGATTTTAGGGGTCTGTTTGGGTCAACAGGCCATTGGGGAAGTCTTTGGGGGCACTTTGGTTAATTTGGATCAGGTATACCATGGAATTGCCACCCAAATTACGGTGACCAATCCAGGTGTTTTGTTCCAAAACATGCCAGAGCAAATCCAAGTGGGACGCTACCATTCTTGGGTGGTGCATCCCGATTTACCCGAAAGCCTGGAAGCCACCTCCGTGGACGAAAATGGGCAAATCATGTCTTTAAGGCATAAAACATACGATGTAACGGCAGTGCAGTTTCACCCAGAATCTGTGTTGACTCCGGAAGGAAAACAAATGCTAAAAAATTGGCTTAACGGCTAGTTTAATGACATTCCCGTGAAAACGGGAATCCGAATTAAATATGAAATAGATTCCGCATCAAGTGCGGAATGACAACAGGAAATAAAATGAAAGCAACTTTAAATCGATTAATAAACCACGAAATCCTTCCGAAGGAAGACGCCAAGCAGATTTTGGTCAACATTGCCAAAGGGGATTACAATACTTCCCAGATTGCGGCCTTTTTAACCGTTTATATGATGCGAAGCATCACCATAGAGGAGTTGGAAGGTTTTAGGGATGCACTCCTGGAATTATGCTTGGCAGTGGATTTGGCGGAATACAATCCCATTGATCTCTGCGGAACGGGAGGTGACGGAAAAGACACTTTCAATATTTCCACCCTTGCCTCTTTTGTAACAGCAGGTGCGGGAGTAAAAGTAACCAAGCATGGCAATTACGGGGTTTCTTCCAAGTGCGGAAGTAGCAACGTAATGGAGTTTTTGGGTATCAAGTTCAGTAATGAGGCTGATTTTCTAAGAAAATCTATTGATGAGGCTGGAATTTGCGTGCTGCATGCTCCCTTGTTTCACCCAGCTATGAAAAATGTGGCGCCCATCCGAAGGGAATTGGCCGTAAAAACCTTTTTCAACATGTTGGGGCCCATGGTGAACCCTGCTTTCCCAAAAAACCAAATGGTAGGTGTGTTTAATCTAGAGTTGGCCCGAATGTATGGGTATCTATATCAGAACACCGATAAGAATTTCACTGTGCTGCATGCACTGGATGGATATGACGAAATCTCCTTGACTGGAGCAACCAAAACCATTTCCAATGACTCGGAAGGCATGTTGGCTCCTGCCGATTTTGGGGTTGACAAAATTTCCCAGGATCAAATTACGGGAGGGGACGATATCGCTGAATCGGCCCAAATTTTTCTGGATGTTCTAAATGGAAAAGGAACCGAAGCCCAAAATAATGTGGTCTGTGCCAATGCTGGGGTAGCCATAGCCACGGTAGAACAGCTTTCTCCAAAAGAGGGGTTTGAAAAAGCCAAGGAGTCGCTCTTAAGCGGAAAAGGATTAGTAGCATTGAAGAAGTTACAAGAACTAAGCAAGAATTAAGAAAGCAAATCAACATAAACTGATTACTGATTACTGATTACTGATTACTGATTACTGATTACTAAATGAATATTCTAGACAAAATAGTAGCCGATAAACGCAAGGAAGTGGATTTGAAAAAATCCTTGATTCCATCCGCGCAGTTGGAACAATCTGTTCTCATGGAACGGAGCACAATTTCGCTGGCCCATGTGCTCAAAAACAGTGCTACTGGCATTATTGCGGAGCACAAAAGGCGTTCCCCTTCAAAATCAGTGATTAACCAAGGTTTAAACGTTCAGGATGTAGCCGTTGGATATGAACAAGCTGGAGTATGTGGTATGTCCGTTTTAACCGATGGCAAATACTTTGGCGGTTCTTTGGATGACTTGTTATTGGCGCGATCATCGACCTCTTTGCCTCTTTTGCGAAAAGAGTTCATCATTGATGAATATCAGTTACTGGAGGCCAGGGCCCATGGTGCAGATGTGATTTTGCTCATTGCTGCCATTCTAACAAGGGATGAAATCAAACAGCTGTCAGAAACGGCCAAAAGTTTAGGCTTGGATGTGCTCTTGGAAGTCCATAATGAAGAAGAGCTGCAAAAATCACTCATGCCAAGTTTGGATATGTTGGGGGTTAACAATCGTAACCTAAAGACTTTTGAGGTGAGTTTGGATACCAGCAAGACTTTGTCCAAACTCATTCCCAATGATTTTGTAAAGGTTTCCGAGAGTGGTATAAGTTCTATAGAAGCCATCAAGGATTTGAAACAATACGGATATGAAGGCTTCTTGATTGGCGAAAACTTTATGAAAACCAACAATCCTGGAGAACATGCCACAGCATTTATAAAAGCCCTTGAATCATGAAATTGAAAGTTTGCGGCATGAATCATAATCCACTGGAAGTGGCCCAATTGCAGCCCGATTATCTGGGTTTTATCTTTTGGGAACCCTCTCCCCGCTATTTTCAAGGCGAAATATCCGAGCTACCAGAAACCATTAAAAAAATTGGAGTGTTTGTGGATGCTGAAATTGAAGACGTTTTGGAAAAAGTTGAAACGTTTTGTTTGGATGGCGTTCAACTCCATGGCAATGAGAGTCCAAAATACTGTCAGGAACTTCGTCATGCTGAACTTCCTGCCCGTCCGGCTGGTGGGGATTCAGGATTTCAATCCAATGGGATTCCCAAACAAGTTCGGAATGACTCGTTGAGTATTATCAAAGTTTTCTCCATCAAAGACTCTTTTGATTTTTCCATTTTGAAACCCTATGAGGAAGTCTGTGATTTCTTTTTATTTGATACCAAAGGAAAACTCCCTGGAGGAAATGGATATGCCTTTGATTGGTCCATTCTTAAAGAATACCCTTCTACAAAACCTTACTTTTTAAGTGGAGGAATAGGATTGGAATCCATGGAAAATCTAAAGGGGTTTTTGGGAAGTCCTGCCTCAAAATATTGCCATGCGATAGATGTTAATAGCAAATTTGAAATAGAACCTGGTCTTAAAAACATTGTACAACTAGAAGAGTTTAAAAAAGATTTGTTATTCCGTACTTGATGCGGAATCCATTGTAAATCAAAGTCAAACTTAAAAAGATTCCTGCTAGGGTAGGAATGACAAAAAAATATGAGTTACCACGTCAACGAAAAAGGATACTATGGGGAATTTGGGGGAGCATACATCCCGGAAATGCTCTATCCCAATACCGAAGAACTGCGTCAGAATTATCTCGAAATCATGGCGGACCCTTCCTTTAAGGAAGAGTTTCACCAATTGCTCAAGGATTATGTGGGCAGACCCACTCCGCTGTATTTGGCCGAGCGCTTATCACATAAGTACAACACCAAGATATACTTAAAGCGAGAAGACCTTAACCATACCGGAGCCCATAAGGTGAACAACACCATTGGTCAGATTTTAATGGCCAAAAAATTGGGCAAAAACAGGATAATTGCCGAAACAGGAGCAGGTCAGCATGGAGTAGCCACTGCAACAGTTTGTGCCCTTATGGGAATTGAATGCGTGGTATATATGGGTGAAGTGGACATAGCACGTCAAGCCCCAAATGTAGCCCGGATGAAGATGCTTGGAGCAGAGGTAAGGCCTGCCTTATCGGGGAGCCGAACGTTGAAGGATGCCACCAATGAGGCCATTAGGGATTGGATCAATAATCCAGTGGATACCCATTACATTATTGGCTCGGTCGTGGGGCCTCATCCCTATCCAGATATGGTTGCCCGATTCCAATCCGTGATTTCTGAGGAAATCAAAACCCAACTCTTGGAAAAAGAGGGTACGGAAAACCCAGATTATGTGGTGGCCTGCGTTGGCGGAGGCAGTAATGCCGCTGGTGCCTACTATCATTTTTTGGATACACCTGAAGTGGGCATCATTGCTGTGGAGGCCGCCGGAAAGGGAATTCATTCTGGAGAAAGCGCCGCAACTTCGGCCTTGGGCAAGGTTGGAATTATCCATGGGAGTAAAACGTTATTGATGCAAACTCCAGATGGACAAATCACGGAGCCCTATTCCATTTCCGCCGGTTTGGATTACCCTGGGGTTGGTCCCTTGCATGCCCATTTGTTCAAATCGGGAAGAGGAGAGTTCATTTCCATTACCGATGATGAGGCCATGACTGCCGGCTTGACGCTTTGCCAATTGGAAGGCATTATCCCAGCCATTGAATCTTCACATGGATTGGCCATTTTGGAGCAACGAAAATTCAAACCGGACGATATTGTGGTCATGAATCTTTCTGGGCGTGGGGACAAAGACCTTCAGAATTACATCGATTATTTTAAATTATGATTTAATGTCATTCCTGCGAACGCAGGAGTCCAAAATATTATAAAGCTTTTAAAAACTGAAATCAACTAATTAATGGATTCCTCATCAAGTGTGGAATGACTATAAGAAGATATGAAAGACAATCGAATACAAACCAAGCTTCAGGAAGATAAAAAACTGCTCTCCATTTATTTTACGGCTGGATATCCAAATATCAATGATACGGTCCAGATTATCCAAGATTTAGAAGAAAATGGGGTGGATATGATTGAAATAGGACTTCCCTTTAGCGATCCTTTGGCGGATGGCCCTACAATTCAAGCTAGCTCAACCCAAGCGCTGAATAATGGAATGACAACAGACTTACTTTTTGAGCAGCTCCAAGATATTCGCAAAACCGTTTCCATTCCATTGATCATTATGGGGTATTTTAATCCGGTTTTTCAATACGGGGTGGAGGCATTCTGTAAAAGGTGTCAAGAGATAGGGATAGATGGGCTTATTTTGCCCGACTTGCCCTTGGATGTCTATCAGGAAGAGTACGAGGCCATTTTTAAAAAATATGGACTGATCAATGTGTATTTGATCACTCCCCAGACCAGTGAAGAACGTATCCGCCAAATAGACGACGCCTCGGATGGGTTTATCTACATGGTAAGTTCCGCGAGCACCACGGGAACCAAGGATGGCTTTGGCAACGAACAACAAGCTTACTTTGACCGAATCGCATCCATGGAACTACAAAATCCCCAAATTGTGGGCTTTGGGATAAGCAACCAAGAAACATTTAAACAGGCTACCCAGCATGCCAAGGGAGCAATTATAGGTTCCGCGTTTATAAAACACTTGGCCAAAAATGGGCCTCAAAAAATAGATGGGTTTGTTAGTGGAATTCGCTAACTTCGATGTTCATTTAACCCTATCTGAAATATGAGAAAACTGGCTTGTTTTTTTACCCTTTTGCTGTCCATTTCATCTTATTCACAAGAAGCAGCTGCGGTAAAGTCGCAAGTGGCACATGCCATTCAGGAGCTAAGGGATTTTATTGCTATTCCCAATGATGCCTTGAACGCTGATGATATTGACGACAACATTATTTGGCTCAAAAGAAAATTTGGTGAGCGTGGTTTCAATACTGCGGTCCTGGACACGGAGAACCTACCCCTCTTCTTTGCAGCAATGCCCATGGAAGATAACAAGCCAACCTTGCTGATCTATATGCATTTTGATGGTCAGTCCGTTGAGCCCAGCAAATGGAACCAGCCCAATCCGTATCAAACCGTGCTTAAAAAACCGGTAGCTGATGGCTTTGAAACAGTTTCGTTTGATGCTTTGAATGATGATATTGATTACGATTGGCGCTTGTTTGGACGTTCCACTTCGGATGACAAAGGACCTATAGTAATGTTCCTGAACGCCATTGATCTCTTGAAAAAGGATGGAAAGGAAATTCCTTTTAACCTAAAGGTTATTTTGGATGGGGAAGAAGAAAAGAGCAGCAAACCCCTACCCCAGGCGGTCAAGCAATACCGCGAGTTACTGGAGGCTGATTTTCTTGTAATTGCGGATGGCCCAATCCATGCTTCGGGGAAACCCACGGTGGTCTATGGTTGCCGAGGCATAACCACAATGACCCTAACGACCTACGGTCCCATTAAGCCCCAACATAGTGGACATTATGGCAATTATGCCCCAAATCCAGGATTTCAACTGGCACAGTTACTAGCTGGAATGAAAGATACCGATGGAAGGGTAACCATTCCTGGATACTATGATGGAATTGTTTTGGACGACAACATTACCGAAGTTCTTAAAAGTGTTCCGGATAGTGATGCGGAAATAGCCGAAAAATTACAGTTTAAGACCTCCGAAAAAGTGGGTGGATATTATCAGGAAGCTTTGCAATACCCTTCGTTGAACATCAGGGGTCTTGGCTCTGGATGGGTGGGTCCCAAAAGAAGGACCATAGTCCCGGAAAGTGCCACAGCCGAACTGGATTTGCGTTTGGTTCCCGAAAGTGATGGCAATCGTCTTAAAAAACTGGTCAGGGATTATATCACCAATCAGGGGTACCATGTTTTGGACCATGTTCCCTCAAAATTGGAGCGCATGCGTTATGATAAAATCGTTACAGTGGAGGAAGGTAATGTAACGGCGGCCTTCCGCACGAATTTGGACAATAAATACGGTTCTTTTTTGGTAGAGACCTTGAAAAATACGTTTAACCAAGAGGTGGTTCGGTTCCGAATTATGGGAGGTACTGTTCCCATTTCACCTTTTGTCAATGAGCTAAAAATTCCCGCCTTTATAGTTCCCTTGGTTAATCCAGATAATAATCAGCACAGTCCTAACGAAAATCTGAAAATTGGGCAATTGGCGTATGGAATTAAAGCTTTATACACTATTTTGAGTTCCCACCAAACTAATTAAGAGGGAATCCCGTTTCTTTTAAAATAAAAGTACCGTTTGCGCTTATTTCCTTTATCTTTCTCCAAGCAAAAATTAACAATAAATCCCTTTCAAACTTAATCATTATTTATGCTAAAGAATTTCCAAATTATCAATCTTGTCTGTATTTCCTGTGCCTTACTGCTAAGCTGCTCAAAAGACGAAAACAACCCTTTTGGAAATGACCCATTTTACAACAATGTATTTAAGGAGGCTGATGAAAACAAACTATATGGAATTTGGGCAATTCATGAGGCAGAATTTGATGGTGCAGTCATTCCAATACCAATAAACCACGAATCTTGTGGCCGGGATTTTTCAATTTATAAGGATGATAATTCCGTTACTGATTACATCATACAAGATAGTGATTGCAATGTTCAACAGTTTAGAGCTTCTTGGAGTTTGGAAGCTGGCATTTTAACCCAAACTACATCTTCGGGTCAGTCGCAGGAATTGGTTATAATAGAACTCACAGACAACTCACTATCCTTCCGGGCCAAGATTGACGTCACCGAAGATGGGGAACCAGATATAGTGGTGATCAATGCTCGTAGACATACCCCTGTAGAAAGTAATTTTTACAACTATTCCTTTTTTGCCGTTGATGCTCTTGAGGAGAATCCAATAGAACTCTCTTGGGGATCTTATAATGGAATATATGAATTTGACAGGTACGAAATTTACCGAAGTGTAACAGATTGCACTAAAGCCAATATGGCTTTAATTCATACTATTGATGACAGTGAGACAACTACTTTTATTGATGAAAATCCTCCAGCCGATGAAGATATATGTTATTTTTTAAAGATTTATAGCGTTAATGGACTTATCGAGGAAACTTTTGTGCAGACGGTGACAACCGAATTCATAAGGCCGGTAAATGTTTACCAAAATCCAATAACGGTAACTGACCACTCGATTGAATTAAGCTGGGAAACCTATGTTGGGCACTATTTTAGCCACTACGAAATAACGGTTTCCAATTATTTTGAATCCAGTGGTTACGGGCTTGAAGAACAAATAGTAGCCACCATACCGGATATGGCAACCACCAGTTGGACGGATGAAAATCCTCCATACTTTAAAAACCCTGCCTATACGATACGAGCAGTGAATATCTTTGGAAATAAAAGTAGGGTTTTCAACAACGTTACCACTAGTTCAAGGGAGGCGGATTTCAAAAGACCAGAAATTATGGAATTGGATTATGTTTATTCGTCAATACCTCATCCCAATGAATCCTCAGTTTATCTGCTTGCAAAAGATGGGGATTATAGCGAACGTAAAATCTACAAATTTGCTTATGATAACAATTCCATAGTTGCCATTGCTAATACCAGTTTAAACACCACGGCTACAGAGGGAATAAAACTTTTCAATGACAATGGCACAATTGAAATTGCGGCACAATCAGGTTCCAGAGAAATAGAAATTTATGATGGAAATTCTTTACAGTCCAAATTTACGGAGACCTTGACCGAGGTTTTTCCCATGAGCGATTTTGCTCAACTGGATTTTGAATTTTATGCATTCTGTGATTCAAAAAATGTTTATGTCTATTCAAGAAACAATACTTCCTTTACCTTGGTAGATCAAGCTCCCCACTTCAGCGATCCAATTATTGGAGCGGAAATAAAACTGCTTACAACGGGAAACAATACGTTTATTGCTGGCTATATTGAAAGTAATAACAGTATTACCTTTCAGATAGATTCCAACGGCTTCATAATAGATTCAAGTATGGTGAATCTTCCATTGCAAATTGATTACCAGCATAATACAGTTTTCAACTCCAGTAGCAATCTAATTGTCAACTTTGAAAACAAAAATGTTTACTCGGCCAATTCTTTATCCATAGTAGACCAGTTCTCAGAGCCCTATTTTCCTCACAACCTAAGCTCAAATGGACAGGAAGTATTTGGTTCAAACAACAATCCCGAATGGTCAATTGATGAAAACTCACCACATGAAAAAAGAGCTATTATTCACAATTTGGAAAACAATTCCAATACGGAAATACAAACTCTAGGTTATCCCCTGTTTGTTTTCGAAAACCACTTAGGGGAAATTTTAAGTATTTCCGCTGGAACAAAAAGAGAATCCTTATTCCGTAGCTCTCCAAAAAAGAATCTTTTCATCGAAAAGTTGGAACGCTAAGGGGGTAAAACAATTCTATGAACGTTTAATGGAACCCACCTCATGAAAACTTTTATCCACTAAATGTGGTCTTTTATCGATAAACAAATACAGCATTATGTGCTAAAATCCAGAGAACCATGATTTTATCCCACTAGAACTGTAGTATATCCTCTATATTTCGAGAATAGTTACATGGGCCTTAATTTTGAATTATTAGAGGCCTATTTATGCAATATACTACCCTTGTCATAGATGATTCTTCCATTCAGCGTTTGGCCACGACCATTTTGGTCAAAAACCATCCGCAACTGAAATTGGTGGGTTCATTCCAAAATCCTTTTTGCGGAATTAGGGCCGTATATGAAAAGAAGGTAGATATTGTTTTCCTCGATGTCCTCATGGATCATGTGGAAGCTTTTGAACTTCTGGACAATATTGAAATCAACGCTTCCATTATCCTAAACTCCACCTGGTCCAATTTTGCAGTCAAGGCCTTTGAATACGGCGTAGATGATTTTTTAATGAAACCTATGCCCAAAAAGAGGTTTGAAAAAGCCGTTCAAAAAGCAATTGCCCAAATTGAACTGGGCAAAAGAACATTACCGCCCACTTACAAGCTTTCGGAAGTAATGTCCACGTTTAAATAAAGAATCCGCCACTTCCCATTTAAGATTCAAAAAAAGGTCGGTATTGCATGACCCTAAAGTCCATGGTATTGAAATCTGGGTTTTGCGACTTCATGTCCTTATACGTTCGCAAGCTCCCCACTGCCCTATTGGCAGCCCCAGAGGGTGCAGTTAGGGAAACGGTTCTAACCAGTTTTGTCTTCTTCTTTGATCCCGATGGGACGGGAAGCATCAATTCATGTATTCTAGGAACTTCATCCGAAACTACTTGCAGTGACAACCCCTGTTCCCTCAGTTGCTTCCTGAAAAAATACTCTGGCCCGTTTTTGCTATTTCCGCCCATAAAAAGTACCGTTTTAAGATTCGGATAGTCCCTTAGATAGCCTACCAAATCCCGAAGTTGTACATTCTGCATCCCTAAATCCGAAGCATCCACCTTTTGTCGCTCTGCACTTGCCACTATATCACATACCCCTATTTGCTGTTCCAAAAGGAATTTTTTGCGCTGTTCTGTGGCTTCAGGAGTGGTTTCAAACTTAAGATTTAAACCAAAAATGCGATCCAAAATGGGCCAAAGCATGCCATTGCGACTCCCATAACAGAAATCAACATCATCCGGTTTCAGTTCTCCTGTGGTAAAACGAGGAGGTGGAAGCGTTCCCACAATAACCTTAGTGGCTTCTGGAAACAAAAAGGGTTCGTAGGGATGGGTGTGCAAAAACATTATTGAAGTGCCTGTAGTTCCTCTCTTATTATTTTAATTAGATGTCGGTTTTGTCTAAAGTTGGGTTTGGACATATTTTCGAATTCCGAGACCATTTCTTTATATAGCTCCTTTGCATCTTCCAGTTTTCCCTGTCGCTGCAAAAAACGGGCAAGCTCCAGTCGTTCCGAAAAATTGGAATAGGGCGCATCAAAAGTCCGCAACACTTCCTCTGCCGCTTGGATTTTTCCCATTTTCTCCAGTGTTAAGGCATAGAGGAATGATGCCTTGGATTTTCGAAACTTGGGATTGTCCAAAATCTTTTCAGCGCAAACTACCACCTCCTCCTGATTGGAGTTGTGATACTGTGCTTCCAACAGTTTTGAAATCACGTAAAAATCTTTGGAAAAAACGTCTTTCAAGGAAGATTCGTAATGCGAAATTGCTTCAGGGTAAAGTCCTTCCTCCAAATAGGCATCTGCCAAGGCCACTCGATTCTCAAAGGTTTCGGAAAATTTCAGTTTCTTTTCCAAATCCGTGATTTTTTTTGAAGGATTAATTGCGGTTACCAAACTTTCCTGGACCTTTTCAATATCCCGTTTTTGAAACACATTGGTGAAGAGGTAGAGAATACATCCTATCACGGGAAGAAAAATGATGGCAAAAATCCAATAGTAATTATTTCTATTGGTATAACAGTGGTAGACACAAAATCCCTGGAGAGCAATTATGGCGTAGTAGTACATTGCCTAAAAATAAAAAGTAATAGGCAAATACCAAGCTTGACCAAGGCATTTTCATCCGCTCAAAAGCACCTCTTTAAAAATCAGTAAGTTGGCGTTTTAAGCCGAGTTTCTACTCGCATTAATGTTTCCGTAAAGGGAACGCGTAACGATTTTCTCGTACAGCTCCTGATATTCGGAATTTTTGGTGATGTGGTACAGGGCATTTTGTTGTATTACCAGTAGTGGCAATACAATTTGTTCCCTAATCTTGACCGATTCACGTGATACTTCCTCATCCTCCATCAGAATCTTTTGACCGGAAATCTGTAACAACATCTTCTTGGACAATAAAAATTCGTCATGTAGGATGTTCCAAAATTCGCCGAACTGCGCATCTTCCGCCATATAGCTGGTCAAATCAAAATTGGTCTTGGCCAAAGACATCATACTGTTGTGCATCAAAGCCCTAAAGAATGGCACGTCTTGATACAATTTTTTGACCTCATCCAATTTTCCTTGGTCCTTCAAATTTTGAATGGCCGTTCCAATCCCAAAATACCCTGGGACATTTTGCTTCAACTGGCTCCAGGAACCTACGAAGGAAATCGCCCTCAAATCCGATAGGGTCAATTGCTTTTTACTTCCCCGTTTTCCGGGACGGCTTCCAATATTGGCCTTGGTGTAAAATTTCAAGGTGCTCCTATGCTCCAAATACGGAATAAACTTTTCATGTTGCTTAAGGGCATTGTACTTATCGAAGCTCATTTCCGAAAGCATCCCAATCAGTTTTCGCTGCTCTGAAGAAATTACATGTTCCTTGCCATAGAGATCATTGCTCAGTCCAGCAGTAAGCAACTGCTCGGAATTGTGCATAAACTGTTCCTTGGTACCATAGGTACTGGTAATGGTCTGCCCTTGGATGGTCATCTGGATTTCATGGTTGGCCACATCGTTGGTCTGGGCAGCATAAAATCGGTGTGTCTTACCACCTCCCCTTGCAGGTGGTCCTCCCCTACCGTCAAAGAAGATAGCTTTTATCTCATTTCTTTTACAGACCTTACTCAAGGTTTCCTTGGTTCTTAAGATGTACCAATTGGCTTTAAGATAGCCTCCATCCTTGGTCCCATCTGAGAAGCCTAACATTATTGTGTGCTTGTTGTTCCTGCGCTCCAAATGGGCCCTATAAATTGGCGTATCAAAAAAGGTTTGCATAACCTCTTCGGAGGCTTCCATACCCTTCATGGTTTCAAAGAGTGGAATAATATCAAATGTAATTTCCTCAGCTTTCCAACCACACCATCTGAAAAGTCCAAATACAAAGAAAACGGAATAAATGTCTTCCGAATTACTGATGATATACCTATTGCAGCCTTCCTCCCCATTGCTTAGCTGAATTTCTTTCAACTGCCCAATATTGGTCAAAGTGTCTCTAACAATATCTTCTTCGTAATCCGAAGGATCTAGTTTTAAATCCTTTTCCAACAACCAATGCACCAATTCTTCCTGGCTCAATTCATCCAAGGATTCTTTGATTGCCCCTTGCTGCTTAAGGATGGTCTCCACCGTTAAATAATGCTTGCTATGATCTTGGCGGATGTCCAAGGTGGCAAAATGGGTTTTGAAAATATGCACTTTGTTGATAAACCTATCCAATTCTTTCAAATACAGCCCATGGTGGTTGGCCTCCAATTTTTCGCGGATGGCGTCCAATCGTTCCATGATCTCAGGATAGCTGATAATGGATTTGGCGTCAAACATGGCCTTGTAAAGTCTTCCGCTCAAGGTGAGTAAATCCTCTTGGATACTTTTAAAGGTCAATTTCTTCCGAAGCGCCTTCAATTCGTTATAGTAGCACTTCATCAAGGTGAGCCTCAGCTCGTCCGCTACCTTTCTGGTAATATCCGCGGTAACAAATGGGTTGCCATCCCGATCGCCTCCTGGCCAAAATCCAAGCTTGATGATATTATAGTTGGCAAAATCCTCGTCCCTAATATTGCTTTTGATGTATTCGAACAACTCGCCAATGGCGTCGTAATACGTATTTCTTAAAATATATATGATGTTCTTGGCTTCATCCAAAGGGGTAGGCTTCTTGGAATTTACCAAAGAGGTCAAGCCCAATTGTTGCAAGGTCAAATCAATATCGTCGATTTTATCCTTATCAATCAACTTTCTGAGTTCTGCTATAATATCCAATACCGCTGGGGTATAGAATTGCGTAGGGTGTGCCGTAAGTACAAATCTTGCACTAAAACTGGAAAGGTTTTTGGCAATTTTGTCCCAGTTTTTGGTCTGGTTCACCAACTCAAAATAATCCTTTACCGAAAGGGAATTGGTATATTCCTGAAGCTTTGGAAATGCTGAATCCTCCACACTATCGTAAAGCACCACTTGGCGTTCCACGTACTGAATGATCTTGAACATAAAATCCAAACGTTCCCGCTCATCCTTTATATCCATGAAATTGGTGAAAAAGGTCTCCAATATTTCCTGGGGTTGTTTCCCTGCCCTTAGACCCAGTTCGCACTGGTCCAATAACAAGGGAATCAACATTCCAACATTTTCTATATCCCTATACGGTAAGCTCAAGAACAAACTATTGTACACGTTGAACTTGTTGGTCACCGATTTTCTAAATTCTTCCAGACGTCTTGAATGCTGCATGGATCAAATGGTATGGTTAATGTTTTGCCGAAGGGCTAAGATCGTGATAAATGCTGAATGAGCACTCAAAATTTATGCACATCACAATTTAATACAGGCGCCCCACAAACTTAACAGCTCAAATTGGCATCTGTGTAAAGTCAAAGTTGCGCCTAGGTTATCCAGCCAATAATTTATCGGATGAAGACGGGTTCGTTTTCCTTTAGCGTATGCTCTGCACTAAAAATGTAGCCATCGTAGTTAAATCCCTTGATGTCCTCCAAAGTTTTGGCATCCTTGTCCAAAATGTACCTCACCATGGAACCTCTGGCTTTTTTGGCAAAAAAGCTTATGACTTTCAGCTTATCATTTTTCCAATCCTTAAAAATTGGGGTAATCACAGGAACTTTGAGTGTTTTGGGGTCAATGGCACCAAAGTACTCATTGCTGGCAAGATTAATAAAGAGTTCCCCATCTTCCAATTCCTCATTAAGGTGTGGTGTAAGCTGTTTTTGCCAGAATTCGTACAAGTTCTTTTTACGTGCCACTTTTAGCTGGGTGCCCATTTCCAACCGATACGGTTGAATTAAATCCAAAGGTTTTAAGATGCCATATAGACCCGAAAGAATACGCAGGGTATCTTGAAGTTGCTCCAATTTGGATTCGGGAATGGTATAGGCATCCAAGCCTTGGTATACATCCCCATTGAAAGAATATACCGCCGGTCTGGCATTTTCAGATGTAAATGGTGTTGAAAAATCTTGGTTTCGCTGCCAATTCAATTCGGCCAGCTTATCCGAAATGGACATCAGTTTGGAAAGTGCCCTTGGTTTTTTCTTTACCAAGACGGCATTCAATTTTTGGGATTGCTCCAAAAACTGTGGTTGACTATATTTTGAGGTCGGTAACGCTGTTTCAAAGTCAAGTGATTTAGCAGGCGAGATGACGATTTTCATAACTTTTGATTTTTGTAAAAATAATGAGGAAATCGGATTTTGGAAACAGCTTTCCAAAGGTCTTTTCAATCCTTGGATTGAATAAGCTTATGATTCACTATGTTTGGCATAGTTCCTCCACTTTTCAATGCAGAGGGTCATATCTTCTGGCAATTCAGAATCAAATCTCATAAACTCACCACTTACTGGATGTTCAAAACCCAAGGTTTTGGCATGCAAGGCCTGTCTTGGAAGAATCTTAAAGGCATTTTCCACAAACTGTTTGTACTTGGTAAAGGTGGTTCCCTTCAGTATTTTATCTCCGCCATAGCGCTCGTCATTAAACAAGGTATGGCCAATATATTTCATATGCACCCGAATCTGATGGGTCCTTCCTGTTTCCAGTTTGCATGAAATCAAGGTCACATAGCCCAATCGCTCTATCACCTTATAATGGGTCACCGCATCCTTCCCTTGATCGCCTTCCTGGAAGACCATCATCTGTAAGCGATTTTTCGGATTTCTGGCGATATGACCTTCCACAATACCCTCATCATCTGTGACATTTCCCCATACCAATGCCAAATACTCCCGCTCGCTGCTCTTATCAAAAAACTGCTTGGCCAAATGTGTCATGGCCTGCTCCGTTTTGGCAATCACCAAAAGACCTGAAGTGTCCTTATCTATTCGATGCACAAGCCCGGGACGTTCAGAACTGTTCTTTGGAAGATGGTCAAAATGATGTACCAGGGCATTGATCAGGGTTCCCGAATAATTTCCATGTCCGGGGTGCACCACCATGCCCGCTGGCTTATTTACCACCAGTAGGGAATCATCCTCATAAACAATATCAAGTGGAATGTCTTCAGGAGTCAACAGAAATTCATAAGGTGGATGTTCAAACATCACCTTCACCTCATCCCCTGCCTTAACCTTGTAGTTCTGTTTTACGATGGCATCGTTGACCCAAATATGCCCTTGCTTGGCGGCTTGTTGAATTTTGTTTCGGGTGGCATTTTCAATGAAGTTCATCAAGAACTTGTCCACACGCAAAGGTTCTTGACCCTTGAAAGCAACAAACTTATGGTGTTCAAAGAGTTCTTCCTGTGATAATTCAGGATTTTCGGGAGTATCCATGCCTATTGCGATTCTGCCTGCACCCTGGCACTACCTGGAATGGTACCATTGCCACAAATCAGTTCTATCTTGGAGGTTTTGGGCAATTTATCCCCGGGTTTAACGTGTTTCCCCTTATGCCTCATTCGATACACCATGTCCCTTCCAAGCTCATCTATATAGGTAACCCGCTGTACCTCCAAGCCTACGGCCTGTAGCATGGTTCTTGCATTGCGTTGGGTAACCTGGATAATATCTGGAACCGATACTTTTTTATAGCCTGAAGGGTTAACGGTAAAGTATATTTTACGATTGGCTTTTACCTTATTTCCTGCTGGGGGATCCTGTTCCAAAATGGAAAATCGGGGAAAATCAGGGTTATAGTTGGAGGAATCCAATACTTGATAACGCAAGCCTGCATCTTCAACGGCATCGCGCATCTCCATAACCGACATTCTTGAGAAATCCGGCACCTCCACAAACTCACCATGATTAGTGGAACTTTTGAGCCACTGCAAGGTGATAAACACCAATAGCACACCCACCACCACAGCAAGGCCCAATTGGATAAAAAATGTTTTACTTTTTAAAAAGCTCAAAAAATGTTTCATCTACTTTTCCTTAACTGAACAAATATAGGAAAGCCAGTCATTTTTCTTTACTTTGGCCTTGCCATATTCGATAAGCCGATGAAAAAAAACATTGCCATCATTATGGGTGGTTACTCCAGCGAGTACGAAATCTCCATTAAAAGCGGCAAGGTGGTCCAAAAGTTTTTGGACAGCTCCAAGTACAATGCATTTCCCATCAAAATTACCCAAGAACGCTGGGTTTATGTGGACGGTAACAACACGGAGATTCCCGTGGATAAATCGGATTTTACCATTTCACCCCATGGGGATAAAATTCATTTTGACTGTGTGTTCAACGCCATACACGGAACTCCTGGAGAAGATGGATTGCTTCAGGCTTATTTTGAATTGCTGGGCCTACCGCACACTTCGTGCAATCACTATCAAGCCGCACTTACCTTTAACAAAAGAGATCTGTTGAGTGCATTAAAACCCTATGGTGTTCCCTGTGCCACCTCCTATTTTTTGAACGAAGGAGATACCATTGATACGGCCCAAATTGTTAAAAAAGTAGGATTGCCCTGTTTTGTAAAGGCCAATAGGGCCGGGAGTAGTTATGGTATCAGCAAGGTGTACAAACAGGAGGAAATAAAATTAGCCATTGACAAAGCTTTCACTGAGGACAGCGAGATTATCATCGAGTCCTTTTTGGAAGGAACAGAAGTTTCAGTAGGTGTGATCACCTATCAAGGTAAGGTTACTGTACTTCCAATTACGGAAATCGTTTCTGAAAACGATTTTTTTGATTACGAGGCCAAATATTTGGGAAAATCCCAAGAAATAACCCCAGCCCGTATTTCCGAAATACAGCAAAACAAGGTAACCCAACTGGCAGAATTCATATACAAAACTTTAAGACTAAAGGGCTATACCCGAAGTGAGTTTATCTTTATTGGGGACGAACCTTATTTGTTGGAAGTGAATACCACCCCTGGATTAACGGAAGAAAGCATACTTCCCCAGCAGGCCAATACCGCAGGGATAAGTTTGGAGCAACTATTTAGCAGTGCCATAGAAGAAGCTTTACGATAGAAATTCAGTATTTTTAACCAAACCAAAAATCATGAGACGCGCTATTTTCCCAGGTTCATTTGACCCACTTACCCTTGGTCACTATGATATTATCCAAAGAGGGATTACGCTGTTTGATGAGTTGTTGATCGCCATAGGGATCAATGCAGATAAAAAGTACATGTTCTCCCTTGAGGAAAGAACCCGATTTATTTCCGAAGCTTTTAAGTACGAGCCCAAAATAAAGGTGGTTACCTATGAAGGTCTCACGGTAGATTTTTGCAAACAGGTAGATGCAGATTTTATCTTACGGGGACTCCGTAATCCGGCCGATTTTGAGTTTGAGAAAGCTATTGCCCATACCAACCGTCAGCTTTCAGAGATTGAAACTGTTTTTTTATTGACCTCTTCCGGCAAATCGTATATCAGCTCTTCCATAGTACGGGATGTAATCAGGAATGGAGGGGATTATACCGGATTGGTGCCCGACACGGTACGGGTTGGTTTGAAATAGTTGCATTTACCAAAGTGCTGGACTTCCCACCGAATCCAGCTTACTTCCCGCCTAGCGCTTGATGCCATTCGTCGAAGAAACCACATTTTTTTGTTGATTCACAACAAATACTACGGGAGCAGCCCCAATACTTATATTTTAGTAAGAAAATTCGTATAAAACTAACCCAAATCTTCCCCCGAAATTTGAAAACCACCGAAACCCTACATCATCAGTATGTATTAAAACAGCTGCCCAAGGCAACCGCTTTGGTCAACAAAAACTCCATTTTAGTCGATGCCTCGGATACTTGGCATGCCATTTTTGATGACTTCCAAGGCCCTGACAAAGAAATCAAGCTCTGGTACCAAAATCATCTGGAAATAGATGCAGTAAGCTTTAAGAAGTGTATTGCTGCTCCTTCAGGAGGGTCGTTTCGACATAAAAAACTAGTGAACGGCCAAGAATATTGGTATGAAAGCACCTGCACCCCATGGTTTGACGAAGATGAAAACCATCTGGGCACCATTATTCAGACTGATGACATTTCACAGCTGGTTGAAAAAGAGCAGGAACTGGAACGAATCACTACCCTATTGAAGACCAAATCTGAAGTGGCCAAAGTAGGGAGTTGGGAATATAATCTGGAAACCGAGGAACTCCATTGGTGCGAGGAAACCCAAAAAATACATGAGGTTCAGGCTGATTATCAACCCACCGTAACGGAAGCCATCGCATTCTATAAACAGGGATATAGCAGAAATCGGATTTCCATGCTTTTTCACAAAGCGTTGGAAAATGGCACCCCATTCCACGAGAAATTGACCATCATTACAAAAAATGGCAGAGAACGCTGGGTAGCCGCAGCAGGCAAAGCCATTCGGAAAAATGGGGAAATCCACAAAATATTCGGAACCTTTCAGGACATTGACGAACAAATGATGGCAGACAAAAAAATCAGGGAAAGTGAACAATTACTCACCACCCTGATAGATAACTTGCCCATTAATGTGTTTGTAAAGGACAAGGACTCCAGAAAAATATTGGTCAACAAAGCGGAATGTGACTATTTGGGCACCACTCCCGATACCCTTTTGGGCAAAACTGATTTTGACCTTTATGATGAGGCCGTGGCCCAAATTTCAAGGGATGAGGACTTGGAAGTCATGCGGACCCAAGAACCTATGATTGGCAGGGAGACCATCAACGTTAGAAAAGATGGCACCACTACCAATTTCCTGACCTCCAAAATCCCCTTGTTGGATTTAAAAGGGAAGGCCTATGGGCTTATAGGTATGAGCATGGATATTACACATATCAAACAGAAGGAAGACCAACTCCATAACTTGATCAATGTTACGGCAATTCAAAACAAAAAGCTCATCAATTTTGCCCACATTGTCTCCCATAATCTAAGGTCCCATACGGCCAACTTCTCCATGCTGTTGGATTTCCTTATTCGGGAATCGGATGAAAAAGAAAAACAACGGATCATGAAAATGTTGTTCCACGCCTCTGACAATCTCTTGGACACCTTGGAAAACCTTAATGAGGTTGTGGATATCAGCACCAATGTCAATTTGGACAAAAAATCCTTGAACCTTAGTGAGCACATTACCAAAATGCAGCAAAATCTTTCCGCCTTTTTGGAAGAAAACCAGGTGGAATTTGAAAACCATGTTCCAGATGACCTGATGGTGTCCAGCGTACCTGCATATTTGGAAAGCATTTTACTTAATCTTGTCACCAATGCAGTTAAGTATCACCATCCTGAGAGGCGCCCAGTTGTTGAATTAAGAGCCCTAAAACAAGATAAAAATGTAATGTTCAGCGTTACCGACAATGGACTGGGTATAGACCTAAACAGATACGGAGACAAGATTTTTGGGATGTACAAGACCTTTCACAACAACAAGGATGCCAGGGGATTGGGACTGTACATCATAAAAAATCAAATCGAGGCTATGGACGGTAGCATTTCCGTTACTAGTGAAGTGGATAAGGGTTCTACATTCAACGTGTATTTCAATGAAGAAACTGAATAGCATCTATATCATTGATGATGACCCCATCACTGTTTTTGGTTTAAGAAAAATGTTGAAGACCATAACTATATGCAAGGACATCACGGATTTTGAAAATGGAAGATTGGCCCTGGAAGCCTTAAAAAAGCGAATTGAGCTCAAAATACCCTGCCCAGAGGTTATCTTTTTGGACATAAACATGCCCATTATGGATGGTTGGGAATTTTTGGAAGAACTGGTATCCTTGAACATTCCAGAGAAAATAATCATCAATGTAATTACCTCATCCATAGACCCCATTGATTATAAACGGTGGAACGATTTTAGATTGAACTGCTGGCATTATCTCAATTTTAAGAATAAACCGCTCTATAAATTGGAAGCCACAGACTTGAGTAGGGTGCATTTGGCCTCATGAGCATAATATTCCTTATTTTTAAGGCTCTGTAATGGGGAATTCCATGCAAGCTTTATACAAAACCAAATCCAACTATAAGCTCTTTGCTTTCATATCAGCTTTGATGCTTTTTATTTCTTGTGAGACAATTACACAGGATACAACTGCCTCGTATGAAACTCATTATGAGGTATCTGATGGTACGGAAACGGCCACCTACCAGCAAACCATCGATTTTTATATCAGATTGGCCAAGGACTTTCCGGAAATCAATATACAGACCATTGGCGAAACCGATAGCGGTTATCCGCTTCACTTGGTTACTTTCAATCCTGATGGCGACTTCAATTTTGAACATATTAGGGCGGATAAGGCCATAATCCTGATCAACAACGGTATTCACCCAGGCGAAAGCGATGGAATTGATGCCACGATGATGCTTTTTAGGGATTTGGCCACCAACCAATTGAAACACCCAAAAAATGTCATATTGGCCACCATCCCCATCTATAATATTGGCGGGGCACTCTATAGAAATTCCAATACCCGGGCCAACCAAAATGGTCCAGAAGCATACGGTTTTAGGGGGAATGCCAAGAACTACGACCTCAACAGGGATTTTGTTAAAATGGATACCAAAAATGCCAAAACCTTTACTCAAATTTTCCATTTGGTAAAACCTGATGTATTTATTGACAACCATGTGAGCAATGGAGCGGACTATCAATATGTCCTAACACACTTGTTTACCCAACACAACAAATTAGGGGGCAAACTGGGTGAATATCTCCATCAGGAACTGCAACCAAAACTCGAAAAATCCCTACACGAAAAGGAATGGGATATAACTCCCTATGTGAACGTATTCAATCGCCCTCCTGAATTGGGATTTTCCCAATTTATGGATCACCCTCGATATTCCACAGGTTATACCACCTTGTGGAATACGTTGGGAATGATGGTGGAAACCCACATGCTAAAACCGTACAAGCAACGGGTGGAAGGCACCTACGCCCTAATGGAAAGTATGGTTGACATTGCGGAGAAGGATTATAAGACCATCAAAAAATTGCGAAAACAGACCGAAGAACAAAATATGGCCCTTGAAGCCTACCATTTGAACTGGCAGGTGGACGGCTCCCAAAACTCGACCCTCCAATTCATGGGTTTTGAAGCGGAGCAAATAGATAGTGAGGTCACTGGATTGCTAAGATTAAGATATAATAGGGAAAAGCCATTTACGAAGGAAACTGTCTATCACAATTACTTTGTACCCATGGATACCATAACTGTACCTGCTGGCTATGTGATTCCCCAAAGTTGGAAGAACGTGCTGGAGCGATTGGATGCCAATCAGATACAGTACACGGAAGTTACTGAAGACATGGAATTGCTTTTGGAAACTTATACAATTTCCGACTATGACACCAGGAACAATCCTTACGAAGGGCATTATCTACATTATAATACCCGAGTTGAAAAACGTTTGGATAATATAGCGCTTAGGGAAGGTGATCTTATTGTACCCACCCATCAAATGGGGGCAAGATATTTATTGGAAACGCTGGAGCCACAGGCAGCCGATTCCTTTTTCAACTGGAATTTCTTTGATACGGTACTTCAACAAAAAGAAGGGTTTTCCCCATACGTTTTTGAGGATGTGGCTTTGGATATGCTCAAGAAAGATTCTGTGCTTCGCAAGAACTTCTTGACCAAAAAGGAATTGGATGAAGAATTCGCCCAGAATTGGTACGCTCAGTTGGATTGGGTGTATCAACGTTCCAAATATCGAGAGAAGCCCTATCTAAGGTATCCCATTTTTAGAATAGCCAAGGGTAGTAAAGCGGCAACACTTATTCCGAAGGAATAAACCAATCCTTGAATAGGATTTTGATATTGTGATAAGAGTTTTCCAATGCTTTCTTCGTTTTTTTGGCCCCTTTCCATTTTACCTTTAAAATGCCTTCAGCCTCCTGGCCCACCAACTTCCCAGTATAGGTGGTGCTCATTCTAAACCAGTGCACCTGCTTTAAACGGTATTCCCCATTTCTTTTGAAGACATGGTAAGTGGTTCTCAAAAACTTCTCGATAACCAAATCCTTTACTCCTGTTTCCTCCTCTACTTCCCGGATTGCGGCCTTTTCTATGGATTCTCCTTTGTCCACCTTTCCTTTGGGTAAATCCCACTTGCCATTTCTAAAAATAAAAAGCACCTTGTCCTTTGCATTCGTAACAAAACCACCCCCAGCTACTACCACGGGTATTTTATGCATAAAAACATCCAGGATTTTTTCTTCGTCTGGGTGGTAAATGTAAGCTTCCTTGAGTCTGCCTTTGGACAAGGAATCTATGGCCATTAATATAGAATCGCCATCGAGCGAAAAGAGATTTCCATTGGTGTTGTCCTGGCGCTCATTTGTTAAAATCAGTGGGGACTCATTAACAAAAACTTTATACATTTGCGCAATGGTTTTAAACAAGGATACTGCTAAAAAAACAGCCGAGCTTCTGCTGCAAATTAATGCAATTAAGTTGGAACCAGAAAATCCATTCACATGGGCTTCTGGTTGGAAATCCCCCATCTACTGTGACAATAGAGTAATGCTTTCCTATCCTGAAATCAGGGATTTTGTTCGTAAGGAAATGGCCAAACAGGTTGAGGAATTGTATGGTAAACCCGATGTCATTGCCGGGGTTGCCACCGGAGCCATTGGGATTGGGATTTTGGTTGCGGATGCCCTTGGACTTCCTTTTGTGTATGTACGTCCAGAACCCAAATCGCATGGAAGACAAAACCAGGTAGAGGGTCATCTAGAGGCAGGTCAATCTGTGGTGGTCATAGAAGATTTGATCAGTACCGGAAAAAGTAGCCTTAATGCCGTACGGGCCTTGCGTTCCCAACAAGTTGATGTTAAAGGAATGATTGCTGTTTTTACCTATGGATTTTCCTTGGCGGATGCCAATTTTGCCGAAGAGAAGCTAAACTTGCACACCTTGTCGGATTATGCCCATTTAATTGAGCAAGCTTCCGAAACCAATTATATTGAAGAATCACAAATGCAAACCTTATTGCAGTGGAAGTCCAATCCACAGCAATGGAAATAACCTCATATTATGCACGTTGAAGTAGCTAAAAAGAAAGTGGGCAAAAGTGCCCAGGAAGTTTTCGAGTTTTTGACCGATGTTAAAAACTTTGAAACCTTGATGCCTGACAATATTGACAAATTTGAGGTACTGGATGAAAAAACCTTCCGATTTGCCTTGAAAGGAATGCCCGAAATTGTGATGCGCCTAAAAGAGCAACAACCCCATGACAAAGTAGTCTTAGGTGCGGCAAGTGACAAATTGCCCTTTACCCTCACTGGAAACATTGAATCCTTAGGTGATTCGGAAAGTGAAGTGGGTCTTAGTTTTGAAGGGGAATTCAATGCCATGATGGCAATGATGATCAAGGCCCCTATCACCAATTTCATGGAAACGCTTTCTGCCAATATGGATAGAATATAGGTCAGGAGAGCAGGGCAACTTCTTTTAGGCCGTATTCCCTAAAGATGTGGTCCTCCAATTCCAGCACTAATTTCCCCTGATGGGAAACACCTCGGATAAAGCCCATAAAGACCTCCCCTTGTTCATCTTTAAAGGTGGATGGTTTGTCTTTTCGAAAGAGCTTTTTTGCATACTGCGGGAGCAGTTCCGTGATGGTCTTGTTTTCAATATCGTGTAATTGAAACTTAAGTCGGGCGAGCAACTTGTGAAGTAATTCTTCCAACTCCAAGCTATGACCCAAAATAGATTTTAAGGAGGCTACCTTTCCTAGGTTGTCAAACTCCGTTTGATTCACGTTGAGACCTATTCCTATAATTGAATTTTGAATGACCTGCCCTTTTAGGACATTTTCTATCAAAATCCCGCAAATTTTGTCCGAACCTGACATAATGTCGTTGGGCCATTTTACCTTTAAATTAGGAATGTTCAGCTTGTCCAACGTGTCATAAATGGCAAGGGAAACCCCAATATTGATCTTGAACTGCTGCCCTGCCGGCAATGCCTCAAACTTCTTCAACACACTAAACGTAAGGTTTTTACCAGGTTTAGACTGCCAGCTGGTTCCCATTTGACCCCTTCCCTTCTCTTGGGCACGGGTAACTACACAGGTGTAATCTTCCAGGTTTTTGGCACGGGCCATGGATCTTAAATACAAATTTGTGGAGTCCGTGGCATCAAGTTTGATTATTTGTGAGTGTTCTCCCAATGTGGTGCGTCCAAGGTTATGTTAAAATCTAGGGCTAAGAAAACAAAAAAAATATAACTTTGTAGAAACTAAAATTTTTGAATGCAGAAAACGAAAGCTAGCGCAGATGAACTGATTGCCTTAATTTTACATGGAATTGAAGAAGTGAAGGGAGTAGATATAAATCTCCTCGATTTAAGGGAAATTGAAAATACAGTTTGTGACTACTTTATAATCTGCAATGGTACTTCCAACACGCATGTAAATGCAATTGTTTCCTCTATCCAAAAAACTGTCAGCAAAGCCATCCAAGATAAACCTTGGCATGTTGAGGGTTCGGAAAATGCAGAGTGGGTCCTAATGGACTATGTAAACGTTGTGGTACATGTATTTCAGAAACATATTAGGGAATTCTACGACATAGAAGGACTTTGGGGAGATGCCAAGGTCACCATGGTGGAGAGCAGCTATAATTCTTAAAAAAATGGCAAAAGAAAACAATTCGAATACCCCTAAGAAACCTCGTTTTAGTTCCTGGTGGATTTATGGTGTGGTCATTGCATTGATCATTGGATTTCAGTTTTTTGGCGGAAACAGTTTCTCCAGTACTGAAAAAACCACAACCTCCGAACTTCAGGAATACCTAAGAAACGGGGATATTTCAGAAATTCTGATCATCACCAATGCCAGGCAGGCCAAGGTGTTCCTTACGGAAGAAGCCCTTCAAAAGGATGTACATCGTAATGTAGCCGACAGGCCCTTTAATTTTTCCACAGGAAAAATTCCACAGTATATCTTGGATTATGGTGATCTGCAAAACTTTGAGGACGAGATAAAGAGCATCAAAAAAGAAAACAACCTCGATACCATTGTCGATTTCGATACCGAATCCAATGTGTTGGGTGAACTGTTGCTTTCCTTGCTTCCGTTTGCGCTTATTATAGGAATATGGATTTACCTCATGCGAAGGATGTCCGGTGGTGCTGGTGGAGGTGCTGGAGGACAGATTTTCAACATTGGAAAATCCAAGGCAAAACTGTTTGACGAAAAAACAGATACGCGTACTTCTTTTAAAGATGTGGCTGGACTTGAAGGAGCCAAGGAAGAGGTTCAGGAGATTGTGGAATTCCTTAAAAACCCTGACAAATACACCTCTTTGGGAGGTAAGATTCCAAAGGGAGCGCTCTTGGTAGGCCCTCCTGGAACAGGTAAGACGCTCTTGGCCAAGGCCGTAGCTGGTGAAGCCAAAGTTCCGTTCTTTTCCCTATCTGGTTCTGATTTTGTGGAGATGTTCGTAGGTGTGGGAGCTTCCCGTGTTCGTGACCTCTTTAAACAAGCCAAGGATAAATCCCCCGCCATCATTTTTATTGATGAAATTGACGCCATCGGACGTGCTAGGGGTAAAAATAACTTCACTGGTTCCAACGATGAAAGGGAAAACACCCTAAACCAGCTTTTGACCGAAATGGATGGTTTTGGCACCAATACCAATGTTATTGTGTTGGCGGCCACCAACAGGGCTGATGTTTTGGACAAGGCCTTGATGCGTGCCGGACGTTTTGACCGTCAGATTTATGTAGACCTTCCCGATTTAAGAGAGCGCAAGGAGATTTTTGAAGTCCATTTGCGTCCCATTAAGACAGCAGAAACCCTGGATTTGGACTTTTTGGCCAAGCAGACCCCAGGATTTTCTGGAGCTGATATCGCCAATGTCTGTAACGAAGCAGCCTTGATTGCTGCCCGTAAAGAGAAAAAAGCGGTGAACAAACAGGATTTCTTGGATGCGGTTGACCGTATTGTGGGTGGACTGGAGAAGAAGAACAAAATTATAACCCCGGAAGAGAAAAAGACCATCGCGTTCCACGAAGCTGGACACGCTACTGTAAGCTGGATGCTGGAACATGCCGCTCCGCTAGTGAAAGTTACCATTGTACCCAGGGGTCAATCCTTGGGAGCAGCTTGGTACTTGCCCGAAGAGCGACTGATTGTTCGTCCAGAGCAAATGTTGGATGAAATGTGTGCCACCATGGGTGGTAGGGCCGCTGAAAAAGTGGTGTTCAACAAGATTTCCACTGGAGCCCTCAGTGATTTGGAGAAAGTGACCAAACAAGCCAGGGCCATGGTTACCATTTATGGACTTAACGATCAACTGGGTAATATCACCTATTACGATTCCTCAGGACAGAACGAATACGGATTCACCAAGCCCTATAGCGAGGAAACCGCACAAAAAATTGACGAAGAGATTTCAAAAATCATAGAAGAGCAGTACAACAGGGCCATTAATTTGTTGAATGAAAATAAGGACAAATTAACGGAGCTTGCAGAAAGGCTCTTGGAAAAAGAGGTTATCTTTAAGGACGACTTGGAAAAGATTTTTGGAAAGAGACCTTTTGAAAAGGAAGAAGAGGAGCTGGAAACTGCTGAGTAAATTTTAGGGCACAGGGATAATTATTTCCCAAGTACTTGTATTTTTGAAACCGTAAATGGGAGTTTTTGATAAACTTTTTGGTGGTGGAAAAAAGGTTTCCAAGGAAACCCTGGAAACTCGTGGGGAGCACATGCCCGACCTTAAAATTCCCGTTGACGAAAAATTTACCATCTACTTCAAGAAAAATGGCGGAAAATTCATCTATTGCGAGGATGATATGGAAATTTCCCAAGCCCTTCAAAATATCATCTCTGAAAACAACTGGCAGCAACATTTTTTCTATACCCTGGATCCTCGACTGGAAAGTAGGTTTGCCTCGGAAAAAATCGGATTTACCCAAAACAGAAAGGAAAGTGATATTTTCTTTACCACTTGCGAACATTTAGTGGCGCACAATGGTTCCATTTTGGTATGCTCCAATCAAATCAGGGAAAAAAAATTGGATGAACTCCCGTCCAACCTCATTGTCTTTGCAACTACCAGTCAATTGGTGGATTCCATAAGCGAAGCTTTGAAAGTCATCAAGGAAAAATATAAAAAGAACATTCCAAACAATATCACCACCCTAAAACACTTCCAACCCACTCCAGAGAACAAAAATGATTTTCTTTCCTACGGAAGTGCCTCAAAAAATGTATATCTTTTGCTGCTAGAAGACTACTGATTACATGAAAGAAATTCTTAGGCGTGGCATAACAGGGGTTATTTATGTGGTACTCCTCATGGGAACCGTTTTTTTAAGCTCCGATGCCTTTGATTTCCTTTTTATGGTCTTTGGATTGGCCTGTCTGTACGAATTTAAAAGAATCGTACATCTAAAAAACTACTACGTATATGTGGCCTATCTAGCGCTTTGGTGGGCCTTTATTTACTTTGTCACGGACAAATTGATCATCACAGGCTTGATGCTACTGACCATTACTGTGAACCTGGCCCTTCTGGTCTTTCTCTTTTCCAAAAAGTCCAAAACCTTTAACACCGCCCAAAAATTTATCATTGCGGTACTCTATCTTGGGGGTGGTTGCATTTTTCTAACCATGATTCCCTATAAACAAAATAGTTTCTCCCAATTTCTGATTGTAGGCATTTTTATTTTGATATGGGTAAACGATACTTTTGCTTATTTGGTGGGTAGAAGTATTGGCAGAACCAAACTTTATCCGTCAGTTTCTCCAAAAAAAACTGTGGAAGGTTCCATAGGAGGTTTTATTTTTGCATTGTTAGCAGCATACTTCCTGGCAAAATATGAGCCTAGTTTGACGCTCATGCAGTGGATGGTTTTAGCCACTGTGATTGTAATAGCTGGAAGTTTGGGGGATTTATTGGAATCCAAATTTAAACGAATTGCCCAAGTTAAGGACAGTGGGGCCATATTGCCCGGCCACGGTGGTATTTGGGATCGTTTGGATAGCTTGGTATTTGCCGCACCCTTCGCGTATTTGACACTTAATATATTTTCATATGTTTCATAGAGAAGGCCAAAAAATAATTACTATCACCTTTTTTCTGGTTGTTGCCATAATCCTTGCAGCCCAGTTTTACGTGTCATTGGAATGGCTACGATTTGGAATCCAGATAGGTGGGCTTGTGCTATTGATTTTGGTCTTGCAATTCTTTAGAAACCCAAAAAGACCCGTAACACCCAATTTTGACGAGATTTTGGCCCCTGTGGATGGTAAAGTGGTTGTTATTGAAGAAGTGGACGAACCCGAATATTTTAAGGGAAAACGCAAGCAAGTTTCCATATTTATGTCGCCCGTGAACGTGCATGTAACTCGATATGCTGCCAGTGGCACCGTAACCTATTCCCAATATCACCCTGGAAAATACTTGGTGGCATGGCACCCTAAATCCAGCACCGAAAACGAACGTACCACCGTGGTTTTGCATACTCCAAAGTTTGGAGAGATTGGGTATCGCCAAATAGCTGGGGCCTTGGCACGTCGTATTGTGAATTATGCGGAAGAAGGAGAACAAGTGACCCAAGGGCAAGATGCTGGATTTATCAAGTTTGGCTCTAGAGTGGATTTATTGCTACCCTTGGATTGTGATATCACCGTTAAGCTGAACCAAAAAGTTGTAGGCGCCAAAACATGCATTGCATCGCTAAGAAAGCAGGATGACTGATGAGGAATTACATAAGCAATTTGAAGAGGCTGTGGCTTTTGTAAACAGCTATACCGAACCCATGCCTGCCGATTTGCTCCTAAAGCTGTACGCCTATTATAAAATAGCCAATAAGAATTTCAGCAATCCTGGAAGTAAAACCCCTTTGATCAATGCTTTTAAGGCCAATGCCCTGATCCAAGCACAAAATATTGGTGCGGATGAAGCCATGCGCAACTACATCGAGCTTGTGAACAATGAGCTAAGGGAAAACTAGTCATGCATCTCCACTACCCTGGTTTTTGAAATAGTGTCATGCCATCCTATGGCATCTTTTCCCAAAAAAGAAAATGCTTCAAAAGGAATAATGCGGCAGAAACTACGTATCAAGATGTCATTAAAAGTAGGTTTTTCACCATTTTCCAAAACCACTTTGGTCTTGGTAAAGAACTTCCCAATAGATCTGCCTGTAAATCCCTCAAAAAAGGTGTAGTACACTAAAAGCAGGACAGCGCCAAGGGCATAGTCCACCAACTTGTTGTCCTGATCCAGGAGATATAGCTTCTCAGGAGCCACATAATTCAGTACAAGTCCAATAACCCCACCCACAAGTGCGCCGAGGCCAACAATAAAAAGGTAATCTATAAGATAATTGATGAACCGCTTGCCAGCACTGGCTGTTGGCAAATGAACCTCATCCGAATACATGCTTCCAAAACTTCTGGGTGAAAGATTTTCGTCTTTTTCAAAAGAGGGACATTCGCTTTCGAAATCGGCAAGTTCATTGGTTATCCCACAAAGGATACCGCGTTCAAAATCATTTTTCCGGTGTGTGCAAATCTTGCAAAAAGCCAGCTGTTGTTGTCGGGTCATGGTTGGTTGGAGTTATCAAGCTTAAACGCTTGAAAGTTCCTTTTCATTGTACACCCTTTAAACTAAACGGCCAATTGTTCTTTATCCAAAGATGTGTTTTCAAAATAGGCGAAATAGACTGCACCTGCTATCGTGCTCAGAAAATAAATCCCTACCAAATAACTGCCCAAGAACAGATAGGTATTTAGTCCAAACCAATCCCCCGTAAAGTAAATGAAGAGTAGTCCTGCCAAAGCTCTAAAAAGTTCAATCCAAATGGCATAAGATGCCTTGTCCATCAGCGACGTATAGCCATAAATTCCAATGAACACAAAGGCTCCGAACAACAATAGCCCATCAAATCCAATTTCAGCGTAGTTGTAAAACATAAAGAGCATCAAACCCGTATTGGCAAGCAATTGATAAATGGAATATCCCTTTAATGCAGGAGACGCCTGTGGCATATACTTCTCAAAATTGTATACATCATCAATAATCTGGATAGGGTATTTCTGTTTAACATCCGCCGGACGCCAACCTGTTGGCATAAACCATATTCGAAGTTTGTCCCAATAACTTTGGGTTCTCCATGCATCTTTGATCAGTCTCCAAAGGTGTTGGAAATTGATCAAGATAGGATTCCAGGTATTCGCAGGCTTTAAAACGCCATACTGGGGAGGCACTTTTTCCATTTCTTCTTGAAAAGTACCGAACATCCTATCCCAAAAACTAAAAATCTGTCCCAAATTTTTATCTATGTATTCAGGATTAATGGCATGGTGCACCCTGTGTTGCGACGGGGTAATTATGATGTATTCCAACCAGCCCATTTTTCCAATGTGTTGGGTATGGTACCAGAATTGGGCAAAGAGATGTAGCGGGCCCAAAATGGCCACCACTTTGTGCGGTACTCCCAACAATGCAGCAGGAATCATCAAAAGTGGAAAATAAACCAGCAAATTGGAGATGGACTGACGCAAGGCACAGGCCAGATTAAATTCTTCGCTGCTATGGTGGATCACATGTTGGTTCCAAAAGAAATTGATGCGATGGCTTAGTCTATGGTTCCAGTACCCAGCAAAGTCCAGGGCCAAGAATCCCAGCACCCAAACTACCCAGGTGGTCTGGATTTCCATTAAGGCCAAATGTTCCAACAGATACGGATAAGTGACCAAGACCACACCCAGCCCAAGAGAGTCTTTTACCACATTGGTCAGACCAGAGCTCAGACTGCTCACCGTGTCCATGACATTGTGTTTCTGGTTCTTGACAAAATACCCGTAAATGACTTCAAAAAGCACCAAACCTACAAAAAAGGGAATGGCGTACAATAAGGCAGTAGCGTAGGTTTCCATAGCTCTAAAGATATAAAACCAGAAAGAAATAAGCTATACCGCTTCTACCCTTACCACTACAGATTTACTTACTGGCGTCTGGCTTTTATCAGCATATAGATCAATGGGAACCAAGACATTGGTTTCTGGAAAGTAGGCACAGAGGTTTTGGGATGGAATGTCATAGGGTATGACCTTAAAATTTTGGGCTCTTCTTTCTATCCCATTGTAATTGCTCACCAAATCCACTACCTGTTGGGGTTTCAGTCCTTTTTGATCCATATCCTTTTGGTTCATAAAAACTACCCTGCGCTCACCATAGATTCCTCTATATCTATCATCCATGCCATAAATGGTGGTGTTGAACTGATCATGGCTGCGAACCGTCATTAACAGAAACTCATCCGCTTTTAATTCAATATCCGGGAGTTTGCAAATGGAGAATTGTGCTTTCCCTCCTGGTAATTTGGAAAAATCCGCTTCTCTGGCATTGTTGGGCAAATAAAATCCAGAACCTGATGATCTATTGGAATAGTTGTGATAACCGTTCAAAACTTTTTCAATTTTATCACGAATCAAATCATAGTTTGACCCTAATTCGTTCCAATCAATGGCTGACTTTCCACCAAAATAGGTATCCGCGATTCGGGCCACAATTTCGGGTTCGCTCCTTAGATGCTTACTCGCCGGTTTTAATCTCCCCTTGCTTTGATGTACTTTTCCCATGCTATTCTCCACAGTCACAAACCTACCTTGATCTTGCTCCGTTCTTCCCAAAGTAGGCAGTATTAATGAAGTTTGTCCTGCAGTAAGATGTGTTCTATTCAATTTGGTACTTACCGAAACTGTTAGCGTGCAGCGTTGTAATGCTTCTGCTGTATAGGCCGTATCCGAAGCAGCGGACACAAAGTTTCCACCCAAGGCCACAAAAACTTTAGCCCTGCCCTCATACATAGCTTGGATGGAATTGACGGTATCCAATCCTTCCTCTGATGGTGGTTCAAAGTCAAATTCGTCCTTTAGTGCATTATTAAGAGATTCGGAAACATGGTGCATAATACCCACGCTACGGTCCCCCTGTACGTTACTATGACCTCTAACGGGACATGTACCCGCTCCTTTTTTGCCGATACTGCCCTTAAGGAGCAATAGATTAACACATTCCTTGATGTTGTCCACCCCATTTTTGTGCTGGGTTAGCCCCATGGCCCAACAAATGATAATTTTTGAGTTTTTGGCCAGAACCTCAACTGCCTGATCCACTTTATCGGAATCCACCCCACAGCGATTGAGTAAATCCAACTCATCTTGCTGTTCCAAATCCGCTAAAAGTTCTTGATATCCTTGGGTCTTGGTCGAAATAAAATCCAAGTCGAAAATCTTGTGGTCGGATTTCTGCTTTTCCGCCAATCGTTTCATGATAAGTTTTAGCAGTGGTACATCTTGGTTGACTTTAACCTGCAGAAAAATATCAGTCAAGGCGGTACCCTTTCCCAAAATGCCGCTGACCTTTTGTGGGTTTTTAAATCGATTCAACCCACTTTCGGAAAGCGGATTTACCGTTATGATTTTTCCGCCATTTTGCTTGCACTTTTGAAGTGCAGACAACATCCTTGGGTGGTTGGTTCCCGGATTTTGGCCGATGACCATCACCACTTCAGCCTCATCAAAATCCTCTAAAATCACAGATCCCTTACCGATTCCTAAGGTTTCAGACAGGGCCACCCCACTGGATTCGTGGCACATATTGGAGCAATCTGGCATATTGTTGGTCCCAAAGGCACGGGCAAAAAGCCCATAGAGAAAAGCGGCCTCGTTGCTGGATCGTCCGGAAGTGTAGAACACAGCTTCATCGGGACTGTCCAGCGCTTTCAAGTGTTTCGCAATGGTAACATAGGCATCGTCCCATGAAATGGGCTCATAATGAATAGATCCAGGTCTGAGAATAAACGGTTCAGTAATCCTTCCGCTTTTGCCAATTTGGTAGTCAGTCCATGTGGACAATTCTTCTACCGAATATTTTTGAAAGAAATCACGATTTACGCGCTCAAATGTGGTTTCCTCGGCAATGGCCTTGACCCCATTTTCACAATATTCACCCAGTTTGGAAGGTTTATCCGGGTCGGGCCACGCGCATCCAGGGCAATCAAATCCCTCCTTTTGGTTCATTTTGGATAAGGTCTTGATAGAGCGAAATAGGCCTGATTCCTTGTTCACATGCTCCAGTGCCACCTTTATGGCAGGCATTCCTGCAGCAAAGGCCATAGGCTCTGACACCTTTAAATTTGCAAAAGAGATGTCTCCTGTAACCGAAATATTGCGATTTTCCTTTTTACTCATAATCCTTCAAAGCTTAAGGCTAAAGATAGGAATTACTTAACTTTTTAAACAAACAAAATAAAGTACCTTTGAACAAGGGAAAATCAATCTAAATCACCCCTTTAAAGGTTGAAGGTTTCCTTGATACTCTCGGTAGAAAGCAATCGCCTAATGGAAGCCAGTTTATCAGGACTTTGTAAAAAGGGATGCTCTTGATATAGTTTTTGATACTCGGACAGCACTTCGTTGGAATAGGTATCTACCTTGCTTCCTACCACATCATTGATTTTGGCAAGTACATCTTTTTGAAAGTGGAGCGCCTTCGGATCCACATAACCCATTTTAATAAAACCCGCTGTTTTACGGTGACACCTACAGGGATTGGACTTATTGATCAAGCCGCATTTATGGTCCATAAAATTGTACAATTGCTTTTTGGCCCTATGAAGTTTAACCCTGAAGTTTTGTTTACTCATTTCCATAATTTCACTCCCCACGGAATCTGGAAACTCGAACAATTCCCCTATGATGTATATTAGCCGTTGTTCCCTATCCAAACACAACAGCATGCCCTTCATACAACTGATCTTGGCCTCATTGACCAACAATTTCTCCTCAACCTCATAGGTATAATTGGAAAGTGATTCGTCGGGCAATTGATCCAACCCTTCACCAAATTGTTCAAAACTTGGTGGATTTACCTCATGCCTTCCCCGTTTCATATTCAGAAAATGGTTCTTTAAAATACGGTACATCCATGTTCTAAAGCTGCTACGCTGTTCAAAGGTGTCCAATTTGGTTATCACTTTGATCAACACTTCTTGGGTAAGGTCGGCCGCCTCATCCGCATCACCAACAAAGGTCAAGGCTACATTGTAAATCCAATCTTGATTTCTGGTAATCAACAATTCCAGGGAGGCCTTATCCCCAGATAAGGCCTTTGATATCAGTTTTTCTTCTGAAATGTCTTCTTTGCAATCCTTTTTCATGGTTTCTTGGACATTAGATAACTTCCATGTGGGTTATCAAAGATAAGTAACCATTTGCCATTGGATTGTTTCTGAAGATGGGCCACGGAAAGTCCACTTTGGGTGACCGCTGTCCCATCTGGAGCGGTACCCTTCATAATCCAGGGTGCAATGTGTGTGGCCGAATTTCCATTCACAAAGACCTCATGGCCGTTGGGGTATTCAAATTGTGGCTTAATGGCAAAGGCTGCCAAAAACATTTCCCGAAGCTGTTTTTTATCGGTAACCCGCATTTCTGGTTCAAAAATTACCAATGCCCCTTCTTGGTAACTGGACATGACTCCTTCAATATCTGCATTATTGAACGATTTTGTCATGGAGGCCACTGCGCCCAATACGGCTTGTTCCTCTTTTGAAATTGTTGTTTGCATAACTTTTTGTTTTTGGGATTTCATACTTGTGGTCATTCCAAAGCCAATGACCAAGATTACGTACATGTGTCTTTTAATTATCATATTAATTGCTTTATGATTTGGACACATCCCAAATGCCAACTGTTACAGTTGTACCCTAAAAATTATGCGATCAACTACATTTTGAAATTCAGTAAAAGCTTCAAGTATAAAACCTGCAAAGCTATTCCACGATAGTCAAAGGAGCAGTACTTTTCCAACTACCTCGGGTAAAATCCGGAAAAGGTTGCGGAGCCCCGCCACTGGCCACAGAACGTTCGCTCAAGGGAGCTACAGCACTCCAGAAGCATCCCTCGTAAACATTTTGATCCAATGGCAATCCCTTTTGCAAACATTCCACAATGCGATACATCATGATACCATCCATACCGCCATGTCCACTGCCTTTGGTGCTTTCATTTAATCTTTTGTACAAGGGGTGATCATATTTTTCATACACTGCTGCCAATTGGTCGCCCTGTGCCCAAGAATGATGATCTTTGGTAATTCCTTCCACACCACCTTCCAAAGCCACACGGGTTGGAAAACCAGCCAAGGTACCCTTGGTTCCCTGAATGAGGTTTAATCTGCTATACGGTCTGGGGCTGGTTTCATCCCATTGTACCATTACGGTTCTCCCCAAAGTGGTTTTAATGATTGAGGTATTTAAATCTCCCCCTTTATAGTCCAATTGGTTCCATTTGTGATCCGCTGGGTAGTTTTTTTTGGCATAAGCGCTTCTTCCTATAGCGGGTGTGGAAAAGGAGACCAAACTTCCAAAGTTGTCATCTGTTCTTCCCAAATTCATGTATTGCGCCACTGGCCCCAAACCATGGGTTGGGTATAGGTTTCCATTTCTATGGGCATAGTGATAGGTTCTCCAGGAGCCTGTTCCTCTTTTTTGCTCCTCCATCTGCCCTCGAAGTTCATGGATATAGGCAGCTTCGGCATGCAAAATTTCACCTAGAGCTCCCTGTCTGCACATATTTAGAAACATGAGTTCATCACGGCCATAGTTCACGTTTTCCATCATCATGCAATGTCTCTGGGTTCGTTCCGAAGCATCAACAATATCCCACATCTCGTCCAAACCTACGGCAATGGGAACCTCTACAAAGGCATGGGCACCCTGATTCATGGCTTCGATGGCCATGGGAGCATGACTTAACCAGTTCGTTGCGATGAAAACCACGTCGGGTTTGGTTTCTGCCAACATTTTTTTCCAAAGGTTTTCGTCTCCCGAGTATTTGGCAATATTCTTATGTCTTTTTTTACCGGCAACTTCCCTTACCCATCCTATCTTTTGATCGACCAAGTCTTCATACAAATCGCAAATGGCAACCACTTCGGTAGCTTCCAATGCGGCAAAGGATTTTAAATGGGTCCCGCCCCTTGCACCTACCCCTATGAAAGCTGCCCTAATCAAATCCAATTTGGGGGCCGCAAAATCTCCCATATACGTAGCTTGGGAAGGTCTTTCCATCTCAGCATTTAAGTAGCTGGGCATTACTGAAATGGCTGCTGCCGACAGCGAGGTCTTTTTAAGAAAATTACGGCGATCAAAGTTTTTCATGGTGCTTTTAGTTTAAAATGTTAACGTTAACACTTTTTCATATCGAATGTATGAAAAAATGACATTTGTTCCATATTATTGGTCAAAATACTTTACTGTACGGCTAGATTATAAGTTATTTCAGAGGCAGAATTGAATCTGTAAAGCCCACCAAAGTTGGGTTATTGGCCTTATTTAAGAATTACTTTTAAAAAATGCTCCTTGTACGCCCTACCAATTGGAATGGTATGCCCACCTTCCAAATAAATCTGATTGCCCATGATCTTGTCGATTTTATCCGTGTTGATAATGTGCGACTTGTGCGTTCTGATGAAATTTGCTCCTGGCAACGCTTCCAACCAAAACCGCAATGGCTCACTGGAGAGATATTTTCGTTCGAGGGTTATAACCTCGGTATAATCCGAATCGGAGTCGATATGCAAAATATCGTCCAAATGAATCTTGATATGTTCATACCCGGACTTAATGTAGATATGGCTTTTTGGCATAGATGCCGTTTCCGTATCCCCCGTCAACACATGGGTTGCCTTAACAACGGGGACTTTGGCCACTGCTTTTAAAAAGCGTTGAAAGGAAAAGGGTTTCAGTAAATAGTCCACCACATTGAGATCGTAACTTTCCAGAGCGTACTCTGAAAAGGCCGTGGTGAGTATAACATGCGGGGGATTGGGTAGGGATTTTAAAAAATCCAATCCTGATATCTTAGGTAAATGGATGTCCAAAAACAAGAGGTTGATAGGTTCCGAATTGAGAAATTCCATAGCTTGTAAGGCATCTGAAAAAACACCTTTCAATTCCAATGCATCCACATCCTCAATGAATTTTTTCAGAATCCTTTGGGCAGGTGGCTGATCTTCAATAATGATACACTTCATCTCATTCCGATTTTTCCAACTCCATGGTCAACAATACCGAAAATTGGTTGCTCTCTTTCCTGATCTCAAGTTCATGCCGGTTGGGATACAACAACTGCAAACGTTTTTTTACATTGCTGAGTCCAATACCATTGGCCAAAGTATCCAGTTCTTTTGCCTCCTCAAAATTATTGCTGCAGGAAAATTGCAACTGATTTCCTTTTTGGCTCACATTGATGTCAATGGAAATATTGGACGATTGACCCGCTTGGCTATGTTTGAAGGCATTTTCGATAAAAACAATCAAAATTAAAGGGGCTACCTTATATCCAGATTTAATCCGATGTGTTTCAAAGCGAACCTTTCCCCTATCCTCGATTTGTAGTTTATATAATTTGATAAAGTTGTCCAATTGTTCAATTTCCTTTTTGAGAGGGACAAATTTCTCCTTGCATTCATAAAGCATATACCGCAATACCCCACTCATTTCCAAAATTATCTCAGGGGTCTTAGGGGAGTTTTCAAGTGCGTAAGAGTACAGATTGTTTAAGTTGTTGAACAAGAAATGCGGGTTGATCTGCGATCGGAGAAATTGAAGCTCGCTCTCTTTAACAGTACTTTTTAACTCATCTATCTGTTTCTGCTTTTGCAGGGCGTCCCATGCAAACTTAAATCCACAAAGGATGGCTATAACTGGTACTACCTCAAATAAAGCATAATACACCCCAGGAAAAGCCCTAGCCCGTCTGGTTCCCGGGAAAAATATCTGTTCCAATACCAGCTCCTCCAGTAGTATTAATCCTATGATGACCAATAGCACACTGCCAAAAAACTTCCAGTGCTTCTTTTGGTACAGGAACTTGGGCATCAAATAATAGTTAATCAGTATCCCAGCCACCACATAGGTCAAGAAAAAGGTCACTTCATAAATGTCAATTTCTGGATGGCGCCGGTCATATGAGTAGAACACAAAGACCAGTATATGGAGGATGACTTGAAAAATAAGCTCTCTACGTGGAATCAAGTTTGAAATTTTAAATTCACCAAAACTATCCATCATAAGGTAACAAAAGAAAAATAATCCTGTCAACAACCCAACTAGGTCTGCAATCGGCATCTTAGCCCATTATTTGAAAAGTCTGTCGATTACGGTATCAACTAGGTTGTTCGCAGAATTTAAGGGTCGACCATGGAGATTACATAGCATCTTTGGAATATTATTTCAAATTATATTGAATTTACTATGCAATCCAGATTGATATTCCTTTCCATTCTCTTTATGACTTTCGGCATTTTATCTTGTCCGGCACAGCAAAAGACAACCGTTTTTAGCGGTAAGGTAGTGGACAGATCCAGTGGTCAACCCGTGGCATACGCCACTGTTATGGTTGCGGACAATGCTACCAAACAAGGAATATCAGGAACCACTACCTTGGAAGATGGTTCGTTTGTTCTGGAAACCAATGCTACGGACTTTTATCTGGAAATCAGTTTTATTGGATATCAGAAGAAAATTGTGGAGCCAAAGGCAACTGGTGGTAGAATCGATTTGGGAACCATCCAAATCAGCGAGGACGCCCAACAATTGGAAGAGGTTGTGGTAGAGGGTGAAGTCTCAAAAACCGTGTTCAAACTGGACAAAAGGGTGTTTAATGTGGGCAAGGACCTTAGCAGTACTGGGGCAAGTGCGTTGGAGGTTCTTAATAATGTTCCCAGCGTCAACGTAAATATTGAGGGGGAAATAAGTTTAAGGGGAAGCCAAGGGGTTCAGATACTTATCAATGGAAAACCCTCAATAATTGCAAGTGATGGTACCAATGCATTGGGGACCATCACCGCTGATATGATCGATCGGGTGGAAGTTATCACCAACCCTTCTGCAAAATACGATGCCGAAGGTACTTCGGGAATCATCAATATTGTCATTAAAAAGGAGGAGCGTAAGGGATTAAACGGCTCAGTTTCCGTAAACACCGGGGCTCCGGATAGCCACAGTGTAGGTATCAGCTTAAATCGAAGGACGGAAAAATTCAATCTTTTTACCCAATTGGGAGCTGGCTATAGGGAACTCCCCAACGATATTGAAAGTCGCAATACGGATTTGGTCAATAATACCACTATTAGGACCATTGGGGAAGAGTTTCGAAACGAAGCTTACTATAACTTCGTTCTAGGTACTGACTACTACTTTGACCCTACCAGTGTGTTGACCCTCTCCGGGAACTTTGCCCTTGAAATCGAAGATCAACCTTCCACCACCAACTTTGCCTCCCTAGGCATCAACGACCAGATTGACTCCCAATGGGAACGAAACGAAGTTACAGAGGCCACTAACCCTAAATTTCAGTACGAGCTGCAATACAAAAAAGACTTCAAGGGTGATGAGGACCATGTCTTGCTTTTTAGTGCCTTGGGCAACTTCTTTGGAAAAGATCAGTCCTCAGAATTTACCGACACCACTATTTCAGGGACAAATAATGACGACATGCAATTGACACGTACAGATTTTAAGGAATCCGTGTTTACCTATAAACTGGACTACACTCGCCCGTTCTCTGAAGAATTCACTGTGGAGACAGGAGCACAATATGTTCTTAACGATGTAAGCAACGACTATGAAGTCCAGAACAACGTAAATGGTTCTTTTGTTATAGACCCAGGGCTGACCAATATATTTGAGTTCGATCAGAAAGTGCTTGGAATATACGGCACTGGAGCTTATGAAAGTAAAAAATGGGGATTAAAGGCAGGGGTACGTCTAGAACAAACCAATTTGAACACACTATTGGCAAATACAGGTCAGGACAATTCCCAAGATTACACCAACTTGTTTCCAAGTGTGCACAGTTCCTATAAATTTTCGGAAAAAGTTTCTTTACAAGCAGGATATTCCAAACGGATATACAGGCCACGTTTGTGGGATTTGAACCCTTTTTTCAATATCAGGAACAATTTTAGCATCCGTCAAGGAAATCCAGAGCTTATGCCCGAGTTCACTGATTCCTATGAGATTACAACTATCTTTTTTATCGGCAAAACTGCCCTTAACTTTGGAGTTTACCACCGTTATACCACGGATGTTATTGAACGGGTCTCCACCTTTGAAAATAATGTGACCACCACAAAACCCGAAAACATTGGAACCAATAATACAACAGGGGTTGAGTTCAATACAAAATACAGCCCATTCCGATGGCTTACCCTGAATGCCGACTTTAACTATAACCAATTCTCCAGGGAAGGTGTTTTTGAATCAACGGTTTTTGATTTCAATGCGGATAGATGGTCCTCTAAACTTATGACAAAGATCAAGTTCCCAGCTGGTATCGATGTTGAAGCTACCGGTAACTATCGCTCCAAATATCAAACGGTACAAGGAGAAACCAACAGTAATGCCTTTATGGATTTAGGCGTTCGTAAAAAGCTTATGAAAGGTAAGGCCATTCTTAACCTGAGTGTTAGAGATGTATTTGCCTCCCGTATCTATGAAAACCAAATTGCACAGGCAGACTTTGAAGTCTACAACCGCAGACTACGTGGACGTTTTATAGCTTTTGGCTTTAGCTATGGGTTTGGCAAGGGTGAAGCCATGCAGTATTCAGGCGGAAGAAGGAGATAATTTTAGACTATAGACTATAGACTTTAGACTTTAGACTTTAGAAACCTAGCTCCAAGCAAATAAAATCAAAAGAGATTCAGGTAACTATCCCAAACTGGCCAAACTCTTTTCCAAGGTTTCAATCTTGGCCTCTGCATCCGCGGCTTTCTTTTTTTCTATGGCCACAACTTTTTCCAAAACGTTGTTTATAAAGCGTTCATGGCTTTTTCATTAGTCCATAACCCAAATATCATTCAATCTTGGTCCTGCTTCAAAACGGCCACCAATTACCCATAGCTGAGAGTTGAATATCGTCGTAGCATGGAAAGCTCTTTGGGAAAAATGTTCACCAACAATAACTGCTTCATCCCAATCTATCCCATTGGAACTTACCCAAACGTCATTGTAATATTCTTCCCCTGCCCCTGCAATTAGCCAAAGTTGACCATCCAAAATCTCGACTTGATGCAGCGATCTGGCCGAAAACTTTGGTGTTGCGGTCTCCTCCAAAGTCCAATTGATTCCATCAGGACTTGACCAAATTTCATTGGTTACCCCGGCTCCTATCCGATTACCTCCAATAACATAGATTTTATTGTTAAAGCTAACTGCCCTGTGCTCCCTTAAACCTGAAAAACTTGTACCGCTAATTGATTCATGAACCCATGTAACACCATCTAGACTAGAGTATACACCAGAATCATGTCCACCTTGACCACCAATAACCCAAAGTTTGTTGTTAAAGACCAGTACTTCATTGGCTGTCAATCCTTCAAAATACTCTCCATCCGGTATCGTTTCTTCCCATGAAATTCCATCAGAACTTGACCAAATTTCAGAAGGTGTAGCAGCACCTGCGCCTGCCGTAATAATCCAAAGTTTACCCTCAAAAACCACTAGCCGTAGATTGAATCCACTTGTTCTCCCCTGTTGCGTAACTTTACCAAAAGACCCAATGTTTTGCCAATTTACGCCATCATCACTTGACCATACATCCGTTTTATCAACTCCATCCCAGCCTCCTATAACAAACAATTTGTTTTGAAATTCAACACAACCCATACTGGTTCTTCCCGAAAAGTGAGCTCCATTAACATCAATCTCGGTAAATGAAATACTTGTTTCCAACACGTCGGTCAAATTGATCGTGATATCGGAACTATCTGTGACTCCATCAACTTCAGCAGTCACAACCGCAGTTATGACCGGATTTTGTTCATAATCAAAAACTGAACTATCACCCACCTTAATTTCTCCAGAGGACGAATCAATAATCAACGAATTTTCATGAGATAACTGGCTAAGCGAAAACAATACGGAACTTGCATTAGTGATTAGCTCTACAGTTCCCAAAGTTTGGTTCTGTTCTGGATTCTCAGCGATTTCGACTTCGAAATCTTGAAGTTGAATTGTAATCGGTTCAATGATTTCGATTAAATCGATGGTAATTGTAACTTCCTTTTTCTCAGTACCATTTTTAACTTCCACTATCGCGGTTATACCTTGGGTAGTATCAAACTCAAAAAAATCTGAATTTGCCACCGAAATGTCACCATTTGAAGAATTTATACTTATTGCACCAGCAGGACTAACCGAGATTAAAGAATAGGTCAGGCTTCCTTGATTTGTTGATCCATTAATGCTTCCTAAAACTTGTCCATTTTCTTGGTTTTCCTCCACCTGAATATTGACATCTGATACATTGATAACAATATTTTCCTGAGGTGTCTCATCTGAAGAGCTACAAGAATTAAATAATAAAAATGACCACAGCACAAAGTGTAAACGACAAAGTTTCATTAAATATGTAAGATTTAGGTTTGTATTGACTTGCTGATACTAAAAGTTTTTCAAGGTCTAACTACTCCAAACTGGCCAAACTCTTTTCCAAGGTTTCAATCTTGGCCTGGGCATCCGCCGCTTTCTTTTTTTCTATGGCCACAACTTTTTCAGGAGCGTTGTTTACAAATCGCTCATTACCCAGCTTTTTCTGGACGGATTGCAAAAATCCGCGGGTGTAGTTAAGCTCCTCGGTAATTTTTTTGATTTCGGCTTCAATGTCTATGGCACCACCCATGGGAATAAAGTACTCGTTGCTCTTTACCCTAAAGCTTAAAGCTCCATCCAAGCCAGCACCCACTGTGTCCAATTGGGAAATATTTCCCAGTTTGGTAATGATACTGTCCATTTGACTCCCCACTTTTTCACTATTGACCATAGAAAGTTCCAAAGACTCTTTTTGAGGGATGTTCTTTTCCTTTCTAATGGTACGAATACCGGAAATCACCTCAGCAGCAAAGTCAAAATTGGAAATTAAGGTAGCGTCCGTATTCTCCACTTTAGGCCAGCTGGAAATAATCAGGGCTTCCTCTGGAGTTCGTTCTGTGATATGCTGCCAGACTTCCTCGGTTAAAAATGGCATAAACGGATGCAAAATCTTTAGATTCTGCTCAAACAAATCAATGACGGCATTATACGTAGTTCGATCAATGGGTTTCTGGTAGGCGGGTTTAACAATTTCCAATAACCAAGAACAAAAATCATCCCATACCAGTTTGTAAATGGCCATAAGGGCATCTGAAATACGGTATTTGGAGAAATGATCCTCTATTTCAGCCAAAACTTGGTTGAATCTGGCCGTATACCAATCAATTCCCGTTTTTGCAGATTCGGGCTGTTCCAAATCGGCAATTTCCCATCCTTTGATCAATCGGAAGGCATTCCAAATTTTGTTGGCAAAGTTTTTTCCTTGTTGACAAAGGGCTTCATCAAACATCAAGTCGTTTCCTGCGGCAGAACTCAATAAAAGTCCCACCCTAACCCCATCGGCTCCAAAGTCTTCGATTAACTTTAATGCATCTGGTGAATTTCCAAGTTGTTTGGACATTTTTCTACGCTGCTTGTCCCTTACCAAGCCCGTTAGATATACATTTTCAAAGGGACGTTTGCCTTGGTACTCGTAGCCTGAGATAATCATACGGGCTACCCAGAAAAACAGAATATCTGGTCCCGTGACCAAATCGCTTGTGGGATAGTAATAAGTGATATCCTTGTTATCTGGTTCCAAAATACCACCAAACACGCTTATGGGCCATAGCCAGGAAGAGAACCAAGTATCCAATACATCAGCGTCTTGCCGCAGATCAGATTCTTGGATTTTTGGATTCTGGGATTGGGCCTTTTTGAGGGCTTCCTCCTTGGTTTCGGCCACTACAAAGTCATCTTTCCCGTCCCCAAAATAGTAAGCGGGAATCTGCTGACCCCACCACAGTTGACGGGAAATGTTCCAGTCCCGAATGTTTTCCATCCAATGGCGATAAGTATTTTCAAACTTTTTGGGGTACAGTTTGATATCATTTGTCTTCAACACCCCTTCAAGGGCGGGTTTTGCCAATCCTTCCATTTTTAGGAACCATTGATCAGAAAGTCGAGGTTCAATGACGGCCTTGGTACGCTCCGAAGTACCTACCTTGTTCGTATGCTGTTCTGTTTTGACCAAAAACCCCTTTTCCTCCAGTTCTTTGGAGATTTCCTTTCGAACCACAAATCGATCCTTTCCTTGATAGTGAAGTCCATAGGAATTTAAAGAAGCATCCTCATTGAAGATGTCCACTACCTCCAAATTGTGCTTATCCCCCAAATTCTTATCGTTTTCGTCGTGCGCGGGGGTAACTTTTAAGCATCCCGTACCAAATTCCATGTCCACATATTCATCCTCAATAATGGGAATAACCCGGTTACAGATAGGAACAATGGCCTTTTTACCCTTTAAATGCCTATATCTTTCATCGTTCGGGTTGATACAGATTGCGGTATCTCCCAAAATAGTCTCAGGTCTGGTGGTTGCGATGGTCACTTTCTCATCAGAGTCTTCAATAGGATACTCCAGATAGTACAGGGAACCTTGACGTTCCTCATAGATTACTTCCTCGTCCGAAAGCGTTGTTTTTGCCTGGGGATCCCAATTCACCATTCGGTAGCCCCTGTAAATCAAGCCTTTTTCATATAAATCCACAAAAACCTTGATTACGGAGGCTGACATATCGTCATCCATCGTGAATTTTGTTCGCTCCCAATCACAGGAGCAGCCCAATTTTTTTAGCTGTTGAAGGATAACGCCACCATATTCGTTGGTCCAATCCCAAGCATGTTTTAGGAACTCATCTCGGGATAAATCGGCTTTTTCAATTCCTTCTTCCTTCAATTTGGACACCACTTTGGCCTCTGTCGCAATGGAAGCATGGTCCATACCGGGCACCCAGCACGCATTTTTGCCCAGTAAACGCGCCCTACGGATCAATACGTCTTGAAGGGTATTGTTGAGCATATGCCCCATGTGCAGCACCCCTGTTACGTTGGGTGGGGGGATTACTATAGTATAAGGTTCTCTATCATCAGGTTTTGAGCTAAAAAAATCATGCTTCATCCAGTACGAATACCAGTTCTCCTCTACCCTTTTGGGCTCATATTTTGATGGAATTTCCATTTTTCGGTATAGTTTTTGTCTTTTTAGGAATCGGATTGGATTTGTGCAGGAGAGTAGCCATGTTAAATTAACGCTATTCTTCGGCTGAGGGCCAATCTCGAAATACGAAACAAAAATAAGTAACGTTATTACATAACAAAAGAATTTTGGATGCAGGTGTGAAAACATCTAAATTTGAAATTCACCCAAAACTAGAAATGATGAAAAAAACTGTACTCATGTTGTTTGTAGGGCTACTTTCCCTAGGAATTTATGCCCAGGATGCTACAGCTAAGATTGAATTTAAGAGCGAGACCATTGACTATGGTGAAATTGCCAAAGGAAGTGACGGTGTTCGGGTTTTTGAATTTACCAACACAGGGACCGCGCCATTGGTAATCAGCAATGTAAAATCCAGCTGTGGGTGTACCATCCCTAAAAAGCCGGAAGCACCAATCTTACCTGGCAAGACAGGACAAATTGAAGTAAAGTACGATACCAAAAGGGTTGGACCCATTAGAAAGGCCATTACGGTTACTTCCAATGCGGATACCCCAACCAAGGTGCTGAAAATAAAAGGAACCGTGAAAGCGGAAGGCGCCAAATAAAGCGTAAAAGTTATAGAAGAAAAGCCTCGAGAAATCGGGGCTTTTTTATTTTATTCAAATACATTTTTAAGGACAAAGGAAAACAGTAAATCCCTGTTGTAGCGCTCTATCAATACCCGCACGCGTTTACCCTCCCGTTCGTTGAGCATTTTTAGCACCTCCTGGAGTTTATACCGGTGGATACTTTTTCCATTAATGGCCAAAATCACGTCTCCTTCCAGTAATCCGGCTTCTGCCGCAGGGCTTCCGGCCCTAATCCCCGAAACGATGATTTCTGGAACCAAACTAAGCCTGGTTTTATTTTCCAACAAAATCTGAACGTTTCCAAAGTTCGCATCATCATTTCTTACCACTCCATTGAAATCGGCGATACTCTCCGCTATATAACGCAACCCATTATGCTGCAGGGCAATCCCAGCAAGGTTATACTGAAACGGCGTCCTAAAATTGGCATTTTTCTTAAGTGTGACCGTTCCACCCCTATAGTTAAAAATAATATTGAATCGCTTTAATATTTCGCCGCCAACACTACCATTTCTGTCACCCAAGTTCTTAATATATCCGAAGGATTCCCGATAAGGAAAGGCAGCTTTGGCATCCTTAAGTTCAAAATCCCCAATTTTTACACCCCTTATCTTGGTTCGCTTACCAAATATGTCACCGCTGAGTCCACGTCCCAGGTAATCCTCATAGTGCTTTTCAGGAATCTCCAATCCCTTTTCGGGCTGGTGGAACAGCCATAATGCATCACTACTCCCTGTATCCACTAAAAGTTTTACGGGCACATTGTCTTCATCCTTCATCAGCACCGTTCCTTCCACATAGGCTTTCTTCCGTTCAATGGAAATGGGTATAGTCTGTGCCTTTTTGCTGTTTTTGGGAGGTTTATAAAGTCTGGGATTATGTAATTTCAGATTTCCCGTACCATAATTAACCTCAACCACAAAATCGCGGAAAAGGTCAAATCCAAGAATACCATGTACGGGAATGCCCAGGGAGGTGGAAAAATTTATCCCTTTATCCAAAACAACATATAAATCCTGATTGTGGTTCGTGGCATTGCCAAGTTTGAAAGTATTTCCCATGGAACTCAATGCCTTCATGGGTTCGCCATCACCAAGGCCTCTTATGGTCACTTCCGATACATTGTTGATTTGGATGGAATCCTGATCTGAAAGATTGAACAAAATGGGTTTGCTAACCCCTGAATCCAAAACAAAAGTCAATTCTGCCCCATTGATCTCCACAGGAACTATGATCAGGTTGTTCACCATCTCAAAACCGACCCTTTGAAACTTCTGATTCTTGGGCAACTTAAAACCCTGTGCCGAAACCAAGAATGGCATCAGCATTAGAAGAAGTGTAAAAAATTTCAGGTTTCTTTTCAAATTCCTAGCTAATAACAGGTTATGCTTACTAAATATACAAATTAATGCAGATATTTATTCTAATTTAACATTCCCCTAACCCCTTAAATATTACATGAATGTGTTGTTTGCGAGTGTTGGTTTTCTCATTTTTGCCTAAAATTTAATGCATGCCAACTATTTCTGAAAAAGGGAGGCAAATGCCAGCTTCTCCCATCCGTAAATTGGTTCCATATGCCGAAGCAGCCAAAAAAAGGGGAACCCATGTCATCCATTTGAATATTGGGCAACCCGATATCAAGACGCCCCAAGTAGCTTTGGATGCCGTACGGAACCATACCATTGAGGTATTGGCCTATAGCATGACGGAAGGCTCTGAAATCTACCGCGAGAAAATTGCAGATTACTATTCCAAAAACGACATATCGGTTAATGCGAGTGACATTATTGTAACCACTGGCGGATCTGAAGCGCTATCCTTTGTAATGGGCACCATTATGGATGGAGATGACGAAATCATCATTCCAGAACCTTTTTACGCCAACTATAATGGTTTTGCCACAGCAGCAGGTGTAAAGGTTGTTCCCATTGTGTCCAGCATCGACAACAATTTTGCCTTACCCCCAATAGCTGAGTTTGAACAATTGATCGGGCCCAAAACCAAGGCCATCCTTATTTGCAATCCAGGAAATCCAACAGGATATCTCTATAGCAAGGAAGAAATCCAGCAATTGGCAAAGCTGGTAAAAAAACACAATCTGTTTCTCATTGCAGATGAGGTATACCGGGAATTTGCCTATGATGGCAGGGAACATTATTCCATTCTTCAGGAGCCAGGATTAGAGAACCACGCTGTAATGGTAGATTCGGTTTCCAAGCGCTATAGCATGTGCGGTGCACGTATTGGATGCTTGGTCTCCAGAAACAAGGAGGTGATCCAAACCGCATTAAAATTTGCCCAAGCGCGCCTATCCCCTCCTACTTTTGCACAAATTGCCAGTGAAGCCGCATTGGACACCCCAAAATCCTATTTTGATGCCGTAATCAGCGAATATGCGGAACGTAGGAATATTTTGGTGTCCGAACTTCAAAAAATTGAAGGGGTCAAAGTGGCTGTTCCCCAAGGCGCATTCTATTGTGTTACAGAACTGCCTATTTCCAATTCCGATGATTTTGCGCAATGGTTGTTGGAAAAGTTTGAAATGGACGGAGCCACGGTTATGGTTGCTCCCGCGGCAGGATTCTATGCTTCGGAAGGATTAGGAAAAAACCAAATTAGAATAGCTTACGTGCTTGAAAAAGAAGAATTGATCAAAGCTGTGCGTATTTTAGGCGCGGCCTTGAAAGAGTATACCAATTAATGAACATTGCGGAGAACATATCCCTTAAAAGTTACAATACCTTTGGTATTGATGTTGCCGCACGCTCTTTTGTGGAAATCAATGGCCTGGCCCAATTGCAACGCGTGTTGGAGCTAAAGGCATATCCCAACAAGTTTATTCTAAGTGGCGGAAGCAACGTTTTGCTTACCGCGGATATTGAGGCTTTGGTCATGCACATCAACCTCAAGGGTATTTCTGTTGTGGAGGAGACCGATGAAGAAGTACAGATCAAGGTAATGGCTGGGGAAAACTGGCATGAACTCGTTCTCTGGACTCTTGAGCAAGGTTATGGGGGCTTGGAAAATCTTTCACTGATTCCAGGAAATGTAGGAACGGCCCCCATCCAAAATATTGGCGCCTATGGGGTGGAACTCAAGGATGTTTTTGTGAGTTGTGCGGCCATGGAAATTGATACTATGGAATTGGTAGCATTTGACCAAGAAGCTTGCAATTTTGGCTATCGGGATTCTTTTTTCAAGAATGAAGGCAAAGGAAAGTACATTATTACCTCGGTAACCTTAAAGCTGACCAAAAAAAATCACCAGTTGAACACAGGATATGGTGCCATCGAAGAGGAATTAAAGAAAAATGGGGTAATCTACCCCACCATTCAAGATATTTCTAATGCTGTTATTGCCATTCGGCAAAGTAAACTTCCAGACCCCGAGGATATTGGAAATAGTGGAAGCTTCTTTAAGAACCCCGTTATTTCGAAGAAAACCTTTGAGAAATTCAAGAAAAAAAATCCGGATGCTCCTTCTTATGAGGTGGATAATGGTCAATTCAAAATTCCCGCTGGATGGTTGATTGAACAATGTGGGTTTAAGGGCAAGCGATTTGGCGATGCCGGTGTGCATCAAAAACAAGCCCTGGTATTGGTGAACCATGGAAACGCCTCGGGCAAGGAAATTTTGGATTTAGCTGAAAAAATCCAGGAAGAAGTTGAAAAAAAATTCAAGATTAAAATCACCCCAGAGGTAAACATCATAAAATAACCCCTGCATTGCATCAATAACAGGGGTTATACCAAACCAAACTAACCAAAATTTAAATACTTCTACAAGTATGTTCTTTAAGCAATAATTTAACGCCGTGGAATAATCGATTTTCTAACTTAGCGTTACCTTATATACGAGATAAAGCTTATTTTAGATTTTTGCCCCCAAAATTTAGCCAACAGCCCCTAGATGAGTACACTAATTGAAAGACATATTGTTTCCTTACTTGCTGAAAAGGATGATAAGGCGATTTCGCTATTGTATGATAATTATGGGGATACCCTGTTTGGGGTGGCTTACAAAGTGGTTAAGGATGAGGATTTAGCCCAGGATGTGCTGCAGGAGAGTTTTGTCAAAATCTGGAAAAAAGCGGATTCTTATGACGCTTCCAAAGCCAAACTGTTTACCTGGCTGTTCCGAATTACGCGAAATACGGCCATTGACAAACTAAGGAGTATCAATAATAAAGCGGACAAGGAAGTCCAAATAGACGTTTCTGACGTATATAATCTAGGAGTAAGTGGCATTAGGCCCGAATTTATGGATGTCCAAGAGAACTTGGACAAGATAGAAGACAAGTATCGTATAGTGCTGGAAGCCCTATTTTTTCAAGGGATGACACAGCAAGAGGCCAGTGACGAACTGGAAATTCCTCTGGGAACGATCAAGTCCAGGCTCAAAATTGGATTGCGGGAGCTTGGTAAGATTTACGGCACCTCGATGGCCCTTCTCCTACTAATAAATTTATTGTCATGAAAGAAAAAGTACAACGATTTCTGGATTCCGATATATTGGAAAAATATCTTTTGGGTGAAACTTCCAAGGATGAAACGCTTCAAGCCGAGCGTTATATAACCATGTATCCGGAGGTTAGGGACACTTATAACCAACTTCAGGACAACTTGGAGACATTTGCCAAAATGTATGCCCGAAAAACCCCTGAAGGTCTTAAGGAAATCATTTTGCATAGCGCCAAAAAGGAAAAAGCGGTCAGCCGCAAATTCTTTAGTTACGGTATAGCCGCCAGTGTAGCCATTCTTATATTGGCAGGAGCTTCCTATTTCTTCTGGAACCAAAACCAAAACCTGCAAATGGAAAATACTTTGGTGACCAACCAAATCAAGTATCTGGAGGAGAATATGAAAAACCAATTGGAGGATGTTCGTAACCAATTTATTGTCCTGAACAATCCCGCCACCAAAAGATACAGGCTTAACGGTAAAAAAGAGGGCAAGGAGCTTAAAGCAGTGGCCTACATCAATCCTGTTAAAAAGCTTTCCTACATCAATGTGAGCAATGTTCCCGAATTACCGGAAAACAAATGTTTCCAGATGTGGGCAGAAGTCAATGGTGAACTGGTAAACCTAGGTGTAATCAAGCAATTTGAGGATAAGGACAAGCTTTTGGCCCTTCCCTATGCAGACAATGCCATTGGGTACATTACCATTGAGCCAGAAGGTGGGAATACTTCCCCTACCGTCAAGAATATTGTAGCCAATATCAACTACTAAGTATTTGTTTAAAATACGTTAACCGTAACCGCTTTAGCTGGGTATTTTGTACCTTTGCGCAAAAGCTGGAATATGAAGTTAGCATTATTGACCATTGGTCTCCTAGCACTTGCCTTTGCTGGAATTGCAATAAAGATTTGGTCCAAAAAAGATGGCAAATTTGCAGGCACCTGTGCAAGTCAAAACCCGTATCTAAACAAAGAAGGCGAGGCCTGTGGGTATTGTGGCAAACTTCCCAGTGAACAGGAATGCAAGAAGGATTCCATTCCTGAGCTGCAATAGCTCGCAACCTACTTGGTAAATCTCAATTTTTTGAACAAAACGGAGCAATCCATCAAGGAAAACATTCACAAGGCCAAAAATGGTAATCAAATGGCCTTTAGCCTATTATTGGATTCCTTTTGGAACGAGGTATATGCCTTTCAATTGGCGCGGACCAAAAATGAGAACGATGCCGAGGATATCACCATCCGTACCTTCTCCAAAGCCTTTGATAAGATTGACTCCTATGACGAATCCTATGAGTTCAAGACTTGGTTGATCACCATTTCCAAAAATCTTCATGTGGATCTTATTCGAAAACGCAAGCGAAGCTTGTTGGATGAAATGGACAGTCATGGTGATGAAGTAAAGAAGGTACTGGACGAGTCCCCTTCGGTTGAAGACCAATTGATCATAGAGCAAAACTTGGCCAATTTGCTACGGGATATCAAAAAATTGAAGCCCCATTACCAGAAAGTGATCAACCTGCGGTATTTCAATGAATTGAGTTATGCCGAAATCGCCAAGGAACTCAACGAACCGGTCAACAACATTAAGGTAAAATTGCTTCGCGCCAAGAAACTTTTGGCCGAGATTATCCAAAAGCACTAGCGCGTTCAAAGCGCTTGGTTTCCTGCCCAGTTTCGTATCTTTGCACTTCAAATTTCTTTTATGAGCACAGTCACTCAAGAAAACGTTCTCCCCCCCAAAGGAAAACCGAAATGGCTAAGGGTTAAACTTCCCACAGGAAAAAAATACACCCAGCTACGAGGCTTGGTGGATAAGTACGATTTGCACACCATCTGTACCTCTGGTAGCTGCCCCAATATGGGAGAGTGCTGGGGTGAAGGTACAGCCACTTTTATGATTCTGGGAAATATTTGCACCCGTTCCTGCGGTTTCTGTGGTGTTAAAACGGGCAGACCCGAAAGTGTGGACTGGGCCGAGCCGGAAAAAGTGGCGCGTTCCATCAAGATCATGAACATTAAGCATGCTGTGGTTACTTCCGTGGATCGGGATGACCTAAAGGATATGGGATCCATTATCTGGGCTGAAACCGTGAAAGCCATCCGAAGAATGAACCCGGAAACCACCTTGGAAACACTTATTCCCGATTTTCAGGGTATCGAAACGCATTTGGATCGTATTCTAGCGGTTGCCCCCGAGGTAATTTCGCATAACATGGAAACGGTTAAAAGGCTTACGCGCGAGGTGCGCATCCAAGCCAAATATGAAAGAAGTTTGGAAGTGCTCAATTACCTGAAAAAAAATGGAGCCAATAGAACCAAATCCGGAATTATGTTAGGCCTTGGGGAACAGGAAGAAGAGGTAATCCAGACCATGGAGGATCTACGGAAAGCAGACGTGGATGTGGTCACTATTGGACAATACCTCCAACCCTCAAAAAAACATTTACCGGTCAAAGAGTTCATCTTGCCCGAACAGTTTAAAAAGTATGAGGAAATTGGTCTGGAAATGGGCTTCAGACATGTAGAAAGCGGTGCTTTGGTACGTTCCTCCTATAAAGCCCACAAGCATATCCACTAGGATTAATCCAGCGCATTTCTCCTCTTATGAAGCAAATCAACATTGGCATTAATGGCTTTGGACGTATCGGCAGAACACTTTTTAGGCTACTGCAACAACACCCTAATATCAATGTGGTAGCGGTCAATGACCTTACGGATGCCAAAACCTTGGCCCATCTGCTCAAGTATGATAGCATCCATGGGATGCTTCCAACGGACATAACCGCAGAAGGGAATGATATCATAGCTGAAAAACAACGTGTAGCCGTTTTAAACCACGACTATCCAAGCCAGATTGATTGGGATACCCATAAAGTGGATATTGTGGTGGAAGCCTCAGGAAAGTTCAAAACGAAAGAAGATTTGGAGTTTCACCTAAAAAATGGGGCAAAAAAGGTGATTTTATCCGTTCCCCCAGTGGAAGACAACATCAAAATGGTAGTGCTTGGGGTCAATGAGGATATTATAAATGCGGAGGACGATATTGTATCCAATGCTTCCTGCACGACCAACAATGCGGCCCCCATGATCAAGGTGGTCAACGAGCTGTGTGGCATTGAACAAGCTTATATAACCACAATACATTCGTATACATCCGACCAAAGTCTGCACGACAGGCCCCATCGGGATTTAAGAAGGTCCAGGGCAGCAGGCCAGTCCATCATTCCTACTACCACTGGTGCTGCCAAAGCGTTGACGCGGATTTTCCCGGATTTATCTGATGTGATAGGAGGTTGCGGCATTAGAGTTCCCGTTCCCAATGGCTCTTTGACGGATATTACCTTCAATGTGAAAAAAGATACCTCAATTGCCGAAATAAACAGTACTTTTAAGTATTACGCCAATAACGAACTTAAAAACGTATTGCATTTTACCGAAGACCCCATTGTTTCCATCGATATAAACAATAGTTGCTATTCTTGTACGTTTGATTCTTTGATGACCTCCGTTATTGGGAAAATGGTGAAAATTATCGGATGGTACGACAATGAAACTGGATATTGTTCCAGAATTATTGATTTAATAGCTTTGTTTATTAAGAAAAATTACGTTTGACCTCGAATCTGATATATAAACATCTTGGCGTTTTAAGATGCTTTATGCTGTGCATTTTCCTTTGCACCCAGCTTTCGTTTGGTCAAAATGATATAAGTTCCACTGAAAAGGTACAAGCTATTTTCGATGAATTCATGGTTCATCGGCATCAGAACAAGATTGAAAAAGCCTTGGAAACCTTGGATCAGGCAGCGGAAATTGCCGAGAACAATGAGGATGCCAAGCTTTTGTTGGACACCTACCATCAATATGCCCGTTTATTCCTTGAAGAAGGGGATCGGGAAACCACCATTTTTTATTGGGATCGAGCCAGTATTCTACTAAAAGGCCTTTCCTATTCGTATGGACAAGCATTTCACAACTATTTGGATGCTGCGCTGCGATATGATGAAGGAAACAATTTTCAATCGCTCAAGCTTTTGGAGGAAAGCAGAAAACTCAGCAACAACCGTAATTTGGGGAACAATATCTTGCTATTGGAGGCCTACATCTTCACCAATATTGAAAAGTATGAGGATGCCATTAAAAATCTCCATGCATTAATTGTCAATTCCGATGATAAGGAACGTCCCTATTTGGCTACCAAGGCCAATCTTCAGTTGGCCAAAATAAGCTTGGAACTCAACGATTTGGAAGAAGGGGTAATCCACTCCCAAGCCGCATTGGAACTGGCGGAAAAGCACAGTTTTTTTAAGGAAGTAAAAGCGGCCAACCAGAGTCTGTCCTCCATCTATGAAAAAACGGGAGACTTTAGCCAGGCCTTAAACTACACCAAGGTACTTGAGAAAATTAGAGACTCCATTTTCAATATTGAAAAGGTTCAATTGGAGGCCAAAACTGCTGATAAAATACGGTTTGAGCACCAAATGAACGAAATCAACAAGCTTACAGCCAAAAACGAGGAATTAAGCGAATCCAAGAACCGTTCTGAGATAACTGCCATATTAACATCAGCGTTTTTGACGATAATTTCGCTTTTGGCCGTTTCCTTATTCCGAAATAATCAGATAAAGCTGAAAACCAACGACTTGTTGTACACCAAGAACAAGGAATTGGAGCTGGCCCGTGACTCTGCGGTTTCTGCCATGGAGGCCAAGACCAACTTCTTGTCCACAGTGACTCACGAATTACGAACTCCTCTATATGCGGTAACGGGGCTTACACACCTACTCTTGGAGGAAAATCCGGCGGATCACCAAAAGGAACATTTAAAATCCCTTAAATTCTCTGGGGACTACCTACTGAATTTCATCAATGACATTCTTCAAATCAATAAAATTGATGCAGACAAGCTGGAACCGTTGAATATTGAGTTCAAACTGCATAAAGTATTGGCGGATGTGGTGGATTCGTTACAGCAAAACGCGGGTGAAAACAACACAAGTCTGGTGCTGGATTACGACCCAAACATTCCACAGCAGCTCTTGGGTGACCCTATCAAGATTTCCCAGATTTTCATGAATTTGGTAGGAAATGCCCTGAAATTCACCAAAGATGGCAAGGTTGAGGTCATTGCCAAAATGTTGCGCAAGGAGGAAGATGAGGTCAAACTTTACTTTGAGGTCAAGGACAATGGTATTGGAATTTCGGAAGATCAACAAAAGAACATCTTTGACAGTTTTGAGCAGGGATCTATTCAGATCAATCGCGAATATGGTGGCACCGGCCTTGGATTGACCATTGTGAAAAGTCTTCTAGGCTTATTTGGCAGCAAGGTTCATCTGGAAAGTGAACTGGGCCATGGTAGCTCCTTCTTCTTTGAGCTTGACTTGAAATGTGATAATAGCGCGATAGATGAGGTGGCCTTTGAGCTCAATCCCGAAGAATTCAATTTTAAAGGTCTGCACCTCCTGGTTGTGGAGGACAACAAGATCAATCAGGTGATTACCAAAAAAATGCTGACCAAAAAGGAAATTACCTGCGATATTGCCAACAATGGTAATGAAGCCATTGATTTGGCGAAAGCCAACACCTACAACGCCATTTTGATGGACATTCATATGCCGGGTATCAGTGGGGAGGAAGCTACAAGACAGATCAGAAAGTTTGATGATGAAATCCCCATTATTGCACTAACAGCCATTTCTTTGGATGATAGTTTGGATAGTTTCTATGAGGCGGGATGCAACGATGTGGTAACCAAACCCTTCAAACCAGAAGTTTTCTATCAGAAAATTGGGGAGAACATCTTCAAGAAAAAAATGGAAGGTCTGGTTTAAAGCTGACTTTCAACTACTTCTTTCAACCGACTTCCATCTTCTAGATTAAATTCATGGGCTATTTCCAAGTAATATAGAGGTTCCACCTTTCCAGAAAGCCTAACAAAATCTTTTTCCGTAGTGAGTACGGAATCGTATTGCTTAAACTTTTCAATTTCATCTGATGAAAAGTTGTGATGATCCCCAAAGGCTAAATGCTGGAAATCGATTCCTAGTTCCTTTAAATGCTGAACCAAAGGTTCAGGCGAGGCAATTCCAGTTACCAAAGCAATATTCTGATCCCCTAATTCTGAAGGAGCAAGCTCGTTACCTTTGCCATCCTTAAGCTTTTCCGCATAAGAAAGATGGGAGAAAAGAACCCGTTGGTGGGGTTTTGGCCGTAAAAGACTTGTAATTGCATCCTTTGCTGTTTTGGGTAAGTTTTCAGGGCATTTGGTAACCACAATAATGTCTGCCCTCCGCGCTTCTCGCTTGGCATCCCTTAAGTTACCTGTTGGCAAATACCAGTCCTTGGGATATAACTGGCCGTGGGCGGTCAACAATATGGAAAATTTAGGCTTCACTTTTCGATGTTGAAACGCATCATCCAAAAGAATCACATCCGGTTGCATCACTTTTTCCAGTTGCATAATCCCATTTCTCCGATCTGCGTCAACAGCAACAAAAACATTCGGGAATTTCTGATGGATTTGAAAAGGTTCATCCCCCAACTCCGCAACCGTTGAAGCAGGAGTTGCCAGCAAAAATCCCTTGGATTTTCGCTTATATCCCCTACTCAAAACAGCAATTTTACGGTTGGACAAAGTGCGTATGAGATATTCGATCATAGGCGTTTTTCCGGTCCCTCCCACACTCAGATTACCTACGCAAACGGTTGGTGTTTTATAGGAAATCGACTTAAAAACACCCCAATCAAACAAATAATTGCGGATATGGACGATCAAGGCATAGATCAAGGAAAACGGAAACGCTATTTTCCGGAGGAATTGAAGCATAGGGCGAAAATATAATATTTTATCTTTAGCCCATTAACAAGAACTCTATGACCGTACAGGAAATCGCAAATATTCTGGAGGAACTGGCCCCACTCTCATATGCCGAGGATTTTGACAATGTGGGACTATTGGTAGGTGACCACAATCAAGAAGTTACGGGTATATTAGTAACCTTGGACACCTTGGAGGTAGTGGTGGACGAAGCCATCTCCAAGAATTGCAATCTCATCGTGAGCTTTCATCCCATTATATTTAAAGGACTAAAAAAAATCACAGGGAGTACTTATGTAGAGCGGGTGGTTCTCAAGGCCATTGCCAATAACATTGCCATCTACAGCATGCATACGGCATTGGACAACAGTAAAATGGGAGTCAATGCCAAAATTTGCGAGGTGCTTGGTATCCAAAACCCAAAAATCCTGATTCCGAAACAAGGAACCATCAAAAAACTGACCACATATGCCCCTGTGGAAGCTGTGGAAACGGTTAAATCCGCTTTGTTCAAGGCAGGGGCGGGTGAAATTGGAAATTATAGCAATTGCAGTTTCAGTACGGAAGGTACCGGAAGCTTTAAACCAGGTGATGCAACCAACCCTTCTGTGGGGAGTATTGGCCAAGTACATAATGAAAAAGAGGTGCAAATCCATGTAATTTTCTCATTTGAAAAGGAAAAAGCCATCCTAAATGCCTTGTTTGCCAACCATCCCTATGAAGAAGTTGCCTATGAGATCACTACCCTTCAGAACGTAAATCAGGATATTGGTATGGGTATGGTGGGTACGCTGGAAAATGAGATGGAGGAAACCGCATTTCTTCAGCACTTGAAGGAAAAAATGAATGCATCCATGGTCCGGCATTCCGAGTTGTTGGGCAAAAAGGTGAAAAAAGTGGCTGTTTTAGGAGGCAGTGGAGCATTTGCCATTAAAGCGGCATTAAAGTCTGGAGCTGACATATTTGTGAGCTCGGACATCAAATATCACGAGTTTTATCAGGCCGAAAAGCGATTGGTCATTGCCGATATTGGGCACTTTGAAACTGAGCAGTTTACAAAAGATTTATTGGTTGATTATCTTATCAAAAAAATTCCTAATTTTGCAATCTCTTTATCGGAGAGCATTACAAATCCCATCAAGTATTTATAATATATGGCGAACAAAAGTGAAAACACCGTGGAAGAAAAGTTAAGAGCTTTATATGATCTACAACTTATCGATTCCAGGGTTGATGAAATACGCAATGTTAGGGGCGAACTTCCTTTGGAGGTGCAAGACTTGGAAGATGAGGTACTGGGGCTTAAAACCAGAATGGACAAGCTAAAGACCGACGTTGAAACCGTAAATTTTGAGATTGCGGCCAAGAAAAATCTCATTGAGGAGTCCAAAGCATTGATCAAAAAATATGCTGAACAACAAAAGAATGTTCGCAACAGCCGTGAGTTTAACTCTTTGAGCAAAGAGGTAGAGTTTCAGGAATTGGAAATTCAATTGGCTGAAAAGAACATCAAAGAATTTAAGGCCCAAATAGAGCAGAAAAAAGAGGTCATTTCCGAAACCAAGGAAAAATTGACGGAAAGAGAAGGTCACCTAAAGCATAAAAAAGGTGAGTTGGACGCTATTTTGGCCGAAACTGAAAAAGAAGAAAAAGCACTATTAAAGAAGTCCGAGGAATTTGAGGAGAAAATCGAAGAGCGCTTGATTCAGGCCTACAAGAGAATCCGCCACAATGTGAAAAACGGTTTGGCTGTTGTTCCTGTTGAAAGGGGCGCTTCCGGCGGTTCTTTCTTTACCATCCCTCCCCAAGTTCAGGTAGAGATTGCTTCCAGAAAGAAAATCATTACCGATGAGCATAGTGGAAGAATCTTGGTAGATCCATTATTGGCCGAGGAAGAGCAAGCAAGAATGCAAGAATTGTTTGCCAAAATCTAATTTGGACCATAAAGTAAAAAAACTAAGCCACCTTTTAGGTGGCTTTTTTATTGTTGAGCAGTTTCAAAATCTCTTTTTCAACCTCTTCAGAATCCCACTTGGATTCGATATCGGGAAGTTTCATTACCTCTTGCATGATTTTTTCTTGCTCGTCCCCTATGGCCAGGGCTTCTGCATAAGGCCTATCCGAAAAGGTAACCCTACTATACACCGGAATCCATCTATCAGGGTGCTTGGCCGCAAAATGTTTTTCAATTTTCTTTTGCAATAAGAACATGGGATCGGCAGTTTTACTGCTCATTTCCATGAAATTTCGGTAACTGAGCTCGGCAATGGCATCGGCATTGGGTTTGCGTATTTTTTGATACTCCCCAAAAATGCGGTCCCAATCATCACCATACTGGCCCATGAGCTCGTCCAACTGATAAATATCTTCAAATCCAGCGTTCATACCCTGTCCATAAAAAGGAACTATGGCATGTGCCGAATCCCCAACTAGGGCAACCTTGTTCCAATAGGTCCAAGGATAACATTTCATGGTAACCATGGCACTGGTGGGATTCTTAAAGAAATCCTGGGTAAGATTCTCTATTTCCTTCTGAACATTGGGAAAGTAGGTTTTGAAAAAAGTTTTCGCATCTTCCTCCGTTTTTATTTTATCAAAGGAGACCTCTCCCTCAAAAGGTAGGAACAGCGTACAGGTGAAACTCCCATCAATATTGGGCAAGGCAATGAGCATAAACTGGCCTCTTGGCCAAATATGGAATGAGTTTTTACCCAATTTATGGGTACCATCTGGATTGGGTGGGATGGTAAGCTCCTTATAGCCCACATCAATAAAATCCTGTGAGTAATCGAACCTACTACGGCGTTGCATTTTATGCCTAACCCGTGAAAAGGCCCCGTCACATCCAAAAATCAGGTCAAATTGATACTCCTTCCAAGCACTTTTAACGGTTTCCCCGGTATATATCTTAGCTTCAGGAAGATCCACATCCCACACTTTTTCGTTGAATCGAAACTCTGTCCCTGCCTCTTCCGCCAAATCGATCATTCTTCTATTGAGAATCCCTCTGGATATGGACCAGATGGCTTCCCCATCTTTGCCGTAATTCTGGTAATACACTGGCTTGTCGTAAACATGCATGGCCCTTTTGTCCATGGGAATGGCTATTTCCCTAATACTTTCTTCGAGCCCCACCTTGCGGAGCGACTTCCAGCCCCTATTGCTCATGGCCAAATTAATGGACCTTCCCGAGAATTCTATAGTTCTGATATCCGGTCTACGGTCAAATACCGTAACCGAATGTCCTTTTTTTCTTAAAAATATAGCTAAGAGGGAACCCACCAATCCTGAACCGATGATGGCAATATTTTTTGGAGTCTGTGTCATATGCCCGTGGGCCTATTCTAGTTAAGCTATAAAAGTACGGAAAATAGGCAGTATTTCATGCCGTATTGTCTCTTAGACGCCAGTGCCACCTAATGTGCACAGGTCTTTTTCTTGAAGAAAAATTTATGGTGAAAAGTTTTTTTTGGGTAGGGATAAACTTTTGGCACCATAGTTGCCGTATATATATTAAATATTCCGCTTCGGCGTCTCTATATATAAAAAGTCCTTCACAATTTATTGCGAAGGACTTTTTCCCTTTTAAGAAGAGTTTTATTCCAAAATGCCGTCCACTATTCCGTATTCCAGGGATTCATCGGCTCCCATCCAATAGTCGCGATCAAAATCTTTCATCACCTTGTCATAGTCCTGTCCACAGTTATCCGCTAGAATTTTAGCACCCAATTCCTTGGTCTTGATAATCTCCTTGGCCTGTATTTCTATATTGGAAGCTTGCCCTTGGGCACCGCCGCTAGGTTGGTGGATCATGACCCTGGCGTGAGGTTGGATAAATCGCCTTCCCTTCTCTCCTACCGAAAGTAAAATGGATCCCATGGAAGCTGCCAATCCTGAACATACGGTTGACACTGGACTTTTAATTTGTTTTATGGTATCATAAATAGCAAAACCTGAGGTTACATACCCACCAGGGCTATTGATAATCAGTTGAATTTCATCATTGTTTTGAAGATCCAAATACAACAAGCGATCAATAACATGTTTTGCCGAATCATCATCTACCATTCCCCATAAAAACACCTTGCGCTCATCCAATAATTTCTCTTGGATCAATTCACTAACCTTACCTTTTTTTGAACTCATTCTTTGTGTTTTGTAAAGTTCCAAAATTAATCAAATTATAAGTACCAAAATCCTTAACCCTAGGAAATATCCATAGCTAAACGGATTCCCATCCATGGGCTAAAAATGCCGGCAAAAGGGTTCCTCATCGATAATTTGCATACGTTTACCGATAAAACTAACGATATAAGTACCTGATTGACAGTTATCTATGATTTTGTCACCTTATCGAAAAACGGGTCGTACATCGATTTATCCAACACCTATATCGTGTAACTTTCCTATTCCAGTACATCCTGCATTTCTTTGAAACGAATTATGAACCCAAATCTTAATAATTCCAATCCAACAGTGAAAACCTTAACCTACAGCGATTTACTTCAAATCACATTTTTAGTGACCCAATCCTAGCAGGTTAAGCTTTCATAAAGTTTGGACGATCAAATAAGTGATCATCTCAAATCTAAACCTATGAAGAGCAAAACTACTTCTACAGTTAAACCGGTAATTGTTTCTTTCTTACTCTTGTTCTCGTTCAGCATGATGGGGCAGGTTAAAAAGGCATTTACCCCAAGGTATTCAGAAACCATTAAGGGTGATGTGACGATCATCGCCAATAATGTGCTTTCACGTCATGCTACAAATGCGTACAACGGAACGGATGGTAACCACGATTTCTCAAACAATGTTTTTGTAGATATCGATTCGGATGCCTCCACCTTTAATTCCAGTAGCGCCAATTTTTCGAATCCGGAACCAAGCCTTAGCTGTTTGAATTTCAAAAAGGTCTTGTTGTATTGGGCAGCAGCTGACAAAGAATATTCTGTTGATGACAATACAGGTAATGGCGGTGCTGAACCCGTTTGGAATTACAACCAGGTAAAGCTCATGCTACCTGGTCAATCTTCGTACAGCACGATTACGGCTGATGAAGTTATATATAGAGGAAGAGATGAGCATTTCGTAAACGACCCATACATCTGTGTAAAGGATATTACATCAGACGTATCAGGTTTGGCCAATCCTTATGGAAATTTCCAGGTAGCCAATGTGAAAGCTACTGAAGGAGATTTATACTCACATACAGGATCGCATACAGGTACCTCGGGAGGATGGCAAATTGTGTTTGTCTATGAAAACCCGAGCATGATTGGAAAAAACATCACCCTTTTTGATGGCTATGTGCACATTACACAAACACAAGGAGAGGTGGAATTTGATTTTAATGGGTTCCAAACAGTTCCTACCGGAAACGTAAATGCAGATATTGTTCTTGGATCTTTTGAAGGGGACAGGGATATCTCTGGTGACCAGTTGCAAATCTTCGATACCAACAGCACTTGGTCCAACATCTCCACTCCAATTAGAGATAGCAACAACTTCTTTAATAGTCGCATTACCATAGATGGGACAGATTTCACGGATAGAAATCCAGCGAGTACAAACACCCTAGGTTTTGACGCTGCCGTTTTTGATTTACAGAACACAGGTAATAAGTTTATAGACAACAACCAAACATCAGCTACCCTTAAAATTACCTCGGACCAAGAAAGTTATGGTCTTTATTTGCTTGGATTAAGTGTTGAGGTTTATGAACCCAGCCTTGGGGCCTTGAACTTTACTTCCTCAACTTCAGGTACAGGTTTTAACCCAGGTGACAACGTTCAAATGACACTTAGCGTTGAAAATTCGGGTAATGATGATATCCAAAACTTGGAAATTTATACCACCCTTCCACAAGAGGTGGATTTTGTGAATACAGAATCTTTGCCCGCTGGAGTAACATACAATTTTAATACTTCCACAAGGGAGTTGCGCTTTTTTGTTCCTGATGGCAATACCGATGTAGGAGATCCATTGTATACTTTGGATTTCAATGTTCAGATCAAGGACCAATGTCATTTCTTGGAAACTGCATGTTCCGCAAACTTCGCCATGCAAGCCACGGCAACCTTTAGTGGGGTAACCAATACCAATCCAGTGGTGGCCCAAAGTTCGGGAACACTGGATAGTTGTGGTATCGGTAACTTTGACCCTACTGTGGTGGACATCAATGAACCCAATCAGGTAAACTGGTCAACAGCGGCCAATGCATTGGATACTACAGTTTCTTGCGATGATTCTGATGCGTTGAATGCAGCCCAAAACCTTGAACCAGCTACTGAATTTTGCAATTTTACTTTGAACAAGGTTGCAGGTAGCTTTGTTGCCGACCCAAGTTGTCCTGGGGAAGGAACATACACCAATACTTGGACTTTTACAGATGCCTGCGGAAGAACCAGTGATACATTTACACAAGTCATTACGGTGGAAGATAACGCTGCACCAACCTTTGTGGAGACATTGCCAACAGATACCACTGTTTCCTGTGATAGCGTACCGGTTGCAGATGTATTAACCGCTACCGACAACTGTGACAATAGCGTTGCAGTAACCTTTGATGAACAAATTACAGACGGTGATTCCTGTCCTTCCGATTATATCATAACAAGAACTTGGTCTGTGGAGGACTGTGCTGGAAACACTACTGAGCATGTACAGACAATTACTGTTGAGGACATTACTGCGCCTACCTTCGTGGAAACGCTTCCTTCGGACACAGTTGCTGCTTACAATGCGATTCCAAGTGCAGAAACACTCACTGCAAATGACAATTGTGATACAAATGCCGGTGTAAGTTTTTCTGAAACTTATATTGGAGATAATACAAGTACTACCTACACCATTGTTAGGACATGGACTGCGTCCGATTGTACAGGGAATTCCATTGATCATACCCAACAAATTTTTGTTACTGAAAATGGAGATCCCGTTGGTTTGTACATCAATGATATTACGGTGGATGAAGATGCCGGAAATGCCACTTTGGAAGTATTCCATGTAGGTGAAGTAATTGGAGGTTTTACGGTAAATCATACTACTGCTGATGGAACAGCTGTAGAATCCTTGGATTACAGCCTAACTTCTGGCACATTGAATTTCAATGGAACGCATGGGGAATTGGTTTCAATTTCAGTTCCAATAAATGATGACAACATTATTGAAGCAACAGAAGCTTTCACCGTCCAATTGTCTAATGGTAGCAATACACCAGCTATTAATGACAACTCTGGAGAGATTACCATCAACGACAACGACGGGGGTGCGGGCAACGGGGTGTCCGTTGCGGGCTTCAGCGTAAACGAGGACGCCGGTACGGCAGACTTCGTACTGTCATTGAACGCAAACGTACAGGGAGGGTTCAACGTGGACTTTGACGTTGCCGACGGCACCGCCATCGCAGGCAGCGACTATACCGTGGCATCCGCCACCGGGAACATCGCATTTGCCGGTAACGCGGGCGAGCAGCACAGCGTGACCGTCACCATACTTGACGATACACTGATAGAGAACAGCGAGGACCTGTCCATAACGATATCCAACCTTTCAACGGGGCTTATAGGTATTTTGAACGCAAATGCCACAGGTACCATAAATGACAACGACGGCGGTGCGGGCAACGGGGTGTCCGTTGCGGGCTTCAGCGTGGACGAGGACGCCGGTACGGCAGACTTCGTGCTCTCGCTCAACGCCGACGTACAGGGAGGGTTCAACGTGGACTTTGACGTTGCCGACGGTACGGCCATCGCAGGTAGCGACTATACCGTGGCATCCGCCACCGGGAACATCGCATTTGCCGGTAACGCGGGCGAACAGCACAGCGTGACCGTGACCATACTTGACGACAGCCTTATCGAGAACAGTGAGGACCTGACCATAACGATCTCCAACCTTTCGACCGGGCTCATCTCCATCATCGATGGGAATGCAACGGGAACGATAGGTGACAACGACGGCGGGGCCGGGAACGGGGTGTCCGTTGCGGGCTTCAGCGTGGACGAGGACGCAGGTACCGCTGACTTCGTACTGTCGCTCAACGCCGACGTACAGGGAGGGTTCAACGTGGACTTTGCCGTTGCCGATGGCACCGCCATTGCGGGCAGCGACTATACCGTGGCATCCGCCACCGGGAACATCGCATTTGCCGGTAACGCGGGCGAGCAGCACAGCGTGACCGTCACCATACTTGACGATACACTGATAGAGAACAGCGAGGACCTGACCATAACGATCTCCAACCTTTCAACCGGGCTCATAGGTATTTTGAACGCCAACGCCGTTGGTACAATAAACGACAACGACGGCGGTGCGGGCAACGGGGTATCCGTTGCTGGGTTCAACGTGGACGAGGACGCCGGTACGGCAGACTTTGTACTGTCGCTCAACGCCGACGTTCAGGGAGGATTTGACCTGGACTTTGCCGTTGCCGACGGTACCGCCATCGCAGGTTCCGACTATACCGTGGCATCCGCCACCGGGAACATAACATTTGCAGGTAACGCGGGCGAGCAGCACAGCGTGACCGTCACCATACTTGACGACAGCCTTATCGAGAACAGCGAGGACCTGTCCATCGCACTTTCAAACCTTTCAACGGGACTTATAGGTATTTTGAACGCCAATGCCGTTGGTACGATAAACGACAACGACGGCGGGGCCGGGAACGGGGTGTCCGTTGCGGGCTTCAGCGTGGACGAGGACGCGGGTACCGCTGATTTTGTACTGTCGCTCAACGCCGACGTGCAGGGAGGGTTCAACGTGGACTTTGCCGTTGCCGACGGCACCGCCATCGCAGGTAGCGACTATACCGTGGCATCCGCCACCGGGAACATCGCATTTGCCGGTAACGCGGGCGAGCAGCACAGCGTGACCGTCACCATACTTGACGACAGCCTTATCGAGAACAGCGAGGACCTGTCCATAACGATATCCAACCTTTCAACGGGGCTTATAGGTATTTTGAACGCAAATGCCACAGGTACCATAAATGACAACGACGGAGGGGCCGGGAACGGGGTGTCCGTTGCGGGCTTCAGCGTGGACGAGGACGCAGGTACCGCTGATTTTGTTCTGTCACTGAACGCCGACGTACAGGGAGGGTTCAACGTGGACTTTGACGTTGCCGACGGTACGGCCATCGCAGGTAGCGACTATACCGTGGCATCCGCCACCGGGAACATCGCATTTGCCGGTAACGCGGGCGAACAGCACAGCGTGACCGTGACCATACTTGACGACAGCCTTATCGAGAACAGTGAGGACCTGACCATAACGATCTCCAACCTTTCGACCGGGCTCATCTCCATCATCGATGGGAATGCAACGGGAACGATAGGTGACAACGACGGCGGGGCCGGGAACGGGGTGTCCGTTGCGGGCTTCAGCGTGGACGAGGACGCAGGTACCGCTGACTTCGTACTGTCGCTCAACGCCGACGTACAGGGAGGGTTCAACGTGGACTTTGCCGTTGCCGATGGCACCGCCATTGCGGGCAGCGACTATACCGTGGCATCCGCCACCGGGAACATCGCATTTGCCGGTAACGCGGGCGAGCAGCACAGCGTGACCGTCACCATACTTGACGATACACTGATAGAGAACAGCGAGGACCTGACCATAACGATCTCCAACCTTTCAACCGGGCTCATCTCCATCATCGATGGGAATGCAACGGGAACGATAGGTGACAACGACGGGGGTGCAGGCAACGGGGTTCAATTCGATATCACCAACATCAACATTGATGAAGATGCCGGAACAGTTTCAGTACCCGTAAGCCTTAATGTAGACGTACAGGACGAATTTACCGTGGAGTTTTATACCACCAATGGTTCGGCTCAAGATGCATTTGATTACACTGGTATTCCCCAGAACACTCAGGTATTGACCTTTGGGGCAGCCAACAGTAACAATCAAAACATAATCATTCCGATTATTGATGATATCATTATTGAAAGTACGGAAGACTTCCAGGTAGTCTTGACCAATATTTCAACCACATTGGTCAATATCCTGGCTAACGATACCGCTACGGTTAACATTATCGATAATGATGGAAATGAAGGTTATCCAACTGATATTACGCTTGAAGCTTGTGATACGATTCCAACAGCAGAAGTAATTACCGTAAACAGTACCTGTGCAACTACGGTGGATTTCAACGAGTCCATTACAGGACAGGATGATGGCTGCGCCATGGATTATACCATTACGCGAACATGGACTTTTACAGATTGTGTTGGAAACGTACGTGAACACGTGCAAGTGATCACGGTGATAGATACCCAAGCACCATCATTTGTTGAAGTACTTCCGACGGATATTACAGTTTCTTGTGATAATATTCCAGTTGCTGATGTCCTAACGGCCATTGATAGCTGTGATCCAAATATCACTGTAGTATTTGACGAGCAAATCACGGATACTGATTCTTGTGAATCCAATTATATCATCACAAGAACCTGGGATGCAGCAGATTGTGCGGGTAACCCAATAAGCCATACGCAGGTTATCACTGTGGAGGACACAACTGCTCCTACATTTGTTGAAGCCTTGCCAATGGATGTAACTGTTTCCTGTGATGCTATTCCAACAGCAGAAATCTTGACAGCTACGGACAATTGTGACCCAAATATCACCGTAGTGTTCGATGAGCAAATCACTGATTCTGATTCTTGTGGTTCTGATTACATCATTACAAGAACATGGAGTACGGCTGATTGTGCAGGTAATCCTGTAAGTCATACCCAAGTTATCACGGTGGAGGATACTACTGCTCCTACATTTGTGGAAACATTGCCTCTGGATATAACTGTGTCGTGCGACAATGTTCCGACTGCAGAAATCTTGACAGCTATGGACAATTGTGATCCAAGTATCACCGTAGTGTTCGATGAGCAAATCACGGATTCTGATTCTTGTGGTTCCGACTACATCATCACTAGAACATGGAGTACGGCTGATTGTGCAGGTAATCCTGTAAGTCACACCCAGGAAATCACGGTTGAGGACACTCAGGCTCCACAATTTGTGGAAAACTTGCCACAAAGCATGACTGCAATGTGTAACGAGGTTCCTGATGCTATTGTTCTAACTGCGATTGACAATTGTGATACAACTACTGCGGTGACTTTCGATGAGATAATTACCAATGATTCCAATTGTGCAACTGGCTATACCGTTACCCGAACTTGGTCTACGGAAGATTGTGCGGGGAATGTCAATACCCACACCCAGGTTATCACGATAGAACCTACTGGTCCTATCACCTCAAGTGCTTACGAGGAGGAAATCAACCTAATTTGTGGTGATGAGATTCCAGAAGTTCCGCAATTGACCTTTATGGGTGGATGTGGTAACTATCAAGTAGAATTCTCTGAAGAGACCGTTAGTTTGGCAGATACTGAAGACTTCATGATTACCAGAACTTGGGACGTAACTGACTCCTGTGGTAATACTGCCTCTTTTGAGCAAGTGATTTTTGTTATGCAACCTCAACCTGAGGAAGTAGAAATCAACATTTGCGTTGAGGATGATGCCATTAACTTGATTAACTATTTACCAGAATCCTTTGATACCAATGGGGTGTTTGAGTTGATCAGTGGTAATGTTGTCTTGGATGGAAGCATCTTTAATCCAGCCAACCTGGAAGTTGGAGAATACCTGATCAGCTATAGTTCTACTGAAGGAACCTGCAAGTATTATGTAGACTTCACCATCATTGTAAACAGTGATTGTGTGCCTTGTGGTAGAGATGAGATCATTGTATCCAAAACGGTTACTGCCAATGGAGACAATATCAATGATATGTTCACCATTACTGGAGTAGAATATTGTAATTACTCTTTTGAGCTGATGATTTTCAACCGCTGGGGAGATAAAGTATACGAATCCAAGAACTATCAGAATGACTGGGGTGGTTTTGCTCCGAGCAATGCCTTTGGAAATTCCGGTATGCTTCCTTCAGGTACGTACTACTATATCATCAACGTGATAAATACAGATATTAAACCACTGAACGGATACATTTATCTGGGAACTGGTGCAAACTAAACAAACTGCAACTACTTTGAAAGGTCAGCCACACAGGCTGGCCTTTTTTTGTATCGATAATCGAACTATTTCTTAGACCAAAGCCCTTTTGTAAATCAGGTCATTTGCCGCATTCGTCCACAGAAAAATGCACTTCATCGAACCCTTTGTTTCAGGCCGATTATTCAAGTTCATTCAACGGCTATATTACTCAATAACACCCATTTGCCGTTGCTTTGATATAGAATTTAAACCCAAATTCCAGTCTGGGCAACCGGGCAAAACCTTAACCGAAACAATATGAAAACGCTTCGCAAGATTACCCTGTCATTGATGGCAATTGTTGGATCCAGCGCTATGGCCCAACAGCTTCCTCAGTTTACACAATATATGTTCAACACCATCTCTGTAAATCCCGCTTATGCAGGTAGCCGAGAGAGTATGAACATGACCGCCCTTCACAGGAACCAATGGGCTGGACTGGACGGGAATCCGACCACAAGTACATTCTCCTTCCACACTCCCATGAACAATGAACGTGTGGGATTGGGGATTTCCTATATCACGGACCAATTGGGTTTTGAGAGCACCAACTATGTGTATGGGGATTTTAGTTATACCATTCCCGTTACAGCCGAAGCAAAACTTTCTTTTGGATTAAAAGCCGGATTCACCAACTACCGTTTGGAAAATCCTGATTATAACGATCCCTTCTTCAATGCCAACTTTAACAGTTGGAAACCCAATTTTGGGGCTGGGGTTTATTTGAGTACCAATAGATGGTATGCGGGTATTTCCTCTCCTCGAATTTTGAACACGGATTTGAACGAAGGGGAGTTTGAAGCCTTGGAGCGTAATAGCTACTATGCTATTGGAGGTTTGGTTATTGATATCTCAGCTGATGTTAAATTACGTCCTGCATTTATCACCAAATTTACCAATGGAGCACCATCTACTTATGATATTACCAATAGCTTTCTACTGTATGAAAAAGTATGGTTGGGAGCTTCTTACCGATTCAATGATGCGTCCAATTTTGGAGCGTTTTTGGACTACCAGATTTCCAACAATTTTAGAATTGGCTATGCTTACGACCTTCCAACTTCTACCATTAGACCCTACACGGGTGGAACCCATGAAGTCATTTTGATCTTTGAACCAAGACTTTCTAAGAAAACCAATCTTTATAAGTCACCAAGATATTTTTAAAATCAATTCCAATGAAGCGCCACAACCTCATATCAGTTTTATTCATTGCCTTTTTTGGAGTGGTTTCCATGACCGCACAATCCACAGTCCAAAAGAGAGCGGACCAATTGTTCTATAAATTTGCTTACGCAAAGGCCATTCCCGAGTACGAAAAAATGGTCACTGGGAAAAACGCTGTACATGCCTATCAGCGGTTGGCCGAATGTTATTTGATGCTTCGGGATTTTGAAAAGGCTTTGCCCTATTTCAAAAGGTTTATCAACGAGCCCGAGACCCCGACCAACTATTACTTTAAGTATGCCATGGCGCTTAAAAGCTCCGGTCAGGAGAAAGAGGCTGTAAAATGGCTTAAACGCTATAGAAAATTCCATAAAAACGATGCACGTGTCAAACAGTTTTTAAAGGATGGAAACCTGGCTTCTGTGGTCTTCAACAGTAGGGAAAGATACGAAGTGGAGCCAGTACATTTTAATACGCGATACAGCGAATTTGGCGCCTTTGTCCATGACGGGCAGTTGTATTTCAGCTCCAGTAGAAAAGAGGTCGCTTCAGAAGATATTTACGGATGGAACAACGAATCCTGGTTGGATATTTTCCATGTTACCGAAGGAAGTACCATGGATGTTCCCAGAAAGTTTCAAGGCGAAATCAACTCCAAGTTCCACGAAAGTTCCTTGGTTTTTTCCACCGATTACAAAAACGATACCATTGTCTACTTTACGCGAAACAGCTACTTCCAAAATAAAGAAAGCTTTTTCACCAAGAAAAAGGAAGACAAGAACATAGAAAAACTAAACAACCTAAAAATCTACAAAGGGGAAAAAGTGGATGGTGTCTGGAAGGTTACCCGAAACCTTAAGACCAATGCCGACCACTACTCTACCGGTCACCCTACCGTAAACACTGATAGAACGCTATTGTACTTTGCTTCCGACAGACCCGGTGGCTATGGGGGTACCGACATTTATTACTGTAAAATACACCCAAGGGGTGGTGTGGGACTCCCAGTAAACGCTGGCCCCATAATCAATACCCCTGGGAACGAAATGTTTCCGTACATCAATAATGAAGGGCAGTTGTTCTTCTCTTCCGATGGACATGTAGGCTTTGGACAATTGGATGTCTTTGCTGCTATTTCGGACGAGGAAGGAAACATAAAGGATGTGATCAATTTAGGAAAGCCCCTAAATAGTGAAAAAGACGATTTTGGATACTACGCCATGGATAACGGTGTGGATGGATATGTAAGCTCCAACCGTAAAGGAGGCAAAGGAAGCGATGATATTTATCGTTTTAAGTTTATTCCTTCTTTGATGCTGGAGGGAACAGTCACGGATGCTATCAACCTTCAGCCGTTGGACAGTGTTGCCATCTCTTTGTACGATCAAAATACTGGGGAGTTGGTTCAAAAAACGATGACCAATGATCAAGGGCGTTATGAAATGTTTGTGAATCGTGGTCAAAATTACCTGATAGAAGCGGTTCGGAAAACGCACCCCCATAAGCACGTGTATTTTAGCACGCAAACGGTACAGCGCGTTACCAAAACAGTAGTTCAGAATATTGAACTGGAACCTGTAATGGATGTGAAGGTTTTGGCAGGACTCAATAAAATCTATTTTGACTTTAATAAAAGTAATATTAGACCTGATGCAGCCCGTGAATTGGATAAAGTGGTCAAGCTTATGTCGGAAACCTACCCTGAAATGGTTATCCGATTGGAATCGCATACCGATCCCGTGGGAAGCCACAATTACAATGACAAACTATCAGAACGAAGGGCTAAATCCACCTACGAGTATCTCATTGCCCACGGTATACCAAGACACCGAATTATCTCTTATAAAGGATTTGGAAAACGAAAATTGATCAACGATTGTAACGGTTTGGAAGACTGTGATCAAGAACAACTGGAATTGAACCGAAGAACCGAATTTCCGGTGGTTCAACTCAACAATAACTATTTGGCAAAATCAAAATAAATAGTAGAGGGATTCTTTTAAAAAGCCGCCCAAGAAGTAATTCTGGGCGGCTTTTTGTTTTAAGATTTTATCTCCACTTTACTCTCCACAACATCCTTAATGGGAATCACAAATTTTCCGTCTTTGGTTACCAAAGTCAAGCTGTTGTTTTCAATAGCTTCTACCGTTCCTGAGTGCTTGCCAATCACCAGTTTGTCGCCCACGGCAAATGTCCTACGGGTGTAAAAGGAACGTAACAAATCTGTGATCACATCGCGTGACCCCAAGCCCAAACCAATGGCAAAAGCCAATAGAAATGCGCCCAAGATCATGGTAACGTTGTTAGTAATAATCGTGGTATCTATTCCCGCCTGGTTCAAGGCCGTAATGGAAATAAATATCACAATGATGTAAAACAACATATTACTCACCAAGTTAGATCCCCCAAACTCTAGGGAGTCAAAGATTTTCTTGACCGTTTTCTTAATGAAGTTCCCAATGTAGAGCCCAATCATCATAAGAGCGAGTGCGCTGAACAATCTTGGTAAATAGCGTAGCAGATTGCCAATTTCGGTGGAGATGATCTCCCAGCTTAAAATATCCGCGGCCACAATCAAGAAGACCAATAACAATACCCATTTAACAAAGCCTAGGATTATCTTAAGGATATCAATTTTAAAATCCCCCTTGCCAAACAGTTCCATGTCGTTGATCTTATCGCTCAGGACATTTACCTTGGCCAACTTTAATATTTTGCCCAGGACAAAGAGTATGATTCTGGTTACGATCCAACCAATCAGCAGAATGATCAGTGCCCCAATAATCTTGGGGAGGGCCAATGCTATATCCCTGCCCATTGCAGCCAAGGAATCAAAGGTCAGGTTCTTCCATTCGTTCAGTGTTTCCATATCTTTAGTTTTATAGTGCAGTTATCAATTATTTCCCAAGGTTTTAAAAAGTTTTCGCAAAGCGGATCCCACATTGAACGAGAAGAGCGAGGCCATATCCATGATTAATTTGGCAGCCGCTATATCGTTCATTACTTTTTTCTTCATGCCTGGTGGAACTTCCCGTAACGAAGCTTCCAGTTCCTTAAACGGATTTCTAATTTTCTTTGCCATGTTACAAGGTTTTATAGATTTCCATTAATTTTTCTTTTGCTCTTTTTAACCGCATTTTTACGGCACTCTCCCCTATTTCCATAAGGTTTACCAAATCTTTAATGGAGGCTCCATCCTGATACTTCAGTAACAAGATGGACTTATCCTCTGGCGAAACCAATTCCAAGGCTTTTTTCAATTTCTTGGTCTTCATTTCAAAAAGGCTGTCATCGGGTATTTCCGCTGTCAATTTGTATTCCGAGTCCTCCACAGGCACGGATTTATCGCTCATCTTTCGCTGCTTGTTCCTATTCACATAGTTCACACAGAAATTATAGGTAAAGGAGTACAGCCAAGTGGAAAACTTGGATTTCCCTTTGAACATCTTCAGTTTTATGAACAATTGCAGGAACACATCCTGGGTCAAATCTTCAGCCTCATCTTCCGATCTGGCAAATCCGTAGCATTTGTTGTAGACCATTTTTGCATACCGGTCGTACAACTTGCCAAAGAGCAACGGATTGTTGTTGGCAACAATTTTCTGCACCAGTTCCTCATCCGTCAGATGGGCATATGGGTCATCTGTTTCCAATGAATTCTTATCAATGTAATGTATAAGAGTTAGAAACAGTCTTCTGATAAAAGTCACTGGACGAGGTTTGTTCGGGTTCTTTTTATGAAGTTTTCCCTTTTAGGGAATATCTCACCAAGATAATTGAAATTGACCTTATATTTATGGAAAATTAGCAGATGAAATACTACTTCTTTTTAGCCTTGATTAGCTTTACATTGATTTCAGCTTGTAAAACTGAACCCAAAGCTGAGCCCACTCCTGAAAAAGAACTGTCAATTCCAGAAAAAATAGCCCAAGCACATGGATACGATGCTTGGAAATCCGTGAAGGAAATCACGTTTACATTTAATGTGGATAAGGATACCACCCATTTTGAACGTACCTGGGTCTGGGAGCCTAAAACCAATAAGGTCACTTCAATTTCCTCGGACACTTTAGTTTACAATCGAAAATCCATGGATAGCGTTGCCCTTGAACGCAATAGCGGTTTTATCAATGACAGATTCTGGATTTTGGCGCCGTTCAATCTAATTTGGGATGCCAACAATTATACTTCGGAACACAAAGAAGGTCAAAAGGCACCTATTAGTGGAGAATCCATGCAGAAGCTGACCATAGTATATGGCAACGAAGGTGGGTATACCCCTGGAGATGCCTATGATTTTTATTTTAAGGACGACTTTGTTTTGCGTGAATGGGTATTTAGAAAAGCCAACCAAGCAGAACCTTCCATGACCACTACTTGGGAGGATTATGTGACTATGGAAGGACTGAAATTAGCCCAAGATCATAGAAAATCAGAAGAAGAATTCAGCTTGAATTTTACCAATCTATCCGTAATCAAAGAGTAATTCCAGGATTTCTAAGCTCTCTTTTTCTGAAGGAACAAGCTAGTTCCCAAAACCAGTAGAATGCAGCCCAAAAGACCATAGAAACTATGGGTTAGGGAAGTGCTTTCCGCCACAAAGCCCAAAACAACGGGTCCCATTAAAAAACCTGAGTATCCGGTACCAGCGATAAAGGAAACTCCTTGTGCCGATTCCACCCCCTTAACGTTACCCCCAATTCTGAAAAGCTCAGGGACTATAACAGAAAACCCAAGACCGCTCAAGGCAAAGCCCACAATGGCCAAAAGGGTATGTTCCGATAACACCAACAGATACCCTAAAAGCGCCACCGAAGCTCCCAACACCACAATTTTAATGGAACCTATCCGAGCGCTGATGCCATCCCCCAAAAACCTTCCTAGGGTCATGGCAACGGAAAAGGCCAAAAATCCCGAGCCGATAAGTGCTTCCGGAGCCAGCGTTATCTCTTTTAAATAAAGTCCACTCCAATCCACAATAGCACCTTCACTACCAAAAGCAACAAAACTTATCAGTCCCAGTAAAAGCAGGGGTTTGAACAATTTTAAATTGAAGGCCTCTTTTTCCTGTGGAGCTGCCTTAATGTTTATATAATGGCGGAAAAAGTACAAATTGATCAAAAACGCAACACCCACGGTTATGCCCATATGAAGTGCCGGGTTCCCGATAATGGGAATTAAGAAACTACCCAAGCCCACAACAACGCCGCCCAAACTAAAAAATCCATGGGCCGCCGACATAAAATTCTGCTTATCCTCCTTTTCAATCTCAGTGACCAGGGTATTCATGGCAATATCTGTAAGTCCATTGGCTGCCCCAAAAAGAAATAGGGTTACCGCCAATGTAATGTAATTGGGTGCCAATAGTGGGAATATGGCCGTTATACTACCCAACAACACTCCTACCCAAGTTGCTTTTCCCACTCCAAGTTTATTGATGATTTTGGGCGCCAAGGGAAAAATGGCAAAAACTCCCAATGACAGGCAAAACAAGGCAATCCCTAAATCGGCCTTGTTGATGTCCAATTTTTCTTTTACCGTCGGGATATAAATGGCCCAGGTACCAAACCAAATGTTAAGGGTGGTAAAAACCCAAGCTGGTGCAAAGTATCTGGGATTGGAAAAAATAAGTTGAAGTGATTTCATATGGCAAAATAACCGAACCCCAGCGGAACTTTATAGCTGAAAACATTCCAATACTTGTCTGTTTTATTCCCAAACTGGATATAAACAAGATTTTATTGGTAGTTTTACAGCATGAAACCCATGTTGGAATCCATTAATGTCTCCCACAACACTTCCTTAAAGGTAGCTACGTATAACAATTCCAGTTATTGTGAGTCGGCTGGTTGGCATGTGCATCCGGAATACGAATTGGTCTATGTGAAAAATGGAGCCGGTTGTTTGCATATTGGTTCCAACAAAAGCCATTATACCCATGGGACGCTTGTATTTTTAGCAGGAAATATTCCCCATGCTGACTTTGGCAACAAGGATAATGAAGATAACATAGAGGTGGTCATCCAGTTTAGAAAGGAGTTTTTGGATGAAAAAATCAAAGTATTCCCAGAATTTGATGCCATCAAAAAGCTTATTGAAAAATCCGGTCATGTCCTTGTCTTCAGCCAGCAGTGCAAGGATGAATTACAATCCAAATTTGAAGCCTTTGCCCATCAAGACAATCAAGGTAGATTGATCAATCTGTTGTCTATCCTAAGTGATCTGTCCAAGGAAAAAACCTATAAAACCCTATTGGACACATTTTCAATCAACGAGTTTAAAAGTGACGAGATTAGGCGGTTGGAACACGTCTTTGAGTATGTAAACACCAACTATCATAAAGAAATTTCCGTGCTTGAAATTTCAGCGCAACTGGGTTTCACTCCCAATTCCTTTAGCCGTTTTTTTAGAAAAATGACCCAAAGACGGTTTCTGGATTTTGTCAATGAGTATCGGATAACCAAAGCGGTGGAACTTTTCAATGAGGACAATTCAACCATTGCCGAGGTCATGTACCAATGCGGGTTCACGGACCCTTCTTACTTTAGCAAGCAATTTAGGAGATATCAAGGCTTATCGCCTTCCGTATACGTAAAGCGCAGGTACTCTACCTCACTTGCTTAAAATCCCTTCCTTTAATATTTGTCCAAAATTGTACATATCAGTGTACGAGCAATACAAAGGAGCGGGAGCCAATCGGATCACATTGGGTTCTCTCCAATCCGTAATGACCCCATTCTTCATCAGAAAATCAAAGAGAGGGCGCCCTTCTCCATGCAGAAAAACGGAAAGTTGACATCCTCTATCTTCAGGAGTAATGATTTCAAAGGTACTTTCCACCTCTTTATCTATTTCTTTTAGAACAAATTCCAGAAAGGCCACTATCTTTTTTTGTTTTTGCACCAAAGCATCCATGCCCACCTCATCAAACAACTCCAGCGAAGCCAAATAGGGTGCTACAGAAAGAATTGGAGGATTACTTAACTGCCAGGCGTCTGCCGTATCTATCGGGTCAAATTCCGGTTGCATCAAAAAGCGGGTTTCCTTTTTGGTGCCCCACCACCCTTCAAAACGCGGTATATCCTTTTGTCCCAGATAACTCTCATTCACATAGATTCCAGAAGCATTTCCTGGGCCACTGTTCATATATTTATAACTGCACCAAGCCGCGAAATCTGCACCCCAATCATGCAGGCTAAGCTTTACGTTACCTACACCATGGGCCAAATCCCATCCCACTTTTGCACCTACTTTTTTTCCAGCTTTGGTAATGGCTTCCATATCCAAGACTTGGCCATTGTAATAATTGACCCCTCCCATTAAGACCAAGGACAACTCCTCTCCTACCTCATTGATCTTATCAAGAATGTCCTCCGTTCTCCAAAAATGTTCGCCATCCCTTTTTTTAACCTCCACAATCACATCTTCAGGATTAAAACCGTGGTACCTAGCCTGACTTTGTAGCATGTATTGATCGGACGGAAAGGCCTTCTCCTCACACAAAATCTTTATTCTATTTCCAGTGGGTCTATAGAAGGATACCATTAACAGGTGCAGATTCACTGTAAGAGTGTTCATTACGGAAACCTCCTCTTTTTTGGCGCCAACAATTTTGGACAAGCCTTCCGCCAAGCGCTCATGATAGTCCCACCATGGCTTTTCAGCATAAAAATGACCCTCCACAGCCATTTCCTTCCAGTCTTTCATGACGTCATCCACAAATTTCTGGCTACGTTTAGGCTGAAGTCCCAAAGAATTGCCAGTAAAATAGATTACATCCTTTCCATTGTGCTGGGGATAGTGGAACTCCTCCCTATACTTGGCCAGGGGGTCTTGGGCGTCCAACTGTTGTGCAAATTCCAAGGAATGCTGAAAAGTCATACGTATTGTTTGGGTTAAATATGGAAATTAAATATCGTTTTCTCTAGTCTTATTCCAGTCGCATTTCACTAATGTGTTTTTTGAAGCCCACTTTTTCATAGGCTTTTACGGCTGGAATGTTATCCTCGTAAACCGTCAAGCGCATTTCAGCAAGTCCTTTGGAATCGGCCCATTGCTTGAGTGATTCAACTATTCTTGCATTCAGGCCTTTGCCCCTAAAATTGGGGTGGGTATACATAAAGCCCAAGTAAGCATAGAACTCATGATCCAGATAATGTCTTGCTCTTTTGGTAATGGCATACCCAGAGGCCACAATTTCTCTTTCATGTTCAATCACTAGAACACAGGCGTCATCATTATCAATCATAGCCTTGATATCATAATAGCTAACAGGATCCTCCCTGATGGTGATATCAAAAGGTCTTTCTGCCTTGATCAATTGCTGCTCAAAATCCAACAGAATGGGCAAATCCTCCATTCTGGCATTTCTAGTTGTAAAATTGGATGAAACCATATGTTCTAGTTCGAGATAAACGGTATATCCAATGTACTTCTTTTCTCTATTTTTGCGAAAATTTACGCATGCATTTTTTATCCCCCTTATTGGAAAGCTATATTGCAGAAAACACGGAGTCGGAACCAGCAATTTTAACGGAGCTCACCCGTGAAACCCACCTAAAGGTTATTCAACCCCGAATGATCACCGGTCACTTTCAAGGGAGGGTACTGAGCATGCTCTCCAAAATTATTTCACCCAAATTCATATTGGAAATAGGAACCTATACAGGGTATTCTGCCATTTGTTTGGCCGAGGGACTCCAAAAGTCGGGCGAGTTGCACACCATTGAAGTCAATGAGGAACTGCACGGCATGCAGCGGAAGTACTTTGATAAAAGTGGTTTTGGAGCACAGATCAAGCAGCATATTGGAGATGCCCTGGACATTGTTCCAAAGTTGGATCATCAATTTGATTTGGTGTTCATCGATGCCCAAAAAGTCCAGTATGATGCCTTTTTTGAAGCCGTCATTGAAAAAACCAAGGCGGGAAGTATCATTTTAAGCGATAATGTGCTCTGGTCTGGTAAAGTAGTGGAACCTTTGATTCCTTCGGATAAGGCTACGGCTTCATTGTTGGCCTATAATCAGAAATTAAAGCAAGATCCAAGAGTTGAAACCGTTTTGCTCCCTATACGTGATGGGCTTACGATGTGCCGGGTACTATAGCTCGGTGTAGTCGATGGAAAAGTAAACCCGAAATCACTCCAACTGCTGCTCCAACCAAAACATCCAAAGGATAATGCACCCCAACATAAATACGGCTGGTGGTGAACAGTAGGGGCCAAATAAAAAATAAACCTGCCCATTTTATCTTGTTTCTAAGCAGCAAATAGACCAAAAGGGCAATGGCAAAGGAGCTGGAAGCATGACCCGAAAAAAAACTATAACCCGAAGGGGTATCCAAGATGCGGATAAAGGAATTTATTTCTGCATCATCACAGGGGCGCAGTCTTTTAAAACCAATTTTGGTCCAATGGGTAATTAAGGTGATGAAAAATGCCAAGGCCACTACCGCAGTAATTCTGGAAAAGGCCTGCCTTTTAGGAAACTTCAGTAAAAACAGGGCAAGAAACAACAGGAATAAGGGAGTCCACACTGAAATCTTGGTCACGGTTGACCAAAAAGGATCCCAAAATTCGACACCAAGCCCGTTAAGATAAATGAAAACATCCTGATCCCATTGTAGGAGCCGGTCCAACATGGATTATTTGGTGCTTCTTTTGACAGCTCCAGTTACCTCATCCACATTTTTCTTTACTTCATTCAGTTCGTTTCGGATGTCTTTGGTGAAGTCGGTATCAATACCTTGGCTCTCGGCGCTCTTTTGGATTTCGCGCTTAATATCGTCCGTGGCGTCCCGTAACTGTCGCATTCCCTTACCCAGGCCTTTGGCAATACCCGGTATTTTATCGGCACCAAAAACCATGACCACAATAAAAAGGATAAAAAAGATTTCTCCGCCGCTGATGAATAGAAAATGCATAGGACAAATATAATGAGAACTTGCTTGGAAACTAAAAAAAGCCCTGTGATTTCACAGGGCTTTTAACACTTGATCTAGGGTTTAACTACCCTTTGATATTTTGTTTGAACTTATCGAAATCGGATTTTTCCTCTTTCTTGGGCCAAGAATTGTTGGCCGTATCGATATCTGCGGTTTCCGCTTTGGGGTCAACCACAATACCTACCAATTCCTTTTGGGAAGACAATACACGTTTCACCTCTGCATCGTTCTTTCTCCATATTTCCGGTGGATAGGTCACGTTTTCCTTAGTTCCATCGGCATAGGTATATTCAACAATCAAAGGCATTGGAATCCCTCCCGGCTTGTCAAAAGTAATCTCATAGAAATACTTGGGTTCCTGGACCTGGGTCCTTTCCTCAGCACTCAAGTTATCCATCATAAATTCCTTCAAGTTCTGGGAAACCTCTGTAGGTGCCTTTCCTTTGAGGTCGGGATTGTAATCCTCACTATCCTCTTCCGCCAAATAAACCAATGGAGGTAAATCGGCTTCTGTGATATTTCTATCCGCCATATACTTTTCCATTTGTTTGGTAGGCTTGTCTGAAACATAGTATTTTTTCACCCCTTTTACCCCGATATCAACATAATCGGTAGTATAGAACCAAGATCTCCAGTACCAATCCAAGTCCACTGCTGATGCATCTTCCATGGTTCTAAAGAAATCCTCTGGGGTAGGATGCTTGAATTTCCAACGCTGGGCATAGGTTTTAAATGCATGATCGAACAATTCGGGGCCCATAACGGTTTCCCTAAGAATGTTCAAAGCAGTAGCTGGTTTACCATAGGCGTTTGGCCCCAGCTGATATACATTCTCTGGATTGGACATAATGGGTGAAATGTGACTTTGGTCACCAGCCATATAAGGGACAATTTTCGCTGCCTCGCCTCTTCTAGAAGGGTATTTTGAGTTGGGAGCGATGACATCTGGGTAATTTTTCCCAAATTCCTGCTCGGTCAAATATTGCATGAAAGTATCCAAACCTTCATCCATCCATCCCCACTGACGCTCATCAGAGTTTACGATCATAGGGAAGTAGTTGTGCCCCACCTCATGGATGATCACACTGATCATACCGTACTTGGTTCTGTCGGAATACGTACCATCCTCGTTGGGACGTCCATAGTTCCAGCAAATCATAGGGTATTCCATACCTTGGTTTTTGGCATGTACCGAGATAGCCTTATGGTAAGGGTAATCAAAAGTATGTTTTGAATAGGTTTTCAAAGTTTGTACCACAGCTTTGGTGGACTGCTCCTCCCAAAGTGGGTTTCCTTCTTTAGGATATAGGGAAACAGCCATTACATCTTTTCCACCAATTTTTACGGCCTGCATGTCCCAAACAAATTTTCTTGAGGTCGCAAAACCATAATCCCGTACATTGGTTGCTTTGAACTTCCAAGTCTTTTTCTTTTCCGAAAAGCCTTTTTCCGCCGCTTCAGCTTCTTCTTGGGTTACAATTAGGACAGGTTTATCATACGATTTCTTAGCCTGCTTATAACGTTTCATCATCTCTTTGGAGAATACCTGTTCCCTGTTTTGCAAAACTCCAGTGGCATCCAAGATATGATCTGACGGTACAGTAATGTTTACTTCATAGTTACCGAATGGAAGGGCAAATTCGCCACTTCCCCAAAACTGATGGTTTTGCCATCCTTCCACATCGCTATAAACAGCCATTCTTGGGAAAAACTGTGCAATAACATAGGCGCGGTTTCCGTCTTTTGCAAAGTATTCGAAGCCAGAACGCGCCCTGTTCACCGTATGGTCAGGAACATTATACCACCACTTGATGGAAAATGAAATCTGCTCCCCACTCTTAAGCGGTTGGGGAATGTTCAGACGCATCATGGTTTGGTTGATGGTATAGGACAATGGCTTGCCATTGGCATCCTTCACAAATTCAATATTGAAACCGCCATCGAAAGGCTCGGTGACATAGGTTTGGGCAAAATCCCCCGCCATATAGGCAAAGCTTACTCCGTTTCCATTTCTTAATGGAGACTTGGAATCTTTAGCCCGCACATTTTGATCTAGCTGCACCCATAGGAACTCCAAATCATCTGGAGAATTGTTGTAATAGGTAATAGTTTCTTCACCATAAATCTTGGCATTTTTATCGTCCAATTCAATGTCCATTACATAATCTGCTCTTTGCTGATAGTAATCAGGACCGGGAGCTCCGGAGGCTGAACGGTAGGTGTTTGGAGTGGAGAACTCTTCGTACAACTGTTTAAACTTGCTTTGGTTCACATGACCAGGCTCCCTTTGCTCTTTGGTTTCACCTTCTTCCTGTGCAAAGGCCATTGCACCAAAAAGAAACAGCATGGAAGCAAAACAATACTTGATTTTGTTCATTTTCTTATTGATTTTTAAAACGGTGAAAAATAGCTTTTTTTTAACGAACTGTTAAAAGGCAGTTATAAGTTTAACATTCCTTTATTATTCTCCTTGATCAACACAAAACTTTTTTTCGTTCCTTTCCATTTTACATGGACCACATTTTGCTGTTCTTCAAAAAGATCGGTAAGAACTTCATTCTGAATGGAGACTGATTTTAAGCTGGAAAAGTCCACATCTTCCAACTCCATGTAGCAGATTACGACATCATTGTCATATTCTTTTCCCAAAAAAGTGTAGGGGACGATTTCGCCATTTAGCGCTATGGCAAATTTTGCACGGAGGTATTTTTCAATATAGGCATCCGCTACGGGAGCCTCATTTTTTGTTGCCAGTTCTGCCTTGACCCCGTATCGTTCTTCCAGAACATCGTCCAGGTCATCAATAAAGATCCGACTGGTTATTTGGAACGATGCACTTTTTTCAGAGTATACCACATTGGTCACACTAAGGTAGAATTTGTGCATCGTGGTAAAGGAAAACAATAATAAAAGGGCTAACAAACCTAATACACTTCCTATTTTTTTAAGCTTTATCATAATGTAAAAGACTACATTTTCAACTTTTCGTTACAAGGAATTGAGGACTTAGAAATAAAAAACCTTCCCAAACCTCGTATTCAATTAACAAAAGTACAAATGGCATGCCAACCCTTTAGTCTAAATTATTGTTTCTACGATACGCTCTACTCTTTGAAACCATAAAATCCCAAATCTTCAATTTATCATGGGAGTCTACGGTGTGCTGAAAATCCTCATCCACCTCACAGAAATACATGAAATCATCCAGTTTTTCTACAGGAATCTTTAAGTTGGTGCTAATTAGGGAATCTGCATAAAAACCCTGTACCCGCTGGGTTCTGGCATAGGTTTTATCCACTTTGACCCTGTTCTTAAGCATCTTTGTTCGCCCCGTAATGGCATTGATGATTGGATCCAAGGGAGGAGTCAAAATCATTCCCACATTAAATTTTCCAAAAGAAGCCTGCTGCAATTTCCGTTCGCTCTGCGTGGGGATTTTTGCGTGCGCATTGGGCAGTCCCAAAGCTTCCGCACTTACATCTTTTTCCAGTTGGAGCTGATCTAAATCCTGGTTAAGGTCTCCGGATAAATCGTAAGGTCTCACCACAACTTCCTTCAGCTCGTTCACAAATTCCTCCAAGGGTACCGAGATAAAACTTGTATTGTAGACCACATCATTGACCACAATAAGTTTTCGCTGAAATTGGACCGCGGAGAATGCCAGCGTATCCTGAAGGGCCACAAGAATGGAAAAATTCCCGTCCATATCCGTAATAACAGCTCTTTGGGATGTAAGGTTCTGCACCACCACCCCTACAACATCCTCATTGGTGCTGTACACCCTTCCTCGAAGCTGTTTGGTACCCGTTTGCTGGGCATGTATCGAAAATGAAAAAACAACAAAAAGGAAAAGTAGAACTTTACTCCGCATCCAATTCGGCCAAATAGGTTTTACTATGGGTCACTAGGAAATCGATTAGCTGGAACTCATTTTCTTTGCGCAACAAGGTCTGCGAGGGAACTTTGTCATCACAGTAGACCAAAAAAGCATCGATTTTATCCTGAGGTAATTTCAAATCCACCACAAAAAACTCGTCTTCATAGACCTGTCTCAAAACCTCGCTTACCTTTAACGGCTCCCTTGTTTCACCCTCAAGTTTTTTGGCCTTGAACAAAGCTTTGAAAATGTTCACAAAGTTGATTCCATCCCGCATTCCTCTTACGGTTCTGGATTCGGCAATATTCTCAACCTCGGTAGATCGGTCTATTTCATATTCAAATTCTTTGAAATCCTCGTTTTTGACTTCCAAAAATTTCTCCTGATTTTCAGGAGTTACCACTACCCCTTCCAGCTCGGTAACTTTTTCCGTCACCTCAACTACGAGACGATTATTGTGTAAAATTTCAGGAGTGATCGTTACAACTTCCAGTTGATAATTCACTGCTGTAAAAACCAATTGGTCACCCTCCTTTACCAATATTACAAACTCCCCATCCTCATTGGTAATAGTAGCTGTTTCCGAAGTGGAATTGATCACGTTTTCGTTGGGTACATTTATCCCACGATAAATCACCTTGCCCCTTAGTACTTGTCTATTATCTTGAGCCAGTAAACTACCAGCGCAAGCAAGAAAAAATAAAATCAGTGTAAAGTTTTTCATAAGCATGGCCATTTAGCCGAAGTTAAAGAAAACCCTTGGCGGCCACATAAAAAAATATCACTGTTCTAAACTTTTGTTAATTCTCCAAAAATTCTACCGTAGTACTTATCCGTTCACCTTTGAACTGAGGTATTTTGACGGTAATTATTAGAATTCTCGGATCATAGGCCTAGTTTTGCCCATTAAGTCTAAATATCCTCAACCCTCAGACACCGTGAAAAAACAATTTTCAAGTTTGATCATTGGACTACTGATGATCAGTTCGCTACAAGCCCAAATCAAAATTGGGGAAAACCCTGAAGTTTTGCATCCGGCGTCCGTTCTGGAATTGGAAAGCACCTCCAGGGTCTTGGTCATTACCCGTATGACAACGGTCCAAATGGAAAGCATAACCCCATTGCAAGGTGCCATGGTCTACAACGTGGATACCGAGTGCGTGCATTTCTTCGACGGTACCCAGTGGATCAATCCCTGTGACCAGCCAGATGAGCAGACCTTTTCCGCGGACCCCATTGTAAATGCAAACCCTACCATTGTAATCACGGAAGATGGTACCAATTTCAATTTTGAAGTAGGCATGATTAGAGGCGAGAATATTGTTCCAACCTCTGTAAATGGGCAACTTCATATTCAACCACAATCCATTACTGGAGATAGGATTGCAGCAGAAGCCATTTCTTTTGATAAGCTGGGTCCTGGAACTACCACAGGCGAGTTGTTGCAATGGAGCGGAACACAATGGATTTTGGTGGATGAGTCGGCCTTAACCGTTACCGAAGTGGACGGTGTGGTTGGAAATGAAGTTACAGGACCAGCTGATGCCACCTTGGTGCTGTCTGGAACAGGGGATGCCTTAAACCCATTTTTGCTGGACGTTAATGCGGGAGGAATCAACACTGTAGAGCTTGCCGATAATGCCGTCAACTCATTAAAGATTGAAGATGGCCAAGTAAGCAATTTGGATTTGGCCACCGATGCGGTTACCAATGATAAAATGGCCAATGATGCGGTTGGGACGAATGAACTGCTGGACGACGGCGTGACAGCGGCCAAGATAAATGTGGATGTTGCTGGAACAGGGTTAAACCAAGCCGCGGACGGGTCACTTGAAGTTGACAATTCAGGAATTTCACCTGATTGGGCCAACATCACGAACATCCCGACAGGCTTCGCGGACGATACCGATGACGACACAACATATACCGCAGGGACAGGGCTCTCACTTACAGGGACAACTTTCTCCGTGGACAATGCGGGCATTGCACCCGATTGGGCCAACATCACCAACATCCCGGCAGGCTTCGCGGACGATACCGACGACGACACAACGTACACTGCAGGGACAGGGCTCTCACTTACAGGGACAACTTTCTCCGTGGACAATGCGGGCATTGCACCCGATTGGGCCAACATCACCAACATCCCGGCAGGCTTCGCGGACGATACCGACGACGACACAACGTACACTGCAGGGACGGGGCTCTCTCTTACAGGGACAACTTTCTCCGTGGACAATGCGGGCATTGCACCCGATTGGGCCAACATCACGAACATCCCGGCGGGCTTCGCGGACGATACCGACGACGACACAACGTACACTGCAGGGACGGGGCTCTCACTTACAGGGACAACTTTCTCCGTGGACAATGCGGGCGTCGCACCCGATTGGGCCAACATCACGAACATCCCGGCGGGCTTCGCGGACGATACCGATGACGACACAACATATACCGCAGGGACAGGGCTCTCACTTACGGGGACAACTTTCTCCGTGGACAATGCGGGCGTCGCACCCGATTGGGCCAACATCACCAACATCCCGGCGGGCTTCGCGGACGATACCGATGACGACACAACATATACCGCAGGGACGGGGCTCACACTTACGGGGACCACATTCTCTGTGGATAATCTTTCTGGGGATGTCACGGGAGCCCCCAATGCCACATCCATAGCAAATGATGCTGTCACTTTGGCAAAACTTGACAACGGAACCACACAAGGTCAACTTATGGAGTGGAATGGAACTGATTGGGTTCTTAGTCAGCAAGTAACCTTAAGGGCACAAGTTGCATCTGGGACTGGAACAGCCGGAGCTTATATCGTTAATAATGCCGCCATAACTGCTACCTCAGTTATTCAACTCACCGTCCAGGAAAACACACCAGGAAATCCAATTATGATTCAATTGACCAATCAAGGTGTAGGGACTTTTTCTGTACAGGTCTACGAGTTTATAGCTGGAGTTCCTACAGCGACCAATGCAAATTGGCATTACGTGGTTTTAGCTCCTTAGAAAACATGAAAGTACTTATTAAAGCATCTTTACTGTTATTTTTAGTCTCTGGCTATGCCCAAAACGCCCTATATAACGGAGGCGATATCAAGATACACCCTAATGGCAGCATAGGATTTCATACCAACTTTATCAACGATGCTTCCTTTGATCAAAATATTGGGCTGACTGGTTTCTATGGAAACGGCGCTATTGAGGTTTCAGGCAATGTAGCCCCAAGTTTTTGGGATGCGGAGTTTTTTGTTCCCAGTAATGTCATGCTAAGAATCCCGGTGCATGTACAAAACAATACCAATTTTGTGGACGGTAATGTGGACTCGCCCTTGGATGATCAAACGGTGTATCTCAATTTTATGCAAAATGGTTTTTTTACCGGGGAACGGGATGGTGCAAAAATAAAGGGCTTTGCTGCCATAAATAACAGGGATTTTTTCTCATTTCCGATTGGTGATGAAAATCAATTACGGCCACTGACCCTGAATTCACAAGGTAGTACGCCTTTGGCACGGTGTGCTTATTTGTTTGAAAACCCCTCCAGTCCAACATCTCTTACATCCACCTTTGATGTAAACAGCAAAGTACCGGAAATTGGAACAGTGACGGACCAGGAGTTTTGGATTCTCCAAAGTGGCGTCCCCGCATCGGTAACCATTAGTTGGAATCCGAGAAGCGATTTAGCATCTATTCCCAATGCCAGTTTTGAGTCCATTATTGTGGTGGGCTGGAGTATAGCCTCAAATCGATGGGTTGTCATCGGAAATTCAGCTAAAGGCGGTGATATTACAAACGGTTTCATCACCTCCGAAGTCTTTAATCCTAACGATTTTAGAGCCATTACCTTCGGGACCATTCCATTACCTACAGATACATTCGCCGTGAACAATCCTACTTTGGGCAATTACTTCCTAAGTCCAAATGGGGATGGCATTAACGAATTTCTTGTGCTGGACAATATGTCTGAATCGCCAAACAATAGCCTTAGAATTTTCAATCGGTTTGGACAGAAGGTGTATGAAAAAATCAACTACGTAGACGAATTCATAGGAGAATCAAATACTGGAAATTTTTATCTAAGCCAGGATATTGGGCTTCCCGAAGGTGTTTACTTCTATCTGGTCACCTTGGATGATTTAGGTTTGGAATATCAAGGCTTTTTGTTTCTGGATCGTTAACCTGTAAGAATTATACTTCACATTACCTAGCCTAACAAGCTATATTTTAAGGGATTGTCCATTCAATTCCCATTTACAACAATCTTATCCACCTACACAACATTTTGTGGTTCTTCTCTACCGCCAACCTTATTTTTAGCGCGCTATCAAACAAGTTGTAATGGAATTGAGAAGAAGTTTACCCTTTTTTGCCCTATTTTTTTCTATCATCGCATTCGGCCAAGTCAAGGTGGGAGATAATCCCAATGCCATAAACCCAGCATCCATCATGGAACTGGAGAGCAGCGACAAGGCTCTGGTACTTACCAGGTTGACTTCGGCCCAAATGCAAAGCATTACTCCGCTTAACGGTGCTGTAATTTATAACATTGATACCTCCTGCGTGCATTATTTCAATGGAGGGCAGTGGATAAACCTTTGCAACTCATCCAATACCACAGGTTTTTCTTTTGTTGACAACGGAGATGGAACCATTACGCTCTCAGATGGCCTTGGAAATGACCTAACGTTCAACGGAGCGCCTGAAACCATTACTACCTTAGTTGACAACTTGGATGGCACATACACATTTACCAACGAATCCGGGACACAAACGGTCATCAATACAACAAATACAGATAGCCAAAACCTTAATACCGATGGAAATCCAGGAAATATTAGCATTGATAACGGAAACACCATAGCCATCAATGTTGATGATGCTGACGCAGACAGTCAAAATGAAATCCAAGATTTGCAATTTAATGCTGGTGTAATTTCATTAACCAACGATCCTGATGCCACCACTATTGACCTTAGTGGTTATGATACCGATGTGACCGATGACTTTTCAGGGGATTTCAATGATTTGACCAATGTACCGGCCAACCTTGATACGGATTCAACAGACGATTTCAGTGGAAGCTTCAACGACCTTACGGATGTGCCCGCTAATTTGGATACGGACTCAACGGATGATTTCAGTGGAAGTTTCAACGACCTTACGGACGTGCCCGCGAACCTCGACACTGACTCTACCGACGACTTTGACGGGGAGTGGTCCTCCCTCAACAATGTGCCCGCAGGCTTTGCCGACGACATCGACAACGATACGCAGCTGACCGATGCACAGGTGGCAACCGCCGTTAACAACGAGTTCCCCAACCTGGACACGGACTCCACGGACGACTTCGACGGGGAATGGTCCTCCCTCAACAATGTGCCAGCAGGATTTGCAGATGACATCGACAACGATACACAGCTGACAGATGCACAGGTGGCAACGGCAGTGAACAACGAGTTCCCGAACCTCGATACCGATGTGACCGATGACTTTTCAGGGGATTTCAATGATTTGACCAATGTACCTGCCAATCTGGATACGGATTCCACTGATGATTTCAGTGGAAGCTTCAACGACCTTACCGACGTGCCCGCCAATCTTGATACGGACTCAACCGACGACTTTGACGGGGAATGGTCCTCCCTCAACAATGTGCCAGCAGGATTTGCAGATGACATCGACAACGATACACAGCTGACAGATGTACAGGTGGCAACGGCAGTGAACAACGAGTTCCCGAACCTCGATACCGATGTGACCGATGACTTTTCAGGGGATTTCAATGATTTGACCAATGTACCCGTCAATCTGGATACGGACTCCACGGACGACTTCGACGGGGAGTGGGCCTCACTCAACAATGTGCCAGCAGGATTTGCCGATGACATAGACAACGATACGCAGCTGACCGATGCACAGGTGGCAACGGCAGTGAACAACGAGTTCCCCAACCTGGACACCGATGTGACGGACGACTTTTCAGGGGATTTCAATGATTTGACCAATGTACCGGCCAATCTCGATACCGACTCAACGGACGATTTCGACGGGGAGTGGTCCTCTTTGAACAATGTGCCAGCAGGATTTGCCGACGACATAGACAACGATACACAGCTGACAGATTCACAGGTGGCAACGGCAGTGAACAACGAGTTCCCCAACCTGGACACCGATGTGACCGATGACTTTTCAGGCAGCTTCAACGACCTTACGGACGTTCCGGCCAATCTGGACACGGACTCCACCGACGACTTTGACGGGGAGTGGGCCTCTTTGAACAATGTGCCAGCAGGATTTGCCGACGACATCGACAACGATACACAGCTGACAGATTCACAGGTGGCAACGGCAGTGAACAACGAGTTCCCCAACCTGGACACCGATGTGACCGATGACTTTTCAGGCAGCTTCAACGACCTTACGGACGTTCCGGCCAATCTGGACACGGACTCCACCGACGACTTTGACGGGGAGTGGGCCTCTTTGAACAATGTGCCAGCAGGATTTGCCGACGACATCGACAACGATACACAGCTGACAGATGCACAGGTGGCAACGGCAGTGAACAACGAGTTCCCCAACCTGGACACCGATGTGACGGATGACTTTTCAGGGGATTTCAATGATTTGACAAATGTACCCGTCAATCTTGATACGGACTCAACGGACGATTTCAGTGGAAGCTTCAACGACCTTACAGATGTGCCCGCGAACCTCGATACGGACTCAACCGACGACTTTTCAGGGGATTTCAATGATTTGATCAATGTACCGGCCAACCTCGATACGGACTCCACCGACGACTTTGACGGGGAGTGGGCCTCTTTGAACAATGTGCCAGCAGGATTTGCCGACGACATCGACAACGATACACAGCTGACAGATGCACAGGTGGCAACGGCCGTCAACAACGAGTTCCCCAACCTCGATACCGACGTGACCGATGACTTTTCAGGCAGCTTTAATGACCTGACGGATGTGCCCGCAAACCTGGACACGGACTCCACGGACGACTTTGACGGGGAGTGGGCCTCTTTGAACAATGTGCCAGCAGGATTTGCCGACGACATAGACAACGATACACAGCTGACCGATGCACAGGTGGCTACCGCAGTGAACAACGAGTTCCCGAACTTGGACACCGATGTGACCGATGACTTTTCAGGGGATTTCAATGATCTGACCAATGTACCTGCCAATCTGGATATGGATTCCACCGATGATTTCAGTGGAAGCTTCAACGACCTTACCGACGTGCCCGCGAACCTCGATACGGACTCCACTGACGATTTTGACGGGGAGTGGAGCTCCCTGAACAACGTGCCCGCAGGCTTCGCCGATGACATCGACAACGATACACAGCTCACCGATGCACAGGTGGCAACGGCGGTCAACAACGAGTTCCCCAACCTGGACACCGATGTGACCGATGACTTTTCAGGTAGCTTCAACGACCTTACGGACGTGCCCGTCAATCTTGATACGGACTCAACGGATGATTTCAGCGGTAGCTTCAACGACCTTACCGATGTGCCCGCCAACCTTGATACGGACTCAACGGACGATTTCGACGGGGAATGGTCCTCCCTGAACAACGTGCCAGCAGGATTTGCCGACGACATAGACAACGATACACAGCTGACAGATTCACAGGTGGCAACGGCAGTGAACAACGAGTTCCCCAACCTGGACACCGATGTGACCGATGACTTTTCAGGCAGCTTCAACGACCTTACGGACGTTCCGGCCAATCTGGACACGGACTCCACCGACGACTTTGACGGGGAGTGGGCCTCTTTGAACAATGTGCCAGCAGGATTTGCCGACGACATCGACAACGATACACAGCTGACAGATTCACAGGTGGCAACGGCAGTGAACAACGAGTTCCCCAACCTGGACACCGATGTGACGGATGACTTTTCAGGGGATTTCAACGATTTGACCAATGTACCGGCAAATCTTGATACGGACTCAACGGACGACTTTGACGGGGAGTGGACCTCGCTCAACAACGTGCCAGCGGGGTTTGCCGACGACATCGACAACGATACCCAGCTGACCGATGCACAGGTAGCGACCGCAGTGAACAACGAGTTCCCCAATCTCGATACCGATGTGACCGATGACTTTTCAGGGGATTTCAATGATCTGACCAATGTACCTGTCAATCTGGACACGGATTCAACCGACGACTTTGACGGGGAATGGAGCTCCCTGAACAACGTGCCCGCAGGCTTTGCCGACGACATCGACAACGATACACAGCTGACCGATGCGCAGGTGGCAACGGCAGTGAACAACGAGTTCCCCAATCTCGATACCGATGTGACCGACGACTTTTCAGGGGATTTCAATGATTTGACCAATGTACCGGCCAATCTGGACACGGACTCAACGGACGACTTTGACGGGGAATGGTCCTCTTTGAACAATGTGCCAGCAGGATTTGCCGACGACATAGACAACGATACGCAGCTGACCGATGCACAGGTGGCAACGGCAGTGAACAACGAGTTCCCCAACCTGGACACCGATGTGACCGACGACTTTTCAGGGGATTTCAATGATCTGACCAATGTACCCGTCAATCTTGATACGGACTCAACGGATGATTTCAGTGGAAGTTTCAACGACCTTACGGACGTGCCCGCGAACCTCGACACTGACTCTACCGACGACTTTGACGGGGAGTGGTCCTCCCTCAACAATGTGCCCTCAGGCTTTGCCGACGACATCGACAACGATACACAGCTGACCGATGCACAGGTGGCAACGGCGGTGAACAACGAGTTCCCCAACCTCGATACCGATGTGACCGACGACTTTTCAGGCAGCTTCAACGATCTTACGGATGTGCCCGCCAATCTGGACACGGACTCAACCGACGACTTTGACGGGGAGTGGGCCTCTTTGAACAACGTTCCCTCGGGCTTTGCCGACGACATCGACAACGACACACAGCTGACCGATGCACAGGTGGCAACGGCAGTGAACAACGAGTTCCCCAACCTGGATACCGATGTGACCGATGACTTTTCAGGGGATTTCAACGATTTGACCAACGTACCTGCCAATCTGGATACGGATTCCACCGATGATTTCAGTGGAAGTTTCAACGACCTTACGGACGTGCCCGCGAACCTCGACACTGACTCAACGGACGACTTTGACGGGGAGTGGGCCTCTTTGAACAACGTTCCCGCGGGCTTTGCCGACAACATAGACAACGATACACAGCTGACCGATGCACAGGTGGCAACGGCAGTGAACAACGAGTTCCCCAACCTGGACACCGATGTGACCGATGATTTTGACGGAGATTGGTCATCACTTTCCAATATCCCAGCAGATATAGCAGATGGAGACGATGACACCGTTACCACCCTTTCCCAAAACACAACAACTGGTGTTATAACATATACCAACGAAGCTACAGCGAACCAAACAGCCAATGTTGTTGGCGCTGAGGCTGACAATAGCATTACTGTGGGAGCCAATGGTGGCGCATATTACGAGAGTCCTATAAAAGCTTTCGGCAAAATAGCTGCAAACGGAAGTGTTACGAGGGCCACATCGGGAATTACAGTTACCAAACTCACAGGAAATGGATATTACAGGGTCAACCTACCTTCTGGACTGGTAAGCGACGCCAACTATATTATTCAATTGGCACAGCCGAGTCGGGATGGTTCCGGAAATGACGACCCTGGAATTTCTTATCGTGCACAGACCAGTTCCAGCTTCGAAGTAATTGTAGGGGATAATGACAACGGGGGTACAGATAGAAATAGATTCAATTCAGAATTTATGTTTACCATTCTAGATCTGTAAAAGAAGAACAATGAAAGGCATTTTTACCACCATATTGTTATTCTTCCTTTTGGGTCTAAGTGCTCAAACGCCAACCGCTGGGGACCTGGTAGCCATCCATAATGTCACCACTTTGGAGATGAACAGTATTTCCAATCCAGAAGAAGGTTCCATGGTCTATAATACCACAACGAGTAGTATGCATTTTTATAGCAATTCCGCCTGGGTGGAAGTTCCGAATGTGGCCAATAGCTATGTGGGTGCTTTTCAAATTACGGGAGCGGGTAACCAAACCATAACGGGAATACCCTTCCAGCCTACCAGCCTAACTTTTTCTGCCCATGCGAATGTGGAAAGCTTTAACCTAAATTCCGACAACGGAGTTGGAAACAATAACCGGACCCTTGCCAATGCCTATGGTTCCATGAACGGATTTGCCAGAAATGACGGTGGGACCATTGCTGAACAGGTCATTTATGTTGGCGGAAGCGGGAATTCCATAAACGACATCTCAAGATATGCTTCCAATTCCCACTCAATAGCACTGCGTTACAGTGATCAAAACGGAAATAACCTGGGAATTACATCAGCCACCGTAACAAGTTTTAACACGGACGGATTCACCCTAAACACAGACAGTTTTGCTGACGGAATCGTTGTCATATTTCAAGCATTTAGATAATCCATGATCATCATAAGACAATATATAAAACGATTACTTTTAAGCTCCCTAATGGTAGTTCCAACCCTTTTTTGGGGACAGACGGCCTTTCATAATTTTGGCAATATTCAGTTTCACGGTACCTCATCGGTCGGTTTTCATTTGGATGTAATCAACGATGGCGCTTTTGATAATAACATAGGGCTTACAGGGTTTTATAGCGGAAACCTGTTGACCGTTTCGGGCTCAAGTAACCCTATTTTCCAGGACATAGAAATTGTTGCTGACAATGGGTTGCTGCTGGAGACCTGGCTAGGGGTAACAGGAAATGTCAATTTTGTGGTAGGAGATGTTTTAACCTCCAAATCCAACTCTGCAAGCTATCTGAATTTTATAGACGATTCCTTTTATATGGGATCTGGTAATATGGCACATATCAATGGTTACGCAGGGGCAGCAAATAAGGAAACCATAACTTTTCCAGTTGGGGACGGGGAGTTTTTTCGATATTTGACCCTATCATCAGGTACAGCCAACACTTTGGCCAAATGTGCTTATTATCCCGAAGACCCCAATAATTCAGCATCATTGTCCCAACAATTCCCAACAGATAGTAAAGCCACTGAAGACCTCCAGGTCAGTACGCTGGAATTTTGGCGATTGGAAGGTAATCAACCTTCGGTAGTGACCCTTACCTGGGATACCAATAGTGCCGTGGAACTTTTGGCCGAAACGGTTGAAAGTTTGTTGGTCGTGGGATGGAACAAAACATCCAACCAATGGGAACGATTGGGCAATACTACCGTGTCCGGTAATATGCAAACAGGAAGTATCTCTTCAGAGACTTTTGTACCCAACGATTACGAAATCATTACGCTAGGTGGAACAGATGACCTTTTGGAACCGTTTACGGTTCTAGAACTTGACAATTACTTTATGACCCCAAATGATGATGGGGTAAACGATTTTCTTTTGATTGATGGTATTGAAAATGTTCCCAACAATGTCCTTAACATCTATAACCGTTACGGTGTGTTGGTGTATTCCAAACTAAACTACGCCAACGAATTTGACGGCAAATCAAATCGGAATGGAGTAATTAGCAAAGCTTCAGGACTTTCTGCAGGGGTTTATTTCTATGTCCTTACCGTAACCGATAATAAAGAGAAATACCAGGGGTATCTCTACATTTCCCAATAATAAAATTGAAAACAGAATTGGGATATATTCTGGCTTAAAAATACTTCTTAACTTGGTCAATAAATCAAATCCATGAAGCGAAGGACTTTTATTAAAAAAGCTTCCATTACAGGCTTGGCATGTGCCCTACCTCCATTGGTCCCCGTTTACTCCGATTCGGAATATTCCCTTGATGAATTAATCGGCAAAGCAGATATTGATCTTTACGGTAAAGGCATTAATTTAAGGGAAGAGGCCTATCATGCGTTCGTTGCAATGAAAAAAGCCGCCCTTAAGGCTGGATTTGATATTCAGATGGTTTCCAGCTATCGGGATTATTTTAGGCAGGAAGGCATATGGGAACGGAAATTTCTCCGCTACACAGAAGATGATGGTATGCAACCTTTGGATGCTATCGAGAAAATCATTGAGTATTCCACAATCCCTGGAACCAGTAGGCACCATTGGGGTACCGATATCGACATAATTGATGGTGGGGTAAAATCTTCCGGTGATGTTTTGGTTCCCCAAAAATTTGAAGCAGGAGGCCCATTTGAAGGGCTTAAACTTTGGCTGGATGAAAATTCCGAGGAGTTTGGTTTTTATCTTGTTTATACGGATGAACCCAAAAGACCTGGATTCAAGTACGAGCCATGGCATTATAGCTATGCTCCCATTTCAATTCCCATGTTGGAGGCCTATAGAAAAATCAACATTGTAAAAATGCTGCTAAGTCAGGATTTTATAGGGTGTGATTATTTTACTACTGGATTCTTGAGAAGTTATGTTCAGGATAACATATTAGGAATCAACCCAGAGCTTTTATAAGCTATTTTTTGTACTTTCATTTATCTAGAACACTAACACCATGAGAAGAGGAAGTTGGAAAATCCGAATCTTTATAGGATTGGCCATAGTTGCCTTTGCCTTTATCCAGCGTTGTAACAACAAACAGGAAAATCCATATACGGGAAGGGTACAGAATATAAACATGACCCCAGACCAGGAAATTGCGATTGGTCTTCAAAGCGCACCTGAAATGGCCCAACAACACGGTGGACTTTATCCAGACCAAAAGATGCAAGCCCTGGTAGATGCGGTGGGCAATAGATTGGTCCAAAATAGCATTGCCAGGGAAACACCATATCAATATGAATTTCATTTATTGGCAGATGACCGTACTATTAATGCATTTGCACTACCTGGCGGCCAATGCTTTATAACCTATGCCTTATTTTCCCAATTGACGGAGGCACAACTTGCCGGGGTTTTGGGGCATGAAATTGCTCATGTAATAGGAAGACATTCGGCGGAGCGTATTGCTGAAAGCAGTTTTTGGCAAACTTTGACCATGGGCGCCACCGTGGGTGCAGATATGGGAAATGTGGTAGGAAGTATTGGTCAAAATACACTACTGAAAAATGGAAGGGGAGATGAGTTGGAAAGTGATGAGTTGGGTGTCTTGTTTATGATTCAGGCGGGATACGACCCCTATGAGATGATCAGGGTCATGGAAATCCTGAAAGCGGCAGCTGGCCCTAACCGTGTTCCTGAATTTCAAAGTACCCATCCAGATCCTGAAAATCGGATTGAAAAGATTAAAGAAGCCATAAAAAAGTATTCAGGTCGATAGATTTACCTCATTTGTCGATTAAAAATGGGTGTTTCCAAGATTTGAATACCTTTGTAGTACCCAAATCAAACATGCTTTTCTTTAACCCATTTGTGCTATTAAACGAGAGGACATATGGGAACACTATTGCATTTTAAGCAGCTTTATTTTGAAGCATTCGATGACTGTAAGCCTAGTTATCTGGTATTATTTTTAAAAGGCTACGCGATTTTTTGCGCCATTTTGTTGTCAATGGCTCTATACGCATTCATGTTTAGAGTACTGACCGGCTTTGATTTTTAAGAACTTTCTCTTTTACAAGAACACTATAAGTAAATGAGCAAAAAGGCCCGTCCACATGGACGGGCCTTTTTTTGGATGAATAAACCCCTTTCTTTTATTTCTTCATAGCATCTTTCAAAACTTTTAATGCCTCAACAGCATTGGAAAGTTCTGCATATTTCTTTGCCGTGTATCCTTTATCGCACTTCTTTCTAAGGTTGGCACCGTTGGCAATAAGTACTTCAAGAATTTCAGTTTGATTGTAACGGGCGGCAAAATGGATGGGCGCCATTCCCAATGACTTTTGATTCACATCCTCACCCAATTCAATAAGTTTCTTTACAGTTTCCACATCCCCTTTTACAATGGCCTTACAAAAAGAGTTGATTTCAGCTGTAATCACAGTGCTGTTCAAATGGTCTTCAACCATTGCGGAATTTTCGTTGGCGTTAACGCCTGCAACCATGACCATACAGGCCGCGGCTACGCTTAGGATTGCTTTTTTCATGATGAATAATTTTTGATTAATGAAATGATTAATATAAAAGTAGACTCTATATGGAATCAAATGTTACAGCATTAACACTTAAATAACTAAACTTTAACAACAGCCTTTTTTTTAACATAAATAATTAACAAATCCTCAGTTAGAAATCTTAACAAACACTAGGGTATCCAGCGCATTCATGCTATTTTTGGGGCTTAATCCAACAGCATGAACAAGAAGGTAATCCTAATGATTTTGGACGGATGGGGAAAGTCTCCAGACCCCAAAGTTTCGGCCATTGAACAAGCCAATACTCCATTTATAGATTCGCTTTACACCCAATATCCAAACTCCAATTTGCTTACGGACGGCATGAATGTGGGATTACCCGAAGGACAAATGGGCAATAGCGAAGTGGGACACATGAATTTGGGCGCTGGGCGAATCGTTTATCAAGATTTGGCCAAAATCAATAAGGCTGTAGCGGAGGACACCCTTAAGAACGAGGAAGTACTGCAAGCGGCATTTTCCTATGCCAAATCCAACAACAAACCGGTGCACTTTCTTGGTTTGGTAAGTGACGGAGGAGTACATAGTCATATAGACCATTTAAAAGCCCTGATCAATGCTGCGGATGAAAGTGGAGTTGCCAACTCCTATATCCATGCATTTATGGATGGAAGGGATGTTGACCCCAAAAGTGGTAAAGGATTTCTAGAGGATCTTCAACAGTTTTGTTCGGATAAGAAAGCCGAATTGGCTACGGTCATCGGAAGATATTATGCCATGGATCGGGATAAAAGATGGGAACGTGTTAAGTTGGCTTATGATGTCATGGTCAACAATGATGGAGAAAAAGTCCAGGACATTTCCGCCGCCATGGAAAAAAGTTATGATGAAGGCGTTACCGATGAATTCATTAAGCCGTTGGTTTTGACCGATTCCAATAGCAAGCCCGTGACCCAAATATCGGAAGGGGACGTTATTGTTTTTTTCAACTTCAGGACGGATCGGGGGCGTGAACTTACCCAAGTTTTAAGCCAGCAGGATTTTCATGAACACAACATGCACAAATTGAACCTGCACTATGTAACCCTGACCAATTACGATGATTCGTTCCAGGGAATCCACGTAGTGTACGACAAGGAGAATATCAAGGATACTCTTGGAGAGGTACTGGCCAATAACGGTAAAAAACAGATTCGAATTGCCGAGACCGAAAAGTATCCCCACGTAACTTTCTTTTTTAACGGTGGACGCGAAGAACCTTTTGATGGCGAAAACAGGATTTTATGTCCTTCGCCAAAAGTGGCCACTTACGATCTTCAACCCGAGATGAGTGCCTATGACATTAGGGATGCCATAATTCCTGAACTGAAAAAAGGAGAAACCGATTTTGTTTGCCTGAACTTTGCCAATCCAGATATGGTTGGCCATACAGGAATCATGGAGGCTGCGGTAAAAGCCTGCGAAACGGTAGATGAATGCGCCAGGGATGTGGTAACGGCAGGTCTTGAAAACGGATATTCTTCCATTGTTATTGCAGATCACGGAAACTGCGACACCATGATCAATCCCGATGGTAGTCCAAACACAGCCCATACGACCAATCCCGTGCCATTAATTTTGGTCGATTCGGAAATTACATCCATCAAAGATGGAGTGTTGGGTGATATTGCACCTACCATCTTGCACTTATTGGGTATCCCTAAACCGGATTTAATGACTCGGAATTCTTTGGTATAAATTTCCTTTTTACGCTCTAAGGACGTAAAACCCTTGTGTTTATTGATTTCCGATTATCTTTGCACCCATGGTAAAAATTAAGACTGCAGAGGAAATTGAATTGATGCGCGAGAGTGCATTGGTCGTTTCCAGGACTTTGGGTATGTTGGCCTCGGAAATCAAACCTGGAGCCAATCCTTTGGCTTTGGATAAAATGGCCGAAGAGTTTATTAGGGAACAAGGGGCAGAACCAGGTTTTTTAGGGATGTACGACTTTCCCAACACCTTGAATTGGAGCCCAAATGCCCAAGTGGTTCATGGTATTCCCAACAACGAACCCCTTAAAGAAGGTGATGTTATATCTGTGGATTGTGGCGCCCTTAAAAATGGGTATTATGGTGACCATGCCTACACCTTTGAAGTGGGAGAGGTTGCCGAGGCTACCAAAAAACTGCTGAAGGTTACCAAGGAGTCGCTATACGTTGGAATCCGGGAATTTAAGGAAGGAAACCGGGTAGGTGATGTTGGTTTTGCCATTCAGAAGTACTGTGAAAGTCATGGGTATGGTGTAGTACGCGAGTTGGTGGGACATGGTCTGGGTACAGAACTTCATGAAGATCCCCAAATGCCCAACTATGGCAAACGCGGAAGAGGCAAGAAATTTGTCAACGGAATGGTCGTGGCCATTGAACCCATGATCAATATGGGCACCCGAAGAATAAAACAACTCAAAGACGGCTGGACTATCTTGACCGCAGATGGAAAACCTAGTGCCCACTTTGAGCATGATGTGGCTTTGGTAGACGGTAAACCCGAGCTTCTGTCCACTTTTCAATATATCTACAAAGCGTTGGGAATTGAAAGTGACGAAGAAGAAGAATTTAGACATCAGAACCTCGTGCTATAAAAGAAGGGTTGGTTAAATCGCCTTCCCATTCCATAAAAATCAACCTCGTTAAAATCAATAAACTGTATTGATATGACAGAGGTATTATATAAGCATGAATCTTACTTCATTATCGGACTTTGTATGGACGTTCATAATGAACTGGGCAAAGGATTCAGCGAAAAAGTTTATGGGGACGCGTTGGAATTTGAATTGAATGAAAACGGTGTTCCCTATACCAGAGAGACTAAGTTCCACATCAATTATAAGGGTAAGATGCTACGGCATCAATATTTTGCTGACTTTGTTGTTGACAACAAGATAATTCTTGAGATAAAAGCAATAAACTCCTTGACCCAAAGCCACGTAAAACAAACTTTGAACTATTTAGCCGTTTCAAAAATGAAACTTGGTTTGTTAGTCAACTTTGGAGAAGATAGTTTAATCTATCGAAGAGTTATCCTTTAATTATTCGTGTAAATTTGCGGAATTCGTGTCCAATAGCGTTAAGTTTGACACGAATTCCACGAATTTGCACTGATGGTTTTACCTACCTGAAGGTTCAATAAATAAAGCTACCATTGTCTAAAATATTTAAGTTCTTTCTTAACCTCATCCCAAGACCATGGCTCATTAAACTGAGCTATTGGGTGCGACCACTTATCGCACTTTTTTTAAGAGGAAGCACCTATACCGACCCCATTGATGGCAAAAGTTTTAGGAAGTTTCTTCCCTATGGTTATGAGAGTCCGAGGGAAAATGTGCTCTCCCCCTCTACCCTTTCCTTGGAAAGGCATCGTCTGTTGTGGTTATTTTTGAAAAACCGCACGGACTTTTTTAGTAAAGATTTGAGCCTGTTGCATTTTGCTCCTGAACAAGCTTTTTACAAACGGTTTAAAAAGCTTACCAATGTTACTTACACGACCACCGATTTAAATTCTCCTTTGGCAGATGTGAAAGCCGATATCTGCAAGCTCCCGTTTGAAAATGACACTTTTGACGTAATTCTTTGCAATCATGTGCTCGAACATATTCCGGACGATACCAAAGCCATGCAGGAACTGTACCGTGTTTTGAAACCTGGAGGTTGGGGTGTTTTTCAAATTCCGCAGGATTTGGGCAGAGAACATACTTTTGAAGACAATTCCATAACAGATAAAAAAGAACGTGCAAGAATTTTTGGTCAGTACGATCATGTCCGCATCTACGGAAGGGATTATTTTGATAAACTTCGAAAAATTGGTTTTACTGTAGAAGAAGTTGATTTGACCCAAGATTATTCTCCAGAAGAAATTGAAAAGTATAGACTTGCCAAAGGGGAAATTGTTCCCTTTGTGAGGAAGGCCTAATTTCTTATCAATTCATTAAATCCTGGAGTCATAAACTCCTTGGTTTCCCCATTGTCATCCAAAAAGATGATATATGCTTCCAAGTCATCCTCAGTTTCCAATAGTTTTTTTGAATCCACCAAATCCATGGCCATAAATGCGGTAGCATAGGCATCAGCTTCTGCACAATTATTAGCCACCACGCTAGCCGCCAATACACTGGAATTTTTGGTAAATCCAGTTTTTGGGTTGATGGTATGAACGTACTTTTCCCCTGTTATCGGATCCACACGGAATTTGCGGTAATTTCCCGAGGAGGCCATGGCCTTATTTTCCAAGGAAACAATCAACTTTAGTTGCCGCCCCACCTCTACTTGGGGGTCGTCAATACCTACGGACCATTTTTTGCCTGAAACCACATTGGTTCCCTTGGTCAGTACTTCTCCCCCAACTTCTACCAAATAGTTTTCGATTCCCTTTGCATCTAGCAATGCCCCCAAACGGTCTATGGCATATCCTTTGGCCACCGCGTTGAAATCAAAGCGGATGGAAGGGTGCATTTTGGAAATGGTTCCATCCTTATTTAGCTGCACCTTTTCCCAACCCACATAAGCCAGAAGGCTGTCCACCTTTAAGCTGTCCAAATCCATTTGTTCCCCAGGACCAAAACCCCAAGCATTGGCCAACACCCCTACCGTGGGATCAAAATACCCATCAGACGCTTTATGAACAGCACTGGATGTTTTAAAAACATCTTGAAACATCTCATCCACGATGATTGTGGAATCTCCCTCATTGATCCTGGAAATGTCCGAAGAGGGGATATAGGTAGACATGGACTGATTCAACACCTGGAAAACCGAGTCAATCTCTTTTTGATAATCCAATTCCCCATCCGATATATATAGGATTGAATAGGAGGTCCCCAAAGCAGCTCCCGCGGCCTGATTTTTCACCCAGGATTTGGGAGTGCATCCGACCAAAAACAATATACCAATACCAACAACGAATTGTTTCATCTCTTAAATCTCTATTAAACCTTGATAGTCGACTATATAGTCCTCATTTAGATAAACCGGCAGTTCTTGATTTGCGGCATTGGAAAGGCCAACACCCGCAAAATAGCATCTAGCCTCAAACTTAGTGGCCTGATCTTTTACTTTGCGCATCAACTCCCGATCATACTCCCTAGGGTTCTTCGGGTATTCTGTATTGCGAACCACAATAAAATGAAGAATCTTGTTCTTTAAGCATACATACTGCGGATTTTTCTTGGGTTTGCTGTTTATAGCCATAAATTCAAACCCATCTGCCTCCAATTCCCTGCCTACAATATTCATGGCCAAATTGTGCAATTCCTGCTCCGTAAGTCTTCTCCGTTCTCCCATATAAAAAAACCGATGCTTATCGCATCGGTTAGGTTATAATTACCTCTCGACTGCGCTCGAGGTGACATTGTTTTATACGTGATTATCCACCGAAGTCATCGAATCTGATGTTCTCATCAGGAATTCCGAAATCCTCTCCCATTTTTTGAACGGCTTTGTTCATCAATGGGGGACCACAGAAGTACAACTCAATATCTTCTGGAGCGTCATGGTGATCCAAGTAATTATCGATTACACAGTTGTGGATAAATCCAACAAAACCATCACCTTCCTCATCATTGATATCTTTTTTGACTTTCCAGTTGTCCTCTTCCAAAGGTTCCGAAAGCGCCATATAGAACTTAAAGTTAGGGAAGTTTCGCTCCAAATCCTTAAAATGCTCTATATAGAAAAGCTCTCTTTTGGAACGACCACCATACCAGTAGGTAACCTTTCTATTGGTTTTCAATGTCTTGAACAGGTGGTATAAGTGCGAACGCATTGGTGCCATACCTGCACCACCTCCCACGTACAACATCTCAGCTTCTGATTCATTGATGAAGAACTCACCAAATGGACCTGAAATAGTCACGGGATCACCTGGTTTTAGGTTGAAAATATAAGATGATGCCACCCCAGGGTTTACATCCATCCAACCATTTTTGGAACGATCCCATGGCGGTGTTGCAATACGCACATTCAACATGATTTCCCGTCCCTCAGCTGGGTAAGAGGCCATGGAATAGGCACGCTCCACAGTTTCCGGGTTTTTCATGACCAAGGGCCACAAATTAAACTTATCCCATTCGTTTTGGAACTTATCAGGGGTTTCGTGCTCCTCTGGGTGAGCCGTTATATCAATATCGGCATATTTTACTTCACAAGGGGGAATCTCAATCTGGATGTACCCTCCTGCCTTGTAGTTCATATCTTCTGGAATCTCCACCACAAACTCCTTGATAAAGGAAGCCACGTTGTAGTTACGCACCACTTTAGCGGGCCATTTCTTGATACCAAAAACTTCCTCGGGAATGGTGATTTCCATATCCTGCTTCACCTTCACCTGACAGGCCAAACGAGCCCCATGGTTCAACTCTTTCTTAGAGAAATGAGGTGTTTCCGTAGGTAGTGCTTCACCTCCACCAGAAAGCACATGGCACTCACATTGGATACAGGTACCTCCACCTCCACATGCAGATGGTAAAAATACTTTCTGATTTCCCAAGGTGGTCAACAAGGAACTTCCCGAAGCTACTTCTATTTGCTTCTCTCCATTGATGGTAATCGTTACTGGCCCCGAGGGAGACAATTTCTCTTTGGTGAACAGCAAAAGGGCCACCAAGAGCAACAATAAAATTAGAAATGCTACAACCGTGATTAGAATGGTACCTCCTGTGCTTGTGGCTAAAATCATCTTTATTTGTTTACAACGTCGTTATAGGAGACTGCTTTTTCTTCGTTTTCAATCTCTTTTTCAATTTCTTTTTCTTCAACACTTTCAACGGTGGTATTTTCCGTTGGTTCCGGAGCTTCGTTATCCCCAGTCAACATGCCACCAAAGCTTTGGAATCCAATGCCCATCAATCCTGTAATGATAAAGGTAATACCCAGACCACGTAGGGGCGCAGGTACATTGGAATATCTGATTTTCTCACGGATAGCGGCAATGGCCAAAATAGCCAAGAACCAACCTATTCCTGAACTAACCCCATAATTGAAGGCCAATCCCAAGCTTGGAATCTCTCTGGCCTGCATAAAAAGGGAACCACCCAAGATGGCACAGTTTACCGCAATCAAAGGCAAGAAAATACCTAAGGAGTTATACAGGGCCGGTGAAAACTTTTCCACTACGATCTCTACCAATTGCACCATGGTTGCGATGGTAGCAATAAAGAGGATGAATGACAAAAAGCTCAAGTTGTAGTCCGCATACTCGGGGCCCAACCAAACCAATGCCCCATCGCGAAGCAAATACTGATCCAACAGCCAGTTCAGGGGAACAGTTACAGCCAATACAAAGATGACCGCTGCACCCAATCCTACCGCGGTGGATACTTTTTTGGATACGGCCAAATAGGAACACATTCCCAAAAAGACCGCAAACACCATATTATCTATGAAGATTGACTTAAAAAAAAGTTCTAAATGCTCTAACATGTTATCCTATTTATGCTTCTTCAATTAATGCTTTGTTTCTGGAACGTTGTACCCAGATAATAATTCCAACCACAATCAATGCAGCAGGTGGTATGATCATGAATCCGTTGTTTTCATAACCTGTGGCATACAATCCCGTTTTTGCAATGGGATCTCCCAATACTGGAATCCCGAAAAGCGTTCCTGAACCCAATAATTCGCGGAAAAACCCAACAATGATCAGTATTACACCATATCCCAAAGCATTTCCTATTCCATCCAGAAAAGACTTCCAAGGTCCGTTACCCAGAGCAAAGGCCTCAAAACGACCCATGATAATACAGTTGGTAATGATCAATCCCACAAATACAGCCAAAGTCTTGCTCAGTTCATAAGCGAAAGCCTTCAGCACTTGATCCACTACGATTACCAAGGTGGCCACAACAATCAACTGTACTATAATCCTGATTTTGGACGGGATTATGTTTCTGAGCAAAGAGATGACCACGTTTCCTACCCCCAGTACAAACAGTACGGAGATGGCCATCACCACAGACGCTTTCAACTCTGCCGTAATTGCCAATGCGGAACATATACCCAATACCTGAATGGTGATGGGGTTGTTATCCGCCAAAGGGTCTAAAATTAGATTTGCATCTTTTTTTGAAAGTAGCGCCATATTACTTGGTTCTAATTGTTTCTAAATAAGGTTTGTACAATTTCAAGGTCTCCTTGATCATTGCAGTTACGCCGTTACCTGTAATGGTAGCTCCGGCCAGTGCATCCACTTCATTATCCTCTTTATCATTGTTCAGGGGGTCGTTGTTTCCTTTGACCACGGAAATACCCGCGTATCGGTTTCCGTCCAAAACAGACTCACCCACAAAGTCGTCCATGAAATAGCGAAGCTTAATATTGGCTCCCAATCCAGGTGTTTCACCTTTATGGTCGAAAACCACACCTTGCACCACCATATTTTCGTCCAAGGAAATAAAGCCCCAAATAGCATCCCAAAGTCCTTTACCGTACATGGGGATGATGTAATATTGTTTTCCGTCTTTTTCACCAATGAACAAAGGCAATTCAGCTTCATCACCATTTTTTATGATGTTGAGCTGCTTCTTCATATCTATAAGATAGGATTCCTCCTTCTCCTTGGCCTCTGAACCCACAACCACCAATTGTTGTTTGATGTATTTGGAAAACTCATCCTCCACAATATTAGTTGGAATGAAATTCACGCTTCCTTCGCCTTCATTTTGGTTGACACCCATGGCATACAGGATGTTCTGCTGCTTTTCAAAGCGTTCGTTCTCATCTATCCTAGGGCGCAGACCTGAGGCCAAAAATGCCAACAGGGATCCCACAACGACCACCATTACGGCAGCAAAAATTACAGTATAGGTGTTTTTTTCTGTATTGATTGCCATAATTAAACTGTTTCCGTTTTTAATGCTTCAACCTCTCCTGATACTTTGGGATAAATGGTTGCGTTCTTCAATCTTTTCAATCTTCTCTTGACGTTTCCTCTTACCACATAGTGATCAATGGTAGGAGCAAATACGTTCATTAATAGGATGGCCAAGAAAACGCCTTCTGGATATCCAGGGTTGAAAACCCGAATCATAACAGACATAAATCCAATGAGGAATCCATAAATCCATTTTCCCCTGTTGGTCTGTGAACCAGTAACCGGATCTGTTGCCATAAATACAATACCAAAGGCCAGACCTCCTACCAACAGATGTTGCCAGTATTCAAAGCTCATCAAACTATAGAACTTGCTGTATTCCGGAATCCACTCCGCAGCAACTATTCCATTGAAAATCAATCCCATTGCCAAGGAACCTATTACAGCACTCAACATAATCCTCCAAGAGGCTATTTTTGAGAATACCAGGAACAATCCGCCCAAAAGAATGAGCAAAGTGGATGTTTCACCAACCGAACCGGGAATAAATCCGAAGAACATATCCGCTAAATCGTATTTCTGGGATAAATCCGTGGTATTGCCCTGCGCCAGGAATCCAAGTACGGTTTCCCCAGAAATCGCATCCGCAGTACCAGCGCTGTCCACGGCACCATGCACCCAAACCTTATCCCCACTCATCCAGGTTGGATAGGCAAAGAACAAGAAGGCTCTGATGGTCAAGGCCGGATTCAAAATATTCATTCCGGTACCTCCAAAAACTTCTTTCCCAATGACCACACCAAAAACAACGGCAACGGCCAACATCCAAAGGGGTAAGTCCACAGGAACGATCAATGGCACCAACATACCGGTAACCAAATAACCTTCCTCAATTTCGTGCCCTTTGATAACGCAGAAAATGAATTCAACAGTAAGTCCCACTACATAGGAGACCACAACCAAGGGCAATATTTTCCAGAATCCCAAAATGAAGTTGTCCCAGGTCCAAAAACCTGAACCAAAAAAGCCACCTGTAACGGCATCAATCTCCCCAAGGGCCAAGTAATGTTGGTATCCTGTATTGAACATCCCAAAAATCAAACAAGGGATAAGCGACATCACCACCGTATTCATGGTACGTTTTAAGTCGTCCGCACCTTTTACGTGGGTTCCATGATGTGTGATTTCATTTGGTGTGAACAAGAACGTGTGAAATCCGCTAAAAACAGGAAACCACTTTTTATCCTGATTTTTTACTCTGAACGTATGTAATTTTTCTTTCAATCCCATTTTTATCCGATTTCTTGATGTAATAAATCCAATCCTTCCCTAATAATTTGCTGGTGCGGTTGTTTGGAGATACAGATGAACTCCGTCAAGGCAAAATCTTCAGGGGCTACCTCGTACAATCCCAATTGCTCCATTTCATCCAAATCCTTTACCATACAAGCTTTTAAAAGCTGTAGGGGATAGATATCCATTGGAAAAACTTCTTCATACTGCCCAGTTACCACAAAAGCTCTATGCTCTCCATTGGTATTGGTATTGAGGTCGTATTTCTTTTTGGGCTGCATCCAAGAGAAGGTCAACGCCCTTGTTGTAGATACTTTATTGAATACGGGTTTGTTCCATCCAAAGAATTCATAGTCATCGCCTTCAGGGATGGCCGTAACGGTGTTATTGTAAAAACCAAGGTGGCCTTCCGGATGGGTTTTAGATCCTGTCAACACATCTCCGTTGATCAGCCTGTATTTATCTTGATTCACCCCACTTGCGTATAAGAAGGTCGAAATCTCTGCTCCTATTTTAGTGGTGTAGTATTTAGGCGCCTTTATGATGGAACCGGCCAATGCCACGGTTCGCTCTGCATTGAATTTTCCAGTCAATAACAATTCCCCAATGATAATCAAATCCTGAGGGGATACCGTCCAAACCACTTCTCCTTTATTAATTGGATCAATCTTATTGATTTGTGTCCCAACAAGACCAGCTGGGTGTGGGCCGGAGATTTTATGAACGCTCACCCCATCCAGTTGGGCCAACGGAGAATTCCCAGATTTTCCTACGGAAACATGAATCTTTCCAGGGGTCAATTTCCCCAAGGCCGCAATGGCCGCTTGAAGCTGTTCTTCCTTACCTGCTAAAACATAGTCTGCCTCTGCCGCCAAGGGCGCTGTGGTATATCCTGATATAAAAATGGCTTTGGGTGTAGCATCTGGGTCGGCAATGATATCATATGGGCGCTGCTTCACAAAAGGCCAAGCACCCGATTGCAACAAAAATGCCTTGATGGTTTCTGCATCGGCACCCGCAAAATCCAACGGTTTATGCTTTACGAATTCCTGGGTTTTGTCAGCCAGAATCTTTAGGCTCAAAATCCTTCTCCTTGCTCCACGGACAATTTCTACCAATTCCCCACTAACTGGAGAGACAAATTGCATTTCCTCCTTGTTCTTGTTGTAGAAAAGAGGTTCCCCTGCTTTGATCTCAGCACCTTGCTTGATATGCATCTTAGGGGTTATTCCGTGAAAATCATCTAGGTTTAGGGCGTAAACGTTGCTTAAAACGGCTTTGGAAGTAGTCTGTTCTGCTGCCCCGACAAGGTTGATGTCCAACCCTTTCTTAATCCGGATGTCTTTAGACATATTGTTGTAGACCTTAGTGTTATGAAAAATCGCAGGCAAATTTAGCATTAAAAGGATAGTTTTCATAATAATTGACCATAAAAATGGGATTACATCGAGCTAAATTTGCTAGGCACACTTTTTGTTTACCTTTACCCAAAATTTGGGCCTAATATGCGCTTATTGATTAAACAATTGTGCTGTTGTTTTTTTGTTACCGGAGTTTTTGCACAGGTGCAAGAAGAAGTAAATCCACCCTCCCACATAAAATCGGTTGTCTTTATAGGCCCAACGGAGGATCAATTCCCTGTTATTCAGCTTGGTGAAAAAATGACATTGGAGTTTGACGACCTCACAGCCAGCGAACAAGATTACTACTACAAGATCGTACACTGTGATTACGACTGGACACCTTCGCAATTGCTAAAATCGCAATACCTCAACGGAACCGACAACCAACGCATTATTGATTACGAGAACAGTTATAACACCCTACAACCCTATTCCAATTATAGACTTACCATACCCAACCAAAACGTTGGGCTCAAAGTAAGTGGCAACTACCTTCTTGAGATTTACAATATGTACGGGGAACTCCAATTTTCCCGCAGGTTTCTGGTTTACAAGGATTTAGTTAGGGTTGGGGGCACCATAAAACGTTCCCGGGATTTCCAGTTTTTGAATACCAAACAAGTAGTTCAGTTTCGTATCAACACCGCTGGATTCCCAGTTGTCAATCCCAAAAAGGAGGTCAAGGTTGCCATAATCCAAAATCATTTTTGGCCCACGGCGATTTACAATATTCAACCACAATTTACCCTGGGAACTGAGTTGGTTTATAAATACGACCAGGAAACAAGTTTTTATGGGGGCAACGAATTTTTGAATTTTGACACCAAAGATTTACGATCTCCCACTTTTGCTATTTCCAAGGTAGAATTTAAAGATCTGTACCACCATTATCTTTTCACCAACGAATTCAGGCATGATCTGCCGTACACCTATTTCCCGGATATCAATGGGGATTTTGTGATCCGCACGCTTCAGGGTGATGATGTTTCCAGGGAGGCGGAATACTCCAAAGTCCATTTTAGCCTACCCTACTCCAATGACATTGGTTTGGACAAGGTCTACGTCTTCGGGAAGTTCAACAACTATGCCTTGGAAGAGGAAAATTTGATGACCTTCAACTCCGATAATGGAAAAATGGAACTAACCCTACCCATAAAGCAAGGATTTTACAATTATAAATATGTGGTGGAACGGGAGGATGGAGTTGTGGACCTTAACTATGTGGGAGGCAACTTTCATTTCACGGAAAACAATTACCTCATTTTGGTCTATTATCGGGATTTTGGTGACATGCACGACAGCATCATAGGAATAGGCTCTGTAAATTCCAGAACAATCAGCAATTAATTATCTTTAGCCCATAACCTCCATCAGGAAATGGGAAACAAACCAAGCTTAATTTCCAAAGGCCGGTATGAGCTGAAATTTAGGGGCAACAAATGCTTAAACTGCGGACACCCCCTTGACATCAGTGATAAATACTGCCCAAATTGTTCACAAGCCAATAGCACCAAAAAGTTGGTTCTAAGGGATTTTTGGGATGAATTTTTCTCCAGTTTGATCAATTACGATTCCAAACTGATCAAAACTCTTTATGCGATGTTGCTAAAACCTGGCACCATCACCAAAGATTATGTCAACGGGAAGCGAATTACCTACACCAATCCCTTTAGATTTCTTTTGAGCTTGGCCTTTCTTTATCTTCTGCTGTTCTCCTATGACAACAATTTTTCCAACTTGGATGACCTTGACCTGAAAAACAAATTTCAAAAAACAAGCCCCATAAGTTATGCTTACAAGGAATCGGATAGTTCGGATGTAAAAAAGCAAACCGAAGAAGCGCTAGGGCATCTGGACTCCCTTAGAAATTTGGAAAGAATCCCAATTCCAGGAATGCAAAATATGGACTCATTGGGGTATCTCATAAATCAAGAGATAAAAGAAGAAGCCAGAAAAGATTCTTTAATGCGAGCCAATCCAAGAAAGTACTTTCAAGAACTCCAAAGTGGAGATTCAGGCAGTTTTGTGGAAAGAATGGTATTCTTCTTTACGTATTTGCGAAAAGACTCTGTAAGAACCTTTGAGGATGCGCAAAATAAATTTGGTGCCAAACATACATGGAAAAACAAAATGGCCTTCAATGGATCCAAGAGTTCATTGAAAGCAATTGAGCAGCCAGGCACCTACTTAAACAACACCATAGCAAAGCTGCCGTTCGTAATATTCTTTTTCCTTCCCCTGTTCACTGTCTTCATTTGGATGGCATACATCAGAAAAAAATACACCTACACCGATCATCTGATCTTTAGTTTTCACAACCAGTCATTATTATTTATCTTGCTCATCCTTAGCCTAATAATTGATACTATTTTCAATACGGCCAGTGCAGGAATCTTTTTGCTGATTTTCGGATTTTACCTGTACAAAGCCATGAGACGGTTCTACGGCCAAGGAAGGATAAAGACAATTATTAAATACGTTTTTCTGAACACTATTTTTGCCTTTTTGGCACTGTTTGTGTTGTTAGGTTTGTTGACAGGAAGCGTCTTTACATATTAGAATTATGTTTACTCAGATTACCAAAGGAATTAAAGTATCGGTGCAAACCACCTTCGAAGGCACATTTTTTAAGAACTATAAAATGCACTACGCCTTTGGATATACCATTACGATTGAAAATCAAAGTCAGGATACCGTGCAGCTTACGGCTAGGCACTGGGACATTTTTGATGCCTTAAAGGAAATGGAGACTGTGGATGGTGAAGGGGTCGTAGGTAAAAAACCCGTCATTAAGCCCGGTAAGTCCCACACCTATAGTTCCGGTTGTCTTTTGGCGTCCCCTATTGGTGCCATGCGCGGGTATTATCACATGGTAAATTTCACTTCTACGGAAGAATTTGAGGTGGAGATACCTACCTTCAAATTTTCCGCTCCTTTTGCGATCAATTAATTAAATTGCACATTATCGATTATTAATTATTTCTTTTCTATGTTCCCAAATCTTATTGATAATGCCAAGCTATACTTCCTTTGAACAATTGGAGTGTTGGCAAAAGTGCAGAAAGGTCAGAATATGGGTTGATTCGTTCCTTAAGGCCAAAATTGACAAAAAGGATTACGATTTAGTCCAAAATCTTAGAAGAGCAGCACGTTCCACCACTAGAAACATTGCAGAAGGTTTCGGAAGATTCCATTATAAAGAGAACATTCAATTTTGTAGAATAAGTAGGGGTTCTTTGTTCGAAATCAAAGAAGATTTAATTATTTGTATGGATGAAAATAAAGTGACGAAACAGGAAATCCAACAGGGAATGATTCTTATATCCCAGGCCATTTACTCTTTAAATGGGTATATCAAATACCTCAACTTGCAATCCAACAATCAATAATTTATAATCCAATAATCATCTATTCTTTTACTACCTTTGGTGGAATTTTTAAATCGTAAAAATACCACTATGGGAAAAGGTTTTTTTCAGGTTCCAACAGCATATAACGAACCTATAAAAAGTTATGCTCCAGGCACTCCGGAAAGAGAGGAAGTGCTACAACAGTATGATGCCTATTATAGCGGAAACGTTGATGTTCCCTTATATATAGGTGCCGAAGAAATAAGGACCGGAAACACCCAAACCATGTCTCCACCACATGAGCACGCACACGTTGTGGGCCATTACCACATTGCCGATAAAAAACATGTGGAGCAAGCCATCTCCAACGGTTTGGAAGCCAGAGAAAAATGGGCCAACTTGACTTGGGAGCAACGTGCTGCCATTTTCTTGAAAGCGGCCGATTTGGTTGCTGGACCTTATCGTGCAAAAATCAATGCGGCCACCATGATGGCACAATCCAAAACCATCCATCAGGCGGAGATTGATGCTGCCTGCGAGTTCATCGATTTCCTGCGTTTCAATGTGGAATACATGTCTCAAATTTATGCGGAGCAGCCAGAGTCTGCAGATGGTATCTGGAACCGCGTTGAATATAGGCCTTTGGAAGGATTTGTATATGCCATTACCCCCTTCAATTTTACGGCCATTGCAGGTAACCTGCCAGCCAGTGCTGCCATGATGGGAAATGTTGTGCTTTGGAAACCTAGCGACAGTCAAGTGTTCTCTGCCAAGGTAATCATGGATGTATTCAAGGAGGCCGGGCTTCCGGATGGGGTTATAAATATGGTAATGGGAGACCCCATTATGGTTACAGAAACCGTACTTTCCAACCCAGATTTTTCTGGACTCCATTTTACAGGTTCCACTTTTGTTTTCAAGGAATTGTGGAAACAAATTGGGAATAATATTCATACCTATAAAACCTACCCAAGAATAGTTGGGGAAACTGGTGGAAAAGACTTTATATTGGCACACCCAACGGCCAAACCGGAACAAGTAGCTACCGCAATCATAAGGGGCGCTTTTGAATTCCAGGGTCAAAAATGTAGTGCTGCGTCCAGGGTGTATCTCCCAAAATCTACAGCCAATGAGATATTGGAATTGGTAAAAACCGATATAGCATCCTTCAACAAGCCAGGTTCACCCGCAGATATGAGCAATTTTATCACCGCTGTGATTCATGAAGGTTCATTTGACAAGCTGGCCAAATACATCGATCAAGCCAAAGCGGATAAAGATGCCGAGATCATTGCCGGTGGTGGATATGATAAATCCAACGGATATTTTGTGGAACCCACGGTTATCTTGACCCAAGACCCAAAATATACAACCATGTGCACAGAGCTATTTGGCCCTGTTGTGACCATATACATTTATAAGGATGCGGATTGGAGTGAAACTTTGAAGTTGGTAGACAGTACCTCGGAGTATGCATTGACAGGAGCGGTATTATCCACAGATCGTTATGCCATTGACGAAGCGACCAAGGCATTGCAAAATTGCGCAGGAAACTTCTACATCAATGACAAACCAACTGGGGCCGTTGTAGGACAACAACCATTTGGCGGTGCAAGAGCTTCGGGAACCAATGACAAAGCTGGTTCTGCACAGAACTTATTGCGTTGGGTTTCTCCAAGATTGATCAAGGAAACTTTTGTAACCCCCGAGGATTACAGATATCCTTTTTTAGGGTAACACGAGTAAACTTATGGACGTTTCAGCCTATTTGAATAGAATCAACTATACAGCTAGCGTTGGAACCGACAAACAAACTTTGTTTGGACTTCAGAAGGCACACTTACTCAGTGTGCCTTTTGAAAATCTAGATATTCATTACAATGTCCCGATCACTTTAGAGACAGCATTTTTCTTTAAAAAGATAGTGCTCCAAAATCGTGGTGGTTTTTGTTATGAGCTGAATGGCCTTTTTTATGAGCTTCTCCATGCAATTGGGTTTGATGTTCATAGGGTTTCTGCCAGGGTCCATGATAAAAATGGCGTTTATAGTCCAGAATATGATCACATGGCTCTTTTGGTAACCCTAGATGATATAAAGTACCTGGTAGATGTAGGTTTCGGAAAATTTACCCTGGAACCACTGACCATAAACCTAAATGTCCCCCAACACGATCTCTACGGCACTTTTGTTCTAGATTCATACGAAACGGATCTCGCTTACATAAAGGTTAGTGAGCTATCCAATGGAAATCGGGTACCTCAGTATATTTTCAATCCCAAACCCAGGAGTTTGGATGAATTTGAGGGCATGTGCAACTATCATCAAACCAGCCCCGATTCCCATTTTACAAGAAAAAAGGTAATCTCCATAAGTACTGAAAAAGGTCGTATCACACTCAATAACAATAGTTTAAAAGTCACAAAAGGGTCAGATACTGAAGAAATTCAGTTTCATGAAAATCAGTTCGAGGAATACCTGAAAAAGTATTTTGACATAGATTTGAATAGTGCAAACTGACACCACATACAGAGCCTTTTTCCTTTAGGAGTGATGGCACTTTTTTTATTGATTTCTTTTGAACTTGCAAATTGTTATCTTTTAAGATAACTTTATACAGTGGCAAGACAGATTGTATTTTTTGAAAATCACTTTATCGACTTCTATCGCAAACAGGATTCCAAAGTGAGGGGAAAGATTCAATACGTCTTGGAATTGATCAAACAGGTTGAGCGTGTCCCTCAAAAGTTCCTCAAACATATTGCTGGTACTGGGGGATTGTACGAGATTAGAATAGAATATCATTCCAACATCTACAGAATCTTCTGTTATTTTGACGAAGGAAAGCTGATAATTCTCTTCAATGGTTTCCAAAAAAAGACGCAGAAAACTCCTAAAACGGAATTAGAAAAGGCCAATAGGCTGATGAAAAGATATTTTGAAAGCAAACAATAACCTCATGGATGCATACAAGAACATACGAACTTTTGAGGAACTCATTGAGCATGAGCATGGGAAAATAGGCACCGAAAATCGCAACAAGTATGAAGAAGGTGCCCAAATGTTCATTATCAGTGAAATGTTGAAGGAGGCCAGAAAGCAGGCCAACCTCACACAGGAACAGCTTGCAGAGCGGGCAGGCACTAAAAAGAGCTATATATCCAAATTGGAAAATGCCAAGGGCAACATTCAACTTTCCACGCTTATCCGGATTTTTGAACAAGGTCTTGGCCGAAGAATAGGATTGACATTTTTATAACCAAACATATGAACGCAGAATTATTAAAAACCTACAAGCAGTTGGAAGGCATGCCTCAAACCGAGGAGGTAGTCCAGATTAAAAACCAGATTAAAGAGTCCTTGTATCAACAATTGAGATTTCACTTCTTGGAACTTTCAGGGATTGGAAGAGTTATTGGGTACGATGAACTCCAAAGCGAACTAAGCAAGGCCATTGAATTGCTCGAAATTGAGAAGCAACGAGGAAAATAGCTCCTTGTGAATACAAACAACCCCAAATACAGAGCCTTTTTCCTTATTCCTCCAGAAGTGCAACTACTGGATTTTGCAGGCCCCGCCCACCTATTTTACGAGGCCACTTTGTATGGAGCCAATATTCAAAACCATTTTTTAAGCATGTCATCCACGCTGGAAGAGGTGACTTGTGCTGGGGTGTCCTTAGGTAAACTACAACCCTATGATGCATATGAATTGGGACCAAATGACCTTCTTTTTATTCCTGGATTGGAAGGATGGATTTTTGCAGAGCCGGGCTATGCGGCCAAAAACCAAGAATTCATCCTTTGGTTAAAAAATCAATATGGAACTGGGGCTCAAATATGCTCGGTTTGTACGGGAGCGTATATTGTGGCTTATGCTGGACTTTTCAACGGCAAGAATTGCACCACCCATTGGAAGTATTTGGAGGATTTTCAAAAACGGTTTCCACAATCCAAACTACTTGTTGATCGATTGATCGTAAAAGATGGGAATTTATATTCCAGTGCCGGCGTGTCATCCGGAATAGATTTGGCTCTTTTTATCTTGGAAGAACTATTTGGGCCGGTGTTTGCCACCAAAATTGCCAAAGCAGTGGTCATTTACCTGCGTAGAACGGACAGTGACCCCCAATTGAGTGTATTTCTTCAGTATAGAAACCATTTGGATAACCGAATCCACCAAGTACAGGATTATTTGGCCCAGAATTTGGCCAAAAAGACCAACTTGGAAAGCTTGGCAGCACATGTGCACATGAGTCCGCGAAATCTTAGTCGTTTGTTCAAAAAAGTCACTGGAATTACCGTTGGAAGCTATTTGGAAAAGCTTCGGGTGGAGCGTGCTGTTCAGTTATTATCGGATGGCTCTAAAGTGAGTGCTACATCCTTGGCTTGTGGTCTTCGGAGCAGTAATCAGCTTAGGGCATTACTAAAAAAACATACGCATTCCCTTCCTTCGGAATGGCAGGGATAAATGTCCGTATACTGCGCCCAGTTGTCCTTTCTTTAGTTCTTATATAGGTATAATTTTGTTTCATCATCAAACAAGAAACAATGAAACAGTCTTTTTTTATTATCACGCTACTATTTATGATTTCCAACGGCCTTGCCCAAGATTCCCAAATTCCATCCACCAAATACATTTGCCCCCCTTGCAACATGTCCTGTGACGAAGTGGAACACGACGGCCCTGGTATCTGTACGGATTGCAACATGGTCCTGATTCGAAAGGATTTGTCCAAAACCATAGCCTTTTATCTGCAAGACGGTGTGGAAGTCCTTGATTTTGCAGGCCCTATGGAGGTTTTTGTATATTCAGGATACAAAGTATTTACCGTTTCAGCCACCCAGGAGCCTATAATTTCCCAAGGTACACTAAAGGTCATCCCAGATTACAGTATTGAGAATGCCCCAAAGGCAGATATTTTAGCCTTTTTTGGAGGCAATTCGGGGGCCGCATCCCAGAACAAGGATGTTATCCAGTGGGTTCAAAAACAAGAGGAAGTTCAATACCACTTTTCTGTATGCACAGGAGCGTTTGTCCTTGCAGAGGCAGGTCTTTTGGACGGAAAAACAGCTACTACCTTTCACAGTGCCCTGAATAGTCTGGAAAAGGACTATCCAAAGATTGACGTAAAAAAGGACGCTCGTTTTGTAGATAATGGCAAAGTCATCACTACAGCAGGGGTATCTGCTGGAATAGATGGCGCCTTGCACTTAGTAGCTAAACTTCAAGGACTAAATGCAGCCAAACGCACGGCCTACTATATGGAATATGATAATTGGAAACCTGGTGACGGATTGATTTTGTCCAACGACAGTCCCTACAACCAGTTGGCAAATGCACGTTTTTTCCGCGAATTTGAAGGAAAGTACGAACATGAGGATGGAAGTCAGATTATAGTTGCCTACAACGGGGAAAAGGAAAATCTGCAGGCGCTAATCAATGGAATTCCTTATCCCGTATATCACGAAAGTGAAGATATGTTCTCCAATGTCAATAGTGAGCCCATATACTTCAAAAGAAACGATGCCAACCAAATTATTGGTTACTCCCTCACAGAAAATGGGGCTATCTACAAGAAGTTGTAATCACTCAATCCAACCAAAGTAAACATACCAAACAGTCCTTAGAAGGTCATGGTAATCACCATGGCCTTTTTCTTTTATTTGGATAAATCTACACGTTTTACCATACAAATACTTCATAGGTTAATCCAAAAGGGCCAACCGTCAGATCAGGCGCATTTCACAACCATACAACACTTACTTTTCCCCTTTAACCAGGGTCACAACAAAAATTCAATTAATTGTATTGAAAATGTAGATGAAATGACCCATCAATTTTGGGTTGATATGATGAGAATATTACCAATTGTACTCCTATGTATTTTATTTAGTCCAACCGGTTATGGGCAATGTCAGAATTGTAATGATGTTTCCAATTCAATTTCTTATAACGGAGACGGAACCTTTAGTGCAACCAATGCCCAAGCCTATTATTGGGAGATTTGTAGCGGGGTCGCCAGTATTATGGGTTCAAACACGAACCAAAATGTAGCGATAAGCTGTGGATCTGGAGTTTTTAAACTTAAACTGATTCGTTTTACGAATGGGAGCTGTGTTGAAACCTGCGTATCCCACGAATGTGAAAATGGCATGATCGGAGAAGGTGGTGGCAGTGAAGGTGGAGGGGGCATGGGTTCATCTGGAGATTGTCCTTCCGAGGAAGATATCATATTCTCCAATGAGGCCGGAAATGGATTGTGCGCCACTGGAATGGCGGCTATAGAAAATTTGGAAAAAATTAAATCCATAAAATGGACATGGGCCTTAGCAGGGCACTCTGGAACAGTTGTGACCACCGGCAATACGGCATCTTTCTACTATCCGCCAGGAAACTGGACCAATTACTATATGGCTGTTTGTGCCGAAGTAACTCTTGAAAATGGAACAGATTGCATTAAAAAATGCAATAGTTTTCTGTTGGATTGTGGAGGAAATGGTGGAAATAATGCAAAATCAATCATGTATCCCAATCCAGCCAAAACACAACTTACTATTCAATCCAATAATCAGAATTCCCAAATAGCAGAGGTAAATATCCACAATAGCTACGGTATCTTAATCCAGTCCATCGATAATCCAGATATGGAAAATCCTATACATCTATTGGAAAAGGGAAATGGAATCTATTTCGTGACAGTACATTTTGGTGATGGTTCTACCGAGTCCAAAAAACTGGTAATAAATAATTAGAGACAGCTAAAAATCGTCATCAAGACAATTTCTATGTAAATTTAACGTTAAGTAATTGTAAAGTAAACGTAATCTATTTATCTTTAGGAACTAAACCATCAAATTATGACTTCACGGACGCGTATTTGGAGAAAAATGGTGGCTGATAGGTATGAAAGCATATGGCAATACTTAAAGACCTATGCCAAAAAATGTAGGTTGTTGTATTATGACACCTTGAGCATTTAACGGGATACCTTGTATTTTTGAGGTAAATACACCACCTTTTTGGTTTCAAAAAAATCTTCGGAAAAATAATCCTTCAAATCAAAAACTTGAGCGTTTTGATAGGGCCGTAGTTCCTCTGACAGGTCGCCACCTTTCAAGTAGAGAATCCCATTTTTTCTACTATGCATCGAGTCTTTTTTGATTTTCCCCTTGGTCCAACGGACAAAAGTTGGCATAGCGGCAACTGCCCTGCTAACAATAAAATCAAATTGTTCCTCCAAGTCCTCAACCCTTGTGTGCAAAGCTTTCACATTGTCTAACTGAAGTCCATCCACCACTTCCTGTACCACACGTATTTTTTTGCCAATAGCGTCCACCAAAGTGAATTGGACTTCGGGGAAAAGGATGGCCAACGGTATTCCTGGAAAACCTCCTCCGGTACCCACATCGAGAACCATAGACCCTGAATTGAAAGTTTGAATTTTGGCTATCCCCAATGAATGCAGTACATGGCGCAAATACAACTCGTCAATATCTTTTCTGGACACTACATTTATTTTCTTGTTCCAATCCTGATATAATGCCTCCAAAGCCTGAAAATGCTCCTTCTGTTTTTCGGTGAGTGTCGTAAAATAGTTAAAGATCAAATCTGAGCCCATTTGTTAACTGTTAATTTCGGCAAAATTAATACTTTTGGGCACCTAATTCTCGTTTAGAAATGGAAGTGGCTATTGCAAGACATTAATAGCTATTTTTATAAAAAAATATTTTATGGAAAATACCATACGGTTTTCAAGAAAAGATTCCGCACAATTTTTTAGAACACTAAATAAACGGGTTAACCAATACTTTAGTGAAAACCAAATCAAGAAAACCGGTAATTGGAAACTTCACTTGAAAACCATAGTGATGTTCGCCGTCTTTTTGACTCCCTATTTTTTAATGCTGACCTTAAACTTACCTTTTTGGGGCTACGTATTGTTATCCATAACCATGGGTGTGGGCATGGCCGGAGTTGGAATGAACGTTATGCACGATGGAAACCACGGCTCTTATTCCACCAAAAAATGGGTGAACAAGTTAATGGGGGGTAGTATCTACATCTTGGCAGGCAATGTTTACAATTGGCAGGTACAGCATAATGTATTGCACCATACCTATACCAATATCCACGAGCACGATGAAGACATGGAGGCAGGCCGTATCCTTCGTTTTTCCAAACATGCAGCATGGCAGAAACACCATAAATTTCAGCATTACTATTCCATTTTCTTGTATGGACTTTTGACTTTCAACTGGGCCATCACCACAGATTTTCAGCAAATGTATCGCTACATGAAGCGAAAGCTGTCCTATGGAAAATTACCCAATCCGATTATCAATTGGAGTACTTTGGTAATTACAAAGGCCATATATATTACTATTTGGATTGTGCTTCCATTGATTTTTGTTGAAATTCCTTGGTGGCAAGTACTATTGGGCTTCTTTATTATGCACTATGTGGCGGGAGTGATTCTAAGTGTGGTTTTCCAGCTGGCTCATATTGTCCATGATGCGGAAACTCCGCTTCCAGAGAAAGATGGTACAATGAAAAATACTTGGGCCATCCATCAGCTTGCTACAACCGTTAATTTTGGGACCAAAAACAGGATTGTAAATTGGTTTACCGGTGGATTGAACCACCAAGTGGAGCACCATATATTTCCTAACATCAGCCATATTCACTACACAAAAATTTCCAAAATTGTGAAACAGACGGCCAGGGAATTTAATTTGCCCTACAACGAATATAAAACTACACGAAAAGCCATAATTTCGCACTTCAAACATCTAAAGGAGTTGGGGAAAAACCCAGCCCTTCAATTTCAGTAAAATAGCAAGGTCCATGAGCAACCAACTTTCTGAAAGAATTAATAGTTTAGTTCCTTCGGCAACCCTTGAAATGGCGGCAAAAGCCCGTGAGCTGAGAGCTTCAGGAAAAGATATTATTGGTTTAAGTCTGGGAGAACCGGATTTCAATACGCCAGATTACATTAAGGAAGCGGCCATTCAGGCCATTAATGATGGATACAACTCCTACACTCCAGTTGACGGCTATGTAGAACTTAAGGATGCCATCATCACCAAATTTCAGCGGGATAACGGCATTGGTTATGACCGCTCACAAATTGTAGTTTCCACAGGGGCCAAACAAGCTCTTTATAATGTGGCGCAAGCCTGTTTGGACAAAGGCGATGAAGTTATCCTACCTTGTCCATATTGGGTAAGCTACAGCGATATTGTAAAATTGGCCGATGGGGTTCCCGTAGAGGTTGCCACTTCCATAGAAAATGATTTTAAAATGACACCAGAGCAATTGGAGGCGGCGATTACGCCAAAGACCAAAATGCTTTGGTATTCCTCTCCTTGCAACCCAAGTGGTTCCATTTATAGCAAGGAAGAATTAAGAGGTTTGGCCGATGTGCTCCAAAAACATCCCCAAATTGTTGTGGTCAGTGATGAAATCTACGAACATATCAACTATGGGGTAACCCAGCATGCCTCTATGGCTGGTTTTGAAGACATGTACGATCGCACCGTTACGGTGAATGGGGTAGCCAAGGCTTTTGCCATGACCGGATGGAGAATCGGGTATATTGGAGCCCCAAGCTATATTGCCCGGGCTTGCAACAAATTGCAAGGTCAAGTAACCAGTGGAGCCAACTGTATTGCGCAGCGCGCGGTAATCACCGCCCTTTTGGAACCACCAAGCAGGGTTCAATACATGGTTGACGAGTTTAAAAACAGGCGAAAGCTCATTTTGGAACTCCTGAACAATATTCCAGGCTTTAAATGCAATGAGCCCCAAGGTGCTTTTTATGTTTATCCTGATGTTTCAGCCTATTTCGGAAAGACATTGAACGGCAAGAAAATTAACAATGCTTCGGATTTTGCAATGTACTTGTTGGAAGAAGCCAATGTGGCCACCGTTACAGGTGATGCCTTTGGAAATGGAAATTCCATCCGTATTTCCTATGCAGCCAGTGTGGAAGAAATCAAAGAAGCCATTGCCCGAATTAAGGCAGTTGTCTAACCCACATCCGTCAAAGGAATATAAGGGGGTTTATCTTAAGATAAACCCTTTTTTCATGGGGTCTTTGGGATCCAAAACAAACGTATGCATCCCAGTTATGTGAGCCGTGCCCTCAACCTGGGGAATAACAGCGGTGAATGGACCATAATCAACTTCCTTCACCACACTTCCAACAAATGTGGAATTAGTGATGCTTTCTATCACCATGGCCTGCCCAGATTTTATCTCATTCCTGGCCCAATGAATGGCCATTCTACCAGAAACACCGGAACCTGTGGGACAACGATCCACTTCTCCCTCAGCGAAAATGCAGACATTTCTACTATCCACCCCTTGAGTTTCGGAACCATCAATAAAAATAGTGCCATAAAGAAAACTCAAATCCTCTTCAAAAGGATGCAATATCTCTTGGTCTTGCTCCATCACGGCATGCTTGATACCCATTCCCTTTCTTATCAAATCTTGGAATGAATCTGAATCCAGTGCCAATTCCAGCTTGTTCTTTCTAAGGTCAACATAGGTATAAAAAGCGCCGCCATATGCCAAATCGTAGGTCACCTCTCCCAATCCTTTCACCCTTACTTTTCTATCCAATCCCACTACAAAGCTGGGCACACAATGAAATCGAACTCCTTTTATTTCTTTCCCATCCATTTCAACATAGGAGTAAATTCGTCCGCAAGGAGCGTCAATTTTCAACTCGGTCACTCCTTCTTTTTCATCAACCCACCCCATCTGAACAGCCAGGGTGGAAATGGCTATGATGGCATGCCCACACATGGTACTATACCCTTCGTTGTGAAGGAAAATAATCCCAAAATCGCCTTCCTCGTCATTGGGAGGCAACAGTATACAGCCATACATATCCGCATGCCCTCTGGGCTCAAACATCAAAGCAGTTCGCAGTTCATCGTAATGCTCCTTGCAATACCTTCGGTATTCCAGCACATTGTTCCCTTTCAATTCCGGGAAACCACCCACAATGACGCGAAGGGGTTCACCTCCCGTATGCATATCTATGGTCTTGATCTGCAACCAGTCCTTGGGTGGATCAAATGTGTTATGCTCTAAAATCCTATCGTACGTTTGTCCCATTCTTAAAATTTGGAATAATAATAGCTTGCGGCAATCAAATCCTCCAAAGCGTGTCCCACGGATTTAAAAAGGGTTATTTCATTTTCCGAAGTCCTTCCAGGAACCGCCTCCGCACACAAGTCAAATAAATCCGCTTTGATATCCGACTCCTTCAAAAGTCCATTTTTTAACGGGATGGCGATATCGCCACTTTCCTTCAGCCCACTTTCGCGAGTATCCAAAAACACCGATGCCCTGCGAATGGTCTCATCATCAGATTCCCTCATGTTTGGCTTGTAGGCTCCTACCAAATCAATATGCTGTCCGGGAACAAGGTCGCTTCCAATCACCAAAGGTGTTTCGGAAAGCGTGGCACAGGACACCAAGTCCACATCTCCAATACAGGATGCTACACTAGGCACGCTGCAAACTTCAAAAGGCTCTTGGGAGAGTTCCTGACATACAGCATCCGCTTTTGTTTGACTCCTACCCCATATATAGACCTTCTTTATTGGACGAACCGTTGCATGCGCCCTGATCAGATTGATGGATAAGGCCCCAGTACCAATAATAAGCATGGTCTCCGTATTTTTCCTGGATAGAAAAGACGAAGCCAAAGCAGATGTCGCGGCAGTGCGCTTGGCAGTCAAATTCTTTGCCTCCATGATGGCCTTTAATACCCCTGTTTTGGCATCCAAGTACAAATAACTTCCCTGAATGGACGGTAGGTCGAATTTGTCATTTCCCGGGTTTACCGTTACCACTTTAACCCCTGCTTCATTGCCTGGATTCCATGCAGGCATCAATAACAAAGTAGTATCCTTTTGGGTCTCTGGATTTGGAAAATCGTGATGATGACGCTCGGGAACCAGCATATTGTTATTTGCAAATCCTTCTTGCAGCGCCTGGGTCAATTCCAAAAAATTGGTGTGCTCTTCAATAAATTCCGAGCTGATCTGTAGTGGTTGCATGTTTGAAAAATAGAACTAAAATGGATTTCAACAGGACATATCCGCCACAATTTTCCACTCCCCATCAATCTTGCGAAGAATAATCAAAAACACCCCATTGGCATCTCCAGCTTTTCTTTTTAAATGGTACTGCCCCATGACATGATAAGAGTTGGACTCTATTTGGGTCATGTCATCAATAGTGAAATTCAAGGTTCCCGTTTCATCCTTGGTCGGATATCTTTTTTGGTAACCTTCCAATGTTTTTTGCCAGCCCAAGGTCAAGCCATTGGCTCCATAAAACTTCAAGGAATCACTCTTCCAATAGGTTTGCATAAACCCCTCCAAATCGTGATTTGACCACGTTTTTTCCTGATCTCTTAACAAGCTAATGATTTCAGCTTTATCGGCTTCTTCTGAGGTATTGCAAGCCATACACAGGAGCAACATCCCAATAAGGAAAGTAAATATTTTATTCATGACGTCCAGTTGATTTACTTCGGAACGGAAAACTACGTTTTTTTCCAGAAATATGGGGTCATCAGGATAAGGACCGTAAAAAGCTCCAATCTGCCCAAAAGCATAAGAAAACCACACCACCATTTACCAGCCGCAGGAAGACTGGCATAGTTACTTACCGGATTTAGGTCTCCCAAAGCAGGTCCCACATTACCCAATGATGAGGCTGCACCACCAATGGCGGAAACAAAATCCAGTCCCATAAAGCCCAATACCAAGGATCCTATGATAAATAGCAACATGTAAAGCACAAAAAAGGCGATAATATTGTAAACGATATGCTCGGTAACTGTCTTTTCGTTATACCGAACAGGAATTACGGCATTGGTGTGCAAGGTGCGCTTAAACTCCAAAATTCCATTTTTAATGATCAACAAGTGTCGCATCACCTTGATTCCCCCTGCAGTGGATCCTGCGGACCCTCCCAAGAACATCAAACCAAAAAAGAAAACGGTCAAAAAAGAGGTCCAACTCGTAAAATCAGCCGTTACAAAACCCGTAGTGGTCACAATGGCCACCACCTGAAACAAGGCGTGCCTAAAGGCACTTTCAGTAGCTCCCCACACCATGGGATGGAAATCGGAAACTGGAACTTCCACCTTATAATTCACCACCAAAAAAGCAGCCAAGGCAAACAGCACTATTAAAATGGAGTAGTATTTAAACTCCTCATCTTTAAGAATTCGCTGGACTTTTCCAGTAAACGCGAAATAGCTCAACACAAAATTGCTCCCTGCCAAGAACATGAACAAAATGGTAATGTATTGAATGATAGGTTGATGGTTCCAGTAGGCCAAACTGGCATTTTTGGTAGAAAATCCACCAGTGGAAAGTGTTGCCAAGGCGTGGTTCATGGCATCAAACAGGGACATCCCTGCCAAATTCAACAGTACCGTTTCTGCCACGGTGTAACCAAAGTAAATGAGCCACAATCGCTTTGCGGTATCGGTTATACGAGGGTGCAATTTGTCTCCGGCGGGGCCTGGAGCTTCCGCCGCAAAAAGCTGCATTCCCCCTATTCCCAAAAGTGGTAGAATGGCTATGGCAAGTACAATGATACCCATCCCTCCGATCCAATGCGTCAAACTTCGCCAAAACAGAATGCCTTTGGGCAATGCCTCTATATCGTTTAAAATGGATGCACCAGTAGTGGTATACCCTGATATGGTTTCAAAAAAGGCATCAGTAATACTTGGGATGGCTCCGGAAAAAAGGTAGGGAAGCGTCCCGGAAATAGACATGATGATCCAACCAAAGGTCACCACAATATATCCTTCCTTACGCTTGACCTCCTTTCTATGACCTCGGGTATAGAACATAGCCATAACCCCAAACAACATGGTTACAATGGCCGCCAAACTGATATCTAGGGTAACACCATCCTTGTACAGTCCACTGACAAAGGCCGCCACCAGCATAAAGGAACCATTGCAGAGCAGCAATAATCCCATGATATGAACAATTATTCGCGTATTAAGGCCCATTATAAGAAGAGCTTTTCAATCCTTGGAATGGCCTTGGGTAAGCAACATACCACAACACGGTCCCCTTCCAGAATCTTGAAATCCCCAAGGGCAATAATTCCCTTTCCATCTCGGATTACACCCCCAATACTCGCTTCCCGAGGGAAATTCAATTCCTTGATAATCTCCCCGTTGACCAAGGAAGTTGGTTTAACCTCAAACTCGAGAATTTCTGCGTTAAGGTTATTCAAGCGGGTAAGTGCCAAGACTTCCCCTCTTCGGATATATCTAAAGATATTGTTGGCTGCAAGCAGTTTTTTATTGATAAGTGTATCCACCCCAATGGACTGTGAAAGCTGGAAGTAGTCCATATTTTCTACCATGGCGATAGTCTTCTTTATCTTTTTTGATTTTGCAACCAAACAGGACATTATATTGGTTTCCGAATTTCCCGTTACCGCAATGAACGCGTCCATGGAATCCAAACTTTCTTCGTCCAATAGCTCAACATTCCTTCCATCCCCATTGATGACCAAGGCATGCGGAAGATCATCCGCTATATCAAAGGCCTTTTCCTTGTCCTTTTCTATCAACTTTACATTGAATTTTTTGGTACAAAGGTCCCTGGCTGTCTTGAAGCCCACCTTGCTCCCACCCAAGATCATCACATTTTTGATGTCCTTTTTCTGCATTCCAGTTAGTTTGTAGAGTTCCTCTACCCCTTCACTGGTGGTTATAAAGTACACCTGATCGCCTTCCTTAAAAACGGTATCACCTCTTGGAATCAATGTAAATTGGGTGCCCATGCGTTGCAGTGCAATGGGCATAAAGTGCAGTTCGGGAAAGATTTTGGCGGCTTCTTTTACCATCTTGCCCACAAATGGGGCTGCTTTAGGAAGAAAAACGCCAATCATGGTCAAGAGACCGCCCTCAAATTCATAGGTATCATTAAACGCCGACTGATTCAATAATAACTGGATCTCAGTAGCAGCCAATTCCTCGGGTGATATCAATTCATCTATCCCCAACTCATCAAACTTAATGAGTTCCCTATTATCCATGAACTCGGTATTGGATATTCGTGCAATGGTACGTTTGCACCCTAGTTGCTTCGCCAACATACAAAGGGTCAAATTGGTAGTTTCCGAAGCCGTTACTCCTATCACCAATTCGGAGCTCTGCACCTTGGCATCCCGTAAAACTTCTATGGAGGTGGCATCACCTCGAAGTACGCGAATATCCAAATGATTGTCCGCATAGGTAAGGCTTTCCTTGTCTGTATCGATCAATGTAATATCCTGCGCTTCATAAGACAAGAGTTTTGCCAAATGAAAACCTACTTCACCAGCTCCGGCAATAATAATCTTCATCGATTAAAATAAGATGTTCTTAAATAAATTCAATTCGCGCTACAAATGGTAAAAAAAGAATAGAGATTTGGTCCAAAAAGACACATACGTAACATGATACGGAAAAGCTTTCCTTTGTTGTACGGCAAAATTACACAATTATTTTTGTACGCCTTCCATATACCGAAGTTGTATATTTGCCCCCAAATTCAGTGAATGTCAAAAAAAGTCACCCCATACAAGGATTCCGAGCTGGGAAAAAAGGAACAGGTCACCCAGATGTTCGATACCATTTCCAAGGATTACGACGGGCTAAATCGGGTTATTTCCTTTGGTATTGATGTTAAATGGCGCAAAAGGGTTGTGGAAATTCTTAAAGGAAAAAAACCAGATTCCATCCTGGATATTGCCACAGGTACCGGAGATTTGGCCATTGCCATGACAGCAACAGGCGCCGAACATATAGTGGGATTGGACATTTCCCCTGGAATGTTGGAGGTTGGAAAAACCAAAATCACCAACAAAAAGCTTGAAAACATCATTGAAATGGTAGTAGGTGACAGCGAAAACCTATCTTTTAAAGACCAATCCTTTGATGCCGTTACGGTAGCTTTTGGGGTACGAAATTTCGAGAATCTTGAAAAGGGGCTTCAGGAAATACATAGGGTTTTAAAGCCTGGGGGCAGTTTGGTCATCCTGGAGACCTCTGTGCCTACTAAATTTCCATTTAAACAGGGTTACGGGTTGTACTGCGGCTACATCTTGCCCGTTATAGGCAAAATTTTCTCCAAAGACCGGTCTGCCTACGCTTATTTGAGCGAATCCGCTTCCAAGTTTCCACACGGTAAAGCTTTCAACAATATTTTGGCCAAAATTGGGTTTATAGGTATAGAGAACAAACCCCAGACATTTGGGGTGGCATCTATATATGTCGCGACAAAATAAATTGATGAAAAACCTCTTATCGTTACTTGGCTTGCTCTTGGTATGCCAAAGTGCCTTGTCCCAATTCAAAAAAGATCCCATTCTAAATCTTCAGACGGAGGATCAGAAGTTGTTGAACTGGGGTTATTATCTCGGGTTTAATCAATACGATTTCCAATTTGATTATAAAAACAATACAAGTCAAGACATCTTGGTGGACAAGAGTGTAGGCTTTAACGTTGGATTGATTGGTGAGCTACGAATCAACGAATTTTTGGATGCCCGCTTTGAGCCAGGTCTTTTATACACGCAACGGATTTTGGGATTTAGATGGTTTAGCGATGAGAATGACGCTTTTAGGGAAGTCCGTTCCACCTATATCCGTTTTCCATTGTTGCTCAAAGCCAGTGCCAAGCGTTTTGGCAACTGGAAGCCGTTCGTCACTGGAGGCGTTTACACGGCCATGAATCTAGGAAGCAAGGAGGACAGTTTGGATGACAACAGTACGGGTGAATTCCGTATGAAAAAGAATGTCTATGGGTATGAATTGGGCTTTGGAATAGATATTTACACAGAGTATTTTAAATTTTCACCTTCCATAAGAGGGGTATTTGCCCTAACGGACGAATTGGTACCTGACAACGACCCCAACAGCCCTTGGACAGGCAACATCAATGCCATGCGCACCAGAGGATTCTTTATCAATTTTACTTTTGAGTAGTTGGATAGTTGGATAGTTGGATAGTTGGATAGTTGGATAGTTGGATAGTTGGATAGTTGGATAGTTGGATAGTTGGATAGTTGGATAGTTGGATAGTTGGATAGTTGGATAGTTGGATAGTTGGATAGTTGGATAGTTGGATAGTTGGATAGTTGGATAGTTGGATAGTTGGATAGTTGGATAGTTGGATAGTTGGATAGTGAAACTATAAATTCCAAAACTCAAAATTCAAAATTCAAGAATTCCTCCTAATCTCATTAAGAAGAATAGCAGTTGCGGTTGCAACATTCAAACTTTCTGCTGATTTTGGGCCAAACTGTGGAATAGACACTCGTTTTGCAATAGCCTGTTCCACTTCTTTGGAAATTCCGTTCGCCTCATTGCCCATGACCAAAATACCTTTTTCGGGAATGTCCTCCCGATAGACGTTTTCCCCATCCATAAAGGCCCCATAAACCGGAAGTTTTGTTGTTTTAAGGAAATTCGGTAATTCCATATAATCTATCTGTACGCGGGCTATGGATCCCATGGTGGCTTGCAATACTTTTGGATTATAGCAATCCACGGTATCAGGGGAACAAATCAGATGCTTGATTCCAAACCAATCACACAATCGGATGATAGTGCCCATATTTCCTGGGTCCCGGACAGCGTCCAAAGCTACAATCCAATCTGCTTGTATGGATTCCTGGGGTTCGGGCATATGAAAAACACCCAAGACACCACTGGGGGTTGTTTGCCCGCTCATTTGTTTCAAATCCCGGGTGGTCACGGCTACCGTTTCTTTAAATTCCAATCCTTTCAAGGCTGGGTCAATAAATATTTTAAAGGGAATCAATCCCTCTGCCAACAACTCACTTACGGACTTTTTACCTTCCACAACAAACAGCTTATGTTGACTTCGGTACTTTTTTTGCTGTAAGCTTGTAACTAGCTTAATTTGGTTTTTGGTAACCATCTAAATCGTGTATTTTTGGCGTCTATGAGGGGTTCTTTTGGTCTAATGCATTACTGGGCAAAAATAGGGCTATTGTTGCTTATGCTGACCATGCTTGGTTGCAATACCTTAAAAAAGGTGGAGGACAACGAATTACTGCTCACCAAGAACTCCATTTATGCCGATGATGAGAAAATAACGGATGAGGATATTCGAAGCCTAATCGTCCAAAAACCCAATAGCAGTGTTTTGGGGTATCCGCTTCGGCTAAATCTTTACAATTTGGCCAAGGACAATCCAGATTCTTCATTTACCGATTGGCTTCATCGAAAAGAAAAAAGAGAAAAGCGACTCAACAACCTGCTTTCCCAAAAACAGGTAAATCGTCTTAGAGAGTCCTTTGTGGTTAAGGGTGCCAGTGAATTTCTAAAGAGAATTGGCGAACCACCGTCAGTAATCGATACCAGCTTAACACAAAAAACGGTGGATCGTTTGCAGGCTTACTACAACAGCAAGGGTTACTTTAACAATACAGGGAGCTTTGATATTGTAGAGAGCAAAAGAAAAAAACGGGCGGGAATTGAGTACAAAATCAATCTGGAAAAGCCATTTATGGTAGATACCGTGGTCACCAACATTACTTCTCCCGAATTGGATTCCATTTACAATAAAACGGCCGAGCAATCCTTTGTTAAGGAAGGGGATCAATTTGATTTGCTCAACTTCAACAATGAACGTGAACGGTTGACCATCCTTTTCAGGAATTCCGGAGTGTATAATTTTCAGGAAAGTTCCATCAACTACGATATTTTAAGGGATACAACCCTGGCCGCTGATGATCAATTGATGGATGTACAATTGAATATTCAAAAACCGCGAAGCACCAATGATAGTACTGCCCAAAGTCCTTATCGCATCCATCGGTTCAAAAAAATCAACGTATTTGCCGATTATCAGATAGCTGGAAGCCAAGATTCCCTCAGCACTTTGGAATATGGCAACTACACCATTTTTTACAATAACAAGCTCAGATACAGACCCAAAGCGCTTACGGATGCCATTTTCTTTCAAAAGGACAGCATCTACCGCGATTTGGACCGGATCAGGACCTATAGGCAAATCACCAACCTAAACACTTTTAAGTATCCCAATATTGAGTTTATACCGGATTCTACACAGGCCCAACTCATCACCAACATTTATCTGGCACCAAGACCCAAGTTTTCCTTGAACTTGGATTTTGATGTAACCCACTCCAACATTCAACAGGTGGGTACCGTATTTGGCGCTACCGTGATTACCAGAAATGTTTTTGGGGGAGCGGAAACCTTGAATATATCAGCTAGAGGTTCCATTGGATTATTAAAGAACCCTTCACTCTCTGATGAGACATTTACCTCTGAGCTGGGGGGAGATATCAATATCACTTTTCCACGCATTTGGTTTCCGCTGAACACAGAGGGCATTATTCCTTATTATATGTTACCCCAAAGTCGGTTTTTGGTGGGTACCAATTTTCAACGTAACCTTGGGTTGGATAGGCAAACGTTCAACACGGTTTTGTCCTATAATTGGACCCCGACATTGAGTTTGAAGAACAATATTGAACTGATGAACATTGAGTTCGTAAGAAATGTAAATCCAGATAATTTTTACAACGAATATCGAAATACCTTCAACAATCTGGACATCATAGCTGATGATTTTGACACGGATCCGCAGTATGCCTCCTTTTTCGAGGATTCCAGTGACCCGAATGATCCTAGATTAAGCATCCCTGATGGGGCAAACGGATTTGTGCAAGCAGTTTTGAACAATGAAATTCCAGTATCCCAAGATGATTTTAATGAGGTAAACAGTATAGAGGAACGCCGACAGCGGCTCACTGAAAACAATCTCATTTTTGCCAGTAATTACACCTTCACCAAAAATAGTAGGACGGACATTAATGACAACGACTTTTACCAGCTTCGGGTCAAGCTAGAAAGTGCAGGAAACCTACTGTCTGCTTTGGAAGATGTGGTTCCCTATAACAAAAATGACGACGGACAGCTCTTGGTTTTTGGGGTTCCTTTCTCCCAATATATCAAAACCGAGTTTGATTACATTCGACATTGGGAGCTTTCCGATACGGATGTTTTGGCCTTCCGAAGCTTCTTTGGACTTGCGGTGCCCTATGGGAACTCTGAAAGTGTGCCATTTGTCCGAAGTTATTTTGCAGGTGGTTCCAATGACAACCGCGCATGGAATCCTTATGAATTGGGCCCTGGAAGCACGGACAACATCAACGATTTTAATGAGGCCAACCTAAAAATTGCCATGAACCTGGAATATCGGTTTCCGATTGCGGGTGATGTGAAGGGTGCGTTGTTTGCGGATGCGGGGAACATTTGGAATGTCTTTGACAATGAGGATAATCCAGATGCTATTTTTAGCGATTTTAACTCCTTGGCAGACATTGCCTTGGGAACCGGATTAGGGTTGCGATACGATTTCACTTATTTCGTTTTTCGACTGGATGTAGGCTTTAAAACATACAATCCAGCGGAAGAATGGTCTCAACGTTGGTTCAGGAATTACAACCTCAGTGAAGCCGTATTCAATATCGGAATCAATTATCCTTTCTAGACTAATTATTTTATTACTTTTGTTCCCTAAATCAACAAATAACTAACTAAAATTATGTCCCACAATATCAAGCCGGGAGTAGCTACAGGAGATGAAGTTCAAGCTATTTTCAATCATGCAAAGGAACACGGATATGCCCTGCCAGCCGTAAATGTAATTGGTTCCAATACCATTAACTCAGTTTTGGAAACTGCGGCCGCACTAAACTCGCCCGTAATTGTCCAATTCTCTAATGGAGGAGCCCAGTTCAATGCTGGAAAAGGACTGTCCAATGACAATCAGAGAGCTGCAGTTCTTGGAGCCGTGGCCGGTGCCAAGCACGTTCACCAATTGGCTGAAGCTTACGGAGCAACTGTTATTCTTCATACCGACCACTGTGCAAAAAAATTATTGCCTTGGATTGATGGGATGTTGGAAGCCAGCGAGGAGCACTATGCTGCCACTGGCAAATCGTTGTTCAGCTCGCATATGATCGATTTATCCGAAGAGCCCATTGAAGAGAACATCGAAATCTGCAAAAAGTATTTGGAGCGCATGAGCAAAATGGACATGACCTTGGAAATTGAGCTTGGTGTTACCGGAGGCGAGGAAGATGGTGTGGACAATACCGATGTGGACAGCTCCAAATTATATACCCAACCAGAGGAAGTGGCCTATGCTTATGAGGAATTGTCCAAGGTAAGCCCAAAATTCACCATAGCTGCAGCTTTTGGTAATGTTCATGGTGTGTATAAGCCAGGTAACGTTACCTTGACTCCGAAAATCTTGAAAAATTCACAGGAGTTTGTTTCCGAGAAATACGGGGTAGAGCACAATCATATCGATTTTGTTTTCCACGGAGGTTCCGGTTCTTCAGTTGAAGAAATACGGGAATCCATTGGATATGGTGTTATAAAAATGAACATCGATACGGATTTACAGTATGCATTCCTATCCGGAGTACGTGATTATGTTCAGGATAAATCGGGCTATCTTCAAGCTCAAATTGGAAATCCCGATGGGGATGATCAGCCCAATAAGAAATTTTATGACCCACGGGTTTGGCTTCGTGATGGAGAAAAAGCATTTGTTGAGCGCTTGAAAAAAGCCTTTGAAGATCTAAATAACGTGAACACGTTGTAATTGACCATAAATAGCCGTTTAATTTAATACTGATTGCATGTCGTCTTGGTTTAAGAGAAAGGAAAAAGGAATTCAAACCGCTACTGAGGAGAAAAAAGACACCCCCAAAGGCCTGTGGTACAAATCGCCCACAGGTAAAATTGTGGAGTCAGAGGATTTGGCCAAAAACTTTTACGTAAGTCCAGAGGACGATTATCACGTAAGAATTGGCAGCAAAGAGTATTTTGAAATCCTTTTTGATGACAACAAGTTCAAGGAATTGGATGAAAAGCTGTCTGCCAAGGACCCTTTGAAGTTTGTGGATACCAAAAAGTATTCGGACAGGCTAAAGGCTGCTCAACAAAAAACAGGATTGAAGGATGCTGTTCGAACAGCGGTTGGGAAGTCCAATGGCAATGAATTGGTCATAGCTTGTATGGATTTTAGCTTTATTGGCGGATCTATGGGAAGTGTGGTTGGTGAGAAAATTTCCCGGGCCATCGATGTGGCCAAAAAGAAAAAAATCCCATTTGTGATGATTTCGAAATCGGGAGGTGCACGAATGATGGAAGCTGCGCTTTCTTTGATGCAATTGGCCAAAACATCAGCCAAACTGGCCCAATTGGCAGAGGCAAAGATTCCCTATATCTCTCTGTGTACCGATCCAACTACGGGCGGAACAACCGCTTCGTACGCCATGCTGGGTGATATTAACATTGCAGAACCTGGAGCTTTGATTGGTTTTGCAGGCCCAAGAGTGGTCAAGGATACTGTGGGAAAGGATTTACCGGAAGGTTTCCAGACTTCTGAATTTGTGAAGGAACATGGTTTCTTGGACTTTATTGCACACCGAAAAGAACTGAAAAGGAAAATTAATCTATACATCGACCTGATAATGAATCAGCCGATACGAGCATAAAAAAAGCCCCGATGAATCGGGGCTTTTTTACTTAGCCTATTCTTTTTACTTCTTCCAAAAACGTCTTAGGAATATTTCTACCTCCGTACCATCAGGTTGGGTCAAAATTCCTTTGGCATCACAGGTACCGTCTCCAAAATCCAAGCTAGCGGTACTGTCATTTCTTGAAATCTCCAGAACACCACTCACAATAAATCTACATGCCATTTCCCTACGTAGCGGTGTAATCACTTCCTTTACAAACTCATTGCCTTCGCGTCCTATATAGGTACGCTTGCCCGTAATCAAGAAAACATTGTCGCCCCAAAAGCCAGAGCCATATCCCTCGATCCATTCCCGCGTGCGGGTACCTTCAAAAGATGCGGTATCCCCTTCGGGCCATGTAGCATTGAAAGAGGCGTTGGCCGTACCCTGCGGGTTTCCGTTTTCGTTGGCACGTACCCTAAGGATATCTGCCGAACCTTCAACAGCAACACCATTAAAGGTGAAATTTTCCAAAGACAGGGCTATGGATTTGGAAGCGGCTTCCATATCCTTTTCATAGCTCAAATGAATAATCCCGGAAAGTACATTTCCATTGGGCAATTCGCAGCCATCACCAAAATCAATGGTCTTTTCCCTGGTAGTGTCCGTCACCACTGTAGTAACAATAACACAATCGGGCAAATGGTCTGAAACATAATCAAATTTTGAAGTCAGGGAGATTTCATCCGTGGCATAAACATCTTCCGCAATGGTAGTAACCTCCTCAGAAATCATTTCTGTTTCATCACTATATTGTAATTCGGTAGCAGAGATTACCTCTGTATCCGTGTCCGTTCCATCTTCCATGGACTCCGTTTCCTCAGAACATGAGGCAATAAACAATAACACTGTTCCAAAAAATAGTGGGGCAATTCTTTTCAAGTTCATTTGTTTGAGACTCTTTTTCATAATGATTGTATTTAATGGTTTGCCTCTTTGACCTTCCATAAAGCAAAAGGTTTAATCTTCTGTTAAAATTTTTCGTTCCAAAAAAAGGGGTTATCTTTGCACGCTGATTGCTCGTCCTGAGGAAATCGAAGGAACTGACAATCGCATACATAAAAATCATTTAACTAAATATTGGAATGTATTTAACTAAAGAAGTAAAGGCCGACATTTTTAAGAAGCACGGCGGCTCTGAGAGCAACACCGGTTCTACGGAAGGGCAAATTGCATTGTTCACACACCGTATCAACCACCTAACACAACACCTAAAAAAGAACCACAAGGATTACAACACTGAGCGTTCTTTGGTAAAATTGGTAGGTAAAAGACGTAGTCTTTTGGATTACCTAAAGAAAAAGGATATTGAAAAATATCGTTCCTTGATCAAGGAATTGAATATTAGAAAATAAAAACTGAAGGGGAGGTCACGGCTTCCCCTTTTGTTTTATAGTCAAAGTCCCATTTGTATTTTTGGGCAACACAAAAAGCTACCTATAGTTTTTCATTGGTCAGTGCCCTGGGCACACACAACAACAACACAACCCGACCGTCCGGCAGACGGTAGACCAAATGTTTAACGACCCGTATTATTTTGGCGGGTAAGATATTATTTATGATTCCAAAAACTTTTAAAGAGGTCATAGACCTTGGTGACGGTAGAGAGATTTCTATTGAAACCGGAAAACTGGCAAAACAGGCCCATGGTTCTGTTGTTGTCCAATCAGGCAAATGTATGTTGCTATGTACCGTTGTCTCCAACTACAAGCAAAGTGATGTGGATTTTCTTCCACTTACCGTAGATTATCGCGAAAAATTTGCGGCTGCAGGACGTTACCCTGGAGGTTTCTTTAAGCGTGAGGCCAGACCCAGCGATGGGGAAGTATTGACCATGCGTTTGGTGGACAGGGTTCTACGACCTTTGTTCCCGAAAGATTATCATGCTGAAACCCAGGTGATGATCCAATTGATGTCTCATGACGAGAATGTAATGCCAGATGCCATGGCAGGACTTGCGGCTTCAGCGGCTATCCAACTTTCGGATTTTCCATTTGAATGTGCCATTTCCGAAGTTCGTGTAGGTAGGGTAAACGGTGAATTGATCATTAACCCAACCCGTGAACAACTTAAAGAATCCGACATTGATATGGTTATCGGTGCTTCAGCTGATTCTGTAATGATGGTGGAAGGGGAAATGGATGAGATTTCCGAAGAAGAAATGGTGGAGGCCATCAAATTTGCCCATGAGGCGATCAAGGTACAATGTGAGGCTCAATTAAGATTGGCTGAAGCTTTCGGAAAGAAAGAAACCAGAGAGTATGAGCCTGAAGTGGAAGATGAAGATCTTCAAAAGAAGGTTCACGACCTTACATATGACAAGGTATACGCCATTGCAAAAGCAGGTTCCGCCAAGCACGAGCGAAGCGAAGCTTTTCAGGCCATTAAAGAAGAGGTGGAAGCTACTTTTTCCGAAGAGGAATTGGAAGAAATTGGTGGCTTGGTGTCCAAATATTTCTACAAGGCAGAAAAAGAAGCCGTTCGTAACCTTACTTTGGATGAAGGATTGCGTTTGGATGGCCGTAAAACCGATGAAATCAGACCCATCTGGTGTGAAATTGATTATTTGCCGTCTGTTCATGGTTCTTCCATCTTTACCAGAGGGGAAACTCAAGCATTGGCAACAGTAACCCTTGGAACATCAAGAGAAGCCAACCAAATAGATATGCCATCTTACGAAGGTGAAGAAACGTTCTATTTGCACTACAACTTCCCTCCGTTCTCAACTGGAGAGGCAAGACCTATTCGTGGTACTTCCCGTAGGGAGGTAGGTCACGGAAACTTGGCCCAACGTGCCCTAAAAGGAATGATTCCTGAGGATTGCCCGTACACCGTACGTGTGGTTTCCGAAGTATTGGAATCCAACGGTTCCTCTTCCATGGCAACGGTTTGCTCTGGTACTATGGCCTTGATGGATGCTGGGGTGCAACTTAAAAAGCCTGTATCCGGAATCGCAATGGGATTGATCACCGATACCGAAACTGGAAAATATGCTGTTCTTTCTGATATTTTGGGAGATGAGGATCATTTAGGGGATATGGACTTTAAAGTCACAGGTACTTCTGATGGTATTACCGCCTGCCAAATGGATATCAAAGTAAAAGGATTGTCTTACGAGATTTTGGTTAAAGCTTTGATGCAGGCCAAAGATGGAAGACTGCACATTCTTGAAAAACTAACGGATACTATTGCAGAGCCTAAACCGGAGGTGAAGTCCTACGCACCAAAAATCGTTACCAAGATCATTCCTGGAGAATATATTGGTGCAGTTATCGGTTCTGGTGGAAAAGTGATCCAAGAGTTGCAGAAAGAAACCAATACGACCATTGTTATCAACGAAGATCCGGATACAGAAGAAGGTATTGTTGAAATTTTGGGTACCGATCAAGATGGTATCGATGCGGTTATCGCCAAGATCGATGCGGTAATGTTCAAACCTGAGGTTGGTAGCGTTTACGAAGTAAAAGTGATCAAAATGCTTGACTTTGGAGCCGTGGTTGAATACATGGAAGCTCCGGGCAACGAAGTATTGCTTCACGTTTCCGAATTGGCTTGGGAACGTACCGAAAATGTTTCGGATGTGGTAAACATGGGAGATGTATTTGATGTGAAATACTTCGGTCTAGATCCTAGAACCAGAAAAGAAAAGGTTTCCAGAAAAGCCCTTTTGCCAAAACCTGAAGGATTTAAAGAGCGTCCACCAAGAAATGATCGTGGTGGAGATCGCAGAAACAATGACCGCAGGGGAGGCAATCGTGACAGAAAGCCCAGAAGAGACTAATTTTTAGTCAAATAGCAGAATTTAAAGGCTCCAAGTATCGCTTGGGGCCTTTTTTACAACAAAAATCCAAATAAACTTTACCAAATTGTAACTTTTTGCAATTTCCTACGTATAACTTAATGAGCTTCGGTTCTAAAATTATAAAAGAAGGGAAAATTAGATGAGACAGTTAAAGATCACAAAACAGGTTACCAATAGGGAAACCGCGTCGTTGGACAAGTATTTACAGGAAATCGGTAAGGTAGATTTGATCACCGCCGATGAAGAAGTGGAATTGGCACAACGAATCAAAGCGGGAGACCAGATAGCCTTGGAAAAATTAACTAAAGCCAACCTCAGGTTCGTGGTTTCGGTAGCAAAACAGTACCAAAACCAAGGATTGACCCTTCCTGATTTAATCAATGAAGGAAATTTGGGACTCATCAAGGCTGCACAGCGTTTTGATGAAACCCGTGGATTTAAGTTCATTTCGTATGCAGTTTGGTGGATTCGTCAGTCCATTCTACAGGCATTGGCAGAGCAGTCCCGTATTGTTCGCTTGCCTTTGAACAAGATTGGTTCCATCAACAAAATCAATAAAACCTTTGCTTTTTTGGAGCAAGCACATGAGCGTGTTCCTTCAGCTGAGGAAATTGCCAAGGAATTGGACATGACCGTGGAAGACGTAAAGCAATCCCTGAAAAATTCAGGACGACACGTATCCATGGATGCCCCTTTGATTGACGGGGAAGATTCCAATCTTTATGATGTGTTGCGAAGTGGGGAATCCCCAAATCCAGATAAAGAATTGTTGCACGAGTCCCTGCGTACCGAGATTGAGCGGGCGTTAGAGACCTTGACACCGAGAGAGGCCGATGTTATCCGCCTTTACTTTGGTTTGGCCGGGCAACATTCCATGACATTGGAAGAAATTGGTGAAACATTTGACCTTACCAGGGAAAGGGTTCGCCAGATTAAGGAAAAAGCTATTAGAAGGTTAAAACATACCTCTAGAAGTAAAATTTTAAAGACTTATTTGGGATAACTATAAGATTATCCGCACAAATTACAGTTAAATAAAGCCCAAATTGTTTTTTTGGCAAGAAAGTTGTAATTTGTAATCCTACAACAGTTTATCATGACTGTTCGTTTTTTGATTGATGAATAAACTCCGGCTGATTACCGGAGTTTTTTCATTTTATCCCATTCCATTCCCGTTAAGAAATGAACATTTAGCGCTACAAACGGGTTATCTACGGCCCAAATTCCCAAAAAATGGGCGCTTATTTGTAATTTTCGCACCGTTTATGATATTTAAGAAGTATTGTCCAAACATATGATAGACAAGGTACTATACACAAAAAACCGGATTTACTACCACCTACTGTTTTGGTTGGGGTACATTCTGTTTTTTACTGTTTTTTGGGGCAGTTATGAGGACAATTACTTTGATCAGTTTCTGCAAGTATTGTTTCTGCTCCCGTGGAAAATAATCCCTACCTATATCACATTATACTACCTAATGCCCAAATACTTGTATCACAAGAAAATGGGCATGTACATCCTGCTTTCCTTAATCTTGGCCATCAGTATGGCCTTGATTGATAGGTATATGACCTGGCAATATATTTATCCATGGTTCTATTATGAAGTTGGGCATGGCAAAGACCCAGTCTGGTATTTCCCCAAGATCCTAAATTCACTGATTAGGGTATATACACCCGTTTTTGTGGCCATGTCCATTAAACTGCAACGCTTTTTTTATCAGAAGGACCAAATCAACAAAGCCCTTGAAAAGGAGAAAGTGGAAACGGAACTGAAATTTCTTAAGGCCCAGATCCATCCCCATTTTCTATTTAACACCCTCAACAGTATCTACTCCTTGTCCTTGGCAAAATCTACCAAAACCCCAGATGCCGTACTCGGATTGTCCAAGTTCTTGGATTATATGCTATACGATTGCAACGATAAGTTTATTACCGTAGATAAAGAATGGGAACAGCTAATGAATCTGGTGGAATTGGAGCGCCTGCGCTATGGTGACCAGCTTTCCATTTCAGCCACCATCAAGGACGACAACAAAGAAAGCCTCATTCCACCTTTGCTTCTCTTGCCTTTTGTAGAAAATGCCTTTAAACATGGGGCCGATAGTCTACTTACCGATTCCTGGATCAAAATTGATCTTAAGCTGGAGAACCAACAAATGCAGTTTATGGTTGAGAATAGCAAGGCCACCACAGCATTGGAAGAAAATTTGGATAGCGACAAAAACATTGGCCTTAAAAATGTGAGGAGACGCTTGGATCTTTTCTTCCCCGAAAAACACGAGCTTAAAATCTTGGAGGAACCCGATAGTTTTTTGGTCAAGCTGGAAATTGACCTAAGCGATATTAGTTCCTAACTTCGTAACAAGCTATGACTGCAAAAATCAAATGTATTATTGTTGATGACGAGCCTTTGGCGAGGGATGTATTGGAAGGATATGCCAACCAAATTGACCAGTTGGAGGTTGTGGCCGTGTGCGCCAATGCCGTTGAAGCCTTCGGTCACCTTCAAAAAGAGCAAATTGATTTGGTTTTTTTGGACATAAAAATGCCCAAAATCAACGGATTGGAGCTATTGGAATCGCTTAATCCAGTTCCACTGGTAGTATTTACTACTGCGTATAGGGAGTTTGCCATTAAGGCATTTGAATTGGATGCCATAGATTACCTGCTAAAACCCATATCTCTTAGCAGGTTTATGAAAACGGTTGCCAAGGCCAATAAGTACCTCAATGGCGGAAATGGGCAGGGATCCAACGAACCTATCCAAGAAACCTCAACCTCCAACCCTACTCCAGAAGAACCTGAATTGCTGTACATCAAAGCCCAGCGTAAAATTGTAAAGCTGGACTTGGCTGACATCAGCTATTTGGAAAGTTTGAATGACAAAGTCATTATTCATACCTCAAAATCCCAGATTCAGACTACCCAGCGTATCGGTTATCTGGCAGAAAAATTGCCGAAAAACCATTTCATAAGAACCCATAGATCTTTTATTGTTGCCTTGGATAAGGTCACTGCTTTCAATAGCATCATGGTAGAGGTGAATGGGAAAGAACTTCCCATTGGCAGAAATTACCGATCACACGCGCTTGACGTTTTGCAGAAAAAATCGAGCTAACATACCTTTAACTTTTAGGGCTTTTTACTGTTAAGCATTCCTTAATTCCGCCCCAAACAGCTCTTCTTTTACATTTTCAGCCTCTTTTTGGTCTTTTTCGGCACCAAACTGCCCTTGAGTGTCATTCGCAAGCACCCACCCTACATTCCCAAGGAGCATTTGTTATTGCCTTTTTGACTATGGTTCTTTGATGTCATCATCATCAATCAAAAAACGAACGGTTCATGAAAACCATTTGGCCACATCTGCTTTTATTGATTCCAATACTTGGTTTTTCCCAAAACGGCAGTGTCGACACAAGGGCGCAGTACCAATACCACATCAAAAAAACTACGCATCCTATTACCTTGGATGCTGCCGTGGGGGAAAACGAATGGGACAATCATCTACCGGTGAGCCAATTTTTCAATCACTGGCCTTCTGATGTAGGTCAGGCCCAAAACCAAACCGAAGTAAAACTGACCTACGATGATCAGAACCTATACCTTTTGGCGAAGTGCTTTGACAATGGGGAACGGATTGTGCAATCATTGGTAAGGGATAGTGATGAGGACTACTGGGGCAGTGATAATTTCTCCCTGGTTCTGGATCCCGTGAATACCAAACAAAGTGGATTCTTTTTTGGGGTTACCGCTGGCGGCGCCGAAACAGAAGGTAGCCTAACCATTGAGGGATCCCTGACCTGGCTTTCTGAAAATTGGGATAACAAATGGGCCTCTAAAACCGCCCAGTATCCAGGATACTGGCTTGTTGAGATGGCCATTCCCTTTAAAACCTTGCGATACAACCCAAACCAAAGTACTTGGGGCATCAATTTTGTTCGTGGGGATAAACAAAACAACGCCTATACCACATGGACACAGTTTCCTGTAAATTTTAATGGCATAAGCATGAACTATATGGGCTCCCTGCAATGGGACCGAAGTCCCGAAAAGGCAAAAGGTACTTTTATTTTTAATCCATATGTGACCTCCTCATCCATTCGCGATTTTGAAGATAGCGAAGAATTGGAAGCGCAGTTGAACAGCGATTTGGGTGGGGAAGTCAAAATTGCACTGACCAGCAACCTAAACTTGGATTTGACCCTATTTCCCGATTTTTCCAATGCCGATGTGGACCAACAGGTGACCAATATTACCCGTTTCAACATATTCCTCCCTGAGCAGCGGAACTTCTTTCTGGAAAACAATGATGTATTCTCCAATTTTGGAACCTACGACGTAAAACCCTTCTTCTCCAGAAGAATCGGTATTATGGACGGGGAAGCCATTCCCATCGATTTTGGTGGACGCTTAACGGGTAACATCTCCCCCAACCTACGTATTGGAGTTATGAACGTTCAAACCCGACAAACAGGAGAGTTTGCTGCCCAAAACTACAGTGTTGGTGCGTTTCAACAGAAAGTTTTGAAACGATCCGTGATCAAAGGCATATTTATCAATCGGCAGGCAACCAGCAATACCCAAGAACTGGAGTACTCCAGAAATGCTGGATTGGAATTCAGTTATGTGTCTGAAAGTGGGAAACTGAACACTACTTTTTTGTACCATACCTCCATTACCCCTGAAAATCATAAAGACACCCACTTTTACGGTTTTGATGGTTACTACAGCTCGAAGCGCTTGCGGACTGGCTGGACCCTCAATGTTGTTGGGGATAATTATATCACAGAATTGGGAATCAATCCGCGACTGGAGAACTACAATGCGGAGACCGAGGAAACTGTGAGATTGGGTTACACCTTGATCAACCCATGGCTGCGGTATTTGACTTTTGTGGAAGATGAAAACAAAAAGTTGAATTACCACGGGCTTAGGACGTGGCACAACCTCTATCTCAATTCAGACGGAACTTTTAATGAGAGCCAGAACAATGTAGGTTGGGACTTTGAATATCGGAATACAGCTCGTATGATCGTACTTACGCGCTTTAGAAAAGTGGATCTAATGTTCCCCACTTCCCTACTGGGAGATGATTTTACGCCCATTCCAATTGGCGAATACAACTTTCCGTGGGGAGAACTTCGTTATAGCTCGGATGTGCGCAAGAAGTTTGTCTGGAAAGCCAACCTTGCTTACGGGCAATTCTTCAATGGAACACGCAACGGCGCCATGGTGGAAGGCTCATACCGACTAAGACCTTGGGGTAGTTTTGGGATTACATACGATTACAACGACATCCGTCTGGCCGAAGGTTATGGGGAGGATAAGATTCATCTCATGAGATTTAACGGGGATATTAGTTTTTCCAACAAACTATTTCTTCGTAACGTGGTGCAATACAATACCCAAGGTGACAATGTGAGTGTTTTCTCCCGTCTGCAATGGCGTTACAGTCCCATGTCGGACATTTTTCTGATCTATAATGAAAACCACGATACTGCTGGATTGGGAATCAAAAACAGATCTGTGGTGTTGAAGGTCACCTATTGGTTATAGTAAACTTTCTCCCTAGGGTTTAAAGCCAGATCATTTCGCTATTTTTGTGTAAGTTTTAATCCGATGCATAAAAAATTAGTTGCACCTTCCCTTTTGGCAGCCGACTTTGCCAACTTACAACGAGATATTGAAATGGTAAACCAAAGTGAGGCCGATTGGTTTCATTTGGATATAATGGATGGGGTTTTTGTCCCGAACATTTCGTTTGGGATGCCTGTGATCAAGGCCATGGCCCAACACACCCAAAAAACCTTGGATGTACATCTAATGATCGTTGACCCCGACCGATATATCAAAACCTTTGCAGATTTAGGTTCCAATAATTTGACTGTACATTACGAAGCCTGCAATCATTTGCACCGAACGCTTCAGTCCATTAAGGCCGAAGGCATGAAAGCTGGGGTGGCCTTGAATCCTCACACTTCCATAAAATTATTGGAAGACACGATCCAAGATATTGATTTGGTTTGCCTGATGAGCGTTAACCCAGGATTTGGCGGTCAATCCTTTATTGAAAACACCTATCAAAAGGTTGCAGACCTAAAAAATCTGATCGAACAAAAGAATTCCAACACCCTAATTGAAATTGATGGAGGGGTAAATGCGACCAATGCCAAGAAGCTAGTGGAAGTTGGGGCAGATGTCCTAGTGGCTGGAAGCTTTGTTTTTAAGAGTGATGATCCAACCGCGACCATAAAAGCTTTAAAAGAACAGATTGCGTAATGCAGGTGAATTTTGATATTATTATTGTTGGTGGTGGCCCCATTGGCATCGCTTGTGGGCTGGAGGCAAAAAAGCAAGGCTTAACGTATTTGATCATCGAGAAAGGTCCTATCGTCAATTCGCTGTTCAACTACCCCATCAACATGCAATTTTTTTCTTCTTCTGAAAAATTGGAGATTGATGAAATCCCCTTTATCAGTAAAGAAGCCAAGCCTAAACGAAACGAAGCCCTGGAATACTATAGGAGAATTGTTACTTCCAACCAATTGAACATCCATCTTTTCGAAAAAGTGCTTCAGGTCAAAAAGGAAGTGGATGAATTTTGGGTTCAAACAGATAAATCCGAATACAGAGGGAAACACATTATTGTGGCCACAGGATTTTACGATCTCCCCAACAAGATCAATGTTCCTGGAGAAGATCTACCCAAAGTATCCCATTACTACAAGGATCCCCATTTTTATGCCAGTCAAAAACTGGCTATTGTGGGAGCTAGCAATTCTGCCATAGATGCCGCACTTGAATGCTGGCGGAAGGGAGCCGAAGTAACCCTGATCATCCGTGGTCCTGAGGTGGGGCAACGGGTTAAATATTGGGTGAGGCCCGATATCATCAATCGGATTAAGGAAGGGAGCATAAAGGCCTACTACAATTCCAACCTCAAGGAAATAAAAGAGACCGAAATCATTGTAAATACCCCAGAAGGAGAGCTTAATCTCCAAAACGACTTTGTGCTTGCCCTGACCGGTTACATGCCCAATTTCGAGTTCTTGGAGCAATTGGGTATTGAGTTATCCGATGACGATAAAAAACTTCCCAATTACAATCCCGATACCATGGAAACCAATGTTGAAGGTTTGTTTTTGGCCGGGGTGATCTGCGGGGGCATGGAAACCCATAAATGGTTTATTGAGAATTCAAGAATTCACGCTCCCATCATCATCAACAGCATTGTAGAAAAAATGCAATTGGTACAGAAATCCTGAGTAAGACCAAAGTCCGACAACCGTTTCAAACGCATTCCAAAATTCCGTATTTTTAAGGGAGTACCTATAAGATATCGCCATGGAAATGCTTCAACAATTGCATCTTGCTGCCCAATACCTAGCCACTTCCGGTATTAGTTTCTTGGAGAAAAAAGCAGATGATAGCCATACCAATCTTGGTTTTTCAGTAGACAAAGCGCGCTTGGAAACCTGGCCACTGGATTCAACTGGAACGCAATTATTCTTAAACTACCGGGAGTTTTCATTAGCGTGGTCTACCAAAGAAGCACTTTCTCTGGATTTAAGAGGGAAAGGTCATGAAGAAGTTGTAACATGGTTGAAGAAAACGTCAGAACAATTGGGTTTACCGTCCTATCGCTTTGATTTGCACTATTCGCTGCCCTATAATCTGGACGAAAATTTCCAATTTGAGTTCTCCAATGCAGATCAAGTAGAACATTTAATTCAATCCAGAACCTTGGCACAACAGGCTTTGGCTTCTTTTCTGGAAAAGGAAGAATTGGTTTCGGAAATCCGAATCTGGCCACACCATTTTGATACTGGGGCCTTTACGGCCTTAAATGACGGTTCTGGAAAGTCGATTGGCTTGGGAATGGCCATCCCCGACACTCTTGTTGATGACCTTTACCTATACATTAGCGGGTATCGTGGCCACGACGCCCTCCGCACCTGGGCCTTCAAATCCCTGACTCGTGGCAAATGGGTAAATGATGCATTCAAGGGTGCAGTATTGCCCGTATCAGGTTTAACCCAGGATATGGGAGTGCAATTTTTCCATGAGGCCTTGGCACGTTATAAAAATCTAGAGTAAAATCAAATACTGAAGGGATATACTTGCAATAAAGCCTTGTTCCACTTCTTCACCACTGGTAATGGCATTGATTTCCCTACCGAACCCCAACGTAAGTCCAATCTCCGAATTCGACTTTTTGAAAGGCAAAAAGTATCCTCCTTCCAGCCAAGGCTGAACTACAAGAACGTAGGTACTTCCCGAAATGATTCCATCTGCAGGCCCCATATCCGTCCAATCGATATGCATGCTCCAAACATCCAAGTTTAGGCCCGCAATAAACTTTCCGTTACCAGAGGGAAAGTGTTTCCTAAGCCCCAAAGTGCCCCCAAAACCATCACCTTCTTCGGATATGTTGACATCACTGAAATCCTTTCTATCTGCAAAGTTTGCTCCTGCCCTAAACAGTAGGGAAGTATTATCGTTTACCGCGTGTTCAAAATTCAAGGTTGGGATAAAACCGGCCGGATATACTTGAAAAGAAACACCAACAGCTGTCTCCTGCGCATGTGAATACCACATACCGATCATTAGAAACAAACCTAAAAGTGCTCTTTTGTCCATTCAAATCACTCTTAATTGGGCCTCCAGGGCACCATTGGCCCGCAGCATTTCCCTTCCATCCCTAAAACTCAAATAAGAGTGACCCATTTGGTGGTTCAGAATGCTGATTTTGTTCATATAATTCCAATGCTTGGTAATTTCCCTCCAAGCAAAAAACAGGGAATGTTTTGGGTCATAAATATGCGTGGCTTCTCCCCCTGCCCCATTAATTTCAATAATGCTGAAATTCTTGCCTTCCGCAAGGTCTTCCAAAGAATGGTAAAGGACATCCAAACGACCATAGTAAAAGCCGTTCATTCTGGAGCATATACCATCAATGGTTTTGGATAGCCCCTCATTCAATTTATGGGTAATATCCACAAATTTGGCTCCGCGGGTGTGACTCCCGAAAGGCACCAAGATAAATTCTTCGTCCAGGGCCAACACTTGCTTTAACTCAGCTCCAAACTTTTTCTGCAGTGCTTTTAGCTGCAAATGACTTCTTGGATTTTTCTTGATAAGCTGCTCAATGGAACTTTTGCCATCACCAATAACGGACAAAAACTCTTTGGATACTATTCCAGTGATTTTACCACTTTCATCCCCAGGAATACGGACATAAAAAATACCCACCTCTTTGGTGTGTGGAATAAGTTCTTGCACTAAAAAATTCTCAGGGGTCTTTGCAAAGTAGCCTTGAAATTCATCCTTGTTATGGATTTTTTCGACCCCGAAAGCCTTCATTCCAATATCCGGTTTTGCAATAAATGGGAAGGATATACCACTATCCAGAATTTTCTCTAGCTTCATCGCTGGATCAGCCTCTTTAGAAACAAATAGGGTTTGCGGGATATGTTCTTGGGGAATCAGCTTATAAATATCCATTTTGGACTCCATTGCCATACCCCCATTTTTCATAGACGGATTGGCTGCATTGAAAAAGAAAAAGGAACGGGCTTTCAAGGAAAAATAAAGCCACACCGGGAACAGCGGATAATATATAGCCCATAAAGGCCAATACTCCCAATGCGTTAATTTATGCCATTTTAACTTCCACGAGCTCATTTTGAGGTCTCCAATGTTTTGGGTGAAAATGGGATATAATATTTCCGATCATTCAACAAATCGAAATGTTGCATGGCCATTTGGTCCTGATCCAAAACCATTTGGGTTACGCTAAAGGTTTTTAGGCCCGTATTTCGGTCGATAATAAAGCCATTTTCAAAATCCTGGTGGTTATTGGAATGAAAATCAACAATATCGGACTCTGTAATTTCTTCAGTAGTGGCAATGAAATCTTCAAACAAGGATTCGCGCCTAGCAATGGCTTTTTCATCATACAAAGTTACAGAGGACCAGATATGGTCTTTTCCAGCATCCAACTGCTTTAGACGTTTCTTTTCTCCATCCCATCGAAGTTCCAACAAATCGGCACCATCATACAAAACCAAGGTAAAAGGTTCAACCTGTTTTAATTCCATGGTCTGTAAAACTACCTGTGGTTCAGAGTTGGCGATTACATCCAACAAAATCAGACCCCTACTCCTAACATAGGGTAATTTGCGTTCGTGGTTCACAAAGGCACCATTCAACAATACGGCTACCACTCCAAATTCATTGATGGCAAACCAGGTACCTCCAGCTTGTGGATCTTTTGGAAACAACAGTTTAACCGAATTGACAATTTGCTCCCGGGGTTCCAAAGCTATCGGACGGGAGATATGCTCATCCCTGTTGGATGTGATAAAACAACGTCCTTGTCGCGATATATAGCTTACTGTACACATGCCTGTCTGTATTGAAGCGTGGATGGAGCCACTCCAAACGATTCCGGAAGCTCCATTTGGGTGAAATGCTGTATGCCTACTTTGATTAAGGCGTGGTGGTGAATGGTATGTTCCAGGTTGTACATTACCTCACGAAAGTAATTGGATTCCAAACAAGTCTTCTCCCCGCAAAGTTCATAGGTGACCTTAACGGCTTTGTTCGGTTTCTCCAAATGTTCCTGTATCAATTCAAGTTGCTCAATGGCAAATGGGAGTTCCTGTTCTATTCGTTTGTTCCTTTCCCGATTGTCGTAGGACACATCAGCATCCTGATATCCTTTGAGAAGACATAGATACAGTTCAATGATATGGCGCGTATGTTGACCTATACTGCTTTTGGAAAGCACAGCGCAAGAATGTGTATAGCATCCGTCTGGCAGTTGCAGCAGAATTTCTTTGAATTGTTCCAATGTGTTAATGGAAGACCTGAACATAAGGTTTATTGAATTTTTAGATTAAGACGTTTTTTAAGCAACAAATACCCGAGATAAATAGCGAAGCCCAAATAGAGCAATCCCATAAATAAGTTGGTTATCATGGTATAGTTACCGTAGTTGGCAAAAATGAATTTTCCTGCCGCAATAAAAACCCCAAGACCCAATAAGGATCCAAATCCTATCCCAGCCAGATAAAAATTGTAGTGACCCTTGGTACTTTTAAGCACTCCTTTGTTGGAGAGTACCCTGTTCCATGTCATCCAAAAGGGAACTTGTAAAGGATTAAGGGCACTTAACAACAATCCTAGTACAAAGGCTGAACTTATCTTGGGCAAGGCTGTGACTTGTTGCTCCACATTTGCCAAACGCATCGAAGCTTGAAAACTGGAAATTGACAGATACAATAACAACGCAATTCCCAATAGAATGAGATATGATGAAAACTTCTCCCCAAATTGCAAGTGTTCGTTTCCAATTAAGGTAAGTCTAACCACGGTCAACTCTACCAGTACTACGGCCAGTGCGAACCAAATAGCAGCAGTTAAACCTTGGGAAGCGGCAATATCAAAGGCGGTGAGGTTAAGCGTTCCCAAGGGCAATGCTCCCAGAAAGCTAACCAATACACCATAAAAACCAACCTTTGCGTGCTTATTCATTTGACAACAAGTGTTCGCTAAAACATTGTTTATTATAGTCTCTAAAATAGGGATACCTAACAGCCTAAACCAAATTTGAAGCGAAGAATTGCAAATTTAACCTAAGCTTAAGATTAATCGGCAATGAGATTGTTCCAGTTTTGATCCGCCTTGGTTCTTAGTTTTTCCGGGGATTCCTTCAACCAAAGCTCCAAAGTGTTTGTGTTTCCGGAATTATAGAATAAATAGAGTTTATCATCCCGAATTTCAAAGGTTTCGGGATTAACGTTAACCCTTTTACCTGAAACCGCAACAGCATAGGCACAATACCCGCCATACTGGGGAACAAATTTATCTGGATTGGCATTGAAAGCATTCAAGTTTTCCTCGGATGAAAACTTATAGTCAATCCCTGCATGGTTTGCCTTGTATTTTTTACTTCCTTCCTCTGCCTCGCCATTAAAATAGGCAACTACGTCATAGCCATTGGCCGCATACCCTTTTTTGGTGTTTACATGCTTGGATTGCCCATAGATTAGGGCTCCCATAAAGAAAAATGCTAAAATCAGTATTCTTTTCATATTAATAGATTGAAGATTTTTTATCTAGTGTTTGACCGGTGTTGATATCAATACCTATCTGGTACCAGTCCCTGGTTTTTTCCATCCCCCCTAACCCGTTCAAGGAGTTGGACTATATATGATATTATGTCTTTATGCCAAGAGATTCCTTTCATTCCCACCGACAAATGGGAATGGAAAGATGCCACTTAAATCAGATTCACATCAGTGATCACTTCCAAAACAGCTGGGCCGTTTTCTGCAAAAAGTTCCTCCATTGCAGCCTTCAAATGTTCTTGATTTTCCACACGCTTACCCCAGGCACCGCAGGACCTGGCAAATTCGGCAAAATTAGGATTGGAGAGCGAGGTTTGCCATACATCAAATTCCCCAGCACGTTGTTCTTTGGATATTTTACCCAGTTCATGATTGTTCAACACAATCAATTTTATGGGCATTTTATATTTGACCAAGGTGGTGATTTCAGCCAAGTACTGACAGAGACCGCCATCCCCGGCAACAGCTACAACAGGCCTCTCTTCCCCAACAGCCGTCCATGCCCCCATGGCCGCAGGCAAGGCAAAACCAATGGAACCCAAATAACCTGACATTAGAAAATCCTGCTCCTTGGATTCAAAATAGCGCCCAAAAGAATAGGCATTATTCCCCACATCAACACACATTACAGCGTTTTCAGGGGTTAGTTGATTCATGGCGTCAAAGACCGCAATTGAACTCACCCCATTATCTGAAATTTCCAAAAGGCGCTTGGCCTTCTCCTCTTTCCATATTTTCCAGCGCTCAGCCACTTCCTTGGTTTGATCCAGAGCATTTACGCCTGATTTTAGTTCTTCCTCAAAAATTTCCAAAGTTCTGGAGATTTCACCCCATACGGCCACTTCAACTTTATGGAATTTACTTAGCGCCAAGGGATCAAAGTCCACTTGGATAATCGGTTTTTTAGGGGTAATCCCCGTGTGATTTGAAAAGGAGGCACCAAAAACAATCAACAAATCTGATTCGTTCATAAACCATGAAGCAATTGGGGTTCCACTCCTGCCCAAAACCCCTCCTCCCAAGGGATGATGGTCCGAAATAAGGCCCTTCCCTTTAAAGGTGGTCACCACTGGTGCGTTCAATTGTTCAGCAAAAGCAGCCAGTTGTTTTTTATGCGCCCTGGCTCCATGTCCCAAAATAATTACGGGTCTTTTGGCTTTTTTGATTAAAGCCACTGCCTCTTTCACCGCCTCTTTTGGTGGAGCAATTTCCAGTGTGGTCATTCGCTTTTCTGGAGTTTTTGCCTTGGCATAAGGCTTGGCTTTTCGTTCCTGAACCTCATCGGGAAAGGTCAAATGGGAAACATCCCGCTTAAGAATGGCGTGCTTGACTGCCAGAGACATCAACTCGGCATGTCTACTGTCACTTTGGACTCTATGGTTAAATTCAGCCACACTTCCAAAAGCCTGAACCAAGTCAACTTCTTGAAAATTTCCGGTTCCTACTACTTGGGTAGCCACCTGACCTGACAATGCCAATAAAGGGGCTCTATCCACCTTGGCGTCCCACATTCCAGTAAACATATTGGTAGCACCAGGGCCTGCTATGGAGAAACATGCGGCTGGCTTCCCTGTCAATTTTCCATAAGCCGAAGCTGCGAAAGCAGCTGCCCCTTCATGCCGAATTCCATAAAAGTTCAATTTGCCTTTTTGCTCCATACGCTTCATGGCATCCGCAAAACCCAAATTGGAATGTCCCACCATTCCAAAAACCTTGGTCACTCCCCAGTTGACCATGGTCTCTACCATGATGTCCGAAACCGTGGTTTCATGGGGTACTTCCTCCTCCACTCCCACATAAATGGCATTGTTTTCCTCTTTGACTTCAAAGGTTTCAATCCCATCATCATAACCCCCTGGCGGAACCCCGGTTTGGGGATGAAAGTCCCAACCATGCCAGGGACAACGGAGCATTCCATTTTCAATGGAACCTTCACCCAATGGACCTCCCTGATGGGGGCATTTGTTATCCAAAGCAGAATATTTGCCCTCGAAATGCGTAAGACAAATGCCCTTGTGCGCAGCGGTAACGGTTTTCACCCTTCCTTCAGGCAACTCATTTTTGTTATCCAGTACTTTGTACCATACTTTTTTCTTTGAAGTGGCCATAGATCGATTCGTTTATTTTATTCCTGCATAGTTGATTCCGGTAAGCACGTGCATTTCCTTATTAAAGGTGGATAGGTCGTCGTGGTTGAACTTGGCAATGTCGTCATAACCGCATGAACGCGCCACTACCTTGATCAAATCATTGGTGGCAGAGAAAAAGTTATACAATTGTTTGGCCGATGCATCCACAATCAATCGGCTTCTCAGATGTTCTTTTTGGGTAGCAATTCCCACAGGGCAGTTGTTACTCCCGCAGGCTCGCATTCCCAAGCATCCAACCGCCTGGATAGCCGCATTGGACACCGCAATGGCATCAGCACCCAACATCATCGCCTTTGAAAAATCCTCAGCAATGCGAAGTCCTCCCGTAATCACCAAGGAAACATCGGTGGCTCCAACCTTGTCCAGATATTTTCTAGCTCTGGCCAGGGCGGGAATCGTAGGAACATTGATGTTATCCCTTAAGATGGTTGGTGCTGAGCCTGTTCCACCACCCCTACCATCCAAAATGATATAATCCACTCCCACATCCAGGGCAAATTGGATGTCTTTTTCGATATGACTGGCCGCAATCTTAAACCCGATGGGAATTCCTCCCGTGCGGTCCCTTACTTTTTGGGCAAAGGCCTTAAAGTCTTCCACTCCATGAAAATCGGGAAAAGTGGCTGGGCTAATAGCAGTTTCTCCTTCTTTTAGACCTCGAACCTCAGCTATTTCCTTGCTCACTTTATTTCCGGGCAAATGCCCCCCAGTTCCTGTTTTGGCTCCCTGGCCTCCTTTAAAATGAAAGGCTTGGACCTTGTCCAATTTGTCCCAGCTAAAACCAAATTGAGCCGAAGCCAACTCATAAAAATATTTGGAATTGTTCTTTTGTTCATCCGGCAGCATGCCCCCTTCCCCAGAGCAAATACCCGTTCCGGCCATCTCTGCTCCTTTGGACAGGGCGATTTTTGCTTCCCTGCTCAATGCCCCAAAACTCATGTCACTTACAAAAAGAGGAATGTCCAAAACCAACGGTTTTTTTGCTTTTGGGCCAATGGTCACCTTGGTGGAAACCTCCTCGTGATCCAGCAAAGGTCGCGTGGCCAACTGAGCTGGTAAAAATTGAATATCGCTCCATTTGGGTAGCGTATTCCTATCCACACCCATAGAGGCGGAAAAACCATGATGTCCTAGATTTTTCAAACCATTTCTGGCGAGTTCCTTGATATAACCCGTATAGGGTTCCGTATCTTCAGGGTGGGTGTCCGCATAAGTTCCCAGATAAGCCTCCCTGTCAAAGGGTTGTGGGTGCTGCTGTTCAAATTGCTCTACTTCATTTTCGTCAATTTGCAGGGAATCCCCTTCAATATATTCCTGGAACTTGTGTAGTTGTTCATCGTTATTGTATTCACTAATACCCGTATCGTATCGGTAGTCCCAACCGTGTACCCCACAAATTAAGTTTTTCCCATCTATGCGGCCATCTGCCAACAATGCCCCTCTGTGGTGACATCTTCCATATAACACCGATATCCCTGTTTCGTGCTTAACAATGACCAAATCTGTATTTTTAACGAGGGCATAGGAAGGTTCTTTAGCTTTCAGTTGTGACACCTTGGCTATTTCAATCAATTTCTGAGACATATTTGCTGGGTATTTAGGTTAGATCTAAAACTTAGGTCGAGCCCGCATAAAACTCATTACATCAGTGTGTTTTATGCCCGATCCAATTCCTACTTAAGATAACACAAAATGGTCAGATTTCCATTTTAGGTGTATGCCCAAACAAAAACGCCCAAAGATTTCACAATCCATGGACGTTTGCTAACCAAAAATCTACAACCACACTGGTAATTAAACTCAACTAGTTCATTACAGTAAAGGTTTAGATGCAAACGTTGCGATAAACTTGCGCTTGATCATACAAAAACTTTGAAAGGTAACTTTTTAATGCTCTCTAGGAGGTGGAGGGCCCATATGTCCCTCGGGTGGACCTTTCCTTCCAGGGCCTCTTCTAAGTGTCTCACTTAATATACTCTCCAATATTTTTCGTTGTTCTGGGGTACACATATCCCCAATACGCTTAAAATGGTTGAACACCTCCAAATCTTTTTGCTGATGGAGCCAACCCATAAGCTCAACTATGGAATCTCTTTTTCTTTCCAAAAAATCCTCATTTTGGGTATTGGAAAAGAGCATATGCCTCATTTCCCGAAGTTGGCCATCCATAGTTTTCATACGTATGCGATGTTCCCCCTCCAACATTCTGAATTCTTGGGTTTGGTCCGCTGTCAAATTCAACTCATTGATGATAAAATCATGGGACGGTCTTTTCCGAGGTCCAGGTTCTGATAGGACAAGGTAAAGCAATACCCCGTTCATGATCATCAAGAAAAATAGTATGGCTGCAATTAACTTATTTTTCATCGGTGTCTAATTTAGGAAAGAGGTATTAACAGAACCAGACAAATTATAGGATTCCGCAAAAGTCTGAAGCTCATCCTGTTTGTTAGCACTATTGTAAAGGTACAACACCGCAAAGTTTAGCGCAGCAAAAAGTAATAAGACGGCAATTTGATATTTGGGAACAAACCAGGCCAAAACATCCAGTTGCGGCTTAACTTCTTCCAAGTCCACCAGTTTTCTGAGCACCTTATCCTTAAAAAATGGCGGGGAATTGACCGCCTCGATACCATCTGCGGATTCCAGAATTTTATCTATCTCTTGTTGTGTAGTTTTTTTAGCATCCATTGTTTTTCTGTTATTTCTTTAGATGTGATTTCTTATTGAAACTTGCGCTTATTTTTCACTTTTATAAAAATGGGCCAATATTTTCTGCAAGTTCTTTTTAGCTCGAAACAAAAGCGATTCAACTGAGGAAACACTTTTGTTGGTAATGGTGGCCACCTCCTTATAACTCAATCCATCAATCTTGTGCAGCGTAAAAACCACACGCTGGGCTTCGGGTAATCTGTTTATGGCCTGAAACAAAGTTTCATTTCGTTCCTTGTTTTCCAGCTGTATCCCAGGATGGTCAAATTCGGTAAAATAGGTGGATTTATCCATTGGAACCATGTTCCCTGTAATGGACTGCATAAAACCAAACCGTTTTTTTGCGTTCTTTTTCCGAATGAATTCCAAGCTTTTGTTCACTGAAATCCTATAGATCCATGTAGACAATCTGGCTTCTCCCTTGAATTTGGATATGGCATGGTACACCTCCACAAATACTTCCTGGGCTATATCTTCCGCATCCTCCCTATTGGGCACAAAGGAAAGACAGGTATTGAAAACCTTCGCCTGATATTCATCCAACAGTCTGCTATAGGCAGATTGTTTTTTGTCCTTCAGATCTTGTAAAAACTGATTGTCTTCCAATGAATTAGCGCTTATCCCTATCGCAATTTATAAGCTTTTTTGGAACCATCATCCAAAAAAAACCCCCTAAGCCCACAAGTTTTTTTACTGGTTCACATCTAAACTAGAAATGTAAAACAATTGAACAATGATTAAAAAGAAGACAACATTTGGAATTCTAGCAGTGACTGCAGCTGCACTTTTTTCCTGTCAGTTAACTGCCCAAGAGGGATCAAATAGAGGAGAAAGAAAAGGACCGCCCTCTTTTGAAATGCTTTTGGAAAAAATGGACGCCAACGAAGATGGAAAGCTTTCTGAAGAAGAAGTAAAGGGGCCATTAAAAAAGGACTTTGCCAAAGTGGACCTGAACGAAGATGGTTATATCTCAGAAGAGGAATTCGATAAAGCTCCAAAACCCAAAAGAAGGGAGAAAAGCCAATAAAAGCATAAGGTCTAACATTTCAAATCCCAATACAATGAAAAAGAAATCGATTATACAACAATTGATCAGTGGATCTACTTTAATGTCCATGATACTGGCCGGGTTTATTGCATGCAGCTCGGATGCGGAAGATGGCGATGATGGAGAAATTACAACCACTGGAGAACTGCATGCCGCATTTTCAGAGTTTGATGAGGCAAATACAGATATTTATCTGGAGGGAACCAATGTGGTCATAGAGACCAATGGACTCCCAAACCACTCCACGGTGTATTGGGGAGTGGGTCAAGATTTGTATCTGGACGAGCCAGATGTAGAAACCACCCCAAGTATCATCCCCAACTTTAATGGAGAAGCTACTTTAAGGGTTCCCCAAAGTCCGGAACTGGCATCCAGCAGTTCCTCCACCAATATGGGCGCTATAGGGATTGCGGTAAGTGGGGCGGCCATATTTAACGATCAGGAAGGAAGTGGTCCGCTTAACGAAGCAGCCGCATCTTTGGATTATACTGGTGGGCACATTGGCCCTGCCGAATATCACTACCATTTGGAGCCCACTGCTTGGTCCGAAGACGATGACAACCTCATTGGAATTATGGCAGACGGTTTCTTCATTTATGGAAGAAAATGTAATTCCACAGGAGACTATCCTACCGATTTGGATGATTCCGGGGGTCATACCCATACAACTCAGCACAGCTCTGGTGATGAATATCACTATCATATACAGAACGAACTTTACTTGAATGAGTATTATATCATTTTTCCAGGTGATTATCAAGGTAGTCCCAATGCAATTAACTAAGTGTGCCTTTGTTGGGCTGTTATCCATTTTATCCATGGATAGCGGTCCATCTTTTCCTTTGGGAAAAAGTATCCTAATGGAAGGGCAAGAAGTTTTTAAGGAAGAACTGGTCCTCAACCCTTTGGAAGGGGTTTGGTACTATGAAGGTCAACCTTTTACGGGATACGCCTTAAACTACCATCCAAATGGCGTATTGGCAGAACAAATTGGGTATTTCCAAGGAAAGAAAGAGGGAATGGCCAGAAAGTGGTTCAGTTCTGGGATGCTTCGTAGCCAAGGGAATTACGTTAGGAATAGGCTAAACGGAGAATTTAAGTCCTGGTGGCCCAATGGGGTCCTAAGCACCACTTCTCAATATAGGATGGGAGTCAAACATGGGGAGCAGTGCAAATGGTATCCCACAGGACAACTTGCAAGGGTCACCCGTTTGAATTTGGGAAAAGAGGAAGGTCTTCAACAGGCCTGGCTTGCCTCCGGGAAGATCTATGCCAACTACGAGGCCAAAAATGGTCGCTTTTTTGGATTGAAACGCTCAAATCTATGCTATGAACTTAAGGATGAAATCGTTCAGAAATAGCCAAATTTTTATCTTGTTATGTTTGATAGCTATGCTAAGTTATCGATGCAAGGAAAACCATCCGACCAAAAAGGAAAGTAGGGTCGCTATGTTGCCCTATTATGATGACCCTTCATTCACCCCTAAATGGGTCAATTCCAAAAGTGATTCCATAAACGGATTGCATAGGATTCCCAATTTTAAATTGATCAATCAAATGGGAGACACCATTACGGAAAAGACATTTGACAATAAAATCTACGTCACCGATTTTTTCTTTACCTCCTGTCCAGGAATATGCCCCAAGATGACCGAAAACATGAACCTTATCCAAAAAGCATTTAAGGACGATGAAGAGATTCTTTTGTTATCCCATTCCGTTACTCCCCAGCTTGACTCTGTTCCCATCCTAAGGCATTATGCAGAGACCAAAGGTGTTTTGGAAAACAAATGGCATTTGGTCACTGGTGAGCGCAGAGAAATATATAACCTTGGGCGATTTGCCTATTTTGTTGAGGAAGACCTAGGCTTTCAAAAATCCATGGACGAATTTCTCCACACGGAAAACTTTGTTCTCATTGATAAAAAGAGACATATCCGTGGAATCTACAACGGGCTCAACAAAACAGCAATCCATCAGCTTATAGCTGATATCAAGACACTGCAAGAAGAAGAGTAAGCTTACCCTTTAGGATTTTGGCAATTGATACATGCCGTCTTCCAACCTCAAAATATTAAGTGGATTCCCATCCTTTAATTCATCAGGTAGCAGGGAATCCGGGAAACCTTGATAACAAATAGGTCTTGTAAAGCGTGTTATGGCCGCCGTTCCCACCGAGGTCATCCTAGCATCCGATGTTGCTGGGAATGGCCCTCCATGAACCATGGAATGGCATACTTCCACTCCCGTAGGAAAAGAATTGATGAGCAATCGACCCACCTTTCTTTCCAACACCTTGAGTAGATCTGCATATTCCTTCAAGTCTTCATCGGTACCATGCACGGTTGCCGTTAGATGCCCATTGAGATTCTGGGCAATTTCAAGCATTTCTTCTTTATTCTCGGATTTGACCAAAAGCGTGGAAGGTCCAAAAATCTCTTCTTCCATTTCCTTGTCGGCCATAAAATCCGTAGCGGTAGCAGTAAGCACTTCTGCAGTGCCCTGAGCACCCCCATCCGTTTGGCTCCCTTTACCAAGTGATGTCACCTCGTTTTTCGATTTTAAGGTCTCCAAACCGGAAACATAATTTTTTTGAATAGCCTCGGTGAGCATGGTAGCTGATTCTGAAGTTGAAATTTGTTGCTCCAATTCCTTTTCAAAGTTGGCTGCTTCCTCTGATTTAGGCACAATGGTAATTCCAGGGTTGGTACAGAATTGACCTACGCCTAATTGCACCGAACCAGCAAGACCCGCCGCCAAGCTTCCAAAATTCTCTTTCAACGCTCCAGGCAACATAAAAACGGGATTGGAACTTCCCATTTCGGCATATACGGGAATGGGTTCCTCACGTCTGGCAGCTTCGTCAAAAAGTGCCTTTCCACCTCTAAAAGATCCTGTAAAGCCAATGGCTTTGATCAAAGGATGTCTCACTATGGCCTGACCCACAGCAATGGATGCCCCATGTACCAGTGAAAAAACTCCGTTGGGCATGTTGCATAGGCGAGCTGCATTGGCAATGGCCTGTCCCACCAATTCCGAAGTTCCAGGATGCGCGGGATGCGCTTTAACTACTACTGGGCAGCCTGCTGCAAGTGCAGAAGCTGTGTCTCCTCCAGCCACGGAAAAAGCCAAGGGAAAGTTACTGGCACCAAAGACCCCTACAGGTCCGAGGGCTATTTGCATCTGACGGGTATCCGGTTTGGGCACAGGGGTTCTATCGGGATTGGCACGATCTATCCTGGCATCAACCCATGAACCCTCGCGTAATAAACTCGCAAACAATCTCAATTGTCCTGTGGTTCTTCCCAATTCGCCCTTTAACCTACCTTCGGGGAGTCCAGTTTCCAACGTACACCTTTCAACCAGGGAGGCCTCAATTTTGGTAAGTTCAGCGGCGATGGTTTCCAAAAATTCAGCACGGTCCATACCAGATTTTTGTCTGTAAACGTCAAAGGCGGATTCGGCCAATTCCGCTGCCTTGTCCACTTCGGCCTGGGTAGCTTCGGTAAATGCAACTTCCAGTGCATGACCTGTTGCAGGATTGTTGGCGTAAAAAGTAGTTGCGCCTTCTGCCGACTGATGATTTCCAAGGATATTTTTCCCACTCAAATGCATAATTGTCCAGATTATAATTGGTGGCTAAAGGTAGTAGGATCCAAACAAAGGAAAAAGGAAAATAATGTATGGATTAAAGGTGATTTTTTTTGCGTAGATACTCCGCTTTGAAAATAGTTCAAACAAAAAAACGCTCAAGCGAGGATTTCCTTTAAACAATCAACTTTCGATGCGACGGATTGGATATCCTCACAAAGCTCCGCTTTGAAAATTGTTCAAACAAAAAAACGCTCAAGCAAGGACCTCCTTTAAATCAGTGAACTTCGATGCGGCGGATTGGATATCCTCACAAAGCTCCGCTTTGAAAATAGTTCAAACAAAAAAACGCTCAAGCAAGCTTGGCGTTTTTTCTTATCGAACTACTTATTCGTGACCACGGTAGGATTCAAACCTACGACCGCTGGAGCCGAAATCCAGTGCTCTATTCAGCTGAGCTACGTGGCCAATTTATTTTATGAACTCAATTTTGCCTTGACAATACTTGAAATGGTCTTTCCGTCTGCCTGGCCAGCCAATTCCTTGGAAACCATTCCCATCACTTTTCCCATATCTTTCATCCCCTCTGCACCTACCGCATCAATGGTCTGGACAACCACTTTTTCAATTTCCTCTTCAGTCAATTGTTCTGGCAAAAACTTTTCAATAACTGCAACCTGGGCAAGCTCAGGAGCGGCTAAATCATCCCTTCCCTGCTCGGTAAAGATGGTAGCACTGTCCTTGCGCTGTTTTACCAGCTTCTGCACCAATTTAATCTCATCTTCCTCAGAAAGCTCTCCTCCCGCACCTTTATCTGTTTTAGCCAGTAAAATGGCAGATTTTATGGCACGCAATGACTCAAGGGCAACAGCATCTTTTGCCTTCATAGCCGCTTTCATTTCCGTCATGACTTTTTCCTGCAAACCCATTTGAAATTATTTTGGGCTGCGAAGATAAAAAAATAAACCCGAAAGTCTCTTAACCATCGGGCTTATCATTTCCATTTAAAATGGATACAATTTAAACACTACTAATCAACATTATCGTGCAAAAAGGAGTTGTTGGAACGCAACTGCATTTCGTCATTGCTGTCCTCACTCAATGTGGTGCGGGAAACCTTTTGCTCTTTGGGCGTATCTGATAAATCTACCCCCTGCCTTTTGTAGGCTGGCTGCTTCTCTATTTCATCTATGCTGTTTCTATTATTCTGAAACTTATAATTGAAATTTTTCAGTTTTTTTCTACGTTCATCGGCTCTGTCCTTCAGCATATCACTAATGGAACTATTGAACGGGTCTTGGTCCCCAGAGGCGTTATCTCCTGTGGAAGCTTGCGGTTTTATGGTCTTTTTCTCAAAAACCAACTCATTTTCCACCAATTTAGGCTCATGGGTCTCGGCAACTGATTTTGCTCCCGTCAGTTGTGTCTCCAATTCCATGTATTCCTCCAAATCGTATCGAGTTTCACCTTGCTTGTTGTATTCCAGCACTGGCTTTACCTCCACATACTCCTCCACATCAATTTCTTTGATGGTATCGTCATCCAAATCGAAAGTGATGGTATGCTGGGTTTCATCTTCCTCCGACTCAATGGCATTCAATGGCATGTCAAAGGTCAAAGCAAACTGATCTTCCTCCGCTTTTGGCGCCAAAATTTCGGGATCAACAACCTCAATATCATTTAGGATACTTTTGGCTTCAATGATTACAAAATCATCTTCTACGTTCTCAGGAACCACTTCCTCATAGAAAACATTGAAGTTTCTGATGTAGTTGGTGGTCGGAATCAAATCTGATTCCATTTCTTGGGGAACAAATTCAGGTTCGCTGATTTCCTCCTCCATGTCCAAGGTATGTCGCACCACCTCAGGTTCCTTCTTGACCGGAGGTTTTTCCAATTTGATTTCTTGTACGGCTGTTGCTTCAGGGGTCAACTCTTGCTCAGCGGTTTGCTCATCTTCCAAAGTGTAAAACACTTTTTTGCTCTCTGTGTTTACAATATGGTCTTGCTGATCCACATTAAATCCTGTTGCAATAACAGTTACCGCAATGGCATCTCCCAAATTCTCATCTTCCCCTACACCCATGATAATATTGGCGCTATGACCCGCTTCTATCTGGATATAATCATTGATTTCCCCAATTTCATCAATGGTAATTTCTTGCGTTCCGGAAACAATCAGCAACAGTACATTTTTGGCTCCATTGATCTTGTTATCGTTCAACAATGGAGAATCCAGGGCTTTCATAATTGCCTCACTGGCCCTTGCCGACCCAGATGCGGTGGATGAGCCCATGATGGCCGTACCACTATTGGAAAGCACTGTTTTAGCGTCCCTGAGGTCAATGTTTTGGGTGTAATGGTGTGTAATAACTTCGGCAATACCCCTTGCTGCCGTTGCCAATACTTCATCTGCTTTGGAAAAACCTGCCTTGAACCCTAAATTTCCATAAACTTCACGGAGCTTGTTGTTGTTGATCACGATCAACGAATCCACATTGGCCCTTAATTTTTCTATTCCAGCCTGCGCTTGTTTGTTCCGCATGGCTCCTTCAAACTGAAAAGGTATAGTCACGATCCCCACGGTAAGCACGTCCATCTCCCTGGCTACCTTGGCAATGATTGGGGCAGCACCTGTCCCCGTTCCACCGCCCATTCCCGCGGTTATAAATGCCATTTTGGTATTGCTTTCCAGCATACCCTTAACCTCTTCCATGCTTTCCAATGCGGCTTGCTCACCAATTTCGGGATTGGCTCCAGCACCCAATCCTTCCGTTAGGGAAACCCCCAACTGAATCTTATTGGGAATTGGGCTGTTTTGCAGGGCTTGTGCATCTGTGTTGCAAATGACGAAGTCCACTCCGTTGATTCCGGCTTGGAACATGTGATTGATGGCGTTTCCACCACCTCCACCAACGCCGATTACCTTAATTACGTTGCTCTTGTTTTTGGGGAGATCAAAAGCGATGTTGTCAAATTCGGTGCTCTTACTCATGACAGTTGTGTTTCGTTTTAATGGGGTTATTATTCTGCGTTATCCAAAAAGTCCTTCAATTTCTCGGACCATTTGTCAAATATCGATTTGCGTTCTTTATGGGAAGTGCTTCCCGTATGTTCCTGACCTACCAGCACTTTCTCCTCTTCAAGAACTGCCTCTTCTTCAACTATTTGCTGTCGGTGGTTGGTTTCCAGCGCATTCATCAGCAAACCAACAGCAGTGGCATACAATGGGCTGGCAATTTCCTCATCGGAATCGCCGGCCAAATGTTCGTTGGGATACCCAATTCGCGTATCCATTCCTGTGATATATTCAACTAATTGCTTCAAATGTTTTAACTGGCTTCCTCCACCGGTCAAAACTATTCCGGCAATAAGTTTTTTCTTTTGCTCTTCGTGGCCGTAATTTTTTATCTCCACATAAACCTGCTCCACAATTTCCACTACTCTGGCATGGATAATCTTGGAAAGGTTTTTCAGGGTGATTTCCTTAGGTTCGCGCCCTCTTAGTCCAGGAATGGAAACAATTTCATTGTCCTTGTTCTCTCCTGGCCATGCGGATCCAAATTTGATTTTCAAAAGCTCCGCCTGTTTCTCAATTATGGAACAACCTTCCTTGATATCTTCAGTGATTACGTTTCCTCCGAAAGGAATCACAGAGGTATGTCGAATGATACCATCCTTAAAAATGGCCAAATCCGTAGTTCCACCTCCTATATCGATCAAGGCAACCCCTGCTTCCTTTTCTTCCTGACTTAAAACTGCTTCTGCAGAGGCCAAAGGCTCCAAGGTGATGTTGCCCAAATCAAGTCCTGCACTTTTAATGCATCGACCAATATTTTTGATGGAGGATACCTGCCCTACCACTACATGAAAATTGGCTTCCAATCGACCGCCATACATTCCTTTGGGCTCCTTAATCTCGGATTGACCGTCCACTTTATATTCCTGAGGCAATACATGGATGATTTCTTCCCCGGGAAGCATGACCAATTTGTACACTTGGTTGCACAGTTTTTCCAAATCATCATCATCGATGACTTCCTCGGAATTGGGACGGGTGATATAGTCGCTATGTTGAAGGCTTCTTATATGCTGCCCCGCAATGCCTACCACAACCGATCCAATTTTTAGACCCGAATTCAACTCTGCCTGTTCCACCGCTTGCTGGATGGAAGAAATGGTTTGGGTAATGTTATTAACCACCCCACGGTGCACACCCAAACTCTTGGATCTACCGGTTCCTAAAATTTCAATTTTTCCGTAATCATTTTCCCTTCCAATGATCGCTACGATCTTGGTAGTTCCAATGTCCAATCCAACTGAATAATTCCCCTGTTCCATATTTTAAATTTTGGTACAAACCACTTGATTGCTGAATTCTAAACTTACTACTGCATATTTCTCCAAGGATTTATCCTTGGCAGCTTTTGCATAAAAGGCCATAAAATTTTTGAACTTCTCATCGAGATTCTCAACCCCGCCCAAATTCACCACAAAATTCTCCAGTCGGAATTTGAGTTGATATTTCCCTTCTTCCTCGATATGTATTCCGATGACATTTTTCCTTAGAAAATCGTCTTCGTTGATATAATTCAAAATGACATAGGCATCCTCCAAGGTTTTCCCCGTAATCTTCCCTGTAATTATGGGCACCCTTGCGGAATGATGCTTGGACAACGGCATGCGTTCTCCCAAATCATCCAAATAAAATTTGGAGATTCCCTCTACCCTTCCAATTGGTTTTCGCTGAACAATCTTGGATATAAGTTCTCCGTTTACAGTAAGATAGACTTGGGCATTTTTCACCATATCATTGGACCGTAATACCTCCTCTATGGTATTCAAAACTAATTGTTCTTTAGGCCTATTTTTTACGGTGCCATAATTTTGTATTAACAATTTATTAACTGAGGCTTCTGTGAGATATAAGTTGTTGTCTCCCAAAAATTTAATGGAAATGTCGTCTATTCTTTTTTGGTCACTCCTATAATCGGCAAACCCGTAAAGGGCGATAACCATCATACCCAAAAATCCCAGTTTTATGTTGTTCCAGTTAACTCGCATAGGCCAATTCTTTTCTGATTTTGGGAACTTCCAATCCAATGTCACCTGCTCCCATGGTCACCAAAACCCCTGTTTTACTTTGTTTTATCTCATCAATCAAGTTGGCTTTTGAAATCAATTTTTTTCGAGGGTTTTGAATTTTGCCCAATAGCCATTCCGAATTGACTCCAGCAATTGGTTCTTCCCTGGCCGGATAGATTTCCAGCAAGAAAATGATATCGAACTTGGAAAGGCTTTTGGCAAAATCATCTCCAAAATCCTGGGTCCTTGAAAACAAATGGGGCTGGAATATGGCCGTCACTTCTTCCTCTGGATGCATTTCCCGAATGGCATCATAAACCGCATTGATTTCTCTGGGATGATGTGCATAATCGTCAATAAAAACAAAATCCTTTTCCTTAATTTGATATGAAAAGCGCCGCTGCACGCCTTTAAAAGTCCCTAAAGCTTCAGCAAGACGATGCGGAGGGGAACCAGCCTGCATCGCCATTGCAAAAGCAGCTAATCCATTGAGCAAGTTGTGCCTGCCCGGTTTATTGAAACGTACTTGCTTTACCACTTCAGATGGGGTAATCAAGTCAAAAATGTAGGTGCCTCGTTCAATTGAAATATTTTCTATTCTATAGTCTGAATGGTCATCAATACCATAAGTAAATCCATTCAGGGGCAGACCATTTCTAACAAACAAACGACCTCCTGGCTTTATTTTGGCCACAAAATCTTGAAAGGATTTATGTAGTTCCTCCTTGGTTCCGTAGATATCCAAGTGGTCCGCATCCATAGAGGTTACACAGGCCACATTGGGTGATAATTGCAGAAATGACCGGTCAAACTCATCAGCCTCTACCACGGCATGGGAGGTACCCTCCAACACAAAATTGCTGTTGAAATCCTCCGATATCCCACCTAAAAATGCCACCAAGGGAGTGCCTGTCTCTTTGAGCAAGTGGGCCAATATACAGGAGGTAGTAGTTTTCCCATGTGTTCCTGCCACAGCAAAGCAAAAAGTATCCCTGGTGATAATTCCCAGCACCTCCGAGCGCTTTTTCACCTCAAAACCATTTCTTTTGAAATATTGCAATTGCCTATGTGAATTAGGAACGGCAGGAGTATAAACCACTAAGGTGTTTTCAGGATTCTTAAAGAGGTCTGGAATTAAATATACCTCATCCCTAAAAAGGACAAAAATTTCGCTTTCAATCAGTTCATCTGTGATAGGTGATTGTGTTTTGTCATAGCCCATTACTTTCTTGTCAACATACTTGAAATAGCGGGCCAAAGCAGACATTCCAATGCCTCCAATACCAATAAAAAAGACGTTATGTATATCTTTTAAGTTCAAAATCAAGAATCAATTCTAAAATTCATTAGTATCATATGTGTCAAGCAAAAAATTTCAAATCCCAAATCCCAAAAATCCTTTCAACAATTAACTTTTAACTTTTAACAACTTATCAATCTCGTCAACGATATGTTCAGTGGCCTTTGGCAAAGCCAGTTTTTTAATATTCGAGCTTAATTCGGCTTGTTTCTCCTCTGATTCTATTAATTCCCCAAATACGGTTTCAAACTTGGATTCCAATTCGGATTCTCTCAATAACACGGCCGCGTTTTTGGATGTCAATGCCTGTGCGTTTTTGGTTTGGTGATCTTCGGCCACGTTGGGCGACGGGATAAAAATCACAGGTTTGCCCACCAGACACAATTCAGACACGGAACTGGCCCCCGATCGGGAAATAATAAAATCCGCTGCGCTATAGGCATGGTCCATTTTGTTGATGAAGGCCATAACCCTTACGCTATCCGAATCGTATTTTTTGTATTCATCGTGGTACAGTTTCCCGCATTGCCACAACAGCTGCACGTTTTGTTGTTTGAAAAAATCGAGTTGCTGTTCTATCAACTGATTGATGCGTCTAGCACCTAAACTTCCACCAAGAATCAATACTGTTTTTCTTCCTTCATACAAACCGAAGGTTTCCAGCGCCTGTTTTTGTCCTACTTGCAAATTCACCAAATCTTGCCGCACTGGATTTCCCGTTTTTACAATCTTTTCCTTCGGGAAAAACTTTTCCATTCCATCATAGGCCACACAAATACTTTGGGCCTTCCCAGCTAAAATCTTGTTGGTAATTCCTGCATAGGAATTCTGTTCTTGAAGCACACATGGCACCCGGGAACCTGCCGCCACTCGCAATAGCGGTCCGCTTGCAAATCCCCCGGTGCCGATAGCTACATCGGGTTGAAACCTCTTTACTATGTTGCGCGCTCTCAACAAACTACTTATCAGTTTAAAGGGAAACATGAGATTTTTCAATGTCAGTTTCCGTTGTAATCCGCTTATCCACAGCCCTTCTATTTTATAGCCCGCCTGTGGTACTTTTTCCATTTCCATTTTATCCTTGGCCCCCACAAAAAGGAACTCCGCGTTTGGATGCCTTTTTTTAAGCTCGCCAGCTATGGCAATGGCCGGATAAATATGTCCTCCCGTACCTCCCCCAGAAAGTATAAACCTATAGTTGCCCACTTAATACTTCTAAAGGATTGGTTTCATCTATATCATAGGATTCCTCCTCCAAATTTTCATTTTTATTGCTGGCACTCAACACAATTCCAATGGCCATACAGGTCATCCAAATGGAGGTTCCTCCCATACTTATAAGCGGCAAGGGTTGTCCAGTTACGGGAAACAACTGAACCACCACCGCCATATTGATAAAGGCCTGAAAAACGATGGGCAAGCCCACACCTATGACCAAAAGCTTGGAAAAAATGGTCTTGGCCGAATTGGCGACCACCACTATCCGAAACAGCAATAGCAAATAGAAAAACAACAATGCACCCCCGCCCAACAATCCATATTCTTCAATAATGATTGCAAAAATGAAATCCGAGGTGCTTTGGGACAACATGTTCTTGATCACACTTTTTCCAGCTCCTTTCCCAACCACTCCACCTTCCGCAATGGCAATTTTAGCCAAGGTCAATTGGTGCAAATCATCCTTATCCGCTTTTTCGGGACTCCAGAAGGTCTCAATTCTTGATTTCCATGTTGTGGCCCGCTGCCCGGGAATCACTTCAGGGGTTTTGAAGACCACGAACATAAACATGGCTCCCAACACTAACCCAGCACCAACAATACTAAACAGATATTTTAGCGGGTATCCACCCAAAAAACAGAGTACCAATACCATGAAAGAGATGATGGCCGCTGTTGAGAAATTCTCTGGGAGTATTAACAAGACCACTAGGGCAGTTGGTAACCAAAGTGGCAAAATGCTTTCCTTAAATGTGATTACCGTATCCTTGATCTTGGTAAGATATCTGGCCACCCAGATCATCAACACCACGGATGCCAATGTGGAGGTCTGAAAGTTGACTCCCACAAAGGGAATCTTAATCCATCTATTGGCCGTAACGCCCCCAATTTTAGTTTCCACAGTTAGGGTATATGCCAATAGAATGAGAACGATGGGCAATGCTATTATGGAAAGTCCCTTAAAGTAGTGGGTGGGTATTCGGTGAACCGCATAGATAATTCCAAACCCCAAAAACAACAACACCCCATGTTTTACCAAATGTCCAATAGTAGTTCCATCATCATTGACATAGACCAAATTGGTACTGGCGCTGTAAACCGGCAAAAATGAGAAAAGGGCCAGTAGGGCCACGAGTCCCCAAATGGCTTTATCCCCTTTCAGATTTTTAAATACCGATAGCATTTCTATAAATTTTTAATCGCTTTTTTAAATTGATCTCCCCGATCCTCATAGTTTTCAAAAAGGTCGAAGCTGGCACAGGCGGGAGACAGTAATACGGAATCCCCGCGCTCTGAAATTTTATAGGCCACCTTGACCGCTTCTTCCATGGAATAGGTCTCGACCATCAAATCAATGACATTACCAAAGGCTTCCTTGAGTTTGGAATTGTCCATCCCCAAACACACAATGGCCTTTACCTTCTCCCTTACCAAAGGCATTAATTCCGAATAATCGTTGCCTTTATCCACGCCACCCACAATCCAAACAATGGGCTTCTTTATACCATCAAGGGCATAATAGGTAGCATTCACATTGGTTGCCTTGGAATCATTCACATACTCTACATGATTGATTTTCAATACTTTTTCCAATCTATGCGGTACCCCCTGGAAAGACTGGATACTCTTGCGGATAGTTTCCTTTCTCACATTCACCAATAGGGCTGCCAAACCCGCTGCCATGGTGTTTTTTACGTTGTGCTGACCATCCAAGGCCAAAATATCTGTGCTCATTTCCAAGGTTTTATGTTCTACATTCATCTTTATAATATTCTTATCGAGCCAAGCTCCATTTTCCTGTTTTGCCTTTAATGAAAAGGGCAACAATTTGGATTGAACCGGGTTTTGCAAAAGCCATTCACCAATCACTGGATCATCAGCATCATAAATCAGATAATCATTGTGATCTTGATTCATGGCAATCCTAAATTTGGAGGCGATATAGTTTTCAAACTTGTAATCGTACCTATCCAAGTGATCGGGGGTGATATTGGTGATGATGGCAATGTTCGGTTTAAAATCCACGATGCCATCCAATTGGAAACTGCTTATCTCCAACACATAAGAATCCAAATCCTCCTGCGCCACCATTTTAGCATAGCTATCGCCAATGTTTCCTGCCATTCCCACATGCAGACCTTCTTCCTTTAGCAGGTGATAGGTCAACATGGTCGTGGTGGTTTTTCCATTGCTTCCAGTAATTCCTATGAGTTTGGCATCGGTATAGTTTGATGCAAACTCAATTTCAGAAATGACCGGAATCCCTTTATTCACCAATTGCTGAACCAAGAGAACCTTATCCGGAATCCCAGGGCTTTTCATCACCAGGTCAGCATTCAGAATCTTAGCTTCCGTATGCTGTCCCGACTCCCATTCAATCTCAAAATGTTCAAGAACTTTTTTATAATCTTCTTGGATTTTACCTTTGTCCGAAACAAAGACCTCAAATCCTTTTTTTAGTCCCAAAATGGCGGTTCCCACACCGCTTTCTCCCCCACCAAGTACCACCAAGCGTGCCATCTACCGAATCTTCAAGGTGACGATACTCACGATGGCCAGAAATATTCCAATGATCCAAAAGCGGGTTACTATCTTGCTTTCATGGTACATTTTCTTCTGAAAATGATGATGCAACGGAGCCATTAAAAACAATCGTTTGCCTTCACCGTATTTCTTCTTGGTCCTTTTGAAATAGCTCACCTGCAACATTACCGACAAGGTTTCGGCAAAGAAGATCCCACACAAAATGGGAATCAACAATTCCTTTCTTACAATAATGGCGATCACCGCAATAACCCCACCTATGGTCAAACTACCCGTATCTCCCATAAAGACTTGTGCTGGATAAGCGTTATACCATAAAAATCCTATCAGGGCCCCAACAAAGGCCGCGATAAAAATCAAAAGCTCACTTACCCTTGGGATATAGAAAATGTCCAAATAATCCGAAAATTGGATGTTCCCTGACACCCAGGCAAATATCCCAAGTGCCAATGCTATTATTGCCGAAGAACCCGCTGCCAGGCCATCAATCCCATCCGTAAGGTTGGCCCCATTGGAAACTGCGGTAACAATCAAAATCACTACGGGAATAAATATGAGCCAGGCATAACTTTCCATGCCCTCCCCCGTCCAAGAAATCCACTCGGCATAGTCCAGCTCGTTGTTCTTAAAAAAGGGCACATTGGTCATAACGGATTTGGTCTCCTGACCAAAAACGGTTTCAACCTTAAAATTTTCCGTAATTCGGGTGCTATCCTTTTCCTTAATGGTCACTTCCGGATGGAAATACATAATGGAGCCCACGATAAGACCCAATACCACCTGCCCCATAATCTTGAAGCGTCCCTTTAATCCTTGTTTGTCTTTTTTGAAGATCTTGATATAGTCATCCACAAAGCCAATGATGCCCATCCATATGGTAGTTATTACCAATAGGATGACATAGATGTTCTTTATATCGGCAAACAACAAGACCGGAATTAGGGTAGACATAATGATGATCAGTCCTCCCATGGTGGGTGTACCCGCCTTTTGTTGCTGTCCTTCCAGGCCCAAATCACGAATACTTTCCCCTATCTGCTTTTTTTGAAGGAAGAGAATGATTCTTTTACCGTAAACCATGGCTATTAAAAGGGATAAAAGCACGGACATGGCTGCGCGGAAAGTTAGGAACCCAAAGAGTCCTGCTCCGGGCAGTTGGTATTGTTTCTCTAAATAATCAAATAAATAGTACAGCATTCGCTAGATATTAGATGATAGACATGAGACAAAATACATTGGATACACAACGGCTACATGCCAAGTCTAGATTCCTGAATCTTGTCTCTTGTTTCTTGGTTCATCTTTCTTTTCAATATTACTTTCCAAGACCCTCAAGGGCCTCTTTTACTTCTTTAAAATCATCAAAATCCACCCGGACCCCATCCGTTTCCTGATAGGTTTCATGGCCTTTGCCCGCCACAAGAATGATATCGTTGGCCAAAGCCAGTTTGCAAGCTGTCTTAATGGCCTGTTTCCTGTTTTCAATGGACAACACCTTTCTGGTGTTTTGGGGTTCCACCCCTGCCTCCATTTCCTCAATAATTGTGGTTGGGGACTCGGTTCTGGGATTGTCTGATGTAAATATGGCCTGATTGCTCATTTCTGAGGCGATATGACCCATAACCGGACGCTTAGACTTGTCACGATCACCACCACACCCCACTACGGTGATGACGTTTTCATTTCCAGTCCTCAATGCGTTGATGGTAACCAACACATTTTTTAATGCATCCGGCGTATGGGCATAATCAACAATAGCCGTAATTTTCTCTTTCGATATAAAATATTGGAACCTACCGTCAACGTTTTCCAGCTCACTGATAAGTTTCAAGGTTTCCATTTTTTCCAAGCCCAAAAGGTCTGCTGTGGCATAAATTGCCAGTAAGTTATAGGCATTAAAATCGCCTATAAGCTTTGACCACAGTTCATTATCATCAATCTTCAACAACTGCCCATTGAACTGCTTTTCCAAAATTTGGGCCCTATAATCCGCATAGGTTTTTAGGGCATAGGTTTGCTTTCTGGCCTTGGTGTTCTGCAACATTACCTTCCCATTCTTATCATCAAGATTGGTTAAGGCAAAAGCGGATTTTGGGAGGGCATCAAACAACTTCTTTTTGGTATCCCTGTATTCCGCAAAATTCTTGTGGTAGTCCAAATGATCATGGGAGAGATTGGTGAAAATGGCACCTGCAAAGTGTAATCCTTCCGACCGTTTTTGATGTATCCCGTGGGAACTCACTTCCATAAAACAAAACTCCACCCCTTCCTCGTTCATTTGGGCAAGTCGTTGATTAATGGTCAACACATCCGGAGTAGTATGGCTTGTTTTGTATTCCTGGTTATCCACCATAATCTTGATGGTAGAAATCAATCCAACTTTATAGCCTGCCTTTTTGAACAAATTGTACAATAAGGTGCTTACCGTTGTTTTTCCATTGGTACCCGTAATCCCGACCAGTTTTAGGTTTTTGGACGGATTGTCATAAAAATTGGAGGCCAAAACAGCAAGTGCACTGTTACTATCTGCTACTTTCAAATAGGTAACGCCATTGACCAAAATATCCGGAAGTTCTTCACAAACTACAGCTTTTGCACCCAACTCCACCGCTTTCTGAATGTACTTGTGGCCGTCCGTTAGGGTTCCTCTTACAGCCACAAAGACATCATCCATTGCTACCTCTCTGGAATCAAAATGCACGTTATTGATCATAACGTTTGTATCCCCACTTACGGCAGACAGACTTACTCCATATAATATGTCCTTCAACAATTTCATGAAAGTTCCAACACAATTTTTGTAACCTGATTGATATCTGTTCCTTGATTGACCGATTGTTTTTTCACCTTACCGTTACCCCTTACTTCCACTTCCAATCCCAAATTTTCCAGCAGGGATACCGCATCCATTCCACACATACCCTTTACATTGGGCACTCTTGGATGCTCTTTTTGCACATGGGCATAGTATTGCTTATATCTTTCATCCAAAAGCTCTCCGTTGAAAGCTTTACCCTTTACTTCATCCGTAATGGGCGATGTGGCATATATTTTTTGGGCCATGGACTTGAATACGGGACCGGAAACGTCAGCACCGTAGTAACCCACACTCTTATCGGGTTCATGAATGACCACAATGCAGGAATATTTGGGGTTATCCGCTGGGAAATAGCCTGCAAAGGACGAGATATAAGCCAATTTATCCGGGTCCTTGGCCACATAGTTCTTTTGTGTGGTTCCTGTTTTACCGGCCATGGAAAAGTTTTTGGAATACAGTTTATGACCTGTTCCATAATCCTTTTCCACCACTTCCTTCATCAAGTGTTTTACCTTTTTAACCGTTTCCTCCGAACAAATGGATGCATTGGCCACCTCCTTATCAAACCTTTTCAATACTTTGTTCCCTTCTTTTACCGCCTTGATCAATCTTGGTTTTACCATCTCACCATCATTGGCAATGGCATTGTAAAATGCCAGGGTTTGCATGGGCGTAAGTGAAACTTCATAACCATGCGACATCCACCCCAATGAAATACCGGACCAACCTTCATCGCCAGGATAGCGGATCACAGGTTTTCCTTCTCCGATTATGGGTAAATCCAGCTTTTTATGCAGCCCCATGTTCATTAAGCGGTTCACAAATTTTCCCGGAGTTTCCTTGTAGTTTTCATGAATCATTTTGGCAAAAGCCGTATTTGAGGAAACTGCAAATGCTTCTGAAACGGAAATCTTTCCGTAACCGCCCCATTTTGAATCCTTGACCACCCTATCATAGATTCGATACCTTCCTTTTTCCGTATCGATGACCGAACTGGTGTCCACTACTTGATCCTCCAAAGCGGCCACAAGTGACATCAACTTAAAGGTGGAACCAGGCTCATGGGATTCCCCAACAGCGTAGTTGAGTTTTTCATAGTATTTCCCTTCTGATGTCCTCCCCAAATTGGAAATGGCCTTCACCTCTCCCGTCTTTGTTTCCATGACCACCACGCAGCCGTGGTCTGCTTGATACTTTTCCAATTGTGCCAGTAATTCATGGTGCGCAATGTCCTGGATGCTGATATCAATGGTCGATACCACGTCCAAACCATCCTGAGGCTCCACAATATTGTCCAAGCCTACGGGTTTCCATTGTCCCTTGGCTATTTTTTGCTTAAGGCGCTTACCCTCCTTACCTCTCAAATATCGCTCCCCAAAGGCTCCGTCCAAACCAACTCGGGTATAGTATCCATTTTCATCCACGCGTTCATAACCAATGCTTCGAGCCGCCATTTTACCCAGCGGATATTCCCGAACCACTCGATGGGTTTCGATGAAACCACCTTTATAGGGTCCTTTTTCAAAAAGAGGGAATTGTTTGATGCGGACGTAATCCAAGTAATCCACATTGCGGGCCACCAATTTGTAACGATTGCCATTGGCCCTGGCTTTTCTGAACAACTTCCGATAATACGAAGAAGGCCTATTGAACATATTCCCCAAGGAATCGGATAGGGCAGCCACGTTTTCGGTGAAATTTTCTTCGGATACCGTTTTGGCATCAAACCGAATCTCATATTTGGGCACTGAAGCAGCCAACAAACTTCCATCATCCGAATACAGATTGCCCCTGTTTGGCTCTATGGTGAACATTTTTTCGGTCTTATTAAGGGCCAACTCCTTATATTCTTCCCCTTTGACCATTTGGATATCCACCAAACGCACCACCACGGCAATAGCAAATACCAGCAGACATCCTGCGACAAGGTATAGGCGATTCATGATATTTTTTTCGGTGATGGCCATTAATCTTCAGACTTTACTTTGATTTTTTGTGGTGGATTTTTTGATGGCGCCAAACCTTCAACGGCAACGGTCTCCCTTAAAGTGGACTCCAGTTTGAGCTGTTGTACAGTGGAACGGTGCTTGAAGAATTCGCTTTTAAGTTTTCTCACCTCTTCGTTCAAGGCTGCGATTTCATGTACCTTTTTATCGGCGTTGTGGCTACTGGAGATCATCATGGCCGCCAAGAAAGAGGCAAACAACAAAAACATCCAGTTCTTGGGAGCATCCCCACTCACCAAAAACTTTCCTTTTAGTATGTCCAGTAATCCTTTTTTCATTTCTATGTTTCTTTTGTCATTTCCGCAAAGGCGACAATCCAAATGTCTTATTCTTAAACAGTGCTCTGTGCAAACACCCAAAATCCATCATCGGCTTGACACGAATTTCACAGATACCCTCTAATGGGCATACATCTTATATGCGTTCCGCAATGCGGAGTTTTGCACTTCTCGCCCTGTTATTCCTGGCTATTTCTTCGGTTGTCGGAACTATGAGTCCACCCACTTTTTTTAAGGGAACGTTGATGTTTCCATAAAAATCCTTTTCCGGCTCCCCTTCAAACTTACCAGCACGGATAAATCGCTTTACCAAACGATCCTCCAAAGAGTGGTAACTGATCAGGCTTAATCTCCCTCCTGCCTCCAATAGATCTGGTGCTTGTTGCAAAAACGCCTTCAAGACCTCAATTTCCTGGTTAACCTCAATCCTTATAGCCTGATAGATTTGTGCCAAAATCTTGTTCTCCTTCATCTTGGGCAGAAACCTTTGCAAAACCGCTTTCAACTGGTCCGTGGTCTTGATGGGTTGTTCAGTTCTATAATCGACTATGGTTTTTGCCAATGCTTTGGCATTTCGCAATTCGCCATACTGAAATAAAACTGCTGCTAAATCTTCTTGGGAATAGGTATTGACCACTTCGTAAGCGGACAATTCGCTGTTTCTGTTCATCCGCATATCCAATTCGGCATCATACCGAATGGAGAAACCACGTTCAGCTTCATCAAATTGGTGCGAAGACACCCCAAAATCTGCCAAGATTCCGTCAACTTTCCGAATGCCATAGAACTTTAAATACTGCTTTAGAAATTGAAAGTTTTGGTTGATCAATTGAAATCTATCGTCATCAATGGCGTTGGCCAGTGCATCCTCGTCCTGATCAAAGGCAAACAACTTACCTTCCTTACCCAGCCGTTTCAAAATCTCCTTGGAATGCCCTCCGCCACCAAAGGTGACATCCACATACACTCCATTTTCTTTTATATTCAACCCGTCAACTGATTCTTGCAGCAAAACGGGGTCATGGTATTGACTACTCATCGTCAGCAAAAATCTCCTCTGCCAAATCCGCGTAATCCTTTTCGCTTTCCGCCAGGACTTTTTCATATTTGTCCTTGCTCCAGATCTCTATCTTGTCAAACACCGCATTAAGGACCACTTCTTTTTCAATGCCCGCATATTCCACTAGGTTTCTCGGAATCTGAATTCTCCCGGTATCGCCGTCAATGGACAACTCTTTCATTCCGGCCACGAAGTTTCGAACAAAGGCATCGTACTTGCGATTGATCTTGCTTTTCTTCATCACTTTCTGCATTAAAACATCAAATTCCTGCTTGGGATACAGCTCCAAACATTGCTGAAAAACAGACCGTTTGATCACAAACCCATCCTTCAAAACAGGCAACAGCTGATTCTTAAGGGATATGGGCAAAATCACCCTACCTTTGGTGTCAGCTTTACAATCATGTTGTCCTATGATATGGGTCACTCGAAATCAATTAGTTATAAACCATAACTCAAATATATAGATTTTATTTCCACATTTCTCCACTTAAAAACACTTTTGTTAATAAATTCTCCACTTTTTAGATGAAAAGCGGAATTACGGGCATGAAATGATACCGAGAATCCATTTGGTCTATCCAGCGGTCAAAACCCATGTATAAATTCCCCATTTTGAAGACGCGTTCAAAGTCAAGTTTTGTGTAGTCTGAATTGTCTATATTTGCCTACCAAGGACCAACTGATCGTAGATGGAAGACCAAATCATTAAGGAAGGTAAATTCAGATATATTGAAATAGGTGAAGGAACCCCAATGATCATCCTACATGGCTTGATGGGGGGATTGAGCAACTTCCAGGGTGTATCCGAGTACTTTCCCTCCAAGGGCTACCAAGTACTCATCCCCGAACTTCCCATCTATGACATGCCCATGCTTAAGACCACAGTAAAGAATTTTGCCAAATTCTTGGAGGAATTCATAGAATTTAAGGGTTTAAAAGATGTGATTCTTTTAGGCAACTCACTTGGCGGACATATTGGCCTTTTGCACACCAAAATGTTTCCCGAAATGGTCAAGGCCTTGGTCATAACAGGAAGTTCAGGGCTTTACGAAAGTGCCATGGGAGACGGATATCCCAAACGTGGCGATTACGAGTTCATCAAAAAGAAGGCGCAGGACGTGTTCTACGACCCTGAAGTAGCAACGAAAGAAATTGTGGACGAGGTGTTTGCCACGGTAAACGATCGCATGAAGTTGGTCAAAACTTTGGCTATAGCCAAAAGTGCCATCCGTCATAATATGTCCAAGGATTTGCCACACATGAATACCCCTACCTGTATCATTTGGGGAGAAAATGATTCCGTTACCCCACCCAACGTTGCCGAGGAATTCCACGAGCTGCTTCCTGATTCCGACTTGTTCTGGATTGAAAAATGTGGTCATGCACCTATGATGGAACATCCTGACGAGTTTAACAAAGTCTTGGAAGCTTGGTTGGAAAAACGGGAGTTTTAACGGAAGGCTCTTAGCAGTTGGATGCTAGATATCCTTGGTAAAATCCCTTTATCTTCCAATTACAGAGAAATGCACAAGTTCAAGTTCAAACTCGATTATCCGATTGTTGGATTGTTGGAGACATTAGCTGACTAGAATCAGTTTTCTATTTTCCATTTATAGCGTTCGAATTTGAAAGGCCTAACTCCAACCATCCAAGTGGCCAAAAATCCAATGTCCATTCCGACTAGTCTTGTATCTTTGCCCCTGATTCTTAACAGCTGCAATGAAAATCACTTCCGCCGAATTTGTAATGAGTAATTCCAACGTGGCCAAATGCCCCAACGAGCCCCTGCCGGAATATGCTTTTATTGGTCGCTCCAATGTGGGAAAGTCCTCATTGATCAATATGCTGATGGATCAGAAAAATTTGGCCAAAACCTCTGGAAGACCAGGTAAGACCCAGCTCATCAATCATTTTAAAATCAACAAGAACTGGTTTTTGGTGGATTTACCAGGCTACGGCTATGCCCGGGTATCCAAAAAGGACAAAAAAGTGTTTCAAAAGTACATTCGGGAGTACTTTCAAAAAAGAAAGCAATTGGTATGTGGTTTTGTTTTGGTGGATATTAGACATGAACCCCAACCGGTTGATATGAAATTTATGGAATGGCTGGGTACCAATGCCATCCCTTTTGCCATTGTTTTTACCAAAGCAGACAAGTTAAAACCTGGGGCCGTCGAAACCTATGTTTCCAACTACCTAAAAAAACTTTTGGAAGGGGTTTGGGAAGAAGCTCCTCCCTATTTTATCACCTCCTCGTCCAAACATATGGGCAAGGATGAGCTATTGGGCTACATTGACGACATCAACAAAGATTTCTTTGCCAATCAATAAAAGGCATTGCGCATGCTAGGTACGTTTTTGAATGAGGTCAATGAGATTTTTTGCAGACTCCAGTTGATTAAGTTCCTTGGTTTCAACCAAAACTCGCAATCCTTCATTTTCCTTGACCAAAACTATTGGTAGGGAATACTTTTCAGCTACTTGATTGCCTATTTGCTGGGCAAATTCGTCCTTGTGCAAAAAATCCATTTGTATATTGCTTTCCTCCCGAAACTTCTTCCATTCCTTGTTTTCGGAGACTATGCCAAAGGTGATATCGCACAAGCTGCATTGATAAGTTGAAGGACTAAACACTTTGTGCATACTGTCCAAAATGGCATTTCGGGCACCGGAGTTGGCGTTGTATACAAATACGAGTTCGGTACTTTTCTCATTCATGGGGACTTTAAAGGTAGGTTTAAATCCCAAAAGATTACATGCTTATTGCACTTATAGACCATCTACCGCAATTTAGTTTTTGATTTTTGTACTTTAGCACACCCCAAATGTTACTTGTTTTGCTTTACAGAAAAATATGGTTTTGGCTATGTGTCGATTTTCTGCTATGTCTTTTGGCAGTCATAACCACCATAATAGCATTTGCCGAACCCATTCAAAACCAATTTACTTTAGTTAACTATATATTTTCAACAATCATTTTCTTGTTAGTTGGGACTTCACCAATCCATTTTATTCTTGCATTTCTAGAACTTAGGAACAAGCGATTTTTTAATGGGTTTTTTCTCCTCGTTTATATCCCAATCAAGTTGTACTTGATTTGGGCCCTAGTGATTTTCCATATTTCAATTGGAGCGGGAGGTCTCCCTACATTAGATTAACCACTATCGCGTAACAAGTTGGATGTCAAAATTTAGGTATAGTAATCCTGAAACGTTATCTTAATCCCATGACTTTTGCACTTATCTTAATAGCTCATTGGGTGGGGGACTATTTGTTTCAGACAAGCAATATGGCGGTCAAAAAAAGTTCCAGTCTTAAATGGTTAACCGCACATGTATTAACCTATTCTTTGGTTCTAGGGGGTTTTGCCATCTTTCTTTTCCCATTGGAATCGGCCCTGATTTATGTGGCATTAAATGCACTGTTGCATTTTGTGACCGATTTTTTCACTAGCAAACTGGCTTCGAAATATCAAGATAATCCCCGGATATTTTATCCTGTTCTAGGTTTTGACCAAATGGTACATGGCCTTTGTTTATACCTTACTTTTGTCAATAAAGACACCTTCCTTTAATTGTTATGGACCAATCCACCGCACCACTTACACCGAATTCTTATATAAAAACCTTGTCCATCATTCATCTAGGGTTATTGGCAGGGCCTTTTATCCTGGGGGTCATTGCCTATTTGCAAACAGAACATCCCTTTTTGGATTATACCAATGCCGAAGATGTTTTTATATACGTGGTTCCCATTTTTGCCCTAAGTGGAATTTTCATAGGAAACTTACTCTTTAAACAGATAATGACATCTGCAGTGAACATCGATGGATTACGGACAAAACTGGCCCGTTTCCAAACCGCTTCCCTGATAAAATATGCATTGATTGAGGGTCCTGCCTTGCTGGGAGCCGTAGCCTTTTTAAATACGGGAAACCTTACCTATTTATATATAGCAGGGGTAATGATCCTGTTCCTGTATTTGCTAAGACCCACCAAAGAGAAGATTGAACTTGGTTTGCAACTCAAGGGAGAAGAGAAAGCCCAATTCAACAAATCCAATCAACCCATTCCGTAGCTGGAACAGTTATTTCTTCAACTCCAGCTTTTCGGCAAAATAGTCGCAAAAATCTTTCATGGTTGCCGTCATCTTTTCATCTTGCGTAGCCTTCATAAAAGTATCCGACATGGTCACCAAAGTCTGATGAAAGAAAACCTTCATTTCATCCACGGGCATGTCCTTGGTCCAAAGATCTATCTTTAAGGATTCTTGATTTTTGCTATCCCAAACAGAAAGCATCATGGCCTTTGCTTCTTCGTGCTTTACACCACCGTCCTCGGCCGACCAATGCAATTCCTCTGGAACCCTATTTTCATCCAGGCCAACCGTTAATTTTATTTCTGAAGTATGTGCTATTGCCATCTATTTTCTTGGTTTGTAATTTGATTTCTTAAAAATTTCATCTGCTGACAAAGCCAACATTTGCTGTAAGTTCAACTCATTCTTGTCCATAAAGGCCCTTACTATTTGCCAGCCCATATACCTTCCCAACTTCCCAGGCGACTCACTGTCCAACTCCAATTGAAACTTAGAGAACGGGGCAGGATCCAAAAAACGCCTATCCAGTTTGGCATCGGTACTATATAGCAGTTCCCGCTCAACAAAGTATCGCCATATTTGCTCCTCGTTGTCTTGGGCCCACGTAATCTCTTCTTCGGAATAACCCATTTTTTGCCCATTTGATGCATTGGGCAACAACTTGTCCTTTATATATAACTCTTTTCCGTAATATATCATTCGGGATAAAAAGGAACGGTTTTTTGGATAATTCACCACCTTCTTTGCTATTGCGCTGGCCACATCAGAAGTTAGATACCTCTTGTCCAGGCCAGCTGCCAGATATTTTTGAATGCCTCTATAGAAGTGATGATCTGGTCCCAGATAATTATCCAGTCCCAATAACAAAAGCGTATCGGTTAGAATCACACGCTGGTCATATCTTACATCCGAAGTAACGGTCACCACCGATGGTGGCTTCATCTCTGGAAAATAATATTTCACATACCTAAAAAGGGATTCCAAGTCTTCTGCCTCGGTTTTAAAATCCCCAAAAGCTTTATGCACTTCTTCTGACAATTCCTTTTGGATGGTATCCGTAAGCTTTGCTTCCCAAATACTATCTGGAAACTGCGCAGGGAATAGATAAGGGTACTTGGATTTTAGCTCAGGTAAATCTTGTGGGTTGGCATTGGCGAATTCCCAATCAAAACGTGAGATGGAGAGCTCAATGGGTATTTTGGCCACCTCCTCCGCGGTTTTGTCCTCATTTTTGCAGCCAACAACCAACAGAAGAAACGAAAGCCCCAAAACAGGCGATCCAAAGTAATCAAGCAAGCTCTTTATTTTTAGCACTACAGCGTTTAAATTTACAGGGCACAAAGGTAAATTATTGAATCTAAAAAATAAGATATGCAAACTGAAAAGGTAATCGAACATATTGTTGACTGGTTAAAGGACTACGCCACCAAGGCCAATTGCAAAGGATTTGTCATTGGAGTTTCCGGAGGGATAGACTCAGCCGTTACATCTACTTTATGTGCTAAAACGGGATTGGACCTCTTATGTGTGGAGATGCCCATACATCAGGGTAAAAATCAGGTTACCCGGGCAGATAGGCATATCAATTGGTTAATTTCAACCTATCCCAACGTTAAACGGCAACCTGTAAATTTGACTCCGGTGTTCGACGGCTTGGTTGCCGCGCTTCCAGAAGTTGAAAACGAAGAAGAGCGATTTATGTCCTTGGCCAACACGCGCGCCCGACTGCGCATGACCACCCTCTATTACTTTGCGGCTCTAAAAGGCTATTTGGTGGCCGGAACTGGGAACAAAGTAGAGGATTTTGGCATTGGTTTCTATACCAAATACGGGGATGGAGGTGTAGATCTTAGTCCAATTGCTGATCTACTCAAAACCGAAGTGTATGCCCTTGGAAGTGTTCTTGGCGTTAACCAAGATATTATGGACGCAGCCCCTACAGACGGGCTTTGGGGAGATAGCAGAACGGATGAAGATCAGATTGGTGCCAGCTATCCAGAGTTGGAGTGGGCCATGCAAATGGACGATGAAGGAAAGGCGATTGATGATTTTTCTGACAGACAACGGGAAGTATTCGCTATTTTTAAAAAGTTTAATACTGCCAACAAGCATAAGATGATTCCGATACCAATTTGTGAAATTCCTGCAAGCCTAAAATGACCTTTTGACCGAAAAAACCCAGCTTAAGACGAAAAAAACCCCAGAAATTCTAAGGTTTTAAGAAAAAAATTACAGTTTTACGTTCTCAATTTGTTAACTTGCCTGCTACGCCACGTAAGGAATTAAGTACTAAACAACGTAAAACTCAAACCAAATGATTAAAGTATTAATAGCTGACAACCATCCCATTGTTCGCTTGGGCCTTAAACAGGTCCTGGAACATAGTTCAGATATTGAGGTCATTGCTGATGTTTCCACAACCTCGGAACTATTCGGAACATTGGAAGAAGTTTCCCCTGATGTAGTCATGTTGGAAATGGACATTCCCGAAATCAACGGGATTGCCACCCTAAGGAAGTTAAAACAAGATTTCCCCGCAGTAAAAACCTTAATGTATAGCGGACAATCAGAAGATGTGTACGCCCTGAGCACCATTCGGGCCGGAGCCTTTGGATATTTATCCAAAAGTGCCGACTTGGATTACATCATGACCGCCGTTAGAAAAGTAAGTGAAGGAAATATGTTCATCACCAATGAACTGGCCCAACGACTTGCTTTTGACGAAGGAACGCAAAAACCAAGAAGGTTCTTTAGAAAACTCTCTTCAAGAGAAGTGGAGGTCTTGAAACTCTTGGCCAGCGGAAAGCGAAACAAAGAGGTAGCCGAAGGCTTAAATCTCAACGAAAAAACGGTAAGTACGTACAAAGCACGTTTGATGAAAAAATTGAACGTGGACAACTTGGTAGATCTTTTGCAACAGGCAAAGGCCTTGGAATTGTACTAGTACCCTAAGCATAAAATTTGAAATCCCGGGCAATTGTTCGGGATTTTTTTATGAAAGTACCCGATTCAATTTGGCATTGAGAAGCTTATTTAGCTGGAGATAGTTCACAATTTCCTCCAGTACTTCAGAATTGTCACCATTACTACCTTCAGTGTCCTTCTGAAGCTTTTTTATCCGGTTTTTTATGAGATTGCAGCGTAGGGTAAGAATGGTTTCGGCCACTAATTGGGCCACTCCCATTTTTTTGGCTTTGGGATAAATATCCTTCCGTTCCCAATCATGTAAGGTATAGCGCTCCTCCTCCATCAAAATGGAAGACACTTCATTGACCATTTCTTGGTCCAAATTGGATAAAAAAGCATTTACAGTAAACTCCTCACGTTCATTCAAATCCTCGATTAGTTTGTAGTAAATACTTCTAAATTGATCATTGGTCAGTTCAATTTCGTCTTCCTGAAGGTCCAGGTACACTTTTTCATAGACTTTGGCTTCTACGATTTCCGGTTCCAAAACCAAATCCCCTTCTTCATTTTCTTTCAATACCAAATCCTCAAATTCCTGTTTTTCACCTCCGTACAACAACAGCAATTCAATAATTTGCTTTTCCAGTTCGTACTGCACATCCACCTTCTCAACGGTCTGCTGGGACTTCACCACTTCAAAGGCTTTTTGCTCCTGCTTAAGCTTTTTGGAAGCATCCGCTACCCCTTTTTTATCGATTTGGGCCAAGGTATTGTACAGCACCTCCTCTGAAATATGCATTATTTTTGCACATTCCTGAATGTAAATCTCTTTTTTGATTCGGTCAGGAATTTTGCTGATGCTATTTACTATATCCCTCACCGTATCTGCCCTTTTTATGGGATCGTTGGCAGCTTCTTCTGCCAAAAGTGACGTTTTGAATTGGATAAAATCCTTGGCATTTTCCTCCAAGTACAGCACCAAATCTTCATAGGAATTGTTTTTGGCGAAACTATCTGGGTCTTCCCCTTCGGGGAAAGTACAAACCTTCACATTCATTCCCTGTTCCAAAATAAGGTCTATTCCACGTAGGGAAGCCCGTAAACCGGCAGCATCCCCATCAAAAAGTACGGTGATGTTCTTGGTAAGCCTATTGATGAGTCTGATTTGCTCGGGGGTCAGGGCGGTACCACTGGACGAAACCACATTCTTTACCCCGCTTTGGTAGAGTTGTATCACGTCGGTATAACCCTCAACCAAGTAACAATTATCTTCTTTGGCTATGGATTGTTTAGCAAAATAAATCCCATAAAGCACCTTACTCTTATGGTAAATCTCGCTTTCCGGAGAGTTCAGATATTTGGCGGCTTTCTTATCATTCGTTAAAATACGTCCTCCAAAACCCAACACACGACCACTCATGGAATGGATGGGAAACATGACCCTGCCCTTAAAGCGGTCAAATTTTCTGGATTCGTCCCCAGCCTGTTCTTTAACTATGGTGAGGCCCGTTTTTTCCAAAAACTCCAGCTGATATCCCTTGTCCAATGCTGTATTAGTAAAGGAATCCCAATTGTCTAGACAGTATCCCAGACCAAATTTTTTAATGGTTTCATCGGTAAACCCCCGTTCCTTAAAATAGGTAAGTCCAATGGCCTTGCCCGATTCACGTTCCCACAAAGATTCGGAAAAATAGGTTTGGGCGTACTCCGAAACCAGGTACATGCTCTCCCGTTCGTTGGCCTGTTCCTTTTGCTCGTTGGTCTGCTCGGTCTCCTCTACCTCAATATTGTACTTCTTGGCCAAATACTTAATGGCTTCGGGATAGCTGAAGTGCTCATGTTCCATTAAAAAAGCTACCACATTCCCTCCTTTGCCACTACTAAAATCCTTCCAAATCTGCTTTACTGGAGACACCATAAAACTAGGAGTTCGCTCATCCGTAAATGGGCTTAAGCCCTTAAAGTTGGAACCGGATTTCTTCAATTGGACAAAATCCCCAATAACCTCTTCCAGTCGGGCGGTCTCATAAACTTGATCTATGGTGGTCTTGGAAATCAACGCTTGGATTTAAATAGCCTTTAAAGGTAGCGAAAAAACAAAATTTTAATTGAAAAGCAGCATCCATCAATTGAAAAGGGGCATCCATCAAACCAACCCCTTGAATTTGACTGGATTGAGCTACTTTTTCCATGAAAATTGGAGTCCAGAAACCAAAAAACGGGGCGGAACCGAAAAGCCATATGAGTAGGACAACCAACCAAAAACACAAAGATGAATTGGTATTTAAAAGTTTTAAAACAGTACGCGGATTTTAAGGGAAGGGCCAGACGCACGGAATATTGGATGTTTACCTTGTTCAATATCATTTTTAGTGGAATTGCCATTTCGGTGGACAATGCTACTGGATTAGCGCAAATGGGTGTTGGCCCTATCTATGGACTCTACGCCCTTGCGATGTTGATTCCTGAGCTGGCTGTTGCTGTTAGAAGATTACATGACGTTGGAAAGAAAGGAGTAATGCTCTTTGTGGTATTGATTCCTGTTATCGGATCCCTTTGGTTGCTTTTCTTATTGGTCAAGGACAGCGACCCTAATGAAAATGCCTATGGAGCAAATCCCAAACTGGTACCAGCTTAACTGAAGCACAATTCAACCTCCACTTCCTTTTGCAACATAACCCTAATACAATATAAAATGGAATGGTATTTACAAGTCATAAAAAACTACGCAAATTTTAAAGGCAGGGCCCGTAGGGCAGAATATTGGATGTTCACACTGTTCTGTTTGTTCTTTAGCCTATTCGCAGTTGCCTTGGACAATGTTTTTGAAATCGCCATAGCAAATATAGGTTTTGGGCCGCTCTATATATTGTATGTATTAGCGGTTTTTCTTCCTGCACTTTCCGCTACGGTAAGACGATTACATGATGTTGGTAAAAGTGGTTGGACCCTTTTGATTCTGCTTATCCCCATAGTTGGGGTGCTTTGGGTTTTTCTTCAGCTAGTCAAAAATGGCATTAGGGAAGAAAACCAATATGGGCCGTGCCCTAAATCCCCATCCGTCAATTGAAAACGGGCATTCGTCAATTCAGAATGAGCAAAAGAACATCTTTTCCTTCTTTTTACGTGTGTTTCAATTCGAAAACCAGCAACCCCGTTAAGTATGAACATTTTAATCTAAAAAGTAAACTATGAAAAAAGTATTATTAAGTCTGGCCACTATTGCTGTCTTGGTTGGGTGCGAAAAGGAAAACAGCGTCGATGATCCTATTTTAAAAAGTAGCTTGTCTGGTGCAGTGCAAAAAGGTCCCTTTGTAAATGGAACCAGTATATCCATTAATGAACTGGAAGAAGATTTATCACAAACAGGTAAAACCTTCAATACCCAGATTACCAATAGTCAGGGAAGTTTTGAAATCAATAATGTGGAATTGGCCTCTAACTTTGTACATCTGCAGGCCAATGGCTTTTATTTTAATGAGATATTGGGCGAACAATCCTCTGCGCAATTGACTCTGAATGCTATTTCAGATGCATCTGATAAAACCACGATCAACCTGAACATTCTGTCCCATTTGGAGAAAGAACGTGTTGAATATCTTATTGGTGAAGGTTCAAGCTTTAAGGATGCCAAGGAGCAGGCCCAAAATGATGTATTGGACATCTTTGGATTTAGCAGCGAAGTAACGCAATCCTCAGAATTACTTGATATTTCGCAAAGCGGAGATAACAACGCTATGTTATTAGCTGCTTCCGTAATATTACATGGGTACCGTACTGAGGGAGAACTTACTGAACTTTTATCCAATATTGGTGAGGATTTAAAGGAGGATGGTCAACTGGATAGTGAAGCTTTGGGCTCTCAATTGATAAATCATGTGGGCTATTTAGATGTTGAGGGAATTCGTGAAAACCTGGAGACTCGTTACGAAGAATTGGATATTGATGCCGAAATCCCAAATTTTGAGAAATACATAAAAGAATTTGTTGAAGGCACCGATTTTGAAATTACCGAAAAACTAATTGAATATCCAGAAAATGGAGAGTATGGACCAAACATTTTGGAATTGAACAAATTGCAATATTCTGGAGGTCATAACAACGGGAACGATCTTAGTTTGGCAGTTAACCTCAAAAAGAGTTCAGCACTAACAATCAAAATCATCTCGCTTGGAGAAGGACTACCATGGTATATGTTGGGTTCAGAAATAAACTGGAACATATCTGCATACGACTATGAGACAAAATCTCAAATATACAGCGTAATTGATGCTGGCAAGTCATGTGATCTAAACATGGTCTTCGATGCAGGACAGTACAGAATAGAGTATTTTGAGATGAACTCTGACTCTCCTACATTTTCAAAGGAAATAACAGTTACCGAGTAGCGGTCAAAAGTTTTGGTTTGCCTTCATTATACCTCTATTTTTATAGGGGTATAATTTTTCTATATGATCCTCTTCTTCGGAACCAAGCTGGGCAAAAAAGAAAGTAAAACCCTTAGTGGGGTAAGCTGCCTTCATTGTGGCCAATTTGGAACCCTAACCTCTGTTTCCCAAACCAACTATTTCCATTTTTTCTGGATTCCCCTATTTAAAATAGGCGCTAACAGCTTTGCCGAATGTTCCCATTGCAAAAGAGGGTTTTATAAAGAAGAGTTTTCCGCAGAAATGGAAAGGGCCATTAACAGATAAAAGGAGCGCAATCCGAATCCAATAATTCTCGACTGCGCTCGAATTGACAGTTGGTTATAAATCAAACCTTAGGCCCAGGGAAATATTATGTTGTTCCACATCCGCATCCTTAAAAATGGGATTCAAGTCATATTTTACATAAAGAAGAATCTCATCGAAGCCAACATACCCGCTAATTCCGTATATCAAATCGCTGGTATTGTAATCCCGCTTAAATTTGTCTTTTACATTTTCTCCATCGCGTGAATATTTGAGCTTCTGCCGCGTTCCCAGGTTAAATCCCCCATAGCCACCAACGCCCATCCGGAATTGGTTTTGAATGGAATATCGGATGCTTTTTTCGGTTTCCCGAAAACGGGAAGGTCCAAATTCAAAATGTACAGGAAAGACCAGATTATCCATCCGAAGCTTGGATTTGTCCAATTCAAACTCAAATTCCTCCAAAACCGTCTGATCTCCATTTTGGACAAAAATCTGATTGTCATCCGGTTTTAAACCATTAAACTGAAATGAAAAACCATAATTGAAGCGCAACCAATTGGTATGCTTAAAAACGCGTGTCCGCCATTGCCAACCCATTTCAAAAAAGCGACTACCTCCAACCTTATATGGGGAATCATCCAATGATTGGCCATCAATCAAGGCATTGTTAAGTCCAATGGCAAATACTGGATCGGAATAGGTTCTTCGATCATATTTAATATCATCTTTCCATCTTCTGGAATTGGTAAAGAAAATAGGTTCCCCATCAATTCGAATTGAAAAGCCGTCTTCGTCGTCCCATCGGTCCCGTTCATCGGCAATGGTCAAGGTTTCCCCTTGATTTCGCTCCAAAAGTGAAATTTGATGGTCTATTATGGCTACCCTATTTTCAATGTTCAGTGCTCTCTTTTTTGCGGCCTCTGCCTTTAGCACTTTAGCTTCTTCCGCACTCAAATCTCCCCGTTCCAATCTCCTATTGATGTTTTCTACCTCCTCTTTTAGCGCATCCTTTTCCTGTTGGGTTATTTTTTCCTTCTTTTCCCTTAAATCTTCAATTTTTTGCTGATAAGGTTCTTGTGCCATCAGGTTTTGTGATAGCAACAACAATACAAATGCTGCCAGGTAAAAAGTAATTGTTCTCATGATTGTTTTGATTTGCCCCTCCTAATCTCCCCTCCCGGACTATTCCAGGAGCGGGAAACTAAAAAGGTATTTTTGATTGATGAATAAGTTCTAGTTGTTTCTGTCTGCCACGGCGGTTCGTAATTTGAAATACCCATCCTTGAGTGCATCAAATATCTGATCTCTAAAAGAGGCATCCAGTTCGTCTTCAACTTCGGTTAGGAGGGCCATGGCATCTACCGAGCCACTTTCGTCAAACAATTTTTCGGTTAGAATATCTCTCTGGGCAGCACGTAGTAACGAGTCCACTTCAGCGTCGGTCACTTGGGCGTTAACTGATTCCAAAAGCTGAACCTGAGCCATTACTTCATTTACTTTTTGGGCTATTAGGGGGTCGGTTTCTTGTATTAAATCACTTTGAATGGATTGCTTGGAGGCTACTTCCGTTTCATCCAAGGGCATGGATTTCAAAGGTTGATTTTCCGCTCCTTGCTCTTGCAAGTTTTCGGTACCATTTTCTGTAACCACCAGTACAGCTTCCGTTCCGTTCTTATCCACAATTTCTGTTTGCCCTTCCAAGGCAGGGATTACGGGACGCACATGCAAGTTTTCATCAACCACCTGAGCAGGCTCACGTTTTTCACCTGATGCAAAAAAGAAAACGGATGCCAAAAGCAAACCCACAAACCCAGCGGCAATAGCATATACATATTTTCTCTTGGGCTTTGTAGTAACAGGTGTATCCAATTGACTTGAAATTTTCTCCCAAGCCCCTAGAGATGGCTTGATCTCCCGATTCCCCAGTTTGTCCTTGATATGTTTTTCCAATTTCTCCATAACTCCTTCTATGTTTGTCTAGACTGTGCTCGACTAGTCATTCCTTGTAGTTTTAAATTCTCCTGCAGCATTTTCCGAGCCTTGAACAATTGCGATTTTGAAGTACCCTCGGATATCTGCAACATTTCCGCTATTTCGTGGTGCTTGTAACCTTCAATGGCATATAACAAAAACACCATTTTATACCCCTCTGGTAAATTATCTATCAGCTGCTGTACATATTCCACGTCCAAAATTGAGGACTGTTCTTCCGATTTTTCTGCCTGCTGATAGGCTTCATCATCATAAACCACGAATTGCTTTTTCCGTAAAAAGGAAATACTCTCTCTTACCATTATTTTCCGAATCCATCCTTCAAAACTTCCCCTGTGTTCAAAGGAAGCCAGATTGCGAAAAACCTTCACAAACGCACTGACCATAACATCCTCCGCAAACTGCACATCCTTTATGTACTGGCGGCAAACGCCCAACATTTTGGGAGCAAATTTTTCATAAAGCAACTTCTGACAATTGGAATCGCCAGAAATGGACTTTTTGATCAGTTGCTTCTCGTTCGTATATAATGACACGATTTTCAACAGTGGTTCTCGTTTAGTTTGTTATAAAGATAGACGAGGCGCTTTTCAAAATGGTTGCCTTTAGGTAGGATTTATTTGCAAATAGCTATAAACAAGCAAAATATATTCCATTGTTGGATTCAAGATACAAGATTCAAGATACAAGACATAGGATTTGTTGCTTGGTGTTTGGATAGTTGGATTGCTGGATTTATGGAAGTAATAGAAAGTGGCAGACAATAGACAGTTTACAGCTAACGGCCAACAGTTTTCAATTTTTAATTTTCTTTTTTCAATTCCATTTCACAGTCCCAAAATTTGATACTTGTATTTGAGCTTGAACTTGAACTTTAAAAGCTGGATTATTAGATTGTTGGATTGTTGGAATTAATCCGTAATAAATGCTAGAGGACAGTTTTTAACTTTCCATTTTCCCTTCCTTTAATCAAGGCATGAAACTTGAAACTAGGATCACCTATTTTTTACGATCCACAACGTAGTTGACCATCAAAGTAAGTGCACTCTTGTATTCAGAATCTGGGTATTCATCAAGCAAGGCCAGCGCCTCGTCCTTAAAAGCAAGCATTTTGGTGACGGCATAATCCAGTCCTCCCATTTCCTTTACATAGGCTATAACTTCCTTTACCCGTTTCTTGTTTTTGTTGTGTTTTTTGATGGAATTTATAAGCCAACGTTTCTTGTCTTTATCACTTTGGTTCAAGGCATAAATAAGCGGAAGGGTCATTTTTTGTTCCTTAATATCGATTCCGGTTGGCTTTCCGATTTTCTCCTCCCCGTAATCGAACAGGTCATCCTTTATCTGAAAGGCCATTCCGCAAAGTTCCCCAAACCGCCTAAAAGTTTCCACTTCTTCTGAATCCGGTTTAACCGAGCATGCCCCCATACTGCAGCAGGCAGCAATCAGAGTGGCTGTTTTTTGCCTGATGATATCATAATAGACTTCTTCGGTGATATCCAAAAGTCGCGCTTTTTCAATCTGAAGGAGCTCACCCTCACTCATATCCCGAACTGCGTTGGATATAATATGCAAAAGGTCGTAATTCTTGTTCTCCAGGGCTACTAAAACTCCTTTGGAAAATAGGAAATCCCCAACCAGGACGGCAATCTTGTTTTTCCACAGCGCATTTATAGAGAAGAAACCTCTTCGTTTATGGCTGTCATCCACAACATCATCGTGGACCAAACTTGCGGTATGGATCAATTCAATGATGGAGGCGCCAGTATAGGTTCTTTCGTTGACATTCCCCCCATTGATCAACTTGGCGGTCAAGAAAACGAACATGGGTCGCATCTGCTTCCCTTTTCGGTTCACAATGTAGAAGGTAATTCTATTGAACAGTGCCACCTTAGAGGACATGGATTTGAGAAACTTCTCCTCAAATAGTTGCATCTCCCGTTCAATAGGTTCCCTAATTTGTGAAACTACCTTCAAAACTTAGACGTTAGCAAATTTGGTTTTGGACGCTAAAAGTAGGGAAAATGAAAGAGTTCAGCACTGGATGCCCCAAGTTTTAAGATGGGCGGTTTAAAGCGTCGACAAAATACCGTTGACAATTATCAACAAACTACTATTTAAAGGTGTTGGATGTTTGGTGTTTGGTGTTTAGTGTTGGATGTTTGGTGCTTGGTGTTTGGTGATGGGTGATGGGTGATGGGTGATGGGTGATGAGTTAAAACTAACTGTTTACAGCAAACTGTTAATTGCTAATTGCTAATTGTCAACTGTTTACTATTAACCACTTATTGCTTATTGGCCAATTGCCCGCATGCTGCATCAATATCCTTGCCCCTAGAGCGACGAACGGTCACCGTAATCCCATTTCGTTCCAATGTCTTTTTATACATTTCCACAGCGGCTTCTGATGCTTGTTGGAACTCCCCATCATCAATGGGGTTATACTCGATAAGGTTTACCTTGGAAGGCGCAAATCGGCAAAACTTGACCAGGGCATCCACAGCCTCTTGAGTGTCATTGATTCCCTTCCAGACCACATATTCGTACGTAATTCGGTTTTTTGTTTTTTGATACCAATATTCCAAGGCCTCCCTAAGATCTTTCAAAGGAAAAGTGGCATTAAAGGGCATAATGGAAGTTCGAACTTCATCTATGGCTGAATGTAAGGATACCGCCAGGCTGAATTTCACCTCTTCATCCGCCATTTTTTTGATCATTTTAGGCACCCCTGAAGTTGACACCACAATTCTTTTTGGCGACATACCCAATCCTTCCGGGGAAGTTATTTTTTCAATGGCCTTGAGCACATTGTTATAGTTCATCAAGGGTTCCCCCATCCCCATAAAAACAATATTGCTTAACGGGCGATCAAAATACAATCGACTTTCATTGTCAATGGCCACCACTTGATCGTAGATTTCATCAGGATTCAGATTACGCATTCTTTTAAGGCGGGCAGTTGCACAAAATCTACAATCCAAGCTGCAGCCTACCTGGCTGGAAACACAAGCTGTTGTCCTAGTCTCTGTAGGTATCAACACGGACTCCACTACCAATCCATCATGCAACCGGACCGCATTTTTTATGGTCCCATCCGAACTACGCTGCATTTGATCCACCCTTATGTGATTGATTACAAAGTGATCCTCCAACATTTGCCGTGTTTCCTTGGAAATATTGGTCATGGCATCAAAAGAATGCGCAGATTTTTGCCAAAGCCATTCGTACACCTGATTCCCACGGAAAGCCTTATCACCTTGGGAAACAAAGAAATCCCGCAGTTGTTCCTTGGTCAATGCCCGTATGTCCTTTTTTTTGGTTTCCACCGTTTAAAGATAGTCAAGAAAAATCCCGAGAAGCAATCTACTACTCGGGATCAATTACTTAAGGTTCCTTTGGACAAGGAACTATTTTATTTTAGATGACCAACATGGCATCTCCGTAGGAGTAGAATCTATACTGCTCCAAGATGGCCTGTTTGTACGCTTTTTTCATCAAATCGTGACCAATAAATGCCGAAACCATCATCAAAAGAGTGGATTTTGGCAAATGGAAATTGGTAATCATGCAATTGGCAATGCTGAAGTCATAAGGAGGAAAAATAAACTTGTTTGTCCACCCTTCAAAGGTGTTCAATGAATGTTCTGATGAAACCGCACTTTCCAAACCGCGCATTACTGTTGTTCCAACAGCACATACCTTTCTTTTATTTGTCTTGGCGTTGTTAACCACTTCCGTTGCCTTTTCGTCAATAACCAATTCCTCGCTGTCCATTTTGTGCTTGGACAAATCTTCTACTTCAACGGGATTGAAAGTTCCCAGTCCTACATGCAGGGTCACCTCGGCAAAATCGATACCTTTTATCTCCAATCTTTTCAACAAATGTTTAGAGAAGTGCAAACCTGCGGTAGGAGCAGCCACTGCTCCTTCGTACTTAGCATAGATGGTCTGGTAGCGCTCTTCATCCTCTGGCTCCACATCTCTCTTTATGTATTTGGGAAGCGGAGTTTCTCCCAACTCGCGAAGCTTCCTTCTAAAGTCAGTATATGATCCATCATAAAGGAAACGCAATGTTCTTCCCCTTGAGGTAGTGTTGTCGATAACCTCAGCCACCAAGCTTTCATCTTCCCCAAAATATAATTTGTTTCCAATTCTAATCTTTCTGGCAGGATCAACCAAAACATCCCAAAGTCTTTGCTCTTGATTTAATTCGCGCAACAAAAACACTTCAATTCTTGCACCGGTCTTTTCTTTGTTTCCATAAAGTCTTGCTGGAAAAACCTTGGTGTTGTTCAAAACCATTACATCTCCCTCGTCAAAATAATCGATAAGGTCTTTGAACATTTTGTGCTCAATTTTACCGGTTTCCCTATGAATCACCATGAGTTTGGACTCATCCCGATTTTCAGCAGGGTATTCGGCCAATAATTCCTTAGGTAATTCAAAGTTGAAGTTTGATAATTTCATGTAGACTTTTTTTGGAAATTTTTAAAGAGCGCAAATATACAATCTCGACATAGGGGATGTCAAGTAATTTGGTGATTAAATGTTAATTACAGCGTGTCCACCCTAAAACCAAGGGTTGCGAGATCCTTCCAATAATCTGGATAGGACTTGGATACCACCTCCGCTTCATTGACCATCAATGTGGTTTTCATGCCCAAAGGACCAAAGGCCATCGCCATTCTGTGGTCGTGGTAGGTGTCTATAGCAACATCGGAAATGATGTTTTGGGAAGGTTCTAGAGTTAAACTTTCATGATCTATGGCCACTTTTGCCCCTACTTTTTCCAATTCCGTTTTCATGGCTCCCAACCTATCTGTTTCTTTAATAGGCAAGGTGTGCAAGCCGGTCAAATGACATCCCATACCCAATCCAAAACAGGTCACTGAAATGGTCTGCGCAATGTCAGGGGCATTGGCTAAATCGTAGTTAACGGTTTCCAAATTACATTCTTGAACTTTCTCCAGGGTTATTCGGGTGTCAGAGTAGCTTGTTTTCACGCCAAAATCCTGATAAATCTGAGCAAGTACACTGTCGCCCTGCAAAGAGTTTTCCTTATAAGCTGAAAGCTGGATTTTGGTTCCCACATCGCACAATGCAGCTATGCTATAGAAGTAACTGGCAGAGCTCCAATCGGATTCCACGACCAAAGTAGTGTCTTCAACCTTTTCCTTAGGTGCAATTTGGATGTGGTTGCCTTCAAACTTGGTCTCCACCCCTATTTGCTCCAACAATCCCAATGTCATTTTGATGTAAGGTACCGAAGTGATTTTACCAACAAGTTCCAATTCCAGACCATTGGCCAAACTTGGAGCTATCAAAAGAAGGGCAGAAATATACTGGCTACTAATATTGGCAGGTAAGGAAACCCGACTTTTGGTCAACGTCTTTCCCGTTATTTTAATGGGTGGGTATCCTTCATTTTTTTCATAGGATATTTCTGCACCCAAATCCCGTAATGCATCCACCAAAACCTTAATGGGTCGTTCCTGCATACGCTGAGAACCCGTTAGCACTACCTCCTTTCCTTCTTGGGAAGCAAAATAGGCGGTTAAAAACCGCATGGCCGTACCGGCATGATGGATATCCACCACTCCGTGAGAAGTGGCCAAACCCTTCTGCATGACCTGGCCATCGTCAGAGTTGGATAAATTTTTTATAGTCACATTGGGAAACAATGCCTGCAAGAGCAATGACCTGTTGGTTTCACTCTTGGAACCTGTAACTGCAATGGATTTATCTATTTTTTTACTTTGGGAAAAGGACAGTTTAAGTTTCAAAGCCTAGCTGTTTGGTTGAAAGACCAAAACTAGAAAAAACACCCCTAAAGTCCCTGTACAGGGCTAACTTTATTTGAGCTTTTTGTTATTCTGATGACGATCATGGTCACGCTTGGCCTTCAAGTCCAACTTTTTGTCGAAGGCCTCCTGTAGGTCCACCCCAGTTTGATTGGCCAAACAGAGCACCACAAACAGGACATCTGCCAGTTCCTCACCTAAATCCTTATCCTTATCAGACTCCTTTTCACTTTGTTCGCCGTAACGCCTTGCTATGATACGGGCCACCTCCCCAACTTCCTCGGTGAGTTGGGCCATATTGGTAAGCTCGTTGAAATAGCGAACCCCGTGATTTTGGATCCATTCATCAACCGCTTGTTGGGCATTTTGGATATTCATAATCTAGATTTTGGACAAAACTAGTTGTTCTTCTTCTTTTGCAATTACCTGTTTAAAAAATTCCCTTAGATAAGGATAGGTTACAGCCGCAATCATGGCCCTATTTATTTCAAAATTAACCCTAACAGTTATTTTATTCCCTTCTTGCGCCACAATATATTTAAAGGAACCCATTTTATCTGGCATGTTCATTACCGTGGGAGCCGGTATAAAATCTACCTTATATCCTTCCGGTATCCCAATATTCACCATGTAAACATCCTTAAACGGGTATCCAAAATCCACTGGATACTCGCGGGACTCTGTTTTGAATGGATTTTCTTCCAAACTAAGAAAGCCTAAAGGTTTAAGGTATAGTTTGTCATCAATCACATCCGCTCCGTAATCGTTATAAAAGTTAAACGATTCACTTACTGCACCTTTATAAGTGTCCACTTTTTTTGCTTCATAGTCATTGATTTCAATATCCGAGAGCTTTTTTTCCTTATCCGTCAAAAACGATTCCAGTTCTTGCTCTTTATAAGCCTTTCGAAATCTAAGAGCACTATGTCTGTCAAATCTTGCCTTGCATGTGCCCTCACAACTTCCATCCTCATTAACATTTAGATCCAACGCATACATATTGGAAGATGATCCTGGGGACATAATATCAATCTGCTTCCAAACCATATCGTGGTTATCAATTAGAATACCTTTCCAATTGTAATCTTTTATGGGGAGTACATTCAAATCGCTAAATTCCTCTGTTGCATCCATAAAATACTTTTGCTCATCGATAATGGCATAGGCCAAGACATAATTCAATCGATCAATAGTTGGAAAAATTGGAACAAGATTGTCCTTGGTGCTTATGATTACCGGATTGGCATCAATTCCTGCATACCTAAGCATTGCCACCAAAAGTAAATTGATATCTGCAACATTTCCTTTTTTCTCCTTCAACGTTTTTTTAATACCATTGAAAAAGTATTTGCCATCCATTCCATTCCAAGTTATTTCATCTTTGACATACTTGAATATAGCATTCATCTTCTCAATCTTTGTTGGGTTTTGGCTGATTATGGAATCAATTTCATCATCGAAGGATTTGGTCTTATCCAATTTGTTTTTATAATCATCCGAATTTCCAATGGTTTTGGCCACGTCTGCCCAGGATTTGGAATAGCTTCTATAAAAACCCGGTAATTCAATGGAAACCAACTCAAAAATCACCCCAGCGCGATAATTGTCGATGTTATCCACATAGTTTTCCTCCTCAAGTGCCGGCATTTTTTCAAGATTGTAGGTGTTGATAACCACATCCATTCCTATTCTATTATCCCTTTTTGTTGTTGTTTTTGGGAAAACATTGTAGTAGCCTTTGGGGGTTTGTTTAAACCTGAATCCCTTTGGAGTTCTAATTTCGGCCCGAAGCCTTTTTACAGGAATGTCATATTGAAACTGAAATTCATCAATGTTCCAAATAAAAGGTGAGACCACTCTATAGGAATATTCAATTACCGATCCCTCTTTAACATTGGGCAGTGTAAACTTTACCTGATTGTAGTTATAACTTGCTTCGGTCTTAAATATCTCATCCTTTCGTAGCTCAGCTTCAACAATTTTACCGTTTTCAAGATTATAGGTAACCGCCTTAATATTCTTTATCATTTCATCATCATGTCTCTGCTTAAACAGATTTACCTCCTTGGTGGCATAATCAAAACCTTGTTGATCATATATTTTGATACGCTCATGTATCTCCGTAATTAAGTGGTTGGTTCCACCTGAGGATTGAATGTAGGTATCCCTATTCTTATACAGAATAACGGCGTGAGCCGATTTGTCATGTTCATACTCCTTTTCCAACAATTCTTCATTGGAAATTTCTCCAAATTTCAACTTTTGGGAATTTCCTTGTGCAATACACAAAAGAAATAGCAAGGCAACACAAAACAATCTATTCATTCTAGGACTTTTTTATTATTACTATTTTGGAATTATCCATTTTGGAAACATTCCTTTTAAAACTTCTATATGCGTTATAATCGGAACTCAAATAGGTTCCTTTTTTGATCAGTATCCTTCGTTTCACGAGTATCTCTCCACCCACCGATTCAAAACCTAGGGAATAACTTCCAAATTTTGTATCCAAATCAATCGAATTGGGCAATGACTCAATTTTATAGTTCTCAGGAATAGATATCTTAAATTCATCTTCATCCAAGTAACCTCTGGAAATCTCCAAGGGAAACTTCCTGTTTCTATAACGTCTGGGCACATTTTGGGGATTGTTCAGGGCATTGGCAACAAAAACCAATCTATTGTCAGACTTTGAAGCATATTTGACAGAATTAAGGATTACTTTTTCCTTAAAGATCACCTTCTCCTTGTCATTGTTGAATTCAAATTGCTCAATAGTTAGATTGTCAATATTTGACCAGTAGTGCTTGTAGTATTTTTCAATATCTGTCTTGGAACTCCGCTGCAATCCAAAATGTTGATCATATTGAATGCCTTTGGTTTCTATTTGAACATTACCATAAAAATCTCCTTGCTCATTCAATTGAAAATGACCTGTGGTCCGCTGCAAATTTTCTTCATTGATGTATGATACGGTACGAGCAATTTCCCCGCCATCCGGTTTCATGACCAATACAGTCCGATCATCCGTGAAATCTCCCAAAAAGCCAAACGGATGAACTTGGGATGTACAATCTATCCAATAATAATTACCGTCATGGGGTATGGCCAATATTACATGGTTCCCCTGGCTCAAAGAGGCAATGTCTGGCTCAAAATCCACTTTTTCCGATCCAGCTTCAACATGAACATAGTAAGATCGGACCCCCGCAGCGCTTAAAAGTGCTTTTGTATAATTTGCCAATCCCTTACAATCCCCGTATTTCAATCTATCCACCTCGATGGCGCTTATTGGTTTAAGTCCCCCGATTCCTATTTGTACGCTGATGTATCTTGTATTCTGCTGAACATATTCATAAACCTTTTTTGCTTTTTCCAAGACATCATCATAACCCTGCACTAAATTTTTGATTTTAGCAATCGTTGAGGGGTCTAGCTCATCTTGGTCTTTCAACAAATTATTGTTCATCCAGTTGCCAAGATCAGTCCAGTTATTGATATATGCATTGTAACCCTCGTAGTGGAAATTAATCGGACTTACAACAAGTTGGGGGAAAATCTTATGCCCCGATGGCCTTAGGCTTTCATCTTTAAAGGCTTTTATGTTTTTGGCTTTGTAGGAAATGCCATTTTCCAATTTGCTTACATTAACCGGAAAATTATCCAGGTTCTTTTCTAGAATGCTAGGTTTTAATGATGGATCGGCATATTCAATGGCGTAGGTGGAAGTTTCTGTACTTACCAAAAAATTATCAACGAATGACCACGAAGGAACGGTACCGGTGTTATCCGTTTTTATTTGATATTGGAATTTTATGGTATATGGGTATTCCACAGGTAAATATCCGGTATATAGAACCCTGGAATCTGAATACAAAGTTCCACCATCTACGGCGCTGACATCCAAAAAATCCTTCTTTTTGATTTTTTTTATAAGCTCCCCAGACTTATTATAAACTTCTGCGTATGCGTTTTTTACATGTATGCCGTTATTATAGCTTACAAATAAATTGGTGTGGATATTCCCATTCTCATTTAGTACGGTAATGGTACGTTCATAATCTACTTCCATGTCCCTTAAGGAAATCAGCCTAACATGCATTTGATGGTTTCTAACAACTGCATTTGCACCTTCAAGCAAGTCCTGATTTATAGAGGACATGGACAAGTCCGATTCTTGGGAAAATAAAAAAGAAAAACTTAGGAAGGCAAGTAGGAAAGTAAGAATTCGCATCAAAAGACAGTAGGTTGATTTAGTCGCCGCTAAGATGCCAATTTTCCTACAAACTGAAAAATACTAATCGATAAAAGCACACTATTCTTTGTTCTTTGTATCGATTATGATGGTAACAGGGCCATCATTGCGCAAGTCCACTTTCATATCAGCGCCAAATACACCAGTCCCCACTTTCTTGCCAAGTTCCAGTTCCATGCGTTGCACAAATTTTTCGTACAAAGGAACGGCGATATCAGGCTTGGAGGCTTTAATATAAGAGGGTCTATTCCCTTTTTTGGTCATGGCATGCAGTGTAAACTGACTCACCACAATAGCCTCTCCTTTTTCGTCCAGTACGGAACGGTTCATAACCCCGTCGGCATCGTTAAAGATTCTGAGGTTGGCAATCTTTTTGGCCAACCATTGTATATCCGAGTCGTCATCCGCATCCTCAATTCCAAGTAGCACCAAAAGCCCATGATCAATTTTGGATACCACTTTACCTTCAACCGTTACACTGGCCTCGGAGACCCTTTGGATTACTGCTCTCAATTATCGCTCTTTATAGATATCGGTTCTGTAATTCTCTTCCTCGCCCGTAATCATTTGCACATAACTTCTATACCTGCTCCAGGCCAGTTCATTGTTTTCCAAGGCATTTTTTATGGCACATTTGGGTTCGTCCAGATGGAGGCAATTATTGAACTTGCATTCAGACTTTAGCTTGAAAAACTCAGGGAAATAATCTCCAATCTCATCTTCTTCCATATCCACAATGCCGAACCCTTTTATTCCAGGAGTATCAATAATTCTTGCCCCAAATGACAAATCGTACATCTCTGCAAAGGTGGTAGTGTGCTGTCCTTGTAGATGTTGCTCCGAAATCTCTGCTGTTTTTAACTTCAATCCCGGTTCCAGCGCATTGACCAAGGTTGATTTTCCCACCCCGGAATGACCCGCGAACATACTGGTTTTGTCCAACATCAATTCCCTGACTTGTTCAACATTGGTGCCTTCTTTGGCAGCGATCTCCAGACATGGGTACCCAATGCTTCTATAGAGCTGCACCAAATAATTCACTTCCACCATCTCGTCCTCATCATAGCCGTCCATTTTATTGAAAAGCAATACCACGGGAATATCATAAGCTTCCGCAGTGACCAAAAATCGGTCTATAAAACTTGTAAATGTTGGGGGATTGTTGAGGGTAATCAACAAAAAAACCTGATCCAGGTTTGTGGCAATAATATGCGTTTGTTTGGAGAGGTTTACCGATTTACGAATGATATAATTCTTTCGTTCCTTTATTTCGGAAATCACCGCAACGGTCTCATCCCCAATTTTTTGCAAATCAAAGACAACTTCATCCCCTACGGCAACGGGGTTTGTGCTCTTAATCCCTTTGATTCGGAACTTGCCTTTTATCCTACACTCGTAAAAATCAGCATCTTCCGATTTCACGGTGTACCAACTCCCAGTGGATTTATAAACAGTTCCTTGCACTTATTTGTTCATATTTTCAGTACAAAGAAACAATAATCCTCCCATTGGCACGTATATCTTTGTGTACAGTATTAACTATAATCAATCCAATTATGAAAAAAATCTTATTTATCGCTTTTATTGCACTGGCCGCAACCTTTGAAATGAACGCACAACAGTACAAGGTAATCACCAGTGTAGAATCCATTGTTCCTAACGGTCTTGGACGTTCTCGAATTGTAAATGCCCTTGAAGACAAGGATTACAGGGAGTACACCAGTGTACAGACCGAAGAGGATAATACCAGAAACAAATCCAAGCGTGGAGATATCCGTGTAAAGAACTTTGAGGAAACCAAACTGTTGAACTTCTACAACTTGGGCGGTATCCGTTTTCAGAACATTGCAGCCAACGATGCGCTAATTACTTCCATGATCAATAGCATGATTGCTGATGGATGGGAACTGGCCTTTGTGAACAGTGCAGTGGAAAGTGAAGGTGGTAAAGGAGATGGACAGGGTATTTTTATTACTCGATATATTTTTAGAAAATAAAACACCTACGGTGTATTTGAAAGCCCTTGGAAATCCAAGGGCTTTTTTTATAGATGCAACCCTTGGTTATTTCATCTTGTCTTTAGAGCAGAATAAATTAAGACATTATGAAAAAAGCATTTATCATTATCGGGATGGCCTTAGGAATAAATTTTGGTCTTTCCGCCCAGGAATACAAGGTAATTACCAGTGTGGAATCCATAATCCCCAGTGGGCTTGGTCGCTCGCGGATCATCAACGCATTGGAAGACAAGGATTACAAGGAATATACCAGCGTACAAACTGCCGAGGACAACACCCGAAATAAATCCAAAAGAGGAAACATTCGTGTGAAAAATTTTGAGGAAACCAAACTTCTTAACTTCTTTAACCTCGGTGGCATCCGCTTTCAGAACATTGCTGCCAATGACGCCATGTTGACCTCCATGATGAACGATATGGTGGCCAACGGTTGGGAATTGGCCTTTGTAAGCAGTGCCGTTGAGAGCAACGCAGGGGAAGATGACCATCAAGGTATCTTTATTACCCGTTACATCTTTAAAAAATAGAAAGTTCAATCCAAAAGAAAAGCCCAGTGTATTCTCACTGGGCTTTTCCTTTTATACTAATCTAGCTAATCCACAACGTGAATTCTTCCACCGGCAAAGGTATTCTTATATACCCTTTTGGGTTTTCCGTATACGTTTACATCACCTCCGGCACGAACACTGATATCCACAACTTCCGAAGCAAAAACATCCGCTTCACCTCCAGCGGAAATCTTAATGTCCGTATTGGAAGTGCGTAGATCTCTTCCATCAAAAATACCTCCCGTATTTAAGACAATGGACTGATTATTTGCCAATCCTGTTGCTTCCACAATACCACCGGTCACCGCTCTGATGTCCACATTTTCTACATCCATTCCTATTCGTATCCTTGCGCCTTCCTGAGCCCTTAATTCCAGGTTGTTCTTTGTAACAAGTTCGTTGCAGGTGATTTGGGCTCCTTCATTCCCGTCAATGACATCCAAATTGGTGTAGTACACCTCAATGAAGGTATCCTCGCCCGTGAATTTCATATCCAACTGCATTCTGAGTTTTAGAACGCCATTCTTGTTCATCCATTTGATGTCGTCCACATTTCTTCCTTTGATCACAATTCTGTTCTCATCGGATTGGATCAAGTTGACTTCGATAAGGTCAAAAACCTTTATTTCATTGAACTCCCCAACTTCGGTATCAATGGTACGCTGTGCAAAAAGAACTGAAGATGAAAGGATAAGACTGAGTAGTAGCAGTTTTTTCATGACTATTGGTGTTAACTTTCTAAAAGATAATCCATTTTGGAGATTGTTACAGTTAACACATAAAAAAAATGCCATTTGCCCAAGGGTAGTATCCCCGGTTCAAATGGCACTTTATCCGATTGGTTTTAAACGCTATGCGTTGATAATCTTCTCTTGGTGATTAATGGATTCTTGGTGGATGGCCTTGAACATTCTCAAAACAAATTCCTCGCTAAGTCCTTGCGACTCGCCTTCCAAAATCATCTTGCCCAAAATGGCGTTCCATCTGTTGGACTGCAGAACAGCTACATTCCTTTGCTTCTTAAGCTCTCCGATTCCGTCTGAAACTTTCATGCGCTTTCCAAGAATATCAATCAATTGATTGTCGATTACATCGATTTGGGCCCTCAAATTGCTCAATTTGCTATTGTATTCAGCTTCTTGGTCAGTTTCTTTTCTAATGCGAAGGTCTTTCATAATCTGCACCAAAGCAGCCGGTGTTACCTGCTGCGCTGCATCACTCCATGCACTATCAGGATCATGATGTGTCTCGATCATCAAGCCATCAAAATTAAGATCAAGGGCGGTTTGCGATACATCAAAAATCATATCGCGTTTCCCAGTGATATGGCTTGGGTCATTGATGATGGGCAAATCCGGAAACTTGGACTGCAGTTCAATGGCCATTTGCCATTCCGGGATATTTCTGTACTTCGTTTTTTCATAGGTTGAAAATCCTCTATGGATCACTCCTAATTTCTTGATGTCAGCAGAATACAATCTTTCCACCGCACCCAGCCACAAGGATAAATCGGGATTAACCGGATTTTTGATCAAAACAACCTTGTCCGTTCCTTCCAAAGCGTCTGCAATTTCCTGCACGATGAACGGGCTTACGGTTGATCGAGCTCCAATCCAAAGCAAATCCACATCGTGTTCCAATGCAAGGTCTACATGAGCCCTATTGGCCACTTCGGTGGCTGTTTTCAAACCTGTTTCTTCCTTGACTTTCTGAAGCCACTTTAGGCCTATGGCCCCCACTCCTTCAAAATTTCCTGGGCGCGTCCTTGGCTTCCAGATACCTGCCCTGTAGTAGTTAACATCGGTATCCTTCAAATCGTGGGCAATTTTTAACACCTGTTCTTCTGTTTCAGCACTACAGGGTCCGGCAATTACCAATGGATGCGGTAAATCCAGGTCATCCAGCCATTTTCTCATTTCTTTATTGTTTTCCATAATCAGTTCTAACTTTTTGTGAGGGGTATTCCTTTTAATATTTGTTTTATTCTATTGGTATTGTTCATTTCCTGATGGACATCCTCAAACTCGTTGTCCAAGAGCAGCTGCTTAAAGGTTTCCAAATTTTGGATATACTCTTCCAGCGACTCCACCACATTCTCTTTATTCTGTTCAAAGATGGGGGTCCACATGTCTGGTGAACTCTTGGCCAAACGGACAGTACTCTCAAATCCACTACCCGCGAGGTCAAAAATATCACGCTCATTTTTTTCTTTCTCAATAACCGTTTTTCCCAACATAAACGAGCTTATATGTGATAAATGGGAGACGTAAGCTATGTGTTTATCATGCGCTTGCGGATTCATGTACCGAATGCGCATTTTCATCTCCTGGAAAAGTTCCAATGCCCGTTCTTGAAGCTTGAAAGCAGTTTTTTCCACTTCGCAGATTATATTTGTCTTGCTTTCGTACAAACCATTTATGGCGGCAGAAGGTCCGGAAAACTCAGTACCGGCAATTGGGTGACAAGCCAAGTAATTTCTTCTTTTAGGATGGTCTTTGACTGCTTCACAGATTAGTCCTTTGGTTGATCCTGCATCAATGACCACCGTATCATCATCCACGGCGTCCAAAATCTTTGGCAGTTCTTCCGTTAAAGCGTTAACCGGGATACTTACATAAACCACCTCGGCTGAGGCCAAAGTATCGTACCCCCCTTTTTGATCTATGATTCCCAATTCCAGGGCTTGATCCAAATGGGATTCGTTTTTATCAATTCCAACAATATGGGTATCTGGATGCATTTTTTTGACATCCTTGGCAAAAGAGCCCCCAATCAACCCAATTCCAATGACAACTAGTTGCATACCACTGAATTTGGGATTTGAACGCTGAGATGTGAGTTTGTTGACTTCATCTTCTGTTTAAAATCTATTGATAGCTTCTTTAATTTTTTCTTCTTTCACGCAAAGGGAAAAACGAATGTATCCTTCTCCATTACTCCCAAAAATGGTTCCAGGCGCAATAAAGATGTGCTTGTCGTTCAACACTTGATCTATAAATTCTTCCGAAGGAACGGAACCTTCAGGTAATTTGGCCCAAACAAAAATTCCTACAGCATTTCTATCATAGGAACACCCCAGTTTTTCCACCAGTTGGAACATCAGTTCCCTTCTTTTTGTATACACCTCATCCAAAGCCTTGAACCATTCTTGTCCACTTTGCAATGCAGCTATAGCCCCTTTTTGGATACCGTAGAACATTCCTGAATCCATATTGCTCTTCACTTTTAGTACCGCATTAATATGCGCTTGGTTTCCCAATACCATCCCCACGCGCCAACCGGCCATGTTGAAGGTTTTGCTTAAACTGTTCAGTTCCAAAGCGCAATCCTTGGCTCCTGGAATGGACAAAATACTGGTTGGGTTCTTGGACAATACAAAACTGTATGGATTATCATTGACCAATAGTATTTCATGCTCCTTTGCAAAATTCACTAAGGCCAAAAGTTTCTCTAGACTGGCTGTGGCCCCTGTTGGCATATGTGGGTAGCTTACCCACATTAGTTTCACTTTGGATAAATCCCTTTGGGCCAAAGCCTCCAAATCCGGAAACCATCCATTTTCTTCCTTTAGGTCATATGATTTGGGTATTGCACCAATCAGTTTGGTAACCGAGGTATAGGTAGGATATCCCGGATTGGGCAATAAAACTTCATCCCCTTCATTCAAAAAGGCAAGACCTATGTGCATAATGCCTTCCTTAGATCCCATCAAAGGAAGAATTTCATTGGCCTCATCTACCTGCACCCCAAACTTTTCTTGATAGAAATCGGCAATGGCCAACCGTAGTTCCGGCAACCCTTGGTAGCTCTGATACTGATGTGCCCCAGTATCGGTAATGGCATCCTTAAGTGTTTCCAAAACCTCTGGAGACGGAGCCAAATCAGGACTTCCTATACCCATATTTATAATGGGCTTCCCCTCTTTGATCATCCCTCTTACTTCCCTAAGCTTTCTAGAAAAGTAGTATTCCTGGACTGTTTGCAACCTATCTGCTGTAATCATGGCAACAATGCATTTTTATATTCTCCCAACAACCTGAAATCTTCGGACATGATCTCCAACAAGGATTTCGCCTTGGCAAAATGATCATAGGCCTCAAAAGTGACATCCACAAAAAAGGCATATTTCCAAGGCGTTTCTATCACGGGCAAGGATTGTATCTTGGTCAGGTTAAGGTTGCAATCACTCATCACGTTCAACACCGTAGCCAAACTTCCGCGTTTATGATCGGTAATAAATCGTAAAGAGGCTTTGTTGATTGCTTCTTTGGGCAATACTTTATTCTTTTTCTTGAGGATGATAAACCTAGTGGCATTATTTTTAATGGTCTGGATTTCTGGGGCGATGATATCCAAATCATATAAATCTGCAGCTACTTTTGGAGCAATGGCCGCGACCTTGCTCAATTGATTATCCCTGATACGTTTTGCAGTTTCAGCCGTGTCCACATCTTCCACCAATTTGATATGTGGGTACTGTTTTAAAAAGGTCTTACACTGAAGCAAAGCCATGGGATGCGACCTAACTTCCTCCACATCCTCAATGGCCGTGCCCTTAAGCGCCATTAGATTGTGGTGAATGCTTAAATAATGCTCACCAATTATATGAATGTTATTGTGGTACACCAAATTGTAGTTGGGAATAATAGATCCCGCGATGGAATTTTCAATGGCCATAATCCCTTTGTCGGCGGTGCCTTGGCACAGGTGGTCGATCATGGTATCAAATGAAAGACATTCCACCAGCTCAATTTGCTCCCCGAAGTACTCCTTGGCCACTTGATGATGGTTAGACCCCTTAATTCCCTGAATAGCTACTTTTAAATTCATGGTAAAAAAAAAGTCCCGGTAAAACGGGACTTTATCTATTTTATATACTTTTCGTACACCTAGAACAGTCCCATACTTCTCTTAAAAAAGAAGTAGAAATAAAAACCGTTCCAGAAATACGTCTTTGTCATTTTTCAAAAATCTTGGGCTAAGATAGGTATTCATATGAAAATGGGTAGCAGATCATAAATTTTTTTTGATTTTTTGTTGAACTCCTTCTTTTTTTGAATTTTACTCGCTCAAATCCCCCTTTCTTTATGAATATTCAATATTGGGATTTATCAAATAAGGGTTTATGGGAATCTATCTAAAGCTGTATTTTTGATTCAAATTCGCATTCATGTCCATCATCGTAAAGAATGTTTCCAAACACTTTGGAAAGCAAAAAGCCCTGAAAGATGTATCCTTTTCCATAGCAAAAGGGGAGATTGTGGGTTTCCTTGGGCCCAATGGGGCTGGCAAATCCACCATGATGCGCATTTTGACCACCTATTATAAAGCGGATAATGGAAATGCCGAGGTCAACGGGTTTGATGTCCAGGATGCAGAAAGTGAGGTTAAAAAAAGTATCGGATACCTACCGGAACACAACCCGCTTTATTTGGATATGTATGTAAAGGAATACTTGGCGTTCAACGCAGATGTCTACAAAGTTTCCAAAAACCGCGTTGATGAAGTCATAGAACAAACAGGCCTGACCCCGGAATCACACAAAAAAATAGGTCAACTTTCCAAGGGCTATCGACAACGTGTTGGATTGGCGGCCGCCTTACTCCATAATCCGGAGGTCTTGATTTTGGATGAACCCACTACGGGCCTTGACCCCAACCAATTGGTTGAAATCCGAAAATTGATACGGGAAATTGGGAAGGAAAAGACCATTTTACTCTCTACCCATATCATGAAGGAAGTGGAAGCTGTCTGTGACCGTGTTATTCTTATCCATAAAGGAAAGTTGGTGGCAGACAAAAAACTGGAAGAACTTCGGGAGGTCAATGAGCAGATTATAGAAGTTGAATTTGATTATCGAGTGGAAGAGGTCCTGCTCAACCAATTGCCCAATGTCTCCAAAGTAAAAAACACGGGTGGTTTTGTTTACGAGATTACTTTTTCCACGGATAAAGATATGCGTCCTGCTGTGTTTGATTTTGCGCATGACAACGAACTCAAAACCTTGCAGCTGAGCAGAAAGAACAAAAACCTGGAGAGTTTGTTCGCAGAATTGACTTCTTAGTTAGGATTGGTTTTATTCAGCCCGTGATGCTTTTGGAGATTAATTCGTCAATTCGAGTGGTTTTTTAGGGTCATACCCTGAAAAATTGTATCGAGAATTGGAATTTTAAGCTAAAACCCTTGTTCTCGATACTTTTCCTCTGGAAAAAACTCGAACTGACGGGTTTATTTAATTTATCCGCTCCAAATTAGAGTCCACATCCCGATTCTTAAAATCTGCACTTTTCTTATTCCCAAATCGATATTTTAATGATATGGCCACTTCCCTTCCATCAGCATAATACACCCCATCTGCATTAACGCCATTTATGGCATAACGCTCCTCAAAGTTCATGGCTCGGGTAATATCATTGAATCTTAATGTACAATCCCAATTGGTGAAAAGGGTTTTGGATATGGACGCCTCAAAAACTGCCAGGCTATTTCTTTTAAAAATACCCTCTTGCCGTCTGCCCATACCCCAGGCTCCCAAAACTAAAGTGGTATCCTTTGCAATCTTTAGCTGGTGATTTGTATAGGCATAAACAAAGGGTTTGACCGTGGAAAATCCAGCTTCATCATCCTTTAGCTTGTTATAATTCAAGGAAATGGTGCTGTTTGAAGTCCATATCCCCTTGGAAAAAGGCAGGGTCACCCCCGCATACACCCCAATTTCCTTGTCCTGATTTACCTGGGAAAGAATCGCCCTATCATTGGTTTCGTCATAGGAAATAGTAAAATTCATGGGATCCTCACTTTGGTAATAGGTCATAAATAAAGTCTTGTTCTTTTTCTGGTAGTTAAGCGAAACTTCATTGGTACGGGTGGGAATTAGGTTCACGTTACCCGCCCCTTCCAAAAAAGGATTGATAAAAACCGTAATGGAGCTGGCCCTGGAAAAATCAGGTCGCCGGATGCTCCTCCCATAATTTAGGTTCAGAGTTTGGCTGGAATCCAAAGCTACGGACACATTGGCCTTGGGAAACAGATTGGTCTGCGCTCTGGAAACTATGGGCGAACCGTCATTTACCGTAGCGCCATCAACCTTATTATATTCTACGCGCATACCCAGGTCAAAATCGAATTTCGTGCTGAGCTTACCAGAGACGGAACTATATGCGGCATACAATTTCTCTTCGTATGAAAAATCGATAGTAGTTTCTTCGGCATTTGCCAAATCTTGGATCTCGGTAAACGCATCAGCCTTGGCTTGACTCAGATTTATCCCCGATTCCCATTTATGATCTTGGGATAAGACTTTTTCAATATCCAGTCGAAAAGCCAGCGAATGAATATCATACTCCTGTTCCCGCTTTTGGTCCATTACAAACTCTGAATTGTCAATATTGTTTGCAATCTCCGTAGATAAGGTTTGGCTAAAACCAGTACTTTGAACCCCCGTAAAAAGGTTCCACGAATCGCTTAACTTTTTGTTGAAGTTGAACGAGGCACTATAATAGTTCTTTGTTTGGTCATTCCCAGTATCGGTTTGGATAAATTGCTCCGCCCCATCCCTTAAAAAAGTATCCGTAACTATGGGGGCATCATCAGTCTGCAACCGCAAAGTGGTATTTAACGACACATAATCGGTTTCGTTCCATTGAAAATACGTGCCAAATCCAGCGTTGAGTTGCAATCTATCATTTCTTGGTACCAAAACAGTGTAATCCACAGCGACGTCCCTTGCCGGTATTTCGAACAGAAAACTATTGCTTTCCCACTGCAGCAGCTGGTTGTAGGCCAAATTTCCCCGAAGTGTCCAATCATTGCTAGCATAACTTGAGTTAAAATCCAGATAGTTGTTAAAATTCTGTTTTGAAGATGCCGTCTCGGATACACTTCCGCGAAAACCTAGTTGGGCGTTCTTTTTCAAGCTTATCAATAAGACTGCCCGACCTTCTGCTTCATATTTTGCAGATGGATTGTTGATCAGTTCAATCGTAGCAATCCCGTCAATCGGTAGCGCAACAAACTCTTCCATTGAAATGCGTTGATTTCCCAGATAGATCAAGGGGTTGCCCTTGCCTAAAATGGAAATGGATTCCCTATCCGGTGCCACTTGTACATTGGGAAGTCTGGACAACAAATCAATGGGATTGGGTATGGATGAGAAATAGGGATTCTGGACATCCACCTTTAAATTACCTGATTTGTACTCAATGGGATTCTTCGCTGCCACCACCTCAACTTCACTTAACTGGGTCGTTGCTTCTTTCAGGCTTATGGAGAACTGACGATCACTGGTAAGGAAAAAAGTCTCCTTATAGGTTTCAAACCCCAGAGCAGATACCTGTAATTGGTATTCCCCGATTGGTACATCTTCCAAGGTAAAATGACCTTCCAATATTGTGGCGTACTTTACCAATGTATCGCTCCCTTCCATAAACAAAAGTGCATCCCCTACGGTCACGACTGCACCGTTTTCATCGAAGACCTGCCCTGTGATTTGATGGGTATTTTGTGCATTGGAATGGTAAACAACAAAAAAAAGTAAAGCAATTATTCGTCTCAAAACTGTTGTGTTTAAAGACAAATTAAGATTGGAAATACCCTTATTGGAGCATTTTAGCGGTCTGAATTAGGTACTAGCACCCGTATTTTTTTGCAGCAACTCTTGCCTACCCTTTACATTGAGCTTGCTGTAAATACTCGTAATATGGGTTTTAACGGTACTCAGGCTTATGAAAAGCTCATTGGCAATTTCCTTATTGGTTTTACCCTCCAAGATCAAAGCCTTGACATTTTTTTCCTGTCTGCTCAAGTGGGCATTGGGTAGGGTACGTCTTCCCAGTTTAAAGCTGAGAATGCCCAAACCAGCGACCAATACAAGCAGGATCAGGTTAAGCCATCTACTGGTTTTTAACTCCTGCTCCATTGCCAGCTGGGTCAAATAGGCCAATCTTTTCTCCAAAAACCAGTATTCAGAGGCCTCAATGGGACTTTCTTTTAATTCTGACAACAATTCAAGATAATAGGTTGGGTTTTCAGAAATGTCCTTATCCAATAATTTCTTATCTGCCAATTGTTTTATTCCAATTAGCTTCACCATCAAAATCTGTAATGAATCCTTCACAAAACCCTTTCTTGGGTCGATTTTGTTTTCTTGAGCCAGATATTGCTTTACCAACTTTGACTCAAAGGTTTTCAGTTTTTGCCATTCCCTATCTCCTTGATTGGTATTGGTATACGTACCAAAAACTCGTGAGCCTTTTTTAAATTCGATTTTATCCCTCGCAGAGAACATAAAATGAACCTCCTTGTTCACAGTATCGTTTACAATTTTTCTGATCCGTTCCACATGGAGGCGATAAATCTTATTGCTGTCCGAAAAGTGCTTTTTGTCAAACTTAAAAAATCCATCTTTTTGAACATCCGCTATAGCAATTGGTTTAGCCTCGTTTTGGTTTGCAGTATTCGAAAGGGATAAGTGACTCAAATATATCTGTGGTTTCCAGTTAGCGGAACCATCAAAATTCACAAAACCCGAAACCGCCTGCTGTGCACTGAGTTGCAAACCGGATAAAACGAAAACAAGAAGCAGAATAAGGTTCTTCATCGCTTAAATTTACTGTATTTGTATTGCAGAAGCAATAATATTCCCAGTTTCATCTTTTTTGGTGCATGGACAACATTTTAGATCAAAAATCATATTATCACGATGTCCAAATCGGTATTTTTGCGCTTCAGTTTAAACCGATTTCATGAAAAAGAACACAGCACAACTCGAATTATCCAAAGAAGCCATGCAAGAATATGGATATCAGGTTGTTGATGCCATTGTAAACCACCATTGCACCCAAGGTGACCAGCAACCCGTTGCCCTGGGATCTAGGGAGGAAATGGATTCCCTGTTTTTGGAGGAAGCTCCCGAAAAGGGAACAAATCCCGAACAGGTGCTTCAATTTGTCTTGAAAGAGGTTATGACCAATAGCACCAATATGTCCCACCCCAAATCCTATTCCTTTGTTCCAGGCCCGAGTAACTATGTAAGCGTAATGGCAGATTCGCTTGCCACGGGATACAATATTTTTTCGGGTGGGTGGGCAGCTTCACCTGCTGCCGCCGAATTGGAAATCATTACCATCCAATGGTTGCTCAAAATCTTTGGATTTCCGGCCAAAAAAGGTGGTGGAATTTTCACCAGTGGGGGTTCCATGGCCAATTTAACGGCGCTTACCACGGCTAGAAAAGTAAAATGTGGTCAAGATTTCTCCAAAGCCGTGATTTACTTGTCAGACCAAGCCCATTCTTCCAATATTAAGGCCATCCGCGTTCTGGGATTTAAAAAAGAACAGATTCGGATTATCCCTACTGATATTGAGTTTAAGTTTGCCGTAAACAAACTCAAAAACTGTATTGCCAAAGACCGATTGGAAGGGTTACAGCCCTTTTGTTTGATAGCCACCTCGGGCACGACCAACACAGGGACAGTGGATCCTTTGGTGGAACTGGCCAAAATCTGCAAAAAAGAAAATATTTGGTTCCATATTGATGGTGCCTACGGAGCCGCGGCCATTTTATCCAAAAAAGGCAAGTCGCTATTGAAAGGAATTGAGAAAGCGGATTCCTTGACCGTAGATCCGCACAAATGGTTTTTCCAACCTTATGAAATGGGCTGTCTCTTGGTACGCAATCATAAACACCTCAGCCAAACCTTCACGGAAAAGCCAGAATATCTCAGGGACATTGAAGGCAATACCTCGGAAATCAACTTTTATGATCATGGGATCCAGTTGACCCGTAGGTTTAGGGCGCTTAAGTTCTATATGTCAATTAAGACATTTGGTTTAAAGGAATTTAGAAAGGCCATTACCTATAACATAGAACTTGCCGAAGAAGTTGAGAACCATCTGCGGAGCAGTCAGCATTGGGAGGTGATTTTTCCCGCGACCTTGGCGGTCATTAATTTTAGGTATCATCCTATTGGAAAAAAGTACTCGCAAAAACAACTAGATCAAATCAACCAGTACATTTCAGAACAGGTGGTAACCTCCCGAAAAGCCCTATTGGTGACCACTTTGCTGCACGGACAAGTGGTGCTGCGCATGTGCTTGATCAATCCTAGAACAAGCTTATCCGCCGTGATGGAGACTTTGGAGCTTTGTGAACATTATGCCAAGGAATACACGCAAAAAATTCAAACAAAGCATTAGCGATACGGTTCTGTTTTGCGCTTTTGCTGTTCAAAAATGGTAATGAACATGCGAACGCTAATATTTCTTGCGCGCTGTTTGGCCTTTTCGGCATTGGCCCCCACAAAATAGGTGTCTATGGTCTCAATCCAATGTCGTAGCCAAATCCCAAAGTGATAATTGGTAATGGTATTGTCCATATTTTCATCCACTTCTGCATGCACTTTTAACGGGTTGCCTTTATATTTTTGGACAAAGAACAAATTGGTCTCCCAAAAATTGACTAGTTTTTCTATATGTTCCGGCCAATCCTTGATGGTTTCGTTAAAAAAATGACCTATTTCCTTGTCCGCCCTTACTTTCTCATAAAAGCGAGTGACCAATAGGGTCACATCTTCCCGGGATTCAATTTCCTTTTTGGACATCTCACAGCAAATTTAATATTAATGCCACGGTACTCACCACTAAACTAAGGATAAACAAGTTTATTACGATTTTGGGTTTTTGCTGCGACAAAACTGCGGCGTTGAATCCCATACAAGCGATAGTGACCAAAAAAAGTTGGACCATCTGCCATGCTTGCACCCCATTGATCAAGATGTACATGGCCGCCACAGAACCTAAACAGCTTTGGGCAATGATAAAAATTGTGGAATAGCCCCTTGCATCCTTTTCAAATACTTTCAAACTTTTAAGATATAGTTCCATAATCCTGTCATTTGTCATTGTATGGAACAAATTTATTTCCGATGGGTCGGGCTTTTTTATGACCGAAATCATATTCAAGCCTATCTGGGAGGTTACCGCAGGATTTTATGAGATTGTAATTGTAAAAGTCCCTTTTTTTCCAGGGATTTTACCGCCCTAATAACGGTTTCAACCCTTAACCCGGTCAAGTCGGCCATTTGTTGTCTGGACAATTCCACCAAATACGGCTCGGATTTGGGAATATGATGAATATGGGATTTGAAGTAATCGATGAGTTTCAGCAAGCGGTGCTCTGGATTTTCAGTGGAAATTTCGGCAACCATAGTTGCCTTATAATGCAATCTACTGGCCAAAACCTTGGTTAGTTCAAGGTGTACTTCGGGATGTTCTTTAAGCAATTGTAAGAATTTGGACTTTTCCAATTTCCAGACCACTGCATCCTCAACGGCCTCTGCTTGTGCTGGATAGTCCAAATCCTGAAACAAGGGAGGTTCACCAAAACTGGAACCTGGTGGAAAAATGCCTTGAATGTATTCTTTACCATCCTCGCTGTAATTGTTCATTTTAATCTTGCCTGAAAAAACTTGAAAATAATACCGAGGTTGGGTATTTATATGAAAAAGAACCTCCTTCTTCTTTAAGGCTATTTTTTGTGCTCCATATTGATGTAATAGCTCGTCTGGAATCATAGCTTTTCCTCAAATTCGATACAATCCAAGCGAATGTCTTCGTGCTTCAACTGCTTTTCCAACAAGTGACAATAATGGTTGGCTCTTGTTTTTTCATAAAATTTACAGGCAAAACAAGTACGCTGCACCGTTAATATACCCTCCCTGTTCAACTTGCTGATCAGTTGGGTCAAGACTTTAAAAAAGCCTTCTTTCTCCTCGGGCATAACATCGTCAAAAAAATCACTTAGGCCTCCTGCAAAATGTTGGGTGCTTTTTACTACTTCACTTCCCAAACTTGACAATAAAATGGTATAGCTACGGTTATCCTCAGAGGAGTAATCCTTGATAATCAAAGATTTTTTATCCAGAACCCGAATGGCGTCACTGATCGTGGGTTTGGTCACATTGAATTCCTGGGCCAGGGCGCTAACGTTATTGTGTTCACTTTTGTGATAGGCCACAAAAAGCAAGATTTGAATCTGAATCGGGCTTAATCCCAATTCCTTGGCCTTGTTCCAAAGCAATACCTTAAAGGCTTGGGAAATACGCTCCAGACCAATAACAATCTTACTGGAAAGGTCTTCTTGCTGCCGAGTGGGGTCAAATGTACTTTTATTTTCCATAAAAAAGTGCCTGCCGGGTGTACCGACAGGCAAAGTTAGCTATCCTAATTAAATTAGGAACAATTTTCCATTTCGACAATAAAGTACCCTTTGGTCCTGATCTCGTCTTCCACTTCAGTTTGTACCGATTGGATATGGCAAAATCTGCATTCGTTGGAGGTAAGCGTACCTGTTTTAAATGTTTTCGTACCCAAATACTGCTGTCCGTATGAAAAAATACGGCCCTCATCAGTTACGTCCTTGGGAACCAAAATATCGAAATGCATCGTTATACCATCTTCCCTTTCTACATAGGTATCCCATACTGCGATTTTCATATCATCTACTTTACGGTATAAGGTAAGGATAGGTCTCCACTACGAACACTGTAAACCTTATAAACGCCCAACATAGGTAGTTCTTCGTTGCTCGTGTTTACTTTCATGAATGCGGACACTCCATCGTAATTAAACTCCGTTTGATGCTGTATCCGATAGTCCGGAACCACCACCTTAATATGATGACTCGCAGTTACGACAGGATATCCAGGAGAGTCCATATACATGGGCATACCGGGATTTGTTGGGGGCAACACCACAGTCTCATCCGCCTTTTTAAACTGTTTGACCGATAATCCACCCGCCACTCTTTGGTCTTCTACGAGCACCACCCAATGTGGGTGCCAAACTACTCCATCGTTGTTCAAATTGGCATCGCCATTTTCATCCCATAAGGGCGTATCATCAAAATCAGGGTGGGAAGTAAGTGCCAAAGCCAAGATTCCCTCGGTCTTGCCAAATCCAACAAACTCCGGGCTAAGCGTGGTAGGAAAAACGTATCCCAGCACCGGGGCGCCATCCAGCTGACCCAATTTTTGTGGTACCGTGTTTCCAGCGCTTCCTTCCACCATAATTTCCCAAACGGTGACACCCAACTCTTCCTGATGAGTCACCTGAACGTCTTGAATCTTAAAATCCTCATTGTTGTAAGGACTCTGCTGGCCACAGGAGGTCAACATATTTCCCATTAAGAGTAGTCCCAACAGGTATAAAGTTTTTGCTTTCATATTATTTATTTAGGATTCCTAACTATATAATTCAAAATTAACCTTTCACGTCTTCAATGGAAGCTCCAAAATTGATGTGAAGCACATTTCCATTAGGGGTAACCAATGCAGGAACCGACTTTACTCCATGTTGTTCCGCTTCGGGAATTCTAGCTTGGTCCTCGCCTAAATGAACGATGGATACCTTTTCAGCTCCAATAAGATTAACCAAATCTTGTTCGGCACTTACACATACTGGACATCCAGCATGATAAAAAACTGATCTACTCATTTGTCTTAAAATTTAAGTTATCGCATTATTGCGATACAAATATAGTAAGGATTCCTAATTATTAATTATTTTTCAGTAAATATTTAACTATTGCGTTTAGTTCCTCCTGCACTTTGGGATCAGTGCTATTAATCAGGATAGTGATCACCATCTCTTCTTTGGGATAGATAAAAAAATTGGAATACGCGCCTACGCTATTGCCTACATGCCCTACAAAGGGTATGCCTTGTTCATCTTGGCTCACCTGAAAACCCAATCCGTAGTAAGTAGCATCTCCATCCACCTTTTGCGAAGTGAGAATTTCCTGCATTGCGTCAGGTTGTACCAATTTGCCCTCTAAAATGGCCATGCCCAACTTTCCAATATCCGAAGCTGTGGATAGGTATCCCCCGCCAGCCAATTTGTATTGGTTGTTAACCGAAACCGCCTTCTTAAAACCTCCTCTGGTTTTGGTATAAAACCCAGCTTTTTGCAAGCCTTTGGTCGTCAAAATGCTTGGGTTTTGCTCAATCTGATTGGGTGAAAGGGTATTTTGCATGCCCAATGGCCCCAATACTTTGTTCTGGACATATTGTTCAAAAGAAACTCCACTAGCTTCTTGCATGGCCAGGGAAAGTAGAACAAAATCAAAGCTATTGTACAAATACCCTTTCCCTGGTTGAAACTGCAGGGGAGCGTCCTTAAATACCTCAATGCTGTCCTTAATGGAATAAGGTTGGTTCAACGCATATTCCTTTCCGCGATATGATCTGATTCCAGCGGTATGGCCCGCCAATTGCCTCAAGCTAAAATCAAATTCTTTTTGGGGAAAATAGGGTACATGTTTATAAAAAGAATCGTCCAGGTCTAAGAGCCCTTCCTCTACCATCCTTGCCAAAGCAAGACCCGTTATGCATTTGGATACACTTGCAATTCTAAACAAGGTAATTTGCGGGTCAACCGCGGTTTTCCCATCCAAATTGGCATAGCCATAGCCCTTTTGCAGCAATGGTTGACCTTGTTTTATAACACTCACCGACATTCCAGGAATTCGAGTTTGGGTCGCCAAATCAGTGAACATGGCGTCTACCTTTTCAAGACCCTGCAAATCCTCAATTGACCTTGCCCCAGTGTTGGAAAACCAATTTTTAATGTTTGAGAAAAATGCCTTCACCTTATATGCTTAAGTCTCCTAACATAGTGAGAATTCCAAAGAACAAAAAACGGGTTTTATCCCAAATGAGCAAGAACGGAAAAGTTACACTTTCAAATTCCGTATACATTTGTGTCAAACAAAACAGGAAAATGCAATCCACGGACAATAGACAACTTTATCATCAAAAATTGAATCGTGTTTTGGAATACATACATAACCATCTGGATGAAAAAATTGACGTAAGGGCTTTGGCAGAACTCTCCCACTTTTCCCCTTTTCATTTTCATCGGATAACACGGGCCATGCTGGGTGAACCTATCGGAGCCTACATCAACAGGGTACGGTTGGAAGCTGCGGCCAAAATGATTCGATATTCTACATTGTCCATGGAAGAGATCGGATATAATATTGGATATGAAACCCCTTCCTCCCTAACCAAGGCCTTCAAGCATCATTTTGGGGTAACGCCCTCGGCCTACAGAAAAAACAAAACATTGAACTTAAATAGCGTAAATAAGATGGAAACAACATCCCTAAACATTAAAAAACCTAAAATCCTGACCGTTGAGGATAAAAACTGTATTTACATTACCCTTAAGGGGGCTTATCAAAAATTGGACTACCCTTCTGCTTGGGCTGCCCTCTGGGCAGAGGTCAAGAGCCAAAAACTGTTCACCGCTGGTATTGAACATATTGGTCTCCCATTTGACGACCCCAAGGTAACCGAAGAAAGCAATATTCGTTATGATGCCTGCCTAATCATTCATAAGGAAGCCAAGCCCAGTGGAAAGGTGGGGGTTAAAACCATAGCTGGCGGAAAATTTGCCGTGTTCCACTATCAAGGTAGTTATACACGCTTAGATCAGGTCTATAACTATATCTTCAATACTTGGCTATTGCAAAGTGAGTATGAACTACGGGAGGAGCCAGTTCGTGAGAAATATTTGAACAATGCTGAAAAAACTGAGGAAAGCAAACTCAAAACCGAGATTTACATCCCAATCAAATAGTTAATCCCTAAAAATCAATCGCCCATTAAAGATTTCTTCCACATCAACTTCTGGTGGGCGATTGATGCTAACAACATCCCCAGTACTTCGGATTGTCCCAGAAATCCGTTGCTGGGGATTTACCAGAATATCGTTGGTCCCCCTATGGTTGACACTCACATTTTCAGCGACCAAATTTTCTGCTTCAACCCGGGAGTCCCCTGCTGCAATGTTCACATTGAGACTCGTAGTTGTTCCACGCAACTTGAAGTAAGCGATTCCATTGACCACAACACTAACCGAGGTAGAGTTCAAGTTCAAATCAAAAGAACCATCCGTGGTTTCCGTTTCTGGATTGACGAAACTTTCAGATATTAAACTAAGGTTAGGGTATGAAAGTACGCCATCACTGGAAATTAAAAGTCCCGTACTGCTTCTAATTTCTTCAATGTTTGGTGAGGTGACATGAATGGTAGTTAGGCCGTAATCCCGAATAAAATTACATCCATTCGCATTCTCAAGGATGAGCCTGTCCCCTGACACCTTTGCTGATACTTCATTCTGAAGAAATTCCCCAGTTTCTATTTCCACCCTTTGGGTGTCACCCTCGGACAACACCAGGTTAATATTCTCAAAAACAGTGATTTTTGTAAAGTTGGACAGCTCGACAGTCCTTCGGGTCAAATCCCCAGCATTTTGAAAGCAATCAGGAACGTTTTCGCCGTTGCACGCAGCAAAAAGAAAAGCCAAAAACAAATATAAAGACCTTACGACTGCCTGCCTGACGGCGGACACGGCGCTCGGGGTGACATTGGCCCTATCTTTTGTTTTTCTCAATGCTTTCATCATATATCTATAATCTGACCCCAATTCCAAATTCAACGGTTTCCGCTTTAGCTCCATGAGATTTTAGGGTGATGGCTCCGAAGAGCTTGTCCCCAAAATAGCGCTTCAATCCAATTCTATTATACATACGGCCTTCAAAATCGAATGGATAGTACACATAATACCCCAATTGGGTCTCAATACTCATTTTATTGATGAAAAGTTCGTGACCTGCAAAAATCCCAACCCTTTTAAAATCGGTGTCTGGTGCCACATCCAACTCAGGAAAGGAAGTGGCCTGAAGCCGAATCAGCTCCTTTAGAAAATTGGAGAAAAAAGCATCCACCCCAAACTGAAGGGCGCTTTTTCGTCCCAAACGCTTGTCCGCATAGGCAGAGAATATCCAAAAACCGTACCGACCAGAATTGATGACGTCACTCTCATTCACCCCGCCCCGTAACGCTAAATTATATCGGATTGGGTAGCTTTTCTTCTCTACTTTTTCCGTTGGAATGTAATCATAAGTCTGACCGTCACTTAAATCGTATGTCAATCCCAGATTTAGCGCAAAGGTGTTGGTTGACGTATTGGGCGCTTTAAAATTGGCATTGGAATAGTGAATTAGGGAAATTCCAGCCTTGACACCCAAATTATGCCATAGATTATCCTTTTGATAATTGACCATGGCCATAGTGGAACTCAACAAATGCGTTCCGTAGGCATTGTTCCTGAAATTGGTGTTCTTGTCGTATGGATTGGTGTTGTAGGCTACACCCTGCCCTACTCTTAATTGTAGCTTCCGTTTAAAGAAATAGAAATTATAATGGGCATACAGACCAAAATGCTCTCCCAAGGTGGGATTGTTCATGTTCTGATAGATAAATGTAAATCCAGTATCAGGATATCCATACAGGCCTTCCCAAGCTTCCCGCCCATAGCGTTTTCTGTTAATTCCTAGAATAAATCCGCTTGGATGTTCAGTAATCAAATGGGAAATATCCGGGTTGTGCAAAAGGATGGAGCCATAGAAGTAATTCGCATCTATGACGTACTTTTTGGGTGGTTGGTCTTCCTGGCTAAATCCGCAAGTCACAGATAATCCCAATAGAACACATAAAAGAAGTAGGTGCTTCATGAGGGGCAAAAATAGACATATTTGGTTGAATCCGATGACTTACAAACCCACCTTGTTCCCTTGCTCCCAATCAGATAAATCTTAGAAAACAGCCTTGGCTATAGCCTTAATATTGTCAGATTTTCCCATGGAATAATAGTGGAGTACGGGTACCCCTGCATCCTTCAGTTCCTTGGATTGCTGAATGCACCATTCTACGCCTACTTGACGTACTTCTTTGTTATTCTTGCAGGATTCCACAGCTTCTATGAGGTCTTCTGGAATATCTACACGGAACACTTGGGGCAATAATTGCAAATGTCTTTTTACGGCAATGGGCTTAATTCCAGGGATTATGGGCACATCAATGCCATTTTTTCGGGCTTCCTCCACAAATTCAAAGAATTTTTGGTTATCAAAAAACATTTGTGTAACCACATAATCAGCTCCCAATTCCACTTTTTGTTTCAGTCTTTTTAGATCCGATTTCAGGGAAGGTGCCTCCATATGTTTCTCAGGATATCCCGCTACGCCAATACAGAAATCGGCACAATTATCGGTTTCAATTACCTCATGCAGATAATTGCCCTTGTTCAATTCTCGGATTTGGCCCACAAGATCAGAAGCGTACTTATGCCCGCCAGAAGTCGGGGCAAAATATTTTTCTTCTTTCATGGCATCCCCCCTTAGCGCCATGACGTTGTCAATGCCCAAATAGTGACAGTCCACCAACAAATATTCAGTCTCCTCCCTGGTAAACCCGCCGCATAGCACATGTGGGACAGTATCCACATCGTACTTGTGCTTGATCGAGGCACAGATTCCCAAAGTTCCAGGGCGCATACGGGTGAGTTTTTTGTCCAAAAGCCCATCGCGATCAATATAGACAAACTCCTCCCTAGATGTGGTCACATCAATAAATGGGGGCTTAAACTCCATCAAAGGGTCTATGTTATTATATAGCTCCTGGATGCTCCTGCCTTTTACCGGGGGAATAATTTCGAAACTAAAAAGGGTTTCTCCTTTAGCTTGTTTTATGTGGTCTGTTACTTTCATTCAATTTATGTTGATGTAGGTTTTGTGGTTATTGGCTATTGGCTATTGGTTATTGGTTATTGGTTATTGGTTATTGGTTATTGGAATAAAATCAATTCTCCACGATGTTAGGGGCCAGCCATTTTTCAGCCTCCTCAATTGGCATTCCTTTTCGTTCCGCAAAATCCGCTACTTGATCTGGTTTAATTTTTCCCAATCCAAAGTACTTTGTTTCGGGATGTCCAAAATAATAGCCGCTTACACTAGCCGCGGGCCACATGGCTAAGCTGTCGGTCAATTGAACACCTATTTTTTCTTCCACTTTGAGCAATTCCCAGATAGTCAACTTCTCCAAGTGATCAGGACATGCCGGATAGCCAGGAGCAGGCCGTATCCCCTGATACTTCTCCTCTATCAGTTCATCGTTGGACAAGGTCTCTGATGTTGCATAACCCCAATGTTTGGTCCGCACTTCCTTATGCAGGTATTCCGCAAAGGCTTCTGCTAAACGATCCGCAAGTGCTTTTACCATGATGGAACCATAATCATCCAAGTTTTTTTCATATTCCTGCGCCAGTTCTTGGGTACCGAATCCTGTGGTCACACAAAAACAGCCCATATAATCCTGGATTCCTGTTGTCTTTGGAGCGATGAAATCTGCCAAAGCAATATTGGGAACGCCTTTGCGCTTTTTTAACTGTTGTCGTAAGGTTCGGAAAACATACTGGGTGCTTTTGCTTTCCCTGTTTTGCACAGCAAGTGCAATATCATCCTCATTGATCTGATTGGCCGGAAACAATCCAAAAATCGCCTTGGCTTTTAGCAGCTTCTCATCCAAAATCTGATTCAACATCTTTTGTGCATCCTGAAAAAGTTCTTGGGCTTGTTCGCCCACCACTTCATCCTTGAGAATATTGGGGTACTTCCCATGCAGATCCCAACTTCGAAAGAATGGACTCCAGTCAATGAAATCTTTCAGTTTTTTCAAATCGAAATCCTCCCAAACCTGAATTCCCAATGCTTTGGGTTTAGTGATATCCGAAGCCTTCCATTCAATCTGCAATTTATTTTGACGTGCTTCTTCCATTGTCAAATACTCCTTCTGCTTGGTCCGATTTAAAAATCGATCCCTAAAGCTCTCATAATCCAGCTTGATGGACTTCTTATACCCCTCTGAAGTATCTTTTTGCAAGAGGTCACCTACCACCGTCACTGCCCTTGAGGCATCATTTACATGCACCACGGATTGACTATACACAGGGTCAATTTTTACAGCCGTATGGGCTTTACTGGTCGTTGCTCCTCCTATAAGGAGGGGTACGGTAAACTGTTGCCTTTCCATTTCCTTGGCCAAAAAGACCATCTCATCCAAGGAAGGGGTAATCAATCCACTTAATCCAATAACATCCACCTGTTCTTCCCTAGCTTTCTGAATAATCACCTCTGGTGGCACCATCACCCCAAGGTCAACAATTTCATAGTTGTTGCAGGCCAGTACCACGCTGACAATATTCTTTCCTATATCATGGACATCTCCCTTTACCGTGGCCATCAATATTTTACCAGCTGCTGAGGCATTGGCATCCTTGGATTCCTCTATAAATGGAGTGAGATACGCCACGGCCTTTTTCATCACCCTGGCCGATTTTACCACTTGTGGCAAAAACATCTTTCCACTTCCAAAAAGGTCGCCAACCACATTCATCCCTGTCATTAAATTCCCCTCAATCACCTCCAAAGGTCTGGAGGCTTGCTGACGAGCTTCTTCAATATCCTCTACAATGAATTGATCAATCCCCTTTACCAAAGCTCTGGTAATCCGATTCTGCAAGGGTTCCTCCCGCCAAGACAGGTCCACTTTGTTTTCCTTGGCCTTGCCCACGACGGTTTCGGCAAATTCCAATAGACGTTCCGTAGCATCATCCCGTCTATCGAGAATCACATCCTCCACATGTTCCAAAAGATCCTTGGGAATGTCATCATAGACTTCCAGCAAAGCTGGATTTACAATTCCCATGTTCATACCAGCCTCAATGGCGTGGTACAAAAACACGGAATGCATGGCCTCTCTTACGGGATTATTCCCCCTAAAAGAGAAAGAGACATTGCTCACGCCCCCACTAACACTGCAATGCGGTAAATTTTCTCGCACCCAGCGGGTTCCCTCAATAAAATCGATGGCATTTTTACGGTGCTCTTCCATTCCTGTAGCCACCGGGAAAATGTTTAAATCGAAAATGATGTCTTGCGGGGGGAATTTTACCTGATTCACCAAAACATCATACGAACGTTTGGCAATTTCTATCCTTCGTTCATAGTTATCTGCCTGCCCCACCTCATCAAAAGCCATGACAATTACAGCAGCACCATATCTTTTGATCAAAGTAGCCTGCCGTATGAATTCTTCCTCCCCTTCCTTTAAACTGATGGAGTTTACCACGCATTTCCCTTGGACTACCTGTAATCCCGCCTCAATAATTTCCCATTTTGAACTATCGATCATGATAGGAACACGGGCTATATCAGGCTCTGAACCGATAAGGTTCAAAAAGTTGACCATGGCCTCTTTTCCATCTATAAGGCCATCATCCATGTTAATGTCGATGATTTGGGCACCACCCTCTACCTGATGACGCGCCACATCCAAGGCTTCCTCAAATTTCCGCTCCTTGATCAAGCGAAGGAACTTTTTGGATCCAGCCACGTTGGTCCGCTCTCCTACATTGACAAAGTTGCTGTCAGGGGTTATGATCAGGGGTTCCAGACCACTAAGTTTCAGGTATTTTGTATGTTGATCAATCATTTAGTTATAATGCAATACTTCAGGAAAAGGTTCATAAAAATGGTGCAACAGCTTTTTCCAGTTTTGATATTCCTTGGATTTTCGAAATCCTTCTTCATGGTCTTCCAAGGTTTCCCATTTGACCAATAAAATGTATTGGTCTGGTTTTTCGATGCACTTTTTGAGTTCATGATGAATGTAACCTTTCATCGTTTCAATAATTAATGAAGCTTCCTTGAAACTTGCTTCAAATTCCGACGTAAGGCCATTCTTTATGTTCAATATTGCCACCTCCAGTACCATATGACGTTAAATCAACACTTGGGACTTACGAGGTTCATATTCCTTAACCAAATCTGCTATTTCCTTAATATGCTCTGGAGTGGTCCCACAACATCCTCCCACAATATTCACCAGGCTCTTTTCCAAATATTCCTTGATTTGTGCCGCCATTTGCTCAGGGGTCTCATCATATTCCCCAAAGGCGTTGGGCAATCCAGCATTGGGGTGTGCAGAAATTGCAAATTCCGATTTAGCAGAAACAACCTCCAAATGTGGTACCAATTGATTGGCCCCCAAAGCACAGTTGAATCCAACGGATAAAATGGGCAAATGGGAAATGGATATCAAAAATGCCTCTGCCGTCTGGCCAGATAAGGTTCTCCCAGAGGCATCGGTAATGGTACCACTTACCATGATGGGAACATGGATGTTTCGTTCTTCCCTCACCTCCTCAATCGCGAACAAGGCCGCCTTGGCGTTCAGGGTATCAAAAATGGTCTCCACCAACAGAATATCTGCTCCCCCATCCAACAGGGCCTCTACCTGCTGCTTATAGGCTATTCGCAGCTCATCAAAAGAAATCGCCCTAAAACCAGGGTCATTTACATCGGGCGACATGCTGGCCGTTTTATTGGTAGGACCTATACTTCCTGCTACAAACCTCGGTTTATGCGGTTCCTTGGCCGTAAACTCATCTGCCACTTTTTTGGCAATCCTGGCCGACTCAAAGTTAAGTTCGTACACCAGTTCTTCCATGTGGTAATCTGCCATAGCAATGGTAGTACCTGAAAAAGTATTGGTTTCCACGATATCCGCGCCCGCCTCAAAATACTTGGCATGAACCTCGGCAATGGCCTCGGGCTGTGTAAGTGACAACAAATCGTTATTCCCCACTAGGGGATGTTCCCAATCCTTGAAGCGTTCCCCGCGGAAATCTTCTTCGGTAAATTTATAGCGCTGCAGCATGGTACCCATGGCACCATCCAAAACCAGAATGCGTTTTTGTAAAATATCTTCAATGGTCTCCATAACAATATTACTCCCTTAAAGGGATTTAGATGTATCAAGAAAGTTGCGGAAACGACGTTGAGAAGTATTCTTTGCGTTATCCATCCCAGAACCACCATATTTGGATGTTTGTGGGTAGAATGTAGCACCTTCTTAGATCCAAGAAATGGAATTCCTAAGGGTTGCTAAGGCTTCATAGGGTCTATTCCCTCCACCTTTCTTGATAACCAATTCAATTTTTTAATGAACTGAGGACAAAATAACCACGTTTTGTCCTCAAAAACAACAGAAATCTACATTTTGTTGGTCAATACCCTCCTAAGCGTTGCATAAGAGGGCGTTGACTAACTCAAAATAATCTAAAAAAAGCTCTAGACTATACTTTGCACCACCTCTTTCTTGGCTTCTTTTTTGGAGCCGTCAAATCCTTGTACTCCGCCAACGGTGGTATATTTCATTACAAATCGTTTATCTGGATTGATAATTTGATACGCATACTGACACATTACAGCTGCCTCATGGAATCCGGATAAAATCAATTTTAATTTGCCTTCATAGGTGTTTACATCGCCAATGGCAAAAACACCTGGAATATTGGTCTGGTAATCCTTGGCATTGTTCACCTTGATGGCGTTCTTCTGAATTTCCAAGCCCCAATTTCCAATGGGTCCCAATTTTGGTGACAAACCAAACAATGGTATAAAGTAGTCTGTTTCCACATAGGTCTGGCCTTTGGCTTCATCATTATGTTTGATGACCACTGCCTTTAGCTCATTTTCTCCGTGGATTTCCTTCACTTCAGCCTCTGTATACAATTGGATTTTCCCCAATTTGGCCAGTTCGGAAGCTTTTTCAACAGAATCCAAGGCACCTCTAAACTCATTTCTTCGGTGTACCAAGGCCACTTCGGAAGCTACGTCTGCCAAATAAATGGCCCAATCCAAGGCGGAATCACCTCCCCCTGCGATCACTACTTTTTTATCCCGATATACTTCAGGGTCCTTGATCATATAGACCACTCCTTTGTCCTCGTAGTTCGTAATATTGGAAATCAAGGGTTTTCTGGGTTCAAATGAGCCCAACCCTCCAGCTATTACGACTACAGGAGCATGGTGTTGGGTTCCTTTGTTTGTGGTAACGATGAAGGAACCGTCCTCTTGCTTCTCCAAGGTTTCAGCACGTTCTCCAAAAGTAAATCCAGGCTCAAAGGGCTTTATCTGCTCCATCAGCCTGTCTACTAAATCTCCTGCCAAAATCTCTGGATAGGCAGGGATATCATAAATAGGTTTTTTGGGATAAATCTCTGAACATTGGCCACCTGGTTGCGGAAGTGCGTCAATCAAATGCGTCTTCAATTTTAAAAGTCCAGCCTCAAACACTGTAAATAAACCTGTTGGTCCGGCGCCAATTATAAGTATATCTGTCTTTATCATCTTATTCCTTTTTCTACTAACTCCAATTCTTTGTTTCTGTTTTCTTTTTGAATTTCCAATAATCGCTGTCGATGGTTCACCACCTCGCCAATTAGTATAATGGCAGGATTGGATAACTGCTGCTCCTTTGCCTTGTACTCAATGGAAGCAACAGTACCAATTCCTATTTTTTCGTTTTCCATGGTGCCATTTTGAATAATGGCTACCGGTGTATTTTCTTTTCCTTCATTTTTGAACAGCTCCATAATCTCCCCCAATTTGGACATCCCCATCAAGATTAGGACCGTTGCGTTTGATTTGGCCGCCAATTCCACATCCTTTGAAAGTTTGTGTTCCTTGGTAGTTCCCGTAATCACCCAGAAACTCTCGGTTGCTCCTCTCTTGGTAACCGGAATATTTTGTGATGCCGGGACGGAAACTGCGGATGAAATCCCTGGCACAACGGCTACCTCAACTCCAAATTGGGCAGCGTATTCCATTTCCTCGGCTCCACGGCCAAAAACGAATGGATCACCACCTTTAAGACGAACCACATGACCTTTGGTCTGTGCTCTTTGAACAATCAATTCATTAATTTGGTCCTGTTGATAGGCATAGCATCCCTTTCGCTTTCCTACGAAAATTTTCTCCGCATCAGGAGCATATTCCAAGAGTTGGGTATCCACCAAGGCGTCATAAAGGACCACATCCGCATTGCGTAAGGCCTTTATCCCCTTAAGCGTTATCAAATCCACGTCACCGGGACCTGCTCCAACTACTGTCAATTTTCCGTTATACATGGGCCAATTCCAATTTTCTATAGGCTTCCAATTTTTCCAAAACTGATTTCGCATCAATCAGAAAACTCTCCGCAAATGCCTGACTTGGCTTGTTCTTGTTCAACTGAAGGGCCAAATCCGCAAAACTTCCTGTAAAGCCAATTTTATCTGTTTCCACGTAGAGTCTGTCAAAATCCTTGATAATCCCTGCATGGGTGTTCACTTTTACTTTTTCCGAAGTCAACAAGGCCTTGGCCGAGTTTACTATGGATTGATAGGAATAATAGATACTTGCCGCCCATTTTTCCTCATTCAAAGCTTCTTGGGCGCTGTCTATTTTTTCTTGACTTTCAAAGAATAGGGTAGCTACAAGGTCCACAATGACCCCGGCACATTCACCAATACCTATCTCCTTTTTATACTTTTCCTCGGTTCCCCAATCAATAAAATCGCCTTGGGTAAGGTTTTCGATATCTGCCAAAGGTTTAAGGAAATCATAGAAGTAGTGCTCTCCTTTTTCCCAATAGTAATCTGCAAATGAGGCCCCGTTTCCGTTACTGTTGAAATCATCCAAAATCAGCCTTAATGCTTGCGGTCCTCTTTTACTTGGGATTTTAATCACTTTGTCCGCAAATCTGGCTTTTCCATTTCCGAAATTTCCACCACCCAATAGCACTTGAAGTGCTGGGGCCACCAATTTATCCTTGGTTCTTATGGACATTCCCTGAAAACCAATATTGGCCATATTGTGCTGTCCACAGGCGTTCATACAACCACTAATTTTGATGACCACATCTGGGTTACTTATATATTGTGGGTACTCTGCTTTGATAACGCGTTCCAATTCCTCTGCAATACCTGTACTGCTTGAAATTCCAAGGTTACAGGTATCTGTTCCCGGGCAGGCGGTAATGTCCAAGGCCTTGTTGTACCCTGCTTCTACAAATCCCAATTTTTGCAATTCGGTGTAAAAGAATGGCACCAATGCTTCCTTCACATAGGGAATCAATATATTTTGTCGCAGTGAAAGACGAATTTCCCCTGCCGCATAATCTTGGACCAATCGAGCCAGTTTTCTAGCTTTATCCGTATAGAAATCTCCCAATAGTACTTTGATCCCAATGGCTACATAGCCCTTTTGCTTTTGGGGAACCAAGTTGGTGGACTTCCAATTATTGAAAGCTTCCGTATCCTCAATTTGCACCTGAAGCGCCTCCACATTGGCCACTACAGGCCTTGGATAACTTTCAAAGTCAATGGGATAGGTTTTATGTGGAATGGCCAATTGCTCCTCTTCCAAAAGCGCCTTAAATCCATCAAGTCCAATGTCTTTGAGCAAGAACTTCAATCGAGCTTTGGCCCTACTCTTTCTTTCCCCATGGCGGTCAAAGATGCGGATAACCCCTTCCATCAGAGGAATGATTTTATCCGTAGGTAAGAAGCTATACAATTCATCTGCATGACGCGGTTGCGAGCCCAAACCACCAGCAAGCATCACTTTGAATCCTCTTTCCCCATTTTTAATCTTGGCGATAAAGCCCAAGTCGTGCATATACGAAAGCCCGGTATCTGCATCACTGGCAGAGAAGGAGACCTTGAACTTACGTCCCATTTCCTGACCAATGGGGTTTCTCAAAAAATATTGGAATACCGCATGGGCATACGGAGAAACATCAAAGGGCTCATCGACATCTATTCCAGCTGTTTCACTGGCAGTCACGTTTCGAACTGTATTGCCACAAGCTTCACGAAGGGTAACGTCATCCCGCTCCAATTCTGCCCACAGTTCCGGGGTTCGCTCCAAGTCCACATAATGGATTTGGATATCCTGCCTCGTGGTAATGTGCAATCTCCCTCTGGAATATTCATCAGAAACATCACAAATACGAAGTAGTTGTTTGGAGGACACCTTGCCATAAGGCAGCTTGATCCTCACCATTTGAACACCTTGCTGACGCTGGCCATAGACTCCCCGGGCCAGACGTAGGCTTCTGAACTTTTCCTCGTCCACCTCGCCGCCCTTGAACTGTCGGATCTTGCGTTCCAGTTCAATGATGTCCTTTTCTACTACAGGATTTTCTATTTCTGTTCTAAAGCTTTGCATAATCGAATTATTGTAAATGAATTCCGCACTCCCTTGTTTCCAAGGCTTTTACAGGGTCAAAATAGGTGCTGTTCTTTGGTAAATTGTAGGCTTCCAAATAGCTGTCGAGGTCATCATCGGTCCAATAGTAAAAAGGACTCACTTTTAAAACACCATCTTTTGAATAGCTCAAAATGTCTTTCTCACTTCTGAGTGCGGTCTGACGAATCCGAATATTGGTGAACCAAATGTCAGGTTGGTGTTCTTCCAACGCTCTTCGAAAAGGTTCAAGTTTTACGATTTCCGAAAACTCCAAATGCTCAGGTTGGTCAGATGTAGGAAAACCCAAACGATGTTCGATAAATGCGCGAGTTTCCCTCGGCACATATGTATTCAAATTGAGCTTAAAACGCTCGGTCAGCAAACTAGCATGTTCATACGTTTCGGGTAGATTGTATCCGGTATCACACCAAACCACATCGATTTTCGGATCGATTCGTTGAAAAGTACTCAACAAAACTGCAGAGTACTTACCAAAACTTGTGGTTACAATGCGCTTATTGGACAACCGCATAGCCCATTCAATGATTTCTTCAGGCGGTATGCCCCTGAACTGTTTGTTGTAATATTCGGTATCGATATTTAATTTCATATTATCCTATGGATTTAATAGGAATATCAAAGATAGCCCTTCAAACGTAACAAATGGTTAAAAACTTTATAAATTTAGATTTACCCTATCGTTTTTATAGATTTTAATAAAATTGATGCTAAATTTTGAGGATTTCCTACCCACTCCTTATGTAAACCTCATATTTTTTGGCCTTAAGCAAATAGGCGAAGGTGGTATTTCAATTGGGTTGAACAGCGCTTTCCCTAACGCAATGCTTTTGCTTGTGCATGCAAAGCTTGTTAAACAGAGACTAGGTATGTAATCCGCATTCGCGGTTTTCCAACACCTTGGTTGGGTCAAAGTACTTATGCTCGTTGGGAAGTTTGTATTCTGCCAAATAGAAATCCAACTGGGTATCGCTCCAGTAGTAAAACGGGCTTACTTTTAGCACACCGTCATTACTTAGACTTAACACGTCCAACGAATCCCTATGGGCAGTTTGTCCCTTTCTCAGGTTAGTAAACCAAATGTCCGGTTTATGCTCTTTCATGGCCCTTCTAAATGGTTCAAGTTTTACTTGTTCAGTAAAAATTGCATGCATGGGGTCATCAATCTGTGGGATTCCCATGACGGCATCCCTATGGGCCGAGGTTTGCAATGGCACATAATGCTTAACGTTCAATCCCAAACGTGAAATCAGTTCTTCAGCATGCTTGTAGGTTTGGGGCGTATTGTAGCCCGTATCACACCAAATAACAGGTATATCGGCATCCACATCGGAAACCGCATGCAAAATAGCTACCTCATAAGGCCTAAAATTGGTAGTAACCACTGGATTTTTTCCATTATTGATGGCCCAAGAAATTATTTCATGAGGAGGTATTCCCCTAAACTGCTTGTTTAAACTTTCAATATCTTCTGCTGTAAATGCCATAATCAAATATTTTATTTGCCCCAGGAAATCGTGTTCCAAATTCTCTCATGAAAAAAGTATAACACCATTTTAGTGACCAACTCTACTAAACCAATTGAAAAAGCAAGGGTCAAGGTGCCCGTGATAATCCAAGAAATGATAATGGTATCAAGAGTTCCCACAATCCTCCAACTAATGGATTTAACGATGCTGCGCTTAGGGCTTTCAGAATTTTTATCTTTAGAGAAGGAAGCTTTTTGACCTTCTTTGTTTAGTACTAACTGATCTGCTAACATTTGTGCTTCTAATTTCCTATAGATTTAATAGGTTAATCAAAAGTAGTATTATTTTATAATTATAATCGTTAATTCCAACACAAAATTGCCATTACCCCATAGTTTTTATAGATTTTAACAAAACTGAAGCTGGATTTTAAGGAATTTCCACTTGCATCCAATGCAAGCGGCATAACTTTCGCCTTTAAGAAATTAAATCGGCCAAGGTAGTATTTCGGTACACTTCCAATGCACTATCCCTTACTTGAAGCATTAACTTGTGGACTGAACATTTAGTTTCATCGGGACAATCATCGCACTTTTCATAGAAATTGAGACTCACACAAGGAACCATGGCAATAGGACCTTCCAATACCCGAATAACTGAGGTCATTAAAATTTCATGGGGCTCCCTAATGAGATAGTACCCCCCTCCCTTTCCTTTTTTTGAGCCCAAAAATCCATTGCGGCGAAGTGTAAGAAGTATACTTTCCAGAAATTTTTGGGAAATGTTCTCATGCTTTGCAATTTCAGCTATTTGCATGGGTTCCTTTCTATCTATGGAAGCTAAATAAGTAAGTGCTTTTAAGCCGTATTTTGTCTTCTTGGAGAGCATCTCACGAATATAGCCAAAAAAGACTTTCCCCGCCCACTAATTTAAGTGAACTGTGCAGCTCCTAGCCAAGTGCCTGTTCTATATCCTGGACAATATCGTCAATATGCTCCAATCCCACCGAAACACGCACCATTCCATCTGAAATTCCAACCGCCCTTCGCTCCTCCGTAGTCAGTTTACTATGCGTGGTGGATGCCGGATGGGTAACAATACTTCTGGAATCTCCAAGGTTGGCAGATAAGGATAGCATTTTTATCGAATCAAAGAATTTTCTGCCCGCATCCAAACCTCCTTTTACCTCAAAAGCCACAACGCACCCCCCTGCTTTCATTTGTTTTTTGGCAATTTCATATTTGGGATGAGATTTAAGAAAGGGATACTTTACCCATTCCACTTTGGGATGATCTTCCAAAAAGGTGGCCAAGGCCAAAGCATTGGAACAATGTCGGTCTACCCGAAGTGCCAGTGTTTCCAGACTTTTGGACAGCACCCATGCGTTGAAAGGGGATAGCGCAGGGCCTGTGATTCGAGCAAAACGGTAAATTTTGTCCATCAGCTCACGACTCCCAACGGTGATACCTGCCAGTACCCTACCCTGACCATCCATTAACTTGGTTCCGGAATGAATGATTAAATCTGCTCCAAACTTTATGGGTTGTTGCAAGTAAGGCGAGGCAAAGCAGTTATCAATAATAAAGATTAACCCATGCTTTTTGGCTATGTTTCCAAGGATTTCCAAATCCAGGACATCAACACCGGGATTGGTAGGTGTTTCCGCATAAATAATCTTGGTCTTGGAGGTAATGAGACCCTCCACAGCATCCAGGTCATTCACATCAAAATAGCTGGTGGAAATGTCCCACTTTGGAAAAAACTGGGTAAACAAGGTATGTGTGGATCCAAAGACGCTCTTACAGGACACAATATGATCTCCGCATTCAAGTAAGGCAACAAAGGTGGAATACACCGCAGCCATCCCTGATGCAAATGCAAAACCGGCTTCCGCCCCTTCCATTTTACAAACCTTGTCGATGAACTCTGTGGAAGTGGGATTGGAATACCGAGAATAGATATTCCTGTCCTTTTCTTCCGCAAAAGAAGCCCTCATGTCCTCAGCATCCTCAAACACAAAGCTAGATGTGAGGTACATTGGTGTGGAATGCTCCAAAAATTGTGATCGCTCTGTTTGCGTTCTAACCGCTTCCGTTTCAAATCTTCTCGTCTTTCCCATTATATCTTTTCTGCTATTCTAAGTATATCGCCAAATACGCCTCTGGCCGTTACCGCTGAACCAGCCCCAGCACCTTGAATCACCAAAGGATTCTCACCATAAGACTCCGTATAAATCTCTATAATTGAATCTGAACCACTCACCTGTCCCAATGCACTTCCTTTGGGAACGGAAACCAGTTTTACGTCCAAAACCCCCTTGTCCTTTTGCAGGTCACCATGCAAATCTCCAATATATCTGAGCACATGCCCATCTTCCTGTTGTCCCTTAATGGCCTCATAGATATCATCCATTTTTTCAATTTGGGAAATGAAGGTGTCAAAATCCAATGATCGTAATTCCTCTGGAATAAGATTTTCAACCGAGATATCCGAAAATTCATTTTGAAGATCCAACTCCCGAGCCAGAATCAACAATTTTCTACCCACATCATTCCCTGATAAGTCCTCCCTGGGGTCAGGTTCCGTAAATCCCTGTGCCATGGCCTCTTTCACTATGGATGAAAATGGAGCCTTCTTTTCGGAAAATGTATTGAAGATATAGCTCAACGAGCCAGAAAAAACACCCTTGATTCTAGTGATATTCTCCCCGGAAAGATGGAGCAATTTAATGGTATCTATCAAGGGAAGTCCCGCTCCAACATTGGTCTCGTAGAGGTACTGCTTTTGGTTCCTTTCCAAGTTCCTTCTTACAGATTTATAGTAATCAAAACCTAGGGTGTTGGCTATTTTGTTGGAGGATACCAAATCAAAACCACCCTCTATCAACAAATCATAATTGACAACAAAAGCCTCGCTAGCCGTATTGTCCACAGCTATCAGGTTTTCCAAATGGTGTTCCTTGGCATAATCTATAACGTCTTGCACCTTATAAGACTTACCCTTGGAATCCAATTCATCCCTCCATTTTGTTGAAATACCTCTGTTGTTCAACAAAACTTTCTTGGAATTGGAGACGGAAAAAATCCTTAAATCCAATCCCTTTCGGTTTTCTATGCTCTTTTGGGAATCCAAAATCTGGTCAATCAAGGTTGCTCCCACATTACCGTGTCCAAAAATGGCAAGATTTACCTTTTTGGCTATACCAAAAATCTGCCCGTGAACTACATTGATGGCCTTATGCAAATCGGATTTATTGACTACTAAACTCACATTTTTACCTGTGACAGTATTGTTAAAAAGCAAAGGCACCACTTGGTTCTTAACCAAGGCATTAAAAGGTTTGTGGAAGGTACTTAAGTCCATTCCAACAATCGAGATAACCGAGACATCGCGCACTACGGTAATCTGGTTCACATCCTGTGCCGAATAGTCGGTTTCAAATTCTTGGTCCAACACTTTTTTGGCCTTTTGCGCTTTTTTGGCATCAACCACCAGTCCTATTCCCCTTTCTGACGACCCCTGCGAAATAATTCCAACATTAATATTGTTTTGCCCTAGTGTCTTAAAAATCCTGGCGTCTATACCCACTTTTCCCAACAGCCCCCGCCCTGACAAATTTACCAGAGCCACGTCTTCCAAAACCGACAGGGATTTAATCCCACCATTGTCCGTTTTTGGACCAATCAAGGTTCCATCACTTTCTGCATTGAAGGTGTTTTTTATGCGAAGCGGAATATTCTTCTCTATTAGGGGAATTATGGTCTTTGCATGCAGGATATTGGCCCCAAAATTGGCCAATTCATTGGCTTCTGCGTATGAAATGGAGTCAATCAGCTTGGCTTCTGCAACCAAATCTGGGTTAGCGGTGAAAATTCCGTCAACATGGGTATAATTTACCAGAACTTGGGCATCCAAAAAGTTGGCCAAAAGCGCAGCGGAATAGTTACTCCCATTCCGTCCCAAGGTAGTCGTCTCCCCATCATGGGTGGACGCAATGAATCCAGTAGTAATGGCAACTGCTCCAGCCTCCAACTCCCGAAAACATCGTATTACATTTTCTTTGGAAATAGCTTCATCCACCTCAGCATTATTAAAGGTGTGGTCCGTTTTGATTAGGGATCGCGAATCGACAAATTTTGCATTCACGCCCCGTTCCAGCAACAAAGCGGTAACAACCTTCGCCGATATCAGTTCGCCATAAGCCAGTAGTTCATCCTTGGTTTTTAGACTATAATCACCTGTTAGGGAAACCCCTTTCAACAATTTTTCAATGGTGTGGAGTTCCTCCGCTAAATCCACTTTTGGCAAGGCCGCTTTCTGGTAGGTGGAAAACTCCTTAAACGAAGTTGAAAAATCCTCTCCTCCAGCTGCCTTTTTGAGCAGAGCCTCCAGTTGGTCTGTTGCCTTACCACGGGCAGACAATACTACTCCAAAATGCTCATTTTCTTGGGCTCGCTTGGTAATTATGGACAGTACATTTTCAAGCCCATCCCCATTGGCCAGCGATTTACCTCCAAACTTTAGGATTTTAATTCGCTCCTTAACGGTTTGTTCATGGAAAATTGGTTTTAACAGGTTTTCCAGTTGTTGGAACTCAATTAAAAAGGCATCATGGCCATGGAGCGATTGCACTTCACCATAGGTGACATTGGCATTGGCCTGGGCCAAATGCCTAAAGGTTTCCTTGTTTTCTTCAGCCGTAAAAAACAAATCCGAATTAACCCCGATAATATGAATCCTGGTTTCACTAATCTGTAATTCTTGAAAGGCTTTATCGCCATTTCTGGTAATATCAATGGTTTTTAGGAGCTGGTTCATCAATTTGTATGCTGAGAGCTGAAAACGCTCTTGAAGCTTCTTGCCATGGTGCATAAGCCAGCTTTCCACATTGAACACCTGAAGTTCTTCGTTTGTACTTCTCTTGAACCTTTCCTTAAAGGATTCCGGGGTTCTGTAACAGAGCATCGCGTGCATACGTGCATCATGCACTGGTTGCTTGGAATTGACCAAAAATTGCTCTTGGATCTGGCAATTGGCAATCAACCAATCCGTGGACTTCCAATCCGAAGCAACGGGAATAAGATGCTTGGTGATTTTTGGATTCAATGCTGCCATTTCCCAGGCAACCCCTCCTCCCAAGGATCCACCTATGATAGCAAAAAGTTGTTCTACCTTAAGCTTCTTCAGACCTTGCAAAAAGATTCTAGCAATGTCACCGGCCACAAAATCCTTATAGTTGTCAATCACAAAACCATCATATCCGTTTCCAGGAACATTAAAAGCCAGGATGGTGTAGGTTTCCGTATCGATGCACTTGTCCTTCCCAATGATGTCTGACCACCAACCATTTTTACCCGTAACATTGGAGTTGCCAGTTAACGCATGATTGACCAAAACAATGGGAGCGGTGTGCAATTTCTGACCAAAAACCTGATAGGACAATTGCAAGTCCTGGGAAATTCCATTTAGGGTCTTGTATTCCTTTATGTCAATTTTATGGAGCATTCCAAGAAAATCAGTTGAGAATTATAAAGTTGAGAAAGCGCTTTCCAAATCGGCCTTCAAATCATCAAGATTCTCCAAGCCCACGGACAATCGGATTAAATCCTTGGTCACCCCTGTGGATTCCTGTGCGGCTTCATCCAATTGTTGGTGCGTGGTACTAGCTGGGTGAATGATCAAGGATTTGGTGTCCCCAATATTCGCCAGTAGCGAGAAAATCTTCGTTTCATCGGCGATTTTTTTGGAGGATTCAAATCCACCTTTAACCCCGAAGGTTAAAATACTGCTCTGTCCTTTTGGCAAATACTCATCCGATAGCTTTTTGTATTTGCTGGATTCCAAGCCAGGATAATTTACCCAAGTAACTTCTTCTTTGGATTCCAACCATTTGGCCAGCGCCAAAGCATTTTCGCTATGTTTTTTCATTCGCACTTCCAAGGTTTCTAGTCCTTGAATTATTTGGAATGCATTGAACGGACTCAAACATGCCCCGTGGTCCCGAAGGCCTTCTATCCTAACCTTCGCAATAAACGCAGCTGGCCCCAAGGCATCATGGTATACCAATCCATGGTAGCCCGGGGAAGGTTCTGTAAACTCAGGGAATTTCCCGTTGGCCCAATCAAAGGTTCCTGCATCGATTATGGCTCCACCCAATGCGGTACCATTTCCGTTAATGTATTTGGTCAAGGAATGGATTACAATATTTGCTCCGTGCTCTATTGGATTTAATAGTGCGGGGGATGCCACAGTATTGTCCACAATAAATGGAACTTTCGCTGCTTTGGCTTCTTTTGAAATAGCTTTTAAATCCAATACGTCGAGTTTCGGATTCCCTAAGGACTCCACAAAAAAGGCTCGAGTGTTCTCCTGTACTGCCTTTCCAAAATTGGCAGGGTCGGATGGATCCACAAAGGTTGTGGTGATTCCCAACCTAGGAAGGGTAACACTAAAAAGATTATAGGTTCCTCCATACAAACTGTTGGATGCCACAATGTGATCTCCTGCCTTTAACAACACCAAAAGAGCAGTATTGATGGCTCCCGTTCCGGAAGAGCAAACCACGGACGCAATTCCACCTTCCAAGGCCGCCAAACGTTGCTCCAAAATATCGTTGGTAGGGTTGTTTATACGCGTATAAATATTTCCGAATTCCGCTAGGGAAAATAGATTGGCCGCATGATCCGAATTGTTGAACACATAGGCGGTACTTTGGTAAATGGGCACAGCCCTCGTTCCGCCGTTGGTGGTAACATCGTGCCCAGCATGTAGGGCGTTGGTTGCAAAGTTTTGATCACTCATGATTTCCAGTTTTTTAAATTTTCGTTCAAATAATTAATTTAAAAAGCCAAACCCCTATAGGAAATACACAGCCTACGGGTAAAATCAAAAAGTTATAAGAAAGAGAAATCGAAGATTTTCGATTGTTGTTATCTATTCCTGTCTCAATTATGGTTTTATCCAGTTTGAGGTCCTGAAACGAGTCCAGGACGAGGATAGAATTTAGCACCTTCTTGGACTAGGGCCAAGGGTTGCTAAGGCTTCATAGGGTCTATTCCCTCCACCTTTCTTGATAACTATTCAATACGTGTTTGAACTTACAGGACAAAGATAAGGGTAGATTATTTTAATATCCTAATCTTTTTTAAAATTTCAGAATTCAATACGGATTAAAATTCCCTAAAAGCGCTTATGAGACCATATTGAAGTTAAAAATCAGGTATTTCCTTTCATTTTCTTTGCTTGTCCAAAGAAAACGAAACAAAAGAAACGACACTTTCTTCGCAAGAATTTTCAGTTGTTTCCAACAGAAACCGATTTTGAAACCTCGCCATCCAGCTTAAGCCGGATGTGTACCATCGAGGATTTCCAAATCTATTCTCGAAGAAAGAATGTTACCTCAAAACAGAAAACTCAATTTGTGAGTCTGTGAAAACGGTATGTGTTTGGGTTTTGAAATCGCTTTCTTCTGCCTTAAAGATATTGTCCACATAGGTTTGTGGATTTAAATCGATGAGCGGAAACCAGGTGCTTTGTACCTGAACTTGAAGCTTATGTCCTTTTTTGATGGTATGGAATACATCCTGCAATTTGATGTTCACCTCCGTTTTTTGATTGGGCACAAAGGGCTCTGGCTTGGAGAAACTGTTTCTGAACCTGCCCCGTAAAACCTCACTCCTTACCATTAAATGGTAGTTGGTCAATTTTAAATGGTCCTGCATTTCTTCATTGGTCTCCACATTGGTGGGATGCACATCAATGATCTTGACTATCCAATCCGCAGCGGTTCCTGTTGTGGCCACTTTCAATTTGGCCATGATATCCCCAGCTAAGGTGAGGTCTTCTTCCAAAACTTCGGTTTCAAACACTAGCACATCTGACCTCCTTGCGGCAAAGCGTTGGTCATCTGTCATATATTTTCTAGGCGTAAAAACCGATTTGATGTCTTCGGAATAGGGAACCGGCTTCTTGACATCACTAATAAATTTAAGCGGGACGGTACTTTCAGCCACTTGGGTCAATTCTTGGTCTTCCGAAAGAAAAAATGTCTGTTTTTCAGCTTGTTTTGGAGGCCAGGCATCCAAAGTACTCCACTCTTTTTTCCCAGAATCGAACACATAGGCTTCAGGAAGGCCGCTATTTTGGTCACCCTCTCCTTTTAAGAAATGATTGAAAAACTTGGTTTCAATATTCTTCTGATAAAACAGGGAAATGGAATCGCCGAAATAGTAGTTCCCAACTGCATTTCTGGCTTTTTTTCTAGCCCATCCCCCATGGTCCCATGGTCCAAATACCATGGTATTGTAGTTTCCAGTATTATGTTTTTCAATGTTTTTATAGGTTTCCAATGGCCCATAAAGGTCTTCTGCATCAAACCATCCACCCACAATCATGGTGGCCACATGGGATTTTACATTTTTCAAATGTTGGATAATACCCCTACTTTGCCAGAGTTCGTCATAGTTGGGATGTTCCTTCAGCTCATTCCAGAAGTAATCATCTGTCACTCCATCGGGTCTTAAGGTTGGGGTATCCACCGTTTCATACTCAAAAAAGGAATTTAGGTTTTTAAGGGGGCCATTGTCCAAAAAGAACTGGTACTGGTCTTCCGTCTGAATATCTGGTAAAACATACCAAGCGGTGTCAATGGGTTGATCATTATTGGGTCTTGGCGTACCAAAAAGAGAAGTTGCCCTGAAATAGCTCAATAAATAGGCCCCGTTATGGTGAAAATCGTCAAAAAAGAAATCCCCAATACAGGCTTGTGGTGAGGCCGCCTTTAATGCTGGATGGGCATCTACCGTGGCATAAGTTGCGTAAAATCCTGGGTAGGAAATCCCCCAAACACCAACTTTTCCATTGTTATGTTCCAGATTGTTCACCAGCCATTCAATGGTGTCATAGGTATCCGAACTTTCGTCCACTTGTTCATTGGAAGTCTTGTTGGGTATATAGGCCCGCATATTTTCATAATGCCCTTCGCTCAACCATCTCCCGCGGACATCTTGGTAGACTATGATGTTACCCTCTTTCATCAAATGTTCGTTGGGGCCAATTTGAGACCGATAGTTCCCTGCTCCATACGGTCTGGAACTATAGGGCGTGCGTTGCATCAAAATGGGATATTCTTTTGATCTGTCCTTTGGTGTATAGATTGTGGTGTGCAATTTTACCCCATCCCGCATTTCAATATCCACCTCTTGCTTGGTATAATTCTCTTGAACAAAATTGACCTCCGCCGCTGTTTCAGTTTTGGCTGCTTTTTTACAGCTTGAAATGGTTAAGAATAGACCAATAATTGCTACCAAAGTTCGGATGGGAAATCTCATGTGGAAAATTTTAGTTGCTAAAGCTACTAAAGTTCAAAGGAGTATGCCAATAAAAAAGGGAACCAAAAGGTTCCCTTTTCCTGTCTATGATGAACACGGGGGATTTTAAATTCCAAATTCTCTTTTTACATCATCCAGCATGTTCAATTTCTCCCAAGTAAAAAGTTCCACTTCTTTTTCTACACGACCATTGTATGGCGACTCAAACACCTTGGTCAAAGTCTGGGGTTGTTTGCCCATATGGCCATAGGCTGCTGTTTCCAAATAAATGGGGTTTCGCAATTTAAGTCGGTCTTCAATGGCCGAAGGTCGCATATCGAACAATTCTGCTGTCTTTTCCGCTATTTCCCCATCTGAAAAATCAACGTTGGAAGTGCCGTAGGTATCCACAAAAATGGAGGTAGGCTCCACCACACCAATGGCATAGCTCACCTGTACCAAAATCTCATCGGCCACTCCTGCAGCCACCAAATTTTTCGCAGCATGTCTGGCCGCGTAGGCGGCACTGCGATCAACCTTGCTTGGATCCTTACCGCTAAAGGCTCCACCACCATGGGCTCCCTTGCCCCCATAGGTATCTACAATAATTTTTCGTCCAGTTAGTCCCGCATCCCCATGTGGGCCTCCAATCACAAATTTTCCTGTTGGGTTGATATGGTATTTGATATCATCGTTGAACAAGGCTTGGATATTACTCGGCAATAACTCCTTCACCTTGGGAATCAAAATAGCTATGATGTCCTCTTTAATCTTGTCCAACATCTTTTGATCTGAGTCAAACTCATCATGCTGGGTAGAGACCACAATGGTATCAATCCGTTGCGGAACGTTCTCATCCGAATATTCTATAGTTACCTGAGCCTTGGCATCTGGGCGCAAATACCCAATTTGGGATCCCTCTCGTCTTAACTCTGCCAAAACCTGAAGGATTTTATGGGAAATATCCAGGGCCAAGGGCATATAGTTTTCGGTTTCCTTGGTGGCATAGCCAAACATCATTCCCTGATCTCCCGCTCCTTGCTCTTCCTTGCTACCTCTATCAACACCTTGATTGATATCTTGGGACTGTTCATGAATCAAAGAAATCACGCCGCAGGAATCCCCACTGAATTGATATTCCCCTTTGGTATATCCAATTTTGTTGATGACCTCTCGGGCAATGTTTTGTACATCCAAATAGGTGTTGCTCTTTACCTCTCCTGCCAACACCACTTGACCGGTAGTGACCAAAGTTTCGCATGCCACTTTGCTTTCGGGGTCAAAGGCCAGAAAATTATCCAATAGGGCATCACTGATTTGATCCGCAATTTTATCTGGGTGTCCTTCACTTACCGATTCTGAAGTAAACAAATATGCCATAGTCCATTTTTAGTTGGATAGGATTTGACGGAAAAGTACAAAGGAGTTTACAAATCTCTTGTGAGAAGCCCGAAAGCCTGTCCGGGTAAACTGCTTTAGCATTTTTTGCTGCTGAATTTGAATCAGTTTATGAGGTTGCAATCAGTCAAATCTATCCTCATTTTGAAGCGCTAAAATACATCTTTGGAAGTAATTTTTAAAACTTTGTTGAAATCATCTTTTAGCCCCATTTATATCTGTTTTTTTTCTTCAACTGGATATACTTTGTATATTGCGCTAAGGGTTTCCCCATAGTACAAACACCAATCTAAAAAACACTACTACCCCATGCACATTGCTGTAGCCGGAAACATTGGCGCTGGAAAGACTACACTAACCAATTTACTAGCAAAACATTACAAATGGGAGGCCCATTTTGAGGACGTGGTGGACAACCCCTATCTGGACGATTTTTACACCCAGATGGAACGGTGGAGTTTTAATCTTCAAATTTACTTTCTGAACAGTCGTTACAGACAGATTCTCAAGATCAGGGAAAGCGGAAAGAACGTGATACAGGATCGGACCATATATGAGGATGCCCATATTTTTGCGCCCAACCTGCATGCCATGGGACTGATGACAAACAGGGATTTTGAGAATTATTCCAGCCTGTTCGAGCTTATGGAAAGTTTGGTGCAGCCCCCAGACCTTCTTATTTATCTAAGAAGCTCCATTCCCAATTTGGTGAACCAAATCCATAAACGCGGTCGGGATTATGAAAACAGTATTTCCATTGACTATCTAAGTCGATTGAACGAACGGTACGAAGCCTGGGTGAACACTTACGAAAAAGGCAAATTGCTTGTTTTTGATGTGGACAACATCAACTTTGTTGATGACCCTGAGGATTTGGGCAAGGTCATTAACCGTATTGATGCAGAACTGCACGGGTTGTTCTGATGATTCACCCTGCGAACATTTCTAAATTATACCAATCCACTTCCGGTATTGCCGGAACATAAAAGCAAAACCATGAGAAGCATTATTCCCATTCTGCTTGCCTTTTTTGTGGCCTCTTGCACCCAAAAGGAGGTTAAAAAGGAATACACTATCGTTTCAGGAAAATTATCCAACTCCGATATTGAGACGGTTAGATTGATTTCAATTAATGGCGACTTCAATATGGAAATTCCCGTGAGCAAGGAAGGTCAATTTTTGGACACCCTTTTTTTAACTGCCGACATGCCACATAGATTGACTGACGGTATCAACCACATTGTACTTTATCTTGAAAAAGGATATACTGTCCATCTTGATTACAACCTTAGGGATTTTGCCAATACAATTCAATTTGAGGGGGATGGGGCGGACCTGAACCGTTATTATCTCCAAAAACAGGATAAAAACCGGGAAATAGAAGGAATGGATTTTGAAACTTTTTATGGCCTTGAAGAACCTGCTTTCATCAAAAAAGTTGAAGAATTGAACTTAGCTATCAATGGTTTGCTCGATTCAACAGTTAACATTCCAGAATATGTTCGGGAAAAAGAGCAAAGGGCCATTGACCATTATAGTATAATTCAACTTGCGCAGTATAAGGATTTTGCTCATGCCGATGTTACGGCTAATCCAAATTTCACGGTTTCAGAGAACTTTCAGGACGAAAGATCCGGCATGTCTTTTTTGAACGAGGAGGATTTTGATTATTCAGTATTTTACAATTCCCTGGTACATCTGCATTACAAGGAACAAATAAAACAACGTGCGCAAAAAGACAGTTTGGCGGATCCCAATGAAGTCTTTTTTCAAGTGGTAGGGGAAATTCCGGTGGAAAATATCAAAAATTCAGTTCTTTATAGAACCGTTTGGGGCAGCATGCCCTATATCCAAAATGTGGATTCTTACTATGAAAAGTTTATGTCCCTTTCCACCAATGAGACCCACAAACAGGAAATCACTGATGCGTACAACCGAATCAAAAAAATAAAACCCGGTGCTAATTCCCCAACTTTTGAAGCTTATGAAAACCATGCTGGCGGGCATTCATCATTGGAAGATTTTCAAGGCAAGTACGTGTATATTGATGTATGGGCATCCTGGTGCGCTCCCTGCATCAAGGAGATTCCGGACTTAAAGGAAGTGGAAAAGAAATACCGAGGTAAAAACATAGAATTTCTAAGTATTTCCGTTGATACCGACCGTAGCTATGACGATTGGAAAAAAATGGTGGTTGACAAAGAGTTGACAGGGGTTCAATTGATTGCGGACAAGGCTTGGGATTCGGAATTTATTAAAGATTACCAAATCAAGGGCATTCCTCGATATATTTTAATTGACCCAGAGGGCAAAATTGTAAATGCCATGGCCCCAAGCCCCTCGGTAGATAAGCTGGATACTACTCTCGAAGCACTAGATCTATAAATAAGGTCCCGCTCCCTCAACAAAAGGGTGCATTCCCTCATTCTTGGTTTTTTAAGGTTGATTTTCAAGCTAGCTTGGTTCTAGTTAATAACTCCCTTTTACCTATAAAAGGAAAAAAATTGAAAATTATGGAACCCAAAAAGAATCAAGAATTGGAATTGAAACGAAATAGTCTGCTCTATTTTAGCATTGGATTGGCCGCTGTTCTCCTGCTGACATATGTTGCTTTGGAATGGAAATCCTATCAGAAATCACCTTACGTTGATATTGCCAAAGCCGATGTGCTATCAGAATTGGATGAATTACCCCCTGTTACTATTCAAGAACCTGAACTTCCAAAACCCAAAATTCAAGTACCGGCAATTATAGAAATTGCGCCAGACGATTTGGATATTCCAGAGACCCCTATTGAAGCCAATGAGCCAGATCAGGACACGGCAGTTATAGCCATTGATGATGTATCTGTGGTTGAAGAGGAAGAACCCGAATCCGTGTCATTTATTATTGTTGAGGACGCTCCTATTTTTCCAGGTTGTGAAAATGCTGAGGACCAAAAGGCTTGTTTTCAAGAAATGATGATAAAACACGTTAAACGGAATTTCCGCTATCCTGATATTGCCCAAGAAATGAGACTGCAGGGTCGGGTGAATGTAGTTTTTACCATTCAAAAGGATGGAAGCATTGGCGATGTAAGAATGCGTGGACCGCATGAGGTATTAAAAACTGAAGCCTCAAGGATTATATCCAAACTTCCTCAAATGACCCCTGGAAAGCAAAGGGGAACGCCAGTTAAAGTTCCTTTTTCCATTCCCATAACATTTAGATTGAATTAGCCCAATCTCAAATTTTCGGGAACAAAAAACCACGCCTTTGGCGTGGTTTTTATATGTTATGCAACCATAAGTTTATCCTTTGCTTGCCGTTTTGTAGTCGTCTACTAATTTTTGAACTTCTTCCTTGGTAGCTGCAACGAACTCCTCTACTTCTTCTTTTTGCTCTCCGGCAACTTCATAAGTGGAAGTAACCACAGCCTTAAATTCTCCCTCAGCAGTGTTGCTCATTTCCACTTTGATCTGCTTTTCTACAGGAATGGTTTCTTGGATTCCATCCTCGGTAATGGAAATAGTTGTTCCATCCTCCTTAAGCATGCTCACCTCATCAGAAGACAAGCTAACCAAGCTAGGAGCAATAACCAAGGCCACAACGGACATCAACTTCAACAAGATGTTCAAGGAAGGTCCTGAAGTATCCTTGAATGGATCTCCAACCGTATCACCAACAACTGCAGCTTTATGGGCATCGGAACCTTTGCGTCCTTCACTCTCAATAGTTTTCTTGGCGTTATCCCAAGCACCACCTGCATTGGACTGGAAAATAGCCATCAACACACCTGCAGTGGTCACACCAGCTAACAAGCCACCCAACATATTGGCACCACCCAAGAATCCTACAGCAACAGGTACAGCAATGGCCAAAAGACCTGGCAATACCATCTCCTTAATGGAGGCTGTGGTGGAAATTTCAACACACTTGTCGTATTCCGCTACACCATCTGCAGCATCAAATATCTTTCTATCTTCTTCGGAAGCTTTGGAAATATCAGAATCGTATTTCACCATTACTTCCAAAGCAGCTTTCAATTGAGGGATATCCCTAAACTGACGTCTAACTTCCTCAATCATAGCCATAGCAGCTCTACCTACCGCATTCATGGACAGGGCAGAGAAAACGAATGGAAGCATTCCCCCGATCAATAAACCAGCCATAATCTTTGGTTGGGAAACATCGATGGATTGGATACCCGCAGTTTGCATAAAGGCCGCAAAAAGTGCCAATGCCGTTAAGGCAGCAGAAGCAATGGCAAATCCTTTACCAATAGCAGCGGTAGTGTTTCCTACAGCATCCAACTTATCTGTTCTTTCACGCACTTCACTTGGCAATTCTGCCATCTCTGCAATACCACCGGCATTATCGGAAATAGGTCCGTAAGCATCAACCGCCAATTGGATACCCGTATTGGCCAGCATCCCTACTGCAGCAATAGCAATTCCATAAAGTCCAGCAAAGTGGTGGGATACAATGATAGCTGCTGCAATCAAGATAATAGGGATCATAGTAGACATCATTCCAACACCCAATCCTGCAATAATGTTGGTAGCAGAACCTGTTTCGGATTGACGTACAATGGAATTCACAGGTTTAGTACCTGTACCGGTATAATATTCGGTAACCTTACCTACCAACAAACCGGCAACCAAACCAGAAATTGTGGCCCAGAAAACACCCATGGCTCCAAATGGAAGTCCTTCTATGGATTCCGGAATAAAGGCATTGATCAAAAAGTATGAAGCTACCAACATCAGGGCAGCAGAACCAAATTCACCAATGTTCAAAGCGGTCTGTGGGTTACCTCCGTCCTTAACTCGAACAAAGAAAGTACCAATGATAGACATCACAATACCAACCGCGGCCAAGGCCAACGGTAAATAAACGGCACCAAGTCCATCAAAACCCGGAGTAACAATGATAGCTCCCAAAACCATGGTACCGATTATGGAACCTACATAAGATTCAAAAAGGTCAGCACCCATACCGGCAACATCTCCTACGTTGTCACCAACGTTATCCGCAATGGTTGCAGGGTTCAATGGGTGATCTTCAGGAATTCCAGCCTCTACCTTTCCTACAAGGTCAGCACCAACATCCGCAGCTTTGGTGTAAATACCACCACCCACACGGGCAAAAAGTGCAATGGAAGAAGCACCCAAGGAGAAACCGGAAAGTACATTTAACACTTCACTAAGCGCCCATCCCTGTCCGCTATATACCATAAAAAGGCCACTTAATCCAAGTACCCCCAAGCCAACAACACCAAGACCCATTACGGCTCCACCGGCAAAGGCCACTTCCAAGGCTTTACCCAAAGAGTTTCTGGCCGCATTCGTTGTTCTAACATTGGCTTTGGTAGCAACCTTCATCCCGATAAAACCAGCCAAAGCTGAACAAACAGCACCTACAATGAAAGATACAGCTACCATTCCGTTAGAACCTTCTTCGCTACTTCCTTTAAAGTAAAGAAGGATAGCCACGGCTATTACGAATATGCTGAGTATTTTGTATTCTGCCTTCAAAAATGACATTGCCCCATCGGCAATATTTTTGGCGATTCTCGCCATTTTATCATCTCCTACTTCTTGTTTTGAGACCCATACGTTTTTAATCAATACGTACAACAAGCCCAAAACACCGAATGCGGGCAGAAATTTTACGATTAGTTCCATAATTATGTAGTTATTTATGAGTTTTTAAGTGGCAGCAAAAGTAGTAAAATACAGACTAATAAAAAAAATGCGCTCCTGTGGTTCAAAAGCGCATTAATCGTGGGCAAAAATTGTCTAAATGGTAAAGGTGCGTTTCTTTTTATGCTCGCTCTCGTTATAGCGATCCACACACTTTCGATAGATCTCAATGGCTTCATTGACATCACCCCATCCCCCTGTATCTACTTTCTTTTCTTCCAAGTCCTTATAGACCTTAAAAAAGTGCTCTATTTCCTTTTGTCTGTGTGGATTGATATCGGTAATGTCGTCTTTTTTGCTCCAAACGGGATCATTTACGGGAACACAGATAATTTTCTCGTCAGGACCTTTTTCATCGGTCATGTGGAAAACCCCAATGGGCTTCACCTCCATTACCACCATGGGGTAGGTTGGTTCGGTTCCCAATACCAGAACATCCAGGGGGTCTTTATCCAAAGCCAGGGTTTCAGGAACAAATCCATAATCACCAGGATACATCATGGAAGAGAAAAGGGTTCTATCAAATCGGATTTTATGTAGGGCAAAATCGTATTCGTATTTGTTACGACTTCCTTTTGGGATTTCTATCAGTACATCGAAAGTAACTTCTGCTTTTTTCGCCATGAGCGTGCTATTTAATTTTTTGCAAAAATAGCCACAAACCAAGGATTTGCGTCAACAAATTGCACACATTATGTTGATTAAAAGTTAAATCCGAAGGTTCCTGTCACCCCAAAACGCCGTGCATCGGGATTATCGAGATAATTGCCACGGAAATTGAAGTCAATCCTGAAGATTTTAAAGATGTTTCCAATCCCAAAGGAGTATTCCCAATAAATCTGATCTTCAGGTGCCATTAAAGGAATATTGGCTGGTGCACTCAAGGCCCGGTTTTCGTCTGAAAGTTGTCCCCAAGCTCCCCGAAGCCCCACAATTTCGCGGAGATTCCAATTTCTAAGTACCGGAATTCTTGAGAACAAACGCCCATTGAAGTTGTGCTCCAAATGAAGGGTGGCATAGGTATCCGTCACGAATTCATAAAAATCAAGGTTGGGAAAGGTATTGTACAAAGAAAACAAGGTCTGGTTTCCAGGTACTACGCTCAGCAAACTCAAAGGCACCTCTCCAAATGTCTTCCCTAGTTCCACACTACTGGTCAATCTACCAAAACCTCCTATTTGCCAGGGTTGGCGGTAGGAGAATTGGATCCGTTCGTAGTCGAAATCACTTTCCAAAAACCCACTGATCCCTTTGGTATAGTTGAGAAGAATGGTACTGTAATCATCGTTCACCGAAACAGGCTCCACCCCATATCCAATGATCCTCCTTCCAGGGGTATAAATTAAGGTGGTATTGATGTCAAATTGTTTGACCTCTGATGAAACTCCACCAGGCACTTCAGGGTCTATATAATCCAAGTTGAAATCATCTGGCAAGGCCGAGCTTAGGGTACGCATGGAACTCCCAAACCGAACCCTAAAGTTCTTCACAGGCTCCAGTTCCACATTGACCGTGGAGAGGTCAATATTGGTCAATCGGTTGTTGTTCCCGACTGTTACAAGGGAGGACGAAGCTATGCTTCTGCCCAAAACATCATTGGTACTGGTTAGACTCAATCCCAACTGTTCAATATCCCTACGATGACCCCCGGACAAAATCAATCGTGATTTCCTATCCAACAAGAACTTGGCAGAAAGTCCATGTTTGAACTTCTTATCCGTAAAGCCATAGGCCATATACCCTTCCAACCGCCAGGTATCATTTTGACCAAAATAAGTCCTTGCACCAGCCCTTAATCGGGTTCCCTCGGCGTCGTTGAACCCGAAGGTGCTGTATATGTCGCCGATGTCAATATTCCATTTGTCAATCTCCACATAGCCAGAGCCGAGAATACTGACAATGTCATAATAGGTGCGGAACTTGGGCACTGTTTTTAAGGTATCCAGAAGTTTGAAAATCCCTGATTCATCCTCATTCAACGTCTCCAAACGGGCATTGCTCCAAAACGTGCTATCCCTTGCAAAAACCCGAGGATCATACGGGTCTGAAACAGCTTTATAAAAGTCCTCAGGTCTACTGGTATCAAACTGGTAGTTATCATAGACGGATGTCCGCTTTCCATAAATTCCCCGGGATTTCTCCTTTTTGGAAAAACTGAAATCGCTCAACATATAATCCCGTTTCAACAAAAAGACAGAATCGTTGACCACATCAAACTCCTGTTCAATATAAATTTCCTTGACCCAGTTGATGTTGGCACTCTTGGTAACCTGAAGGTTTATTTTTTTGATGGCATAGGTAGTATCCGCAACCCAAAAATCCCCTTTAAAGGTCAACTCGTTCTTTCGTCTTGGGTAATAGATAATGTTATAACACCACTTATCATCTATATAGGTACTATCCGAGAGTACATAATTATAGGTATCCACTCCAGTTTTTGAGAGCGGGCTAGTAAAACTCTTATCGAAAAACTTCAGATAGTTCTCGTATACATCATAATCGGAGTACAGGTCTTCCACAAAAGCAGTAATGGATTGATGCCCATCAAAACCTGAACTTTTATTCCCCAATACATCCTCTTTTTCTTCACCCAAAAGGTTATCACCATAAACTTTGGAAAAGGTTTCGTTCAAAAACATGGGGAGATAGGTCTTTCCTGTAACCCTAGAGGTATCCAGGTTTTCGAACATAAACTCCAATCCTTTAAAGAGCTTACTTTTAATCAGGGCGCTATCAATCGTGTTTAGGTCAAACTCTACTTTTTCATACTTATCGTATTGGTATTGCTTGAACTTGCGCACTCCATTTTCCCGTTTCTTGGCCCATATTTTCTTGAGGATATCAATGGCGGGATTATTTTTTTTGGATTGCTTACCTGTATATACAATGACTTCCTTCAACTGCTCCGTGGATTCCTCCAATACCACCTCCATGTTGTAGTTGACCCTTTGAGTGAGCTCAATCACCATGGATTCATAGCCAATGAAAGATACTTCCACTGACGAATAAGTGTTATCCGATTCCAGATAAAAACGACCATTGTCGTTGGTAATGGTACCCTCTGTAGAATTGGGAAACACAATATTGGCAAAGGCTATGGGAGAGCCATCAGCATCTACCACAATACCACTGACTTTGGTTTGCGAGAAAAGGGAACAAAAGGATAACAGAAAAATAGGGACAAGGAATCTTCTCATGTTCTGATACATACGCACCGCGAAACCGAGATGGTTTTTCAAAAGTGCTTGGTCATTTTTGTTTAAAAGTAATTTTCTATCAAAAACTATTCCTTAAAAAAAGCCTCATCAACTTTTTGTTGACGAGGCTAATATACCGTACAAATATATGTAACTTATTTATATAACACTTTCTTAACAGCCTTGATCACGTCGTTATGATTGGGCAACCATTCGGCCAACAATACGGGAGAGTACGGTGCCGGGGTATCAGCTGTGTTAATTTTTACAATTGGGGCATCCAGGTAATCAAAAGCTTTATCCTGAACATGATACGTAATTTCAGTGGCCACGTTGCCAAAAGGCCAGGCTTCTTCCAAAATTACCAAGCGGTTGGTCTTCATTACCGAATTTAGAATGGCGTCGTGATCCATTGGTCTTACTGTACGCAAGTCGATAATCTCACAACTTATGCCTTCCTTCTCCAGTTCATCCGCTGCCTTATAAGCCTCCTTGATGATCTTTCCGAAGGAAACAATGGTTACATCGGTTCCTTCCCTTTTGATATCAGCAACACCCAAAGGAATGGTATACTCCCCCTCCGGCACTTCACCCTTATCGCCATACATTTGCTCTGACTCCATAAAAATAACGGGGTCATCATCGCGGATAGCGGATTTCAACAAACCTTTGGCATCAGCTGGGTTGGATGGCACCACCACTTTCAATCCCGGGCAATTGGCATACCAGCTTTCAAAAGCTTGTGAATGCGTGGCCGCCAACTGACCTGCGGAAGCAGTAGGCCCTCTAAAAACGATAGGACATGGAAATTGACCGGCAGACATCTGTCTGATCTTGGCCGCATTGTTTATGATTTGATCTATTCCCACCAAGGAGAAATTGAAAGTCATGAATTCTATGATAGGACGATTCCCGATCATGGCAGAACCTACACCTATACCTGCAAATCCCAATTCAGAAATGGGGGTATCCAGCACGCGCTCCGGGCCAAATTCATCCAACATTCCCTTGGAAGCTTTGTAGGCTCCGTTGTATTCTGCAACCTCTTCACCCATCAAATAAATGGTATCATCCCTACGCATCTCTTCGGTCATGGCCTCGGCTATGGCTTGCCTAAATTGTAATGTTTTCATTAAGTAGTACTACTAAGATTAGTTGTGTGCTTAAAAATGCAAGCAAAAATAGCAAAATCTATACGAACAACGGAAGTAGGAAAAACAAAAAAAAGTACAAAATTTATTATGCATGCATAATAAATTTATCATTTTTATAGCTATCTTTGAAGCGATAAACATATACAAGATATGAAGATTTTAGTTTGCATTAGCAACGTACCGGATACCACTTCCAAAATCAATTTTACGGATGGGGATACCAAGTTTGATACAAACGGGGTTCAATTTGTTATTAATCCCAATGATGAGTTTGGATTGACCCGCGCCATGTGGTTCAAAGAAAAACAAGGAGCTGCGGTACATGTTGCCACTGTAGGAGGCGCACAAACCGAGCCTACCATTAGAAAAGCTTTGGCCATTGGGGCCGATGAGGCCATCAGAATCAATGCGGAACCTACAGACGGTTTCTTTGTGGCCCGTCAGTTGGCCGAAGTAATCAAAAATGGAGGGTATGACCTAATCATAGCCGGACGTGAATCCATCGACTACAACGGAGGCATGGTTCCAGGTATCTTGGCCACCCTGTTGGATATGAACTTTGTAAACACTTGTATAGGATTGGAAGTGGATGGCACTTCAGCCACAGCCATCAGGGAAATAGACGGCGGAAAGGAAACCATTAGTACCTCCTTGCCACTTGTTATTGGTGGTCAAAAAGGGTTGGTAGCCGAAAGTGATCTCCGAATTCCCAATATGCGCGGAATCATGATGGCCCGGAAAAAGGCATTGAATGTGGTGGAACCCGTAGATGCGCCACAGCCTACCCAAGACCAAAAATTTGAAAAACCAGCTGCCAAAGGCCCTGTAAAGTTGGTGGATGCAGGAAATGTAGGCGAATTGGTCAATCTTTTACACACCGAAGCCAAGGTAATCTAAATCACAAAAAACAAATTCCAAATTCCAAACATCGAGCATCCAGCATCAGTTTTGAAATAGGAATATTAAAATCGAATTAAGAACATGTCAATATTAGTATATACAGAATCCGATAAGGGAGCATTTAAAAAGAACGCTTTGGAGGTTGCGTCCTACGCTTACAAAGTGGCCCAAGATATGGGTGAATCCGTTACTGCGGTGGCCATTAACGCTAAAGATGAGGCCTCTTTGGGGAATTATGGTGTTTCCAAGGTGTTAAAGGTCAGTAATGGGGATTTGGATACCTTCAACGCCAAGGCCTACGCCCATGTGTTGGCCCAAGCGGCCGAAGCAGAAGGCGCAAAAGTCATTATTGTAAGTTCCAGCGCCGATGCCAAATTTTTGGCGCCCATTCTTTCCGCAAAACTAAATGCGGGATATGTACCCAATGTGGTAGCCGCTCCAGAAAGCACTTCTCCTTTTGTGGTAAAAAGAACAGCATTCAGTAATAAAGGTTTCGCTCATACAGAAATCAATTCGGACACCAAGCTAATTGGGGTATCCAACAACGCTTACGGCGTACATGAAAACAACGTTTCCGCTACAGTGGAAGATTTTACTCCTTCGCTGGGCGATGGTGATTTCACTGCAAAATCCGTAGAAGTGGACAAAGTGGTTGGAAAAGCGACCATTGCGGACGCGGATATCGTGGTATCTGGCGGAAGAGGGCTTAAAGGGCCAGAGAATTGGGGTATGATCGAGGAATTGGCCGATGTATTGGGTGCAGCTACAGCTTGTTCCAAACCTGTATCCGATTTGGGTTGGAGACCCCATGGCGAACACGTAGGACAAACAGGAAAACCCGTGGCCAGCAACCTGTACATTGCCGTGGGCATTTCAGGAGCCATCCAGCATTTGGCAGGGGTGAGCGCCTCCAAAACCAAAGTAGTGATCAACAACGACCCTGAAGCACCTTTCTTTAAAGCTGCGGATTACGGAATCGTTGGAGATGCCTTTGAAGTGGTACCGGAACTCATCGAAAAATTAAAGGAATTTAAAGCCCAGAACACTTAATTTTTGTTAATTTGCCTTTAGCAAGGGGCTGTTCAGATAATGGTAGTGCCACTTATTTGAACGGCCTTTTTTCGTTTTAGGAAGAATATATGAGCTTAGTACGTTTGAAAATAAAGGGGATATCCTACAGCCAAACCCAAAATGGCGCGTATGCCCTTATTTTGAATGAAGTTGAAGGGGATAGAAAGCTCCCCATTGTCATTGGTGCCTTTGAAGCCCAGTCCATAGCCATTGCGTTGGAAAAGGAAATAAAACCTCCAAGACCCCTTACCCACGATTTGTTCAAGAATTTTGCGGACAGATTTGAGATTGTGGTCAAACAGGTCATTATCCATAAATTGGTGGATGGGGTGTTCTATTCCAGTATTATATGCGAGCGCGATAAAGTGGAGGAAATTGTGGATGCGCGTACCAGTGATGCCATAGCGTTGGCCCTTCGGTTTGACGCTCCCATTTTTACGTACAAGACCATTTTGGACAAGGCTGGAATCTATTTGAAGTTCTCCTCCAAGGAAAGTGAGGAAAACGAGGAGGACGACAGCATTGTGGTAGACGAGATATTGCAGGAGGGCGAAACCGTGGAAATCGAATCCGGTGCATCTTCCCAAGGCTATCGTGAAATGACCTTGGAAGAACTCCATAAAGAACTGGACAAGGCAGTGGCCAATGAAGACTACGAAAAGGCTGCCAAACTTCGGGACGAAATCTCCAAACGTAAATAAAATACTGCATGCCAAAATCCATCAAGATTTTCCTTGCCCTATTATGTTTTACAAGTACCGTTGCTTTGGGCCAGGATTTGCTTCCTGCGGATTCCATCAATGCGGCCATTGATACCACCATAATTGATGACATTAGCCCCAAGGAAACGCCCCAATTGGTGCCCAACCAAGGGTTCACCATAAACTCGTTGTGGCGCGGCGCCTTGGGTATGGTGGTTTTGATCTTGATTTCGTTTCTTTTCAGCGCTAACCGGCGTGCTATCAATTGGAGAACGGTCGGGATTGGATTGGGATTGCAATTACTCATTGCCATTGGAGTACTCAAAGTGCCATTTATCCAGCTAATTTTTGAAAAAATTGGGGAAGTATTTGTCAGTATTTTGGATTTCACCAGAGTTGGCAGTAAGTTTCTGTTTGAAGGATTGGTAGTAGATATGGATACCTTTGGGTTCATATTTGCATTTCAGGTATTGCCGACTATTATTTTCTTTTCGGCCTTAACATCAGTTCTATTTTATTTGGGAATCATCCAAAAAGTAGTTCGGGCATTGGCATGGTTGTTATCCAAATCCTTGGGAATATCAGGAGCGGAAAGTCTTTCCATCGCCGGAAACATCTTTTTAGGTCAGACCGAAGCACCCTTGCTGATCAAAGCCTATTTGGAAAAAATGAACAAGTCTGAGATTCTGCTGGTCATGATTGGGGGAATGGCAACTGTAGCTGGTGCGGTATTGGCAGCTTACATTGGATTCTTAGGTGGAGATGACCCAGCCTTACGCTTGATTTTTGCCAAACACCTTTTGGCCGCATCCGTAATGGCAGCTCCAGGGGCTATTGTGGTTTCTAAAATTTTATATCCGCAAACGGAGAAAGTCAATACCGATGTTCATGTTTCCTCGGAAAAAATTGGCGCCAATATTTTAGATGCCATTTCAAATGGAACTACCGAAGGATTAAAGCTTGCCATGAATGTTGGGGCCATGCTTTTGGTCTTTGTGGCCTTTATTGCCATGATCAATGGTATTTTGGGCTGGGTTGGCGACTTGACCACTTTCAACAATTGGATCGCAGCGAACTCGCCTTATGACAGCTTCTCTTTGGAAGCCATTCTCGGGACCATCTTCGCTCCGCTAATGTGGTTGATTGGCGTAGCCAACGAGGACATTATGCTCATGGGACAACTTTTGGGTATCAAATTGGCAGCCAGTGAATTTGTGGGCTATATCCAACTTGCCGAATTGAAGACCATGACCAACAATCTTCATTTCACTTACAACAAATCCGTGATCATGGCTACTTACATGCTCTGCGGATTTGCCAATTTTGCTTCCATCGGCATCCAAATTGGAGGTATCGGTTCCTTGGCTCCTGGTCAACGCAAAACCCTTTCCGAATTTGGAATGCGTGCCGTGTTGGGTGGGTCTTTGGCCTCACTGCTTTCAGCTACGATTGCTGGGATGATTTTGGGCTAATTGGCATTCATTTTTCGCATTGCCACATTTACATATTAATTAATTCCTCCTAACTCTATCAATAAATACAGATGTCAGAGGTCAGTCTTTAGAAATGAGATTTCCCACAACTGACAATTGTTAATTGTTAATTGTTAATTGAATTACGGTTAATAAAATTGCTCAAAACTCCCGCCCTTTACCTTTTACCCTTTCCCCTTTACCCCTTAACTTTAACCCCACTATGAAACAATACCACGACTTACTCAAACACGTACTTACCGAAGGAAATGCCAAAGGAGACCGCACAGGAACAGGAACCGTTAGTGTTTTTGGCTATCAAATGCGGTTTGACCTTTCCGAAGGCTTCCCTATGGTGACTACCAAAAAATTGCACCTAAAATCCATAATCCATGAGTTGTTGTGGTTTTTAAAGGGCGATACCAATGTGGGCTACTTACAAGAAAATGGAGTACGCATCTGGAACGAGTGGGCGGATGATAATGGCGATTTAGGCCCAGTCTACGGACACCAATGGCGGAACTGGAACAGTGAGGAAATCGATCAGATAAAAGAGGTGATCGAAACCCTAAAAACCAACCCAAACAGTCGTAGGATGTTGGTATCTGCTTGGAACCCCAGCGTGTTGCCGGACACATCCGTGTCGTTTGGTGAGAATGTGGCCAACGGTAAGGCCGCCCTTCCCCCCTGCCATGCTTTTTTCCAGTTTTACGTAGCAGATGGAAAATTGTCCTGCCAATTGTACCAGCGTAGTGCAGATGTCTTTTTAGGAGTTCCCTTTAATATCGCTTCCTATGCTTTGTTTACCATGATGATGGCCCAGGTATGTGGTTATGAGCCCGGCGATTTTATTCACACCTTTGGGGACACCCATATTTACAATAACCACCGAGAGCAAGTGGAGCTGCAACTAAGCCGTGAACCACGGCCTTTGCCCACCATGAAATTGAACCCAGCGGTTAAAAACATCTTCGATTTTACATTTGACGATTTTGAACTGCTGAACTACGACCCACATCCCCACATCAAAGGTGTTGTGGCGGTGTAGTAAAAGCTAGGACATCACATAAAAGCAAGTACCATCCAAACCAACCTTTAAAATGAAAATCAACTTTAAAAAAGCACTTGGACTGGCACTCTGCTGCTTGTCCCCGTTCGTCGTACCACTATTTGCCCAAGGACAAGAACGTCCCAATGTGATTGTGATCATTACGGATGATCAAGGTTATGGCGATTTGGGCATTACCGGAAACCCGCATGTACAGACCCCGGTCATTGACCAATTGGCTACCGAAAGTATCCGATTCAACAACTTTTATGTGTCCCCGGTATGTGCCCCTACCCGCTCCAGCCTTATGACAGGCCGATACTCATTACGTACGGGCGTGCGCGATACCTATAACGGTGGCGCCATCATGGCCTCCAATGAGGTGACCATTGCCGAAATGCTCAAACAGGGTGGTTACACCACAGGCGTATTTGGTAAATGGCATTTGGGCGACAACTACCCCAGCCGACCCAGCGACCAAGGATTTGACGAATCCGTGATCCACCTTTCTGGCGGTATGGGACAGGTGGGCGATATCACCACCTATTTTAAAGGGGATACCAGCTATTTTGATCCCGTGCTTTGGCACAACAACCAACAAGAGGTCTATGAGGGCTATTGCTCGGATATTTTTACGGATCAGGCCATTCAATTTATTGAGAACAATAAGACATCGCCCTTCTTTTGTTACCTCTCCTTTAATGCACCGCATACCCCGCTTCAGGTACCCGATGAATATTACCAAAAGTACAAGGACATAGACCCGGCCTCGGGATTTGACGGAGACGACCGCCCTTTCCCGGAAATGAGTGAAAAGGACAAGGAAGATGCCCGAAAAATCTATGCCATGGTCACCAATATTGACGATAATCTGGGCAAGCTCTTTAAAAAATTGGACGAGCTAAAGATCTCCAAAAACACCCTTGTGGTTTTTATGACGGACAATGGCCCGCAGCAGCGTCGCTATGTGGCGGGGATGCGAGGCCGAAAGGGCAATGTGTACCAAGGCGGGGTGCGGGTACCCTTTTATGTAAAGTATCCAGCGGCATTTGCCCAAAACAAGGACATTGAGACCATGAGCGCCCATATTGATGTGCTGCCCACTCTAGCTGAACTGTGTAAAGTGGAATTGCCCCAAGACCGAAAAATTGATGGTAAAAGCCTGTTGCCCCTGATTCAGGGCAAAACGGTGGATTGGGAAGACCGTTCCCTGTTTTTTTACTGGACGCGCCGCTATCCCGAACTCTACTACAATATGGCGTTGCAAAAAGATGGCTACAAATTGGTGGGAAAGACCAATTACAACGCCGCCCTTGAGGATTTTGAACTGTTTAATCTTAAAACCGACCCCTACGAGCAAAACAACTTGGTTTTGGAAGACAAAGCGAAGGCCACAGCCCTTAAAGTGGAGCTAGACGGTTTGTATAATGAACTGATCAACTCCGAAAATTTGGTAAATCAACCCCGAATTGTTGTGGGGAGCAAAGCTGAAAATCCCATTTTCCTAAACCGCAACGATGCTGGAGGAGAACGTGGTATCTGGGATCAAGAAGAAATCTATGGCACATGGAAGGTGAGTGTTGAAGAAGGACGTTATGATATTCGCATGAAGTTTGTAAAGCCCTTAAAAGCAGGTGGCCGACTCTATTTGGAAACCAACACCATGGTAAAACAGCAAGTGAATACCCAAGACAATGTGGATGTATTGGAATTAAAAAACGTATACCTCCCAAACATGGACTGTGAATTATTGGCTCACTACGCGGTGGATCGCAAACACATTATGCCTTTTTGGGTAGAGTTGGAGAAGCTGGACTAATCCATTTACTGATACCTGAACACAAAACGGTCTTCCTTGGTGAGAACAAAAGATGGCTTAACTTTACAAGTGATGTCATACCTCAAATGCACTTTTGTTGGTCTATGTCTTTTATTGGCTTCCTGTCAAATAGAGACTTCCGTAGATGCCATAATCCTTTCCAATTGCCACATCATCAACGTAGGGACAGGATCTATCAAAGAACATAGCGACATTTGGATCAAAGAAGATCGAATTTTCAGAATAACCCCTCATGACCAAAATTTAAAATCAAAAAATGGGTATATCGATGCTTCAGACAAATTTGTGATACCAGGGCTTTGGGATATGCATGCCCACATTGTGGATTATGATTGGGTTCCGAACATGTACACCGCTTTGGGTGTAACAGGGCTTCGTATTATGCATGGTGGACCTGAACGCATGGAGGACATCAACAAGAACCGAATTGATGGATTTTACAAAGGTTTCGAATTTTTATATTCCAGCCCCATTACGGATGGCCCAGGTGAAACCTGGCCAGGTGCACGAGTAGCTAAAAATCCAGAAGAAGGTCGCCAATTGGTACGGGAATATCATAAAAAAGGTTATGATTTTGTGAAGGTGTATAATTTCCTGGATCTTAAAACCTTCAATGCCATTGCAGCAGAGTGTAATCGCTTGGGCCTGCCCTTTGCAGGTCATGTCCCATTACATGTAACCACCGAAGAAGCCATTCAAGCAGGCCAAAAGAGCATTGAGCATAGTTTGGGATTGGAACACGCTCTTCCCGACCCAAAGATGTTCCAAAGTGGTTTTATGGACATGGATTACAATGCCTATGTAAAGGCTTTTTTAAAAGCATACGATAGTACCTTAAAAGATAATGTGCTTCAAATCACTAAGACGAAAAACACCTGGTTTTGCCCAACCTTGGTCAATCTAAAATCTTTTATTCTTACCAAGGAACAGGATTCCCTAAATAAAAATGACTCGAGATTAAAATACATCCCCAAAAAAGAGCAAGATTATTGGTTTGGCGATGTTACGGAAGAAGGAACACCCAGCTATTTGGCCGCCAATGAATCTTGGGCGGAGGCAGAAATAGCCTCCTTCAACCTCAACCTATCCTATGTTAAACCCATGCTGGACAACGGGTCTAAATTTCTAGCGGGTACGGACACCAGCAATCCACATATTTATCCAGGTTTCTCATTACACGATGAGTTACAACTTTTTGTGGAGGGTGGTTTTACCGAACTCGAGGCCTTGCAAACGGCCACCTTGAATCCTGCGATATTTATCGGTCGAGAAACAGATTTGGGAACTATAGAGGAAGGAAAGCTCGCCAACATCTTGGTGTTGGACAAGAACCCACTTGAAAATATTGAAAATACCCTTGCCATATACGGATTGGTGCGAAGAGGTCAGTATCTAAACAAAGAAGAGCTGAACCAATTGATGGATTATTCAAAACATTAGCACAAACTTTCCATTTTCTGTCCCAAATAGCCATATAAAACTGTAATTTACAGCAGCATCTCAATTGATTGGCTTCTTAAAATGGAAACTGCCTATCCCAAAATATACTTGTACAAGCGAATTGTTCAGGCCAAATTGTTCATCGACAACAATTTTCAGGATAAAATCGATTTGGACAATATCTCAGACGAGTCCCATTTTTCCAAGTTCCATTTTATTAGGCTATTCACGAAAATTTACGGGAAGACCCCACATAAATACCTCACTTCGGTACGGGTGCAAGAAGCCAAAGAGCACTTAAAAAAGGGAACTCCCATCACGGAAACCTGCTTTGCCGTTGGGTTCGATAGTCCAAGCTCGTTCACAGGGCTTTTTAAAAGAGCGGTTGGCTTAACGCCTAAAGCATACCAAACACAGCAGCTACAGCGAAAGGAGGAGATTGCCGAAAAACCCCTAAAATTTATTCCAAACTGCTTTGCCCAGGCCAAAGGTTGGTCAGAGAATAGCAATTTTCAAGAAGTCCGTTAGATTATTGTTGAGGAGCTTTGATGCTCACCATTTAAAAATCTAAACAATGATCACAAGATTAAATCACGTTAGTGTATTTGTCCTTAACCAGGACAGCGCCTTGGACTTTTATGTAAACAAGCTGGGATGCAAAGTACATACCGATGCGCCCATGGGGCCAGGCATGCGCTGGTTAACGGTTTGCCCATCCGAACAACCCGATCTGGAAATTTCATTAATGCCCATTGAGGATGGCATGATGTTCAAAGACGGGGCAGCGGAACAAATGAAAGCCTTGGTAAAAAAGGGAACCTTTGGTTTTGGGGTTTTTGAGTGCGATAATCTCCGCGCCACCTATGAGGAACTAATGGCCAAAGGGGTTGTTTTTAAGAAAGAGCCCACCAAGGAATTTTATGCCTACGAAGCCCTTTTTGTGGACGACTCGGGAAATTGGTTTTCTCTGGTCGAAAAAAAGGATGAATAGAAAATAGTTTTACAGGTATTATTTTATTTACAAGGGAATTTCCATAGCGGGAATTCTCTTCTTTGCTTAAATTGCCTATTAGAACTTGAAAGGTGTTCCCTCCACGTGATGGTTCCAAAGACAAAACCCGTTTAACCGATCATAAAATCCAACAATAACCCTGTGAAACCCACCAAAGCCCTACTCGTCATCGATATGCAAAAAGGCTCTTTTACGCCCAAAACGCCGCGTTTTGATACCGAGGGCGTGGTAGCCCGTATCAACACGTTGGCAGCGCTGTTTCGCGAGAACGGTTGGCCCGTGGTGATCATACAGCACGACGGCACCGGAACGGGCGAGTTTGAAAAAAACAACTGGGATTGGGAATTGTTGGATGAAATCCAAACCGAACCCCAAGACACCTTGCTGGACAAATACGCCAACGATGTCTTCTATAGATCCAAACTGCAAGAGTTATTGACGGCTTGGGGAACCCAGGAACTGCTGATCACAGGTTGCGCTACCGACTTTTGTGTGGAGGCCACCGTACAATCTGCCTTGGCCAAGGATTACAAAATTACCGTGATGTCCGATGGGCATACCACGGGAGACCGACCCCATTTACCAGCCCAAAAGGTGATTGAACACTACAATTGGGTATGGCAAAACATGATTCCCACTCAAGGGAATATTCGGGTAGAAGATTTTGAAAAAATCAGCGAATCTATCTTTGGGAATAGTCAAAACCCTTAACAAGGCGACTGTTTAGATATGGATAAAAGAACTGAAGAAATAATTAAACGTTTCGAAAATTCGTGGAACAACACCGAGACTTTCTACCGCAATTTATTGAAGAACCATACAGGGTTTAAATTTGTTGTGCCTATTCTGGAATTCATTCAAGAATTGAAAAATTCAGGTGAATCAAAAAACTTTAGACTTGGAACGTCCATGCATACTTTGATAATTTCAAGATCTGTTGAACATGGACTAAGGGATGATCAAAAGGAAATCAGAATTGAAAAGGTAAACAATCTTACTGATGGATTTGAGTATGAGGTTATCATGAGACAGGGAAAAAATGTATTTCGGGAATACAGAGTTCATAATTTAAACGATGAAAAGGTTTTGAACCTCTTGGCGACCTTGCGGGAAACATTAATAGACTAAATTCAAAAACCCAACACTCCCAGTAAAACCAAAACCTATGGGTTTATCTTTAGGTTTATTATTGCAACAATGTTTATTTTCTTTGTTTAACCCTAATTGGGTTTATAAAGCTGTATTTTCAATCTTATAAACTAGCCTAAAAATATTTAAAATCGCTTATGGGAACTTGGGGAACAGGTATTTCTTCTAACGATGTATACGAAGACATTAACTACGAATTCTTTGAACTATACAATCAAGGAATGAAGGTGTCAGAAATCACCGAAAAATTGATCAATGAAAACAAGGATTTGATTGACTCTTATGAGGATCAGAATAATTTCTGGATTACAATTGCCAAATCTCAATGGGAATGCAAAGCGCTCGACCCTAAAATCTACAATCGGATAAAGCATATGGTTGAATCGGGAAATGACATCGAATTATGGAAGGAACTTGAAGCATCTAAATCCGATTTAACAAAAAGGCAAAAAGTATTAAATAATTTCCTTGAAAAAATATCTACCGAAAAGAAAACCGCAAGGAAACCAAAATCTAAGAAATTAAGAGGCGCCATCTTCGAAAAAGGTGATTGTCTAGTCTTTAAATTGAGTGATGCCGATTACTGTGGCGCATTTGTTCTTGAATCAGAAAAAGAAACAGAATTTGGGTTGAATTTAATCGCAGTCACCAATATTAAAAAAACAGAGAAACCCAATAAAGAGGACTTTGAAAATGCGCAGGTTTTATTTGGTTTGGAACAGTTCGGCAAAACTGACTTCAGGCCGAAAGAAAAAATAAGCTGGTATTTTGCCCAATATTTTAAAAAAGCAGAAACGAAATTTGAAAAGGTCGGACAATTAGAAGTTGACAGAAGATACTTTTCATCAAAAGATTATCAAGGTTTCTCTAACTGGGACAACCTAAAATTATATCAAGACAGCTATTATTCCGACTTGGAAAAAAATAAGTGTAACGTGAATGTTCCGCTAACAAATTTAAGAATGAAAAATGGTCGCAAAAGCGATAGCAATTCATTGTGGCAAAAGGTAAAAACAAAGTTTAATTTATAAATAAAACGGCGCGATTAGTCCAAATAAGACCATTCTGAAATCAGGTACTCCATGACCCACACCTTTTCATTTGATTCCAAAGCCTATGATTTCTGGCACTTGTACCAGACCATTCAAAAATACTATCCTATTGGTATCCCAAAAAATTATGGCGAAGGGATTCACAGGGAGTACTCAGGTTTTAAGAAGTTAGAGCGTTTGCTCGTGGAAAACATTCACGATGAAAAGACCTGGAAAAGCAATTGGGTCTCCTTTACCAAAAAGTTGGGTGCAGAACTTGGAAAAAAGGCTTTTGGAACCACCTTCGGGCAAGCACCCAGTTACAGCGCATATCTGATACTGGATTGGAAAAATGAAGGCAATCGTTCCAATTCCAAGGAACTCCATTTTTCGGTGAGCCTGTTGGGGAACTATTTTCAGATCTATGGGGTTGAAAAGACCCAACTGTCGTATGAGGACGAGACCATGCCCTATCAAGTGGAGAATGTTAAGGAGATTATTGTATCTCCCGTGGATGATTTTAAAACCCATTTTGAGGCGGTTGAAGAAAAAATAAAGGAGCAGTTCAAAGGGTATCGCTTGGTGCCTTTTTCTATAGGGCAAAGCATAATTAATGGACTGGAGGTATACCATTTGGACAAAGAAAACTGCACCGTGAACATGGCCTTGTTCAACGATTTTGTGGGCTATGGAGACCAAATTGTGGATGTAGAACTACGGGGCGATATGGATTATGGGATGGATCAATGGAAAAAATAATTCTGGTCAGATTGCCTAAAGCTTTGTAATAATGTTATTTAAAAAGAGGATACCAAAAACCAAAAAATCAGACCTTTTTCCTATGGAAAAAAAGGTACTTGATTTTGTCATAGAACAATTGGAAGCACCCAAAGCGTCTGCTCTTGTTGAGCAAATCAAGCTCCTACCCCTCAAAAAAAGAATTACCTACCCCAAAAGCCATGTTACCGAATTTTATCCGCAGAATTTTGGTGATGTCCCGGAGAAATTCCGATTTGGGAGAACCGAAGAGTTTAAATTGGCCTCTGTAAAAATCACACAGGGTAACAAGGAATATTACTGCCAGTGCAATTTTGTACTTGGTCAGCTATTTGACCTTTCCATAAGACCAGTTCCCGAAAAGCTTGATTTTAAAAGTAAAAATTGGGAGTTAAAGGACATAACAATTGAATCCAACGTCAACAAAAATTGAGAGGCAGTGTATTGCACTAGTCCGTAACAGCGTCTCTCAAAACCCCAACACCTCCTCTTAAAACCAAAATCTGTAGCAGAACAGCCACAAAAACTAGTGCTTTTATTTACTTTTAGTATCATTCTCCATATATTTCAGTTCTGCAGAAACAATATTCATGCAAAACTGAAAAACATATTTTCTAAATGAGGTTAAATCAAATTGAAATCAAAAACTTCAAAAGCGTTGAGCATGTTGTTTTGGATTTAAAAAAAATCGGTAACAATTACACTTATTGTCTATTTGGAATAAACGAGTCTGGAAAAAGTAGTATCCTCAGGGCAATTTCTTTGTTTGATGAAGAAGGTTTGAGCTATCCTGAAGACTATTTTGACGAAACTAAGAATGTAGAAATAATCTTTCATTATTCAATTGATGAAAGTGTCATAAAGGCGCTACGAGAACAATTGGTCAAAGAAAACAAATGTCCCAAAGAAATTTCCAAAAAAATAATTGCAACAGAAGTAAAGATTAATGTAGTCCACTCCAATGATACCGAAACTGAGAGAGAAATAATCGAACATATAAGTTTCAAAACAGAAATTTTCCAAGGATTTACGAATGATGATTCAACTATTATCAAAAAAGGAAAAGATAGCACCGAAGATGATCTCAACATTACCACTTTTTTAAGAAAGTATCATTCTTCATTTTTTTATGGTTATTCACACGCAGTAGTCTTTTGGGAGTCAACTTCTAAGTATTTGATTTTAGACGAAATTAGTCTAACAGAATTTTCTACAAATCCTAGTAGCGCGTCAATTCCTTTGCTAAACTGTTTTAAACTTGCTGGAATACGGGCAACAAAAGATATTGCCAAAGCTATTGCTAGTTTGACAAGTCATGCCCGAATAAGAAATTTAGAATCCTTACTTAGCAGAAAAGTAACGGAACACATTAATACAATTTGGGAAAATCATCCGATTTCGATTCTTTTTGAAATAGATAGTGACAAAATATCGCTGTTGATAGAAGATACGGACGTTCATTACAAGGCTAAAACGACGTCCCAAAGATCGGATGGTTTCAAGCAGTTTATAAGCTTCCTCTTAACAATTTCAGCAGATGATAAAACGGAATCTCTTAATAGTAAGATTCTATTAATTGATGAACCAGAAACTCATTTACATCCTCAAGCACAATTAAATTTGATAAAAGAACTAAACAAAATAACATCTAATCAAAATTCAACAATTGTTCTTTATGCAACACATTCAAATTACTTAATTGATAAAAGTAATCTGAACAGGAACTTCAAAGTTTTCAAAGAAAAAAATGAAAAAACTAAAGTTGAAAAAATTCAAAGAACTTCAAGTTCTTATTCTGAGGTAAATTTTGAAGTATTCGAAATTCCAACGACCGACTACCACAACGAACTATATGGGTATTTAGAAGAAATAGATAGTGCAAAACTTCAAGGACTTGACCAGGACAGACAATGGATTGATTCCAGGAATAATGCAACACATAAGGTATCTCTTCCAAAATATATTAGACATTCAATACATCATCCAGAAAACACATTGAATAGGAAATTCACAGAAGCTCAATTGAAAAAATCAATTAACATCTTAAGGAAGTTGAAATACGACTAACTATAGCATTGAATAGCCATTTCACCCCCTCAAAACCCCAATAATTCCTTTTAGGGCGGAAACCACTTGTTGAACTTCCCGCTGGGTAAAGGCTTCTTGCTCCACATAAAACAGCATTTCAATCCCTAGATCTAGAATTTTGGTGAATTCGGCGGAGCCGCCATAGCCATCTTCAATCAACTCCGTTAATTCTTCGGTTAAGTTTATTTTATCAGTAATCTTCATCGTCATATTATATTATGACCTAAATATATCGTTTTATCATCAAAAGTCATAATTTGTTATGACCCTGTATCGGCTTAATCTATCCAAATTTGTTTTGCTAGGAACTTTTAGATGTTGTCGAAACAGGAATTATCCAAAAAAATAGGTGCTAGAATCAAGCAATTGAGGAAAGAAAAAGGCATTTCTCAAGCTGAATTGGGCAGACTATGCAATAAGGACAAACAACACATCGAACTGATAGAAAATCACAAGGTTTCTGCGAACACCTACACGCTTTATGCGATTGCAACTGCGCTTGAACTTGAGCTTAAAGAGCTTTTCAATTTTTAGACTTTCCTACCTTTAACCCGTCACCATTCCGCACCCACATGCAAAACCTCTTACAGTCCATTTCCACCCGTGCCTATGTAAGTGTGCCCCTTAAAGAGGCCATCCAATCCTGTTTTGAGGTGGTGGAAACCCAAAAAGGCGATAAAATATTGCTGGAAAACAGCCGCGCCAGCCACCTTTGGTTTATAGAAAAAGGCGCCCTCCACACCTATTACCACCACAACGGCAAGCCCATTACCTCATGGTTCTATACCGAAAACCAATTTGTTACTGCCTGGTACAGTTTCTATGCCCAAAAGCCCAGTTTTGAGGAGGTGGAATGTCTGGAGGCCTGCGTGCTGTACCGCATCAGTTACTCCAACTACCAAAAACTTATTGCCGATTTTCCGGCCTTTGGCAACTTTGCCCGTTTGCTGGCCGAGGAAATGCTGGCCTTTTTGGACGAGTTTTCCAAAGGATGGTCTTTCCTATCCGCCAAGGAAAAGTACCAATTGCTAAAGCAGAGCTTCCCACAGTTGGAGCTTCGGGTAAAATTGGGGCTGATCGCCTCCTTTTTGGGCGTTACCCAAGAGACCTTGAGCCGTATTCGCGCCCAAAAGTGATTTTTTTGATCTAGGTCAAAAGAACCCAAAAAAAGCCCCCCTACTTTTGACCAAAATAGTTAAACATGAAAAATTCGACCTTAGTTTTTAGGAGTTTGGGAATCATCATCTTCCTGGCCGGACTGGCCCATTTGTTCTCCTTTGGAATAGATACGAGCGACGACTCCCCTACCCCCACCACCGAAACCAACGCTGCGTCCGAGCAACAGCCCAAAGCTGAAAATCCAACCGAAAAATCGGAAGCCAACACGGCCAATAACCCAGAGACCGACGACCTCATCGGCCAATGGAAGGTGGCCTACAATACCGAGGATTTTAAAGGGGCCATCATCTACAATATCAAAAAAGAGGGCAAGGTGTTCAACGCCTATACCCATCAATACCAGGATGAAAACGGCTATGCCGAAAAGGCCGAGGGCACCAAAACCCTGACCATTACCAAATTTAATGGCTCCAAGGGCAAGGGCATCTACAGTATAGATTATGAAGGGGAGCAATACAAAGTGGACTGCAAGATCGCCCTAGTGGACGAAAACAGCTTTACCCTAAGCTATGACTACTACGGTTATGGCGATGTTGAAACCTGGAAAAGACAATAAGCATGATTAATTTTTTAGCCAAAAAACTGGAATGGTTGGATGTACAATATTGGTTCTACATCTTCAACGACCTGAGTCTGCTCTATATCATCATACCCTTTTTTGTACTGGAGCTGATACGCTACGCCTACCTAAAAAGGCTGGACAAGGATTTGGTGCTGGACAGTATTGCCAACGTAATCACCTTTGGTGCCTTCTTTTTGATCGAGATCATTTTGGGCATCCTGGCCATTACCAAGGTGTACTATTGGGTCTATAATAACATAAGTCTGCCGCATTTGGAGCTCAATTGGGCCACGGTGATCTGCTGCGTACTCCTGGCCGATTTTGCCTATTACTGGGAGCACCGCACCATGCACAGGATCGGCATTGGATGGGCCACCCATACCGTGCACCACAGCTCGCCCCATTTTAATATGTCGGTCGCCTACCGTTTTGGGCCGCTGGATGCCATTATGCCCGTTGTGTTTTCACTTCCGATCGTAATGTTGGGCTTTGATCCCATTCTGGTATTGCTGTCCGAAGTCTTTGTGCAGGTCTTTCAGACCCTGTTGCACACAGAGATCATTGGCAAGCTCACCAAACCCATTGAGTTTATCTTTAATACACCCTCGCACCACCGGGTGCACCACGGCTCTAACCGGCAGTATTGGGATAAGAACTATGCCGGAATATTGATCATTTGGGATCGTATGCTGGGCACTTTTGAGCCTGAAAAGGAAAAGGTGGTCTATGGTATTTCGCAACCCATAAACAGCGTGAACCCCATTGTGGTGTTTTTCCATGGCATTAGTCGCTTTGTGAAAAAATTGGGGCAGATCAAGGGCCTTTCCAACAAATTGCTGGCCTTTGTAAAACCCCCAGATTGGATGCCCAAAGAAGCCAACGTAGATGAACTGCCCAAATAATTTTTAATTTCAAGACAGATGAAACCGAACAATTTTATATTCGCCGACCTTTCTACCTACACGCCCAAAGAGACCATGCCGTTCTATGAAGCTGTTTTTGGGTGGACGTATTACGAGTCCGATGGTTACTACTCGGCCTATAAAGGCGAACAAGAGATCTGTGGCCTGTATGAAACCCCGGAAAAATTCAAACAAATGCGGATGCCCCATTTTTGGATGTCCTACATTCAGGTGAACAGTGTGGAACAGACTGTGGAAAAGGCTCGGGAGCTCGGCGGCATCATCGAAGTGGTGGATGAAAGCGCCTTGGGCAAGGTGGCCTTGATCCGTGACCCTCAAGGGTCAGGCTTTACCGTATACGAAGGCGAAAACCTCACCCACACACGAACCTTGAACGAGCCCGGCACCCTCATTTGGAACGAACTCCATGTGTCCAACGCAGCCAAGGTAATCCCCTTTTATGAGGGCATTTTTGACTGGCGGTTCGAGGAGCAAGGTTATGGGGCCTATCATATCTGGAACAGTGAGGGCGAACACATCGCCGACCTGATGGAAATCTCCAACGATGATAAAGGCAAATATGAATATTGGGTCTGCAGCTTTGGGGTGGAAAATCTAGCTAAAACAAGGGATAAAATTCAAAGTCTGGGTGGAACCCTGGTCTCGGAGGAGGACTTCCGAATTTTGATGACGGACAATTCTGGGGAGGCGTTTTTTTACATTCAGGGAATCTAATGTAGTTTCTTTTTGGTCTTGAAAAATGTACTTTGGTAGGCGGAAACCAAATTCAGCAAGAAACCGAGGATGGAAAGAACCAAAGAACTCGCCAGCAGATTGCAAGAAGTATTGTTGGATGGCCGTTGGGTGGCCAACACCAATTGCAAGACGCAACTGGAAAATCTCAACTGGGAGGAGGCCACGCAGAAGGTGGGAAACCTCAACACGATAGCGGCGCTCACCTTTCATATCAATTATTATTTGGCGGGATTGATAGTAGTGTTCCAAGGCGGTGCACTTGAGATTCGGGATAAATACAGTTTTGATCTTCCGCCCATCAATTCACAGGCCGACTGGGAAAAGTTGGTGAACGAGTTTCTGGCAAATTCCGAAATCTTTGTCCAAGAAGTGGCCAAACTACCAGATAGCATTCTGGATAAGCCTTTTGTAGACGAGAAGTACGGAACTTATCTGCGAAATATAGAAGGCATCATCGAACATACGTATTATCATCTGGGGCAAATATCCATGCTTAAAAAGATGATTGCTGTAACAGATGCCTAAACTTTTCTACTTATAAGCAATAAAAAGTAGCAATAATATGCTCAACCTAAAGGAAGGCAACTATTTTGGCGAATACCTGGATGCTCGGGAAAACGAGCTCTTTAAGCTCAGCTTAACCGCCTATTCCCCGGATAGTGTCTTGGAGGATCATTATCACGACAACAGCTATATCAGCGTGCTCACTTCGGGCAGTTATTTGGAGTGCATCAACGACTCAACCCAATTGGTGCAAGCTTCAGATGTGCTGTTTCGGCCTACTTCGTGGTGTCATCAAAACACCTTTTTGGAGGATTCCGCCACTTGTTTCAATATCGAATTCAAAAAAGGTTGGCAAGAACAGTTGGATTGGGAGGTAGATCTACCCAACACACACATACATTTCAATAAAACCGCCTTCCCTTCCCTCTACAAACTGCTGCTGAACTTTAAAATTGATTACGATGCCGACCTCAGCACGGAATTGATCTTGGATTGGCTGTGTACCATTAGCCCGAATCAAGCTAAAGCTCATTCTAAATCTTGGGTAGAAAAACTAGAGCGCATTTTAAAACATGAACTGACACAATTTCATTCCTTGGCTTCGCTGTCGGAACGCATTCATGTGCATCCCGTATATATGGCCCGCGCCTTTAAGGCCGAAAAAGGTATGACGATAGGAGAGTTCCAATTGAAATCGAAGTTGCACAATGCGGTGTATTTGTTGTCCAGTACCCAGCAGTGCATCTCGGATGTTTCTTTCGCTAATGGTTTTTTTGACGATGCGCATTTTATCCGGTCGTTTAAAATGGCCTATGGGATTTCACCCAATCGCTTCCGGAAAGTCTTAAATAGTTAATCTGGTACAATTTCTTGTTCTGATTGAGGTTGATTTTTGTGTTATCAATCAAATCTCGAAACATGTCTAAAAGAAATAGAACCCTTTGTGCCCTTCTGGCGCTCCTTTTTACCGGAGCCATGGCGCAACAGAAAAAGAACACCCTTCCTTACAATGAAATCTATGCCTATGGTATGGATACTGATGTTACCCCTATTTTCCCTTTGTTGGAAGCAGACGGATTGAATGCCAAAGACCAAAAATTTAAAACCGATTTTGAAGCCCGGTTCAAAGGTGAATCCGATATGGGTGCAACAAACCCCGAATCGGAAATAGAAACCTTGATTTCCCACTTCAAAAACTATTGGCGAAAATCCCTTCTTAATACTAGTGGGAACTTTGAGCGGGAATTGGGAGGAGGTGTTGTACCTTTCCTGATGAAAAACTATCCGCCTGTTCGGGGCAAAAAAGTGACCCGAGACAGTTTGGGCTATTTTCTGCGGGATTATATCCGCTCGAAAGGCCTATTCACAACAGATGAAGTCACCTATCATGGTCGGCTTATAGATTTAATGATCTGGAAAAAACAAACCCCAAAAGTCTACAAGGTGGATTTAGGTAAAGGTGAAATACAAGAAGTAACCGTATATTTTTTGGAAGACTTTGCCACATTGGGCTGGATGGAGTACGCCACCTTGGGTGCCCATCATCCTGGGGGATGGACGGAAGAGGAAGGTATTTATTGTGTGAAAAAAGCCTACGACATAAGCAGCGAAAATTTCAAAATCAGCTACTTGACGCATGAGGCCCGACATTACGCGGACAAGAAATTATGGCCTGATTTAAAGTCCGCCGATTTGGAATATCGAGCAAAACTTACCGAGTTAAATTTGGCTCAAGACACCCTCTTCGAGTTGATTGCCTTTTTTGCCAAAAATGCCAACAAGGAAAGTGAAAACGGTCACCAAGTCGCCAATTATTGTGTTATCCGGGACTTGTCCCAAAAACTGTTTAAATCCAATTTTGAGGCCTCCCAGGAAAAATGGGAAAAGGTAGGCGTTAAGAAAATCAATAATGTCGCTTGGCAACTATTGAAGAAACACTCCAAATTATTGAAAAGACAGGGCGCAACTGCGGAAACTGTTCTAAATCCATAGTAAAACAAGCGAGACAAATAATTTTTCAAATAGATCCACTACCTTAGGTTTTGGCGAAGTGGCAATTGATGGCCTTTGCCCAACACTTTTGGAAATGGAACATCAAATCAGTGAAGACATCCGCCTAACTCCTATCCATCTGGATTATATCCCGCAAATGTTTGATGCATTTGATCATGATGTTATCCAATATCTGCCGTTGGATGAACCCCCAAGTCATCTAGATGAGACCAGGGCCTTTGTGGAACATTCCATTACCCAAATGGATCAAGGCAAAGATTTGGTCTGGGTCATTCTGCAGCAAGGTAAATTTGCAGGTTGCTGCGGCATCCATTCCATTCCTTCCAAGCAGCCCCATTTTGGCTTATGGATCAAAAAAGAGGCCCAAGGTCAAGGAATTGGACGAAAAGTAGTTCAGTTTGTTTTGGATTGGGGCATATCCAATTTGGAGGTAGATTATATAAAATATCCTGTGGACAACCGTAACGCCAAAAGCATTAAACTTATAGAAAACTTAGGCCTACAATTGGCCGACCACTACCCTATGGGAACTGCCAAAAAATTGGAAGTGGACGAATACCGACTTTACAAATCCTCATAACATTCCCTATGCATTTCGATATCCTACAACGACCTTTTCAACTCTCCCAATCGCAAATTGACTTTTACCGTAAAAATGCCTTTATCAAAATCAAGGAAGTACTTACGCCGGAAGTGGTGGCGCATTTTAATAGGGTAATATCTGCTAAAGTGGATAAGCTCAATACCCAAACCAAGAAACTCAAAGACCGAGACACCTATGGCAAGGCCTTTTTGCAGATTTTTAATTTATGGACGCAAGATGTCCAAATTAAAGAATTGATGTTTAGCAAACGACTGGCGCAATTAGCGGCGGATCTTATGGAAGTGGATGGGGTTCGCATGTATCACGATCAGGCATTATTTAAAGAAGGTGGTGGTGGAATTACTCCTTGGCATGCGGATCAATACTATTGGCCGTTATCTACCGACAGGGTCATTACCGTTTGGATTCCACTTCAGGCTGTTCCTTCGGAAATGGGCCCTTTGGAATTTGCAGCGGGAAGTCAGGAAATATTGACGGGAAGGGATTTGTCCATTAGCGACGAAAGCGAAAACTTGATTGGAGAAAAGCTCCGTGTTACGGATTGTCCCAAAATTTCCGAACCTTTTGATGTTGGCGAGGTCAGTTTTCATTCTGGGTGGATTTTCCACCGTGCGGGTCCCAATACCACCAACCAAACAAGAAAAGTGATGACCTCCATTTACATGGATAAGGACATGCTTCTCAAAAAACCGGAAAACGATGGCCAGATCAACGATTGGGAAACCTGGTGTCCAGGGGTGGAAATCGGCAAGGTCATCGACTCCCACTTAAATCCGATATTGTTTGAACGGTAATCGTTTCCTTGATTTAAGTACCTTTAGCTCCTTAAAATTTGGTCATATTCCATGCACAATTTTGAACACCAGGCCATGGCCACCCGCTTTCTTCTTACCATTTCTGGGGAAGAAGCAGATTACGCCCAAAATGTTGCCCAACGTTGTTTCCAACGCTTGGATGAGTTAGAGGAAATCCTTAGCCGGTTTGTGGCCGGTAGTGACATCAGTCGCATCAACAAACTCAAGGCTGATGCACAGTTGGCATTGGAGCACGAGACCTGGGACGTGATCAAACAAGCCATTCAAGTACAGCAATGGACCCAAAGCACTTTTGATATTGGAGTTGCAGAACACATGAATATCTTTCGGGCAGCCAAAGAGGGTATCCTTAACGAGTTTGAAATGGCCAATGCATTGGAAAAAGCCCAGGAAGAAAAATTGAGAGCAAGCCTTTATGTTGATCCCGAAAAACCCTATTTCTATTGCATCCAACCAGGGATGCTTTTTGATCTTGGGGGAATAGGAAAAGGCTACGCCTTAGATCAACTGGCCTTGTTACTTCGGGAAATGGATGTTGAAAATTATTGCATTAGCGCAGGAGACAGCACATTGCTCACCCAGGGTGCTCCACAAGATGCCGAACATTGGAGCCACTCCTTGGCTTCTTCTGAAGAACAAAAAAACTTGTCATTAGGTGATATAGCGGTCAGTGCCTCTGGTACTTTTCATCAAGGCAACCATATTTTTGACCCAAGAACGGGGAAAAACACAGGGGTTTCTGAGTTTGATCGTATCTGGGTGGCTTGCAAAATGGCTGCATATTCCGATGCATTTTCCACTGGACTATATCTACATTCCGTTAACGAAATTGAAAATATTGTTAAAAATGTAGCGGAAATAGCCTGGGTGGTCTATAGCCAAGATGGAAAGCTCTTTTCCATTGATTGAAATAATGTACATTTGGGCAGCTAGCCGCAATCGAACTGAACTAAACTATCTTAATTTGCATGAGTACTTCTAACAAAACGGACAGACGAAATTTTATTAAAACCTCTACCCTATTCGGAACTGGGCTGATGCTCGCCAACCCTTTTAGCATTACCGCCAACCCACTCAAAGTTGGTGATAAGGTAAATGTTGGTGTTGTTGGCTGTGGAGGCCGTGGGGGCGGTGTCATTTTCAGGAATATTCCCAAAATACCGAGTGCCAATTTGGTAGCGGTATGCGATATCGTGGAAAGTCGTCGTGAAAATGCCAAGAATCGGTTCAATGAACAATACGGAACCAAGGTAAAGGCATACGAGAATTTCTATGACATGTTGGAAAAGGAAAAATTGGATGCCGTAGTTTTAACCACCCCTGATTTCTGGCATATGCAACATGCAGTGGACGCCTTGGAAGCGGGAATTCACGTATACTGTGAAAAAGCCATGTCCAACAATATGGAGGATGCCCGAAAAATGGCAGAAGCCATGAAAAGAACGGGAAAGTTGCTTCAAATTGGACGTCAACGTAGAAGTGATGATCGCTACCGCTTTACCCATCAAATTTTGTTGGAAAAGGAGCAAATGTTTGGTAGGTTGACCCATGCGGTTGGTCAATGGAACAGGTCCCAAATTTGGACCCAGCAACCCAATAAAAAAGACAACCTTAATCTCAACAAACTCAAGCAATACGGTTTTGACACCGTAGATCAGGTCTACAATTGGCGTAATTATAAAAAGTTGGGTGGTGGGGTTGTATCTGACTTGGGATCACACCAAATAGATATTTTTAACTGGTTCTTTGGCTCTTATCCGCATACGGTATATGCCACTGGGAACAACTCCTATTTCAATTTTGAACAGGCAGATACCATGGCCACTATTTTGGAATACGATACCCCAAAAGGACCTGCCATTGGTATTTATGAGAACATCTCCAACTCCAGGGCGATTGGAGTTTATGAACGGTTTATAGGGGACGATGGAGCCTTTATTATTTCCCAAGGGAAGGACAATAAGATTTTCCGTGAATCAAGAGTGGAAGCCAAACAGTGGCAGGAATATATTGATGCTGGGTATATCTCCAACCTAGCGGATATGCAGAAATACAAGGAAAAGGAATCTGGTGATTCCGGTATCAAGGAAACTGCACCACAAATCAGTTACGACATCCATGAAATGAAAGATATGGACAAAGTGTACAATTTAGCAAGTCATACGGCCCACTTGTACAACTTCATCGAATCCGTGAGGGAAGAGGAAAAATTGAACTACGATGCCATCACCTCATACAAATCCGAGGTATGTATCTACAAGATCCATGAAGCCATTAACGCTGGAGGGAATCGTATTAAGATTGAAGTGGAGGAATACGAAGTATAACAGTATTCCATGGACTTTTCTAGCAAAGGAAAAACGCCCAGACTTTCGTCTGGGCGCCTTTTTGGAAACAAGTAAAGCAAATAATTTTCTTTTTCAAAAATCAGTTTCTTGTCACCGAAATACCGTTGGATAGGGCATAAAACCCGTCCAGGTCAGCAACATTTTTTCCTGCTTCCAACCCTACAAGTCCATCTTCATAGGTTGCATGCCAGATGTAGCAAACTCCAGTTCCTGCGGCATCAAAGTCAACACCTTCAACTGCTTCCAAGGTTGGTGGAAGTCCCAAAATGTTGTTGGCATCATCCGTGATCACATAGGTTTGATTTGTTCCCGTGAGTTCTGAGTCATCCAAGGTAATTCCACTTACCATATCAGGAGTACCATCCACATCAAAAGTGAAGGGGCCGCCAGAAAGGGTTCCTGCATTGAGTCCGTTTCTGGTTACCGTAATGGAATTGGACAGAGCATAGAAACCTTCCAAGTCAGAAACATTATAGCCCGTTGTAAGGTTCATCAATCCTTCTTCATAGGTTATATGCCAGATTAGGCAAGTTCCAACACCGGCACCGTCAAAGTCCACTCCTTCAACAGCCTCCAAGGTAGGTGGCAGACCTAGAATATTGTTGGCATCATCCGTGATAACCCATCCTTGTTTGGAGCCCGTCAATTCTGAATCATCCAAGGTAATTCCGCCAACCATATCAGGAGTTCCATCCACCAAAATGGTAAAAGGACCACCAGCAATGGAACCGGCATTCAGTCCATTCCTGTTTACGGTTATGGAGTTGGACAAGGCATAGAATCCTTCCAAATCAGAAACATTGTAACCAGCTTCCAAGTTCACCAGGCCTTCTTCATAGGTAATGTGCCAGATCAAGCAAGTCCCAACACCTGCGGCATCAAAATCAACACCTTCCACCGCTTCCAAGGTTGGAGGTAAACCAAGGATGTTGTTTTCATTATCGGTAATCACCCAGCCTTGCATGGAACCTGTCAATTCTGAATCATCCAAGGTAATTCCGCTCACCATATCCGGGGTTCCATCCACCAAAATGGTATAAGGACCGCCGTCAATGGAACCTGCATTCAGACCGTTTCGGGTTACCATAATGGAATTGGAAAGGGCATATGTTCCGCTAAAATCGTCAAGGTTCATTCCAGCTTCCAATCCTGTAAGCCCATCTTCATAAGTTATATGGTAGATAAAGCAAACACCTGTACCTGCGCCATCAAAATCCACGCCTTCCACGGCTTCAATTGTAGGAGGTAATCCCAGGATATTTCTTTGATCATCGGTAATTACGTAGCCCTGGTTTGTGCCGGTCAATTCCGAGTCATCCAAACTAATCCCTGAAATCATGTCCGGTGTACCATCCACCAAAATGGTAAAAGGTCCTCCCGAAAGCGTCCCCGCATTAAGGCCGTTGCGCGTCACGGTAATGGCATTGGATAAATCGTGATCCCCAGAAAGACCGTCCAAATTCATCCCTGGCTCCAATCCAGTAAGTCCCGCCTCATACACCAAATGGTAAACAAAGCAAGTACCTACTCCAGCTGCGTCGAAATCCACACCTCCAAGGGCTGCCAAGTCTGGTGGTAGGCCCAAAATATTTCTTGAGTCGTCCGTAATGACATAGGTGCGGTTACTACCAACCACATTGCTGTCATCCAAAGTAATTCCGGAAATCATATCCGGAGTACCATCAACAGTGATGGTAAAAGGTCCGCCTGAAAGTGTTCCCGCTTCCAGTACAATAGGTTCATCGTCGGAATCATTGCTACATCCTGCGGCTAGAACCAGGATGGCCACAAGAGTCCAAATAGATTTTAAGTTGCTCATTTTACGTGTTTTTTTTATTTGCAACACAAATGACGGGGGAAGATGTTGCAGAAGTATCACATAAAAATCAAAATTGCTTAAAGCTTGATTACGAGACATTTACATTAAAAAATCGTATTTTTTGTAAAGAATTGGGCTTAAAAAGGACTTTTTAGAAGGTAATCCATCAAAATTTTAATGGAAAGGTGAACTTTCCGTGATACTTTACCCTTTAATTCGCCATATCATGAAAAAAGTGTTGATCGTAGAGGATGATATCGAAATCGTTCGTTTGCTGGAAATACATCTTAAGGATTTAGGTTGTCAGGTGCTTTCCGCCATTCGGGGAGATATTGGATTGCAAAAAGCGCTCAAAGAAAATCCAGACCTTATAATTTTGGATGTGATGCTACCCGGCATGGATGGCGTTGAAATCTGTCAAAAAATCCGAGCCCACAACGTCACCACACCCATAATGATGCTAACCGCGCGTTCCGAGGAAATTGATAAGGTATTGGGATTGGAAGTCGGAGCAGATGATTACCTCACCAAACCCTTCAGTGTTCGGGAGTTCATTGCTCGGGTTAAGGCCATTTTCAGAAGACAAAAAATGGATGTGGTGGAAACCGCGGGGGAAAAGAACCCCAAATTGATGCAATTTGATGTGCTTTCCATTGACATTGATATGCGAAAAGTGCTTCTGGATGGTAAAAAAGTAGAGCTTTCGCCCAAAGAATTTGAGCTTTTGGTTTTGCTTTCCTCCAACCCAGGGAAAAGCTATGATCGAGGGAAGCTTCTTAATATGATATGGGGTTACGATTTTAAAGGCTACGAGCATACGGTGAACTCTCATATAAACAGACTCCGTTCCAAAATTGAACCGGATATGAGCAATCCCAAGTTCATCCTTACCACTTGGGGTGTGGGCTATAAATTCAACGAAGAACTTTTGGAAACCCAAGCCAACCACTGACCATGAAAAACAATATTCTTTCCGTTCGATTTATTTTAAAACTGACGCTGTCCTTTTTGGCTATTTTGCTTTTAGCTGGAATCGGGTATACCATTACCTCCATTTACCTCTCCAATAAATATTTTTACGAGACAACGCAGCGTTTGCACGCCAATTTGGCCCAAGACCTTATCGAGGAGAAATTTAGGGACACCCAACCCTTTGATTCCAAGGGTAATGTGAACAAGGCCCTGTTTGGGGATATTATGCACGATATGATGGCCGTAAACCGGGCCATTGAGGTCTATCTATTGGATCTGGATGGAAAAGTGAAATATTCTGTAGTGCTGGATCACGATGCTCCTGAAACCAAGGAGAAAAGGGTAAATCTGGCTCCCATAAAACAATTTATTACGGAAAGTGGCAGCAATTATGTATTGGGTGATGACCCCAAGGATTTGACCAAGCAGACTATTTTTTCGGCGGCCCAGTTCAATAAAGATGGGCACGAAGGATATATCTATATTATCTTGGCAGGGGAGGATTTTTTGGCCACTCGTAGCGACCTCTTCAACAGTTATTTTATGCGACTTGGACTAGGTGGTTCCGTACTTACCCTCATTTTTGCCACCCTTTTGGGAATTTTGGCCATTTGGTACCTGACCCGGAGTCTTCGCAAGATTATTTATGCGGCTAAACGTTTTCAACAGGGAGATTTGGAATATCGCATTGAAAACGCCGAAAAAACCGACCTATCCAACGTAGCTACCACTTATAACAATATGGCAGATACCATTCTGTCCGATATTGAAAAAATAAAATCTGTGGAACAATTGCGGCAAGAGTTGATTGCCAATATTTCCCATGATCTTAGAACACCACTATCCATTATACAAGGCTATATTGAAACGCTTCACATGAAAGATTCCGAGCTTTCATCCGAAGAACGGGCCGAATATTTGAGCATGGTCTCAAAAAGTAGCGAGAGACTCTCCAAATTGGTCTCGCAGCTCTTTGAATACTCCAAATTGGAGGCCAATCAGATCCAGCCAGAAAAAGAACCGTTCTTGATCAGTGAACTGGCCAATGACATTCACCGAAATTATTCCTTGCTTGCGCAGCAAAAAAACATCGATTTAAAATTGTCCATGGCTGACAATGTTCCCCTAGTTTTTGCGGATATCTCACTGGTAGAACGTGCCATTCAAAACTTGATGGACAATGCCTTGAAATTCACTCCTGAAGGCGGGGAGGTTACCGTAAAACTGGAATCGGAAGAAGACCATGTGGAGGTCACCATCAAAGATTCGGGGCCTGGAATTAAAAAGGACAACCAAGCATTGATCTTTGAACGCTACCGACAAACCAAGGCTGGACAGCAAAAGGAAGGCGCGGGTCTTGGCCTTGCCATTGTTAAGAAAATCATGGAAATCCATGACAGCAGCATCAAGGTCTTCAGCAAACCCAACGAGGGGACTTCCTTTAGTTTTAGCCTACCTGTTTACGCTGTTGGCTAAGCCATTATTCCCTATCTTTAAGTAGAAAAAATCATTTATGATTCTTACCGATTCCCTCTTGGATTTCTTCCTGGAGACCAGAAAAGCTTCCGAAGCCATTTGTGAGCCTTTGGAAATTGAGGATTATGTGGTGCAACCCGTGGTGGATGTGAGTCCCCCAAAATGGCATTTGGGCCATACTACCTGGTTTTTTGAGGAATTTATCCTAAAACCCCATGCCAAAGGCTACCAAGAATTTGATCCTGATTTTTCCTTTGTTTTCAATAGTTATTACGAAACCGTTGGGAAGCGGGTGGTGCGTTCCGATAGGGGCAATTTGTCCCGTCCCTCGGTAAAAAAGGTTTATGCTTACCGTGCATATGTGACCGAGGGAATCAAGGAGTTTTTTGGCCATGCACAAACCCAAGAACTGAACGATTTACTAGAAATAGGAATACACCACGAGAAACAACATCAAGAATTATTGCTGACCGATATTAAATTTATTCTTGGGAACAACCCGCTGCTACCCGTATATTCCAATACGTTTGTAGATCATCCCGTTGAAACCCATGAGCCGGATTGGATTTCCATGGAGGAAGGTATTTACGAAATTGGTCATGATTCCGACGCCTTTTGTTATGACAATGAGTTGGGAAGGCATAAGGTTTACCTGCAGCCCTATGAAATTTCCAATAAGTTGGTCACCAACAGGGAATTCATGGCATTTATTGAAGCAGGGGCATATCAACGCTTTGACCATTGGCATGCCGAAGGCTGGGACTGGGTGAACCAACAAGATGTAAAATCTCCCCTGTATTGGCATAAAATTGAGGGCTCATGGTGGCACTATACGGCCACAGGGCTTCAAAAAGTGAATGAGGATGCGCCTGTAACCCATATTTCGTATTTCGAGGCTTTTGCCTTTGCCCAGTGGAAAGGGATGCGGCTCCCCACCGAATTTGAATGGGAGGCGGCCCAGGCCTTTTTCCCTTGGGGCAAAAGATGGGAATGGACAGAAAGTGCCTATCTCCCCTACCCCAATTATCAAAAAGCCGATGGTGCGCTAGGGGAATACAATGGTAAGTTCATGGTAAACCAAAAAGTGCTGAGAGGTGGTTCCGTTGCTACCCCTTCCAAACACACCAGACATACGTATCGCAACTTTTTCCATCCGCAATTGCGATGGCAATTTACTGGATTAAGGTTGGTCAAATAATTTCGACAAAGCTCCCATGCAAAATAACCAAACTAGGACTTTCACCTCAGCTTTTGAACAAGAGGTCTACGAGGGATTGACAAGTTTTCCCAAACATTTATCGTCCAAATATTTCTACGATGAGATAGGCGATAAGCTTTTTCAGGATATAATGGCAATGCCTGAATATTATCTTACCAACTGTGAGTTTGATATTCTGGAAGCCAATAAAGCCGAGATTTCAGCGCTTTTCTCCCAAGATGGGGAAACCTTCAGTCTTTTTGAATTGGGTGCGGGTGACGGGAAAAAGACCAAAATATTGCTGCAATATCTTGTAGACAATGAGATTCCTTTTGATTACCGTCCCATTGACATAAGCCAAAATGCCCTTGACCAACTGGAAACTGCATTGAAGCAGGAAATCCCGGAAGTGGAGATCAATACCCTTCAAGGCACCTATTTTGATACCTTAAGGGATATTGACAAAGTGAATGGCCGCAAGAAGGTTATTCTATTTTTAGGATCCAATATTGGCAATCTGCTCCATGAACCGGCTATTGAGTTTTTAAAAAACCTACGGGATTCTGTCAACGATGGAGATCTGATCTTGATGGGGTTTGACCAAAAAAAGAATCCGCAGACCATTTTGGATGCCTACAATGACAAGACAGGAATTACGGAAGCCTTCAACAAAAACATTTTAGCCCGAATCAATAGGGAATTGGGTGGGGATTTTGTTCTGGACAACTTCTTGCACTGGGAGGTTTATGACCCAGAGACGGGAACGGCAAAGAGTTATTTGGTATCCAAAGAGGCCCAAACCATCAACATTGAAAGTTTACAGCTTCAAATACGTCTTAAAAAATGGGAAACCATTCATACGGAGATTTCCCAAAAATATGATGACGCTACTGTGGAATGGTTGGCAGAGCAATCCGGTTTACAAATTGTAACCGAGTTTGCCGACAGCCAGAATCAGTACAAAAACTATGTATTTAAAAAATAAGACCATGAAAGCTATTTGGAACGATACCATTATTGCAGAAAGCGACGATACCGTTGTGATTGAGAACAATCATTACTTTCCTGCTGAAAGCATTAAGAAAGAATACTTTAAATCCAGTGAAACGCATAGCACCTGTCCTTGGAAAGGGGTTGCCTCCTATTATACCTTGGAGGTAGATGGAAAAGAAAATGTGGATGCCGCCTGGTACTACCCTGAAGTGAGTGAGCTGGCCAGGACCATTAAGGGAAGAGTGGCCTTTTGGAAAGGAGTTTCAGTAGTGGAATAGCACTCCTAAACGAATAAGAATGTGGAGCCAAGAAACAAGACGAAGTCTTGCTTCTTGGTTCTTTTTTTGACTAAAGCTCTAGAACAGCATTTTCCGTCCCAGCGTAATCGTTCCATTGGTAACGATCAGCCTCTGCATCATTAATGTAGGTTCCGTCCACTAAATATCTAAACTCGAAGGTGTTCTCTTGTGGAAGGTCAAAGGTTCCTTTGAAAGTTCCATTTTTCAACTTTTTCAAAGTACTTTCTTTTGGGTTCCAGTTGTTGAAATCTCCAACAACAGCTACTTTTTTAGCTTCTTCCGCAGGCACAGTAAATGTAACTTTACATACTGGCTTGCTTTTTAGGTATTGTTTCTTTATTGCCATGGTATTTTAATTTTCGTATTAAAATCTCCGCAAAACAAAAGATAAAACCGTTTACGTACAATAAGTTATAACCGATTTATCATATTGATAAAATGCTCCTAACAATAGGATTACCTTTACAAAATTAGGGTGTGAATTTTCACAAAATATGATATGCGTCAGCTAAGATTTTAAGATATCGACAATCGCATCAATCTCATTTTCCGTGTTATAGAAGTGAAAACTTAGGCGAATTCCGTTTCCGCGGAGCACACAGACCACATCTTCCTGGCTTAGTTTTTCAAAAAGAGCCTGATCTCCCTTTACATTAAAAATAGTACTATGGATGTCCCTTTTGGCCACACTATCCTCCAATAAACCCAGGGAAGTGAATTCCTGCTTTACTTTTTGGGATAGTAGTTTGAGTTGATTTTGAATATTTTCCATGCCTACAGATTCCAAGAAGTTCAAGGAAAACTGAAGACTCCCAAAGCTCATGGATGATAAATGCCCGGGTTCCAATCGCTTGCAAAAAGGGCTGTTTTGAAAATCGTCTCCCATTCTATCCACAGACCAATTGCCCACAGCATTTAAATTGAATCTTTCCTTGGCTTTCTCCTTCACCAAAAAGAATCCATTGCCATAACCGGCCAGCAACCATTTGTAGGCGCTTGCTCCCAAGACATCAATTCCTGATTCCTCAAAATTGAACTCTTGCGTGCCACAAAATTGGGTAGCATCCGCGATAATCAAAAGTTCGGGAAACTCTTGCTTTAGTTTCTTTAGAAACGCCAAATCGATTTTGATACCGTTGATCCATTGTACCAAACTAAGTGCCAATACATCAAAGTTTCCAGCACTAAGCTTCTCATGAATCCGCTCCTCCAAATTTGCCTCAATTGCTACATATTCCTTTTCAAATTCCCTAGTTTCGAAAGGCCAATTGAGGGATGGATAATCGTTATGGACAAGGAGCACCCTAGAATCCGTAGGTAATCCTTCCAGTAGGAGGTTAAGCCCCAGAGTGAAATTGGGCACCAAGGCAACGTTGGAAGCCTTACAACCAAAAAATTGGCCCACAGTGCTTCTTACCTCGTTCATTTTGCCATACCATTTTTGCTTCATTTGGCTACCTCCAATCAGATAGTCCAAATCATGCTCCTGGCGCCATTCCATCAAATCTTCGTACAACAGGCCAGTTGCCGCCGTGTTGGCATAGATGCAGTGTTGTAGGACAGGGAACTTCTTTCTGAGGTTTTGCATAAGGCTACTTTGGTCGTAATTCAATTATATTTGTTGTTAAAGATAGCCATTCCATGTTCTCAAAAAAGAAACAAGAAAAATCTGTGGATATAGAACAACACGAGCTGCTGGAACATGCCCAAAAACGGATAAAGCAGAAGAAAAGGTTGTTTTCCCACTTTGTGATTTTTTTGATCGGAAGTATTTTTTTGGTCTTGATCAACAAAATACTCAAATACGGAGAAGCCTACGATTGGTTTGTTTGGGGTATTCTTTTATGGGCATTTTTATTCGTTTTTCATGCCTTCAATGTTTTTGTTACCCACAAATTCATGGGACAGGATTGGGAACGCAAACAGCGTGAAAAATTAGTGAACCAGCAAAAGCAACGCATTTCAGAAATTCAGAAGGAGATCGAAACCGAATTTCCGTTATCCAGCATAAATAAAAAAAAAGATCAATGAAGCAATTGATCATGATTGCCGCGGCAGCGGAGAACAATGCCCTTGGTATCAACAACGACCTTCCCTGGCATTTACCGGATGATTTTAAACGATTCAAGCAGCTTACCTCTGGACATAAAATAATTATGGGTCGCAAAACCTTGGAGAGTTTTCCCAAGGCCTTGCCCAATAGGGAACATATTGCCATAACCCGGGACAAAAATTACCAACCCAAGTTTCCCTGCCAAATTGTACATTCTTTAGAAGATGCTTTGGATCTTGTTGGCCCGGAAGAAACCGCATTTATAATTGGTGGGGGAGAAATCTACCGCCAGGGGATGGATTTTGCCACGGACATTGAATTGACTCGTGTGCATGCTGAAGTGGAAGCCGATACCTTTTTCCCAGAAATTGATCAACGAGTTTGGGAATTGGTGCAAGAAGATTTTCACCCTGTAGATGAAAAGCACAAACACAGTTTTACCTACTTGACTTACCGTAGAAAATAGTTGCTAAAAGTCCAGATGTTCTATATAGATATCTGGGCCAGACACCAAAGAAGATAAAGCACTTGTATTTGCATTGATGTAAAACCTATGGCTAGCCTTATTTTTTGTCGGAGCCGCCAGTTGGTTCTTCTCCAATACCGCCTTTGTTTGTCGGGCAACAGCCTCACCAGAATCAATAATGGTTAGTCCAGGAGGCACCAATTCCTGAATCAAAGGGATCAAATACGGATAGTGGGTACAACCCAGCACTAGACAGTCAATGTGTTCCTCCAACATGGGGTCCAGATACTTTTTTAGAAGCGTCCTGGTCTCCTCTGAATGGGTTTTGCCATCCTCTATCAGTTCTACCAATCCAGTTCCCTCCTGTTCCAATACGGTAATCCCTTGTGCAAACATTTTGGAAGTACTATGGAACAATGTACTGGACAAGGTGCCCTTGGTGGCCAACACCCCCACTTTTTTGGTTTTGGTGTGTAATGCAGCGGGCTTAATTGCCGGCTCAATACCTATAAATGGAACGTCATAGTTAGCGCGAAGAAAATCGATTGCGTTGGTGGTTGCCGTGTTACAGGCCACCACAATAAGTTTGCAGCTCTTCTGAAGTAAAAGCTCCGTATTCTTGATGCTCAGTTCAAGGATTTGTTCTTTGGATTTAGCACCATATGGCGCATTTGCACTATCGGCGAGATATATAGTATCCTCATAGGGAAGCAGTTTTTCAATCTCTTTCCAAATGGAAGTGCCCCCGATACCGGAATCAAAAATACCAATGGGTTTAACCATGTTTAAAAGTAAGTACTATTGTTAAGTTTGGACATAAAAAAACCGCTTTTCAGAAGAAAAAGCGGTTTCAAATATCATAAAGTAAAACTTAGAAGCCCAATTCCTGTTTTACAGATGGAAGCAGGTCCTTTCCTTTGGCAACGATCAAGCTCAATCCTGGGCTGGCATCAATTACGTAATCAAAGCCTTCGGCTGCGGCAACTTTTTCAATGGCTGCTTTGGCTTTATCAGAAATAGGAGCAAACAATTCTTGTTGTTTTTTCTGCATTTCCTGAATAGCGGCCTGCTCAGCTGCTTGGATATTTTTTTCGTACCCTTGAAGTTCCAATGCTCTTTTTTCATTCTCTTCTCGAGATTTGGCACTGGACTCATTTTGATATTGGGTGGCCTTATTTCTAAATTCTGTCATGGAGCTTTCTATATCCGCTCTATAGGTTTCCTGCAATTTCTTAAGCTCCGCTTGGGCAGCTTTCATCTCCGGCATATCAGATAGCAATTGCTGTACATTGATGTGGGCAACCTTACTCTGTGCGTTTACAAAACCCGTAGCTGCAACAAATAAGACTAGGGCTACAGCAATCTTCTTTACATTTCTCATGATTCTCTAAGTTATACTATTTTGAATGTTACTATTTAGTGTTTCAATATTATTGTTGTATTGAATCCTGTTGTTGTTCCTGCGCTTTTTTCCGTTCCTCCAATTTGGCTTTCCGCTTGGCATCGCGCTCTTCCAATAATTTTTTTCTTCGTGCTTCGTAAGCCTTCTTGCGTTCTTCCCGAAGCCTTAACTGCTCAGCTCTTCTGTCCTCAGCTGCCTTGGCTTTGGCTGCCTGTGCTTCCTCTGCCTTTGCCTGACGGTCCTTGAGGGCTTCACTAATCTCTTTTTCCTCTTCGGCCTGCTCCTCCCTAAACTGATCCAGCCTATTTTTTTCCTTGGCCTTTTTATTGGATTTGCTCACCTTTCTTGTTCGCCCTATCTCCCTTAAAACCAAGTCACTGATATCGTGTCTTTTTTCGGAGTACAACATTACAACATCTGCGGATTTATCAAAAATAAAATCGTATCTTTTATTACCGCCTATTTTTTGTACTTCATTGAACACTTGGTCCTGAATGGGCTGAATCAACAGCTTTTTTTGTAACACCAAATCTCCTTGCGGTCCAAACCGATCCTGCTGATAATCCAACATTTCGGTTTCCAAAATCTGGATTTCCTCCTCACGTTCAGCTATCAATTCATCCGTCAGCAAGACTTTTTCTGCCATAAGGTCCTTCTTCATCTGCTCAATTACACTTTGTTTGAGCTCAATTTCCTGTTTCCACTTTACGGCCTTGGCATCCAATTGTTCCGTGGCATCCCGGTATTCCTCCACATTTTCAAGGATGTATTCCATATCTACATATCCGATACGCACACCCCGTTGTGAGAAGCCATTAATGGACACCAATACAACAGCTAATGTCAAAAGAACTTTGGTCTTCATTTTTTGATTCCGCTTTTTAAAAAGAAAATATCGTGCCAAAATAACTAATTAATTTAAAATGAGTTATTTACATCTATTTTAAGACCCGATTATTCTTTGGTTAAAACTGCTGCCCGATAATGAAGTGCGTTTGCCAGCCGCTTGGTCCGCTAGAGGATGGATTGGCATCTGTGTCAAATCCATATCCAAAATCGATACCCAATAGACCGAATGCCGGCATAAAAATACGTAGCCCCACTCCGGCAGATCTTTTTAATTCAAACGGATTATACTCACTAAAATTGTTAAAGGCGTTACCTGCTTCCAAAAATGATAGGGCATAAATGGATGCTGAGGGTTTCAAGGTAAGTGGATAACGCAATTCCATAGAGAATTTATTGTAGATGGTACCACCATCACGCTCTTGGTTTCCGGTCACTGGATTTGTACTAAACGGCGTAAGTGAACTATTCTCATATCCCCTCAACTGAATTACGTCCCTACCATCCAAGGTAAAGTTTCCAAGACCATCTCCCCCAACAAAGAAACGCTCAAAGGGCACGGCTCCAATATCGTTATTATAGCTTCCCAAGAATCCAAACTCAGCATTGGTCCTAAGCACCAATTTATCCACTAGGTTGGTGTACCAATCCCCCTTGAACTTGATCTTGTAAAATTCCAATAGTTTAAAGCGTTCTTCCTCCAACAGTTCCAACTGATTGCTCAAATCGGCAAATTCGATTTGTTCTTCCGCGCTTGCTGGATTGGGACCAATCTCGAACAGCCTTGCGGTAATGTCATCAATATCGGTACGAATTTGCTTGAAGTCCTTGCCACCAAATAAGGAATATGGAGGTGTAAACTTGGCTGTTAACTCAAAATTGGAACCTGTAAGCGGGAAAATTCTACTTGGACCTTGTGAGCTCCTGGAAATTCCCAAGGTATAGCTCAAGGAATTGGAACTTCCATTTCCAAAGTTGAAAAGCCCATTGTTAAAGTCGTTGAAATCATACAATTGATAACTCAAGGAGTGCGAAATCGTAAAGAAATCATCTGGCCATTGCACCCTTTTTGCCAATCCTGCGGAAATTCCCGTAATGGCAAACCCACGATCTTTGTCTACATCAATTCTACCTCTATTGGTAAAACTGGTAGCAAATTGCTGTGTTCTGGAAAGGGATAAATTAAATCGAACTGGCTTTTTACCACCCAACCAAGGTTCTGCGAAGTTTAGACTGTATACCCTAAAAGTTCTACTTGCTTGTAGGCGTAAGGCAAAGGTTTGCCCATCTCCCATTGGCACCGGCTTATAGGCCTCCCCATTGAATATGTTCTTTAACGAGAAGTTACTGAAAGAAAGCCCCAGAGTTCCAATGAAACCTCCACCACCAAATCCACCTTGCAGCTCAATTTGGCTGGAGCCGGACTCCACCAAGCTATATTGAATATCCACAGTTCCCGCGTTGGGATCAGGGTTTTGGATGTCTGGAGTAATCTGTTCTGCATCAAAAAATCCTAATTGACCCAATTCCCGAATACTACGTACAATATTGTCCTTGCTGTATTTTTGACCTGGACGGGTACGCAATTCCCTAAAGATTACGTGGTCATTGGTTTTATCGTTACCCACAACGGTCACGTGATCCAAAAAGGTCTCTTTCCCCTCAATAATCCTGATTTCAAAATCGATGGTGTCATTTACGGCTGAAACTTCAACAGGATTGATACTGGAAAAAAGGTAACCGTTGTTTTGGTATAGGTTCGTAAGATCTTGGCCATCCGGTTTTGAATCGTCTGCAACTCGTTTTTTGAGCAATACTCCATTGTAGGTGGACCCTTTTCGGATTCCCAAGACCTGGCTCAACTGTCTGTCGGTATACACAGAGTTTCCAACAAAGTTGATGTCTCCAAAGTAATACTTGTCCCCTTCCTCGACCTTGATTTTTAAGTCGATGTTATTTTCATCCACCTTCACGAAAGTATCTGAAAGTATACGGGCGTCCCTATATCCTCTCTCCGCATAGGCATCCACCATGTTGGAAAGGTCTTCCTGGTAATCAGCCTCTATATATTTTGATTTTTTCCAGAAACGGTAAATTTTCTTCTTCTTGGTCTTTTTCAAAGACTTCCGAAGACGCTTGTCCGTCAGTTTTTCATTGCCTTCAAAAACAATGTTCCTGATCTTTACCTTGTCACCTTTCTTTACATTGATGACCATGTTTTCCGTATTGGTCCCCGTGGTATCCGAAGCGGTTACAATATGTACCTGAGCGTTCAGGAATCCTTGTTTTTTGTACTTGTTTTGAAGGTAATTTTTGGTATTGGCAATAAGGCTCTCCGTAATTTTCTTGCCTTTTTTGAGGTCGGTATCGTTGATGATATCCTCAACCTTACGTTTTTTGACCCCGTAAACTGTTACATTGGAAAGTGTTGGACGTTCCAGAATGTTCAATTCCAAGAAAATCTGGTTGCCCTCAATTTTGGTGTAATAAAAATTGACATCGCTAAACAACTCCAAACTCCAGAGTTTTTTAATGACAGCACTGATTTGGTCCCCAGGAACGGTTATGGGCTGCCCTACTCTAAGTCCAGTATACGTTTTAACCGTCTGCTCGTTATAGCTTTGGAGCCCTGTAACGGTCAACCCACCTAAAATGTATTCCTTCCCATCCTCAAAGGAGGTTTCTTGTGCAAAGCTCTGGGCGGTAAAAAGGAGTAGAAGGAGTAGTTTAAGGTATACTTGGGTGCTATTTTTTATTAGTTCAATTGAGTTGTTCGCTAGTTTTTCCAAATCGTCGTTCTCTATTTTGGTAACTTAATATTGCCTCTACCAAATGATGCTCACTAAAATCGGGCCAAAATACGTCAATAAAATATAATTCGGCGTATGCAATTTGCCAAAGTAAAAAATTACTGATTCTTTGTTCGCCACTTGTCCGAATTAGTAAGTCCACATCTGGCAAAAAATGCGTGTAAAGATGTGTATTTATAACGGCTTCGTCAATATTTTCGGGTGAAATTATATTATTTTTAACTTTGAACGCTATGTCCTTTACGGCGGATTTTATCTCCTCCCGCGACCCATAACTCAAAGCTAAAGTGAGCGTCATTCCAGAGTTGTTTGCTGTTTTGGTTATGACCTCGGTGAGTTCTTTTTGCGCCTTTGCAGGCAAGGATTCAATATTACCAATGGTATTTAGGCGTATGTTGTTTTTGTTCAAGGTTTTAAGTTCCTTGCGAAGTGAAGCTACCAGTAGTTTCATTAAGGTCTCCACTTCCACTTTAGGGCGATTCCAGTTTTCGGTGGAGAAGGCATACAGAGTTAGATAGGATATCTGCAGTTTAGCGCAGTTCTCCACTGTTCTTCTCACGGCTTCCACGCCATTCTCATGTCCAAAAACCCTTAATTTTCCGCGTTGTTTGGCCCAGCGGCCGTTGCCATCCATTATAACGGCAACATGTTGGGGAAGTTTATGCTTGTCTACGTCCTCTAAAGTGTGCATTTCTATTCAAAACAATCCTGGCAAGGTTTACGTCCAAAGGTATACGTCAAAGTAAAACCTGTAAAGACATACCAGTCATCGCTTAAAATGTTTCCAAACCTAAAGGGTTCAAAATTGGAACCTGCGGGATTGCTGGCATCCAGATTGTCCGTAAAGGTATATCTGGCCCCAATCTCCGCACCAAGAATCAAAAACTGATTTAAGCGATACTTAGCCCCCACCGTCATTGGAATTGCAAAACTACCTTCTTTTTGGTTAATATCCTGCACCACAAGGGCATCAAAATAATTAAAATCGTACCTAAAGTAGGTGAAACCCGTGTAAAGATAAGGTGTGAAGGCTGGACCAAGCTTGTGAAGATTATACTCAACAAAGTTGAATTCCAAGCCAACAGACGCTTCCAGCACCGAATTGTCCATGGAATAGCCCCGTTGTACCCGTGAACTTTTGCTGGATTTGGAATCATCAAAAGACATAGACCCGTACAATACACTTGCCCGCCAAGCATATCTTTTACTTTTGTTCCATTTGAAGATTCCACCGAAGGCAGGACCGGTAGGTGAAATGTAATTGGTGCGCCCCACATCCCCAATGCCATTGGCTCCGCCTGCAAATACACCTATTTCATAGGTCTGTGCATTGACCATGAACATACCGCTCAAAAAAATAGCAAACAAAACTATTCGCATACTATCCAGAAAATTATACATATTAGAGGTAGAGGAAGGTCAATAGAATACTGGGTTATAAACGTTCTCCTTTGTTAAACAGTTTTTGGCTTCTTTTATTGTTTTGAACGGGTTAATTGCGCTTATCTTGGCCCCAAAGCAATTTGTTGCGAAGTGTCTTCAAGAAGCTTTCCGATTTATATTCTATCATTTTTACAGTAAAATCCGATTTTTTTATTCGGATTTCCTTGCCGTTGGCGATGCTCGCAATCCTAGAGTCGAGGGAAACTAAATGGTTTTCCTCTCGACCTGAAACTTTTAACCTAATTTGGGTGTCATCCGAAATAACCAATGGCCTTGCGTTAAGGTTATGCGGCGCAATGGGCGTGAGCACCAAGGATTTTGCCGAGGGTGCGATTACAGGTCCACCACAACTCAAGGAATATCCAGTAGATCCTGTGGGCGTAGACACAATCAAGCCATCCGCCCAATACGAAGTGAGATACTCTTCATTCAAATACGTTTCCACCGTAATCATAGAGGTCGTGTCCTTTCTGCTTACGGTGATTTCGTTTAAAGCAAAGTTCAAATCCCCAAATTCTTCCAAATCTGGACCCAGGGCCACTTCAACCAAGCTTCGCTCAACGATACTATACTGCCCGGCCACAAATTCGGTGACCACTTTTCGCACATCTTCTTTTTTAAAGGTGGAAAGAAAACCCAATCTTCCCGTATTCACCCCAACGATGGGAATCCCCAAATCCTTTATATAGGTAACAGCCCTGAGCATGGTTCCATCCCCACCAAAACTCACGAACATATCAAAGGAACTATCCAAGCCGGATGCTTGCGAAAATTTTCCATGGGGATATTGGGACAGACAGCCATCAATCTTTCTGCAAAAATCTTCCTCGATAAAAACGGATGCTTTTATCCCCTGAAGTTCCTCCAACAGCTCCAAAACAAAAGCCTTGTCTTGCTCTTGGAAAGTCTGACCGTAAATTGCGACCTTCATGCTAAACGTTAAGGTATTTTTCCAAGTAATCGGATCGTTGCTTTAAATCCTCCAAGAATTGATCATCACTGTTGCCAAAAACGATCGTGTAGTTGTACCTTCTAAAGGTTTGGGCGACTTCGTTCAGGTTTAGGGTCCCAATTTTTAGGGTGATTTGGACCACATCGTTCTGGGAGTCCGTGATAAAAGCCCCAAGTAAACGGGCGTTGTTACCCTCCACGATCTGTGCAATCTCGCTAAACGAATAATCCTTGATTCCTGTGGCCACTACCAATATGCCTCCAGGCTCCTTAAAGAAGGGAGTGTCAATAAAATCCGCTACCACATCTTCCAAATCGTAATACCCGATGATCACTTGATTATCATCCAAAACGGGAAGAATATTGGCTTGGTTCCGTGAAAACATCTCCAGAACATCCAGCCACAAGGTCTCCTTGGTCACGGAAAAGAGCTCCAAATCTATTCTGAAGTCTTCAATGGACTTATCCGCTTCAAAACAGGCCAGATCGTTCTCGGAAAGGGAACCAATATAAATTCCATTCTCCGAAACCGCCACATGCGAAAAGGTCGTTTCCTCAAAAAAACGAATCACATCTGCCAGCGTTTCCGAAACCTCAAAAACTGGAACCGAGTTTATTATTCTATTTTGGATTTGCATAACAATTCTATTAGGCGCAAAATACTAATTTTAAATCGCAAAAGGCGTGCCTAATTCTTATTTTTGGCTTTCTAAACCAAGGAAGTTCATGACAAAACTCAGTGTCAATATCAATAAGCTGGCAACCTTAAGAAATTCAAGAGGTGGCAATGTTCCAAACCTTATCCAATCCGCCAAGGACATAGAATCTTTTGGCGCGCAGGGCATCACGGTGCATCCAAGACCCGATGAGCGGCATATCCGCTATCAAGATGCGCGTGATCTTAAAGATGTAGTAAGCACAGAATTCAACATCGAGGGAAATCCGATTCCCAAATTCGTGGATCTGGTGATGGAGGTAAAGCCTACCCAGGTAACCCTTGTGCCCGATGCTGAAGATGCCATCACTTCCAATGCCGGATGGGACACCATAAAGCACAAGGACTTTCTTGTGGATGTCATTAAAACTTTTAAAGATCACGGAATCCGAACCTCCATTTTTGTTGACCCAGATGACAAGATGGTGCAAGGTGCTGCGGAAACAGGTACGGATAGAATAGAATTGTACACCGAAAGTTTTGCGCATACCTTTTCACAAGGTAAAAAGGAAGAAAGCATTGCTGCATTTGCCAAAGCAGCGCATGTTGCGAACGACTTGGGGCTTGGAATAAATGCAGGCCACGATTTAAGTTTGGACAACGTCCAATTTTTCAAGGAACATATTCCCAACCTTTTGGAGGTGTCCATTGGCCATGCACTGATTTGTGAATCCATCTACCTTGGACTTGAAAACGTGGTCAACATGTATTTACACCGATTGAAATAATGGAAATACTTCATTCAAAAATTATTGGAGAGGGAAGACCGTTGGTCATACTGCATGGCTTTTTGGGTATGTCCGACAATTGGAAAACATTGGGAAACCAGTATGCCCAGAATGGATTTCAAGTGCATTTGGTTGATCAAAGGAACCATGGCCGAAGTTTTCATTCGGAGGAATTTGATTATGAGGTAATGAGTCGGGATGTTCTTCGCTACTTGGACCAGCATCAAATTGAAAAAACCAGCATCATAGGTCACTCTATGGGAGGCAAAACCGCTATGCAAATAGCTACTGAGCAACCCCAACAGGTTGAAAAATTGCTGGTAGCCGATATTTCCCCAAAATACTACCCCCCGCACCACCAACCCATAATAAACGCCTTGGTGCAGTTGGACTTTGATCACATCAGCTCACGTAAAGAGGCGGATGAATCATTGGCGCAACACTTGAACGAAGTAGGTATTCGTCAATTTTTGCTGAAAAATCTGTACTGGGTGGAACCAAGCAAACTCGGCCTTCGATTCAATCTGGACATCCTCAAGAATAAAATGGACGAAATAGGGGAAAACATATCTTCCACCGCCACTTTTGATGGCCCTACCCTTTTTCTTAGGGGTGATCGTTCGGAATATATACTTCCCAATGACTTTCCAGGCATACATAGACATTTTCCCAATGCCGATATACAAACTGTTGAAAAAGCGGGGCATTGGCTCCACGCCGAAAATCCAAGACAGTTTTTTGAAAAGTCGTTCCATTTTTTGAATTCATAAAATTTGCTGCATTTTATTATGCATGCATAATTTTTTTGCCCATTTTATTGTCTGGATAACAATTTTGATCTAGATTTGGTACCATTGGATTAACCCCTTGTTAACATAAACTAACTCTAACAGATAATAAGATGAAAAAGTTTTATGCCCTGCTTCTCCCCGTACTAGGGTTGATGGTAGCTTGTGAAAATGATGATGAAGCGGCCATAGTGACGCCAGATCCAGATCCGATAGAATATACCTCCGGTTCTGCAAACTTTGCCAACTATGTCGCCGTGGGGAATTCCCTAACCGCTGGTTTTTCGGATAATGCACTCTTTGAATCAGGGCAGGCAGCCTCTTTCCCCAATATGTTGGCCACGCAATTTGCCTTGGCCGGAGGAGGAAGCTTCAATATTCCTTTTATGGCTGATGATTTAGGCGGAGCTACTTTAGGCGGAAATCCTATACTAGGAAACCGATTGATTCTTCTGTTCACTCCAGATGGTCCTGCACCTACACCTAAGAGTGGAACCGGTACCACCGAGATTTCCACTAAACTCTCTGGTTCATTCAACAATATGGGAGTGCCCGGTTCCAAGAGTTATGAACTGTTAGCCCCAGGATATGGAAGTGTAACAGGTGTTGCCCTAGGAACTGCGAATCCTTATTTCGCACGTTTTTCCTCTGCTGAGGATGCCACTGTTGTAGGAGATGCTGCGGCCCAAGGTGCTACCTTTTTCTCCCTTTGGACAGGCGCCAACGATATCCTATTGTATGCCACCAATGGTGGATCGGGAACAGATCAAACCGGTAATTTTGACCCTACTAGTTATGAAAGAAATGATATCACGGACCCCAATGTATTTGCAAATGCCTTAAATGGTATTTTAACTGCCATGACCGCTGGCGGTGCTGATGGTGTAATTGCCAATATTCCAGATGTTAGGGATTTGCCTTTCTTCACGACGGTTCCACATAATCCAGTACCCTTGGATGAAGCTACAGCGACACTCCTAAATGGGTCGTACGCAGCCTACAACGCGGGGGTAGCAGGAGCCTTGAATTTTCTTGTGACACAAATGGCCATTTCCCAAGAAGATGCCGATGCAGAAATCGCAAAGAGAACAATTTCTTTCGCTCCTGGAGATACCAATGCGGTAGTTTTACTTGATGAAGGCCTAACCGACTTAACGGGTATAAATCCTGCCCTGATCAACATGAGGCAGGCAACCACTGAGGATTTGTTGATCTTACCCTCAAGTTCTTTTATTGGGACCTTAGCAAACGAAGCAGACCCAACTTCCATCAATGGGGTTGCTGTTCCTTTGGCAGACAATTGGGTACTAACCCCAGAAGAACAAGCCTCTGTTGAAACCGCATTGACCGCGTACAATGCAACAATTGAAGCATTGGCCACCCAGTATGATCTTGGATTTGTTGACATGAACGCCAAATTGACGGAATTAAGGGAAACCGGGTTTCCACAGACCGATGGTAGTGTAGTTACCAATGTTTTTGCAACCGGTGGTGGTTTCTCCCTGGATGGGGTACATCCAGCCCCTCGAGGTTACGCCATTGTTGCCAACGCCTTTTTGGAAGTCATAAACGCGAAATTTGGCTCAAACCTTCCCCCTGTAGAGCCTCTTAATTTTACAGGACTCTATATTGACTAATTGAACAACACTTAATTTCATTATATTAAGGGCACCGTTTTTTACGGTGCTTTTTTATGTTCAAAATCCAAACCTCATGAAACTGATTATTAGACTCCTTTTGAATGCCTTGGCGGTAATTATTCTAAGTTATGTCCTTCCCGGAGTGGACGTGGACACCTATCAAACTGCCATTATTGTAGCTCTTGTGATCAGTGTTCTCAACATATTGGTCAAACCTATTTTGATCATTCTTACCTTGCCCATTACCATATTGACCCTAGGGCTTTTCCTATTGATCATCAATGCCATCATCATTTTAACAGCGGCGCATTTTATCTCAGGTTTTCAAGTTTCCGGTGTTTTATGGGCCATAATTTTTAGCCTTTTGCTCTCATTTTTGCAATCTATTTTGCATTCGTTACTGAAAGAAGACAAATAGAAAAGATTTCGTTTGAAATTCAACACTTTAAAAAGTTGCCCCACTGATTAAAATGCCTTACTTTTGCCACCCATTTTTGAATAGCAAACAAGGTAGGAGATGAATATCACAAAAGAGCAAATTGATGAGCTAAATGCGGTGGTGAAAGTTGCCATTAGCAAGGATGATTATCAAGAAAAGGTTGATCAAATTCTTAAGGATTATAGAAAACAGGCCAACATCCCTGGTTTTCGTAAGGGACAGGTTCCCATGGGCCTTATCAAAAAACAATACGGTAAAGCCGTCTTGGTGGACGAAGTAAACAAATTGCTTCAGGACAACCTCAACAAATATCTTACAGAAGAAAAATTGGACGTATTGGGGAATCCCCTACCCAAGCAGCAAGATGATTTTGACTGGGACAATGAAAACCTTGATTTCGAATTTGAATTAGGTCTTGCTCCAAGTTTTGAGGTTAAAGTAAAAACCAAAAAAGCCATTACCCAATACAAGATTGTTGCCGACAAGAAAATGATCGATGAGCAAGTGGATCGTATTCAAAAGCAGTATGGCAAACTCGTTTCCAAAACGGAAATTGGCAAACAAGATGAAATCACCGGTACGTTTGTAAACGAAGCCGAGGAAATTGAGCACAAGACTACCATTGAGCTCGATAAAATAAAAAGCAAAAAGGCTATTGACGCCTTAGTTGGACAAAAGGTTGGTGAAAGTGTTGCGCTTAAGACCAAAGGATTGTTCAAGGAAGACTACCTGCTTTCAAGTGCCTTGGGTATTGACCGTGAAAAAGCCGAAAAATTGAACATCGAGGTTACTTTTATTATTGATGAAATCAATGAGCGTGAGCCTGCGGTACTTGATCAAGAGTTGTTTGACAAACTGTTTGGTAAGGACAATGTAAAATCTGAAAAAGAACTTCGTGAGCGAATCAAAGAAGATTCTGAAAAGCAGTTTGAGCAACAATCCGACCAAAAATTATTGAACGACGTTACAGAAAAACTGATCGAGGACACCAAATTTGAACTTCCTTCGGAATTCCTTAAAAAATGGATTCAGGTAAGTGGCGAAAACCCATTGACGGATGATGAAGCCAGTGAAGAATTTGAAAAGTCTGAAAAAGGCCTTCGTTATCAATTGATCGAAGGAAAGATCATTAAGGAAAATGATCTTCAAGTACAGTTTGACGAGTTGAAGGAATTTGCCAAAGGATTTATCAAATCCCAAATGGCACAATATGGTCATTTGGATCCCCAAGAAGAGGAATTGGAAAATGTGGCCAGCAGGGTTATGAGCAACCAGGATGAAGTAAAAAGGCTATCTGAGCAGTTGATGAGCCAGAAACTTCTGGATCTCTTCAAGGAAAAAGCGAACCTTAAGGTCAAGGAAGTGACCTATGAGGACTTTGTAAAGGAAGCCTATAGCTAGGATTCGGCTAAAAGAAAATTAAGTATCTTTACGGTGCCGGAAAGCTATTTTTTCGGCACCTTTTTTTTAAGCAAAATCGAAAGAAATCCTATGGATTACGGAAAAGAATTCAAAAAATACGCCACCCAACACCACGGGATAAACAGCATGTACTATGAAAAGATCATGAGCAGCATGTATCCTGTGAACATGACCCCAAATATCATCGAGGAAAGACAATTGAATGCCATTGCAATGGACGTTTTCTCTCGTTTGATGATGGATCGTATCATCTTTTTGGGTACAGGGATCAATGACCAGGTGGCCAATATTGTCCAAGCACAGCTGCTCTTTTTGGAGAGTGCCGACGCCTCCAAGGACATTCAGATTTATATCAACTCTCCCGGCGGCAGTGTTTATGCTGGACTGGGCATCTACGATACCATGCAGTTCATCAAACCGGATGTGGCCACTATCTGTACAGGAATTGCCGCTTCCATGGCTGCTGTATTGCTTTGTGCCGGGCACGAAGGCAAGCGTAGTGGATTGACCCACTCACGTGTTATGATCCACCAACCTATGGGTGGAGCCCAAGGACAGGCCAGCGATATAGAAATTACTGCAAGGGAAATATTAAAGCTAAAAGAGGAGCTATATCATGTTATTGCCAAACACTCCGGTCAAAAATTTGAGAAAGTAAGCGAAGACAGTGATCGGGATTACTGGATGAAGGCAGATGAGGCCAAAAAATATGGTATGATAGATGAAATTTTAGTAAGGGATAAGTCCTAAAACCGAACAAAACGATTAAAAACAGGCGTTTGGCACAAACCAAATCGAGTTTTTTTCCGTTATTGTGGTTGAACTTTATGAGTTAGTCTTATATGGCAAAGGAAAATTTGGAATGTTCATTTTGTGGGAGAAAGAAGCCGGAGACCAATCTTTTGATCGCCGGACTGGATGCACATATATGTGATAGATGTATTGAACAGGCCCATAGTATTGTAGCGGAAGAGTCCAAACAATCCAAGAATCAAGACCTTTCTTCAGAATTGGTTTTGAAGAAACCCATGGAAATCCGTGATTTTCTAGACACTTTTGTAATTGGGCAGGAACGCACCAAAAAAGTAATGTCCGTTGCCGTTTACAACCACTATAAAAGATTGCTTCAGCCCAAAAACAAGGAGGACGAAGTAGAAATCCAAAAGAGTAACATTGTAATGGTGGGGCAAACTGGTACCGGTAAAACATTGATTGCCAAAACCATAGCTCGCATGTTAAATGTTCCTTTGGCCATTGTTGATGCAACGGTTCTCACCGAGGCCGGATATGTTGGGGAAGATGTGGAAAGCATTCTAACCCGCTTGCTTCAAGCAGCTGACTATAATCTGGAAAAAGCGGAGCGAGGGATAGTCTTCATTGATGAAATTGACAAAATTGCCCGTAAAAGCGATAATCCATCCATTACCCGTGATGTATCTGGGGAAGGAGTGCAACAAGGACTATTGAAATTATTGGAAGGTACTGTGGTCAACGTACCACCGAAGGGAGGGCGTAAGCATCCGGACCAAAAGTTCATTGAAGTAAATACTGAAAATATCCTATTCGTGGCCGGTGGGGCCTTTGACGGCATCGAAAGAATCATTACCAAACGTTTGAATATGCAGGCTGTTGGGTATAGTGCTTCCAAGGCTGAAGATCGATTGGATAATGAAAACATATTGCAATACATCATTCCAAAGGACTTAAAAGAATTTGGCTTGATTCCGGAAATCATTGGTAGACTTCCTGTATTGACTCACATGAATCCATTGGATTCCAAAACCTTACGAGCAATTCTTACCGAACCCAAAAATGCTATCATTAAACAGTATGAGAAGCTTTTTTCCATGGATGGAATCACATTCAGTATCACGGAACAAGCGCTTTCTTATATAGTGGATAAGGCGGTGGAATACAAATTGGGCGCCCGTGGACTTCGTTCCTTATGCGAGGCCGTGTTTACCGATGCCATGTTTGAAATGCCAAGTACTGAAGAAAAGGAATTCAAGGTCACCAAGGCTTATGCCGAGGAAAAATTGTCCCACGAGACGATCAAAAAGTTAAAGGCAGTTTCTTAGATTGCTTTTTTGGTCACTTTTTCCAAAAGATCCAAACAAACTTCAGAAATAATTTTTTCGTCAGAATAGAGCTGATGCCCAAAACTTGGGACTACGTTCAAATCAACCTCTACTTGCTTGGCCCATTTCATACCAGGTTTAAATTTGTCACATTCCCCAAAAATAAGATTCATGGGCACATTGGGGCTTTGCTCTTCGTATCGGATACGAGTTGGCGAAATGGCCGTCAAAGATTTCATGGGAAGTCCTTTAAGGGCCGCTTTCCATGCAATGGTCCCTCCTGTGCTAAACGCAAGGTAATGACTGGGTTCTGATTCCTTTTTCAACAAATGCGCAACAGCGGTTTCAATACCGCCATCAACAAAGGCCTTATGGATGTTCTCCTCCGTAGAAACCTGAACGTCTATATCAGCCAACTGCTGACAGTCATAAAATTTAATATTGTAGTATTGCTGCAGGTACCCGAAGTACGAAGTTATCCAGAGTCCTTTTTTTACCCCCCACATATCGGAGATAACAACTAGTTTTTCAGCCATGCCAGTTATAATTTAGTTTAGTTTTAAGATGAGGGAACTTTGTTTGCTCATCCAAACTTCAAGCTTAAACGCTAAAAAACCGCATTTATTTGTCCAAAAGGAAAGATTGTTCGACGAATGGGGAAGTTTTACGAAAACGTTTTCGTAAATCCATTATTCCCTAAATTAATCACTCTTTAGGTTCATTTCCAATAATTCGTCCACATAACAACGTTCATTGGATAATCTGGGAATCTTATGTTGCCCTCCAAGTTTGTTCTTGGATTTCAGCCAATCATGAAAGAGATTTTGACGGGCCATATGCACCTTGGGCATTTTAAGGGTGATATTGTTATACCGTTTCGCTTCGTAATCCGAATTCAACGATTTTAGGGCATTATCCAAAAATTCGGTGAAGTAATCCACATCTTTTGGTGGCTTTCGAAACTCAATGATCCATTCATGGGCTCCTTTCTCCTGCCCATTCATAAAAATAGGTGCGGCGGTGTAATCCATGATTTCCGCATCCGTCTTTTGACAGATTTGCTTTAGGGCTTCCTCTGCATTTTCAATAATCAACTCTTCTCCAAAGGCATTGATATGGTGCTTGGTCCGACCAGTTATACGGATACGATAAGGGTCTACGGAAGTAAAACGTACCGTATCCCCAATTTTGTAACGCCACAATCCTGCATTGGTGGAGATAACCATGGCATAGTTCACTCCTATTTTCACATCCCAAAGCGGAACTGCTTTATCTTCTTTGCCATAGGTGTCCATGGGAATAAACTCGTAAAAAATGCCATAATCCAACATCAACAGCAAATCATCTGCATTGTTTCTATCCTGAATCCCAAAAATCCTTCTGAAGCATTATAGGTTTCATAGAAATTAAAGCTCTTTCTAGGCAACAACTTTTTATATTGATCACGATAGGGAGCAAAGCTCACCCCACCATGGAAGTACACCTCAAGATTTTCCCAAATTTCAAATAGGTGCCTTTTACCCGTTTTTTGCAGGACATTATTTAACAGCACCAGCATCCACGAGGGAACTCCGGCCAAACTGGTTACATTTTCCTGGATACTCTCTTCAATGATGGCCTCCAACTTGGATTCCCACTCACTCATCAGGGAAACTTTGCTACTTGGCGTACTGCTATATTCCGCCCAAAGCGGCATATTATCAATTAAAATGGCAGAGAGATCCCCAAAAAAGGTTCCGTTGTCCTCATAAAGTTCCTTGCTCCCCCCCAGCCTCAGACTTTTCCCTGTAAAAAGTTGCGAGTTCTCGTTGTTGTTCAAATAAAGGCATAAGAGATCCTTACTGGATTTATAATGGCAATCCTCCAATGCCTCCGTGCTCACCGGAATAAATTTGCTCTTGGCATTGGTTGTGCCACTGCTTTTGGCAAACCACTTGATCGTCGTGGGCCAAAAAAGGTTTTGTTCCCCCCTCCTTGAACGCTCAATCATCTCAGCAACCCCCTCATAATTTCGAATGGGCACCCTTTCCGCAAATTCCTCATATTGGCTAATGTCTCCAAACCCATGCTTTTTACCCATTTGGGTATCCTTGGAAAAGTCCACTAAATGGAACAAAACCTCCTTTTGTACATCCAAAGGATACTTCAAAAAAAGCTCTATTTGATGATAGCGCTTTTTAAGCAACCAGGATGCTATGGAATTAAATAAAGGTATTGGCATTTTTGGGTATCTTTAACCAAGTTTGGGGTTAGGTCTTATAGCTAAAATAGGGCATCTACCCCTTATTTTCAAATACGCTTAAAAACAGCCATTTTAACATGCTTTATCAAGGAGTGCTCAGAAAAATGAGAACCGAAAATGGGAATCCCATTCAGTATTTTCTGGTTTTTGAGAACGATTTTATCAATATCAACCAGCTTTTGGACAAGGAAATCCAAATTGATTTTATTAAATATCAGTGTCTTAACTGTGGCAGGGAACGCCCGATATACAGACAAGGATTTTGCAAATCTTGTTTTTATGAAAGTCCAGCCGCTGGGGATTGGATTATGAAACCTGAACTGAGTACCGCCCATTTGGACAAGGAAGATCGGGATTTGGAATACGAAAAAAAGGCCCAATTGCAACCCCATATTGTGTACTTGGCCAATTCAAGCAATGTAAAAGTCGGCGTCACCCGAAAAAATCAGGTGCCCACTCGATGGATAGACCAGGGTGCCCATGAGGCCATAGAAATTGTGGAAGTCCCAAACCGCTATTTGGCAGGGATTACGGAAGTGGCCCTAAAAGCCCATGTCAGTGATAAGACCAGTTGGCAAAAAATGCTCAAAAATGATATTGAGGATGTGAATTTGGTAGAATGGCGGGATAAACTTAAAACCCACGTTCCAGAAGAAGTCGTGGACTACTTTATTGAAGCTAACGCTGAAACGCACTTGGAATTTCCTGTATTGCAATACCCTGAAAAGGTGAAAAGCCTGAATTTAGATAAAACACCAAGTTATTCTGGCATTTTAAAAGGAGTAAAAGGACAATACCTCATATTTGAAGACCAGACTGTTTTTAATGTCCGCGCCAATGAGGGCTATTATGTGGGTATTGGAATTAAGTAAATGCGCTAATTAACTAATTGTTTAATGAAACAGATTACGCTTGTTTGTCTTTGTTTGGTATTTGCTTTGGGCGCAACCGCCCAACAATCCATTATGACCTTTAATATCAGGTACAACAATCCCAAGGATGGTGAAAATTGGTGGGAAAAAAGAAAAGCCGATGTTGGTGCCTTGGTCAACTTTTACCAGCCAGAAATAATGGGCATCCAGGAAGGTTTACATGAGCAGGTGACTTATTTGGATGATTTTCTTACCCAATACGACTACGTTGGGGTTGGCAGGGATGATGGCAAAGAGAAAGGTGAATTTGCGGCTATCTTCTATAATCGGGAGAATCTTGAACTGATGGATACCCGAACCTATTGGCTCTCCGAAACCCCAGACAAGGTTTCCGTTGGGTGGGATGCCTCCATGGAACGCATAGTCACTTATGCAAAATTCAAGGATAAAGACAACCAAAAGATATTGCATGTTTTCAATTGCCATTATGATCATATAGGCCCTTTGGCCCGAGAAAATTCCTCCAAATTGGTTCTAGGTTTAATCAAAAAAATGGGAATAAGCAATGAAAGGGTAGCCGTGATTGGCGACTTGAACAGCCGGCCCGAGAGTAAGCCCATCCAGGTGCTAACACAGGAACTCAATGATGCTTTTGAGACAAGTGAAAAATCACCTTATGGCCCTGTCGGCACCTTCAACAGCTTTAAATCCATGGACAATCTTGAGGGTAGAATAGATTATATCCTGGTCAAGAACTTGACGGTGAAAAGTTATATTACCATTGATGACAAAAGAAAAAATGGCTTTTTTGTTTCAGACCACTTACCTGTTATGGTTACGGTGGACTAATTGTTCACAGTATCCTTTTTCTTTTTGCCCAAAATACCTCCCAAAATCGATTTAGCGGCGTTCTCCACCGGGTCTTCCTTGGTTTCCGTGGAATCCGTGGTTTCCTCTTTGTCCCCTAGTAAATCCCCCAAAGTTTCCGTAACCCCTTTGGATTCCGTAGTCGTGGAGTCTTTTTCATCGGATTTAAACACATCGGCAATCAAGTCTTTGGCCTTGTCCTTGCCCTGATTGACCAACTTTTGCTTTTGTATTTCCACCAACTGATTGGTCAATTTGGTCACTCCGGAACTTAAATCAGTACTGACAGATGGGCTGTTATAATTGCCCCCTATGCTTGCCACCACAGGAATGGTCAAGTTTTCCAAGTCCGAATCGTCAATTTTAGCGATCAAATTGTTCACCTCAGACCCCAAATACTTGGCGGGCACATCCAAGGTGGCGTTGTAGTTCAACTGTTGGTCAAAAGTATGGCTACCATCCACATTCACCGCTATGTCCTTGTATTTTAGACTAAAGGGCTTCACCTTAACGGAGCCATTGTCAAAGCTCAAAGCGGTTTTTAAATCGCTCAAATCCAAATCCTCGGTATTTAAAAAATTGAGCTGCCCGTTTAAGGACGAAAGCAAAGGTGCCTTTTGGGCATCCACTTTCGTAGACAACAACTCGGCCAACGCATTCCCGGAAATGGTTGCCAAGTTAGGTGTAAAATCTTCTTTCAGATTTCCTGAAATCTTCACGTCAGAATTCAGTTTACCTTGTAGTGCATTGGCCAAAGGTGCCAACACCTTAAACAGTTCCAGGGAAGCAAAGGAATCACCAATATTGAAATTGTCCATCCCCAAATCCATATCAAAAGTGGAAACTTCCTCCTTAGTGGACACTGAACCATTAAGCCCCAACGTACCCCCGAACAAATCGGATTGCAAGCCTTGAACGGTAGCTGTTTCATCCTTGATGATCAATTTCCCCTTTACGTTTTTCAAACTGAGATTATCATACAATACCGTCTTGGCCGCGGCATCAATGGTACAATCCAAAAAGGATGGAATCTTGATTCGCTCCTCAACAGTTCCCGTACGTTCTCCTGCTTCCTCCCCAGATTCCTCCACCATAAAATCGGTAAGGGCGAATGTATTGGAAGTCAAGGTGAAGTTCCCTTCCACATTCTCCTTATTGAACATAAAGCCCAATAAATTGTTGAGGGTTCCCTGCGCATTAAAATCCGTGCTTCCCGTTTTTCCCCTAAAATTGCTCAGTGTAACTTTTTCTGGTGTGAAGTTGACCGCGGCGGAATTGATCTGTACCGGATTTTTAAGCTCATCAGAGGCATATTCAAAACCTTCTAAGGCCAAATCCCCCTGGGTTTGGGTGTTGGCGTACTGCTTATTATCCAAGGAAGCCATATCAAATACCGTGGTCACATCCGCGGTTAAAATGCCCTTAAGCCCGTAATCCTCGGACACTGGGTAGGCCTGGGAAATATTCGCTAGGTTAATTTTACCGTCCATTTGGGCATTCACCTTGGTATTACCCATCAAATCCCGAATCTTGGCGTTTAGGTCAAACTTATCCTGATCAATGGTAAAAGATAGCTTGTTGATGTCCACATAGGTGTCTTCCGTAATTCCTGTTTTGTTATGGATTTCTGTATCAATATGGACGTTGCGTACCGATTTGGGCAAATCTGGATATTTGAAAGATGCATTTTCTGAATTAACGCTGATATGAAATGTTGGGATGTGTTCCTCATCCACAATTCCCTTAAACTGACCAGCTACCTCAAAATTCCCCGTGGTACTAACATCTTCAATGTTTTTTGAATACGCCTCCGGAATCACCGCCAAGAAATTCTTGAAATCCGAAGAAGGGGTCTTAAAACTAATATCCACTTCCTGGTTTTCTTCATTCACCTGTACAAAGCCATCAAACACCAGGGACAATTGGTTCACCATAGCCTTGTTTTCCAAAAAGGAATACTTGTTTTCCTTTAGGTCGATGCCAATCAAGGCGTCCAGATAAATCTTATTGTTGTTCAGGTATTTGGTGCTGTCCATTTCAAATGACACCAAGGCATCGGTCAAGGTCTTCAATTGGGATTGCTCCAGGGAAAGGTCTCCAGTTCCTGAATGATTCATTTCGGATATGGCCAAGCGCATCCCACTGGATAAATCGTGATAAATGATTTCAGAATTGGTTATGGCATAGGAATCCATGGAAAGGGTAAAGCTGTCTGAAGTTGCCTCGGAGCTTGCGGCTTCTCCCCCCTCTTCCTTACCAATATCATAATTGGCATTTTCATTTTCATCCACCACAATGTGCAGCTGGGCTGCCTCTATATCCAAACTTTTGATGCCAATAGGTTCCTCGGCCGATTTAAAAAGCTCCGAAATTCCCATTTTAAGAGCTATACTCTCAGATGCAAACAAGGTATCCCCTTCAAATGGGGGCTTATTGATCAAGGAAATATTGCGAAGTTCTACATGGGCGTTGGGAAAACTCTTGAGCAAGCTTAGGTTGGCCTCCTCAAAATCCAAGGTGGCATTTATATTTTGGTTTACCTTGTTTTTAATGATTTCGGCAACCTTCCCCTCCAAAAGTAAGGGCAAGGAAATGACCAAGGCGATAAGTACAAGCAGGCCAATACCTACAATTTTTAGCAGCTTTCGTTTCATAATTTGGGATTTAATTACCACAAAATAAGGAAGAACTGCTCAATCCAGACTAATCTCTTCCCCTATTTTTAAGTTAAATCTTTTTCTAAAGAGATATACGAAAAGATAGAGCAAAGGGGTGTCCAACAGGGCAATAAAAACTTTAAAAAGGAATCCACTGATGACCAAACCGTAGAAAAGTTCCCATGGAATCTCCCCAAAAACACAGAGTAGAAGCACCACCGTAAAGGTGTCTATGAACTGGGATGAAAAGGTGGAAAAGTTGTTTCGCAGCCAAAGGTACTTGCCCTTGGTCATCCTTTTCCAAAAGTGGTAGAGTTGGATATCAATAAATTGGGCCAACAGGTATGCCATCATGGAGGCAAAAACGGCCACAATGGTATTTCCAAATACGGATTTGAACATTTCATTGTTTACGGGTGACCAATCGGTTGCAGGTGCAATATTGGCCACGGTGACAATCAATAAGGAAAAAAATGAAGCGAAAATCCCAGCTATAACCACTTGATTGGCCTTTTTCTTGCCGAAAATTTCTGAAATCAAATCTGTAATCAAAAAAGTAATGGGATAAGGTAAAATCCCCACGGAAATTTCAAATAAGGGAGCCCCAAAAACTTCAATTTTCCCAAAGGGATTCCAATAAAAGAACTTTTGAAAAATCAGATTTGAGACCACCAAGGAGGTGATAAACAAAGCCCCAAGATAGAGGTAGATGGAAAAGGCAGCTTTCTTGTCCCCTTGGGTCATTCTTATTTGATATTTAGGCTAAATGGCATTCTGGCCTGAATTCCTTTTTGTTCGGTAATATTTTTAAACTCCTTTAAAATACGGTAGGCCTCTCCCCCAATTTCCTCTTGGATTAGAACCTCTCCCATTTTGGACTTTGCTCCAGCCATATCATCCATAAACCGCTGGAAATCGGATTTATACTTGGGGTACTTCCGAATGCCAAAGTCCCCCAAATCGGCCATTTCTGCAGCGGCTTCAATGGCATCGTCCAAACTTCCCAATTCATCCACCAATCCGTTTTCCACGGCATCCACGCCACTCCAAACCCGACCTTGGGCCAAGGCATCCACAGCATCCAAACTCATATTTCTCCCTGCTGCCACCCGGGCCAAAAAAGTTTCATAGGTGTCTTCTATGCCCTCTTGAACCACATCCCGGAATTCCTTGCTCATAGGCTCGAACAAAGAATAATCCACCGAGTTTTTGTTGGTACCCACCTGCTCCGCATTTATTCCAATATTCCCAGCCAGTTCGTGTGCATTGGGAATAGTTCCAAAAACCCCAATGGAACCTGTAATGGTCGTGGGTTCCGCAAAAATTTTATCCGCGGCAACCCCAATATAATAACCTCCAGAGGCCGCCACGTTTCCAAAGGAAACGACCACTGGTTTTTCTTTCTTGGCCAATTCCACCTGGCGCCAAATGATATCGGATACCAAGGCACTACCCCCAGGAGAGTTCACACGCAACACAATAGCCTTTATATCCTCGTTTTCCACCGCTTTCCGCAAGGCTCGGGTAATCAAACCTTGACCGATGAATTCCTTACCGCCTTCTCCGTAATAGATTTCCCCCTCTGCATAGATGACCGCAATTTTATCCCTTCCGCTTCTTAACCTTTTGGATCCGGATACTTGCAAATAATCTTCAAACTTTACATAATTAAGGGATTCCGTTGCTTCCAGACCCAACTGAGCTTTCAGCAAGGTTTCGTATTCATCAAAATGGATTTCTCCATCAATCAACCCGGATTGTACCGCAAATTCCGGGGTTCTTCCACCCAAGGTGTCTGCGATAATATTCAGACGGTCGGTACCCATATCACGGGATGCTCCTATATCTTCCAACATTTGTCCCCAGATAGAACCGATCAATTCTCCAATCTGTTCCCTATTTTCCTCGCTCATGGTATTGGACAAATAAGGTTCCACCGCACTTTTGTACTTGCCATGGCGAATTACTTCCATCTTAACACCAGCTTTTTCCTGTAGATCCTTGAAATAGAGCACTTCGGTAGCCAAACCTTTAAAATCCATGGCCCCCACCGGATTTAGGTAGAGTTCATCCGCCACACTGGCCAAGTAATAGTCCTTTTGGGTAAAGAAATCGGAATGGGCATAAATGAATTTGCCAGTCGATTTAAAATCAGATAGTGCTTTGCGTATTTCTTGGGCTTGGGCCAAACCAGCCTGCAAGAAACTGGTGGTCAAACTTATTCCTTTGATGTTATCGTCGGTAGCGGCCACGTTAATTCCGTGAATAATATCGTCCAATCCTACCTCATTACTCCAAAGCCCAGCAAAAGGGTCAGTATCATCCCGGCCCACATAATCACGGATAGGTTCGGTAAAACTCAATTCCAAAATCGAGTTTTGTTTCACTACAACGCCCTGATCGGCGCTTCCAATCAAGGTTAGGAATATAAAGAACATGGCCATTAGGATTCCAAACGCCATCAAACACCCCAAAATAGCGGCCAACAGATTTCTCAAAAACTTCATGCAACAAATTTTATTCAAGGCCAAAGATAACCATTGTGGATTGTTTTGTTATTTTGCCCTTCTGATTATGGCAATAAGACAGCAGGCATATTTATCCTTAGGGAGCAATTTGGGCGAACGCGCACTAAACTTGCAAAAGGCCGTGCTGGAAATTGCCAAAAAAGTAGGTGATGTTACCGCCGTTTCCGCAGTTTATGAAAATGAAGCCGTGGGATTTGAAGGCGGGGATTTTCTCAATGCATGTATTGGTGTTCAAACCGAGCTTTCCCCCTCCCAATTGCTCCAGCAACTTTTGCAGTTGGAAAAAGATTTTGGACGGGAGAGAAAAAGTCAAACGGGATACCAATCCCGTACCTTGGATATCGACATTCTATTGTACGGTACAGAAATAGTTGAAGATGCTACCTTAAACATCCCGCATCCAAGCATGCAGGACCGTAACTTTGTGTTGAAACCTCTCGCTGACATCGCTCCCCAGTTGTATCATCCTGTTTTAAACAAGGACATCCGTAATCTACTGCAGGAATGTAAGGACCGCAATCAACTTGAAAAAACCAAGCATAAACTCTACAAGAGCCGCTTGGATTTATTTTCTCAATTGCAATTCATAGCTATTGAAGGGAATATTGGAGCAGGCAAGACCACGCTTTGTAAAATGATTGCGGAAGAATTCAATGCCAAACTGGTTTTGGAACGCTTTGCGGACAACCCTTTTTTACCGAAATTTTACAAGGACCAAGCGCGATATGCCTTTCCGTTGGAAATGTCCTTTTTGGCAGACCGTTACCAGCAGTTTACGGATGACACTTCCCAATTTGATCTCTTTAAAAGTTTTATGGTCAGTGACTACGATATTTTCAAATCGCTGATTTTTGCCAAGATTACCTTGCAAGCGGAAGAATTTAAGTTATACCGTAAGGTTTTTAACTTCATGTACCGCGAGGTGAAAAAACCGGATATTTATCTATATCTCTACCAAAATACGGAGCGATTATTGTCCAATATCAAAAAAAGAGGGAGGGATTATGAGCAAAGTATACCACCGGATTATCTCGCAAAAATAAACCAAGGGTATCTGGATTTTATCAAGGGGCACCCAGACCAGAACAGTATGATTTTGGATATGAGTGATTTGGATTTTGTAAACGATTCTTCGGATTATCAGAGGATTTTGCAAGCCCTTGAGAACCAGATTTTAAGCCTCAACTTTTAGGAGAATTTTTGCAAAATGTTTGCATATAACGAATGGTTTTATTTTATTAGACCTCTCTAATCGAGAAACTAACTAACTCAAACTATATGTTTAGCCCTGATTTTTCAGGGCTTTTTTGTTTTTTGGGTGTCCAATTTGTTCCACACATCCCAAACCACTATCCCCGCACTTACCGAGATATTTAAAGAATGCTTGGTGCCAAATTGTGGAATCTCCAAAACAGCATCGCAGGCCGAAACCACCTCTTGGGAAACCCCTTTGACTTCGTGTCCAAAAATTAAGGCTATAGGTGCATCCAATTGGGGTTCAAATTCATTCAACACGATGGCCGCCTCGGCTTGCTCCACAGCTATGGTCTTAACTCCTGAAACCTTGAGTTCCTCAACCAATTCCAAGGTTTCCTTTCGGTATTCCCATTCCACACTCTCGGTGGCCCCAAGAGCCGTCTTTCGGATGTCCTTATGGGGCGGGGTCGCCGTAATTCCACACAAATAGATTTTTTGCACCAAAAAGGCATCTGCAGTCCTAAAGACGGAACCAATATTGTTCAGACTTCGGATGTTGTCCAGAATAAGTATGATTGGGGATTTTTGCGCTGACTTAAATCCCTCTAGATCCAATCTATCCAATTCCCTGTTTTCCAGTTTCCGACTCATATTTTTCAACTATTGTGGCAAAAATATCAACAATTATTTTGGGGAATGCCTGAAAAAGCTACATTCGTTTCAACCTCTTCATTTTTAACCAAAATAACAGCGCTTTGGCAGCTTCTTCAAAATCGAAAAAGGTAACTCCTTTAATGCAACAGTACAATACCATCAAGACCAAACATCCTGATGCGTTGTTGCTTTTTAGGGTTGGTGACTTTTATGAGACCTTCGGGGAGGACGCCATCAAGGCCTCCAAAATTTTGGGCATTATCCTCACCCATAGGAACAACGGTGGGGATAAAACCGAATTGGCGGGTTTCCCACATCATTCCTTAAACACCTATTTGCCCAAACTGGTAAAGGCTGGACAGCGTGTTGCCATTTGTGATCAGCTGGAGGATCCCAAAATGACGAAGAGCATTGTAAAGCGTGGAGTCACCGAATTGGTTACGCCTGGGGTGGCTCTTAACGACGATATTCTATCTGCCAAAAACAATAACTTTCTTTGTGCCGTGCATTTTGGAAGGCAAAAACTTGGTGTGTCTTTCTTGGATATTTCAACAGGCGAATTTCTCACTTCCGAGGGTTCCGCCGAGCAGGTGGACAAGCTCCTGCAAAACTTTTCCCCGAACGAGGTATTGGTCTCAAAAAACCACAAAAAGGAGTTTTTGGAGGTATTTGGTAACCAACTGCACAGTTTTTTTCTGGAAGATTGGATTTTTCAAGACGACTATGCCCTAGAGAGTCTCAACTCCCATTTTAAAACCAAAACTCTTCAAGGGTTTGGTATAGATCATTTGGCCCATGGGATTGTGGCATCGGGGGCAGTGCTCCATTATTTATCCGAAACCCAACACAAGCAACTACAACACATCAACAGAATCCAGCGCATTGCGGAAGAGGAATACGTTTGGATGGATCGCTTTACCATTCGAAATCTGGAACTTTACCATTCCACCAATCTGAATGCAGTAACGCTGTTGGACATCATTGACAAAACCCTTTCACCCATGGGGGGACGATTGTTGAAAAGATGGCTTGCCCTTCCCCTTAAAAATCAGGATAAAATCCAAAGGAGACATCAGGTGGTGGCCCATCTGAAAGCGGAGGAGCCCCAACTGGAAAAGCTGCAGCATTGGATCAAGCAAATGGGAGATTTGGAACGCTTGATTTCCAAATTGGCCACGGGGAAAATCAACCCAAAAGAGGTGATCCAGTTAAAGAATTCTTTGGAAGCCTTGGTTCCCATAAAACAATTGGCCCAAGAAAGTTCCAACCCCTCATTGAAACAAATTGGGGAGGATATGGATGCTTGCGAGGCGCTTCGGACCAAAATAAAAGAAGTGGTGCACGAAGAGGCCCCAGTAAATCTTGCCAAAGGGAACACCATCGCTGAAGGCTATTCCACAGAGTTGGATGAACTGCGCAATCTTGCATTTTCCAGTAAGGATTATCTGGATAAAATGCTGGAACGGGAGACCGAACAAACGGGCATTACTTCCCTTAAAATTGCCTCCAACAACGTCTTCGGATATTATATTGAAGTTAGAAACACCCATAAGGACAAGGTTCCTGAAAATTGGATCCGCAAGCAAACCCTGGTCAATGCGGAGCGCTACATTACCGAAGAACTTAAGGAATATGAGGCCAAAATCCTTGGGGCCGAAGAACGAATCTACCATTTGGAGCAACAATTGTTTGAGCAGTTGTTGGTCTGGATGCAGGAATACATCGCACCCGTACAGCAAAATGCGTACTTGGTGGCCCAACTGGATTGCCTTTGCGGTTTTGCGCAATTGGCCCGTGAAAACGATTATGTGGAGCCAACAATTTCCGATTCCACCACTTTGGAAATTAAAGACGGCAGGCACCCGGTAATTGAAAAGCAATTGCCGTTAGGTGAAAGTTATGTCACCAATGACGTGCTATTAAATCGCGAAGAGCAGCAAATTATTATGATCACGGGGCCCAATATGAGTGGTAAATCCGCTATTTTGAGACAGACCGCGCTGATTGTACTCTTGGCCCAAATGGGCAGCTTTGTTCCCGCTTCTGAAGCCCATATAGGTTTGGTGGACAAGATTTTTACACGGGTGGGAGCAAGTGACAATATTTCCATGGGCGAGTCCACTTTTATGGTGGAAATGAACGAAACGGCCTCCATCCTGAACAATTTATCGGAAAGAAGTTTGGTGCTCCTGGATGAGATTGGGCGTGGCACCAGTACCTATGATGGTATCTCCATTGCTTGGGCCATTTCTGAGTATTTGCACGAACATCCGGCCAAGGCCAAGACGCTCTTCGCCACGCATTACCACGAACTCAATGAAATGACCACCACCTTTGAGCGCATCAAGAATTTCAACGTTTCGGTAAAGGAGTTAAAAGACAATGTGCTTTTTCTACGAAAACTGGTTCCTGGGGGTAGTGAGCACAGCTTTGGAATCCATGTCGCCAAAATGGCGGGCATGCCGCAACAGGTCATCCAAAAGGCCAATAAAATTCTGAAAAAACTGGAAAAATCCCATTCCAGTGAGGAAATTACGGATAAGTTACAGGCAACACAAAACGAAATGCAATTGAGTTTCTTCAATCTGGATGATCCCCTTTTGGAGGAAATCAAGGAAGAAATCCTGCATTTGGACATTGACACCTTGACCCCTGTGGAGGCTTTAATGAAGTTAAATGAAATTAAACGCCTGTTAAGTAAAAAGAAGACGGCCAGTTCGTAAACCGTTTTCCTTTAGTTGCAATGGATTTCAGTTGAGTACAATTTTCAGGTTCTTGAACTTATTAGTTCATTTCTTTGCTTGTCCAAAGAAACGAACCAAAGAAAGGGCATTTTCTCCGCAGGAATTTTTGCAATCGCAAAACCGATATTGAAACTTTGCCATCCCGCAAAGACGGGACGAGTCCCATCCAAAGCTTTCAATATCTATTCTCGGAGAAACAGATATTAGCTGGCTCTTTTGCTTAAAAATTCTTTCGGAATTGAAGAAATATATTAAATTTGCATCCGCACCAGCGAAAAGGGGTGCCCAGTTCTTTAAAATGCGAAAATAGCTCAGTTGGTAGAGCATCACCTTGCCAAGGTGGAGGTCGCGGGTTCGAATCCCGTTTTTCGCTCGACTTCAACTCCGCTCAGTGCTTACGGGTGGAGTTTTTTTTTGGAGTCCAATGCCATGCCTTGGCATGCATGCTCGAGTGGTGGAATTGGTAGACACGTTGGACTTAAAATCCAATGGCCATTGTGGCCGTGCGGGTTCAAGTCCCGCCTCGAGTACTTTTAACCCTGTTAATCTTTTGATTTTCAGGGTTTTTTGCTTGTTTACAGTTTACAATAAGTTTACCCAAGTCTATTCTTGAAACAATTGCTCCCTAGATTCATAATCTACATTTGGATAATAAGTATCATATTTTATTCCATAGATATGTTCCCCTGGCAAGTTTTTTATAAGATTATAGAAGGTGATTAAATCAGTTCTAACACGCTCATTAACAGTTTCCTCGGGAAAGTATTCCCACCGCATCCCAATCGTTGAAAGACTATTAACGAAAATTAATGCCTGCTCATAAGTAGATAATTGAGCCCTAAAAGTCTTACCATACGCATATTTTTCATGGTCACAAATATCAACACGATTGTTTAGATACTTATAACTTTGATATAGATGTCTAAAATAATGTCCAAGTCTAAACTGATGGCCGCCATAATATTTTTCGTAGAACAAATGAAGTTTTAAACCTCCAGCATAAGTTTTTGGGTCAACTTTCTTGAGATTGTTTCTATCGGGATATAAAACGTCAATTAAAACACTTAATTCTGGTAATGGCATTTCTCTCACTTCCTTCCACTTTTGGTACCTATCATGGTTAGATTTTTTTGGTTTCATTTTTAAGAAGAATAGCAACCTAAAATAGTACTCAGGCTTATATTTTTTTTTGAAGTTTTCTCTTAAAACCACTTCTCCTTCTTCACCAAGCCCATAAAACATTACCAAATAAGCAATGTCTATTCTCGCCATTTCAACTAATGAAATGGAAGGGTTAATTCTTGCAACAATTCCCATTAATTTACCTTGATAATCAGGATTGCAATAATCCTTTATATCCTCTGATGAGGAAAACTTAGTTACCTCTCGATAACAATCAGTAAACTCATCAAATATTACCTTTATTACTTGCCTTTTTTCATAGGTGTTTTCCTTACCCTTCCTATGCTTTTTGTAAGTTAGTTCACCAACATTTGCTCTGTGAATATTGAGCATCTGAAAAAAATTACGTTCAAAAGAATTCCTTCTATTCTCAATCTCATTTCTTGAATTTTGGTTTGCCTGTTCCCTAAAAGTCAGAAAAATTAATAATGTCCCGGCAAGTGCAAATAACGTACCAACGACGCCTCCAATGAAATCCCCAAATTGGCCAGACACCGTATAATTTGTGGCTTCATTTAAGGCTGCCGAAAAACCTTCATGAGATGATTTAAAAAGAAAAAAGACAATGGTTATACATCCAATGATTATAAAAGCCCATGCCAAAAAGGTAATTGTTCTACGAATCATACTTTTCGATACCTCAAATAATTATGTTACCCTAGAAGTCTGCCAAATGAACCAATTCTTCAAACACCAAACGCAATTCAGTTTTAACCGCATCTATATCAGGTTTTTTTGCGACAAATCTCCTATTATGAGCACTTCTGTCACCTAATGCCTTAATTTTTGGCAATGCTTTCTTTACTTCCCTCCCCAAGTTCCATTCCGTCCTTGACTGGAACCTATCTATTAAAGTACCAAGCATGAAGAAATTCCCATCCGCATCTTTAATATCATCGGAAATACCGTATTTTTCAAATACCTCAATAATCAAGGTCTCCAGAGCTTTCCTAATCATAACTAAGGATGCATCATAAACACCACTATCATAACAGATTATAGCCTGTTCTGCAACCTTTTCTAGATACCCTCGTGTATTCTCAAATAGCGTAAGGGGGAAAAGGTTATTTGAAGGTTTGGGAGTTCTGACTTTCCCAACTAATTCATCAAGTTCCTTCTTCTTTCTTTTCTCTAAATAGTAAAACCCATCCCGCTTTAAAAAAATTTGCTTTTTCTGATGAGTCTTATAGTTGTCAAGAAGATATTTTGGGATATTCGAATAGGGAGACAAATTCAACTCCTTAAAGCAATTGGACACATCAATTGGTTTAAATCCATTGTTCTTCTCGATAATCAAAAGGTAGTAAGCGAATATCTCTATTTGATTAGAGCTTGTTAATTCATAAAAACCTTCTATGTTTTCAACAAAAGTTTCCAGATCCATTTATTCCGTTTTTGGAATTAGTTCAAATTCAGCAGCATTTTCTCCTCGGGTAGTAACTGTAATATCATTAATGCCATTACTCTTTATCCAACCTTTTTTACTCTCCGTATTTCGCAGACTCCTGTATAAATTACCAGGTAATTTCTCACCAACCTCCTTGTATGCAGTATAAATATGATTTATGCCGATTGAACCGATTTTCAAAATCTTTTCAAAATAATAAACGAACAATAAATTTTTTTCTAATGACGAATTTGAGGCATGTTCATCCCAAAAATCCTTTAAGCTTTTTCTCCCCTTTGGCTTAAAGTCTATATCATTCAAAAGACTGCCCGCTGGATCAGAAGTACTAGACCTACCCCTACTGGTTGAAGGTTTGCTTTTATCCTCAGTATTCCCAGAACTTTTGCTGGATTTCCTCCTTGTAGAGTCTCCAAGAGACCATTTACAACCTAGAGAAGGGTTATTTATTTCTATCAAATACTTTTTTGCCTTTTCTCTGCTTGGAATTGTGAATTCAAGTCCTTCTTCATTTTTGGTAATATCCTTACATCTACTAAACCAGCTTCGATAATTACCATCATATAATCCCGCGCTCTTCAATAAATCTACCAACACAGATTTTGGCATTGCCCCCCTCTCGTTTTCATCATAAAACAAAATGGCCAAATATGTCAACCTGGAAGCGTAATCAGATTTACTGTTAGCCTTTAATCGTAATTCATTCAATTTTAATTTGCCATCGGAGTACTTGAAAATAACATTAATCCCTGATTCATTGGATTTATAACTGCTTTTTTTTCCATTGTTAGCACCAACATCTTCATAGCCCGTATCTTCTGTGAATTCATCTCCTTCTGCACCGTCATTATTTTGACTATTGGAATGAACTGATTTACCTCCTATTTGTTTATTTTCAAATTTACTTGACACTACCTGAGATAAAGTTTCAGTTAGCTTTTCACCAATTTCGTTTGAAAACTCGGCCTTAATAGTCCTGCTTTCTCTTGTTTCATTAAACTCAAAAGTGTTTTTTGATTGACTATTACTGCTGTTGCTTCCAATCTTAACACCGCACTCTATACAAAACAAAGCTCCCAACACAATTTCACTTGAACACGACAAACATCTTAACTGAGCACCACATTCTTGACAAAACTTATTTTCCTTATGTTGCTTTTTCTCGCAACTCTTACAAACTATTATTTCCATTTAAAAATGATTTTTGCAGGAAAGTTAAGTACAGAGGCGGTAATTTTTTGAGGACAAACAAATTAAGATTATTCTTCCATATTTTCATCTATCTAGTTTTCAGTTATCAACAACTATTTCAACAAAAAAACACCTCATCTCTGAGGTGCTTAAACAAAATAATCCATAAATTTAGTTATGTGATAGTTGAAACCTTGTCAACAAATTACCTTCCTGAAACAAGAATCAAGGAAGTTTTGAATCACAGTTTATCCATAATTGCCTCATAACAGCGTGTGAAAACTCCTCCTTTTTCCTCCTGAATTTCATAATCCCTGTACCCCTTGTTGGCGTAGACCCTAATTTTGGATATTACAGATTTGGAAATCTCTTCTAACTTTTCTTCACTTTGTAAGAATCCTTGTTCTATGCTTTTGACACCCTTTTCGTAAAACACATAACTCGCTGAAGGAGAATCGGAGCAATCAGTTTCGGAGTTTTGTGTACATTCTATGGTTTTACCATTATCCAATAACAAAATTATTTTACCGTCATATTTTGAAAGGCACCCCATATCAGAATACCGAGGGTAAAAACTAAAGTGTACAACAAGCAATCTACCTTCCTTATTTGAGACATAAGACATTGAAAACTCAACTTCCTTCAGTTTATCTATCCTGTCCTTAATTCGCTGGTACCTACCTTTCCCCTCAAAAGCATAAAGCGATTGAATCCCTGTGAATTCGTCTATGCTCTTAGAAACATTAACCTGTGCCTTCACATAATAAGACTGAGACACCAATGCCATAACCAAAAAAATTATTCTTTTCATTTCTATAATTGTTTGTCACCCTTATAGCCCCAAAAAGAGAAGATTGAAAAAAAAGAAGCGTGGGACTGAAACCGCACCTTCTAAAGGCATCGCCAAACGCCCAAATACAGTACAGCCAGCCCACGCCCATATTGGCGCGACTAATACTGTATCCTCTGTATTTGTTCTGAAATTGGCGATTTCTTAGAAAAAGAATACGATTACGCTATGTCTATTATTTTAGCAATTATATATTATACTTGTTAAAGCGCAAAATTTTTTTATCTCTCAGGTCATGCCCTCCATAACGGCCTTTAGTCACTTAATGAGAAAAAGAGAATGGAGAATATCCTACTTCTAAGTAAGGTTTAAGCTGTTGATAACGATGCTAATAACTTTTCTCTTATAGTCAGAAAGTTTCTTATGGATCTTCTAAATTTATTTTACCAAGTTCTTTTCAAATTGAAAAGCCTGACTACCAATCAGGTTGGTTTCAAGCAATGACCCTCTTGAGGGAGTAAGGACTACTCAAAATAAGCCGTCGCCCAGACACTTATTTTAATTTTGATTCAGGTAATTTTCAAAATTGGAGGTAGCGAGTTTGAAAGGAATACAGGCAACCTCACTGCCAATGAGGCTGGGCCTAGGGATTCCAAATTTAGCGATTTGGAATATTTTTGCGGGGTAAGAGACTGCCTCGTTATGCGAAACACAAATGTGTTTCCAAGAAATTAGCATATGCAATTAAGTGCCGTGGAACAAGATCATAACTTGGGCTTCGGCACTTTTTTTGAAAAGATTATAAGATTTCGCTCTACTATTTTTTAATTTGAATTTGGTTTAGTCGCCGTATAAAACACCCATAACCAAAGCCCTAAAACATTCAATATTTTTATGATTAGGCTTTATTTGGTTCTTCATTCAGCTTTTGCAAGGTTTGTTCATACAATTTTACTTTGTTTAATCTTCCAACTCTTCCAAAATATGCAATCGCATTCTTCAAAATTGACTTTCTCAGACCCACATTAAGACTATCATCTTCCAATTGGTCAATCAGGAAGTTTACGCTTTGACCGGCCACCTCTAAGTTTGACATTATGAAATTTAAGTAAAAGTTGGCTAAGCTAAAATTTACCTTGTAAGGTTTATCTGTTACTTTTTTTTTATCGATTAGTTCATAGGCTTCCTCAAGGTGCTTCTGTCCTTTTTCAAAAGTTCCATTCATCGCATGAGATCTTGAAGAATGAAGTAAGGTCCAAAACAAAATATTATAATCTTTATCTTCAAAATTTCTAACATATGAGAGAAGCATCTCATAACCCTCTGACATTTCAGCATACCTTTTATTCAATTCACAAAATTGAATGTGTCCCTGCAGGGTACCAGTATATTTATAGTGTTGCTTTCCATATAATTTGCTTGTTAACTCTAATATATCTTTTACATATTTTGATGCGAAATCAAAATCATTTTGCTTCTTATGATATTTATATAGCTCCTCGAAAGCCTGCAAGGAGTATTTGTTAACTTTTCTATTACCATCCGATTGATCCCCAATAACTTCTTTTAACAATGCCAATGCCTTTTCCTCCATATCTGTATGCAGGTAGACTTGTGAAATATTCAATTTGAATTGATCTACTAAACTCTGCGTTAAATCAGTTTTGGAGTTTGAAATTTCCTCCAATTGACCTCTTAGAGCAAACAATGACTGAAGTTGTTGCTTTTTAACTAGAAAAGTTATGTAACATTCCAAAAAGTACTGAGTATAGGTATCATAAAGTCCGTCATATTCTAGGCTTTCCTCAAAAATGTTTTTGTACGTTTTTTTTGAATTCTCAATTTCATTATTATTTTCATTGAGCATTGTAATGTTTGCACGTGCTTGAAGCTCCAAAGTTCTAAATTTGGAACCGAATGATTGAACCAGATCAATACTCTCCTGAAAGCACTTTTCCGCCTTGTCATTTTGTCCTCTGTCCCAATAGTAAAGCCCTAAATTATTGATTAAGGGGATTAATTGTGCATGATTCTCTGACTGAGATTTTCGCATATCTATCGCCTCCTTTAATAAGGCCTCGGCTTCCACATTTTTATTAAGATTTCTTTTGACCCTGCTTAGATTGCTCATGCATTCCAAAGTGAGATTATGGTCATTACCATAGTACTCACGCATTCCATACAGTGCCTCACTTAAGTATCTTTCCGAATCAATAAATTTCCCCATTTCAGTAAGCAATTCTCCATAAATCAACTTTACCTTAAGTATTACCGGATGATTGGTTTCCAAAAGCAAGGCATTTTCCTGCAACATATCTACATATAGTTTCTCAACCTGTTCATACTCCTGCTTATTTAACAAATCTCGAGCAATCATATGTGTATAGCTTAAAACCTCTGGATGAAAATCACCATATTCGTCCCTTAACGACGAAAGAATCTCTTTATATAATTCGTCGACACCATCGTCGCTCCCTTTGAACTCGTATACTTCTATAATAACTTTTAGCGTTTTTAAGTAATCAAGGTCATTATCTCCAAGCCTTATTGCCTGAATTTTACTTGTTTCTTCTAATACTTGAAGGGCTTTCTCAAACTCATCATTCAAATAGTAAATTTGGCCCAATACGACTTTAATTTTTAAATACCGGCGACTTTGTTCTCCATCTTTCTCCAATGCGATGTTCAATGCCTCTTGAGCGTAAGCGAAGCACAAACTCTCAACATTTCCAATGCTAGCCATGGCCATATTCTGAGCTAAGTTTATTAGAACCGAAGCCCTTAATCCATCACTTAATTCTAGCTTATCTAATAATTTAAGAGCTTCAGTACCCTTTTGGATCCCTTTCTGATAATCTTCCTTGTTTTGATATACAATTTGGAGTTCATTCTTTATACTACATATTTTCCTTAAAAATTTGTCATCATTTGAGGTTGATATATTTTCTGCCTTTGTCAACAAATCTTCTGATTCTTTTGAATATCCACCTCTCCGTAAAGCCCCTCCCAAATCAAGGTATAAGCCTAATAGAACAATTTCCTGTTTGTCTTCAAATTCTTCATATTTCAAAAGCAGTTCTTTATATCCATCAATAGCCTCTAAGGTCTTTCCGCTGGTTTCAACACAATCTGCAACAATTGAATGCAATTCAACCACTTCGGCACTCAAATCACCAAAATTCTTTGCGAAGTAAGGGATCTGATTTTCACAAATCATTTTGAAAAAATCCCAATTAGAATCATCATAATAGTTTTCAATGCTTTCGGTTAGCCACTTGAACGTCACGGTTGGCTCATTTACTTCCCTAGAATGATAAATAGCCTCCTGAAAAGCCAACCTTTGAATCAAATTAAACTCACCATTGGACTCTTTCGTCAACCTGTCACAATAGTATTTAAACAAAAAACTATGAACTTCATCTCTGGATTCCCTGTCATCCAGTGAAGTAAGAATAGCTCTTACTAGTTCATGGATGCTGAAATAATCATTCTCAAATAATTCAATTGTGGTTAGATTGGCTAAATTTTCATAAGCCGAGGGTATTGTTGGATAGTTAACACCAAACGCCTTGATTAGTTCTCCGAATAGTTTATAATCAAAATAGTTAGGAACTGACAATAAAAATAATACTTGTTTTTGTTCAGTAGTTTTGAAGGAAAGAAACCTTTTGATGATTCCACTGAAATCAACATTATGAAAATCAGTGATGTCCATTGAAATCTTATTCTCATTAAACTCCTTATATAATCTTAAAAATTCTTCAAGATAAATTGGAACTCCATGACTTTTCTGAATTATACTTTTAATTAATAATTCACTCTTAATGCCTTGAGAAGCTAAAAGGCTTTCAATGTAAATAGGTTCAATTCCCGATAGCTGAATATGTTCTATATACCCCTTCCAAGATTTATCCTGCGTTTCCCATAATAACTTTCGCTGACCACAAATCACCAGATGCACCCCTTTTAGGTGACCTGCCAAATCCCTTACCCATTCATCAATTGAAACACCCCTGTCGTCCCATACTTGTTTATCCCATAGGGCCTCATAAGTATCAATAAAGAGCACAATCTTTTTGTTTGTTTTTTTTGACCAACTGGTAATATCACTTGCCCATAAGACTGGTAACCACTCGAAAATCTCATAAACATTTTCTATTCCTATTAGTCTCTGCAATTCCAGATTACCCCTTTTATGCCACCATTCTTTTGCTGTTTCACTTAATGAATTCATAACGCGAGGAATCTTCGCTAAGGTTCCCAAAAAAGGAACATCTTCAAGGATTGAAATGATTTCACCAGTAATTTCTGCCTGTTTTAAAAACTTTATTTCCTTTTTTGAAAGAGGGATGTGGGGGTTTTTTAGCCTCCAATAACTTGTAAAAGCTATATCAAAGGATGGAAAAGGTATACCATACTTATTTCCAAACTTATGCCTAAGCTGAATCAAAAAGTTAAGTCGTTGTCGACTTTCCGGGTATCTAAAATCAATCTTTGCAAAAGCTAGATTATTATCAGAAAAAAGATTTTTCTGAAGCTCCTTTAAGGTTCTGGACTTTCCAATACCCCCTAACCCGTAGATAACATCAACTGAATGATCAAATTTTACTTGTTTTCTAATTTTACCTATCAATTCAAGGAAAATCTTGTCCCTACCTATATAAGGAACTTCCGTTGATTCTAAGGAAATGCTGAGTTTGGTTTTAGGCATAGATATCCTACAATATAAACCTTAAATGATCAACAAATCAAGGTTTTTTTGATTTCCCGTCATTATCAGATTAAATGTAGACGGGTTATAAAAAATAACAGGATTATTAGTTTAGGTTACTGCTAAATGATAAGGGCAAAAAAAATACTTATTTAATCTGACCTCTTATAAAATACTAATTAAACACGAACTATAAACAACTCTAGTTAAACCGCAGCAAACAATATCTTGAATAAATGCAATTCCTGCCCTTTACTGTGCATATTATATTATGCTCAGTTTGATCCAACTTTATATTAACATTATTAAAGCAGATCCGGCTTGGATAGGTATCCTGCGCTATTATAACACCTCACAATTGATAAGTATTTTTAGGCATGCACTTTGACCAAGTTGACAGCAGTGGGTCATTGCTTGGATTTTGGGTCAATTGTTTTCCTTACCTGGAAAAGATGCAGCCTACTACTTCGTTCAGCAAAACTAATCTTATCCATTCCGTTTGAGTTTTTTAATTTTATGCTTTAAGAGGGGTCTAACTGTTGGTAAACACCCCACTTGCAGAACCAAAATGGTTCGATTAATTATGAAACCGCAAACCCTATGAAACTGTTATTCCATAGGGTTTGTTTAATTACTTAATTGGCTTAATAGCAGCTATCAATTCACTTCTTTTGTAGTAAACCTTCCTACCAATGCCATATTTATTGATTTTACCATCCTTTTCCCATTTCCAAAGTGTGGTTTTCGAACAGTTCAAGAACTTCATTGCTTCTGAAGTTGACAGATGTTCTTGAAGTTTATGCTCTTCATTTTTTACCTCATTCACAGCATCCGTTACTAGAGTGCGGATACTATCAAGCAGTTCATTTGGGGTAATTGAGTGAAGTGTTATTTCTTTTGCTTCCATAAAACACGAGTTTATAAAAGCAAAATTGTTCTTTAGTGTTAAGTACCGTTTAGTAGTACCGGTTCTATTTTAGGTTATTTTTTTAGAAGGATTAATTTTGGTAATCCTATTGAGAAAATCCTCGCTTACTTCAATCCCTTTAGATTTACACAAACTAGCAACAAATTCCATTTTAGCTTTGGCTTGTCTACCTGAAAAAATGTCCTTATATCCATGACCAGAAAGGCTATCGTTAACATATGGCCTATGAGCTTCAACAGGAAAATCAGGAAACAGTTGTCTTGTTATTTGTGTCTTACTAACCCCCTTTGAATACAGTTTTTGAATTTTCCCAGCCGCAAACTTCATTGCCACTCTAAAAGGAGCAGTATCTTGCCATTCAACAAACTCTTTGGGATGATTAGAAGCATTTATATTTCCGCCAGCAAGGTTTTTGATTTCCTTCTTTAAATTGACACTAACATTTTTCATTAATTCAGTAAGCCTAATCTTATAGACCTTATTAGCCAAGTAATCCATATCACTATCAAGGCTAACACCTTCTTTAATCAAGTCATTTGAATTCATTTTCTTGTTAAAATGATTCTTTAAACAAATGCTTACATAGCGTTCACGTGTGTAATTTGCAACTCTATCCGGCTCCCAATCTTTTAGGTAATAATATTGTTCGTTAGCCTCTTTGTAAGGATCATTTATTTGTTCATAGGCCAAAGCAGTTTCTATCCAAAGATTATACAGCATTTTCGCTTCCATATCTTCATCCAGTGAAGATTTCTTGATCTTATGTACTTTAAGGGCATACCTATCTTTGTATTCCTTATCGGCTTTCAATTCACCTCTATAAATACTTGATAAAATTTGGTTTTCAGTCAACTTCGCCATAATTCTTAACTATTTTAAATGGAACCAATGGATTTTCATCCTTTTTTAGGGAATTGAAATATTCCATCATTAACTTGGCCTTATCTCTAGGTCTTTTCCCTATATAGTTCAAAAACATTGTTTCTGTCGAATGACCAGTAATCCCAATCAATATCGAAGTTGGTATCTTTCCATAAAAATTAGTCGCAAAACTCCTTCTGCAGACATGAGAACCGATTAACTGATATTTTGGATACGAACCCTTTACAGAAGGCAAGATCTTTCGTTCTGAGTCCTTGAATTGTCCTTCTTCTCGGGAAGGTCGTATTGCGCCAGGAGTGAGTTCATTAATTCCCGCCAATTCGCAAAGCTTTTTAATGTACTGATTAAATTTTTGGATTGAAATCTTATATGGTAATCCTTGCTCAACAATCTCAATAGCCTGTGGCAATAGTGGAATAGAAACCTGTTTGTCTGTCTTTTTTTGAGTAATTTCCAAAAGAGTCATCCCATCAGCAATAACTATGTTATCATGGGTGATATCTAAAAGGTCTCCACCACGTTGTCCAATTACACAACCAAATAGCAACCATTTTCTTGCATTTTCAAGAGCAGGACTAGACAGTTTAAGTTCTTTTATAGTCACTTGTTCCTCTTCGGATAAATAGATGATAGGTTTTTCCTCCTCCCTCTCTATTTTCCTTTGTTGAGGTGGTTTAATATACTTTAGCATCGGGGAAACTTGTAACCCTTCACTTTCTGCATAATTACAAATGGCCTTTAAGTTATCAATGTTTTTTGCTGCATATCCTATTGAATACCCCTCATCGAGCAACCATCTGATGAAAGTCTGGCCAAATGCCTTATCAATGTTTCTTACAACAACCTTTCTGCCATCCAACCCTTCTTTCTCATATCGATTGATTACGGAAAGAAATGTTTTATATCCCTTTATTCTGTTTGTAGATAGCCGTTCTATGCCTATCTCTGCATTTTCAATCCGTTTTTTTATGACATTGGTTAAAAGATCAACTTCCTCTATAGGATTACGATTGTTGATTTTACTTATTGCAGATTCCAACCACCCTCCATTTATAAACTCACCTTGCTCCAGTGCTTTATTTAGAAGTCTTCTCAGATTAACTTTAAACGCTTCCAACTCAGTATGCAGGTTTTTTAATTCGACATTCCTTTGCTTAGGCATACCCGCTCGACCAACAACTTTTTTATCATCGGTTTTTTGTTCCACCTTCCAATTAGAAAGTGAGACCTCCTTTCCAGTAAGCCTTTTGAATTGTTTTCCTCTTCCTAAGGATAATAGAACCACAATATTCGCAGGGTCATTTTTCCCTTGCAAAAGGAACTTAATTGAAGCCATCTGATAAACTTTACTAAATCAAAATTAATAAATCTAAACTTAGAAGTTTACCAAAAGTTTACTTTTTCAAAACCTATGCAAATATTGATAAACCAAAAAACACCTATTTTATAGACATTTAAGTAGTTTTATGTTCCTCCATGTTTTATAAGGTTTATCTAATTACCGAGTTTAAACTTCCGCCTCGAGTACAGCGAGGAAGCCCTTACTTTGTAAGGGCTTTTTTTATGGAACAAAGTGACATAAAAAGGACTTGTGTCCACTGCCGATGAAAATCGGTGCCCACCTCGAGTACAAAACCCCTACTATATAAGGGTTTTTTGTGCAATATGGTTTTCTTTTTATCATACAAAACTTACCGCTTTCTAATATTTCGAAAAAAGAAAGCCGGCCATAAATGGCCGGCGATCCAACTAACATAACTCAAACAATATGCGTTGCGAACTCTGTTTCAATAACTGTTAGTTTTTTAAAACAAAGTAAGCCCGCTATTTCTGATTTAAGGTAAGTACAACTTCCTTTGCAACTTCTCCACCTACATACACAATTTGGGGAGTGTTACCTGTATCCCAAACAACATCACCAACAGTAATGGTAGCACCCACATAATAATTGGCCGCATCCAAGCCCGTAAAGTTGAAGTTACCTTCTGCATCCGTTGTTGTTTGTTGGAGCAAGGCTGTATTCTCGGAATACAACTTTACTGTGATCCCTGATAGTATGTTGCCATTATCTCCACTTGCGTTTCCGAATATAGACCCTTCATCATCTTTGGTACAAGAAACTACCAAAAGCAATGTAAGGATGACATAAAAAACTCTCTTCATTTGTTTGTTTTATTTATTGACCGCGACTAGAAGCCAAAATTTTATTTACAATAGGAACTGTTCCAATCATTTTGGCTTCGTAATGTCTATTCGATCATGTTTAGATTTTATTCAAGTACATTTTTCCATTTGGTATTCCGCCCGGTAAACCAAACTGGAATATCAGGATCGTCTGTTTGGCTAATGATAGCCCAAGCCGCTGGATCTGTCGCCTGAATATTAGGATTGTACAGAAAGCGCTCCTTCCATCGAAATGTTTCATAAGGTGATCCAGGGTTATCTCCTAGATAGCTTATCAACCGTCTGGCAGATGTCCATGGCACCTCAAAATTGAATAGGCCATAATGCAACTGTAATTGATTGAAAATGGCTTGAACCTTCTCTTGATCTGTCATCGTATCGAATTGCTGGGCGGCGTATTCAGCAAAAGCAGCAGCATCATATTCTTTTGAAGGTCTATCCCTTTCAATTCTGGAAGGATCCATATTACTTGGGAATGCAGGTACTGTTTGCTGGCTATAGGTGTTGTCATTATTAATGTCATACCAATAATCACAAGACAATTTAATGGCATTTGCATAATGTTCCCGAGCTGATCCGGCATTACCAAAACCACGTACTGCAGCCTCGGCCAATGAAAGTTCAGTTTCTACGGCATGCAACGTGGGGTATCTAATGTCAAAATTATACAAAGGGCGCACGTTGAATTCTGCAATCATGTTATTGTCAGTACCAATTTGGAAATTAGTATCACTGGAACTTGTAAGGTACCCACGGAAAGCGTCCAGTAAGAAGGCCTCGCGACCTACCAAGGTACCCTCCAATTCTGCACTTAGCGCAATAGTTTGCTCATCCCCATCTTCAGAACCAAAAGAAACTTCAGTAACATTTACATCCGTCATAATGGGATCGTTGATGTAATAGGTCCGAATTATTTTGTTCAAATAACTATTGGGGTCACTACCATTATCCCAGCTGGTTTCGGCACCGATATATCGGCCTAAGATATCCGAAGAGAAAACGTATTTAATTCTGGGATCCACCGTACCGTTCTCAAGTCCTTCAGCAGCATTATCACCACTAAAATAGTACAAGGTTTCTCCTTCCACTACCACACTTTCTTCTGTTGGGATACAAAACATGGTATCTTCCAAATAACGTTTTGGAGCGCGACATTCATCTGCTCTTTCCCGAAAAGCCCGGGTAATTCCCAATTCACGCTGCAAGCGGGAGGGATCAACAATAGCAATATCCGCTAATCCCGCTACGTCATTGGCCTCATCAAAAAGTGGTTTTCCAGCCAATTCATTGATGGTTGACGTAGTGAGGTCGGGAAGTCGTTCACTAACGGTCATGGCCCATCTTAATCGCAAGGAGTTTATATACTTTCTCCATTGCATAATGCTACCATTAAAAATAACATCCTGATTTTGGAAAACACTTAGCTCGCTAGCATCCAATTCCAAAGTGGATAAATATTCCTCAATTTCACCCAGTTCGGCAATTATAATAGGGTACACTTCCTCTTGACCCAACCATTCAGCTCTTTCCCCATCCAAGGCTCCAGCAGATCCAGTCTTAAAATATGGAACATTGTCATAGCCGTCAATTCCTCGTTGGTAGGCATATCCCTTCAAGGCATGCAGTAATCGCATAAAAAGTACATCCAACTTGGTACGATCAGATTCAGCAATGTTATTGAACTCTTTTTGAGCCCAAAGGATACCCTTTACCCAATTACTGTTCAATTGATTAAAAACTGATCGGTTAAACCCATTGGATCCCCAATCGTTTTCAACATCACGTAAGGTGTATGAAACACCAAATGCTTCAGGTGCCATATAGTACAATTGCACCCCGGTTCCCATTACACGGGATCCACTTCGCATCTGATGATATTGGGCACCATAATCACCCCTTAGATAAAATCCTTGGGTCAACTGGGAGGTAAAGTATCCAGCGATAATACTTACGCCAGCCGCATCTGCTTGGCTTTTGGAAAAACCGTCTGGATCTTGGTACAGCTCCTCTAGCTGATCTTGACAACTATAAGATGCGGCCAAAACCAGAACACATAAAGTCAATTTAGTTAATACATTTTTCATAATTAGCAATTTTATAGTTTAACTCTTAAGGACAATCCTAACGATCTCTGCAAGGGTAATGCTGTGGTAGAAAAAGCACCAGCTGACCAACCAGTTCCATTGCTAGCTTCGGGAATAGAGTTGGGAGCAGCTTTATACAGATAGGCAACATTATTGGCGAAAACAGAGATTACGGCTTCAGACAACCCCATTTTCTGCGCAATAACGGGAAGCCTATAATCCAATGACACATTACGTAACGCTATATAATCACTTTTAAAAATTCGATCTTCCGGGAAGAAGCCATTGGAAAAGTAAGATGATCCATAATAATCCTCTGCGGATACCACTTGGGTATTTGGTGTCCCATCGTTAAGTACACCATCCAATATAACTCCGTCGTTAAAGGTTGCCCCTGTTCCTGGGTTTGTTCCCGCTACTCTGGTACCTTCATCATTTATATAATAGGCTTGACCCCCTGTAGCAGCATCCCTAAAGGGCAAACTTTCACGCAAGACTCCTGCGGCCAACATGTATGTTTCAGCTTCACTTACGAAAGTCGCACCAAAAGAATAATCAATATTGGCCACTAAAGTGAAGTTCTTGTAGCTAAATCTATTGAACGCACCCCCTGTAACATCGGGAAGCAATTTTCCTACCTTTCTGTTACTGCTTCTGCTATATGCGTAGCGAGCTCCACCGTTTTCAACAATGCGAGCGCCATTATTGGGATCGTTGTCATCAGATGGGTTTATGTAGTTCCGGAATCCTTGTTGTTGGATGATCGTCCCGTATTCTCCCCCAACTTCAGCAACATAGTTAAGGCCGTTTCTCTCGAACAACAATTGGGAAGTAAGGTCATCCGTTAGACCATTTACCTTGGTCTGGGCCGAAGCAAAGGTCATATCCAATCCCCATTGGAAATTCTTGTTGAAAATCGGCTTGGTCCTAAGTCCCAATTCCCATCCGGTGTTCTGTACATCAGCTGCATTTACCCTAACCGTGTTCACCCCAAGTCCGGGTGGAGCAGTAATCGCCATAATTTGATCGTAGGTATTTGCTCTGTATATGGAGAAGTCAATTCCTATTCTTTGGTTTTCAAATAAGTAGGCTTCAAGACCTGCTTCAAACTCACGTTTTCTTTCCGGCTTCAGGTTTTGCACAAACTGGGCATCGATTGGAGGTAGGGAACTTGGAGGACTTAGAATGAATCCATTCCCGGATTGCGATACTCCCAGGTTTACATTACCAAAGTACAATGGCCCTGGTCTTCCTACATCTGCCCAAGAAGTCCTCAGCTTTAAAAATTTAACAAAAGAAGGAAGATTCAAGGAGTTGGAAGCAATCCAAGTAGTACTTAAACCAGGGTAAAAATAGCTGTTGTTGTTCGGTGGTAGGATAGAGGACCAGTCCTGACGGGCCTGCGCCTCTACAAAAATCTGATCCTTCCAATCTACCTGGACAGATCCCAAAACTCCATAAAGTATATCACGCCCATTGTCGTTAATGTAGTTGGGCTGCTGACCAGAAGGTAGGTTGCTAAAAGAGAAGAAGTTAGGGATTACAAATCCACCAATACGTTCTGCTCCTTTAGTCTGAAAGCGGTTATCTCTATGTATGGCACCTACAAGACCGGAAATGCCCCAGTCATTGAAGGAAGTGTCAAAATTAAGTGTTCCTTGAATATAGGACCTTCTGATCTCACGATTTTGATCCCTAAACACCGAGCCACTATTTGGCCCAATTAAACTTGGGTCTTCCAACTTACCTCTATAAATACTTCTTTCATCCGTATTATCTATCCCAGCAAGGATTTGTGCACTAAAGACTTTGCTCAAGGTTACGTCCAAGGTTAAAGACTGTATACCATGAATACGTCTAAATTCACTTTCATTCTGGGTCCAATCCCAAAGGGAGCCTACTACAGTTTGTCTCCCTGTGGAGATAAATTCCCTTTGCTGATCTTCGCCTCGGAAAAAGTTAAATCCATTTTCCGTAACCAGGAAACTCCTCAAAAGATCCACGTCAACATCGCGGGTATACCCCCCCAAATTAGAGGTGGAACCTTGTGCGTCGGCAGATCCCTCAAAAGAGGCGTTTAAGTTGTCGGTCACAAAATAGTTACCTACATATTTAAGCGAAATGGCATCATTAAGCTTATACGAAGCATTTACGCTAAAGGTGTTTCGATCATAATCTCCACCTCTTGTAATTGGCTTGTAATCCATGTTGGTGTATGCAAAACGAACAGAACCCTTTTCTCCACCTGAACTTACAGCAACATTAAGAAGTCTTTGACTACCTGTTCTAAAAAGTTGTTCAAAAACATCCTTTCTTGTGGGTTGCCAAGGACGAAGAGAACCGTCCCACCAGCGAAGTTGTACACTGGGATCATACCTAGGGCCAAAGCCAGGGCCATTAACATCAAGTGCCCTTTCTCCCGCTTCATTGATATAAAAGCCTTGGTCGTCGTTTGCATCTATACTTGCGCTACGACCTGTTCCGTACTGATCTTGAAGGACTGGTGTGAATGCACTTTGTTCTATGGTAGTGGTCATGGAAGCGCTAATACCAAGTCCCCTACTTCTGGATCCGGATTTAGTAGTAATCAATATTACCCCATTGGCTCCTTCACTACCGTAAAGGACCGAGGCTTTTGCCCCTTTTAGGATTTCCATGGACTCAATGTCCTCCGCGTTAATATCATTTATTCCCGTTCCATTGTCCCTTCCCGTTCTTGCATTTCGAGTAATCCCGGTATCTTGATCATAAATTGGGATCCCATCCACAACAATCAAAGGCCGTGTGGTAGAATTCTGGTCAAAGGATACGGCATTACGGATGTTGATTTTAAAACCTCCCGTAGGTCCGCTAGCCGTACTGGCTACTTGCACACCGGAAGCGGTTCCATAAAGTGATTGCAAAGCATTAACAGGAGATCCACTGGCAAGAACTCGCTCGGAATCCACCTTGGAAACCGCATAACCCAGTGCTTTAGCGTCTTTTCTAATACCCAATGCGGTGACCACTACTTCATCCAACTGACTTGCGTCTTCTTTCATGGTCACATTGATTGTGGTCTGATCCGCAACAGGAACTTCTACAGTGACAAAACCTACATAGGAAAATACCAAGGTGGCGGATTCACTGGACACATTAAGGGTATAATTACCATCAAAATCAGTAGACGTACCATTGCCTGTTCCTTTTTCAATAACATTTACACCCGGAAGTGGTTGCCCGTCTGCATCTACCGTGATTCCGGATATGGATCTCTGGACAACCGCATTGTTGTCATCAGTTTGGATCTGTGTGTTCCTTTTGAGCACGATCTGTTTGCCCAATATCGAATAAACGACATTGCCATCAGTGAAAATTCTATCCAAGATTGTTTTAATCCTTTCATTTTTTGCTTTGATGGAAACAATTCTTCCCAGATTGACTTCCTGGGTATCTGCCAAGAACTTAAAATCGGTATTTCGTTCTATCTCATCCAACACCTTCTCCACCCTCACCTGTGTTAGGTCCAACGAAATTTTTGTGGTCTGAGAGTATGTACTGGCCTGAATTTGGAAAAACGAAACAATTAACAAAATTGTTGTCAGTTTCATTTTGAGGTCAAATTTCGAGATGCCCTGTAACGGCACACCCGAATTAGTTGTTTTTTTCATACTTTTAATAGCGTTATTGTGGTTTAACATTAGGTTGAATCACGTTTGACCATCGGAGGATGTTGGCCCATCCTCCGATTTTGTGATTGTTGGTTCGTTAGTTTTTGGTCATGCAAGTTTGTTTTAGTTAATAATTATCTGATTGTTAGATATGGTGTAATCAATAGCGTAATTTTCCTTGAACGCTTCCATGACCTCCTCAATGGTCTCAATGTCAAAAGAGGCGTTGTAAAATTTCTCATCCAAAGCGGTATTATTGTTGATTATGGAAACGTTATATCTCCTTTCCAGTTTTTTTCGGATGTTCTTAAACGGACAGTTTTTAAAGACAATTCTTCCGTTGATCCATGAGGTATAGATATCCGTCTCCACTTCAGTTACCGTCATTTCTGCGGTAATTTTGTTCCAAGATGCTTTTTGGTTAGGTGTTATAACCAAGGATCCCCGAACTTCATCGGTATTTCTGGCCGATAACTTCACGGATCCCTCAACCAGAACTGTACTGATATCATCATCTTCGGGATAGGAGGATACATTGAACTTGGTTCCCAATACTTCCACCTGAATATTGTTGGCATTGACTAAAAATGGATGGTTTACATCCTTAGTAACATCAAAATAAGCCTCGCCCCATACTTCAACTTCCCTAGGGATGCCTTCAATAAATTGAACCGGGTATTTTATCGTACTTCCCGCATTGACTTTTACCGTGGTGCCATCTGACAATACCAAATCAAATCTTTTCCCTAAAGGAACCGTCAGTTCATTGTAAACCAATCCTTTAGGATTCAGTTTTTGCTCGTAGGCAATGGTATTTCCTTTTTGATAACCCACCACATTGCCCTTGGAATCGGTAATTTTCTTTTGATCGTTTTCAGAAATCACGTCCACATTGCCATTATCCAATTTTAGCACTATGGCGTCGGAATTGTCTTTATTTAAAGTGTTGGACAATCCCGTTTGCTTGTAATACTGGAAAACGTAGAGCACCCCAAAAACTACCGCTACAGTGGCGGCATATTTAAGCAACCTTTTTGACCCTAAGGGTTTTACCTTAAGGTTTCTTGAGGACTTCTCTGCCACCCCCTTGGTCAAACGGGCAAACATTTTGTCCTTTAACTCTTGCCGATTTCCCAATTCTTCGGGCCAGCCATCAGAATCGTCTTCCTGAAAACTATTAAAATAGTTAAGCAAAAATCTTTCTTCTTCCTTAGTGGTTTTTCCCTCCAGGTGTTTTTCCAATAAGGCTAAAAAGCTCTTTTTATCCATACGAATCAATTAGCCCTTGTTGGGCCTTTAATGTATAGTGTCAACAATGGAAGGTATCCCCTATTTAAAAATGATTTTTTTTCATTTTTTTTATCAAAGGGCTAAATCAAAAGGGAAAGCTTAGATGCAGAAAAAGAAATTAGAAGAGATGAAAACTGGTGAGAACCAGAAAATTACCCACAGTATTTCTCAGTATTTTAAGAGCTTTGGTCATGTGGTTTTCTACGGTTTTGGTTGAAATATCCAAGCGACTCGAAATTTCCGCATGCGTTAATTGCTCATGACGGCTGAGCTTGTACACTTCTCGGCACTTCTTTGGCAATTGTTCCACGCTACTGTTCACTTGGGCTACCAACTCTCGATATAAATATTCGGATTCGGGGCAACCATAATGCACCCGCGGTGCAAGGTTTTCGAATACCTCAACCCGAACATTTTTGCTCTTTCTACGTATCTGGGCAAAAACCTGATAGCGAACACAGGAGAAGAAATAACTTTTGAAGGTGGTAGTAATATTTATTTTTTGCCGACGATTCCATATATCCAGAAAAACGTCCTGAACCACATCTTCGCAAAGTTTCCTATCCTTCAAGATGTTATAAGCAGCCAAAAACGCTGCATCCCAATACCTATCATAAAAGGCCGTAAGGGCACTTTCATCGTTGTTTTTTAAACGATTTAAAAGGGCCTCATCAGTGTGGAGGAGGAACGTTTTTGTTTGTTTGGTCATGTCGGAAATGCTACATAAAAAAATATCAGCAATAAAATCCTAAAGCCAAAGTAATAGAAAAAACCAAACACGCGCTTTACCATTTTTTAGCATTTTTATATACTTTTTTTGCATTTAGCACATCTTGTTTACCAAAATTTAAAAATTTAACATTACTAAGATTACATAGACCTCGGCAAATTTTTTAAAGCCATGTTGAAGGTGTACTGGACCAATCCAGCTTCAATTTTACCCTAAATCATCTCATTTTATTCCATTTTATGCAAGGAATTTTTCCTATTTCCAAATCCAGTTGGCTTGCTATGTGTTCTAAAAAGCAAAAATTGGCTCAATCCTTTGATATCAAAGGGAATTTCCCTGTTTTCACAACAAAATCCTGTTGTATTTGTAGGCTATGAAACGTATATTTATATAAACAGTATTACATGGTAAATATTGGAATTATCGGGGTAGGTAGAATGGGAAAAATCCACCTCGAAAATCTCTCCAGAAAAATTGAAGGCGTGCATTTGATGGCCGCCGTCAACCCCGGGAAAGAAGGGCAAAAATTCGCACATGACTTGGGAATCCCCAATGTATCAGATGACATTGGCATCATACTAAACAATCCCGAAATTGATGCTGTGCTTATCAGTTCCCCAAGTGATACGCACTCAGCGTATGCAGTTCAGGCGGCGGAAGCTGGAAAAGCTGTTTTCTGCGAAAAGCCCATTGACAAATCCTTGGGCAAGGCAAAGGAAACCGTTGCCACAATCTCCGCATTGAATGTTCCCTTGATGATTGGTTTCAACCAAAGGTTTGATATCAACTTTGCAAAAGTGAGGGAAGCAATTTCAGATGGAAAAATTGGGGATTTACGTAATCTGCATATCATAAGTAGAGATCCCCAACCACCTCCCATTTCCTATATTAAAAAATCCGGGGGCTTGTTCAAGGATATGACCATCCACGATTTTGATATGGCCCGATTTATCATGGGGTGCGAAGTGGTCGAAGTGTATGCTTCGGGCAACTGCCTGGTAGATCCCGCCATTGACGAGGCAGGCGATATTGATTCTGCCACAGTGCTGCTTAAGTTTGAAAATGGAGCGATGGCTACCATAGAAAACAGTCGGGAAACCAAATACGGGTACGACCAACGTTTGGAAGTTTTTGGATCCAAAGGGGTAATAAAAGTCGACAATCCACTAAAAAGCAATGTTAGCTTTGCCACAGAAACCGGTTCCAGCTTTGATCGTCATTTGAACTTTTTCATGGATCGTTATGAAAGCTCTTATCTCGAGGAGATTCGGGTTTTTGTTGATGCCCTTATTAATAAACGACCTATGCCCGTTACTGGTGAAGATGGGCTTAGAGCCATGGAAATTGCCGAGGCAGCGAACCAATCCTTAAAAGAAAATAGACCTGTGCGTTTGGGTAAGGTATAATTTGACTATGGCAATTCAATCAAATTCTATCCTTAAATCTTTATGCTGCTGTAATTGATTAACCACGGAGCTATCGGCCATGGTTTCCGAAATATATAGCCGTTTCAGATTAGTGAGTTTTGGGATTACTTCCAGCAATCCAACAGAAATACTCGTTTTATACAGATTTAGCGATTCCAAATTTGACAAATTGGAGAGATGGGTCAGGCCCTCATCAGAAATGTCATTTTTGCTCAAATTCAATTTGATTAGATTTTCCAATTGCCCAATTTTTTGCAAGTGCCCATCTTCAATCCCAGAATTGCTCAAATTCAGCCAAATGATCTGGTCTTTGAGCAGAAGTAAGGTTTCGGAGGATTTATCAGTGAACTCCTGCTCGCTCAAGCTAAAGTTGGCCTCCAAAAAATGATTGTCTATCATCAATGGATTCAGGATAAAACCAAGGTTGGTCAAAGAATCCACAACATTCGTATTGGGAGCTTCAACTTGTTGATTTAGTAGTTTGTTCTGATCCAATCCCAAATACTTTTCAACCAAATCTTTCATTTCCTGTTCTGGGTTCAGTGCTGTAAAATAACCTTCTGCTGGTGCTTGGGCGCTGATCCACCATCCTATCAGGGCAACCTCTTCTTCAGATAGTGGCGGTTTGCCCTCTGAGGGCATGAAATCGTCATGGGATTCTGGCAGGGTTATTCGTCTGTACAGATCGCTGGAATTGAGATCTCCTGGAATCAGGATTTCACCATTTTCCCCACCTGCCATGAGATGAGCAAAAGTGGTCAAATCCAAATCGCCTTTCTTTTTATCCTTGTTATGACAGCTTACACAACGGCTATCCATTATTGGTGATATCAGGTCCAGATAAACATCCGCGGAATCCAGGACGGTCACTTTTTTTCGCGGAACCGCTTTGTCAGGCATTCCTGCAAGATTTCGGACAACGTTTGGGGCATATTCCAACAAGTACGTGGAGCCATGGGTTAAATTTCCTCCCAAATGGCCCGTATAAAATACAGCAAACACGACCAGTGCGATTAGCAAAGATTTGCCATAAAACGGAAGCTTCACTTGTTTTTTGGATATATAATAGCACCCAAGGGAAAATGCAAAAACCGCAACGCCTACCCACTTATGCCAGAATAAGGTATTTTCATTGTAATCCCCAGATAAGGAAAGAAAATATCCCAAGACCACGGCCACCAAAGCACTTAGACTTCCCAAGGCCCATAGATAATGGGTGAAATTTCCCAAAGGCTGGAATTGTGGTTTTTTTGCAACTACTTCCACCAATGCTGCCAATAACAAAAATCCAATAGGTAAATGAACAACCAAGGGGTGTATCCTACCAAAAAAAATGAGAATGTCAGCGGGTGCTTCCCCAGCGCTGTTGAGTAAAATAGTTAGCAATCCTGTTTCTTATTTGAGTGGTGTTCCCTTTATAGGTTTACCATTGGTGGTTAATATTTGAAAATGATGGGCACGATGGGCTTCGTAAGTCCATACGATGTTCTTGTCCGAATCCACTTCAAACATTTTAATTCCTTTTTGCGCCCCATAACTTGCAATTACCGTGTTTCCATTGGGCAATCTTTGCGCACCACAGGGATCTACCAAAGGCTTTTCAGCAAACAGGGAATTATCAATTTCCCAGACAATATTTCCATTGGCGTCCAACTCAACCACCCTGTTTCCATGTGTCAGAGTGACCAAGGTATTGCCATTCTTCATCCGAATTGCGGTGAACGGCCAGGTCTCTGCCGAGCGTCCTCCAAATTGTTCGTAATCCGTACTGAATGTGTTCACCACTGTTCCGTCAGGTTGATACTCTTTTACTGCAAAGGCGAGCAAGTGTGGCACCAAATAATTTCCATTTTTGAGCTTTCTGGCCATCCGGGTCTGCATATGAACATTGTCGGTTTCCGGTTGCAACGGAACACTTTTTACCACTACTCCCTTCTTGTCGATTTCCACAATTCTAGGTTGTGTCCCTGATTCCGTTATCAAAGTATGTCCATTGGAAAGGCGCACAGCAGTTCCCAATTCCATATGATCTTCTGCCCGTTTATAGCTAAGAATCACTTCCTTTTTTTTATTGAATTCCTTTACCTCATCTGCCCAACAAACCAGGATATTTCCATTTTTTAGCACATAACCATCTCTCGCGCCAGCTTTTTGGGAATCCCAAACTACCTCACCTGCTTCATCAATGATTCCTGTAAACTGAGGGCCTGCAATAAAAAAAGAATGGCTGATTCCTGATGCGGATTTTTGCCCGATGACCATTACGGGTATCAAGCAAAATAGGGTTATAACAATCTTTAGAATTGAATTTGTTTTCATCTGGTGTTTGTTTATGCTAAAATATCTTTGATTACGTGTCCATGCACGTCGGTCAACCGCATATCACGGCCACCAAAACGGAAGGTGAGGCGCTCATGGTCTATTCCCATCAAATGCATTATGGTGGCGTGCATGTCATGAATGGTAACTTCGTTTTCAACAACACGGTAGCCGTATTCGTCTGTTTTCCCAAAAATGGTTCCGCCCTTAATTCCGGCCCCGGCCATCCACATGCTAAATGCCGATGGATTGTGATCCCGTCCATTCAAGCCTTGGGCAAAGGGGGTTCTTCCAAATTCACCTGTCCAAACCACCAAGGTTTCCTCAAGCATACCCCTGGATTTCAAGTCTTTTAGCAATCCGGCAATAGGTTGATCTACCGCATGTGCATTTTTCTCATGTCCGTCTTTTAAATCCCCATGTTGATCCCAACGATCCGCACTTACCTTGGGACAGGTAAGTTCTATAAAGCGTACGCCTCTTTCCACCAATCTTCTAGCCAATAAACATTGAGCCGCATATCCGCGGGTATGGGGGTCATCGGAATCAAATCCGTAGAGCTTTTTGGTTGCATCGGTTTCTTCTTTGAATTCCGTTAATTCCGGGATCGAGGACTGCATCTTATAGGCCAATTCATAGTTGGAAATAGCTGATTCTATGGCATCGGCTTCCCCAATGGCATTCAGTTGTTTTTCATCCAGCTCTTTGATGAAATCCAATTTCTGTTCTTGAAGATTGGGAATTTGTTCTTTGGGTATGATATTGGCCACGGGTTGCGGCCCAGCCCTAAGAATAGAGGCTTGGTATGAAGCAGGTAAGAATCCATTCTTAAAGTTGTCAAGCCCCCCTGGGGGAATCAACCCTCCGTCCAAAACCACGTAGCCTGGAATATTTTTGTTTTCACTCCCCAACCCGTAGGTCATCCAAGAGCCCATGCTAGGCCTCCCTTGCAGACCACTTCCCGTATGCAGGAAATAATTGGCATTGGTATGTTCCGGAAATTGCGAGGTCATGGATCTGATCAAGGCAATATCGTCCACACAAGTGGCTATATGCGGAAACAGGTCACTAACTGGCATACCACACTCCCCGTATTGTTTAAACTCCCAAGGACTCTTTAGAATCTTGCCCACGTTGTCAAACTGGGTGGCATCCACTTTGAATTTTTTCCGGGGATCCTGACCATTTTCTTTGGCAAGACGAGGTTTGGGATCAAAGGAATCTACCTGGGAAACCCCTCCGTCCATATATAGAAAAATAACATTCTTGGCTTTGGGCAGATAATGTGGCCCCAGCAGGATATCGGAACCTGAACCTAGGGCACCATACTTGGACCGATTGCAGGAAATGGTGGAAACCCCAAACAGGCTCATAAAAGCCAAAGAGCCAAATCCGCCCTTGCATATGGACAACATTTCACGGCGTGAAAGTGGCTTTCGCATAAAATTGTGGTACTTGCTCATCAGATCAGGTATATAAATTCTTTTAGGTTAAAAATGCTATGACAATACTCCTTCCAAACTTCTAAATCCAAATTAGTTTTATCCAATTCCGATTTTTTCATTGCTGCTATTTTATCCATGAATCGGGATGCATTGCCCACTTCCTTTTCAGTTGGTTTTCTAGAGAAGGTGCGCATATAAATCCATGCTACTTTCCGGTCAAAGGACAAGTCTTTTTGGGCCAATACGTTTTGGGCCAAAATTACCGATTGCTGAATCACAAAGGGATCATTCATTAGAATAAGGGACTGGGCAGGAACATTGGTCACATCCCGCCTTCCAAAGGTTGTGAACGGAATGGGCCTGTCAAAGGTGGTCATCATAGGTTCCAAAAAGTTCCGTCTTACTTCTTGATAGATACTTCTACGGCCAGCGCCATCCAATGGCCCCGATTCCTCAGGTCTACCCCTACCGCCCATAAATTCCGTGAGGTAGGTTGGGATGGGAGGTCCAAAAAGGGTGGAATCCAAACTTTGGGATACTACCAAAATACCATCGCGAATTGCCTCTGACTCCAACCGCCTTATTGGAAAGGAGGCTAAATAGAGATTGTTGGGGTCTTTGTCGGACATTTCCTCCTCCGTAATTGCACTTCTTTTAAAAGCCTCGGAAGTAACAATGTACCGAATCATTTTTTTAATGGACCAATCCTCTTTTTGAAAGGTAATGGCAAGATGATCCAACAGTTCGGGATGGGTGGGTAGTTTTCCCTGAAGTCCAAAGTTGTCAACCGTCTCCACAATACCCTTTCCAAACAGATGATGCCATATACGATTTACCATCACCCTGGCCGTAAGTGGGTTATCAGCCTGCAACATGGCTTCTGCTAGTTCCAGTCTCCCACTCCCCTTCGATTGGAATGGTTCATTGCCATGTGGGAGTGCGGACAAAAATCTGCGCGGCACATTTTCCTCTGAGGGTTCTTGATACCTTCCGCGAATAAATACGGGACTATCGGTGGCAGATCCATCTGAAACTCCATAAATAAACGCGGTGTTCTCGATAGTTTTTGACAAGTTCTTGGTACTGTCCAAAGCGGTAATCAACTCCGGGAAATGCAGGTTTATTTGACCCTTTTTTAGCATGCTATTGTACCTCTTCACTTGCTTTTCCGAGAATGCGGTAGAAGATTCGTTCTGATTTGATGCGACTTTTGAAGGCCAATCCCCATTAAATGTAATAGCATATTGAGCCTCTACAAAGGCCTCTGGTGGGAGCTTATAATTGTGTTGCTGGTACTCTCCCGGAAGGATTTCTATATAAGCCTTATGTCCCTTCCACGGCTCCACGTTAAACGTATAATTTTCCCATTTTGAATTGTTGACTTCATGGGTAAGTCCTCCATAAATAGGCCATTGTATCAGCTGAAAATTATCGACTATGATACGAATTGTGCTCTGCCTTCCCCTAGCTCTAACCCCAATAAAATCTGTATCCAGAATGAAATCAGGAGATCTTAGGGTTCCCATTTTGCCCGAACCAAAGATTCTGCTGGACGCCTTTCCATCATCTAGAGCTATTAGCCTTCCTGTTGTTGGATGTATGGTGGGATTACCTAGCGTTGTTCTACTTCCAAAGGCCAAGCCTGTGGTGTTCCAACCATCCAAATCAGTGCCCCTGAAATCTCCTATGGCTTTATAATCAGGAGTGTCCAAAGGTGTCTTTACGTTGTTGAAGGCTATTTCAGAGTACTTTTCAGTTATTTTATCAACCACTGTTTTTTGCACATAGGCCTCAATACCCAGGACTTCTTTTGCCGTAATTTCCTTGGCAAGGGTTTGATCGGCATCCAAAGGGGTAAATCGAGTACTTTCCATAACCCCATAGAGGGCATAATAATCCGCGGCAGTAATCGGGTCAAACTTGTGATCATGGCATTTTGCACAGGAAACCGTCAAGCCTTGGAAGGTTTTGGTAGTCACATCAATCATATTATCAATCCGATTGGCCTCGTCTTGTTTAATGTCAACCGGGCTATGGGTTCCCTCCCCCATGGCGTAGAAAGCGGTTGCAATTTGCGATTCCAAAAGTCCGCTTTCAGAGTCATATCGCTTCTCTTCCAAAAGATCGCCTGCCAAATGTTCTTTTAAAAATTGATCATAGGGCAAATCATTGTTGAATGCCCTTATCAGATAGTCGCGGTACTTCCAAGCCCCTGTAATAGGATAGTCAAATTCATGGCCCTTGGTCTCGGCATATCTCACCAAATCCATCCAATGCCTTGCCCATCGCTCGCCGTAGGCTGGCGCATTCAAATAACGATCCACCATTTTTTCATAGGCCTGTTCTGATGAATCCAAAACAAATGCTTCAACATCCTCTGGAGCTGGAGGTAACCCGGTCAATAGGTAAGCGACCCTTCTAATCAAGGTATACTTGTTAGCTATTGGAGCTTTTTGCAGCCCTTTCTGTTCTATGGCCTCATCAATAAACTGATCAATCTTGGCATCGCCGTATTCCTCTGCAACTTTAGGTTGAATAAACGACCAGTGCGGTTTCCATTCCGCCCCCTGCTTAATCCATTTTTCCAGAAGATCCTTTTCACGTTGGGTCAATATACTATTGGTCTCTGGTGGTGGCATGATTTTGTCTTCATGCTCATGGTTGATGCGAAACATCAGTTCGCTTCTAGCTGGTTTTCCCGGAACAATGGCAAAACCTCCCTCCTTCAATGCAGCAGTGGCTCCTTCATAGGTATCCAATCTTAAATCCGCTTTTCTACTGCTTGGGTCTGGACCATGGCATAGGTAACAATTCTGAACCAGTATGGGACGAATATGAAAATTGAAATCTACATGTTTGGGTAAGGGCTCATAGGAAGTGTCAGACGTGTTACAAGAAAAAAGCAGAATACCGAAAAAACATAGTCCTCCCAATTTTCTAATTGCACCTATCGTATGTATACATCCAAACATCCTAATCAAGTTAAAAAATTCTTTTGATCGCGAAATTTTCTTTGTCATTATCAATTGCACTTTTATACCTTATGCTCACGTGTGCGCATCTACGTAAAAAAATTACGCCGACCCTCTAAAAATTATTTTGGGTTCAATTATTTTCTTCTCAAAATCCATAACCTTGTTATCCATATGGCCCAGTAACAAATCAAAAGAACTGGAAACCATGGAGGGTATACATTGTTGCACGGTAGTCAACTCAGGTTCGCAAGCTATGCCCATGGGATCATTGTCAAATCCGATAACAGCAACGTCTTCCGGAACGCGTATTCCCGCTTTTTTCAAATATTTGATAACCCCTATTCCAATTTCATCCCTTACAGCCAAAATTCCGTCTGGCTTCTCCTTCAATCCCATCAGCTGCTGCGCAAGCTCAAAACCATCTTTCATGAAGAAACCTCCTTCGGCCACCAACTTTGGGTCATCCGGTAAACCGTAATCTTTCAATGCCTGCTTATATCCTGCCAAACGTTCTCCAAATATCTGATGCTTGTAATGCGTGGAAATGTAGGCAATCCTACTTTTCCCGGACTCCACCATGGCCTTTACCGCATCATAGGCCCCTTGGTGGTTATTGACCAAAACTTGCGGAGCACTAGATTCTTCTGGCGCACGATCAAAGAAGACATACGGAATGTTTTCGTCCTTTAGGGCATCAAAATGACCTTCATGGATCGTATCCTTGGTTACGGAAGCTACTACCCCCGAAACCCTATATCCTATTAAGGAATCAATTATCTCCTTTTCAAAACCAGGTTTTTCGCTCGATTGGAATATCATCACCGTATACCCAGCTTCCTGAGCCGTCTCCATAAAATCGGAAACAAACTTTGCAAAAAAGTAAGGTCGGATATCAGGTACCACCACCGCCAGAACATTGCTCCTTTTATTTCTGAAATCCTGGGCCAGGCGGTTGGGTTTGTATCCCAGTTCATTGGCTTTCTCCTTGATCAACTCCCTAGTTTCTTTCTTTACCGAACCCGTATCACGCAATGCACGCGATACCGTGACATGATGAATCCCCAGTTCCCGGGCCACATCCTTAATGGTAATGTTGTTTTTCATAGGGTTTTGAATAGGGCTAATATAGAAAGCTCACGTGAGCTTTACAAGAAACAATATGTATTTTAACTTTTGACCTTAGCGTCTCCTGAGATAAAAATGGTGTTGACATCCAAACGGTTTTGTAAAATCAACATCTCCAAATCCCTACTATTCAATCATTAAAAAAGGCCGAATAACTCGACCTTTTAAAACTCAACTAAATCAAACTATTAATTATTTATTTACTGCCTGACTCCTATAAGTTTATTCATTGCTATCGGAATCAAACTACAATGAAAACCATTACAATTACGGCAAAAATCCAATGTACTAACTATAAAAATTCAACTGAATATTGTACTTTTTTTGCAATAATTGATGTTTCTGTCTAAAAAACTCGTTATTTAGTCATACTTTTTATACAATTTTATGAAACTTCAATTCTTGGATAGAAGCAGTTTAAGGGACAATTCCTTCTCTGCAAAGCACAACTACTACCCTTATTTTTTAAGACTGTGGCATTTCCATCCAGAATTGGAACTGGTTTATATCCTTAAAAGCGAAGGCACACGATTTATTGGGGACAGCATAGAAAGATTTCGGGAAGAAGAAGTAGTTCTGATTGGTGCCAATCTACCACATATGTGGCTAAATGACGAACAGTATTTTGGTGAAAGCTCGGATTTAATTGCCGAGGGATACTCTGTACATTTCCGCAGGGATTTTTTAGGTAATGAGTTCCTAAATGCCCCAGAACTGAAAGCAATAAACAATCTTGTTGATACCGCTCAACAAGGTATTAAGTTTGTTGACCTGGACATTTCCATTAAAAATGAAATAGGTCTCCTACTGGATAAGGATCCTTTTGAAAGAATGATCAGCTTTATTAACATCCTCAACGGTCTTGCGAAACATGAAAACAAGATTCTTCTGGCCAGTAAAGGGTATCTAAATACGCTAAAAGGATTGAAAGGGCAGGGCATGGATAAGACCTATGAGTTTATCTTTAAAAATTTCAACAAATCCATTACCCTTAATGAGGTAGCAGAGGTAGCCAGTATGAACCCTTCCGCTTTTAGCCGATTTTTTAAGAAAGTCAATAGAAAGACCTTTAAAGAATACCTAAACGAACTACGTGTGGGCTACGCCTGCAAACTAATCTCGGAGGACAAGTACAATATTACCCGGATTTGCTTTGAGTCTGGCTATAACAACATCTCCAACTTCAACAGACAGTTCAAAAGAATAACCGGAATGTCCCCTTCCCAATACAGAAAAAAGCACATTCAGGCCTAGACATCCCATTTTGGCAAAAAAAATACCATAAAAGGCGATAAAATGAAAAGTTGAGCATAATGCCGAAGGTATCTTTGATCTATAACTTTTGCTATGCCAACAACCAAAATAACCAACATTTTAGTCAAAGATGTACGTTTTCCTACCAGTAGGAATCTGGATGGTTCTGACGCCATGAACCCAGATCCGGACTATTCAGCTGCTTACGTGATTTTGGAAACTGATCATGCGGAAGGACTTCAAGGACATGGTTTGACTTTTACCATTGGGAGGGGGAATGAACTTTGCGTGGCGGCCATACAGTCCCTCTCCCATCTTATTATAGGTAAATCGTTGGATAGCTTTACCAGCAATATGGCCCAGTTTTGGCGTATGATCACAGGAGATAGTCAGCTTCGCTGGTTAGGTCCGGAAAAAGGGGTGATACATTTGGCCACTGGAGCTTTGGTAAATGCAGTTTGGGATCTTTATGCCAAAGTTGAACAAAAACCTTTGTGGAAACTCCTGGCAGATATGACTCCGGAAGAATTGGTTTCCTGTGTCGATTTCACCTATATCACCGACGCCATCACCCCGGAAGAAGCATTGGAATTGCTTAAAAATAATGCAGCCACCAAACAGGAGCGAATAGATTACCTTACCCAATATGGATATCCAGCTTATACCACTTCCGCTGGTTGGTTGGGATATTCGGATGAGAAAATGAGGACGTTGTGCAGGCAAGCCAAAGATGCAGGCTTCAAGCATATGAAAATGAAAGTGGGATCGGATTTGGCGGATGACTTGCGTCGTGCAGCAATTATCCGCGAGGAAATTGGAGAAGAACTGAAGCTAATGATGGATGCCAACCAGAAATGGGATGTGGATGAAGCCATTGCCAATATGGAGCAACTAGCCAAGTATAACCCTTGGTGGATTGAGGAACCCACCAGCCCTGATGATGTGCTTGGTCATGCTAAAATTGCCCAAGCTATAGCTCCCATTAAAGTAGCCACTGGGGAACACTGCCAAAACAGGGTTATCTTTAAACAATTAATGCAGGCCAATGCCATTGGTTTCTGCCAAATAGATAGTTGTAGGATAGGTGGTGTCAATGAAATTCTAGGGGTGCTCCTTATGGCTGCCAAATTTGGTATACCCGTGTGTCCCCATGCAGGAGGTGTTGGCCTTTGTGAATATGTTCAACACCTGTCCATGATTGATTTTATTGCCATCAGCGGTTCATTGGAAGACCGAATCATTGAATATGTAGATCACCTGCACGAACATTTTTTAGATCCAGTGGAAATCAAGGATGGCTGCTATATGCCTCCCCAGTTACCCGGATATAGTATTGAAATGAAAGAAGATTCCTTAAGAGATCATGAATTTCCAAATGGAATTGTTTGGCAAGCCGAAGTTTTGGATCATAACAGCAGCATTTGAATTTGAAGGTTTCCTAGCTTGATAAAATGATTGTATTTCTTAGGTATGCAAGTTTGGAAAAATGAACCACTATAAATTATCCTGAAAAGGCATAAGCCTACCTTAAACAAAATATATGAAACTAATACGATTTGGAGCCGTAGGGCATGAGAAACCAGGGGTTCAACTCGAAGACGGTTCCCGTTTGGATATAAGCGGATTTGGCCGTGACTATGACGAGGAATTTTTTGGAGGAGACGGATTGGAAGAACTAAAGGAATGGCTTTCCCTGAATCAGGAAAACTGTCCTGTTATAGGACAAGATGTCCGGTTGGGAGCTCCATTGGTTCGTCCTTCCAAGATTATTTGTGTTGGTCTTAATTATGCCAAACATGCAGCTGAGAGCGGTATGGATATCCCAGAGGAACCCTTGTTGTTTTTTAAGGCAACTTCTTCTATTGTTGGCCCCAATGATGATGTGATTATCCCCAAAAACAGTCAAAAAACAGATTGGGAGGTGGAACTGGCGGTTGTAATTGGCAAAAAGGCTTCGTATGTCGATGAAGAGTCCGCCATGGACCATGTGGCCGGTTACACCCTCCATAATGATTATAGTGAACGTGAGTTTCAATTGGAACGCGGAGGACAATGGGTCAAAGGCAAGAGTTGTGATTCTTTTGCCCCGGTAGGCCCCTTCATTGCGACCCAGGACGAAATTAAAGATCCTCACAATCTTGACCTGTGGCTCAAACTAAACGGGGAGATGCTTCAGAACAGCAACACTTCGGATTTTGTTTTTGATATTCCCACCTTAGTTAGTTATATCAGTTCATTTATGACCTTGCTTCCTGGTGATATCATATCCACAGGAACTCCGGCTGGAGTAGGACTGGGACTTAAGCCCCCAAGATACCTTAAACCGGGCGATGTTGTGGAATTGGGCATAGAAGGTTTGGGAAGTTCGAAACAACAGGCCAAGGCATTTGAGTAATCTAAGGTTCCTTCAAAAAGTTTACCTTACCCTATGCGAAACCAAAAACAAATAGCATTCAACCCTAAATACCCCTCTGTTGATTTATTGAGGGAAAAAGCACGCAAACGTATTCCTCGATTTGCTTTTGAATATTTGGACGGAGGTTGCAATGAAGAGGTAAACATTAGAAAAAATACTCGGGAAATCAGGGATGTGGAACTGATTCCCCATTATCTGGGTTCCTACACCCAAGCAGAACTGGAAACGGAACTTTTTGGCCATACGTATTCAACTCCTTTTGGCATTGCTCCAGTGGGGCTACAAGGCCTGATGTGGCCCAACTCGGCAGAAATTTTGGCCAAGGCCGCAGTAGATCATAATATTCCTTTTGTCCTCAGTACTGTAAGTACCAGCAGCATTGAACGTATAAGTGAGATAACTGAGGGAAAAGCTTGGTACCAACTCTACCATCCTGCCGATCTTGCGGTTCGGGACGACATGATCAAACGAGCTCAAGCAGCAGAATGCCCGGTAATAGTATTGCTTTGTGATACCCCAACTTTTGGATTCAGGCCAAAAGATATTAAAAATGGACTTTCCATGCCCCCAAGAATGTCCGTACGGAACATGCTGCAAATTTTGGGTAAACCGCAATGGGCTTTCGAGACCTTACGCCATGGACAACCAAACTTTGAGACCCTTAAGCCCTATATGCCAGGCAATCTAAATCTTAAGCAACTAGGGCAATTCATGGACCAAATGTTCAGCAAGCGAATGGATATGGAGAAAATTAAGCCCATTCGTGATATGTGGAAAGGCAAATTGGTACTAAAGGGCGTGGCCTGTGAACACGATGCCGAACTGGCACTTCAAATGGGATTGGATGGAATTATTGTTTCCAATCATGGAGGACGGCAATTGGATGCTGGGGAATCAACCATTAAACCCATGACCCGTATTGCGCAGAAATTTGGGAATCAGATTACGGTAATGATGGACAGTGGACTCCGTTCTGGGCCAGATGTGGCCCGTTGTTTGGCCAGTGGGGCACAATTTACCTTTATGGGGCGTTCCTTTATGTATGGGGCAGCTGCCTTGGGAAAAGCTGGTGGTGATCATACCATTTCCCTCCTCAAAACACAGTTAAAGCAAGTCATGGAGCAACTAGGTTGTACCAAAACCCATGAGCTTCAAAATTATTTATCAGATCATTAATTGGATTAGCATACCCATACCATGAAAAAAATCTTTCTTTTTGCCTTTGTGGCCACCGCCTTGTTTTCTTGTAAACAAGAAGAAGAGTCTCTTATGCCCACGAGTTCCACCATTGCCATTGATAGTGATGACTCCAAAGATTCCATAATTCTAAAGGCCGCTCATGTGGTTCCCACAGAGAATCAGTTGAAGGCCTTAAAAAATGAGTTTATTGCCTTTATCCATTTTGGTCCCAATACCTTCACCAAAAAAGAATGGGGCAACGGATTTGAAGATCCCAAGATTTTCAATCTTCAAAATTTGGATACGGACCAATGGTGCAAAGCTATGAAAGCAGCAGGGATGAAGATGGTCATCATCACTGTAAAACACCATGATGGTTTTGTGTTATGGCAAAGCAGGTATACCAAACACGGTATTATGTCCACTCCCTACCAAGATGGTAAGGGCGATATTTTGAAAGAACTCGCTGAATCCTGTCAAAAACACGGCCTAAAATTGGGGGTTTACCTCTCCCCTGCCGACTTGTATCAAATAGAAAACGCCGAAGGTCTTTATGGGAATTTAAGTGAATACTCCGATCGTGTTATCCCAAGACCCGTTGAAGGCAGACCTTTTAAAAACAAGAAGACGTTCACCTTTAATGTGGATGATTACAACGAATATTTTCTTAACCAGCTGTTTGAACTCTTGACCGAATACGGTCCCATTCATGAGGTATGGTTTGACGGAGCCCATCCCAAACGGAAAGGCGGGCAAAAATACAATTACCTCGCATGGAAAGAGCTCATTTCCGAATTGGCTCCCAAAGCAGTAATCTTTGGCAAACAAGATATAAGATGGTGTGGGAACGAGGCAGGAGCCACCCGGGACACGGAATGGAACATAGTTCCATATGAGACCAATCCCCATGAGATGAATCGTTTTGCCGATATCATGGAAGAAGACATAGGAAGCAGGGAAAAATTATATAATGCCAAGTATTTACACTATCAACAAGCGGAGACCAATACTTCTATTCGCGAGGGTTGGTTCTACAGGGACGAAGACTCCCAAAAAGTTAGAAGCGCTGACGATGTTTTTGACATTTACGAAAGATCCGTAGGTGGAAATTCCACTTTCTTGTTGAACATCCCACCGAACCGGGAAGGAAAGTTCTCCCCAGAAGATGTTAGAGTTCTGGAAGAAGTGGGACAACGTATTGCGGAAACCTATCAAAATAATTTGCTCCAAGATGCCAAAGGACCCAAAAATGTCTTGGACGGAAATACAGCAAGTTATGAGTTGTTGACCCCTACCTCCAGCGAAATTATCATTAGTACCAAAACGCCTATAACCGTAAACAGACTAGTATTGCAGGAGGCGATACAAAGTCATGGAGAACGAATTGAAAACCACTTGGTCCAAGCCAAGGTTGATGGGGATTGGGTGACCTTGGCACAAGCTACTAATGTGGGCTATAAACGGATTCTGAGATTCCCGGAAGTCACATCGGACCAATTTAAAATCCAAATATTGGAAACACGGGCCAATCCCGCTCTGGCCAATATATCAGCCCATTATTATAACACCAGACCCCCTCAACTTGAAATTTCAAGATCTAAGGAAGGGCTATTGAAAATAGCACCAAAGCAACACGATTTTGGTTGGAAACCCCATGGTGAAAATGCAGTGGAGAATTTAAATTCCAAGACCGAAATCCGATATACCACTGACGGAAGCGCCCCTACCAAAAACTCCAAGCTATATTCCGAACCTGTTCCAGTTGCTTCAGTGGGAGTAAAGGCAGTGGCCTTCGATAAAGAGGAAATGGGAAGTGTAGCGACCAAAACCTTTGGACTACTAAAAAATCAATGGAAAATTGTCCAAACAGACAGCGAAGCTGAAGATCATGGGGCCGATTTGGCCATTGATGCAGATCCTAACACCTTTTGGCAGTCCAATTCCGGGTCCAACCAAAAACATCATTTGGAAATTGATTTGGGAAGCGTAAAAACGCTAAGCGGTTTTGCTTATACTCCTCAAACAGCGCATGCCAATGGGATGATCGAAGTAGGTTCCATCAGTGTCAGCAGCAATGGTAGCGATTGGAAAAAAGTGGAAGATTTTGAGTTCGGTAACTTGATCAACGACCCCGTAACAAGACGTCATAACTTTAATTCACCGATAACGGCCAAATTCATCCGAATTGAATCAAAAACCATAGCGGGAGATCATACCGCTGCCGCCATCGCAGAGCTTGACTTTTTTGAATAGTCAGCACCTGAAATAGAAATATTTTATGACTTCATCTAAAAAAATTGGGTCATAAAAGGTCATTTTGGAACTTTCCTTTGCATATTCGTGGAGACTTAGCGACTAATTCATGCGAGCTATTCTTTATTTGATCATAGCGACCTCCTTATTGGGTCTTAATTTCCATTTGGCGAGGGTTGTTCTTACGGAAGTAGGCTTCATTGAGGCAGGATTTTGGCGCTTTCTGTTTGGAGCAGGAACTTTGGCCCTCGTTGGGATTAGGAGCCTTCCAAGTCTTCAATCCATAAGAAACAATCTTAGAGGTGTTGCACTTCCCGGTTTGATTGGGCTGTTCGGTTTTAATTTTTTCTTCTTTTTGGGTCTTAAATACAGTACGGCCATCAATGCGGCATTGATTATAAGTCTGAACCCGGCCATAACTTTGCTATTGTCCCGTCAAATCCTTAAAACCAAGATTGAGAAAATTCAGTTGTTGGGTATTTCCATCGCATTTGTAGGGGCCATTTATATCATTATCAAGGGGAATATTACCGACTTGGCGGACATCCAGTTCAACAAGGGAGATATTTTGATTTTTATTGCCAATGTTTTCTTTGCCCTTCACCATGTATGGGTAAAAAAATTTGCCGGGCATTTTTCCAGTATCAATTTTACCATGCTCACGGGCGTGTGTTGTCTAATTGGGTTTGCATTTTTACTTCCCTTAACGGGAATGGAAAATGTATTGGACCACAGCACCAAATTCTGGATGGCGGTACTGGGCATTGGATGCTTGGGGACGGCCTTTGCTTACTTCCTTTGGCAAAAAGGAGTACACATTGTTGGAGCGGATAAAGCGGGTATTTACATGAACGTTGTTCCTCTTTCTGCTGCCGTATTAACATTTTTCTTCAATGAAAACTTGTACTCCTACCACCTTATTGGGGGGCTTTTGATTATCACTGGATTATTGATAACAAATCGAGGTTCCTCCAAAGCCAACTAGCTAAAATTGCTCACTTTCCTTAAGATTTTCTAAGCTAAACGATACATCCGTCAATTGAAACAGGGTATCTGTCAATTGAACCACCCAATTTTCTTGAATCCCATCTAGTTTGATGCAATCACATTAAACTGAAACGATATGAAATTTTTTAGATTATTTCGATGCATGCTTCCAATATTTCTATTGGTCTCGATTTCCTGTAGTCCCGAAGATGGGGCAAATGGAGCTGATGGCTTAGCAGGTTTGGACTGCCATGATACCAATGGTGACAGAATAAATCAAGATTCTGAGGACATTAATAATGATGGACAATGGAACTATTTGGATTGCCAAGGGATAACTGGTGACCAAGGAAATGATGGTAACAGCGGTATTAGTTGCTGGGACACCAATGGGAATGGACAAGTAGATCCGGGTGAGGATGTCAATAATGATGGAGACCTCAATGGGCTGGACTGCCAAGGTATGGACGGTGAAAGTGGGGAAAGTCTTGAAATTATGACCCAATACGGATACATTACACTTAACTTAGATGGTACTCGACCTGATGATCAGCCCTTTCAAGATGAAACAACCTTTAAATTTTTACCTGTAAATGGCAACTATCAGGTACTTTACAACTATGTAGAAACAATAGACTCGCCTGACGGGATGGTACACGATTTCGTACTAAGACGATATATCAGCACCCCGGGAATAATTCCACAAGACACATTTGTGGAGATTAGCTTCAGTATTGTGGACCCTGGAGGAACAAACGAGTTGGTTCAATCAGGAACATTTCTATTAGAGCATTATGCGGTAATTGGCGTTGATAACAAGTACTTTACTATTACAGGTAATTTTGATATGGAAGACAATACAGTGTTAAATTTCCAAATATCAAATGTGAATTATGATTTGGAATCAATGCATCTCACTTTTGATTATTCTTTTACGTCCACTGATGGAGATCAAAACGACACCTTACATAATTTGGATATTTCTGGTTCAGCAGATGTTAGGTTGTTAGAAGACATAGGGTAACTTTTGGTATATATCCTGAATGAAGTCCAATAGCAATTGATGTTGTTGGACTTTTTTCAATTGCCATGAAATTAGTATGCCTTTTGAATAATTCCCTTCTTACCTTTATAGCCATTCACCTAACAGAAACCCTACACCCTAAGCATGAATTTCAACAACTTGGATGGTATTGTTCCTTTGGAACTGGTTTTAAAAATTTTTGACCGAATGGGAAAGCAAAGTTTTTCCAAAAACCATCTACTTCATAAAAAAGGGGCTATTTGCGAACATATATATCTTATTCAGAAAGGTCTGGCCCGAACTTTTTTTTACAAAGATGGGAAAGACATTACGGTTCATCTAGCCTCCGAAGGCGAAATCATTACTGCCGTGGATAGTATTATAAGCCTAAAAAAGAGTCGGTACAATGTGGAATTGTTGGAAGATAGCGAAGTGTTCTCCATTTCTTATGCCGACCTTCAGAGTTTGCTATCGCAGCATCCAGAATACGAAAAATACGTAAGGCTTGTTTTGGAACGCATGTACACCGAAGGTGCAGATCGTATTGAGGAGTTTTTATTCTTTTCCGCAAAAGAGCGTTATGACAATCTGGTCAAGACAAGGCCGCAACTCATCCAACGGGTAAATTTGGGCCATATAGCTTCCTATTTGGGCATGACGCAGGAAACTTTGAGCCGGATTAGAAAAGCCCCTTAATTTTTTGACATTTATCAAAGAATGATGGCCTGATGGATCATTAATTTTGCTGAAAACATCAATCTTATGCATTCAAAATTTGTCAAGTTATTTTTAAGGCTATCCTTATCCACCGCATTTTTATCTGCAGTTGCAGACCGTCTTGGTTTTTGGCCAGAAGGGCTTTATTCCTGGGGCAATTGGGACGTTTTTGTTCAAAGCACCCAAGCCATGAACCCCTGGTTTCCCGAAGCAATGATTCCTGCGGTCGCATTTTTAGCCACAGCTTTGGAGGTTATTTTTGCCCTCTTACTTCTACTAGGTCTAAAAACTGAATTGACGGCCAAACTGTCCGGTTATTTGTTGCTGGCTTTTGCTTTGGCCATTACTTTTTCTTCGAGCATTAAAGGCTCTTTTGACTATTCCGTCTTTACCGCTTCTGCTGCTGCATTTGCCTTGGCCTTGATGAAAGATAAATATCTGGAATTGGATACCGTTCTGTCTTCGGGTCAAGATCAACAATAGTTAAGTTTCCAGAGCATATAAGAAGCCCCGACCTACGGTCGGGGCTTTCTTGGATAGGAACTACCCTAGATGATTTGAGTTAGTCAACCCATCATCCAGATTCTTAAAAAAAACGCGAAATAGTGAAGCGTAAAAAACTGTCTTCCCTAAAATTGGACAGAATCAGCTCCGTATCGTCAATCTTGCTAAATATTCTGGCCTCTACCTCCGCTCGCCAATTGGAACCAAAGCGCCTAGAGGCTTCCAAACTAAAAATCTTGCTGCTCGACTCCAAATCCGTTATCCCTCCAATCAAAATTGAAGTGTCTTGCACATCGTTAAAAGCGATTCGGCTTCCAAAAAATATATCATTTTGAAGTGCATTTAGAGACAATTCATCCCGTTCATCGTACAGATATTCTCCCAAAAGTCCAATATCCAGGCCATTGCCATCAATATTGCTGAAAGTGTATTCCAGTCCCGCCACCAAAGCCGTAAAATCCTGTGCATCTGCATTACGGTAAATGGCCTCCAATTTCCAAAGGAACGCATCATGGGTAATCTGCACGTCCAACCCAGTTTGATTAATTACGGGATAAAAAGCATTGATATTTCCTTGGTTGTCAAAGACAAATAGCGGTTCCCTTCCATTCCCATAAAAATGGGAAATTCCCACATCAAAAATGCCGAAGTAATGTTTCCAACGTACAGCAAAATCCTGACGCCACTCTTCCGCTCCACTTTCATAACCCAAATCGTCCTGATCAACTACAGTTCCAAACCGTAATCGACCCTTCTCACCTGGAAAAGTCCGCTTTCTATGATAAGGCAAATAGAAAAAATCAAAAGTTCCAAGCTTATTGGTTATGTAGCTGAACTGGGCCATGGGTTGCCCCAATTTTTCCTCCCCATCAAAGGTTTCCACCGCATCGGTCTGGTTAATGATATCCACCAAATGATTGCTCTCTGCAACACCCCAATAGATTTTTTTGAGTCCAACGCTTAACTCCCAATTGCCCTTGGCCTTTTGGTAATAGAGTTCACGAATGTCCCAATGGGTACGCTCGTCATCCCTATCCAGCCTAAAAAAACCAGTAAAGTTGATACTTTCATAACCCTTGTTCCACTCCAAGGAGTAATCGGGTCGCAGAGCAAAGGAGGGGTAATGATCCAATTGTCCCGTAAATTGGGCATCATCCAAAAAATAACGGTATTCCGCCTCCAGTTCCAACTCCAACTCATGGACAGGTTTGGGTTTTTCCTTTTCCTGGGCAAAACCAACAGTGGTTGCCATCAAACCCAAGGCCACCCAAAAAAGTAGCTTCTTATGCATGTTTATCTTCAAAATTCTTTGGATTTAAAATCAAAGCCAAGGTATTTACAAGCCTGTACCATCACACAACCACATTAACATGCTTGTAGCGAACATACCTTGGCCTTAACATTCTGAATCAGACAAAAATGGAACGGGACTAGCTACCCGCTCTTTTCAAAGCCACTTCGGTAAAATCCTCCTCGGCCAATTCAGCGCCAAAGTTGTACTCTCCAAATTTCAACAGGGTTTCCTTATTGCTTTGATGGTTGACCATGTTGAAGGTAGCGGCTCTCCAGAATTTGTTTTTGTAGAGTTTGTAATCACTATAGACCAAGGTTTTCAACAAGGCATTTTTACGGTCGTAAAACTCTATTTTTTCCAAGCGATATCCTTTGCCCTTGTTGTAGGTGACCACTCTTCTCGTATACCCGGATTTTGGGTCTACGGGATCCTGCTCCACCACTAACAAATCTCCATCCTCTTTTAGGAATTTGTAGGCATACTTCTCTACCTCCTGGGAAGACAAATCTTCATAGGCAAACTCACTGCCCACAAAAGGACCTGATTTATTGTTTGATGAAATCCTTTTCACCCTTTTGATTGATGGCAGATATAGCCATTGATCATCCGCTCCAACTTTATGGGTAAACGTCAAAGTTGCGGTTCCCTTTACATCCTTTGGACTTTCAAAAACGATCAAGGATTTATCTCCGTCCTCAGTTAATTCCAGGGTACGGGTAGTCAAAAACCGTTCGCTGGTTTGACCGTTTTTGTTCTTCAAGGTCATTTTAAGCTCCACAATAGAGCTTCCAAAGCCTTCATCCGCTTTCTCAGCTGCTTTGGCAATCTGCAATCCACGTTCTTCCGCAGACTGGGCATTTGTAGTTGCCACAGCTAGAACCGAGGCAATTATTGGTACAAAAATTCTACTCTTTTTCATGATTAAATTCGAATTGTGTGTTTTTAAATTATTTATCGAGTTGCATTTGCATTTTAGGTTCGGTAACCGTTTTCTCTTCTTTTTTGCTGACCAAAATCAGTAAGGAGGGGAGGAGAATAAAGTCAATAACCAGGGCGGCAATAATGATGATTACGGTTATTCTTGCCATATAACTGTTCAATGCGAAGGTGGATGTGGACAAAACCACAAATCCAGCGAGAAGCACAATAGTAGTGGTCACCAAAGCCTTACCAACCGTTTCAAAGGCATATATAATGGCATCCTTGGCATTATAGCCCAGCTCTCTTCGGGCACGCAGGAACTTGCTCATAAAGTGTACGGTGTCATCCACAATGATTCCCAATGTCATTCCAAATACGATAACCATCCCTGTGTTAATGGTTCCTTTGAGCAAAAACCAAAGTCCAAAACCAACCAAAACAGGGGTTACATTGGGGATAATACTCAAGAACCCAAGTTTGACGTTTCGCAGGGCGATCATCAACACCAACGAAATCAATATCAAGGCTATGATATTTCCTTTGAACATGCTCTCTGCTTGGCGAAAACCAAGTTTGGAGAACATCAAGGTAGGACTTACGCCCAAGGAGTGCATTGCTTCAGGAGCATTGTCCTCCAGCCATTTTTCCGATCGTTCTGCAAATGCAATCATCTCGGCACTGGAGTTGTTTTCCAAGGTAACCGTTACCCTAGATTCCGATTTATCCACATTGATTTGGTTGTTCAAATCCAAGCCAAAAGGAAGGGAAAGTTCATACAACAAAAGATATTGCGCTGCTTCCTCCCTATTCTCGGGTACCTTATAAAAACTTTGGTCATCGCCGTGCATGGAGCGATTCACCCGTCTGGCTACCTCACTAAAGGCATTTACGTGCACTACCTCGGGTTGTTCTTCCAACCAGTCCTCAAACTCGTTCAGTTTTTGCAGGTATTCGGGATTGTTGATACCTCCACTTTCCCCACTTCCCACGGAGAATTCCACATTGTAAAACCCTGTCAGATTCTCATTGATAAAATCACTGTCCTGTCTAAACTGAACCGTGGTATCAAAATACTCCACAAACTCATCGTTAAAGACATTTTTACTGGCCAAATAGGCAAGCATTCCAATAATCGCCAAGGATATGATGGTCAATCTTACCGGTTGTTTAACCACAAACTGACCCAATCGGGCATACATGCCTGTGTGTAGTTCTTTATCCTGTTTCTGGGCTGCTTTTTTGGATTTCCAAATTGGGAAAATGGCCATAAGCGCAGGAAGAGTGGTCGTTGAAAACAAGAAAGCCATTGCCATTCCGAAGGCCACAATATTGCCTAAATCCCAAAACGGTGGCACATCGCCATAATTCAGGGTTAAGAATCCGATGACTGTGGTTAAACTGGTAATGAAAACAGGCATAAAATTGAGACGCATAGACTCTACCAAAGCCGCTTTTTTGTCCAATCCATCCTTGCGTACCTTTTGCAGATAGGTTACCAGAATGTGGATACTGTCCGCAACGGCCAAGGTCAATATCATGGTTGGGAATACTGCTGATGGAGGCGTTAGTTTGATTCCATTCAAGCCGATAAAGCCTACCGCACTCATGATTGAAAACAATACCACTACGAGGGTGGCCAGGGTAGCAAAAAAGTTGCGGGTCAGGATCAAGGTTACGATGACCACAATCAACAACATTACCATGGTGAGCATCAGGTCCTTTTGGGATGATTCGAAAAATGCCGTATTCAACGGTACCAGACCAGTGGTATACACATCAAAATTGGGGTGATTTTCCTGAAATTTTGACATCATCTCGCGGGTGGCGATGGTCACTTCCGGAATTTCTGCTGCGCTATTTTCCCCTGGAAGGCGTACCGTGATATTAATTGCGGTTACACTTCCTTCCTCATTGATGATTCTATGGACGAGCAGCGGTTCCTTTAAGGCTTTTTCCCTGATTTCAGCGATTTCTGCATCCGTTTTATTTGCAGAATCATAGGACAGATCATCCACATAAAGGTCATCGCCCTGCGCACTAGTATGCTGAAAATTGGTCACGGCATCCACCCGAGAAGAGTAAGGCGTGTTCCAAGCTTCCGCGGTAAGTTCTTCGATGGCAACCAGGTTTTCCCTAGTAAAAATGTTACCGTCCTTCGGGGCAAGTACTACAATAATGTTATCGTCCTTAGTGTATTTTTCCTGAAGGGCATCAAAGGCTTCCAACTCTGGGTTGGATTCGCTAAAAAATACGTGATAGTCCCCATCGAACTCCATCTTGCCTTGGGAGGCAAGACCCATGGCGAGTAAAATAGTCAAAATGAGAACAGGCCATTTGAACTTGATTACAAAATTGGCCCAATTCTTCGCAAATGCATTGGCTGCATTTTTGGTTTTCTGAATTGCATTCATTGATTAGGATTGATTAAGGTTTATGATGATGTTTATTTTTTGACGTTCTGACTTGTACGCTTTGGACATTTATTTTTATTTTTTTTACTAATAACTGTCCGGTCAACTTTATCTTTTGCTGTGACTATTTATAGATGAGAAACAATGATGGTCAAATTGATAATTGACCAGTCATCTATAAAAAAGTCAAAAAAAATTTAACTAAACATGAACTTCCGTAGCATCGACATATAATTATCCACAGGATAGGCACTTTTCATTTCTTTCATGGTTGTCATTGCTCCCTTTCCTGCGTCTTCAAAAAAGGCAACAATATCCATAGCATTTATTGCACTATTTATCTCTCCTTTTTGCTGCGCCTCCAGGACAACGGCCGCTATTTCATTTCTTATGGTTTCCTCCTTGGCCGCAATAGCTGATCTAATCTTCTCACTATGTTCGGCCATTTCATTGCCCAGATTACAAGCTAAGCAGCCCATTTTGCACTCCAATTCATTTTTGATTACGGAACATCGGAATTCATAAAAGTCCAACAGTCGTTGCTTGGGCGATTTGGACAGATCATCCAAAATCTCCTTGGCTGGTGTATAATTCAAATTGAAATAGGTGGTAATGGCTTTAACCGCAAAGTCCTCCTTGCTATCAAAATAAAAGTAAAAGGAACCTTTTGGTACTCCTGCTGCCTGTACTATGTCATTCACACTTGTGGCATTGTAGCCTTTGGACCAAAGGACCTCCATCCCTTTTTCCAAAAGCTCATTGCATTTTAATTCGCCCTTAAGTGTTTTTGTCTCCATAGCGAACACAAATATATGACCAGTCGTCTAGTAACCAAAAGATCTTTAAAAATTTTAACAATTCTATGGTGCCACTTCCTCGGAGGACATTTCAGTAATTGTGTCCAAAACCTTGACCTTTTCAAGCCCCAATACCTCCTCCAAGAAATTTTCGGTTTCTAGTTGCACCGATGCCAAATCCTTGGAAGTAATGTGGCTGGTCATTACATGATCACCCACCTTGTCAAAAGCAACTTTTCGTTTTAGCCCAGCTGTTGTCCCCAGTTGGTCAAACATACTTTGCATGGCAGGAACAGAAACCACATTGTCCTGAATGGAATCGTTTTTATAGAAATAGCCCAAAAATACTGGCTGGCCAACCTTGGCAAAAGTTTCAGGAACCATGGTATTGTCTACTAAAGATTGCAGATGGGTCAGCGCTTCCAATCTGTACTTGGTGGTCCAATACTTCATTTTGTCCGCTTTGGCCTCAAATTCATGATAATCACTCTTTTTGACCGCTTTGGCCAACTGTAATCCCCAAGGCCCAGAAAGTAGTTTGGCGTTGGGGTCATAAATCTCAACATTAGGGGAGTATAAAAGCATTGCTGCTACATCTGGATCTCCACCCGCCAAATGTAATGCCAGGGTCCCCCCAGTAGAAGTAGCCATAATGATTACCTTGTCTCCCAACTGTTTTGCCACGGCAATGGCCTTTTTTGCAGACTCCAATACTTGGTTGGCCGTTAGATCCAGCATGGCCTCTTCTTCTTGCAATCCGTGTCCGGCCAATCTTGGCAGGTACAAATTACACCCGTAGGCCTTAGCTGTGTTTATATGGATGGGGTTCCCCTCTTCCCTACTCGCCGACCATCCGTGAAGGTAGACAATGCTATACGGTGTTTTGCTGGGGATGCTATCAAACCACACGATACGGGCATCGTTATCCGGTTTTATATTGGGGATTGCTTTTTCTGCTTGTTGGATTTCCCGATCCAATGCCAATAAATTGGTATTTACTTCGGGCAATGTAGTGTCCAAATGCGGCTTTTCCACTTTTGGCCCCAGAAAGAAAGTCACAAGCAGCACAGCCAATACCACGAGCAGGCCTTTGAGGATTCTAAAAATTAGTTTCATTCAGCTATTGAAATGATTTCGGATTAGTCCCACAATCAACCCTTGGAAAACGTTCATCTAGGGTACGGACTGCAGCAATTGAATATAATCGGAATTTTTTACCACTACAATATATTCTTTTTCATCCATTTTGAGCGATTGCATGTCCTTGACATCCCCTGGCACATAAAAACCGCTGGTATGGCCTTCTATTGGAATGAAATCACCCGCGCCATCACCTTTTAAGAGGAGCCCATTTCCAGCATCATTTCTTGGGGTCTCTACTTCTGAGCTGTGCAGATTCCCCGCAATAAGTACATCCAAATGGCCATCATGAGTATAGTCTTTTACCAGAATTTGGTTGATGGAGGACAACTGTGCCAGTTTGGGCAGCTCATGGCTTATAAATTTACCATCCTTGTTTTCCAAGTAGATACTTGCAAAGGATTTTACCTGATAGTGCAAGGATTCTTCCAGGCTTCTTTCCGTATACACATCCGTTAGGGTAGCTTGTGAAAAGGACTCATAATCCTTGAACTTATCCTTAATTCCCGGCATTTGTTGGGAGGAACATTCCCTACCCCGTAAAGGAAACTTTTCGCCCTCGTTGAAATAACTCAGCACAATATCGTTGGTATTGTTGTTGTCAAAATCATTGAGGTAAATATCAAAAGTCTCGTCCTTGCTCGCTTTGTACTTATAATTCAATCCCAAATTCCCTACGATGTAGTCCTTGTCTCCATCCTGGTCAAAATCCCCTTCCTCTATACTGAACCACCAGCTTCGCGAATCCTCCAGTCCATAGGCTTGGGAAACATCTGAAAAATAGCCTTGATCGTTTTTGAGCAGGGTAATGTGCATCCACTCACCCACAACAATCAAATCTGTCCACCCGTCGCCATCAAAATCGGACCAGACTGCATCGGTAACCATTCCCAATTTTTCCAACATCGGAGCTACTTTTGGGGTCGCATCCATAAATTTGGGTATTCCTTTTTCGCTTACATTTTCCAAAATGTAGCTGTTGGCAGGTAAAGGGTAGCTTGCTGGCACCAATCGGCCCCCGACAAATAAATCCAAATCCCCATCCTTATCATAATCAAGACTATGCACCCGCGATCCGCTACTGCCCATCAGAGGTAATGCCGAAACCGATTTTTCAAAGTTTCCATTACCATCGTTTACATAGAGCCTATCTTGAAGTAAATGGGAATCCGATGAAAATTCATTACCCCCGCTTACCATATAAATGTCATTATCGCCATCATTGTCCGCATCAAAGATGTGAATCCCCATATCCTCATGAGCGCTATCTTCATTCAAAATATCCATTTCCTTTTTCTGGAATCCTTCCGAATTTTGATAAAAAATGGCAGCAGGGCTTTGTGCCGCACCTCCAACAACAAAGTCGTCCAATTGATCACCATTAAGGTCTCCCACAGCTACATTGGGACCCAACATGGACATTTGGTGGGGCAATAAAATTTCCTTGTCAAAATCATTGTAGGGATTTTCCAGGTGGCGGTGATCTACGGCCATCGATGGATCCACCTGCTGAAACAGCTGAGCGGAATTGGACGGCTTTTGACCTTCCTCCATGGCAACCGCCATACCGTAATCCATAATCAACGAAGAATTGACTTCGGGTCCCCTTACCAGCTGCACCTTATTATCTGGCCAAACAATCTTAATGGAATCTATCTTTTGTGTATTTCCAAGACCAAAGTGCAGCTGTGGGGCCACTGAGGATTGAAATCCCCTGGTCAGTGTCATTTCCTGATATTGATGGCTACCATTGGCATATAAGGTAGCCTTAGTTCCTATCCCAAAGGGATTTTTGTCCACGCCCTTAAATTTTAAGGTCAGATGGTTGCTCTTTTCTGAACTTTTGTTTTCAAAGACCGTGGCCACATCATCAATGTTATTGGTAACAATTTCGAGATCTCCATCATTGTCCAAATCCACATAAACCGAGCCATTGGCAAAACCTAAATGCTCAATGCCCCATTCTTTGTTTTTTCGTTCAAAAGTTAAGTCTCCTTTATTTTTAAAGACAAAGTTGTCTATTTTCTCAGATGGAATTGCAAGACTTTTGATTAGTGTACTGTCTTCGCTTACCCCTGTTTGCTCTATCTTTTTGAAAAAATCCCTGTTGTTTATTTCCCGTCTAGTTCCGTTGGAAATGAAGATGTCCTTCCATCCGTCATTGTCCAAATCGGCAAATAGCGGTCCCCAACTCCAGTCGGTTGAGGAAATCCCTGCCAAGCGGGACACATTGCTAAAATCAGGTAAGGAATCCAGAAGATTTCCATTGTTCATTTGAAGGCTATTCTGCATGTACTGATAATGAAAGCCAGCATTTACAGTGCTCCAGAACAAATCGGGGTTCATGCTGGCCATATTGGCCTTGGCCCTACGATTTATATTGGCGGTCATATCCACCTGCAACACATCCAACAGCAAATCGTTATTGAAATCGGCAATATCCACTCCCATTCCATAAAATGAGGTGTTCTTTGTCACCGCTCTTACTTGCTCTGAAAAGGTTCCATTTTTATTGTTCATGAAAAGGTAATCCGGACTGCTAAAATCGTTGGACACATAAAGGTCTGGCCAACCATCTTGATTGAGGTCGCCTACGGTTGCACTAAGGGAAAGACCAAAGGTCTTTAAACCGGCTTCCTCGGTTACATCAATGAATATTCCGTCCTCATTTTTAAATAATCTATCCGTTTCCAAAGGTTTTGGAAATTTTTGTTTGAATGCATAGTAAAAATTAGGGGCATTAAATCGTGTGGGGGGGTAATTGGCTACATATAAGTCCAAATCCCCGTCTAAATCATAATCAAAAAAAGTGCTTTGAACACTATTGCTGGGATCATCTATCCCAAATTCTTTGGCCTTTTCTGTAAATGTATTATCGCCATTATTAATAAACAATTGATTTTCCTTGGGTCCAAATTTCCCGCCAACCGAGCAGTAAATGTCCAGAAATCCATCGTTGTTTACGTCGGACATGGTGGTGCCGGTATACCATCTATCATCTCCTGAAACTCCGGCAGATTCCGAAATATCTTCAAATTTCAGATTTCCTTTGTTCAGGTATAATTTATTGGGAACCATATTCCCTGTGAAATATAGATCCACTAGGCCATCATTGTTGATGTCTCCTGCAGAAATTCCTCCTCCCATGTAGATATAGGCGTAGGTAAAGTAATTGAGGGAATCATTTTCAATTAAATTATTGGCAAAATCAATCCCTGATTCTTGGGAACCAATTTTTGAAAACAATCGAGGCTTTTGATCCTGGTTTTGTCTATTACATGACAAAAACAATAAAATTGTCAAGCCTACAATGAAAAATGCCTTGCCTTTATACTTCATTGGAGAGATATAATAAATTCGAAAACAGGGCTTTTACACCCTGTTTTCTTAGTCAACTTAAACTTAATTTAATTAACCATGTAAACTAACCAAACTACTAACTCTTAATACCCAGTATTTTGTGTTAAACTTCCACCACTGAGGTCTATTGCACCAATTGGAATTGGGAATAAATCATGCTTAGCCTCATAAGGGTTGATCAAAGCCCCAAATCCAGGAATAGTACGTGCCTCATTGGTATAATATTCCGTCAGAACAGCCTGGGAAACACCCCATCTTCTAAGGTCAAACAAACGGTGACCTTCCATACCCAATTCCAAACGACGCTCAAAACGAACTGCATCTCTTGCAAAATTGGCATCTGGAAAAGACGCATAGGGTTCAATCATATAATTGGCAGCATCACCTGAACCATCTGTCGCCTGCATGTAATTGGAATTTTTTGCCCTGTTCCTAACCAGATTTACATAGTTAAGAGCAGTAGGCAAGTCGCCTGTTTCCACTGCAGCTTCGGCAGCCATCAACAGCACATCAGCATAACGCATCACATTATAATTGACACCGGACAGTTGTTGTCCCCAAGCACCTGTTGCCTGCTGTGTCCCAGCATCATCTGCCCAGTAGACGTTCTTTTTGGGCAAATATGGACCTGAAATATCGCCATTGGCAAATTTGGCCCTGATCCAGGCCTCACCAATATGCTCGCCATAACCGTTATAATCAATTCCTCTTCTTCCTACTGTATAATCAGCTCTTGGGTCTAGATTACCCGCAAACGGAGTAAAATCAGTCGGTTGTGGAGGGTCTGTATCTGGAACGAAAGAAAGAATGTCCCAATCGCTCGTTACATCGGTCTGGTTATAGGTGTCAAGCAACGGAAGACCGCTGGCATCTGTTTGAAATGCATTCAGCAAATCTTGTGTTGGTTGATAAAATCCGCAACAAGACCCAAAAGGACCCGGATTGGGGAAATTAAGCGCCCCAACTACATTACCGTTGTAAGACTGACCGCTATCTGTGGTAAACTGAATTTGAAATATAGACTCGGAACCATTCTCCCCAGCCAATCTAAAGTTTTCCACAAAATCTGCCAGAAGCGCATATGGCCCATTGTTGATTACATCATTAAGCAACGTTAGTGCAGCAGCCCAATCAGATTGATACAAATGTGTTTTTCCCAAAAATGCCTTAGCCGTCCAAGAAGTAGGCCTACCCACATTCCCGCTATCGCGAGTGTCAGGTAGATTGTCTATGGCAAATTGAAAATCAGCTTCAATTTGGTCCCATACTGGACCTGGATTTGGTTGATTGAATTCAGATGCAGCATAATTCTCTTCAGAAATGAAGGGTACATTTCCATACATTACCTGAAGTTGAAAATATGCCAATCCTCTTAGGAACCTGGCTTGCGCAACTTGATCTATAAAATCCCCAGGATTTTCCAAGGAACTTGATAGAGCCATCACAGCATTAGATCGATTTACCAAAGTAAATAGTTCGCCCCAGCGCGCATAAAAATACCCATTGGCTGATGACCAGTTCATAATTTCGATTTCTTTCAAATCGGCTTGGTCATCATTGGTACTCCCTTTATGTGCGTCATCAGACAATACATCCATCCACCAATTGTCCGCTGCTCTACCCCAGCCATTTCCATAGCTGGTTGAGCTTACAGCATTCAATGAGGAATAAGCTCCTGTTAATAATAATGCTAGTCCATCTTCATTGGCCAAAGCATCATCAGATAATGCTCCAACCGCTGGAGTCTCTGTAAAATCATCGCTACATCCAATTACCAGGACTAGTAAAACCAGAAATAAATTGATAAAATTTTTCTTTTTCATTTTTTTAGAGTTTTAAGTTAATCCCTAAGGTGTAGATCTTTGGTTGAGGGTAAACCCTTCTATCTATACCTAAATTTAAATTTTGACCGACTCCATCCGCATCAATTGGAATCACTTCTGGGTCAAAGCCTTCATAGTCAGTTATCGTGAAGATATTGGTTCCTTGAAGGTAAAGTCGTAAAGAGCTCAAACCAATCTTATTGGTAATATCACTTGGTAGCGTATAACCAATTTGCATGTTCTTTAACCTTAAGTAAGATCCATCCTCAACAAAGTATGTATTGGCGGAAGCTTCTTCCAATGGATAGGAAGCGGTCAAAGCCGGAACACTGGTATTGGTATTGGACGGCGTCCAAGCATTGAGTACCCTTGTACTTCTGTTACTATTAAAGAATAGTCCAAAGTCTGTAAATACCTTGCTATAGTTGTAGACATCGTTACCCTGAGAACCAGTAAAGAACAACTGCATATCGAATCCTTTGTAGGAAAGATTGGCATTGATACCATAGGTGAAATCTGGATGCGGAGAACCTATCTTAGTTCTGTCATCACCATCCACAAGAGACTCTCCATCCCCATCGATATCTTCATACATGAATCTACCGTTACTATCCAGACCAGTGATTCTTCTTCCATAGAAGAAAGAAAGCTCATCACCAACCTCTGTACGGGTCACCGATCCATTTCTTAAATCGCCCCTTCCAGGTACTGGTGCGTCATTGATCAACCTTGTCACCTCGTTCTTGTAGTGCGACAAGTTCAATGCTATATCATAGGAGAAGCCACCAGCTGTTGTATTCCCATAACCAATAGATAGGTCGAAACCTTTGTTCTCAACATCTCCCAAGTTTACCAATGGTGCTTCTGCATCAATCGCTGTTGAGCTGATCAAACTAAAGTCCCTAGTGATTAAGTTTTCGGTTTTGATGTTAAAATATTCGGCAGAAATATTCAAACTACTGTTAAACAATGAAAGCTCAACCCCAAAGTTTGTAGTCTGCGAAGTTTCCCACTTCAAATCGGCATTACCCACTTGGGTCAATAAGGCCCCTGTGGTTATGCTTGATCCGTCAAATGAGTAGTTGGCAAATTGCTCACTCAAACTGGAAATATTAATGGTTGGGTTGTTGGCAGGTAAAGTTTGATTACCCAATTCCCCCCAAGATGCTTTCAGTTTTAAGCGATTGACAATACCATCCGTAGGAAAAAAGTCCTCATCACTGATAAGCCATCCGGCACTTACAGCGGGGAATACCCCTGTTTGATTGTCTCCCAAAAATCTGGATGATTGATCCCTACGTAAAGTACCTGTTAGGAAGTAACGACTTAGATAGGAATAATTTACAGAGCCAAATATGGAGTAGAGCGTATTTTGCCGATCAAAAGTAACATCTACGTTGTCCACGGTAGTTGGAACATTGGGCGCACCCGATCCATTGCTTAACAAATAAAAATTGGGATCCTCAAATAAGAAACCAGTACGTGATACTTCCTTACTTTTTTGCCCCTCTTCCAAGGCTTCGATACCAGCAATGGCATTGATGGTGTGATCACCGAATGTTTTGTTGAAATTCAGGATGTTTGTCCAACTCCAGTTATAACGGGTTTGATCTCTTTCCGTCAAAGTATTGGTAGAAATCGGCTCACCATTTTCAGGATCCAAAGACGTAAATCGTCTTGAATCGAAAATTTCGAAACCACCAGCTAGTGTAGACTTAAAGGAAAGACCATCAATAATCTGATAATCTAGATAAATGTCACCGATACCAGTGTAGCGCTTATCATAATCATTTCTTGTTCTATACAATTGAGCAACGGGATTCCTTGGATTTCCAATTCCTGGAGGAGCTGATCCTGCAAAGAAACCATCGTCATCGCGTACAGGTACCAATGGTGAAATACGGTAAGCCATTTCTATGGCCTCGGAATTACCCGGTGAATTATTGGAAAATGAAAAGTTCACATGCTCCCCAATACGTAATTTTTCACCTATTTTGAATTCAGAGTTTAGTTTTGTTCCACCACGCTTGAATCCAGTATGGTTTACAACACCTTCTCTGCTCAGATAGGACGCTGACATAAAGTATTTACCATGCTCATTACCATTTGCAATAGAAATGGAAGCATTTGAAATAGGAGCTGTTTGGGTAATTTCATCCACCCAATCGGTACCTCCTGGCTGTACAGTTGCATTTACCTGGCCAGCAGGGAAGAAAACAATGGGGTCATAAGACTGTACTCTAGTATATCCCACTATGGAAGATGGAATAACTGGAGTAGCACCATCACCATACTGCGGATGGCTTGGAGCAATACCGTCATTGATTCTACTCTGCCAAATCATATCGGCATGCTGCTGCACATTTAATAGGTCAATAGGGTTGCTAACCTTGGAAAAACCAGTATAAAGGTCAACTGAAACCTCGGCCTTTTCCATATTGTAGCCACCACCTTTAGTAGTAATAATAACAACACCATTGGAGGCCCTAGCTCCGTAAATGGAAGCTGCACCATCCTTAAGGACGTTCATCTGCTCAATATCTGTTGGGTTGATATTGTTCAAAACGTTTGGATCATCTGTTTGTACACCATCAATAATGTAAAGCGGATTTGTGTTGTTGGTTGTACCAAAACCACGTACGTTGATTTTTGGAGCAGTTCCCGGATCACCACTAGTGATTACCTGAACCCCAGTTACCCGTCCTTGAAGTACTTCTGCGGCATTTACCACTGGAGTTTTTACTGCCTCATCAATATCAACAGAAGCAACCGAACCGGTTACATCACCTCGGGTTTGGGAAGCATATCCCAAAACAACCACTTCCGATAATTTGCTGGAATCCTCTTCCATACTTACGTTGACGGTCGTTTGACCGTTCACTGGAACTTCCCGTGTAGCAAATCCGATGTAGCTAAATACCAAAGTGGCATCTGGCGCAGCAGAAATGGTATAGTTCCCATCAAAATCGGTTTGGGTACCGTTGGTAGTTCCCTTAACCACGATATTCGCTCCCGGCAGAGGCTGTCCATCTGCGTCGGTTACCGTACCACTGACATCCGACTGTACGAATTTGGAATCATCATCCGATACTTTCTCTGGCTTTGGCAACTTTTTGACGATAACCACTTGGCGATCATCAATTTTATAGCTTAAATCGGTGTTTCTAAAAGCCTTTCTTAGGATATCACCAAGCTTTACATTCCTTAAGCTTAACGACACCTTTTTGTTTTTGTCCAAGACATCATCCTTGTAAAAGAATACATACTCTGTCTTAGCTTGAATTTCTTTGAACAAATCTTCAAGCACAACATCGTTTACATCAATGTCTATTTTGGTCTGTGCATAGGAAGAATTGGCATATGCAGTACTAAGGCCAATTCCAATCAATAAAAGAAGAACTCTCATAATAGTCCAGAAATAAGACCTCAAGGGTGTTATTGTACCTAAAGGACTGAGGTTAACAATTTTATTCATAATTTAGTTTTTTTTGTTAGTTGATGTTGCTGAACATAAGTTTTCAGCAATGTTTGCTTTAAGCCAGAGGATGTTGGCGCATCTTCTGGTTTTTTTGTGGTCTTTTTTATGTCATATAGTGCACTTTAGTTGATTATTATTTGATTTTCATTTTGCGTGGTATATTCAAAATCGGTTGTTTCCTTTATTATTTTCACCACATTCTCCACATCTTCCTTTAAATCCAAATAACCAGAGAATGTTTGGTCTTCCAGCTCCACATTGTTAATCACAATATCCACATTGTAGTATCTGGAAAGTCTTTTCATGATATGTTTTAGGTCATCACTCTTAAAGATAAATACACCCCTACGCCATGAAAAGTAGTTTTCCACATCTACCTTTCTGGCCGAAATCCTTTTGGCATTTTTGGTATAAACAGCTTGGGTGCCGGGAGCAATTTTCAACGCTTGTTTTTGCCCAAAGAAGGATTCCTCCCCATAGTGAATCTCAACACTTCCACTTTTAAGGGTTGTACTAATATTCCCATCATCCAGGTAGTTACTCACATTAAAGATGGTCCCCAATACTTCTATTTCATGGTTCTCCGCCTTTACAATGAAAGGTTGTTTCTCATTATGGGCCACCTCAAAAATACCTTCTCCTTCAAGGTAAACCTCTCTATTCTTGCCTTTGAAAATAACCGGGTATACCAGTTTAGATCCTGAATTCAACCAAACCTTGCTCCCATCGGACAACTCTATTTGAGAGCGTCTACCGTAAGGCACCAGAAGGGTGTTGTAAACAATTTCATTATTTTTCTCCGTAACCTGGTCAACCTCTTTTAAGGAGCCTATCTGCACCTTGCTCCCTGTATTGGAATATCTAATGTTGGTGTTGTCCTGATCTACATTGATGTTTGTCTCGTTGTCCAAGATCAATGTGACCTCCGTTGAGCTTCCCGCGTCCACTTTGGAACTGGTAGCCTTCACGTAGGACTCAATGGAAGTGGGATTATACACGGAGTTGTACAAATAAAAACCGGCGGATGCAATCAAAAGGACTGAAGCCGCAGTTCCAAATCCATACCTAACCCGTCTCTTAAAACGCTGGTACCTAAAAATGGAATGGGTGATTCTTTTCTTTAGGTGATCCTTCTCCTCTTGATTAATTTGAGCAGAGTGATTTTCTGTAGTTTCTTCTTTTCTCATTTTGTTCTCTGACGCCTTTGAAATCTACATCCATGGCAAATTCCAAAAGCTGCCCTTATTAATAAAAGCATTCAATACTTAGTTTATAGACAATTTTTTTAGATTTTTTTTAAGAAATCTTTAATTCCAGTGCTTCAAAATTGAGATTTTGAATAAAATCGGGTTGTCAAATACTAGTTACCCTACTAACTATCAAGACTTTATAAAAAGTAACTCACCAAAATAACTATGGGAAGAACAATATTTTTTCTTAGTGATTTAATTGCCCTATAAATGATGGTTCTGGAAGTTTCCACAGAAGTGTTCATTATTTCTGCGATTTCCTCATAGGATCTTTTCTCATAAAATCGCAAGGATAATCCTTTTTGCTGCCTTTTGGTAAGGAATTCCGTTGCTTTCAACAAGCTGTGACTTCTCAACCATTCATTTTCCATCTCTATAAGTTCCTCTTCTGGAGATGGGATGTGGTTTCGTTGATTATTTGGAAGTGGAGTTTCGTTGGTATAATACGTAAGCTTGCTTTTGTGCCGACGGATTATTTTTCTTTTCAGGGATGTCAGCAGGTAATACTTAACATTGGTGGTCACCGCCAATCGGGATTGATACTTGTATAAATCCAAAAAGAGATCGTGGATACAATCCATCACGTGGTTTCTATCCTCAGAAAACTGAATACCATATGAAAAAAGATCGTCAATGTAAATGTCATATACTTCGCCAAGGGCCAGGACATTTCCTTTCCTTATCTCATTCCATAAAGCTATTTCGTTCTTATTTTGGTTTTCCAACATAATCCGATCAATATACTTGAATTGCACCCCTATAATGGAGCACAACCAATACAGCATTGAATTGATACTATTCTTAGCGCGGAGCCATAAAAAGAAAACGGCTCCCCGAATTTCACCAAACATAGGGAAGTAAAGGTTCGATAAACACCTCTCATCCTGTTATTTGGTTAATGGAAGAAAATACATTCTTCCAAGCAGACCTTGATTAAGGGAAAAAAAGTCAACAGAAGTTTCCAGTCATAGTTTGAGTTAGTTTGAGTTAGATAGATTCATTGAGTTCCTGTATTTAGTGGTTTAATACCACATTAAATACATTGTTTTGAGTTAAATATTGATAAATATATAAAAATTGGCGGGATATTTTCTCACAAAAAAACTCAAAGCCGCATCTCTTTAGGAATTCCATACTCCTCAACATTTTTTCGATCAAATTACTCCGAATAGACCTGAAAGAAGCATTTTCCAGCAGTTTACTCAAACTGAACCAATTAAGTATTTTATGGATTTAACAATTCTTAAGCCAGGCGTATTTTCTAACAAAAAAAGAAATATTCCAAGGTTTTCTAAATGTTGATATCATAATCCAAAGCACTTTATGTTTTGCTCAGACCTATTAGTTCATTGCAGATTTCTGATCTCATTTTCAAATTCTACAGGATAATTCAGTCGGCTATTTTCCTTGTCTCAACAAAAAAGTTATTTTCGTTGCCAACACGTATTGATATTCATGTCAAAAATTAGGGTGCTTCTCAAAAATCTGGGGCCTGGATTGCTTTTTGCCAGTATGGCCATTGGCACCTCACATTTGGTATTGTCCACAAAGGCTGGTGCACAATATGGTTGGATCATGATCGTACCCATCGTGCTGGCTAATGTACTTAAATATCCTTTTTTTGAATTTGGCATTCGGTATACTTCCGTAACCGATCAAAGTCTTATCCAGGGCTATTTAAACATGGGCAGAAAGTACCTGTGGATTTACGCCTTGGTGACCGTAGTCTCCACATTTACCATTCTGGCCGCTCTCTATGTGGTAACGGCGGGCTTGTTAATGAATTTGTTTGGTATTACTGAAGTTGGAGAGGGTTTTGTAGCACTCTGCCTCTTCATTTTTATTGGTTCGCTTTTGATCATCGGTAAATATCGATTTCTTGAAAACTCCCTCAAAGCGGTGATTTCCATTTTGTTTGTGGCCCTTTTAATCACTACTGTGATGGTCGTCCATAAAGGTGCTGTTCCAGGTTCGGAAACCTACCAAAGACCTGAAATATTCAATGAGGTGGGGGTTTTGTTCCTGATCAGTCTTGTGGGGTGGATGCCAACTGCCGTGGAGGCATCGGGATGGGTGAGCTTGTGGAGTATCGAGAACCAAAAGGGCATGAAGGAAAAGCCGACCTTAAAAGAGGCACTACAAGAGTTTAATGTGGGCTACGTAATGACCGCAATCCTGGCAGTTTTCTTCTTGATTATCGGTTGGATGACCTTATACGGAACTGGAACGGAGCTAAGCGGAAAAGCCGCAGTATTTGCAGATCAAGTTGTTAACCTGTTTACCACCCATATTGGAAATTGGGCCTACTTTCTTATTGCGGTAGCCGCTTTCGCCACTATGTTCAGTACCTGCATGACGGCCCATGATGCAGTTTCAAGGGTGAGTTTGGACGTTTTGCAAAAGCTATTTCCCAAAAGGCCCGTATTTAGTCATAAAAACTCTTTTGCCGTTACCGTAATCCTAATGGCGGTAATCAATTGGATCGTTATTGCCGGTTTTGGAGCCAATATGGGCAACTTGGTAGCTCTGGCCACTTTCGTTTCCTTTGTAATGGCCCCATTAATTGGCTGGATGAACCTTAAAACGGTAATGGGTAAAGATGTTCCAGTTGCGCAAAGACCCAAAAGAGGTTTGCGGTTCCTAACTTATCTGGGAATGATTTTTTTATTGGTATTTGCGCTGTACTATTGTTGGATGCTGATCCGGTGATCAATTGAACAACAAATTATCGTTCAACACCACAATGAGCGACCGCTGGTTTCGTTTGTGTAAGACTTCCAAACAATATACCCCGTTGGTACAGTTATTCAGAATATTATTTTCCCCATGTCCAATGGAGTATAAAACGCTGGTTTCCGGCACTCCATTTTGAATCAGGTAGCTTTTTATGGCATCAGACCTCCCTTGTGTCAATCTAAAATTGGTACTGCTTCCCCCTCTACTATCCGTATAGGTTTCAATTCTTAGTTGTACAAAGGGAAAGTCCTTTACAAAGGCTACCACCTTGTCCAATTCGGTTTTGATTTCTTGGGTAAGTTGGGTTCTTCCACGGCCAAAATAGAAATCCTTCAGTTTTACAACAGTCTGCCCTTCCCTTTCCTCCACAAGATCATCATATGCTGCCAATTGAACATCATGGCTATTGCCTTCCATGGCTTCCAATTCTTTCTCACTAAACTGTTGTGAGGTTTCGGAAAAACGATCTTTTACCGCTTTCAAAACCAGCTCCTTTGTCCATGGAATTTCCAATCGATAACTTCCATCCTCATCTGAATAGGTTTCAGCCAAGAGATTTCCAACTGTATCCACCAATTGAACCGCAGCTTTGCCCACCACTTCTGTTGGTTTGTTCGATTTTACAACCTTCCCCTTTACAATCAAGGTTCTAAGTCCTGGTTTTTCATCTACCATAAACCCATAAAGGTCATCATTTCCTTTTCCGCCAGGTCTGTTGGAAGAAAAATACCCCAAAAGGCCATCGCCATCGTTACGCATGATGAATCCAAAATCATCTTTGGAGGAGTTGATTCCCTCACCCAGATTAATGGGGATGCTAAAACCGCTACCCTCCATATTGGATTTATAGATGTCCATTCCCCCTAAACCATAAAAAACATCAGAAGAAAAATAGAAACTGTTTTCAAAAATAAAAGGGGCTATTTCATTCCCTGGGGAATTTATTCTTGGACCAAGATTTATTGGAGCCGACATGATCTGCCCCCTATTGGTATGCACATAATAGATGTCTGTACCGCCATAACCATCTTCAAAGTTAGCCGAAAAATAAAGCTTGTCATCTTTATCATCATAGAAGGGGTAATAAAAAGAGGTGCTTAAATCTTTTAATAAGAGGTAAAAAGGTCCTTCCTTGGCCTGCATCCCAATCGCCAAGGCATTTTTCCCGTTCTCATCAAAACTTAATTCGCCATTTTGGGTGTTGGAGAGGACGTAAAACACACTTTCCAATTTTTCTGTATAGTAGGGTGTGGCCTTGTGATATTTTGAAGTGGGTATTCCTGTAAATGCAGTGGCTGTGGAAAACTGTCCGTTCGGTTGCAATGTCCCCTCATAAATATTCAAATACCCTTCCCCCGTGGGAACATATCTCCGTTTCTTGTCTTGGGACCTTGCACTTGAGAAAAGCAATTTATCACCATAAAATGTAGGCGAAAAATCAGATTGTGGACTGTTCCCTTCCAAATTGAATATTCGGAAATCCATAATTTCCGAGGGGTCGGTGCCCGCCAATAATTGGGTGTTGAACTCCAAGTTTTGCAAAAACTCTTTTTCAAAATTGGTTGATTTTGTGGCCAAAAAAGCTTCCGTGCGTTCTTTGTTGGAAGTTCTGGCAAAACTTTGCAACATTTTATTAAAGTGATGATTGCCCAACAGCGTATCTTGCTTGTACAACTTCATATAGGCTTCAGAAGCCTTTTCAAAATTGTTGGTTTTATAGTAGGAATCCGCCAGGTTCAGATATTGTTCCAAGGACAAGGTCCCCTCAGCCAAATCCGCTTCGTAGGCGGTCACCGCTTTTTGGTATTCGTATTGAAAAAAGTAATCATCGCCCTTGGACTTTTTGGACTGGCCGCTACCCACAACCATACCCAACAAAAAGGTAAATAAAACGGGGAATATTTTTTTGACTTTAAACATAGCTAGAAAAATCTGGGGGAATCTATTTGTTTAGGTTTACCTTTTAATTTTCTGTCCTTGTTCTTTGTTCGTGGACCTCTGTTGCTTCCTTCACGTCCAATATAAAACTTTAAAATAGCTTCATGTGACCCTCCTGTAAAATCTCCAAGACCATTGGTATTGTAATCATAGGAGTACCCGATAAAAAGCGAGTTGGAAACCTGAAACCCGGCCAAACCACTTAGGGCATTATCAAATCTATACGATGCACCGACAGTCAATGCATCAATGAACTGAAAGTTAGCGGATAAATTAACCGTAACGGGTGCTCCCTGAAGGTAATTTAATAAAAATGCCGGTTTAAATTTGGTTCTATCAGCAATCTGAAATACATATCCTCCAATAAAATGATACTGCCAACTACCTTCCACCACAGTGGCAACCTCCTCATTATAGAGCCCTTCTGTTAAGAAATTGGGCACTGAAAGCCCCAGATACCAGTCTTCTTCATACATAAACAACCCAGCTCCCACAGTTGGATAAAAGTTGCTGTAATTCTCCCCAAGAATAGTGGGATCGGAAGGATCAACAAAACTTCCCTCGGAATAATCCAAGCTTAGAAATGATCCCCCAGCAACCATTCCAAATGATAGTTTGGTGATATCCGAAAGGCTGATCTCATAACTATACGAAACATTGGCATAAGTCTGTTTGGACGGTCCCAATTCATCAAGTACCACATTAAGCCCCAATCCAGAGCGTTCATTGGCCAATGGAACATTGGCCCCAAACCTCATGGTGGTTGGTGCCCCTGGAATATCTACCCATTGGGCGCGGTATAGGCCAGAAATCTCTGGAGTCTCAACAGACCCCACGTACCCAGGGTTGAAACTTCCAATATTATACATGTACTGGGTGTATTGCGGCTCCTTTTGTGCGTAACCCATACCCAAAACAGCCATGAATGTTAACGCGAAAAACCTATATGTCTTTGAACCAAAAGTTTTGGGCATATTCAGCTTATCTAATTATTTGAATCCAACCTTTAACAATTTCTGTGCCATCTCCCTGAAGGTCCAGGACATAAAAATAGGTGCCATCGGGAACATCCCCACTACCTCTTGTACCATCCCATGAACTGTCGTATCCTGTCATTTCAAAAACACTATTGCCATAGCGATCAAAAATTTGGAGGTTGTTTTGAGGGAAATCCTGATGGTTGACTAGGACCAAAGTATTATTTATTCCATCACCATTAGGTGAAAATATGTTGCACAAGGTTCCAGGGGTTTGACATGGACTGCGGTTGGCTTGCACCGAAACGGATGCCGTATTGTTGGATGCCACCCCATCCGTAGGAAAGGAACTTGTTATAGTTGCTGTATTTTGAAGGGTTCCGGCAACCAAAACCGTTACCGTGATTTCCAGGGTGATGACTTCTTCTGGACCCATTTCATCAATGGACCATACTCCCGTGATTTGATCATACGCTCCACCGGAGGCAGTATGGGAAACATACTGAAAGCCAGCATCGGTAGAAATCAAATCGTTGACCACAATATCCAAAACCCTATCCATGGTTGTATTCTCCAAGGTAAGCGTAAATGTTATATTCGTTTGCAATAGCGGTGTTGCATTATCCACCTCTTTGCTTATCGCCAAATCAATATCTGCTGGATTACAATCAGGAGTAAGGAATGGATCACAGCTATCCAATGGATCCGATGCGTTTTCTGGAATTGCCGTTGTATTGGGGTCATCCACCACCAAAACTTCTTCCCCATCCGTTAATCCATCCCCGTCGGTATCTGTGTTGTTGGGGTCCGTACCCAAACTGGCTTCCTCCCCATCTGTTAGTCCGTCACCATCCGAATCAATAATACAGTCACTTACCGCGATGGTTACCTGCACAGAAGTATTTACACAAGGGGCAACAGCACCTGTTGTGGTAAACTCAAATACGTAATCCCCTGCAGCTAGGCCTTCAAAGTCCACATTGTTTTCGGAATCAATAACAAGTGTCCCTCCAGATGGATCGGTAACAATAGACCATGTTCCCTCTCCTTCGCCCGTCAAGGTATCATCCAAGTCGATAATTGTAGGTCCTCCGTTTCCAGCAGTATTACAAGCAATGGTATTGGTAGGAGTCCCAGTGGCAGGGTTCGGGTTGATTGTGGCCACTACCTCTGTTCTCACGGAATTACAACCGTTGGCTGAAGCTTCAACAAAGAAGGAAGTGGTTTCCGTAATTGTAGGGGTTTCAAAAGTGTCACCATTACCTAGGAAAGTTCCTCCTGTTGCGCTATCATACCAATTTAACAAAGCATCATCGGTAGTTGAAGCTGTAAGGGTCAAAGTACCCTCCCCGCATCTGGAAGCTCCTGATGAACTTAGGACAACAGGGGTGTTGTTCAATACCAAGGTCACTGTTAAGGTTGGACTGGCGCACCCATTTACTTCATCATAAAAGAAACCAAAATAAGATCCAGGAGCAATAACAATGCTACTTCTGTGTGCAATGGTTTCCAAAGGATCGGGATTGGTACTCCAAGTGAGCACACTTCCAGCAGGAGCTGTGTCAGTTACATAATCATTTAAATCAGCAGAAACCACATCGCAGAAATCCGTGGGTTGCGAAGTATCCAAGACGGGTGCTGTGTCCCCTGCATCACAAGGAGTGGAGCAATCAATAACGGTCACTGTCAAGGTGGAAACTTGGTTCACACATGGTGCAACCGCACCTGTTGTTGTGTAACTAAACTCGTAATCTCCTTCAGGCTGACCATTAAAGTTCACAATATTACTTGCGTTGATGGTTATTGAAGCACCTCCTGGAGCATTGGACAAAGACCAAGTTCCAGCATCCGCTCCAGTTAATTGATCATCCAAATCCACAATACTATTGCCGTCTGCAGAATTGCTACAGGCTGAAATGTTGGTTGTTGTACCTGCTGAAGGAGTACTGTTTGAAACCAAGGTAATTGTCAATGTTGGGCTGGCGCAATTGTTAAGGGCGTCGTAGAAAAATCCAAAATAAGTACCGGCAGTACTAACCGTGCTTGTAAGCAGAAAATCAGCATCCACTGATGTATCCGAATTGGTACTCCATCTAAGATCCGATCCCGCAGGTGGAATGCTTATGACGTAATCATCCAAATCCTGCACAAAAGCGTCACAAAAGGTAGTAATTACAGAGCCATCTTGCACGGGAGCTGTTGTCCCGGCAGCGCAGCTATCATCGTTGTTTATCGTGACAACACCGGTATCCGTTATATCCACTGGTAAGGTGGTACTACCCAAATTTTGCATGGAAATGTTTACCGTTTCATCACCTTCTATAGCCGAATCAACTGTAGGTGTAATGCTAAAATTTTCAATTTCTCCGGCGGTTCCATCAAAATTTAGGGTTTGCAATAGACCTGTATAATCATTGTCTGCTGTAGTAGCAGTCCCATCATCGGAAAAAACCTGAACGGAAAAACCACCAGTTACTTGCAAATCCAAAGTAGCAGAAAGCTGAATAGCTCCATCATCCTCATTTCCAGAGGCATTGGCAATGGTTACCGTAGCTGTGTCATCGCTCTCTATCGTCACGTCGGCACTGCTGGGGGTCCCGACAGTATAGCCCGTGCCCGCGTCAAGGGTCACCGTCACCGTCTCGTCCGCCTCAACGTCGCCGTCGTCTATAGGGGTCAATAGTATCGTCGCGCTGCTGGCCAGGTTCGCTATGTCGACACTGCCCGTGAGCGCAACAAAGTCGCTGCCCGAGGTCGCGTCCCCGCTGACCGTGTAATCGACCGTTATCGCACCGCCGCTGGTGTTCGCAACGTCAAGGCTAACCGTATATTCGCCCGTGGTCGTGCCAGCCTCGGTCGCCGTACCGTCCGTCGCCGTTATCGTGGCGACAGGGTCGGGGGCCACATCGTCGCTCTCTATCGTCACGTCGGCACTGCTGGGGGTCCCGACAGTATAGCCCGTGCCCGCGTCAAGGGTCACCGTCACCGTCTCGTCCGCCTCAACGTCGCCGTCGTCTATAGGGGTCAATAGTATCGTCGCGCTGCTGGCCAGGTTCGCTATGTCGACACTGCCCGTGAGCGCAACAAAGTCGCTGCCCGAGGTCGCGTCCCCGCTGACCGTGTAATCGACCGTTATCGCACCGCCGCTGGTGTTCGCAACGTCAAGGCTAACCGTATATTCGCCCGTGGTCGTGCCAGCCTCGGTCGCCGTACCGTCCGTCGCCGTTATCGTGGCGACAGGGTCGGGGGCCACATCGTCGCTCTCTATCGTCACGTCGGCACTGCTGGGGGTCCCGACAGTATAGCCCGTGCCCGCGTCAAGGGTCACCGTCACCGTCTCGTCCGCCTCAACGTCGCCGTCGTCTATAGGGGTCAATAGTATCGTCGCGCTGCTGGCCAGGTTCGCTATGTCGACACTGCCCGTGAGCGCAACAAAGTCGCTGCCCGAGGTCGCGTCCCCGCTGACCGTGTAATCGACCGTTATCGCACCGCCGCTGGTGTTCGCAACGTCAAGGCTAACCGTATATTCGCCCGTGGTCGTGCCAGCCTCGGTCGCCGTACCGTCCGTCGCCGTTATCGTGGCGACAGGGTCGGGGGCCACATCGTCGCTCTCTATCGTCACGTCGGCACTGCTGGGGGTCCCGACAGTATAGCCCGTGCCCGCGTCAAGGGTCACCGTCACCGTCTCGTCCGCCTCAACGTCGCCGTCGTCTATAGGGGTCAATAGTATCGTCGCGCTGCTGGCCAGGTTCGCTATGTCGACACTGCCCGTGAGCGCAACAAAGTCGCTGCCCGAGGTCGCGTCCCCGCTGACCGTGTAATCGACCGTTATCGCACCGCCGCTGGTGTTCGCAACGTCAAGGCTAACCGTATATTCGCCCGTGGTCGTGCCAGCCTCGGTCGCCGTACCGTCCGTCGCCGTTATCGTGGCGACAGGGTCGGGGGCCACATCGTCGCTCTCTATCGTCACGTCGGCACTGCTGGGGGTCCCGACAGTATAGCCCGTGCCCGCGTCAAGGGTCACCGTCACCGTCTCGTCCGCCTCAACGTCGCCGTCGTCTATAGGGGTCAATAGTATCGTCGCGCTGCTGGCCAGGTTCGCTATGTCGACACTGCCCGTGAGCGCAACAAAGTCGCTGCCCGAGGTCGCGTCCCCGCTGACCGTGTAATCGACCGTTATCGCACCGCCGCTGGTGTTCGCAACGTCAAGGCTAACCGTATATTCGCCCGTGGTCGTGCCAGCCTCGGTCGCCGTACCGTCCGTCGCCGTTATCGTGGCGACAGGGTCGGGGGCCACATCGTCGCTCTCTATCGTCACGGGCACTGCTGGGGGTCCCGACAGTATAGCCCGTGCCCGCGTCAAGGGTCACCGTCACCGTCTCGTCCGCCTCAACGTCGCCGTCGTCTATAGGGGTCAATAGTATCGTCGCGCTGCTGGCCAGGTTCGCTATGTCGACACTGCCCGTGAGCGCAACAAAGTCGCTGCCCGAGGTCGCGTCCCCGCTGACCGTGTAATCGACCGTTATCGCACCGCCGCTGGTGTTCGCAACGTCAAGGCTAACCGTATATTCGCCCGTGGTCGTGCCAGCCTCGGTCGCCGTACCGTCCGTCGCCGTTATCGTGGCGACAGGGTCGGGGGCCACATCGTCGCTCTCTATCGTCACGTCGGCACTGCTGGGGGTCCCGACAGTATAGCCCGTGCCCGCGTCAAGGGTCACCGTCACCGTCTCGTCCGCCTCAACGTCGCCGTCGTCTATAGGGGTCAATAGTATCGTCGCGCTGCTGGCCAGGTTCGCTATGTCGACACTGCCCGTGAGCGCAACAAAGTCGCTGCCCGAGGTCGCGTCCCCGCTGACCGTGTAATCGACCGTTATCGCACCGCCGCTGGTGTTCGCAACGTCAAGGCTAACCGTATATTCGCCCGTGGTCGTGCCAGCCTCGGTCGCCGTACCGTCCGTCGCCGTTATCGTGGCGACAGGGTCGGGGGCCACATCGTCGCTCTCTATCGTCACGTCGGCACTGCTGGGGGTCCCGACAGTATAGCCCGTGCCCGCGTCAAGGGTCACCGTCACCGTCTCGTCCGCCTCAACGTCGCCGTCGTCTATAGGGGTCAATAGTATCGTCGCGCTGCTGGCCAGGTTCGCTATGTCGACACTGCCCGTGAGCGCAACAAAGTCGCTGCCCGAGGTCGCGTCCCCGCTGACCGTGTAATCGACCGTTATCGCACCGCCGCTGGTGTTCGCAACGTCAAGGCTAACCGTATATTCGCCCGTGGTCGTGCCAGCCTCGGTCGCCGTACCGTCCGTCGCCGTTATCGTGGCGACAGGGTCGGGGGCCACATCGTCGCTCTCTATCGTCACGTCGGCACTGCTGGGGGTCCCGACAGTATAGCCCGTGCCCGCGTCAAGGGTCACCGTCACCGTCTCGTCCGCCTCAACGTCGCCGTCGTCTATAGGGGTCAATAGTATCGTCGCGCTGCTGGCCAGGTTCGCTATGTCGACACTGCCCGTGAGCGCAACAAAGTCGCTGCCCGAGGTCGCGTCCCCGCTGACCGTGTAATCGACCGTTATCGCACCGCCGCTGGTGTTCGCAACGTCAAGGCTAACCGTATATTCGCCCGTGGTCGTGCCAGCCTCGGTCGCCGTACCGTCCGTCGCCGTTATCGTGGCGACAGGGTCGGGGGCCACATCGTCGCTCTCTATCGTCACGTCGGCACTGCTGGGGGTCCCGACAGTATAGCCCGTGCCCGCGTCAAGGGTCACCGTCACCGTCTCGTCCGCCTCAACGTCGCCGTCGTCTATAGGGGTCAATAGTATCGTCGCGCTGCTGGCCAGGTTCGCTATGTCGACACTGCCCGTGAGCGCAACAAAGTCGCTGCCCGAGGTCGCGTCCCCGCTGACCGTGTAATCGACCGTTATCGCACCGCCGCTGGTGTTCGCAACGTCAAGGCTAACCGTATATTCGCCCGTGGTCGTGCCAGCCTCGGTCGCCGTACCGTCCGTCGCCGTTATCGTGGCGACAGGGTCGGGGGCCACATCGTCGCTCTCTATCGTCACGTCGGCACTGCTGGGGGTCCCGACAGTATAGCCCGTGCCCGCGTCAAGGGTCACCGTCACCGTCTCGTCCGCCTCAACGTCGCCGTCGTCTATAGGGGTCAATAGTATCGTCGCGCTGCTGGCCAGGTTCGCTATGTCGACACTGCCCGTGAGCGCAACAAAGTCGCTGCCCGAGGTCGCGTCCCCGCTGACCGTGTAATCGACCGTTATCGCACCGCCGCTGGTGTTCGCAACGTCAAGGCTAACCGTATATTCGCCCGTGGTCGTGCCAGCCTCGGTCGCCGTACCGTCCGTCGCCGTTATCGTGGCAATTTGGCCATGACCTACACCAACAGCTAAAAGAAAAATTACTAATAACAAGTTTTTTCTTCCGACAAGAAAGGAATTAGTGCTCCGTGAGGTTTTTTCTAAGAAGGTTAACATTACCTATTCAAGATTATAAGCTGGGTTTTTATGCCACAATAGGTAGGTTAATTGGGAAGAATCAATATTACTAAAAAATAAAGGAAGCCCCCAAAATTGTGGATTAAATCTAGGTTTATTGGCTGAACTGTAGTAATTCGTGGATAAATAGTATGCTAGAGGACAGCGGATGATGTCTCAACCCCTGAGTCAATTTTCTTTACCAAACCTTGTAATACTTTGCCTGGACCAACTTCTACAAAAGTATTTCCCCCATCCTTGATCATTTGTTGTATGCTCTGCGTCCATTTGACCGGGGCAGTAAGCTGTAGCATTAGATTGTTTTTAATCTCAGAGGCACTGGTCACAGCAGTAGTAGGAACATTTTGGTAGATGGGACAATTTGGTTCATTAAAATTGGTAGCGTCTATTGCTGCTGCCAATTCTTCCCTAGCCGGCTCCATCAATGGGGAATGGAAAGCACCCCCAACCGGAAGCAACAATGCCCTTCTGGCTCCTGCCTCCTTCATCTTTTCACAGGCTTCATTTACAGCTTCCACATCACCTGAAATAACAAGCTGTCCAGGACAATTATAATTTGCGGGTACAACAATACCATCAATACTATCGCATATTTCTTCCACTACCTCATCCGCCAAGCTTAACACAGCTGCCATAGTACTGGGTTTTAGCTCACAGGCATTTTGCATGGCCAAGGCACGCTGGCTAACCAATTTGAGTCCATCCTCAAAATTTAGGGTTCCATTGGCAACCAATGCGGAAAACTCCCCTAAAGAGTGGCCTGCAACCATTTCAGGTTTAAATGCATCACCCAACACCTTACTAAGTATTACTGAATGTAAAAAAATTGCGGGTTGGGTAACTTTGGTTTGCTTCAGGTCATCTGCTGTACCTTCAAACATTATATCTGTGATGGAGAACCCTAAAATATCGTTGGCTTGTTCAAATAATTCTTGTGCCAAGGAGTGGTTTTCATAAAGATCCAGCCCCATTCCAACAAATTGGGCGCCTTGTCCGGGAAATATATGTGCTTTCATTATAGTCTGGTTTTGATTCTGCTAAAATAGGGATATTTTGAAATGTTACAGCGCATTTTTGACGAGGAGTTGTGGGTTGTGGGCAAAGGGCCAGGGGATGCTGGATGATGGGTGTTAGGTCATGGGTCATGGGTCATAGGTTATGGGTTATGGGTTATGGGTTATGGGTTATGGGTACCTTAATCATTTTCTTTGAACCAACCTGAATACGTAACATAAGCGTTGGCAATACGATCAATCTCCCCTGAGCTGAGTTCGGGACTTATATCCTTGATTTTCTTAGCGGGCATTCCTGCATATATGCTTCCTGCCTCTACATGGGTTCCCTGGGTAACCACTGCACCTGCTGCTATTATGGAATTGCTTTCCACAACACAATTATCCATTATTATGCTCCCCATACCAACCAGCACATTGTCTTTAATGGTGCAGCCATGAACTAGTGCATTATGACCTATGGAAACATTGTTTCCAATGGTAGTTGCTGCTTTTTGATAGGTTCCATGAATCACGGCTCCATCCTGCACATTGACCTTGTCCCCCATTTTTATGTAGTTCACATCGCCCCTAACCACTGCATTAAACCAAATACTGCATTGGTCTCCCATGGTTACTTCCCCAACAATAGTGGCATTTTCCGCAATAAAGCAATCATCGCCAAATTCCGGGGTTTTACCCCTTACTGATTTTACAATCATAATTCTTTAATTCTTATTTAAAATAAGAGAGCAATGTAGCCTTTTTTGATGCTGAAACGGACAGTTCCTTTCCATTTGACAACACCACGCTCCCCCCTTTTCCTTTTTTGTACTTAACCACTTCAGCCACGTTGACCAAATAGGATTTATGTATTCGCGCAAAGGCATAGGAACTGAGGGCATCCTCAAAATATTTAAGGGTTTTGCTCACTAATATCTTCTTATGCTCCAGATAGATTTCCGTATAGTTGTCATCAGCCTTACAAAAATAGATATCACCCACTTCCAATACTTGAAACCCATCTTGTTGGGGCAAGGTAATTTTTCCTTCCGCCTTAATAGGTCCGGTATTGAGCACCCGTCCATCCAAAGCACTTTCCTTATCCTTGACCTCTTTTACGTAATCAACGGCCTTAATCAATTCGTCAATATTGATAGGCTTCATTAAATAATAAGCTGCATGGCTGTTCAAGGCATCCATGGCGTAATGGTTGTAAGCCGTAACAAAAACGGTCTCAAAAGTTCTGTCAGGTAGCTTGTCCAATAAATCAAAGGCATTTCCAAATGGCATTTCCACATCCAAAAAGACCATGTCAGGTTCCTTTTTCTTAATGAGCTCCAGCCCTTCGTCAATATTGGAAGCTTCCCCTAAAAGCTTCACTCCTTGGCAATACTTCGCCAGATAATTTCGCAGAATCTCCCTGCTATTGGCCTCATCCTCTACTAAAATTGCTGTCAAATCCATCAATCCTTTCTTAGATTTAAGGTAACTCTTGTTCCCGTTTGATCCTCCTTCAAATCCGCTATGGACACCTCCACCTTGTTCTTATACATATCGTTTAGAATTTGAATCCGTTTTTTAATGTTCCCCATTCCCTTGGACTTCTGCTTCTTTTGATTTTCTGTCTTTAATGCAGCCGACCTCTTTCTCCCAATCCCATCGTCCTCAATCACAATTTTCAACTTATCCTTGGTAACTTCACCCACATTAATTTTCAAAAAGCCCTTCTCCTCTTTATATCGAAGTCCATGCCAAATAGCATTTTCAATATAGGGCTGTAAGAGCATTGGCGGAATCTCAAAAGCCTCTACATCAATTTTATCATCAATTTCTATGGAAAAATCAAACTTGTCCGAAAAACGGGAGTGTTCCAATTTTACATAGAGTTCCAAAAGTTCCAATTCCTTGGGCAAGGGGATAAAATCCTCTTCGGAATTTTCCAAAACACTCCGCATAAGCACAGAAAAATCGCTTAAGAAGCGGTTGGCGCTCCGCTCATCACTCTTAGCAATAAAGTTGTTCACGGAATTAAGCGCATTGAAGATAAAATGGGGGTTCATTTGGGTTCGAAGCGACTTCAGTGCCAAAAGATTGTTGGCCAATTTTTGCTGCTGATTGTTTCTATAGAACAGAAATGCCGTCAAGGCCATCAATACCATTCCAAAAATCAGGGAGTAAATGATCCATTTTTGCCTTTTGCTGGCTTCCTCAAACAATTGCTGCTCTGTTAAGGCCAGGCTATACTTGCTTTGCGATAATTCCCTTTCTTGCTCTAAGCTGGATATGCGGTTTTGTTTGGTGGCTATTTCCCGGTTCAATCGGGCTGCCCTTGAAATCTCTTGCTCTTTTCTTGCATACAAACTGTCCACGACCGCCACATAATCTTGATAGGTTTCCAAGGCTTTGGCAAAATCACCCTTATATCGGTATGCTTCGGACAATCTTCTTGTAGCATCCTTTTGCACAACCAAATCGTCCTCACTGTCCGCCTCAACGATACTCTTTTGAAGATAGGGTATGGCCTCATCCAGTTTATCCTGCGCTATGTACGCCCGACCAATCTTATAATTTATTTGCTGGGAAGTGATAGAATCCGGCAGTCCGGCAGCGGCATTATCTTTATTAACGGAAACACTGGGAAGTTGCTGTAGCTCATTCAAACTCTGCTTGCGCAATTGAATCTCATCCTCATAACGATTTTTCTCGTTATAGAAATCCGCCACTTTCTCATTTTCCTGGATTTGGCGTTCCGGAGCCACTTTTTTGGAGAGATTCAAGGAGTTGGCAAAAAATCCTTCCGCCTCAACAAGCCTGTTGTCCCTGGCATAGGCGTCTGCAATCTTAGAGTTTAGATCAATTACTTTAGGGGAAATCTGATTTTTTTCGGCTATTTGAAGTCCTTCTTGATAGAATTCCAGTGCTTTTTGAACATTTCCCAAGCCTTTGTTGGCATCTCCCAATCCTTCGTAAATTTCAATTCGTTGATAGGGCACCAGTCCATTGACATCTACCAATGGTGCCAGCATGGACTCGCCATTCCCAAATTCCCCATTTAAAATATGGGCCCGGCCCAAAAGCAACTCTGTTTTTACAGTCCTTCTAGCCGCAAGGGCATCCTTGAAACTGCTTATGGCCAAATCGTATTGCTGATGATATAAATAAATTTCGCCCAGCGCCGTCAACGAATTGGAGAGTTCTGTTTTGTTTCCCCGTTTACCCAATTGGGAAATGGATTGTGCGATGAAGTCGATACTCTTTTCCAGATCGGTTCTTTTATATTGGTTGGCTGAATCCAAAAAACGCTGATGGCCTTCCACTTTTCTGGAAATTGAGCTTGACTTTTTCTCTTTTCTACTGCTTCTAGAGGGGGCATAGCCTTCAACCAATACGTCCACATCCTCATCGGAGGTAATCCGATGCCTTGCAGTTTCAAACTCACCGCTTTCAAAAATGAGGAGATCGCCAATAGCCGCCCTGATTCTGAACTCTCCCAGACTGTTGGTGGTGGTATAATACCCCGAATCCGTGGACACGTCCACACCAGAAATGGGCTCATAGTTCTCCTTGCCCTTTACAGAGCCTTTGATCTGCACCCAATTTCGTTCATTCTGCTGCCCGAAACCCATGCTGGTAAAAGCCAAAGCAAGAATTAATATAATATGACGGTGTCCCATTTCTTTATTACTCCTGTAAACTTAGTTCATCCCGAGCTTTTTAAAAAATGACATTCCCTTTAAAACAGGCAATTTTGAGGCCTTTTTCCCCGCGTTACAAAATGGTTTGCCCTGCTCCCTCACTAAAGTGACCTGTTTACTCATTCTGGATTTTAATTCAAAAAAGTTGGAAATAGTTTTACCCCATTCATCAGCTAAATTGTTGCAAATGACCAAGTATCGCAAAATAAAAAAAACAGTATTCCTGCTAAGTTTTGGATTGGTTCTACTATTCCTATTTAAGTTGATTCAAGGATATACCAAACCCACTTACAATGATTCCTATATGCATTCCGATATGCTCATGGAAGTCCCTTTGGAAATTGGAATGCGTAAAAATTATGCTACCACAAAATACCCTTCTACAAATCATTCGGCTATAAAAGTCGATCAGAAATATGAAAAAATAGCGGATATCGATGCAACCACCCATCAGTTTGATCAGGATGAAAAACAACTAAAAACACAGATTGAATCTTTAAAAGGACTTATTCAGTTTGAAAACAAAACGGGAAACGAGGGAAATCGTCGCCTTTATCTGGTAATTGGTGTTCCTCCAAAAAATTTCGACGAACTATACTATAAGCTTATTGAAATTGGAAGCATCACCTCCAAAGAAATTACCAAAAAAGACAAAACCAACGAATACAACGAACTTAAAGCAAAGCGAGCCTCACTGACCAAAACCAAACAATCCTTGGAAGACCTGAAGCTGAAGAGCGGTAAAATCAACGAATACATGCTCTTGGAAAACAGGATTCTTGAGATTGAACAACAGCTTCAAGAGCTGGGTGTGAGTCTAGGCAGTTTTGATTCTGAAAATGAGTTTTGTACTGTCAAATTTGAGCTGTCCGAGCGTCGGCCCTTACAAATAGAACACTTACAAATCATTAAAAATGCCCTAGAATGGAGCATCATCACATATTTAAAGATCATGTTGATTTTGACCGTAATCGCACTGTTCTCATATCTCGTGGTTTTGATCATCGAAAAAATTAAAAACAATTTCTAAAACATTGTACTATGAAACATTTGAAACACCTATTTGGAATAGCCCTTATGACAATGGCAACCGGAACACTATATGGTTGCAATCTTAAGGCACATCAACCGGAAACTGCTGCTTTGGTTACCTCCGCGGTAGTTGAAAAGCCAGCAAAGCAATATGTAAAAATAGCCCTGTTATTGGATACCAGTAACAGTATGGACGGACTTATTAACCAGGCAAAAGCACAACTTTGGGACATTGTAAACGAATTTACCCATGCCCGTTGCGGAAACGAGACCCGCCCATTGCTTCAAATTGCACTTTATGAGTACGGCAATGATAATTTGGCTTCGAGTGAAGGCTATATCCGTCAAGTGCTGGGATTCAGTGAAGACTTGGATGAGATTTCCGCAAAACTGTTTTCCCTGACCACCAATGGCGGGGAAGAGTTCTGTGGAGAAGTTATTCAAACCTCATTAAAGCAATTGGAATGGGGTAAAAATGCGGATGACCTTAAAATGATATTCATTGCGGGGAACGAGCCCTTTACCCAAGGAAAATTGAACTATAAGGATGCCGCCCACAATGCCAAGGAAAACGACGTTATAGTAAACACCATCTTTTGTGGCAACTACGAACAAGGCATCTCCACGAAATGGAAAAATGGTGCCATCTTGACCGGCGGTGAGTATATGGCCATTGATCATAACAGACAGGTGGTCCATATTGAAACTCCTTATGACGATATCATTATTCAACTCAATTCCAAGCTCAACAAAACCTATGTTTCCTACGGATACCTTGGTGCCCAAAAGGAAGCTGCACAGGCGGCGCAAGATATGAGGGCGAATGAAATGAACAAGGGTGTTGCCGTAAAACGGTCGGTAAGCAAAAGCTCCAGGCTTTATAAAAACTCCAAGTGGGATTTGGTGGACGCCATTGAAGAGGACGAGATGGAAGTTTCCGAAATAGCTGTGGAAGACCTGCCCAAGGAACTTCAGGGCAAATCAGAGAAGGAAATCAAAGAATATGTGGAAGGCAAAAAAGAGGAGCGTGAAAAGATCCAGAAGCAAATCCAGGATTTGAACATAAAGCGTGAGGCCTATATCGCCAAAAATCAAAAAGAAGAGACTGGAGAGCTGGAAAATGCGCTGTTATCGGCCATTAAAAACCAGGCAGCCAAGAAAAACTACAAGTGGGATTAGTTTGTGTTGATTGTAGTTAAGGTGGTCCATCCTAACCGATGGGCCATTTTTTAGTTATTGGCGGCGGGACAATAACAATCGTAGCGTTTGCTTTGATCATTCTGTCCAAATTCGTAGCCCAAGGTAATTTGATGAAATCCACCATTGTCAAAACGAATGTCCCCTGATTGGTAAGAATAGTTATAGGAGAACAAAAATTGGTTCCAGTTTACCCCTACAATGGGCGTGAACAACTGTAAACGTTGCTCTCCAAATCCGCCATTGGTCTGGAATTGTGCACCATCAAAGCTTCGTCTATAGGAAAGTCCGGCCCAAACGGTACCAAAACTCACATCTTTATACACTTTGGCGTTGATATCCACTGTCTTTTCACGGGTAAAATCTGTTAGCTGGAACAAAATGGAGGGTTCAATCCTCGTTTTTCTCCCAAAAATATATCCTGCTGAAATTAAATATCTTCTGAGGTTATCAAATTCTTCAACGGTATAAAGGTCCCGTCCGCTACCCAAAACGTTTAAAACAGCAAAGTGCGCGTAGAACTCCATATAGTTGTAGGAAGCTCCCAAATCAACATTAAAATAACTGACCGTATTCTTGGTCCCGGTTACCACCGGATCTGGAATAATGGATCTGAACTCGGTTTCGTCCAAACTGCTTAAAATTACCCCAGCACTAAGTCCCAACGAAATCTGGTTCAAAGTCCTAAAATCCCCACCCAACTGTAGATGTTGGGCAAATGTGCCCTTAAATCCTGTTTGGGAGTGATAACCGTTGCTATCATTGAACAAAATGGCACCAATTCCGCTACGATCCCCAACCCTAGAATTAAAGTTCAAGGTCTGCAAACTGGGTGCTTCATCCACGTTGAACCATTGTTTTCTTGCCGTAAGCCTGATCTTGGTTCCTTCCGCTATACCAGCCATTGAAGGATACACTAAATAGTAGTTGTCCGCCAAATAATCAAAATAAACGGGGATGCCCTCTTGGGCCTTAGCGGAAAGCCCTATGGTAAGGGCAACGATCAGTGAGGTTACATAGCGTCTCATGCAGTGTTTGGGGCTATAGTTGGGGTTTAAAGGTAATCAAACATTTAAATAACGCCCTCCGGCATACATTATTATATATTTTGCCCCTCATCTTTACTTTGGTATTTTTGTACAAATTTTGGCTATGAAGGAATATAACATCACGGTTGTACCCACCAACAACCCAAAAATCATAAAATTTGAGGCAAATCAGTTCCTTGCAAAAGGCAATTATGAGCTCAAAAACATAGACGAGGCAAAGAATTCACCTTTGGCCCAACAACTTTTCTACCTTCCTTTTATTAAGACGGTATATATCTCTGGAAATTTCATTGCCCTAGAGCGATTTGATATTGTGGAGTGGGAAGATGTCAAGGATGAAGTGGCCCAACAATTGGTGGAATATCTAAACGACGGCCAGCCGGTGATTCTTGAGGAGGAAGTGCAAAAGAAACAGCCCATTACCGTTTATGCCGAGGTTACACCCAACCCGGGAGTTATGAAGTTTGTTTCCAATAAAAAAATAGTACCCGCAACTTACGAGTTCAAGAATATAGACGAGGCCAAGGATAGTCCGCTTGCACAAGAACTTTTTCACTTTCCCTTTGTCAAGGAGGTATTTTTGGATGAAAACTATGTTTCCGTGACCAAATTTGACATCGCTGAATGGGATACGGTGACTATGGAAGTACGCGAATTTATCAGGGATTTTTTGGCCAATGGCAAAGAAGTGATTTCTGCGGAAAGTATTCAAAAATCCAAAGAAAACGCAAGTCAAAACCAAGCGCAAACGGCTTATGATGACACTTCCAAACAAATTATTGACATCTTGGACGAGTACGTAAAGCCAGCGGTAGCCAGTGATGGAGGCAATATCCTATTTCAGTCCTATGAAGCTGATAGCAAAACGGTCAACGTTATCCTCCAAGGTGCCTGTAGTGGTTGTCCATCATCCACATTCACCCTTAAGAACGGTATTGAAACCATGTTAAAAAACATGATGGGTGACAAGGTAAACGAAGTGGTCGCCATCAACGGTTGATTTCAAGCTCCCCTGCCATAGGTGTGGTCAATTTTTGTTAAATTGAATAAATTTAAAATCATTAACTATTATGGCAGTATTAAAAGTAATCGAAGTATTGGCCAACTCGGATGAAAGTTGGGAACAAGCGGCAAAAAATGCGCTGGATCAGGCATCAAAGTCGGTAAAAAACATACGTTCTGTTTACATTAACGAGCAAAGTGCTTCCGTTAAAGATGGCAAAATTGATGAATACAGAGTCAATGTAAAGATTACCTTTGAGGTAAAATAATCAAAGGGCAAGAAAACAATGCGCCCTTTATGGGCGCTTTTTTTATGTCCAAAAGAATTGTTATGATCAAAAGAATTATCCTTTTATCGGTGATAATTTCACTGAACCAGGGCTGCACCCAAAAAACCAGTAAAGTGACCCATAAACACACCAATGCCTTAATCAATGAAACCAGTCCCTATCTGCTTCAACATGCGCACAATCCGGTGAATTGGGAAGCTTGGCGGCCCGAAGTGCTGGAAAGGGCCAAAAAGGAGGATAAACCCTTGCTCATAAGTATTGGCTATTCATCCTGCCACTGGTGCCATGTTATGGAGAAAGAGTGTTTTGAGGATGAGGAAGTGGCCCAAATGATGAACGACAACTTCATCAACATAAAAATTGATCGGGAGGAAAGACCCGATGTGGACCAGATTTACATGGACGCCATTACCATGATGTCCGGAAATGGCGGATGGCCTCTAAACATAGTTGCCCTACCAGACGGTAGACCCTTTTGGGGAGCCACCTATGTGCCCAAGGACAATTGGATAAAATCCCTTCAACAACTCATCGACCTATACCAAAATGATAAATCCAGGATAGTCAAGTATGCAACAGATCTATCCAATGGAATCAACGCCATTAATTTGGTGGAGCATAAACCCGATTCCGGTTTATTTACCATGGAGCAACTGGATGCTTCTGTGGAGAATTGGGCCAGGCATTTTGACAACTTTTTGGGAGGCTATAAACGGGCTCCAAAGTTCATGATGCCCAACAATTGGGATTTTTTGATGCATTATGCCGAAACCAACAACAAACCTGAACTCATGGAGCAGGTGGATGTTACCTTAAGGCGTATTGCCTTTGGTGGTGTTTTTGATCATGTTGGTGGCGGCTTTTCCAGATACGCAGTGGATACCAAATGGCACGTTCCCCATTTTGAAAAAATGCTTTATGACAATGGCCCCATGACCAGCTTATATGCCCGTGCCTATGCTGTCACCAAAAATGAGCTGTATCTGGATGTAGTTGAACGGACCATTGCCTTTGTGCAAGAGGAACTATTGGATGAAAATGGCGGATTCTACTCTTCGTTGGATGCGGACAGTCTTGATGAAAACGGCGAATTGGAGGAAGGTGCCTACTACGTATGGACCAAAGAACAACTTGGTCAACTCCTTGGAGCTGATTTTGAGGTTTTCAAGGATTATTACAACATCAACTCCTATGGCCTGTGGGAACACGGTAATTATGTGCTGATTCGGGATAAAGAGGATGCTGAAATAGCCGAAAAACACAACATTTCTGTGGAAGAACTAAAGCAGAAAATGCAAAATGCCCAACAAATCCTGAAAAAGGAACGTGCCAAACGCTCCAAACCTAGATTGGATGATAAAATCCTCACTTCCTGGAACGGCCTTATGTTAAGTGGATTGATTGATGCGCATCGGTACTTGGGAAACCAGGAATACTTGGATATGGCACTGAAAAATGCCGAATTTCTTGAAAAGGAAATGATCAAAGACGATTATTCCCTATTTAGAAACCATAAGGATGGTAAAAGTGACATTGATGCGTTTTTGGAAGACTATGCCATTATAAGTGAAGCTTTTTTATCGCTATACGAGGTAACTTTTGACGAAAAATGGTTGAATCACTCCAAAAAGTTGGTGGAATATGCCAAAGTTCACTTTTTGGACCCAAAATCGGGAATGTTCTTTTATACTTCGGATGCGGACACCTCGCTTATCCGACGATCCATTGAGACCGTTGACAAGGAAATTTCCTCATCCAATTCCATCATGGCGAAAAATCTCCTCAAATTCCACAAACTATATCCAGATGAAGGCTATGGGGACATGGCCAAGCAAATGCTTAAAAATGTACAGGACGATTTTGTGGAAAGTGCGCAGGGATATGCCAATTGGATGAACTTGGTCCTTTTTGAGAATCAGAATTTCTACGAGATTGCCGTAGTTGGGGAGAACTATAAAACCCTTGGAAAGGAAATCAGTAAGACCTACATTCCCAATAGTATTTTGGTGGGATCCGCCAAGGATGGCCCTGTAGAACTATTGACCAATAGATATGCCGAAGGAGAAACCTTTGTGTATGTTTGTATAGAAGGTACTTGCAAACTTCCAGTGCAAACGGCAGACAAGGCCGTGGCGCTAATCAACAACCCATAAATTTTTTATCCACTTCACGTTATGAAACAACTCAGGGATTTTGAGCAACATTTAGAGCATGCCATAGAATGGTTTTGGGGCTTCATGCCCAATCTGATATTGGCCGTTGTCATATTTTTTGTTGGATTTTGGATCGTTCGGTTGATCAACAAAATGGTACACCGATTTTTTGAACGGAAAGACTATGACCCCACCCTGGAAAGCTTTCTTCAGAGTTTTATAAGCATAGCCCTAAAAGTGCTACTTTTTGTTGTTGTGGTAACCCAGTTAGGGGTCAAATCATCCTCCTTGGTGGCCATGGTCGGTGCCGCGGGATTGGCCATTGGTCTGGCACTACAAGGTTCGTTGGCCAACTTTGCCGGTGGTGTACTGATTTTGGTTTTCAAACCCTTTAAAGTTGGGGATTGGATTTCCGCCCAAGGGCAGGAAGGTAGTGTAAAACAAATCAGCATCTTTAGTACCAAGCTCAATACCTTTGGCAATCAGGTGGCCATCATACCCAACGGACAGTTGTCCAACGGCAGTATTGTAAACTACAATATGGAAAATACTCGGCGTGATAAATTTGATGTGGGTATTGGATACGGCTCCGATATTAAAAAAGCCAAGGAAATTTTATTGCAAATCTGCGCGGATAACCCAGATATTTTAACCGACCCCATTCCCGAAGTGTATGTCGGAAACCTTGGGGATAGTTCCGTTGATCTTACATTGCGTTTTTGGGCAAACAACGATGTATTCTGGCCAGCACATTTTTATGTCATTGAGGAAACCAAACTTCGTTTTGACCAGGCGGGAATAGAAATTCCATTCCCACAAAGAGTGGTTCACGAAGGGGATTAAGCTTTTTTCTTGGTTTGCAACACGAAATCCTTAAGGTAATAGGGCTCAAAGTAGGCCACATCCTCAAATTCCTTAGCTTGAAACTTGGTGTAAGCCAATTCGGACATTTCCTTTGCTGATGGAACCACTTTGGTATGAAATTGAAAATTGAAATACTGAAGTACCTCTTTGCATTTTTCTGCTCCGCTCCCAACCAGATGTACTTTTTTGAAGTCGGCAAACTCGCTAAAGGTTTGGTCATCAACTACCTCTGCCCTTGTTTCACGGACTTCTTCTCCTTGAGCATCGAAAACAGCGGAATACACTTCCATGCGCCTGGCATCCAAAACAGGAATGGCAAGCTCACCTGCTTTGAGTTCCACTTGTAAAGCCATTCCTTGCAGTGTAGGAATGGAAATCAAGGGAATATCCAGCGAAAAACAGAGCCCTTTGGCCGCGGAGACCCCAATCCGAAGTCCCGTGTACGAACCAGGGCCCTTGCTCACGGCAATGGCATCCAGGTCTGAAAAAGACAAAGAAGCCTCTTCCAAGGCTTCTTTTATAAATACGTGCAACTGCTCTGAATGGGAATAGTTTATTGCATTATTCTCCTTTAAGCACAGGATTTCCTTTCCTTTGGAAATGCTTACAGAACAATTGGTCGTTGCGGTTTCTAAATTGAGTATTATGGCCATAGCGGCCACAAAGATACTAGTTTAGGGAAATGGGTATACCAAAGTAGAACTCCAAAATTTTCAATCTAAAGATATAGTCGTATTTGGTACGAATTACATCCGCTTCTGCGTTGTCCACCCTGGATTGCGCTTGACTAAAATCAAATGCATTCATCAAACCCACATTAAAACGTTCCTTGGCATAATCATAGGCCAATCTTCGGGCTTCCAAAGTTTTTTCTGCAGCTTCGTAAGCCTTAAAAAAGGTGGTAACGTCTACGTAAGCTTGCTGGATGTTGGTTTCCAAATCCAACTTATCCTGCTCAAACTGCAATTTGGCCTTTTCCAGATTGATTTGGGAACGTTTTACGTTGTTTCGAGTACTCCAACCATTAAAAATGGGAACATTCAACTGGGCGCCATAGGAAACCCCATCAAAAATCCACAACTGATCAGTGAAACTTGGCGTAAAAGGCACCCCATTCTGATCGGGGATTTGGGTTACGTCAGAATATCTTGTCCCATATTGGAAAAATGCCGACAATGTAGGGTAATAGGCTCCTTTCGAGATTTTTAAATCTTCTTCCGCAAGTTTTACGTTGGACTCCGAAAACTTAATATCATTTCTAAAACCCAAGGCTTTGTCAAAAATGACTTTGGCAGAGTTGTTCAAAATGTCCGATGGTGGAATCTCAAACTCCTCATCGGCTATATCAAAATTTTCGTAATCCGTAATTTGAAGCAGCTGTGCCAAATTGATTCTGGCAATCAAAACCAGACTCTCCCCATTTACAATTTGCTGCTCTTGATTGGCTGCAGTGGCCTCAATTTCCAACAAGTCCCCTCTAGGCACCACCCCGGATTCCACCAACTCCTCGGTTCGTTTCAAATCCTGTTCGGTAACTGCATATTGGGCCCTAAAGGTCTTTAACTGCTCTTTATTGGAAATTACCTGCAAATATGCATTGGCCACATTTAAGCGAATATCGTCTTTCAAATCGTCCAACCTATACTGACTGGCAATAGCGTTCAATTTGGCCCTCTCCAACTGGCGCATATTACGCAAGCCGTCAAACAGGGTTACATTGGAACTCAACGATCCATTTACGTTGAAAGCTGTACTGTTGGTGGGCAGGTTATTTGTTGGATTAATGGAAAAACCCGTGTTACTTGAGATTGTGGACGACCCATTTAAATTGGGAAGCATATTGCCAATGGCATCCGACTTATCAATTTTGGCACTTTCCAAGTCCAATTCAAACTGTTCAATGGTCAAGTTGTTCTCCACAGCAAATGTTACACATTCCTGCAGGGTCCACTTTTTCATTTGAGCGTTGGTGGCGAGCATGGCAAAAAATGCCATGATCACTGTGATCTTAAATTTCATTCGTTTTTTGATTTTTTGATTGATTATTGTTTGGCCCACTCTAGGAATCATCCTCATCGCTCTTCTTCTCCAATTTGTTCCAAACCTTTATTTTGTCTCCTTCCTCGATTCCGGAAACCACTTCTACATCAATGCCATCACTAACACCCAACTCCAAATCCTTTCGCTCAAATTCATTCTCACTCACTTCTATTTCCACATAGGGTTTTTCTGTTTCCTTATCAAATTGCAACAATGCTTCCTTGATGGCCAGAACATCCTTCTTTTCTTCCAAAACAATGGAGGCATTGGCACTGTATCCCGCTCTTACATAAGTGCTGTCATTTACCACCAAATCACCTTCTATTTTAAACTGAACGGCACCTTCTTCCTCTACTCCTTTGGGGGCAATAAACTTAAGTTCTGCATCAAATTTGTTCTTTTCCAAGGCACCCAAGCTAATTTCCAAGGGCATTCCAACGCTAAGTTTGCCTACCTCAGCCTCATCCACTTCCCCTTCAAAGATCATTTTGGTCATGTCCGCAATAGTGGCAATGGTTGTTCCATCGTTGAAGTTATTACTTTGGATGACCTGATCTCCTTCTTCCACAGGGATTTCCAATATGGTTCCAGATACCGTAGCCCTAATATTGGTATTGGCGCTTGAGGATCCACCCGCAGAACCTATTCTGATGATCTGATAATCGGCTCGGGAATTGGTAAGTTCCTGCACTGCCTGATCATACGTCAACTTTTGATTGTTGAAATCTTGGCTCGAAATAACGCCTTTGTCAAACAAGGCTTTGTTGCGATCAAATTCGATTTTGGCATTGTTCAAAGCCAATTCTGCATTTCTTACCCTTCCCGCTGCTTGGTTCAAGGATTGCTCATTGGGCACTACCTTAATGACAGCGATTAGATCACCGGCCTTAACGTCCACACCTTCTTCCAGGTGTATCTTGTCAATGATCCCGGAAATCTGAGGTTTAATATTGATCTCATCTTCTGGAATAACCTTACCCGTAACAATAACTTTGTTTACAATGTCTTTGCGTTCCAAGGATTCCGTTTCATAAATCTGGGTTGGGGTACTATTTTGTTTAAGGAAATAAACCACAGCACCTAAAATTCCGACCGATACAATCGTGATTAACCCGTATTTTACGTATTTGTTCATTACTACTTATTTGATCGTTATCTAAATTATTTTTTCAATTTCAAGTTATTCTTCGCGCAAGGCTTCAATGGGACGCACTTTAATAGCTTTGATTGCTGGTATCAACCCAATCAACAAGCTTAGGAACACCATCCAAAAGAAGGAGAAACTAAACTGTCCGATACTCACCATGGGCTTGACAAAGGGAAAATCTTCCCCACTTCCCCAAAGCGAATCCAGGACAGCCAGAATTCCGACAGAAATAGCAAATCCAACCAATCCGGCAAATGAAGTCAACACCACAGCTTCCATCAAGATTTGCCTTAGTACCAATCTCGGGGTTGCACCCAAAGCTCTTCGCACTCCTATTTCCTTGGTCCGTTCCTTTACGGTAATCAATAGGATGTTACTAATGGCAATCACCCCTGCCAGTAAAGTGAGAAGTCCTACGAAGTATGAGAACCCCCTTAGTACCATGGTAAAGGAAGAAATGTTGTTGAATATCTCAGACATATCGAAGCTTCCAATGGCTCTCTCGTCATTGGGATGTATATCGTATTTGTTTTTGAGAATATCCTTAATCTTGCTTTCCACCACGGGAACCTTGGTATTGGGTTCTACCGCTATGGCCATCCACCCCATACGATCTCCAGAGTTAAAGGCTTTTTGAAAAGTTGTAAATGGGATAAAAACCGCATTCTCCCCATCAATATTGATATTGTTGTTGGGCTTATAGATGCCCACCACGGAGAAGAACACTCCATTGATCCTGATATCCTCACCAATCGCATCTTCACCTTTCTCAAACAAAAGTTTATAGGTTTCCTCTCCAATTACGCAGACTTTTTTGGAATTTTCAATGTCTGTTTGATTCAAAAAGCGCCCTTCGACCAACCTCTTTTTGGTGATATTATCGATTTCGGGATAATCGCCATACACGGAGGATCCGCTGGTTTGGCCCTTTCTGTATACTGTGACCACACTCCTGTGGCTTCCCAATTCGATTCTTGGTGCCAAAACCTCAATTTCAGGAATTTCCCTTTTAAGGATTTCCGCATCCTCAATTTTGTAACGAATCCTTCGCCCTCTTTCAAAACCCTTGTAAGGTTCAGAGGTAGACTGTCCCCAAACAAAAAGACTGTTGGACGCTGTACCTGCAAAAATTTTGTCGAATCCGTTGGTCATTCCATTGGAAGATCCCAAAAGCAGCATCAAAATGATCATGGCAAAGATGACCCCCAACATGGTCAAGAATGTGCGAAACATGTTCTTTCCCAAGGTGTGGAAAACTTCAATCCATAAATCTCTATCGAATAACCACATATTACTTATCGCTTAAGGCCACTATTGGTTTTACATTGGCAGCTTTTACTGCAGGAATCAATCCCGCCAACACCCCTGCAACAATTAGAATAATGGTTGCTGTGATTACTGTTGACAAGCTAACGTTTGGATTGGTAAAGGCCGGGGTATTAATGGTAGGTCCTATCAAGGACAAAATAATCCACGCAAATCCAAGGCCGATAAAACCAGATAAAGCTGTTATAAATGTGGATTCCAAAAGCACCAAATTAATGATTTGCTTGGGCTGTGCACCCAATGCTTTTCGAACCCCAATCTCCTTGGTTCGCTCCTTGATGGTAAAGACCATTATGTTTCCAATGCCCACAATTCCAGCAATCAATATTAAAAAGCCCACGCCAATACTTATCGCACTTAAAACCGCAGAAAAACTACTGATGTCATCAAAGGCTTCTGCATAGTTCCAAACATTGATTCCAGCCTGATCCTCAGGAGCCACTTTATGTCTTCTTTTCATTAAATCCTCCAAACGATCGGAAAATTCCAAGGCCTTGGTGAGATCATAGGTTGGGTTGTAGGTCAACACAATTTGGTGGATATCATTGGTATCCCCAAAAATTCTTTGATATGTTGTTATTGGGGCATAAATACCTCGCTCCGCATTGTCATCACCATCATCTGTAAAGACCCCAACAACTCTAAAAGGTAGTCCGTTGAATTCGACAAATTGACCTAAGGGATCTTCATCCTTAAATAAATCTTCGGCTACTTTTCTTCCAATTACTGCAACTTTGGCCCTGTTGACAACATCGGCGTTATTAAAGAACCTCCCCTTCATGATCAACGTCTTTTCTATGATCTGATGGTCCGGGTGTACGGCTTGCACAGAGTAGTTCCCTGTCTCACTTTTGTAGCGCGCCGTTGTATTTGAAAAATAACGGGTACTGATGTATTCAACATCCTTGGGAAAGCTCTCTTTTATGTATTGGTAATCGTCATTTTTTAGCTGAATCCTTCTTCCTGCTTCAAAACCTCCATAGGCTTGGGCGGTAGTGCCAGGCCTAATAAAAATGGAGTTGGTGGCATCATCATTAAATTGGCTTGTAAATCCGTTCTGCATTCCGTTTACGGAAGCCAACAGCATCACCAAAATAAAGATGGCCCATCCCACAGAAAAACCGGTCAAGAACGTTCTGAGTTTGTTGTTCTTGAGGGTGTGAAAGATTTCTTGCCAAATATCCCGATCAAACATATTGTTGTGCTCTTACCTGCTCTATTTTCTTGTCTTCTACAATAACACCGTCCTTAAGGTGTACAATTCGCTTGCACATATGTGCAATATCCTCTTCGTGGGTCACCACCAAAATGGTATTCCCTTCGTCATTGATTTTTTGGATAAGGTCCATAACCTCGTAGGAAGTGGTACTGTCCAAGGCTCCTGTAGGCTCATCTGCCAACAATACTTTTGGTTCAGCAGCCATGGCTCTGGCAATGGCCACCCTTTGCTTTTGCCCCCCTGAAAGTTCGCTTGGTAAATGGCTTGCCCATTCTTTAAGACCCACTTTTTCCAAATAGCTCATGGCTTTTTCCTGTCGTTCTTTCCTGCCCACTTTTTGATAATACAAGGGCAAGGCAACATTTTCCAATGCCGACTTATAATTGATCAGGTTAAACGATTGGAAGATGAATCCCAAGAACTTATTCCTGTATTGGGCCGCTTTGGTCTCACTTAAGTCCTTGATGGGCACATTATCCAATGTATATTCCCCTGAATCGGCCACATCCAACATTCCCAAAATATTCAACAAGGTAGATTTACCGGAACCCGAGGATCCCATTATGGCCACTAGTTCTCCTGATTCTGCCTTAAAATTGATTCCTTTGAGTACATGAAGGGAATTGCTTCCCACTCTATAGGATTTGTGAAGGTCCTTGATTTCTATCATGATTGGTGCTATTAGCTATCTGGCATTTTAACCTCTGTAATATGACTTACAAGTTGTTAAAATGTTACAAGATTATTTGAAAATTTTTGTTAAATGATTAATTGACAGATTCTTCCTCCTCAACGGCGTTCCATATTTTCACCTTATCCTCGGAATTGAGGCCGGATTTCACCTCCACAAAAATGCCGTCGCTAATACCCAACTCCACATCCTTGCGCTCAAATTGTTGTTCTGAAGTTTCTATTTCCACATAGGGTTCCTTGGTCTCACGATCAAACTGTACCAAAGCTTCCTTTAGCGCCAAAACACTATCTGCGCGAGCCAAAATAATGGATGCATTGGCACTCAAGCCAGCCCTAATAAATACAGAGTCCCTTTTCTTGAGTGTCCCTTTGATTTCAAATTGAATGGCACCATTCTCCTCTTTTCCCTTGGGCGCGATATAATCCAAAACGGCATCAAAAACCTCGTTTTCTATGGCTCCCACGGTAATTTCCAGAGGTAGGTCTTCCGTAATTTTTCCCACTTCGGACTCGTCCACTTTCCCTTCAAAAATCATTTTTTCCACATCTGCGACAGCGGCGATGGTTGTACCCTCATTGAAATTATTGCTTTCAATCACCTGGTTCCCCACTTCCACAGGCACCTCCAATACCATTCCACTCACGGTGGATCGAATCAAGGTGTTGGCTGCATTGCTCAATCCCCGTGTAGTTCCTGTTTTCACAATATCATAGCGTTTATTGGCCGCACCATAAGCTTGTTTGGCCTGATCATAGGTTACTTGGGCACGTTCCAAATCGGCTTTGGATATTACCCCTTTATTGAACAGGGACAGTTGTCTTTCGTAATTTCTTTTTTGATCATCCAAATTGATTTTGGACTCATCAATGGCATTTCGGGCATCGTTAAGTGCATTTAAATTGGGTACAACCTTGATTTTTGCCAAAAGGTCGCCCGATTTAACGTAATCGCCCCCTTCCACATAAATCTCTTCGATGACTCCAGAGATATTGGGTTTGATCAGCACTTCTTCCAAAGGAAGGATGCTTCCAGTGGCCACAGCTTTTTTAACGATATTTTGTTTGGAGGGCTTTTCCGTTTCATAGACTACGGGGTCCTCAGAATTTTTTTGATACAAGTAATACATGGAGCCACCGAATACCACAACGATGAGCAACAAGATGATAATGGTTACTGACTTTTTCATTTTAATTCCTATAGTTATTTGATCGATTCAATTTATTTTAATCTGTTCGAAGCGCTTCAATGGGCCTCACTTTGGTGGCACTATTAGCGGGGATGAATCCAGCCAAAAGTCCAGATACCATGAGAATGACCAGCGCTCCGCTTACCACCCCAACGCTGACACTGGGATTGATAAACATGTCCACAGGCCCTACACTGTCCAAAAGTGAATTGATTCCATAAATGACCAGTGACCCAAAAATAATACCTGCCATTCCCGAAATAATGGTAAGGAAAATGGACTCCATCAGGATTTGTTTTTTAATGGACCAAGGTTGTTCCCCCAATGCTCTGCGAATCCCAATTTCCTTGGTGCGTTCCTTCACCACAATGAGCATAATATTGCTCACACCAATAATTCCGGAAAGCAACACCATAATTCCTACCAGGTAGGCAATGGCCTTTAATCCCACAAACAAGCTCTCTACCCTATTGAACTGCTCGTATAGATCAAAATGACCTATGGCCCGGTTATCCTCTGGATGTACCTTATGCCGTTCCTTCATCACTCTGATAATATCCTCCTTTAAACGGGAAATGGAACTGCCATCGTGAGCCGTTATCGCCATCCAACCCACATCTTCACCTTGGTTAAAGGCTTGTGCAAAAGATGTAAAGGGCACATAAATTTCCTTTTGTGCCTCTTCCCCATCCCCATCGTTATTTTTCTTTTTATAGGTGCCTATGACCATAAAATTGACCCCTTGGATTTTGATATAACTACCAAGTACCTCCTCGCCCTTCTCGTACAATTCGGATTTAACCCCTTGCCCAATCACGGCCACCTTTCTTTTCTCCCGTAGGTCATTATGGTTGATAAACCGCCCAGAGGTCACGGTCATGGGATCTTGGTTGATGATTTCCGGATAGTCCCCATAAACATTATAGGCTCCCACACGAATGCCCCTGATGACATTTCCGCCACCACGGAACCCACCTAATTGATTCCTTGGGGAGACAAACCGAAGGTTGGGCACATTATCCCAAATGGCCTGGACATCACTTACTTTGAATTCAAATCTTCTGTCTTTGGGAAGTCCTTCATAAGGTTTTGTGGTTCTACGGGTCCACATAAACATGGTATTGGTGGCAATATCGCCAAAATCCGCTCGGATTCCATTTTCAAAGCCCTTCCCAGCGGCCAGTAGCACAATTAGGATGAAAATACCCCAACACACCCCGAAAGCTGTAAGAATGGTTCGGCCCACATTACTGGTGAGCACTTCCAAAATTTCCCGCCATCTATCTCGGTTAAACATAGTATTTGGTTTTGAGGTTATTCATCCCGTAACGATTCTATCACTTGAACCCTAGCAGCGCGCAGTGCTGGTACAAGCCCGGCAAGAGCTCCTGCAAAAATGAGCACCATGACCGTAGAAAATGCCACCGTAAAATTCACGGACGGATTCTTTACATATTCAATTTGGACATGGGGGCCTAAAAACTCCAGTATCAACATGCTAAAAATCAAACCTGAAAAACCGGAAATTGCTGTAACAAAAATGGATTCATGCAAAATCATGCCCACAATAGACCAAGGTTTGGCCCCCAAAGCTTTCCGAATTCCAATTTCACGGGTACGTTCCTTGACCACAATCAGCATAATATTGCTGACCCCAACCACACCTGCAATAATGGTACAGACCCCTACAAACCAGAAAAATAGCTTCATGTTATTGGTGATGCCATAGTAGCGCTTGGCCTCCTCCATGGCACTCCAAACCCTCACTCCCGATTCATCTTCAGGGGCTACCAGATGCTCCTCTTTCAAAAATTTTCTGAGGTTATCCTTAAACGCTACCGCTTGGGCTACGGCTTGATCAAAATTTTCAACAGGTGGTAAGGTATAGGTAAGCGTATTCAATTTGTCATCCCCATTGAACACTCTTTGGCCGGTAGTCAGAGGTATGTAAATGCGCTCTTCTTCCCTTTCGTTTTGTTCTTTAAAGACACCGATAATTGTAAACTGGATTCCCGCGATTTCAATCCGCTCTCCAATGGGCGTCACCACATCTTTGAAAACATCGCCCCGAATTTTCTTTCCAATAACGGCCACCTTGCCAAGGGACACTTCGTCCTTGTAGTTGATAAACCGCCCTTCTATAGTGGAAAAACCTTCTATAAACTGAAATTCGGAAGATACCCCTTGAATACCATAGACCAAGGATTCGCTTCCGTAGTTGATGTTGACGTTGCGCACAAAAACACGCGGGGATTCATATTCAATATCCTCCTTGAACATTCTACCAGCGGTTTCATAATCCGCATTTTTGAAACGGATGACCCTTCCCGGGTTGAGTCCTTTGTAGGCTTTTGAAGTCGCCTCGGGCCAAGCCCATACGCTAGTGGTTGCATCCTGTTTGAACTCGTGTTCAATACCATTTTGCATCCCTTGGCCAAAACCCAATAATATGACAAGAATAAATATACCGGAGGCCACGGAAAGCCCGGTCAAAAAAGTACGCAGTTTGTTCTTCCGTATGGTGTCAAATATTTCTTGCCACCTTTCAATGTCGAACATGATGGTTGGTGTTTGATGATTGATGAAATACGCAAACGTATATTCAATAAGACAAAGCTACCATCAAAATGTTACACCTTTTTGCAAAAATTATGTGAAAATTTTAGATTTTTCTTAAGTGCGAAGCTTTTTATACACGAAATAGAACAATCCTCCTATCAAAATATAGGGGATTGCCATTAAATAGACGATGCCGTTGTTGATCCCTTCGGCGGTTTTGCCATCGGCTTCGCTTTCCACCACAGCCCTACACATGGCACATTGGGCTTCGGTGAGTTGAGGGAAAAGGAAAAACATTATTAGGAGAAGCCAAACACCCCATTGCCCCGACCTTAATTTCGGAACATTCCCCGCACTAGACGAGGAGTTAGATTTAATAGGTTTAATGCGCATAGTAGGGTGATATCATGAGATAAACAACAACTCCCGTTACCGCTACATACAACCAAATGGGAAAGGTGAATTTGGCCCATTTTCTATGGCCTTGAAAATCCCCTAGATATCCCTTGGAATAGGTGACCAATACCAATGGAATTACAGCAATAGAGAGGGCAATATGCGTGATCAGAATAAAGAAATACAGGTATTGAATTGCACCGTCACCTCCAAACTTAGTACTGTCCGATGTCATGTGATAGGCCACATACATCACCAAAAAGAGCGCTGAGAGTACAATACAGGTGGTCATCAATTTTTGATGCAAGTCCCTTTTTCCATTTTTGATGGCAATGACGGCCCAAACCAAAAGTATGGCAGTCAATCCATTAATGGAAGCATAAATTGGTGGTAAAAAAGAAAGTGGTTTGGCATTTGGAATCTTATACCCGAACAATAGGGCAACCACTACCGGTATAGCGATTGAAATTATGGTAATCCAACGCTTAAATCTTTTTTCCTTGGCTAAATCATGTTCCATTAGTCCTCGAGCAATAATTTTTGAATGTCTTCCTTGAGCATGGTAATCTGTTGTGCCTCTCCTTCCTTATTTACCCCTTGCTTTTCGGTGATGGTTCCCCGATAATATATCATGGGATTTCCAAATTCGTCATCCCGCGAGCGGATGTAGCCTTCCTTGTCCACCAAAGCAAACATACCCGAATGCTCAAAACCACCTGGAGCATCCTCTGTTTCACTGGCCACAATATAGAAGCCTTCTTGGGCCAAGGTATAAATGGAATCCCTATCCCCTGTCAACAAATGCCAATCTTGATTGGTAATCCCGTACTTGCTTGCATATTTCTTCAACACGGTAGGGGTATCATATCTTGGGTTAATTGTAAACGAAGCCACGCCAAACTCGGGATGCTCGCTAAACGTATCTTGCAATTCCACCAAGTTCTGGGTCATGATTGGGCAAATGGTGGGGCAGGTGGTAAAAAAGAAGTCAACCAGATAGACTTTCCCCAAATAATCCTTGTTGGAAACCAGTACACTATCCTGATTCAAAAAGGAAAAGTTGGGTACCTTCCTCTTCTTGCCATTGCTGATCACATATCCCAGTTTGGATTGTTGGGCAACCCCACTCATCCGATCCGTTTCCACTACAGTTCCCTTTTTTAGGGTTTTTGTAATCTCACTCACCGCGAATATCCCAAAGATCAGGATTATGGCGGATACCCAAACGTAGTTGTACTTTTTCTTCTTAGTTGCTCCTGTCGGCATTGTTTTTCTTTAAAGAAAGGCGATATTCAGCAAGAATGATCTTTACATCATCTTCCATCTTGTTGTTCAGATCCGCTACGGATGTAGTATTGAATCCATATTTGGTTCCCTCATCCTCATCATCTGTTCTTCCCCTTAGGTTACGGTCTTTGTCCACAATAAACACATAGGAAGTACCCAAATCTTCATCCAGGGTTAAATTGGTTTTCAAGCTTCCAAACAGGGATTTTATGTCTCCTTCTGTGCCATACACAAAATTCCATCTGTCGGTTTCGGAAAGTTTGCCCAAATCCTTTCTAAGCACCTCCACCTTTTCCTCTTCACCCTCGGGCACCACCATGATGATCTGAAAATCGGTGAACTTACCAAAGCGCTTATAAATCTTTTGGTTCAGATTAAAGGCATTTCCTTTTTTGTAGTCGATATTGTTCCCCAGAAAGCCTAGAATGGTAATCTTGTTGTTGAGTCTTGCACTTCCATCAAAATTATCCAGTTCAGGTACATTTTGGGTCAAAATGGGCAATCTCCCAAAGTTGTTTACGCCTGAGGCAAAAAACAAATAGGCCACTAGGGGAAAGACGAAGAGAACGATTAGAACAGAGGCCTTTTTCATGATGAATTTGCTGAGTGCAAAAATAAAAAAAGACGGTCAAGAAACCGCCTTTTCATATTGTTAATCCTTTACTAGAAATTCCAGGACATATACCCATCCTTGAACACGTTGTAAATATAATCCGCTTCAAAGAGCAATATAAATATCAGGTAGCAAATCAAGAATATCGGTGTCCAAACAATAGCCCTACGCAAAGAACTTTTCTCATCCCTAAGGTGCATGAAATCCCAAGCAATATAATAGGCTTTCACCAAGGTGAGGATAATAAATATCCAGTTGAGGAGTTTCATTCCAAGGAAGAAGTTCCCTGTCAAAGACGCTGGTTTGGCAATACCCAAGCCTACTTCAACTGCGGTTACCAAGGTTAAAAAAATCAGTACTCCCCAAATCTTTTGGACGTTGGACTTGAACTTTACCAGTCCTCTAAAAATTTCAAGTTTATGTTCGTGCGCCATAATGTGCTTTTATTTTTTCAAAGATTCCTGCTTTCGCAGGAATGACATGTTGCGTTATACCAAATAGAAGAATGTAAATACGAATACCCACACCAAATCTACAAAGTGCCAGTATAGTCCAACCTTCTCCACCATTTCATAATGACCTCTTCTTTCGTAGGTTCCTAAAATGATATTGAAAAAGATAATGATGTTGATCACTACTCCGGAAAATACGTGGAACCCGTGGAATCCAGTAATGAAAAAGAAGAAATCAGCAAAAAGACGGCTTCCGTATTCGTTATGGATAAGGTTTGCACCTTCCACCACTTGAGAGGCATCTGCCAATTTTGCCAACGAACCAGCTCGATCCAAAACCGTCTTTTCGCCATGTTCGTTAATGGTCTCGGTACGAATCAAAATATTTGGCGAAGCCTTGAATCCTTCAATAACTTCATTTAAGGAATAGCTGGTTTTGTAGCCTTCTTGCATAAACCAAACACCCTCGCTCTTTACATGCTTAATCCGATCTTCAGGTAAAGTTTTGGAAAAATCTGCCAAGGCAGCCCTTTCACCAGTTTCGGCATTTACAAATTGAAGTATTCTACCTCCTTTGGTCTCAATAGCCCCAAAGTCCCCTTTTATAAAAGTAGCCCATTCCCAAGCCTGTGAGCCAACGAAGATGGCACCACCGATAATGGTAAGGAACATATAAAGGATAACCTTCTTTTGCATCATTTTATGTCCTGCATCCACGGCCAATACCATGGTAACGGAAGACATGATCAGAATAAAGGTCATAAAGGCCACATAGTACATGGGATAATTACCGTGGAAGAAAGGAACGTGTGTAAATACCTCATCGGCAATGGGCCAGGTTTCAATGAACTTGAACCTGGAAAAACCGTAAGAAACCAAGAATCCAGAGAAGGTCAAGGCATCCGAGACGATGAAAAACCACATCATCATTTTTCCATAACTCGCATTTAGGGGCCTGTTTCCGCCTCCCCAAGTGCTTTCTTCTGTACCGGTAGTCACCGTTGTATCCATATAAAAAGGTCGTTTTAATAAAACTTTAGCAAAAATACATCTTTTGCTGTATTGAAAAAGACAAAGTTGAATGAAAACTACTTCATCAAAAATTTATTTCACGAAATACATAAAAAGTATGAGATAAACCCAAAGGAAATCCAAGAAATGCCAGAAGGTAGCCCCCAATTCCAAGCCCAACAAATTGTCCGGTGAGTATTTCCCCCTAAGCTGCTGAACCAAAACAGTCAACAATGAAATAAGCCCTGCCACCACATGGACAATGTGTACCGCAGCAATCAAAAATACATAGGACATTTTAATGTTACTGGTTGGCCCCGTAAAGTAATAGCCATTCTCCAGCATTTGGGAAAATCCAATAAACTGCAACACAATAAAAGATACGCCCAGCACCAAGGTTCCCAACAACAGGAGCGTTCCTCTTTTTGGGTTGCCAGTGGCTACCGCCTGTTTGGCCATAAAATAAGTGATGCTACTCAATATGATGATCGCCGTGCTCACAAAAAAGGCCTGGGGCAATTCCAGATCACTGATCCAATCCTCCCGTTTGCTGCTCACAATATAGGCACTCGTCCATCCTGCAAAACCCATGATCAGGCTCACAATTCCAAACCAGAGCAACATTTTTTTGGCTCTTTTGTTCTTTACTTCAATATCCACTTCGGTGAAATCCATAGGCTTAACCAATAAACTTATCTATTACGTAAATAATCTGAATCAATGAGATGTAGGTAACGCTGGCCAGCATCAACTTTCTTGCGGCTGGGTTATCCCTTTTTTCGTACAGTTTGAAAGCAAAAACCAGCATCACCAGCCCTGCCAACAACACCAGTACCGCTGCTGGAATGGATAAATACAATCTTCCGGTAAACCCAAATGCGGGCATAATGGAAATTACAATCATCCAAATGGTGTACAGTATAATTTGAAGGGCGGTACCTGCATCTTTTTTTCCTGTGGGCAACATTTTAAAGCCGCCTTTTTTGTAATCTTCGTCCAACATCCAGCCCAATGCCCAGAAATGGGGGAATTGCCAAAAAAACTGGATCATGAACAAGGTTCCCGGCTCAATGCCGAAATCGTTGGTTGCCGCTACCCATCCCAACATAAAGGGAATGGCCCCTGGCAGTGCCCCAACAAATACCGAAAGCGGAGTTTTGGTCTTAAGAGGCGTATAGGCGCTGGTGTACAAGAAAATGGAAATGGCCCCGAACATGGCCGTTTTGGGGCTTAAAATATATAGGGCAATTACGCCAAGGATGGTCATTACGATGGCGATGGTCATCGCTGTGGCCACGGTCATACGCCCAGATGGGATAGGTCGGTTTTTGGTGCGGTTCATGAGCGCATCCAAATCCTTTTCTATCACCTGATTGTACGCATTGGAAGCTCCAACCATGCAATAGCCACCAAAGGCAAGGAGCAACAAAGAGACCAAATCAATTTGATAAGCTCCCAGAAAATAACCCGCAATGGACGAAAACACCACACTTATGGCCAGCTTGGCCTTGGTGATTTCCTTAAAATCGGTAAAAATCAAGGAAAGGGAAGTGCTTTTTACAGAACCTACGGCAGATTTCATCCTCATTTTTTAGTGGCAGGCAAAGATACGGTCGTACTATCTCTTTTCCAACCTATTGTGGGGGTTTTGTTGGAGGGTTGGATTTTTGGATTGAAGGTTGCTTGATGCCCAATGTTGGATGCTGGATGTTAGAAATCAGATATCTGAAGTCTGAAGTCTGAAGTCTGAAATCTGAAGACCCAAGAAACAAGACAAAAGATAAAAGACCCTTGCACCTGAACTTGAGTTTGAACTTGAACTTGAAAAGCCTAATCGTCCAAAAGAAACAAACTGCTCAATGGGATTTCAAGGGCATCTGCTATGCGGCTTAAGGTGACTACACTAGTGTTGCGTTCCGCGCGTTCTATTCTTCCAATTTGGTTGTTGTTTAAATCCGCATCAACACAAAGCTGAAATTGAGACAATCCTTTTTGAATCCTAAGTTGTCTGACCCTCTCACCTAATTTTTTAATAATTTGCCTGTCTCTTTCCGTATAACTAACGTGCATACCCAAAATACTTTTGCTCCCAAAACGGGAAAATTAAACTTAGTTTACAGGGTTATGCTGATGAGATTGAAATGGTTCACTTAGCTGGTAAAATCAAAGCAACAACTAGTCCTTTTGATTTTAGTTTTACTTCAGCAAATCGAGCAGTTGTGATTCCCTCCGTTGCCGCAAGATTCCATCTCGTGACCACCAAAGTAAATAAAAACTACACATTTCACCCAATTAGGGAAATCCATAAAAGTATTCGGGAAAGATCAACAATGAAGTAGGCATCAGCCGCACCTACTTTTGTTTCCAGTTATTAACATCTTAAACATACAGTTATGGAAACTACAATACAAGAGCAAGAATTACTTGCCAAAGCAAACGAGGTAACAGCCCTATTGGCCGAAGGTAAATTCATTGAGGCCATGGAAAATTATCTGGACGACAACGTGCAACTTTTTGAAGGAAACAATCCCGCCAAAGTGGGCAAGGATTTCTGCTTGGCCGAAGAAAAGAAACTATTGGATACGGTAACCGCTTTTCACGGATACACCGTAATTTCCGGGCCAGCCGTAAAAGGAGACACCACTTTTTATGAAGCCGTAATGGAATTTACCACCGATGATGGCACCGACCACAGATTTGAACAAGTGGTACGAACGCAATGGAAAGATGGCAAAATCATCAACGAGCGCTATTATCACGCTTAACCCAGCTACCGCAAGATTGCATCTTTTGGTAACCAAAATGACCAAAAAAAGCCCTGACGTTTCCATCAGGGCTTTTTCATTCCTGCCTCGACAGGAATTGTAAATCTTCTTTTACTGTAGCTTAAAGGTAATTGGAATACTGAAAGGAACCTTTACAGCTCTACCTCTCTGCTTTCCAGGAGTCATTTTAGGAAGCTTTTGGATAATTCTCATCGCTTCTTTCTCCAAGTTTTTGTCCGGCCCACGCATTCTGATGTTTCCGATACTTCCATCCTTTTGGATAACGAAAATTACGTTTACCCTTCCTTGAACTCCCATTTCTTGGGCAATTTCCGGGTAACGGAAGTTTTTACGGATGTGCTTCTGCATCATATCCTGGAAACACTGCTTTTTATTGCTGGCTCCCTCACAACCAGGGAACACCGGTACGTCTTCAATTACGGCAAATGGAACGGAGATATCTTCCTCTACTTCTTCCACTTCAACCTCTTCCACTTCCATAACTTCCTCTTCCTGGCTGGTTTCTGTAGACTCGATTACGGTTTCTTCAACTTCCTCCTCATCTTCAACAACCTCGATAACTTCAGGTGCAGCTGGTGGCGGTGGTGGTGGCGGTGTCTTGATCTGCTCCGTCATGGGCACTTCCTCGTCCAACTGATCTTCAACGTTCATAGAAACGTCATATTCGTTGGATTTGTCATATTTCTTCCACTCCATGGCTCCATAAACCAACCCCAAAACAGCGGCCAACCCTATCACAAAATAGAGTGAACTGTTTTTTCCTACGTCTGCTTTTGGATTCTTTTTTAGTTCCATCGTTCTGAATTTAGTGTTTGCTAATTTAATTATTAATTGATGAAATAAACAATTAAAATTTCCATTTTAACGGCCTTTCTTTGGAAAAATACCATTTAATTAAGAGAACTCCTGCAAATGCTCCCAATGTATTGGCTACTACATCTCCCAATTCGGCCATGCGATCTTGTGTTAGTGCGTACTGTAATACCTCAATAATTATACCGTAAGTTATGGCAGCGATCAATGCCCACTGCATGGCCTTTCCCAGCTCCATTCGGCCTTGGGTTTTCTCGCGTAGCATTAGGCAGGCAAGTACCCCAAAAATCAAATAAAAAATAAAATGGGTAATCTTATCTGCATACGGTATGCGAATGGAACCCGTATCCAGCCCCGAAAAAGAAAATAAGCTGAGTGTTGTTAAAAACAAGACCCAGCCTATAAAAAGTACGGTATAAATATTTTTTTTAAGCACCAATCAATGCTTTGTAATCCGTATCGCTCATTAAATCATCAACTTCAGCAGCAGCACTGATTTTGATCTTGATCATCCACCCTTCACCATATGGATCTGTGTTTACTTTCTCGGGCTCATCCTCCAAAGCTTCGTTGAACTCGATGATTTCCCCACTCAAGGGCAAAAACAAATCAGACACGGTTTTTACAGCTTCAACCGTTCCAAAAACCTCTTCCCTGTCCAAGGTTTCATCCACAGTTTCCACTTCCACATAAACAATGTCCCCAAGTTCCCCTTGGGCAAAATCCGTGATTCCCACAGTGGCAACATCGCCGTCAATCTTGATCCATTCGTGGTCTTTGGTGTACTTTAATTCTGCTGGTATGTTCATTATCAATTTGTATTAGTCCAGTGACAAATGTAACGGATCGGATATAGCTTTTCAAGTAAACTTTGCAACAAAAATATTGGCCTTATAAACAGGCTCAAATTCCGTTGTTTTTAGTTCCCGAAATTGTACCTAAGCGTGAATCCTGCGTTGATGGTAGTCTGTGGAAACGCCGTGGAAACCGCAAATTTGGAGAAGGAATGATCGTAGAAGAACAGGGCATTTAAACTTTTGCTAAGCGCATAATCTGCCGAAAACTTGAAAGAAACCAGTTTTTGACCCGAGGTTATCTGATTGTTGTCAATATCCAGATTTCTGATGATGGTAATATTATCCCGGATTGAGAGATCGCCCTTTAAATTCAAATCGCCCTTAAGTCGAGTTCTTTCACCCCCAATATTGGTCACAAATTTTACGTCCTTGAATCGATACCCCAATCCCAAGGTGTACTTTTTCCCATTGATTTCGGTCATCAAGTTGTTGTCAAAACTTAGGGTCAACACCCTATCTGTTTCCACTTCGGCCAAGAAGCTAAAGGAGTTTTTCATTTCAAAATCAACACGAAGAAGTGGATTAAACTGGTCTGTCAATACCACATTGTTGATGATATTTTCCGGTAACAGGTCTTCAGTCTCTGGATCAAATTGACCGTTTTGGCGTTCCAAATTGCTCTGGATAGAATTGACACTATAAGATGCCCTATAGCCATGGCTTAATGAGAATCGCTTGAATTTCTTTTTGAACCAACGGTTTTTCATCAAACCTGTGTATTTGATGTTCCAATTGGGTATTGGAATTTCGCGATAGGTATCCAAATTCACCCGGTTTACATCCTGACCTGTGTAGGCTGCAAAGAAGGCAGGCAACAACACTTCTTGCTGCGTTTTTCCATAACGTTGCGGGAAACCATCATCATCCAAAGGCCCTGGGGTTTGTCCCCTGTCCGAAACCAGTCTATTGGCAATGGTAATACGATTGGCCTTGAACTGCTCAAAAGTTTTGGAATCAAACTCGTCACTTTTATTAAAAATGGTTCCGATCATGATGGTGGAAATACTGAAATTCCCCAACTCATTGATCAGCCCATCCTGTTGATTGATCCATTCTTCAGGACTATAATTTTCCTGGGAACTACTGGTCAACAAACGATCAGCGGTTAAATCTATGGTAAGGTCTTGTGTAGGTTGTGCGGTCGCTGTAATGTTCAATTGTCGATTGGTGTTTCGCATGTACTGCGAATTAAATTCCGGGAAAGTGGTCAACCACCCATTTCGAGCAGCTTCGTATCTAACATCGGACTGGCTTCCAAAAACAAAGCCTAAACTGGGTCTTGCCGTTCCAATGAATCCAATGGACTGGGTATACCCAGGCAATACGGTTCCGCTATTTCTGCTGTAATTTACATTCACCCGTTTCACCATGGTCAATACATCCACCAAAGTATTGAAACCTTTGCTGGTCTTCTTAATAGGTTTTTCATCCGTTCCCGAAGCTGGGTTCCCAGCCTTATCCCTTCGCTGACGAGCTTGGGCTGCGGTGACTTTGCCATCCCGTTTTTTCAATCCTAAGTAGTCGTAAAAACGTTGCATGGTCAAATTGGCCGTTAAATTATGGGTGCTGGCATTCTGAACCGTGTTGATGTTTTCACCAGCTACCTCAAGAAGGGCATCCCCGCCTCGTTGCCAATCAAAATTACTGGTGTAGCTGTATTGGGCATTGATAAAATTCAAAAACGGAATCTTAGCTGTTGGAAGATCATAGTTCAACTGCATATTCTGCTGATGACGATTGGGTTCCCCAATATCAAAAAATCCATCCCAAAGATCAAGGGCTTCGTTGATTCCTGAATCCGGGTCTGCATCCACATTAAAGTAATTGCGGACAATATTGTTGTTGGAAGCGGTCAGATTCAATCGTAAAGACTTGCTGATACTATAGTTTAATGTGTACTGCCAATTAAAGAGGTAATTACGCTGTTGCAACAAGGGCAATTCCAAAGCATCCACTCCAGGTTCCAACACATCCCTAAAGCGCTGCTGGTTAAAAGAGCGATTGTAATTGGCATTTACCGAAAGACTGGTTGGCAGCAAATTGAAATTCAAATCCTTGAGCCACTGCCAGTACTTGCCCGTCAACAAAGAATCATTTTTGGCGAAGGGTGCCACGGGCGCAGGCTTAAAATTGTGATTGTACACAAAACCAGTGGTGACATTCTGATCACGAAGGTCAGCCACTTCAAAATCCCTGTGGTTGGTTTCGTTATAGGAGTAGTTAAAGGTAAAGTTCTCAACGTCAAAGAAATTCTCCTTGGCCTCGGCTCCACGATTTTTTCGAACCCCGATCAAGTTTATACTCCTTCTTTTGGTATAGTCTTCAGCTTGTTCCTTAATGGTTTCTGCCTCTTCTGCGGTAGTTGCAGCGGCAATTCTATCATCCAATTTAAGGTCGTCGTACACGGGATCAAATTCCGGGGTAATCAAGGTTTCTGAAATTCCATAGTTGAACGGAACCTGGATGCCCCATTTTTTAGGGAGCAATTGGCCCACGTTCACATTGGTGACCACATCATAGGAAATGGCGTCCTCCCTAGATCGCTCGTTGGGCATTTGATCTATGGAACCAAAGCCAGAGGTACTTCTGCTTCCTGTTGCCGTAACATTGGCAAAGTCGGCCATATTGGCATCCATAGCGGCTATGGCAGCCCAACCTCCATTGTTATCCAAACCTGCCAAACGCAGTTCGTTGAACCAAACTTCTCCTCGTGCAGGCAAGTCATCAATATTTTTTATCCCAACCATCATCCCCCGTATACTTCCCAAGGATGGGTTTCCTCGGATACCAATTCGTAACCTGCCCAATGTTCGCGGGGCAAATTCATCTACTGGAACAGCTTCGCCATCCACAATTTCATAATAGTTGATTTGATTTAGGGTCTGTTCCGCAATTCCTCTCGACTTCACCTTGTTCAAATCACTCAGGGCAATATTGATTTGGTTTACATCGGGCCAAATCTCATCTGCAGAGGTCACATTGAACGACGTAAACTGTAGCGGAAGTTCTATTTGGTAGAAGTTTTCCGAAAAGTCCGTTCCAATCCGAAGGAAACCAACCAAAGGCGTATCGTCATCCGAATAATCCCCATTTAAAATCTTTTCGGCGTGCATGAACATTTTGATTCGCTCATATTGTCTCACATCAATGTTGACATTTTTAAACACCCCCCTGGAATCCTGGGATTCCAAATTCTCCACTACAAATGAAAGCGATTGCTCATTTTGGCGAATGATGGTGTTATTGTTGTTCAACTGCTCCCGAACAACGCCCGGAGGCAACACATAAGGAATGGGTTGACGTCCAAAATTCTCTTCAATATTAACAGTGTTCACATCCGTTACGGTACCATCGTCTGAAGGGTCATTATCGATATCGGGCTGCAAGGAATTGGTATAGGTTCTCCAATCCCCCCTTACCAAATCCAAGGTGGCAAAACGCAGGACCATGTCATCTTGAAAACCGGTCATATACATTCGCATAAAACTAATCGAACGGAAATCGGTGATTCCCCCAACGGCTTCTGTAAAATCGCTCAAAGGAATTTTATACTGAATCCATCTTCGGTTCAATTGGGTTCCATTGGGAAGGTCTGGTGTGAGTCCCTCTCTAATATCAGTAACATATTGATCGTTGATATCGGTGTTGGGCCTGATCTGGATACGATATTCGTAATAACTGTTTACCGTGTTCATGGTAAGGTCACGGTCTATATCCTCTACATCGGGCAAGGTGGTCGAACCTCTATTGGTATTGGTCACGGCCACTGGCGAGTTGCCATCTGGGTTGTTAAAATCAAAATAGCGCTCCAAAATACCCCCCTCGCGGTTCAGATAGTATTGATAGTTATCCAAAGCAGGGTCTTCACTGGGGCCATTGTAGATGGCAGCTTCCTCAGCATCATTCAAACCATCAAAACCAACATCCTGTAAAGTTCGATTACTTTCATCAGCATCAAAGGCATAGACCAAAGATTGAGTAGAGGGTACCTGTCCCCAGATAGTGGCTCTTGGGATTTCGTTATTGGTGCTTGCCGGCAATCCATTTTCATATTGTTTGCGGCCATCCTTTAAAATATCTTCAGAAATATTCCCGAGATTGAGCACCAGCTCTCCAGAATTGGCAGGGTTGGCTTGCCCTCCTATATAGGGATCCAACACCCAAAACTGGACAAATTCCACGTTGGATTGCTCAAAATTGGTACTGCTCAAGGGACGCATAATACCTGCCCATTTATCCTGAGGGGTCTCAGCGGCAAAATTGGGATTCGCGTTATATGGCCCTTTATCGTTGGGGTAGTAAACCATATCCAAGGTTCCCTGCACCTGGGTCTGTCCTTGGGCTATATCGGTTTCCGTAAAGACCTCATTGATAAAAACCCTACGGGTTTCGTTTAGGGAAATATCATTATCTGAAATTCCAGAAGGTCTTTGATTGGTATAGAATATGGGGTCGATGGTATACCAAGCCATTTTGGCCCGTTCGTATCCCACGTCAATATCCGTCCTGTCCTGCAAGAATTCCACAGGTGGACTAGCCAGGGACCAACCCAAGCTGGAGCGGATATCAATAAGTGCCTGCGCCCCTTCAAAGTCATCCAAATAGGTGGTTGTTTCACCCTGAAAATCAGCATTTTTAGGTGAATTTGGCTTTAAAAAGGCCACTTCTCCCCGAAGGGATAAATTGGAAGGCACATCCGTATCAATATTGGGCAATTTATTGGCCAAACGGGTCAAGAAAGGTATCTCTGTACTGAAGTTTCCGTTTAAACCAAAAATAGTATTGTTGACTGGCTCTACACCAAAATTGGATTTTTGGGTCAGGGGCCTTTCATTCAGATTGAGAATGGTTCCGCCCAAAACAAACTTGTCATTGAACTTGTGTTCCACATTTACCCCTGTAAATCTTCGGGTCTGCTGCCCAAACACCGCATTGTTCTCAACCGAAATGTTGATCGGCGTATTGGAAGCTGCCAAGCTGGGATCCAAAATCTGAACGGTTCCTGCCTGATAATTCACGGTGTAATCAATTCCTTCTTGAAGCTGTCTCCCTCCAGCGGTGACCCGTACAGAACCTCGTGGAACGTTAAAGGCTCCAATCGGGATACCATTGTTTCCTTCGGATTTGTATCGCCCCTTAATTTGGAAACGGTTCTTTTCGGCATCCTGTAAGGAAGCCGCCTTGGTCTTGGCATACATGTTACGGAACACATACCGCTGCTGATTGGGATTATATCCCTGATCGTTTTCAACATCATAATTCCCTCCTCCCAATTCGTCGAAAAGGAATTCCCCAAAAGGTTCCACCTTGGTAAATATGATTCGTCCACTTTGCGTATCCACGGTGATACCGGGAACGTAATCAAAGAAACCATCCCCACCGGGCTGCACATCGTTGTAGATGTTCAATCGGTCCAGATTAAAGACATCAATCAATATTCTTTCCTCTAACCCAGTAGGCCATCCTTGATTGGGGTCAACAGGTGTGATATAGTTTCGTGGCGTAGGGTCTGAATACAGGATATTTAATTTGAAATCTTCCTGACTCAACTGAAAAGCTCCTGTAGCATAGATGTTTTTCATCATCAAATCCCAAATAGGATCATCCACATTGGTGATATTACTCTTGAGCAATTTCAAGATCAGCGTATTGTTTTCTATAATGGGATTAACCCCTCCAGATACCGTTGTAGCATCTACTCCGCCATTGGCAAATTCCCCTACTTGGTACACTTGGTCCCCAATGGTGTATTGGAAGGCCACCCCGAGCACCTCATCATTGCTCAATCTTTGGTTCAGGGAGATGTACCCTAGTTGGGTATCGAATTGATAATCCCTTCCCTGCTCCAATTTTCTTGCGTTTTCAAGAATGGCATAATCAAATCCTTGGTTTACCGAATAGCCTGGAACATTGAATCCCTGTTCCACGGTAGCAATATCCCTAATGGATTCGGTAAGCGCTCCAGTTCCTATTTGATTGGGGTCAAAATCGTTGGCACCATTCTGTGGAGGTACATCATTTCCAAAAACATTGAAAAAGCCCGCAGGGGCACCCCCCGCAATCCCAATTCTGGTTTTGGGGTTTCCATTTTGTCCCAACTCTGCTTCTCCCAAATCCTGAATGGCCACAACATTACGCACATTCAAGGTTTGTTGGTTTCGGTTGGTGACCCACACCTCCAAACGGGTAATCTGTACTTCGCTCCTAATAAATGGATAGTTGGACAAGGCACGGTCATAATTGTCCCTAAAGTATTGGGCCAAGAAGAAGTGTTTGTCCTCGTCATAATCCAAAGCGGTGAGGGAAAATTCGTTGAGTGTGCCCCCTCCTTGGGCCACAACGGTATTGTTTTGGGATCGCTGTTCGGAGAAAACGGCAGTAACCGTAGTTTTTCCAAATTGCAGTTGCGTCTTGACCCCAAACAGACTTTGGGCACCGGTAATCAGGGAACTATTAAGGGGCATGTTCACATTACCGATCTCAATTTTTTTAAGAATATCATCCTCTGTGGGAGTATAATCCAGTTTGACCAGGTTTTGAAAGTCAAAAGTGGCCTCGGTGTCGTAATTGGCCGTCACTTGGAGCCGCTCTCCTACTTTACCCAAAAGACTTAAGCTAATCCGTTGGTCAAAATCGAAAGACAAATTGGTTCTGTTTCTAGGTGAAAGAGCCGGATTGTCATTTTTCTGCCATAAGATTCCCAAATCCATGGCAACAGAACCTTGCGGAATGACTTCAATGGTGTTTCCTCCAAAAATGGATTCGAAAAAGCTGCTGTTCACATAAAAATTGGGCAATAGGTTTTTACGCGCTTCCTCACTTCCTTCCTTTTTTCCTGTAAACGCATCTATTTTTTCCTTGAAATAGGATTTCATCTGCTCCTTTCGAACCAAATCAAAATATTGGTCGGGAGTCAAAATAATGGGATGGGTTATATCAAAATCCCCGATACTTTCGGTGTAGACATACCTATCTAGTTTGGGATCGTAAGTGTATTTTGCAATTATACTATTGGGGTTTTCCAATATCAACTTACCAAGGGCAACACCTGTTTTAACAGAGTCCTGAACCTGCTCGGTAGTTTCCTGGCCCGTTAAGGTAGTGGCCATCAGAAAACATATATAAAAGAAAAAGTACTTAAATCTCAACGATTTAAGCATCGGTTTTGCCCCTCTTTTCAAACTAGTTACAAATTTTTCAGCGCCAGTTTAATAATGTCCTCAACGCTTAGTGAAGGATCTTCGGTCAGCACCTTGTCCACAACCTTTTCAGATTGTCTCCTAACGAAACCAAGAACCTCTAAAGCAGATAACGCTTCTTCTTTGCTAGTATTGTTTGATTGAAGGGAAACTTCGCCCATATCATAGACTTTTAAAATCTTGTCTTTAAGATCTAAAATTACCCGCTGGGCCGTTTTGGCTCCTATCCCCTTGATTGCCTGTATGGAAGGGACATCTCCATTGGCAATGGCATCCCTTACCTGGGTAGGGGATAAAGAGGATAACATAGTACGTGCGGTGCTTGATCCAATCCCGGAAACGGAAATTAAAAGTCTAAAAATTTCACGTTCCGCCTTCTCCACAAATCCAAACAGGGTATGCGAGTCCTCCTTAACCTGCAAATGGGTAAAAAGTCTGATGTTTTCCTCATCCTTTAAAAGTGAAAAAGTGTGTAGGGATATATTCAAAAAATAACCTACCCCGTTGCATTCAATAATTACATAGGTGGGATTTTTTTCGACCAGTTTTCCGGATAGATGGGTAATCATATTTGGATTGTTGGATTATTGGATTGTTAGCTTTTTAGATGTTTCAATTTAAGTGGCAATACGGATGAATTATAGGGTTAGCGATTGGTTATTGATTATTGATTATTGATTATTGATTATTGAAATATAAGGTTTAATCTTCCCCCTGCATATGAGCCATTCTTCGTTTTTCCCGCTCTTGGGCGTCAATAACGGCAACTGCTGCCATGTTCACCATTTCATCCACGCTGGCACCCAATTGTAAAATATGGGCAGACCTGCGCAGACCCACCATAATGGGCCCAATGGATTCTGCATTATGCAATCCCTTTAAAAGTTTGTATGTAATGTTTGCCGAATCCAAATTTGGGAATATCAAGGTGTTCACTTTTTTTCCCGCCAATTTGGAAAATGGGAAATTGTTATGGCATAAATCCTGATCTAGGGCAAAATCGGTTTGGATTTCCCCATCCACAACCAAATCTGGGTTACGCTCATGTAACATGCGCACTGCTTCCCTAACTTTTCGGGCATTGGGATGACTGGATGAGCCATAATTGGCATAGGACAATAGTGCCATTACCGGATTAAATCCAAAGGTACTGGCCACATTAGCAGTCATTTGAGCAATTTCTGCCAATTCTTCGGCATTTGGATCCACATTGATGGAGGTATCTGCCAAAAACAAGGGACCTCTGTCCGTAATCATAATATTGACCGTGGACGCATTGGTAACCCCTTTGGCTCTACCCAAAACCTCAAAAACAGGTCGTAATACCTTAGGATAAGATCGTGAATAGCCAGAAATCATTCCGTCAGCATCACCTTCCAATACCATCATGGCACCAAAGTAATTTCGTTTGCCCATATTGATTCGGGCACTGTATTGGGTCTCCCCTTTTCTTTTTCTGGATTCCCAAAGTTTCATTGCATATTTGGTCCGGATCTCCTTTGATTCGTCCGATCTAGGGTCTATAATTTCCACCTCAGCTTCAAATTCCAGTTCCTTTTTAAGGTCCTCAATGATTTCCCTATTCCCCAGGAGAATGGGTATGGCTATCCCTTCCTCATGAACTATCTGGGCAGCCTTCATCACATCCAGGAGCTCTGCTTCGGCAAAAACAATCCGCTTGGGATTCATTCTGGCCCTATTGTGCATTAACCGCACTACTTTATTATCGTTCCCTGACCGCTGGTACAGTTCCTCTTCATACTTTTTCCAATCCTGAATGGGTGCCTTTGCAACTCCACTATCCATTGCCGCCTTGGCCACAGCAGGTGGAATTTTGGTAATCAAACGGGGATCAAAAGGTTTGGGAATGATATATTCCTTGCCAAATGCCAATCTAGTGGTATCGTAAGCTATGTTGACCTGTTCTGGTACCGGTTCACGGGTCAAATCGGCCAAAGCCCTAACCGCGGCCATTTTCATTTCTTCATTGATTTTGGTAGCCCTAACGTCCAAGGCTCCCCTAAAAATAAACGGAAACCCTAGCACATTGTTTACCTGATTGGGATGGTCAGACCTTCCTGTAGCCATAATAACATCTTTCCTTGTTTTGCAGGCAAGACCGTACTCAATTTCCGGGTCTGGATTGGCCATGGCAAACACAATAGGATCTTTGGCCATGGACAGCAGCATTTCTGGAGTCATTATATTGGCGATGGACAGTCCAATAAACACATCTGCATCTTTCACTGCTTCTTCCAGTGTATCTATTTTCCTATCTGAAGCAAATTCCATTTTTTCCTGGGAAAGGTTTTCCCGATCCTTTCGTATAACGCCTTTACTATCCAGCATTACAATGTTCTCTGCTTTGGCTCCGAATGCTTTGTACAATCGGGTACAAGATACGGCGGCCGCTCCCGCTCCGCTGACCACAATCTTCACCTTCTCAATTTTCTTTTGGGCTATTTCAAGGGCATTGATCAATGCGGCAGCCGAGATAATGGCCGTTCCGTGCTGATCATCGTGCATTACCGGAATGTCCAGTTCCTCTTTTAGGCGTCTTTCTATCTCGAAAGCTTCAGGGGCCTTAATGTCTTCCAAGTTTATCCCACCAAAAGTTGGTGCGATGGTCTTGACAGTTTCTATGAATTTATCAACATCCGTAGTGTCCAACTCAATGTCCATTCCGTCGATATCAGCAAAGATCTTGAAGAGCAAACTTTTCCCTTCCATCACGGGTTTGGATGCTTCCGGGCCAATGTTCCCCAAGCCCAAAACAGCCGTTCCATTGGAAATTACGGCAACTATGTTTCCTTTAGCTGTATAGCGATAGACGTCCTCCTTGTTTTTTTCAATTTCCAAACAAGGTTCCGCCACGCCTGGAGAATATGCCAAGGCCAGATCGCGCTGGGTGGCATAGGGTTTGGTGGGAACTATTTTTATCTTACCGGGTTGGGGTTTGGCATGATACAATAATGCCTCCCGTCGTTGTTTCTTTTTGCTCATACCTAAAGTTTGAAGGGGTAAATTTATGGCATTCCATTAGAAAACCTATATAAGTTAGGTCTTCTTTTCCCGAGAGTTGAATTGTGGTGGTGCTTTATAGGAAAAACTTTAGTCCTTCTTGACGTTAAGTCGCATAGCCAGTATGGCCGCGATCACAAAACAAGTGCCTGCAAAGAACATGGCGTTCACAGAATTCGCCCCTAACAAATTCTTGAAAATGGGGCCAAAGCTCAGGGTTTGGATTCCCATGGGAATCACAATCATCATATTAAGAATTCCCATATACACCCCTCTTCTTTCCTGAGGTACAATTTTGGAAACCATGCTATAGGGAATCCCCATCATGGCCGCCCAACCGATTCCAAACAAGATCATGGGAAAAAGCACCATGACCGGATCCGATATGTTCGGAATGGCGAATAGTGCCAATCCAGTACCCACTAGACTTAAGGCGTATATTTTTTTACCCCCATACTTTACAGTTAGGGGCACCAAAATTAAAGCGACGACGGCAGTCACAATGTTGTAGGTAGTACTCATTTTGGCAGCCTGTGCCGCCGCTTGGGAGGTATCATATCCCATTGTGGCCCTGAATAAGGGTGTTATAAACTGCCAGTATACAAATAGCGCATACCATTGAAACAGGTATACCGCAGAAAGTCTCCACATAAATTTGGGCATATCCTTGACGGCTTCCGCAATTTCTTTAAATGGCATTTTAAACCGTTCAATAAAAGGTAATCCTTTATGGGCATTTATTTCTTGTAATTCTTCATCTGAAGGAGGTATTTCCGGAGTCTTCAAAACAGACCATAAGATGGTAGCAATGGATAGGAAAGAGCCTATAAAAAAGGAATAGTACAGCCATGTTGGAATGGAGCCAGAGGTTTCTTCCCCGCCGCCAAACCACGACTGAAACAGAAAGATGGAAGCATTCGCCAACAAAATTCCAGCTCCAACAAATAAGCTCTGCATTTGATAACCAATGCTCAATTGACTATCAGGTAATTTGTCTCCAACAAAGGCACGGTAAGGCTCCATGGCCATGTTGTTTCCCACATCAAGAATCCAAAGTAACCCAACAGCAAACCAAAGTGCTGGACTCAAAGGGAATGCGAAAAGACATAAACTTCCCATAATGGCACCTATCAGGAAAAAAGGTTTTCTCCTACCCCACCGAGGTGACCAAGTTTTATCAGAAATTGCCCCAATGATTGGCTGTACTATCAACCCAGTGACAGGACCAGCAATGTTGAGAATCGGCAGTAATTCTTCCGCTGCTCCCAAAAACAGGAAAATAGGATTTATTGCTGTTTGCTGTAAACCGAAACTATATTGGATCCCTAAAAATCCAACGTTCATATTCCAAATTTGCCAAAAACTCAATCGGGGTTTTGTGATCTTCATCATATCTGAGGGAGATTTAATCCAAGGCCAGGTATCGCCTATTGTCTTTAAGTCCCTTCAATATAGTGTTTTCCCTAGAGGATTTATAAAATAACACCACTGAAATCAAGATATCAGCAACGAAAACGTTTGAAATTTTGCAATTCCCTATTTCAGAAATTTAATATTTCGGTTCAAACCTTGAAATTTGGTCCTTTTTACCGCTGATTTTTTGAACACTTTTCTAAAAACCTCCTCTGTAATTTCCTCCCAATCTTGCTTTTCCATCGACAATAATTGCGGATGCGGATTAAACAAAGGTTCCTGATGCGGTTTAGAGAATCGGTTCCAAGGACAAACATCTTGGCATACATCGCAGCCAAACATCCAGTCGTCAAATTGACCCTTGAACTCGGTTGGAATCTCATTTTTAAGCTCTATTGTAAAATAGGAAATACACTTACTTCCATCCACCACATAAGGCTCCACAATGGCCTCCGTTGGACAGGCATCCATACAAGCCGTGCAGGTACCACAATGGTCTGTGGTTGGTGCATCGTACTCCAAATCCAAATCAATAATCAACTCGGCAATAAAGTAAAAAGACCCCACTTGTTGGGTTAATAAATTACTATGTTTACCAATCCACCCCAGGCCACTTTTGGCCGCCCAAGCCTTATCCAAAACGGGAGCCGAATCCACAAAGGCCCTTCCGTGAACTTCTCCAATTTGTTCCTGGATAAACTGTAAAAGGGATTTGAGCTTATCTTTAATCACAAAGTGATAGTCCGTTCCATAGGCATATTTGGAAATCTTGTACGTATCCCCTATTTGATGCTGTTCGGGAAAATAGTTCAGCAACAATGAAACCACAGATTTGGACCCTTCCACCAATTTGGTGGGATCCAAACGTTTATCAAAATGGTTTTCCATGTATTGCATCTCCCCATGCATGCCCTGCTTGAGCCATTTCTCAAGACGTGGGGCTTCCTCCTCCAAAAACTTTGCTTTGGAGATACCACAAGACAAAAAACCGAGGCGATTGGCCTCTGCTTTAATTCGTTTAGTGTTTTTAGCAGCTCCCATTAGCTATTTCTTCTTTCAAAATTCACCTGAATATCCAATGGCTTTAAGGTAATCAAAGGATTTATTTCAACCTTTTCCATTTTGGTGGACAATTTGAAGTTTTTAACGATTTCTGCCACGGTAAGAATCATTTCATAGGTGGCCATGGCATTGCCAATACACATTCTTGGCCCAGCTCCAAAGGGATAAAAATAGTTGCCATACGCTTTGCTGTCCAAGCCCACAAAACGATCCACTTGATATGCATAGGGATTTTCCCAAAATGATGGGTGTCGATGCAATTCGAAAATGGAGAGCAGGATCATACCCCCTTTTTTGATCCTGATCCCATTTAGATCCGTGTTTTCCGTGGCCACCCTATCCATAAAATAAGCTGGAGGGTACAGACGCATAGCTTCTTTAATGCTCGAAGATGTCAGGGGCAGCTTGGCAAAGTCTTCCCACTCCAATTGCGTTTTGCCCAAATTGGTAACCTCTCCCAATATTTTTTCCTGTGCCAATTGATTCTTTGCCAAAAAGAACAAAGTAAAGGAAAGGGCACTGGCTGTGGTTTCATATCCTGCTGTGAACAAGATCATCAATTCGTCCAATAATTGCTTTCTGGGCATGTGCGTTCCATCTTCGTAAGTGGCCTTCAGGAGCATGTCCAACAAATCATCCCTGTCCACATCTTGAGACAGTCTATTTTCCACTAGGCCATTAAGAATATCCCTTGCACGATTACTGAATCCTATGTGTTTGGTGATTTCTCCTGTAAGACGATACCACCATCTGAAATACGGCCTACGCATTTCGGTCACCAACATATTCTGATTGACTTCGGTGATCTGCTTAAGCTCCGTCATGGGTTGCCTAATATCATTGTGGCTAAACAAGGTTTTTGCCACCACTTGAAACGCCAAATCCCCCATCAAGGGGATAACATTCAAGTCTGAACCAGGCTTAATTCTGTCCAGCTCTTCCTGAATGGCAGATCTCATAATTCCAAGAAGTCCCTTGAGTTTTTTCTGATGAAAGGCTGGCTGTATCATTCGTCTATGGGTACGCCAATGTTCCCCGTTCGAGGTCAACAAACCATGCCCAATATATTTGGCCAGATCTCTGGTCTGCAACTTTGATTTTTCAAAGCTTCTATGCTTTTTCTGAAGTACTTGCTTCACCAATTCAGGATCTCGGGTAAAGATTACCCTTCCTTCGGCGGGGATTGATACACTAAAAGTATCCCCCAATTTCTTAAAATTCCTGTGATGGAAGTTTAGCGGGTTTTTCTGGATGGTACGTCGATTGGCAAAAACCTTAAAAGTGGAAATGGAAGGTACCTTCTTCATTCAAAAAGACCGCCTTGAGTTCCTCCTTTGATCTTCCCCAAGTGTTTATAGGCCAATTCCGTGACTTCCCTGCCCCTTGGGGTTCGCATGATAAAACCCTGTTGGATGAGAAAAGGTTCATAAACCTCTTCAATAGTCTCGGCACTTTCCGAAACCGCAGTGGCCAAAGTGGTTATACCAACGGGTCCTCCCTTGAATTTATCAATAATGGTAGAAAGGATTTTATTGTCCATCTCGTCCAAGCCATGGGCATCCACATTCAGGGCTTTCAAACCAAATTTGGAAATATCCATATCAATGTTTCCATTCCCTTTGATTTGGGCAAAATCCCTCACTCTCCTTAAAAGGGCATTGCAAATTCTGGGTGTTCCCCTGCTTCTTCCCGCAATTTCAATGGCTGCTTCGTTGGTAATGGGAACTTTGAGAATATCAGCACTTCGTTGCACAATGGTAGAGAGCAATTCGGTGTGGTAATACTGCAATCGGCTTTGAATACCAAAACGCGCTCGCATGGGGGCGGTCAACAAACCTGAACGGGTGGTGGCGCCTACAAGGGTAAACGGACTTAAATTGATCTGCACCGTTCTGGCATTGGGGCCCGTTTCGATCATAATGTCAATCTTATAGTCCTCCATGGCCGAATACAGATATTCTTCCACAATGGGACTCAGGCGATGGATCTCATCTATAAACAATACGTCCCGCTCCTCCAGGTTGGTCAAAAGTCCAGCCAGATCACCCGGTTTGTCCAAAACTGGACCAGAGGTAACCTTAATCCCAACTCCCAATTCATTGGCCAAAATATGGGCCAGGGTGGTCTTCCCCAATCCAGGCGGGCCATGAAACAAGGTATGGTCCAATGCCTCGCCCCTAAGGTTTGCAGCCTGCACAAAAACCTTAAGGTTTTCCAACACCTGTTCCTGACCTGTAAAATCATCAAAAGTTATGGGTCTCAAAGCCCTTTCAATGTCCAGCTCTTCTTGGGAGTAATTTTCGGATGTTGGATCCAAGTTTTCGTTCATAGGATAGCTATTGTTCCTCCTTTTTTAAAAGTTGTGCGGTATTCAAGAACTCAAGAAGAGTGATGCGGGGATTCCCATAGAGATAGGTCCTCGTATTATCTATTGCGCTGAGCTCCAGTTCACGATATACATTCAAGCGGGCCACGGCACTGTTTTCCAACTTTGCATTGACAGCTGCTGCTTCCAATCTTTCAGCCTTTAATCTGGAGTTGTCCGTTAGATTGGCCTCAATCCTGTCCGAGGTACCTTCCAAGGTTAAAGAACCATTCTGCTCCAATTCTATCAAACCCACTTCATTTACGGCATACACATAGGCTTCTGCCCGTTGATTTACGGAAATGTTGAGAGAGTCCACATCCACATTAAAATCGCCACGACTGGTTTCTTCCATGCGAATATCCATAACGGCGGCGCTGGCCTGAAGGTTCAACCTTGTGTTTGCGAAAGCATCCACAAAAAGTTCATCGCTGTTGATGATATCTTCTGAGGTAATACTGCCTTCCTTGACCACTATGGCCTGTAACTCGGTAAATTCTATAGTTATATCCAATTTCTTCTTGGAAGTAACATCGTAGAAGGAGCTTATGATCAAGGTGCCGTCCACAACATTGAACTTGAGGATATCAATCAAGTTATCGTCTGCTTCTATTTTATATCCCGGTCCAAATGACTTTTTCAGGACAATATCCAAATCGTCATTGAGCTGTACGGCATTGAACATGGGAAGTTCGCCGTTGACTTCCGTTACAATCCTACTTCCCTTTATTTTGGGCTTGCGCTGTGCCAATGCAGTCAGATTAAACAGCAGTAAAAGAACTATGGCAAGATTTTTCAAAAGTGTTCGCATTATGGATTATTAAAGATATTACAATTAGCAATAACAATTGCCGTACCAAACCCTGGAAACAAAAAACCCATCCTAATGGGATGGGCCTTGTTTTATCTTTTTCGCTAATGATTCAGCTCTTCTTCATTATCCTGCAGTGGTATGGTCTGCGGGACAAAATCCTGTCCTGCTATGATATACTCCCCATTTTCATAGGTTTTGCTGTAATCATACGCCCAACGATGTACATGTGGGATAGCTCCAGGCCAGTTTCCATGGATATGCTCCTGGGGAGCAGTCCATTCCAAAGTAGTAGCCTTCCAAGGATTCAATGACCCTCTCTTTCCATAGTAAATGCTGTACACAAAATTGAATGCAAATACAAGCTGTGCTCCTGCCGTAATGATGGCAAAGACGGTCATCAACACCTGAACATTGGTCAATTCGTCAAACATTGGGAAAGCCGTATTCTCATAATATCTTCGTGGTACTCCCGCCATTCCAACAAAATGCATGGGGAAGAAAATACCGTAAGACCCTATGGCCGTGATCCAGAAATGGACATAGCCCAAATTCTTGTTCATCATTCTTCCTTGGAAGAGTTTTGGGAACCAGTGGTACACCCCAGCGAACAATCCATAAAGTGCTGAGATACCCATTACCAAGTGGAAGTGGGCCACAACAAAATAAGTGTCGTGCACATTGATGTCCAGGGCACTGTCCCCTAGAATAATACCTGTTAGACCCCCTGTGATGAAGGTAGATACCATTCCAATGGAAAAGAGCATGCCCGGATTGAGCTGCAGATTTCCTTTCCAAAGTGTGGTTATCCAGTTAAATGCTTTTACTGCGGATGGAATTGCGATCAACAAGGTGGTAAAGGTAAATACCGAACCAAGGAACGGATTCATTCCTGAAATGAACATATGGTGTCCCCAAACAATTGTTGACAAAAAGGCAATAGCCAAGATAGATGCAATCATAGCCCTATATCCAAAAATTGGCTTACGGGCATTTACTGCCATCACTTCGGATACAAGACCCATAGCCGGCAGGATTACGATATATACCTCTGGGTGACCCAGGAACCAGAACAAATGCTCAAACAGTACAGGGGAACCTCCTTGATAATGCAATACCTCACCTTGGATAAAGATATCCGAAAGGAAAAAGGACGTTCCAAAACTTCTGTCCATAATCAGCAACAAAGCTGCTGAAAGAAGAACTGGGAACGAAATTACCCCGATAACCGCTGTTACAAAGAAAGCCCAAATGGTTAAAGGAAGACGTGTCATGGACATCCCTTTGGTTCTTAGATTCAGTACGGTAACAATATAGTTCAAGGATCCCAATAGCGATGATGCGATGAATATGGCCATGGAAACCAACCACAGAGTCATCCCTGCACCTGAACCGGCTTGCGCCATAGGCAGGGCGCTCAAGGGAGGATAAATGGTCCATCCAGCTGCTGCTGGACCTGCTTCCACGAAAAGTGAAATCACCATGATTACAGCAGACAAAAAGAACATCCAGAAAGAGAGCATGTTCAAGAATCCGGAAGCCATATCCCTGGCCCCAATCTGCAAAGGAATCAAAAGGTTACTAAAGGTACCACTCAAGCCAGCTGTCAACACAAAGAATACCATAATGGTACCGTGCATGGTCACCAAGCCCAAATAAATGTCAGCATCCATTACACCATCAGGTGCCCATTTGCCCAACAATCCTTCAAAAACGGAAAAAGATTCACCTGGCCATGCCAATTGCATTCTGAAAAGCAAAGACATGGCAATACCAATAAAGCCCATGATCAACACCCCAGTAATAAGATATTGCTTGGCAATCATCTTATGGTCTTGACTAAAGATGTACTTGGTTACAAAGGTTTCCTTATGATGATGTCCGTGATCTTCGTGTCCGTGTTCGTGTCCAGTAGCTGACATAATCTTCTTTAAATTTTGTTTTTATTTTTTGATGGCCTTTCTTACTCGGCAGAGGCTACAGTTTCCTTAAAAGTAGCTTGTTCTGCAATCCACTTGTTATATTCTTCCTCGGTTTCCACTATGATTTTCATCTGCATATTGTAGTGGGATTTTCCACAAATCTTATTACAAAGCAATACATAATCGAATTCCCAAGGATCGGAGTTGGGTTTGCCCTCGGCAGCCCATTTGGCCCTTAATGTGTTTGTTCTTTTCACCTTGTCCACTACATCCGGGTTACGTCTCATTTCCTCAGTAGTAATGGTCGGCGTAAAGGAAAACTGTGTAATCATACCTGGCACACAGTTCATTTGCGCTCTAAAGTGAGGCATATATGCGGAATGCAATACATCTTGTGAACGCATCATAAAATTCACTTTGCGCCCTACCGGTAAATGCAATTCCTTAACCAAAATATCGTCAGCTGAATTGGGGTCGGATTCATCCAATCCCAAAACGTTGGCCCTATCAATATCAATAAGTCTTACACTGGCATCTCCCAAGACATTGTCCGCCCCACCGTAGCGAGCGGTCCAGTTAAACTGCTGTGCATACAATTCCACAATAAGGGGGTCGTCCTCATCATTCACATCCATGATGTTGGTCCAGGTGTATAATCCCCAAAGAATCAAACCTGCCAAAACGATAACTGGAATGATGGTCCAAATGAACTCCAAACGGTCATTGTCCGCAAAGAAGAGGGCCTTTTTCCCTTTTTCACCTCTGTATTTGTATGCGAAATAGTGCAAAAGAGCCTGGGTAATGGTCTGCACCACAAAAATGATGGCGAAGGAAACCCACATCAATTGGTCGTATCCACCTCCGTGCGCTGAAGACGCTTCTGGCAACAATACCTTGGAGTACTTCGCAAAGCTAAAGATGGTGATACCGTAAATGAAGAATAAAAATGCAAACATTAGATAACCATTGTACTTGTTATCCTTGTCCGTTGCTACTCCAGTTTCTTCCGCTTTAAGTTGGGACAATTCAAAAATCTTGGTCATTTGCCAGATTGCAATTGCCACCAGTACTAAAACAGTCAATGTTAATAATGCAGTCATTGTATATTGCTCTAAGACTTAATCGTATTAATAATGAAATTGTCTACTTTCCTCAACAAATGGATTTCGCTTGGGCTGTAAAGGATGCTTGGTCAAGGTGTTGAACACCCAGAAAACAAACAATCCACCAAAGAACAGTATTCCACCAATTTCAGGAATTCCAAAGTGCCATTGATCACCCACTGTTGCAGGCATTACCATGTTGTACACATCCAAATAGTGACCAAACAACACCACAATACCAGCCATGATCACAAACCAGTTTATTCTCTTGTAATCACTATTCATCAATACCAATAATGGGAATACGAAATTCATAACCAGCATGGTAAAGAAAGGTAATTTGTAATCTTGGAATCTTGCTATGTAGTAGGTTACTTCTTCCGGAATGTTCGCATACCAAATCAACATGAACTGCGAGAACCAAAGGTAGGTCCAGAAAATGCTAATGGCGAACATAAACTTGGCCAAATCATGAATATGGCTGTCGTTAACATTTTCCAAATAGCCTTTGGACTTCAAGTAGATGCTTACAATAGCTATTACCGTGATACCTGAAACAAACATACTGGCAAATACGTACCAGCCAAACAGTGTGCTAAACCAGTGAGGGTCCAAACTCATGATCCAATCCCATGACATCATGGACTCGGTTACCAAGTAGAATACCAAGAAACCGGCAGACCATCTAAAGTTCTTTACAAAGTTGGTATTATCATCAGATTCATCCTGGGCCAAGGAAAGTTTTCTGGAAATCTCCCTGTAGAAGATCCAACCCCCCAAGAAAATGGCAGCTCTTACCAAAAAGAACGTTGGGTTAAGATATCCTGCTTTGCCCTGCAACAACTTATCATGGGCCACTACATCCGCATCCATCCATACAAACATATGGTTCATGTGCAATACGGAAAGTACCAAAATCACAAATACGATAATACCACCTGGAACCAGATAGGCCGTAATTCCTTCCATTACCCTAAACAATAGTGGGGACCATCCTGCCTGCGAAGCTCTTTGAATGGCATAGAACGCCAAAACCCCAAGGGCAATCATAAAGAAAAAGAATGCGGCTACATATAACGCAGACCAAGGTCTGTTTTGCAATTGGTGCAACAAATGCTCATCGTGGGATGCATCATGACCTTCTTCATGTGCAGCTTCCTGTCCGTGACCAGCTGCCTCACCATGCGCATCTTCTGCTGCCTCAGCATGACCACCACCATGATCATCGTGATGGGCAGATGCCACAATTGCCTTAGCTTCTTCCACAGTGCTTGGGGCAGAGGTAAAACCGATCACTAAAAAAATCAGTCCTACTGCCATGGCAATGAAAGATCCTATTTTAAGTCTGTTTGAAAACGTGTACATAGTATACTTATCCAATTATTTTGTTAGGTCTTCCTTTAACTTCATCACGTACTCGGACACTTGCCACATTTCTTCCTCATTGGCAAGTTGAGCGGCATATGAACCCATGGAGTTCAAACCATAATATATGGTATGATAGGTACTTCCCACGGTAATATTACGGGCCACATCATCATAGCTGGGCACACCCAATATTTTTTCACGCTTTACCAAAGTACCCTGTCCTTTTCCTTTTGGTCCGTGACAAATGGCACAATAGATGTCGTACAATTCCTTTCCTTTTGCCAAATTGGCCTCACTTTGAAGTGAATCCAACGGGCTTGGCTCCAATCTGGCCAAATCCTTTCCTTCCAAGGTGTTCTCAAACTTATAGGGCATATAGCCTCTAGAAATCGTATTTTCCGGTGGAAGAAGGGCTTCTGTTCCTTGAGGGAACAAACCATTATCCACTCCTTGATAGGTTTCATACCCAACCGGTTCGTACATGTTTGGCATATACTGGTAGTTTGGGCTATTCTTATCCGCGCACGAAGTCATGGACAGAACCAAAACTAAAACAACACCTATTTTACCTAAATGCTTCATATTATTACGACTCCTTTTCTGTAACTTTAAGTTCCACAGCTCCAGTATCCCACAACAAGGCGGTCAACTCATCTTCGTTATCATGTAGTCCAATTTCCATTAAAAAATGGTCGTCGGTTGTTCTTACATCCGGATTTTCAGCTTTCTTAAAAGGCCACATTCTACTTCTAAGGTAAAATGTGATCACCATCAAGTGAGCGGCAAAGAAAACGGTCATCTCAAACATGATGGGAACGAAGGCCGGCATGTTTTCCAAGTAGCTAAAGCTAGGCTTACCACCAATGTCCTGAGGCCAATCATCTATCATGATATAGTTCATCATGGTAATGGCCACCGCAAGACCCAAACATCCGTACATAAAAGATGTGATTGCAATCCGTGTATCCGCAAGTCCCATGGCCTTGTCCAGACCGTGTACAGGAAAAGGGGTATACACTTCCTCAATATGATGATGTTCCGCCCTCACCTTTTTGACAGCTTGCATCAACACATCGTCATCATTATAAAGTGCTTGTATAACTTTTGAAGCCATAACTACTTTTTATCGTTTAATTTTTTAGCTTGTCCGGCCCAATCATCCCGCTGTGCCCTACCTGGGAACGAGCCTGTGATTGAATCCAACAAATCATATTCTTTCTCGGTCATTTTACTTACCTGTGCGAAGGTGTAAATCCCGATTTGGTTCAAGGTTTCCTCCATTTGAGGTCCAATCCCCTTAACTTTTTTCAAATCGTCTGCCTGATCTGTTTCAGCATCAAAGGTTCCGATAGCTCCCAATAGGGATGCTACTTGCTTCTCATCTGCCTCAGGTTTTGCTTCTGTTACAGCTGCTTTTTCCACTTTACCTCCTTTTGAAGGTTTTTCATATAGCGGCTTTCCAGCCTCACGAAGATTCTTGAATCGTTCTCCTGAAGATTTCAATATGGATTTCACCTCCGCTTGCGCAATTACAGGGAAGGTTCTGGAATACAACAGGAACAATACAAAGAAGAATCCGATGGTTCCGATAAAGATTCCAACATCCACAAAAGTTGGGGAGAACATAGTCCAAGAAGAAGGCAAGTAATCTCTGTGCAAAGAGGTTACAATGATCACAAAACGCTCAAACCACATTCCTATGTTTACTACAATGGAAATAAAGAATGAGAACATGATGCTGGTACGCAATTTCTTGAACCACATAAACTGCGGCGAGAACACATTACAGGTCATCATAGACCAGTATGCCCACCAGTAAGGTCCTGTAGCCCTGTTTAGGAATGCGTACTGTTCATACTCTACTCCTGAATACCAGGCAATGAACAATTCCGTGATATAAGCACAACCCACAATGGATCCCGTGATCATGATCACAATGTTCATCAACTCTATATGCTGAACGGTAATATACGCCTCCAGGTTACATACTTTACGCATGATGATCAAGAGGGTGTTTACCATGGCGAATCCTGAGAAGATAGCTCCCGCAACAAAGTAAGGTGGGAAGATGGTGGTGTGCCATCCAGGAATTACCGAGGTGGCAAAGTCAAAGGATACAATAGTGTGTACCGAAAGTACAAGTGGTGTGGCCAAACCTGCCAATACCAAGGAAACTTCTTCAAATCGTTGCCAATCTTTTGCTCTACCCGTCCAACCGAAGCTTAACAGGCTGTATATTTTCTTTTGGAATGGCTTAATCGCCCTATCCCTGATCATCGCAAAGTCAGGTAATAGACCTGTCCACCAGAACACCAAGGATACCGATAAATAAGTAGAGATCGCAAATACGTCCCAAAGCAAGGGCGAATTAAAGTTTACCCACAACGAACCAAATTGGTTTGGAATAGGCAATACCCAATAGGCCAACCATGGACGTCCCATGTGAATAATTGGGAACAACCCGGCCTGTATAACAGAGAATATGGTCATTGCTTCTGCAGAACGGTTGATCGCCATTCTCCATTTCTGTCTAAACAACAGCAATACTGCAGAAATCAGGGTTCCTGCGTGACCAATACCTACCCACCAAACGAAGTTTGTAATATCCCAGGCCCAGTTTACGGTCTTGTTCAGACCCCAAACCCCGATACCTGTGGAAATGGTGTAAATAATACATCCTATACCCCAAAGTAATGCAACCAAGGCAATGGAAAATACAATCCACCACTGCTTATTGGCCTTTCCCTCCACTGGAGCGGCAATATCCACGGTAACATCATGGTATCCTTTATCTCCAAGTACTAAGGGCTTTCGAATAGGTGCTTCGTAATGCGACGCCATAATTTATCTTCTAGTTACTTCTTTATTAATTGATTAAGCCTCGTTGGTATTTCTTACCTTAACATGATAGAACACGTTGGGTTTGGTTCCCACATGCTCCAGCAAGTGGTACATTCTATCGTCCTCCTTCAATTCGGCAATCTTGCTGTGCTCATCGTTAATGTCTCCAAACACCATGGCTCCACTGCTACAAGCAGCTGAACAAGCCGTTTGGAACTCCCCATCCTTAATCTCACGACCATCCCTTTTGGCATCCAAAATGGTCTTTTGGGTCATTTGGATACACATGGAACATTTTTCCATAACTCCTCTGGAACGTACATTAACATCAGGGTTAATTACCATCTTCCCAAGGTCGTTGTTCATGTTGAAATCAAACTCGTCATTGTCATAGTACAAGAACCAGTTGAATCGACGAACTTTATAAGGACAGTTGTTGGCACAATATCTTGTACCCACACAACGGTTATAAGCCATTTGGTTTTGCCCTTGTCTGCCGTGAGAAGTAGCAGCTACTGGACAAACAGTTTCACAAGGTGCATGGTTACAGTGCTGGCACATTACCGGCTGGAATGCAACCTGAGGATTTGCAGAGGCATCTTCCATCTGCCCCAATCCGCCCAAGGTTCCTTGATCACCAAACAAGCCTTCTAGACCCTCTTTCTTTTCATTATCCTGCTCAAAGGTCTCTTCTGAAGAATAATATCTATCTATACGCAACCAGTGCATATCCCTGGAACGTCTTATCTCTTCTTTACCCACTACAGGAACATTGTTCTCTGCATGACAGGCAATAACACATGCCCCACAACCTGTACATGCGTTCAGGTCAATGGATAGGTTAAAGTGATGTCCGATGGAACGATCGAACTCTTCCCACAAATCAGCATCTGGAGAAGTAACTGGTATTTCCTGATGGTTTAAGCTTACATGCGGCATTGGGTTCCACTCGTGGTGGTCTTTGGTATTGAAAATCTCCAAGGTAGTTTCCTTGATGATATCCCCTCTTCCCATCAGCGTTTTATGCAACTGAACACAAGCAAACTCGTGATCCCCGGAAGCTTTTTCCAAGCTAACGGATTGAACATCGGAGAAGTTCTTGTACAAAGCATAGGCGTTTACACCAGTGGCCATTTCGGCTTTCATTCCAGCTTCACGACCGTAACCAAAGGAAAGCCCCACAGTACCTGGTGCCTGTCCTGGCTGAATGATCACAGGAACATTATTTAGCACAGCACCATCTACAGTAAGGTTTACATAACTTCCGTTTAAACCTCCATCAGCCACATTATAATTTTCAAGACCCAAGTTTTCCGCATCCGCTTTGGATACCGTTACATAGTTGTCCCAAGAAACTCGGGAAACAGGGTCTGGGAATTCTTGCAACCATGGGTTGTTGGCCTGTTTACCATCTCCCATTCCAACTTTGGAGTACAACACTAGCTCCGTTCCAGAACTTGTACTGTTTACCAAAGAATTTACTGCCGCAAATATTGGAGCAATGCTTTCAGCCTCCTCTCCATCAGTATTTTCAGCAACACTTTCAACAGTGGCCTCGTCTTCTTCAGCCACAGTAGGAACAAAAACACCATCTTGAAGTGCCTGATTCCAATCCCCACCTTGCAATAGTGAAGTATTCCAGTTTTCTTTTATGTATTCGTAGTAGGTTTGATCCTTGCCCAACCAGTTCAACAAAGAAGTTTGGAACTGACGTGTATCAAAAAGTTCACGAATGGCGGGCTGGGTCAAGCTGTATTGTCCTTTTTTGAACTCGGCATCACCCCAAGACTCCAAGTAATGGGAAGCAGCTGCAACGAATTGGGAGGACTGTGCGGTTTCATCATTATTAAATGAAAAACTAACCGAAACATCCACTTTTCCAAGACCTTCAATGAACTCTGCAGCGTTTGGCAAAGAATAGGCTGGGTTTACCCCGTCCATAATCAAAATTCCAACACGACCGGCATTCATATCAGTGACCAACTTGTTCACTTTGGCCGAATCCCCTTGACGAATATATCTCGGGTTTTCCGCATCAAAAGCTTCACTGGCCAACAACTTATTGATGGCCAACACCACTGTTTGTGCATGAATATCATTCAATCCTGTTACCACCACAGCCTTGCTACCAGCTTTTTTGATTTGCGCAGCAACACTTTCCACAGCAGCATCCACATCAGAAGTTCCTCCACCCAAGTTGCTACCGTTTAGCTTACTATACAGTTTGGCCAAGGCTATTTTCTGTTGCGTCGGTGTCATTGGGTAACGCTTGTCCGCATTGGCACCGGTCAACGACATATTAGCCTCCAACTGTACATGCTTGGACATTTTACCGTGATTTGGCACACGACCTTTGGCGTATCCACTGTCGTATCCACCACCTTGCCAATCTCCCAAAAAGTCAGCACCGAAAGAAACAATCAGGTCTGCCTTTTCAAAATTGTAATCTGCCAAGGCACGCTCTCCGTAAGCTGCATTAAATGCATTTAGGGCAGCATCCTCAGAAATGGCATCATAAACCACATGGTTTACATTGTCACCATACTCCGCCTTGAACTCGGCAATTAATTTATCTGTGGATGGACTTGCATAGGTTTGGGTCAACAAAACAATTTGTCTGTTGGAACCTTTCAGGTTACCCAATTTAGCCTTTACATTGGCATCCAATATCTTCCATTCAATAGGCTCCCCACCTTGGGATGGTCCTTGAACTCTCTTGCTATCATATAAGGATAGAACAGAAGCTTGCACTCTGGCATTGGCACTTCCATTTACCTTGGCATCTGTATTGTTCTCAATCTTGATAGGTCGCCCTTCACGGGTTTTGACCAAAATACTGGCAAAATCAAATCCATCCGCTATAGTAGTTGCGTAGTAGTTGGCAACACCGGGAACAATATTGTCCGGCTGCACCACATAAGGAATGGATTTATGCACAGGCCCCTCACAGGCTGCAACAGTAGCTGCCGCCGTACTGAAACCAACATATTTCAAGAAGTCCCTTCTGTTGGTAGTTGTGGCCGACAGATTTTCTTTGTCGCCCAAAAACTCATCCACAGGGATTTGTTCCATGAATTCGTTTTGTCTTAGCGTCTCAACAATGGAATCGTTCGGATTTAGCTCCGCTTCGCTCTTCCAATATTTTTTGTTTGATGCCATACGATATATCTGAGATTATCTTCTTTTAATTCTTAATAGTGACACTTACCACATTCCAAACCACCCATCATTGCAGCGGTCAATTCCTCAACGCCATACTTTTTGGAAAGCTCGGCATGGATGGCAGCATAGTACTCGTTGCCTTCCATTTTCACGTTGGTTTCCCTGTGACAGTTGACACACCAACCCATAGTCAATGGCGCATACTGCTCCATTATTTCCATTTCCTCTACCGGACCGTGGCAGGTTTGACACTCAATACCCGCAACGGAAACGTGCTGGGAGTGGTTGAAATAGGCAAAGTCAGGAAGGTTATGAATTCTAACCCATTCCACTGGCTGACTTTCCCCAGTATATCTTTGCTCTTCCTCATCCCATCCTACGGCCTTGTATAATTTCTTGATTTCGCCGGTGTAGAACTCATTGGTATAACCGTTTGCCAAATCCTCTGCACTAGGCCCTTCTGGATTGCCTTTGTACTCATAAATGGATTTGTGACAGTTCATACATACATTTAAGGAAGGAATTCCCGAAGTCTTGGAAACCCTAGCTGATGAGTGACAATACTTACATTCAATTTTATTGTCTCCTGCGTGAATTTTATGGGAATAGTGTATAGGCTGAACAGGTGCATATCCTTGATCAACACCAACCTGCATCATCCATCCGTAAGCGAAATAACCACTGGCCAACAACAAGAAAATAGCACTGACCAAAACCAAGAACTGGTTTTTCACGAAAGCTTTCCAGATAGGAAGTCCCTTTTCAGCTTTGTCTTTTTCCAAATCAACCCCATTGGCCGCTGCGATTCTTCTCAAGGTATTGTTTACCAAAATCAACATAACCACCAATAGACCAAAGACTAGAGCCAACGCCCCAAGAATCATTTCATTGGAAATACCACCTTCAGATTCCCCGGTTCCCGTAGCCGCGGCAGCAGTCGCTGGTGCAGCAGGAGCAGGTGGGGGAGCTGCGGTATAGGCCAAAATATCATCAATATCTTGATTGGACAGGGTAGGGAAAGCGGTCATCGCCGCCTGATTGTACTCTGCATAAATCTTATTGGCGTATGCATCTCCGGCTTTGATCATTCCCGGACTGTTCTTGATCCACGTGTAAAGCCACTCCTTATCCAAACCTTCATCTTCGGACAGCCTACTTTCCACATTGGCCAAGGCAGGCCCTGTCATTTTACGATCCAAGGCATGACATGCTGCACAATTCTGATTGAACAGCTGCTTTCCCTTCACAGGATCACCTCCAGCTGCGGCATCAGCGGAAGCTTCCTCTTGCGCATAAATTGAAACGGAAAAAAGTAGGAGAGAGAAACCTAAAACTTTTGAAAATAGATGGCGGTATAAAACCTTTTTCATACTAACAGAATTTCTATCGAAATCTTTGGCACGATTATTCCAATTGATACTGAGAACAATAGCATTTGGGTGGCCTAAAATCGCAGACAAAAGTACGGAATAAGGTCATTTTTCAAAATGTTAAGGGATCTATAATTTCTAATTTATAACTATTCTAAATAAGTTGAAAGTAGATGGAATAATCCCTAAAAAATTACATTTGTACAAGGACGAATCCGATAAGCTTGAAAATAACATGAAAACTTATGCTTTAGCACTGATTTTGATTGGTTTGACTTACAACCTATCTGCCCAAGAAGGACAAGTTGTGATTGATCAGGATCCAAGGATTGACGAATTGATGAAACTTTACGCCCAAGTAAATTCCAAAGCCGATTATTATCAAATCCAAGTGGGTTTTGGAAGCTATCAAAAGGCACAAAACCTCAAGTCAAAAATAGATATTGATTTTCCGGGGTGGTACTCCAAAATTGAGTTTGAAAGCCCAACTTATCGTGTACGACTGGGAAAGTTTAAAACCAAACTGGAAGCCGAGCGCAAATATCTGGAAGTTCGGAAAAAGTACCCGGATGCGATGCTGCTTAAACCGGAGAGCAATTCTAGGTAAGTTCAAGTTCAAAACTCAAGTTCAAGTTCAAGACTCAAGACTTGGACTAAAGGCTATAAAAATTCCAAATCACAAGCGCCAAATTCCAACTCACCGGTCAGGATAGTTAAGTTCAAGCTAAAATTCAAGTTCAAGTTCAAAACTCAAGTTCAAAACTCAAGTTCAAAACTCAGGAACCAAGACTAAAGACTAAAGACTTGGACTAAAGGCTATAAAAATTCCAAATTACAAGCGCCAAATTCCAACTCGCTGGGCAGATTAGGTTAGTTCAAGTTCAAAACTCAGGAACCAAGACTAAAGACTCAAGACTTAAAGATTCCAAGTTCTAAATTACCAGTACCAAGCTCCAAATTCCAAATCCCAACTTACCATAATCAATTTTTCATTTTCAATTTTTAATTCCTTCAACACACCAAGCACCAAGCACCAAGCACCAAGCACCAAGCACCAAGCACCAAGCACCAAGCACCAAGCATTAAAACAAAAAAAACCCCGCCGAAGCGGGAGTGTGATTATTTTCGAAATTACAGTTTCTTCTTCACTGCCACCTCTTGGAAGGCTTCCACTATGTCCCCTTCCTTAATATCATTGTAGTTTTTGATCTGAAGACCACAATCGTATCCTTTGGACACTTCCTTAACATCATCCTTGAATCGTTTTAACGATGCCAGCTCACCTGTAAAGATGACCACCCCATCCCTGATCAAACGAATTTGGGAATTTCTAAAGACCTTACCTGTGGTCACCATACAACCAGCAATGGTTCCAATCTTCGAAATCTTGAAGGTCTCCCTGATTTCTGCATTTCCGGTAATCTCCTCCTTCATTTCCGGAGACAACATACCTTCCATAGCATCCTTCAAATCATTGATGGCGTCGTAGATAATAGAGTACATTCTGATATCGATTTCCTCCTTATCTGCAACCGCACGGGCATTACCCATCGGTCTAACGTTAAACCCGATAATAATGGCATCCGAAGCACTGGCCAACAACACATCGGATTCTGTAATGGCTCCTACACCCTTATGGATAATATTCACCTGAATCTCATCCGTGGATAGTTTCTGGAAGGAGTCTGTCAAGGCTTCCACCGAACCGTCCACATCCCCTTTCAGGATAATGTTCAATTCTTGGAAATCGCCCAGAGCGATTCGTCTTCCAATCTCATCCAAAGTAATATGTCGCTGCGTCCTAACGGATTGCTCGCGTTGCAATTGGGAACGCTTGGTCGCGATTTGCTTCGCCTCACGTTCATCCTGCAATACATTGAATTTATCTCCTGCCTGGGGCGCTCCATCCAATCCCAAAATGGAAATAGGCGTTGCCGGCCCAGCTTTTTTGATATTCTTCCCTCGCTCATCCTGCATGGCCTTTACTTTACCACTACAGGTTCCTGCCAAAACGTAATCTCCAATCTCCAAGGTTCCTGACTGCACCAAAATCGTGGACACATAGCCTCGACCTTTATCCAAGAATGCTTCAACCACAGTTCCAGAAGCCAATTTTTCAGGGTTGGCCTTCAGTTCAAGCAGTTCCGCTTCCAACAACACCTTCTCCAACAACTCATTTACCCCTTGACCTGTTTTGGCCGAAATATCATGGGATTGGATTTTACCTCCCCAATCTTCCACCAAAAGGTTCATGGCTGCAAGTCCTTCCTTAATTTTATCTGGATTGGCCGTAGGCCTATCAATCTTGTTTATGGCGAAAACAATAGGAACATTGGCCGCTTGGGCATGACTTATCGCCTCCTTGGTTTGCGGCATAATATCGTCATCCGCAGCAACTACGATAATAGCAATATCCGTTACCTGGGCTCCCCTGGCACGCATGGCCGTAAAGGCTTCGTGACCTGGAGTATCCAAGAAGGTTATCTTTTGCCCTCCTTCCAAGGTTACACCATAAGCACCAATGTGCTGGGTAATCCCACCACTTTCACCTGCAATTACATTTTCTTCCCTGATGTAATCCAGCAAAGAGGTTTTACCGTGGTCCACATGACCCATTACGGTAACGATCGGTGCTCTTGGATGCAAGTCTTCAGGAGCGTCCACCTCCTCTTCAATGGCTTCTTCAATTTCTGCTGTGACAAACTCCACCTCAAAGCCAAATTCCTCAGCAACAATGGAAAGCGTTTCCGCATCCAAACGCTGGTTCATGGTTACCATGATTCCCAAGGACATACAGGCAGATATAATTTGGGTAGTGGACACATTCATCATGGTAGCAACTTCATTCACGGTAACAAATTCTGTTACTTTAAGAATCTTGCTTTCCAGTTCTTGTTGTTCCAGATCTTTCTCTGTCTGCTGACGATGCTGATCTCTTTTCTCCCTTCTATACTTGGCTCCTTTTCCTTTGCTCGATTTGCCTTGAAGTTTTTCAAGGGTTTCCCGTACCTGTTTTTGTACTTCTTCTTCCGTTGGCTCAACTTTAGGAACCGACGAACGTTGCCCTCTTCTACCTGGACTGTTGTTTCCTCTTTGGTTTGGACGACCGTTTCCAGATTGCGGGTTGTTCTTGCTTATTATTCGCTTACGCCTTTTCTTTCTGTCTGCGCTTGAATCGGAAGCATCTCCTGTTTTGGCCTTGGCCTCCTCTTTCTTCTTCTTAGGCTTATTGAATTGGGACAAGTCAATTTTATCCCCAGTGATTTTGGGACCGGATAGCTTTTTGTATTGTGTTTGAATGGCCTCTGGCTCCTTGGGCTGTTCGGCCTCCTCTTTTTTGGCCTCTACCGGTTTGTCGGCTTCCTCAACCTTGGGCTCAGCAGGTTTTTTCTCCACCTCAACCTTGGGCTGTTCTTCAACAACTGGCTTCTCCTCTTCCTTGGGTGCCTCCGGCTTATTGTCCAGATCAATCTTCCCAACAGTTTTAGGTCCCGAAAGTTCCGCTTTGGCCTTAATGACCTGATCGGCATTTCTTCGTTCCCTGGCAAGCCTTCTTTCTTCCTGCTCCTGCTCCATTTGGATCCTGAGCGCTTCCTTCTCCTTCCTTTTCTCCTCGCCTACTTCTTTGGAAGCAACTTTTTTGCTCTTATCCGTTTGGAATTCATCCAACAGCACTTGATACACCTCATCTGTAATCTTGGTAGTAGGACGTGCTTCAACCTCGTGTCCTGCGGACGCAAGATATTCCACGGCCCTATCCAGTGAAATGTTCAACTCCCTGAGAACTTTATTAAGCCTTATTGTTGGGTTTCCTGCCATAAATTGTTTTTCCTAGCCCTTAAATTTGCTGCTAATATATAGTTTAATCTTCAAATTCCTCCTTAAGAATTCGTACCACTTCAACAACCGTTTCCTCTTCCAAATCTGTACGTTTGATCAAATCGGCTACGTCTTGTTCCAAAACGCTTCGGGCTGTGTCCAATCCAATTTTCTTGAACTCTTCAATCACCCAACCTTCAATTTCATCTGAGAATTCGGTCAACTCTACATCTTCCTCGACACCTTCACGGAATACATCAATCTCATAACCAGTCAATTGACCAGCCAAACGAATATTGTGCCCTCCTCTACCAATTGCCTTGGAAACTTCCTCTGGCTTCAAATAAACCTGGGCCGTTTTCTTCTCATCATTCAACTTAACGGAAGAAACCCTAGCCGGACTCAAGGCCCTTGTTACCATCAATTGGGAATTGTTGGTCCAGTTGATCACGTCAATATTTTCATTGCCCAATTCCCGAACAATTCCATGGATTCTTGAACCTTTCATCCCCACACAAGCTCCAACAGGGTCTATTCTATCATCATAGGAGTCCACCGCAACCTTAGCTTTTTCTCCAGGAATACGCACCGCTTTTTTAATGGTGATCAAGCCGTCAAACACCTCTGGTATCTCTTGGAAGAACAATTGCTCCAAGAATATAGGCGAAGTTCTGGACATGATAATGGCGGGCTTGTTCCCTTTGAGCTCCACACTTTCAATCACTCCTCTTACGTTATCTCCTTTTCGGAAGAAATCCGAAGGAATTTGCTTTTCCTTGGGTAAGATGATCTCATTACCCTCATCATCCAATAAGATGATGGCCTTATGGCGAATGTGGTGCACCTCTGCTGTGTAAATTTCACCTTCCAAGTCTTTAAACTGCTTGTAGATGGTGGTATTATCGTGCTCGTGAATCTTGGAAATCAGGTTTTGGCGCAAGGCCAAGATGGCTCTTCTTCCCAAATCCATTAGCTTCACTTCTTCGGAAACATCTTCACCTACCTCAAAATCGGGCTCAATTTTTCTCGCTTCGGAAAGCGATATTTCCTCATTGGGTTCTTCCACCTCTCCGTCTTCTACAACTATACGGTTTCTCCAAATCTCCAAATCCCCTTTATCAGGGTTGATAATGATATCGAAGTTCTCGTCAGAACCAAATTTCTTCTTCAGGGCATTTCGGAAAACATCTTCCAAAATTGCCATAAGGGTTACCCTATCTATAAACTTATCGTCCTTAAATTCCGAAAAGGATTCGATGAGCGCTAGGTTTTCCATTTTTGAATTACGATTAAAATTTTAAAATAACTTTTGCTTGATGGATATCAGAAAAGGCAATCACCTCTTTCTTCTGAACCGTAACTTTTCCCTTACCCACAGGTTTGGGCTCTCTCGCCTTCCACTCCAGGGTAATATGATCATCATTGGCCTGGGTTAGCGTACCTTCCCATTCGTTGTCGCTGGTCCTGACCTTTAATTTTCTTCCCACATTTTTTCTGAACTGACGCGGTAATTGAAGTGGGGAAGTGGCTCCTGCGGAGGTTACCTCCAAAGAAAAATCCTCTTCTTCCCGATCCAGGTTGTGCTCTATGGCCCTGCTAACGTCCATACAATCCTGAAGATTGACACCCTGATCACCATCCAGTACCACACGGATTGTATTGTCACTTCCTATCGTGAAATCTATCAAAAACAAGGAAGGTCGTTCTTCCAAAGCCTTGCCCAGTAGCTGTTCCACTTTTTCCCTCAACATAAAATCAAGTAATAAAAGAGGGGACTCGAAGTCCCCTCATGAATACAATTATATCCGTTCAGTGGTGCAAAGATACAATAATTTAAGAGTCTGCAAAATTGCGGGCAACAGCCTACTGGGCAATTCCATTAGTTGGCCTCATCCATCCACCATAATTGTTCCCAATTCTTGTCCTCCCCATCATTTTGCTGTGCCAAACCGGGAGTACTCCTACCCTCCTGAATGTATTTGGTCAACAAGGTTTTTAGCTCCTCCACCTTTTCAGGATTTGAAGCTTGTAGATTAGCAGCTTCTGCTGGGTCATTATTAAGATCGTAAAGCTGAATCCTGGGTAAGTCCTCCAAAGCTTCTTTGTTGTTAGGTGTTGGAAAACTCCATCCCCCAGAACCTGGACACATGATCAATTTCCAATTTCCTTTTCGGATGGCAAAGCTTCCATTAATGGAATGATGCACCGTGGCCTCCCTAAAATCCCCTTCAATTGCTTCTTGGGTTAAAAGGGGTAGTATGTTATAGCTGTCCTCTCCTTCGTTATCCTTTAATTGATATCCTGCTATGGCGGCCGAAGTAGCCATAAAGTCAGTAGTACAAATGGTCTGATCCATTATAGAACCCTTTTGCACTTTGGCGGGCCATTTTACGATATAGGGCACCCTATGTCCACCCTCAAAAATGTCGGCTTTATGGCCTCGGTATACATAACTTGGATAATGTCCCTTTTCCGTCATCTCATCAATTTTGGCCGCTGGCGAACACCCATTATCGCTTGTAAACACAATTAAGGTGTTTTCTTCCACACCTGTTTCCTTGATTGCCGCATTCAGTTGTCCCATATAATCATCTACCATCATCATAAAATCCCCATACGGATTAAGCTCACTTTTCCCCTGCCATTCTTCCGTGGGAAGGATAGGTGTATGCGGTGAGGGCAGTGCCAAATACAGGAAGAAGGGTTTTTCCTTATTGGCTTGTTCTTTTACATATTTAATACCTCTTCGAAAAAAGTTCGGGGTCACATCATCATGGATAAAATCTTTGGAAGTGGGCCCTTTTCGCCACCAAGAGTATTTCCCAGTGTTTACCGTGGTGGAATCCGGTACTTGGGTGGCCATTCCATTTTCTACATAAACATAAGGTGCCATATCCAAGGAGCCGCTATGTCCATATGCATAGTCAAATCCAAGATCATTGGGGGTGTTTGTAACAGGCTTGGTGTAATCAATATTGACAAAGGTGGTGTCTTGCCAACCTGTGGTAGGTTCCTGATTTGGATCCTTTAAAGCCCAATCCCATCCCAAATGCCATTTACCAATAAAGGCGGTGTTGTAGCCACTTTGCTTTAAGACAGAGGCCACGGTTGTCCTTGTATTTGGAATCAATGCCTTGGAGGCTCCAATAAGTACGCCTTGTTTTAGTTCGCTTCGCCAATTGTATCTCCCCGTAAGAATCCCATATCGGGTAGGAGTACAAACGGCAGAGGAGGTATGCGCATCCGTGAATCGCATTCCTTCTTGGGCCAGCATGTCCAAATGTGGGGTTTTGATTTTACTGTTTTCATTGAAAGCAGTAATATCCCCGTAGCCTAAATCATCGGCCAAAACGAAAATAATGTTCGGTTTTTGCTCTGGTTTTTTCGGTTCGGTTTTTTCATTGCAACTGAAAAGTATTATCAGTAAAAAAAGGCACAAAAGGAGGTTTGGTTGATTCTTCATTTCCCTAGGTTGGTTTAAGGGATGAATGTACCCAAAATAGGTCAAACAAAAAATCCCAATTTCCTTAGAAATCGGGATTTTATTTAATTTTCCCTTGGCCCACTAGGACTCCCTTCGTCTGCGCTCAGGATAAACCTGTCTGCCGACAGGCAGGCTTCTCGTCCCGCCTCTGCATAAAATAGAAAACCCGACATCCTGAAGACATCGGGTTTGTTTACTATTCTGTTGGCCCACTAGGACTCGAACCTAGAACGACTGGACCAAAACCAGCTGTGTTGCCAATTACACCATGGGCCACTACCAAACTTGCATCGAAATGCAAATTATCAAATACATGTTCCAGTATTTGAGCGTGCAAATTTATAACAAACTTTTGTTTGCACAAATAATTTCAAAAGAATCCGAAGGATTTTTCCAGAGCCATCCATGTTAAAGCTTTTCCAAAATTCGCCAGACGTCTCTACTATATTTACTAAATTCGCCCCAACTGGTTAAGACCATCTTTATGTTTGCAGCAAACTTCAGAAAATGGGATACCATCCTAGGGTGGATTTCCTTCTCCATAGCTTTTATTGTTTACGCCCTTACCATTGAACCTACCGGGAGTTTTTGGGATGCCGGTGAATACATTACCACCTCTGCCAAACTTCAAGTAGGGCATCCGCCTGGTGCACCTCTATTGCAAATGATAGGTGCCTTTTTTGCCATGTTTGCCTTTGGCGACCCTTCCAAGATTGCCCTTATGGTGAATGCCGTATCCGTGGTGTCCAGTGCGTTTGCAGTCCTGTTCACGTTTTGGACCATCACCAACCTAACCCGCAAACTGATTGTAAAGAAGAAGGCCCTTAGCAACAGTAAGGCCATTGCTGTTTTTGGAAGTGGGCTTGTTGGTGCCTTGACCTTTACTTTTTCGGATAGTTTTTGGTTTAACGCCGTGGAGACCGAAGTATATGCCATGGCCAGTCTGATCATGGCCCTTTTGTTGTGGCTGGGACTTAAGTGGGTGGACAACCTTGACGAACCTAGAGGCCATCGTTGGTTATTGCTCATTTGCTTTGTGATCGGTCTTACCTTCGGAATCCAATTCATGGGCTTTTTGGCCATTCCATCCATAGGTTTATTGTTCTATTTCAAGAGGTATAAAGAAACCAACATCAAGAATTTTCTGTTGGCCAATATATCGGTGATTGCCGTATTGATGTTGGTCTACAAATTTTCCCTTACATACGTGCTAAAACTCTTTGGATGGAGTGAAGTGTTTTTCATTAATAGCATTGGGTTGCCATTCAACTCTGGAACCATCATCATGGGACTGCTTTTTGTGGCTGCTTTTTATTTTGCGCTTCGCTATACACGGAAAAATGATTTTCGCACAGGAAACCTCATTGTGCTCTGTTTGATGTTCCTGATTCTAGGGTTTTCATCTTGGTTAATGTTGCCTATTCGGGCCAATGCCAAGACTGTGGTCAACGAAAATGACCCTTCTGATGCCCGTTCGCTGTTGGCCTATTACAACCGGGAACAGTATCCCGGGGTTGAAAGTCCATTTTACGGAGCCTACTATTCAGACACCTTTGCACCTGCTGGGGAAGACAAGGACGACCGCCCAAAATATGAAAAGGATGAAACCTTGGGCAAATATGTGATTGTCAACAATTATAAAGGGGCCATGCAAGGGCCCAATGAAAAGCATGTGGGTCTTTTGCCCAGACTTTGGAGCGACCAGCATGCTGAAAATTACATGCGCTATTTTGGAGTGCTTGACTTTAGGATTAAATCAGAATACATTTCCCGAAATGACCTGAGGGAGGCCGTTTCGCAATTTAAAGCGGCCTATGACCGAGGGGAACTGGATGCCGAGCAATATGTCAGGTTCCTTCGTGAGTTTGGCGAGTACATTGAGGTGGAACCTCCCACTTTAGGGCAAAATATTCAATACATGATTGAATTCCAGTTTGGATACATGTACATGCGCTATTTTATGTGGAATTTTGCAGGTCGACAAAACGATGTCCAAGGGCGATATGACGAAAATGGGAATTGGTTGAGTGGAATAGGTTTTATAGACAGCCTAAGATTGGGAAGTCAGGATAATTTACCTAGTGACTGGAAAAACAACAAAGCCCGAAACACCTATTTCTTCCTGCCCTTGCTTTTAGGGATTATTGGACTGGTCTTCCAGATTTCCAAAAACCCGAAACAGTTTTGGGTGCTGTTTGTCTTTTTCATGTTTACTGGAATAGCCATTCAATTCTATACCAATCCATACATTTTTCAGCCTAGGGAACGGGATTATTCCTTGGTGGGATCGTTCTATGTCTTTAGCATGTGGGTAGGTATGGGCGTCTATGGCCTGTTTGATGAATTCAGAAAGCTCATTTCCGCTAAAATTGCTGCGCCAGCGCTAACCACGATATGTTTGCTTTCTGTTCCACTCTTGATGGCATTTCAAAATTGGGATGATCACGACCGATCAAACCGCTATACAGCCAATTCCACGGCCAAAGCTTATTTGGATTCTTGCCAAGAAGATTCAGGCGCCATTCTCTTTACCATTGGGGACAATGATACCTTCCCGTTGTGGTATGCACAAGAAATTGAAGGCCATAGAACTGATGTACGTATTGTAAACACCAGTTTGTTCGCAACAGATTGGTATATAGATCAAATGAAACGAAAGGCTTATGAAAGTGAGCCCATTCCTTCGCAGCTTACCCATGATAAATACCGATATGGTTCAAGGGATGCTGTCTATTATCAAGCCATTACCGATAGCAGATGGGATATCAAGGATTTTGTGAACTGGATTGACAGCGACAAGCCACAGAACAAATACCGCTATTTATTGGAAAAACAGGGTGTGGATATCAGCGAAATTCCAGAGGGTACGCTAAACGTTATTTACTATCCCACCAATAAAATCCGTATTCCCGTCAATAAGCAAAATGTATTGGAGAGCGGATTGGTTAAGCCAGAGGATGCCGACCAGATATTGGATTATATTGATATTGATCTGCCTCAAGGGGCTTTACCCAAAAACCGCATTCTAATGTTGGATTTGATTGCCAACAATGATTGGAAACGACCCATTTACTTTTCAGGGGGAAGTTTTGATAGAGCGGAATACATCTGGATGAAAGATTATCTTCAGTTGGATGGTTTGATTTATAAATTGGTACCCATCAAGACAAAAAATGAAAGCTCTTTTGAAATGGGTAGAATTGACTCCGATCTTATGTACGACATTGTCAAAAAATGGGATTGGGGAAATTCCGGGGATACGGAAATCTATCATGACCCTCAAACCCGTTCCCAAGGACTGTCCTTTAGAAGCAATCTGGCGCGTTTAATGGAGAAATTATTGGAAGAGGGAAAAGTGGATAAGGCAAAGGACATCATTGATATCGCTATAACCAATATGCCGGTTGAAGAGTTTGGGTTTTACGCCTTTGTGGAACCTTATGTGGATGGATATTATAAAGTAGGCGAAACCGAGAAGGCCCACGCTCTTTTTGAAAAACTTAAAAAGGTGTATCAAGAGCGCTTGGAATACTATTCTGCGGTACCGTTGGATGAGCAGTACGACAGGATTGATGATATTTTAGCCGACATGCAGGCTTACCGAAGAAACATCGATATCCTGATTGAAAACCAAGATCGCGAGAAGGCCGAATCAGAGACCGTAATATTCAATGAATACATTGATAAGTTTTCTCAGTTTGTAGGGGACGATGAGGAAATGTTTGAAGAACCCACACCTGATCCAGATATGAGGGATTCCATTCCATTGGATACGATTGAATCAGTTCAGGACTCTTCGGAAAGCTTGGAATAAAAAAGCGAGGTTAAACCTTGCGCTTTAAATATATTCATTTAAGATCCCAATCAGTGTATTGGCATCTTGCTCTCCACTTTGTCGCCATACCATTTCACCCTTTTTGTAGATCATAAGGGTAGGTAAACCTTTGATTCGAAGCGCCTGCGATAGCTCCTTGTTTTTATCAACATCAATCTTAATCACTTTGCCCTTATCACCCAAAGCCGCAGCAACATCCCGCAGCACCGGGTGCATAGAAGTGGATTGTTCGTTCCATTCCGCATAAAAGTCCAATAACACTGGTACTTTTAAATCGATAAGTTCGCCGAATTTTGACATGTATTATCTGGGTTTACCAACCAAAAGTAAGAAAATTTGTTAAAATCTTGACGAAGCCCTTATATAACCGAGAAAAGACAACGTTAATTTCACGTTAAACCTTTCTTTTTTAAGGTAATCACAGTAATCTCCGGCCAGATACCCACACGCCCAGGATAACCAATAAATCCAAACCCTCGGTTCACGTTTATAAATTGATTGAGTTCTTCGTATACCCCAGCCCAATACTTGTATCGCCATTTTACGGGACTCCATTTTACCCATCCTGGTATCTCAACCCCAAACTGCATTCCGTGCGTATGTCCACTAAGGGTCAAATGAAAATGATAATCGTCATGAATCACCACATCTTCCCAATGCGAGGGGTCATGGCTCATCAAAATTTTAAAGTCATCCTTGGACACACCGGCCTTGGCTTTTTCCAAATCACCTGCTTTTTTAAATCCGCCCCTACCCCAGTTCTCAACACCAAGAAGAGCAATGCGTTGGCCATCCTTTTCCAAATAGCGATGCGTATCCAAAAGCAGGTCAAAGCCCATCTCTTTTTGAAGGTCTTTTAAATCCTGAAGATTTTGGGCCTTTGCCTCATCCGAAGGCCATTCCGTGTAATCTCCATAATCATGGTTCCCCAAAATGGAATACTTGCCGTCTTTTGCCTCCAATGTAGAAAAAAGGTCTGCCCAAGGTTCCATCTCTACCGCCTTATCGTTGACCATGTCCCCTGTAAAGAGAATCACGTCACTTTGTTGCTTATTGATGAGGTCAATACCATAGGCCACCTTGTTTCGGTTATCAAAACTCCCGCTATGCACATCGGAGATTTGCGTTATCTGATAGCCATCAAAGGCGTCAGGAAGATCATCAAATTCCATTACATAAGTGAGCACCTTATAATTGTATTTGCCCCTATACATTCCATATAGCAAAGCACCAAATGGCAAGGCTGCAATACCCAAGCCAATCGCACTTATAAACTTTCTTCGGGATGGAAAAAACTTGGCCTGTGGTTCTGTCAATCCCGCAATTTTGTTATATCCAAAGACAAAAAGTCGCACCACATCCTCCAATAAGAGAATGATTCCCAAAACAAGACCCAGCATCAGAAACGAAAAGAAAATTCCACCTGCGGTTGCTATCTGACCGCGAACCCCATCCCCAGGGGTGTAATTGAGCACCCTTATGATAAAATTGAGCAAGGCCGCTAAAAAAAGTACACCATAGAGAATTTGAATCCAGGTACTCTTAAAAAGGGTCTTAAAGCCTTGAAAACCATAAATGGCCAGTACTATATAGACAATGGATAAAATGATTAGAAACCTTGGCATGCAAACTTTTTTATAAAGATATTTCTTTCCTTAACGAACAATTGGCTTTTTGCGTTTATTTAACGCGCCGTACAATCTGACGAACGGTTTCCAAATTTGTTACGGCCACTTGATTTTCTCTAAGATGGGTATTGGAATTCATCGAAATTTTGCTTTCCATCGCAATGGTGTTTCCAAAAGAGGTTCCGGACAAATGAATGGCTGTTAAACCTGCTGACTTAAACTGCTCCGCATTCTCCAATTTAATCCCGCCTCCTGCCATAACGTTTACCTCCTTGGAAATGGAATTCAGCTCTTTTAAAAGTCCCAACCCTGCTTCGGAGGAGTTTTCTTGACCTGAAGTCAATAAATAATCCACTCCCATAGCCCCCAATTGCTCGAAGGATTTTTGGGGGTCAGGCACCCAATCAAAGGCGCGGTGAAATGTGAATCGCATGGGCCTTGAGATATTGATCAGTTCTTGGGTACGATCAACATCCAGTTCAAAATCTGGATGCAAAACCCCTGAAACAATACCTTCTACACCATAGTCCTTGCATATTTCTATATCCTGGATCATGGTCTTGAATTCCCCATCGGTATACGTAAAATGACCTCCACGGGGTCTAATAAGCACGTGCACCGGGATTTTCAAGGCTTTTTTCACCAATGCAATCAGTCCGGCGGAAGGGGTGATTCCCCCTACCCCCAACTCGGAACAAAGTTCAATTCTATCTGCCCCAGCTTCTTGGGCATTCAGTGCAGATTCCAGTGAATTGGCGCAAACTTCTACCAGCATATTCCTATATTTATGAACTCAAAATAACAACAAAAATAGTGACTTCCGATGATGCAAAATTCGGAACGGGAAAAGCATCAGGAACAAACCATCCAAACCTTTACTATCCATGCAAAGAAGAAAGTTTCTAAAAAAATCCAGCTTGACCACGGCGGGATTATTGTCCGCCCCTGTTTTGGCTTCTTGTAAAACCGAAACCGTAAAGGCACCCGTTTTATCCGAAACCCAAGCCATAAAACCCATAGTTATTTGCACTTGGAACTTTCAAAATGCCTCTGCAAAGGCTTGGGAAGTATTGAGCAATTCGGGCAGCTCCCTTGATGCCGTGGAAGCGGGAGTCAAAGTGGAAGAAGCTGATACCAGTAATCAAACCGTGGGCGTAGGGGGAAGACCTGATCGTGAAGGCCGGGTTACTTTGGATGCTTGCATTATGGACAAAGACGCCAATTGCGGTGCAGTCTTATGCATGGAAAACATAGCCCACCCTATTTCTGTAGCCAGAAAGGTCATGGAGGAAACACCCCATGTAATGTTGGCTGGATTGGGTGCCGAACTTTTTGCGTATGAACAGGGGTTTGAAAAAAGCAACCTGCTCACCGAGCAATCCAAAAAAGAATGGGAGGAATGGAAAAAAACTTCCAAGTACGAGACCATTATCAATATTGAAAATCACGATACCATTGGGATGTTGGCCATTGATGAAAATGGGGATATTGCCGGAGCCTGCACCACAAGTGGAATGGGCTACAAAATGGCTGGCCGTGTAGGGGACTCGCCTATTATTGGGGCCGGATTATTTGTGGACAATGAAGTTGGAGGAGCCACAGCAACCGGAGTTGGAGAGGAAGTAGTACGGACCGTGGGCAGTTTTCTGATTGTGGAATTCATGCGTCAAGGAAAATCGCCACAAGAAGCTTGTGAGGAAGGGGTTAAACGCATTATGAAAAAAAACGAAGGTCGAAAGGATTTCCAGATTGGCTTTATCGCAGTGAACAAAAAGGGGGAAACAGGGGGTTACTGCGTACATCCTGGATTCACCTATCGGGAATTTTCCGACAAAGGACATGAAAATAAGCAGGTCGAGAGCTTTTATCAAGGTTAGTCAGGAGATGTTGGACCGCTTCGCTTCTGGATGCAAGACTTCTTGGCTCTTGTTTCTTGATTCCAACTTCTTTTTCTACCTTTAAAAACTGTGCGATTACAATGGTGAATACAAGCTTCGCATTTTTAATTTCATATAGCTAACCCAACACTATGTCCGATCAGAAAAGACTCTTCCTTCTGGATGCCTACGCCCTTATTTTCAGGGGATATTATGCCTTGCTAAAAAACCCTAGGATAAACTCCAAAGGCATGGATACTTCAGCCATTATGGGGTTTGTGAATTCCCTTTTTGATGTGATCAAACGAGAAAAGCCGGACCATTTGGCCGTTTGCTTTGATAAAGGGGGCAGTGTGGAACGCACCGAGCTCTTTGAAGATTATAAAGCCAATCGTGATGAGACACCCGACGCGATACGTATAGCGGTTCCCTACATCCAGGATATTTTAAGAGCCATGAACATTCCCGTGGTGGTCTTGGAAGGCTATGAGGCAGATGATATAATCGGCACCTTGGCAAAACAGGCCGAAAAAGAGGACTACAAAGTTTTTATGGTTACCCCAGATAAGGATTTCGGACAATTGGTCTCTGAGAACATCTTCATGTATCGCCCAGCCCGAATGGGTAACGGAATTGAAATTTGGGGCATTCCAGAGGTGCAAAAACGCTTTGGAGTGCAACGTCCTGAACAGGTAATCGATTATTTGGGAATGATGGGTGATGCCAGTGACAATATTCCAGGCCTACCTGGAGTTGGCGATAAAACTGCGAAGAAATTCCTGGCCGAATATGATTCTTTGGAAGGACTTTTGGCCAATACAGACCAGCTCAAAGGAAAAATGAAGGAGAAAGTGGAAGCTAATGCCGAATTGGGCCGATTGTCGCGAAAGCTGGCCGAGATTAAAACGGATTGTGATGTCACCTTCAATGCAGACGATTACGAAATGTCTGAACCCGACGGAAACAAAGTGCAACAGATTTTTGATGAGCTAGAGTTCCGAAGACTAAAAGAGCAATTCATTAAGATATTTTCTGGTGAAGCTGAGGCCCCGGCTTCAGCAGCGCCTACCCAAGGAAAGCCCGCCACTCCCAAACCGCAAGCTGCAGGAAGTGGCCAATTTAGTTTGTTTGGTGCCGATCCCAGTGCGGCTCCGGCCACCATCAAGGATGCCAACAGTAGAAATACAGTATCAGATGTTTCTCATTTGTACCAAAGCATCGTTCCCGGTCTTGGCCTTCAGATATTTATGGAGAAGCTAATGCAACAGACTTCGGTTTGTTTTGATACGGAAACCACCTCCCTCAATCCATTGGAGGCAGAACTTGTGGGAATCGCGTTTAGCTGGGAGGCCAAGAAAGGCTTTTATGTACCAATTCCTGAGGAGCGGGAAAAAGCCATGGAAATTTTGGAAACTCTACGGCCATTTTTCGAATCCGAGGCCATAGAAAAGGTAGGGCAAAACCTAAAATACGACATCAAAGTGATGAAAAATTATGGGATTGAGGTCAAAGGAAAACTCTTTGATACCATGCTGGCCCATTACCTCATCAATCCAGATATGCGTCACAATATGGATGTTTTGGCCGAGACCTACCTCAACTATACCCCAGTTTCCATTACAGAACTTATTGGCAAAAAAGGAAAAAACCAATTGAGTATGCGTCAGGTGCCTTTGGATAAGCAAACGGAGTATGCCTCCGAAGATGCAGATATCACCCTTCAACTGGCGGAACATTTCAGACCCGAATTGGCAGAAGCAAAAACCGACGAGCTTTTCAAAAATATTGAAGTTCCACTGCTCAGGGTTCTAGCTGATATGGAAACCGAGGGCATCAATCTGGACAAAGGTTTTCTCAACAACCTATCCGGAGAACTGGACAAGGATATCAAATCCCTGGAACAAAAAATCTATGAAGCAGCGGGTGAACAATTCAATATAGCATCTCCAAAACAGTTAGGTGAAATCCTGTTTGAAAAAATGAAATTGGTGGACAAGCCCAAGAAAACCAAAACGGGTCAGTATTCCACAGCGGAAGACGTGCTTTCTTATTTGGCCAAAGACCATGAAATCATCCAAAACGTTTTGGATTTTAGAGGTCTAACCAAACTTAAAAGCACTTATGTGGATGCTTTGCCCAATGAAGTTCAGCAACACAGCGGTAGAGTCCATACCGATTATATGCAAACCGTCGCGGCTACAGGCCGTTTGAGCAGTAACAATCCCAATCTGCAGAACATCCCTATCCGAACAGAGCGGGGAAGACAGGTTAGAAAAGCCTTTATCCCAAGGGATGAAAACTACACCCTTCTTGCTGCGGATTACTCCCAGATAGAGCTCCGCATCATTGCGGCTTTGAGTGAGGAGGACACCATGATAGAAGCTTTTAAGAATGGAGAAGATATCCATGCCTCCACGGCTTCCAGAGTTTTCAATGTCCCTATTGAAGAGGTAACCCGGGAACAGCGGGGCAATGCCAAAACTGTCAACTTCGGAATCATTTATGGGGTTTCGGCATTTGGCTTAAGCAATCAAACAGATCTCAGCCGAACCGAAGCCAAAGAGCTTATTGAGACCTATTACAAAACCTATCCGAAACTTCGGAATTACATGGGAGACCAGGTGGACTTTGCTCGCGACAACGGCTATGTCCAAACCGTGTTGGGGCGACGAAGGTATTTGAAGGACATCAACGCGGGGAACCAAGTAGTAAGGGGGGCAGCGGAACGAAACGCAGTGAACGCACCCATTCAAGGGAGCGCCGCCGACATCATCAAAATTGCCATGATCAACATCCACAAAAAACTCACCGAAGGTGGGTTTAAAACCAAGATGTTATTACAGGTTCACGATGAATTGGTTTTTGATGCCTATAACCCTGAGCTGGAAGAAGTCAAAAAATTAATCAAAACCGAAATGGAAAATGCCTATGAACTGGCCGTTCCGCTTGACGTAGAAATGGGTCTTGGGGACAACTGGCTGGAGGCGCATTAATCCAATATTTAACATGTCAAGAATCCCACAGATTGCATTATTCGTTCTAGTCACCTTTTGCTTGGTTCCAGAACTTAAAGCCCAACAGTCCGTTAAAAAACCCAACATTATCTATTTTCTGGCTGATGACTTGGGCTATGGTGAAGTTGGCGTTTATGGACAGGAAAAAATCAAAACCCCGCATATTGATGCCTTGGCCAAAGAGGGCATGCTTTTTACGCAGCACTATTCCGGAGCACCCGTATGTGCTCCTGCCCGTTACATTTTGATGACCGGCAAACATGCGGGCCATGCATACATCCGAGGAAATGATGAATGGCGGGAACGAGGAGAGGTTTGGGATTACAAAAAAGCGTTTACCAATATCAAACTGGAAGGACAACGTCCCATTCCCGGAAACACGATTACCTTGGCCAAAAAACTAAAAGAGGCTGATTATGTCACCGGGGTGTTTGGCAAATGGGGGCTTGGAGCTCCTGAAACTGAAGGGGTTCCCACCAAACAGGGGTTTGATTCCTTTTATGGATACAACTGCCAAAGACAGGCACACAACCTTTATCCCAGCCATTTATGGGAAAATGAGACAAAAGTTTATTTAAACAACGAACTTATTGCTCCCCATGCCAAGCTGGATGCTTCTGCAGACCCCAAGGACGAATCCAATTATGAAATGTATTATCAAACAGATTATGCCCCTGAATTGATCCACAAAAAGGCACTTTCATTTATAGAGCAGAACCAGGACAACAATTTCTTTCTTTATTACGCTTCTCCCCTTCCCCATCTACCTTTACAGATTCCGAAAAAATACGCTGCTCCGTACAGAGAGCAGATTGGCGATGAAGAGCCATATGTTGGGAATAAAGGCTATTTCCCCAATCCCTATCCTCGGGCAAGCTATGCGGCCATGATTACTATGTTGGACCAGCAGTTGGGAGAACTGGTTGCCAAACTGAAGGAATTAGGACTCTACGAAAACACTTTAATTATGTTTTGCAGCGACAACGGCCCTACCTATACAGGAGGTGCTGATTTTGAGTATTTCGAAAGCTCAAAACCTTTTACCAATGGCGAGGGAAGAACCAAAGGCCACGTCTATGAAGGGGGTATCCGTGTTCCGTTTGTGGCCAGCTGGCCTGGGCAGATCAAGGCAGGGAGTGTGTCCGATCATATTTCCGTTTTCTATGATGTACTGCCCACACTTTGCGACATAGTGGATGTTCCACTTCCCCAAAATGTGGATGGAGTTAGTTTTAAACCAACGCTCTTGGGTTCCAAACAGCAAGAACATGATTTTCTTTATTGGGAATTTCCTAGCTACAAAGGGCAGCAAGCTGTTAGAATGGGCAAATGGAAAGCCGTTCGGAAAAACATTTTTGAAGGCAATCTTAAAATAGAGCTCTATGATTTGGAGCACGACTTGAAAGAAGCAAACGATTTAGCGGACCAATATCCAGAGGTTGTGGAAAAAATAGCACGAATCATGGAACAGGAACATGAGCCAGCGGTTAATGATCGCTTTAAGTTCGCAGAACTGGGTGATAAATAAGCTCTAACCTGTCTCAAACTGTGTAGCAAGGTATTTAATTCATAAATCCATACAATTATGGAATCCAAAGCATTGGCAAAAGAGTGGTTTCGACTTTGGGAAACAGGTGAGTTTGAGGATTTACCTATTTCCGATGATTTTGAACACACCAGTCCCTATGGGATCATTGAGGGAAAAACGGCATATCTGGATTTGGTAAAGGCCAACAAGGACAAATTCTTGGGGCATACGTTTGAAATTCATGACATGATTTCGAATTCAAACAAAGTATGTATCCGATACACGGCCATAAAAGAAGCATTTAGGTTAGAGGTCACGGAGTGGCATTATACCAGGAACAACCTTATCTCTGAGATAGTGGCCTACTATAATATTGAGGGCGAGATCAACGAGGACAGAAAACTATCCATGCCTAAGTGAATTCAGCTGAAGAAACAAAGCCACCTTAACTACACCTCGTTGGAGTAGTAATTGTAACCAATCTGCACCAGAACCTTTAGGAAAATTTCAAAGTCCTCATTGTCCAAATCCTTGATTGCCAGTTTACGAAGGTTTACTGCATGGGGCAACACCAATTTAATGACCTTCTTTCCCTTTCTGGTGAGTTCCAATTTGAAGCGTTTTTGATCCCCATCAAATCGGGTTTTACTTATCCAACCTTTTTTCTCCAGTTTTCCAATGACTCTTGAGGTTGTAGCACGATTTCGAAAGTTGGAACGTACAATATCCCTTTGGGAAGCCGTCTTGCCCAATTCGGATATGCGGTGTAGGATTACCCACTGCTCAATGGTCAAATCCACTCCAAGTTCCTCGAACTTCTTGAGATAAGCCTCCTGAATCCTTCTCAGAACCAAGTCCAAATGAAGCCCAATACCCGATATTTCATCAATTTGATTCAGCATTCACTACGTATGTTTTCGTCCATCACCTTTTTGAAAATCACCTTACTAATGTATCCATTTTCACCCATCAGGTAAAACCCTTGTCAATTTTAACAAAAATTATGCTTCCAATCCCAAAAGATCAATTCAAATTTCATATTTTTGTTGCATTAACAACAATTTTTATCTCACATCAAAATATAACACCTATGGAAACTACTGCAATCCCTAAAATTCATGACTCTGCTCAGGATTTTATGCCTATCAACGGCACCGATTACATTGAACTTTATGTGGGCAATTCCAAACAAGCGGCCCATTTCTACAAGACCGCTTTTGGTTTTCAGTCATATGCCTATGCAGGTTTGGAAACGGGACTTACCGATCGCGAAAGTTATGTGGTAATCCAAGACAAGATTCGCTTGGTGCTTACCTCTCCCCTTAAAAGCGGAACAGATATCGGTAGACATATTGATCAACACGGAGATGGCATCAAGGTGGTTGCCCTATGGGTAGATGATGCCACTTATGCCTACAACACGGCCATGGAAAGAGGGGCCAAGTCGTATATGGAACCAGAAGTGATGGAAGATGAAACGGGCAAGATCGTACGCTCCGGAATCTACACTTACGGGGAGACCGTCCATATTTTTGTGGAGCGGAAGGATTACGAAGGCACTTTTATGCCCGGATACAAGAAATGGGAAACCCCTGACTACAATCCAGAACCCACTGGCTTAAAATTTGTTGACCATATGGTGGGCAATGTAGGATGGAACAAAATGGACTATTGGGTAGAGTTCTATGAAAAAGTAATGGGCTTTGTGAATATTCTATCCTTTGACGACAACGATATTTCCACAGAATATACTGCCTTGATGAGCAAGGTAATGAGCAACGGCAATGGACGCATCAAGTTCCCCATCAACGAGCCTGCCGAGGGTAAAAAGAAATCCCAAGTTGAGGAATACCTTGATTTTTATGAGGGCGAAGGCGTGCAGCATATTGCGGTGGCCACAGACGATATTATTACCACAGTACGTCAATTGAGAAGCCGCGGGGTCGAATTTCTTCGCGTCCCTGACACTTACTACGATGCCGTTACCGATCGCGTGGGAAAAATTGATGAGGACATTGCTCCGCTAAAAGAACTTGGCATCCTAGTAGATCGCGATGATGAGGGGTATTTGCTACAGATTTTTACCCGTCCTGTGGAGCCAAGACCTACCATGTTCTTCGAAATCATCCAAAGAAAGGGTGCACAATCGTTTGGAAAAGGTAACTTTAAGGCACTGTTCGAAGCCATTGAACGCGAACAAGAAGTAAGAGGTACTTTGCATTAATTAGGTTAAGAGTGCTGAGTTATGGGTTAAGGTACATAGTTGTTTACTTAAGCTCATAACTCGTTACTCCCAACTCAAAATTAAAATCCATGCCGATTTATCACAAACTTGGAAGAATTCCACAGAAAAGGCATACCCAATTCACCAAGCCGGACGGAAGTCTTTATTATGAGCAATTGTTTGGCACCATTGGTTTTGATGGGATGTCTTCCTTAATCTATCATGAGCATAGGCCTACACAGGTATCTGCCATTGGTGATTCTATTGATGTAAATCCAAAAATAGCCGTGAGCCACAACATTGCTTCCCGTAAACTAATTGGGTTCGATGTAAAGCCAAAAGATGATTTTTTGGATGCTCGGGAACCACTTTTGGTCAACAGCGACGTTCATATTGGATTGGCAGCTCCAAAAAAATCCCTCACCGAGTATTTCTATAAAAACTCGGATGCAGATGAAATGCTGTTTATCCACAAAGGCACTGGAACTTTGCGAACGTTTTTGGGCAATATTCCATTCGAATATGGGGACTACCTGATCATTCCCAGAGGGATGATCTATCAAATAGAATTTGATTCAGAAGACAACCGCATTTTATATGCCGAATCCTTCCACCCTATTTACACCCCAAAAAGGTATCGTAACTGGTTTGGACAACTATTGGAGCATTCCCCTTTCTGCGAACGGGATTATAAACTACCACAGGACCTGGAAACCTATGATGAAAAAGGTGAGTTTGTCATCAAGGTAAAAAAACAGGGCATGCTGCACAGTTTGGTATACAACACCCACCCTTTTGATGTAGTGGGCTGGGATGGATATAATTTCCCCTATGGGTTTTCCATTCACAATTTTGAGCCTATTACGGGGCGCGTGCACCAACCGCCACCTGTGCACCAAACTTTTGAAACAGGAGCCTTTGTCATCTGCTCGTTCTGTCCGCGATTGTACGACTATCACCCAAAAGCCATTCCAGCACCTTATAATCATTCCAACATAGACTCCGATGAAGTGCTGTACTATGTGGATGGGGATTTTATGAGTAGAACAGGGATTGGACCAGGATATATTTCCTTGCACCCAGCTGGAATTCCACATGGACCACATCCTGGCACCTATGAAGCTAGTATTGGCAAAAAGGGCACGGAAGAGCTTGCCGTGATGATAGATACTTTTAAACCACTACAAGTCACCGAGAATGCACTTAAGATTGACGATGGCAGTTATTACAAATCTTGGGTGGAGTAATTATCCTCCATTATCATTCCTGCGAAGGCAGGAATCCATAATTAATGATTAACAGATAGATTCCCGTTTTCACGGGAATGACATAAAAAGTAAAATGATCATCAACATACCTGAAAATTCAGATTTTTCAATACACAACCTACCCTTCGGAGTGTTTTCCACCGAAGATAGAAGCCCTAGAGCAGGAATTGCCATTGGCGAACACATTTTAGATTTGGCCGCGGTCGCTGAACTGGATGTTTTCGAGTTTAATACCGCAGTTCTAGAAAAGGACACCTTGAACGATTTCATCGCTTTGGGAAAATCGATCACCAAAAAAGTTAGGATTGATATTCAACATTGGTTAAAAGATGAAGGTTCCATTTTAGCTGGAAAACCAGAGCTTTTTGTCCTCCAGTCCGAAGCTCAAATGCATATGCCGGTTTACATTGGGGACTATACGGATTTCTATTCCAGCATTGAACACGCCACCAACGTGGGCATGATGTTCCGTGATCCAGAAAATGCACTTTTGCCCAATTGGAAGCACATACCCGTGGGATACCATGGTAGGGCATCTTCCATTATTTTAAGCGGCGAACCTATCCACAGGCCTAAAGGTCAAGTTTTGCCAAAGGATGCTTCGACTCCCGTGTTCCAGGCATCAGCTCGCTTGGATTTTGAGCTGGAAATGGCCTTTATCACAGGTAAAAACACAGCTCTGGGCGAGACTGTTTCCACCGCAGAGGCCGAGGACTACATATTTGGCATGGTGCTTTTCAACGATTGGTCGGCCAGGGATATTCAAAAGTGGGAGTATGTTCCCCTAGGGCCATTTTTGGCCAAGAATTTTGCCTCATCCATTTCACCTTGGATCGTGACCATGGAGGCTTTGGAGCCCTTCCGCGTTGCTGGACCTGTTCAGGAGCCCAAGGTACAGTCATATCTGGAGTTTGACGGCAACAAAAACTACGATATCAACTTGGAAGTAGCCCTTCAGCCTGATGGAACGGAAGAACAGACCATTTGCAATTCCAATTACAAATACATGTATTGGAACATGGCACAGCAATTGGCTCACCATACGGTGAACGGCTGTAACATCAATGTTGGGGACTTGTACGGTTCTGGCACTATCTCAGGGAAAGATGAAAATTCCTATGGATCTATGCTGGAACTGGCCTGGATGGGGACCAAACCCCTTCAAATGAAGGATGGTACCGAACGCAAGTTTGTGCAGGACGGTGATACCGTGATCATGCGTGGGTTTGCCAAAAAAGATGAAGTTCGTGTTGGCTTTGGAGAGGTTTCCACCAAGGTGCTTCCAGCAAAATAGATTTATCTTAGCACTACATAAATCCAATCCATGTCCAGCATAAAGACCATTGATCCCAATTCCATTTCCCAACCTGAATTGCATTCGTACTTACTTACCGCCGTAGCCCCAAGGCCAATCGGGTTTGTAAGCACCATTGATTCAGATGGAAATGTGAATTTAAGTCCATTCAGCTTTTTCAATGTTTTTAGCTCCAATCCCCCAATCATGATATTTTCTCCAGCCAGGGGTAGGAACAACATGCCCAAGCATTCGCTTCAAAATGTTCAGGAAGTTCCGGAGGCAGTCATCAATATTGTGGATTTTCCAATTGTGGAGCAAATGTCCCTCTCCAGCACGGCCTATGATAAGGACGTCAATGAATTTGTCAAATCCGGATTGACCCAAGTGCCCAGCGAAAAAGTAAAACCTCCAAGAGTGGGGGAATCTCCGGTTTCGTTTGAGTGCACAATAGATCGAATCATTGAATTGGGTGATGGCCAGGGAGCTGGCAACCTCATCATGGCGAAGGTTGAATTGATACATATTCAGGATCAATTTTTGGATGAGGAGGGCAAACTGGATCCCTTAAAATTGGACTTGGTAGGAAGAATGGGCGGAAGTTGGTATACCCGAGCCAGCAACGCTTCACTTTTTGAAATTCCCAAACCCATTAGAACCAAAGGTATGGGTGTGGACGGTTTGCCTTCGGGAATCAGAAACAGTTCTGTTTTAACGGGTAACAATTTAGGGAGGCTGGGCAATTTGGAACAATTACCCACTGCGAATGAAGTTGACAAGGTGGGCAAAGATGACGAAATCCGAATGATGCAAAAGAAATTGAATGGAAATCCACAGAAATTGAAAAAAGAACTGCACTGGTTATCACAACGTATTTTGATGGAAGAACAAACAGAAAAGGCATTGGCGGTTCTAATGTATGCTGAAAAACTTGAAGCATGAGCAAAGGAATCGAGTCCATTTTTAAACCGTATCTGCAGCCCAAAAAAGCTTACGAAGGTGGAAAAGGCATTCCTCCTTCCAAGGACAAAAAAATTTACAAGCTTTCTTCCAACGAGAATCCGTTGGGACAATCTCCCAAAGCAACGGAGGCTCTGCTCAAGGCTGCACAAAATGTACATATTTACCCCGATCAAACGGATATAAGACTGCGGGAAGCCTTGGTAAAGGATTTTGACCACCAACTGGATGCAGATCAGTTCATCTGCGGCAACAGCGGTTCCGAGATTATCGATATGATCTTAAGGGCATTTATCAATGAGGGGGATGAAGTTATTTTTTCCAATCCCTGTTTTCTGCCCTATTCCGTTTTTTCTAGATGGTATGGTGCCGTGCAGGTAGATATCCCACTTTTGGAACCCGATTACACTTTAGATCTTGGAGGTATTTTAAATGCCATTGGCCCAAAAACAAAAATTGTCTTTTTGACCAGCCCCAATAACCCTACGGGCACCTATATTCCCAGGTCGGTTCTTGATGACTTTTTCCATCGAATCCCAAATAACATTTTAGTGGTTTTTGATGAGGTCTACCGACATTTTGCTGACGCCTCGGATTATGTAACCGCTTTACCATATGTTCAAAAGGGTTTGAACATCATTGGCATCAACAGTTTTTCCAAGACCTATGGACTGGCCGGGCAGCGTATTGGCTATGGATATACCACCGAAAAAATTGCAAAATACCTTAGGCAGATTCACAAACCCTTTCTGTTGCCACTTACTTCCCTTGAGGCGGGTATTGGCGCATTGGAAGACCGGGATTTCATCCAAAAGACAGTGGAAACAGTTCACGAGGGCCGTAAATTTCTTTCCGAAGCTTTTGATCAACTCGGTATTGTTTACTGGCCTTCCCAAGCCAACTTTTTTCTGATAGACCCTCCATTACCTGAATTCGAGTTTACCGAGATTTTGATGGAGCAAGGTATAATGGTTAGACCTGTATCACAGTTTGGTGCACCTGGAAAAGTTAGGATTACAATAGGTGATCAAGAGGCCAATGAAGCTCTGGTCAACGCATTGCAAAAAATAAAGCCCCAAGGATAAACCAAGGGACCTTTTATATCTGCTTAAAAGTTTCTTACTCTTCTACTACTTGTTTGATAAAGACAGCCTCTGCACCATCATAGTTGTTTTCATCCACATCAGCGCCATCTATGATCAAGGTATTTTCATCCTCCATGACAATGGTAATGGTTCTTTCCTCCATGGCTTCATCGGTTAAGGTAAGTTGATCGTCTTCCAGCGCCCAAGTTGCTGCTTCTTCATCCACCTCAACAGGACAAGGAATCTCCAATCCACCGACTCCCGCATTAATAGACAAGTGATCTACCTTGCTTTCAGAAACAGAAGATCCGTCATCGTTAAAGGTCAAAGTGATAAGGTCACATTCGTTTTCTGTCAAGTACTCCAAAATTTGTTTGGCAAAATTCAACTGATCATCATTCAGGGTTTCATCAAAACGCAAGTCGGACAAAAGCCATTCACCAACCAGATTATCATAGGAGACTACATTTTCACCGTTATCATCCATGGTATCATCCGTATCGGAATCATCATTGATATCATCAGAGTCATCATCCGTTCCTTCTCCGGAATCATCGTCTGAACCTTGTTCCATATTGGGATCCAAATCGGCATCATCCGTACTGTCGGTAGAGCAGGAAAACACCAAGGCCAATGCCAAGAAAAGTAAAAGGTAAGTTCTTTTCATTGTATTTAGTTTGTGGGGTTTACATTGCTGATAACGCAAAATCCAACTAAATAGTACTGAAAAACCCTATGGAATCAGAGTACAAACCTATACGTTGCCTTTAACAAAAAGATGTTTTGCGGTTTCTGACCAAAGATATTGTCTCCCAAACTCGGTAACAGGCCCGCAGTTGGATCTCCATTTTGTGATACATCTTGGGACCAGACCAGAAATATCTCAGAACCTGGGATATATTCCCATCTGACCACAAGGTTGGAGCGGAATTGCACAAAAGAAAAATCGGGGTCATCAAAGGTAAAATCCACATCCCCGTCCAAATCATCATCCACCGAGAACACATCCTCTGAAAAGCTTATTTGTTCTGGGGCGTAAGCCGTGAATCGGTCTTCAAAGGTCTTGGCTCCAGCATTGGAGATATGCTTAAAGTTGGAATAGCGACCTCTGGAAATAAAGGGTTGCCCCCAATATTGAATGGTCAAATTAGGACTGATGTTATAATTTAAACGTAGGGACATGCTCAAAGTACGCTGATTGACCTCCCCGTTCAGGTATCGAGGCGAGCCATTGACTTCGTCAAAATTGTCAATATACTGGAGTTTGTTATGGTTGATGCTCAATGAAGGGAAGGCCGAAACACGCAGCGCATTGATGGGTTGATAGGCAAAGCCCGCCTCTATCAAATAGAACTTCAAGGAGTTGTCCACTGTCTTTGTCCCTCTGTGAAAAGCACTAAAGCGAAGCTTTTTTCTATTGTCCGTGTTAATACTGTTCCAGAAACTTATCCAAGGGGATGATCTTAGTCTTGGGCCGCCACGTAAGGCAAAATTATCATACTCAATGGGCGCATAATTGAACCCGACATTGGTGAACCAATTGTTTTTCCAATTTTGCCAACTGTTGGTATTGAACTGCAAGTAATTGTGGTTCCCTCCAAAATCCCAAGCTGTCCAATGGTTATAATTGATGCCCACCCTTCTGAAAGTACTATCAGGTTTAAGGGTCTGGTATCCAATCCAAGTGTAGTGCCTGATATCATCGGATTGCCGCTGAAATCCAAGGTCATTTATTTCCAATTCAGGAGATCGCCAGGTACCTCCGGATTCAAACTTCCAGTGGCCATTTCCAACTTTACCTATTTGAACATTCCCACCAGTTCCAGACAATGAAGTTCTTTCAGTGTCCAACTCCACATGATCTGCCCCTACTCGTTGAAACAAATGTGTTATGGATTCCTGTGTGTTTTGTATGGCTTCCTGACTTCCTTTTACATGGCTGAATATGACATTCCCTTCCACATACCAATCCCGATTGGCCCACTGATGCTTAAAATCCAATCCCCCCGAAAAGGCAGATTTATGCAGAAAATCAAGCGCTTGGTTAAGATTATCCCTATTTGTGGCAGTAAATATCCCTCCGATATAGGAGTTTCTGTCATTAAAATCCTTTTGCAATCGGCCTACAAAGTAATTGGTAAGCGGTTCTACCATTTCCCTACGTTCATCTCCATTTTCATTTCTGATGGCAGCATATCGCTTTGCCGTAACGCTTTCCAGAACCCCTATGGCCCAACCATCTTTGGTTTTACCACTGAATTTTGCAGCCCCAATAATGGGTGTTTTATCAGGTTGGTTCACAAATTCATTATCCCCGGCATCCACAGAGCCTTGGGGGCTTCTGCCTATCCTCCGTGAATAAAAAAGGTTATCAAATCCAAAGGTGTTCCCTGCCTCCGATTCCGAAAGCCTGAAATCGAATATGTTTTTGTTCTCCACAAAAAATGGCCGCTGCTCCCTAAAGAAAATTTGGAATCCGTCCAAGGCAATGGCAGATGGGTCGGCCTCTACCTGCCCAAAGTCGGGATTTACCGTTACATCCATGGTCAAGTCATTGGTCACTCCAATCTTGGCATCCAAACCAAGGGTAAAATCGCTTTCGTTTCCATCCCTAAAGGGATTCCCATCCTCCGCCTCATAGGTTTCGCCGCTGGTAACGGTGTAGGGTTGGATTTCCAACTGTTTTTGAGGCTCAATATTCTTTAATCCATGTAATTCACCAAACTCACTGACCCAACCTGGCTGGTCGATGGGTTTTCGCTGCCAAACTGACCGTTCTTCCGCCCTAAATATTCTTCGTGTGGATTGCAGCCCCCAAACTTGGTTTTCGGAAGAACCAAACTTAAGTTGGCTCAATGGGATTTTGAACTCAGCAGTCCAACCTTCTTCATCAATATTGGTTTTGGTATACCAGATGGGGTTCCAACTTTCATCCCAATTATTGCCATTGTTAGAAACAAACTCGTCCCCCTTAACCCCAGATACACTTGTGGTAAATGAGAACGCGGTGCGCTTATCGTGGTAACTATCAATATTGAATTCGATAAAATCGCCTTCAAAACCATCCCTTCGGGACATTCGTTTTACAATTTTATCTGGTTCAGAATCATAGCAGCGCACACCTATATATAGGTTCTTGTTGTCATATACAATTTTGAACTTTGTCTGATGGGTTGGTGGCGTATTTTCATCGGGTTGCAATTCAATATAATCTCCAGCCCATTCCACGAGGTTCCAAACGGAATCATCCAAACGACCGTCTATGGCAGGAGGCTGTTCTCCTCCTATGGATGTGGTAACATAAATCTTCTTGGGAACTACTGCTGTTGAGTCCTGTGCTTTTAGATGAAAACCAAGGAAAAGCAAAGGCACTAGGATGATTAGTCTGGACACTTTGGATGTTTTTTGATTGATTTGCTACCTTAAAGACCAGCAAATTTTGGAACAGTTACAGTAGGCTTCAACATTTGCTTAATTTTAACAGAAGAATGGGGTAGATTTGACCCTTCCAAAGCAAGCTTTTCTTCATCGAAACAAAAAGTCAAAAATATTCCCAATCAACCATTTGTAATTCAATCTAATAATTGTACATTTGCAGCCCGTAATTCGGGATAGGTTTTTAAATCACTAATATTCTAGAAGTGGACACATTAAGTTATAAGACTATTTCTGCCAATAAATCTACCGTTGACAAGCAATGGTTATTGGTTGATGCTGAGGGAGAGACATTAGGTAGATTGTCATCTGTAGTAGCCAAGTTGCTAAGAGGAAAACACAAGCCAAACTTTACCCCCCATGTAGATTGTGGCGATAACATCGTTGTTATCAATGCTGAAAAAATTAACTTGAGCGGAAACAAATGGGCCGACAAAGAGTATCAAAGATACACTGGATACCCAGGAGGACAGCGTTCCACTACTGCACAAGAAATATTGGAAAAGCATCCTGAAAGACTTATTGAAAAATCTGTTAAGGGAATGTTGCCCAAAAACAGATTGGGAGCTGATTTGTTCAGAAACCTTAAAGTATATGCCGGTGCAGAGCACGGTCAAGAAGCACAAAAGCCAAAAGCAATAAACTTAAACGACTACAAATAATGGAAGTGGTTCATAAGATTGGTAGAAGAAAAACTGCTGTAGCAAGAGTATATGTTTCTGAAGGAAAAGGAAACATCACCATAAACAAAAAGGAATTAAAGGATTACTTTACCACTGCTCCATTGCAATACAAGGTAAAACAACCTTTTGCCTTGACCGAAACTGAAGACACTTATGATGTTAAGGTAAATGTTTACGGTGGAGGAATCACTGGACAGGCGGAAGCTGTTCGTTTGGCATTGTCCAGAGCTTTGTGCGAAATAAATGAAGAGAACAGAACCGTTCTTAAGCCCGAAGGTTTGTTGACCAGGGATCCAAGAATGGTGGAAAGAAAGAAATTCGGTCAGAAGAAAGCCCGTAAGAAATTCCAGTTCTCCAAACGTTAGGATTTTCGGTGCATTTGCACCACATATTATAAGTTCATTGAAAACCCTGATGCATTTCAGGGTTATATTTTTAACCAAGTTGTCGTTGTTCCAAAAAGGAAAAAACGAACTTTTTGGAATTTAGTTTAGCATCTAAATGGACTGGGCGCGCAGTTTTGCAACCACCAATCCATTGCTACTACAACGGAACGTAAACTAAGTACAAAAAAATGGCAAGTAACGTCGAAGTTAAAGACTTATTGGAAGCAGGTGTGCACTTTGGACACCTAACCAGAAAGTGGAACCCAAACATGTCTCCTTACATCTATATGGAGCGTAACGGGATTCACGTGATCAATCTCTACAAAACAGTAGCGAAACTTGATGAGGCCAACGAAGCCCTCAAGAAAATTGCTGCTTCCGGTAGAAAAATTCTTTTTGTAGCCACAAAAAAACAAGCAAAGGATATTGTCGCAGACAAAGTATCCAAAATCAACATGCCCTACATCACCGAAAGATGGCCTGGTGGTATGTTGACCAATTTCGTAACCATCCGTAAGGCGGTTAAGAAAATGGCGGCCATTGACCGAATGAAAAAAGACGGAACGTTCAACACGCTTTCCAAAAAAGAAAGATTGCAAGTAGACCGTCTAAGAGCAAAATTGGAAAAAAACTTGGGCTCCATTGCTGATATGACCCGATTGCCAGGTGCCATTTTCATCGTGGATACCATGAGAGAGCACATTGCAGTTAAAGAGGCCCAAAAGTTGAACATCCCAATCTTTGCGATAGTGGATACCAACTCAGACCCAAGACCAATTGACTATGTAATTCCTGCCAATGATGATGCTGGAAAATCCATAGAAGTGATCATGGGACAGGTAACGGAAGCTGTTGCCCAAGGTCTGGCAGAACGCAAAAACGACAAAGAGGAAAAAGAAGCACCTGCCAAGGAAGCGCCAGCTAAAGAGGAAGCTCCAGCTAAAGCAGAGAAAGTAGCTGAGCCAGTGAAAGAGGAAAAACCTGCTGTTGAGGCTAAAAAAGAAGAGCCTAAAGTAGAGAAAGTTGCCAAAGAGGAAACCAAGGAGGAGCCAAAACCAGCTAAAGCCAAAGCAGCTAAAGCTGATGACTTGACCAAAATTGAAGGTGCCGGGCCCAAAGCAGCAGAAGCCCTTGTAAATAGCGGAATCGACACCTATGCAAAATTGGCGAAAGCGGATCCTGAGAAAATCAAGGAGATTCTAACGGAGGCCAGCTCAAGAATGGCACATTTGGATCCAACTTCTTGGCCAAAACAAGCTCAAATGGCTGCTGATGACAAGTGGGATGAGCTTAAGGAATGGCAAGAGAACGCCAAAGGAGGCGTAGAATAATCAATTGATAACATTAGCCTAAAACAAAACACTGCCAACAGTGTTTATTTTACATAAATTTTAAAAAAAGAAAAAATGGCAAAGATTACCGCCGCAGAAGTAAATAAACTAAGAAAGACCACCGGAGCTGGGATGATGGATTGCAAGAACGCTTTGGTTGAAGCTGATGGTGATTTTGATAAAGCAATTGAAATCCTTCGTAAAAAAGGACAAAAAGTAGCTGCCAAAAGAGCAGACAGAGATTCCGCTGAAGGAGCTGCTATCGCAAAAGTAAATGCAGATAGCTCTACTGGTGTGATCATCTCCTTGAACTGCGAGACAGATTTTGTGGCCAAAAACGAAACCTTTGTTACCCTTGCCAACGATCTAGCCGATCTAGCCCTTGGTTTTGACAACAAAGATGCCTTCTTGGCCGCTCCTTTTAACGGGATGACCGTTGCTGAAAAATTGACTGAGCAAACTGGTGTGATCGGTGAGAAAATCGAAATTGGAAGCTTTGAGAAATTGGATGCCCCATTCGTTGGATCCTACATCCACGCTGGTAACAAAATTGCTACTTTGGTAGGTTTGTCCGCATCTGTTGACGGTGCCGCAGCAGCTGCCAAAGATGTTGCCATGCAAGCCGCAGCGATGAACCCTGTTGCCCTTAACGAGGAAGGTGTAGATCAATCCGTTATTGACAAGGAAATTGAGATTGCCAAAGATCAATTGCGTCAAGAAGGGAAGCCTGAAGCTATGTTGGAAAACATTGCCAAAGGAAAATTGAAGCGTTTCTTCAAAGACAACACTTTGGTTAACCAAGCCTTTATCAAGGACAGCAAACAAAGCGTAGCACAATATGTAAAATCTGTTGACTCCGATTTGGAGGTAACCGGATTCCAAAGAGTAGCTTTAGGATAAACATCCTAAACCCATAAAAGAAAAACGCTCCCAATTGGGAGCGTTTTTTGTTTGTGCACTGGGCTATCTTATTTCGATTTTATCAAAATATCCCCATTAAAGGTTTTGAACAGCATTTCAGGGCCTCCTCCATTTATGGTACCCCTTACCCATTGTTCAATCTTTACTTTATACGTTCCAGAAGAAGAATTCTGGTTCACCTCAGGTTGGTTGGCAGTGACCTTCATATCAAAATCCGTATAAATATCCCCCATATCCGTTTTAGCCTTCACGTTGGCCTTAAGACTGCTGGGAAAGGTAATATCCAAATCTCCATTTAGGCTACTAAAAGCCATATTGGCATCTTGGGTAATGCTCTGAAAATCCACCTTAACATCCCCGTTTACCGTATCAGCGGTGGCAGAACCACTGACACTTTCCAAGACAATTTCCCCATTGACATTGGTTATTTCCATTTCACCGCTGATTCCTTTCACGCTAATATCACCATCATTGACCGTGGAGAGTTTAACCGAAAATGCCTTTGGCACCTTTACATGAAGGTGGGTTGCCTTGTTCCATTGCTCGTTGATCACATGCACCACATTATCTTTTTCTTCGGCACCAATGTTCAATGATGAACTATTGATTCTTTTCAAGCCATTCTTTTCCCTGTGCCCATCATCATGGTCATGCTCCCCTCCAAAAGAAGCCTTGATCACCACTTCTTTACCGTCATAAGCTTCAACAGTAATGGAACCCGATATTTGGTCAATAACCAATTTTCCAGGGTTTTGTGGATTGCTCAATGGCACAGAGAACAAATCAATACTCTTTTCTTGTGCTCTACCCTCAACCATACATATGGCAATGGCCAGAATTACTAATGCTTTTATATTTTTCATGACTTATATTTTTTTGATGAATACGTTTCCATTTAAAGTTTCAAAATCGTGATCTACCAGCCCAGAGCCTATTTGCACCACGGGTTTGGCCTCGAATCTGTATTTGGGCTTATCTCCCTTTTCCGTGGTCTTATCCGTTTTCATGAACTGCTTGTTCACATCAAAATCGGTATATAGCTCCCCATTCATGCTTTTAAATGAGATGGAGGCGGACAATGCCTTTTGATACTTAATGGTTATATCCCCATTTAAGGAATAATATGTTGAGGCATTCTTGGGGTTGGCGGCATAGGATATGTTAACATCCCCGTTAATACAATGAACTTTTGTAGTTCCAGTAATATCCGTAAGGGTAATACCTCCGTTGATATTCTCTGCACTTACAACATCTCCCCGTGTGTTCTTAACGGTCACCTCTCCATCATTGACGGTACTTACATTGACATGAATTTTGTTGGGCACTTTTATTTTAAAATTCAAGATATGTCCATAAGAAGGTTCATCGTGGTTGTTGCACCAATTGAATCTTAAGTTTTCCCCATCAAAATCCGCATAGGGAGCATCTGGATATAGAATTATTTGATTGGCCTTTTCAATAATCCCAAGATTCAACTCTTGCTTTCCTAAGTCCAAATCTGCTTGGTTTTTTGCTGAAATGATTTTCTCCACTTCCACAACAACTTGGGTGCCATTATAACCTTCAACAGTAATATCCCCAAAGACATTCTTTACAATCAGGCTATGATCGGATTGGTTGGAAAAGGCAATTTCCTTCTTGATCATTTCCCTAAACTCCTTCTTTTGGGCATGTAACCCGGGCAAGGCCACCAAAAGGCTCAGACTTGCCATAAAAATTAATTGTTTCATCATTTTTTAATTTGACTGTTCGTGATTTGATTATGCCACAAGGGCGATTGATAAATAAACTAGATTATTGATTCTATTGAATTTTTGATTTTCTTCTGCACCGTTGTATCCAACTTTCTTTCTTGGAGCAATTGCCTAAAAGGTTCAATGGATGCTTTCTCCTGTAGGGCCACCATTAAGTTGGCCAGGGTAATCTGAAGAATTGGTGATTCCTGATTGGGGATGGACTGCACCAACCCTTGGCGCACGATCGGATGGTCAACATAATTGGTCAGGGATTCTATGGCTGCCAAGCGAACATTTACGTTGGAATCCTGGTTAAGGGTTTGAAGCAATGCCTTGATCACAATCTCATCAGCATCTTCAAATTTGTTGGCTTCGCTTACCCCTTGCAACCGCTGATTGGCAGAAGGTTGTTCCAATAAGGTCAAGACCAATTTTTGCCTAACACTTTCTGTTTCCTCATTGACCACAACATTGTCAACAGGAATCTCGTCACCCTCCGAATTCAAAAAATACCCCATTGCTATTCCCAGACCCAAAAGAAAAAGTCCAAATACCCATTGTGCCTTAGGGAATGGCCAAAGCCAAAGGGGAAACTTTTTGTTTGCCATTTTTTGGTTCTGCTTGTCCATTTCTTTGGAAAGCATGTCAAAAAAAGCAGTATCCATGGCTTCGGATGGTTCGGGTGTTTTTAGATTTCCAACCATATCCCAAGTATCCATCAGCGCTTGCATTTCTGATTGTAACCCTGGGGAATCTTGCAACAGTTTTTCAAACTCCTTCATCTCGTCTTCATGCATACTGCCTGACAGATAATCCATCATTTGTATTTTCAATTGTTCCTTATCCATGTCTTTAAACCGTTTCTAGTTGTAAAAAAATATTCCTTAACTCTTTCAAGGCCCTATGCACCCTTACCTTGGCTGCACCTTCGGAACATCCAATGGTTTCTCCAATTTCCTTGAATTTCATTTCCCTGTATTTACTAAGCACCAACAGTTCCCTTTTTTCATCCGGCAGTTGCGCCATAGCCCTTTTTATTTGATAGGCCTTATCCTCCATATCCACCTTATCCGAAAACGTATCAGTTACAACATGGACATCCTCGGGATTGGTACCCACTGCTATTTTGTTTTTCGCAGCTTTTTTGTGGTAATCATAATTGACATTCCTCGCCATTCTGAACATCCAAGCTGCAAACGACCCATTTCCGGCATACGAACTTCTGTATTTGAGCATGCGTACGAATACATTCTGAACCAAATCCTCACTAACTGATGGATTGTTGCCCAAGTTGTAAAAGAACCCAAAGAGCCTTTTTTTATGTCGCTCATACAGCAAACCCAACTTGTCCAAATCCCCGGATTTTACTTTGAGCATGAGCATGTCGTCGGTTAGGTTTTGCAATTTGATGGTGTTTTTTTGGCTTGTTGAATGATATACTGCCCATTTTTTAGATGGTTACAGAATCTATGATTTTTTTTGTTCAATTTGATGGAAAACCATCCTTAGTTCCACCAATTCCCATAAATATTTTTGATTATTTTTGTCCGGACTTCAAGATATCCTCAATGCAATACAAAAGAGTTTTACTAAAACTTAGTGGAGAAGCCCTAATGGGCGAACAACAATATGGAATAGATGCGAAACGGCTTGCAGAATATGCGGAAGATATAAAGGCCGTTGTGGAAAAAGGCATTGAGGTTGCCATTGTCATTGGTGGTGGCAATATATTCAGAGGTCTGTCGGGCGCAAGCCAAGGCATGGATCGTGTTCAAGGTGATCATATGGGCATGCTGGCAACGGTAATCAATGGTCTGGCCTTACAAAGTGCCCTGGAATTGCAGGGCGTGGAAACCCGATTGCAATCTGCAATCAAAATCAACGAGGTAGCGGAACCGTTTATCAGACGTAGGGCCATGCGTCATTTGGAAAAAGGAAGAGTGGTTATTTTTGGAGGTGGAACTGGAAATCCATATTTCACCACAGATTCTGCCGCGGTACTTAGAGCCATTGAAATAAAGGCCGATGTAATTCTCAAAGGCACCCGTGTAGATGGCATCTACACTTCAGATCCGGAGAAAGACAAAACCGCTACCAAATTTGATTCCATTTCCTTTAATGATGTCCTTTCCAAAGGATTGAAAGTAATGGACACCACCGCCTTTACACTAAGCCAAGAAAACGAGCTGCCCATTGTGGTCTTTGATATGAACACAAGAGGCAACCTTATGCGAATAGTCTCTGGGGAAAACATTGGAACCGTGGTCAATATCTAAAATTGGTACGAGCTTTGATGCCAGAAGTAAAAATTTAGGATTATGAACGAAGAAGTAACTTTTATTCTAGACACTACCAAGGAAAGCATGGAAGGGAGCATTTCCCATTTGGAAAAGGCCTTGGTTAAAATCCGTGCGGGTAAAGCCAGCCCTGTAATGCTTTCAACCGTTATGGTGGAATATTACGGCTCGCCCACGCCACTTTCCCAGGTCTCGAACATCAATACTCCAGATGCACGTACCATATCCGTACAACCTTGGGAAAAGTCACTTCTTCAAGAAATAGAAACCGCCATTATGAATGCCAACCTTGGCTTTAATCCCATGAACAATGGCGAGATGGTCATCATTAATGTCCCGCCTTTGACTGAGGAGCGTAGGATTCAATTGGTGAAACAGGCTAAATCAGAAGCTGAAGATGCCAAAGTGAGCATTAGAAACGCTAGGCAAGATGCCAACAAGGAGCTCAAGAAGCTTGAAATCTCAGAAGATTTGTTGAGCAATGCGGAGGTCGATGTTCAGGATCTAACCGACACTTTCAGCAAAAAAGTGGATGATATCCTTTCTGTCAAAGAGACGGAAATCATGAAGGTTTAGCCCCCAGAAACAACCCTTGGTTATCTTTAGGAACACAAACAATCATTTTCTACCTTTGCGCCCAATAAAAATCGTATGGTAGCAAAGCTTACAAGAGGATTTTGGCCCACGGTCGCACGTCTAATTCTGCGCAATAGAATTTTGATCCTTCTTGGAGTTGCCGCCTTTACGGTCTTCTTGGCCATGCAGTGGAAGAACATGCAGTTCTCCAATACGGAAGCCAACATTCTACCTGATGACCACCCAGCCACTGTACAATACAATGCCTTCAAGAGCATTTTTGGGGAAGAAGGCAATGCCATAGTACTGGCCATTAGGGATTCCGCCTTGTTTACCCCCAGTAACTTCAATCGGTGGAACAAATTGAGCAAACAATTGGATGCTTTCCCCGAGATTGATTACGTTATTTCCACTGATAATCTCAAAGTTCTAAAGAAGGACAATGAACAGCAGGTGTTTGTTATGGAGCCCCTGATTCAGGAAGTGCCCCAGACCGAGGAGGAAATAAATGCCATAAGAACCCATCTTTTCAAGGAACTTCCTTTCTACGACAATCTAATCTATAACGCTGAAAGTGAAACCATCCAAACCATCATATACTTGGATAAGGATATTATGAACACTGCCGTTCGGAATGAATTTATCCTGAATGATTTGGGTGATTTGGTCAAGATTTTTGAAGAAGAAACCAACTTGGACGTCCGTGTTTCCGGAATGCCATATATCCGTACCTGGAATACCAAATCCATTGTGGATGAGATTGGCATCTTTATCGTGGCCGCCCTTCTCGTAACATCCCTTATTTTCTTTTTCTTCTTTAGGAGTTTTAGGGCAACTTTTATCTCCATGTTTGTGGTAATTATTGGTGTGATGTGGGCCTTCGGAATCTTGGGCCTTTTCCAATATGAAATAACCATACTTACAGCGCTTATTCCGCCGTTGATCATTGTGATTGGAATTCCCAATTGCATCTTCTTGATCAACAAATACCAGCAAGAGGTCAAAAAACATGGGAATCAGGCCCTATCGCTACAAAGGGTCATTTCCAAAATTGGGAATGCCACTTTGATGACCAATATCACCACAGCTTCCGGATTTGCCACTTTTATCATTCTTGACAGCGATCTGCTAAAGGAGTTTGGCATTGTAGCTTCCATCAATATTGTTGGGATTTTCATCCTTTCGCTATTGATTATCCCAATTCTGTACAGTTTTATGCCGCTTCCCAAGACCAAGCACTTAAAACACTTGAACAAAAAGTGGATTGATATGTTCGTAAACTGGATGGAACATATCGTTAGAAATCATCGTATTGGTGTCTACATTACCTCTGTCATTGTGTTGGTATTGAGTATTATCGGCATATACCAAATTGAAATTACGGGGAGTCGAATTGAAGATCTGCCCAAAAACACCCACTACTTTAAGGACATCCGCTTTTTTGAGGAAGAGTTTGATGGTATCATGCCCATGGAAATAGTGGTGGACACCAAGCGAAAAAACGGGGTTACCAAACCAGCCACGCTAAGACGTATGGATCAATTGGGAACCGTTATTGAGGAGATACCCGAATTGTCTAAGCCAGTGTCCGTGGTCAACCTGGTAAAATATTCCAAGCAGGCCTTTTACAACGGTATCCCTAAATATTATCAGCTCCCTACCTCCCAGGAAAACACCTTTATCATGGATGTGGTGAGGAAATCGTCAAGCGACGGTGACCTACTTGAAAGTTTTGTGGACAGCACTGGACAGACCGCAAGGTTGACCACTTATATGCGTGATGTGAAAATTGACCGCATGGAGGAAATCGAGAAGGATGTGCAGGAATCCATCACCAAGTTCTTTCCTTCGGAACGATTTAATGTATACATGACAGGAAAGGCCTTGTTGTTCCTTAAAGGAACAAGATACCTAGTCAAGAATTTACTATTATCACTGGCGCTGGCCATTGGACTTATTTCATTGTTTATGGCCTATTTGTTCCGTTCGTTCCGAATGATTGTCATTTCATTGGTGCCCAACTTACTCCCGCTGGTCATTACCGCTGGGGTTATGGGTTATCTAGGCGTGCCCATCAAACCTTCCACCATTTTGGTATTTAGCATCGCATTTGGAATTTCGGTGGACGATACCATCCACTTCTTGGCCAAATACCGACAGGAACTGGCCACCCATAAATGGCATATCAAAAGGTCTGTATATGCTGCCTTACGTGAAACTGGGGTAAGTATGTTCTATACCTCTATTGTCTTGTTCTTTGGGTTTTCCGTATTCATTATTTCAAGCTTTGGAGGCACCAAGGCCCTGGGAGGATTGGTATCCGCCACTTTGCTCTTTGCCATGCTCGCCAACTTGATTTTGCTTCCTTCCCTACTCCTATCATTGGAACGAAGCATTGCCAACAAACAAGTACTCAAAAAACCACAGATAGATATCCTTCCGCAGGAAGAAGTCAATATCAAGGACAAATAGCCAAAAGGACTGTTTTAATTGCAGTTTACGTGTTATCCTTTTTGACCAAAAAGCTATCTTTACCGCTTAATTTACCATAGATTATAATGAAGTCTTATTCTGTAAAAGAACTGCTTGCAAAGCAACCGATTGGAGAAAGTGTAGAAGTGAACGGATGGGTAAAAACCTTTAGGAGTAACCGATTTGTAGCTCTGAATGATGGATCTACGATTCACAACCTTCAATGTGTTGTTGACTTTGAAAATTTTGATGAGGAATTGCTCAAGCAGATATCTACAGGTGCTGCCTTAAAGGTAACTGGCACCCTTGTTGAAAGCCAAGGAAGGGGTCAGAGTGTTGAAATCCAGGCAACAGACGTCTTTGTCCATGGTACTGCAGACCCGGAGACATATCCAATTCAACCTAAAAAGCATTCTTTGGAATTTCTACGGGAGAAAGCGCATTTAAGGGTACGCACCAATACGTTTTCTGCGGTAATGCGGGTACGATCGGCCTTGGCTTTTGCCGTTCACCAATACTTCCAGCAGAATGGCTTCTATTATATGCATCCCCCAATAATTACAGGCTCTGATGCCGAGGGAGCTGGGGAAATGTTCAGGGTAAGTACCTTGGAACCACAAAACACTCCCTTAACAGAAGACGGTGCCGTTGATTATTCCCAAGACTTCTTTGGAAAGGAGACCAACTTGACCGTTTCCGGACAGTTGGAAGCAGAAACCTACGCCATGGGATTGGGCAAGGTGTACACCTTTGGCCCCACGTTTAGGGCGGAAAACTCCAATACGTCCAGACACTTGGCAGAGTTCTGGATGATAGAACCGGAAATGGCTTTCTATGACCTGGACGCCAACATGGACTTGGCAGAGGATTTTATTCAATCCATCCTTAAATATGTATTGGAGAACTGCAAGGATGACCTGGAGTTTTTGGAAAAGCGTCTTTTGGATGAAGAAAAATCCAAACCCCAAAACGAAAGGTCGGAGATGGCGCTTATCGAAAAGCTTAAGTTTATTGTGGATAACAACTTTAAACGTGTAAGTTATACGGAAGCCATCGACATTTTAAGGAACAGCAAGCCCAACAAGAAAAAGAAATTCCAGTTTCCCATTAACGAGTGGGGTGCCGATCTTCAGAGCGAACATGAGCGGTTCTTGGTGGAAAAACACTTTAAGTGCCCTGTAATCCTGTTTGATTATCCAGCCAATATCAAAGCGTTCTATATGCGATTGAACGAAGATGGCAAAACAGTCCGGGCCATGGATGTTTTGTTTCCTGGGATTGGAGAAATTGTGGGGGGTTCACAAAGAGAGGAACGCTTGGAAGTACTCCAACAAAAAATCAAAGCGCTTGATATTGATGAGAAGGAATTGTGGTGGTACCTTGATCTTAGACGATTTGGAACCGCTGTCCACAGTGGATTTGGGCTTGGGTTTGAACGCATGGTCCAATTTGCCACGGGAATGGGAAATATCCGCGATGTCATCCCCTACCCCAGGTTCCCTCAAAATGCGGAATTTTAATAGGATTGCGTAATTTTATCAGAAAGCAATACGGTAGTTTTTTATGCTAAAACAACATCTTCAATTCAAGCTTTCCCAGAAACTGTCCCCGCAGCAGATTCAGCTTATGAAGTTGATTCAATTGCCCACTCAGGCCTTTGAACAACGATTAAAGCAAGAATTGGAGGAAAACCCTGCCTTGGAGAGCGGAAAAGAGGAAAAGGAAGGCATGGATGATGCGTATGAGGATGCCTTTGACGATTCAGCCGACAGCGAAACCATATCCGCTGACGAAATCAATATAGACGACTATCTCAGTGATGATGAGATTCCCGATTATAGGACTCAGACCAGCAACTATAGTGCGGATGACGACGAAAAGAGCATACCCTATGCTTCGGGCATTTCGTTTAACCAATATCTGATCAACCAACTCAACACCATTTATTTGGATGACCAGGAATGGGCCATTGCCGAGTTTTTGGTGGGAAGCGTGGATGAAAGTGGTTATATCCGCAGACCTCTTTCTGATATTATGGATGATTTGGCCTTTACCCAGAACATTTATGTGGAGGAAACCGACATTGAAGCAGTCCTAAGAACCGTCCAGGAATTGGATCCCCCTGGTGTGGGAGCACGGTCATTGGGAGAGTGCTTGATCATCCAGCTCAAAAGAAAGGAAAGAACCCCGGCAGTGGAATTGGCCATAACCATTTTGGAAAAATCCTTTGACCAGTTTACAAAGAAACACTATTCCAAACTACTGCAAAAGCATCATATTGGCGAGGAGGAGCTCAAAGAAGCCATTGCGGAAATCGAGAAGTTGAATCCAAAACCTGGTGGCTCCTATGCCGGTAGCACTCGAATCATTGAACATATTGTTCCTGATTTTTCCATCAAAATTGTTGAAGGAGAATTGGAGCTGACCTTGAACGGTAGAAATGCACCCGAGCTGCACGTTAGCCGTGATTACAGCAATATGCTGGAGGGCTACAAAAATTCCAAGGAAAAATCCAAGGCCCAGAAAGATACCGTGCTTTTTATTAAGCAAAAGCTGGATGCGGCCAAGTGGTTTATTGATGCGATCAAACAAAGGCAGCAAACCTTGTATGTTACCATGAGCTCCATTATGAATTACCAACGGGATTATTTCCTAAGTGGGGACGAGCGTAAATTGCGCCCGATGATTCTCAAGGACATTGCAGATCAAATTGGAATGGATGTTTCCACGGTTTCAAGAGTTGCAAACAGTAAATATGTTGACACTCCCTATGGCACCAAACTAATAAAGGAATATTTCTCAGAAGCCATGAAAAATGAGCAGGGAGAAGATGTTTCCACCAAGGAAATCAAAAAAATATTGGAAACCGTCATTGGTGAGGAAGAAAAGAAAAAGCCGTTAACTGACGATAAATTAGCCAAAATACTAAAGGAAAGAGGGTATCCCATAGCAAGGAGAACTGTCGCCAAATACCGAGAGCAGCTAGGAATACCTGTGGCGAGGTTAAGAAAGCAAATCTAATGCATCATTTCCTCAACATTATCTCATACATTTTTCACCCTTTATTTGTCCCCATAGGAGGAACATTGCTCTTCTTCAGGTTAACCCCATACAGTACCTTAGAGGTGCAAAGCGGTAACATTCTTCCCATTTTTATTCTAACAGTAATTATCCCGATTATTTTCTTTCTTATCCTGAAAAATCTAGGGGTCATTAAGTCCATTTTTCTGCCCACCCTCCAAGAACGCAAATATCCCTTATATATCAGCTGTGTGCTACTTCTTATGATTTTGTACAAGGTAATCCCCAACAACTATGTGAATGAGCTTTTCTTCTTTTTCACTGGTTTGTTGACCGCAACGGGGGCTGCCCTGATATTACTGTTTCTCAAATTCAAGACCAGCATGCATTTACTGGGTATGGGAAGCTTGTTGATGTTCATGATTGGACTCAGCATCCACTTTGAACAAAACATCACCCTTGGAATAAGTTTGTTTACCCTGTTGACGGGGCTTGTTGCAACTTCCAGACTATATCTCAAAGCCCACAATAAAGCCGAATTGTTGATAGGATTTGTTGTTGGAGTGGGATCCCAACTGCTTATATTAAAGTACTGGCTATAAAATGTAAAAAATCAAGCCGATACGCAGCACACGCATATCTATGGGTTCCCCGCCTTCAATTTGGGTTCCATCTCCCAGCAAGGGATTAAGGGCATAATAGGCATGAATATTCCAAGTATTATAACCAAAACTCAAGGTCAATCCGTAATGCAGTTTTTCGATATCGCCATTCGAAAATCCCTCAGCCCCTGTTTCATCCATGACCAACCTTGACCTTCCAGAAAAGACATAGCCCAACCTGCCTCCTGCATAAATTCTCCAAAACTTATATTCCTCTGCAGTTGACGTGCGCCATCTTATTTCCAACGGAACTTCAACAGTATGGGTTTCCAATTTGCTTCGAACTATGTCGTCCGTACTCACCACTTCATAAGTGATGGCATCCCCAACTTGGGTAGCTTTAATATTGGTATAGTAGGAATTGACAGCATATCCCAATCCAAGTCCCAATCCAACATTTCTTCTGCGTGATAGTGGAATATCTTTGATAAATCCCGTCTGTAGATTGTACGAAAGACTTCTTTGAACCACATCCGTTGGCCTATCCAGTAAAAAATTAAATCCCAAACCAACATAGAACTGATCTTCCAAGTATCTGTCATCCACCGGTTGCGGAGTTTGGGCGGAAATTCCCTGGATGGCAAACCAGCCCAAAAGCAATGTCATTAAAGAAGTCCAATTCCTCATAGGTAAAAGCAGTAAAAACAATCCAAAATACACATTTGGATTGTTTTTTAGCAAAAATTATCGGGCTTATTGTCCAGAAAGACTGTTGCCCTTGTAAGTGGTATAATTCACCTTTAGCAAATTTACTTTTCGCAGTTCTTCCTTGATATCGGAAACGATGCCCATACCCACCTTTTTGTCCACTTTTAAGGAAACCGTCACCAGATTTCTTATCGCATCCGGTTTTTTGGCAAGCTCCGAAAGCACATAAGGGGCAACCTCGTTCACATTGGCCAATCTTTTGTCCAATTGAATTTTAGGTTCTGTACCCAAAACCTTGGCCAAATCCTCGGTGGGCTTCCCAACATATATCTCAATGACCCGATCCTTTTTTTCCAATTTTTTGACTTGATCTGCCTTTGGAAGTTCATTATCCACCAACATTGGATAATCCTTGATGGTAGTCACCGTCATAAAAAAGAAGAGGAGCATAAATACAATATCCGGTAAGGATGCGGTTGAAATTGCCGGCATTCCTTTTTTGCTTTTTTTAAAATTTCCCATGATCTTTCTTATTTAATTTGATTGGTCTGTGCTTCGGACAACTGCATGGGAAACAAGTCCCTAATTGCCAAAATATGCTCCTTCAACTCCCTTTTGATTTCAGATGGGGTCTCAACATCGAAATAACGTTTCTCCATTTCCACAAAATCCATGTTGAACAAACGTTGGGACTCCCTATTCCTCAATTCGTTGTATGCCGCTGTCAATTCATTTTGCACGGTAACATAAGTACCATAGGTAGCCTCCCTATCACTGTTCAAAGAAATAATAGCTTCCTTGGGATGGTCTGAAGAATTTGGATTTCGGGCTCCCATGCAATAGTTGCAATGGTTTTTATCTCCCTGGATCTCTCCACCATTGTCCAGAAATGCAATTGCTGCATTTCGAAGGTCTTTGAGTTGCATTACCTTGCTTTCCACCATAAGTTCATCATTCTTGTTCAGAACAATCCTGAACACGTTTCGCTCATTAAATGTAATTGGTGGTGTTGGTTCTTTTGAAGGTAACTTTCTATCCAGTCCCATATCGGTTTGGATAGTCGCCGTGACCAAGAAAAAGATAAGTAACAGAAAGGCAATATCTGCCATAGATCCGGCATTCACTTCCGGAATTTCGTTGTTTCTAGCCATAATGAAAATATTTAGTTGGACGTAATGATTAATTAACCCGAATGGGCTATCCAAATCATCACAACAACTATTCCAAAACACTGGAGACCAACACTATCCGGAAGATTTAAAGAAAGTGCATAAAAAAACGCTCCAAATCAAAAACTTGGAGCGTTTTCCACTAAATCTAAGTTATTGTCTACTGCAGATTGTTGAAAGCATTACCTTCATAAGTCGTATAGTTGACCTTAAGGGCATTTACTTCTCTCAATTGTTGTTTAATATCGGCAATAAGACCCATATTGGCATTCTTATCCACCTTCAATGCGGTAGTCAATACATTTTGTAATTCTTGTGGTTTTTTGGCACGCTCTGCCAAAATATAAGATCCAACCTCATCTACATTTGCAAACTTATCGTTCAACTGGATTTTTGGCTCAGTACCAAAAACCTTTTGATATTCTTGCGTAGGCTTCCCTACATAAATATAGATAACTCGGTCTTTTTTCTCCAACTTCTTGATTTCAGTTGCATTTGGAAGCGTATTTTCCACCAACAAAGAACTATCTTTCATCGTAGTTACTGTCATAAAAAAGAACAGTAGCATAAATACGATGTCTGGCAACGATGCGGTTGATACCGCAGGCAAATCGCCATCTTTCTTTTTTGCAAACTTTGCCATACGTTAATTTCTTTAGTTACTTGTTGTTTCAGCTTCCGATAGTTTCTGTGGAAACATATCTTGAATCCTCTTTACATCATCCTTCAGTTTTTCCAACTGGGACGCTGACAATAAATCTTTGTTTTTAGGATCCAAATATTCGGCTTCCATTTCAACAAAAGATCTACCAAAGATTCTTTCGGCTTCTCTGTTTCTAAGGTCGTTGTAAGCTCCTACCAACTCATTCTGAACTGTGATATAGGTACTGTATTTGGTTTCCCTATCGTTCTTCAGAGAGATAATCGCTTTGGATGGGTTATCCGATGAAGCAGGATCTTTACGTCCCTTGCAGTAATTGCAGGAACCATCCGCTCCATTTTCAAGAAAGTCCATAGCGGCCTTTCTCAAACCTTTCAGGTCCATCAACTCATCCTCAACCAGCAATTGTCCATTTTTATTGATGTTAACCGTAAAAATGTTCTTTTGCTTGATTACCACATCCTCCTCTGGCGGTTCCATTGGTGGCAACATACGATCTAATCCTGCATCTGTTTCAATGGTCGTGGTAACCAGGAAAAAGATAAGCAATAGGAAAGCGATGTCTGCCATAGAACCGGCATTCACTTCTGGTGCTCCTTTTCTTCTAGGCATAACTTTGAGTTTTTACTTAACAAACATTTTTTTCAACCCTGGAAAAACCATTAGAGCTACGGCTACGGCAGTTAGGATAAAGAAAACATTCAATCCCATGCCTATGTTTTTTACCGTTCCTTCTGTTGTGTCAATGTTTGGATTGCCAGCAAACGAGTCTGCTACCACTTTAGCTTCTTCAGAAGAAGAAAGTCCGTAAGAAATGGCTACCACAATGGCCAAACCTCCAAGCGCAAACAAGGTCTTTTTTAAGCTTCCCGGTGTAGAGAGCAATTTTTTCAACCCAAAAAACACGGAGGCCACAACAGCTATTGCCAATAATATGTACATGATAACGAACATAAAGTTCATTGATCCGCTATTAATGGCGTCTGGGTCATCAGCGGATGGTAGAGAGAACCAAAGTACGGCTGCTACCAACCCGATGACAATCAATACTATTTTAATTATTTTATTCATGATTCCCGATAGTTTAAATTTCGTAATTACTTTTTATGTGCTGCCAACATATCTATTAAAGATATGGAGGAGTCTTCCATGTCATTTACGATACTATCGATTTTTGCAATGATATAGTTGTAGAAAATTTGAAGGATAATCGCAGTGATCAAACCAAATACGGTTGTCAATAACGCCACCTGAATATCACCAGCAATCAAAGAGGCACTCAAGTTACCTACAGCTGCAATTTTCTGGAAGGCCGCGATCATACCAATTACCGTTCCCATGAACCCAAGCATGGGCGCAATAGCGATAAACAATGATAGCCAAGAAACGTTTTTCTCCAATTGACCCATTTGAACCCCACCGTAAGCCACAACAGCTTTTTCAGCGGATTCCAAACCTTCACCAGCTCTATCCAAACCTTGGTAGAAAATGGAAGCAACAGGTCCTTTGGTGTTTCTGCAGACCTCTTTAGCAGCTTCAACACCACCGGAAGCCAAAGCGTCTTCCACTTGTTGCTTAAGTTTGGCAGAATTGGTACTGGCCAAATTCAAATAAATTATTCTCTCAATGGCAACCGCCAATCCCAAGATTAAACATAAAAGTACGATTCCCATGAAAGCAGGACCCCCTTGGATAAACTGTTCTTTCAAAACCTGGGTGAAACCTTTGCTGGCTTCGGCCGCGGCTTCATCTTGAAACATAGCTGCAGATGCAGATGTAGTTCCCATAACAAACATTCCGGCAGCAGCCAGAGTAAAGGATAATTTTTTCATTTTTCTAAAACTTAAATTTAGTTAGTTAATAATGTTAAAGATATAAAAATTTTAATACCAAAAAATTTTAATACCTAGCAGAGAGGAAGGGATTCGAACCCTCGATACACTTTTGGTGTATACACACTTTCCAGGCGTGCGCCTTCGACCACTCGGCCACCTCTCTAATTAATCTCAGTATAGGCCGAGCAATAAACGAAAAAATAATTATTTAACGAAATTTAAGGAGTTAATTTTAGTGCATTTCGCCGCGCTGGGAAGTCTCGAAAATAATGCCCGACGACCTCCTAGGTAATTCAAAAAGAGTATCTTAAAAACTATTAAATATGTTTATGCAAATTCGAAAAAAATCTTTCTGCATTCCGTTTGTTTTTCCCCCAGGCATATAACTGGAACGGAAATACACATTTCGATTTAAATACTACTCTGCTCCCCTCCGCGCTCCTTTGAATGACCACCTTTACTATTTCTGACCATGAAAACAGGCTCGGTACCACAAGCGCAGTAAAACTGCACCCAGTACTCTCGGCTTTAATAAAGTAAAAATGTGATTCCTGCATGGACACCCTCACCTTCTCCACAAAATCTTCTGGCGCATTAGTTATAATTCTTACCTCCTTGTAATAATCAGCAATTGTACTATCTTTTTTTACAATCAATTTATAGGCCACGACCAAAAAAGGTATTCCTAACAATAGTATTGGCCACAGAACACTTGCTTTCATCAAACCAAACAATCAAATGCAGTTTAAACCACTGTTTTGAAGAGCGTAAATAGCAAAGGAGTATCCTACCGCACCAAGGCCTCCCCAAATTGTGCCAAATGCATCAGCCAGGTATTGCTGCGCAGCAGGTTCACAATCCCCCTTGGATATTGGAATTCTTATTGACTTACCCTGCCAAAGTTCTTTTGAAGCAACAAGCGTAACTTTAAACTTAGCTATCTGCTCTCTTTCAATAAAAGAGAGATCATGTTCCATTTCAAATGAATCCACAATCTTTAGAATCTCTTTGTAAGAGTAGCTACCATGAAGTATATCTAAAAAAAGAGCCCCTATTCTTTTAGAAGTTTTAAGCTTAAAAAGTCTTTCTGTAATCCGATAATAATCAAATTCTGGGTTTTTGTCCTCGAAACTCCCGAAAACCTCATCTATATTTTCCAACGTCTCCCTGTAGTCCTGTTCGTTGATCAACGTTGGATTCTTTCCATCGACTGTCTCCTTAATTTGGATGATCAATTCTCTAAAGTTGATTGAATTTCCCTTTAGCGAATGGCTTTTGTCTTTATCAACTACTTCCAAAAAAACAGACAACACCTCATTATGATACTCGCCATAATTTTCCAAATCAATGGCATCTGATACTTTTATTTCTCTATTGGCTTCCTTTAAATTCGTGTTGGGTTCCGTAGCATTGTATTCGCTACAGGAAATCGATAATAAAATAAAAAAAGTCCCTGTCAAAAAGGACTTTCTGAAACTTACAAACAACTTCATAATACTAGCTTAAGTAGATTAATAATAGATTTAAAAAAGAATTATGTGAAAAGGAAGGGTGAGGTAAGTTCCAATTTATAATTTGCCTAAATCCTAAGACCAAACACAATTATAAACCTCTTCTGAGAATAGAGGTTGAGATTCAAATGTAAGAAAAATAATTTAATCTTGAAGCGTTACTTTTACACCATTTCACCACGTAGCGAAGTCTCAAAAATTGTCTTGAAAAGCTTATTGGAAACTTTATTTCCCAACAAGTACATCGCCTTGGTAATTGCCGCCTCCGTCGTAATATCCTTTCCACTAATCAATTGCATCTGCTTGAGCTTTTCACTGGACTCATAAAGCCCCATGGCAACACTTCCTCCAGAACACTGGGTTACATTAATTATATGTAGCCCTTTACGAACGGCTTTTCCAACTTCAGACAAAAACCAATCGTCCATTGGGGCATTTCCAGCACCATAGGTTTCCAGAATCAAGACTTTTAATCCCGATACTTGCAAAGCTGATTTTAGCACTTCTTGATTCAATCCCGGAAAAAGTTTAAGCACCATGACATTGTCATCCAAAGTCTTGTGCACTTGTAAGGGTTTGGATTTTGAAGGCCGTTTCAACAAATAGGAATGATGCACATTAAGGTGTACCCCGGATTCTACCAAGGGCGGATGATTTAGCGAAGCGAATGCCTCAAAATGCTCTGCATTGATTTTGGTTGTCCTATTGGCCCTGTACAACTTATATTCAAAGTACAGCCCCACCTCCTGAATGACGGGTTTGCCCTTCTTCTGTAAGGCAGCAATCTGAATGGAGGTAATCAAATTTTCCTTGGCATCCGTACGCAAATCCCCAATGGGTAACTGCGACCCGGTAAAGATGACAGGTTTGGCCAAATTCTCCAACATAAAACTTAGGGCCGATGCTGAATAGCTCATGGTGTCACTCCCATGCAGCACCACAAAACCGTCATAGGCTTTGTAGTTTTCCTCAATCATAGTAGCAATGGTTCCCCAGTATTTGGGATTCATATTTGAAGAATCAATGGGATCCTCCAATGAAAGTCCTTGAATTTCACAATCCAGTTGGTTCAGTTCAGGAATGTTGTTGACCAGCTCTTCAAAATTGAACGCTTTTAGAGCTCCAGTTTCATAATCCTTGACCATTCCAATGGTACCTCCCGTATAGATCAACAAAATGTTTGTCTTCATTTCTTCAGATTAAATTCCAAAAACCTGTTTTGAATTTTCCGTGGTGATGTTGGCAATCGCTTCTTTGTCCATGCCATAGATCTCAGATAACTTTTCCAACACCTTAATTATATAGGAACTCTCATTTCGCTTTCCCCTAAATGGCACTGGTGCTAGATAAGGGGAGTCCGTTTCAAGAACAATATGCTCCAGGTCCACTTCATTCAAGAATTGATCTATTTTTCCATTTTTGAAGGTTGCCACCCCTCCTATTCCCAATTTCATATTGAACGATATAGCTCGGCGCGCCTGCTCCAAGGTTCCGGTAAAGCAATGGAATATCCCAAACAGATCTTCGCTTTTTTCCTGCTCCAATACTTCAAATATCTCATCAAAGGACTCCCTGGAATGGATCACAATGGGAAGTTGGTATTTCTTCGCCAATCCAATCTGATGGACAAAAGCTTCTTGCTGCTGCTTTAAAAAGGATTTATCCCAATACAAATCAATACCGATTTCCCCCACCGCATAGAACTTTCTTTTGGCCAACATCTCCTCCACATGCTGCAATTCTTCCCTGAAATTTTCCTTCACATGGGTAGGATGCAATCCCATCATCAAAAAAACATTGTTGGGAAAGTCAGATTCCAAATCCAACATGGATTGGGTATAGGTGGAATCAATTGCTGGGATGAAGAATCGTTCCACTCCCAAATTCATAGCTGATTGTATGATTTGGGCCCGATCTTCATCAAAGGCTTCGCTATACAAATGGGTATGTGTATCTGTTATAACCATAAAGCAAAAATAGGTTTATCTTTAATAAAAATTGTGGATGAAAACCCTCAAAAAATTCTTGAAATCCAAAAATTATGCGCGGATACCCTTAGTGTTGACCGCCACCAATCATTTTGAAATTTCAGCTATGATCAATGGGGTCTCAGGTCGATTCATTCTGGACACGGGTGCCTCCAATACCTGTGTGGGCATGGATAAAATAGACTACTTCAAAATGATTTCTGAAGTATCTGATATCAAGGCCGCAGGAGCGGGTGCAACCGAGATGGAAACTTTGGTCTCTGCAAAAAATAAGATTCAGATTGGCTCTTGGTCCAAGAAAAAACAGAAAATCGTGCTGTTCGATTTAGTCCATGTCAATCAGGCCTTAACCTCACATAACTCCCTACCTGTTGATGGTATTATAGGGGCGGATATCCTTAAAAAAGGAAAGGCTGTTATCGACTATGATAAAAGGTGCTTATTTTTGAAAACGTCTTGATCAATTACCTGAAAACCTTCATCGTATTGGTTATTGGTTATTGGTTAAACGTAAAAAATGGCCAAAGGTGAGAGAATTAATGCAATTTTTCCATTTTCAAATTCAAGCATTTTCACATTTTTAGCTTGCAGTAGACCTTAGAAAGCTACCTTCTCAAAAAGAGTGTCCGAAACACAATCGAACCTAACCTATAACTCCAGAGCCTTCTTTACATTGCCGTCCATCAGTAATTCTTCAGGACTCTCCAATGCTTCCTTCACGGCAACCAAGAATCCTACGGATTCTTTTCCATCAATGATTCTATGGTCATAAGACAAAGCCACATACATAATAGGTGCTATGACTACCTGTCCATCCTTGGCAATAGGTCTTTCCACAATGTTGTGCATTCCAAGTATGGCACTTTGCGGAGGGTTAATGATAGGTGTGGACAACATGGAGCCAAACACCCCTCCGTTTGTTATGGTAAAGGTACCACCGGTCATTTCGTCCACAGTAATTTCACCTTCCCTTGCCCTGATCGCCAATCTTTTTACCTCTGATTCAACGCCTCTAAAAGTCAGATTCTCTGCATTTCGAATTACGGGCACCATAAGTCCTTTGGGCCCAGACACCGCTATACTGATATCACAAAAATCAAAAGACAACATTTCTTTGCCATCGATCATGGAATTTACCGCGGGATACATTTCCAAAGCACGGACTACGGCCTTTGTGAAGAAAGACATAAACCCAAGGCTTACCCCGTGTTTTTCTTTAAAGGTTTCCTTGTATTCTTTTCGTAGCGCAAAAATGGGAGACATATCCACTTCGTTGAAGGTGGTCAACATGGCCGTTTCATTCTTGGCAGAAACCAATCGTTCGGCCACTTTTCTTCGTAGCATTGAAAGTTTGGAACGGGACTCTCCTCTGTTTCCACCTGTTGGAGTTCCCATGGATGGAACTGCTTTTACAGCATCATCTTTGGTGATTCGTCCATCCCTTCCTGTTCCAGAAACGGAGGCAGCATCAATTCCCTTCTCATCCAAGATTTTCTTCGCCGCAGGAGAAGGTGTTCCAGAAGCATAGGTTTCCTTTTTCGCTTCAGCCGCTTTTGGGGCTTCCACTTTTGCTGGTTCTTCCTTAGGTTCGGATTTGGCCTCTGCCGCAGGAGCTGCATCTCCCTCGGGCTTGGTGGCACTTGTATCAATCAAACATACCACCTCACCTACGGCAACGGCATCACCTTCTTCAGCCTTTAAAGTTATGATTCCACTTTCTTCCGCTGGAAGTTCCAAAGTAGCTTTATCCGAATCGACCTCGGCAATGGCCTGATCTTTTTCCACATAATCCCCATCTTGCACCAACCACTCTGCTATTTCTACCTCGGTTATGGATTCCCCTGGCGAGGGAACTTTCATTTCTAAAACCATGTTATTTTAGTTTATGCTTTTTAATTATCGTCTAACCATATTATCCTTGGTCTTGTCAAAGACATACTCCAAGACCTGTGCATGTCTTCTTTGGGACCGTACTGCACTACCTGCAGCCGGAGCTCCATAAAATCTTCGCGAAGCCACCCTAAAGGTTTTGGCTTCTTCAAAATGCATCAACAAATGCCCCCAAGCCCCCATATTCCTGGGTTCTTCCTGGGCCCACACCACATCATTCGCATTCTTATATTTCTTTAGCACACTTCGCATTTCCGTGGAAGGAAGCGGGAACAATTGTTCCAATCTTACCAAGGCCACATCGTCTCGTTGCAATTCTTCTTTTTTGTCGAGCAAATCATAGTAGAATTTCCCCGTACAGAAAACCAGGGTTTTCACCTTGGATGCAGATGCATGTGCATCATCAATTAGCGGTTGGAAACTTCCCTTGGCCATTTCTTCCTTGGTGGATAAAACCTTTGGATGTCTCAACAAACTTTTCGGCGTAAAGACTACCAAGGGTTTTCTAAACCCAGCCTTCATTTGTCTTCGCAGCAAATGGAACATATTGGCTGGGGTTGTAACGTCCGCTACATACATATTGTCCTTGGCACAAAGCTGAAGGTACCTTTCCATTCTTGCCGAAGAGTGCTCCGCACCCTGACCTTCATATCCATGGGGCAGCAATAGCACCAACCCGTTCTGCAATTTCCATTTATCCTCCGCGGAAGACAGGTATTGATCAATAATGATTTGTGCTCCATTACTGAAATCCCCAAACTGCGCTTCCCAAATGGTCAAGGTTTTTGGACTTGCCATGGCGTAGCCATAATCAAATCCCATTACCGCATATTCTGATAGTAGGGAGTTGTAGATATGGAATTTCCCATTTTGGTTTGCTCCCAATTCATTGAGCAAGGTAACTTCCTCTTCATGCATTTCGGTCTTGATAACGGCATGTCTGTGGGAGAAGGTTCCGCGTTCCACATCCTGACCGGTCATACGCACATCATAGCCCTCCTCTATCAAAGATCCATAGGCCAAAAGTTCGCCCATGGCCCAATCCAGTTGGTTGTCTTCGAAATACATTTTGTTCCGGGCACCTACCAATCGTTCCAACTTTCGCAGGAATTTCTTCCCTTCAGGCAACGCTGTGATACTTTTGGCAATGGCATCAAGTTTTTTCTGTGGATATGAGGTTTTGATATCCCCCAACATGGCATCCTCCGTTACCTGTCCAAAACCTTCCCACTCATCTTGCATGAAAGGCGTAATCACAGTCTTTTCCACCTTACGGGAATCCAATAAATCCTCTTCCAGATTTTTCTTGTATTCGGCTTCCAAGCCTTTGACATAATCCTTGTCAATGATTCCTTCCGCAATCAATTTTTCCGCATAGATATCCCGTGGATTTTTGTGCTTGGAAATGGACTTGTACAATAAAGGCTGGGTAAACTTGGGTTCGTCCCCTTCATTGTGCCCGTACTTTCTGTATCCCAACAAATCCAAGAAAATATCGCGTTTGTAACGCATTCTATATTCCAGTGCAAAAGTAGCCGCGTGCACTACTGCCTCTGCGTCATCGGCATTTATGTGCAATACCGGGGACAAAGTCACTTTGCCCACGTCCGTACAATAGGTAGACGATCGCGCGTCCAAATAATTGGTGGTAAATCCTATTTGGTTATTTACCACAATGTGAATGGTTCCCCCGGTATGGTAGCCATCCAAGCGGGCCATTTGTATAATTTCATAAACCACTCCCTGTCCTGCAAATGCGGCATCGCCATGCACTAAAATTGGCAGTACCTCAGATACATTTTCTTGGTGATTTCGATCTTGTTTTGCCCTTGCAATCCCCTCAACAATTCCGTTTACCGTTTCTAGGTGCGAAGGGTTTGGGGCAATATTCATATTGACCACTTTTCCCGAGTCCGTTTCCCGTCTGGACGTCCATCCCAGATGGTATTTTACGTCCCCATCAAAGATGGTCTCTTCGTAATCCTTACCATCAAATTCGCTAAAGATATCCTTAGGCGATTTACCAAAAATATTGGTCAGCACATTCAATCGGCCACGGTGGGCCATTCCCATTACAAATTGCTTTACCCCTGCATCCGCCGCCTTTTCTATTATAACATCCAAAGCGGGAATCAAAGACTCCCCTCCTTCTAAGGAAAAGCGTTTTTGCCCTACATATTTGGTGTGCAAGAATCCTTCAAACGAAACGGCCTCGTTAAGTTTTCTTAGGATGTTTTTCTTTTGTTCCGGAGAAAAATTGGGATGGTTATCATTTACGTTCAACCAATCCTGTATCCACTGAATCCGTTCCGGGGTTCGGATATACATATACTCCACCCCGATGGCATCACAATAAATCCGCTCTAGGTGGGCTACTATATTTTTAAGACTGCTTGGCCCTATTCCAATAATCTTACCTGCGTCAAAAACAGTATCCAAATCGGCATCAGAAAGATCAAAATTGGAAAGTTCCAATGATGGCTCATACTTCCTTCGCTCCCTCACTGGATTGGTCTGGGTAAACAAATGCCCTCTGGAACGGTACCCGTTGATCAGCTTGATTACCTGAAACTCCTTTTGCAAGGATTGTGGAAGGGCCACTTCCTCTCCATTGGGAGTAATCACCATTCCATTGGAGGAGGTCAGATCCAATTCATCCAAGGAGCTTTCCAATCCAAAATCAAAACCTTGGAAAAAAGCCCTCCAACTGGGTTCAAGACTATCTGGGCTTGTTAGATATTTATCGTATAGCTCCGCAAAAAATGAGGTGTGCGCAGCATTTAAAAAGGAATATTTATCCATTGATAGTTTCTAGCAAAAGCTATGCAAAAATTTAGTCAAAAATACAACAAATACCATAGGTACATCAACAAACTTAACCTAATTTGACAAAATCCATCTAGGAGTTATATTTATGTCTGAACCAAACTTTCTGCCACTCCCTTTTAAGGATCAAAAAGCAAACTACAGAAGAGGCATCCACAGCATCCAGAACTGTTAATTTTTTGATTTCCCTTTCAGGAATATCCACCACATAAAGCAAGTTTAAATAGTTCTGGAATTTTTCCAAAATCAGAAAATAGATTTTCTCATGCAATAGGGACTTTAAGTCTTTTGCATCAATGTCCTTGGCAAAGTCCAAAGGGGCACTGGCCAACGCAAAGTCTTTTTTCAATTGCAAAAGCAAATCCCCATAAAGACCCTCCTTTTTCGCCTCTTGCAAAACCTCCAAGCTGTTGTTGTATTGGGGAAGCATGCGATATATACGCTTGGAGAATGAAAAAGGTTTATAGCGACTTATGAACTTGACCTTCTTTCATAACAAAGGCCACATCCATGAGGGTTTCCACATTGTCTTTTGGGTTATCATTCACAGCGATGATATCCGCCAAAAAACCCTCTTTTAGTTGACCGAGACTATCTCCCATTCCCAACAATTCCGCGTTGGTTACCGTTGCGGATTTAATGGCATCCATAATCGGCATTCCCGCTTCGGCCATGTAGATAAATTCCCTCGCATTTTCACCATGGGGGAACACGCCTGCATCCGTACCAAAGGCTATAGGGACACCTTTTTTAACTGCTCTTTGGAACATCCCTTGAATTTTTGGACCTATTTCGCTGGCTTTTTTAGCCACTACGGCTGGAAAATAGCCCTGAATCTTAGCTTTTTCGGTCACCTGTTTGCCCGCTGTGATCGTGGGAACCAAGAAGGCATTGTGCTTCACCATCAAGTCCATGGTTTCATCGCTCATCAAGGTTCCATGCTCAATGGTCTTGATTCCACCCAAAACAGCCCTTTGCATTCCCTCATCCCCATGGGCATGGGCAGCAGTCAACATTCCGTAGTCTTTGGCAGTCTCCGTGATCGCTTTGATTTCTTCTATGGTAAATTGTGGATTCTGTCCACTTTTGGCTACGCTCAGCACACCTCCTGTTGCCGTAATTTTAATAACATCAGCCCCATCTTTGTATCGTTGCCTTACCGCCTTCTTTCCGTCCTCTGGCGAATTCACCACTCCTTCCTTAGGGCCTGGGTCACCCATGAGTTCTTTTTTCATACCATTGGTAGGGTCCGCATGACCACCTGTCGTACCGATGGCCTTTCCTGCCGTAAATATCCTTGGCCCTACAACGGAACCTTTGGCAATGGCTTTGCGCAAAGCAATATTTACGCCACTGCCTCCCAAATCCCTGACTGTGGTAAAACCAGCCATTAGGGTATTCTTGGCATAAACCGTGGATTGAAAGGCCACATCAGCTTCGTTCAGGGTAAACCGTTGGATATAGGATTGGGGACTGGATTGCCCTTCAATATGTACATGCATATCAATAAAACCGGGCATCACTGTCTTATCCTTTAAATCGATAACGATATCCTCCGCACCGCCAGCCTGATACCCATTTTGAATGGATTTAATGGATTTACCAGAAACCACTATGGTTTTCTCCGAAAGTGTTTTGCCCGATTGGACGTCCACAATTTTACCACAATGAAGATAGGTGTCTTGTGCCATTAGGATTGAACCCACAAGCAATGCTGGAAGTAATAGAAAGTTTTTCATATCTGAGTTAGCTAAAAGATTATCCTTTAAATGTAAGCATTGATTCCGTTAAAGCCATGGAACCTTGTCCAGTTGAGCCAAAAAAAGCCCGTCATGTGACGGGCTTTTTAATTTTCTTTGTTACAGGTATCAACCTCTTACCTTGCGCTCCCAATCCCAAGCCGATTTCATGGAATCATCTAAAGTAGATCCCGCTTTCCAGCCCAAAACTTCGTTTGCATTGGTAGTATCGGCATAGGCTTTGATCACATCGCCAGGTCGTCTATCCACTATCCTGTAGTTCAATTTTTCACCGGAAACACGTTCAAAACTGTGAATAACCTCTAAGACTGAACTTCCAGTGCCGGTCCCAAGATTAAATACCTCGTAGTTTCCTTCATTTTTTTGATTCAATAACCTTTGCAACGCCACAACGTGAGCTTTTGCTACATCTACTACATGGATGTAATCCCGGATACAGGTTCCATCTTCTGTGGGATAGTCATCTCCAAAAACAGAAAGTTGTTCCCTTAGCCCTACCGCAGTCTGGGTGATAAAGGGCACCAAATTTTGTGGCACTCCTAGGGGCAGTTCCCCTATTTCCACAGAAGGATGCGCCCCAATTGGATTAAAATATCGTAGTGCAATGGCCGCCAACTGCGGGCTAATTTTACAGGTATCCCGAATAATTTCCTCGCCAATTTGTTTGGTATTTCCATACGGGGATTCCGCAGGTTTTACCGGGGCGTCCTCGGTAATGGGCAATTCGTCCGCCTGTCCATAAACCGTACAGGAAGAACTAAAAATGAAATTGGCTTTGTCCATTTTTGTGAGTTCTTGAAGCATGTACACCAAAACCCCTAGGTTGTTTTCATAATACAGGAGCGGTTTATCCACACTCTCACCCACCGCTTTTGACGCGGCAAAATGAATAACCCCTTCCAAGTCCCCATGCCTTTTAAAGAAATCCTGAACATCGGATTTATCCCGGAGGTCAAATTTTTCAAAAATGGGCCGTATTCCGGTAATGGCTTCTATACCATCCAGAACATCTTCAGATGAATTGGATAAATTATCAATGATGACCACCTCAAAACCTTCATTCTGAAGTTCAACAACGGTATGGGACCCTATAAATCCAAGCCCCCCTGTTACAAGTATTTTCATGGTTGATTGTTTACAAAATCCAAGACCAAGTTGGTGATAAAGGCAATTTGTTCATCATCCAATTCCGTATGCATTGGAAGGGAAATGACTTCTTTCACCAATTGGTTGGTGACTGGAAAATCCGCCTCATCATAACGATCATCAGCATAGGCTTTCTGCAGATGGAGCGGAACTGGATAGTACACCCCACATGGAACGCCGTTATCATTCAAATGTTGCACCAAATTATCTCTTTTTTCGTTCAAAATACGAAGTGTATACTGATGAAAAACATGGCAATCACAATCATCACAAATACCTTCACAATTCCGTACCATTTTTGGGATTACAATGTTTGGCTGTCCTTCAAAGGCCTGATTGTACTTTTGGGCAGCTTCCCTTCTTTTTTTGTTGTAGTCGTCCAATTTAGGAAGTTTGGCCTTCAGCACCGCGGCCTGCAAGGAATCCAAACGGGAGTTCACCCCCACAACATCATGGTAATATCTTCTGTACATTCCATGGTTGACCATCCCCCGAATCGTGTGTGCCAAATCATCATCATTGGTGAAAATGGCCCCGCCATCGCCGTAGCAACCCAAGTTTTTGGATGGAAAAAAGGAGGTTGAGGCCACATGCCCCATGGTTCCCGCCTTTTTCTTGGTTCCGTCATCAAAGGAATAGCTGGCCCCAATGGCTTGCGCATTGTCCTCGATCACAAAAAGGTTGTGCTTTTCTGCCAAAGCCATAATGGCGTCCATATTGGCGCATTGCCCAAAAAGGTGTACGGGCACAATGGCCTTGGTTTTGGGAGTAATGGCTCTTTCGATGGCTTTGGGGTCAATGTTGAACGTGTCCGGTTCCACATCAACAAGAACAGGGGTTAAATTGAGCAGGGCAATAACCTCCACGGTAGCCGCAAAGGTAAAATCAGCAGTGATAACCTCATCCCCAGGTTGCAAGCCCAATCCCATCATGCAAATCTGCAAGGCATCGGTTCCGTTGGCACAGGGAATCACATGTTTTACCTCTAAATAATCTTCCAGTTCCTTTTGAAAGGAATGAACGTAAGGACCATTAATAAATGCTGAGGATTCCAGGACTTCGGTGATGGAAGAATTCACCTCTTTTTTTATCCCTTCGTATTGACCTTTCAGGTCAACCATCTGTATTTTCTTCATCAAGATAAATTGAGTTACAAAATTAAGAAATTAAGATGCCATAATGGCCTATTGATGAAAGAATGTAATTTAGCGGAAAATGAATCTCTTGCACCTCATTTACGACCTATTGCTAAGGCTGACCTGGTGGAGCCTTCACCTTGTAGCCCTGTTTAGCACAAAAATGAAATTGTTTGTTACGGGCCGAAAAAAATCCAAAAACATCATTAAGTCACTGAACGAGAACAATGACAAATGGATTTGGATGCATGTAGCCTCCTTGGGAGAGTATGAGCAAGGGGTTCCCATCTTAAAACAAATCCGACTTACATATCCTTCCCATAAATTGGTGCTCACATTTTTTTCACCCTCGGGGTATGAGGTAAAAAAGAACAGTTCTCTCGCCGACCTCATCCTGTATCTACCCATGGATACACTTTCCAATGCCAAACAATTTCTAGATAGCCTAAATCCAGATCTCGCCATTTTTATCAAATATGAGATTTGGCCCAATTATCTCAGGGAGTTGAAGCAAAGAAATATTCCAACCCTGTTGGTTTCTGCGATTTTCTCCAAAAGACAAATCTTTTTTAAGCCTTGGGGCGGTTTTATGCGAAAGAGCCTCCATGCATTTACCCATTTTTTTGTTCAGAACGAAAATTCCAAAGTGCTCTTGGAATCCCTGGGGCACCAAAATGTTGTGGTAAGTGGGGACACTCGTTTTGATCGCGTCTCAGAAATACTTGCACAGCATAACCAATTGGATTTTATGGATGGCTTTAAGCAAGACCGTCTGTGCTTTGTTGCGGGCAGTACTTGGCCTGAAGATGAGCAAATATTGACAGCATATATCAATGCCTCTTCGCACCAAGTTAAATTTGTGTTGGCCCCACATACCATAAAGCCAGCCCATATAGATAAAATCAAGGAATCCCTTAGCAAAGCAGTGATCCGCTATTCAGAAATAAAGGCGGGTGATGATCTAAGCAACTATAACGTGCTCATTGTTGACACCATTGGTTTATTGACCAAAATTTATAGCTATGCGGATGTGGCCTATGTGGGAGGTGCCTTTGCAACAGGACTGCACAACACCTTGGAACCCGCCGTTTATGGCATACCCGTAATCATTGGTCCCGATTATAGCGGATTCAAGGAGGCTGAGGACTTGGTTGATAAAAAAGGAATCTGCGTAGTGCAGAATGGGTTGGAATTCCAATCACTTCTAGATCAACTGGTGCTGGATGAAAGTTATAGAAAGCAAACTGGCGAAATCAATTCCTTATATATCAAACAAAATGTGGGCGCTACGTCCAAAGTTATGGAGTTGATTAAAAGCATTCTTTAATTTTTTCCTAGTTTTAAAAAAATCCAACCAATATGAACAACCGAGTTTTTAGAATTTCCCTTACCGCTGCCCTTGCGGGTTTTTTATTTGGTTTTGATACCGTAGTAATCAGTGGGGCCAACTTGCCAATCAAAGAACTTTGGGACACAAGCCCACTTTTCCATGGCACCTTTATTATGAGCATGGCCCTTTGGGGAACTGTGCTTGGCGCTCTACTTGGAGGTATCCCCACAAAAAATTTGGGCAGAAAAAGAACCCTGTTCTGGGTAGGAGTGCTCTTTTTTGTTTCCGCAGTGGGATGTGCCATGGCCCCGGAACCTTATTTGTTCTCTTTCTTTCGTTTTGTTGGTGGCGTTGGGGTTGGGGTTTCATCAGTTGCCGCGCCAATTTACATTTCTGAGATTACCACCAGCAGCAATAGGGGAAAATTGGGTGGTTTGTACCAATTCTGGCTTGTCTTTGGGATTTTGGTGGCTTTTATTTCAAACTGGGCCCTCAAAGGTTTTGATGGAGCCAACGACTGGCGGTGGATGTTGGGCATTGAAGCACTGCCCGCCTTGCTATACACCCTAATGGTACTAAAGATCCCGAACAGCCCAAGGTGGTTGATCTCGCAAAAAGGAGATTCCGAAGCCGCACTGGAGGTATTCAAGAGCATTTATTCTTCAGAAGAAGCTGAAAAACAAATCCAAGAGATAAAATCAAATCTAGACCTAACGACCTCCAATGAAGGTCTTTTCCAAAAAAAATACTCCAAAATTCTGTGGTTGGGATTTTTGATAGCTTTTTTCAACCAGTTGTCAGGGATCAATTTTGTGTTGTACTACGCTCCTGAAATATTGGAACAGGCAGGTTTGGGAGGCAAGGAATCGCTCTTCAATTCCATTGCCATTGGCATAGTCAACCTGGTGTTTACCATTATAGGTGTACGGCTACTGGATAAGCTGGGCCGCCGCCAATTGATCATTATAGGGTCTTTGGGCTACATTTTTAGTTTGATCATGGTGGGCATTTGTTTTCAACAGCAACTTTCCCCATCGTTCACCATCCTATTCATTTGTTTGTTCGTAGCTTCCCACGCCATAGGTCAAGGGGCTGTGATATGGGTGTTTATTTCCGAAATCTTTCCAAACCGGGTCAGAGCTTTTGGACAGTCATGGGGAACAAGTACGCATTGGGTCTTTGCTGCACTGATCACGTTGGTAACACCTATCTTTCTTGACGACCAAGAAGGCTACATGAAGGATTCAGTTTGGTATATTTATTACTTTTTTGCCGGCATGATGGTACTGCAACTCCTATGGGCCATCTTTAAGATGCCGGAAACCAAAGGAGTGTCCTTGGAGGAATTAGGTAGGAAGTTGAGCGGTAAATCCAATTAAGACAGGATTGTACCGCACATGCTTAAAAGCTGACATTTAGTCGAATATAGCGTGGACATTTGCAAAACATCTGTGAATAATTCCGTACATTGAAAGGAAATTACACTACTATGACTGATGAAATCTCTTTTGGCAACAAAATGCTGGTTGGCTTTTTACGGCTTATGGTATTTGTCCTTGTAATCATTTTGATCGCCATCCCTGTTTGCATCCTTTTGGACTTTTTAGGGCTTTTGGGATAAAAAAAAGCGGCAGATGGTTGGTCTACCGCATTGTTAAGCTCTTGAAATCACCTAGAATATCACATCCTCTTCCTGCATGGCGGTGGTCATTAGCCTGATGTATGTGTCAATGGTTTTGTTCACCTTGCTGGGTTCGGTTACCTCAAAGTCTCCCTTCCAAATTAGTTCTCGTTCCTTATCCACACAGATACAGTAGAGCGCTGTTTCGATATGGTACAAATTGAAGGTCTCGTAGTACTCGGGATCATAATACATATCCTGATGTCCAAGATAATCCGTACTAAAGCGGGTATATAGGTTATTGAACTTGTTCATACGCTCCCTAAAGGTCCGTCTGTTTTCCGTTCCCACAACTTTGGTGAAAAGAATGGCATCAAAGCCCTTGTCCAACAATTGCTGTTCTACTTCGGAAAGTTCTTCCTCCGACTTTTCGGAAGAGGTAAACTCCACATCAAAAAGATCTATACTGCGCAAGGCTTCCACTCCCGTTTGTTCCAATCTTTCTGTCAATTGGGTCTCAAACTCAATGCGCACCTCATCGTCCTGACTCATCCCCACCACCAGAACTTTATAGGCATCAAACAAGACAATATCGGGATTCTTCCAGGTTCCCACCAATTGGGTGGAAGCACAACCGGTCATTAGAATCAATGATAATAAAATCAATTTTGGTTTCATCGTCTTAATTTTTGTGGTTCACTTTGCGGTACTTCAGGAATTACCTGTCAATGTCTAATAAAGACCCCTTGTCTTTTTTCCAATTGCCTTTTTAAATCGTCCACGGTCTCGGCCATGGATTTCTCAAAATCATGAGATTTGGACTTGGCAAACAATCGGGGCCCGGGAGCACTCAATTCAATCTCACAAATATTATCTTCCCCAGCTTTGTCATGTTCAATTTTGAACAGTACGTTGGCCTTGATAACCCAACTGTACTTTTTCCCAAGACGCTCTAATTTCTTCAACAATAATTTGTTCAAGGACTCACTGGACTTCATTTTCTGATATTGAATGTTGACTACCATAATGCTAATTTTTAAAATCAGTATAAAGCTAGCTACAGGATAATCTTGAAAAAATGACAATTGTCAGGAATGGATAGCATAAGATTTGCTATCTGTATGTCCAAAGACAGGTAAAGTATGATGTTTGTCTTTGTATGGGCCTATTTTAGCAGGAAAGGTTGGCCCGTACTCTGTAATACCGAAAACCAAAATTCGCTTTCCAGATCTATTTTCTTGCGTTTTTTGGTGACTTCCTTAATAGGGATGTACACAAACTTGTTATTTACCTTGCACGCTACAAATTTGGTCTTCCCGGCCATGGCTCCATGTACGGCATGGTATGCCAAACGGCTACAGTATACACTATCGCTGGAATTGGCTGGAGCACTTCTAACGATATAACTGGGATCAATGTACTTGATGGTCACTGGAATATCTGTGAAATACTCCTTGATTTTATCCTTTAGAAAAACCCCAATGTCCGCATGCTTTACATTTCCTGATGCATCCTTGACCCTATTCTTATCCGTAAAAAGTTGTTGACCCGCACCTTCGGCCACCACAATAACTGCGTGCTTTTTTCTTTCTAGGCGTTTTCGTAAAACCCCCAGAAATCCCAATTCCCCTTCCAGTTGAAAGTCCATCTCCGGAATCAACACAAAATTTACCACAGGCATGGCCAAAGCTGCAGATGCGGCAATAAAACCACTATCCCGCCCCATGAGTTTAACTATGGAAATGCCATTATATGCTCCCGCAGCTTCATTGTGTGCGTCCCTGATGATGGGACTGGCCACGTCAAATGCCGTTTCAAATCCGAAGGACTCGTCAATCAGATCAATATCATTGTCAATGGTTTTTGGAATTCCCACTACGCTGATACTGGCGCCTCTTTTTTTGATTTCCTCACCAATGGCATCCACCCCTTTAAGGGTACCATCCCCTCCAATGGCAAACAGCATATTGATGTTGTTGGACTCCAAGGTATCCACCATTACGGACACATCTTGTCCACCTCTGGAAGAACCTAAAAAGGTGCCCCCAAACTGATGAATGTCCTTAACTTTTTCCGGTGTGAGTTCCACAAATCCGTGACCCATTTCAGGATTTAGGCCTTCATAGCCGTAGGGTATCCCCACAATGCGTTTGATTCCATAGAAGTAATGTAGGGCCATGACCACCCCACGAATCACATTGTTGATTCCCGGACAGAGACCTCCGCAGGTTACTATGGCCGCCGTGGTTTCCTTGGGATCAAAAAAGATACTTTGTCTGGGGCCCGCCTTTTCCAAACAATTGGGCTCCTCTCCGGTAGAAAGGCAATGGGCGTATTGATCCATGGAAATATCAAAGACCAACCGATCCGATTCGCTGACGAAATTAAAGATATGATCTCCCCTGACAGTACTTAGCTGCAGGGGAGATTTATAATTTGGTGCTCCAAGATGTTCTATTTGAAATCTATTTGTTTCGCTCACACTGTTTTTTATTAAAAATGATGATCCAAGCTATGGTGTGAATCAATCAAGGGGCCTCCATTAAGGATTTCCTCTGATGCTTCACTAGCAAATTTATCAAAGTTAATATGAAACGAATGCGCCAACTGAATGGATTTGCTCACGTAAGCTCCTTTTTGCAGCCAGGTGTTCATCGGATCCAATATTTCCGTAGGAACCCCAGGGCAATATTTAGGCATGTGTAATCCAAATACAGGGTGGGCATCAAACTCAACTTCATCCAATTTTCCTTCCAAAATGGCCGAAATCATGGCTCGGGTATATTTCAGTTTAATTCGGGATCCCACACCGTAAGGACCTCCACTCCATCCCGTGTTGATCAACCAAACGTTTACCCCGGCTTCCTTCATTTTTTTGCTCAACATTTCAGCATAAACCGCTGGGTGCAAAGGCATAAACGGTTCACCAAAACAAGCAGAGAAAGAAGGTACAGGTTCATTGATACCAGCCTCGGTCCCAGCCACCTTGGCGGTATAACCGGAAATAAAGTGGTATGCGGCCTGGCCAGGGCTCAACTTGGACACTGGAGGCAATACACCAAAGGCATCACAAGTCAAGAAGAATATGTTTTTTGGATTGCCGGCATAGGAAGGGGTCTGGATATTGTCAATATGATCAATAGGATAGCTCACCCTGGTGTTTTGGGTAATGCTGCTATCAAAGTAATCCACTTCCTTGGTTCCTTCCTTAAAAACTACATTTTCCAGAAGTGCTCCAGGACGAATCGCCCTGTAAATGTCCGGCTCTTTTTCCTCCGTTAAATCGATGACCTTCGCATAACAGCCTCCTTCAAAATTGAAAATCGTGTTATCCTCTGTCCAGCCATGCTCGTCATCACCGATCAGTTTTCGGTCTGGATCGGCAGAAAGTGTGGTTTTCCCAGTTCCTGAAAGTCCAAAGTAAATGGCTGTATCCCCATCTTTTCCAACATTGGCGGAACAGTGCATGGGCAATACATTTCTATCTACAGGAAGAATTAGATTCAAGGCCGTAAAAACACCTTTCTTCATCTCTCCCGGGTATTCAGAACCTCCAACAAGGGCAATTTTTCTGGTGTAGTTCAAAATAGAAAAGTTCCCTGCAATGATTCCAAACTCATTTGGGTTTGGACACTCATAGCCCGGTGCACATAGCACAAGCCAATCCTCTTCAAAACCTTCCAATTCTGCTTCGTTCAATCTCAAGAACATGTTCTTGATAAAGTAATTGGACCAAGGAAATTCTGTAATGGTGCGCACATTGGTGCGGTATTTTGGATCGGCACATACCGCTCCATCCCGAACATAGATTTCTTTATCGGAAAGGTAATTTACCACCTCATCGTAAAGCTTGTCAAAATTTTCAGGAGAAATGGGTTTGTTGATTCGGCCCCACCAAATCCTGTCCTTGGTGTACTCATCCTTTACCAAAAAACGGTCTTTTGGAGATCGTCCGGTAAACTTTCCCGTGTTGATGGACAGGGTGCCATTTTCAGACTCCACACCCATTCCTTTTTCCACAGTGATCTTTTGTAAGGTTTCAGCACTTAAATTCCAATGTGCCGTAGCGTTCTGTAAGCCATATTTGCTTAAATCTTTGGTTGTTTCCATGACTTCGTCCATAATTTCTGTTTTAAGGTTAAAAGTTCCATATCAAAGGAACCAGTACTAGTGTTGCTATAAAGAATAGGAGCAGCAGTGGCCCTCCTACTTTCACGTAATCTGTAAACTTGTATCCCCCGGAAGACAGCACCATTGCATTGGTGGTGGTCCCTACAGGAGTTAAAAATGCCGTGGAGGCGCTTATGGCCACAGCAATCATAAAAGGCTTGGGAGAAACCCCCAAGGTGGTTGACGCCATTATGGCTATAGGTGCCATCAAGACTGCAGTTGCCGAGTTATTGATGGTTTGGCTAAAGGTGGTGGTCAATAAAAATATGCCTGCCAATAATGCCGTAGGATGTATACTCCCCAGCAAATCAACCAAACTATTTGCGGCCATTTGGGCCACCCCTGTTTTCTGCAAAGCCAATCCCATGGGAATCATTGCGGCAATCATTACCACACTGGTCCAGCTAATACCTTTATAGGCCTTAGCTATGGGAACACAGCCCGTCAACATCATTATTCCAGCACAGGCTAGGGCTGCAATGGCACCGGGCAATATTTTAAACACCAAAAGGGCAATCATCAATACCAAGGTTCCCAGTGCGATATAACTTTTGGGCGTTATCACGTCCACATTTTTGGACAGGGCTTCCGGGCTTCCCGAAATGACCAAGTTGTCATACATGGAAGTCAAAGTCTCCATGTTTTCCCAGGGCCCTCGAATTACAAATGCATCCCCAGCTTCAATCTTAATTTTTCCACTTAGTGGCCTGCTGTTTCTGGAGGCAGCCAAGAGTTGAACCCCTGCTTGACTTAGATAATGCCCAAGTGGGAGGGTCTTGCCCACAAAAACGGACTTGGGGGTGATGATCATCTCTGCCATTCCAACTTCTTGGTTGATCAGCTCCTTTTTAAGCAAATCTTTTTCAGGTTTCCATGGAATTACCCCCAAACTAAATTTCAGTACCAGCTTATCCACATCCTCGGCTTCTCCCTTCACCGTGATGATGTCATGGTACCTCATCTCTGTCTGGGGGTCTGGTAATTCCACAAATTGATGTATGCCTTGCAGCGGATGGGGGTGCCTTCGTTTTAATCGCATGAGGGAGACATTATGGGCTTCTTCAAAATCCCAATCCCCAACCTTGGAGTTAATCAGTGGAGACATGGACCTAATACGCAGTCGGTATAGGTTATCCCCAATACTGTAGTTCTCAATCCATTTATGCATCTCCTCATCCAATGCCATAGGTCTATTCTTGGTTCTATGACTGGGCAACAATCTGTAACCCACATATCTGAAATAGAGAATGGATATCAAAAGCAGCGGAAGGCCGATCAATCCAAACTCAAAAAATGAAAATCCTTCCAATCCGTTTTCCACCAGGGCATTGCTGGCAATAATATTTGGAGGTGTCCCAGTAAGGGTAAGCAAGCCTCCCGTATTGGAGCCAAATGCCACTGGCATCAATAATTTGGATGGCAGTGTTCCTGCATTCCAGGCTGCGGTTACCGTTACCGGCAGCAAGGCAGCAACAGTTCCTGTGTTGCTTACAAATCCCGACAATAAACTGGATCCCAGGGTTACAATGACCAGCAGTTTGGGAACGCTGCTTTTGGCCCATTTTACAAATCGCTGTCCGGCCACGGCCGTCCATCCTGTTCTTGAAAGTCCTTCTCCAATAATGAACAAGGCCGCAATCATGATCACTGTTGAATTGCTGAACCCAGACAAGGTTTCTTGAATGTCCAGGATACCTAACAAATACAGGGACAACATGGACATTAGGGCCACCACATCCGGTGGAAACTTTCCCCAAACAAACAGAATGATCGTAATACCCAATACTACCAATAGTGTGATCATCGCTTCTATTTTGGGACAATCATCAATCCAAGGTCAAAACAGGAATCTCGGAGTGAAGGGTCAACAACTTTGTCAATCTACCTTCTGATGGGGTGCTCATTTGGGTATGGTTTCTGGGCAGAATTGCCAAAAGATCAATATTCTTTTTGTTGATGTATTCCAAAATGCCCTCTTCCACATCCTGGTTTTTACTAAAGGCGTGTTCTTCGTAAAAATGCTCCAAATAATACTCCAAAAGGTTCTCCGTGCTGTCTACAATGGATTCTTCTGCATATACCGATTCCCTGTAAATGGTCAAGGCATGTACTCTTGAGTCAAAAGTTCTTGCTACATCCAAAAGGGTCTTCAATACTTCCTTATCATCAATTTCTTCACGGCCCATCACCAGAGCAATATCTTTTGGCTCTCTGATCGGAGTTCCGAAGGGAACCGAGATTACCGGGCAATTGGCTTCCAAAACCAAACGTGAGGTGTTGGTTATGGCCTCATCCGTCACCTTGTCCCCCATGGTTCCCATCAATATTAGATCGGAGCCATTGGTATTATGCCACTCCAAGATGGATTCAATAAGATTACCCGTAACGGTACTAAATGAAGGTGGTGTTTTGATTTTGGCATTAAAGGATTTCACAACCTGACCAAAATCCAATTTCAGGGTTTTTTCCTGACCTTCCGTTATCGGCATGGCCGAAACATATAAGGCTTGAAGTTCTATATTGCGCGTTGGCCCAACAAAAACAGTGGCATATTCCAATGCATTTATGGAAGCCTCTGAGAAATCGAACGGGATTAAAATTTTCTGAATACTCATACCTATAAAATTTAAATGACTTAAAATCTTTGATTCAAAATTAGAATGCGCCACTCACCTAAAACATGACAGAAATCAGGTTTGGACTTTTATTACGTTAAGGCTACGTTAACCCGCATTTTTTGATCAAGTATTACCAGATTTTCACATAATCCATATTGAGGCTGAAATTCATCGGGAACTGACAAGTATCATATTTTGGGCTAGTTCAAAAACCCACCTTTGCACTGCAATCTCCTAAGCCAACTCCATGAGGTTTATCCGCCTTTTATACCTCCTTTCTTGTATTCTTTTCCAAAGTGTGCTTAGCTCTCAAACTTTTGATGAGCATGGTTCGGGTTCTTGGCTGGAATTTTCCGGAACTAATAAGATAGATGAGAAATGGAGTATTCCCCTGGCGGGAATTTTAAGGCATCACGAGCCATTTGAAGTTTATGATTTCTCTTTTATTAGGACAGGAGTTTCCTATCATATGAGCAATTCCATCATTCTTACAGGAGGTGTAGCCTATGTTAATTCCAAATCGTATTTGGATTCCGGTGAAGCATCCTTGACCTTCCAATATTGGTTATACGAGGAATTTACTTGGAAGAATAGATTCAGTCTGAATTCCTTGTCGCATAGATGGAGGCTTGAAAACAGGTGGATCCATAATCATGGCCAAACCCATTTTAATAATAGGTTTCGCTACCGATTGCAGTTCCAAAGACCCATTTACGGAAAGACCTTTGTAAAATCGTCCAACGAGGTTTTTGTAAATCTGGATGGGGTCTTTTTTAACCAAAATAGATTGTATATCGGTATAGGGAGGGAGTTATCCCCAGACTTGAAGATTGAATTAGGCTATTTGAAAAATCATTTTCAAACTTCACACCACAACGCTATTCTTATGGGGATTACTTTCGCCACGGATTTTACCCGTCAAGATTTGGTTGAAATTAAAAAATAACCAGAAACACCCCCTCTCAATTATCATATTTATAATTATTATGACTATTATCATGTTTTTTGACAAAGTAGCTGTCTAATTTTATTTCAGTTAAATACGTTAAGTCATGAAACCTAAAAAGAACCCTAATGCAGATATTGGCCGCAATAGTAGCCTTTATTTTATGATAGGTTTGACCTCGGTTTTGTTTGTAACATGGCAATCATTTGAGGTCAAGACCTACGACAAGGAAACGAACGTTTCGGAAGTGGTTCAAGTGATGGACGATCTTAAGGAAGATGTCCCCATTACCGAAATGGTTCGTACAACAACGCCACCCCCTCCACCATCAGCTCCTGATGTAATTGAAATTGTGGAAGACGTTGAAGACATTGAGGAAACCCTGATTGAAAGTACAGAAAGTAACCAGGATGCCTTTATTGAGGATGTGGTCATAGCCATCGAAGATGTCAACGTTGGCGAAGTGGAGGAAGAAGAAATTATCCCATTTGCCTTGATAGAACATGTACCTGTTTTCCCTGGTTGCGAAAACTTAAGCACCGAGGAAGAGCGTAAAGCGTGTTTTAACCAAAAGGTACAGGAGCATGTTAGAAATACCTTCCAATATCCCAAAACGGCGCTTGAAATGGGAATAACTGGGAAAGTATTTGTGCAGTTCGTGATTGATTCCAACGGTCGGGTTGCCCATATAAAACAACGGGGGCCGGATAGGTTATTGGAACAGGAAGCTGTAAGGATCATATCTGCTCTTCCACAGGTTAAGCCGGGTATACAAAGAGGCAAGCCCACCAAGGTTACCTACGCTATTCCGATTACTTTTAAAATGTTATAGACACCTAACTTGAAAAACTCCTGTTTAAAACAGGAGTTTTTTTTTAGTACCACCCTGAACCTTTATACTCCAAATTTCTAGATGCCATTTCCCTACTTTTCACCACCAAATGGGTCCTGTCCAATTGGCGGGTGCGGTATCCCAATAAATGGAAAAAGGACTTGGCCAAAAACTTGGCAATACGTTGATCTACCAACAGACCATCTTTTTGCTTGGAACTCCATTGGATTCCTGGAAGGCAAACCAACAAGTGATCCATTTTGAACTTCCTCAATCCCTTGGAAATCAATAGTAACACCAGAGGTATGGATTTAATATAATAGAATCCTTCACTGCCCAACTTTTGGTATAAGGGCATAAAAATCTGTCGTTTCCGCTGGGTCATGATCTTGTTGCCATTGTCCATGGCAATAGCAGTTCCCCTAGGAATCTTTTGGAAATTCTTGAACCCAGGCCGCATCTCAAATCCACCACTGTGTTGGATTTCATGCTGGTAATAAATCTCATAAAACTTGCTTGAAACCATACTGGAGTCGGCTATCTCCATCCTCAATTTTGCCAGCTCCGCTGGAGCATATGCAACCAGCTCGGTAATTCCTAAAGTATAGTGGATAAAATGGGTACAATTCCGAATGGAAACAACATCGTCATGTTGACCGCTTTCATATCCAAGGGATACATAACCCAACTCATTGATATAGCTTAACAAAGCGCCTACCAAATACTCCTCTATCCCCAAAATAGTGGGCAAGGGATATTGGGAAGCAAATTTTCGGTTGAGCAAACTGTCATTCAAGACCATAAAGGGTGAGGTGTCACTGGAGGTGGTATGCAGATCAATAAAATAAAAAGGTGGTTGATTTTGCTCAAGAATTGCTTGCAACAGCTTATAAAGCTCAATCATTTCCTGTTCATCCTTGGAAATCCCATCATCATTTTGAAGTGTTTGCTGTAGGTTTTCCGTTGTCCAAATCCGGTTCAGGTCCTTTTCCACAAAACGCGCCTGTTGCTCCAAGGCTTGCAGATTACCCGCTATGGCGTAGAGTTGTCCACGAATTGGCGTTTGACGAAGTTTCAGTTCACGGATTACATGCTTTAAGGCAAAAACTCCTGCTGGTTCATTACCATGTATGCCTGCAAAAAAGACCAAAGTGGGACCGTCTTCATCCCCTTTTAAATGTCCGATTATGCGGTCAACTTCCAAGGTTTCCTGTAGCGCATTACTGTATACTTTGGCCATAGTTATAAATCAACCTTGCTTATGATTCCAACAAGATGGGAGCCCACACAAACAGGCAAGCTTCCTATTTGATACTCCTCCATTAGTTTTTTGGCGGTTTCTATTTTGGTGCGTGGCTGCACCGTGACCACTTTATGTATCATAAAATCTGAAACAAGGGCATTGTTTTCCTCTTTGTCGTGTTCCAACTCGGCAATATGGCTCCAGGTCAAAAGTCCCGAAAGTTCCCCACGACTATTTTCCACGGGAATGTGATGAATATTGTTCCATTGCATGATGGATACGGCCAAATTGGCGTAATCATTCTCATAAAGTTTGATAAGTCGCGTAGACATGATCTGTCCTACCCAGAGATAGGGCTCTGCCGCCGATTGCTTCTCATTGATCATGGCCCATTCATGAACGGGCATGTTTTTCTTTTGATTTTCATGCATGGCCTCGGTCAACTTGACCAAAACCGAATCCAGCTTCATTTCCTTTCGTAATCTCCTAAAATTCTTCACTTGCCATTCTGCTCCGGTTCCCATTTTTGTGCGGTTTTCAATCACCCCAAGTAGGCGTTCCACATCTTTGGAATCCACTCCATAATCCAATAAGCCTTTTTTTGCGATGGGAAGAAACTCCTTTACTATCAGCTTTTTTAAGGTCACGGTTTTTCCCAACCAGGAAAGCACTGTTTGCCTTCCTGTTATCGCAGATTTGATAAAATTGTGCTTGGCCTCTTTAAAGTCCATAATGGCGGACATGTTATCATACTTCTTGGGCCTTCCAACCATTAATCCTACCCAAAAGGCAAAATTGGCCATCTCGTCCATAACTGAAGGACCTGATGGAATATATCGGTTTTCAATCCGTAAATGGGGTTTTCCATTGCCCACCCCATAGCACGGCCTGTTCCAACGGTATACTGTTCCATTAAATAGATTGAGGGCTTCAAGTTTGGGAATGGCCCCATTTTCCAAAAGCTCCAAAGAATTTTGTTCGATGGGTTTGGTCAACAGGATTCGATGGGTAGAGATATCTTCCTTAAAAATCTCAGCCACGGATTCCTCCTGCCAATGATTTCCAAAACCTACCCTGGCCACTTGTTCCTTTAGGGCGTAAGACCACTTTCGGGTGTCCAAACTTTGTTGGAACAAAGCAATTCTGGTTTCTTTCCATAACTCCCTTCCCATCAATAAAGGAGAATTGCTGCACACACCCAATACAGGTCCTGCAATAGCCTGGGCCCAATTATAGCTTGGGATAAAATCCTTTTGGGGAATTTGGAGGTGCAGTTGAAAACTGGTATTGCAAGCCTCAAACAGCACAGAATCATGACGCAAGGTCAGTTCGTCCACGCCCCTAATTTTTAAGGCAAAATGATCCCCCCTACATTGGGTCAATACCTCGTTCAATTTATGATATCTCGGAATTGGGGTCATAAAATCTATCCCCAGTTCATTTTTACTGATGGTGGGTAAAATCCCCGTTAAGACGATCTTAATTCCCAGTTTCTCTGCTTTGGATTTCGCTCTTTCCAGCAAATTGGTCAATTGGGACTCCACTCTGGAGAAGCAATTGTCTTTGAGTACAAAAGGATCCAGATTGATCTCCAAATTGTAATTGGCGAGTTCCGTTGTAAAATGACCGTCATTGATCGCATCCAAAAGTCGAATGGACTCCCCGGAAGGGCGATAATCTTCATCGACCAAACACAACTCTTGCTCCGCACCAATACGGACCACATCACTCTCTATAAGATTATTGCCCAAGATTTGTTCCAAGGCCTTGAGGTCATCCAACAAATGCTTTACAAAAGCTTTGCGCTCTTCTTGATCAAACTTGCTATCTGGAATACGTTCACCCATTTAAAGTAAAATGTCTTTGATCGGTACGGTATAAAACTACAATCCCAGCTACTGTTAAAACATGATACTTGTCAGTCCCATTTGGTTTCTTACTGATATTTATCATGTTTTTTGAGCATGCCCAGGGGTAATTTTGAACTATAAATACTAAACCCCTATGTGTCATCTAGTCCAAAAATATAATGTCCCTGGCCCAAGGTATACGAGCTATCCAACGGTACCTTACTGGGACATAGAATCCTTCTCCGGAAAGCAATGGAAAAATAGCGTTCTGAGAGCGTACAAAGAATCTGAGGAAGAAGGAATAAGTCTATATATTCACCTTCCTTATTGTGAGAGCATGTGCACTTTTTGTGGCTGTCATAAACGGATTACCAAAAGGCATGAAGTAGAACTTCCGTATATACAATCCGTTCTCAAGGAATGGCAATTATACTGTGATATATTGGGTTCCAAGCCTATCATCAAAGAAATTCATCTGGGTGGAGGCACCCCAACTTTTTTCTCCCCTGAACACTTAAAGATGTTGGTCAAGGGAATTCTACGGTTGGGAAGTAAGGCGGAACATCCAGAATTTAGTTTTGAAGGACATCCAAATAATACAACCAAAGCACACTTACAGGCTCTTTTTGATGTGGGGTTTAGAAGAGTCTGTTTAGGTGTGCAAGACTACAATTTAACGGTGCAAAAAGCCATCAACAGGATTCAACCTTTTGAGAATGTGAAGAAGGTTACCGAATGGGCCCGAGAAATTGGATACACTTCTGTTGGGCACGATATTATATACGGCTTACCATTTCAAACGCTGAAGGATGTTAAGCAGACCGTGACCATGACCAATGCACTGAAACCAGACCGTATTGCTTTCTATAGTTATGCCCATGTTCCTTGGATGAAGGGCAACGGGCAACGCGGATACAAGGAAAGTGACCTTCCTACTTCGGAAGTAAAAAAACAGCAGTACGAGCTTGGCAAAAATATGTTGACCGAATTCGGGTATAAAGATGTGGGAATGGACCACTTTGCATTGCCTACAGACAGTTTATTCCAAGCGATGGAAAATGGCACGCTCCACAGGAACTTTATGGGCTACACCCCGTCCAAAACCCAACTGATGATTGGGCTGGGGGTCTCCAGTATTAGCGATAGCTGGTATGGATTTGCCCAAAACGTGAAGAGCATTGAAGAATACCAACATCTGGTAACCCATGGGGTAATTCCCATTTTTAGGGGCCATGTGTTGAACGAGGAAGACGAAATTATACGAAGACATATCCTAAATCTCATGTGCCAGTTTGAGACCGCTTGGGAACTGGGAGAAACACAAACCATAGATTTTGAAAGAATCATTGAGAACCTTACCGAATTGGAGTTGGACGGATTGGTGGATATTGGAACCAACCAGATAAAAGTAACTCCTAAAGGAAGACCATTTATTCGGAATATCAGTATGGCCTTTGACTTAAAACTACATCGCAAAAAGCCAGAGACCCGACTGTTTTCCATGACCGTTTAACCATTAAAATAAAATCAGATGAAAAGTATTATTGTACCTGTAGATTTTTCGAAGCAAAGCGAACAAGCTCTAAAAGTAGCGGCCGGTCTTGCCAAAACACATGGATCTGAACTTTTGGTACTCCATATGTTGGAACTCTCACCAGCTATCATGGCCGATTCTGGATATGTGTCCCAAGAACAAATTGTTCATCTGATCAAAATTGGTGAAAAACGCTTTAATGACTTTTTGGACAAACCTTATTTAAAAGGTGTCAACATCATACCCGTAATTAAGCACTATAAAGTATTTAGTGAGATAAGTGACGTTGCCGAGAAGCACAATGCTGAGCTTATAGTTATGGGATCACATGGAACGGATGGTTTACAAGAAATCTTTTTTGGTTCCAATACCGAACGTGTGGTCAGAACTTCGGATATACCCGTTTTGGTCATAAAAGGGGATATTGAAAAATTTAGGCCTGAACGATTTGTCTTTGCCTGCGATTTTAAGGAGGAAAGTGTTCCTGCCCTCCAAAAAGCAATGGAAATGGCCAAACTCTTAAAATCCCAACTGTATCCGGTGTATATCAATACCCCTGGAGATGAATTCTTGAGTACGGAAGATGCTTATAACCGGGTATCCAAATTCCTGAATCTAGCAAAGGTTGGACTGGAGGTTCAAATTTACAATGACTATACTGTAGAAAAAGGGGTATTAAATTATAGTGAGTCAGTAGCCGCTGACCTCATAGGAATACCAACCCATGGTAGAAAAGGATTGTCCCACTTCTTTATGGGAAGTATAGGTGAAAATATTGCCAATCATTCCAATACGGCTGTTGTAACCTTTAAAATTTGATTGATTGGTATTTGATTGGGTTTTACATGATGGAAAAAGGGGAGTTTTTAACTCCCCTTTTTTTATTCTATATGTTTTAAAGCCAGCTACTGATGGAACCTTTCATAAGCCGCTGCTTCCAACGCTTCCCTATGATCAGGATGCGCAATGGAAGTCAAAGCCTTTGCCCTTTGTTGTAGATTTTTTCCATAAAGATTGACCACACCATATTCCGTGGCCACATAATGAACGTGTGCCCTGGTAGTGGTGACACCCGCGCCTTCCCTTAGAAAAGGCACAATCTTGGAAACACCCTTTTTGGTCGCTGCAGACATGGCAAAAATGGGCTTACCTCCTTCTGAAAGGGAAGCCCCTCGGATGAAATCCATCTGGCCACCAACCCCTGAAAACTGGTAGCTTCCAATGGTATCCGCACAGACCTGACCGGTAAGGTCAATTTCGATGGCGCTGTTTATGGCCGTCACCTTGGGGTTACGTCGAATTCTTGCCGTATCGTTCGTATAACCCGAATCCCTAAAATCACAAATGGGGTTATCATCAATGAAGTCATATAACTTTCGGGAACCCACGGCAAAGCAGCTAACAATTTTGCCCCGTTTTACGGCCTTGTCCTCCCCGGTTATTACCCCTTGCTCAATCAAGGGCAGTACCCCATCAGAAAACATCTCGGTATGGATGCCCAGACGTTTGTGGTTTTTTAGGTTGTCCAAAACCGCATTGGGGATGTTGCCAATACCCATTTGGAGGGTGGCTCCATCTTCTATCAAGGAAGCCACATTGGCCCCAATTTCATGCTCCAAATCCGAAATTATTCCTGGATTGTGTTCATGGATGGGTCGATTTACCTCAATGGCGAATTCAATTTCATCAATATGCACAATTCCCGTTCCATGCGTGCGCGGCACATACGGGTTGATCTGTGCTATGATTTTCTTTGCGGTCCTTACAGCAGGTAAGGCCACATCCACAGAAACACCCAGGGAACAATATCCATGTTTGTCCGGTTGGGAAACCTGCACAATGGCAACATCCAAAGGCAAAATATTGCGTTTGAACAACCAAGGTATCTCACTTAAAAAAATCGGGATATAACCCGCATTTGGGGTGTTCACACTTTTTCGAACATTCCCACCCACAAAACAGGAATTAAGATGGAAGGAATTGCAATAAGGTTCTTCCGTGTATTGAGCGCTTCCCTCTGTATGAATGGATACAATCTCCACGTTCTCAACCTCTTTATGGCGTTCACAAAGGGCGTCCACAAGTTCATTTGGGGTCATAGCCGCACCTTGAACAAAAACACGATCTCCTGATTTTATTAAGCCAACGGCTTCTTCTGCTGATGTTATTTTCACTTATTTTTTATTTCTAAGGTTGATGACATTCTATACTTGTTGATTCCATGTGGGCATTCATGGGTTTTGGGGAGACATAGGGAATTCCCAGTCCCATTCCCCTGATAATGAAAAGTGCCCCGATCAATACCACAAAAACCGGAATCAATCTGCGAATTTTGGATTTCATGGGAGTGCTTAAAATAGAACTTGAATATGCCGCCGTGGTCATTAAGGGTATGGTTCCCACCCCAAACAACATCATGTACAGTCCACCCTGCCATGCGTTGCCCAAAGCTATGGCGCCCAATAAGGCCATATACACCAATCCGCAAGGTAGGAACCCATTCAAAAAGCCAATGGTTAAAAAAGCATCTGGGGTCTTTTTTTGAAGTTCCTTACCCAATTTCGATTTTATTTTTCCCAAAAGGGTATAAATAGGTCTGGACAGTTTGTGGGCATCAAAAATCTTAGTGGGTACCAAGACCAAAAGAATCATCAAAACGCCCATTCCTATGGATAGTTTTTGCTGCATCCCAAAAAGGGAAAGTCCCTTGCCCAAAAATCCAAACAGCACCCCAATACTGGCATAAGCCAGTAATCTTCCCGAATGATATATAAAAAGCTGGCCTATTTTTTTGGTATTGCTTTCCCTATCCAACGGCAGCATAAAGGCAATGGGGCCACACATGCCCAAGCAGTGCAAGCTTCCCAAAAATCCCAATGCCAACGCCGATACCAACATGATCTAATAGGTCAATTTTTCTTTGTGCAAAAAGGTATTACCTTCATACGACCATTTTATGGCTATATCCCAGCGACCGCCCACCAAGCTATTGTCAGGTATGAGCAAATGTGTATTGGACAAACTTAAAGGAAAGTCAATATCCAAATGCTTGTTGGACGGTCTGTAAAGGGACACAGTGCCTTTAATTTTTTTATAGTCGAACTTTTCCGGGAAGCTAATTTTTAAACCTTCCCCAGTTTTTTCAATTTTCAATTGGGCGTTCATTTTGGCCGCGGAGTTGGATGCATCAATCTCTTTCTGATAGGCCAGTTCCTGTTTGTAATAATCATCAGTAACCAAATCGTGGTTGGCCCTATCATCTGTGCTCATCCGAACCACGAAATATAGAATAAAGGCAATGAATGCCACAAAACTCAATACGATTCCTGTTCCCCAATTGATTTTCATTTTTCTCGCTTTTAACCTTATGCCTAATTATAACTTCTTGGCGCCAAAAATTGAGCTACCGTGGTTTCTATAAGTTTATCCCCACTATAAACCCCTATTTTGAGCTTGTCTTTGTCCCCTGTCAATGCCGATGCATTGATCTCTATAAACAATGTTCCCTCTGCAAGCTCCTCGGCAGGGACCACAAATTGATCTTGGGAGACCATTTTTATTTCGCCTTTATGGGACAATAATTTAAAACTAACATTCTCAACATCCTTGGTGGTCTTATTGACCAACTTATAGGTATATACATTGCTGATGATGTTGTTTTCCTTTCTTTCATACAACTGCCCAGGCAGTCTGAGGACATTGGCCTCCAACTCATTTCTAAGGAACAGCATTCCGATCAAGATTCCGGTCAAGATGAACAAAACGGCCGTATAACCCTTCATTCTGGAGGTGAACTTGAACTTTTCCTTTTTGTTGATTTCATCCTCGCTCGCATACCGAATCAAGCCTTTGGGTTTGTTGATGCTTTCCATGATATGGTCACACTCATCAATACAAGCCGTACAGTTCACGCATTCCAGTTGGGTCCCATTTCTGATATCAATTCCAGTTGGGCATACATTCACACACTGAAAACAATCTATACAATCGCCGTGACCCAAGGCATCACGATTCTCATTCTTTCGGAATTTTTTGCGTCCTGCTTCTCCTTCTCCCCGCTTATGATCATAGGCCACAATAATGGATTTATCATCCAACAGAACACCTTGAAGTCTTCCATAAGGGCAGGCTATAATACATACCTGTTCCCTGAACCAGGCAAAAACGAAATAGAAAACTCCCGTAAAAATGAGCAAGGGCACCATGGTTCCCAAATGCGCCATTGGTCCATCCGTGATATAAGCAATCAATTTATCGCTCCCAATCAAATAGGCCAGAAATACATTGGCTATCAAAAAGGAAATGACAAAAAAGATGAACCATTTTAAAGAACGTTTCCAGATTTTTTTTGCATTCCATGGAGCTTTCTCCAAGCGGGTCTGGGCACCCCTATCTCCATCAATCCAGTATTCAATCCTACGGAAGACCATCTCCATAAAAATGGTCTGGGGGCATATCCATCCGCAAAAAATCCGACCATAAGCCACCGTAAAAAGGGCAATAAATATGACCCCAATGATCATGGAGATTACCACCAAATGAAAATCCTGTGGCCAGAATGGAAATCCAAAAATATTGAACCTCCGATCTAGTACATTGAACAACAGAAACTGGTGTCCCTGTATTTTGATGAAAGGAGAGGCAAACAAAAACAGCAATAGACCGTAGCTCACATATTTGCGATAATCATAAAAACGGCCACTCGGTTTTTTGGGATAGATCCATGCCCTTTTTCCTTCTTTGGTAATGGTTCCTATGGAATCCCTGAAATTTTCTTCCATTGCAATTTTGGTTATACCCCTTTGTCCTTAGGACATCTCCCCTTAAAAGACGAGTTTAGTATTCAACTATTCATTCATGGCTACATCCGTGGAATCCGAAACCTGCTCATTTGGAGCTTCTTCGGTTTCTACAGGTGCCAGAGCATCCGGATCTATCCAGATATCCCCTTCCGGAGCCTTGGGATTGGCCGGTGTGGTTCCGCCCATAGTCAATACATAACTGGCTACCTGGGCCATTTCAGCTGGCTTTAAGCTTTGCTTCCATGCCACCATTCCTTTACCATCACGACCACCTTCGGATATGGTGTTGAAGACATTTTTGATACCTCCACCCAAAATCCAGTATTCGTCCGTAAGGTTGGGTCCAATACCTCCTCCTCCATCAGCCATGTGGCATACCACACAGTTGTCTGTGAATATTTGCTTTCCAGCACTCAAATCAGCAGCGTCGGATAGAAATTCCACCGTATTGACATCCACCAAATCCTTTGCTGTTTTCTTGTATTCCTCAATGGCAATTTTGGCAGCAGCCACTTCCTGTTCGTACTCCATGGCCTGGTCGTAGTCGCCAATGATGTGGAAGCGAACCAAATACACAACACTAAAAATAATGGTGGCGTAAAACAAATATACCCACCAAGGAGGCAAAACATTGTCCAATTCACGGATGCCGTCGTAATTGTGGTCCATGATAATTTCACTTTCCCTTTCAATCTCACGGCTCTTGGTCAAACGTTTGTATATATTTTTGGCCCATGTCCATTCCGTCTTTTTGTTTTTGGAAGCCAAGTAATTGGCCTTCGCTTCTTCGGAAAGGGTTTGGAACATTACATTTTCAATGGACTTCAATATTAGCTCAATCGCAATCAAAATCATCAGGACCAACAACAGGAAAAACTGAGTGATCGGATATTCGATAATTGCGGGCTTGTCTCCTGAATCTATGAAGTATTCCATCAATCCGAAGATTAGAAAGAAGATTACTGGAATACGGATCCACCACGGTGTTCTTGTGCTCATAATATTATAGTTTGTTAGGTTGATCGTTATCTAAAGGCAATTCGCCCATCTCTTTGATATGTTCCTTGGTAGCGGTAAACACCCACCAAAACAAGGCAACAAAGAACACAAAGAAGATCATTAGCGATATCATGGGATAACTGGCTACCCCGTCTATGGTTTCCATGTGGTTTTTTACGAATTTCAACATAGCTTTTATAGATTTTTAGATGCTAGATGTCAGATGTCAGACGTAGGTCATTACTTGACAAGCATCCTGATTCTTTATTCTTTGTTCTGTGATAACAGTTCTTCAGTGTCTTGCATCTTTATGTCTGTGCCCAATCGCTGCAGATAGGCAATCAGAGCCACAATTTCACGATCTCGCATCTCTACAAAATCCTCTCCGTTGTCCGCCGCGTACTGCTTATCAGCTTCATAAGTTTTGGCAAATTCCGGGTCGGTGTAGAGATTTTTTTCAATGGCTTCGGCCTGCTCCGCCATGGATTGAGGTGCATTGGCTATATCCTCTTCCGTATACGGAACTCCAAGTTTGACCATGACCTCCATCTTGCTCTGCACTTGGCTTCGATCATGTTCATTTCTTACCAACCATTGATACGCTGGCATTATAGACCCTGATGAAGTACTTTGTGGATCGTACATATGGTTCAAATGCCAGTTGTCTGAGTATTTTCCTCCTATCCGAAGCAAATCGGGTCCAGTACGCTTACTACCCCATAAGAATGGGTGGTCGTAAACAAATTCCCCAGCCTTGGCATATTCACCGTAACGCTCCACTTCGCTTCTAAAAGGTCTGATCATTTGGGAGTGACATCCCACACAGCCTTCGCGGATATAGAGATCACGTCCTTCCAATTCCAAAGGGGTATATGGTTTTACACTGGTTATGGTCGGGATGTTGGATTTCACCAAAATTGTTGGTACAATTTGTATGATTCCCCCTATCAATATGGCAATTGTGGCCAAAATGGTCAACTGTACGGGTCTTCTTTCCAACCAGTTGTGGAAGGTTTCGCCAGCCACACGTCTTTTGGAAACCCTTGCCAAGGCAGGTGCTTCGGCCAATTCGTCTTCAACGCTGCTTCCTTTTCTTATGGTTACGACCACGTTGTATATCATGATCAACATACCCACAATAAACATGGTTCCCCCAATAGCTCTCATCCAGTACATGGGGATAATCTGGGTAACGGTCTCCAAGAAGTTACCGTATACCAAGCTACCATCCGGGTTAAATTCTTTCCACATCAAGGCTTGGGTAAACCCAGCCACATACATGGGCAATGCATATAGGATGATTCCCAAGGTGCCAATCCAGAAATGGAGATTGGCCAAGCCCTTGGAATGCAAGGTGGTCTTGAACATTTTGGGAACCAACCAATAGATCATCCCGAAGGTCAAGAATCCGTTCCAGGCCAAGGCCCCTACGTGTACATGGGCAATGATCCAATCACTAAAGTGGGCGATGGCATTTACGTTTTTCAAGGACAGCATGGGTCCTTCAAAAGTGGCCATACCGTAACCCGTGATGGCTACCACCATGAATTTCAGGGTGGCATCACTTCTTACTTTATCCCATACACCACGGAGGGTCAACAATCCATTGATCATACCACCCCAAGAAGGTGCAATCAGCATCACGGAGAAAACCACCCCAAGATTCTGTGCCCAATCAGGCAACGAGGAGTACAACAAGTGGTGCGGACCAGCCCAGATATAGATGAAAATCAAGGACCAAAAGTGAACGATGGAAAGCCTATAGGAATAAATAGGCCTGTTCGCTGCCTTTGGAACAAAATAATACATCAGCCCCAAGAAAGGCGTGGTCAGGAAGAATGCTACCGCATTATGTCCATACCACCACTGCACCAAGGCATCCTGAACCCCAGCATAAACCGAGTAGCTTTTTAAGGCGGACACGGGCAACTCCAAGCTATTGAAGATATGCAATACCGCTACCGTTACAAAAGTGGCCAGATAAAACCAAATAGCCACATACAAGTGACGCTGTCTACGCTTTAGGATGGTGGCAATCAAGTTCCAACCAAAGACTACCCAGATGACCGCAATGGCCAAATCTATGGGCCACTCAAGTTCTGCATATTCCTTGGAGGTGGTGTACCCCAATGGTAGTGTTATGGCTGCTGCCACAATGATCAATTGCCATCCCCAGAAGTTGATGTTACTCAGCGCATCACTGAACATTCTGGCTTTTAACAGCCGCTGGGTGGAATAATACACCCCGGCAAAAATGGCGTTCCCCACAAAAGCGAAAATTACCGCGTTGGTATGCAGGGGACGAATACGTCCAAAGCTCAACCATGAAATGCCGTCGGTGATGTTAGGGAACAAAAACATAAATGCCAGCAGGAGGCCCACCAACATTCCAACAACACCCCATAACATGGTGGCGTATAAAAACTTTTGTACGATTTTGTTGTCGTAATGAAATTGTTGTATTTCCATATTTATTGGTTTGTTCTTTTAGTTTGTGTGATTTCTGCTTTGTCTTTATCCAAATCGGATTCTTGATCCAAAAGTTCGTCTTCAAAAAGCATTCGGACAGAGGGAGTGTAGGCGTCATCGTACTGCCCACTCCTGACGGACAATACAAATGCGGCAAAGAAGACCAGCGCAACCGTAATGCTAATGGCCAACAACACATAAATAACACTCATACCTACCTGAATTTGGCTGTAAAACTACTGTCAGGCCCATTGGCAAAAAATGACATATATCAGTTTTTACAGCGATTTATATATTTCTTTTTTTTGGGCTTGCCGCCATAGCGTAACAAGCGCCGCAACTATGATCAAGTTCTTTCCAATATATTGTCCCAAAAGGGTCGGAATCCAAGGGGGATTTTGAAAAGAATCCATAGGAAACAGCAATAATGGAGTAAAGGTCAATATCATATGAACCATGGTGATGATCACTGCGCCCTTTCTCCACAGATTGAATACCAACAGAATGCCAATGGACACTTCCCAAAATGCCAATAAATTGATGGCAATACCATCTGAAAGTTGTCCAAACGTCAATTGATGAATGGTGTTCTTTGCCAAATCTTCGGCAGGACTCGTATCTGGAAAGAATTTTAAGGTCCCAAACCACAAATACACAATTCCAATACTGATAGCCAATACATTTGGCCCTATTCGCTCCCTTAGTTGGTTAATAAGTTTCTTGCTCATGACTTAGTTAGTTGGTTGGTTTAGTTTCCGTCCCAGAGCATTGGTCATTAAGGTAGTGAACAAAACAATGCTAATGGAACTCAAGGGCATTAAAATAGCAGCAATAACAGGTTGTAATTGACCTGTTACGGCAAAATAAAGCCCCACCACGTTATAGCAGAGGGACAGTACAAAGCTCATTTTAATCACTTGAATGGATTTTTTTGAAAGCTCCATAAAAGTGGACAGCTTGTTAAATTGGGAAGCGTCCAAAATCCCGTCACAGGCTGGTGAAAACACATTGATATCTTCCGAGACCGCAATGCCCACATCGCTTTGGGCCAAGGCCCCGGCATCATTGAGTCCGTCCCCCACCATCAATACTTTATGTTCTTTCTGTAGATGCTCTATATGCTGTAGCTTATCTTCAGGTTTCTGGTTAAAGTGCATCTGGGTCCTTACGGGAAGTATTTTTTGCAGCTGTTTGCGCTCCCCATCGTTATCACCCGATAAAACTCCTATTTGCATGGAACTCCCTAGTGACTGAAACACCTTGGAAACACCATCACGGTAACTGTTCTTGAAAACGAAACGCCCTTTAAAATCGTCATCCGTGCTTACGTAAACGGCCGTATCCGCTGTGGTGTGAACGGAATCCCTGCCCACGTAGCCCGCAGACCCAATTTTGATGGAATGTTGGTTGGCCCTACCTTCAATCCCCTTGCCCGTATGTTCTTGGAACTCATCCAACGTCATAATCGCGTTGGATTGCAAAATCCCATATAATGACCGACTCAACGGATGGTTGGATGCTCTCAGCGTGGTCTTGAGCAAAGCGATTTCTTCCGAGCTAAGTTCAACACCCTCATATAAGATGGCATCTTTTTTTGTTGTGGTAAGTGTTCCGGTTTTATCAAAAATAGCCGTATCAATCTTTGCCAAGCGCTCTATTACGTTGGTATTTTTCAGATACAATTTTTGCCGCCCAAATATGCGCAACATATTCCCCAAGGTAAAGGGGGCCGCCAAGGCAATGGCGCAAGGACAGGCAATAATCAGTACCGCGGTAAAAACGTTTAGTGCCATGCTAGGCTCGTATATCAACCAAAACAGGGTTGCTAAAGTGGCAATGGTCAATACACCTGCAGTAAACCGTTTCCCTATACTATCCGTTAAGGTTTGGAAGGCACTCGCCTTATCTTTGGAGAACACCGAATTGCCCCAAAGCTGGGTCAGATAGCTTTGGGATACGGATTTGAGCACCTCCACTTCCAAAAGTCCTGAGAGTTGCTTCCCCCCTGCAAAGAGTTTTTCTCCTGATTCCTTGAACACCGCTTGGGATTCCCCTGTTACAAAACTATAGTCAATTTGTGCAGATCCCTTCATCAAAATGCAATCCACGGGAATGATCTCATTGCTTCTGATCAAGAGCCTATCCCCCACCTTAACTTTATAGATTTGGATATTTTCTTCAGATTTGTCCTGATTCAGACGGGTAACGGCTATTGGAAAATAGGACTTATAGTCCCTCTCAAAAGAAAGAAAGGAGTAGGTTCTTTGTTGAAAGAATTTACCAAGGAGCAAAAAGAAAATCAATCCGGTCAGGCTATCAAAAAAACCGGAACCCAAATCAAAAATGATATCTACCGTACTTCTCAAGAACAAAGTGAGAACACCCAGGGCAATAGGCACATCAATGTTCAAAAGTTTGGAGCGCAAGCCCTTGTAGGCCGATATAAAATAATCTTGCGAAGCATAAAACACTACAGGTAAGGAAAAGGCAAACATCAACCAACGAAATACAGGTTTGTACTGCTCCAGCCAGAATTCCTCAACTTCAAAGTATTCAGGAAAAGACAAAAGCATCACATTGCCAAAGGCAAAACCTGCCACCCCCAACTTGTAGATCAAGGAACGGTCTTTCTTCTTTTCCTTTTTATCATACTCGTCCAGGGAAATATAAGGTTCATAACCAATGCTGCTCAGCATCAGCACCAAACCTTTTAGGGAAAACTCTTGTGAGGAATACGTAACTCGTAGCGTTTTCTTGGGAAAATCCACCTGGGAATTGGTGATAGCGGGATGAAGTCTATTTAAATTCTCCAGCACCCAAATACAGGAACTGCAATGAATGGACGGAATGCTCAGATTGATCACTTGGATGGCTTCCTCATTGAACTCCAACAGCTTTTCCACGATCTCTTGATTATCCAGAAAATCGTACTTGCTCCTTACTTCCTTTGGAGTGTTCCCAGCCTTGGCCTCAATTTCGTAGAAGTTGGAAAGGCCGTTTGAAGTAAAAATTTCATACACTGTTTTACAACCATGACAGCAGAAATCCCTCTCATCAAAACGCACCTTGTCCCTGCCACAGTCATCACCGCAATGATAACATGTCATATTTGCCATTTACATTTGCTTTACCTTTTGCAAATTTGGGACGCTAGTCTTATTAAAAATATGACATTTATCAGTTCTTGATCAATTGTTTAGCAGTAATTTTGTGCTATCAGGTAAAGCATCATAATATGGAAAGCAGGTGTGAAAATTGCATCATCAGACAGTTCAACGCGCTTAGGGCCATGAGCAAAGAGGAGTTGAAGAAAGTTTCCGATACCAAAACCACCAAAAAAATCAAGAAGGGCGAACCCTTATTTGAGGAAGGTGATAAACTCAATGGTGTTTTTTGCGTTCGAGATGGAGTATCCAAACTTTCCAAACTCAGCGCCAACGGAAAGGATCAAATTGTGAAATTGGCTACCAAAGGTGAGGTGATTGGACAACGATCCGTAATTGCCGAGGAAACCACCAATCTTTCTGCTGTTGCTGTCAACGATATGGAAGTTTGCTTTATCCCCAAGGAGAGCATTACACACACCCTACACAAAAACCCTGATTTTACCCTGGAAGTGCTCCGACACATGGCCCACGACTTAAAAGAGGCTGATGATGTAATCGTGAACATGTCCCAAAAAACAGTGAAGCAGCGTATTGCCGAAGCCTTTCTATACTTGAAAAACAATTTTGGTGAGGATGAAGAAGGATTTTTGGCCTTAACCCTTTCTCGAGAAGATATTTCCAATGTAGTTGGCACCGCCACGGAATCGGCCATCCGAATTATCTCCGAATTCAAGAAAAAAGGGTTGATCCACACCTCAGGTAAAAGAATCGGCATTAAGAACGAACGCAAGCTCGTAGAGCTTGTAGAAGGCTTCTAGACTACCCTTATTCCAAAAACTGACAATTGTCATAGTATCCCTTTTGGCGTTACGGTAATTTTACGCTATCGTTATTTTTATCCGAATGCAGAAAATATTAATACCCACAGATTTTTCAGATAATGCATGGAATGCCATTGATTATGCCATGCAATTGTTCAGAAACAGGAACTGCACCTTTTATCTACTGAATACCTACACCCCGGTTATTCCAAGTGGCCGATTCATGGCCAAAATGGTCAATGGGGTACGCATTGTGGATGCGGTTAGGGACGCTTCGGAAGAAGGGCTGCAAAAGACCGTGGATCGGATAAAGAGCAAATACCGAAATTCCAAACACAGCTTTGAGACCATTTCTTCCTTTAACCTGTTGACTGAGGAAATCAAGGATTTGGTGGATACCTTTGGGATACAATTGATCATAACCGGTACCAAAGGAGCCTCTGGTATAGAGGAGGTGTTTATGGGGAGCAATACGGTGCGCATCATCAAGAGCACCAAAAAATGTCCAGTTTTAGCCATTCCCCAACATTTTGATTTTATCACACCCACCGAAATAGCTTTTGCCACGGATTTTAACCGATTTTATTCCACCTCGGAACTGAATCCTTTGCTGGAATTAGCCCAAATGTTCCAGGCCACCATCCGAATCGTTCACGTGCAATACGGCATTAAGGCACTTTCAGAGCTACAGCAATTTAATCTGAACATGCTGCGCAGATATTTGAATGGAATGGAACATTATGTGCATACGGTTTCGGAACTGAACTCCGTATCCAAGACCCTGGAGCTATTCTCGCAGGAACTTAACATTCACCTGCTGGCCATGCTCAATTACCAACATAGCTACTTGGAGCAAATGACCCGCGAGCCCATTGTTAAGCGCACCGCTTTCCATACGCAGACCCCATTATTGGTTATACCTGAGCTAGGTATGGAGGGAATTGCCAAGGACAATCCGCGAAAGATGGATGAAGTTGTTGAAAATTAGGAATCACAAGTTTCATTTATTGTTGGAATAGACTTTCATCCGTTACATTGATTCCTTCCAGGTTTTCCAAAAAGTATGTGGCCAGGATTTTGTAAAGTTCCAAATGGTCTTCCACCCCATCCCAATTCCATTGGTCTGTAATTTCATCTTGCGGGGTGTGGATTCCCCCAAACTGAATGGGTTTGGCCTGTCCTCCACCCTTTAACTGGTTCCCTATCCATAAAGTAAGCGCAGGAATACCTTCTCGTAAGAACGAGACCGTATCAAATCTGGTGTTCATGCCATCCACCCAATCCGGACTGTTGTAATACCAACCATGGTGCTTCAGAACAGTTTCGATTTGATTTACAAAGTTCACGCCCTGTCTGGGAAAAATGTAGTAATCCTCCCGAGGCCCACTAACGTTAAACCCGTCAATGTTTAGACAGATGATGGTGTCCTCTTTGGAAAAAAGTGGGTTTTCCACATAATATTTGCTTCCGTGCATCCCCAATTCCTCCCCTGCGGTGGCCACAAAGACCAAATTGTATGTTGGCGGATCTGCCTTTTTGAAGCTGTTGGCCAATTCAATTAATGCTGCAACACCTACGGCATTGTCCAACGCACCATTGCATATGGAATCCAATTGACCCTCCTTTTTCTGGATGCCCAAAGCATCATAATGTGCCATAAAAACTATGGACTTGGTGCTTGGTTTTGCTGCTTGGATGTAACCCACCACATTGGATTCCTTTTCTTCAAGCCCTGGAAAAGGGAACTTTTGAAGGTAGCGACCTTCATAGGGCGCTTGCAACCCAATTTGCCCAAATTGTTGGGAGATATAGGCGGCGGCCTTTTGAATTCCCTTACTTCCAGTACCACGGCCCTCCAGCTCATCCGATGCCAAATAGGTGGTATGTTCCTTTACCCTATCCTGAACTTGGGCTGTGGTTACTACTGGCAGCCATAGCAGCACTAGAATTTTAACTAAGTTTTGGGGAAAATTGATCATAATTTCCAGATTTTGTCCCCTTAAAGACCAAGGATTTGCAGATAGGTTACATCCACATTCCAAAATCATCAAAAAACACAATCAAATGAAGCATAAAACATTTTTTACCATGGCCCTTTTTGCCCTAAGTATAGGCTACCTCGGCGCCCAAACTCCACAGGATTCCTTGGAAATCAAACAAGCGGCTTTGGACTATATCGAGTCACAACACCAAGTAAAACCTGAACAGTTTGAACGTTCCGCTCACCCCAGAATGGTAAAACGCACCTTTTGGACGGACAAATTCGCCAAAAAAGAGTACTTGCGGGAAACCTTCACCGATGCCATGGTTCTACTGGCGGAAACCTATAACCAAAATGGCGACAAATTTCCAGAAAATCCCAAGAAAGAGGTGGTGATCCTGGATGTGTTTGACAAAACGGCCTCGGTAAAACTCATTGCTGATGACTGGATTGATTATATGCACATTGTTAAGCTCAATGGCAAATGGCAGATCGTAAACGTACTTTGGCAGTTTAAGGACTCCAGCTTGCATTAAAAGGAGCTCCATTGTAATTCAATGCAGCAAATTCTTTTGCTAACTTGCTCCTGTGGATCACTATAAATTACAAATCAAACAAGTATTTGGACGGTATCATCCCATTTCGGAGGTATCTTTTGAGGCTCTTTACTCCCTAGGGGAATATCAGGAATTGAAGAAGGGTACCCGCCTTTTGGATATTGGTAAAACATCGCGACATATCCATATTTTATTGGAAGGGTACATTGTTTCCCATTATCTAAGTCCAGATGGTGTTGAATACCACAAAAATATTTTTCTGGAAGGAGATTTTGTAGGTTCCACGGTTTCTGCATTGAAAAAAGAGCCCTCCCATTTTGCGCTCACCGTCATCGAAGACAGTTTGGTCTTCACTTTTGAACATGCCCAATATCAATCCCTGATCAAACAACATACAGACTTAAAGGACTTTTACATTGCCTATCTGGAAAAAAACTGGGTGGTGGACAAAGAGCAGCGAGAAATTGAAATTGTGATGAAGGAGGCCTCGGAACGCTATGCAGACTTTATAACCATGTATCCTCGCATTGAAGAGCGGGTTCCCCTGCATTATATCGCTTCGCACTTGGGCATTACTCCCACCCAATTGAGCAGAATCCGAAAAAAATTCAAAGAAAAAGACCCTCCTCAACATATGTAAAGGAAAAGCATCTTTTTTCACCTCAACTTTGCTGCATGAAACTTATAGGATTATACATGTTGGCATTGTTGGGAGGCGTATTTTTGGCCGTTCAGGCGGGGTTCAGTTCCCAGTTGGGGTCTCTTTTAAAGCAACCTGTACTTGCGGTTATCTTCACTTCTTTGACCAGTGCCCTTCTAGGAGTATTGTTTGTCCTTTTTTGGGGCAAACCCTCTTTCCAAATGTTTTCCATTCCTGAAATTCCATGGTATTTATGGTGGATCGGAGGGCTATTTAGCATGGCAGGTATCAGCCTATATTTCTATGCAATCCCAAAAGTGGGGATTTCCAAGATCATTGCTTTGGGCTTATGTGGACAACTGCTTTTTTCCTTGATTGCAGGGAACTTTGGTTGGCTCAACTTACCGATTGAACCCATAACCCCTAAACGTCTTATTGGTGCCCTGGCCATGACCCTAGGTATTCTTTTAATCAATACAAAATGAAAAAAATTACGACAAACATTCAGAATTTAACCGGACTTTGGAAACTGGCAGGAGAACAGTTCCAAGGCTATAAACAGGAAGGGCAAATTTCCAGGTCCTTTATTCCCGAATCGGAATGGCCCAATAAAATTTGGACGGAAGCTCCCTTGACCGAAAACCTTATCGCTCTGCTCAAGGATACCTTGGAACAACATCCCGAATTGACCTTCTCCTATTTTAATCCAGATGCAACGAACAATCCCCTATTGACCCAACACAATTTTGAACTCCAGTTTAACCAAACAGGGATGAGCATGCCTTTAAAGTCCAAGTTTTCAACCCAAAAAAAATTGGATTTTAAACGGGTGGAGACTGCTGTACAAGCTGCCCTATGGAGTACGGCCTTTATGTCGGCCTTTGGTTATGATTTTGGTGCCAGAACGTTGGAAAAGACCCTGGACAAAGTTCCTTACTATCTGGTTTACCACAATAAGGAATTGGTAGGTACTATCATTGTATACAAGACTGGGAAAATTGCCGGAGTGCACGCCCTGGGCATTATCCCTGAAAAGCGAAAACAGGGGTACGCTACCGAAATCATGTACAACATTCTGAACAAAGCCATCGAAGATGGCTCGGAACGGGCTACGCTACAGGCTTCGGACATGGCCAAAAACATGTACTTGAAAATGGGCTTCACTGTGGATTTTTTAATGCAGAACTATAAACTAAAAAAAGATTGAAAATGGAATTTATAAATCATCAAAATTGGCGCTACGCCACCAAAAAATTCAATCCCAACAGAAAGGTATCCCAAAGGGATTTGGAACTGTTGAAAGAGGCCATCCAACTTTCGGTTTCCTCCTATGGGCTGCAACCCTATAAGGTGCTGATCATTGAAGACCAATCGCTGCGTGAACAACTTCGAAGCGTGTCTTGGAACCAATCGCAAATCACGGATGCTTCGCATTTGTTTGTCTTTTGCAATGAGGACCAAGTGGATCCAGAAGGTATAGATGGCTTTATTAAACTCACAGCCAACACAAGAGGTTTGGGTGTAGCCCAGCTCTCGGGCTATGGGGATTTTATGAAGGCCAAACTGGGAGAGAAATCCAAAGAAGACCAGTTCCATTGGTCCAAGAATCAGACCTATATTGCCATGGCCAATTTGTTGGCCGCTTGTGCCGAACTGGGCATTGATGCTTGCCCCATGGAAGGTTTTGAAGCGGACCAATACAACGCTATTTTGGGACTGGACCAAAAAGGCCTGAACGCATCCGTGGTAGTGCCCGTTGGTTATAGAAGTCTGGACGACGACTCGCAACACCTGGCCAAGGTGCGAAAACCCGTTGACCAACTTTTTGAATATAAATGAATCGATTTTTCCTATGGTTTAGGAGCAACATGTGTAAGGAAAAGGGCTAACTTGAGGGTTGTAGAACTATTGACCACATGACCTCTCAAACCAAAGTTATCGCCATATCCATAAGTAGCATTCTATTATTGTCCTATCTTATTTGGACGGGTTTATCACCCAAAAGTCCCGAATTTGACACTTTGGTGTGGTCCGATGAATTTGAGGGCGAGGGTCCCATTGATACCGATAAATGGTTTCATCAGACCCAATTGCCTCCAGGCGGTAGTTGGTGGGGCGGAATCATCCAACATTACACAGATCGGGAGGCCAATACTTATCAAAAAGACGGACATCTGTATTTGATGGCCAAAAAAGAAACCTTTGAAGATCAGGGCGAGACCAAAGAGTATACCTCGGCCCGGCTGAATTCCAAGTTTGCCTTTACCTACGGGAAGGTAGAAGTGAGGGCGAAAGTCCCTAAAGGTGTGGGCACCTGGCCGGCCATTTGGATGCTGAACAAGAACATCAACGAGGCAGGCGCCTATTGGGAAAAACAAGGATTTGGAACCACTAATTGGCCCCATTGTGGCGAAATTGATATTATGGAGCACTGGGGCAAGAACCAGGATTTTGTGCAAAGTGCGGTGCACAACGGATCAAGTTTTGGCCATACGGTGGAAAATTTGGGAGGACAACACATAGCGTCAGCTTCCGACCAATTTCATGTGTATGTGCTGGAGTGGACGGATGAAAAAATGACCTTCAGTGTGGATGGGAAGGTGCACTACACCTATAACCCAGCCGTGAAAAATGGGGATACCTGGCCCTATGATATGGACTATTACATTTTGTTCAATATTGCCATAGAACCTGATATTGACCCCAACTTTACCGAAAGTCCCATGGTGGTGGATTATATTCGGATTTACCAATAATAAAATTACAGGGAACTGAGTTACAGTTTTGCTTCCAATTATTAATGCTGAATTTTTAATTCTGAATGGTAATGGTTACGACTTCCGAAAATCACACAAATAAGAAAGTTGTTAACCTGACCAAGAAGCATATCATTATTACCGCCTTTTGGGACAACAGACAAGACCCTAGGAAACTTTGGGAAATATTGCGAAAACCCTCCTGACATAGGGCTGTCATCCCCTGCCATTACTTTCGTCCCACAAAAAGTAAACAAGATGAAAATTACCAAAATTATGGCCTTGACAGGCCTTTGCATGGCATTACAGTTGGTGTCATGTACCACCAAAGCGCAATCGTCCAAAACCGCTAAGGCAGCTATGACAAACACCAAGGTACAGGTGCCCAATCCCAGCAAGTATGTTTCAAGTCCTGTGCGTAACCGTATTAAGCTAAACTTGAACGCCAGCCTCCCCGAAGTTTGGGAAATGGTGGGCAAACCAGAACATATGCCCCACTATAGCGCGGGATTGGAAAAGGTGGATGCTCTATACACCGCTGGCAAATGCACCAAGTTTACCAGCCATTTTGTGCCCATGCAAGGGCAGACCGAAGGTCTGAAACACACCGAAAAGGTGGTCTGGTACGAAAACCAGCTGGGGTACATCTCCCGATCGGAAGAACCCAACAACTATGGGTACACGGAAGGCTTGGCCCTGGTACAGGTTTCCAAAACCGAGCAGGGAACCCTGTTTTCTTGGGACATCCATTACAATGCCCCAGATGATGCCACCCTGCACATGAACATTGAGGCCTACCAGATGGCCTTGGACAACATTGCCGCCAATCTGATAAAAAAGTTTGGGGGCCAGGTGGTGGAAAGCTATGCCTTTAAAAAATAGCCTTTGCACTAGTTGGGTAAAGGGAGGCCACGCCTCCCTTTTTTTTAACCTTTTTGAAAGGTATCCTCGATCAGGTCCCAAAGTACCTTAACTTGGTAGAGGGCGCGTTTTTCTTCCCCGTCCAAGATTTCCTCGGAGTGGTAGACCACAATATCGTGCACCAATTTTAGGGCCTTTACCCTGTCTGGGCCATCCAATGGGCTTACATACTCCAGGAGTGCTAGTTGTGCTGGGGAGGGTTGGGAAAATGGGGTTACGCCTTTGGGCGCAAGTGCCGCATTGCAAAGCGGGCAATGGTTTTGTTCATTCTGATTTGCCATAGGTTATGTGTTTTGGTTACGTGACCAAACTGGCGTTGCTTATGCTCAGAATGCGTTGACGTGCTAAATATACGTTATTAAATAAAATGGTGGGAAATATCTGAATATAGGGGAAGGATTTTAGGGTAAATGGGGTAAATTGGGGAGGTAAACCAGTTAGCTACAAGTAAAACATAATGAACATAGATGAACTTGCAATAAAAGAACAGAGTCTTTATTCAAGTGTGACAGAGCTTGAGGGCACTATTGAAGAAAAGTCCGATAAAGTTGTCTATTTCGGAATTTCTAAAGAGTATCGAGAAATCCATTATGAATATGCAAGATTAGCAAAGAACGATTTAGAAGCACTTAAGCGTGGATTATTTCTTATTTGGCACTCAATGTCTGAACCAACTTGGCTGACAGGAATAGGAGAACTTGAAAAGGAATCTGAAGAAAGAATAATCAAAATTCTCGATAGAAGACTTAAAAGAGGAATAACTGACTATGAACTCGATTGGATGTTGGATTACTATTCAGGTTGGGATCACGTTTTTGAACGATTTAAAGATTTCGAAAACTTTCAGAATAGATTAAAAAGTGAATCAAAGACCGAATTCCCTGATGAAATAGACAGAGAGCAAATGAAGCAAAGAGGTCAAATGGGACTCTATTGGAATTCACTAACAATATTTAATAAAGAAACCAGTAGCTAACAAGGTGTATAGTGCATACCCTCTGGGATACGTGCCATACACAGCACGTTGGAACATATTTAACCAAAACATAAAATTTGAGTGAATTAAGAAAGCTTATAGACCAAATCACCGAATTCGGTATCAATCCAAAAGTAGAATTGGCCGAGAAAATTGATGTGTTGAGAGAACTTTTGGTCGGAATCTACTCTGAATATTTAAAAGTGGAATTTGAATTTGACCAAACGGACTATGACGACGAGCCTGATTTTGACTACCATGAGCTAAAAGAAAACGTCACATCAAATTTCCCAGATTTTGGGTGGTATATTATGGTGTTGGACTTAAATAAGATGGAACCGAATGTGGAAATCGGAATTGGAGATGCAATAGATGACCTAACAGACATTATCAAAGACTTGTTAGTTGTGAAATGGAAAATGGACAACACAAGTCAAATGGATGCTCTTTGGGAATTTGAGCTTTCTATGCGAACTCATTCGGAACAACATCTAATTGATCTTTTAAAGTTCATAAAAGAAAAAGAATAAAAATGTTGCCTAACCACCGTAATAATTCATCTGGATTAATTTGTTGTGGGCAGAGACATAACCAAGTCTATCCCAGCCCATAAATAGCTTAAAATGCAAAAAAGATTTTTATTACTACTGTCATTCCTAATCTTGTTGGGTTGTTCCGATCAACCCAAACAGGGTGGAGACCCATCAAAAATATTGGAAACAGCGTATAGCAAAAGTGAATTGAGCGTACCTTATTTAACCTTTAGCAAGGGATATGAGAGTTTGAATTCAGAACTGATAAGTAGTGCCTATACCACAGATGCCATTTTAATAAATGTTTACAATGATTCCGAACCTGAATCTTATAAAAGCAGAAAAAATATCGGAGCCTTTTTTGCGGAGAATTTGGAACGAGCAAAAAACGAAAATGTAGCCCTTAAAATCATTTTTAAAATTTCAAAACGAAAGGTACTAAAAGAGACGGTACTGGATAATGGCTTCTACAAACTGGAATTGGTTGGACGGAACCAAGTCACCACTGAGCGATATGGCAAATTTTCCATTGTGTTAAAAAAGGAGTCGAATGATTGGAAGTTTTTTGTAGATACAAATGCATCATCCACTAAAGAAGAATATCAAAATGCAAAATCAATTTGAAAAAATAACAGCCAGAAAACCAGCAGTTTTAAACTGGTGGTAGCATTGGGGCGGTAAATGAGTTGAGTTTAATTAGATAATTGAATGAGAAAATTAATTTACATTTTTCTTTTGACTAATGTTATTTCAAGCTGTGATTCAGAATCTTGTAGAATTGACTTTAAAAAGAATTCCGACTTATTTCATAGAGCAGTGAAAGAGATTCACTCTTTAAACCTGATGATGAGCAGTAACGAACCTTATTATAGAGTCGTCAAATCATTTACTGAATCAACAAGTCCGATTGAGACTAATATTTTTGACCAAATTGAGTTTATAGAATGTCACGAAGACGGAACAATAATTTTTCAAGCACCAAACTGTGATAAAGAATCTGACTTTCGAGATATAATATATTTTGTTGCTTATTTACCGTTGGGCGAAACTCATATTGAAAGGAAAAGGAATATCGGAAAATTAATAAAATTGGAAGAGCATTGGTTTTTAGGAACGCATAATTCAACATTGGCCGATTAAAAACTACCTATGACAATGGCTATAATTCATCCAGTCGATAAAAGTATGGCGGAAGGATAGCCAAGACAGTTGACAACGATTTAAACAAAACATAGATGAAAAGAATTCTGATAGTCTTAATTATTTTTATTTCTACTAATGTTTTTAGTCAAAAGAACATGTTAGATACACTTACTATTGATTCTGCAACAAAAATTATTGGAAGATACCCACAATACGATAAAACAAAGACTTATGAAAAATATAATTTCATCATAGAAGATTCATTAGAAATATCAAACTTTATCAAAAAAATTAATCTCGGAGACGAAGTTCTTAATTCAAGTGAAAGACCATCTTTTAGAATAACAATCGTGAAAGATTTTAAAGAGGAAGGAACTTGGACTATTAATCCAACACAAAAAAGTGTTATGACCCACGATGGTCATACTTACAAGTTTGATATTGGTCAGATAACAGAATTGAATAAAAAATTTCCTTTTAAATATAACTACGAGAAAATTGTATTTAAAAGTCCAGAAGAATATCTGGCATACCTGACTGAACAAAAAAAGAATCCAAATTTTCTTTTTGACTATAAACCACAATTTAAATATGAAGGTAGTTTTGAGATAGAATTTAAAAAATCAAATAAATTTTCAAGTCCTAAAGCAATAAGTGAGTTTTTATATCCTTACATAGATAAAATAGTCGATAGAAGTAAATATAGAGTGAGTTATATTCTTAATAAAAAGAATATGAAAAACAACGGTAAGTCCTACACGATGACAATTACAGGACCAAAGAAAATATATCAAAATTTAGAGCTCAAAAAACTCAAAAACGAAAATTGGGAACCAACAGTTGAAGACGGTTGGTTCTTTTATCGTGAATAAAAACAGTTGCTAACAATGGCTATAAGTAATTGCTAACCATGCAACCATTACCAGCCAAAACAGCCGTCAATCACTCATAAAAAATGAAACCAAAAAAACTTTTTATACTAATTCCAATTGCTACCTTGATCATCATGTTCGCTTCCTGCGATAAAAAACCCTATGTGCTTACCGAGGGTTATATGTATGTTCAAAAAGAAGAACGGCGGAACGATGCCACCGAATGGGAACTGGTATGGGAAGACAACTTTGACCTGGACACCTTGGATACCGATACCTGGAGCCGTATAGGTCTTTTTACCTCTTCAAAATGGAAAGTGCCGGTGGAGGAATGGAGGGAAGTGACCAACTGTTTCCGATATATTACAGCCACAGACCCAAGGGTGGTTACTCTTGGCGATAGCAATATCCACCTTAAGGGCATCATTAATCCCGATTCCCTTACGGGAGATCCTCGTCCCTACCTAACTGGGGGAATCTATTCTTGGGAGAAATTTGCCTTTCAGTATGGGCGAATAGAAATCAAGGCCAAACTGGATCAGGCCTATGGTATGTGGCCTGCCATATGGATGCTGTCCGAAAAGGAAATATACCCAGACCAACATAACGGGGAAATGGACATTATGGAAACCCTAAACCATGATGACTTTGCGTACCAGACCACACATAACCATTATACCATTACGCTAAAACAGGAGGAGCCAAAAAAGTTCGCCACGGCCAAAATAGATACCACAGGTTACAACATCTACAGCGTAAGCTGGTATCCTGATAAGTTGGTTTATGCCGTTAATGAGGTAACGTCCTACGAATATCCCAAGGTTGCTGGGGCAGGAACCTACCAATGGCCGTTTGATCAACCATTTTATCTTCTCATTGACCAGCAAATGGAACACGAATGGCCCGGTATGATCACACATCCGGAGGAACTCCCCATCAGTATGACAGTGGATTGGGTACGATTATATCAATAAAGGAAATACCACAAAATGGAATTCATCAAACGTTCTTCACTAGCACAATCTGAAAAAGTTCAGCTTATGGCCTTGTGGAACAATGAATATCCAGAAAAACTAGCCTACAAATCAATGGCAGCATTTGACACCTACCTTGAAAATCTAAAGGATCCATCCCATATACTTTTAATTGATGAAGACAAAAAAATAAAAGGCTGGTATTTTGACTTTATACGTGATAACGAGAAATGGTTTGCCATAATTTTGGACTCCCAAATCCATGGAAAAGGGATTGGCTCCAAAATGCTGGAGCTTGCCAAAGAAAAAGAGAACGAATTAAATGGTTGGGTCATAGACCATAGCACGGATAAAAAGAAAAATGGCGAAATTTATAGCTCTCCTTTGCCTTTTTATCTTAAAAATGGGTTTAAAAAAATAACAGGCAACCGATTGGAATTGGATAAAATATCCGCCGTAAAAATAAAATGGGCCAAATAGAATAAGTTGCCAACAATGGTCATTTTTAGTCTCCACGAAAAATATTGGGGAGATAGCATGGCAGGGACCACTGATCGCAACCAGAACACACTACTTCGAATAATTTTCAACAACAAAATCGCCCCAATCTGCAATGGATTGGATTATGGGAATTAAAGTTTTACCAAAATCGGTTAAAGAATATTCCACCTTTAACGGTGGCTTTGAAGTGTAAACTTTACGCTTAATCAATCCGTCTTCCTCCAAAGCTTTTAATTGTAGGCTCAATGTTCTTTCGGTTACGGTAGGCATTGATTTTCTTAATTCATTATATCTTAATTTATTGTTCATTAAATGAAAAAGAATGACTGTTTTCCATTTGCCACCAATGATTCCCATCGTTAAACTTGTGCAACAAGGATAGTCATTCCCCCTGAATTTGAGCATTTTACGTTCTGCTGTTTCCATGAATTTTATACTATCATTTTTGACCGTTATTGCAAAGGTATAATACTATATTTAGTTTTGCAACTATACTTATTATAGCATCTGGCAAACAAAGAAAATGAAGTACTAAAAAGTCCCGCTGGATATTAAAACGGTAAGCGAAACGGAATTGGACAGCATCAAGAAATCCATAAGAAAGGCTGCCCTTAAAGATTAAAAAAGAATGTGGATTCTTTCCACCCTTAGTCTCGTGTTTGTACTTTTAGTGTTGCTTGGTCTGTTTTGGCTGCTGCAATAAACAAACCCTGGCCACACAAAATCCAAAAAATAAAAGCCCTTTCTTCCGAACACAATATCTTGGAAGAAAAACAACCAAAGACCTAAATTTCCTCTATGGAACTCAGCACCCAACGATTACAACTAATTCCCCTATCAGGGGAGGACACCAAGATTTTTCATGAAACCAATATCAATCCCCATGTAAAAAAGTATTTATGGGACAATGAAGAGATCCCGGCCGCGGTTTCCGAAGGGATCATCCAAGAAGTGGGCGCCAAATTTGAGAAAGAAAAATGGGGCCTTTGGAAAATACTGGATGCTTCTAGCCAAACTTATATGGGCTACATCGGGTTCTGGTTCTTTTTTGAAGAAGCACTTCCCCAATTGGTGTATGCACTACTACCGGAATTTACAGGCAAGGGCTATGCAACGGAAGCCTCACAGGAAATTATCCGATATGCCTTTGAGGACTTGCAGTTTGATTATATCAAAGCTTCCATGGACACCCCCAATCAAGACTCCGTTAAAGTTTGCCATAGACTGCAAATGCAATTGGTGGAGGATAAAGAGATAGAAGGTAAGCCCACGCTTTTTTATAAATTGGACAACAACCGTTAGCTGTGGATGTACCCTTCTTTGATCAAACAGATTTAGTGGGTCAATGAAAATGTAATCCTATAATTAAGAACATTATGAAACGCCGATTTTTTTTCAATAAAGTTTCTGTTGGCTTTTTAGGGCTTGGACTTGCCACCAGTTCGTTTACAAAATCAACCAAAAAGAAAGGCAAGAAGGCCAAGGTATGCGCTACCGTAGACCAGGAAGAGGTGTTCTTTTACGCCAATGTAATTCATGAGTCGGTTAGGGTGGTCCATATAGCCGATACCCATTTGTTCAAAGATGACGAAAGGGGAATGCCATTTCAGGAGTACAGCAATCGAATGGCAAGGGCCTATAATCAAACCACACATTTTAAAACAGGGGCAAAAACGCATCCGGAGGAAGCTTTTGAACGAACACTGGAGTTTGCAAAAGAGGTGAATGCCGATGTAATCACCTTGGTGGGGGATCTATTTAGTTTTCCTTCCGAAGCTGCAATAGAGTGGGTACTATCCAAATTGAAAGAAACCGGAATTCCGTACATCTACATTGCCGGTAACCACGATTGGCATTATGAAGGTATGCAAGGCACTCTGGAGACTTTGCGGGATAGGTGGATCGAAAAACGGTTAAAACCATTGTACCAAGGCAACCATCCGTTGATGGCGGCTTATGATATTAAGGGCATACGTTTCTTGGCCATTGATAATTCCACCTATCAAATTAATGAGGAGCAATTGGCCTTCTTTAACGAACAAGTTGCTAGTGGCATTCCACTGGTTCTCCTGGTTCATATTCCACTATATGCACCTGGAAAGAGCATTTGGTTTGGCTGCGGAAATCCGAATTGGGGCGCTGCCACGGATAGCAATCATGAACTGGAGAGGCGTCCCAAATGGCCAGCAAGTGGACACACCCAAACAACAATTAGTTTTCATAAACAGGTTTTTAATGCCCCAAACCTACTAGGGATTTTTGCAGGACATATCCATAGAAATTCTATTGAAATGGTTAAAGGGAAACCTCAAATAGTGTCTGATGACAACGCTAGTGGGGGCTATTTGGACATCAGCTTTTTACCCATGGATCAAAAAGATAAAAAACTGATCTTATAAGTGTTGATGCATATCAAATGAGCAACTAAGAATTGGCGGTAGATTGTGGAATCAATTGAATAGCTAAATCTCTAACAAGATGGTAAAATTTATAACTTATTTATTATTAGCGTTGATTTCCGGGAACTGTTTGGGACAAGAACCCAAAAAATCGGAAACTATAAAAGTAAATGGTATTGAAATCCACTATGAAGTTTACGGTAGCGGGGAACCCCTTTTACTATTGCACGGTTGGACACAATCTTCAAAGTTTTGGTCCGATTACATTTCAAGCTATGCCGAGCATTTTGAAGTGTATGCCCTGGATCTTCGCGGTCATGGCAAATCATCCCAAATCACTTCCGATTTTACTATAAAAAAGGCTTCCGAGGACGTTTTGGCACTTTTGGATGCGCTGAAACTGCAAAAAGTTCATGCCATTGGGTTGAGCTATGGAGGGTTGACACTTTTGGAAATGGCCAATGCCAGACCGGATAAATTGGCATCCATGATTTTGGTTGGGGCATCCCATAATTTTGACGGACGTAAAAACAATCCGAATAACGCATTCTCCTATGAAAACCTGCCACCTGCATTCATTGAAGAACTGAATAAGACCCATTTCCGAGGGGAAAATCAGATTAGGGCTTTGTTTGACTCCAATCTCAATTACAACATAGCATTGAGCGAAGAAGCATTGCAAGCAATCAACATCCGTACGCTGGTTGTTCAGGGAGATCGTGACAAAATTCTAGGCTTAGAACCGGCCATAGCTTTGTATCAAAACTTGCCTCAGTCCCAACTGTGGGTCGTTCCAAATACAGGACATATTGCCATTAACGGTACCTATCAGCAAGATTTTATAAAGAAGAGCCTTCAATTTCTTACCCAAGCTGAAAAAAAAGCCGTCGAGCCAAAGATTCCAGAGTTTCAGAACTTGTTCGATGCCAAAAACGAAACCGAAATAGCCTGCTACCGGATACCTGCATTGATTACCGCACCCAACGGGGATTTGATCGCCGCCATTGACGAAAGAGTGCCGTCTTGTGGCGATTTGAAATGGAGCAAGGATATCAATATTGTTATCCGTCGCAGTGTTGACAATGGTGACTCTTGGACGGAAATAGAAAGGGTGGTTGATTATCCCGAGGGTCAATCCGCGTCGGATCCATCCATGATCATGGACAAAGCGACCGGTACAATTTTCATGTTCTTCAATTTTATGGATCTGGACAAAGAAAAGGACATATACTATTTAAAGTACATCAAGAGTGCCGATAATGGTAAAACCTGGAGCCGTCCCATAGACATTACTTCGCAAATCACAAAACGGGAATGGCATCACGATTTTAAGTTTATCACATCTGGCCGCGGTATTCAAACCCGTGATGGTAAACTCTTGCATACTTTGGTGAACTTGGAAAAAGGCCTTTATCTATTTGGAAGTGACGACCATGGAAAGAGTTGGTATTTGATGGACAATCCAATATCCCCTGGAGACGAATCCAAGGTAATGGAACTGGTTGATGGTAGCTGGATGATCAATAGCCGAGTTAATGGCCTAGGTACAAGGTTTGTCCATACTTCGACTAACGAAGGGAAAACCTGGACCTCTGTGCCAGACGAGACCTTGGTGGATCCAGGTTGTAATGCAAGTATCGTAAGATATAGTTCCAAAAAGGATGGAGGCGACAAAAAACGGCTGTTGTTTGCCCATGCTAACAATAAGGATGAGCGTAAAAATCTGACGGTACACATCAGTTATGATGAAGGAAAAAGTTGGTCCAAAGGGAAAACCATTTATGCCGGTGGTTCGGCCTATTCCTCCATGACCGTTTTGGACAATGGGGATATTGGCCTATTCTTTGAAAAGGACGACTATTCGGAAAATGTCTTTACTCGTTTCACCTTGTCTTGGCTGACAGATGGGGAGGATAGTAATTAATACATCCCAACCAAAATGTAGCATATTTCTTAAAATGCAAGGATTGCCCTAATCCTCAACATAGCCAAGTTTAGTACCTTTAGACAGAAACACCTTAAATGAAGTTGCTGCACACATTTCTCTTACTTTTGCCCTTTTCTGTTTGGGGTCAATCCATAGCAACTGATTCGTTGGATGCGTATATATCCAAACTGGTTTCTGATCAGGAGTATAATATTCCAGGGCTGGCCATCGGTGTGATACACAAAGATTCGGTTGTTTTTAAAAAGGGGTATGGTCTTACAAGTTTGGAGCAGGGTCATCCCATCAATACCCAAACTGTTTTTCCTATTCTTTCCTGTACCAAAGCGTTCACCGCGACAGGAATAGGAATACTTGTCGACGAGGGAAAATTGAATTGGAACGATAAAGTAATAGAGCATTTACCAGACTTTGAACTCAGTGACCCTTGGATCACAAAGGAAATTATGATAAGCGACCTGTTGGCCCATAGGTCAGGGTTAAGAGCATTTGATGGGGATTTGCTATGGTACGGCTCCAACCACACAACACAAGAAGTCATTGAAAAAATAAGGCATTATCCCATTAAAGGTTCATTCCGACTCGATTTTAATTACAACAATGTCATGTATTTGGTGGCGGGAAAAATTATAGAGCAAGTAAGCGGAATGCCTTGGGAGGAGTTTATGCAAACCAAAATCTTTGATGTGCTTGGAATGCAAGGCAGTTCTGCCAAGTTCTCAGAATTGACCAAAAGTCCAAAATACGTCCGACCTCATATTGCGAATAAACCCATTATTCCAGTGAGTTTGGACAACGCCGTAGCAGCGGGGGGTATTAATTCCTCCATTGATGATATGTTGTTGTGGATTCAAATGTGTCTTAATAAGGGGACATTAAACAAGAAACAAGTACTCTCCCGAAATAACTTTGAGACGATGACAAGTCCAAAAATACCTTTGGACAATCGAGGTTCTGGAAGCTATGGGTTTGGATGGTATATAGATTATGAGGATTCAAAAAAGGTGCTCTACCATGGAGGTGGAATGCCAGGGTACAAGTCCATTGTGGCCCTATATCCCGAAGAAAAAATCGGCATCGTAGTTCTGACAAATAAGATTACCATGATCAATGAGGGGTTGATGAATATGATTTCCAGTTATATCATAAATCCAGAACTTACGGATTGGTCGCAAAATAGAAAGTACTTCACTTACTTTAGTTATTCTTGGGATAGAGAGGAGAACATTCAAATTTCTCCCAATATTCCAAGTAGCTTTGCTAAATATTGCGGGGTGTTTGAAGACAAAGTCTATGGGCAGGCCCAAGTCAAAATGGTGAACTCAGATGCCATCTTGGAGTTAGTGCCCAGTAAGGACAAGCTGTCTGGAAGGCTTTTTTTCTTGGACAACCAAAGGTTAAGGTAAAATTCAAGGATACATTTTTACCTTCAGGAGAAGTGGTGTTTGAAATGGATAAAAATCAAAATATTATGGGGTTTAAGTTGGTGGTTCCTAATGATGATTTCAATTTTGATAATTTGCACTTTAGGAAAAAGGAGCAAGTCAATCCACATAAATGACTTAAAAGGCTGTACCATTGGAAGGCAATTATCTTTAAGTTGGTTATTGTACCTTTAAAACCAAGCTTAGTCATAAAGTTGAGCGGCTATATACTCCGAAATCTTTGATACATGAATAATGACAGCTCTACTTGGTTGGATTATATAAAAAACAAGATTCAACGAAGAATTCAGAAAATTCGATTGCTATTTGGCGGTATCTATTTCTCTCTTTTCACCAAGACCTACAAAAATGCCGGGGTAGTACTCCATATTCCTTTTGACCTTACTGATTTTAAATTCCGAGGCCGCTTCGCCTTGGATTTATATGAGGAAGAGGAAGCCAAATATCTTTCAAAATACCTGTCGCCCAACGCCAAAGTATTGGAATTGGGTTCCTGTTTGGGATACGTTTCTTGCCTCGTCAACAATATTCTTGCTGAAAAAGACCAACATGTGGCTCTTGAGGCCAATCCCAATCTAATTCCCTGGATAGAAAAAAATAGGGAAGCCAATGATTGTCATTTTCATTTGGAAAATTCCATCGTCTCCCCTACCGAGAGCAATATCTTTTACATCCATAAGCTTATTGTGGGTGGAAGCACCAAACGGGAAACTCCGGTAAAAACCGAAATCAAGGGCCTTACCATTACTGACCTCAAGGAAAAGTACAACATCGACTTTGACACCTTGGTCATGGATATTGAAGGTGGGGAATTGAGTTTGCTCCGCAATTTTAAACAGGAGATTTCAGCCTTTAAGCATATCTTTTTTGAGATCCATCCTTTTGCTGGAATCCTAACGGAAGAAGAAGCCCAGGAATGTGAGGAAATTTTAAAAGAAATTGGCTTTAATCTGAAGATTCGGGATGGGCATTATCAGATTTGGGAAAAATAATCTGCATTGAGCTTTTATTACCCAAGGTGTTCTAAGATAACATGACGCTCTTTCGGCTTGAAAACCAAGCTGTTTCTGCATTTTTTTTGAAAGTCTTTGACAGGATGCTGTGCAGGATAGTTATATTTATATATTTTTGTGTAATCGATTACATTATCATTATTTTGGTGTTATCCTAAAAGCATATGCAATACATAGTTTGTGAAAAACCTGGCCAATTTGCCCTAAAGGAAAAAGGCGTACCTGTACGGAAGAAAAACGAAGCCCTGCTTAAGATTAAAAGTGTTGGGATTTGCGGTACCGATCTGCATGCATATGCCGGGAATCAGGCATTTTTTACCTATCCAAGAATATTGGGACATGAACTATGTGCAGAGGTGCTGGAAATTGGCGTGAATTCCAAGAACATAAAAGTTGGCGATACAGTTGGGGTAATGCCCTATCTCAGTTGCGGAAAGTGCATTGCCTGTATTAATGGCAAGAGCAACTGCTGTACCAGCATTAATGTTTTGGGAGTGCATACCGATGGCGGAATGCAGGAACAAATTGTTGTTCCTTCAGATATTCTTCTACCAGTTGGGGGTTTAACAGATGACGAAGTAACTATCATTGAACCCCTGGCCATTGCCGCACATGCCCTAAGACGGGCACAGATTAGAAGCGGCGAAACCATCGCAGTCATGGGATGTGGCCCTATAGGTATTGGAATTCTAAAGCAGGCGCAGATCATGGGTGCAAAAGTGATTGCAATGGATATTAATGAAGGGCGGCTGCAATACGTAAAGAACACCATTGGCTGCGATTACACCATCAATGCCTCCCAATATCCCTTGGCAAAAATTGAGGCCATCACAAATGGAAATCTATGCACCGCAGTTTTTGATGCAACAGGTGCCAAATTCCCCTTGGAAAAAGGGCCGGAGTATATGGCCCACGGAGGAAGGTTTGTCCTCGTGGGATTATCCAAAGGGGACCTTACCTACAATCATCCCAAGATTCATGCTAAGGAAGCTACCATTATGTGTAGCCGTAATGCCACCTTGGAGGATTTTAAGCAAGTAATCAACATTATGAACCAATTCCCTACGGCATCTTTCATAACCCATAAAGTTCCATATACTGAGATGATAGCCAACTTTGACCATTGGCTAGACCCCAAATATGGCACCATTAAAGCTGTGGTGCATTTTAACAATGAATGATTTTCAATTAGGAATAGAAGGACATTTCAAATAGAATAAAAATTATGGCAAAAGATTATGTGCAGATTGACCCACGTGACAACATTGTTGTCGCCATAAATGACCTGCCCCATGGAATGTCCATAAACTTGGATGGTAGTACCACCGTACTCCAGGAAAACATCAAGAGCAAACATAAGTTTGCCTCACAGGATTTTAATGTGGGGGATGAGATCCATATGTACGGAGTGCTGATTGGAAAAGCAGTTGTTCCCATCAAGGCTGGGGAGGCCATAACAACACAAAATGTGGTACACGCTTCAGCCAAATATGGAACTCCAACAAAGAAAGTCGCATGGAGCCCACCAGATGTTTCCAAGTTTAAACAACGGTCTTTCCTGGGATATCCAAGAACGGATGGGAGCTATGGTACGGCCAATTATTGGTTAGTTATTCCCTTGACTTTTTGCGAAAACCGTAATGTTGACATTTTGGAGGCCGCTTTGCTAGAAAAACTGGGCTATCAGACCAAACAAGATTATAGTGTAGATACGGATGCTTTAATCTCGAAGTACAAAAAAGGGGCAACTACCCAAGAAATTCTGGATACTCCTGTTGTTTTATCCAAGGAAGAAGCATCAAAAAACAGATTATTCCCCCATGTGGATGGGGTTAAGTTTTTGAGACACGATGGCGGTTGTGGGGGAACCCGTGAAGATGCCCAGGTACTTTGCAACCTGCTTGCCGGTTATATCAGCAACCCCAACGTTGCAGGCGCAACCGTGCTGAGTTTGGGATGCCAAAATGCCCAGATCGAGATGCTGCAAAAAGCCATTGCGGCCATAAACCCCAAAGGCACAAAACCAGTCTCCTATTTGGAACAACAACAAAGCAAAAGTGAACGTGATTTTATTGCAGAAGCCGTTAAATTGACTTTTGTTGGACTTATGGAAGCCAACAAAATAGAACGTGAGCCAGCTCCCTTGAGCCAAATAACCCTCGGTTTGGAATGTGGTGGTTCGGATGGATTCTCAGGCATATCTGCCAACCCCGCTCTAGGCTATGCATCGGATTTGTTGACCGCTTTAGGCGGCTCCCCAGTCCTCGCCGAATTCCCAGAATTGAACGGGGTTGAGCAAAATCTTATAGATCGATGTCAAAATGAAAAGGATGCTAAAAAATTTGCGTCCCTAATGAAAGCGTATTCGGAATCTGCCATCGCCGTAGGTTCTGGTTTTGAAAGCAATCCTTCCCCAGGAAACATCAAGGATGGCCTTATTACAGATGCGATGAAATCTGCAGGAGCAGCCAAAAAAGGCGGAACCTCTCCTGTAGTAGAAGTCTTGGATTATGCGGAAAAAATTACCAAACCAGGATTAAATCTGCTCTGCACCCCCGGAAACGATGTGGAAAGTACAACAGGCCTTGCCGGGTCTGGATGCAATATAATTGTGTTTACGACGGGCTTGGGAACACCAACGGGAAACCCAGTTGCTCCCGTTCTAAAGCTTTCCAGCAATACCAAGCTGTACCAAAAAATGAACGACATAATTGACATGAATGCCGGAACGGTAATTACCGGCGAAGACACTATTGAATCCATGGGAGAGAAAATATTGGATTACATAATCCAAGTGGCCAGCGGCTTGGTTGAAGCTAAATCGGTACTAAAAGGCCACAATGATTTCATCCCTTGGAAAAGAGGGATTTCTTTATAAGAAACATTCATGAAACAACTAAATAGAAACACGGTATCCGTACCAACCTATACCGAAAGAGTGCTGCAATTTGGAGAAGGCAACTTTTTAAGGGCCTTTGCCAATTGGATGCTGCATGAGATGAACAAAAAATCCGATTTTGATGCTGGCGTAGTTGTGGTGCAACCTATTCAACAAGGATTGGTCCATCTGTTAGACCAACAAGATGGTTTATATACACTTTACCTCAACGGGATTAAAAACGGAAAAGTCTTAAGCGAGCATAAGATCATTGACTGCATACAAAGGAGCATAGATCCATACCTGGACTTCCAGGGGTATTTGGCCAATGCCGAAAATCCAGATTTACGATTCATCATATCCAATACTACAGAAGCTGGAATCTCATTCGACCCCAATGATCAGTTGGAAGATACCCCACAAAACAGTTTTCCAGGGAAGTTAACCGCCTTACTGTTTAAGCGATTTGAAACTTTCAATGGGGATGCGGAAAAAGGTTTGATCGTGATTCCCTGCGAACTCATTGATAGGAACGGGGACAATCTTAAGCGCATAGTCCATAAATATGCAGAGCAATGGGAACTGGGTTCAGATTTTAAAGTTTGGATTGACGATCATTGTGTTTTCTGCAACACCCTTGTAGATCGAATTGTGCCTGGGTATCCCAAAGACAGAATGGAAACCATTACCCAAGAACTGGGGTATACGGACAATTTGGTCGTGGAAGGTGAACAATTTCATCTGTGGGTCATTGAAGGGCCTGAATTTCTCGAAAACCTCATTCCAGCAAAGGAAAGCGGATTGAATATTGTTTTTACGGACAACATGGAACCTTATCGAACCCGAAAAGTGAGAATTCTGAACGGAGCACACACCAGCTTGGTTCCAGTGGGCTATTTATACGGGATTGAGCATGTCAGGGAATCAGTGGAGGATCCCGTGGTCGGGAATTTTTTGCAAACGGTCATTTTCGAGTGCATATACCCCACGTTGGATTTACCACAAGATGAAGTGCAGCAGTTTGCCAATGATGTACTTGATCGATTTAGAAATCCGTATTTGCAACATGCCCTGATCAGCATTTCACTCAATTCCATTTCTAAATTTAAAACAAGGGTGTTGCCTTCGCTCTTGGAATACATCAAGAGAAAACGAGAACTGCCCCTCCCCTTATTGTTTTCGCTTGCTTCCCTGATGGCCTTTTACAAAGGAGAAAGGGACGGGGAACCAATTCCATTGAGGGACGACCCAAAAATTCTCGAATTTTTCAAGCACCATTGGGCTTCGGACAATTTGGAAAACATTGTTCAAAATACGCTCTCCAAGCAAGAGTTTTGGGGACAGGACTTAACCCAAATACAAGGTGTTCAAGAGACGGTGTCAAGCTATTTAAAAAGTATCATCAATAACAGTATGAAGGACGCCTTGGCCAACTTCCTGCGTATTCAAAAACCAGTCAAATCATGAAACTAGCATTACCAAAAATCCTGGTTCTTACCATTTTACTATCAATCACATCCTGCAAGGAAGTAGCAAATGAGAGCCACTCTTCTGAACCAGAGATGCCAAAAACCCAAGAAAGTTATAGTGAAGATTGGTCCTCCTTAGGTGGTCATAACGAGGCTCCTGACTGGTTTAAGGAAGCCAAATTGGGGATTTATTTCCATTGGGGGCTTTATTCCGTTCCTGCATTTGACAACGAGTGGTATCCCAGACATATGCATTTCGAGGATCACCCTGTGTACAAGTATCATTTGGAAAACTATGGTCACCCTTCAGAATTCGGCTATCACGATTTTGCCCCACTCTTCAAGGCAGAAAAGTTTGACGCGGATAAATGGGCACAGTTGTTTGTGGATGCGGGTGCCAAGTTTGCGGGACCTGTTGCGGAACACCATGATGGCTACGCCATGTGGAACAGTAAAATCACCCCTTGGAATACCATGGACACAGGACCCAATAGGGACATAACGGGAGAATTGGAGAAATCAATCAAGGGCAAGGGACTGAAATTTATAACCGCTTTTCATCATGCCAAAAACCTGCAGCGGGCCACCGCCATTGGACAAGATATTAGCATAAGCCATTTCCCATATTTTGAAGGCATGCCGCCCACATCAAGTGACCCAGACCTACAATTAATGTATGGAAATATAGCGCATGAGAAATGGTACAAAGAGATTTGGTTAGGAAAATTAAAGGAGGTCATTGATAACTATAGCCCTGATATTGTCTGGTTTGATTATGTGCTTGGCGACATTCCGGAAGCGTATAGAAAGGACTTTGCTGCCTACTACCTAAACGAGGCCCATAAAAAAGACCAAGAAGCCGTAATTGTAAGAAAACAGCACGATCTACCGCTGAACATGAGCGTTGAAGATCTTGAGCAATCTAGAAAGAACACCATAGGAACCAAAACATGGATGACGGATGCCACCATAAGCGATGGCAGCTGGTGTTATACCAAAGATCTTGGTGTCAAAAGATCCCAGGATATCCTTCATATGCTCATAGACATTGTCAGTAAAAATGGTGTGCTCCTTTTGAACATCTCCCCCAAAGCCGATGGCACCATTCCAAACAATCAGGTGGAAGGCCTCCTGGAAATGGGAGATTGGTTAAAAAAATATGGAGAAGCAATTTATAGTACGGAAGCTTGGTACACCTTTGGCGAAGGACCTACTAAAGAACCCACGGGCCATTTTGAAAATCATGATCTCTTTCACAAAATAAAATACTCCAGCGAAGATATTCGGTACACTACCAAGGATTATACTATTTACGCCATCGTAATGGGAGCGACCACCCCTGACCAGCAAATCATGTTGGAATCTTTTGCCAAAGAAAAAATTCTCGATGTACCCGCCATAGAATCTGTGACCGTGTTGGGGAGTGATAGCAAGATTGCATGGGAACAATCGGAAAATGGGCTTTTCCTGACAATGCCCTCGACTACAATCGACGATATGGCAACAGTAATTAAAATAACCATATCCCAGTAATAGGATTAAAATCACAGCTGTCATTTAAGAGGGCGAATTGAGTCGAATTCCCCTATTTAATTGGGCTTTAATTTGGATTTGTCCAACACCGCTGCACCAATCTTGTAATTGATGGTCACCCTAGTGCCCTCTCCAGGAATGGAGTTTATAAATAACCGTCCATTGATATAGCTGATACGCTCTTTCATAAAGAAGACCCCCATGCCTCCTTCACTATTCTTTTTCGCCACCTTATCCAAAACCGAGGGATCAAACCCCTTCCCATCATCGTCAATGACCACACTCAAAAGTCCATCAACATAGTTGATGGTTACCAGGATATAATTGGCCTCCGCATATTTAATGGCATTATTGACCGCCTCCTGGGTCACCCGATAGATATTTGTTTCGGCCAGGGAATCAAAGCGGATGTTCTGCTCCGTTTTGTTCTCGTATAAAATATTTTTTCCTGTGAGCTTGCTCAATTCCACGGTCATTTTTTGAAGTGCCGGGAAGATTCCATGATCCTCCAATTCCGGTGGGGTTAGGTTGAAAGTGGCTGTTCGCACCCCCTTGATCAAATCGGAAGCCAGTGTTTTTAAATAGGCAATTTTCTCTTTGCTTTTTTCCTTCTGATTCAGGTTAATGGATTCAATGTTAAACTTTAATGCGGTCAACATTTGACCAATTCCGTCATGTATGTCCTTCGCTATCCGCTTTCGTTCCTCTTCCTGTCCCTCCACAATTTGACTGGCCTGCATCTGTTTTTGTTGCATCCGCTCCTCATAGTTCTGTTTGGTGAGTTCCTCAATCTTTAATTGGTTCCTTTTCCGTTCCGTAATGTCCGAACACAGAATCAAGACGCTTTGCTCCAAACTGGACTGGTGCATTGGGATTATTGACATGTCCAACCATAAAAATGTACCCTTTTTGGTTTTGATTTCAATTTCCTCGGTTCGGATGCTTTTGCGTTTACTGGTTAAAATTTCCCGTAGGTATTGTTGCTGTCCTTCATCTTCGGTCAAGATTTCCGCCAAGGGAAGCTTCACCTGGGTTTCAGTGCGTTCCAACAACCCCAAAAACTTTTTACTGATGAAAACCACAGTTCCGTCCCTCCGTGTACTGGCAAAAAGCGCCGCATTATCAATCACAAAATTGAGCTCTTGCAATTGCTGTAGGGAACGTTCCTTTTCTGCAAATAGGCGTTTGACTTCTGAAGCTGTATTGTCGGATTTTATCTGACTCCGAATCAATTTTGAAATGGTTTCCCGTATCTGAATGGAAAGTGGTCGAAAGATAAAAACCACCTCTAAAAACAAAATCAACAAGGAAACTGCAAGCAGCGCATATTCCTTTAATTTGAGCTTTTGCAGTTTTTCTTTGCTTTGGGCATCATACTCATTTACAATAGCGTCCATTTTGCCCAAAAAGACTTGCTCGTTACTCAAAAGTACCTGTAATTGCCCATCATAGGATGGTGAAATAAGATTAAGATTCCCACTTTCCCCCAGTATGTTTTCAGCAGCTGTGACCATAGCTTCATGATGGGGATTCAAATCCTCAAAAAGTTTCAGAATAATCTCATTGCTTTCCTTTGGTAGCCCAATACTGTCATTGCCATTTTGGAGTCCGTCATGAGACGTTTTCCAAACGAAAAGTGTATGCTCCAAATCATTTCGGATGCTTTGATATTCAGTCTCATTGCCGCTGGCATTCTTCAAAAGCATGGCCTCCTTAACCAATTTTTGACTGAATGCTCTCTGCCGTCCCGCCACGTTTATAACCCGCGAATCGTTTAATTGGGAATTTAGGTGCTGCTGAATCAGAATTTGCGCCACGATAATAGTCAAGGCTATGGTTGCCAAAGCCAACAAGTACCACTTTCTGACCCTTAAAAAAGTAGCAGTGTCCAGCGCTTGTTGTTGCTTTTGGTTTTCCATGTCCGAAGGTATGAATCTGTTTTTGGCGATTAGCCAGATACCGCTTTAGTTACCAATGCGTGTGCTGTTTTGGAAAACGGCAATTGAAGGGCCGCTTGTTGGCCTTTTTCAGACATTTTTCGCCAGGTTTTTTGCAGGATGTCCACCAGTTTTGCTTCCTCATGCTTTTCTGCAAAAGGCTCAAAATAGTGTTTGAGGAATACCAAACACACTACATCTTCAAGCGTTTGGGTTTCCTCATTTCTTTTTAGCTGTTTCTTCAGAAGTAAAAATTCAACTTGTCCGATGGTCTCCTGATCATAACCTACCTCTTCCAAGATTTCTTTTGCCTTGGCTGCATGGAATTTCTTTAATTCCTGCCGCCATCTCAAATATCCTGCACGGTTCATTTCGTATTGATCTCGAGGAATTTCCCATCGGCAAATATGTTGGCATCGGGCTGTAAGCTGCAATGCCTCAGAGGCATCTGGTGCAAAGGTAGTCAGGGTCTCTGTCATTCTAAGTGCATAAAGCACTTCCTTGGGGTAGGTTTCTCCCCTGGCTATTTCCGTATTGGGGTCATGGCTGTTCGCCTCATCAAAAAGCCGAAAGGCTTCCTCCAATTTCTCTGTATTTCCCATGTATGCCCTTTATATTTCATTCGGAGAAACCAATATACACAAAGTTCTCCTCAATCTTGATGGGATAGGTGGCAATGGCATTCAGATTGCCATTAAGATGCTCTCCAGTTTTCAACGAAAAAGTGTTTTTATGCAAGGGGCAGGCTACTTTAGGTTGTTCCCCTTCCACGCCCACCATTCCCCGGGACAATACCATCTCCATTTTATGGGGACATAGGTTTTGGCAGGCATACCATTCCCCTTTCCGGGTAAAATTGAACACCGCTATCTGCTTGTCCTTATATTTTACGCAGGCACCCCCATTTTTTGGGAATTTCGATGTTTCGGCTGCTTTGAACCAAACGGTTACTTCCTCAAGTTTGGTTGCCTCGTATGTACTCAATTCTGATATCATAATTCAATAATTTGCAGTTGTCCAAAAGGAAATATACTCCTAAAACTAGGTCCAGGCTTTGGGCATTTTCTGTCCTCGCATGGGTACATATTCAATATTACTGTCCTCTTCTTCCGAATTCACAAAATGGGTATACCGTGAACGAATTTCTGGTGTTTCCACCGCCTCTTTCCACTCGCATTTGTAGGTGTCGGCATAGTGCTGCATTTCCATATCCAACTCTTCCACAATACCCAAAGCGTCGTTAATGACCACGTTTTTCAGATAGGTAATTCCCCCTTCCAATTTTTCCAACCAGGCCGCGGTTCGGGTTAACGGTGGAGCAGTTTTGATATAGAACATTAAGAAGCGGTCCACATATTTAACGGCAGTTTCCTTGTCCACTTTTTCCGCCAACAATTCAGCGTGTTTTGGATTTGCGCCTCCATTCCCGCAGACGTAAACGTTCCATCCGCCTTCGACCGCGATAAATCCAAAATCCTTACATCTGGCCTCGGCACATTCCCGTATACATCCTGAGACCCCTCCTTTCATCTTATGGGGAGAGCGGATTCCCTTATAGCGGTTTTCAATTTCTATGGCGAAGCTGACACTTTCATCCATACCATATCGGCACCAAGTGGAACCCACACAACTTTTTACGGTTCGAAGGGCTTTCCCGTAGGCGTGTCCACTCTCAAAACCTTCCTTGATCAATTCCTCCCAAATCAAAGGAAGTTCATGCAACTGGGCACCGAACATATCGATCCGTTGTCCTCCTGTGATTTTGGTGTACAGGTCATATTTCATTCCGATACGCCCGAGGGCCATAAGCTGTTGTGGCGTAATTTCCCCGCCTGCTACCCGCGGAACTACCGAGTATGTGCCATTGCGCTGGATATTGGCCAAATAACGATCATTGGAATCTTGAATGGTTTCTTGCCTATTGGCCGTCTCATTATATACGCTGGCAAAAATGGCTGCAATTGCTGGCTTACACACTTCGCAACCATCTCCATGGCCCACCGTATCAAGAAGCTCATCATAATCTTGAATGTTCCGAAGTTTTACAATATCATAGAGCTCTTGTCTGGAATAATCAAAGTGCTCACAAATACGAACCTTTACGGTTTTACCCAGGGCTTTCAAGCTCTCAGTTACCAAATCCGCCACCATGGGCTTGCAACCTCCACAACCTGTAGTGGCTTTTGTAGCTTTTGCCACACTTTTGACACTTTCATGTCCGCCTTCGGTAACGGCACAACAAATACCTCCCTTGGTAACGGACTCGCAGGAACAAACCACGGCCTCATCCGGTAGATCCATCACGTTGCCCATCACGGCTTCTTCTCCCCCCCGGGCTCCCAAAATCAAATCCTCCGGGTTTTCGGGCAAAGGCATTTCATTTTGTTGGAGCTGGAGGAGCATATTGTAATCCGAAGCATCGCCTACCAAAATACCCCCCAACAGTTTTTTCCCATCTTTGGAAACATTGATTCGCTTATAAAGTCCTTGAAGTTTGTTTTCAAAGACAATGGCATGTGCCTCTTCTTCGGTTGTAAAAGGATTCCCAAAACTGGCCACATCAACTCCAATCAGTTTCAATTTGGTGGACATGTCAATGTGCTCCGCCATAAAGGTTTCACCTCCCACAATCTGGTCCACAGCCACCTGAGCCATTTCATAACCAGGAGCTACCAAACCATAGATCATTTCCTTATACAGCGCCACTTCCCCTATAGCAAAAATATTGGGGTCCGAAGTACGCATGGTATTATCCACCACAATTCCGCCTCGTACGCCTGTCTTCAAATCGCAGGTTTTGGCAAGTTCATCACGGGGTCTAATCCCCGCCGAAATAATAAGCATATCGACATTCAACAAGTCTCCTTCGGAGAATTCCATACCTTGGATACTGCCATTGCCCAAAATTTGCTGCGTTGCTTTGTTCAAATGTACTCTAATACCCAATTCGTTCATTTTGGATTCCAGGGCTTTGCTTCCCTCGTCATCCAATTGTCTAGGCATTAATCTTGGAGCAAACTCAACCACATGGGGCTCAAGTCCCATATCCTTAACAGCTTTTGCCGCCTCCAGTCCTAAAAGACCTCCACCAAGAACCGCCGCTTTACTTCCTTTGATCCCAGCGGCATAGTTCATGGTCTCTTCCAAATCCTCAATGGTTCGGTATACAAAAACCCCTTTTTTATCCACCCCTTTAATTGGCGGCACAAAAGGAACAGACCCAGTGGCCAATACCAGATAATCATAAGTGAACATACTGTTGCTCAAGGTCGTCACGGTTTTGGTTTCCCTGTCAATATCCACAACGCGTTCATTGGTGTAGAGTTCTATATCATGTTCCTCATACCAAGATCTCGGGGCCAAGGTCAATTGTTCGGCATCCCCATTTTCAAAAAACTCGCTGAGGTGGACACGATCATAGGCCACTCTAGGTTCCTCTCCGAAAACAATGAGTTTAAAATCCTTGCTATCCTCATGAGCTACAAACTTCTCACAAAACTTGTATCCCACCATTCCGTTTCCAATGACCAATATGCTTTTCATGTTTGTTTGCTTCAATTAAAATGGAATACAATATTACGTATTATTACGTATTTATCTGATTGATATTTGAGAATAATTACGTATTCTTGTTGTCAAATTGATAAAAGTACCCACTTCATAATCACAATGACACAATACACAAATACCCCAATAATTTCCCTAGTCGGCGCGGGGCCTGGAGCCAAAGACCTCATAACCATTAGGGGTTTGAGAGCCATACGCAAAGCCGATGCCATTTTGTATGATGCCCTTATCGATAAGAGCTTGCTGGATGAGGCTCCACCCAACATTCCGAAAATATACGTAGGAAAACGTTGCGGAAAACACTATGCAAAACAGGAAGAAATAAATCGACTGCTGGTCGATTATGCACTTAATTATGGTCATGTGGTTCGCTTAAAGGGGGGCGACCCATTTGTTTTTGGAAGGGCTTCTGAAGAAATCGCCCATGTGGAATCCTTTGGCATTCCAGTAAGCGTGATCCCAGGAGTTTCCAGTGCCATTGCAGTCCCAGCCAATCAAGGCATTCCATTGACCCAGAGAGGAACGGCCAGTAGTTTTTGGGTGATGACCGCTACAAAAAGGGATGGTTCTTTTTCCGAGGATTTGATTTTGGCCTCCAAATCTTCCGCCACCATGGTCATCCTTATGGGAGTTCGGAAATTCCTTGCCATTGCCAATGAAATCAGCAAATACAGAGGGGGTTTGACCCCAGTAGCCCTTATTCAAAACGGCACATTGCATCACGAAAGTTGCTCCGTTGGTACCCTTGCCAATGCAGAATCCCTTGTTAAATCCGTAGATATTTCGCAACCTGGTATTATAGTGGTCGGACATGTGGTTTCTGAGCACCCCTCCTTTTTTGAAGACGAAATTCAACGTGTCTTGCACTCCGCCATCTAGTATCTATATATTAAGGAATATATATTCTCCTTTCCCATCCTCCCGCGTATTTGAATGCATCCTGAAATTTCAAATTCAATAATTACGGGTCGCTTTTTTTGACAACTTCCAATTTTTGGAATCCAGGAATTTCCATCCGTATAAAAATACCCCATCTACGTAATATTTAATAAAAAACTAAGTATTAATACGTAAATAATACAGTAAGTTTGTTTCAAGAATTAAGTAACACAATTTAAAACATACGTATTATGAAGTCAATCACAGTAAAAGCGCTTAGCACATTTCTCTTGCTGGCCGTTATGGCCTGCGGAGGAAAGGCTGAGAAGAAATCTAACGAAACTGCCCAAGCCGACATTCCGGCCAACACATTGGAGATAGAAAAGCCCCAATTGACTTTTGGGTTTATCAAGCTGACAGATATGGCCCCACTAGCCATTGCCAAAGAAAAAGGATTTTTTGAGGATGAAGGCCTGTTTGTCTCCGTGGAGGCCCAATCAAACTGGAAAAATGTATTGGACAGGGTCATCGATGGCCAATTGGACGGGTCGCATATGTTGTCAGGTCAACCCATAGCAGCAGGCGCTGGCTTTGGCAGGCAAGCTGAGTTGGTAACCCCCTTTTCCATGGATTTGAATGGAAATGGCATCACCGTTTCCAATGATGTTTGGTCCAAGATGAAACCAAACGTTCCCAAAAGCGCTGATGGAAAACCCGAGCACCCTATTAAGGCAGATGCATTAAAACCAGTGATTTCAGAATATAAAAACAGTGGGAAGCCCTTCAAAATGGGAATGGTATTTCCCGTTTCCACACACAATTACGAAATCCGTTATTGGTTGGCGGCAGCTGGCATCCACCCAGGTATGTATACTGCCGATAATGTACAAGGGCAAATTGATGCGGAAGTTCTACTTTCCGTTACCCCTCCCCCACAAATGCCAGCCACTTTGGAAGCTGGAACCATTTATGGCTATTGCGTTGGGGAGCCATGGAACCAACAAGCGGTTTTTAAAGGCATTGGTGTTCCGGTAACCACCAACTACGACATCTGGAAAAACAATCCCGAAAAAGTATTTGTGATGACAAAGAAATTTGTGGAAGAGAATCCAAATACGGCTGTCGCCGTCACAAAAGCCCTCATTCGCGCAGGAAAATGGCTGGACGTACCTGAAAATCGAGCCGAAGCCGTAAAAATTCTTTCTATGCCACAATATGTAGGTGCTGACGAAGTGGTTTTGGCTAATTCCATGACTGGGACCTTTGAATTTGAAAAAGGTGACAAACGTTCCATGCCAGACTTCAACGTATTCTATAAGTACAATGCCACCTATCCCTTCTATTCTGACGGCATCTGGTTTTTGACCCAAATGCGAAGATGGGGCCAGATTCCTGAAGCGAAGCCAGCAGCTTGGTATGAGGAAACCATTAAGGACATCTACAGACCCGACATCTGGAAACAAGCAGCCGAACTCTTGGTTACCGAAGGCCATATTCCAGCTTCTGATATACCAGCCACTGATGGATACAAACCAGCCACTGCCGATTTCATTGATGGCAATACCTATGACGCAAAAGACCCTATAGGCTACATCAACAGTTTTGAGATTGGAAACAAGGACGATTCCTCGCTATAAAAAACGGCAAAATTTACAACTATGAAGCAAAGTGTGACCGTAAGCAAAACCCAGGAAATGAAATTGGCCAGCGCTGCAAAAGCGGTGCTGTCCAAATTCAAGATCAAGACCCCCAAGTTCGAGGTGAAGACGATTTTGAAAAAGGTGATTGTGCCCCTAGCCTCCATCCTATTATTTATAGGGCTGTGGCATATGGGTGCCAAGGCCCTGTTCAACGTGGAGGCCGATTTCAAGATTCAAAAAGCATTGACCGATCAAGGCCAGGAAGCTGCAGACGCCATGGCTGCATGTATCGCCTCTGGGGATATCAGCTGCCAACCCAACACCCTACCATCCCCGGCACAGGTTTGGGAATCGTTTAATACGTTAATAGCCGATCACAAAGTGATCAGCGCAGATAAATTGGCATTCAAGGAAAAAACAGCAGCTTTAAATGAAAAGCGTATTGCTGAAGGAAAAGAACCGATTACCTATACAGGTAGGCCTTCATTTGTAGATCAAATCTTTACCAGTTTGAAAACTGTTTTTGCCGGATTTGTGTTGGCATTCCTGATTGCCGTTCCCATAGGCATCGTAATCGGCTTAAGTGAGACGCTACGCAACTCCTTTAACTGGTTGATTCAGGTATTCAAGCCTGTATCCCCCGTGGTGTGGCTGCTTTTGGTATTTATGATCGTAAAAACCATGACGAAAGACTCCAATTCGGATAGTGCTTTTATCATCTCCTTTATTAGTGTTGGGCTCTGCGCCATGTGGGCCACTTTAGTAAATACAGCGATGGGGGTTTCATCCGTGGACAAGGATTACATCAACGTAGCCAAGGTGCTAAAATTGGGCCCCTTACAAAAGGTATTCAAAGTGATTTTACCCTCTTCCCTGCCGTTGATTTTTACCGGATTACGCATAACCCTTTCCGTGGCATGGATGGTATTGATAGCCATTGAACTGCTGGCACAAAGTCCAGGCCTGGGATCCTTTGTTTGGGAAGAATTCCAGAACGGCGCCAACGATTCCAATTCCAAGATAATCGTAGCGATGTTCATTATCGGTATCATTGGTTTCCTATTGGATCGTATCATGTTGACCATTCAGAATATGGTATCCTTCAATAAAAATGCAACCGCTTAACCCATGAAGTTATGGCCTATTTGGAACTAAAAAATGTGAACAAAACCTACGGGGAAGGAAAAAATGCCACTGCGGTGTTGACCGATATCAACCTGACCATCGAAGAAGGAGAGTTTGTGGCCATTGTAGGGTTTACAGGAAGTGGTAAAACGACTTTGGTGAATCTCATCAACGGCTTGTTGAAACCAACCAGCGGTCAAGTGCTTTTTAAAGGAGCACCGGTGATGGACACCAGTCATGAGCGCGGGGTGATTTTTCAAAATTATTCGCTTTTACCTTGGTTGAGTGTGGGGCAAAATGTGGCCATGGCCGTAAAAGAAGCGTTTCCCAACGAGAAAAAGGAATTTATCAAAGAGCGCGTAGCGCGGTATGTGGAAATGGTAAACCTGTCTCCCGCTATCAATAAAAGACCAAAGGAATTGTCCGGAGGTATGCGGCAACGGGTAGCCGTTGCTCGAGCCTTGGCCATGAATCCTGAGATGATCATTATGGATGAACCTTTAGGTGCTTTGGATGCTTTAACGCGGGGCAATCTTCAAGATGAAATCCTAAAAATTTGGAGTAAGGACAAACGTACCGCCTTGCTCATCACCAACGATGTGGATGAGGGCATTTATATGGCGGACCGCATCATTCCTTTGCGCCCAGGGCCAAAAGCGACCTTAGGGCCCGAATTCAAAATTAACATTGATCGCCCAAGGGATAAAACCGAATTGAATGACAATCCGATCTATAAAAAAACCCGCAACGCCATTATTGAATATTTGATGGGGATTGGGGAAGAACGAAAGGCAACAGCGAAAGAAATCTATGAATTGCCCGAGCTGGCTCCCAAAAGCTTTGTGGCATAAAAACAATGAGTATGGTAGTTGAAGAAATCAAGGCAAAAGAATCTCACGAAAACGGCATTGCATTTCCCTCGGATAAAATCATGCTGGACTTGATGGACCTGAAAAAAGTCTATCCCACGCCAAAAGGAGACTCTGTGGTATTGGAACATCTCAATCTCCAGATTCTCAAAGAAGAGTTTGTAACCATTATAGGCCATTCCGGGTGTGGAAAAACCACAATGCTCTCGATGATTGCGGGGCTCAATCCAATATCAGGCGGTAATATTGCGGTTTTGGGAAATCCCATTAAAGGACCAGGTCCAGACAGGGGCGTCATCTTTCAGGCACCTAGTTTGATGCCTTGGATGACCGCATTGCAAAATGTACTGCTAGGTGTTAATCGGGTTTTTCCCCATGCCACCAAAGCACAGCGCAAGGAAATCGCAAAATACTACCTACATAAAGTAGGACTCAATGGAGCTTTTAATAAGAAGGCCAACGAACTTTCACAGGGAATGCAGCAACGCGTTGGTATCGCACGTGCCTTTGCCATAAAACCCAAAGTACTGTTGTTGGATGAACCCTTTGGCATGTTGGATTCACTGACCAGGGGTGAGCTCCAGGATATTCTTATCGAAATCTGGAACAAGGAAAAAATTACTGCAGTTATGATTACGCACGATGTTGACGAAGCCATTTTTTTGGCCGATCGCGTGGTAATGATGACCAGTGGCCCTAGGGCCAAAATTGGGGATGTTCTCAACATAGATTTTGAGCGCCCCAGAACTCGAAAAGCGGTATTGGAGCATGAAGATTACTACAAATACCGCAAACACTTAATTGATTTTTTAGAACACTAAATCGAATAACCCGCTAAAACTTAAAACTATGAAAAGAGGTTACATTGCATTTATCCTAGTTATCCTATCGATTCAATTTGTTACAGCTCAATTCACGCTGGACGGACAATTCAGACCCCGGGCCGAATATAGAAACGGATTCCAGACTTTAATCCCTGATGCCGCTGACGCGGGTTTTGCCATAAACACCCGTTCCAGATTGAACGCAGCTTATACCACGGAAACCTTTAAGGTTTTTCTAAGCCTGCAAGATGTGTCTGTATGGGGTGAAAATGCACAGATCATTCCAGTAGATTCCAATGATTCATTTTCCATTTTTGAAGCCTGGGCTTCTTTGAAATTAGGTGGTGATTGGTCCACAAAGCTGGGTCGGCAGGTTATATCCTATGACGACCAGCGTTTCTTTGGAGGTTTGGACTGGGCGCAGCAGGGCCGTAATCACGACTTGGCCAAATTGAGCTACAAAGGTGAAAAGTTTGTATTTGATCTAGGTTTGGCATTCAATCAAGATTTGGACGGAAATGGAGGGCCATTGTTCGGTTTCCAAAATCAGGGCACAGCCTATCCCGCCAACAACCCTTTTCAGTACAAAACCATGCAATTTGTTTATCTAAGACAACAGTGGGAGCATTTCTCAGGGAGTTTCTTGGCCGTTAATACGGGATTTCAAAATTTTGATGATGCAGATGTAGCTGATGGCGTGAATAACACCTTTACTTTGGGCACACACCTCAACTATAAAAAAGGAAGTTTTGGTGCGGCTGCAAACGCTTTTATACAAGGAGGGAAGTTTTTCACAGGACTGGATATCATTGGTGCATACCTTTTAGGTCTTGACCTAAGCTACAAGGCGAGCAGCACAGTTGGTCTGGGATTGGGTGTTGAGCTCATAAGCGGGGACGACACCTCCACAGCGGGCGAAACAGAGGCATTTTTGCCCACTTTCGGAACCAATCACAAGTTCAATGGATTCATGGATTACTTCTACGTTGGAAACCATGTGAATTCTGTAGGACTGTTTGATATCCACGCCAGCGCCAACTTCAAGCTGGGCGAAAAATCGAGTTTGTTGGCCAAGGTTCTCAATTTTTCAGGTGATCAAGACCTTCCCAGTGGGGAAACTGCCCTCGGTACGGAAATCGACTTGGTATTTTCCCAACAGTTTAAAGGCTACGCACTAAAAATTGGGTATTCCCATTTGTTTCCTGCTGATGGAATGTATGAGCTTAAAGGGGTGGCCGAAGCGGACGCAGCTGATTCCCAAAATTGGGCATGGGCCATGCTGATCATCAAACCAAAACTCTTTAGCACAGAAAAAAAAGAAAAATAATACAAATACGAACACTTTGCTTCGAAGGGGTTGTTCCAATGGAATTGGGGCAGCCCTTCGCTTGGTTTAAGGGGTTGATTTTCATGGATGTTTCCTTATCTCGAAATCATGTATTTTTGTGACATGGGGGATACCGTACTTCAAAACACCATTAGCATTGTTTTGGCTGATGACCATTTACTGGTTCGTGATGGGATCAGAGCATTGTTGGAGGAGGAATCCAATCTGGAGGTCATCGGAGAAGTGTCCAATGGATTTGAAGCTCTTGAAATGGTGAAGAGTCATACCCCAGATGTGCTTATTATTGATATCCGTATGCCTCAAATGGGCGGAATCGAAGCCGTGGAACAGCTAAACGCAACCATGGCAACAAAGACCAAGTGCATTATTTTATCCATGCATGATTCCGAAGAGTACATCCTAAAATCAGTTCAGGCTGGAGCAGCAGGTTACTTGCTCAAGGATACGGATAAAAATGAATTTATTAAGGCCATACATACCGTGCATGAAGGGGGCAAGTACTTTAGTGGGGATATCTCAAATGTCCTTGTAAACAACCTACTTCATCCCAATTCCCCAGAAAAAAGTCAATCCAAAAAAAGTAAAGAGACTCCCTTTGATTTAACCAACAAAGAGTTAAAAGTGTTGCAGCTGGTTCTGCAGGGATTTACCAATAAAGAGATCTCAGAGAAACTTCAGAACAGCAAGCGCACCATTGAGACGCATCGGTTTAACCTTATGAAAAAAATGGAGGTCAAGAACTTGATAGACCTATCCAAAAAGGCCGCAAAATACAACTTGGTTTAGATTCCAATTCCTCAGTTTTCCCTTCCAATTATTATTGAATTCTGGATTAACCAGCCTCACTTTTATGGTTTTGTTACTACGTATTTATACGTAAATATCTAATTTGCTATGGTCAAAAAACAACATAAGATTTTTGGTTTTCCATGCAAGCGAAAGAGTCCCATAACACGATATGTTCCTACTGCGGAGTGGGTTGTGGCATTACGGTAACCAAGGATGCAAAAGGGACCTTATCGGTTGAAGGCAACGAGGCCTATCCCGTTAACAAAGGGATGCTTTGTTCAAAGGGAAAGAACCTTAACTACGTGGCACAGGATACTAGCGATCGTATTCTGCACCCCCAAATGCGATGGAGCAGAAACCATCCCCTACAGCAGATTACTTGGGGCACCGCATTCAAAAGAGCCGCCGCAGTGTTCAGGAGCATCATTGCCAAACATGGCCCAGATAGTGTTGGGTTTTATGTGTCCGGACAGTGCCTTACTGAGGAATACTACCTGGCCAACAAACTGACCAAAGGTTTTATAGGGACCAACAATATAGATACCAATTCACGCCTTTGTATGAGTTCTGCCGTGGTTGGCTACAAAAAAACGGTCGGTGAAGATGCCGTTCCCATTGCTTATGCGGACATAGAGCTTGCAGACTGTTTTTTGATTGCAGGAGCTAACCCAGCTTGGTGCCATCCCATATTGTTCAGAAGGTTGGAAAAACACAAGGAAGAGAATCCCAACGTGAAAATCATTGTGGTAGATCCTCGAAAAACACAGACTTGTGCATTAGCGGACCTCCATCTACAAATCCTTCCAGGTACCGATGTCATCCTTTTCAATGCCATAGCCCGATGGTTGATTGAAAAAAGGAAAGTCAATACAGCATTTATCAAAAAGTACACATCCAATTTTGAGGCTTGCAAGCAAAAGGCTTTTGAATTGAGCCTGAATGATGCAGCTAAAAAATGTGACATCCCTGTTGATAATATCAAAAAGGCGGCTAAACTCATAGCCAATGCCAAAGGTTTCATCACCATGTGGACTATGGGGCTCAATCAAAGTGTCATAGGAGTGGATAAAAATGTGTCCTTGCTCAATCTTTCATTATTGACCGGACATATTGGAAAACCAGGTTCCGGTCCTTTTTCACTCACAGGGCAGCCCAATGCCATGGGTGGTCGGGAAGTGGGTGGCATGGCCAGTCTTTTGGCAGCGCATCGGGATTTGGGCAATGAAAAGCACCGACAGGAGGTGCAAGAATTTTGGGGTGGGAAGCCCATCAAAAAAGAACCTGGCCTTACGGCCACTGAAATGTTCAATGCGCTTGAAAATGGCTCCTTAAAGGCCATTTGGGTCATCTGCACAAACCCTGTGGTGAGCATGCCCAATGCCCATAAAGTGGAGGAAGCGCTCAAAAAAGCCAACTTCGTTGTGGTTCAGGATATTTCCCATAATTCTGAAACCACAAAATATGCCGATTTACTGTTGCCTGCGGCGGGATGGCTGGAAAAGGAAGGCACCATGACCAATTCGGAGCGCCGTATCAGCTATTTACCCCAAGTCATAGACCCCCCAGGCGAAGCCCTACCAGATACTGAAATTCTATGGCGGTTTGGTCAGGAAATGGGATATCCAGGTTTCGATTACGCTAATGCAAGCGAAGTATATGACGAATACTGCCTAATGACGAAGGGAACCAATATTGATATTTCCGGACTTTCCTATGAAAGGCTCAAAACGGAAGGTAGTTTTCAATGGCCCGTACCGCATAAGACCCATAAGGGCACACCAAGGTTGTTTGACAATCATGAATACTACACTGCAAACCAAAAGGCGCATTTTAATGCCCCAAGACATCTTTTCAACCAGTCCGAACAGACGAACGTTGAATTTCCTCTGATCTTGAATACAGGCAGGGTCCGTGACCAATGGCATACCAGAACCAAGACTGGCAAGGTAAAGCGCCTACTCACCCATATCCCAACACCGTATCTTGAAATGAATAAGGTTGATGCGTATCTATTGGGATTAAAAGAAGACGATATTGCCGTGGTTAAAAGCCGAAGGGGGAGCGTGCAGGTTAAGGTGAAAGTTAATTTCGACATTCGGGAAAAGGTGGTCTTTCTACCCATGCATTGGGGCAAAATTCTCAACAGCGATTTCAGCAGGGCCAACAACCTCACCAACGACCTTGTTGATCCCATTTCAAAGGAACCTGATTTCAAATACTGCGCCGTTAGGGTGGAGAAGTATGAAAAACCAAAGCAAAAGATAGTCGTTATTGGAGCTGGAGCGGCGGCCTATCGATTTATACAGTCTTACCGGGAAAAGAACACCGTGGACGAGGTCCATGTTTTCTCCAAGGAAGCCTACCCCTTTTACAATCGGGTTTTGTTGCCTGAATATGTTAATGAGGAATTGGAATGGGAGGCCTTACAAAAATTAAAACAGGGGGAATTGGATAAACTCCGCGTCCAACTTTATCCCAGCAATGGCATATCCAAGATTGAAACGAAACAAAAACAGGTGTGGGACGAACTAGGAAACCAGCACGAATATGATCTGTTAGTGATGGCTACAGGTAGTAGGGCCTTTGTGCCCAGTGAAGTGCGGATGGACTTGCCTGGGAGATTTACCATGCGGGAACGCAATGATGCGGATAAGCTTAAACGCTATTTAATGGAAACGGGATTACCTGCTGCTGAACAGCATGTGGTCATTGTTGGTGGCGGACTACTGGGATTGGAGCTGGCGGCATCCCTAAAAAAGATTGACATCAATATCAGTATCATCCAACGCGCACCGCGACTTATGGAGCGTCAGTTGGATCCTGTGGCCAGTCGATTATTGGCAGAAGATGTCAACGAGCGTGGGATCAACCTCTATTTTGACAATGAAGTCAGTACGGTTTTTGAAGATGCCTCTGGCAACCATGCTTTACTGGTGAATCTCAAAACGGGCAGAACCATAAACTGCAATGCCATCGTTTATGCCATTGGAACGCGCCCCAACATAGAACTGGCGAAGCAGGCCCGGTTGGAAACCCGTAGGGGTGTATTGGTGGATGCATATCTGAAGACAAGCCATCCCGATGTTTTTGCCCTGGGCGAAATTGCCGAATTTGAGAACTCTCTTTTTGGAATCACCTCAGCTGCAGAGCAACAGGCAGATATAGCAGCCAATTACATTTTAGGGGATTTGGGAAGTATCTATACGGGATCTGTACTGATGAATATCCTAAAGTTTGAAAACCTTGACCTGTGCAGTATTGGCATGGTCAATACACCTACCAACGATGACACTTTTGAAGAAATCATTCTAATGGATGTTCGCAAGCGCTTCTACAAAAAATGTATTGTTAAAGATGACACCCTTAAAGGGGCCATTTTAATGGGGGATAAAAATGAATTTGCCGAATTCAAGAGATTGATTGAAGAGGAAATTGAGCTTTCCGAAAAACGGGATGAACTTTTAAGAGGTGCACCGAACACCAGCCCATTAAAGGGAAAGTTGGTTTGCTCGTGCAGTCAAGTAGGTGAAGGAAATATTCAAGAAGCGATTCGCAATGGTTGTACTGAATTCACAAAACTCTGCACCGAAACTGGGGCAGGTCTTGGTTGCGGTAGCTGTAAACCGGAAGTAAAAGCTTTAATGGAGGATGAATTACAAACTGTAAGTTGAGCCTATGAACGACGATTTACACCGCATATTGATCAAAGGAGGTGTTACTTCTCCAGGAGAACTTAAGGATAGCATTGCCATGTTGGAGGCAGCCGGGCTAAGTGAGGTGCATTTTGGTTCGCGCCAAGACCTCCTATTTCCATTGGATGCCAGGGATGAGACCACCATAGAAAGTGTCTCCAAATACAATACGGATGTTATAGGCCACCGAAGCTATCAGAACATTGTTTCCTCCTACGTTTCTGCGGATATTTTTGAAATGACCTATTGGCTTAAGGGTTCCACTTATCTCTATATTTTGGAGGCCTTTGATTATTTACCCAAGCTCAAAATCAATATAACGGACCCAAAGCAACGTTTGGTGCCCCTATTTAGCGGAAATCTCAATTTCATTGCTTCCGAACAGGAAGATTATTGGTATTTGCACCTTAATCTCCCTGGTTGGACCGATGTTGATTTCTATCCCGTATTGATTTACAGTTGGGATATCGTGACCGTTTCAAAAGCTATAGAAAAGATGTATGTCCAAGCGGAAGATGTCACCTCACTTTTTGACTTGTTGAGCAACAGCCTGGAGACCAATAACAAAACGGTTCAGAAAAAACTGGATGCGCCCTACCTCACCTTTCCCTATTACGAAGGGATGAATCGCATGGGACTGGACCAATATTGGTTAGGCTTGTACTGGCGAAACAATAGATACGATTTGAAGTTTTTAAAGGATTTTTGCGGATTTTGTCTTGATAATAGCATTGGTAAAATCTGTATCACCCCCTGGAAATCCTTTATTGTTAAGGGCATCAAGCAAAAACATCGGCCAGAACTGGAGCGTTTCATTGGCCAACGGGGAATCAATGTTCGCCATTCCCAATTGGAAATGAACTGGCATTTGCCCGTTGATGACCAGGAAGCTTTTGAGCTTAAAAAGTTCTTGGTGCGCAATTTTGACGAGAACGACATCAGCACCTATGGTCTTACCTTCGGTATAAGCAATGATGTGGGTAAGCGATCACACTTTGCTTCTGTGATCATTGAAAAAAACCAATCCCCCTCCATTATTAAGGATTTCAAAGTGAGGCCCACTTACAACGTATTGCATTTCAAGAATTTTGACCCCAATACGTTGACCTATGTCTCCTATGCGCAAGATGTTGACAAGCTGGAACTGCCTGGCCTTTTGATGGAACTCAGCAAAAAATACTTCGGGCAGCTGGGAAGTTCCCGAGAATCTTCACAAGACACGGAAAGACCAACCATTAATGAACTAACCGTTTATCAGTGCTCTTCCTGCTTAACCATTTACGATGAGGCAATGGGAGATGAAAAAAATGGAATTGCCGTGGGCACTTCTTTTGAAAAACTTCCTGATTCCTATGTATGTCCAGTTTGCGAGTCCAATAAAGCCAATTTCCAACCATCTACCATACAGGTAGAACAAACATATGGTCAGACCTAATTTTGAATGTTTTGAGCGCATTTTCAATGGTTCACTAGACCAAGACGCCTTTGGATTTGGGGATAAGTTCTAGGCAATTATGGCTTTGCATGGCCCAAGGTCGTATCTTATGACGGTATTATGTATGCTAAAGGCATGTTCTTAACTGAAAAATTTCGGTAGCCATGAAGACCAAATCCCTGGTTTGCATTTTAATCTGGTCCCTAGGCACATTCTTGTTATGCGGACAGGATTCCTCGGAAATAGAAAAGGATACCCTGGAAAGAAGAAACCTTTCCAGTAATCAGCCATCACTGGTCAAAAAAATGATTATCCCGATGGCACTAACGGGAACAGCTTTGCTAATTAACAAAAGCACCTATGAAAAAGAACTTCAACCTAGAGTAAATAAAAACCTATCCACGAATATTGATGACTATACCAGGTTTGCTCCAATTGCAGCAATGTACTTGGCCGATGGTTTGGGTGTACAAGCTGAAAACCATTGGTTTGACCAGACAAAAAATGCAGCATTCTCCTTACTGCTTACCCAACTCATTACTACAGGGTTAAAAGTCAATATAGATAAGGAACGTCCAAATGGGGCCAACAATGAAGCCCTTCCTTCTGGGCATACTTCTTTGGCTTTTGCAAGTGCCACGGTATTCTATGAAGAATTTAAAAACACGGAGCCGCTACTGGCCTATTCCGGATATACGTTTGCATTGGCCACAGCTTATCTTCGGATGGCCAAGAACAAACATTGGTTCTCGGATGTTATATTGGGTTCGGCCGTTGGAATGGCAGTTACCAGGCTCGTATATCATTTTGACCATCTTTTTGCTTGGAACCCCTTTATGAAATCGGAAAAATTTGTACTCACCCCCAGCTTCGGTAATGGAAGAAGCGGTTTCTACTTGGCGGTGAGGTTTTGATATCAATCCACAAACCCTATTCATATGCTAAAATTGTTGAAATGATGCACGTAATTTGCATCCAATGGATTTGGGAAAAGTTGGTAAATAAAAAAGCTCTCAAAATTTTGAGGCAAGGCATAAAAAAACCCCACTATAAAATAGAGAGGTTGTTTCGTGCGGGTGAAGGGAGTCGAACCCCCACGCCTCGCGGCACTAGATCCTAAGTCTAGCGTGTCTACCAATTCCACCACACCCGCAAAAGGAGTGCAAATATAAATCAATTTTCCGATTAGTAAATACTCTCTTTTTAAAAACTTGTTTTTTGTACATTTAGTACCCTTATAAAATGCTAAATGGAACAAATAAAAAACTACATTGAAACCCATAAAGACCGCTTCATAAGTGAATTGGTCGAACTACTTAAAATTCCCTCAATAAGCGCTGATACCGCTTTTTCCCAAGATGTTTTGGAGACCGCCAAAGTTGTGGAAAAATCCTTGATTGAAGCGGGTTGCGACCAAACCGAAATTTGTGACACCAAAGGATACCCTGTGGTTTATGGGGAAAAAATAATAGATCCAAATCTCCCCACCGTGCTGGTCTATGGCCATTACGATGTGCAACCTCCAGATCCACTGGAACTTTGGACCTCTCCCCCGTTTGAGCCGGTCATAAAGAAAACCGAATTGCACCCTGAGGGGGCAATTTTTGCAAGGGGAGCTTGCGATGATAAAGGTCAGATGTACATGCATGTAAAGGCCGTGGAATTTATGATCAAAAACGACCAATTGCCCTGCAATGTCAAGTTTATGATTGAGGGTGAAGAAGAGGTGGGAAGCGATAGCTTGGCCGACTTTTTGGAATCCAACAGAGAAAAACTGTCCAATGACATCATTCTTATTTCAGATACGGGCATGATGGCCAATGATGTTCCCTCCATCACCACGGGTCTACGCGGATTGAGTTATGTAGAGGTAGAGGTCACTGGCCCAAATCGGGATTTGCACTCCGGTATTTATGGGGGAGCCGTGCCCAACCCCATTAATGTGCTGAACAAAATGATAGCATCCTTGCACGATGAAAACAACCATATTACCATTCCCGGATTTTATGACAAGGTGGAAGAAGTATCAGCCGAAGAACGTGCAGAAATGGCCAAAGCTCCTTTTAGTTTGGATGCCTACAAACAAGCTTTGGACATTGCCGATGTGCATGGGGAAAAGGGCTATACCACTTCGGAACGTTATTCCATCCGTCCCACCTTGGATGTGAACGGTATTTGGGGTGGATACACAGGTGAAGGAGCCAAAACTGTGATTGCCAGTAAAGCCTACGCCAAAATATCCATGCGCTTGGTCCCAGATCAAGATCCAGATGAAATTACGGAACTGTTTACCAAACACTTTGAATCCATTGCCCCTGCAAGTGTGAAAGTTAAGGTTACGCCCCACCACGGTGGTCTTGCCTATGTGACAAAGACCGATAGTATTGGATATAAGGCCGCGGCCAAAGCATACGAAACCACTTTTGGCAAGACTCCCATACCCGAGCGTACTGGGGGCAGCATTCCCATTGTAGCTCTTTTTGAGCAGGTTTTGGAAAGCAAAACCATTTTAATGGGCTTTGGTTTGGACAGTGATGCCATTCATTCCCCCAATGAGCATTTTGGAGTTTGGAATTACTTAAAAGGGATTGAGACCATCCCCTATTTTTACAAATACTATACAGAACTTATGTCAACCTAAGATTTGGTCGCATATTTCATAACAAGCAAGGGGCAACTTAAAAAGTTGCCCCTTGTTGAACTACAACCAACCTAGGGTAATTGAGAATACCCATTTCTTGTTTTCCAAAGGAAATATTTCTCAAAAAGTACTTTGGAAAAATCATACAGTACATTGGGAATCATTATTGCAAAATTTCTGGGTTTAAAAAGATGATCGCTGATAATGATCACTTCCTTTTTCCCAGCATCCATTACACAGATTCCTGGAATTTTTCCCCAAGCTTTTTTCTTTAGTTTGGTTTTACCTTGGGTTACCCTTATAATATTTTCAGCCACAATCTTTCCCGTTTCATCTGATGGATACCCTGTTTTGGGTCCAGAGAAAGGAACCTTGCCCGGTTTAAAAGGAAGTTTTACATCCACCGCAATCCCTGCGGCCCAAATATTGGAAAATTTAGGGTGACGGTAATCCTCACCAACAGGTAAATATCCTGTTTGGGTAGGTTCAAGCTCTGGTGAGTTTTGGACAAAATCAACCCCTATAAAAGGTGGCATAAGCATGGTAAAGCTACTATTGATCGTTTCCCCAGAGGTTAAGGTGACCGAATCCTTCGAAACCTCTTTAATCCCTACCTCTGTCCTGTAATGAATATGGAATATTTTCATAAAGGTTTTCAGCATGGTTTCTCCCCCCGTCATTCCATCTATTCCAAAATGTCCCAAAAAAGTTTCTGGCGTAACCCAATACAAGTCCACTTTTTTCCTGATTTTCTGCTCCCGTAACCACTTTTCAATATTAAAGAGGAATTCATAAGCCGCTCCCATACATCCTGCATTCTGCGTTGCCCCAATAACTACCGGCCCTGGGTTCTTCTTGAATTCCTCAAGTGCCTTTCGGGTTTTCATTGCTCCATTGGGAGTACCTATGTAATGTGCATACTCGCCAACTCCCGGAGCCACATCGTACTTGACCTTTGGTCCAGTGGCAATCACCAAATGATCATAGGTAAAATCACCCTTGGTCGTCATCACCGTTTGCAATTGTGGATCTACCTTTAATGCCTCGGCTTGGATAAACTCTACTCCTTTTTTCCTAAGAATAGAATCTTTCCTAAAGGATATATCCCTTATCTCCCTTCTACCAAAAGGTACCCAAATCAGTGATGGTATAAACAAAAACAGCGGGGATTTGTCAATTACCATTACCCTGTGGTCCTTTTTTCCCTTTCTTTTGATTTCCAAAGCGGCGGTCATACCTGCGAAGTTTCCGCCAATTACTACCGTTGTTTTCATGACCTCTGTTTTAGTACCCCAAAATTACCTTGTTCCCCCACCAAATACAGTAACACAAGTCACACAACATCAAATTTTAGAGGTAATGGCTAACAGCAAGTCATTCAGGTTCAACAGATAATGAATGATAAGCGTATTTTACCCTTTATTTTCACTTAGAAAATAGTTTTGAATCTGCATTCCATGTGATTTGTGTAACAAATTGTTCAAAACTGCGTTCTAATTACATCGCTTTTAAATTTCAAAAGGCCAAATTCCTTCCAAACCAACCTTCCGTGGGAGTATTTGACCCAAAAGCGGTATGCAGTCAAGTACAAACCTAAACGAGCACTATCATGTTACAAGGCTTTTTTATTTTCTGTTCAGGAGCGGACACCCAAATTTTAGAAACTTGTTCCAATGGGGAACGCAATAAGTATGCTGGCATTGGAGCCACAGTATTCTTTACCGCTGTGATGGCCTTTATTGCCAGTGGCTATGCACTTTATACTGTTTTCGACAACATTTACACAGCCATTTTCTTTGGATTTATATGGGGTCTGCTGATTTTCAATTTGGACCGATACATTGTGTCCACCATCAAGAAGAGAGACAGCTTTAGAAGTGAATTGCTCCAAGCCACACCCCGAATTATTTTGGCCATGATCATTGCGGTGGTGATTTCCAAACCGCTTGAAATGAAAATTTTTGAAAAGGAAATCAATCAGGTTTTATTAGAGGAGAAAAACGCCATGACTTTGGCCAATCAAGAACAAATTGCTTTGCAATACACTCCGAAAGTGGAGGCGCTCAATCAAGAAATTGGGACCCTAAAAGCGGAAATAGCCGCCAAAGAAGCGGAAACCAATACCCTGTATGACATCTATATTTCCGAAGCCGAAGGTACAGCGGGAACCAAATTGCTGGGCAAAGGTCCAGTATACAAGGAAAAACGGGAAAAACATGATGCCTATTTGGCGGAATTGGTCCAACTTAAAGAAACCAATGGACAAAAAATTCAGGCTTTGGAAAGCCAAATTGCAAGCTTGGGTGTGGACTACAACACTGCAGTAACCGACTCACAACCCATCATTGATGGTTTTGACGGGCTCATGGCGCGAATCAATGCCCTTGGAAAACTTCCATGGTTTCCATCCTTCTTCATCTTTTTATTGTTCCTGGCCATAGAAACCGCCCCCATAATTGCCAAACTACTGGCTCCCAAGGGTGAATATGACTATAAGTTTGAAGAACAGGAAAGTGTAGTGGCCACCTGGGTAACCCAAAAAGTGGCACAACGCAAGTTGTTATTTTCAACAGACGGTGAGCTTAACCAAAAAATCTATGAGGACATCAAAGGAGAAGAAGAGTTGTATCGTTACAAAAAGGAAAAGGCGGAGGAATTACTTCGCTTGCAAGCGGATGCCTTCCATAATGTACAAGTCAAGGGACTCTAGATTCATATTGGACCTAACCGTCGATTTGAATTGAAACAGTTAGATATTTATCTTGGAATATGCCTTTAAGGCAACTGAAAGGCTATCCCTCCAGTGCGGAATTTGCAAGCCAAAGGTTGTTTTGATCTTGGATTTATCCAACACACTGAATTTGGGTCTTTCTGCGGGTGTAGGATATTCTTCAGAACGAATGGGTTTTAAATCCACATCAATCTTGTACCCGTCAAAAATAGCTTTGGCAAAATCGTACCAACTGGCCACCCCTTCATTACTATAATTGTACACGCCATACTCTATACTATGGGCGTTGATGATATGAAGCACAACTTCTGCCAAATCCAAGGCATAGGTAGGTGTGCCCACTTGATCATATACAACCGAAAGTTCATCCCGATCTGTTCCCAACCGAATCATGGTCTTCATAAAATTATGGCCAAATTCTGAGTACAGCCAAGAAGTTCGGAGAATAAAATGCTCTTCCAAATTATTGATAATGGCCCGCTCCCCTTTGTACTTGGTATCGCCATAAAACCCAATGGGTCGGGCAATATCTTCTTCTAAGTACGGGGTTGTCATAAAGCCGTCAAACACAAAATCTGTGGAAATATGAATAAGTACTGTATTACTTTCATTGCAATTGAGGGCCAGATTTCTAGCTCCGCTGACGTTTACCCGATAGGCCAATTCTTTTTCCGCCTCGGCTTTATCCACATTGGTAAATGCTGCACAGTTAATGCAATACGCATAGTCTGACGAAATCAGCTCTTCGTTTACCGCATCAAAATCAGTGATATCCAGCTCGGACGAGGACTTGAACACAAAGTCCAAACCTTGTACTTTGCCTTCGTCTACCAATGCCTTAAAAGTGCTTCCTAATTGTCCGGATGCGCCTGTGACCAATATTTTCATAGTTTACTTTTCATTTAATGTGGAACCGCTTCCTTGAAAACTGGGAGAACCTTGTCTTTATCCGATATGATCAAATCCTCTTTGTTCAAAATCCAGTCAATATTAAAGGTTGGATCGTTATAGATGATACCCCCTTCCGACTCGGCATTATAGAAATTATCGCATTTATAAGAGAATTTGGCCGTGTCACTTAAAGTTACAAAACCATGCGCACATCCTCTGGGAATAAACATTTGTTTTTTGTTTTGGGAGGAAAGCAAAGTGGAGACCACCTTGCCAAAAGTTTTGGAGTTGGGTCTTATATCAACGGCTACATCCAGTACCTCACCTTCAAGTACACGGACCAGTTTGGCCTGTGCATGCTCCCCTTTCTGAAAGTGGAGTCCACGGAGCACCCCTTTCACCGAAAAGGACTCATTGTCCTGCACAAAATAGGGTTTGGCGCCTGTCAACAATTCAAACTTCTCCTGATTATAACTTTCCAAAAAGTAGCCTCTTTTGTCTTCAAAGACCTTGGGCTCTATGATAAAACAACCTTCTATTTTGGTTTGATGTACTTCCATGGGCTAGGCTAAAACTTCCAATAATTTGGCACTGTAACCGCTCTTTAAAAAAGGCTCGGTTAATTTCTTAAACTGACTTTTGGTAATGAAGCCCATCTTATAGGCCGAGGATTCTATGGCGCCAATTTTTAGTCCTTGTCTTTCCTCAATGACTTGCACAAACTGCGAGGCCTGCATCAAGGACTTGAAGGTACCTGTGTCTAACCAGGCCGTTCCGCGGTCCATTATGCTTACTTTAAGTTTACCTCTTCTCAGATATTCTTGGTTGATGTCGGTTATTTCCAATTCACCTCGAGCACTGGGCTCAATGTTCTTGGCTATTTCCACCACATCATTATCATAAAAGTAAATGCCAGGAACCGCATAATTCGATTTTGGCTCTTTAGGTTTTTCCTCTATCGAAATTACATTGCCTTCCTCATCAAACTCTACTACCCCATACCTTTCAGGATCGTTCACGTGGTACGCATAGATAATACCTCCATCTGGGTCGTTATTGGATTGCAACAGGGTTTCCAATCCGGTTCCATAGAAGATGTTGTCGCCCAAAATCAGGGCCACTTTGTCGTCCCCAATAAACTTTTCCCCAATGATAAAGGCTTCAGCCAAACCGTTGGGCTCATCCTGAACGGCATACTCAAATTTACAGCCATATTTTCTCCCATCGCCCAACAAACGCTGGAACATAGGTAAGTCATGGGGAGTGGAAATAATCAATATTTCCCAAATTCCCGACTCGATCAGCGTGGAAAGCGGATAGTAGATCATGGGTTTGTCATAGATGGGCATCAGCTGTTTGCTCACCGCCAAGGTAATGGGGTGCAAACGAGTTCCTGAGCCACCTGCTAATATTATTCCTTTCATGTCTTCGGGGTTAATTGTCCTAAGCCAGACTTTTTGTTTTGTTTTGGATAAACTTGTTTAAATACCAATCTATGGTTTTGTCTATACCACTTTCAAAATTTTCATCTGCCTTCCATTTTAGGTTGTTTTCTATTTTGGAAGCATCAATGGCATATCTAAAATCATGACCTGCCCTATCCTTAACATAGGTAATCAATTCCTTGTAAGAAGTTCCATCGGCCTTAGGATGTTTTTGATCCAACAATTGGCAAACGGTCTGGGCAATGTATAAATTGTTCCGTTCATTCCGTCCACCAATGTTGTACGTTTCCCCAGAAACACCATTTTCATAAGCCAGGGCAATTCCTTTACAATGATCCAGCACGTACAACCAGTCCCTAATGTTGGAGCCATCGCCATAAATGGGAACGGCCTCACCAGATAATGCTTTTCTTATGATGGTAGGAATTAATTTCTCATCGTGTTGTTTGGGCCCATAATTGTTGGAACAATTGGTGGTCACCACGTTCATACCATAGGTATGATGGTAGCTTCTGACAATGAAATCGGAAGAAGCTTTTGACGCACTATATGGACTGTTGGGTGCATACGGAGTAGTCTCCATAAACAAACCTTCCTTGCCCAAAGTACCATATACCTCATCAGTGGATACATGGTGAAATCTTGAATTCTTATAGGCTTCCTTATAAACCCCTGGACTTACCATCCAACGATTTTTGGCAACATCAATCAGATTAAATGTCCCCAAAATATTGGTTTGCATAAAAGCATCCGGGTTGGAAATGGAATTGTCCACATGGGATTCCGCAGCAAAATGGATTACCCCTGTTATATCATATTTTTCAAAAATCTCCTCAATGAGTTTTCGGTCACAGATGTCCCCTTTAACAAAGGTATATCGGTCATGGCCTTCCACTTCCTTAAGATTGTCCAAGTTTCCTGCATACGTTAGGAGGTCTATATTGACCAAATGGATATCGGGATTTGCTTCCAAGAAATAGGGGACAAAGTTGGAACCGATAAATCCTGCCCCTCCGGTTACCAAGATATGAGTCATGAAGATTTTATTTAATTACTTGTTTTGTAAATATAATCCTACTTTTTAACCGCGTTCAATTTATGTTGTGAACAGCCGGTTTTTGTTGGTGGAACACTTTAATATAGGTTTAAACGCCATTTGAACCTATTTATGGGTCTTATTCTATGGGCTTTGAAAGGTATTCCTATCAATCCTAAAATCTTTTTCCTACTTTCGTATAGGTCTTTATATCTTAAATGGAAAACCAAGTTACGGAAAAACCCTATATCCTTGCCGTTGACGACGAACAGTTGAACCTGGAACTGCTTCGGTTTATCTTAGAGCGATACAACTTTGAGTTTGAAGGCACTAGTGACGATGACTATTTCTTTGAACTTTTAGAGACCCGAAAACCAGATCTCATTCTTCTTGATGTGATCATGCCACGTATTGAAGGCTTTGAACTCTGCGAAAAGGTAAAGGAGTTTGAAACGTATCGTGATATTCCCATTATTTTTCTCACGGGCAAAGTCAATGTGAAGGACAAAATCAAAGGTTTTGAAGTTGGAGGGGTGGATTATGTAACCAAACCTTTTAATGAACAGGAACTGGTAGCCCGAATACAAACCCACGTAGAACTGGTTCGCGCCAAAAACCAAATTGAAAAGCAAGCCAAAAACCTGCAGCAATCCAATGATTTGAAGGATCGAATGTTTTCCATTATAGGTCATGATCTAAGATCTCCCTTGAGTGCAGCAAAATTGAAAATGGATTTTATCATGCGAGGTATTATTGACCCCAAAGCCGATAATTTTCTGGATGAAACGGTTTACGATCTTCTCAAGACCATGGATGAGGCCTTGAACTTGCTTCAAAATTTATTGGGTTGGGCCAAATCTGAAAGTGACCAAATCCAAATGATTCCTGAAAAATTGGATCTTAATGATCTAGGGGAGCAAACTTTTAGGCTTCTCAAACTGGGTAGTGATCACAAGCATATTGAAATGCAGAACAATATTCCTGCAGAGACTTTTGCCTTCGCGGACAACAACATGATCAAGACCGTATTGCGAAATATTGTGTCCAATGCGATTAAGTTTACCCCTGTGGATGGTCTCATCAAGTTAAATGGTAAAACCAGCAAAGACAACATTGTTATTGAGATTGTTGATAATGGAAATGGCATCCCCAAGGAGGATATCAAGAAAATTCTGAATCCCAACGAACACTTTAGCAAACTGGGAACCGAGAAAGAACCTGGCACTGGATTAGGTCTTATTCTTTGTCAGAACTTTGTTCAGAAAAATGGAGGTGCCCTAAAGATCAAAAGTGAAGTGGGCAAAGGCAGTACTTTTTATTTTGATTTACCCATCTATTCGGAACAAGATTAAGCTACAACTTCAGACTGCACACCTCGTTTTGCACGTTCCCATTTCACAGACTGATTTCCCTTCAAGTATCTTCCAAAGCCTAAAAACACGGAAAGGTTCATGACAAAAAAGTAGTACGGGATAAAAAGAACCTTCAATCGAATTTGTCGGTTTTCCAAAAACCAGCCCAACAAGGCGGCTGCATAAAACAATACTTGTCCCCAGAACAGCAAGCTGAACAAACCAAAGTCAAACAAGCCTTCGTGTTGGGCTAGCATGAAGTTCATGGGTATAATCAGCAACAACAACAATGGGGTCAACGTCCAACGTAAAACACGATGGGAAATGTATTGGAAAGATAAGGTTCCATACTTGAAGAAATTCAGCAATGGACGCAACCTCACCACGGATTGAATTCCGCCTGCTGATATCCGAATTTTTCGTTTTAATTCTTCCTTTACATTGGCCGAAGCGGTTTCAATGGCATAGGCCTCTGGATTGTATTGGATGGTATAACCGGACATGGCCACCCGTAAGGAAATCATAAAATCGTCCAGCAGCGTATCTTTTTCAACTTCCTGCCAAAGGTCTGTGCGAATAGCAAACAATTCCCCTGCGGCCCCAACTACGGAGTACAATTCCGCATCCCATTTTTTAAGCTGGGATTCGTATTTCCAATACATTCCCTCTCCAGCACCGGCCGCATTATCCGATTCCTTGGCATAGATTCGTTTTTCTCCTGAAACACAACCTACTTTAGGGTTACGGAACAAACGCACAATCTCCTTGATGGAATTCTTCCCTAAATCCGTATTTGCATCGGAAAAAATAATAATAGGGGTTTTCACAAAGTGCATTCCCCGGTTCATGGCAGCAATTTTTCCAGCTCTTTCATCTTTATGGTATACCTCAACTCCATCGTACTTGCGAAGCAGTTCCGGTGTACCATCATCCGAACCATCGGTTACCCAGATTTGTGTCACTTTATCCTGTGGATAATCCAAACTCTTGGAGTTTTTCACCTTTTGATCTAGAAAATCCTTTTCATTGAAGGCGGTTATAAACAACGTGACCTCAGGTTGATAACCCTCGTTTCCAGTAAAAGGTTTACCCAAACCCAATAAACGCCTAAGTTTTATTATGGCAAACAACAAAATGCCGTATCCCAAATAGGAATAGAAAATTATAAATAATGAAATCCAGAATACTACTTTTAAAACCTCCATTACTTTTCTTTTATTTCAGGATTTGCTCCTGAATGTTATTAAGTCATTCCCTTAGTCTTTTGTTCATTTTGTCTTGATACAAAACGAACCAAAAAATCAAGATGATTTCAAGGAAATTTTTGTTCCCTTGTCACAAAACCGTTGATAGATTTTTCGCTACATGCTTTTTTTCGCCCAAGCGAAACGCACTTCCGCTCCATCTCCAACTATTTCTGTGAAATCCCTTTGTTGCATTTTCCCATTGTTATACAGCAACCAAACTTTTTTTAGCAACTTTTTCCCATTCCCCTGTGCCGTGATTATAGCTCTTTACCACTCTGGCCGGATTACCTACGGCTACTGAATAAGGCGGAATATCCTTGGTAACCACACTCCCACCTGCTATAATGCAATGCTTCCCTATGGTCACTCCAGCCACTACCACACAATTGGCCCCAATCCAGGTTTCCTCCTCTACAACAATGGTTGCGGTGGATACCCCTTGGGCATGTATGGGTTGGGTCACATCCTCGTAGTTGTGGTTTAGTCCCGATAAGACTATGTTTTGTGCCAATCGCACATCGTCACCAATGGTTACAGGACCAATAATGGTATTGCCCAAACCAATTCGGGTACGATTTCCAATTTTTACTGCTCCCACACCATTATTGATAGTAGAAAAATCCTCAATGGTGGAATTGGACCCCAGCTCAAAAGTATTCCACGGAAGAACATCCATTCGGGTTCTTCTGCATATTGTGGCACCCTTCCCCTTTTTATGATAAAAGGGATTGACAAACCACCGTACCCAACGTCTGGGCCTAGCCTGATTTTTGGGAACCAACATCCAGTGTACCAATCCTTTGATCTTTGCACTGTTCTTTATTTTGTCTTTTAGTCCCATAACACCTGTTTTAAGCTGATTTTTTTATGGCCTCATAAATGGCCTTCACATTGTTTTCCCAAGTATGACTTTGGGCAAAAGCAATTCGTTTGTTCCGCAGTTCTTCGCTGTTTTCTTCCAAAGCTTTTTCAGCCAGTTGGATATATTCTTCTTTGGTACTTCCCAAGTACACATGCTCTTGGAACATTTCCATAGCCTTGGTCTTGGTGGCCAAAGTGGGCTTCCCCATGGCCAAATACTCATCAATTTTCCTTGGATAGTTTCCAATGGTCCAATCGTTGACCACCTGGGGATTCATGGCAATATCAAAACCCTTTACATAGGCTGGAAGCTCGGAAGCATCTTTACTCCCGAGAAAGAACACATTATCTAGTTGGTGCAAATCAGAATTTTTAAAATCTTCATCTTCGGGACCTACCAAAACGATACTCCATTCCTTTTTGGTCTTGGCCATATACTCCAGTAGTTCAATGTCCAAACGCATACTGGTCAAATACCCAACATAACCCAAAACGGGTCCTGGAATATCTTTGAATTCCTTGGGAATTTCTATGGTATTGTCTTCATCATTGAACAAGGAAACATCACAACCCTGCCCCACCATATAGCTGTTCGCGTTATACTTGGCTCCATATTCAGCATACAACGTAGAGTTGTTTACCACGGTATCCGCAAGTTCAATAACCTGGGGTTCAATGCGCTCCCCATGCCTTCTCCAATAGGGTACCTTTATCAGGTAATCCCGCATGTAATAGGTATAGCTCTGTGGTTTCAAAAGTTTTTTAAGGTGCAATCCCAAAAACATGGAGCTATCATTGAATAGCAACACATTTTGGAATTTTAGTTGCTCCATCGCCTCCAAAATATCATTGGAAAAAAGCCTGGCATTTCTCTTGTTGAGTTTTTTAAACAGGAAATGGGAGGGAATCCAGTTGATGGATTCCGTCAAGGATTTAGGATATAGGTTCCAAAGATTATCCGAAATGGGAACCAAGCCCGTGTCTTCACCTTTGGCGATCCGCAACCTTTTTTGGACTTTTTCCGAATTTCTATCCCTTCTTAGGGTAGCTCGATCCAAAGGTGGATTCACATAGAGTACCCTATTGTGTTTTGCAAATTCAGTTGCAATGTTTTTACAATTGCTTCCAATTTCAATATCCCAGGCCTGAATACCTACCACAATGATGTCCTGTCCTTTGATCATTTTAATTTTTGTTAAGTTCCCCATATACCTCCTCGTACAATTTGAGCACATTCTTGGCCATGGTATCCCAGGAAAATTCCTTGGCTCTTTCAATTCCCTTTTCAGACAGCAATTTGGCTAGCATCTTGTCCTCCACCAAGCGCCTCATGGCTTCGGTGATTTCCAAAGGTCGCGTTGGGTCCACAATCAATGCAGCTTCATCTCCCGCTACTTCGGGCATGGATGACGTATTGGATGTGATTACCGGAACACCACAGGCCATCCCCTCCAAAATGGGAATCCCAAAGCTTTCGCGAAGCGAAGGATACAGGAAAATGATCGCCTGATTGATTAATGCGGGTAAATCAGAATTTGGAACATATCCAGTAAGATGAATGAGCTCCCTTATTTCGGCAGCGTCAATGGCATTCAACAGTTTTTGCAGTTCTTCCTCATCATAATCCAGCATTACCAAACGGTATTTGTTTGGATAGATCTTGTTGAAATCTGAAAAGGCCTTCAGTACCCCTTTAGTATTCTTTTTTGGGTCGGTATTTCCCAAAAAGAAAAAGAAATTATTCGGTAGTTGATATTGTTCTTTTATCCGGTTCAATCGTACCGGATTGGCCACTTTTTTAAAGTGCGCCCCTACTCCGTTATATATGGCTGTTAATCTATCGTCCTTAAACCCAAAGTGTTTTTTGATACGCTCTTTCTCGTAATTGGATACGGTTATGACCTTCCTACTTCTTCGAATGACAGGTGGCACAAAATATCTACGGTACATATTGCCCAATCTTTGGTACCATGTACCTTCTTTGTTGAACAGGCTAATGCTCTCCAGATAGATAATATCGTGAAGTGTGGTTATCAACGGTACGCTTGAAAAAAGAGGTCCTGTATTACTCGTGCAATGCAGCACGTCACAGCCTTCTTTTTTGGCTGCCCTTGGCAAAACCAGTTGTTCCCATCCTGGATACCCCCACCTGGATTCCAATTCCACAATCTTGAAATTATCGGCCTTGGGAATACAACCATCATCAAAATCGGGTCTAACAAAAATCACGTATTCATTGATCGGGTCAATGTCCTGTAAGCTCTTGATCAATTCCAAGGCCACCATGTCCATTCCGTGCTTCTTTTTCCTAAAAAGTCGCTGTCCTTCTATTCCGATTTTCATCTCTGATTATTGGGGGTTAATGGTTCCATGCTGGGTATGGATAAACTTTTTATTGGCCCCTTTGAGTTTGAAAAGCGAAAGGAACATTAAGAAAAATGCTTTGGGTAAGGTGAGCACGGCCCGCAATGTGCTCGCACTGTAGTATTTTTTAGGTATGGCAAAAACAAATGCCAACATGGTAAGTCCAAAACTTATATACCAATACATGGCCGGCACCACCAATAGGTTATTGGGTAAAACCAGATTGATCACGAGGTAAAGTCCACTGAACATGGTCACCAATCCCAACAATAAAACTCTGGGAGGCGATACCATCTGATACACCTTATCAAAGAAATCGATGTTCCCTTTGGTAAAAAGTTCCCTTAGACCAGGAACAAAATATCTGCCAAAGTATATAAACTGGGCAGACAGCCAACGTTTCCTTTGGTTGGCAAACACCTCCGATTTTTGAACTTTTTCGTCCAAAACCAGGGCATCGTTCAAATATTCGATCTTGGTTCGGTTCTTCAGCAATTTCAACTCCAATTCCTTGTCAAATCCACCTACGGCATTTACATGGGCCATGGTATGCTTGAAGAAATAGTAGTCAAACGCCATTCCTGATCCAATCAAGGCCGATGAAAGCCCCAATACCCGATGTCCTTTTCTAAAGATGTGGTTATTGACTTCTTCACTGATGGCGTCCAAAATGGCAAAAGAGGTATTGGTGTTTTTGGCAATTCGATGTCCTTGAACAACCCTATACCCTTGATTGAATGCCTCATTGACTTTAGCAATGAAATCCCGTTCCATAATATTGTCCGCATCCAAGATCAAGGCCACATGATATTCATCACCAATAACCTCCATGGCTTTGTTCAGTGCCTTGGACTTGGTACTTTTCTCAAAGGAGACCTCAACCAATCTAATGGGAAGCTTTTTTAGTTCTTCCAAGGTCGACGCCTGAAATGAATCGGCAATGACCACCACCTCATAGAGATGGGAAGGATAGGATTGCTCCAGGGCCTTTTGGGCCACTTCCACAATTACACTGTCCTCTTTGTACCCGGGAATCAGCACCGCAAATTTTCGCTGTTTTACGGATAAGGTATCACGGGTTTTGGCCTTAAAAAGTCCAGCCACTGAAAAAACAACGACATATATGGATGCAAATCCAAAATATCCCAACAACAGGATTTCCAAACCGTTGATTATGATTTTTAGTACATCCATTGGGTTCTTTTATCCGGCTACCAATTCCTTTATCGACTGCTCTTTTAGCAGATTGTCAAAATACTCGATGGTTTTACCAAGACCTTCACGAAGATCAACAGACGGGCTCCAATCAGTTAACTTTTCTTGAGCCAGTGAAATATCCGGCTTGCGTTGCATTGGGTCATCCGAAGGTAACGGCAGATGTACAATCTTGGATTTAGATCCTGTAATGTCGATTATATTCTCAGCCAATTCCAACATGGTAAATTCACCTGGATTGCCAATATTGATTGGCCCGATAAAATCGTCTTCCGTACCCATCATCTTAATCATCCCGTCAACTAAATCGCTTACATATTGAAAGCTTCGTGTCTGGGTTCCGTCTCCAAAAACCGTGATGTCCTTACCTTGCAAGGCCTGCATGATAAAATTGGATACCACCCTACCATCATCCGGCTCCATGCGGGGTCCGTAGGTATTAAAAATCCGAACGATCTTCACCAAAACGTCATTGGAATTGTGGTAGTTCACAAATAGGGATTCGGCACATCGTTTCCCTTCGTCATAACAGGAACGGATTCCTATTGGGTTCACATGCCCCCAATATCCTTCAGGTTGTGGATGCAGTTCTGGATCCCCATAAACCTCACTGGTTGATGCTTGCAATATTTTGGCTTTGATCCGTTTGGCCAATCCCAACATATTTATCGCCCCCAAAACAGATGTCTTAATTGTTTTGATGGGATTATGTTGGTAATGCACTGGTGATGCCGGACAAGCCAAATTGTAGATTTCATCCACTTCCAAAAAGTAGGGAAGGGTAACATCATGACGGACCACCTCAAAATAGGGGTTGTCCATTAAATGTACGATCTTGCTTTTTCTTCCTGTGAAGTAATTGTCCATGCTAATGACCTCGTTTCCTTCGTTCAAAAGCCTTTCACAGAGATGGGAACCTACAAAACCTGCTCCCCCGGTTACTAATATTCGTTTCATCTTGCCCCTTTTTAAATTTTTACGGTCTCTTCCTTATCGCTTACAACGGCATCCCTACCAATACTGTAATAGGTAAAGTCCAGTTCTTCCATTTCCTCGGGATCGTAGACGTTACGGCCATCAAAAATGGTCTTGTTGATCATCAGTTTTTCCAAGATCCTAAAGTTGGGCATCCTGAATTCTGACCATTCCGTTACCACAATCAATGCATCTGCATCAATGATGGCATCGTACTCGTCTTTGGCATATTCAATCTTGTTGCCCAAAATGCGTTCAGCTTCCTCCATGGCCACAGGGTCATACGCCCTAATGTTGGCGCCCAACGCTTTTAACTCGTCAATGATTACCAAGGAAGGTGCTTCTCTCATATCATCGGTTTTTGGCTTAAAGGCCAATCCCCAAAGACCAAACTGTTTTCCTTTTAGGTTTTTCCCAAAATGTCGCTTGATTTTCTCTATCAACACGGATTTCTGTCTGTAGTTAACACTCTCCACAGCTTTTAAAACCTCCAAAGAGTGCCCATATTCATCTGCAGTTCTAACCAAGGCTTGTACATCCTTGGGAAAACAACTACCGCCATATCCTGTTCCAGGGTAGATGAACTTGTTGCCTATTCTGGAATCTGAACCAATTCCTTTTCGAACCAAATCTACATTGGCCCCAACCAATTCACATAGGTTGGCGATATCGTTCATGAAACTGATCTTGGTCGCAAGCATGGAATTGGCCGCATACTTGGTCATTTCCGAAGAGAAAATATCCATAAACAACAGTGGGTGACCGTTCATCAAAAAGGGCTTGTACAAGCGTTTCATAACCTTTTCGGCTCGTTTGCTTTCCACTCCAACCACAATACGGTCTGGCTTTAGGAAATCATCAACGGCACTTCCTTCCTTTAAAAATTCAGGATTGGATGCCACATCAAAAGGGATACGTACATCCCTGTTGACCAACTCTTCTTCAACGGCTGCTTTTACTTTAAATGACGTTCCAACGGGAACGGTACTTTTGGTAATGATTACTTTGTAATCTTCCATGTGTTGACCTATTTCCCGAGCCACTCCAAGAACATACTTAAGGTCTGCGCTCCCATCTTCATCAGGTGGGGTTCCCACGGCAATAAAAATGGCATCACTATTCTTGATTCCCTTTTGTAAACTTGTGGTAAAGGAGATTCTTCCCTTATCCATGTTACGTTCCAAAAGGACATCCAGGCCAGGTTCATAAATGGGAATCTCGCCATTGCGCAATTTTTCCACCTTTTTTTCATCAATGTCCACACAGACCACATTTATACCGGATTCTGCGAAACAAGTACCTGTCACTAATCCTACGTAACCTGTACCAATAACTGTTATGTTCATAATTTGAAGTGTATTTATGGTTTGTTATATCTTTTTTCTCTATCTCACGTACCAATCCAAATCTTGAGTGCCTCCTGAGTTCGCCCAATTGACAAACTTGGGATACGCAATGGTTATGGGAATGAACTCTTGCGGAGGAACAAAATCATCCGAAATGTTCAATGCCCAAGGCAGGTTGGTATCTGTTTTATAAAATCGATTTTCATTGGCGTCGCTATCATCTGCCGATGTACCCAAAAAGCCAGCTTTGCTGGTAGGGGTGTGATCTGGCAAATGAACCTCTTTAGTCCTATCGGCCCCTGCAATCAAAAAAGGATTGAACGGTACCATCCCCAGGTCTGAATAGCTCACTGGGGTGTTAAAATCTATTCCCAATTCAATGGTTTCACCTTCCATCAGTATCACGTTGCCAGCTACAAAAACTACCGTCTCATTAACCGCTGTGCCCGATTCTGTTCCGTTGGCATTTAGATTGATGTAATCGGCATTGATCACTTGGCCTTGAACATCTTCTACCAGAGAAGGGTCAATAGGGAAAACCAATCCAAATCCATTCTGAAGGGATCCCCCAATATTATCAATGGTGTAGCTTGCCTCAATCCGTGTAATGAGGTTGGAAGCATTGGTTATTAAATTGTAGTTATAGGTAACCACCAGGTCGTTAAAATCATAATCCCCTTGGCTGGGCCATAAATCCTCATAGGCCAAGACACCCGTTAAGTTGGCGGTTGTGGAAAAATTATTGAACGCCTTGTTCACGTCAAACGGAAACTCGTCCAGCTCGTCGTTTACCCCGTCCCCGTCCTCATCATTGGCAGGAATCAAAGCAACCACGTTGGTCAATTCTATAGATTCCACGGGATTTGCGCGGGCGTAGAAGACTGCGTCATTAAAGTCATCATCTGAACCTTGGTCTCTCCTCAAATCCTCAAAGGCCAAGAAATTGATTCCCCTGGCGTTGTCATATAACTGCACCATATGGGTGTTTAAATTCGTATTTTCTGGATTGAAGCTTGGTTCGGAATAATAAATGCCATTCCCGTCACCGACTCCTGAGCCTGTCCACCCATTGGCCACCACAAACCAAGAAATTACCGTATTGGGCTGAAAACGTCCAAGATAAACTCGGTCTCCAGGCACCAATCCTCCAGACGACCCAACCATGGATACGTTTGGAAAAATAATATGGTGTGCTGTAATATCGTCAACAGTGGCCGGGGCTTCTCCGACGGGATAGGAGTAATAGCCCAAGGCGTTTCTGTATCCTGCTCCTTCGGACACAAAGGTTACCCATACATCTGCCAAATCTGTGAGAACCATACTGGTCTCGCTGGTATTGGCCAAAAATTGTGGGTTGGCAATGGGCACCCTACTGTACTCAGGCAGGGAAGCGTTGATATCATCCAAAAGATTTTGTTGGATCACATCGGGTAGTTCCATTTCTGTGGGCACCCCTTGATTGTCAAAACCCCCTAGAAAAGTGTAGGGTACTTTACCAGTCAAATTGGAAATAACCTTGTTGCTTAAGATGGAAGGAGCACTCTTATTGCTTGTTGACCTTTCATATAAGGGTCTATAGTCAAAAGCGACAGATCCATTTTGGATCTTCAACCGCACGTCCTTCGTCAGTCCGATATAGTCTGAGTATAACAAAATGCTATCGGCTTGTGCCTGAACCACAAAGTCTTGCTCATAATGTCCGTTAGTATCAAAAATGGCCCTACCAAACGGAATGCTGTCCTGAGAACCTATCTTACTATACAATGAAAAAACTGCCTTGCTCAAAAAGGAAGGAACATCCAAAGTAACCCGAACCTCCTGACTGGTAGAATAGTCAAAATCCGCTGAAACTTGAAAAACCGCCAAAGGATCTTCCTCTTCCGGTTCCTCTCCTGTTGTTGGATTATCCACTGGGGGATCCAAATCCTTCTCGCTTACACAGCCAAGATTCAACACAAAAATGGAAAGCAGCATTGCAAAGCCGAAATTTCTAAATACCATTGTAAATTTCTTTTTTGTAAATATTATCCTACATTTTAATAAAGAAAAGTATTTGTTGCGTACAGCCTGTTTCGTGTTGTAAATAAGAGGCTGGCATACATATATCAGGTAGTTACTTCTCTTACGCTAGACCTGATTTACTGTTTTCCTGTGCGTTAGGTTCCAAGTGACGGCTCGCCAAAATGCTTTTAAATGTTCAAACTCTCTTTTGACCAAAAACTTTAGACTGTTTTTAGGAATGGAAATAAAGCCTTGGAACATTAGGCTGATAAATAACTGGAATGGTTTAAAGTTCCTTCGCGCAAAGAGGATCCTATTCCGCGAAATGTAGTATGTTTTGAGGGGACTGAATTTCCCAGTTGAAACGGATTCTTTATGTAAAATATACGATTGGGGTTGGTAGTAGATTTTATAGCCAGCACGTTTCACCATTTCGGCCCAGTCGTGCTCCTCATAGTACAGAAAGTAGATTTCTGTCATCATTCCCACCTTTTCCACAACCGTTTTTGGAACCATCATGGCAGCCCCATGTATGGATTGGGTCTCCCCTGGTTGGTCAAAGGAACCATCATCCTTTTGATGGTATCCAATACTATTATTTCTTATAGTCCAATGACTCATGGGCGTATAGCCTGCATATTGGATCAAAGTGGGATCCCAATGAAATTTGATCTTGGGACTCACCATTCCAATGTTGGTATCCGCTTGCAACGTTTGCACCAGCGGTTCAATAAAATTCGGAGGGACAATGGTGTCGTTGTTGATGAACAACAAATATTCTCCCGTGGCTTGTTTTACCCCCAAATTGTTGCCTCCCGCAAATCCCAGGTTTTCTGGACTTTTGATTAAAGTAATCTCTGGAAATTTTTCCTTGATTGCATCTGGCGTATCATTTGGAGATGCATTATCCACCACAATGACCTCAATATTTGGGTAGGTGAGTTTCCTTATCGATTGTAATAAATCCAGTGTCACCTCGGATTCATTGTAGTTAATGGTTATGATTGAAACAAGTGGTTCCATGATTTGTGTTTTATGCTGCTTGTAGTTGTAATTCGGCTTCTTTCCCATCCAAAATTTCCTTATCCAATTTGGGCGAAATGAAGATGAACACCATTCCCGTATACATTAAAATACAGGTGGGAAATTGTCCAAAAACCCCATTTCCGTAGGAAGCCAACATGATTCCTGCCATACCGCAAACCAGCGCGGTAATCTGCCCCTTCAACCAGTCGTCCCGTATTTTGAACATGCAGTTATAGGCTCCTGTAATCAGGATAAAAAACAAGATAAAAAGGTGTAGATACAGCCCAACGATTCCCGTATCGGCCCAAACCGCCACAAACCAACTGTCCGTTGCCGTATTGGCCAAAAAAGTGTTGGGCGAAAACCGTTTTCCCCAGTTCCCTGTTGAGCCAATACCTCCGCCCAGAGGTCTGGTTGCCAAATATCCCCTTAATCGTTCTTGGTTGATTTTTCGCATCTGAAGGGAGGCGTCATTCGGGTCAAATGCTGTACGCATGCGCCTGATTTGATCATTATCGTTCCCAATAGTGGTGTATTTGAAGAAAACGAAGACCCCAATCCCCATGATCACTCCCAGTACAATGCTTGGAATGTGTTTACGAATCAAAATAAACATGACCCCGCCCATGGCCGGTACCGCAATGGCCCCACGGGTTCCAGAAATCATCATCCCCAAAAGACCCGCCATGGCCACAATACCACAAAAAATTTGAAATTTTCGGTTTTTGGCGAACAAGGCCAAAACCCCGAACACCACTCCGGTGTGTCCTTGTGAAGCTCCAAATTGACCTGCATCGGAATAGAAAGAGAAAATCCGAAGTTTGCCAAACAATATATGCGTTACATCCCCTCCTGCATCCAGCCAGGCTTGCTCGTAGGAATCAACTCCAAAGATCAATTGCTGCATGCCCTTCATGGTAGCCAAAACGGACAGGGTTCCCCAAATCAAAAAGAAGAGATGGAGGTCGGTTCGCTTGTTGAACAAGATAAAGACCAATGGCACAAACAGCCATTGGTACAAGGCCAAGCCCCTCATGGCGTAGAACCATGCAGCCACACTTACCGCTTCGGGATTGGCAATTTGCAAAACGGCATAGCCAAACCATATCGTAACCAAAAGAGTCAATTGTGAATTAGCCTTTTCCCAAGGTATTTTTATTCGGAAAGCTTTAAAGAACAAAGCCAGATACATCAGTACCATTAAACCGTCCATGAGCAATCCCCAGGTCATGGGAATATATCTTCCAATCCCTAGCACAAAAAAATTAAAAATGAGAATGGTGATAATTCCTATCCGTGGATTAATGAACAAAGCGCCCATATAGGTTATGGCAAAAGGAAGCACCATGATTCCGATGCCCGCCACCAAACCTTTGGTTGCCGTTAAATGGGCCGTAGTAACAACAACGGACAACAACAGCAATATGGGAAGTGGTTTCCTTAGATAATCTGAGCCCTGTGTTGTTTCAAAAGGATTCATTACCCCAAATGTGTTTTTAGGTTTTTGATGAAATCCACACTTTCGGAAACAATCTGGCGGCTTTGGATTTGAATTTCCTTTTTGAGGTAATGGAATCCGAGGAAAATCCCCATCAAGGTGAATAATACGGTCCCAACTGCCACTGCCACCAAACTTTTGAAGACAAATACGGCCAGGATGTTCAGGACAATATTGGCAATAGTCATGACCAAAACCTTATACAAATTGAGCTTTGGTTTGTTGATGCTATCCAGAAGTACTCCCGTAAATCTGTCAATGGGCAACAACATAATGTAAACGGTGAAGACCCTAAAAATCAAAGTCAGCAAGGGTAGAGCATCTTTGTACTCATTGCCCCCCAAAAAGAGCACCAAATGCTCGGCAAAGACAAAACTCACCAAGGCAACGGGAAAGAACAAAAGGGTAATGATTCCCACATAGGAATAGAAAATACTTTTGGTTCCGTTTAAATCCCCATCAATAGCTTTTTTGGACATTCTGGGATAGGCAGTCATAGCAAAGCTATGCAACGGGATTCCGAGCAAATCAGTCAGTTTTAGTGGAATAGCATACATGGCTATCCCAGCCGAACCCAAAAAGGGGCTCATCCCTATGATAAAAGTATCGGAACTTTTGAGCAAACTGGAACTGATCAGCGTTCCCATGGAATACTTCCCAAAGTTCACGAGCTCCTTTTCTGTTTTTTTACGGGCAAACCTCAGGTAGAACAGTCCATCCCAATTTTTGAGCATACACCAAATACCCGAAATCGCATTTACGGCAATGTTAACCCAGATGATTTCTATAAGACCCCATTGGAGCCACCATTGGTTCAATAGTAAAAACAGACAAAAAAGACCCACATTGGAAATCCGTACCACCATCATTCTTCTAAAATTCTGTTCTGCTTGAAATAAGGACATGGCGTTGTTCCAACTTAAGTTGGAAAGTGCCAAAAATGGATAGTAGAACAAGAACAATCGATATCCGTTGTTGATTTCAATACTGGAAAAGAGTAGGATTACATGGCAACCCCAACACAATAAGGTTAAAATACCCAAAAGTGACAGGTTAATACGAAATGCTGTCCCGAGAATAGTCTTCTGACTCTTTTCATTCGCTCCCGACAACAATCGAACGGAAGAGGTCCGCGTCAAGCCAAATCGTAAAAGATCAACAAAAGTGGCCAGGGTGATAAACAAAACCCATTCTCCAAAAAGTTCCTTGTCCAATTGCCTGGTCAATAGCATAAAACTCACCAATCCCATAAAGGCCACACTTACATTGGCCGTTAGGGAGGACAAGTTTTTTTCCTTGCTTATATTTTTGAGTTTCCCCAACATTTAGGCGACTGTTTTCTTAGTAAAAAAATTGAATTGGACAATCTGCTTGATCCATTTACGAATCAACGATCGTTTCTTGGGAAGATCACCCACTACCGTCTCCATTTCCAAGACCTTGACACCATTCAAAATAATGGTAGGCTCGGGTCCGGTTGTAGCTTCATTAAAGAGAGACAAGGCATTTTTATCCGCATCTCCCCATGCCCTGTTGGCCCGTGTAACCAAAAAGGTATAGTCCATAGTGGACGCCAACTTTACGGGGAACGGGTTTTTGATAATACTGGGTATTTCCAGAATTACAAAATGGTACGTATTGAAGTCCGCAATGGTTTTATTGCGATCAAACTCCTTGATATGGGAAATCGTGTACAGTTGGTCGCTTATTTCGTAGATCAACTTGCTGTAATGGTCCCCTGCCAATCCTAAATCTTCTTCGTCGTAAGTGATATGGAGCACATTGTAGTCCAACTCACAAAGTTTGGCGATCAAATGCTTGCAGATAAATGTTTTTCCTTCACTTTCCTGGGTGGAAAAGAGCATGTTCACCACGGGTTCTTCTTCCTTTTCCTTTTTATACTGATTAAGGATGATATTACGGGATATGGCATTAACCGCCTTGTTCTGCAGGTAGCTATAATCTATTTTTCCTTGTTTGGCACTGATCACAGGAAATATGGAAGATACTTTCAAATCAATTTTATCTTCCGCCCTTTTTGCCGTGTTCAGATTTCCGTCCAAAAATTCCAGAATCAAAATGGTTGCTGCCACCAAAATAAAACCAACCATACCCGCCACTATAACCAGAAGCATACGCTTGCTAGGTTTTGGGTTGATTGGAAAGAAAGGAACCTCAGTAAGTTTAATATTGGACTTCAGCTCCACATTCTGCTGTCTTAACTTGGCAAGACCCAAACTATGCAGCAAGCTCAGGTACTCCCTTTCCGCAATGTCAATTTTCCTTTCCAAGCGTTTCATGGTCGCCCCTAAAGGAGAAAACTTTTGATACAATTTTTCAAACTCCAGCCTTTTTTTCTCCATCACCTTCAACTGGGCGCCATATCCTTCATATTCAATGGTGTTTTGCAGCCAATCGGCCAAAACACTGGTGGATGCCACACTTTTTGTGCTATAGTCAGTAGTATAAAGCGTATCGATATGTGAGGCGAGCCGGTTTTCCAGGACTTTTATACGTTCCATTTTCCGGGCCACCTCTTTGGCATCCTGCTGTCTTTGTAGTGAATCTTTTTCCAGGCCCAATGTTTTCATGGACACCTCAAAGTTCAAGGTGGAAAGCTCTTTCCGAATTTCCATGATACTTTGACTGGATATTCGTTTTCTTTCATGGGTTTCAAGCTTGGATTCCAAAGCCGTCAAAACCGCCTTGGAAGCATGAAATTTTCGTTGCACCTCGAAAAATTTGATTTCAAACTCTTCTTTCTCCCCTGCTATGTGTTTGGTCTGTTCGTAGTAGTTGATGATGTTGTGGGTCCGATTAAAATTGAGCAATTCGTCCTCCGCATCGTGAAGATCATTTGTGGATTTGTTCAACTGCCCCTGAAAATACTTGACCACCGCATCAGACTGATTTACTTTAATGTCCGCATTCAATTGAACAAACACCTCGCACAGAATCAACAAGGTGTTTTGGCAAATGGCCGGATCTTCAGATTCGAAGGCGATATCAACAAAATCACTATTGGAAATTCTCCTTAGACCGATACGACCCGAAATCTTTTCAATACTGTAATCTGGATGATCTAGGTTTATGAGCTGATAGAGATAATTGGTATGGTTGGATTCTTTAAGCTTTACAAAGTTTTCATAGGTTTTTTGCATATCCCCTTTAACAACCAACTTTTTCACCTCATCCGGTACTTCCTTCATCAGCTTTTGATACTTCTCGCGGGATATGATCTTGATGTCCGCACTGTCCAGAACCATGTGCTGGGTGAATAGTTTCAGCCCTACGATCTCAATGGTGGTTCTGGCCTTAATAAGATTGAGTAAGTTGTCGTAAGCCGTATTGGTTGCCCTAAAGTCTATTTTGGTGTTTTCCAGTTCAATATTGGATCCCGTGGCAATACCAGTATATACCCTAGCTTTGGAATTATAGATTTTGGGTTCGTCCCTGGTCATATAAAACACCAAAGCGGCCAAAATAATGGGCATGGCCACAAGAAGACTTATATGTCTTACTAAAAGACGGACAAAAAATAAAAGATTAAACTTCATTCCTATATATTCAATTCTGCTCCAATAATGCCCTCCAAGGCCATTACCGAGGAAATAAATTCCGACCGTTGCAATTCAAATCCCATGGTCGCCTGGTTCATCATCTGTTGCAATCGGGTGTATTCAGCAATATTGATTACCCCGTTGGCAAAATCCTTTTCAGCCCTGATGGACTGTACTCTAAAATTGTCCACTATGGATCCAGAGATAAAGAAGAGTCTATGCGACTTAAGGAGGTTGTTGTAGAGTTCAACCACTTTCTGCTCCAGTTCCAATTCCGCAACCTGGGTTTCAAAACGTGCTTTTTCAGCCTCGCCCTTGGCGCTCTTAATTTTGGCCCTTCTATTTATGATTGCTGAAATCGGTAATCGCAAGGAAACCCCAACATTGTACCTACTTTGTTCACTGGAAAACAAGGCCTGGCTTTGTGGATCACCCGCAATCTGGGAGTTGCTCAGGTTATCAAAAATGCCGTAGTTATAACCAGCCTCTAAATTGACGTACTCCAACCAAGCGCGTTGTTCTGCAGACACCACCCCATCCCTATATTGTTGTTCGGAGACTGTGACCTTTACAAAGGGCGAATACTCCTTGGCCATGGCCACTAGGGAATCAATGGGCGGCAGCTTTTTGGCAATGTCGTTCTCTTTTAGACTTTTTTCTATAAAATCATTTATGGATTGACCCCATGCGAGATTGCACAACAGCAACAGAAGTAGCACACAAAGCTGGTTTTTCTTCATTATACATTCTCTTTTTGAAAAACGGCTTTGAAAGTTCTTAGCACAATCCACATATCAATTAAAAAGGCATACTTGCTGTTGGCGTATTCCACATATTTTATATCCAATGATTTACGCTCTTCCGGAGACATTTTTGAGCTTCTCCCCCGGGCCTCAACCTGCCACAATCCCGTAATCCCGGCGGGGCCGTTAAAACGGTCCGTCCATTCATCCGTGGTCAGCACTTCGGCTTCGTACAAAGGAAGGGGGCGGTTGCCCACAATGGACATGTCGCCTTTAAGCACATTGATCAATTGTGGAAGTTCATCTATGCTCAATTTCCTGATGATCTTGCCCACTTTGGTGATTCTGGGATCATTATCAAATTTTACAAAAGCGCTTTTGGCGCTTTCTTTTTTCTGGGTGTTGTGCTGAAGCTCGTCCACTTCCGTATCGTCACCAATTAGCACGGTTCCTGTTGTTTTAATGGCTTGTTCCTCCTGTTGTTCCACTTCTGGATTTTCATCATCATGCACATACTGGTTCAGATGCTGAAATTCCTTTAGGCGCTTGTCCGCATCCGGATACATGGATCGGAGTTTGTAGAAATCAAAGATTTTGTAGCTGGTCCCTACCCTTTTGGAGATGTAATAGACCTTGCCTTTGGATTCCAATCGGATGGCAATGATGAACAGAAGCAGAAACGGAGCCGCGCACAAGAGTGCCAAGCCCGCAACCGTGATATCAAATGTTCGTTTCCAAAACCCGATTTTGTATTCCTTTTGCACCCCCTCGGGAGCACCTATCCGTTCTCTTTTGAGATTGGCCTTAAGTTCTTTTAGGAACTGTACCCTTTCCAATATCCGATCGGTGGACAAGGGTTGTACATAGAAGTCATCTATGCCGTTTTTTACGGCCTCGGACAAATCGTTTTTATCTCGGTTTTTGGCCACTAATATGAAAGGGATGTCATCTTTATTGGTAAACCGTTCCCTAACAACATTGTGAAACTCAATGCCTGTTTGTCCTGGAATCTGTTTCTCACAGATAATGGCATCCACATGCTGGTTTTGTTCCAACCACTTTATGGCCAAAACCGAATTTTTTGCCATATGGAAATCCACTTTTTCAGGAAGGGCCTCAAATTGATTTACCACAACTTGATCTACCCCTACATACAGGAGACATACTTTTTGATCCGATAATACTTCCATGGTTATGCTCGTATCAATAATTTTTCAACCCGAATAAGCAGCTCTTCCGGATTAAACGGTTTTACCAGGTAATCATCGGCTCCCAATTTCAAGCATTCAATCCTATCGGAACTGCTATCCCTGCAACTGAGTACAATAATGGGGATGTTGGCAAAGTATCCGCTTTCCTTAATTTTCCGAATCAATTCAAAACCGTCCATTTTGGGCATTTCCAAATCTGTTATCACCAAATCAGGGATATTTCCTTCCTGCATCCACGTTAAGGCGGCCAATCCATCTTCCATGGTGGTTACCTTGTAGGACTGTCCCAAAAACTGGGATACCAGCTCACTTAGGGATTGCTTGTCGTCAACAACTAAAATTTTCATAATATCGATTTTAAGATTTGTAGTACTAAACACAATGGAAAAGTAGGATTTATATTACTTTTTAATAATTCTATGTTGTAAAACCAAGGGATGCTGTTGTAAGCGACGAATTATCGGAGGTTAGGCCATTAGCCAGCTTATCGGCGAATGGTCCAGGGTCAAATAACAGATATGGAAACTATGGGCGCTCTACTAATATGTAGGCGTCGTTCCTATCCAAGCGGATGTTGTAAAGTACGTGTTTTAGTTGGATGCCTATGTTATATCAAGGGCTTCAAATGTGGCTTCCAAGGAATTCTTTGGAGTTCGGAACCGCTCGTTACAGAAGGGAAATGGTTTTCCCGGTTCCCGCTCCGGTGGAAGTGCTGTAAATACCTCAACATTAATGTATTTGAAGGTTCCCAAATTATGCAAGTGGATGGCCAGCATACCGTCATCGCAGCCCGATACTACCCTAAGGTCCGTGTCATAGCCTATGGGAAGCAGTACCTCCCTACGCATGGCCATGGAAACTGCCCTTATGTGCTTGATTTTGGTGGTAAACTTTTGGGAGAGTTTCCATCTAAAATAGGCCAATTTAAGCTTGTTTCTAAGTCGCATTTTTGGCGAGAGCTGGAAGTCATTTTCATAGCTCTGCGAGACCGAATAACAGAGAACCAAATCTTTATCGACAAAAAAAGGAAGAGCCATCTTATCTATGTAATAGGGATCGTAGATGGAATCTGGATCCATGGTACATATAATTTGCCCCTTGGCTTCTTCCAGTCCTTTTTGCCGTGCATAGGTAATGCCTTGTTTTGGTTCACTGACCACTTTGGCCCCAAGCTGTTTCAATATGGACAAGGTCGCTTCATCCGCATTGTTTTCCACAAAAATGACCTCGTATGGTATGATGGTCTTTAAATTGGAAAGCGAAAGTATATGGGCCACCAAGGTGTCCATGGCTCTGTACACAGGGGTAACCAAGCTTACCACAGGTTTCTGGACATCGTCCAACAATTCAAAATAGGTAATCAAACGGTTTAAATCCTCATTACCCAGGTTTTGCGGTGTTGCTTTGTAGTAGGGCTGGTAGTCGGTGACTTTCATATCGAACCTTTTTAAAATGTTCCTTTGTTAAATACGATCAGGGCTTAGAATATAATTGGTCTTGGTAGAATTGAAGACTTCCATCAGCGTACTGTTCTGTCTTCCAATCAAGGAAACCACTTTGTTCTGACGAGCAGAATTTTGATATAATTTTTCGAAAAAACGGGCCGCTGTTGAATCAAAATGGGTTACTTTTTCCAGGCTGACCACTATATTGTCTTCCTGCTCCAAAACGGCATTGAAGTAAGAGTTCAAAGCCCCTATTTGCTGGGTTGAAACCCGGCCTAAAATTTCGAAAATCCCTCGATTTTCACGTATTTCCAAAGACATATTCTAAAAGATTTAATTAAGTGATTTCAATCTCTTTAACATTTTCAAAAAGGGTCTAACTATACTAACGCAAAACAAACTAAATATTATAGTTTTTTTCCTACTTTTTATAATAAATTCAATCGTTGCATGAGCTCGGGACGATTAGATCTGCTAATGGGAATAACATTGCGTTCTATGAGCACGCTATTGTCCTGAATGTCCACGATCTGCGAAAAGTTGATAATATATGATCGATGTATTTGCAAAAATTTTGAATCCGGTAGCTTCTCTTTGATTTTCTTAAGTGTTGAATGTACTCGGTACCTCTTGTCTCGGGTCTGAATCTCAATGTAATCCCCTTGCGCCTCTATCAACTGTATATCATGGAACTTCAATTTGATCAATCGCCTGTCTATATTGATATACAGGTGGTCTTCTTCATTTAAAGCCCCTTCCTTTTCCAGGTTGATATCTGCTTTCTGAAATTCATTATGTATTCTTTTTGCGCATTTATGAAATCTTTCTGCAGATATTGGTTTTACCAAATAATCTAAAATAAAGTCATAGCCGTAGGCTTCAATAGCAAAGTCCTTATCGGAGGTGGTAAAAACAATCTTGGGCGGATTGGCCACGGTTTCCACAAAATCCACGCCTGTAAGCTTGGGCATATGGATATCCAAAAAGATAAGATCCACTTGGTTATTTTTAAGGAATTTGAGCGCCTCCAAAGCATTGGGGAATTCCGCAACCACCTCCATTTCCGGAATGGTGTTGCAGAGCTCCTTTATGATGGCTCTAGCGCTACCTTCGTCATCTACTATGATACATTTCATTTTATGCAATTTTTAAAATGAAGCCTTCAACCGATTCCAAAATCTCATGAAATTGATTCTTGAGATTGGTATTTCCATCTTTAAGATCCTCTTCATATTGCACGGCCAATTTGTAGCCGCCAGTAAGTCCAAGAATGCCCAATTTGTGCTTGATCTTATGCACCACTTTTGCCGATTCTTCCAAATCGTCACTTTCCAAAAAGGAGAAATAATCCTGCTTTTCCTTGGGAAATTCGGTCTGGATAATGTTCAGGAATTTTTTCTCAAAATCCTCATTGCCTCCTGATATTTCCTTTATGTAGTCCAGATTTGGTATTTCAGACATCGTGCTTGTTTTTTATTGTGAAAAAGAAGGTGGTCCCCTTACCCTCTTCGGAGGACAACCAGATATCTCCCTTGTAGAAATTGATTATTTTCTTGACCAGTGCTAGTCCAATTCCTGTTGCTCCGGAATTGTTCTCCAACTTTTTGAACATTCCAAAAATGCCGTCCTGAAGATGTTTCGGAATTCCCTTACCATTATCAGAAACACTGAACATCCACCCGTCATCCTCCTCCATCACATCGATCATGATCATCCCCTGTGGATTGTGTTCCGTTGCCGTAATGGCATTGGTCATCAAATTCTTGAACAACTGCTCCAATCGGTATTTTCCTGTATAGAGTTGGGGCAGGTGCTTGCTCTTTTTAATGGTTATGTTGTCCGGAACGTAAATGGTCCTTTCAATTTCTTCAATGAGCAGACCCAGATCTAGAACCCCTGCACTTTCTTGAATGGAGTCTATGGTGGAATGGCGCAAAATACCATCTATAAGACTGTCCATTTTGGCAAGGTTCTGAAAAATGAGCTGGACATTTTCCCTACTATGCTCCTTGAATTCTTCCTGTCCGTCCTCAAAAACCCAACTCACCAAGGAATGAACGTTTCGTATAGGGGATTTCAAATCGTGCGAAACCATATGGGCATAGTTGTTCAACGACTCGTTTTGCTGTTCCAAATTTTTGAGGAGCATATCTTTTTCCGCAGTCATCTGTACCAATTTAAGTGCCTGCCTTTCAATATCCTCCACCAATTGCTGTGGATTAAAGTCCAACGAACCATTGATCCTATCATTGGTTTTATCCTGCATGGAAACCACGGCCTTTCTTAAAGACTCCAGCACTTTACGCTGGCTTTCTGCCTCCTTGTTCAGCCGTAGATTCGCTGCATACAGTTCTTCCGAGCTTAAAGACGTGGCCCTTTGGATCATCTTCAGCTTTTGGTCAAAATCTGAATATGACTTATCCACAGAATCAAGGAACGTCTCCATTTCTGGATGCTCCGCCAATTCCTTGGGCAAAAATTTCTTTAATTGTCTTTTAAGCAGGGAGTGCATTTATTCGCTCAATAGAGTTAAGGTCATGGTTTGGTTGTGCAACTGGCACTCATTTTTTCCAGCAAATGGGGCCATTTCCCCATAAGAATAAAATCCAGTGATACTGGCTTGCTCACCAATCACATCGGCTACCTCCTCAATTTCGTCCTCGGTACGTTGGTCCAGCACCAATTTGCGGCCCACACAGCTGACCAAAATGGCCAACTCCGGTTTGTTCTCCCTATCCCGCATGGCCAATTCCGCTGCATTACATGCACCTTCTGCAATGTCGTCCATAGTGGACATCATTAATTGCACCTTGGAATTCAAGGGCACATCTCCTGCCAAAATCATCGAATTTGCCTCCTCATCAATATTGAGAATCGTACGAACCAAAGGTTCGGAATCCTCACTCTGTTGTACCGTAAGTGGATACAGCAATGCGGCTTGGGGAAGCTCCGCAGCTTTCTCTCCTAGATATTTTTTATACAAATCCAAAGCGGGTTTTCCATCAATCTCAAAGAGCACGTTACCTTCAGATTTGGTAATGGTCCGCTCAGGTCCAAAAGGGGTCCAACCTCCAAAGTTGGCATAGCTCACTTCTAGGGCTTCACCATAAAGGCCGATAGCAACCACTTCCCCTTGTTTAGGATTTTCATTATAGGACGTCAAAGTTTTTTCAAATCGGGCACCATCACCACAAAGTCCACCAGTAATGGAAGCCTTAAAACCTTCAACAGATTCCAGACCTTCAATAAGACCACTTCCATTCACAAAACTACCGTCAGAAACAATAAACAAATGATTTAACTCGCCCATATTGAACTGCTCTGAAATGCTGGCCCCCATTTTTTCAATGTCCACAAAATCCTTGATGTTCTTGCTTACAATTTCAAATCGGGTTTTTTCAAACTCAATGGCAGTAATGGTAATACTTTCTTCGTATACACTGGTCTCCATAATCTCTCCTGAGGTAGATCCAAAAACCAGATGTCCATCTGGATATAAATCCCTTATCTCTTGATATATATCTTTGGATTCCAATAAGAATCGATCTCCGAAAACCAGAACCAATGGCTCCTTTAACGGTTGGTTTTGTGTAAACTCCCAAGTTCCTCCTTTTAACTTTTTAGCTTGATTTACTTTCATAATTACTTGTTTTTAATTTCTTTTTTTAGCGTGAAGAAAAAGGTGGTTCCTTTGCCTATTTCACTTTGCAACCATACTTTTCCTTTATATCGGTCAATAATTTTTTTAACTATGGACAGTCCTATTCCAGTGGAACGTTCCTTATTCCCTATGGACTGGAAAATCTGGAAGATTTTTTCGTGATACTCTTCCGGAATGCCCACCCCATTGTCCTTGATACTAAATTCCCAATGTGTGGAATGCTCCTTATAATCTATTTCCACCAGTCCATCCTCTTTGTCAATGTTCACCACCGCATTGCTCAAGAAATTCTGGAACAATTGATGGATTTTGGTTTTATCGGCCTTAATGGTGGGTAAAGTTTGCTTGGCCTTGATGCTTACATGCTCTGGGATATAGATGATTTCCTTTATTTCTTGAATCACTTCATTCACATCTACTGTGGTACTGTCCAGAACATCGTTGTTGACCGTTGAATATTTTAATATTCCACTGATCAACTTATCCATGCCTTCAATTTTTTCCTGCATCATTTTAAGGTTGTACCTCCCGTTTTCATCCAGGGTGTCCTTATAGTCGTCATAAAGCCAAGTGGCCAAGGCGCTGATACTACGCAATGGGGACTTAAGGTCATGCGAAACTATATGGGCGTATTCTTGCAAGCCTTTGTTACTTGCCTCCAGTTCATGTAGCAGATTTTCCTTTTGAAGTTCCAGGTGCTTTTGATCAGTAATATCCAAATGGATTCCGATGGATCCCACAACATTTCCAGCATCATCATATCTTGGGGCTCCACTGAGCAACCAGAATCGTTTTTCTCCGTTGGCAACCTTAACGGCAACTTCATAGGAATCCGAAATTCCTTTCTTTCTTTTTTTATTATGCTGTTTGAGCTTTTCACGATCTTCTTCGTACAAGTGAATGACATCTTCGGTGTTTTTGCCGATCAGTTCATCTGTGGATAGCCCGATCATATCACTAAAACTGTGGTTTACCATGAGGATGTTCTCATCGTTGTCCACTTCAACCAGTCCTAAGTTCATATTTGCAATGATGCTTCCGTATTTTTCTTTTTGAATCTCTAGATTTTTTCTATAATTCTTGCGTAGGGTAATGTCATTATAGCTCCACAAATGACCTTTGTACTCCCCGTTGTTAAAAAGTGGGATATAGTCCCGTTCAAAGGTTCGCCCATCCAACAATTCCATTTCATCTGCCGTCGCAACTTCCTTCTTGCGGACCACTTGATCAATTTGTTTTAATACGACGTCCGGATCCAAGAACATGTTCTTGTATTTATGAATGGACTTTTCCCCATTTACTCCCTTAATGGCATCCGGAGAAACAGGAATTCCAAAAAGATCACAGAATTTTTGGTTGGCCAGCACCACTTTGCGATTCTGATCTTCCAACAAAATTCCGGTTTGCAGATTTTTGATCAAGGTGGCCATTCGCTCTTCGGAAGCCCTAATTTTTTCCTCAGCCTCTTTTTCCCGAGTGATGTCCTCGATCATTGCTACACTGTACTCTATATTTCCTTTGGAATCCAATACGGTACTCATGGAGGTTTTGCCGTATAGGGTCTCCCCGTTCTTTTTGTAAAACTTTCGAACAATGGAGAATTTTTTGGTATCGTTCTCCAAGCTCTTCTTCAATAGGTCATCATATAGGTTGCTGTCCTCAAGGGAAGAAATATCATCTATGGACCGTTTTTTCAAAGCTGCCTCTGAATACCCCAAAAGTTCAACAAAGGATTTATTGGCTTTTATAATCTTGTCGTCCACAATCAACAAGATGCCCAAGGAGGAGTTTTCCACAATAATGTCCTGCTGCTTTTTTTGATCCTCCAAAAGCTTTCGTATTTCCACTTCCTTTGTGATGTCCCGTATTACTCCCTGGGCAGCAATGGGTTGGCCATTTTCATTATAGATAAGGCTTGCATTGATGTTCACAAATTTTTCCTCGGAGTTTTTGGTAATGATCTTTGCAGAGTAATTCTTTAGGATTCCTACCTGCAACAAAGTTTGGAACGACTCTGCTGTATATTCAATATAATCTGGGTGGACAATGGATGACAATTGAATTTCTTCTTTGGTATGATCAAACCCTAAAAATTCTTTTGCGGATGTATTCATATTGATGACGTTGGTCATCATATCCATGACCACATAAGGGTCTATGATATTGACAAAGGCACTATCTATACGATCCCCTTTTTTGTTGATCAAGGCCTCCAATTTTCCATTAGCCTCCTTAAGGTGCAGGGAGGCATCATAAAGCTCTTTAGCCTTTGTTTCCAAAAGACTTTCGGCAGTTTTTCGGGCTTTTTTCTCCCGTTCCAGTGCCCGCTTTAGTATGGAAATTTCGGAATTAGCCATTTTGGACAATCGTAAACTTTACTTCCGTGCCGTTTTCATTTAAGAGTTTATAATCTACCTGCACGTTTTTTCCAAAATGTTCAAAGGTCTTTTCAATCAATCCATGCGCTAAGGCATACAAGCCTCTTGAAGAAATGTAAATCATTTCCAAACTGTTTTCCGTCTTGGACAGTATTTTAAATCGAGGAAGTTCTGCGTCCGGGTACAGTTTTAGTACATGCACATGAATATGGTCCTCTATACCATATAAAAGACCCATAGGGTTTCTATAACTGGCTACTACCTCAGGGTGGGCAGAGGTCAATCCGCCAAACAAATAATGCCCAAAGGAATACAGTAATTTTTCCTGGGCAACTTCTGTTTGTTTACTTAGTTCTGCAATGAGACTTACCATCTCATTAAAATCATATGTCCCTACGGATGTATACGCCCCTCCAGAAGGGAGGTCGCAATTTTCTATAATGGAATCAACGATCTCCAGTCCATAGTTGGACTCGACCATTTCCAAAAACTCAGTGAATACAATTCCTTTCACAATAAAGAATATTATGAACTAAATGTAGGAATAGTACTACCGAATTATAAAAATAATGTTGTGAAAACGGGTTTTTTGTTAGCCTTTGATCAATTCACTGATTTCCCAGTAATCAAAAACCTTCTTTAATTTGGATTCGTAATCCTCATATTTTAGTGGCTTTATGATGTAACCGGCAATTCCAATCTCGAAACATTTTAATAGATCTACTCGATTTTCGGATGTGGTCAAAATGATGACTGGCAAGTATTTAAGTTTATCGTCCGATTTTATTTTGGTGAGAAACTCAATACCACTCATTCGAGGCATGTTCAAATCCAAAAGGATGATATCGGGCAAGCTCTCACCTTTTAGAATTTCGAAAGCCTCTTCTCCATTTTTGGCCTCGATAATCTTATGCTTGGATTGAAACTTAGAAATTGCCCGTTGCAATTTCATGGTCTCTATCATATCGTCTTCTATGAACAGCACATTCATGATCTTATTCGATTTAGTACACAAATTTGGGGAATCGCAATCAGAAAAAGACTACAAAATGGTTAAATACAAAAAAACTATCGATGAACTGTAGTTTTGTTTCGATGAACCAAACACCCTTTCTGCAAACCTACCCCATGGAAGCCAGCTCGTCTTTTAGCTTTTTGGTCAGTCCAGAAACCACCAGATCGTAGGAGTGGTCAACCAACTCTCCAATAAGATTTGGAGGAAGTTGTTCCAACATTAGGGTATTCCAGTGCTTCTTACTCATATGGTAGCCAGGGATAATATCCCCATCGTATTCCTCCCGTAACTCCACCGCCCGATCTGGATCACACTTGAGGTTGCATTGCGGGGGCAAACGCTCCAAGGCTATAAGGGCAAACATTTTACCCATGACCTTGAAAACCAAAGTTTGTTCATCAAAAGGAAATTCCTCTGTTACCCCTTTTTTGCGTATGCACAGCTCCCTGAGTTGTTCAACATTCATCCCTATAAGCCTAACGAATCATACACAATGACCTTTTTCCATAAATGTTTGCATTCATCAATGAACGTCAAGTGCGGCTGCTCCTTTTGGTATCCTTCCTGAGCTTCTGCCGATTCAAAAGTAACTATCAAGGAATAGGTAAACGATCCGTCCACCACTTCTCTGGTTGCCTTGGGAGGTGTGCCAATAAAGTTGGTCTTGGCAAACTTGGAATTGTCCAGGAACTTCTTAAGCGAAGCTTCAAACAGGTCACGATCGGCCTGATTGTCCGGATTATTGAACCAAAAGTACACCGTGTGGGCAAAAGCGGGATCAAAAGTATTCATATTGTCTTGGGTTTGTGCAAGGGACATATTAACAATGCCCAATAAAAATAAAGTTATAAATGTAGTTCTCATACGTTTCTATTCTTCTAAAAAGTGTTTATCGCGATTTGTTATTTCCAGAGCGGAGTAATCCAAGGTCCATCCAATGGTCTCCACAATCTTTTCCACCAAAAAAACAGCTTGCAGTGCTTCTTTGCGCGCAGTGTCCATAAGCCCACTTTCTGGGATTTTTTGTTTGATATGGTCTTTGGCTTCTTGGTTAACATTGGTGAGGTCGTCAGGAGAAAAGCTATTGAACAATCCATTTTTAATATCATAGAACTGAAGCTCCGGTTCTATGGAAAGTACTTCAGGTTGTGGAAAATTATCCAGGATTATCCTTTTGCGTTTATCGTCGGCCTTTAGATTCAATTTGGTAAGGTCATACCCTATTTGTGCCTTGGCCTTAACGATGATCAAGGCCTTTTTTTTGCTGCTCAATAAACTGAACAGTCCTTCTTTGGTGTTTTCGTAATTATAGATCTCCGCAAAATCCCCTTCCACCGAAACCAGCTTGCACACACTCCTGATCTTGTCGAGCAACACAGTTGACTGCTGTTTGGTCAAATCCTTGTTTTTCTTTTTTCGAAACAAAGAGAACAGCCAGTACATGAGTATGGCTCCCAGAATCAGACCGAGTATAACTTCTAGAATATCATCCATTTCCCTTCCCCACTTCACCTAAATGGGTAAACTTAAATCCTTTGTAATATTTTAATCCATAGCCAAATATCCTATCCATGGAGGCATGTGAAAACAAAATCACCCCGATTAGCTGAACCAAGGGCATGGACCAAAACACACCAGCTAAATAAATGAAAATAGCCAATCCTTTATGATGAAATATGTTATAAATATTTGCCCCAGTCCTGTTTCCCAGCAAATACCCCAGCATTCCAATGTCGGGCGCAAGAATCAATACCAAAAACAACCACCATGGAAAGTCCAACAAGCTATAAAGATACAGCCCTAACACAAACATGGCTACCTCTTCAATTTTTAGTACACTTTTCATAGGTTCTCTATTTGATACAAAACTGGCCTACTAGGGCTGGCGTCGTTTTCAAACGGGGCCACTTGTAGATTTAAGAAATATGGACCGTCCATGATCTCATTGTCCACATAGACCAACTCGGTAATGGTGGCGTCCACTCTAGGAACCTCCGCAGTGTTCCAGAACTGGTGGTGACCTGCAAGTGCACCTCCATCCTTTTCCTTATCCACGGATGGAAGATCCACCAATAAATGCAAGATTCCTTTGTTCACCAAAAATTCCAAGGCTTCCTGTAGTAAATAAGGCGGATTGGTGTTGGAATAGTTTTGTGCACACTTACTTTTTAGGTTTGGAATGGTTCGGATTATTACAGCTTCCCTTTTTTTGGTGCCAAGAGCATAGCGAAGCTGCTTTTCCGAAATCACAAAATCCTTGCCTTGTCTTTCGGGAGCCACAGTAATCACTTCAGCCCAAAAGAAATAACGTTTTAATTTTTGATTGACCGAATGAAACGCCTTGGTAATATGACCCAGACATTCCGTATGGGTCACATGGGAATGCGGGTTGAACCAGATGTCATTAAAGTTGGTGGAAGCACCCTCAGATACCTTCCCAATGAACTTCCCTTCTTGATGCGGTTCTATTCGGGGCGGATCCAAATACCAGGCGTTGACATTGTCTTTATCTCCCCGTAAAGGGATGGAAATGTCCAAGGGTTTGGACAAATCTATTTTATAGTTCTTGGAATTGTACTTAATGGTGGTGATCATTAATGCTGAACTTGTTTCAGTATTTAGTAAAAATTGTCTAGTAAATCTAACAATTCTGGATTTTTAGATTTTACAAGATTCCATTTCCAATCTTTCTTCCAGTTTTTAAGTTGCTTTTCTCTTTTAAAAGCTAGTCCAATATCATCAAATATTTCATAATAAATCAGGATCCGTAAGTGATATTTCTTTGTGAATACGGCACCAGTGCCATCTATATGTTTTCTTATCCTTTTCTTTATGTTTTTTGTTGCTCCAATATAAAGTATAGATCTTGAGACATTAGTCAACATATAAACATATCCTTTTTGTAATTCCATATAAGTTAACAAATCCTGAATCTAGTTCAGGATAAATAAATCGGACGCCATCCCGTCCACCAAAAATTTTCCTTTTTGCGTAGCCGTCAGTTTGCCATCATTTAGCATGAGCAATCCCGAATCAAGAAATTTTTTACTGTATTGATTTAAATGGTTCAAAAAGTTTACGCCATATTCGGCCTCCACCTTTTCCAGGGAAACACCCCAAATGGTACGCAAGCCGGTCATGACATATTCATTATATCTATCCGTCAAAGTCAGTTTTTCTTTCTCAGACGGCAACTCTCCAGCTTGAATGGCTTTTATATACTTATTGTTGTTCCGCACATTCCAACTGCGGTTAGTCCCATCAAAAGAATGCGCTGATGGCCCTATACCAATATATTTCTTGCCTTGCCAATATGAAGTATTGTTCTTGGAAAAGAAACCCGGTTTTCCAAAATTGGAAATCTCGTAGTTTACAAAACCATTTGCCTCCAGAATTTCAACCAGCAGAAGGAACTGCTCTTGGGCATGGGCATCGTCAACATCCGCCACCTTGCCTTGCTCTATAAATTTCTTTAGCGCTGTTCGGGGTTCTACCGTAAGGGCATAACTGGAGATATGGGGTAGGCCAAAAGCAAGGGCTTTTTCAATATTGGATTTCCAACGATCATGATCCATCCCTGGAATACCATAAATCAAATCGATGGAAATATTTTCAAAGTACTTTGTGGCCTCGGTTATGCAACTAGCCGCCTCGTCTGAACGATGCGCACGGTTCATCAACTCCAAGTCCTCATCATAAAAGGATTGGATTCCTATGCTCAATCGGTTTACTGGACTTTTGGATAATTGGACGATTCGATTTTTGGATAAGTCATCGGGGTTGGCTTCTAGGGTAATTTCCGGATTTGGAGCGACCTTGAAATTAGTATAGACCTCATCAATGAGTATTTCAATTTCTGCATTTTCCAGAATTGATGGTGTTCCTCCCCCAAAATAAATAGTTTCCACTTCCGCATCTCCCAATTCGGCATTGCGCAGCCTTATTTCTCCGCAAAGTGCTTGCAGCATCAGCTCCTTTTTTCCCAATTGGGTGGAAAAATGAAAATCGCAATAGTAACAAGCTTGTTTGCAAAACGGGATGTGGATGTAAATACTGGACATTACAGTTTACAATTATCAATAAACAATTTACAATGAATCATTTACCAATCCTTGTGCTTTTTAATATTGAAAACATAATTCGCGATAATTCATCAGCATCTGAAATTAGACTATCGGCTTCCTCCGTTTTCAAATAATTGGAATCCTTTAATATTAAAAGCCAATATTTCACCTCTAAACTTTCCTTATATGAAATTGAAATTTTGGCTGAAAAATCGGCTGTTGATATTGCTCCATTGGCCTCGGCAATGTTTGCCCCAATTGAGGTCCCTGAACGAAGCAGTTGTTTGGACAAAATATACTCGCGATTTTCTTTGCTTATTCGTTGGTATAAGCGAACTATTTTTAAGGCAAAAGCATAGGACTTGGTAAACAATGGGTTTTCTTTTGACATATCAGTAGGTTTTTAGATTTAGGACTATTATTGCTGGCTCACTGTCAATTGTTTATTGTTAATTGTTTATTGTCATCCAATTTTCTTCGGATTTTGCTTTACAAAAGCTTCCCAACCCGTATAGCTTTTTCCTATATCCACTCTACCTTCATTGTAAAAATGGCAAACCGCGGCGGCCAGTCCATCCGTGCTATCCAAATTTTTGGGGAGGGATTTTAATTGAAGTACGCTCTGGAGCATTTTGGCCACTTGTTCCTTGCTGGCATTCCCGTTTCCGGTAATGGCCATCTTTATTTTTTTGGGCATGTACTCCGTAATAGGAATTTGTCGAGAAAGTCCGGCAGCCATGGCCACCCCTTGTGCCCTACCTAATTTCAACATGGACTGGACATTTTTTCCATAGAATGGGGCTTCAATGGCAATTTCATCCGGATGATATGTATCTATTAATTCCAAGGTACGGTCAAAGATGAGTTTTAGCTTGGTATAGGGATCGTCGTATTTTCGGAGGAGCAATTCATTCATTTGGACAAATTGCATTTGTTTCCTTACCACCTTAATGATTCCAAACCCCATTACGGTAGTCCCTGGATCTATTCCTAAAATAATCTTTTCTGTTGCCAAACTATGGTTGTGTATTGAGAACTATCGGAAGACGAAAACGCATGCTCACTTTTTTGGCTCTTTTTACAGCCGGAGCCACCGTTAAATCCTTCAATTGGTTCCTGATCTGCTCATTAAAATCCTGGATTTCTGCCAAAATACTCTGGCTAACCTCCATTTCCGTAATAGAGATAAAGCCATCCTCGTCTACCTTAAAATCAATAAGGACGGTATCGTTCAAATCGTTTTTGACCTCCCACTGCAAGCTGTCCAAAGCTTCGGATACCAATCTTGTCATTTCTGTTCTAAAGCACTCTCGTTGCGTTGCTTTAGGCGCCATTTCATCACAATTGTCGAACAAGGGGTATTGGTCCACTTCGTTCCAATCAATTTCCTGTAGCTTGTCATGTACCATTTTATCGGTCTTTTCTTCCCTGGACATGAACAGCTGGCACGAGGATAAAACAAACAAAAACAACACTGCTAAACACTTGCGCATACGGCCCAATGAATTTGGCTGAAATTACGATTTTTTGACCATACCCTTAAACCAAAAAAGGCCCGAAAAACTTCGGGCCCTTTATTTTGGATTGTCAACATCATTGAAGTTTAAAGGATATGGGAATACTAAACGGGACACCGACCGGTTTTCCTTTCTGCTTTCCTGGAATCATTTTTGGCAATTTGGAAATTATCCGAACTGCTTCGTCTTCCAACAACTTGTGGGGGCCTCGTTGTCGAATCCCAACAACTTCTCCCTCGGTATTGATCCGGAAAATAATGCTCACCCTACCTTGAATTCCTTTTTCTTGAGCTTCCTCGGGATATTTAAAATGCATTCGGATATGTTCCGTAATGCTTTCCATAAAACAAGCTCTTTTATCCAAGCTATTTTCACAGCCGGGGTAAATCGGCACCTCCTCAATAACCGCAAAAGGCACTTGAACCCCATTGGCGTCCTCACCATAAACGGTTCCAGCATTTATATCTGACGAAAACATACCAGCATTAATTTCTGATGAAACAATGGTCATGGTCGCTTTGATGGCCTTCTCTCTATTTTTAAACCGGATAATTGATCCGTTGGTCGCGCTCTGATAAAGTATAAATGAATCCTCATCCTTTAATTTAAATTGCCAGTCATCACCGCTATCTGAAAGGGCTTCAAGTTTATAGTAAAGTGCATCTAACTGTTCCAAGGAGAGATTGTCCACATCCTCAACAACCATCTCCTGATCATCATCCTGAAATTTTTCTTCACTTTCACAGGAAGTATAGACTAGCATCCCAAAAACCAAAGGAAGAAGCATTCCATATTTCAACTGATAGATTGCTTTTGACTTTTTTCTTGTTAACATGACGATTCGCTTTTTGATTAATGATTTTTTATAAAACTGATTGACTAGACTGAAATTCTGACTGTGAAAAACCTCTGAAAGCAACAATTCGCACTGCTCCTTTTTACTTGTTTTGGATGCCTTGGCATCTGCAATAAACTCATGTAGCTCAGAAATACGTGATTGATACAGGTAGACCAGTGGATTAAACCAGAATGTAATCCTCAGCAACTCAAAAAAGATGAGATCCAGGGAATGCCGCTGCTTTACATGCACCAGTTCATGCTGTACTATGCGTTCCTGCTTATCCTCGGGTATTTCTTCTCCCAAAAAAACATTTTTAAGAAACGAGAAGGCCGCCGAACTTTTGGGGATTTTAATTTCGGTGTACTCCTTATAATATTTGGTTTTCCCTATCGCTTTTAAGTGGTACAATCGGAAGAGTTTCGCAACAAACCAAACAGCCATGATCAAGGCGCCAATGGCAAACACCACATACTCCCAGGAATTGGGTTCAAAAATTGAAGTTTCCATTCCAGATGGCAATAGCACGGCCTCATCCAGTTGCAGAAAGAACGTCTGATATTCGATCAGGTTTTCCGGAACATTGGTTTGTAGCGCCTCAATTTTTATCCAGGGAAGTATCAAGGACAGTACAAAGCTTGCCAAAAGATAAAAACGGTTCCATTGAAGGAAGGTTTCCTTTTTCAAAAGTAGGTCGTATACAAGTAAAAAGACCAATTGAATGGTCACACTTTCTAACAGATAGGTAATCATTTCGAGTCCTTTTTAATGGTTTGCATAATCTCTTCCAGTTCGCTTAGGCTTATATCGTTCTTTTTCATGAAAAAGGACACCATACTTTTGAACGAGCCTTGAAAGTAACCGTCCACCAATTTGGATATGGACTGATTACTATATTCTTCTTTTCTCACCAAAGGAAAATAGAGGTGCCCCTTTCCCACTTTTTCATGACTCACAAATCCTTTGTCCTCCAAAATTCGAATAATGGTGGACACCGTATTGTAGGCGGGTTTGGGCTCTGGCAATTCATCAATAATGGCAGCCACATTGGCCTTTTCCAATTTCCATAAAAACTGCATTACCTCCTCTTCCGCTTTTGTCAACTGTTTCATTTTTCAACTAAGTTTTTAGTTTATACTCAAAACAAATATAACTAAATTTTTAGTTTAAACTAATTTTATAGTTGTAAATGTTCTTTTTACACCTCAAGCTGTAACATTTGATGTTTAAATTTGTCTCATAGTCAAACACCCAATATGGATATAGCACTTCTTGTTTTAGGTTTTATTCTGATGCTGATTGGAATTTTGGGCAGTTTTCTCCCTGTATTACCTGGTCCACCGATCAGTTGGGTGGGCTTATTACTGCTATACTTGACCAAAGCCGTTCCAGATAATTGGTGGATTTTGGGCGGCACTTTGATCCTTGCCCTGGCAATTACCATTATGGATTATGTAATTCCCGCTGCGGGAACCAAGAAATTTGGTGGCAGCAAAGCAGGGATGTGGGGTACCATTATTGGTTTATTGGTGGCCATTATTTTCCCCGTTTTTGGCCCATTCGGAATTATTATCTGGCCCTTTATTGGTGCTTTGGTGGGGGAATTGATGAACAAAGCTGATCAGAAAACGGCCATGAAAGCCGCATTTGGATCATTTTTAGGGTTTTTGACAGGCACCTTTATGAAATTTGTCCTTACTACAGCTTATCTCATATTTTTTGTGATTGTTGCCATTAAACACATTTCAGAAATCTTCACTTTTTCTTAAAACTATTTCATGAACAAGTTGTTCCCAAAATCCCAATCAGGAAACGAGTTCTTCAAAATGATACTTCTCGCATTTTTTCTAGTAAGCTCTTTGGGTCACACCCAAACATTCAATGAATCTAAACTTGACAGTGTTTTTGATGTTCTTGAAGCTCATGATAAATTCATGGGAAGTATCGCAATTTCCAAAAATGGCAACTCCATCTATTCCAGAACCTTGGGCTATGCCGTTGTGGAAAACCGCAAAAGACCTGATTCAACCACCAAATACCGCATAGGTTCCATTTCCAAAACCTTCACGGCAACACTTATTCTGATGGCCTTTGAAGAAGGGAAAATCGGCTTGGACGATACCCTTTCCAAATTTTTTCCTGAAATAGAAAATGCGGAAGACATAACCATCACTAATCTCCTACAACACCAAAGTGGCATCTTTAATTTTACCAATGCCCCGGATTATCTTACCTGGAATACCCAGGCCAAAACCAGGGAAAACATGCTGGAAATCATTAAAAAACATGCCAATGTTTTTAAACCTGGTTCCCAAACGGCATATAGTAATTCCAACTATGTGCTGCTGGCCTTCATTTTGGAGGACATTTTCAAAAAACCGTATTCCCAAATAATCGCAGAAAAAATTGCAATCCCCCTCAAGCTTCAAAACACCTATGTTGGCGGCCCTATTGCTGTAACAAACAATGAAAGTTATTCTTATCGATTTTCCGGTAAATGGATGAAACAAAATGAAACTGATATGAGTATTCCGATTGGTGCTGGATCAATAGTTTCAACACCTTCGGATTTGAACACTTTCATCATTGCCCTTTTCAATAAAAAATTGATTTCTGCCGAAAATCTCGAAAAGATGACCACCACTAAAAATGGTATGGGGTTAGGTCTTATACAATTCCCTTTTCGTAACCAGATGGGATACGGCCATAACGGGGGCATTGATGGGTTTAGTTCCTTTTTGGGATATCTTGAAAATTCAAAAATTGCAATAGCCCTTACTTCAAATGGAACCGTATACAACAACAACGATATTTTGATTCATGCCTTAAGTGCAGTGGAAGGTTACACTTTTGATATTCCAGACTTTACCGAGAAAGAGGTAAATCTTAAAGTACTGAATACGTACATCGGGATTTATTCCAGTGAGCAATTTCCATTAAAAATTACCGTAAGCGTCAACAATGGTACCTTAACTGCACAAGCTACGGGCCAATCTTCTTTTCCACTGACCGCAACCAGCGACACGGTTTTTCGCTTTGATGGAGCTGGAATTGTTATGGAGTTTGTTCCAGATACCAATAAAATGATATTAAAACAGGGCGGTGCTGTTTTTAACTATGTTAAAGAGTAGGTTCCAGGGTCAGTCCAACCATTCAATCTTATCTTCAATAGGCTTACGGCCCACCAAAGGTGGTTCTTCGTCATAATATCCCATATAGAAAAAGCCCAAGCACTTTTCACCTTGTTCCAAATCTAAAAATTCACCCATGTATTTGATCAAGCCTGGGGAGCTCCAGTAGCATCCAATACCTAATTCCGTACAGCACAGCCACATATTTTGGACTGCCATGGCAGTAGCCGCCAACTCCTCCCACTCGGGCAAACTTTCTTCAGGATCCCGTTGCATGCAAATGGCGATCACAGCTCCGGAACGCTCGGGATTTTCCTTTAGTTTGTTTATTTTGACTTGTTTGGGTTTGGGATCCACTTCCTGATACTTGTCCGAAAGAAATTGCCCCAATTCCCGCTGTTTCCCATTCATAAAAACCTTAAACCGCCAAGGCTCGGTTTTCTTGTGGGTAGGTGCCCAGTTGGCAGCTTCCAATATTTTTTCAATGATTTCCCTGGCAATGGGTTGGCTATTGTATTGGGCTGGAAAAACACTTCTCCGGTTCTGGATCAATTCAAAAATCATAGACAATTGTTTAGAGTTCCAAAGATAAGGCCTGTTCCGTTCCCTATTAATGTTTCATCAACAAATCCATACAATTTTGCAATGCCGGATTCCTATTGTCCTCCTTCCATACCATGGAAAGTACTGCCCGCTGTTTAATTCGTTTCAATTCAATAAACTTTACCTTCATCTGAAAGCCGTATTGCAAGGCTGTGGGCACAATGGCAATTCCCAATTTGTTTTCCACCAACTTAAAAATAGTTTGCGCATGCACCGATTTATGCGAAACCTTCGGCGTAAACCCGGCATCCTCACAAATGCTCAAAACCGTATCATAATATAGGGGGCTATAGTCTTGGGAAAACAGGATAAAATCATCTTCGGATACCTGTTTCATCCCTTTAAATTTTTTGGAATCCATGGGATGGTCCTCGGGAAGAACCAGCGAAAAAGTGTCCTCAAACACGGGTCGCAATTTTAATCCCTTGGGTACCCTGGCCAAACGGACGAAGCCTAAATCAAGTCGGTCGTGTAAAATGGCATTGACCTGTGCCCTATTGGAAAGTTCCTCCAAACTGGTATGTATCAAGGGGAACTGTTTCTTTAAATCCAAAAGCAGGTTGGGCACCACATTTTGCATGGCGGACCCCAAAAATCCTATCCTGATTTCCCCCAAATGCCCCTCACCTATCAATTTTAATTGTTTTTTGGTCTGTTCCAAGTGATTCAGTACAAACTCTACCTCCCCTTTTAAAAATGCTCCCGCAGGGGTCAACCGTACCTTTTTCTTATCCCGAATAAACAATTGGGTCTCCAGGATTTCTTCCATTTGCTTGATTTGCGTACTTAATCCTGGTTGGGAAATGAACAGTTTTTCAGCCGCTTTTCTATAATGAAGTTCTTCAGCTACAGCCAAAAAATAAATGAAATGTCGAAGCTCTATTTGATAATTCATACTTATTAATTATTACAATAATAAGTATTAATAATTATTAAACATAACTTTTACCTTTATCTTATAAAATTGAACACATGCAACTACCCAAAACATTTCATTTTGGTGAAGATCATTTAACCGCCAGCATTGCCTTGGGCATAGCAGATGGTTCCATTAAAGGAGTGGTAACCGATCAATGCTTCGAAAAAATAAAAGCAAGCAGTCTGCGCGTACAAAACATAGTGGCTAAGGGTGACACCGTTTACGGAATAAACACGGGTTTTGGCCCTTTGTGCAATACCAAGATTTCCAAGGAGGATACCAGAATCCTTCAATCCAATATCTTGCAAAGTCACAGTGTGGGTGTTGGGCAACCCATTGCCCAGAAGTTGTCCAAACTAATGCTCATTCTAAAAATCCACGCCCTTTCCAAGGGATTTTCGGGAATTGCCGTGGCTACCATACAAAGAATGCTCTGGCATTTGAAAAACGATGCCATTCCCGTGGTTCCATCCCAAGGTTCTGTGGGAGCTTCAGGAGATTTGGCGCCACTTTCCCATCTTTTTCTTCCTTTGATCGGGCTGGGTAAAGTAGACTTTGAAGGCAAAACCATTACCACGGACGAGCTCTTCAAAAAAACAGGATTAAAGCCTTTGGAACTTGGCCCAAAAGAAGGACTGGCATTGATTAATGGCACCCAATTTATAGCGGCCCATGCGGTATTGGTCGTTCAAAAATTACAATATGCTTTGCGCCATGCGGATATTATTGGGGCCATGATGTTGGAAGGGCTTCAAGGTTCCATGAAACCTTTTCACGAAAAACTCCATGAGGTTCGTCCCTTTAAAGGAAATCAGCATGTCGCGGGCAGAATCCGAACGTTGCTTCAAGGTTCTGAAATTCTGGAAGATCATATCGATTGTGAAAGGGTTCAAGACCCCTACTCTCTGCGCTGCATTCCACAAGTGCATGGGGCATCACGAAATGCTTGGTTACATTTAAAAGAGTTATTGGAAGTGGAGTTGAATGCCGTGACAGACAACCCAGTAATCATAGATGACGAACTTACCATAAGCGGAGGCAACTTCCACGGACAACCTCTGGCCATGGCCCTGGATTATGCAGCTTTAGCCGCATCTGAATTGGGAAATATTTCTGACCGACGAGTGTATTTGGCCCTTGAGGGAAACAGCCCCGGCGTTCCCAAATTGCTGATGGAAGATACGGGAATCAACTCGGGATATATGATCCTGCAGTACACCTCAGCAGCCTTGGCAAGTGAAAACAAGAGTCTGTGCTTTCCTGCCAGCGCTGATAGCATTCCAACCTCATTGGGGCAAGAAGACCATGTGAGTATGGGCTCCATAAGTGGTAGAAAAGCGCTCAACATCATTGAAAATGTGGAAAAAATATTGGCCATCGAATTGTTGACTGCGGCGCAGGCCTTCGAATACAGAAAACCATTAAAATCTGGCATATTGCTGGATGAAATCCATAAGTTCGTAAGAACCAAGGTCTCATTTGCTGAAAGCGACCGTGTCTTTGCCGACGACATTGAACAGGGCATCCAGATGATTCAAGAGGGTGAAATTATTGCCCTTGTGGAGCATGTTATGGATTCCAAAAAATTAAAGTGGAATACCCCCCACCAGCACGAATTTGAAATTTATTGATCCCATGGACAAACCTTTATTGATAGGCCCATTTAGCCAGTTGCTCCCCATGACCAATCTGCCCGTAAAAGGTAGTTTGAAGGATGTTGATTTACTCATTATTGAAAATGGGGGCATTTTGGTTTCCGAAGGAAAAATCAAAGAGATTGGCGTTTATGAAGATTTGAAATCACAGGACGTGGATGTGCACCATATTGAAGGGCAATATGTCTGTCTCCCAGGGTTTGTGGACTCCCACACCCATATCTGCTTCGGGGGCTCCCGTGCCCGGGATTATGCGCTACGAAATGCCGGGGCATCCTATTTGGAGATTGCCAAGGCCGGAGGTGGCATTTGGGATACCGTGACCCAAACCCGCAAAGCTTCCCAAGAACAATTGGAAGTCGGCATTATGGATAGAAGCAAGATTCATCTGCAAAACGGAACCACTACCATAGAAGTAAAAAGTGGTTATGGCCTTTCTGTGGATGAGGAACTAAAAATGCTTCGAGCTATCAAAAATGCCAATACAAAGACCTCGGCTGATTTAGTGGCCACCTGTTTGGCCGCCCATATGAAGCCCAAGGATTGGAATGGGGACGTTGCCTATCTGGATGAAATCATTGCAAAATTATTTCCCGCAATTAAAGCTGAAAATCTATCCCAACGAGTGGATGCCTTTATTGAGGAAAGTGCTTTTACCCAGAATGAAATTGAAAGCTATTTTGGAAAAGCCCAAGAAATGGGCTTTGATATTACCGTTCATGCCGACCAATTTACCACGGGCGGTAGTGAAGTTGCCATAAAGTTTGGTGCCATTAGTGCCGACCATTTAGAGGCCAGTACGGAACGAGAAGTTCAACTGTTGGCAAAGAGCAATGTGATTGCAACCGCCTTGCCCGGGGCTTCCCTGGGACTGGGATGTGCCTATACCCCAGCTCGTAAAATTTTGGATGCCGGCGGGGCCTTGGCCATTGCCAGTGATCACAATCCAGGTTCGGCCCCCATGGGAGATTTACTTACCCAGGCCAGCATTCTGGGCACTTTTGAAAAGTTGTCCAATACAGAGGTCTTGGCAGGAATCACCTTTAGGGCTGCAGCAGCCTTAAACCTATCCGACAGGGGAACTTTGGAATCTGGAAATCTTGCCGATTTTGTAGTCTTCCCAACAGATAATTATCAAGAAATAACCTATCATCAGGGGGGACTAAAACCAACTATGGTATTTAAAAATGGAATTTACGTTTGCGAATAACATTGTCATTCCGCACTTGATGCGGAATCCACCAACCTCTCTTGGATCCCTGCTTTCGTAGGAATGACACATCATTCTTAATCAATAATGAAAAAAGAACATTTCAAATCACAAATCCTTCAAGGAATCCCAAAGCAACTTCCCGCGCCAAAACCATATCCCAAAGGAGGGAACCCGGCTCCCAAAAGGAAAGATATTCTGACCGTGGAAGAGAAAAAATTGGCGGTTCAAAATGCCCTGCGTTATTTTCCTAAGGTGTGGCACCAAGAATTGTCCAAAGAATTTGCCGAGGAGCTCAGAACTTATGGCCGAATCTATATGCACCGCTTCAAACCAGAATATGAGCTGTATGCCAGACCTATTTCTGAATACCCGGCCAAATCCCGACAAGCTGCTGCCATCATGCTCATGATCCAGAACAATTTGGATCCAGCCGTGGCACAACATCCAGAAGAATTGATTACCTATGGAGGGAATGGGGCCGTATTCCAAAACTGGGCACAATATCTGTTGACGATGCAATACTTGGCGGAGATGACCGAAGAACAAACCCTGCATATGTATTCAGGGCACCCTATGGGACTGTTCCCTTCTTCCAAGGAAGCACCAAGGGTTGTAGTCACCAATGGTATGATGATTCCCAACTATTCCCAACCCGATGATTGGGAGAAATTCAATGCGCTGGGTGTTACCCAATACGGACAGATGACAGCAGGTTCCTATATGTATATTGGCCCGCAAGGCATTGTACATGGCACCGCCATTACGGTGATGAACGCCTTTAGGAAGGTATTGAACAAGGCAGAATCTCCAGAAGGAAAGGTGTTTTTAACTGCTGGGTTGGGAGGCATGAGTGGGGCACAACCCAAAGCAGGAAACATAGCTGGATGCATCACCGTCTGTGCCGAAGTAAATCCAGAAGCGGCCAAAAAAAGACACGAACAGGGCTGGGTGGATGAACTTTGGACCGATATTTCAGGGCTTATCCAAAGAACCCAAAAGGCCATTACCAACAAAGAGGTGGTCTCCTTGGCCTATATTGGAAATATAGTTGAAGTCTGGGAACAATTCTTGGAGGCCGATATATTTGTGCACTTGGGATCGGACCAAACTTCCCTTCATAACCCATGGGCAGGGGGATATTATCCAATCGGATTGTCTTTTGAGGAAGCCAACACGCTAATGGCCGAAAATCCATCAGCATTCAAAGATCAAGTCCAGGAATCCCTGCGTAGACAGATCAATGCTATAAACAAGCACACAGCCAAAGGCACTTACTTCTTTGACTATGGAAATGCCTTTTTATTGGAAGTATCCCGTGCTGGTGGGGATGTGATGGCAGCAAACAACATTGACTTTAGGTATCCCTCCTATGTTCAGGATATCTTGGGGCCCATGTGTTTTGACTATGGTTTTGGGCCATTCCGATGGGTCTGTACTTCGGGAAATCCAAAGGATTTGCAAAAAACGGATGCTATTGCCTTGGAAGTAATGAAATCCATAAAGTCCGAGGCACCGGAAGAAATCCAACAGCAAATGCAGGATAACATTAAATGGATCGAGGAAGCGGAGCAGAACAATTTGGTGGTAGGTTCGCAGGCCCGAATCCTATATGCTGATGCCGAAGGTAGGGCCAAAATAGCGGAAGCTTTCAACCAGGCCATTTCCAATGGGGATATCTCCGCTCCTGTGGTTCTGGGAAGGGACCATCACGATGTGAGTGGTACGGACTCCCCTTTTAGGGAAACCAGTAACATTTACGACGGCAGTAAATTCACTGCTGATATGGCCATACACAACGTAATTGGCGACAGTTTTCGAGGAGCCACATGGGTTTCTATCCACAATGGCGGTGGTGTAGGTTGGGGAGAGGTAATGAACGGAGGATTTGGAATGGTATTGGACGGCTCCAAAGAAGCTTCAAGACGACTCAAAAACATGCTCTTCTACGATGTGAACAATGGCATATCCCGTAGGAGTTGGGCCAGAAACAAAGAAGCGCTTTTTGCCATCAAACGGGAAATGGAAAGAACCCCGAATTTGAAAGTAACTTTGCCCAATTTGGTAGAAACTGATATTTTGGACCATCTTTTCTAAGGTCATGAAAAATTATTCCAAACCCAAAACTGATAATTGGCAGGGACGCGAGAGCACCAAAAACCTCTACCTGCATGAAAAAGTGAAGTGCGTTCCCTTGGATGAGATTCCTGAGCCGCCCAAAAAATCAATAACCCTATTGGGTTATGCTTGTGATGAAGGGGTGAGCCGCAATCAAGGTCGGGTTGGAGCTGTGGACGGGCCAGATGTCATCAAAAACAGCCTGGGACGTTTTCCTAACCATTTGCCCAGTACCGTGCAATTATACGATGCCGGAAACATTACTTGCACCAAAGGTGACATGGAGGCTGCCCAAGCCAAATTGACATCTTCAGTTTGTTCGCTGTTGGACAAAAAGCAGTTTCCCATTATTTTGGGCGGAGGCCATGATGTAGCTTATGGACATTATCACGGAATCAAAAAACATTTGGATTCCAAAAAGGATGGAAAGAGCATTGGCATTGTAAATTTTGATGCCCATTTTGATCTTCGTCAAAATACCCAGAACAACAATTCGGGCACGCCATTTTATCAAATTGCCCAGGAGTGCAAGGAGGAACATATCAGTTTTAATTATCTCTGCCTGGGCATTCGAAAAGATGCCAATGACCGCTCCCTATTTCAAACCGCCAAGGAACTGGACGTTACTTACGTGCTCACGGACACTTTCCAAATTCAATTTTTGGATGAAATCAATACCTGGATCAATGCGTTTATCAAAACGGTGGACAAGGTTTATGTGACTATTGATCTGGATGGGTTTTCGTCTGCCTATGCTCCAGGGGTGAGCGCCCCCTCCCCCATGGGTTTTACCCCACATATTGTCTTGGAATGCCTGAAGACCATCATTGCTTCGGGAAAATTGATCAGTGTGGATCTTGCCGAGATGAATCCCAAATATGATATTGATGGGCAAACGGCCAAATTAGCGGCTTCATTGATCCATCATATTATGGATTTGCAATTTCCTTAACGGGGTATTTTCTTTTCGGATTAATGGATTCCGCCTTCTCGACGGAATTAGCTTAGCTATAATTTGCTATGCTTCCAATACGATTAAAGGGATTCCGCCTTCTCGGCGGAATTAGCTTAGCTCTAGATTACTGTGCTCCCAATAGGATTAAATGGATTCCGCCTTCTCGGCGGAATTAGTTCAGCTATCAATTTCGGATACGGCACAAGGCCTTTCCAAAATTGAGCTTCACTAACAAAAAAAGCCTTCCAAATGGAAAGCCTTTCATTGGCGAGCATTGTTTTAATGCTACAACCTGATTCCAATCCTATTACAGATTGAAATCCAACACAACGCGGTAAAGATAGGAATGATTTTTGAAAAACAACACAGAATTATATAACCCTAATGATATATCGCGTATGCAAAGCAGAAAACAGGTGGATTATATTGAATATACTTTTTATCAATATTATATCATTTGTATATCATATTGATATACATTAGATTTGCGATATACCTCAATCCAAAATAAAATGAAAACAAAACAGGTTGCCCTCCGCTTTGACGAGGAATTGATTGAGCTTGTTAGAGCAAAAGCAAAAGCACAAAGAAGAAGTCTCAATAATTATATTGAGTTTTTATTGTACAACGATGTTGGGAATATTCCCAATGAAGAAACCAAATCTGCCATTGAAGAGGCTAGGAACAGTGACAACCTAGATCCTATTGACGATTTGGACAAGTTCTTGGACGAGCTTTAACCACTATACCCATGTACCAATTAGTGCCTACGACCCGATTTAAAAAGGATTTAAAAAAGGTAAAGAACAACGATAAGGATTTTAAGCTGACCACAGCAGTACTCAAAGTACTACAATTAAAGGGAGTCAAAGGGATTCCCGCAAAAATGAAACCCCACAAGCTTTCTGGCAGATATAGCGATAATTGGGAATGCCATATTAAACCTGATTTACTGATTATCTGGATACAAATAGAATCTCCCAACATTATTAAGTTGATTCGAATAGGTAGCCATTCAGACCTGTTCAAATAAAATAATTCTCAAAATTTCGAATTTCCTTTCCCTTTATTTTTGAATTGAATTATTTGGATTTATTCCATTTTTTAGGATTTATTCCATAAATTAGCTGTCCCTCTAAACTAAACAATGAAAAAGACCATTTTGCACATGGACTTAGATACCTTCTATGTCTCTGTGGAGCGCATTATCAATTCCGAGCTTAAAAATAAGCCCTTGCTGGTAGGTGGCACCAGTGACCGAGGCGTGGTGGCCGCATGCAGTTATGAAACCCGGGGATTTGGGGTGCACTCCGGCATGCCCATGAAAATGGCCAAGGAGCTTTGCCCAGAAGCAGTTGTAATTCGTGGTAATGCAGGAACCTATAGCAAATTCTCCGATGTAGTAACGGAAATCATCAAAGAACATGTTCCGCTTTTTGAAAAATCGAGCATTGATGAGTTCTACGCCGACCTCTCAGGCATGGATCGCTTTTTTGGTTGCTATAAATACGCTTCGGAAATGCGAAAAAAAATCATAAAAGAAACTGGATTACCTATTTCGTTTGGACTTTCCGTAAACAAAGTGGTTTCCAAAGTAGCCACCAATGAGGCCAAACCCAACAATCAGCTCAAAATAGATTTCGGCTTGGAAAAACCTTTTTTGGCTCCGCTGTCCATCAAAAAAATACCCATGGTGGGCGATAAAACCTATCAAACCCTTCGGAATTTGGGCATTCGGAAGGTAAAGACGGTACAGGAAATGCCCATGGACATTATGCAGCGGGTGTTGGGCGCCAATGGCAGGGTTATTTGGAAACGGGCCAATGGCATGGACAACACTCCCGTTATTCCTTTTCACGATCGTAAATCGATTTCTACTGAACGTACTTTTGACCGAGATACCATTGATGTTGCCAAACTCAAGGGCATTTTACTTGCCATGACGGAGAATCTGGCCTATCAATTACGGCGAGGCGATAAATTGACCGCCTGTATTGCCGTAAAAATCCGCTATTCCGATTTCAACACCTATTCCAAACAATTACGGATTCCGTATACCAGTGCCGACCATATCCTTATCCCAAAAATCTTGGAGCTGTTCAACACCCTGTACAGCAAAAGAATGTTGGTTCGACTGATCGGGATTCGGTTTAGCCATTTGGTCTCGGGCAATTACCAAATCAATCTTTTTGAGGACACCGAAGAAGCCCTGAACCTATATCAAGCTATGGATTATGTGCGAAACAGATTTGGCGGTCGTAGTGTTATACGGGCCTCTGCCATGGGCGCAAAAACCATAGGCAGCATGCACAACCCTTTTAATGGAGAACCTCCAGTAGTATTGGCTCATAGAAAACAGTAAGCAATGAGCAATGAGCAATGAGCAATGAGCAATGAGCAATGAAAATGAAAAATTGAAAATTGATAACTGATAACTGATAATTGATAATTGATAATTGATAATTGATAATTGAACATTGTACCTAAACTGCCACACATATTACAGCATGCGTTACGGCACCTTCTCGGAGTTGGAACTTCTGGAACTTGCCCAACAGAACCATGTTACCCGCTTGGTGTTGACGGATATCAACAATACTTCTGCAGGGCTTAATTTTGTAAGGAAAGCTCCGGAATATGGAGTTACCCCCCTTTTGGGCATCGATTTCAGGAATGGCGCACAGCCATGTTTTTTGGGAATTGCCCAGAATAATGAAGGCTATTTGGAACTAAACAATTTTTTGTCCCACCATCTTCACAACGAATTGGAGATCCCAGCTAGAGCCCCAGTTTTTGAAAACGCCTTTGTCATCTATCCGTTTGAACAGGTCTTGCTCAACGAGCTGGAAAATTTTAAAGAACATGAATTCGTTGGGGTTTCCATTCAGGATTTAAGACGATTACCTTTTTCCAGATTGATCAAGCTCAAAAAAAAGTTGGTGGTACAGCAACCCGTTACTTTTCGTAACAAGGCCGATTTTAATGCCCACCGTTTACTCAGGGCCATTGACAATAATGTGCTTTTGAGCAAACTCCCCAAAGAGGAAGAGGCAAATGAAGAGGAAAAGATGTTTGCCGTTCAAAACCTGGCAGCCGCTTTTTCCGAATATCCCTTTGTTTTAGAGAACACTGAAAAACTGCTTAATCGCTGCAGCATCCATTTTGATTTTTCCAAAGGCCGAAAACCCCAAAACCTCAACAGCTATTTGGGCAGTGTGGAAGACGATGAAAAATTGATTGAAAAACTGTGTTATGAAGGCCTTCCTTATCGCTACAAAGAAGTAGATGCCTCCATCCAAAATCGATTGGACAAAGAGCTCAACCTTATTAAAAAAATGGGCTTTGTCTCTTACTTTTTAATCAATTGGGATATTGTTTCCGAGGCGCGTCGTAGAGGGTTCTATTATGTAGGTCGGGGTAGCGGGGCAAATAGTATTGTGGCTTACCTTCTCCGGATCACCGATGTTGACCCCATGGAACTGGATCTTTACTTTGAGCGCTTCATCAACCTATATAGGGCCAACCCGCCCGATTTTGACATCGATTTTTCTTGGCGGGACAGACCGGCCATGACCCAATATATTTTTGATCGCTTTGACCATGTGGCCCTCTTGGGAACCTATGTCACCTTTAAGGAACGAGGCGTTATTCGGGAATTGGGCAAAGTCTTTGGACTGCCCAAACAGGAAATCGATTTTTTGGCCACAGGAAGGTATAACCTCAACCAATTGGACAGTATGTCCAAACTCGTTCTCAAATATGGAAAACTCCTCAAGGACAAACCCAACTATTTGAGCATTCACGCTGGCGGAATCTTGATCAGCGAAAAGCCATTACATTGGTTTTCGGCCACCCATTTACCCCCCAAGGGATTTCCCACTACCCAGTACGATATGGTGATTGCCGAAGATGTGGGTCTGTACAAATTTGATATTCTGGGACAACGTGGCTTGGGAAAAATCAAAGAAGCCCTGGAAATTGTGGCCTACAACCAGCCAGAAAAGCATCAGGAGATCGACATTCATGATATCCAGGGTTTTAAAACCGATGATACCATAAACAATCTCATCAAAACCGCGCAGTGCATGGGTTGTTTTTATGTGGAATCGCCCGCCATGCGGATGCTGCTGCGAAAACTGGAAGTGGACAATTATTTGGGCTTGGTGGCTGCCAGTTCCATTATCCGCCCCGGGGTGGCCAAGAGTGGGATGATGCGGGAGTATATTTTGCGACACAGGAACGAGGGTCGTGCAGAGGAAAAAGCCCATCCGGTGATGTTGGACATTATGCCCGACACCTACGGGGTAATGGTCTATCAAGAGGACGTAATCAAGGTGGCCCACTATTTTGCCGATTTAAATTTGGGTGAAGCCGACGTGCTCCGAAGAGGGATGAGCGGAAAATTCCGCTCGCGGGAAGAGTTCCAAAAAGTGAAGGATAAATTCATTTCCAACTGCAGAAAAAAAGGCTATACGGACACCCTCATTTTTGAAATATGGAACCAAGTGGCCAGTTTTGCCGGCTATGCCTTTGCCAAGGGACATTCAGCTTCCTATGCCGTAGAGAGTTATCAAAGCCTTTTTCTACGAGCCTACTTCCCTCTCGAATATATGGTGGCCGTACTCAATAATGGCGGTGGATTTTACCGTTCCGAATTTTACATTCACGATGCCCGTATGCTTGGAGCTACCATTCATGCTCCTTGCGTAAACAATAGCAATGCGGCCAACCGTATTCACGGCAGCCATATTTACCTGGGGATGATGTACTTGCGGGATTTGGAAAGCCGGGTTATGGAACGCATCATTAAAGAAAGAAGCTTAACCGGCCCTTTTGTTTCCCTCGAAGACTTTTTGGATCGGGTCATTATTTCAGTGGAACAGCTTTCCATTCTCATTCGGATTGATGCCTTTCGGTTTACGGGCATCAACAAGCATAAACTGCTTTGGAAGGCCCATTTGATGCTTTCCAAGAACGATCGCTTGGAACATCCCAAGCTATTCCCTCCACGACATCAAAAATTTAAGATTCCCAAACTGTACACCACAAACTTGGAAACGGCCTTTGATCAATTGGAACTCTTGGGGTTTTGTCTATGTAGTCCGTTTGAGTTATTGGCCGAGCCTCCCAAAAACAACAATGGTCAACGGGATTTGCATCGATATTTAAACAAACACATTGATATTTATGGGTATTTGGTCACCGTAAAAAACACCAACACCCACAGCGGTAAGCGGATGCATTTTGCCACGCTTGTAGACCAACACGGAGAGGTTTTTGACACCGTACTCTTCCCTCCTGTTGCCGCCAAATACCATTTCAGAGGCAAAGGGATTTATCGCTTTTACGGAAAAGTGGTAAGTGAGTTTGGCTTTTTAAGTATTGAGGTCGTGAAAATGCAAAAACAGGATTACATCCCAGATCCTCGCTATGCAGATATGAAGACAAGTAAGAAACTATTACGGCCAGTTAAAACAAATTCCACCTAACCTACATATCGACTACATTTATTGTTTTATTGTAACTTTGAGATATACTACTTATTCGATTTGGAATGAAGGTGTCATTTAGAACAAAAACAGAAAGCAACCGTGAACAAGAAAGAGAATTTTTGTCCCTCTCTCCTTCCGAGCGTATTTATTCCTACCTAAAATTGATGATGCTCCAGAATAACTTTCCAACCAAACATACATCCAAAAAGAACAGCTTTACTATAAACATTGTTAGCAAGGCCTATTGAATCAGTGGAAAGAAGATATTGACTCTTTTATAAGGTTATCCAACACCTTCGGAGTTAAAATGATAATGGTTGGAGGTGGGGCGGTTAATTTTCATGGCTATCAACGGCATTCCGCTGACGTAGACTTTTGGATTGATGCAACCGAAGTCAACTTTAAAGCACTTGTACAGGTATTCAATGGGATGGGATACGAAATTCAAGATTTACCCGAATCCGTAAAAAAACAGGAACAAAATATATCGGTCAAGTTCTCACCAACCGACTTAAATCTGGAATTGATCACCAGTTTCCCAATTGGTTTATCCTTTGAAGAAGCCTACCAGCAAGCAGAAACCGTCATTTTAGATAAAGAAAAAAAACTAATTTGGAAGGTTCTTTCCTTAAATCATCTTATTGACAGCAAGTTAAAATCAGGAAGACCCAAAGATTTGTTGGATATCCAAGAGCTTAAACGAATCAATAATATAGACTAAGAAAGTTATTTAAAAGCTGGGTACCCTGTGATATCAGCTCCCGTAATCAACAAGTGAATATCGTGGGTACCTTCATAGGTAATCACACTTTCCAGGTTCATCATGTGGCGCATAATACTGTATTCCCCAGTAATACCCATTCCCCCTAAAACCTGTCGCGCTTCACGAGCTATCTTAATGGCCATTTCCACATTGTTCCGTTTGGCCATGGAGATCTGAGCTGTGGTAGCCCTACCCTCATTCTTTAGTTGACCCAATCGGAAGGCCAATAATTGCGCCTTGGTAATCTCCGTAATCATTTCAGCCAGCTTCTTCTGCTGCAGCTGTGTGGCTGCAATTGGCTTTCCAAACTGGACACGCTCCTTAGCATAGCGGAGTGCGGTATCATAGCAGTCCATGGCAGCACCAATGGCACCCCATGCAATGCCATACCTAGCAGAGTCCAAACAACCCAGCGGGGCTCCCAGACCATTCTTGCCTGGCAGCAGATTCTCTTTTGGAACTTTGACGTTATCAAAAATCAACTCTCCTGTTGCAGAAGCACGTAACGACCATTTGTTATGCGTTTCCGGAGTGGAGAAACCTTCCATTCCCCTTTCCACAATAAGCCCATGAATTCTTCCCTCTTCATTTTTGGCCCATACCACGGCAACATCTGCAAATGGCGAATTGGAAATCCAAAGCTTGGCACCGTTTAATAGGTAATGGTCGCCCATATCTTTGAACTTGGTCTCCATTCCACTGGGATTGGATCCATGATTGGGTTCTGTAAGTCCAAAACAGCCCATCCACTCACCTGTAGCAAGTTTGGGAAGGTATTTTTTTCTTTGCTCTTCGCTACCGTACGCAAAAATGGGGTACATCACCAAAGAAGATTGCACAGAAGCCGTAGACCGAACTCCACTATCCCCTCTTTCTATTTCCTGCATGATCAGTCCATAACTGATTTGATCCAAACCAGCCCCTCCATATTCCTCGGGGATATAAGGCCCGAAAGCACCAATCTCTGCCAAGCCTCCAATAATTTCCTTCGGAAATTCGGCTTTTTGGGCGTACTCCTCAATAATAGGCGAGATATCTCTTTTTACCCACTGACGGGCCGCGTCGCGAACCAATAGGTGTTCTTCAGAAAATAGATCATCTAAATTGTAGTAATCCGGGGCTTCAAACAAATCAGGTTTCATTTAATATGATTTAGTGTTACAGGCTTGCCTAAAAACATATATAAGCTACCTGGTCAAATGGATTCCGCAATAAATGCGGAATGACAAAGATTCTTAAAAGAATCTTGTCAAATGTACTAACGAAATATAACTTTATACCATCCCATTGTTACATTTTTAGGTAAAAAGCTCTGGTCAATGCAACATACTCTTCGGTGTATTCATGCCGTCCCTGCTCAATGGTCAATTCTTCCATCCTAAGTTGGGTCTCTCCAAGACCAAATTCCAGCAAACTTCGTTTGAAAGGAGCATTTGGATTTCCCCTTACGTGCAACGACCGCCTTGGATGTAACCCCAATGCGCCAGCCATATCCACAAACTGTTTTTCTTCCTTGAATGGGATCACCACAGAAAAAATACCGTGGGGAGACAATAATCGGGATACACCTTCCAAGAGTTCATCAAAGGGCAATGAAGTATTTTGCCTTGCCATATCCCTTGCCTCTGCTCCGCTGGTCACTTCTTCAGAATAAAATGGTGGATTGGATACAATCAAATCATACGTATCCTCAATTTCATCCACAAGCTCATCCAGACCGGCATGGTAACAAAAAAGTCTATCTGCCCAGGAAGACGCCTCAAAATTTTCCACACATTGTTCATAGGCATCCTCATCCAATTCAATGGCATCTATTACCTCCGCATTTGAACGTTGGGCCATTTGAAGGGCAATCAAACCCGTGCCAGCGCCAATATCCAAAATGGAATCGGGTCGGGTTTCCAAACTTGTCCAAGCTCCAAGCAATACCCCATCGGTGCCCACTTTCATGGCACAGCGGTCTTGATGGATGGTAAACTGTTTAAATTGAAATGGCTTCATTGCTTTGCACTAACTGACAAATCACAAGCACCAAACTCCATAAGCCTAGTATTTGTATATATGGGATTTGGAATTTTAATATTGGAGTTTTCAATTCAACCTTCCCGGTTCCCGAGTTTCTGAACCCTCAAGTCCAAGCAATGCATCCCCAAGTTTTTGGCGCATCCCATTGGCCATGAACTTGATTTCCGAAACGATTTCGGGATGCTCATCTGCCACGTTCTTGGTCTCACTCACATCGTTAACGACGTCGTACAATTCAATTTCCTCCATATCGATCATCCGGTAATCCCCAGGTTGACCATCTTTCCCAGGTTCTTGTCCATCCATGGTACGGTAACGGTGTGGGAAATAAAGCTTCCATTTGCCATAGCGCACCCCAAACATTTCATTCACCCTATAATAAAAGAAATAGGCTTTTTGCGGGCTGTCTTCACTTTCCCCAGTCAATAACTTTACGGCACTTTTGCCATCAATGGTTTTGGTAGGCAAATCTGCCCCGGTAAATTCAGCAATGGTAGGCAGAATATCGATAGCCATCATAGGAGCCTCTATGACTTTTCCCGCTTTCAATTTTTCTGGATATTTCATGATAAAAGGTTCGCGCTGCCCTCCTTCCCAGGCAGTCCCCTTTCCCTCACGAAGCGGCAAGGCGCTTCCCGCATGGTTACCATAAGAAAGCCAAGGCCCATTATCCGAGGTAAATATGACAATTGTATTGTCCTCCAAGTCGTTTTCTTTAAGTGCTTTGTTGATTTCCCCAACAGACCAATCAATCTCCATGATCACATCTCCGTACAGTCCCCGTTCTGATTTTCCTTTGAACTTTTCAGAAACAAACAAAGGAACATGGGGTTGCGGATGGGGCACATACAAAAAGAAAGGTGTATCCTTATTTCTTTTGATGAAATCCACGCTCCGCTCCGTAATTTGGGTGGTCAGTTGGGATTGTTCTGTGAGTGTATCGATTACTTTTTCATTTTCATACAAATGAAGGTCAGGGAAGTTAAAAATAGGCCCTTGTTGTGGATGATAAGGCCACATATCGTTGGAATAAGGTATGCCAAACCACTCATCAAAACCATGCCTAGTAGGCAGGAACATTGGATGGTGACCCAGATGCCATTTCCCAAAAATGCCTGTTGCATATCCTTGTTCCTTGAGCATTTCCGCCAAAGTGGTTTCGGAGGCATTGATACCATGTGTATTGTCGGGCCCTAGGGCATTATGTATTCCAATTCGGTTGGGGTAGCAACCCGTCAAAATTCCAGCCCTAGAGGCGGAGCATACGGCTTGGGCAGCATAGTAATGGGTCAGTTGCAATCCCCCTGCCGCCATCTTATCTAGGTTAGGAGTTTCAATATCCGGCGAACCAAAAACTCCTACATCTTGATATCCTTGATCATCGGTAAAAATGAGGACTACATTGGGTGGAACTTTCTCTTTTAGTTCTTTGGATGGTTTTTCGGCACAGGAAACAAGGCACAATAGTGCAATGAGGAAACAGTATCTGAACATGGTTTTGGTTGTTTGAGGTATAAATATAACTAAAACCAAATCCCTTTTAAACCCGATTAAAGAGTCCCATATCTTCTGGTCCCTTTATACAACCAACATTTGATTCCCAATAAACGTATTGGACAAGATAATCCATTAATTGGAGAATAAATTATTGCCCTTCAACCCTCCTATTTAATCGATTCGTGACAAGACTTTTCCCTAGATGTATAAACCTTGATTCTATTAAATAGTAAACAAGCAGACTTAGAATCAACGTTATTAAGCTGCTCATTAAAAAGAATTTTACCGGCTCTTCCCCTTTCTGCAAAAATCGATTGAGATACCAGAAAACAATAGGATGTATTAGATAAATCGAATATGAAATATGACCCAAAACTTTTAAAATTGAGCTAAGGAATTTTATCTTTCTATTCGGAATAATCAAAAATGAAATGGTAAATAAGATGGTTACCGTTGAAAACACCAATCTATTATATTGGGTAATCAATGCTATTCTGTTCCCTGAAGCAGGCCAAATAACAAAAATCAAAATCGCCAGCAAAAACAAACTCCATCCCAACTTTACATTCTTATATCCATTATAAAAAAAAGCGACGAACATTCCTCCTACAAAAAGGAACAATTGATTAAATGGATTAATATACTCATCCCATTGGTCTCCTAATGGTATTTCTGGATCCAATATGTGGAACGCAAAGTAATACCCAACTAAAACCGAAACACCAAAGCACAGCCAAATTCCGTACTTAAATCTTCGGCTCAAAAGTATAATTAGAGGAAAAAAAACGTAAAAAACCAACTCATTCCCAATAGACCATGCCCCCGTGGATATATATTCCCTTGGAGCTACAAAACCAAATGCCCCAGTAAAGTTTAGCCATAGCTTTTCAGTTGGATAGGTTCTATTTAGCAGAAAGATATTGAGTAAAATGGAAATCCATAAAAGTGGATAAATCCTAAAAATCCTTTTAAGAAAGTAAGAGGGTAAATTCCTAACAACCAACCTCTCCGAATAAACCAAAAAAAGGGTCAACCCGCTTAATACGTAGAAAGCTGAAACTCCATAAATTCCCAATCTACTTAATGTTGAATCGCTCGGCAAAGCCCCATAAAGCCATGCATTATAATGGTATATCATTATGACTATGGCCATTAGCCCTCTTAAATAATCAAGGTTGTCAATTCTTTTATCCATTAAGCATATATTAACTTGAAATATACAAGTTTACCAATCCTTCAGGGGTTTTTACGTGAATAATTTTTGATTCCCGATCAACTTTTATAATGATATCATCGCTAATGGGAATCAGCAGTTCTTTCCCATCCTTTTCGGCTTCAAAAAGTTCTTGGGATGCACTATCATTTACCGCTTTTATTACCCCGATATCCCCATGCACCTTATCTACAAGATTAAAGCCAATGACTTCATGAAAATAAAACTTGTTTCCGGATAGCGGAGGTAACATGGTTAAGGGTAGATACAATTCAGAACCCATGATTTTATCGGCAGAAACCTCATCCTTCACCTCCTCAAAATCGATACGCAGTAGAGCCGACTTATGCAATCGGCAGCGGTCAATAAAAAATGGAACCAGATTGTTTCCCAATGAAACAAAAACTGATTCCATGTTTTCGTAGTTTTCAGGTTCGTCGGTATCGAGCTTCACCAATACCTCCCCCTTAAAACTGTATTTTGAGACGATTTTGCCCAAGTAGAAGCAATCTTCCTTGCGCATCGTCGGAACTTTTACTCTTCTTCCTTGGCAGCTTCAGCCTCAGCAGCAGGAGCTTCTTCGGTTTCGGCAGCTGGCTCTTCAACTGCAGGAGCTTCCTCTGTGGCAGCCTCGGCAGCAACCTCTTCGCCTTCAGCAACTGCTTCTTCCTCTACTTCAGGAAGTGCAGCAGCAGCACGCTTCTCATTGGCTTCTTTCTCAGCTTCCAATGCTTTGGCCTTTGCTTCTGCCTGAGCTTTGCTCAAACCATCTCTTTTGGCTTGAACCGCCTTTTCCTTCTCTTCCAACCAAGCGTTGAATTTCTCCTCAACTTGCTCTTCGGTCAATGCGCCTTTACGAACCCCACCCAACAAGTGGTGCTTCAACAAAACACCTTTGTAAGAAAGAATGGCTCTTGCAGTATCTGTAGGTTGTGCACCATTCTGCAACCACTTTACAGAATTGTCCACATTAACATCAATGGTAGCTGGATTGGTATTGGGGTTATAGGTTCCCAATTTTTCCAAAAACTTACCGTCTCTTTTTGCTCTTGAATCTGCGGCCACAACCCAGTAGAAGGGTTTTCCTTTTTTACCGTGTCTCTGAAGTCTAATCTTTACTGGCATATCACATTAATTTGTAGGGTGCCCGACCCTGGTTATTAATCCTAATTTTAGTTCGCTTTCACTTTAAGCGGGTGCAAATATACTTGATTTCTTTTAATGCACAATGACTTACGCGACTTTCTATTCCCTTTCTGCCAATTGATCTTTACCAGGTACCAAGTTGGCTTTGTGCCCTTCCACCAACTCCTGGATTTGAGTCAAAATCTCTCCATTACCATCTGCAATATCAAACTGTTCCGAAGCATCATGATTCAAATGGTACAATACGGGAGGATCATGCTCTTCCCGATCTCCAAATTGACCATACACCCCTTGGGTAATAAAATGCGCTTTATAATCCCCCAAACGGGCGGCATAAAGTTCCGTTCCCCTATAGTACATGATATGATTCCGTGGGCTAGGTTTCAGTTCCATCAAAGTAGGGCCAAGATCATAGCTATCCATAATCCGATCTTGGGGAAGTTCTGCCTTGGCCATGGCGCTGAAGGTCGCGAAAAGGTCCAGGGTAGAACCCAAATCTGTAATAACCCCAGGTTTAACATGTCCTGGACCCCAAAAAATGCCAGGTTCCCGCATACCGCCTTCCCAAGTAGAGCCTTTCCCTGCTCTTAAAAGACCTGCACTTCCACCATTATTCTTAAAGGGGAGCCATGGCCCATTATCAGAGGTAAAGACCACAATGGTATTTTCGGCCAAGCCTTCCGTCTCAAGTGCCTCCAGAATTTGCCCTACCCCATGGTCAATCTCTTGCACCACATCACCATAGAGTCCGCGTTTGCTCTTGCCCGTTGCTTCTTCTGAGGCAAACAATGGTATATGGGGAAGGTTATGCGCCAAGTAAATGAAGAAAGGTTTATCCTTATTCTTTTTAATGTAGGAAACGGTCTCTTCTGAATATCTTTTTGTTATAGTATTTTGATTCGCTGGTCTTTCAATAATCTCAGTGCCACGAATCAAGGGCACATTAAAATGTTCGGTTTTGATATCTTCATCTTGTTGGCTCCAATAGTCCCCGTTTGGGTATTCGGCCACTCGATCCATATCATTGGAGTAAGGAATCCCAAAGTAATAATCGAATCCATTGTTGGTGGGCAAATACTGTTCCTTATGACCCAAATGCCATTTGCCGATGGCCGCGGTAGCATATCCTACCTTCTTCAGTTGTTCAGCTAGGGTTATCTCATTGGCAGGTAAGCCATTTTTGGAATCAGGGAAGAGAACCCGACTTTTATTACTGGCCATACCACTTCTCACCGGAAGTCTTCCTGTTAGCAAAGCCGCTCTACTCGGTGTACAAACACTGGCTCCCACATAAAAATTGGTCCACTTCTGTCCTTCATGGGCCATACGGTCCAAATTAGGGGTGAGAATAGTGGGATTCCCATAGCAGCTCAAATCCCCGTACCCCAAATCGTCGGCAAAAATGACAATGAAATTAGGAGGGGCACTTTCTTGTTCTGGTTCGGGTTTAGGTTCTTCCTTGCAAGAAGTAAGGATCAAAAAAATTGATAATAAAAGACAAAAAGAGTTTCTCATTTTTTTAGGTTGGTTTGAAATGCTAAAGATAGCGAATGTACATTACAAGCATAAAAATCAAAGCTTATGAAGGAAGTTAATAACTCCTAAAAACTACATTTTAAAATAGCTTTGTGTTTATCTATTTTTAATCATTTATTTTTTGCTAGCACAGCCCATTTATGTACTTAATATTTGACACCGAAACCACAGGATTACCAAAGCGCTGGGATGCTCCGATTACGGACACGGATAACTGGCCCAGATGCGTTCAGATTGCTTGGCAACTGCATGATGAAATGGGAAATCTTGTGGAGCATCAGGACATGTTGGTGAAACCTGATGGATTCAATATCCCCTATGAATCAGAACAGGTGCATGGGATTTCCACTGCTTTGGCAGAACAGGAAGGCGTGTCCTTACAACAAACCTTGGAAGCTTTCAACCAAGCCCTTTCCAAGGCCAAATTTGTGGTGGGTCAAAATGTAGATTTCGATGTCAACATTATGGGATGTGAGTTCCATCGGATGGGGGTAGCAAACAAGCTAACGTCTCTTCCCGTACTGGACACTTGTACAGAGGACACGGCAGAACTCTGTAAAATTCCTGGGGGTCGGGGTGGAAAATTCAAGTTGCCTACCTTGACCGAACTGCACCAACATCTCTTTGGGGAACCTTTTGCCGAAGCACATAATGCCACCGCAGATGTTGAGGCCACAACACGTTGTTTCTTGGAACTGGTCAGACAAAAGCACTACTCCATCGAGCAACTGGATGTTCAACCAGATTATTTTGAACATTTCTCCGAAGCCAATCCGCAAGAAATACAACTGATTGGCCTTAAACACATCAATCTTAAAAAGGCTTCCAAGAAAATTGCGGATGCCCTTTGGGCCAAGGACACCGATGAAATTTCGGAGGATGAAATCAATGAAAATGTTCAGAGTCTGGCGGATGCGCCCTTTGCACATTTACATAACCACTCCCAATTTTCGGTGCTACAATCCACCATCAACATCAAGAGTTTGGTGAAGGCCACTGCTGAAAACTCCATGCATGCTGTTGCCTTGACCGATCATGCCAATATGATGGGAGCTTTTCACTTTGTAAAGGAGGTAAAAGCACATAACAAAGGCGTCAAAGAGCGGAATGCTGAACTGGAGGAAAATGGCGAAACACCCTCTGACAAAGAAATTACCCCAATCATAGGTTGCGAGTTCCATGTTTGTGAAGAGCATACCAATAAAAATATCAAGGATCACGGATATCAGATTGTGTTGTTGGCCAAAAACAAAAATGGTTATCACAACTTGGCAAAAATGTCCTCTATTGCCTATACAGATGGCTTTTACTACGTACCGCGAATAGACCGTAAGGTGGTTGAGCAGTACAAAGAAGATGTTATCGCCCTAACAGGAAACCTCTACGGGGAAGTTCCTAATAAAATCCTGAATGTTGGCGAAAAGCAAGCTGAAGAAGCTTTGCTGTGGTGGAAGGAGCAGTTTGGGGAAGATCTTTATGTTGAAATGATGCGCCATGGACAGGAAGATGAAGATCGTGTGAACCAAGTTTTGGTGCAACTGGCCAAAAAACATGAAGTAAAATTGGTAGCCACAAACAACACCTATTACTGCGACAAAACGGATGCTGAAGCGCACGATATTTTACTTTGTGTAAAGGACGGTGAAAAACAGGCCACCCCTATTGGACGAGGTCGGGGATATAGATACGGATTGCCCAATCAGGAATACTATTTCAAGTCTTCGGACGAAATGAAAGCCCTGTTCAAGGATATACCACAGGCCATCCTCAACACGCAGGAAATCGTGGACAAAGTGGAGCCTTTTGACCTGGCCAGGGATGTACTCCTTCCAAAATTTGACATCCCGGAAGAATTCAAGGTAGCCGAAGACCTTGAAGATGGCGGAAAACGAGGGGAAAATGCATACTTGAGACATATTACCTACAATGGCGCCAAGAACAGATATGGTGAGATTACCGATGAGATTACCGAGCGGGTGGATTTTGAATTGAGCACCATTCAAAATTCTGGCTATCCAGGGTACTTCCTGATTGTTGAAGATTTTATTAGGGAAGCCCGAAATATGGGAGTTTCTGTGGGACCTGGACGTGGCTCAGCGGCTGGTTCCGTAGTGGCCTACTGTTTGGGCATCACAAACATCGACCCCTTAAAATACGACTTGCTTTTTGAGCGGTTCCTGAACCCAGATCGAGTGTCCATGCCAGATATTGATATTGATTTTGATGATGAAGGGCGTGGCAAGGTCATGGATTATGTGATCAACAAATATGGGGCGAACCAGGTGGCCCAGATCATCACCTATGGTACCATGGCGGCCAAATCCTCTATTCGGGATACCGCTAGGGTTTTGGATCTTCCGTTAAACGATGCGGACCGTATTGCCAAGTTGATTCCCAACATGTCCAAACTCAACAAAATCTTTGGGGTTGAGGAAGCAGATCTTAAGAAAAAATTCCGTTCCGATGAGTTGGAAAAGGTGCATGAATTGCTGAATATCTCTGAAGGAGATGATTTGGAAGGCCAGACGGTGAACATGGCCCGTGTGCTGGAAGGTTCACTCAGAAACACAGGGATCCATGCCTGTGGCGTCATCATCACCCCAGACGACATTACCAATTTTGTTCCTGTGGCCACGGCCAAGGATTCAGACTTGTACGTTACCCAGTTTGACAACTCCGTAGTAGAAAGTGCCGGTCTTCTAAAAATGGACTTTTTGGGATTGAAGACCTTGACCTTGATTAAAGACACGGTTAAAATTGTGAAAGCAAGAACCGGTATGGAACTGATTCCAGACGAGTTCCCTTTGGATGACGAAAAAACCTATGAACTCTTTCAACGCGGAGATACGGTTGGGATATTCCAATACGAATCCCCAGGAATGCAAAAGCACATGAAGCATCTGAAACCTACGGTTTTTGATGATCTTATCGCTATGAACGCGCTTTATAGGCCCGGCCCTATGGAATACATTCCGAGTTTTATCGCCAGAAAACATGGAGATGAGGAGATTACCTACGACCTTCCAGATATGGAAGAATATCTTAAGGAAACCTATGGGATTACAGTATACCAAGAGCAGGTGATGTTGTTGTCCCAAAAATTGGCCGGTTTCTCCAAGGGTGATGCGGATGTTTTGCGGAAAGCAATGGGGAAAAAGATTTTTGCCCTGCTACAAAAGCTCAAACCCCAATTCTTGGATGGCGGGGAAAAGAATGGGCACCCTAGGGACATTCTTGAAAAAATTTGGAAAGACTGGGAAGCTTTTGCCTCCTATGCTTTTAACAAGAGCCACTCTACTTGTTACGCTTATATAGCCTATCAGACTGCTTATTTAAAGGCGCACTATCCTGCAGAGTATATGGCAGCGGTACTGTCCAATAATATGAATGATATCAAGCAGGTGACCTTCTTCATGGAGGAGTGCAAGCGTATGGGGCTTGAGGTGCTTGGGCCGGATGTCAATGAATCCTATTACAAGTTTGCGGTAAACAAGGACAATGCGGTTCGGTTTGGAATGGGAGCCATTAAGGGAGTGGGCCGCTCAGCCGTGGAAACCATAGTGGAAAACAGGAAGGAAGACGGCCACTATAAGTCCGTTTTTGACCTGGCCAAACGTGTCGAACTTCGTTCCGCCAACAAAAAGGCTTTTGAAAATTTGGCCTTGGCCGGTGGTTTTGATTCATTTGGCGACACCCATAGGGCCCAATATTTTCATCATGAGGGTGATGGCGTGACTTTCTTGGAAAAGGCCATTAAGTATGGAGCCAAGTTTCAAGAAAACGAGAACTCTTCACAAGTAAGCCTATTTGGGGAGTCCAGTGAAGTACAGATTCCTGAACCAGTTGTACCGCCCTGCGAAGATTGGGGCACTATGGAAAAACTGCGTCGGGAAAAAGAGGTGGTTGGCATCTACATCTCGGGCCATCCTTTGGACGATTTCAAAAAGGAAATAACGGCATTCTGCAATAGCCATGTCTCTGCCTTTTCGGATTTGGAACCTTATGTCAATCGGGAGTTGACCGTAGCCGGTGTCATTACAGATGTGCAACATCGTATTTCAAAAAATGGGAAGGGATGGGGTCTTTTCACCCTTGAGGACTATACTGATTCGCATGAATTCCGAATTTTTGGAGAGGAGTACCTCAAGTTTCGTCACTTTTTAATGATCAATTCCTTTGTGCATGTAAAAACCTTTGTCCGTGAAGGTTGGGTAAACCGTGATACTGGAAAGAAAGGGGACCCCAGACTCCAGTTTAACGACTTTAAACAACTCCAGGATGTCATGGAGGCCTATGCCAAAAAGTTGACCATCAAACTGGATATAGATCGTTTACAGGAAAAAAGGATTCAGGCGCTAAAAGATACGTTGCGGTCCTACAAAGGAGATCATCCGCTCAACTTTGTGGTTTACGAAATGCAGGACGAAATCAAGCTCAACCTTTCCAGCAGAAAACAAAAGGTAAAAATCAACAGTGAACTGCTCTCTGCATTGGAAGAGAACGAGATACATTACAAGCTGAATTGAGGTGACAATAATTTATGTCAATGGCACAATAATGAAAACGAATGCATTCGCGGTAAGGAAAGTGGACAATATTTGACTAAATTTGCGAATATTAAAATAAATAAAATGGCACTAGAAATAACAGATGCAACCTTTGATGAAGTAGTACTAAAAAGTGACAAGCCCGTTGTTGTGGATTTTTGGGCGGCTTGGTGCGGACCTTGTAGAATGGTTGGACCTATCATCGAGGAAGTAAGTCAGGAATACGAAGGCAAGGCCGTTGTTGGAAAGGTAGATGTTGATGCCAATCAGCAATTTGCCGCTAAATACGGTGTTCGAAATATTCCAACGGTATTGGTCTTCAAAAATGGTGAAATTGTAAATCGCCAAGTTGGGGTTTCCCCAAAGAAGGTTTACACCGACGCTATTGAGGCTGTATTATAAGATAATCCGAAACTGGATTTTAAAAAAGGTTTGGCAAATGCCAAACCTTTTTTGTTTTATATTGATCCCATAATCTGGAAATGGATATACGATCAGAACTACATAAGGCCCAACTTTTCCAAAACTTGGAGCTTTTGGCCAATCAGATTGTGGAAGGATTTATCAGCGGTATCCACAAAAGTCCTTTTCACGGGTTTTCCGCGGAGTTTGCAGAACACAAAATCTACAATCCAGGGGAAAGTACCAAACACATTGATTGGAAGCTTTTTGCCAAGACGGACAGACTCTACACCAAACGGTATGAGGACGAGACCAATTTAAGATGTCATATGATCTTGGACAATTCGGGCTCTATGTACTATCCGGAAATTGGCAATTTGAGCTTGGAAAATCTGAACAAGGTTGGATTTGGAGTCTTGGCCATTGCCGCTTTGATGCAGATGCTCAAAAGACAGCGGGATGCAGTTGGTCTGAGCATCTATTCCAACAGTTATAATTTTTATACTTCGGAAAAAAGTAGCGAACGACATTTTCAGATGTTGTACTCCAAATTGAACGAGGTTGTTGGAACCAAAGAGACTTCGGACAGTACCAGAACATACACTTATTTACACCAGATTGCGGAAAAAATCCATAGACGTAGTCTAATATTCTTGTTTTCGGACATGTTCCAGACCGAAACGGAAGAGGCCCAACTGTTTGAAGCCTTGCGTCATTTAAAATATAACAAGCACGCCGTAGTCTTGTTTCATCTTATGGATTACAAACATGAATTGAATTTTGATTTTGACAATACTCCCAAGCGCTTTGTAGATGTTGAAACGGGTTCACATATTGATTTGTATGCGGACAACATCAAAGATGCCTATCAGCAAAAAGTGAAGGATTACCAGCAAGAGTTAAAGCTGAAATGTGCCCAATATCAAATTAAATATGTAGCGGTTGATGTGGGTTCCAGCTTTGCACAAGTACTTAATACTTTTATGATCGAGCGACAAAAATTTGTTTAGTTTCTTTTTTCAAAAAAATGTTTTGTTGAATCAAATTTGAGAATGTATATTTGCACTCGCTTTGCAAAAAGCATGAACAAGATTTGAACCTGGCTGTTGTTAGGGTCTGAAAAGATAAAATCATTGGTCTGGTAGTTCAGTTGGTTAGAATACCTGCCTGTCACGCAGGGGGTCGCGGGTTCGAGTCCCGTCCAGACCGCAAAGAAAAGCTTCACATATGTGGAGCTTTTTTAATTTCCCTCCTTTACTTACTTTCCAGACGTTGCCTAATTTTCTCATTTCATCGAGAACTATGAGATTTAGGAGGTTTTGTTATTGAAATGAAACTAAAATTTCTAAATTTCCGTTGGACATATATTCGAAACCCAACGTGCTTTTATGTTTAAAAAACTACTTCTTTCCTTAATTTGCTCGATTACAGTCGCATCTTCTTACTCCCAGATTTATTTCCAAGATTACTTGGTTGCTACTAAACTGGACAATCCTTATGTTGTTTTTCCAGCTGATTTAGATGGAGACGGAGATATGGACCTGATCTACGCGACCAATTCTTCCGATGATGAAATTTTCTGGTTTAAAAATATTGATGGCCAGGGCAACTTTGAACCTCAACAAAGCATTGTTACAAATGCCGGGAGTTTCAATTCCATATTTGCCGCAGACTTGGATGGCGACGGCGATATGGATGTGCTATCTGCTTCTACGAGAGATTCTAAAATAGCCTGGTATGAAAATCTGGACGGTCTAGGTGCGTTTGGCCAACAACAAACTATTGGTACTCCAGGTGGCGGTCATTCCGTACATGCCGGCGATATAGATGGGGATGGAGACATGGATGTTGTGGCAGGCTCCTATGGCAAGATAACTTGGTATGAAAACACAGATAGTCAAGGAGACTTTATTCTTAAACAATCGAGAGATTATCAGGAAACCGATACAGTAATTCTCCATGACATGGATAATGATTCTGATCTTGACATCTTATTTGGAACCGCGGCCATTTTTCTATCCGACAAAATCGCTTGGTTGGAAAACACAGATGGCAAAGGAGCATTTGATGTTGAACATGCTATTTCCAATGCCAATGATATCATTTCGCTGGATATTGCCGACCTCAATAACGATGGTAATTCCGATCTAATTTTTGCCTCTCCATATGGTGATAAAGTGGCGTGGCACGAAGGAATCGACGGATTGGGAAATTTTGGGCCTGAACAGGTAATTACCACAGAGTTTAAAGACCCAAGGACTGTTAGGGCTGCGGACATAGACGGTGATGGAGACATGGATATTTTTTCCTGTTCCTATGATGACTCAAATAGGTTTGATGTATTTAACCAGTACCGTATTGTATGGTATGAAAATCTTGATGGAAACGGAAATTTCTCAAGTCCCATTCCAATAAGCACTAGTAGACCAAAAGCAGATGACATTTATCCAACCGACCTTGATAACGATGGAGATGTAGATCTTGTTCATACCGGCAAGGGTGCAGGAGCGAACTTACATTGGTTTGAGAACACAAACGGGGATGGGCTTTTTGACACCGAACATACTATCGAAAACCAATGGAACTTATGCTTATCAAAAAAAGGAGCCGCCACAGCAGATATTGATGGAGATGGGGATAATGACATTGTATCAACATTTTGCGGTACGAATTCCGAAAGCAGCAGTATACTTTGGTTCGAAAACAAAGATGGACTAGGAGATTTTGGACCAAAACAAACGATTGCCACAAATACGGATTACTATAGTACCACCTTCAGCTTAAATGATATTGACCAGGATGGAGATATAGACATCGTGGCATCCTTTGAGGGATTGGATAAAGTGGTTTGGTATGAAAATTTGGATGGTTTAGGCAGTTTTGGAACCGAGCAGCTGATATCCAATCTAATGACTGCACCACGGTCAATGCACGCCGCAGATATGGATGGTGATTTGGACATAGATATCCTCATTGCCGATCAAGGTGAAGCTAAGGTGGTCTGGTTTGAAAATACAGATGGTGCTGGCAGTTTCAGTACTGAAAATGTCATTGGCAGTGACTTACAAGCTTCTTTTGTTTATGTTGCAGATTTGAATGGTGACGGAGAGCCTGATGTGATATGTGCTTCAGAGAACGAAGACAAAATTGTGTGGTATGAAAACTTGGATGGCAATGGTACTTATGGTACGGAAGCAATAATTACAGATATTTCAGAAAGAGTACTTACAGCCTTCGCAGATGATTTTGATGGTGATGGGGATTTAGATGTACTGTCGGCATCAATAGACAATACCAAAATTGCTTGGTACGAGAACTTGGATGGTGCAGGGAGTTTTGGAACGGAAAAAGTAGTTGCTTCCAGTTCTGGCAGTAGTTTCACCTCGGCACTTTCATCTGATCTGGACAACGACGGGGATATCGACATTGTATATTCTTTAAGGGACAGCAATGACGGCTATGTGAATAAAGTGGCCTGGTTGGAAAATTTGGATGGAGTAGGCAACTTTAGCGAAGAACGGCTAATAGAAATTGCTGATTTGTTCCTGATATACGAAATTACAGATCTCGACAATGATGGTAACATGGACTTGCTTTCTTCTGAGCTAGGATGGTACAAAAACTTAGGTACAGTTAGTTTACAAGGAATAGAAATAGATGTCCAAATTGAACAAATCTCGTGTAATGGTGCAAGTGATGCTGCTATTCAGGTAAATGCTGGTGGTGGGGAAGAACCTTACATGTATGAACTACTTGATGAAAATTCATCCGTATTGGTTGCTTTGCAATCAGATAACACTTTTTCTGACCTGCCCGGTGGAAACTATATCATCAAAGTGGTAGACGCTGGAAATCGTGAAGCCCTTAGCAATATTACCACGGTAGAAGACCCACTTGCCTTATCAATACAAAACAACATCATAAATATCGACTGTAAAGGAGCCAATAATGGAAGTATTGAAGTTGTCGCAATGGGAGGAACACCTCCTTATCAGTATCAATTAAATGGGAATGGATTTGGAAATTCAAATCTATTTGGAAACCTGGCACCAAACAATTACACCATTGACATAGTTGACTCCAACGGCTGCACAATATCCATAAATGAATCTATTATCGAGCCCGCAATGGAATTTACAGTGTCCAATATTATGGTAACGGATGTACTTTGCAATAGTCAACAGGAAGGAGCCATAGAAATAATTGTAACAGGAGGTGTCGCACCTTATCAATACCAAATCAACAACAGTACTCTTGTCGATTCTAACGTATTTAGCAATTTAAATGCGGGGCAATATGAAATCAAGGCCCGGGATAGTCTAGGCTGTGAGCTTTCGGCTATAGTTGATGTCACTGGACCAGAGTTATTGACCTTTACATCAGTTATTGTAGAACCAACTTCCTGCGACAACCTGAATACAGCAAATGTTTCAATCAATGTAGCAGGTGGCACCCCACCATATGAATACAGCTTGGACGGGGTAAGCTATGTCTCCGATAATGATTTTGCAAATGTAGAATCAGGCCTATACACCATTTACGCACTCGATACCAACGGATGCGAAATAATGGATCAATTTTTGGTTGACCTTGCATCCGGACCAGATTTTGACCAAGATGGTGTTGCGGATGTGTGCGATGAAGATATAGATGGGGATGGTGTATTAAATGAGGACGATCAATGCCCCTCAACTCTTTTGGGAAGTACAGTGGATATTACTGGCTGCAAAATATTTACCCTACCAACCAACAACTATACAATACAGACCATTGCAGAGTCCTGCATCTCGAGCAATAATGGGAGAATAAATATATCAGTAATCGAAAATAGAGATTATACGGCAACACTTTCATCAAAAGGCAACACCATAACATCTCAAAACTTTACAGAAAATACCGAGTTTTCAGATTTACAGGCCGGTGATTATATGGTCTGCATCACAATTCCCAGCGAACCTGGCTATGAAAAGTGTTTTACGTTGCAAATATTAGAACCTGAACCTTTGCTTGTCAATTCCATTGTTGATCCATTTGGTAAAACAGTAACATTAAAATTGAACGGTGGGACTAATTATATCATTAACCTTAATGGGGAGGTTCAAACCACAACTGAAAGTGAAATCACAATTGCGGTCACCAACCATTCCAACACCTTATCTGTTAAAACCAATAAGGAATGCCAAGGAGTCTATGAAGAATCTTTCCTTTTGGGACTTAATTCCACCGTTTATCCCAATCCTGTCTCAAATGGTGAAATAACAATATCCTTAAGTAGTAATTCAGAGGAGGAAACATTGCTGTCTTTGTTTGGAAGTGACGGCAGGCACCTGCTAAGCAAAACCTACGGCAACCAAAAGTTGAATCTCGCTCTTAATGTTGGTAGTCTACCATCTGGAATGTACGTTTTAAGAGTTAACCGAGGCCCAGAAGTATACTACCATAAAATAATATTAAGATAAAAGTCATGCATACCAAATCAACCCTTTTGCTAAGTGCTTTTGCATATATAATCATATCCTGTAGTAGTTCAATCGAACCTGTAGACCAATCTCTAGCGCCAGATGCTTCGGACTTGGTTTATCCAGAAAACAATAAAGAGTGTACAACTGGTATTGAAGTCGATGTTGAAAGAAGTACCGTGAACTTTCAATGGAATTCTTCTGCCAATACCGACTATTATGAAATAATCATCAAGGAATTGGGCACCAACGTTGAAATTAAAGAAAATTCCAACACCACTGAGCTAGAGGTAACAATAAAAAAGGGTGCCGCTTTTCAATGGCAAGTAGTATCAAAATCCAATATAAGCTCCGAAACTGCCACGAGCGAAGTTTGGAAGTTTTATAATGCGGGCGATGGTATAGTGAACCATGTTCCCTTTCCAGCTGATGTAATCACACCTTCGGTGGGAGGCAATTTAGATTCCAGCACCGCTAATGTCATATTGGAATGGTCCGCTAGTGATATTGATAATGATATTACTGGTTACGAAGTTTTTTTTGGAACACAAAATCCCCCTATAAACAGTATGGGTCAAACGGCAGATTCCAACATTGAAGTAAGTGTGGGTTCCGGTAATACTTACTACTGGATTATTAACACCACCGACTCAGCCAATAATATGTCAGTATCTGATGTATTCTGGTTTGAGGTGAACTGAATTGATCAATCGAGTTCCGTCCAGACCTCAAAAAAAAGCTCCACATATGTGGAGCTTTTTTTGTTTTGCTCCTTCCGCCTGTGATATACGACAACCCATATCTAAAATGCCTGAATATTGACTAGAATAAAACAGTTGGCAGAAATGTCCAGTTCCCTGCTCATTCCTTTTCAAGTACACATTCTCCAATCATTTTCAGTTGTACAAGCACGATATGGCTTTATGGCATATTCTAAATATTTGTTAAAAGCTTGTGGGTAATGCAAATCAAACATACTTTTATAATGTAAGAAAGTAAATTAAATTGTAATTTGAACCCAATTTTGGATTACACCCAACCATCTTAATAATTTATATGTATTCCCGCCCTACCTTCCAATTCCTTTCATGGACAAATAAATCTTCTGTCCATATATCGAAATCAGCCATCCAATGCTTGGCCATTATGGCACTCTGCCTTCTTCTGTTCAGTAGCTGCTCCAACCAAAGTATCGAGGGTTCTTGGGCCTATCAAGCTTCGATACCCGAAGAACCGGAATACCAGTTGATTGATGGGGTCATGAAAATTGAACTGAAGGATTCCCAATATCAGGTATCGCTGATTTCATATCAAATGGAACGCATTGATTTGGACAGCATAAGCCTTTCCAATAATGAAACCTTAACCGGTTTTTGGATGGCCGAGGACGAATTCGAAGAAGAGGAAGAGGAAGACGAAGATGATGATGAGGAGGAAGAAGAAGAGGAGGAAGAAAATGAAAACGAAGCAGACGAGGACGATGATATTGATGAAGAAAATGGTATTGTACTTTCTGGAAAATTCAATGGTTCCACTTTTACGGGTTATTTCCGATATGAAGGTGAAAAGATTCCTTTCACCGCCACACGCCTTTCTGATGAACCCGTCTCAATTGACAGGTCCGATGTCACCTACATATTAACGGATAATGATCTAAGCGAAACCGAATTTGATTTAGACCATCGTGGTATTATCGAACAAATGGATGGTGAGGGTTATTCCGAAGGTGCCAAAATTTACAATTCCAATTGCATTAACTGTCACGGCACACCTGATTTGGAAGGCTCATTGCCCACAGCATCCAAATTCTGGCAACAGTCCTTAAAAGCAGGGAACGACCCCTATTCCATGTACCAAACCATCTCCAAAGGATTTGGGGCTATGCCACCTCAATTGAGCTTGACGCCAAAACAGAAATACAACGTACTCACCTACATCAGGGAGCAGTATATCCGAAAAGGAAATCCGGAAGATTATTTTACCATAACCCCGGGGTATTTAAGCACGCTGCCCGAAGGGAGTTTAAAAGGCCCCGACTCGGAGCAGAACCAGCCCTGGTCAGAACAGGATTATGGCAACTTCTTTTCCAACACTATAGAACTTGTAGACTCGGAAACTGGACCTGAACGATATCATTCCCCAGGACCAGTACCCTATGCTGACGAAGACTATTCAAAAAACAATTTTGCCTACAAGGGAATAGCTGTGCGATTGGATGAAGGTGAAGGAGGTGTTGCCAAGGGCAATTCATGGATGATTTTTGATCATGATGTGCTTCGCGTGGCCGGGGGTTGGACAGGGGAAGGTTTTATAGATTGGAATGCCATTCTGCTGAATGAGCAGCACGAAACCTATCCACGAACCGTAGGCAAACTTCATTTTGAGACCCCTGTGGGTCCGGGATGGGCCAATCCCATAAACGGTTCTTTTGATGATCCGCGGTTTACCGCCAGGGATGGACGTAAATTTGGGCCGTTGCCCAGGGAATGGGCAGATTACAAAGGGCTGTACCACCATGAAGAACACATTGTTTTTTCTTATTCCGTTGGCAAAGCCAACATTTTGGAAGAGTTGGGCAGGGAACACAAAAATGGGCAAACTATTTTTACCCGAACCCTGAATATTAGTCCCACTTCAGGAATCTTAAAAATGAGAGTGGCTCCAGCCCAAAACCAGGTTCGAATTAAGGGAAAAGGGGCCTCCCTCTCCACCGAAAATGGCTTTGTAATCATGACCGTTGCCAAGTCGCAAAAAGCCAATATAAAATTGTTCATTGCCGATGCGGACAATTCGGTCATAGACGATGTGGTCAAGGCAGATAAGGAACCTGAATCGCTACGCAAATACACTAGTGGTGGTAAGGCCCATTATCCGCAAACATTGACCACCTCCATTATCAAGGGGGCGGAAGATAAACTATTGGCCATAGATCAACTTACTCCTCCTTTTGACAATCCATGGAACTGCCAGATGAAATTTAGCGGCATAGATTTCATGCCAGGGGGCGATGAAGCCGTACTCTGCACAACAGATGGCGATATTTGGTCAGTCAAGGGTCTTGCCGAAGGCAATATGTCCTTGAAATGGAGGCGCATTGGAGCTGGATTATTTCAGCCACTTGGAATCAAGGTTATTGATGGGTTAATCTATGTCAGTTGCCGGGACCAGATTGTCCGCCTACAAGATTTAAATGGTGATGGGGAAACCGACTTCTATGAAAGTTTCAATCATGATCACCAAGTTACGGACCACTTCCATGAATTTGCCATGGGACTGCAAACCGATTCCCAAGGCAATCTCTACTATGCCAAAAGCGGAAGACACGCCAGGGAAGCACTTATTCCGCAACATGGCACATTAATCAAAGTCAGCAAAGACGGTCAGGAATCCAAGGTTATCGCTTCAGGATTTCGCGCTGCCAATGGAGTATGCATTAATCCTGACGGTAGCTTTTTGGTCACCGATCAAGAAGGATATTGGAATCCCGCCAACCGTATCAATTGGGTGCAGGCTGATGCTGAGGACAAATTTTATGGCAATATGTGGAGCTACAACCCTCCCAAGGATACCACCCGATTGGCTATGGAAAAACCCATGGTATGGGTAGATATGGAATTTGACCGTTCCCCCTCGGAGTTGTTATGGGTGGACAGTGAAAAATGGGGAGCTATGAATGGCAGCCTATTGAGCTTTTCCTATGGATATGGCAAAATTCAATTGGTACTGCATGAACAGCTCAATGGTCAAGCGCAAGGTGGTGTGATAGATATTCCCGGCACCAAATTTTATACCGGGGTAATGCGCGGAAGATTCCATCCTGCGGATGAACATTTGTACTTATGTGGCATGGCTGCATGGAGCACTTCCAGCAATGTAAGACCTGGAGACCTGTATCGAGTTCGATATACTGGGAATCCCATACCAATGCCTATTGAGATGCATGCGACGGACAAGGGAATGACCTTAAAGTTTGCTGAGAAACTTGATCCAAAATCTGCTGCGGAAATTACCAACTATGAGGTCAACACCTGGAACTTTATCCGAAGCAGCGACTATGGATCTGAGCGCTATGACGTTACCAAGCGCGAGGTATCAAAAGCATCATTACAAGCCGATGGTATGACGGTGGATTTGGTTATTGAAGGTATCCAACCCGTAGATGCCATGACCATTGCATACAGTTTGAATTCGACAGCTGGGGTAGCTCTACAAGGTACTGTTCAAAGTACATTGCACACCTTGGCCAATTCAAATTAATGGAATTAACCCATAGAGAATTTTGTTACTTTAGTTTCTTTCTTAACTTTAATTAGTATATTGTGTGCTTAAAATAATATCGCAGCCAAACCTAAATACAAACCATATTTAACCAAAGATGAATCAGCAAAACCAAAATAGACTTTTTTACGGCAGTTGCTTTGCCTTGATCACAACCGCCTTTTCCTTTAGTATTAGGGCCGGGGTGCTCCCGCAATTGGGTGAAACCTTTGAGCTGTCCGCCAAACAATTGGGCTTCATCAACCAAATGTGGTTCTTGGGATTTCCAATATCCATGGTTCTGGGAGGTATCTTTTATAACGCCATTGGGCCTAAGAAAATAATGCAGTTCGCATTTTTAACCCATACATTGGGTATTTTACTTACCATATATTCAGGAGGATATGTGGGACTTCTTATTTCCACCTTGCTCATTGGAATCGGAAACGGTTGTACAGAGGCCGCTTGTAATCCCATGATTGCCGACAGTTACTCGGGCAAGACCATGAATACGCTGTTGAATCGATTCCATATGTGGTTTCCAGGGGGTATTGTTTTAGGAAGTTTGATCTCATTGCTAATGACCAAATTAAACTTGGGTTGGGAGGCCCAAATTTGGATCATATTATTGCCGACAGTCATTTATGCCTATTTATTCTATGGGCAAAAATTTCCGGCACCGAAGAATCTGGAAACCAAGTCCCTAAAAACCAATTTATCCGCAATACGCTCTCCTCTATTTCTCTTTATCTGTCTTTGCATGACCTTGACCGCAATATCAGAGTTCGGGCCCACGCAATGGGCGCAGCTCATTTTATCCAAAAGCGGTGCTGAACCCATGTTCATCTTGGCTTTAATAACCGGCGTAATGGCCATTGGAAGATATTTTGGAGGCGATTTTGTACATAAGTTTGACCAAACCGGGGTACTTTTAGGTTCATCGATCCTAACAACTATTGGAATATTCCTGTTCAGCATTTCTGCTGGGCCAATGGCCTATGTAGCAGCTATATGCTTTGCCCTTGGCGTCTGCTATTTTTGGCCAAATATGATTGGACTTGTAGCGGAAAAAGTACCTCTGAGCGGAGCCTTTGGAATGTCAATTGTTGGTGCTTTTGGAATGTTCTCCACTTCCATTTTCCAACCAGTTATTGGGAATTGGATTGATAAAGCTGGCGAAAAAGCAGCATCCATGGGATTAACAGGTGATGCCATGGAATTGGCCGCAGGTCAGGCAACATTGCAGAAAATGATTTCTTTTCCAGGTATATTGATCGTCTTGTTCATTGTCTTGTTTTTTTGGGTAAAGAAGATAAAATCAGAAACGCAAGAAGCGTAGCTTCGGAAGATAGGGTTAAGCAAAATCATTGAAAACACAAATACTAAAAAAGAATAGCCAGATATGAAAATCGGCATGAACATGCTACTGTGGACGGATTATGTCACCTTAGAACTTCAACCCATCTTTGAAGAGCTTAAGGAAACAGGCTATGACGGGGTAGAAATCCCATTGGGCGAGGGAAGTGTTGCACATTATACTGCACTAGGGGAACAGCTTGCGAACATGGGAATGGGAACCACCTGTGTGACATCCTTAACCAAAGAGGCAAACATCGCAAGTATCAATCCCTATATCAGGCAAAAAGGAATAGATAGATTAAAGTGGGCCATAGATCGGGCCCATGCCCTCAAAGCCGATGTGCTGTGTGGCCCCATACATTCCGCTTTTGCCCATTTTGAAGGAAGGCCACCAGAACTGGAAGAAAAAAAATGGAGTGCCGAACTTTTGCGTGAAGCCGGGGACTATGCCAAGCAAGCCGAACTTATCTTGGCTCCCGAAGCCTTAAACCGTTTTGAATGCTATTTGGTGAACACGGCGGCAGATTTAAAACAATTGCTGAAAGCGGTAAACCATTCAAACGTTAAGGCCATTTACGACACACATCACGCCAATATTGAGGAAAAAAGCCATCAAGAAGCCATAGCCCATTTGGGCAGCGATCTACAACATGTCCATATCAGTGGTAGTGATCGTGGCACCCCAGGAAAAGGTCAAATAAATTGGGATGAAGTCTTCGAAGCTTTAAAAGCTATCGATTACCAAGGCTGGTTAACCATTGAGGCATTTAGTGCCGCCATTCCACGATTTGCAAATTCCATCAACGTGTGGAGGGACTTTTCGCCTACGGAAGAAATTTACAAGGAAGGGATTCAATTAATTCGTTCTAAATGGTTCGATTAAACAGAGTAAACGTATGAAAAGACCTAAATTTTCTCTAGGCAGCTGGGCGTTTTCCTTTGGCCCTTTTGAAAAGAACCCCTGGTCCTTTCCAGATTTCTTGTCCTATGCGGCCGAAGCTGGGTACGATGGAGTGGAGATCAATGGTTTCCGTCCACACCCCCACCCTGATGTATACAATACAGAGGAAAAGTGCAGCGAACTTCGCAAACAAATTGACGGTTATGGATTGGGCATTTCAGGTTACGCTCCTGATTTTACCGCTGTGCCCCCTGCAGAAGTGCACCCAAAGGAATATCTCTTGGAAATTGAAAAATCCCTGAGCTTTTGCAATGCCATGGGAATTAAAACCCTACGCGTAGACACCGTTAGTCCTCCCAATTATTTGGAGTTGGAGACCTATTTGCAAAGGTTTGATAACCTGGCCAAGGCTTGGCATAGCGCTGCTGAATTATGCAAAAAGTATGGTGTGACCATGGTTTGGGAGTTTGAACCCGGATTTTGGCTGAACAAGCCCAGCGAGATAAAATCCATAGTGGAAGCTGTTGACCATCCAAATTTTAAGCTGCTGTTTGACACCAGTCATGCCCATATGTGTTCGGTCATTGGCGCCAGACATAACGGGTCCAAAGAGATACTTGCCAATGGGATTGTGGAGCTTGCTGAGCACTTGAAAAGACACATTGGTCATTTTCATTTAATTGACAGTGATGGCACCTTACATGATAATGAAACCAGCACCCATACTCCTTTTGGGAACGGAAATATTGATTTTGAACGGGCACTAATGGCCTTAAGAAAGGACGTGGAACCTTTGGAATGGTGGTGCTTCGATTTTTGTTTTTGCCCCACTACGGAGGTGGATGCAAAAAAGGCCATTCCCTTTGTGGAAAATGTAATCAAAAAAATAGGATGAGTTACTTCGCGGATTCCAATGGAATAAAAATTCGATATCAAATAAAGGGCGAAGGAGAGCCGCTGGTACTGCTCATGGGATTTGGGGCCGATGGAGATACATGGGAAAAGCATGTGGCCGAATACCAGCATCATTTTAAATGCTATTTAATTGACAACAGAGGTGTTGGCGGTTCTGACCAGCCCAAAGGACCATATTCCACCAAAATGATGGCAGAAGACACCATAGCGGTGATGGACCATGCGGGTATTGACACGGCAAAAGTGGCCGGTATCTCCATGGGGGGAGCCATTGCGCAAGAACTGGCGCTGAACTTTCCCCAAAGAGTAACGAAACTGGCCTTGATCAGTACTTGGCCCAGATTCAATACCTACGCCAAAACCGTTTATGAAAATCTGAAGAAAATACGGGTTACCAGCAATCCAGAAGATTTTATGGAGCTATTGCAACTCTGGATATTTGCGCCACCTTACTATGAAGAAGGTTTGCAAAGTCTAAAAGAAGGACAACGTTCCGCCGCGTCCAATTCCAATCCCCAGTCCAGATTTGGTTTTGAAGGTCAATTGGATGCATGCATACAACACGATACTGTAGCTCGACTTGCCAATATCAAGGTGCCTACCTTGATCACCGTTGGCGAAAAAGACATTTTTACTCCTCCAGAATTTTCCAAAGTGCTTCATGAAGGAATCAAAGATTCCCGTTATGAGTCTTTTCCTGACGGAGGACATGTGCACCATTGGGAGGATCTGGAACGGTTTAACCAACTGACAACACAATTTTTAATCAATGACTAAAACCATGGACAGCATAAAGATTGGCTGCGAAACCTATACTTGGCAAATGACCGGAGAGTCCTACAAGGGCAAATTAGATCACATCATGGGAATTGCTTCCAAAGCCGGATTTTCAGGAATAGAACCTGAAACCAGTTTTTTTGGGACCTTGGAAGACCCCATCAAAATGAAAGATGCCCTGGACAAGTTCGATCTTGAATTGGCCGTTTTATGCCATGTGGAAGATTGGCGGTATAACAAAGAAACAGAGGCCGAACGACAAAGAGCTGACCAATGGATGGATTTTCTATCCCATTTTCCAAATACGACCTATCTCCTGGTCCAGATGCCAGGTTCAGATCGCCGGGATTTGATCAATCGACAACGGAATTTGGTCTCCTGTTTAAATACAATTGCTGAACGTGCCTTTGATAGAGGAATAGTTTGTTCCCATCACCCCAATTCCCCAGAAGGATCCATTTGTCGGGTAGAGGAAGATTACGACATCATCATCAATGCCCTCAATGCTGAACACATTGGATATTGCCCAGATGTGGGTCATATTGCCAAGGGCGGCATGGAACCTTTGAAAATCATTAAAGAGTATAGGGAATTGGTCAATTTGGTCCACTACAAGGACATGTACGCTGATGGCAGGTGGGCACCCACTGGAGAAGGCATCATCGATTTCAAAAACATCACCCAATATTTGGTGGATACGGACTACAAAGGCTGGATCATTTTTGAGGATGAATGTGATCGGGCCATCACGGATCCAGATGGGGTAACCCTCTTGGATGGTAAGTACACGCAAACACAAATACAGCCGCTGCTCTAAAGCAGCTATAACTAAAGACGAATACAATGAAATCACTTTATTATTTTTTCTTCGCCTGCGTATTTATATGGAGTTGCAAAGAGAAAAGCGCGGACCAAAAAGCTGAAGGAGAAACTGCACAACCAGAGGCGCAACAATGGATCAGTTACAAGGGCGATGCAAACCAACCCCATATTGTTTTGGTTTCAGGAGATGAGGAATACCGCTCTGAAGAGGCACTTCCCCAAATGGCCAAGATTTTGACGGAAAGACATGGTTTTAACTGTACCGTGCTCTTCGCCCAAGATCCCAAAAAACCAGGTATTTTGAATCCGAACAATGTGAACAACATCCCAGGTCTAGAGCAGCTCGAGTCTGCGGATTTGATGATTTTATTTACCCGATTTAGAGCTTTACCTGATGATCAGATGCAGCATATTGACAACTACCTCAAAGCTGGGAAGCCTGTAATTGGGATACGCACAGCCACCCACGCTTTTAATTTTGAAGACGGGGGAATTGAGTCGAGTTACAAGCACTACGGGAATTTTTATGAAGGTGACGATGCTTGGAAAGATGGTTTTGGCCGACTCGTATTGGGCGAAAAATGGATTTCGCACCATGGCGTACACCGTCATCAAAGCACCAGGGGAATTCCCGCGCAGGGGATGGAAGACCACTCCTTGCTTAATGGCATTGAAGCCGGTGACATTTGGGGACCCTCAGATGTTTATGGTGTTAGATTGCCCCTGCCAGGTGATGCCCAACCCATTGTTTTGGGGCAAGTGATAGATCGCGAAGCAGCTTATGACGAAAATGACAACCTTTACGGAATGCGTATTTCCGATAATAAACTGGCTACAACCAATTTAATTGAAATTGAAGAGGAGGAGGACGAGGAAGAAGAAATGGATGAGGAAGAAGAAATGGAAGAGGATGAGGATGAGGATGAGGACGAAGAAGAAGAGGATTGGGAAGAGGAGGATGAAGAGTACAATCCAAACAGCCCTTTAATGCCCATTGCTTGGACAAAAAGTTACCAATTGCCTGGAGGAAAACAAGGAAAAGCCTTTGCCACTACCATAGGGGCATCCACAGATCTTGTGGCCGAAGGAACAAGACGAATGTTCATCAATGCCACATACTGGTGTTTGGATTTGGAGGTACCGGAAAAGGCTAATGTGGACCTTATTGGAGAGTATACCCCAACTCCTTTCGCATTTTTGGAAGATGAGCATTGGGAGAACTTAAATAAAAGTATTTCATCAATAAAGTAATCAGTATTCCATTGTTCAATGTTAGCAGTAATTGATGTTGGCATCCTTTTAACCCGACCTAAAAAGTTGAAGTTGGGTATTGTTTCATTTACGATTATGGTTTTGTGCGCCGTCTCTGGAGTTTTTGGGCAACACTTGTATCAACAACCAAAGACTCCAATGAAGAAATCCCATCTTGATAAGATTATCGGGGAACTTCAGGTAGAAGAACCCAAAGAGGAATTAAAAGTTGTTTGGGTATATGGTTATGACGAACATCATATTGCCGGTGCTCATGACTATGTTAAGGTAAAGGATCTTATGGTTGATCTTTTATCTAAGTCCCCCAAGACCAAAGTTGAGGAATCCTTTGGATTTCCTACCGAACAACAACTTCAAAATGCTGATCTAGTAGTAATGTATCTGCATTTGCCACAGCTGAAAAAAAAGCAATTTAGGGCACTCAAAGCATTTGTTGAAAAAGGGGGTGGCTTGGTCTCTTTGCATGAAACTGTAATCATGAGGCCGAGAATTAAAGGAAAAAAACTAGCAGAATGTCTTGGGTTTGCCTGGAAAGAGGGAACCTCTAAATGGGGTGCCATTTTTGACTCTATATCCATTGATAACAAACACCCAATATTTATGGGTTTTCAAAATAAAATGACCATTCCGGATGAATTCTACTGGGATTTATACCAAGAGGACAATGTAAACATACTAGGTTCGGTTAGAACGGGTCCAGAGGAAGATAGCTCCGGACCCATACCGCCGAGCCAACTTTCTGAAAAGGCATCACCTCTCTTTTGGACCTATGGGATTGGGAATGGCAAAGTTTTCGGGACAAGTACAGGTCACCATACATTTACGTATTACGATCCTGAATTTCGAATTGTTCTTTTCAGAGCTATGGCGTGGGTCGCAAACCAACATCCAAATCGCTTTGTACCTTTAGTATTTGAGGGCATTACAAATAATGGAATGGTAGGCATTACAGAGGATTTAAGGGGATGGGATGGAAAGATTCGGGAGTAATTGAACAGGGGACCAATTCCCATACCCACATAAAATAATAAATAGTTTTTCTGCGAACTGAGGCTCGAATTTCTATTCAGCCGTTCCAACTAAAAGTTGGGCTATAGCCAACAATAAATTTATTGCGAATATAGAATGAACATGGATTTTAAAAACAAAGTTGTATTGATTACCGGCACAAGTTCGGGAATTGGAAAAGGAGCCGCCTTGGAATTTGCCCAAAAAGGAGCTAAAGTGGTGCTGGCTTCCAGAAATAAGGAACGGAATTTGGAACTGTTGCGAGAAATAGAATCCTTGGGCGCCGAAGCCATTTTTGTACCTACCGATATGTCCAAATCCAAGGATATCCAGGACCTGGTAAACGAAACAATGAAAGCCTTTGGGAGATTGGATATCGCCATCAACAACGCTGGAGTGGAAGGAACTCCAGGCGTTAGGGCCATGGATTATGAAGAAGAGGTATGGGACCATGTACTGGATGTCAATCTAAAAAGCGTTTGGCTATGCATGAAACATCAGTTAAGGGCCATGTTGTCCAATGAAGGAGGAAACATCATCAACATTTCATCCTTGGCTGGCTTAAAAGGTGGGGGAGCGGGGGTAGCATACCATGCCAGCAAATTTGGTGTGGTAGGCATAACGCAAGCCGTTGCCTTGGAATATGCTGAAGATAACATTCGAGTAAACGCAATTTGCCCTGCCGTAATAGAAACACCTATGGCGCAAAGAGCATTTGATGAGCCCGAAAAAAGAAAAGCTGCCATCGCCATGCATCCTGTTGGCAGGTTTGGTAAGGTACAGGAAGTGGTAAGTGCTATTTTATGGCTGGCCTCGCCTAGTTCCGGCTTTGTTACGGGAACATCAATTCCCGTTGACGGGGGAGCAAGTTTGTAATCAAGATTAAAAGGAATTTCCGCCCATCATTTTTGGCCGTAATACGCATTGGAACCATGCTTTCTTTGAAAGTGTTTGGCAATCAATGACGCTTTGAGCCTTTCCGCTTGCGGACTAATTTGCAGGGTTAAATAGGCCATTTTGGCAAGCTCCTCCAACACATTGGCATTGTAAACGGCAGAATCGGCATTTTTCCCCCAGGTAAATGGTCCATGACTACCCACCAATACCATTTCTACCTCCAACGGATCAAGTGCATTTTCCGAAAACCATTCCACAATCTGAATCCCGGTATTGTGTTCATAATCGCCTTTGATTAACTCATCCCTCATGGGAGGTACACAGGGTATATCCTGCACCAAATGATCCGCATGGGTGGTTCCCAGTATAGGAATGCACATTTGGGCCTGCGCCCAAGCCACGGCATGGGAAGAGTGGGTATGCACAATGGAGCCGATGGTATTCCATTTAGTGTATAAATAAGCATGGGTTTTGGTGTCCGATGATGGGTTCATATCGCCATCAATGACCTGGTTGTTAAAATCTACAATAACAATATCCTCCACTTTTAGCTCTGGATAAGGAACTCCACTTGGCTTGATCGCAAAGCAACTATTTTCTCTATCCACTACGCTCACATTGCCAAAGGTTTGAATGACCAAATCTAATTGTGGCAATTGCAAATTGGCTTCAAAACAACGTTCCTTCAAGTGATGATACTTACTCTTCATCTTATTCCTGTGATTCTACAAACGATGCCAGAATCTCATATTCGGCAAACATTTTCTTATAGGTGTTTACTTCTTTTTCCCTGGGCATATAGGTTGTTCTGAAACCTTGTCCCATGGTTTGAATGGCTTCTGGAACCGAACTGTGGATTCCAGCTGCCACGGATGCATACATAGCCGCACCTAAGGCCGGGGTTTGTTGGGAAGCCGAAATCTTAATCGGCATATTCAATACATTGGCCAAAGTCTGCATGACAAAACTGGATTTCTGGGCCACCCCGCCAATTCCAATAACGGAGTCTATAGCTATACCTTCCTCTTCAAATCGGTTGATGATTTTCTTGGATCCAAAACATATAGCTTCCACAAGGGATTTAAAAATATGGGCTGCACTGGTCCCCAGACTTAAATTGACAATGGCTGATTTCAACAATTGGTTGGCATCTGGCGTACGTCTTCCATTGATCCAATCCAAGGCTACAGGTGCGGTATCTTCAGGAGCCAGGGCTGCAGCTTGTTCGGACAGATTTTTGATCATATCATCTTCTAATTTTTTGATCAATTTTTCCTTTTGCGCCACATCAATATCCTCGCTCTGCTGGATGATATCCCGAGTCGGCTCCATCAACACATCCTTAAACCACGCCAGCACATCGCCAAATGCAGATTGTCCCGCTTCCAGACCAATCATCCCAGGAATTACAGAGCCGTTGACTTGGCCACAAATGCCCTTGACAGCCTTGCTACCTATAACATGCTCATCGCACACGGTTATATCGCAAGTAGAGGTCCCCATAACGCGGACCAAGGTATTCGCACTTACCTCCGCCCCTACCGCTCCTGCATGGGCATCAAAAGTACCAACGGATACAACGGTAGATGTGGCGAGCCCAAGTTTATTGGCCCATTCTTCACATAAGTTACCCGCTTTCTGATTGGAGGTATAGGTATGGGCATACAGGCGATCTCTGACTTGGCCCAGATAGGGGTCCAAGGTAGACAGAAAAGAACTATCAGGTAGACCATCCCAGTTGGCATGCCACATGGCTTTATGACCTGCGGCACATCGGCTATACTTAAAGGAATCTAGCGGCGGACTCCCAATTAGTATGTAAGTCATCAAATCACAATGCTCCATCCAGGTATATGCTTCGGATTTCACGGCATGATCTGTACGACAAATGTGCAGCATCTTTGCCCAAAACCATTCAGAGGAATAGATACCGCCAACAAATTCCGTATAGTTCGTAGCCCATCGGCTGGCAACTGCATTTATTTCCTTGGCTTCATGGATGGCGGTGTGATCTTTCCATAAAATCATCATAGCATTGGGATTATCCTTAAATCCATCCTTCAGACATAAGGGAGTACCTTGTTTGTCCATTGCTTGAGGTGATGATCCCGTGGTATCTATACAAATACCTTGGACCGTCTGTGGGTCGACTCCCGCATTCTTTACCACTTCACGAATAACCCGTTCCATTCCTTCCAAATGATCCAAAGTATGTTGTCGATACTGGTTCTTTGAAGAATCGCAATAGTATCCTTCCTTCCATCTGGCATACCAATGCACTTCTGTTCCCAATGTTTGACCATTTTTGGCGTTCACCAAGAGCGAACGAACTGAATCGGTCCCAAAATCCACTCCAATTACATATTGATCAGGCATAGTCTATTTTGTAGTGTCCAAATTTACATAATTTAAATTAGTTTCTAACTTTTAAGAAATAAGTTGAATTAGCATCAAGAACCAAAAGGCATTCCTATTATACCACCCCTCCTTGAAACCCGACTGCACACAGCATTTATATAAGGGCCATAACCCTTTACCCATAGGAGCCTTTCCTATTTCGTCATCCAGAAACAATGTATTTTCCTGAACATAAGTCACCTAAAAGATTAAACTGAACCAAATCAACAATCAATGACCAAAAAACAAAAGCCCTCCAAACCTGCTCAAACAGGGTGCAAATGGGGAACTTTTGGTATTTTGACAATTAAAAATCACATTTACTTATTTAATGTTAGAAAATAAGTTGTAATTTTAGCTACTCTACATTTTTAACTAAAAACTTTAATCAATTAACAAACTCATGAATTTAATCAAACTTTTACCTAAATCGGGATTCGCATTATGGTGCGCCCTGATTTTTGGTGGTACCAGTTTATTTGGGCAACAAATAACTGGAACGGTTACGGATATTGGAGGGGTACCGCTCCTCGGAGTAAATGTTGTTGTGACGGGCAGCCAAGTGGGCACTGTCACCGATTTTGATGGAAATTACTCTATTGCAGCCCCTGAAGGTTCGCAAAGTCTAACATTTTCCATGATAGGTTTTGAGACCCAAACGGTCGCAATTGACGGTAGGACCCAAATTGATATGGTGCTGGGTCAAAATATCCGAGCTTTGGATGAAGTCATAATTACCGGATATAGTTCCCAACAACGTAGGGATGTTACCGCGTCCATAGTTTCAGCAGATGTGGAAAGTCTGCAAAAAAGAGGGGTGACCAATGCCGCACAGGCCCTTCAAGGTACAGCGGCAGGGGTTCATATTATATCCAATAATGGAAATCCAGGTTCCGATGTGAACATTACCATTAGAGGTGTTTCCTCTTTTGGAGGGAACAATGCCCCGCTCATTATTGTGGATGGTGTACAAACTGAAAGCGGGATGAACAATATCAATCAAAACGATATTGAATCCGTTCAGATACTTAAAGACGCTTCTGCAGCGGCGATCTACGGGTCCCGAGGAGCCAACGGGGTTATTCTCATCAAGACCAAAACGGGAACAAGAGGAAAAACCACAGTCACCTACTCCAACTATTTAGGGACACAAATTCCAAGAAAACCCCTGGATTTAGTTAACTCCAGCGAGTACATCCAAATTTTACAGCGGATGTACGGAACCAATCTGGACAACAACCCGGATGCCCTAATACCACAAGCGGCTATTGACTACCTGGCCAATCCAGCCGGTTTTGGGGATTATGACTGGCAAGATATTATTTACAGCTTGGCACCTATGCAGTTCCATGACCTTTCTATTTCTGGCGGGTCGGAATCTGCCATTTTCAGGGTCTCGGCGAGTTATCTGGACCAAGAAGGTATTACTGTGGGCACTGCTTTTAACAGAGCCAATATTAGGGCCAATGGATTGTTCAATATCAATGACCACATAAGGTTGGGGGCCAATGTTGCCTTATACCGCTCCAAGCAAGATCCCGAAGCCGATGCCTTTAGTAGATCTATTTACCAACAGGCCATCAAGCTCAAGCCCTATTTTGCGCCAACATTTGAAGGTTCCGGAGTAGCGAATCCCGCCTTCCCGGATACGAATCCCGATGGAGACATTCAAACGTCATCATTCTATTTTGGTGGAGGTGACAATCCAGAAGCATTGATCAGGAACCCACTACATTACTTAACCATTTGGGACACTGACATTATAGAAGATGAAGTCTCTGTGAACTTGTACACCGAGATCGATATCGTGAAAGGGCTTACCTATAAATTAAGTGGGGCCTATTCGCAGCTCACCAACGAGAACCGTTATTTGTTCGGATTTAAAGGTGTTAACCAAGACGAGTACTTTAACGACAATAACGCCATTAACATTTCCACCTCCCGGGACTGGAACTGGAATGTGGACAACACCCTAAGATATTCAGGAACTATCGGGGAGAAGCACGATATAGATGTCTTGGCCGGGTTTGTAGCACAAAAATTCTCCTCCACAGCTAGATTTTTTGGAAAAAACAATTTCCTCGCCGATGTAGCCACAGGGATTAACACCTTAGGAGCTCCTGGGGGTGCCAACCCATCTGTATCAGGCCAAAGGTTTATAAGCACCTTGGCGTCCATTGTGGCCCAGGCCTCTTATTCTTTTGATGACAGGTATCTACTGAGTGCGAATTTTAGGAGGGATGGTTCCTCCCGATTCTCAAGCGATGTGCGCTGGGGAAATTTTGCAGGGGGATCACTTGGATGGAAAATTTCCAATGAAGAATTCTGGGACAAAGCCGGATTGTCCGATATCAATTTCCTTAAACTTAGGGCAGGTTACGGTATTCTTGGAAGACAAAATGTACCCGAATTTGCATTTATTCCAACCTTGCAATTTGAACCAGTGGTATTTGGAGCAGGTGTTGCCAATGGGTTGATTACCGGAACTGCCATCAATCCAAATGTGACCTGGGAAAAACTGGAATCTACCAATATTGGGGTCGACTTTGAGCTTTTTGATTCCTGGAGTGGTTCATTTGAATACTACAACAACATTACCACGGATATGATCATTGCCGCACCCATTGCACCATCAGCAGGGGGTGGTACCATCAACCAAAACAATGGAAAAATCACCAATAACGGGATTGAACTTTCCTTGAATTATGAGGGAAGTGCAGGAGATGATTTTACCTATAATGTCGGGTTTAATGTGGGGACACAAAATCCAAAGCTTGACAACATTGGCACTGACTTGATCATTTATGGGGATGCCGGTCCTGAATGGGATGTACCTCATGTGATGGAGGTCCACCAAGGTGGAGGCCTTTCTGAGTTTTGGGTGATAAAAACCGATGGTATTTTCAGAACCGCTGAGGAAGTAAGCGCCCACAGAAGCTCAAATGGTACTATCATCCAACCCGATGCACAACCTGGGGATATCCGCTTTGTGGATGCAAACGACGATGGAGCAATTACCTCCGAAGGTGATAGGCAATTGGCTGGTAGCGGTGTACCCAACGTCAATGCAGGATTCAACTTCTCTGCTAAGTACAAAAACTTCGATTTCAACTTGATCTTGACGGGTGCTTTTGGACATCAGATCTACAACTCGCACCTATACTTGGTATCCAAAACCGATGAGTTTGGTAACTATGGCCGTCACTTGTTAAATGCATTTGACCCAGTGGACAATCCAAATTCCAACATTCCAAGACTCAATCCCAATGACATCGATGAAAATTGGAACTCCAGACCACAATCGGACCGATTTATTGAAAATGGGGATTATGTGAAACTAAGAAACTTTGAAATAGGCTACACTTTGCCCAAGGCACTGGCCAATAAACTTTATATGGGCAATGCCAGAGTCTTTGTTCGGGGTCAGAATCTTTGGACCATCACTGGTTTTGGAGGCTTAGATCCAGAAGTAGGGTCATCTCCCATTTTGGCAGGATTTACACCTTTTACCGCCGGTTTAGACCGAGATACAGCACCGCAAGCTGCATCTATCCAAGCCGGAGTGAGCATTACTTTTTAAAAGAAATAAATATAAAAGCATAAAATAATGAAAAGCAATAGTAACAGGATAGCGATTTTGGTTTTGCTTGCTCTTTTAACGATATCATGTGAGAAGGATTTCTTGGAGGTAAAAAACCCCAATGAAATCACTGCGGACGTTTTCTTTGAAGATGCCACCCAGGTAGAGCAGGCCGTAAACACATTGTACAATAGTATCGCTGGCGCTTTGAGGGGTGATGGAGACCAGTCCATCTTTACCCAGAATGCCAGGGGAGGTGGATCGGTGGTCACTGCCGGAGCCTTTCAAACGCAGGTGAACTACTTTAATTTTGGTAGTTCTCCGCAGGATAATGACAGCGATAGTTTTTGGAATGGGGCCTATACAACTATTTTTAGGGCCAATACCATTTTGGAAAACATTGAAGGGGCCGACTTTGGTAGTGATGAAGCAACCAAGCAACGTTTGTTGGCAGAAACGTATTTCTTTAGGGGTGTGAGCTACTTTCAGTTGGCACATCTGTACGGAGCGGTTCCCATCGTATTGAATACTCCAGTAACGGATGCGGATTTTAACCCGCCCGTTGCTGCTTCCTTTGGAGAAGTTTGGGATCAGGCCATTGCCGATTTGCAATTGGCCAAGGCTGGACTTCCTACTGCAGACAGTGCACCTGAAGGCCGAGTCACATGGGGCAGTGCAACCGGATTTTTAGGTAAAACCTACCTATATCGTGCTGGCTACTTGAATGAAGCTGCCAGCTATGCCTTGGCAGCCGCAGAGTTTCAACAGATCATTGATTCCGGAGCATATGGGCTTGTTGCCAATTTCAGGGATAATTTTACCTCTGAGAATGAAAACAACACCGAATCCTTATATGAATTCCAGTACTTTTTCTCCAACCAGGAAACAGCCACCCAGTCCAGACCTTTTAATAGTGTTCCAGGAATTGGTTTTGAGATTTTTCTTAGACCCTCTCCATGGTTGATGAACGAGATGTCCCTGGAAAGAACGGTGGCCGATGAGTTTGATCCTAGATATTTGGAGGCCGTTTATTTTAATGAAGGACTTCCCCTGTTTGGTGTTCCTTATAATGAATTGGGAGAAGGCCTAAGCTGTGACGGTGGTGGTGCTCCTGATGGTTCCAGCGACACGGAAGGTGGCTGGTGGAGAAAGTACCTCAACGTACATTTAGCCTGTCCACCAGAATTGGAGGGTTCTTCGGATCCAGATAACAATGAGCGTATTTTAAGATATGCCGATATTTTGCTGATGCACGCTGAAGCCTTGGTCGCGTCCGGAGGGGATTTGACCGCTGCATTGGAATCGGTAAACGTGGTACGCCGCAGAGCCAACTTATCTGACTATGCCGATACCGCCACATTACTTGACGAAATCAAACACCAAAGAGCTATAGAGTTTGCTTATGAAAACTTGAGGTACTTCGACCTTATTCGTTGGGGCGAGTTGGAATCTTTTGTAGCCTCCAATGGAACGGCCACACAGCAAGCCAATATTGGTGCAAAGCACAAATATTTTCCCATACCTGTGGATGAGGTGACCAATAACTCCAACTTGGAACAAAGTGAGCCATGGAGATAATCGGATATTCAGTCCTTGAACCAAGGATTGAATGAGGCAAGTTTTAATAAGAACTAGCATGAATTAGTCCAGCGGGCAGACCATAAGGTTTGTCCGCTTTTTTATTTTAGGTATATAAGCCCTGGCCAATATAAGATTTGCCCGGATTTCCATTACAGATTATGGAAAAATCACACCTGAAACATCCTTGTATTGTAATTAAAAGTTAATATTTTTCAATACTTTCTTACTGTATTTAACTAAGTTGTATATTTGTTGTCAATAACCAAAATAATAGACCTATGTCCAGAAACACTATTTGGGTGGTTCTTTTTGCCATGGCGAGCCTGATATCCTGCAAAGATGACGGCAAACCTGAACCGAGCAATGAATTATTTGCTTATCACACCAGCCTGAGAAATTCAGACAAAGCCCATCAACGCTATGAAGACCTTATTGTAAAGCTCGATGCAGGTCAATTGGAGTTTAGATTGGAAAATGCGTATGCCCCGGTTTGGACAGTAGGAGATTACAGTTATCCCATACAAGACTTATTTCCCGATCGTGAGGTGGATCAAAATTCCAGATACTCCTATGTCCGGTTAATGGAACAAAGTGATGACAAGATTGTGGTGCACTATACACATCGTCCCAAACTTTCTGGGCTTTTTGCCAGTATAGATGAAGACCCATTGTATACTGGCGGCCTTACCAATGTTATCCATGAAATTTTCATTATCGGAAAAGATTACAGCATAACCCGACATGTTAAAAATGCCGAAGGCACCCGATATGAGGATTGGATCCATCCAGATTTTGGGTCCATCCAAAAAATTCATTTGGAGCAAAGCGGCATTACCCATGGTGAATTGCAACATGGAAAATCAGCTCCCATTTACCCCAGAACACCTTTTGATGGAAATGCCGTGTTGGGAATCACCGCTCCCACTCCCCTTTTGAGCTGGACCTTTGACGATGGGATGCAACCACATGAAGATTTTGTTGTGGAAGCAGTTACCCAAACCAACTGTCCAATTAAAGGCCTTTCCACTCACTACGAAAAAGGGATTTCCGGGACCGCATTGGCCTTTGACGGCTATTACACCTCAGTTTCCCTAGAAAAAGACAAGGCCCCAAAGTTGGATAACACCTTTTCCATTAGTAGTTGGATAGCTCCAGATGCCTATCCCTACAACAAGGCACCCATCATCCATCAATCCAAAGGTTTTGGAAAAGAAGGATTCTACCTTGGTCTGGACCCTTATGGACACATTATTTTTACCGTCAATGGGGAAGAAACCAAATCCAAATCCAAAGTGGATTTTGGAAAATGGTCATTTATAGGTGTTTCTGTTAACAACGCTAGTGTTGAATTGTCCATAAATGGAAAAGTTGAAGTCTCGAAAACCTTGAAAAATCCCATTGATTTTATTGATCCTCCCATTCAAATAGGAATGAACAATGAATTGGACAGAGGTTCGGACTTTGTCAGAACCAATGCTGAAAACATTGATTACTTCATTGGATTTCAGGGGTTAATTGACGAGTTGGCAATTTTTGATTCCGCATTGGACGCCGATACCTTTACTAAACTATTCGACCAAACCAAACCGGAAGATTTTACCTCCAGCTTAGCTTTGAGTGTTTTGCCGGGACAGAGTGAAACAGGAAAATTTGGTGCATACTATACCGATTTGACCCTTAACAATGCGCTTTGGGACAACCTCTGGAGAAACGTTGAAAATCCGGATATCGCAGTGGAGTTTGACGATGTTAAAGGGTCGGTTAAGTTTTGGCGCGGAACCAACTACGCCTCCAACTGGATCAGCGACAACAATATCTGGATGGCGGATCAAAGCACGGAGACCTGGGGACCTCATGGGTGTTCGGAACATATGGCCGACAAACAGAATCGACAAAGTTATGCGCGAATTATTGAGAACAATCCAGCACGAGCCATTATCCATTGGAAATATCCCTGCGTTGACGTGGGCTATATCAACAACAATGATGAGACCAACTGGTCTGATGAGTATTATTACATCTACCCTGATGGTACTGCCGTTCGAAAGGTAAACTTTAATGGTAGGGGATTACCTGAAACGGACGATGAAGATACCTTTGCCGTGGACGAAGATGAGGAAGAGGGAGAAGAGGAAGAAGAACTTTCTGAGTTTTCACTTGCCACTATGGCTTGGGGAGAAACCATGGCGGAATATCGGGACACCTATTACCACCCAGAAAACGACACCTGGACAGAAGAAAACATAGGCGCAGCAGGACCTGGATTTCAAGATGTTCAGATCCTTCTTTCACCAGGAGTCAAAGCACTTGATTTGGTAGGTTTAAATGCCATGGATGTGGCCAATCTTAATGGCGATGTACAAAAACTACAGTGGGAATTGCCCAACAAAACCCCATTTGTCCAAATTCATGATGCATCCATAGAGCTTGTCAAGACCAAATCCGAATACAAAACGTTTGAGGTTTTCCAAGGTGGGTATATTACCCCATGGGGACTTGCGGAGAATTCCAACTATACAGATGACCCATTTGCCGGTCCTTGGAACCATTGGCCAGTTAATTTGTTGCCCTCTGATGGCAGGTACGCCATCGGCAATGACCGTATCGGGCATTTTGCACTTGGAGCCAATGATTTTATTCCTTCGGTTGGGGCCATGGTATTGCATGGGATGACCAACCAAAGTGTTGAGTCCCTCATTCCGTTGGCACGATCCTGGAAGCTTCCTCCTTCAGTTAAGCAAGTGCAAGGAGCTACATTCGTAGCGTATTCCAAGGAACAAAAGGCATTTTTGATAGATTCCTCAGCAAAAGAAATTAGTTTTACCATCAATGCCTCGGAAGAACAACCCATAGTGAACCCGGCATTTGTCATCTCCAATTGGAGTGGTGAAGCCAAATTTTCAATTAATGGCCAGCCTGCTTCCGAAGATATCAGAACAGGGATTGAAAGAGATGCCAATGGTAAAAAAAGGTTGGTGATTTGGTTGAAACATACAACTAGTACCGAAGTTAACGTAAGCATAACAGCCCTGTAGAACCAAAACAGCATTTGAAAATGCCATAACCCGATGACAGAAAAGCAAAAATTGTACATACTGTTTTTCTTGACCATAATTTTTGGATGTACTACCTCCAAAAGCCAGGTGACCATTCAGGATGTGAACGAAGCCCATCAGTTGGCACCAAATCAAATATGGTTATCCCACGAACATATCTTGGTTGATTTTATAGGGGCTAAAAAAATTCAACCAGCCAATTGGGACCATGATTCAATAATGGCGGCCGTACTACCATATCTTAAAGTACTTAAAGATCACCATGTAACATATTTTGTAGATGCCACACCCAATTACTTGGGAAGAGATGTAGTTCTTCTAGAAAAAATTGCAACTAAAACCGGTCTAAAAATCCTTACCAATACAGGCCTATATGGCGCACAAAAAGATAAATTTCTCCCAGATTACGTCAAAGAAAGTTCGGCTGAAGGCCTTGCCAAAATGTGGACCAAGGAGTATAGGCATGGCATAGATGCGACTTCGATAAAACCTGGCTTCATAAAAATTAGCATTGATAACTCCCAAAGCCTGAGCCCATCGCATCAAAAATTAGTTGAGGCCGCAGCGCTTACCCATTTAAAAACAGGATTAACCATAGCTTCCCATACGGGAAAAGCAAAAGGATTATGGCCACAATTAAAGATTCTAAAGGAAAAGGGCGTCTCTCCAGAAGCCTTTATTTGGGTACATGCCCAAGAGGAAAACAATAACAACAGCTATCTCAAAGCAGCAAAAATGGGATGCTGGATAAGTCTGGATGGCTTAGGCTGGGAACTGGAAAATCATGTTGATAAAATTCTATTCGCAAAATCAAATGGTATTCTGGATAAAATTTTAATTTCCCATGACGCTGGCTGGTACGATCCACAAAAAGAAGAACAATCCATTCAACCCTATACCGCCATATTTGAAAAGCTCTACCCGGCACTTAAATCGCGGGGCTTCACGGATGAAGAGTTTAATGTATTGATGTCTGTCAATCCTTCGCGAGCATTCGCAATCAAAATCAGAAACCGCCCATTGGATTAGGCTGATCAAAGGGTATCTCTTTTTTATTTAGACAGCACCAACTTTGTCTTCTTGTCAAGAGCCAAATCAAACCATAGGATAAGGTCTCTGGAATCCAGCGTATTTCGTATGGCATACCTGAACTTTTCAGACGGGAGCACTTCTTCATCCAAGCTTATACTAGGTGCGGTATCTCCCCAATTATGAACTATAAAAACCGGATTTACAAGCGGAGCTTGTGCATCAGCAGCAATTTCCATTTGGACCATCTCAGCCGTTCGGGAATTACGGGTCATATGATATGCTCGATCATTTCGGCTAAAGCCATCATAATTAAAGGAATCATCCGATAGAGCAATTTCTGGAGTATTCAACCAGAATTTTGCGAACTGAACCAAATCTTCCATCGAGCCATCATTGAGGCCTAAGACAAAACGCCCTTCCAAGGCCCCTCCCTCATTTTCTCGTCGCATACCAGCCAGGGGCGATGTAATTGCAGAACTGGTCACACGGTCATTTGCAAGCACAAATCTACCATCACTGGGAATTTGGCTTACGGGCCAATGGTTTCTCCAGTGGAATTTGGAAAGACGATAGTCAATTTCCTTACGCCCCCCACCATAGGGACCAATACCTCCAGGTTCCTCATAAATGAAAAAGGGCTTTGTGTTCGACTTAACATTTATAACCGAAAGAACCTCATCATCAACCGAATTCTTGAATCTTCCTCCCTGTAATTGATCAGAAGGCCAGGTCTCAAAAGAATGGCTGCTCGTTTCTCCGTTGACATTGGCCAAGGTTACGGCTACCATATCAATATTATCCTCTGGTCGTTCGCCAGGATTTGAGAGCAAAGCTGGTTCTGTTATGCTATAGCCATCGTCCATACCGTGAATACGATAGTGCCTTATGGCGTATCCATCCGGATAAATGTAGTAATACTCATCGGCCCAATCTCCCCAGTTGGTCACTGGATCTGTATTGGCAATGGTATAGTTGATGTCCGCAAGGGCGTAGCGCCAGTGAACCACCACACGGGCCTTGTTGTTTTCAATGACCCGTACATGGCTGTATCGATTCTGCTTGTCGGACATATGTTCCATACAACCAAATTCACCAAAGGTTTCAGCACTCTGATCGGCAATCCATTTCCCATTTTCAGTAACCAGGTTCATATTGTAATTGGTCCCTTTCCAAAACACCATGGAATGCTTTTTTTTGTCAAAAGTCACTACTATGTCCGGGTACTGGTCGTCCCGCCATAGGTGATCCCAATCTTCATCGTACTTTAGTTTAGTATAGAAAGCTCCAAATGCTGCATCATCCAACTGTATCTTTGGGAGCTTTCTCCATGTTAACTGAGGAGCATCCGAAGGTTTGAATTTTTGGTAATTCCCGTTCAGTTGATCTCCCGTCAAAACCTTGTTCCAAATTTTCAGCTCATCAATGATACCATCAAAAGAGAATTTTGCCGGAACGTTTACAAAGCCTGCCCGGTTAAGTGAAGAGGGTGGCGAAGGTTGGTGGTTTCTTGCAATTTGCATTGGAAATTCCCGATCGTATAGCAAATCTCCTTGTACTTTTAAATAACCAGAGAGCTCCCCATTGATATACACTTTCATACCATCCTCTGGATCAAATGTGGCAGCGATATGGGACCATTCCATAAAAGGTATGGTTGCTGTGCTGATGCATTCCCGCCATTGACGAGCCACCGCTGCATGCAGTCCAACACGGCCTTCACCATCGATTCCAAAGAAAATACCTCTTTGCTTTTTATATTCCTGATTATAAATAGCGGACCAATTCCACGGATAGGCCTGGGGTGCGACCCATGCCTCTATGGTAAAGGGTCCTGATATGATAGGCGCCTCCTCCTCATCCCGAACAATGGATGTGGTAAATCCGTCACATTTAATGGCCTTACCCACCACCCCAGCAACGGATTTGTAATGGCCGTCAATTTGATCCAAATGACCCAAAACCATGTCCTTGGTCCCTGGGGTGTCCAAATCATCAAACGCCCAATAGGCAATACCTTCATTTTGGATATTTTGTGCCATAAGTGATAAACAATTGGACAGTACAAGCATGGCAACAAACAACAGCGTACTTACTTTCATAAAACTTAGTTTAATTGGGTTTAAAAGATTGTATACTTTGGATGGCAACAATTTGCTTGATTCCATAATGGTACTAAAGCAATTTCAACCATCTATTCCATAATATTTACATTTTGGGATTCGACCAACTTGCGAAGATTGATAAGCGCATATCGCATTCTTCCCAGGGCTGTGTTGATTCCAACACCAGTATTTTCCGAAATTTCGGTATAGCTCATTCCCCGAAAAATTCGCATCATTAGAACTTCCTTCTGATCATGATGGAGCTGTTCCACCAGTGTAATCAGGTTTTTGTCCAATTGCTGCTTTATTAGATTACTTTCCGCGTTTGGTTCGTCGTCTTCAATTACTGAAAAGATGTCAAAGTCATCCTTGCTCTCAAATATGGCCAGTCGCCTTCTTTTCCTGAAATAATCCACAATAAGATTATGGGCGATCTGCATTACCCATGGTAAAAATTTGCCTTGCTCCCTGTAATCTCCTCTTTTTAGCGTTTTAATAACCTTGACAAAAGTGTCCTGAAAAATATCCTCAGTAATCTCCCTATCCTTTACTTTGGAAAAAATATACCCCGAAATGCGACGATTGTGTTTATTGATCAATTGACCAAGAACCGCTTCATTTCCTTCCATATACTTTTTAACCAATACTTCATCCTTAATTTCCATAATCAAATAGCCGTCATTGTTTGGGCCATTGAATATTTATTTACTTTCTTATATTTTAAAAGTATACAATAAATTATTATTCAACGAACCTAATATTAATAATTTTACTCTTAAACTCTTTATTATTAAACTTTAACATTGTTATTATAAATAATAAAACTTTTTTTCATACATTTACTATGTTATAAAAAGTCAATTATAACAGTGCAATTCTAGAGTCTTAAATTCTACAGAGACTTTAAGTTTAGTTAGTCAATTCTGATTGAGTTAGTGGTAAAAAGGGCATCGCAAATTGCGATGCCCTTTTCCATGAACAACGATTGGGAATATATATTCCCAAGAAAGCCACCGAACTAGTTTTTAAACAGTTCAAATAGCCTTTCACCCAACCTTGATTTTGTTAATTGTTCAAAAAAAGTGAGGTAAGTCTTCCCTCCCCATATTTCCACTTTGGAAACATTGGGAATGAAGGATTAATGAAGAAATGGCTACCCCTACCCGCTACTTTTCCGCCCGTACAACGGAGTAATGAAGTGTTTTAGGTTGATTGATCTGGTAAATTTCGTCAATCATTTTTTTTGATGTAGATTCCAATTCCTGGATAACCTTAGCAAATTCATCTTGGACATACCGTTCGTACCCCATCTCCCTAAGCCGCAAATATCGCTGATACTCGGGATCCCCGGAAAGGTCTTCCTCTTCCTCCTCTTCTTCCATCACCTCAGGATTAGCCAGTCCCTTTCTCAATAACCATTCGTCCCTGACTTTCTCGATTACCTCCTCATTTCGTTTCTTATTGAGCTCAGCCACCGCCAATGCCTGCCGGTATTGAGGAGTTCTTGGATTGTTTTGCAATTCCACTCCCTTGGCAAGGTCCATATGGGAATAGGCCCCAACAGTTATATTGTCGATGATGACATGGTAATTCCCGTATTCCAATCCGACCACACGGATGATCTCTGCACCCAATCTGGATCCTGCATCCGTCAAATCAAATGCATACTGGGCATCTACTGGCACCACCCATGGTAAGGCGTTTGCTTTAAAATCAAACTCAATGGCTTCAGATTTTTCATTGCTCAAAGTCCCATTTTTGGAGGCATAATTCCAATTTCCATCCCTTTTGTCCACTTCTATCTCCGTTACCTTGGCATTCACCCCCATGCCTTCCAGTAAGGCAACGGCCATTACCAATTGGCCATCAAACTCTGGGTGCACCGCATCAGGGATAAATGTAAAATCCGCATCCTTTTTTCTTGCTTCTCTGGTGTAATGGGTAAGATAGCCATGTAAATCTGCGTACCCATAACCCTGTAAGTTGGCCTGCTCCAAACACCAAGCGCCAAAATACGCAAGTACAGCATCATAATGTAGGTCGGGTATTTGTTCCTTATCCACCCAATTTTCCCCAAGCAAAGCTTGATGGGTATCAAAAATAGTCGGGGTAAGCAGCAATGGTTTAACCTGGGCATTCACCAACTTTTGGGTGAGTTCCAGCATATCTTTTTTGTAGGTATTGAAAATAGTATCGTTCCATCGCGCATATTCCCCATCATTCATTCCAATAAGAATACTTGCATATTTGGGCTGATGTTTTAACACATCTTCTTCCAAACGCTTAAGCACATCGCCAGCGAAGTCCCCTGAAACCCCCGCATTCACAATATTGAGCTTTTTATCAGGATACCTGGTATAGAAAAAATCTTCTACATACTGGGTATAAGCGCATTGGTGGGTTATACTATTTCCGATAAAAACAAAAGTATCCCCATCTTCCAATTGAACTTTCTCTTGGGTGTTTTTAAAATTCTGTGCGCCCAATTGCGTAGAAATAAGGGCAAGGGTAAAAAATAAGGTGCTAATGCATTTTTTGCTGTATTTCATTTTACAAAGGCCTCAAGTGAATTTTGTTTTATCAATATTAATCCAATGTCAATGCCCTGGATTCCCCCTTTTCGATTTGCACATCCCAAGTTTGGTCTCCATACATGATTTGCGTTGCATTTCCCGTTTTTGAGCTAATGTTCAAATGGGTAGGTTTTCCATTTTGCCATTCCATATCCACAACAAATCCTCCTCGGGCAGGTAATCCCTTTACCTTACCGTTGGGCCATTCCTTGGGTAACGCAGGAAGCAATATAATCTCCTCGGTAGTGGATTGAAGCAACATATAGGAGACCACGGCGGGCATACCTCCGCTAATATCGAGATTGAAAATCTCTTGTGGATCGTGATAGCTCACAAAAGACGGAGTCCAATAGGAGTTTACCAGCCAACGGATACATTCGTAGGCCAGTTCGGAATCTTTGAGATGGGACGCGGCCATTCCCAACTGCACCAGACCAAAGGCCATTTCTCCTCCTTCCCTGCCCCGTCTATATTCCATTCGGGCCTCTATGGCTTTTTTGGCGGCATCGAATAACTCTGGATTATTCTTGAAATCTTCATCCACACCATCATAGAGTGGATACAAATGCGAGGCATGTCTATGCTCATTGTTGTTATCATAGGATGCCCAAATCCATTCCTTCAACTCCCCATGGTCGTCTATGGCATAGTCCGGTAAATTATCCAATATACTTTGATATTCATTTACGTTTTGTATTGGAATATATCCCTGATTGGCCAAAGTGATCAGATTCCTCAAAAGTTGCTTCATGGACGCCACATCCATGGTGGCATTTATGGCGACTGGGTGTTTCTCCAATGGCCCAACTTCGGGCGAATACGAAGGAACAAACATGTATTGACCATCTGCCGACCGATACAAAATCTGACTTAAGAATTTGTAAGCTTTGAGCATAAATGGCAATGCCTGCTCCTTTAGGTAGTTCTCATCCATGGTGTACAACCATTTGTCATAATGAAAATGCGCCGCCCAAGCCGTGCCAGCATACCAATAGATATGGGGAAAATATTCTGAATAATGGTATACACTACCAAATTCACTTGCCCTGGAAGGCACATAGATGCCGTCCAATCCGTAAAGGCCTTTCGCATTTTTCTCAAAATCCGCCAACATATCATCCATCATTTGCAAATACGAATCCGTGAGTTCCTGTAAGTTGGTATTTAGTCCGGATGCGATCACAGATGGGACGTTCCCGTTCAGGGTAAAATCCCCCGACCAAGCTGGTCGCCAAGTACCACCCCAGATACCCTGTAAGGCCGGAGGGGTTTCCCCAGTACTGCAAATCACATTATATCTGGAAGCTTCCACGGTTTGCACTACCAATTCTGAATTAGTGAATTCAAATGTGGATGAGCCCAAAAGCGCTTCGGAAGTGATATTCCTTCTGTCAGTCTCACCCAACTGAAAACTAAAGCGATTGAACATTGCTCCATGGACTTTGGCATGCGGCTCTAAAAGGGCCTCATAAGAGGCGCCTAAAGCGTCCAGTTTTTTCCTCAAAACATCAGTTTGCGAATCCGACGGCTTAACATAGTTCAATTTGACCATGGACAACACCAGAATTTCATCAGCATCAAGTACCTGGATGCTGTTACCATCCACCTCTAGCGAACCATTCCGAGGGATAATTTTGGATACCACGGTATATGACTTTAAAGACCCCTCCCATTCCCTTTCAAAGGTTGTTTCATAAGATAAATAATCACTTTGGGCCTTAATGTCCAGTTTGGAAACAAATTCCGAAGGATCAAAAGCATCTTCCTCTTCTTCTGCTTCGGGTAAGGGCAGTTGGTTCAGGTTGAACTTGTAATTGAGTTTGCCTGCAGTAAGACTTTGGATGTGCAAAACGGCAACACTGTCCGGACGGGAAACAAAAGCTCTTCGAGAAATTACTTCGTTTTCTAACCCGTAGTTGATGGTTATTTCTCCTGTTTCGTAGTTCACCTTTCTGGCATATAGGTCATCCTTAGTTGGATTTAGATTCTCCAATTCCAGTTGGCAGGCCGGGATATGGGGATTGGTCCAAATAAATTCGTCTTCTATTCCAATTTTTACCCCCTCTTCCACAGCAATCATGGAAGCTTCCTGCTCCTTGCCTTCTAAAACAAGTTCTCGGATTTCATTCAACCGACCCCCCAAATTTGGTGCATCATAAGGAGGATATTCCGGCATAAACAATTTCTCATGGCTAATGACCATTCTATCTTTATGAGGATTGCCAGGGATAAGAATCCCTAGGGTCCCATTTCCGCTAATGGCGGATTCCTCCCATTTGGAAGCTGGTTTATGGCTTACAAAGCCATGTTCCGGGCTTTGGTCAAAAACGGAAGCAATGTCCAATTGCTTTTCTGAATTGCAAGACACAAGAGCCGCTCCCACTATAATGGCCATAAATCTCATTTCGTTCATTTTGTACTGTATCTATTTGGTTAACTATTGACTTTAAAAGGCTGATTCATTTGTTCCTGGTATGAAGAAAAGCACCACGCCACTTAATTTTAAATGGCATGGTGCAACGTTGCTTCAACATGGTTTTCCCCAAACAATCCATAAAAGGGAAAACAAAATCCAAGGAACTATTTTTTAATTGGCCTGGTTAGGTCTTAGATTGGCATTGGTATCCAGTTCACTCTGCGGAATCCCCGCAACCTCATCCTGACCATCTGTAAAAGTGGCAAAATTGGCGTCCTCTACCTGTTGCGCATTGTTATACTTGCCGTATCTTTTCAAATCAAAGAACCTCCAATTCTCGCCTGACAATTCCAGAATACGTTCTTGCTCCAGTTGATCCCTAAAGGCACTCTGGCTGTCAGCCGCTCCAGGGTAGGCATCCAACAAAGCCGGTCTTTCCGATCTGGCCCTTACCTGATCCACATAAGTAATCGCTTGAGCTGTATTTCCACCAGCATTTAGGGCCTCGGCATACATCAACAAAACATCTGCATAACGTATTACGATATAGTCCGTACCTCCATCGGCCAAAATGGTCATAAAGGTTGGAAGTCCAGAACTCGGATCCACATTGTTGGCTGTGTGTTCTTGTTCCGAATATTTATAGAACCCTGTAAGCAAATTCTGGTCGGGTGCCTCATCCGCCCATGCTTGCCCACTCAAACCATAATAGGTCAATTCCGAACCTGGGTAAATTATCGTTTGGTCCATTCTTGAGTCCTTACTTCCCGTGGCATCTTCTTCCCTATTGAAAGCATTGAAAATCATATTGGAACATTGGATATCCCCAAAGGCACCTCCTTGTTCAGAAACACTGAAAATTTGGTGACGTCTATTCGAATCTGTCTCGTTGGTAGGACCGTCCTCAATAAAGTTAACCAAAAACACGGCTTCTGGGTTCACGGTCCCGGTTTCCCTAAAATTGTCCGCATAATTCGCCAACAAACTATATTGCCCCGAATCAATAACGGCTTTTAACAAAGGCGCAGCCTCGGCAAAACGTTGCTGCTGAAAATAGGTCTTTGCCAATAGCGCCTGTGCGGCTCCTTTGGTGGCACGTCCATAATCATTTTCTGACCAGCTTAAGGGGAGCTTATCGATTGCAGAAAGCAACATGGATTCGATCAAGGCATAAATCTGCCCATCCTCAGCTGTGGAGGGTCTGTCCCCAGGATTTTGTACACGGTCCACATACGCTACATTCTCTCCAAAATACCCTACCAAATTAAAGTAGGCCAATGCAATCAAAAATTCGGCTTGTCCAGCAATGGCGGGTTTATTAAATCTTGGCTCGTTTTCCAATACTTGATAGGCTCTACTGATCATGGTATAATTACTTCCCCAGTGAGGACCTCCAAAGGCATCGGTATCCGAAAGGGTAAACCTTACCAAGGCGTTAAATTCGAATGGATGCTCATTGGTACCTTCATCGGAAAGCCCGGAATAGATGATATGAAGGTTCTGTCCGTACATGGTATCAAACTGCAATACATCATACGCTGCGATGACACCCTGGTCCAGTTGCGATTCCGTTTGCCAGAAAGTGGATTCCGACACTTGGTTTGGATCTACTTGGTCCAACTCGGAACAACCAACCAATGAGAAGGTCAAAGCAAATGCGTAAACTAATTTTATCTTATTTTTCATCATCATTTTTTTATAAAGAAACATTTAAACCTAACGCTATAGATCGAACCACTGGATATCCCAGGTCAGCTTCACCTGCAGTAAAGAAACCACCTTCAAACTCTGGTTCTATGCTTGTGAAATCGGTCCACGTGAACAAGTTCTGTCCTGAAATAAACAATCTCAAATTATCTACATCTTTCCAAGGAACCGTATAACCAATCTGCAGGTTTCTCAGTTTTACAAAACTGCCATCCTCTACATATAAGGTACTTGCTGCGTAATTCCCGTGATCGCCTGCAGTCTGTGGCCTTGGATAGGTTCCAACCCCATTGATGTATGGATCATAATTGGCCGGATAATTGCTCGCGATATCCGCATGCAATCCTTGAATAGGCCCATTCAGTACATCTCTTCCAAACAAGCCTGAAAAGAATGCCGTGAAATCCCAATTTTTATAAGCTGCTGTGAGATTTAATCCAAAGTTGACAGTCGGCAAAGTATTCCCCACGGCTACCCTATCATTCTGATCGATAATGTTGTCTCCGTTCACGTCCCTGTATTTGGCATCTCCTACAATGGGTTCAAACTCACCCACCGTAAATCCAGCTGGTAGGGCAGCAATATCCTCTGCGGTGTACAATCCTTGGTAGTCCCAAACAAATAACCTTGCTCTTGGAGAACCTACCGATGTAATAGAACTTCCAACAATACCTGTAAAGCCGGCAGGAACACTTTTTACCGAGGTCTCCGTTGCAAATGCATTGGCACTGATGCTATAGGTGAAATCTCCTTCAAGTTTTCTAAACGTTAGTGCAGTTTCCCAACCTTTACGTTCATTGGTCACGGCATTTAATCTTATAGTACTGCCAAACCCAATACCGGCTGACGCAGGAACAGGAACATCGGCCAACAAGTTTTCGACCTCACCAAAGTAATAGTTTCCTTCAAAGGCCAACTTTCCATTAAACATTTCCAAGTCCACACCAAAGTTATACTCACTCACCCTGGCCCAGGTCAAATCGGGGTTCCCCAATGCGGAATCTCTTGTGGCACCTGATGCTGCCGTTCCTGTTGGACCTAGGTTATAGTTGGGTCCTCCAGCACCTTGGGAAATTCCCGTGGTTCCGATATAGGGATTGCCCCCTGCATCATTGTTCCCAACCTCTCCATAGGCGGCCCGGAGTTTTAGCTGGGAAATGGCGTCAACGTTAAAGAAGGCTTCGTTGTGCACATTCCATCCTAAATCAAATGAAGGAAACACGCCATCCCTGTTCTCCCCAAGAAATACAGAATAACTATCGCGACGAACAGATGCCTTCAACAAATATCGATCATCATAATCATAGGTAAATCTCGATAGTAATGAGTGTGTCGCCACTGTTGACCTGCTGCTTCCCACGGTTGGGATTCCAGTTCCTTGAGGTGTCGCTGCCGAGACTTCAAACAAACCTGCTTCGAATGCATTGAGGGAATTATCAAATGAGATGGAAGTGCCAAAAGAGGTTTCCTCCAAATCATTGAATGCCCCCATAAGTGAAAAGGTATGCTTGCCAAAAGTTTTCTCATAGGTAAGCCTATGTTCAATATAGGTAGTCTGGTCCTCTGAATCAGCGACAGATAAAGCTGAACCTACTAAGGTGGTTCGACGAATCTGATTACGCGGGTTAAAGAGCTTGTTATAGCTTGTTCCCCGTTCTATTCCCAAACTAAAGTGGTAATTCAAACCATCAAAAATCGTCAAGTCTGCATAGACATTTCCTAAAATATTATGTGTCTCCGTGGTGTTTTTGTACAGGGCCGCAAACCCAATAGGGTTGACCATAAAGCTCAAATTATTGGTATCTCCATGACCATAGCCACTAATTTTGGTAGGGTCAAATACGGGAATAACAGGAAGAGCATCTATGGCAGTAGGAACGGCAAGACCCGCTGCAGCTGCATTGTCCTCTTCCGCTCCGCCGCTTAAGCGAACTCTATTAAAGGCTACATTCTGCCCCACTGTTAGTCGATTCTTGATAACTTCAAAGGAAGAATTCAATCGAATCCCCGATCTATCAAACTTTGGTCCCGGAACGGTTCCATCCTGATAGGTGTGGTTAACCCCGAACAACACAGTAAAACGATCACCTCCACCAGATACGTTGGCATTAAAATCCTGAAGGGTGGCTGTTCTAAACACTTCGCTTTGCCAATCTGTATCAATCCCAGGTAGATTAAAGGCGTGGGCAGGCTGAAGTCCGCTAGCATTGGGCGAATCAAAGGCTGCCCTTACAATTCTGGCCCAACCTTCGGCATTGGTCACATCCAGTTTTTCCGCGATTTGCTGAAAGCCGGTGGTTACATTGGCACTAACACGAAGCTTTCCTTTCTGCCCTTTTTTAGTAGTAATCACGATCACCCCATTACCCGCACGTGAACCGTAAATGGCAGCGGAAGAAGCATCTTTTAGAATTTGGATGTTTTCCACATCATTGGGATTGATGGTAGGCGCTCCGGAAAGAATAACTCCATCCACCACATACAGCGGGTTGTTGTCATCAAAGAAGGCCGAACCCCTAATCCTAATATCTCCAATGGATCCCGGTTCACCATTGGCCACAACGGTCACCCCCGCAGCTCTACCCTGTAGTCGGTCGGTAATATTGGTGTATTGACTTTTTTCTGTTTCTCCTACATCGATAATGGAAACAGCGCCTGTCAATGAGCTTTTCTTTTGCTTACCATAACCGATCACCACTACTTCATCCAAAACATTTTGATCCGCTTGAAGACTAACATTGATTGTGGTTCTTGCCCCTACAGGTATGTCTTGGGTGACAAATCCCACAAAGCTAAAGGTTAAAACTGCATTGGAATCGGCTACTACGATGCTGTAGTTTCCATCAAAGTCGGCCACCACACCATTGGTTGTGGATTGCTCAACAACCGTGGCGCCAGCAAGTGGCTGTCCATCAGCATCGGTAATTGTACCCGAAATTGTATTTTGGGCGATTGCACTTGACTGCAGCCCAACTATCAGCCCTAGAAACAATAGGGCACTCTTAAATCTTATAATATATTTCATTTTAATCTCTTTGTTATGCATGAATTATTCCTTGATACCCAATCTTACATCGTCAACGTTGAATGAATTTCCTGAAGCCGTATTAAATCCAATGGCGAATACGGCGGACAAATCAGCTTCAATGTCCAAGTCGTCAAAAACGGCCTGCAAGTCTTCCACCACTATAGTGTTAAAGCCAGGGTTGCCCAGAACGACGTCTTCACCCAAATCTGCCATGGTAATGGAGAATTCCTCCCCAGCACCAAAGAATATGTTCACGTTTGTAGCATCGTTCACGTTCGCATAACTAAACTCGAATCTCGGTTGGTTAGAAATATCAAGTTCTTCGGTAAACATTTCAATACCGGACCAATCATCAGGCCCAGGACCAATCACTGCAGAACCACCACTTATGGAACTGTCTTCAGAATAAATACCATTTACTTCAGGAACAACACCTTCCATTTGCGCTGAGAATTCCCCATCTGGAACGTCAAAATTGATTTCCAGCACATATTCAAGGTCCACACCTTCCTCTACCGATACGTCTATAGTGGTACTCACCGCATTCCCGTTGGAATCTGTTACGTCAACGCTAATAACCGCAGTTCCGATCGAAACAGACTGTAAGGTTAATATAGAACCGTTAATACTGGCTTCTACAACACCCGGGTTACTAGAATTAACAACAAAGGACAAGGCATCGTTTTCCTGATCGTTTACATTGGTAGATAGATCAAACGTTTTTGGTCCGCTTATTTCTTTTAGAGTTTTGCTACTAATCGGGGTCACTTTGGGAGCCTGATTAATAATAAGTACTTCTGGAAATTCAACCTCAATTGGGTTCTCACACGAAGAAAAGCCCAAAATCAGAATCAGACCCATCAAAGTAATTTTTCCAATAATTTGTTTCATGAGTTATTTAGTTAATTGTTGTAAAGTTCGGATAAATGTATAAAATTTATTTTTACTTTTTAAATTTTAGTAAGTAAGTTTTGTTAAGTTGACAATCCACACTTCGTCCATTTTGGTTTTCCATCGGCCCAACCCCTATGTTTTATAGGGCAATCCCCAATTATCAAACCGATTATGGATTCAGTATTTTTTTATACTATATTTTACACATTTAACAAATCAATCGACAAAATTTAAGCTAATTCCTACTTTACCACATGGTTTGTAAAATCTCAATCGCAACTTATTTTAAACCTTTCAATGTTACCCTAAGCGCAAAAACAACACCTATTATCATTCTGTTCGTTGTTTAGTTTATGTTGACCTCTCCTAAATATCTGTTTCAGCTTAAAAATCATATAAATAAAATAACTTACTTTTGCACTTTTACTAAGTTGTATCCTTCTAATAGAGATCAATAAGAATTCCAAAAGACAAACCTATGAGATTAGTACGCAATACAGCCCTACTTTTGGCGACCTTTATTCTTTATAGTTGTAATGAAAACCGAAGTAATGAAGTGGTCCAAATCCAATATTATGAACCCACTTGGGAGTCGCTCTCCCAACATCAAACGCCAGAATGGTTAAAAGATGGCAAGTTTGGCATTTACACCCATTGGGGCATCTACTGTTATTCCGGAATCAATGGAAATGTTACCTGGAACTCCAGTGTGGCGTATATGAATCCTGAAAGTGAATGGGGACAAGATTTTGAACGGGTGCACGGCAAGCTTACCCCTGAATTTGGCTATAAGGACCTAATTCCCAAATTTACCGGTGAGAAATTTGATGCGGATGAATGGGCGGATTTATTTGCCAAGTCAGGCGCCAAATTCGCCGGGCCTGTGGCAGAACATCACGATGGCTTTGCCATGTGGGATAGCCAATACTCTCAATGGAACGCCGCACAAATGGGACCCAAAAGAGATGTGGTGGGTGAGCTCGGTAAAGCCATCAAAGCCAAAGGAATGAAATTCGTCACCGCTTTTCATCACTCGGCCAATTGGTACTTTTTCCCTACTTGGGACAAAACCAAGGATTCAAGCAATCCCGAATTTTCCGGCCTTTATGGCCCTATACATGAAGAAGGCGATGTGCCCACCAAGGAATATATGGAGGAGTGGAAAGGGAAGTTGATCGAGGTGGTGGATAATTACCAGCCAGATTTTGTATGGTTCGATTTTGCCCTGGACATTATCCGAGAAGATTATGTGAAAGACTTCGTGACCCATTATTACAACTCTGGATTGGACCGCAACGAAGAGGTAATCATTTCGTACAAGCACCATGACCTACCTCCAGGGGTAGGACTCTTTGATTTGGAATTGGGCGCAGCTTCCAAATTGACCCACTACGATTGGATTACGGATACCACTATTGACAACGGTCCATCCTGGGGCTACAGACCCAATTTGGAATATGAACCCGTAAACAACCTCATCGATAATTTGGTATATCGGGTTAGCAACAACGGATACCTATTATTAAATATAGGACCAAAATGGGATGGAACTATTCCCGAAGAAGCCAAAAATGCCCTATTGGGCATGGGGAATTGGCTAAAAATCAATGGTGAGGCCATCTATGGCACAAGGGCTTGGACCAAATCGGGAGAAGGACCTGAAAGCGAAGAAACCGAAGAAGAATATGAAGTGATGGACGACCTAAAAGACCTGAATCCAGATGAAGAGGACGAGGACGAAGGCATGGATTTTGGAAAAGAGGACATCCGATTCACCACCAAAGGTAATGTGCTGTATGCAACCATACTGGGTTGGCCAGGGGATTCGGTGACCATTAAATCATTAGTACGGCATTCAGGCTATACGAAAGGTAAAAAAGCCTGGGGCTATGTTGATTTGGACGAGGATGCACAAAATCACATTTCGGGCTATTACCTTTACCCAGATGAAATTGAATCCATAACCATGTTGGGCGACGGAAATGCACTGGACTGGGAACTCATTCCTGCCGTGGGACTCAAAGTGCAAATGCCCAAGTCGCGCCCCTGTGAACACGCCTATGTGCTTAAAATAGTTCGCAAATAGAGCATAAATGTAAAGGTGGGTTCAGAAACTATATGTTAATATTTATTAGTTTCTAACTTTAATTTAGTAAGTTTGGAGACAGCGGATTCCGCACAACTTAATTTGGTAAGGAAAGCGCTGAAAGAATACAACTATATGTAATTGGAAAAATAAAAAAGATGAGAACTAAATCCTATGCGATAGCCATTGCGCTATTTCTAATTTCCTTGACCTACTCCTGGAGCCAGGTCAACCCAATCCAGCACTTCGACTTTGACAAGATCAGGGTGGAACGGCAAAAGGCCAATTTGGAAAGAGGAGAAACCTATGTGCCCAAGGAGGTATTTGCTTATGTTACCGAAGCAAGTGGAAAAGAACACAATCTAAATGGAAAATATTACAAAAGCGTTCCCGGTGTAAAGGGAAATGCTGTTTTGTTGGACGGATACACTGCTTACGTAAACATTGAGGAGGAATTTGATGAGGAAGCTGACGCAGCAATTCGCGATGAACTTACAGAATTTACTGTTGAAAGCTGGGTGGCTCTTGGTGCCTATCCTAAAAATTTCTGTTCCATATTCAATCACCGAAGACCCTTATCCGATGGCTCCACTGAAGGTTACAGTCTAGAATTGGATTCCTGGGGAAGACCTGTTCTAAAGTTGGGAACTTATGAGGGGAAAATGGAAACGGTGATGAGCGATAAACAGGTGGAGCTAAATGTATGGACCCACGTTGCAGGAACCTATTCGCCGGCAGGTGGAATGACCCTCTATATCAACGGGGAACAAGTTGCCAATAGAAAGTTTGAAGGCACCTTCTCCACTATCAATTACCATGGTGATGTAGAAAAGCTAATAGGTAGAAGCAGGGTAGCCGCCAGACCTACTGGAACCATTCGGCCCGAAGGAACCGAAAAGTCATTGACCTATTTGGACGGGATTCTCGATGAACTCAAATTATATAATAAAGCTTTGGACGCAAAAACCATTGCTACGGCCTACAAAAAGGAATCAAAATCATTGAGCGCACCTGCCCTCCCGAAAAGAAAATTCCCATCCGGGCCACAATCTCCCGGTGTTTTTAGAGCAGTAAATACTACCTTGGAATATTACCCTGGATGGGATGCCCCATGGGCCGTGGACAAACATGCGGATGTTGTGGTACAATTTGATGAAACGGATTGCAAGTTCGTATTCTGGAGAGGCACAGGTTATATCCCCAGCTGGGTAAGTGAAAATGGTATTTTCTTCAACAATGGTTTTAATGAAGGCTGGAATGACCATGGAAGTTGCGAGCCGATGTCGGACAAAAAAACCAAATACTCCAGCGTAAAGATCATTGAGAGTACTCCCGCCCGGGTGGTGGTACAATGGCGCTACGGATTGGTTGATGTGGTTGGAAACTTCGCTTTTGAAGATCCACAGACTGGATGGGGCGACTGGACCAATGAGACCTATACCATTTATCCTGACATGTCCGCGGTCCGTGAAGATGTTCTCCTTAGTAATGCTCCCAACGCCGCCCATGAATGGCAGGAGAGCATGGTGGTCATGGAACCTGGCCAAAGGCCTGAAAGTGTATTGGAATTTGAAGCCCTTACCGTATCCAACATTGATGGTGACAGCAAAACCTATTCTTGGGAGCACCAAGCACCCCCTTTATGGCCTCCGTATCCGCAAAACATCACCAATCAGATTGTAAACACAAAGTCAAAATACAAACCTTTTTCATCCCTTCGCCCACAAGATATTGCAGGTGGGATCAATGGTGGCCAACCCGCCAGTATGGATGTTTATGCAGGAGAGTTACGAAGAAACATCAGTGTATTCCCATGGTGGAATCACTGGCCTGTGGCAACAAGGCCCACGGACGGTAGATTCGCCATGGTAGCCGATCGTGGTTCCCATGCCTCCCTGTCCCATTATTTCTGGAATGCCTATAAAACAACAGATCGTTCCATGACCAAGATCATGCTATGCGGAATGACAGACCAAAATATTGAGACCGTGGTCAAACAAAATAAAAGTTGGTCCAATCCCGCTGACATTTCATTGGGGGACAATGCCTCCAAGGCCTATTATAAACCGGAGGAAAAGGCCTATACCATAGCACTCGATGAGCAAGTTCCTTCCTTGTCCATCACTCTGGACGCTTCAAAGGAATCCCCTGTATTGAACCCAGCTTTTGTGGTAGAGAATTGGGGACAGCGAAATCTCTCATCCATAGAGGTAAATGGAGAGGCTTTAAATGCTAAAGATGGTAGATACGGATTCAAGAATTCCCTTAACAGCGTTGACCTCATCGTATGGGTAAAAGCAGAATCAGATGCTGCGATAACTATTGATATAGCAGCTCAAAACTAGGTCCAAGGCAAAATTTGAACCAGTATTTTCAACCCCGTTGAGCTTTTCATTTTGGAAAGTATGTTAACGGGGTTGTTTCATTTCCCAGATGAATTTTGACCAAAACTGAATGGGAGTGCAAAAAGCCAAAAAAGTTTCAACATCAGGTTGGGTAAACACCAAAATAGCGGTTCTAATTATGAAGCAAACAACCCAGGTAAATCAAGTTGAACAAATACTTAAACCTATGAAAATAAAATACACATTAACCCTTATACTATTATCTATTGGCCTATCCAGTTGGGGCCAATCCAGTTTTACCGCTTATTACACCAAAGTAACTAAAGGTGAAAGTTGGGAGGCTGCTTCCAGAACTGGTAAATATGCTGACCTGATCGTTAGGTTGGATGAAAACACCAGGCTAGTATTTTGGCGCGGGAATAGTTACCTCCCTTATTTGGAAACCAACAGCGGTTCCTATGACGTTCCTGAAGTTGTACCTCGCTCCGGTGACGGCACTGGCAGTATGCCAGATAAGGTCAACACATTCTCCCATGTCAGGCTCATTAGTGTGGATGATACCAAGGCCGTTGTGCATTGGCGTTACCTTCCCAACTTTGGGGCTGGAAACCCAAAGACCAACGAAGACCACAGAACCGTAGTGGACGAGCTCTTCACCATACTCCCCAATGGTAGCGTAACACGTACCATCAAACAAGGGGATGCCAGTTATGACAACTGGGAGGACCCCAACAACATCACAACACAGACTTTTGAACTTACTCCTAGCGGCATAGTCAATGTCAACACTACAACAGGAAGCCCGACAGGTTCCCCAGGACCTGTGGCAGGCAATCCAATTATTGGCGCTAATGTGGTCAGTCCATCCGCGTGGTGGAAATTCGATGAGGCACAAAACAATATCATCACTGAAACTATTTCAGGATACAACCATACTCTTGAAGGAAACAAAATGAACTGGAAAACAGGTGTTTCGGGAACCGCCTTGGCACTTGATGGTTATAATAATTATATCACGTTGCCAGTCGGTAATGCTCCAACCATTACCAATCAGCTCACTATTGAAGGTTGGATTGCTTTAGGTGCGCTTCCATGGATTGATCAAGCAATCGTACACAAGGGAAATGCGACCGTCAATGATGAAGTGGCGGATGATTCTTATGGCCTTTATGTGGATGAATTTGGGGATATTTTTGGCAGAATAGTACAAGGTAGTTCAGTCACCTATATTTTTGGAGGTCCTACCTTGCCCTTGCAAAAATGGGTCCACGTTGCCATGGTCATAAATACCACGGCTGGAAGTGCAAAAACCTATATCAATGGAGCTGTGGTAGGAAACGAGACCATCTCCAACACCCCCTTGGCATCAACTTCCGATGCGTTAAGTGTTGGATCGGGAATTGCCGATGCAGGATGGCATTTTACCTTGGACGCCCTTATGGATGAGTTCAAAATCTATAATTCTGCGCTTACGGATGCCCAAATTCAACAAACCTATAACAGCTTTAATCCAGGGAGTACTATCGTAGACAATGTGGATATGGAAACCAGAGTAGTGCCTGAAGGTACAACCTCAGGTAGCTTTGGGGCTCGATATGAAAATTTGAAGTTCTATGATACTTGGGATCAACTTTTCAGGGATGGTCCTTATTCGGATATTGTTGTTGAATATGACAACTCTCCGGTTAAGACCGTATTTTGGAAAGGTGCCAGCTACTCCCCCTATCATTCCAATGGCGCAAAAACAAGATTTAATTCTGAGTTCAATGAAAATTTTGGCGCCAATGATGAATGCTGTTATGAGCCCATGTCGGACAAACAGCATATGTACAGTCATGCTAGGATTGTTGAAAATACACCTGCCAGGGTAGTGGTTCACTGGAGATACCCCCAAATTTTTCCTGATAAGTCCATTAACCATTTTAATGCTGCAAGTGGTTGGGGGGATTGGTCAGATTGGTATATGTACTGTTACCCTGATGGCATTAACGCCTATGAAATGATTTGGTGGGCTACTGACAATACACAAAGAGTGGAATGGGCCGAACCCATGCTCTTACTAGGACCAGGGGAAATGCCTTTGGATATTCTTCCGAATGACCTTAAAAAAGTGGTGACAAATTACACCCAGTCTTCCAAAATAGATTGGGATTGGTCCTTTGACTGGAACACCTTAGATCTTCTTCACAACTCAGGACCCAAACCAGAAGTTCAGACCATTAATATAACCGGCAGTGACTATAAACCCACCATGGTCTACGATACACCAAATTTGGAATTTTTTGGGCCTTATAACGATTTTAATCGCTATAACCACTGGCCTGTGGGTCAGAAACCAACAGCTGGATCCGACGATTATAGTGCAGGTGGATCCCGGACCGGTCATACAGCAATGCTAAAGCCCATTCCAGATGAAGATGGTTATCAAATGGGGAGCATAGCCGGCGGGGGATGGAAAAAGAACATCAGACTTGAAGGAATGTCCAATCGTGATGGTATTTCATTGAGGAGGCTTTACCGATCTTGGCAAAATGCTCCAACCCTAAGTAATACAAATAACGTAACCGGATCTTATTCTTTGGAACAAAGGGCGTACCAACTTACTGCATCCAACGATATTCTATCGTTTACTTTGGATGCCACAAGTGAACGTCCGCTGGATAATCCATGTTTTGTAATTAAAAATTGGTCCGGCAAAAACCCTGTTACAGTGTTGGCAAATGGTACCGTACTTCCCAACTTAAAGCAGGGAACATTTACGGATACCGATGGCACAACTTCCTTGGTAATTTATATCAATATGACTGCCAGTAGTTCCACTAACTTTACTATTAGCATTTCTTCTGATATAGCCAACAACTATAAAATAGAGACCACAGGGGAAAGCTGTTCCGGAAAAAACAATGGAATCATTGCCATTACCAGCCCTCAACCTGGCAATTATATAGCCAAAATAGAGGGCTCTGAACTTAGTTTCTCCTCCGCTCTGGACATCCCTGACCTAGCACCAAAAACCTATACCTTATGTATTGTCAATACAGATGATGCAAATAGTGAGCGCTGCTATGAAGTCATCATTAGTGCCGGGGTGAACTTAACGGGAAAATCAAATGTCAGTTCCAGGTCTTTAAATAAAATGAACATTGATATAAACGAAGGAACCGCGCCATATAATGTAAAGGTCAACAATAAAGCAATCGGTACGTTTCAATCGTCTTCCTTTTCCATAAATGTTTCCGACAATGACCAGGTTGAAGTAACATCCAAAAATACATGTGAGGGGAAACTATCCTTTACGGCCAATCTGTCCAGTGCAATCATGCTGTATCCCAATCCCGTAAAAAATAATTTCTCTATCAGCGTCACAACGCCTGGAGTGGAAAAGGTAGCTGTTGAGGTTTATGATGTTATTGGACAAAAAGTTATGGAGGAAGAATATATGTTGGCCGGCAACCACACAAATATCCCTACAAACAACTTAAAGGAAGGCCTGTACTTTGTGAAAGTAATCACTGGAAAAAACAATAAGGTCTTCAAAGTAATCAAGCAATAATACTTAAACATTAGAATACATGAAACCTATAATAGCACCTCTAATTGCAATACATCTTTTCACCTTTGCTTCTTGCAGTAAAAGTGACAACACCCCAACAGATCCCAATCCAACACCTACCAATTTGGTCGCCGCCACATTGAGTTTTCCAACCAATAATTTGGTCTGTACCAACTACCAATTGGAATTTAAGTGGTCTTTGGCCACTGAAAACTCTGGGGATGACGTACAAAATGTTATTGAAGTTTCCAAAGATGAGAGCTTTGCAACTACCTTGTTTCAAGAAGTGGTATCTGGTACGACCAAATCTTTTACCGTGGAAAAAAACAGTACGTACTATTGGAGAATCACCTCTAAACGTTTGGGGAGCCAAAATACGGTAAGCTCTGAGGTTTGGCAGTTTGAAACAGAACCCGAACCGCCAACCAATAACGTTCCGTATGCCGCTGTTCTGGTTGGTCCTTCGGATGGAGAGACCATTACCGGAAACACGGTAACCCTATCATGGAGCGGTATTGATATTGATAACGACCCTTTAACTTATGATGTGTTTTTTGGCACGACCAATCCACCCACATCTTTGGTTTCCGGGATTACTGAGACCACAAGAAATGTTGACCTCCCAGGTGCGGGCACATACTACTGGCGTATTGTGGTAAAAGATGATAAACAATCTGCCGCCATCGGAAATATATGGAGCTTTATGGTCAATTGATTATTCGAATAAAAAAAGACCTCTTCCGGCAAAAATGTAGCCATAGCGGTCTTTCAATTTTATACGAATGGAACATCAAATTAATGACCCCATAATCAGCTTGTTGTATTGATTTCCTGTTATAACGGTCTCAGATAGATATCCCTTAAATAAACCTTATACCTAGATTCTGGATGGATTTGAAAGCCAATAAATCCAGATTTTTGTATGGAAGCGTCTTCTTCATACCAATCAACGGTTTTTATCCCATTTAACCAATGTTGAATGTGGTTTCCTTGAACACGGATGCGGACATGGTTCCACCCTTTTTTGTTATACAATTGTTTAATAGCTGATTTATCCAGGTCACTTACACTAAGTTGCCTGCCATAGGGATCGTGCAGTTCTCCCCACCAAAGTTCCTTCTCTCCTGCCCATCCCCCAAGATCAAACTCATATCCTAACACTTGTTTTTCGGCATTCCATTTTCCACGATAGTACACTCCTGAATTTCGGTTACCATCCCCTTCAAGCTTGCACCATAAAGTCATCTCAAAATTTTCAAAGGCCTTCTCGGTGATCAGCCAGGATGGGTCCTCTGGATTTCGCTTGGATATGGTTGCGCCGACCAACATGCCATCTTCTACCTTCCACCACTGTTTATCTCCCTTCCATCCAATTATCTCTTTCCCATTAAACAATGAAACTGCAGCTCCATTTTGGTCAGACCTAAGCTCTTGGGCGACACCCATAAAACTGGATACCATCAACACTGCCAAAAAACCTAATAAAATTGAATTTCTTGCTGACTTTCCCATCCGGTTAAATTTTAAGTTGTGCATCTCTATTTTCCAAATTCCGAGAATACTTTCCGGACGTTGGATAGACTAATCTTCATAGCTTCCATAGGAGCCAAGGTATGCGGGGTTTCATCATCCACCGCCTGCTCCAAGACCAATGCAGGTCGTTGTCCGTTTTGAAGTAGTAGATCGGCAATATGACCATAATCAATGTCCCCCTGCCCGAATGTTTCTGCCCATACCCCATCAACGGTTTGTCTCAAGTGAAGCTCCCCAATCCTGTCCACATAGGTCCCAACTAGGTCGTACAGGGTCTGCAGCGAACCTGTGCCTTTGTAGATCCAATCGGCATCTACACAAAGCCCCATATTTTCAGGTTGGGTACCATTTAAGGCATGTAGAAACTCCTTGGCATCGTTTTGCATTTCAATCTCATGATTGTGGAATAACATACGTATCCCCATTTTGCGAAATCCTGCCCCCAAAACATCAAGGGCCTTGGTTTGGATAGTCAATTCGTTATCAGTTTTATGTTCCACGGGACCGTCTTCCTTGGCTTCGGGATTCACCACAATAACATTTACTCCCATTTGCTTTAGCCGTTTTCCAATTTTTAGCAATTTGGCAATATGGCGTTCGGCCATGTCTTCCAAATGCAAGGTTGGACTGGCAAACATGGAAATCGGTTTTAATTGTGCTTTTTGAATTTGGGAAAAGGTCTTCGGAAAACCCTGATGCATTTCCATAAGAACTTCCATGCCATGCAAGGTGTTTGGCGCCAGCTTGTCCAGCGATTTGGCCAAATCCTTGTGCCACTCCTTCCCTTCCCTATCAAAATACGTAAGCCAGGTAAATTCCTGGCAATATACTGGAAGTGTGCTGTCATTTAAATTGTTGGATATCGCATCCCAAGGAGCCATTAGGCCAAAGGCCGACACCATTGTTGCATTCTGGATAAATCTTCTTCTTTCCATGATTATTATGTTGCTTCCAATTGCAGTTTTATACTATTGTACGGTTCGATTATTTCTGTAGAATTGCATCCGCAAAACGCTGGGCCATCTTCTCACTTCCTTGCACATTTGGGTGCCAGGCATCTTCGAGGTCCACAGCTGAAAATCCGGTATTGCAATCGACCAATACGATTGGTGATTGGCTTGTATTCAGCTCGCTGGCCAAATTGGACCATCGTCCATTAATTTGGGCCACCAAATTATTTTGCGTTGGAAATTCGGTGTTCAAAGGAATAATCTGCGCCAAAAGTATTTTTACATTGGAATTCTTGTTTCGAAGCGCTTGAATTATGGTACGCATACTTTGTTCCACATCTTCCAAGGTTGCGGCTTCTTCAAAAATTACCTCAGCATCATTGGTGCCTAAATGCACCAATACCACATCTGGTGCAACAGCCAAATCGTTCATCCAAGCATCAATCTGGTTATTGGCAATATCAATAGCGGAGATTCCGCTTACCGCTTGGTGTTTGTTATTAAATCCTTGCCCTTTATATCCAGGTAATCCATGGTCTTCATCACCGCGGTTCCCAATAAAAACGTGTTGATATTCGGCATCTACCAATTTCTTCCAAAGCGGATATCTATAATATTCCCCTTCTGTAATGGAGTTGCCCAAGGGAAGGATTTTAACCATTGTTGTCGTAGGCCCCAGTTCTTCGGGTTTGACTTCCTTATCCGTGGAACAATTCAGCAACATGAACAAAGACAAAATGTAAACCAACTTTTCCATATAGATTTTCGGTTTTCGCATAATGGTTATTTCGGTCTGGTGCTTCCCTTTCTATTCACATCCCAAAACAGCTTGGATAGCTCCTGGACAATTTCCGGATGCTGATTCATTAGGTTATTGGTTTCCGCTAAATCATCCGCAAGATTATAAAGGGCGGTCGGCACAAAATGTTCTTCCGTAGCCTCTTCTATAGATTCTTCCAAATCGAAAATGAGTTTCCAATCCCCTTTTCGTGTCGCGTACCCCAAATGAATGTAAGAATCGCGAACAGGGCCATTCGATTGCTCACCATATAAAACAGGGGCAAAATCAAAACTGTCCGGCGCATCATCATCGCCCAAAGGCGATTCCAGAACACTTGCCAAGGTGGCGTACAAATCAACCTGACTGATGAGTTCATGGCTTGTTGAGCCAGATCTTATCTTACTGGGCCACTTCACAATAAATGGCACACGGTGTCCCCCTTCCTCGATCCAACCTTTATATCCTTTTAGATTTCCTGCAGATCTATGTCCGTCGAAAGATTCTCGGGGTCCATTGTCACTGGTAAATATGACCATGGTGTTGTCTTCCACGCCCAGTTCTTTGATGGTTTTGGTAATCTGGCCAACGCAATAGTCAGTAAGAACCACCAAATCCCCTCTGGGACCAGCATCGGATTTTCCTTTTACAAATTCCGCGGGTGACCAGGGTATATGAGGCAACGAAAGTGGCAAATACACAAAGAACGGCTTGTCTTGTGCCACCGTTCGCTTCATAAACTGAATGGCTCGATTGGTAAATGTAGTATCCGCTTTTTCATGTTCCCAATCATGTGCAGCAAGCACATCCTTATAATGGGTTTCCTTGGTCTGCCAATTAAAATCCCCTGGGACATTAATGTCCTTTAGTGCTTTTAGGGGCCATCCCTGCAATTTATTCCGATCAATAAAGGCGAATGGTGAATCATCGCTGGTACAACCCGATGTACCAAAGAAATAATCAAATCCTTGATCCATGGGAGTCGAAATCAGGGGTGCTTCAAAATCTACATTGGATTCCTCCGGCTCTGCGTTTGGATCTTTAAATGTCCAATCCATCCCCACGTGCCATTTCCCTATAGCTGCGGTCTTGTAACCGTTATCCTGAAATAAATTCCCCAACGTATTTTCATCTTTTGCTATGATGGGAGCTCCATAACCCTCTTGCAGGTCCACAGTGTTCGTAGACCGCCAACAATAGTTCCCTGTCAAAATACTGTATCTGGAGGGGGTACAATAGGATGCTGGGCTATGAGCATCGGTAAATTTCATCCCCTCCGCGGCCAACTGATCTATATGAGGGGTATTTATCTTTGATTCCGCATAATAGCTACTTACATCCCCGTAGCCCAAATCGTCTGTATAGATAATGATCACATTGGGTTTGTTTGGGGCCAACCCAGATGTTTCCGGAGCCTTTTTGGTCTGACATGAAGCCGTGATCATAAAAACCATTCCCAATGCGACGCTGTAATTCAGTCCTTTAAAATTTCCCATTTAAAAACACATTTAATTAGTTCTACCAAGAATATTCAAATCGGTCTTGTTCGCCCTTTTCTTTGGGCTTCAAGAAAAATCGAAATCAATTCGGAAACAATTTCCGGATGATCTTCGATTACATTATTTTGTTCTGTAAGATCCTCGCTCAAATTATAGAGTTCAAGAGGCTCAATTGCCTCCTTCGAAGCTTTTTCGATATTTTCTGCATCAAAGATGAGCTTCCAATCCCCTAGTCTAACACCAAAACCGTGATGTATGTAGGAAGTCCTTATCGGATCATTCAATTTCTCTCCGAACAGAACGGAGGAGAAGTCCATACTATCAGGGGCGTCTTTTTCTCGTAACGGAGAACCCAGTATGCTGGCCAATGTTGCATACAAATCAACCTGACCTATCAATTCATTACTTTCGGAAGCTTTAGCAATTTTTCCTGGCCATTTTACAATAAACGGCACTCTGTGGCCCCCTTCCGCCAAGGACCCCTTGAAGCCTTTGAACTCTCCAGCTGATCTATGCCCCAATTCCCCTTCTCTTGGTCCATTATCACTGGTAAAGACAATCAATGTATTATCGCTTACACCCAAACGTTCAAGTGTACTGGTGATCTCTCCCACACAATGATCCAGAAGGGCTACCAAGTCTCCCCGAGGCCCTGCACCTGTGGACCCCTTAACGAATTTGGCCGGTTCCCATGGAATATGGGGAAGGGAAAACGGTAGGTATACAAAAAATGGTTTGTTCTTTTTTGTCTGCTCTTCCATAAATCCAATGGCCTTATCTGTAAAAGCAATATCCGTGGTCTCGTGCGAATAGCCTTGACCGGTTAAAATATCATCCCAGACGGAAGTTTCCCCACCGTTATGGGTTACCATTTCATATGTTTTTCTTTCCAAGGGAAGTCCAACAACATTTCTGTTTTCTATATGAAGAAAAGGAGGGTCGTCCGTTGGGCAACCGGAAGTACCAAAAAAATAATCAAATCCTTGGTCAACAGGACTAAACGGAAGTGGAGATTCAAAGTCAACATTTTCTTCATCGTACTCATCTTCAATTTCTAGGTTGGTGTTAAAAACTGACCAATGCATCCCAACATGCCATTTACCACTAGCAGCGGTTTTATAACCATTTTGTTGAAACAGGTTCCCCAAAGTCCTTTCATCTTTTTGTATGATGGGAGTACCGTAACCTCCTTGAAGTCGAAATGTTTTCTTGGACCGCCAGCAATAGTTTCCTGTTAAGATGCTATATCTGGAAGGTGTGCAATAGGACGCCGCACTATGCGCATCCTTAAATTTCATCCCCTCTACAGCTAACTTGTCAATATGGGGTGTTTTGATTTTTGAATCTTTATTATAGCAGCTTACATCACCATAACCCAAGTCGTCCGCATAAATGATGACAACATTGGGCCTGGTTTCCGAAGTGGAGGTTATTTCAAAGGCTTGATTGGATTGTGATTCTTTCTTTTTATCCAATTGGCATTGTACAAAAAAAGTCAATGCAATTATGCCCCCTAGCAGCCTTTTTCCTTGGATTTTGATATGCATCATTTCAATCGTGGTTGTTCCCAATCTTTAGATTGAGCACTTTATTTAAAATCAGGGAAAAGGCACCCATCAGGGCCGCATTCTCACCAAATGTGGATTCCAAAATCTGGATTTCCCTATTCAATTTCCCCATGGCATGTTTCTCCAATTCAACTTTTAGTTTATCCGTCAAAAACTCTTTGGCCCCAGTAAGTCCACCAGACAACACGATGCATTCCGGATTGAACAGTTTAATCATGGTATCAACTCCAATCCCTAGATAGGATACAGCCTTATCGTAAATTTCCAAAGCAATAGGATCGCCCGCCATGGCCGCCTCGGTCACAATCTTCGCATCTACCTCCCCGGCATTGGACTTTACCATTTTTGCCAATAATCCAGTTTTGGTAGCGTCCTTAAGTCTTTCGCTGGCCATTTGGGCAATTCCATAACCCGAGGATAAGGCCTCCAATGTACCGGAAAGTCCTGAACGCCCTTCCGACGCTATATTTTGATCCACGATGATATGCCCCAACTCCCCAGCATAACCGTCCACGCCGGAAAAAGGTTTTCCCTTGGCAATAATTCCTGCCCCAATACCATAACCCAAGTTTACGGTTATAAAGTTTTGGCAGTCCTTGCCAATCCCGTACCATAACTCTCCAAGAGCTGTTAAACGTGAGACGTTATCATAGAAAACCGGCAAATTGGTAAGTTCCTTGAGCGATTCCCTAACATTGACATTTTTCCATTTAAAAACTGGGGAATATTCCACTATCCCCGAGTTTTTATTGACCAATCCAGCAACCGCAAGTCCCACGCCCAATACATCTTTTCCTTTGGCGAGTTCACGGGACGTTAAACTATCTATGAGCCCGCCAATCTGCTCCATGACCTTATCAAAACCTTTATGTATCTTGGTAGGAATTTCCCGCTCCATGATAAATTCACCGTCCAAATTGGAAAGAACACCTCGTATAAAAGTGGTTCCCAAATCGATACCTACTACATAGTTCTCCTTGGAATTAAACTGCAGGATCTTTGGTCTTCTACCGCCGCTTGATTCTCCTTTTCCAATAATGGAAACCAGTTTTTCCTTGTTGATCAGATCATCGGAAATCCTGGTAACGGTCGGTGCGCTTAGCCCAGTTCGTTTAACAATTTCCGCCCTACTTATTTTCCCTTCATTCCTGATAAGATGTAGGATCCTGATTTTGTTTAATCTATTGATATATATGGAATTACCGACCGGTAATTTTTTATCACTCATATGCTACAGTTTTATTTACTCTTGAAACCTGAATCAAAAGCTTGGTCAAAAACCCTTTTCCCAATTCAGTTACTAACAGCAAGTGAGGTTGTATTTCATGGGGTTTTGAACGTGCGACAATATTTAATAAGAGGCTTTTACCAGCTCAATCATTTCAGCTTTAGTGGCCACTTTTGGATTGGATTCGTAATCGGGCAATACCATACATTGTTCTGCCAAAGCTTCAATTTCAGCTTCCGGCACGTTTACATCGCTCAATTTTTTATAGAGCCCGATCTTTTTCAAAAACTTGATTACTGCACTTTCGGCATGTTTTGAAGCCTCTTCCATACTTAGTCCTTTAAGCTCTGGGTCAAAAAGTTGGGCCATCCGTCCATACTGTTCAGGAGCAGCATCAGCAGTAAACCGAGTACAGGCAGGATAAACGATTGCCAAGGATTCCCCATGGGCCACATGCGGATACATTCCCCCAATGGCCATTCCCATTCCGTGCGGCAAGGTCACCCCAGCACTGGCAATACATAAACCCGCCAAGGTATCCGCCCAAGCCATTTTTTCTCGATACGCCACATTTTTAGGCTCGTCCAACACCTTTGGTAAAAATTCAGCAACATACTCAATGGCCTCCCAAGCCAGCAAGTCCACATAGGCCCCGCGGTTGGGATGGATTGCACTTTCAAAGGCATGACAGAACACATCAAAACCAGTGGTTGCAGTCACAAATCTGGGCAAAGTGGTCATCAACTCCGGATCCACGATGCAAGCATCAGGGAAAATCAATGGATGGTACAAAGCGCTTTTGTCCCTTTCCTCGGTGTTGGTGATTACGGAAACCTGGGTTACCTGTGAGCCTGTACCCGAGGTACTGCTAATGCTCACAATGGGTAGTGTTTTTTCCGTGGGCGGTTTTTTATAGAACAGATAATCCCAGGCACTCCCTTCGTGTGAAGCCTCTACCGCTATGGCTTTGGCCGCATCCATACTGGATCCCCCGCCAAGACCCAAAATTACATCCGCCCTGTGTTCAATGGCCATTTTGGCCCCTTCGGCACTAACTTCCGTAGTTGGGTTGGGAATGACCTGATCATAATGGGCCACCGAAATCCCCGCATCTTCTAGAAGCTGTTTTACCTTATTGTACATGGGCAAAGTAGCCTCCACCGCAGGGGTAGTAACCACAAGACATCTTGTTCCATATTTCTTGACAACCTCACCAACTTCGTTCACTTTTCCTGAACCAAATATGATTTCCGTAGGTTGATGGTATGTAAATGATTTCATCATAAATTGAATGATTTGAATGTGTTTATTGTATTGTTATAAATCGATGATCACTTTGAGCGTTTCATCTCCTTGTTTGTCAATGTATTTATAGGCTTCCAAATAGGATTCGAAGGGGAAATTTTTCGTAATCAAGGGTGCGGTACTTATTTCACCACTTTCAATGTATTTTACCGCTTCCTCATAGTCGGAATGTTTGTACATCAAGGTTCCTATGAGCGATAGCTCCCTATCTCCTAATATGGAGACATCCACCCTAGGTTTGTCCCCATACACGGCAACAGCAACCACATCGCCTCCTTTGTTGATGTTTTGGATAAGTTGATCTAAGGCGATTTCCACCCCTGCACATTCAAATCCCACATCAAAACCGTCGGAACCAAATGCACGATCAACGCCCTTGGCCAAGCTTTCCGTTTTGGGATTGCTGACATGTTCAATTCCGCAATCCTTGGCCTTGTCCAACCTATAGTCACTTAAATCCGTGATCAAGACATTGGCACCTCTGATCTGTGCAAACTGCGCCACTAAATTTCCAATAGGTCCAGCACCGGTCACAACCACATTTTTTCCTTTTAAATCCCTGGCTTTTAGCGTGCAATGGGCTGCAACGGCGGTAGGTTCCACCAAGGCTCCCATTTCAAAGGACATACCATCTGCCAGTTTGATCAAACGATCTTCTGGAAGGATAAAAAAGTCCTGGGCGACCCCTGGGGCTTGAAAACCTTCCACTTTCAGCACATCACAGATATTGTAATCCCCCCTTAAGCACGGGCCACAAACACCGCAGACCAATTGAGGTCTAGCAGTGACCTTATCCCCTTTTTTGACCTTGTTGACCTTGGCCCCCACTTGAACCACCTCACCACTATATTCATGTCCTTGGATCACAGGGTAGGGCGTAAATGGATGCTTTCCATGATACACGTGAATATCACTCCCGCATACCCCAATTTTCTTCACTTCGATCAAAACTTCCGTATCATTGGACAATACAGGCTTTTCCACTTCATGTATATCTATCGCGCCAGGTTTTGGCATCACCGCTTGTCTCATTATTTCTTTTTTATAGTTAGTAAGTTACTTTTATGTTCTTATTTCAACACCTAATGTTCTATCCTATTCAAAAATGGCGTAGAGTATAATTATGACCAATAAAAGCAGACCGGCTAGAACCCTAACATCTTTCCAACTTTCCACTTTTCCGCTAATAACCTCCCGTGGGTTCCTGAAGGTCGTTTCGGCTATTTGGGCTTCATCTGGTTTCGGTGTGATCCAGCTCAGCACCACAAACAAAATACAGCACAGACAGAACATCCACCATGTACGCATCAAGAATGCCACTCCCAAACCGTCCGTGATGTATCTATAGCCACTTACTGGAGCGAAATCCAATAAGAACAAAACCACCCCCAAAACAAAACCGATCAACAGTGTATAAAATGCAGCATCCCTGCTCCCTCTTCGGTAAAAGGCCCCTAAAAGAAACACTGCTGAAATTGGTGGAGCCAAGGCACCTGCCATATCATTTATCGCTTGAAATATGCTTCCAAACTTGCCTCCTTGGGTAGACCATAAAATAGCAACAAGCATGACCACCACGGCGGTGATCCTACCAATGCGCACTTGTTTTTTATCCGAAACCTCGGGATTGATCCGTTTAACAATATCCAAAGCCACCAGCGAAGAACAGCTATTAAGTGCTGCCGCAATGGTGCTCATCAAAGCTGCCAATAAGGCCGCAGCAAAAACTCCTTTAAGCCCTACCGGCAGCAAACGGTCAATCAGTACCGGGAGCGTTTCTATAGGGGCAGCAATATGGTCTTTGAACAGCACATAGGCCAGTGCCCCTGGCAATACCAGAATAAAAGCCGGAAGTATCTTTAGAAGACCGGCGAACAATGGACCGTATTGCGCGTCGTTCTGGGTTTTGGCCCCCAAGACCCTTTGCACTATGGTCTGATCAGTACACCAATACCAAATCCCCAAGACGGGATACCCCAAGAAAAATGCATACCATGAATATCCCTTGGTTCGTGCAATTTCTGTGTCAGGAGTATGCAACATTTCCAATTGTCCCGGTTTCATTGCCGCCTTAAGCTCCTCAAAACTTGAAATACCGGTATCCCCTACCGCATAAATTGCTAAAACTGTCAAAATTATGGACCCCAGCAACAAAATAATCGTTTGAATATTCTCCGTCACCACCACCGCTTTCAGTCCCCCTGCCACGGTATAAATTGCCGTTATGGCCGAAATGACAATGATGGAAACATACATGTTTACCCCATAAAACTTTTCAAAAACACTTGCCCCAGCATACAAGCTCATTCCGATATGAATGAACAAGGCCCCAATAATGGCCATAAAAGCCAACAAGGTTCGTGATCTGGAATCGAAACGTCTCTCTAGAAATTCCGGTAACGTGGAAATCTTGGTCTTAAAATAAAAGGGGGCAAAGACCAATCCTAGCAGAATCAAGGTAAATGCGGCCATCCATTCATAATTCCCGGCAACCAGCCCGATATCAAATCCGTCTGCTGCCAGACCCGTTAAGTGAATGGTTGAAATATTGGAAGCAAACAAAGCCGCCCCAATGGTGGCCCAGCCCAGTCCCCGGCCTGCCAAAAAGTAGCCTTCCCCCGTCATTTTCATTTTTCGGGTCGCGAAAAGCCCCACCAAAACGATTCCAACTAAATAGGCTACGATTATTGCCGAATCCAAAAAAGAAATTTCCATGTATTTTATTTGGTTTAGTATTTCTTAATTCACAAGTAAGATCCAGATAATTGGTTAAACATTCCCAATTAACACCCAAGAAAACAGCATAAGCTTGTTCTTGTGAATAAATATAGTTAAAATTATATTCTTTCTAAATTATCAAAAGTATTAATCTTTAATATCTCAAAGCCCTAAAAACAAGACTTTGCAGAACTTCCAATTTAGAAAACTTGGCGATTTTCACAAAATCAACCCTACAAATATAACTTTTTTACATACCTTTACAATGTTTTTGGAAAAATAATGGGAAATGAAGGTGTTATTGCACCTCATCCCTTTGATCAAACGGATAAAACTTCGTACAACCATACTTAAATTTAAACTCTGGAGACCAACCGGTCGCCCGCTTGTCAATGCTATCTAAATCCATGGAAAAAATAAAAGTTATCTGTTTTGGTGAGGTTCTGTTTGACAAATTTCCGAACGCAACCAAAATAGGGGGTGCTCCCTTAAATGTAGGACTGCGCATGCAGTCCTTGGGATGCAACATCAATTTTATAAGTGCTGTAGGGAACGATCAGGATGGATCAAGGGCTTTGAAATTTCTTCAAGATCTAGGGCTTTCCACCAAACACTTTCAAATCACCAATAATTACCCCACCGGGGAGGCCATAGTAACTTTGGACGAACAGCAAAATGCCACCTACGAGATCCGATATCCCGTTGCATGGGACAACATTGCCTTAGACGAAAATGCCATACGAGCAACCTCAAAAGCTGATGTTTTCATTTACGGAACGCTTGCCGCTAGGGATTTGACCTCGAGAAGTACGTTAATGGCTTTGCTCACCTATGCCAAATATCGGGTTTTGGACCTAAATTTAAGGCCCCCACATTATCATAACGGCACTTTGCACAGCTTTATGGAAAAGGCCAATTTCATTAAAATGAGTGAAGAGGAATTTCATATTGTTTCCGTCATATATGATTTTCAAACAAGCTCTGCCGAGGATGCCATTATTGAAATCTGCAAACAAACCAATACCCAAAGTATGTGTGTTACCAAAGGATCAAAGGGCGCGCTTTTATATCATGAAAATGCATTTTATTATAACCCAGGATATCCTGTGGCTGTGGTAGACACTGTGGGCGCCGGTGATTCCTTTCTAGCGGGTTTGATCACCAAACTGATCACAGAAAACAATCCTCAAGAGGCCTTGGATTTTGCCTGCGCCGTAGGAGCTTTAGTCGCACAAAGTTCAGGCTCCAACCCCATTCTAAAACCGAAAGCCATCCATCAACTTATGACAACCTAAACCATACATCCAGTACTAAACAAAATCGAATTCAAAATGAAAAATCACATCCCGAAAGTTCTTATTTTAATCATTGTAATAATTATGTCTTCCTGCAGTACAACTTCCAAAGTCAATGCCAAATCAGAGGTAAAAAGAGTAGGCATGGTTATCAAGCTCAAGCCTGAATTTATTGACGAATACAAGGCCCTTCATGCCGATTCGAATCCTGGAGTGAGAGACCTGCTTACCAAATATGGAATTCGGAACTTTTCCATCTTTTTACATGAATTGGAACCTGGGGAATTTTACGAATTTGGTTATTATGAATATGTGGGTGAAGATTTTGAGGGAGACATGGAAAAAATGGCTCATGAAAAAAGGACCATTGAATGGTTAAAAGTTTGCGACCCCATGCAAATACCCTTGGAAGGTGCCACCAGTTGGACTACTATGGAACAGGTTTACTTCAATCAATAACGGTAGAACTAAACCGAACAAAAACCACCTTATCAGAGGCAGGTAAACAGAAATGGTTGGGCATTTTTCATACTAGTTTGACCAAATCACAAGATTAAATTAAGTTCCATTCCAAAACTTGTGTAATTCATCCAGGAGGACCAAGCAGGACTTCTCACTCTCTTAGGCTTTCATTTTTATTTAAATACCGTTAAAAAGTATCTAGATTGTTTATATTAGCGAAAGTTAAATTCGGAATAACTTATGAACAGGCTTTCACTGGGGAAGGATGCTTCTTATATCAACAAGCTTAACAAAATTGAGATCCTCAAAATAATCAGGGATACCGAATTGGTATCAAGGGCAGAAATTGTAAAACTTACCAAACTTAGTGCCCCTACGGTTACCCGAATAGTTGACGATTTGGTGGAAAGTGGTCTTGCCGTAGTCGTTGGTGAAGGAGACTCCACTGGAGGAAGACCTCCTAAAATGCTAAAATTTGACGGTAGCGAAGAGTATGTGATTGGCATTGACCTTGGATCGACCAGCATACGTGGAGCCATATCAAATCTTAAAGGAAATATCATCATTGAGGTGGAAACACCCACCGATCTCAGCGGAGGAGTTGAAAAAATATGCAATCAAATTGCACAATTGGTCGATAAACTAAAGAAGCGATCCAATCTGGATGTTTCCAAAATTTTGGGAATGGGCCTTGCCGTTGCCGGACTTATCGATTTTAAAAGTGGCATTATTGAATACTCACCAGTATTCAATTGGAAAAAGGTGGATCTTAAGGCTGAATTAGGTAAACATTTGGATCTCCCCATTTTTTACGACAACGTTTCACGAGTTACTGCTTTTGGGGAACTGCTTCATGGCGAAGGCAAAAAATATGACAATTTCATCTTTGTCAACGCAGGTTACGGAATTGGCTCTGGGGTTATTATTGATGGCAAACCGCTTTATGGCAATAAGGGGTTTTCTGGAGAATTGGGCCATATCATTGTGGATACCGAAAGTAATTTTGTGGGCAAGGATGGACTTCGGGGAAGTTTGGAATCCTTGTCTTCCGGATATGGAATCGCTGAAATTGCCAAGGCAAAAGTAGCCAATCATCCAAAAAGCAGCATCTTGTCCAAAGTCAATGGAAAAAAGGAAGATATTACGGCTAAAATTGTGGTTGATTGCGCCAAAGAGGAAGATTCCCTGGCCGTGGAAATCTTCGATACCGCCATGGCACATTTGGGAATTGGTTTGGACATGCTTATCAAAATGTTTGATCCCCAAGCTATTGTTATCACTGGAGGTCTCACCAAAAATGGCGATATCTTTTTTGAAAAAATCAAAGAGCAAATTGCAAAAAACCGTTTCCAACAGTTGGAGCAAGAAGTGCATATTCTGCCCTCCTCTTTTGGTGACGATGCCTCATTACTCGGTGCGCTTTCCATAATTCTGCACCGTATTTTCCAGTTTGACCTATAATCAAAATGCTATTCGAAGTTGATCCGCAGCGATAGGTTAGGGGTCAATCCTTGAGACAATTGCTCTATCAATGTAACTTGTTGTTCATCTGTAACCGGATCATCGTCCACGCGGTATGAAACGAACAATGGTACTTGCCTATCATATATATTCAATACAGATAAGCCAATGGCTCCCTTGGTTTTGGAAGATGATGAAAAATTAAATCCATAACGGAGAGATGCATCCAGCCTATGATAACTTGGCAATCGAAGGCTGTTGATAGCGCCAAATCCAATCTCATTCTCATCATCTAGACCAGTTGAAGGTGTATAAGGAGTGCCAGATCTGATGGTCCATCCCAAGGCGAATTCCCAATTGTCCTTTTCAAAAATGTTTGATATGCTAAAATTGGAGGGCACATCATTATTGCCTGGAAATGAGCCATCCTGAAGCTCCTCAAATGTATATTCCACATCATTAAAAGTATATCCCAAAACCAGACTGTAATTCTTGAATTTTCTTTGGAGGAACATATCAATTCCCATAATGGTGCTCTCCCCTTCCGAATAATCTTCAACCAAATTGGTAAAACCATTGGTAAAGGAGGTCAAGCCGTCGAGCTGCTTACGATAACCATCCAATTCAAAAGTCCAACCCCCATTGTTCAACAGCAATCCCGCAGAGAACTGTGTGCTTTTGAGCAATGGAAAATCCTCCCCGTTGGAAACGGTCCATACTTTATTTTCCAAACGGGTTTGACTATCCTCAAACTCAATGAGCTGACTTATGGGTTGATACCGATTTTCAAACGTGATCTTAAATCTCAGGTTCTGATCAAAAATGGGTAGTTCCAAATTTAACCGAGGCTCCCAAAAAATACCATCCAAAATTGAATATTTGGAAACACGCATTCCGGCATTGAAAATCGCCTTGGAATCTGGTTTATATTGATATTCCAAATAAGCTGCATGGGTAGAAAACTCACCGTTGCGTTCCGTTGCGCTATTTTCGGGAATTTCATTATCATCGTTGCTTTCTGTTCGTGTAAACTGAAAGGAAGCAGTGGTATTTGACCATTGAAATCCACTATTAAGCCAATGATGTCCGCTAAGTCCGAAGGCCAGATCCAATCCAAGTCCATAGTCTTCCACGGTGTTGGACCTAAAACTTTCTTCTTCCAAAACCGCTTCTTCGGAAATTTCGTTTTTATAACTGCTATCCAAAGAGGAATAATAGGCAGATAGGGAGTGGTTGAACCATTTCGTTCTGGTACCTTCCCAAGAAAACCCCACCCCTTGATTTTCAATAATCAACCTATCTGATACCAAATCTTCATCCGATTGAACTACAAAATCAAGGTCATTTTTGGTGATAATTCCACTTACGGAAATCGTATCCTGTTTCCCTGGTTGAAAAAGAAGTTTAGCATGACTATCATAGAAGAAAAAATCATCCTTTATAGCTCTGTCCTCTGATTGCTCAAAGATGCCGCCTGCCGCATCCGTCACTAAAGTTTCATTCTGAAAAACTTTATTGGAAAGCACGTTGAACGTAGGGGTTTGGAATATGTTGGAATACGAATGCCTACCGGAAACCAACAACCCTACATGTTTGCCCAATGGTGTTTTTAAAAATGCATCCCCATGGGTTCCGTTAATGCCCAGACCCCCTGTAGTTTTTTGTGGTACCGCCCTATCCGAATATATGTCGATCACTCCCGAGACCCGATCGCCATACTTTGGGCTTGCCCCTCCCTTGTATATTCTAGCACCTTCAATGAGATAGGGGTTTATAGCAGAGATCAAATCAAAAAAATGGCCTGTATTGTACATTTTAATATTGTCCACAATAACCAAATTCTGGTCTGGGGAACCACCTCTAATTTGGATTCCCGCCGCTGATTCATCCAAGCTGGTGATACCGGGCAGGTTTTGTATATTCTGGAAAACATCTGGCTCAACCAATCCAGCAGATACCCCTAATCGATTGTTGGTCAAACTGAATGACCCATCACTGTTTTTGTCCAGCCCCTTGGTCAAATAGCTGGTTACCACTACCTCGTTCAAGGTTTCCAAACCAGGCTCCAAAAACAAAATGGGGCAATCCGATAGGGAAACATCCCCAACCACAATAACCAAATCCCTATACCCCAAATGAGCCAACCTAATTTCAGAGCCTATGGTAACCGCTTTAAACTCAAAATAACCATTGCTATTACTAATACTTCCTCGCGCATTGCCGTTTATGGCCACAGTGACTCCTACCAAAGGTTTCCCAGTGGGACGTTCGTGGATATACCCGCAGAGATCCATGGTCAAGGTTGGCAAGGTTATAATGATATCGGTTGCTGAGACTTTTTCAAAAACAAGACCTGATTCCGTGGCCAGCAACGCCAAAATTTGGTCTGTGTACAAATTTTCAAAGCGAAGTGAAACCGTTTTATCTGCAATTACATCTTCGGAATAGGAAAAATAAAGGTCACTTTTGCTTTCCAAATCCTTGATGATTTCCTTGAGGGGCACTGCTGAATAATCCGCTGAGATTTTGTCCTGGGCAAGACCCCAATAGCAGCTGCTAAAAAAAAGAAATAAAATAAAGGGAAGGTTGCGCATACGGGACCTTATTGTCCTAAAATTACCACTTTTTTATCTGGATCGAGTTGATATGGGATACCCATGGGAACCAATACCGTTTGCAAAGCAATGTCAACATTTTCGTGGGTAAAACTGCCTGTAAATCTTTGCGAAATATCTGCACCATTGACTTCAAATCTTATTCCGAATTGGGCTTCCATCTCAACCAATACCTCGCCTAGCGAAATACTGTTGAAAACACTTCTTCCCTGCATCCAGTCCGGACTATCCTTGCTAAAAGTTCCTTCTTCAAATTGGTCTCCCTCCAATCTAACCCGCATTCCTTTGGTCAAATACGATTCGTGCTGACCGTCTCTCGATTTGAACCTTACCTTTCCTTCAAAACAAGCTACCTCCATCGCAGTTCCCCTATCCTTTACATTAAACTCTGTTCCAAGTACTCCCACTATCCCAGAATTGGCCTGGACCGTGAATCCGTCTCCTTTTTGGATTTTAAAGTAAGCTTCCCCCTCAAGGGCAACTTCCTTGGAGGAATTCCATAAAAATCTTTTTCTGCTCAGACTACTGTTCGAATTCAATTGTACCTGGGACCCGTCCGGTAGTTCCACTACAAGTGTTTCGCCAGGTGCCGTACTATATTCAACCTCGACAAACAATACACCAAATAGCAATGCAATTACCGCTGCGGCGGCTCCTACATAACCCCACCATTTTAGCGATACTACTTTGGGTGATTTTGGCTTGGGATGGACCTTTGCACCCCTGTGTTGTATAATTTTTGCCCTAAGGGCTTCTTTGTCAAATGCAGGTTTCTGGAATCTTTCCATTCCCTGAATGATACGACGGTGCTCCTCAAACTCCGGATGTTGTTCCAGCGATGATAGCTCTTCCGGTGATAGTTCACCGGCCATCCATTTTGCCCATATGGTTTCTTTATCCGCCATGATTTACATTCTCATCTATGGAACCGCTCAAACGCCATTTACCCAACCCCGTTATATTTCTTTAATTATGGCCCTCAATTTTAACAGGGCCTTTTGCATTCTTTTTTCAATTGCCGTTTCTGAAACACCCAGCATTTGAGCCATTTCCTTATAGGTTTTTTTATCGATACGGTTCAGAAGGAATACTTCACGTTGTCCATCCGGTAATGCGTCTATGGCAGACTGCAGCTTTTTCATGAATTCATCTTCTTCCAAAAGAAATTCCGGGGATTCGTGATCTGCCGTCTTGTGGGGTTTGGAATTCGCATAGTCCAACACCACCTTTTTATGGGCCACTTGGTTGTAAAATTTATTCTTGGCCACTGTGAACAGAAAAGCCTTTGCTTTTTCGAACAGCACTTTGGCACAATGCTGCCATAATTTGATAAAGGCTTCTTGGGTCAAATCCTCGGCCTGATCCAAATCCTTGCATTGATAATACAGATAGTTGCGAAGGGACTCTGAATATCTTTCGAATATAGTGTTATAAACTTTTTCGTCGCAAACAGACTGTTCAGGGGTGTTCATGAAGAGGAAAATTTCCCTGGGGTTGGGTAAAGTTCGATTGACCGGTTTTAGTAAAAAAGTAAAGATATAGTATTATGCACACACCCCAAAACTTAAAGATGGCCTTACTGGTCATTAGTTTCCTCACCGGACTGTCACTTTTATATAAGGTGATTCCGGTTTCTAAAAATCTGGACGATTTTTATGCTGAGGAAATGTACTTGGTAACCTACCGCTATTATTTTAAGAACAATGATGGCAACACCACCATTAAAACCTATTTGCCAAAAAATAATAGTAGACAACGCATCAGTGCGGAAGAAACAGGGGCAAAAAAGGGCATTCAATTTGAACGGGTTGCCCAAGACGGAAACCTGATGGGCGTTTGGACCGCCAACAAGCCCAATTTATTCCAAAATGTGGACTATCAGTTCATGTACGAGGGCAAGGCAAAACAGTTCCATATTCCCCAAAACTTCAAAAGTACCTTAGAGGCCGCACACCCCTATCTGAATGAAACTGAACATATCCAGGCTTTTCATCCAAAAATTTCCCAAAAAGCAAAGGAGCTGGTCTTGGGCTCCAAAAGTGATTTGGAATCAGTACAACGCTTGTTCAACTTTGTTCATTCCATTCCTTCCGCTCCCATCATTAGCTTTACCGATGCCCTAACCACGTTGGAACAAAATAGGGCCTCTTGCAATGGCAAAAGTAGATTGTTGGTGGCGCTGGCACGAAATCTAGGGTATCCTGCCAGAATTAAGGGCGGAATCTTGTTGGAACATACCCGAAAAAGGACCTCGCACGCATGGGTCGAAATATTGATCGATGACCAATGGGTTCCTTTTGATGCCCTCAATGGACACTTTGCCTACATGCCTTCCAATTTTCTGGAATTGTATGCTGGTGACGAATTCCTATTGGTTCATACGGCAGGGGTGCAATTGGACTATACCTATGAAATAAAAGAATTGGACAAGATTCCCTTTCTGAGCATGAACTCAGAACAATTCAGTAACATCTCCCCTTTTTCGCTTTGGGGACTAGTAGAACAAAAGGTTTTGCCAAAAAAGGGCCTCCATCTGTTATTGTTACTCCCCATAGGTGGCTTGATCGTGGCCTTTCTAAGAAATGTGGTTGGCCTGAAGACCTTTGGGGTGTTTTTACCGGTACTCATTGCCATGGCGTTGATAGAAACTGGTTTTGCACAAGGCATTTTCATTTTTTTGGGATTGATACTATTTGTTGGATTGGTTGCACACCCGTTCAACCGGATGGGACTGTTGCAAACTCCCAAAATGGTCATTTCCCTCACTTTGATGGTCATGGTCATGGCACTGGGTTCCTATTTGGGTGTCAAAACCGAGATTGTATGGCTAACCTCACTTACGATTTTCCCAACCATTATTCTTACCATTTCTGCGGAACGTTTTTCCACCTTAATCCAAGAAGATGGTTTTCAAAAAGCTTCGAGCACCTTGCTCCAGACCTTGATGGCCGTATCCGTATGTTACTATGTGATAGCCAATGAATGGCTTCCCACTGTACTGATCCTTTTTCCGGAAATCCTAATCTGGGTAATCATGTTGTCCATTGTCCTTGGAAAATACATAGGGTTACGTTGGACCGAGGTTCTTCGCTTTAATCCTTTACTAACCCCAAAATCAGTTTGAATATGTTAGGCAGATTTTTCAACATTGGTCCCAATTCAGAAGTTGTGGGGCTCAACGACAGGAATTTGAATCTTATTTATCCGAACAATCCCAGAAAGCATTATGCCCTTGCGGACGATAAGGTTAAATCCAAAGAAATCTTACATAAAAACCATATTGCCTGTGCAGAAACTTACGCTGTCATCAACCGTGTAAGTGAGATAAAACGTATCTGGACCTCATGCAAAAAATATGACACCTTGGCCATTAAACCTGCCAATGGTTGTGGGGGCAATGGCATCAAAATTTTACGTAAAAGGCTACATAATAATTGGATCAGTGGCGGTAAAATAATCCATGATCAGCAGGTGGTCCATCATATCATGAGCATTATCTCTGGGGTATATTCCATGGGGTCCACAGACAGTTGCCTTATTGAGGAATGCATTGTTCCCCATCCCTTTTTTGGTGAAATATACGGCACCGGAGTTCCCGATTTTAGGATCATTACCCTTAAACATAAACCTGTTTTGGCCATGCTCCGAATGCCCACCTCCAAATCGGATGGTAAGGCAAACCTGCACCAGAAGGGCGTAGGTATCGGGATTGACATCAACAAAGGGACCTTGACCCAGGTCTTTGACGGGAAGCGTTATTTGGACCATCATCCTGACAACCCCCAAACCATAACCGGGAAGCCCATTCCTTACTGGAATGAGCTTATCGAAATATCAAAAGCGACGGCCAAAGCATTTCCGTTGGATTACTTGGGCATTGACTTGGTCATTGACAAAACAAAGGGGCCACAAGTAATGGAAGTAAACGTAAGACCAGGCTTGGGCATCCAATTGGTCAACAAAATGGGGTTGCGCAAGGCCATTGCGCTTGTTGAAGAACAACAAAGCAAGTATGTCCCCATCCGAAAATTATCTCAATACAAAGAATCACCAATTCTTAAACCTATTGGCGAACAACTAGTAGGCTAAAACATAATCCAGTCATGAAAAAAATATATATCAGCATTTGTATAAGCTTGGTTTCCTTTGTCCTTGTTGGACAGGAAAGGCATCAATTGGAAATTGCCACATTGGGTGGTTATGAGTACAACTATTTTAAAAGTCCTACCATGATCAGCACTGATGATGGCCTTTTAACCGAGGAAGATTTGATTTCCAGCAGTTTCTATCAAGACGTCAGCGCTGACTACGGTTTTCGCTATAAATGGGGCGCGGATCGTATTCGGTTCTACGCCCTCCCCTATGCCCGAATTTTTCAAGAGAACATGGACGACAGTTATTGGAGCATCGATTCCAAAGTCAAATATGATCATAAGTTCAATAGAAAAACGCGATTCTTTGCAGGTTTGAACTTCAAAAGAATGAACCGTGAAGGGTTGGATGGAGCCCAGGATGTATTGGTGAACCCATTGGGGTATACCCTCTTGGGTTCTGAACTTGAACTGAAGCGAACCAACACCAAGGATGTAACCGGTCGTATTCGACTTTTCCATAATTTCAAGAATTTTGATGCCTTTGGGACCCGAGATTTGGAATACCACGAATTTGGTAGTCAGCTTAAATTGGAAAAGGAATTTGAGAAACAGGATTTAGAACACACCCTAGGGTTTCTTGCCTATTACAAAGTGCGGTTGTACAACACCTTCAATGCATCCGAAATATCCAGTGAAGGTAATCGGGATTGGCGCTATATCAGAGCTACTGCGTATTACGAGTATCCCATTAGCAAATCCATACGATTAAAACCCAGCGTCACCTACTATCAGCGTATGGACCCATTGGCCAATCGTTCTGGATTTCGGCAATATGGCCCCTCTTTGGGTCTCTATGTAAAAACCAAAAGAACCAGAATACGATCTCAAATTGAATACCTGAAAAGGGATTATACCGATATACTAGCGAGAGACAATGAAGGCCCATTGGAAGAGAACATTGCGTATAATTACACCGACTTTTCCCTGCGCTTTGAGCACCAGTTAAGTCACAGCAGTTTTTCGCTTACGGGCAATCTATACAGTAGGTTGAGAACCACGAATTATTCAGATTTGGCGGCCCGATCTTTTAGGGGGTACCGAAATCAATATGCCGGGATTGGGATAAAATGGGAACTATGAAAATCTAGTGCATCCATAGTTCCCTCTCTAGCTAGTTGGACTTTTCCACCTGTATTTCGATGGATTGGTCAGATTCCATATCCAACCAAAGTATAAGGTCGTTTCCATGTAGGGTCTTGCTGATTCCAACTCGGTAGTCTTTCCCTTTTTGGAGTCGATTGCCGTTCATGGACAATCTCAGATCTTCCCCACCTTTCCAATTCCCAACAACAATGGCGGGGTCGATTATGGGGGAGTCAATGTTTCCCTCTATGGTAAAGGTCAATGTGCTAAATATATCCTGCCCATTTTGTAATTGATATGCCATTTGGGTAGGATCATATCCATTGTTTGTATATCCACCCGTTCCCTTGACGTTCAATTTAGCGGGATTGTCCCAACTTTTGGCAAATGGGACCAAAGCTTGTACTTCACCTTTTGTCATTCCATGCAGCATCAACTTGGTCACCTTCTTTTCGGATTTCGCATAAGGCTCCCATTGGGCCTTATCCGGCAGGTTTAAGGATTCAATCATGGTACCATCAGGTTCATTAAAATCCAAGGAATACACAAACCCGTTCTTTTTAGAAGCCAATTTTAGATTATCCAATGCAAAGGTTCTAGGTGTTTCCGAACCTTGAATCTCCAGATAAATTTCATACATCCTGCTTAAATCGGCCTCGTCTTTAAAGTCCTCCAATTGTATCTCTGCAGTATAGGTATTGAAGTTTTTGTCGTTCAAGGTAAATCCCGTCCCCAATTTGGCAAGATCAATATCCTCGGTGATTTCTGAGGAACGGTCATACATGATCAATTTTACATCCGAAGTCCATAAATTGGCATAGTCGAATGAAAAGTGAATCCCATTCCTTAAATCTTCCGGCTTATCGAACATCAGATCTATAGCTCCCCACTCTGTTGCCGTCCATTGAAGGGCTTGGTTTTGAATCACGGTTTTATAACCATAGCTTCCCCAACTGTCCACAGGTGGATCTATGGCCAATGCAATATGGCCCAAGGAAGAATGTGAGGGTTTTTCCGCACTTTCCGCCCCCCTACCATCGCTGGCATCTTGGGAAACAGGCCAATGGTCCCACCAGTTGAAAAAGGAGTTCTTTCCAGTTCCGCGGTAAGGGGTAATCAAATTGTCAAACTCCTTTGGTGGTGACACCAAGGCAAAAGGATGCCACTCGCTTTTAAGGTTTACCTTAAAAATATTGGCCTTGGATGGGTTTTTGTCGAAAAGCGGCGCTCCATTTTCATCCCAAACATAGGTGATATGTTCCCCCTCCATATTTGCAACGGAAATGGCCCCGTTTTGAATATTTTCGTGAGGCAGGGTGCCTGGTTGGTTGATTACGATCGCTTCCTGAAATTCCATCCATTTGTGCAATCCACTGCTATGCGCAGTGATTTTGCGCACACCTTTGGCATTGGGATAAATGGTATAATACTCATCCACCCAATCAAACCAACCTGTTTCTTGGTCTATAAATGGATGCTCATAACTCACATCAACAGGGGCGTATCGCCAATGGACCACTACGCGTGCATCATTACTTTCAATGATCCGTACTTGGGAATAGCGACATTGTTTATCGCTCATGGGCTCCACAATGCTAGTAGTATTTGAGCTGTGCACATCTCTGCGCTCCACAAATTCGTTGGTATACCAAACGCCATTTTCCGACACCCATGCCGGAATGTAACTAGTACCTCTCCAGAACACAAACTTATGTCCCCCATCTTCAAATTGTACCACCACATCCGGATGATCACCAATGCGCCAATCCTTGTCCCAAATGGGATCATATTCCAATTTCGCATAATAGGCCCCAAACGCTCCCGGTCCATCTGGACCTGAAGGGAGTTTGTAGAGATTGCCCTCCTGGGCCAAAGTTCCCACAACACAAAATATCCCCAGTACAAGTGCGGAGAGGACACGGTTAATTTCCAAGATTTCTTTTTTGATTGAATTTTTCATTGTTCAAATAGTTTTCGTTTGACCTAGATTTATTTCTTGATGATTTTATAGGATCCATTTTTGCCTTCACATCCTACTTTGACCACATATGTTCCTGGGACCAGACTATCGGTAGGAATCCTGGCCTTTCGGGCTTCAATCTGGTAGTCCTCTTGTTGGATCAATGTCCCACCCATAGAGAATATTCCAACGTCTATGGTCTTGATTCTTTTTGATGGAACACTTATGGTAAAATAATCACTGACCGGGTTTGGGTAGAGTTCGATAAGCTCGTACAGTTCCGCCTTGTACTCCATATGCCCTTCACATGCCTTATCCGAAGTCACCGTTATTTTATCGCCATGCTCTACAGGGACTTTAAATTCCTTGCTATTAAAACGACCTACGACATCCTTGTTCACCCGAACCGTGAAGGGTGCGGTCCCATTGACAATTTCCACGGACAATTGATGGTCCTGTCCCGTTTTTGCAACAAGGGAGGTGCTCCCTGAAATTTCATTTCCTGCCGCTATGGCCACCTCAAAGCAACGCTGGCAATCACTCGCTGCACCAATATAGCTGATGCACAATTCGTAATTTCCCGGAGTCAGCCCATCAATTTGGGTTTCTTCAGTAAACGGATAATCTACTCCATTGACATTCGCATTATATACCCCGGACTGGGCACTACTGATGTGGATGTTACCATTGTTCTTTCCCAAACAGGTTTCTCCTACGGTTTTGATCTCAAAATTATTCTGCACTAAATCATCCAAAGGACAACCTTCCACACTTATGCCCAAAACCTTGCCTCCAACAACCAAAGGATGTGGGACGGCTGTTATAGGAGTAATAGCTCCCGCAAAGGACTGCCCATTGTTTTGTGCACTTAGCTGTTGGTTGGTCTTTCCAACATATCGGTTATCGATACACTCATCGCCATTTTCAAGAGTGCATCTGGCTTCATTGGTGATGGGAACATAATTAGCATCTTGGGCATTGTAATAGACTTGGGAATCCTTGAAAGGACCAAAATCAAATGAAATGTTCTGTGGAGTAAAGAACCAATTCTCTTCTTTGGCATCCGCCAATAGAGCAAATCCATCCTGGTCAAAATTATGGTTGTGAAGTTGTGGCAAGAGCACAATATTCTTGTTCGCATTCAAAAAATTGATAGGACCTGCAGACTCCTTTATCACGACTCTTGGATATCCCCCATCAAATACCATTGGAAAATCTTCATTGGGTTGTTGGGTCGGATTTTTAATCTCAATATCGGTCCCTGAATTATTGAAAGTTCCCCCATCAATGGTTACGTTGGCATTTAATGCCGTTGTAAGCCCAACGGCATTCCCCGAAAAACCTTCAATGGTATTGTTGATCAAGTTCCAGTTATAGGTATTGTGGTAAAAATCGAGGTCAATCCCGATCGCAACCGGTTCCTCGGCCACTACTCCAGGAAGCGGGTTGGTTCCATAATTCTCAAATTCTTGGGAAGAATTATAGCCGACAACCCTAGAATTTTGGATGGTAACGTTGGAGGTATGGTTATGTCCAAATCCCCTTCTTCGAATATTCCACAATATCGTATGGTCAAAAACAAGGTTAAGCTGTTGGCGATAAATATCTGGAGTAAGGTTCATCCATTCTTCTGGATCATTACTTTCCTCTCTGCTCAAGTGAAACTCCGTATGCACATAATAGGTATGCACGCCCCTAGCCAAGGTGTAGGCAGTATTGTTGCGAAACGGACGGGGCTGTAGGTACCAAATATCCAGTACAAACCCTGGATATTGCGCTTTCCAATCCTTCAGGGCCTGGTTCAGAACAGGAAATTCCGCAGCCGGTACATGGGTATCAATATCACCCCGGGCCATTCCCAAACCTTTTTCAATAAGTCCGTCTACCCAGTATACATAAGCATGGCCAGTAGATCCTGCCACCACGTTCCCTTCAACGGTCACACCAGTTCCATGGAACCAAAAACCATCCCCTTGCCAGGCAAAATCCTGCCTTCCTTCCCTAATATCGGCCAAAGCCTGGGTTGGTCCACCCTCAAAATATGAATTCCTAGGCCTTGGAATCGCGGTCATAGGCTCAGTGGGGTTATACGTCCGTATTGCAATGTTTTCTATAAAGGAACCTGTTTCGTTCCCCGATTCGGTACAAAATGCACTCCCTACCACATCATAGCTTACATTCCTGACAAAGTTGACACGGGACGAATGGTTCACAAAGCCCCACCCGGGATCATTATTGACCACACAGCCTTCCACATGGGCCGGGTCTGGCAAAAAGGCCTTGGCCGGGTACACACTGGTATCCACAGCACCTCTATGGAAGTGAAAAGAATAACGCCCCCTGGGATTCCTTCCTCCGTTGGGCACAGGCGAACCTGTGTCCTGACCTCTTTCCAAATCTTCAAAATCCCAATCATCCAAAATGATGGATTTGTCTGTCCTTCCCGTATTGTTGGCTTCTACATATCGCAAATCCACATCTTGATTGTGCATAAACATCATATGCCCTCTTGGCTTTCGAAATTCCCCACTGATGGAAGTCACACTTGGATTTTCTGAAGTAACAATGATGTTTCTGGTCAAATTGGCCAAGTGAACATCAAGATCAGCTGCTTGCGATGGCGCTTTGTGGTCTAGGACCAATGGGCTTTGTATGCTAATCACATTTCCTGCAATCCCCGATATCTCCACTACCTCATCGCTGGTAAAGCTGTTGATATCCGTCCCTGCCAACGCCAACTTGTCCCCAGTATTCCAACCTGAGGGTACGGAATTGAGAACCAACTGGGTTGCCCCGGCATTCGGTTGGTTGGCATTATCAAAGCCCAACCAATTGGTCTTGTCCGCTCCGTGCATCCGAACCGGGCCCATCAGCACAGCCCCTGGAGCAAATCTTTGCGGGTCAAACGCTTGTGTAGTCCCTCCTCTTTCCGCAAAAACCAGTTTTGCGGTAACTGAGGCATCCACTTTGTTAGCAGCTGTGCCAATCTCAAAGGAGCCGCCCATTTCGCTGACCAAGTATTCTGTACGTAATTCAGTGTTTACATTTGTTGCATATTGTAATTTCCCTCCTTGTGCAATGCGAACCGATTTGAACTCTTGGGCAATAAGTCCATCCACCGTGACCGTAATGCCATTGGGGATCAAAACCCTATCATCATCCGATGGAAGAAGGCCTCCCCATGTTGCCGAAGCACTCCAGTTACCACTTTGGGCGGCTGTGATTGTAGCTGTGCCGGCAACGTCCACTGCCGACTGTCCAAATCCAACGCACTGCACAAATACGGTGCAAATTGCTATTGCCACAAGATGTGCGCAATTCTTAACTCTTTTTGAAATATTGCTGTAATAATTGACCATTCGTTATACTTGATTTTACTTTTATTTATGTTTTGATAAAAAAGACCGCCGACTTTGGGTAGAAAAAGCCGACGGTCCACACCATCCAAATCAATCTATCTTAAAATTCCAGACCGGACCTACTGCTGCCGACTGTTTATCATCGCTGACCACAATCCGCCAATAATAGGTGCCAGCACCTTGAAGATCAACAGTCCTATTTGTTTCTGAAACACCCGAAACCAACAAGGCAGGTGGATTGGAAGTCCCGAAATAAACATCATAGGTGAGTGAATCGTTATCAGGATCTTCCCCAGACCATGTCAAATCCGCAGTAGCTCCTACCACCGATCCCTCATTTGCCGGAGCGACCAAGGCTGGTTGGTACGGGACACTATTGGCTGTTGCCTCTGGTTCCGTTACAAACTTCCACACCTCAGAAGTAGCGTTCTCCTCCGATCCCGATCTTTTGGTGATGATTCGCCAATAGTAGGTCGTATTCCGCTCTAGGGTATAGACCTTTGTATTCCCACTAACCGCTTCTTGGAACACTGGAGTTGAAAATCCATTGTCCTTGGACACCTCAATTTCTTGGGTGATCGTACCTGTATTACTGTCTGACCATCTGAATTCCAAATTGAAGTTGGTACAGATAAGATCGTTGGTCGGAAACTCCAATTTTGCCGCTTTAAGGGGCACTTCATTACCAGGACCAGGACCTCCACCAGGTTCGTCGTCTCCCTTTGAGCACGAGGCATTGAACATCATCGCTGAAAAAGCCATCAGGGCAAGAATCACCCTACTTTTATTTATTGTTTTCATTTTTATATTTTGATTATTTTAAAGTTTCGTTCATGTCCTTCACAGCCCACCTTGAGCATGTACAGACCTTTTTTTAATCCATCTGACTTTACTGTAGCCTCACGATTTTGAATCGTATATTCCTTTTGTTGGAGCAATGTTCCATTCATCGTATATATTCCGACAGAAAGGCTATCCATTTCGTCTGAAGGAACCCGGATATTGAAATGGTCTAGAACGGGATTGGGGTAAATCTCAATCAATTCATATAACTCGGCCAGGAAGTCCAATTGCCCTTCACAGTGCTTGTCCGAAGTAATTGTTACGCGGTCTCGGTGTTCCACGGGAATGGAAAAATCTTTGGAGGTATATCGCCCGACCACCTTGTCGTTCACACGAACTGTATACGGTGCCGTCCCTGCAGCCATTTTTACCGCTACTTCGTTACCAAATCCAGATTTGGTTTTAAGGGAAGAAGTCCCTGAAAGCGCAATCCCGCCACCAATGACTAATTCGAAACAGCGTTCACATTCCACCGTCGTCCCTATGTAGGAGACACAGACGGAATAGGTATTTGGAGCTAGGTTATTGAAGTCCACGTTGGTGGTAAACGACTGCTCCACCCCATTGATCTTGGCCAGATATGAACCTGATTGCTGGCTTGTGATGGATATGCTTCCATTGTTTTTTCCTGCACAGGTCTCGTCCACCGCATTAATGGTAAAGTTGTTGGACGGCAGATCATCAATGGGGCATCCCTCAACAGCATAAATCACTTTTCCTCCAGTGATCATCGGGTGGGTGTTCGCCGTTACAGGTAATATTTCACCACCTAAAGAGGTTCCATACAGTGATTGTAATTCCTGATTGCTTTTTCCTAGAAATACATTTGGCGTACGACGTTCGGGAAAGATGTTTTCCGCATCATACCTAAGCGGATCTAATAGGTTGGCCGAGGGAACCGGCACAAAATCCGCAGCCTGTTCATCAAAATAAACTTTGGTATTGTTGAAAGGGCCAAAATTTAAAGTGATGTTATCAGGGAGTAAAAAGTACCCCGTCATTTTCACACCAGATCCATCAGGGTGAAGCAAAGCAAAGGAATCCCCTGCATTATTTACGAGGTGCATCTGGGCATCCAGCACAATATTTTTATCTGGATTATTAAAAACGATATTGCCTTGGATGAGGATATTCCTCCAAGGTGTGGTTTTATCCACAGGTGTGGGGTCAGCGATGATCATTCTACTATTGTTCCCAGGATCATTAACCTCCTCATTATTTACCACTCTATCTTGCCAGCCCCTGGCCCAGTTCACTTCCCGAATAAAAATGTCCGTTCCTGAATTATCAAAAGTTCCTCCGTTCACCAACACCTCTGCATTCATGGGCAAAGTCAATGCTTGTGATTCACCGTCCCACCCTACTATAGTATTATTCTCAAGGGTCCAGCTACGCGTATTGTGATATTGATCCAAGTCCACACCAATGGAGTGCGGCTCCACTTCCAAAAGTCCGGGATAAGGGTTGGGTTGGGGTCGCCAAGGTGCTAAAGCTGTGGAAGCACCATACCCAAATATCTTGTTGTTCCTTAAGGTGATCTGGGCACAGTTCTCAAATTGCATTCCGGTTCTCCGGATACCCCATAACAAGGTGTTCTCAATCACCAAGTTCATCGTATTGCGATAATTGGGAGGCATTACATTGAATTCAATGCTTTCCGGGTCATTGGTTTCATGGAACTCTGTCATGATGTAGTCTCCACGGAATCCTTGGGCCGAAGTATATCCGATATTATCCTTAAAAGGTTTGGGGAGAATGTACCACACATCAAAGATCCAATTGGGGTATTGTTGTGCCCTGGCTTTTACTTCTGCATTTAAAGCGGGAAACTCCACAGGGTCCACATACAGGTCAATCCTGTTTTGCATCTGGGGTCGACCTTTAAGACTTTCCCAAAGTCCTTCGGTCCAATAGATATAGGCATGACCACTGCAGCCGGAGACCACATTGCCCTCAATGGTAACTCCCGTTCCGTGAACCCAGAATCCATCTCCTTGGTGGGCAAAATCTGAAATTTGTTCGCGGCCATCAGTAAGACCATCGGTACGGCCACCTTCAATTCCCAATTCGCCACCCGCTGGGCGACCTAGGTTTAGGGGTTCTGAGGGATTATAGGTCCTAATGGCAATATTCCTGAGAAAAGAACCCAGTTCGTCACCTGCTTCCGTGCAGTAGGCGGAGCCGACCACTTCATAACTTACATTATTGATAAAATCAACATTGGAAGAGTGGTTTGTGTAGCCCCATCCCGGGTCATTGTTGACCACACATCCCTCCACAAGTGCTTTGTTGGAATTGTTGTCCAAAGTCCTATGAAAATGAATGGAATATCTACCTCTTGGATTCTTACCTTCCCCAGCGGGATAAGGAACGGTTGTGCTCCATCTTGGATCGGGCTGTCCTTCCTCGCCTTCCTCCGGTACGGACCAATCATCCAGTTCAATAGCTTTATCCGTTCTACCGGTGTTTTCAGTTTCAATGTATTTCAAAACAACATCGGGGTTGTGCATGAACATCATATGGCCCCTGGGTTTTCCATAGCCATTGGTTCCACTAAGCGCAGCAACACCGGGGTTTTCTGAGGAAACGATGACGTTTCTTGTATTGTTGGACACATGCACATCAACCATACCGGCCAATTGCGAAGGTGGTTGGTGGTTTTTGGTCAATGCGTTAGTCAAGGTTACCGTGCTTCCATCAATACCGCTTATGGTGACCTTTTCATCACTCTGATAATCGTTGATGTCAGTTCCCGCCACAACCAATTCATCACCCACTCTCCATCCCGCAGGTGTTGTACCCAATGACAATTGAGTAGCCCCCGCTGTTGGATGGACGGCCAATGTGGTCCAGCTGGTCTTGTCTGCACCATGCATACGAACCGGTCCCATGAAGACCGCACCCGGAGCGAAACGGTTGGGGTCTTCCGCTTGTGTGGTACCACCCCGCCAAGCGAATACCAATTTGGCGGTTACCGTAGCATCTACTTTATTTGCTTCCGTGCCGATCTCAAAAGAGCCTCCCATTTCGCTGACCAAAAACTCTGTTCTGAGTTCGGTATTCACATTTGTGGCATATTGTAGTTTTCCACCACTGGCAATACGAATGGATTTGAAATTTTGGGCAATTAAAGCGTCGACAGTGACGGTGACATTGTTTGGAATCAAAACCCTGGCATCATTCCCTGGAACATTCCCTCCCCAAGTTGAAGCTGCACTCCAATTACCGCTTTGGGTGGCAGTGACTGTAGCCGTACCCGCAACTTGGACGGCAGACTGCCCTTGTAGGTTCCAAACGGAGGCCATCAAGACCAATATGGCTAACAGGAACTTTAAATGATTTCTTCGAAATAGTCGTTTTCTCATATCTTATTTAATATTTATAACTAACCTTATAAACAGTGCAAATCAAGTTTACCCAACCCCATTACCTCTAAAAAGTGAAACAAAGCGCTAAGTTACTTATTAATCTTTAGTAAGTAACATGAATTATGTTAAGAAGTAAGTTTTTGAAATCGTCTTTTCCGGAATATCATGATAGATACATCCTATTGACTGGATTCCAGTCCGTAGCCCAATCGGTTAAGGTTCAACTCCAAATTTGTAAATGGTGGCACTCTCAAACTGCTCTCCAGGATTCAAAATTGTGGATGGGAAATTGTCATGGTTCGGGGCATCAGGAAAATGTTGCGTCTCCAAACAAAGCCCAGACCTAAACTTATAGGCCACACCATTTTTGCCAACAATATCGCCTTTTAGGAAGTTTCCAGAATAAAATTGAATACCAGGCTCGGTAGTCAACACATCTAATAATCTACCTGAAATAGGCTCATAAACACTTGCAATCAATTCGCAAGCCCCATCTTCCTTGTCCAATACAAAATTATGGTCGTACCCACCTCCATTCTTAAGTTGGACATGACCCGTTTCAATATGCTCGCCTATGGTTTTGAATTCCCTAAAATCAAAAGGCGTATCATTCACCGAATCAATGGTGCCATGAGGTATCAATTTGGCATCCACAGGGGTAAAGCAGGATGCTTTGATCTTTAAATCATGATTAAGAATTGTGGTCTCGCCACCATCCTTTAAATTAAAATAGGTGTGATTGGTCAAATTCACAATCGTGGTTTTATCGGTTTCCGCGCGGTATTCGATTTTTAATTGGTTGCTATTGTCCAAGGTGTAGGTAACCCAACATTTCATGTTGCCTGGATAATCTTCTTCGCCATCTTCACTGAGATAAAACAAGGAAACTCCAACCTCATCCCCACTATGGAAGGTTTGGGCTTTCCAAATCTGTTTATCAAAACCTTTGATGCCCCCATGCAGACTATTGCCATTGCTGTTTTGCGGTAACTGAAACTGCGTTCCATTGATGCGAAATCTGCCTTGGTTTATCCTGTTCGCAAAACGACCAGCTATACATCCAAAATAATCGCTTTTCTCTTCATAGTCAGTGATATTATCATGCCCCAGGACTACATCTTCCACCTTTCCATACCGATCAGGAACGCAAATATTTTTTATAATGCCTCCATAATTAAGAATTTCCACTGTCATTCCAGCTCCATTGCCCAGCTTAAAAAGCGACACCCGTTGGTTCTCCTTGGTATAACCAAAAGTAGATTCTTCTATAGTCATATAACTTTATCAATTAGGCTTGTTTACCGATTCCTTGCAATAAAATGTCTTGGCTACAAACGCCTAAGCACATTCAAACAAGACAAATCTTGAGCGAACCATTCTTTGCAGGATGAGCAAATATAATCTTTGTAATGTTATATTAGTAAGATTTGATTAAATATTCTCAAATTCTGTCCAATGTGTCCTTTGCTTAAACAGCGGAGCTAAATAACTTTTCCAAGAATCTCGGGATACTTTAATGAAATTAAGTTGTTTTTGATATTATGGTGTACAAGATTGAGAATGGGCATACTAAGAATCCATCTAATAATACCTGTTGGGTAGAAACTGTGGAAATTGATGAAAATACATTTCTTCGGCTACATATGGACCTTTGCCAAAAACCAGGTGTGATTTTAAAAAAGAACACTTAATGGTTTCAGAATTAATCAAATATTTAGTTCTGCCTGAAAAAGGCCAATTGAATTATTAGGATTATACGATGTGCAGAGTTTTGTTAATCATTAGTCGCAAAATCCCATATTGGACCTATGGACACCCCCCCTCTTCCATCCTTGGAAACAACTCTCCAATAATACACTTTACCTGGTTCTACCGAAATAGAATATGTGTCACTTTCTAACCCTTCGTCAAATAAAGGGGGATTTTCATCCGTGCCAAAATAAAGATCGTAGCTTAATGTATCACCATCTTCATCTGTCGTATTCCAAATTAAATCTATTGAGGATTCATCAACCAAGGTGCCAATATTTGGGTTTGCCAAAGTAGGTTGTGTTGGCAATCTATTAGGTTCAGTCTCTGCTTCGGTGTAAAACTTCCAAGTATCACTATAACCACTATAATTGTTGTTGTTATCCGAAGCTCTGACCCTCCAAAATAGAGTTTCTCCCTTTTCTAAAACCATCACAGAAGATAAATCCGATGTTGAAGTCTCATTGACCATATTCTCAAAATTCCCATCATAAGCAACATCCACAAAATACGTAATGGGATCTCCATCAGAATCGGCAGCTGCGTTCCACTCAAACTCCAACTCGTTCTCAATACATACCAGATTATCACTTGGATAAATCAATAAAGGTATCGAAGGGGCTTCGTTCGTCCCAACTGGTTTTTTATCCGGTTCTTCAGCGTTGCCATTTCCACCATCACTACTACAACCGATTAGAAACACAAACAGCAATACTGAACATTTTAATCTTATCATCAAATTCATCTTTTAAGTATTTTATGGGTTCGTTCAGATAAGCCTAGCAACTTAATAAAGTATACTCCACTTGGGTAGTTTTTAAAATCAACCGATATACTATTGTTCTGCACTTTAGCCTTGAATGACTCCAATAACATCCCCTGAACGTTTAACAATTGGACACTAATCATTTCATTGTTTTCATGAATAAAAAATACCGCCTCAGTTTCAATAGGATTAACATAACTATCCTGTACTAATTCTCCCCCAACATCAATGGTATATGATCCCTCACAATCATACTTAGACGAAATCTTCACTTTATCTCCGTTGTTCGCATGGAAAGAGAAACTATTCGTATTGAATTCTCCAAGCTTTTCGTCATTTACCGCAACGGTAAAAGGAAAGCTACCTTTATCAACCAGTACATTGATTCTTTTTCCGGTTCCCTCAACAATTGTTGTGGTCTTCGCTTCCAAACCTTTCGATTGAAGAATAGTAAACTCATACAAGTATGTGCTGCTGCCACCGACTTCCAAAATACGTATTGAATATGTCCCAGCTTGCATATTTTCAAGCATAAAATCCTTGCTGAATGTGTACAATTCATCTTCCAAGTATAAATTGTATTCAGAAGTTATTAGGGCTTCAATTAGCAATGTTCCATTAGCTTTGTCAGGACATGTCTCATCAGTTGATGTAATTCGAAAATTGTTTGCGGGTAAAGGTTCTAGAGTAGTAAACGAGCTAACTTCTGAATAGTGATCGATTCCATTGGAATCTGTACCTTTTAGCCTGTAATTGTATTGTGTTTCGGATAACAAGCCCGTCAGCAATCCTTCAATTGCTATTGTACTTCCAGAGCCTGAAGCACTTGGTGTGGCAAAAGTACTATGGTCAAATTGATTATCAACACCATATTCTATTTGTATATTTCTCAAAATACCTGTATTGGAAAAAACCCTACCAGTAACCAACACTGATTCTCTTCCTATTTCTTTAATTTGATCATTCAGTAAAACCGTGTTCTCGGAAAGGCTAAAGATTGCTTCGGGGCCATTTACGACCTTCTCTCCCAATTTTGCTTTAATACGATAGTAATAGATGTTGTCGGGGGTCAAACCTTCAATAGTAGTTGAAACGTAGCCTGTTCTATTGATCTCAATTATATTTGGGGTTCCTTCTTGTTGATTTAAAAAATTCTCAGGGCCATACTCAAAAACAATTTCGGTTAAATTATCCTTATACGCACTGATGTTGGCCCGTAAGGTAACATCAGAACCCGAAATATTGGGAATAAAATAATTGACGTTAAATTCTGGCCTAGTAGTAAAATTGGTTATTCCAGAGTAAACTACTTCACCATTATATTCAGCTCTCGCTCTAACAAAATATTGGGATTCAGCATTCAAACTTTCCAGGGTAGCCTGGACATTCACGGTTCCATCGTTAATGGTTACAGTAGATGGGCTGGCCGGTACACTTTCTTCCAAAGAGTTCTCATCCATACCATATTCAAAGCTAATCTGGGACAAAGGCTCATTATTGGTCAATGTTTGTACAGATACCACTGCACTTTCCGCACTATAATTATATACCGGACTGATTGTTAATCTAAAGTTTTCGGGTGTTGTAAAAGTTTTCAATTCACTATAGTATACTTCACCTTGTTTTACTGCCACAGCTCTATAATCATAGGTAGTTGCGGCTTCCAGCCCATTGATTGACGCTATAAAATCTTCATTTCTGCCCGATTGGACAGTTCCATTAAATTCAATTACATTATCAAGAGAGCCGTTCTCACCATATTCCAACCTTAAATTGGTAAGCGCTTCTGAATTAGAGGCAAAAACACATGGAATATTTACGGAAATTGCCGTAATATCCGTTGGCGCCCCAACAGTAACTCCCACTTCTTGATAGGTTACTTGGCTTTTTAGTATTTTTCCATAGCTTCCGGTTATAAAAACTTCTTCTTGGTTGTTTATGTTTATATCATTTAGACCAGACAACGAGAATATCCATTCCCACGTGCGGCCACCGTTTTCCGTTTTATATAGAGCTCCGTAGTCATCGGCAATATAACCTATGTTGTAATTGAAAAATTTAACAAACTCAAAATCTCGATAAGGCAACTCGAGTGTTTCCCAGCTATCCCCACCATTTACAGTTTTAATTCCAAAACCATCATCTCCCACAGCATAGCCAGTTTGGGCATCGAGAAAATAAAAATCCCCTATTTCCTCTTCAATCACAAAATTCTGGCTCCAATTTTCACCGCCATCCGTGGTTTTGAATATTACATTTGGGATTGCGCTGCCAACTCGTCTACCATAACCAATACTTTCATTTAAAAATTGAATTTGACCAAGTGATTCCAAAAGAACCACACGCCATATTTCTCCTCCATCCGTCGTTTTATAGGTTCTTCTGGTGTTAAAACCTCCGCTGGCAAAACCCAAATTTTCATTCACGAAATCAAAAGAATAAGCTCCGTAATCAAAGTAAAGTCCAACATTTTCAGGTTTAACCCATGTTTTTCCACCATCCACAGTTTTGTATACTTCATCCGCCCCTGTAGAAACATCAACAATGCAAAAACCAACATTATCTCCAATAAAATCGAATTCTCCCAAATAATTGCCAACACTTGGGGTTCCCAAATATTCCCAATCCTGACCGTTGTTTGAGGATTCAAAAAATTCGGTGCCAACAGATATGATTCCGTTATTATTAGGTAAGAACTCAATTTGTCCAACCCCGTTGATAGGAGCATATAATTCCCAATTTTCACCAGAATCCTCGGTCATTGCAATCCGTCCTCTTTGACCAACTGCAAAACCTCTGTTTTCATCAAAAAAATATACCCCATACATATCTGTATATTCGATGCGTGCCAAATCAACTCCTATTCTACTCCAATTATCCCCACCATCGGTAGTTTTGAGAACCCCATATTCACCTGCCCCAAATCCAATGTTATCGTCAATAAATTGAAATTCGAGAATAGGCTCCGTTAGTCTATTCATTTCCTGCCATGTTTCCCCACCGTCAATAGTTTTATACAACTGACTGTGCTCTCTTGTTGCATAACCAATGCTTTCACTTTTAAAATGGACTGTAAAAAAAGAATTGGGTGCAACATTGGTGAAGTCCGCCGTAATGTACCAATTGTCACCACCATCCACGGTCTTAAAGATTTGACCATTGTCGGAAACAGCATGGCCTACTGTAGCATTCACAAAAAATGTTTTGTTGATCCTACCATCTGGGATATTTTTTTGAATCCAGGTATCTCCTCCATTGGATGAAAGGAAGATTGAATTGTTACTGGAAGCGATCAGGTTATCTGGATCCAAAATAGTAATTGTGTTCAGAGGTTCAGCAATTCCGATATTCTTTGTGGACCATGTAGAACCTGAATCCTCCGTCTTTAACACATACCCTGAGTTTCCAACAATAGCTCCAGTTGCTCCATTGAACGCCATATCGGTAGCGCCAGATAGCTGTGCTTTAAGTTCCCATTTTTCTCCAGAATTTATGGTATGAAACAGCTCATTACTTGTGATATAGAATCCTTCAGTATCCGATACAAAATGAATATCCCAACCAGGTAAAAAACTTGGTTTGGGATTTAAGGTTTCCCAACTTTGCTGTGCGTTGGAAAAAAGACATAAAAGTGTGCTAAACAAGCAGAAGTGTAGTTTTTTAAGCATAAGTTGGTAAGAGTTAGTTTATAGCATACAATGCAAATTGTTATGGTGATTGCGTATTAAGTTCAATAAAAGTTAGCTTTAATCGTTCGACCTGTTCTTCTTTCAGCATCCAATATGTATATGGTGGTTTCCCTTTCCGGATCAAGGTAGTACGAAGGAAATAGTTGCCGAATATCCAAGACCACCCGTAATTCCGTTTTTTCTTCATTCACTTGAATCTGCGAACCTCTTGGGTCCATGAGATATGTAGAACCGTTTGGGGCAGGAATAGCAATGTAGGTGGTTAAGTTTTCACCTAACATGACCAACTCATCATTATATCCATACTGGTTTTTGTCAACCGACAAAGGCAGGGGTGCATTCTCTTGCTTGATGTCCACTGTAAATTCAGAAACCACTTCAATACCATTTGCTTCATATACTACCTTATAGTTTTCATTGGTGGGCGTGAGTTCAGGAATTGACCCTCTAACATTAAAAACACGCATCAATCCATTCTCATAGTTAGTGGTCTCCAAAATTTCTATCGGAAATTTATTGGACCCGTCATATAGATAAATCTGAGCATCGGGGGCATCAGCATCCATAAATGCACCCTGGATATTGAAAGTTGCTCCTACAAAAAACTTGGCAGGGTTGCTGAAAGCACCTATCCTTTCAACCCGAGGGAAGTTGGCGATGACCCTATATTCTTTTTTTTCTCCATTTTCAGCAGTAACTTCATACGTTACCGGATTACTGAAATCCTGGATATCTCCAATTTCAGGGGAAATTGTAGCATATTCCGGTATGGTTATTTCTGTGGTCAAATGTGACCTATCCAAATCCCCGAAATCAAACCAAATTATCCCAGATTGCTCATCAATTTTGGCTTCGGAAACTGTATCGCCATTCCTTACGGAAAAGAAAGTAATATTGTTTTTAGTACTTAACGGTCTATTGTTTATAATAACCCTATAAACTGCAGGGGAACCATTTGAGGCTAGGATGGTATAGGATACAATTTCATTAAAATTTTGAGCTTCCCCAGGACCGGGGTTTACAGTGGCATGCTCCGATATTTCGAAAGTAGGTGTTAAATTGTTCAAATCAGCGCCGGCAACATTGAAGGTTACCGTTTTTTCTTCCTCGTCTATGAGGCCAATTATTTCTTCACCATTAATGTTCAATTTGAATGATAACAACTTGTTCTCATCAGTTAATATTACCGTTTCATCATTTACAATCACCTCATAGTTTCTTTCTTCTCCGTTTTCGGCAGTTACAGTATAGAAAATCGGCGAGCTGAAGTCTTGTACAGAGGACTCTGAAGGACTGATTTTGGATTTTGATGATATGGTTATATGTGGAGTTAAATTAGCCAATTCAGCATTTTGGGTGTTGAACATTATTTTCTTTGAAGCATCAATTATATCTCCTTGAATCAATTCCCCATTTATGGGCAATTCAAAATTTAGAATATAATTTTCACTGCTCAAGGGCACTTCAACGACTCCTTCATCTTTCGAACAGCCCAAAAAGAAAATGAAGGCCCAACAATACATAATTGTTTTTTTCATTTAGTAAAACCTAATACTTTTGGATAAACAACTAATTCCCCATTCCCTTTGACAAAAGTGGGAGAAGTATCCACGTAATCTCCAATTCTTATTTGCCAAAGCAAGTTTCCATCTTTTGTGTTTAGACAATACAATAAGCCTTCACGGTCGCACACATACAATTTTTCACCATATACCACGGGGGATGCAGATACAGAGCCAGAAACATCTCTTTTCCATATTTCATCTCCATTTTTTGCATTTATAGCTATAATAGAGCCGACGCCATTGCCAATTATGCCCATATACAAAGTTTCATTTTCCAGAAACGGGGTCGAAACAGTTCCCCAAGTTGTTGTTTTGCTCCATATTATTGATCCATTCAGAGGGTTTATGCCATATATACCCTCTAAGGCAACAATAATTAATTGTTCCCCAAACTGACTAAAAGATGAGGGGTTGTTAATATTTATCACCCAATTTTCTTCTCCAGTATTTTTGTTAAGTGAGTACACCCTACCATCACCTCCAAAGAATATTGAAATGCCAGTCACAATTGGATTTCGCCTGTATGACGGAACTCCTTGATTGGAAGAACTTATTAAATCATACTGCCATTGAATTTCACCACTTAGCTTATCTATGCAAAATAGGACGTCATCCCTACCACTAATTGTATATATATTACTTTCTGAAATTGTAGTAGGTGTATGCGTAGAAAAAGTATTGCCCAGGTAGGTTGCCCAATTCTCGCCTCCTCCATTGGAATCAACCGAATAGATCTTTCCGTCTCCGTGCTTAAAGTAAACTGAATTGAAATCTTTGTCGATTACAATGTCTTGGTATTTAGAGTATCTAGTAGATGTTATACTATCATATACCTGCACTTCTTCTCCTGTCAACAAGTCTAGTCCAGTCAATTTTCTATCCCAAGAGGTAAGCACTTGATTTTTATTTAAAGGCGGGGCAAAAAAACGGTCGGCTGACTTGCCCACCCAAAGGATATCTTGAACTTTTGTATCAATTGCATACATCACCCCAGAGGAGTTTGTTACAAAAATAAGCTCACTTTCAGGTGCTTCTATATCAAACTCCAATTTGCTGGTTCCTCCTTTTTGGTCAGTAGCAAAAATGGTGATCTTCTCGTTTTGGTTGTACGTAAACGCCATTGTAGCAACTGACTCCTCATATTCCCCAATTTTTACTGAATTTTTGTACACATGGTAGGTTATAGGGTCAGTATCTTCAGCATCAGTCCAATCTATAGTAAATTCCCGCTTATTAAACTCCACACCTACAAACTCCATAGCACCAGGCAGGGTATTCTCTGTGGCAGTAGTTGATCTTTCAATCACAATAGTATAGGCCTTTTCCATTCCATTTTCAGCCGTCACGGTATATCTGGTAACATTGTTGAAATTTTGGGCGGAACCTGCAGATGGACTAATAAACGCTGTTGAAGGAAACTTTATGATAGGAGTCAATGAAACGGGAAGCTCCTCTGCAAATTCGAAAGTAATTCTACCCGTTTGCTGATTAATCAAACCTTCGTGTAGGCTGTTGTTAATGTTCAGTTGGAATGATGTAATGTTATTCTCTGCACTTTTGGGTTCTTCCTTACTACAGGATGATTGAAAAAGAATAATCAAAGCAACAAAAGGAAAATGAAAAATACTGGGGAAATTCCAAATCAAATTAGGACTTGGGCATGGAAATTTGGTCATTTCGGTTAAGTCATGTAAAAATGTGAATGCTAAAGTAGCTATTCAGATAAATAAGACAAAGACTTGATCGATTAAACTTAATTTTTTTAGTCCAAAAACAAATAAGTAGTTAAAAAAATATTGATAAAGTATTAGGATTTTTTCATCATTTAACAATGAATTTTCTGATAATTGGAGAAGGGACAAAAGTTCTAAATCAAAGGGTGAAAAATGACAAATACCCAAACGTAACTCGTATTCGAGATTTCAACATATAAAGTTCAACTATGTTAATAGGTGAGCATTGCTTTGTGCATAAAAAAGATCCATTGGTAAACTTTGAAAACAAGACATTAAGTTCGGAACAGATTGCAAAAACCACTAAAGCTTTCTGAAAAAATTACGCATGCAATCCCGTAGTTTTTAGACCATCATACTTTGCGATTTTCAAGGATGGCAAAAAAAGTATCGACAGAAGCATAATTTCTAGAAGCTAACCCTGGTCAAGGCCGCTATTTTTACAACTTGCTACAACATCTACTCCAATAATTCCAAAGAACTGGACTAAAACATCGATATGAACAGCTCAAAAAAACTAACTGTCCTTATACTCTTTTGTTTATTTAGCATGGCGCTAATACATGCCCAAAAACCTTATGAACCCACATGGGAATCTCTGGATTCCAGACCAGTTCCCGATTGGTTCCAAGATGCCAAATTTGGGATCTTTATCCATTGGGGACCCTACTCCGTACCGGCATGGTCGCCCAAAGGAACCTATTCTGAGTGGTATCAATATTGGTTACAAAGCTCTGCCCTTTTTGGTAATGGGGATTTTAAAGGAGACGAGGTCACCCAATACCATAACAAGAAATATGGAGCGGATTTTAGCTATTACCAATTTGGTGATCTTTTTAAAGCCGATTTATTTGAGCCCGACGAATGGGCACAGCTCTTTGAGAAAGCTGGAGCCAAATATATTGTTCTAACCTCCAAACATCATGATGGATTTACCTTATGGCCCAACGAGCAAGCCAACGACCGAGGTTTTGCCTGGAACAGTATGGAAATTGGACCCGAAAGGGATTTGGTTGGCGAACTTTCTACGGCTATCAAAAAAACACCCATTAAAATGGGGCTTTACTATTCTTTATACGAATGGTACCATCCATGGTGGCAAAAAGACAAGCCTCGTTTTGTGGATGAGCACTTCCTTCCCCAAATAAAAGATTTGGTGCAAAAATATGAACCGGATGTGCTGTGGGCAGACGGAGAATGGGACATGGAAGATGACAAATGGAAGTCCAAGGAATTTCTTGCCTGGCTCTTCAATGAATCCACTGTCAAGAACTCCATTGTGATCAATGACCGTTGGGGCAAAGGGATTCGAAAAATACACGGGGGCTATTTTACCACGGAATACGAGTCCGAAGCTCCTGAATTTACCAAACCCTGGGAGGAATGCAGGGGCATGGGTTTCTCCTTTGGATATAACCAAAATGAAGATGCCCAAGATTACAACTCTCCCAAAGCCTTGGTCTTGATGCTTGTCAACATTGTTAGTACGGGTGGGAATTTGTTGTTGGACATTGGACCGGATGGGCGCGGTTCCATTCCACCCATCATGCAGGAACGTCTCTTGAACATTGGACAATGGTTGAAAACCAATGGGGAGGCCATCTACGGCACTAGACCTTGGAAGCACTCTTTTCAATGGTCTGAAGGCATTCAAAATTACAAACCCGAACAGCATTATCTGGGCGGGGATTTTATCTTGAAGCAAACCGTTGACCCAGAAGAAGGGTATGCAGTCAAGGAAGCATTTTTCACACAAAACCAAGAAGCCTATTTTGCCATAGTCCCAAAATGGCCTGGCAAAGAGCTGACCATACGTGATTTTAACCCTAAAAAAGGAACCAAAGTGGTACTACTTGCCACTGGTAAAGAAGTAACTTGGAAACAAGCTGGTAACGACATGGTTTTGGTAATGCCAGAATATGATCCCAACAAGATTAAGCCTACAGATCTATATGCTTATACCTTTAGAATAACAAAATAAGGGTAAGCAATTTTGAGGTATTAGCGGATCAAGGGACAAAATCCTTTATGACCAACTTCCTATAATACGACAGTGGATGAGATGAAAACACTTAAGATATTAGTATTCATTTTGATGGGTGTACCCATGATCTATGCCCAATCCCATGTTGATGTTGGTGACTTGGAAATTACCCTGGCCCAACAAAGCTATAGCGCTCCTGTAAAAAATAAATCCGTTGCGGGCGAACCATTATCAATAGCCGGTGAAGGGTTTGACAAAGGAATTGGTGTGCATGCCCGTTCCTCCCTCAAAATCAAAATGTATGATGGATCTAATTTTTCGGCCAAGGTCGGCATCAACGATTCCAAGATAGACTATTCGGCAAGCTCCATCAAGAGCATTCCGTTGACTGATGGTAAACGCATGTTTTATCAGGTAACAGATACCCGTAAACAGTTTGTGGGTCTAGAAGGGGCCAACGGAAATGTTGATGAAGGCAGTGCCATTTTTAAAGTGCTTCATAATGGCAAGGAGGTCTTTAACAGTGGTTTGATGCGCAAGGGCGATACGGCCAAAAATGTGGATCTACAGGTAAAAGGAGGTATTTTGGAATTGATTGTGGAAGATGGCGATGATGGAGCCAGTGGTGACCACGCGGTTTGGATAAATCCAAGCATCGAATATTTTGAGATTGCCCCAATCATTGTGGAAGCTGAGTACATTGGTGAAGCTCCAACAATGGACAAGGCCCTAGAGGAGCGGTTGATGGCGAAGATAAGCGCCTTACCAAAGACAGAAACGCCTTTGGCCCAGCCCAAATACGATTGGCTTCTGGACAATTCCCAAGCCAAGGCAAACATTTATCGTACCAACACCAACAAAGATATTGTCCTCTCCAACGGACTTGTAACTCGAGTTTTTCGCCTATCCCCCAATCTGGCAACCATTGATTATATCAATCAAATGACAGGTGAAAGCTTGCTTCGTGCAGTTTCCAATGAAGGAGTATTGACCATAGATGGCAAACCTTATACTATCGGCGGACTCAGCAAACAACCCGAATATGCATATACCCTAATGACATGGGTAGATCAGTTGGCTGCCACTCCAAATGCCTTTCTGATTCAAAATTTTGAGATAAAGGATATCGAAGATCGCTTAGCATGGAAACACGTCCGATGGGCTTCAAATCCGAATATGCCCAAGGGAAAGGAATTGGTGTTCACTTTGGTTAAGGACGAAATCAAAGTCAAAGTCCACTATGCTTTATACGATGGATTGCCCACTTTGAGCAAGTGGATAGAGGTCATCAATGAAGGGGATTTGTTGGTGCAGTTGAATCATTTTAAGTTGGAACAACTGGCGATGGTTGAAGGTGAAAGTTTGGTGGACGTTCCAGAGCATTTTGAAAAACCGAACATTCACATTGAAACGGATTATGCCTTTGGGGCCATGCAGCAAAAAACATCGGATAAAACCACCTATTGGGAAGTAGATTCAAGGTACACCTCCCAAACCAACTACCCGCTGCAATTGCCATGTATCTTGGAGGTACGACCGCCGCTGGGACCAGACACAGGTATTCCACCTGGGGATACCCTGACCACTTTCAGGGTATGGGAAACCCCGTTTGATAGTTTTGACAAGGAACGCAAGGGGCTTTTCTTAAGAAAAATGTATCGGACCATTTCACCATGGACCACGGAAAATCCCATTTTTTTACATCTCACCTCAACGGATCCACAAAAGATAAAAACCGCCGTGGACCAATGTGCTGAAGTGGGCTACGAAATGATTATCTTAAGCTTCGGAAGCGGATTGGATATGGAAAAAGAGTCCGAGGCCTATTACCAAAAATTCAGGGATTTGGTAGCCTATGCCAATTCCAAGGGAGTGGAACTCGGAGGTTATTCCCTCCTCTCCAGTAGATGGATCAGTGATGAGGTGGATGTCATCAACCCTAAAACCGGAAAACGAGGAGGTATGATCTTCGGTTCATCACCTTGTTTGAGTAGCGACTGGGGCTACGATTATTTTAGAAAAATCAAAAAGTTCTTTACCAAAACGGGGATGCAGGTCTTTGAAAATGACGGATCCTATCCAGGAAACGTTTGCGCTTCAACCCGTCATGCGCATCACAATGGATTGGAAGATTCCCAATGGAAACAGTATGCCCAAATCCAAGGATTATACAAGTGGATGCGTGCCCAGGGAATTTATATGAACGTTCCCGATTTTTATCTCAATTCAGGAACCAACAAAACGGGTATCGGCTATAGGGAAGTCAATTGGTCCTTGCCCAGAAACAGACAATTGGTATTGGGGCGCAGCAACATTTATGACGGGCTTTGGAAAAGCATTCCCAGTATGTGCTGGACATTTGTTCCCTTGACGGAATATCATGGTGGTGGCGCTGCGGCGACACTTGAACCTTTAAATGAGCACTTGGATGCCTACGAAAGCCATATGATGCAGAATTACGGTTCTGGGGTTCAGGCTTGTTATCGCGGGCCTAGGTTGTACGATACCCCAAAAACCAAAACGGTAGTCAAAAAGGTCATTGATTGGTACAAGAATTATCGGGAGATTTTGAATAGCGATATCATCCATTTAAGGCGTCCTTCGGGAAAGGATTGGGATGGTTTTATGCACGTGAATCCAAGATTAAAGGAGAAAGGCTTGCTTATGGTATTCAATCCCACAGACAAGGATATGCTTAGAAAAATTGACCTTCCATTATACTATACAGGGCTAACGGAAACAGCCAAGGTTAAGGAAAAGGAAGGGTCGTTCAAAACGTATCAGCTAACTAGGGATTATAAAATCAATATTGAGGTAAATATTCCAGCAAACGGATACACCTGGCTTGTAATCGAATAAGAAAAAACAAATGGGAACAACGGACAAAACAATCAAGAGTCATAAAAGCAGAAGGGATTTTATTAAACTCTCCGCCATGGCGGGCACGGCCATGATTTTGCCTTTAGAGGTGTTTCCCCATAGCTTCAAAAAGGAATCCCTTGAGATTGGACTAATTGCAGATGTCCATCAGGATATAATGCATGATGCAGAAGCCCGATTGCAAGCATTTATGGATGAGGCCAACCAACGTCAGCTCGATTTCATTATCCAACTAGGGGATTTTTGCATTCCTCGGGATCAAAATCAAGATTTCATGTCCATTTGGAACAGCTATGCGGGTCCAAAATACCATGTACTTGGTAATCACGATACCGATCTAGGGTTTACCAAAGAGCAAACCAGAACGTTTTGGGACATGCCTTCCAATTATTATTCCTTTGACAAAAAAGGCATCCACTTTGTGGTCTTGGATGGCAATGATCCCAATCCAAAACCTTGGGAAGGCTATAATCGTTACATAGGCCAGGAACAGCAAAGGTGGCTCAAGGACGATTTGGATAAAACAGACAAACCCACAATTATCTTCAGTCATCAAACCTTGGAATTGGAGGATGGAGGGGTCGCCAACCTAAAGGAAATTCAAAAGATTTTGGAAGAGGCCAATGCATCTGCTGGATATCAAAAAGTACTCTGCTGCCTGAGCGGTCATCACCACACTGACTTTATGACCAAGATCAATGGGATTTATTATTTACAGGTCAACAGTGCATCCTATCGCTGGGTGGGCGGTGACTACCAAACTATCCGATATAGTAAGGAAATTGACGCGCAGCATAAGTGGATCAAATACACCATTCCCTATAAGGAATCTTTGTTCACCTTCATGAAAATCGATAAAGACAAAATCACCTTGGAGCCCAGAAAAACTGAATTTGTTGGTCCTGGCCCCAAGGAAATGGGAATGCCTGAACCTGCTCCACATGACCCCATTGTTCCAACAATCACAGGATTCCAAATGAAGTTGAAGTCATGAGGCATTTTTTGTGTTTGCTGACCCTGCTTGCAGTACTGCTATCATCATGTCAGGACACAAACACGCTTGACAAGGCTCCTATCAAAATTGCCTGTGTGGGGAATAGCATTACCTATGGTTCAGGAATGGCCAATAGGGAAATGAATGCCTACCCTAAACAACTACAGCACCTCTTGGGCGATGCATATCAGGTTGAAAATTTTGGGGTAAGCGGTAATACGCTTTTGCAAAAGGGAGATCATCCTTATTGGGAATCCGATGCCTACCAAAAAGCGCTGGCTTTTGCTCCAGATATTGTTTTTATAAAACTGGGCACCAATGATTCCAAACAACAAAATAGAGTCTATCTGGACACAGATTTTGAAAAGGATTATGCGCAACTAATTCAATCCTTCAAAACCCAAAATGAGGATACAAGAGTTGTACTTCTTTTACCAGTACCTTCTTTTCTAGAGGACTCCACCAGTATTTGGAATCCCATTATCCAGGATAAAATCATCCCACTTACCCAAAAAGTGGCCTATGAAACAGGAAGTGAAGTTGTGGACCTAAATCAAATATTTGCTGGGGACGAATCCATGTTCCCTGATAAGATTCACCCATCATCATTGGGAGCAACTAAAATGGCGCAGCGGGTTTATGAACAGCTGGTGCAAAAGACCATATCGACTTACAACATCTTGGAAAATCAGGGTGTTCAAATTGAAAGCAAGGAAAATTTTCATGGGTTTCAACAGACCAATTTCAAATACAAGGACCTGAATTGTAAAGTTGTTCAACCCAAACGGACGGTAAAAGGAAAACCATGGGTGCTTCGTGCCCGATTTTGGGGCCATGAACCCCAAACAGATATTGCCTTGTTGGAAAGAGGTTTTCATATTGCCTATTGCGATGTGTCCAATCTGTTTGGAAACAAAGAAGCTGTGAGCCGCTGGAACGACTTTTATGATTTTATGACAGGGGCAGGACTTTCGGAAAAAGTAGTTTTGGAAGGCATGAGTCGTGGCGGATTGATTATCTATAACTGGGCAGCCGCCAATCCTGAAAAAGTGGTCTGCGTATACGCCGATGCGCCTGTTTTGGATGGTACAAGTTGGCCCGGAGGTAAAGGGAATGGTAAAGGGAGTCCCTCGGATTGGGAACGGTTTAAACAGGTATACGGTCTTTCCTCAGAATCGAATCTTGCTAATTTTGATGGAAATCCAATCCATAAAACCACCACCCTCGCCCAGGCTGGGTTTCCCATGCTTCATGTTTGTGGAGAAGCGGATAAGGTAGTTCCAGTTGAAGAGAATACGGTGGTTTTCGAGCAGGAAATTCAAGCTGCAGGTGGAAATATAAAGACCATATACAAACCCGATGTGGGTCATCATCCCCATAGTTTGGAAAATCCAACACCGATTGTGGATTTTATCTTGAGGACCTCCAGCCGAAAAGTCAATTTTGCGTCCATACCCTCGCCTGGTTCCGAATACCGATCCGCTGCTGGATGGAAAGAGGGTAAAGGTTGGTGGTACCAAATGCAGGACATTGACTCTTTAAGTCGATTTTCGGGTGACTTAGATCTGTTATTAATTGGCAATTCCATAACCCAAGGCTGGGGTGGAAACCGTACGCTGACCACCTATAAACCAGGGCTCCCAGCAGCCGAAAAGCACCTTAAAAACTTAAATTGGGTCTGTGCAGGTATTTCGGGTGACCGAACACAGCATACCGCCTGGAGAATTAAAAATGGTCATTACGATGAAGGAAGCCCAAAGTTTGTCACTCTGGCCATAGGGGTGAACAATTTTCCATATAACTCCGCAGAGGAAATTGCCGAAGGCATTCGCTTGAACGTTGAATTATTGAGGGAGAAATTACCCAACTCCAACATCCTACTTTTTGGCCCACTCCCCACTGGTTTGGACAAAAACTCGGAAAGAAGAAAGAAGTATGAGAAGGTTCATAAGCTCATTAGTTCATTCGGAGATGAAAAGTCCGTTCATTATTTCAATTTGATTGAAAGTTTCATTGATGAAGAAGGCAAGTTGGACAGCAATTATTATAGTGCTGACGGCATTCATTTGCAACCTGCGGGCTATGAGGTTTGGGGAGCATTTATTGCCGAACAAATCGAAAGATTGGAAGCCAATAACTAGAAAATAAAAGTGAATAGAATACTATAAAATGAAAAAAATAATTGTCGCCATAGCCTTACTGGTTTTCCTACCCATGAACTCCCAAACGCAGGATTCTGTTGCACGTAAGGAGAAAAAAATGCAATGGTTCAAAGATGCCAAACTTGGGATTTTTATTCACTGGGGGCTCTATGCCGTGGATGGAATAGACGAGTCATGGTCATTTTTCAATGGGTACATTTCCCATAAAGATTACTTGAAACAAACCAAGGGATTCTCTGCAAAAAAATACGACCCAAAAGCTTGGGTACAACTAATTAAAGAAAGCGGTGCACGCTACTCGGTTATTACCTCCAAGCATCATGATGGTTTTGCTTTGTGGGATACCAAATTTGGCCAGTTGAATGCCATCAAGGGTTCCGCAGCCAAAAAAGATGTATTGACCCCCTTTGTTAACGAGTTGAGAGAGAACCAACTTAAAGTTGGAATTTATTACTCCTTGCCAGACTGGTCCTATGGGGATTATACCCATTTTACGCGGGACTCCATTCGCTATACAATTGAAGAACAGCCTAATCGCTGGAAAAAATTCCTAAACTATTACCAAGGACAGTTGAAAGAGCTATCCGAGAATTACAATCCCGATCTTTATTGGTTTGATGGGGACTGGGAGCATAACTCCGAGGAATGGGAAGCTCCCAAGGTGAGACAGATGCTCTTGGACAAAAATCCAAATACCATTTTAAATTCCCGATTGCGGGATCAAGGCGATTATGCAACCCCGGAACAGGGAATGCCCATTACCAAACCTAAAAGCAAATTTTGGGAACTGTGCATGACCATGAACAACTCTTGGGGTTTTCAAAAAAACGACCATGACTATAAGACTACAGGACAAATCATAGGAATCTTCTCTGATGTAATTGCCAACGGAGGCAACCTATTGCTGGATATTGGCCCCAAAGCCGATGGAACTATCCCCAAAGAACAGGTAGGCATCTTAAAGGGCTTGGGAAGATGGACCAACAAACATCAAGAGGCCATCTATGGAACGGTTGCCGGTATCCCTAAAGAACATTTTTATGGTCCAACCACTTTATCCAAAGACCGGAGCATTCTTTACCTTTTTGTAAAAGGCAATCCCCAGGGAGAAGTTGTGGTCCGTGGGCTTAAAAACAAAATCAACCGTATTTGGGTGGTAGGCCAAGGGTCAAAACTGTCCCATAAGGTTGTTGGAAAAGTGTACTGGAGCCATTATCCTGGAATCACCTATATCAACGTCCCCGATCATGTGCTGGATGAAGAAATGACTGTACTAGCCCTACTTTTGGATGGAAAAGTAGCCCTATACCGTGAAGATGGAGCAGTTATAGAAAGTAACTAAAACAAGCTATTTCAAGTTGTAAAATGCCATGGCATTGGCTCCCATTATTTTGTCCTTTTCGGACTGGCTCAAGCCTGCAATGGCGTTGGTGACCAATTGCTTTACTTGTTGGTAATTGGCCGCCACCAGACAAACAGGCCAATCTGAACCGAACATGATCCGATCCGGACCGAAAGCCTCCAAAACCAAATTGATATACGAATCAAACTGATCGGGGACCCAATGTTTATAGTCGGCTTCGGTAACCATTCCTGAGAGCTTACAATGCACGTTTCCATGCTCTGCAATCTTTTGCATGAGTACGGCCCAGCCATCATAAAAGCCATCTTTGATATAGGGTTTTGCAATGTGGTCAATAACAAATTGCTGGTTGGGAAATTGTTTTACAAATTCCAAAACCGCTCCCAACTGATGGGGAAAAACCAAGATGTCATAGGTATAACCATACTTCTCTAAGAGGGATATTCCCCTGGTAAAACTGCGGCGTAACAAGAAATTATGGTCAGGCTCCCCCTGTACCACATGCCTCCACCCTTTTAGGAAAGGGTTGGATTGATATTTCTCCAATTCCTTTTCAACGGAAACACTTCGTAAATCCACCCAACCTACAACTCCTTTTACAAATTCATGGGTAGCAGCCAAATCCAGCAAAAAACCTGTCTCTTCCAAACTTTGGTCCGCTTGCACTGCTACACAGCCGTTGATGTCGTTCTCTGCATAGACCTTTTTTAATTGTTCTGGAAGAAAATCACGGCGGATAACGGCCATTTCATCATCAATCCATGCGTGTTTCTCTGGGTTGTAATTCCAAAAATGTTGGTGGGAATCAATGGTCATTTTAGCACTGGTTTTATAGGGTTGGATGTATCAAATCTAATGTTTTTCTTTGGGCAAAGACCTCTATTTTCGAGGGAATTTTGTGATATGAAGCTTATCCATTCCCAGATTGGATAACTGGAAAATCAGAGGTGAAAAGCGGTGAATTGTGACTTTGTAAATATTGCTGTGTCTAATTAGCATAGTTTTAAGAAAAAACTTAGTTTTATTACAATTAAAAAATACTACCATGGGTAAATTCGAAATTAAAACAGACAAATCAGGGCAATTTAGGTTCAACTTAAAAGCAGGCAACGGACAAGTAATTCTAAGTAGTGAAGCATACACTACCAAAGCTGCCTGCGAAAATGGGATTGAATCCGTTAAAACAAATTCCCAAGATGACAATCGATACGATAGAAAAACGGCCAAGGATGGAAGTCCTTATTTTAACTTAAAAGCTTCCAACGGTCAGGTCATTGGAGCAAGTGAAATGTATTCCAGCTCTTCCGCCATGGAAAATGGAATTGCATCAGTGAAAAGTAATGCTCCCGGTGCTGATGTAGAGGACAATTCGTAAGGTCTACCAAGGAAATCCTTTTTACATCCAAAAGTTAAAACAGCCCAATTGGGCTGTTTTTTTGTTGCCATCATTTCTTCTGCAAGGCCTACACAACACAAATCCAAGGGCATATTTCAACAAGTTTCAAATGGAAAATCACAAAATGGGTTTTCTTTTTGAGAATAAATCAATGCCCGATATCAAAAAAAATAGGAAATTAGACGCGCAAAAATCACCCTGGAGAATTACGATAAAATCCTGTCCATACCATGTCGGATTACAAAAACTTTGAAGCTGAAATACGTGTTGAATCCCCTGGAAGAATCAATCTTATTGGGGAACATTTGGATTATAATGGCGGCCAAGTGCTACCGGCAGCCATCAATCTGAAAGTCAGACTTCATTTTAGAAAAAACAATAGCTCCAAATGCAATTGCTACTCCAAAAATTATGATGATCATTTTGAGTTTGACCTAAACCAAATCAAAATCAGTGAAAAGGAATGGCATAACTATTTCTTGGGTGTGGTCCACTTTATTGATCAAGCGCATCCCAACAAAATTGGTGGGTTTGATTGTATTGTGGAAAGCGAACTGCCCATTGGTTCCGGGGTTAGTTCTTCCGCTGCCCTGGAATGTGGTATTGCGAAAGGACTTGACCAGCTGTTTTCCATTGGGCTTACGGATGACGAAATCATAACCATGGCCAGGGATGCCGAGCACCATTTTGTAGGTACCAAATGCGGTATCATGGATCAGTTTGCTGTGGTCCGTGGCAAAAGAGGAAATCTAATTCGTTTGGATTGCAACGATCAATCCTATCAATACGTTCCTGCAGATTTCAACTCCTATTCCATTGTGCTGCTAAACACCAATGTATCGCATAATTTGGCCACGAGCGAGTACAACCTCAGACGTCAGGAGTGTGAATCAGGACTTAAGTCCATACAGGCCAAATATCCTGAGCAAAAAGTATTGGCGCAGGTTCCAGAGGAAATTATAAATGAGATAGGGTCGGGTCTAGCTTCCAAGACTTTTGATAGAATTCGATATGTAGTTCAAGAAAATGCTAGGACGATAGCGGCTAGTGAAGCTTTGGTAAATGGTGACTTAATGACTTTTGGTCAAAAGCTATTTGAATCCCATTCCGGCTTGAGCCAACTCTATGAAGTAAGCTGTCCAGAGCTTGATTTTCTTGTGGATCTGGCAAAAGGCTTCGAGGGCGTCATTGGATCCAGAATGATGGGAGGTGGTTTTGGAGGCTGTACTATCAACTTGGTTCAGCAAGATCAAGTGGAATCATTTATCGCAACGGCGTCCCAAGCCTATTCCGAAAAATTCAATATTCAACTAAGTCCGTTCACCGTTGCCATCGGGGATGGGGTAAAACTGGTAAGCTAAGTATGTCAAAGATGTTGACCGAACAACCGCACAGGAGGTATAATATTCTCACAGGGGAATGGATTCTGGTATCACCACACCGAACCAAACGACCTTGGCAGGGCAAGACCGAAAAATCAGCTACAGACCAGCGACCCCAATACGATCCCAACTGTTACTTATGCCCCACCAACACTAGGGCCAATGGAGAGGTCAATCCAGATTACAAAAGCACTTTTTCCTTTATAAATGATTTTGGTGCCATTGTAATGGACGGGGAACAAACCGAGTACAACGAGGGCCTTTTCAAAGCTATATCGGAACAAGGGATATGTAAGGTGATTTGTTTTTCCCCTGACCACAGCCTCACTTTGCCTCTTATGTCGGTGGATGGAATTACCAATGTGGTCAAACTTTGGAAACGGGAATACGCTGAACTGGGCGCAATGGAAGCCATCAACCATGTCCAGATATTTGAGAACAAGGGAGACATTATGGGATGCAGTAATCCCCATCCCCACGGACAAATATGGGCGCAATCCTCCATTCCGGAAGAACCACGCAAAAAAACGGCGACACAGTTAGCATATTTTCAAAATCATGGAAGAAGCCTTTTGGGCGATTATCTAAAACAAGAGCTGGAGGCTAAAGAAAGAATTGTTGCTGAAAACGAGGATTTCGTAGCCCTGGTTCCTTTCTGGGCCATATGGCCCTATGAAGCCATGATCATTCCAAGAAAACACTATTCCAACATTGGGCAATTAAGCGCTTCTGAGGAACGATCTTTTGCTGCTATTATAAAGGCATTGACCATAAAGTTTGACAATCTTTTTGAGGTATCCTTTCCATATTCAGGTGGGATTCACCAAGCCCCAACTGATGGCAAAGAGCATCCCGAATGGCATTTCCATATGTCCTTTTACCCTCCCCTATTACGATCCGCCACGGTAAAGAAGTTTATGGTAGGATATGAAATGTTTGGAAACCCTCAGCGCGATATTACCGCAGAAATGGCGGCCAAAAGCTTGAGGGAATTATCCGAAGTACATTACAGCCAATCTTAAAAAACCCAAGTATGAACAAAGAAAATTTAATCCGATTCTCGTTTAACTTTCTCCTAATAGTGGGGGTTTTATTTATGGGCTGCAAGGAAAAAACTGCCCCGAAAGGCGTTGAAGCTACCCAACCCCCCATAAAAAAAGAAACACCAATATCGGTAGTTACAAAAATCCCAGAAGGAATTGAGGTGCCAAAAGGTATGGTATGGATTCCCGGGGGAAATTTCTATCAAGGTGCGGTTGCCAATGATCCCATGGCCATGGGCCACGAAAAACCAAGCCACCCCGTGGCAGTTGATGGGTTTTTTATTGATGTTTCCGAAGTAACGAATGCCCAATACGCCAAATTCACCAAGGAAACAGGCTATATCACTTTAGCGGAACGGAAAATTGACTGGGAAGAAATGAAAAAGCAACTTCCAGCGGGAACACCCAAGCCTCATGATTCCATTTTGCAACCAGGCTCCTTGGTCTTTCGAGAAGGGATGGTCACCAACCTGCAAGATTATTCCCAATGGTGGAAATGGACCATTGGCGCCAACTGGAAACAACCCAACGGCCCTGGAAGTTCCATAAAAGGCAAGGATAACGAGCCTGTGGTTCATATTGCCTATGAAGATGCCATTGCCTATTGTGAATGGGCCGGTAGAAGATTGCCCACGGAAGCCGAATGGGAATATGCTGCCAGAGGTGGCAACGCCAATGGGATTCATTTTTGGGGCGATGATGTGGATTCCCTTTATAAAAATGCCAATACCTGGACAGGTGAATTCCCCAGTACCAATGATCAAAGTGATGGGTATGTACGCAGAGCTCCCGTAATGTCCTATCCCCCTAACGGTTATGGTCTGCATGATATGGCAGGAAACGTATGGGAATGGACCAGCGATTGGTACAATACCAATTATTACAAAGAACAGGCCGCAACTGGAAAAACCCAGCACAATCCCCAAGGAGCAAGCAGGGCATTTAATAGCATCAATCCATATGCAGTTGAAAAGGTGATAAAAGGAGGATCCTTCCTTTGCAGTGCTTCTTATTGTGCCAGTTATCGGATTTCCTCCCGGATGGCCACAAGCTTGGATTCAGGACTGGAACATCTAGGATTCCGAACGGTTCTGGATGCCCGACCGAAGAAAAAGGATTCTAGTTAAACACCAATTCATCCAAGAAAATAAAACTTTTCCCACCAGGCACTGGATGCCAATCCGGGTTTTTAAGGGGACTTTTCACCAATAGTTTGACTTTTTTCAGCTGGGTGGGTGGGATTTCAATATCATATATCAACCGTTCTATATTGATTGAAGGTTGTCCAAGGGGAAGGTCTATGGATTTTAGTTGGGTGTAGCTGCTCCCATCCTTGGAACCCCAAACGGTATAACCGACTGGTCTAAAAATCCAATTTGTGGGTATGGAAAGGCTCCCAACAGCAATATGGGATATGGTGGTTGGTTCTTTAAATTCCACGGTAGCGGTCATATGCTTTGCTTCAAACCCCAACCATTTGCCATCCACAAAATTTGAGGTGCCGCGCGAAAAGTCCACCAAGGTGTTGCCTCCTTTGGAAACGTATTTTGGATGCGGTTCGGATGCCAGACTAATTCGATTCACTTTCACCCCGGATTTCAAAAAATCCATGGAGCTTTCCAAGCTAGGTTCCCAACCGTCCAAAGTGGCAAACGTTCTTAACTTGCCAGTCTCGTTGATGAAAAATGGTTCCACATACTCTTTGGGCAAGGTATCGTTTTGAGCCGTTTCCAAGACGTAGAAAATTTTGGCTCCATCAAAAAATTGCTCCAAGGAAACTTGGATTGAATCCTTAAAAACTTCATGTTCCGCAATAATTGTAGGCGGACCTAGAGTACTGGCCGCAAAAACGCTATCCGCAATCTGCCCCTGTATTTCCACCTGCCTTTGTTTCTCTTGAAAAGCGAGCAGACCTTCCGGGGTCATTGGGGTTTGCCAAACAAACAACTTCTTTAGATTGGATAATTTGGACAGCTGATCCAGTCCTGTATCATCCACGGCAGTTCCAAATAGATTAAGGGATTCCAACAGTTTAAACCGCTTGATTTCCTTGAGACCTTCGTTGGTTATCTGGGTGTTCTGCAGCTGTAACTTGATCAAGTTTTTGAAGGGCTTCAACAGCTCGATCATTTCATTGTCCATGTTGGTATAGCCCAAATTTAACTGCACCACATTGTCCTTATAAGTCTCCAATAATTCAAAATCAGCTTCGGATAGATTTTTACGCTGTAAAAAGTTAACCAAGAGCAAGGGCTTTTCCTCCGAAATCAGTTGAGCAGAAATATTGTTCTGTGCCAAAAGATCCATGAAATCTTGGGGAACCTCATCCACTTTTTCTGCCAACAGTGCCTCAGCAGAGGTGTCTTTTTCCAGGGCCTCCAAGGCCGTCGTCAGCTTTCCTTCGTGATGTAAATCCTCCACCAAACAATCAAAGCAATGCTCGTTTTCCATCCACCATTCCATAAGCATAACCTCCTCTGTTGTAAGCTGCACTTTCCCTTTGGGCGGCATATGCTCTTCATCTTCCAGAGGTAAATGAAGGCGATGCATCAGCAGGCTCATTCCCTCTTGTTCCAAAGAATCCAACAAGGCACCTGAATCTCCCCCCGCAACCAAACTGCTTTCCGAAGTCAGCAACAAACCTCCCTTGGTTTTGCCGCTGTTATGGCAACTCACACACTTTCGCTGCAAAATAGGTTGAACAATATCAGCATATACAGCGGCCTTTTCCACATTTTCAATAACTGGGTCTTCGTACTTTTCTGCAAATAAAAAGTCCTCTCCATGTGTGAGGCTTCCCCCATAATGGCCTGTTGCCGTAAGCAAAATCAACACCACCACAAATACGGGCATATAAGACTTTTGAGCTTGTTTATTGCTGGATTTCTTCAGAAAGAACAGGACTGCTGCCCCCACCGAAAATGCTATGGCTATCCATCTATGCAAATCCAATAATTGCTCATCATAACCTCCATTTCCACCCAAAAACCATCCTGTGACCACCGATATTAATGCACTGATGGCGCCAATTGCCAAGGCAAACAAAATAGTTCCGTTGTCCTTTGGTAGAGGTTTTTTGCGATAATACAACTCCATAAGGAAAGCCAACAGCAATATTCCTATGGGTAAATGAACAAATAAAGGGTGTAAATTTCCTGGTGGCATTTGGTGCGGTTATTCTATTATAATCTCATCGATAAAAGTCCAGGGAAGGGTGCCTTTGCCAGGGTGCCAATCCGGGATTTTTTGTAATGGATGTATGCTTATTGTAAATTCTTGATTGTTCTCCTGTGAAACAGGTATTTCTATGTATTGAAGTTGTTTTTCGCCTGAAATCGTGCTGTTTGTTATTTCCTTGGATCCCACAATCTTTCCGTTGGAATGTACTTGGACAGCCTGCGGTAAAAATATCCATGATCCTTGATCCTGAAGCATGCTCAATATGATCTTCCCAGGGTTAAAATCGGCATCCAATTTCATTTTCACCCCAATTTCATTTTCCTGAAAGCCCAACCAATATCCCCCTTGCCTAAAGTTCACACTTCCTTTTTGCCCATCAGTCAATGATGCTGTCCCATTGCCAGGGTATGAAGCATTGGGTTGTGTTTCCAGTTCAACAGATGCTTGGGAAATATCATGCTTTAGCTTTCTAACCCGCATGGTTCGTTCCTCACTTGCGGTAAATTGGGGATGGTACGCTCTTACCCTCACCTCAGCAGAATTTAGCAGCTCAATGGGTTGTGCATACACGGATGCGCTTTCATTTACAGGACTGCCATCCAGGCTATATCGTAATACCGAGCCATTTTCTGCCAGCTGCACTTGTACCAAAGCGGAATGAATAAAGAGCGCGGAATCCACCTTGATACTAGGAGGAGCCAATTGAACCTCATCCGTGCTTAAAAAGGTAGTTTTTTCCGATTGACAGGAAGCAATCCCCGTATACAGCAAAGCCATTAAAAGTAAGTTAAGGCTATTTGATTTGGTCAGAGACTGCTTTAACGCAACCCATATTTGCTTTGTCATACGCGGAACAATTTAATGGGATAGGTTCCCCAAGAATTCCACTGGGCCACATATATATTTTCATCAGCATCAATACACACATCATGGGGATGTCTAAAGATTTTTAGGGTTTGATGCATGTGGTTCAAGGTTCCATTTTCGTAGGTGGGAATACTTCCACCAGGGGCTGAAATTAACTTGTTGTCTTCATCCAAAATAGAAATAAAGCCCGTACCTTCTGAGCCATCTCCTGACCAAATGGTAGCCAAGTACACATGTTTGTTGTGAATAACCGGTCTGCAGATATAAGCTCCTGGGAGGTCAATGGTATCCAAGTGTTCCCCATCCATGGAGAACCGTTTCAATTTATTTTGTTGTCGGGCGGTAATCAGTAAAGTAGGGTTATTGGAGTCCCTATCGTCTATGCAAATACCATGGGCATTGTTAAACAACTGCGGCTCATCTCCCCTTCCCCCAAAGATATTTTTGATGTTGCCGTTGGCATCGTAATGGGTAATATACTGGGATCCATAGCCATCGGCCACATAAATATCTCCGTTGCCAGCTATAGCCGTTTCAGTGGGAATATATTCTTCCTTTTTCTGATACTTACCACTTTCTTTCGGAAATGGGAACACTTGAATCACCTTTCCATCCAAGCTTGTTTTGATTACTTCATGCCTATTGTTGTCACAGATGTACAAGAACTCTGTGCCATTTTCATCATGTAGGGTAAGCCCATGTCCTCCAGGGTATTCAGTCCCCCAGGAATCCAAAAGTTTTCCTGATCGATCATAGATCAGAATATTGTTCTTGGTATGGTTGGTCAATAAAATAATGCGGCCTTTGGCATCCTGTACCATTTCATGACAATCCTTAACGGGGAACTTATCGCTATTAAGCTTCCCCCAATTTAGATCCACCTTGTATTGATGAGAGCCATGACCAATAACGGCGTCCTTCCAAAAGTCATCCGTGAAGGAAAGGGAACCCAGGGAAGCCAATCCCAAACCGGCCAAGCCGCTCTTGCCAATAAACTGTCTTCGTTTCATCATGCCAATATATCTTTGACGACATGCCCTTCAACATCGGTTAACCTAAATCTTCTTCCTTGATACTTATATGTCAACCGTTCGTGATCTATTCCTAACAGGTGCAGCAATGTTGCCTGGAAATCATGGACGTGTACCGGGTTTTCGGTGATGTTATATCCAAAGTCATCGGTTTCCCCGTAGACAATCCCCGGTTTTATGCCGCCTCCAGCCATCCACATGGAAAAACATCTTGGGTGATGATCCCGGCCGTAATTCGTGTCTGTCAACAAACCTTGGGAGTAATTGGTCCTTCCAAATTCCCCTCCCCAAATCACCAAGGTATCATCCAACATTCCGCGTTGTTTAAGGTCCGCCACAAGAGCTGCTGAGGCTTGATCCACATCTTTAGCCTGTTTGGCTATGGCATCTGGCAAATTCTCATGCTGATCCCAACCCATGTGGTACAATTGGATGAAGCGTACATCCTGCTCGGCCAACCTTCTTGCCAACAAGCAATTGGCTGCATAGGTACCTGGTATTTTGGCATCCGCCCCATACATTTTGTAGATATAATCAGGTTCTTTTTCCGTGTTCATCACCTCAGGTACAGAGGTCTGCATACGATAAGCCATTTCATATTGCGCAATCCTACTTTGGATCTCATTATCGCCAAATTCCTGATATTGCTTTTCGTTCAATTCGGCTAGATTATCCAAGATAGCTCGCTTGGTTTCTTTCGAAATCCCTTTGGGATCGTTTAGGTATAGTACGGGATCTTTGGCGGCTCTAAATTGAACTCCCTGGTGCAAGGAGTGCAAAAAGCCATTGCCCCATAAGCGGGTGTATAAGGGTTGACCATTGGGTCTGCCACTTCCTCTTGAAAGCAGAACAGTAAAGGCAGGCAAATTTTTGTTTTCACTCCCCAAGCCATAGCTTAACCATGAACCTATACTGGGTCTTCCCGGCTGTTGGGACCCCGTTTGAAAAAATGTAACCGCAGGGTCATGGTTAATGGCCTCGGTATACATGGATTTTACAATGCATATGTCATCCACCATCTTGGCTGTATAGGGCAACAGATCACTAATCCAAATCCCATTTTTCCCATGCTGTTGAAATCCAAATTGGGAACCTACCAAGGGAAAACTGTCCTGCCCAGAGGTCATTCCTGTCAGGCGTTGCCCGTTGCGGATGGATTCCGGTAAATCTTCTCCCCTGCGCTGATTAAGTACAGGTTTGTAATCAAAAAGCTCCAACTGCGATGGCCCTCCACTTTGGAACAAATAGATAACCCGTTTTATTTTGGCGGAATGATGTGGGGAATGGAGAATTCCCTTAATGCCCATTGGGTTATCCGCTTTGGCCAGCAATTCGCCATCCTTTCTGTAAAAATTACAACCCAAAAGCGATCCTAGCGCCACACCTCCTATACCTAGGGCCGATTTCCCTAGAAACGCCCTTCTGTTAAGGTTTAGAGCACTATCCGCTAATATTTTCTTTTCGCTCATAATTAGCCTCTTGTTATCGTTTCATCCAAATTCAATATGGTCTGTGTGGTCAGCGCCAAGGCTGTTAGGGTCTCTGGAGAAATATCATCACTAGGTTTGAATTCTCCAATGGACAAATATTCCTCAGGAATAATCTCGCCCGAATTGATTTTTTCCAAGGTATTTGCATAAAACTTTTGCAAAACTTCCATTTCTTCCTGCGCAGGAGTTCTTGATGTGGCGTTTTGGAAAATATAGTTGATTTGATCCTTAAGCTCGCCAACGTTCATAGCTTTGGATGCCATGGCCCTGGCAGCTTCTATCAATTGTGGATCGTTCAACAAAACCAATGCCTGTAAAGGGGTATTGGTTTCCTGTCTTTTTACACTGCACAAATCCCTGGATGCCGCATCAAAGGTCATCATGCTGGGCGGTGGGACGGTTCGCTTCCAAAAAGTATACAGGCTTTTGCGATAAAGATCTTTGCCTTCACTCTGTACATAGCTTGCGGTACTTCCCCCACCACCTCCTGTGGTTTCTTCCCAAATTCCTTCTGGTTGATAAGGTTTAACACTAGGGCCTCCTACCTCAGCACTTAATAATCCGCTTATTTTCAATGCTTGATCTCGAATCATTTCTGCACCCAATCTAAGTCGAGTTGCCCTTGCCAAATAGGTATTCTCTGGATCTCTTTCCTGCATTTCAGGAGAAATCTCACTGCTTTGCTGAAAAGTGGCCGACATGGCCATGTATTTTATCATTTGTTTGATGTCCCAACCCTCCGTTCTGAATTTGATTGCCAAATAGTCCAACAATTCTGGATGCGAGGGTAGCGCGCCCTGATTTCCAAAATCATAGGAGCTTTCCACTAAACCTTTACCAAACATCCGTTGCCAGATACGGTTGACGGCCACACGGGCGGTCAAAGGGTTATCCTCATGGAACAACCATTGGGCCAATCCCAGTCTGTTTTTGGGCAAGTCTTCGGGAAATGGAAAAATGGCCTCTGGGGTAGCAGGGAAAACCTGATCCGTAGGTTGATCGTAAGCCCCCCTATTCAACACAAAGGCATCCCTTGGTTCTGACATATCCTCCATAACCATAACCTTGACTTCCGAATTGGAATGGGTCATGTTCACGAAATCCAAGACACCATTGGCCTCATCAGGGCTTATGGAAATATAGGGTTTGGGGATTACTTGCGCGTTTGCCATAAGTCCATCCTCATCCACATTGTTAAAGAAACTGAAGAGCTGGAAATGTTCTTCTTGGCTCACCGGATCGTATTTATGATCATGGCAACGGGAGCACTCTAAGGTAAGCCCCAAAAATGCCGTACCAAAGGTGTTGGTGCGATCCTCTACATATTCCACCCGATACTCCTCTGGAATTACCCCGCCCTCAGCGGTAATCTTATGATTTCTATTGAAACCGGTTGCCAATATGGATTCCTTGCTAGCATTGGGAAGCATGTCACCTGCCAACTGATAGGTAACAAATTCGTCATAGGGCATATTTTTACCAAATGCATGAATGACCCAATCTCTCCAGGGCCACATGATTCGCTCAAAATCGTCTTGATAGCCATGGGTGTCCGCGTAACGGGCCACATCCATCCAGTCAGCCGCCATGTTTTCTGCATAGTCCTTGGTTTCAAGCAAAGAATCCACTATTTTCTCGAAAGCATCAGCTGTGTTGTCTTTCAGAAAAGCATTTACTTGTTCTGCATTGGGGGGCAATCCCGTTATGCTAAAAAAGGTTCTTCTGATCAATTGCTCCTTTGCTGCTTTTTTGGAGGGCTGAAAGCCTTGCTCCTCCATTTTTTTCAACACAAATTGGTCAATTTCATTCTGGCTCCAATTATCATTTTCCAATTTGGGCACCTGCTGATTCTCCGGTGCGACAAATGCCCAATGTTTTTTAAATTCCGCCCCTTGTGCTATCCACTTTTTGAGCAATTCCTTTTCATAATCGGACAGCGTAAGGTTGGATTCGGGCGGTGGCATCATCAAATTGGGATCCTCACTGAAAATTCTGTGGACCAATTCACTCTTTTCCAAATCACCAGGTACAATGGCATAGCGATCCTTGTTTTCTCCAATTGGGGCAAAAGCGTCTTCAGCTTTATTTAGGGAAAGTCCCCCTTCAACGGCATTTTTATCAGGGCCATGACACGCAAAACAGCGGTCGGATAAAATGGGTTTAATATGGAACGAAAAATCTATTGAGTCTGGAATCTGCTTGTTGGAATCTCCAATAGTTACTGATGCATATTCCCCTTTTTTGGTTTGACAACCAATTAGAAATATGGTTCCAGCCAATACTGCGGCAACCCACAAAATTCTTCTTTTCGTCTTTGAAGCGTCGGACATGTCCCAATAATTTTAAATCCGTTTTGACTTGAAACTACCCAGATAACCCGACTTACCTAAAAAAATTCGACCAATAACAGAAGCGAAAAGATCAATGAAGTAAATCTTCAGAAGCAACTGTTATCCAGCGTGGTACAGCTCTAGGTTATGGAATCGTTGAGAATTCGGCTTTTGGCCTCGTTCAAATAGCTACGTCCAATGGTATATCTGATACCATCCACTTCCAAGCTATTTCCTTCGATGGATTCCACTTTGTCAATAGCTATGGTATAGGATCTATGTATCCTAAGAAACTTGTCTGAGGGCAGTTCATCGGTAAAACTCCCCAGTGTCTTGTGAATAATGTATTTTGCGGAAGTGGTCTTGATTCGAATGTAATCCTTCAAGCTTTCCACAACAACAATTTCATCAATGAAAATCTTTTGAAGTTTCTTCTTATCCACTTTTACAAAAATGCTGGGTTTTTCATTGGCGGAATGCCCCGAATTTGCAGCTCCCTGCTTTAAGCTGATGATGCGGTTGACCGCTTTTAAAAATCTTGGAAAAGGAATAGGTTTCACCAAATAATCTATAACCTCCAATTCAAAACTTTTTAGGGCATATTCTTCATGGGCAGTGGTGATCACAATCATAGGTGCCACATGCAAGGACTGCAGAAAATTGAGTCCGTCCAGAATGGGCATGTTGATGTCCAAAAATATGATGTCCACTTCATTTTCCTGCAAGAACAAATTGGCGTCTATGGCATTGGAAAAGGTCTGCACCAATTCCAATTGGCTAACCTGCTCCACATAATTTTTCAGCACATTGATCGCCAACGGTTCATCATCAATAATTATCACTCTCAAAGCCGTCATACTTTTAGTTTTAAATCCACATGAAACATTTTTTCCTTCTCAAAGATAGAAAGCTCATAATCATTTTGATCATAACCCAATTCCAACCTTTTCTTCACATTGGAAAGCCCAATTCCACCACCTCTAGTGGCCACCTTGCTGTTGGTGTCACTTTTTGGGATGGTATTGGATACTTTAAAATACAAAAAATCATCATCGACATTGACATCAATGGTGATATTCATATCGCCAATATTTTTGCTTGCCCCGTGCTTAAAGCAATTTTCTATCAACGGAACCAGCAACATTGGGGCAATTTCCTTGTTTTCCAAATCCCCGGAGATTCCAATATCTATTTCAAGGGTATCATTGAATCGTATGCGCTCCAAATCAATATAATTTTGGATACAGTCAATCTCACTTTTTAAATCCTGTTTGCGTTTTCTGGTAGCATAGAGCAAATACCTCATTAAACCGGAAAGTTTAAGAATAACTTCAGGTGCCTTATCCGATTTTTCCAAGGTGAGGGAATAAATATTGTTTAAGGTATTGAAGAAAAAATGGGGGGAAACCTGGGAACGTAAAAACTTCAACTCCGTTGTCAACTGTCTTTTTTCCAAATCGTGCAGTTTGCTATGCTCCCTGAGCCAATCCACGGTCACCTTTATGGCAGTGGCAAAGGCTACTACATACAGTTCCCCAAACATGGTAATAATGGCATAATTCAGGGTAAGGCTGTCCACGTATTCCGGCCCTTCCGGCATTACATTGGTACTTACCAAATAGTAGGTAAGATTGAACTTAACCAAAAGCATGATGAACAAGCAGGTTACAACCAATAAAGCATAGGTGAAGTACTTTCTGGTGTACACAAATTTCGGCATCAAAAAGTAGATGTTGAAATAGGATAGCGCAATGTGAATGGGAAAACCTATTAAGTTGGTTTTCAACGATAAAGCAAAATCATTGTGGATACTTCCCCATCGTAAGGTATTGAGCAAAAAATAGATGCCCCAAAAAATGATATGGTGCTTATATGTGATTTTGTACTGCTGCGGTGATTCAACCTTCAACAGCTCCTCCAACTTGTCATTTATATACATGAATCGCAGCGTTTTTTTTGATTATCGGTTTTTCTGTTGTTTAGCTTTTGGGGCTTGTTGTTGGTCTAATTTTATTCGACCAGCGAATAAAATTATAAATATTTAGGATTACATTTTTCTAACCTAACACGACCAACGGATTCAGCTAATCCAACCAAACACTATAAGAAAATCAAAAATATTTTGGGGAAAAGTATTAAAAAACTCAATATTAATCCAAATGACCAATGAGCAAGGGCGCAATATTTCCGGTTGTAGCTGTGCTCGTTTTGAGCTTGTCTTGCGCAGATACCAATAAGTCTTCGGCATCCACAGAAACACTTACTGATTTTGTAGACCCCTTTATTGGCACAGGTGGACATGGACATACCTTTCCAGGTGCCACGGCTCCCTTTGGGATGGTCCAACCCAGTCCAGATAATGGAACTGCTGGCTGGGACTGGTGCTCAGGTTACCATATTTCCGATTCCATAATATCCGGATTTGGGCAATTGCACTTGAGCGGTACAGGTATTGGAGATTTGGCCGATTTGCTCTTGATGCCCACCCATAAAAAAGTGGACTTGTCCCTTTTTGGCAAATCAAGGGATAGTTTGCCTTATACCTCAACATTTTCACACCACAATGAGGTGGCCAAACCCGGTTATTACAAAGTGAAACTGGATGACCCTGGGATTCAGGTTGAACTTACCGCCAATGAATATGTTGCATTTCATAAATACACTTATGGGGAGGGCGATGAACCCTCTTTCATTTTGGATTTAGGGTATGCTGTCAACTGGGATGCCCCGTTAGACTGTTCCCTTCGGCTAGAAGATGAAAAAACCTTGGTTGGATATAGGCATAGCACGGGCTGGGCTAAAAACCAAAAGCTTTTTTTTGTGGTTAAGTCCTCCTTGCCCATCACCGCCTCCGAACTTGTTACAGACAGCACCATTTCTGCCAGTAACACAGAAGCCCAAGGAAAAAAAGTGGGTGGCCAGTTTTTTATTGGTACTGATGCTGGAAATGTGGTTGAGCTCCAGATAGCGGTTTCTTCGGTGAGCATAGACAATGCCAAGGCCAATTTGGAAACCCATGGCACCAACCGCACATTTGATGAGGTAAAGAACAATACCCATGGCAATTGGGAGGGGTTACTTTCCAAAATCAAAGTAGAAACCCCACAAGACTCGCTAAAGACCATGTTCTACTCAGCTTTATACCATACGCAAATTGCCCCTGTCCGTTTCAGCGACACCAATGGGGAATTTAGGTTACAAAACGATAGTATTGCCAAAGCAACTGGATGGGACGCCTACTCTACCCTATCGCTTTGGGACACTTTTAGAGCCCAAAACCCCTTGTTGAACATCTTGCAACCCGAACGTGCAAGTGATATAGTCCAGTCCATGTTGGTCTACTATGATGAACAAGGAAGACTTCCTGTATGGACCTTATATGCCAACGAAACCAATACCATGACTGGGAATCACGGGGTTTCCATGATAGCCGAAGCTTTTCTGAAAGGTATTCGAGGGTATGATACCGAAAAAGCCTATCAAGCTGTAAAAAATACGATGATGGGAGATATCAGGGGGCTTGCTCCTTATAAGGAATTTGGATACATCCCGTATACGTCTCTGGATGAATCGGTTACCATAAGTTTGGAATTTGCCTATAACGATTGGTGTGTGGCCCAAATGGCAAAGGCTTTGGGCAAGGATGAAGATTACACCTATTTTCTAAATCGTTCCAATGCCTACAAACATCTTTTTGATGCAGATACAGGGTTCATGCGCGGTAAATCTAAGGATGGGCAAAGCTGGAACGAACCTTTTGACCCCAAGCACTCCAACCATAGGGAGCACACGGACTATACCGAAGGTAATGCCTGGCAGCACAGCTGGTTTGTATTACACGATGTTCCTGGTTTTATTGAACTTCATGGCGGGCCTGAACCCTTTACCACCAAGTTGGAACAACTTTTTACGGAAAGCTCCGAAATTTCCGGTGACAATGTTTCTGTAGACATCTCTGGTTTAATCGGGCAGTATGCCCATGGGAATGAACCCAGTCATCATATTGCCTATCTTTTCAATAAGGCCAAAAAGCCATGGAAAACCCAAGAATGGGTTAGGGAAATTTTAGATACCCAGTACAGCACGCAACCTGATGGACTCAGCGGAAATGAGGATTGTGGGCAAATGTCTGCATGGTACGTTTTCAGTGCTATGGGATTTTACCCCATGAACCCTGCTTCTGGACAGTATGAATTGGGAAGTCCCATTTTTGAAAAAGTGACCCTTTCGGTAGGACAAGACAAAGAATTTATAATAACAGCCAAGCATACCTCCCCCACCAATAAGTATATCCAAACAGCAACGCTTAATGGAGAATTGCTCCAGCGAAGCTACATCACCCATGAAGAACTTGTAGCGGGAGGAACCCTGGAAATTGAAATGGGATCCGAACCCAACAAAAGTTGGGGTGTATAACCAAGGACCAGAAAAAACTATATGGAAATAATCGACCTGTCAATAATAATCATCTATGTGGTGTTGACCCTATTCATTGGAATTTGGGTCTCCAAAAAAGCCTCCCAAGGGCTTGACTCCTATTTTTTAGGGGGAAACAACATCAAATGGTACTATTTGGGACTTAGCAACGGCTCCGGTATGTTTGACGTATCCGGAACTGCGTGGATGGTTGGGATTTTGTTCCTCTATGGAGCCAAGAGTTTTATGTTTATGTGGCTCTGGCCTGTATGGAACCAGATTTTTGTAATGATGTTTTTGGCCGTCTGGATTCGTCGGTCAAATATTATGACCGGCTCCGAATGGATATTGACCCGTTTTGGGGATGGAAGGGCAGGTAGGGCTTCGCATTTTATCATTGCTGTCTTTGCCATTATATCCACGGTTGGTTTTATTGCCTATTTTTTTGAAGGTGCAGGCAAGTTCATGACCATTATATTGCCTTGGGACCTCAGTTGGTTCATTGGCGAAACGCTTCTGCTGAGTTCGGAACAGTCCTATGCCTTGATCATTATTGTGCTAACCACCATCTATACTATAAAAGGGGGAATGTTTTCCGTGGTGGCCACGGAAGTGTTACAATATTTGATCATGGTCATAGCCGGATTACTGGTAGCGGGCTACACCTTTGTCACCGTCGCGGATGTTGACATCAATGCTGTATTGTCCCCAGAATGGCGCAGTATCTTTTTCAATAACGAATTAGGACCGCATTGGAGTGATAAATTCCAGGCTTTCAATGACCTAATAGATTCTGAGGGTTACAAAATGTTTGGTGCCTTTATAGGCATGACCTTGTTTAAAGGATTCTTTGCCAGTGTTGCGGGACCTGTCCCTGGTTTTGATTTCCAACGAATCCTATCGACGCGTACCGTAAAGGAGTCGGCATACATGAGCGGATTCACTGGCTTGGTTCTGTATATTCCACGCTATCTCTTGATTGCGGGTATTGTTGTAATTGCTTTGGTGACCCTTGTTCCTGAAATGAGCTCAAATCCTGGTTTAAATGGTGGGGATTTGGAAGTCATCCTTCCCAAAGTCATCAACAATCATATCCCTGTTGGAGTTAAGGGGCTGCTATTAGCGGGGCTTCTTGCAGCCTTTATGTCCACCTTTTCAGCTTTTGTCAACTCTGGGCCTGCCTATATCGTCAACGATATTTATAAAAAATATTTTAAGCCCGAAGCTTCCAACAAACACTATATCAAAGCCAGCCATATTGCTTCCTTTGCTGTTGTGGGACTTGGGGTGTGCATGGGCTTCTTTGCAGATTCAATCAACTCCTTGACCCTTTGGATTACCAGTGCCCTATATGGCGGATATGTTGCTGCCAATTTCCTCAAATGGATCTGGTGGCGCTTTAATGGTTGGGGTTATTTTTGGGGCATGGTCGCTGGCCTTGTGGTAGCTACCCTACAGTATTTCCTAGATCAGAACAAAGGCAATTTTGCTGAAGACACCTTCTTGTATGAAGTGTCCCATGTGCATGCCATTTATCTGTTCCCGATAATTTTTGGAGTTTCCTTACTGGGCTCCTATCTGGGCACTTATCTCACAAAACCCACAGATACGGAAATCTTGAAGTCCTTTTACAAGAATGTAAAACCTTGGGGTTGGTGGAAGCCTATTTATACCCAGCTCAAGAACGAGGACAGCTCCTTTGAAAAGAACAACGATTTTTGGATGGACATGTTCAATTGTGCCATTGGGATCATTTGGCAATCCAGTATGATTCTCCTCCCCATTTATTTGCTGATTCGAGACTACCCCAAAATGCTGCTGGCACTCGTGGTATTTTTAATAACTTCAATAATTCTAAAATTTACTTGGTTGAACAGGGTTCAAAAAATTCCAAATTAGAACCCCTACAACTACTTGGTTAATCAATTTATGGCATATCAAACATTGGAAAAAGTGAATACAATTCCTTGGCAAGAAAGACCGGAAGGCAATACAGATGTAATTTGGCGGTACAGCAATAACCCCATTATTGAAAGGAATGCAATTCCTTCCTCAAACAGCATCTTCAACAGTGCGGTAGTTCCATTTGAAGACGGTTATGCCGGGGTTTTTAGATGTGACAACAAAGCGGTGCAAATGAACATTTTTGCCGGTTTTAGTAAGGATGGCCTAAACTGGGATATCAATCACAGTCCTATTTCGTTTCAGGAAGGCAACACTTCCATGATAGATTCTGATTACAAATACGACCCCAGGGTTACCTTTATCGAAGATCGGTACTGGATCACTTGGTGCAATGGATACCATGGTCCAACCATAGGGATTGGATATACGTTTGATTTTAAGGAGTTTTTCCAGTGCGAAAACGCGTTTTTGCCCTTCAACCGAAACGGGGTATTGTTCCCAGAAAAAATAGATGGTAAATATGCCATGTTAAGCAGACCCAGTGATAATGGCCATACGCCATTTGGGGATATTTACATTAGTTATAGCCCCGACATGAAATACTGGGGCGAGCACCGTTGTGTTATGAAGGCCTCTCCATTTGAGGACAGTGCATGGCAGTGCACCAAAATTGGGGCCGGTTCGGTTCCCATTTTAGTGGATGAAGGATGGCTCATGTTTTATCACGGGGTGATCAACACCTGTAATGGTTTCCGATATTCCATGGGTGCGGCCATTTTGGACAAAGACCAACCTGACCAGGTCAAATATAGAACCCAACCTTATCTTATTTCTCCCCAGACTTCATACGAATGTGTTGGAGACGTACCCAATGTGGTATTCCCGTGTGCAAGCTTGCATAGCATTGAAGAAGACAAGGTGGCCATCTATTATGGCGCCGCCGATACCGTTACCGCCCTAGCGTTTGGGCGGATATCCGAAATAGTACAATTTACCAAAGAAAACAGTTTGTAAGTTCGCCATGAAAGATTTTGCGGAAAAACACAAAAAGCTAATCAGTTTCATTCTTTTCTCCTTGTATATAGGGTGCATATTGCTATCTGCACAAGAAACTCCCAGAAAATATATTGCCTATAAGGCAGCTGAAACCATAAAAATTGATGGGCAGGCTAACGAAGCTTCATGGAAAAATGCACCTTGGTCCGAATTGTTTATCGACATTGAAGGTGTTAAGAAACCTACCTACGACACCCAAGTCAAGATGCTTTGGGACGAAAACAATATCTACTTCTTTGCCCTAATGAAGGAACCACATGTTTGGGGGGATATTACCGAACATGATGCAGTGATTTTCCACAATAATGATTTCGAGGTTTTCCTAGATCCTGAAGGAGACGTGCATGGGTATTATGAACTGGAGTGGAACGTATTGAACACGGTTTGGGATCAATACCTTACGGCACCCTATCGCGCTGGCAACGAAACTTTGAATGGATGGGAAGCTTTGGGAATGCAATCTGCGGTCGCTGTTCAGGGAACACTTAATGATCCTTCCGACATTGATGAGGGTTGGACCTTGGAAATAGCCATTCCGTTTCAGGATTTGCGTACCGGTTATTACCAAGACAATGTTCCCAAAGGCAAATTCTGGAGGATTGGATTTTCCAGGGTGAATTGGGATCATGATATCACGGATGGGAAATATTCGAGAAAAAAAGACCCAAAAACAGGGAAACATTTACCAGAATACAACTGGGTCTGGTCTCCGCAGTATGTCATCAATATGCATGAACCGGAAAGATGGGGTTATGTATATTTTTCTGAAAACGAAGTAGGCAGTACCCAGGAAAAATTTGAAATCCCGAAGGATGATCACATTAAATGGCACCTATATGAGCTATATCGCGATTTGATTCAGCAAAAAGGAAAGTTCAAATGGAAGATAGCAGATGGGCAAAAGTTCACCGAACCAAAAATAATTCAAGGAAAGAAAGTAATTGCGGAACTGGAAAACCACAAAACAGGATTCACCATTTGGACGAAAAGCCCTTTTACTAAAAAAATCCTGGCCGTAAGTTCAGACGGCCGGTTCAGGATCCTCAGCAAGTAACGTAGTTCAAAAAATAAGGCCATGAAGTTGGGTCAGTTTTATATAGGGTTGTTCATTTTAGTGTTCGCTTGCAGCCCAACACCCGAAAAAGACAACTCTACCGAACGTTTGATTGACTTTGTCAATCCTTTTATCGGAACGGATGGTCCCGGAAATACCTATCCTGGTGCCACCACCCCATTCGGTATGGTACAACTGAGCCCCGATATTGGTATTCCAGGCTGGGACAGAATAGCAGGCTATTATTATCAGGATTCCATCATCACTGGTTTTTCGCATACCCATTTGACCGGGACAGGTGCAGGAGATCTTTATGACATTTTGGTAATGCCCACCAACAGCAGATTTTCGGGTCGCATACAGGAAAACAATTTCAAACCCTACTCCAGCTTTGACCATGCCAGGGAAGGCGCATCTCCCGGTTATTATTGGGTGGATCTATTGGACTATGGTATAAAAGCCGAAATGACCGCAACCGCCAGGGTGGGCGTTCATCGCTATACATTTCCCAAGGATGAGCAAACCCAAGTCCATGTGGATTTAGGGTACAGTCTAAATTGGGACAGCCCCACGGACACCTTCATCGAAGTTGTCAATGACTCAACCTTACAAGGACATCGCATGTCCAATGGCTGGGCCCGCAATCAAAAACTGTATTTTGAAATGCAGTTTTCCAAACCCTTTGCATCTTACGAAATCAGCGGAGATCAGACGTCATCTAAAATAAGCTTGGACTATGAGCTCGAAGATGGGGCGCAAATCGTGGTTAAAACAGGCTTATCCTCGGTAAGCAGTGAAGCAGCTGGAAAGGCCATTCAAATTGAGGCGAATAAGGATTTCGACGCCATTCGTTACCATACAGAAGCAAGCTGGGAAAATGAACTACAGAAGATACAAATCAGGACAGCGAACGAGGATCAAAAGGCCATTTTTTATACCATGATTTACCAGTCCATGCTAGCCCCTACCCTCTATAGTGATATTAATGGGGAATACAAGGCAGCCAATGACACCCAAGGGAAGCATCTCCCTCAAACGGATACCGTGGCCAAAGCTTCCGGATTCAACAGATATGATACGTTCTCGCTCTGGGACACCTTTAGAGCGGCGCACCCCTTGTACACTCTTCTGCAACAGGAACGGGTTCTGGATATGGTCAAATCCCTTCTGGCCCATTACCAAGAAACGGGAGTGTTGCCAGTTTGGTCCATGCAAGGGAGTGAGACCCATATGATGATTGGTTATCACGCAGTTCCAGTAATCGTAGATGCCTATTTTAAAGGATTCGAATTTGATTCGGAGTTGGCTTACCAAGCTTGCCGCGAAAGCGCCATGGTCAACGACAGGCAAATCGACATCTATAAGGAATTGGGCTATATTCCCGTGGATGACCAGCATGAAAATTGGTCGGTTTCCAAAACCATGGAATATGCCTTTGATGATTGGTGCATTGCCATGTTTGCCAAAGATTTGGGAAAAATGGAAGACTACCGACTCTTTTTGAGGCGTTCCCAAAATTGGAAGAACCTCTACAACGAAAAAAGATCCTGGCTGCAACCCAAAGACACTAATGGGAAATTTATAGAACCTTTTGTTCCCAAAGAATACACCCCCTATTTCTGTGAAAGCAACGCGTGGCACTATTACTGGTTTGTACCCCAAGATATAGATGGCCTAATTTCCAAAACTGGGGGAAGTGGGCGCTTCACGCAAAAACTGGATTCCATGTTCAGCTACGCCCCAGAACCTGATGACAAACTCCCTTTGTTCAGCACGGGAATGATTGGCCAGTATGCCCACGGGAATGAACCCAGTCATCATGTTGCGTATCTTTACAACTATATTGACCAACCTGCCAAGGCCCAAAAATTGGTTCGGGAAATATTGGCAAATCAATACAAAAACGAACCCAACGGGCATTGTGGAAATGAGGACTGTGGGCAAATGTCCTCCTGGTATATATTCAGCTCCTTAGGATTTTATCCGGTTAATCCGGCCCAAGGAACTTATGATCTCGGAGTCCCTTTGTTTGAAGAAGCAACTCTTGCCCTTCCAAACGACAAATCCTTTACTATCAAAGCTAAATGTGCGCCTGAGCAGAAATATGTGGAACACATCTCCCTGAATGGGGCAGTTTTGGATAGAAATTACATTACCCATAAAGAAATTATTTCTGGAGGTACCTTGGAATTCAAATTGACCAACGACCCAAAGTTGGCCAATGAAAAAAACAGAACCTCCCCAGAAACCAATAAAATTTATAGATGACATGAAGCTGATAATGACAAACTACTTGGCAAAAGGAATTGCACTAGCATTGATGGCATTGCTGTTCGTTTCCTGCGGAAATCAAACAACCACTGACTCCAATGATACGCCAAAGACAAAAAAAGAACTTCTTTCCTATGTGAACCCATTAATGGGTACAGATTCGGATTTTAGCTTGTCCAACGGGAATACCTATCCAGCTATTGCTACACCTTGGGGCATGAACTTTTGGACACCAATGACCTCCAAAATGGGAGATGGTTGGACGTACAAATATGATGAAAAGACCATTCGTGGCATCAAACAAACGCACCAACCCAGTCCTTGGATCAACGATTATGCTGCCTTTTCCTTAATGGCAGTGACCGGTGACTTGAAATACAAGGAAGAGGAACGTGCTTCCCATTTTTCTCACAAGGCCGAAACGGTTCGCCCAGATTATTATAGTGTTTATTTGGCCGATTATGATGTGGTGGCTGAAGTTACCCCTACGGAAAGAGCTGCCCATTTTCGTTTCACTTTTCCCAAAACTGATCAAGCTTTTATCCTTTTGGATGGCTTTTTCAAAGGCTCCATGGTCAAGGTGCTGCCGGAAGAACGAAAAATTATAGGTTATTGCCGTAACAACAGCGGTGGAGTACCAGACAATTTTCACAACTATTTTGTAGCTGAATTTGATAAGGATTTTGAAATCACCCATACTTGGGGCGATGACTGGTCATTACAAGAAAACACCACGGAAAGTAAGGGAGAACACGTGGGAGCCATTATTGGATTCAAGACAAAAAGAGGCGAAGCCGTTCATGTAAAGGTGGCTTCTTCATTTATCGGTCCTGAGCAAGCCCAACTCAATCTGGATAGGGAAATTGGCACCAAAACTTTTAAGGAAACCAGGGATGAGGCTACCAAGGCATGGGAGGAAGAATTGGGCCGTATCGAGGTCAAAACCGATAATATTGACCATTTACGCACCTTTTACTCCTGCTTGTATCGTGTGTTATTGTTCCCCAGAAAATTCTACGAGTTCGATAGCAATAATCAAATTGTACATTACAGCCCATATAACGGCCAAGTCCTACCTGGTTACATGTTCACGGACAATGGCTTTTGGGATACTTTCAGGGCAGTGTTTCCTTTTTTCAATATGATGTACCCTGAGCTGAACAGCAACATCATGGAAGGCTTGGTCAATACCTACAAAGAATCAGGTTGGCTACCGGAATGGGCCAGTCCTGGACATCGGGATTGTATGATCGGCTCCAACTCGGCACCTATCATAGCTGATGCCCACTTAAGTGGTATTGAAGGCTTTGACAAAGAGGTTTTGCTGGATGCCATCATCAAAAATGCAACCGTGCCGGATGGAAGACCAGTCAACAGTGTAGGTCGTGCCGGTTTGGATTACTACAACGAATTGGGCTATGTTCCTTACGATGTGGGCATTCATGAAAATGCCGCTAGAACCCTGGAGTATGCCTATGCCGATTTCACCATTGCCCAAATGGCCAAATCTTTGGGACAAGATGATTTGGCTGAAACCTACTATCAAAAATCTTTGAACTATAAAAAACTGTTCGACCCGTCCACCAAATTGATGCGCGGCAAAAACAAAGATGGTTCCTTCCAATCGCCCTTTAACCCTCTTAAGTGGGGAGATGCATTTACGGAAGGAAATAGTCTTCATTATACTTGGAGTGTTTTCCACGATGTTCAAGGGCTTATTGATCTTATGGGAGGAGATCAAGAGTTTACCGGCATGCTGGATGGGGTTTTTAACATGCCCCCAGAATATGATGATTCCTATTACGGATTTACCATTCATGAAATACGGGAAATGCAGATCATGAACATGGGCAATTACGCCCATGGCAATCAACCCATACAGCACATGATCTATCTGTACAACTATGCCGGACAACCTTGGAAATCGCAACAAAAGGTACGGGAAGTGCTGACCAAATTGTACACCCCAGCTCCAGATGGGTACTGTGGGGATGAGGATAATGGACAGACATCCGCTTGGTATGTATTTAGCGCATTGGGTTTCTATCCAGTAGCACCGGCAACCAACCAATATGTAATTGGATCACCCCTGTTTGATGAAGCCACACTGCACCTTCAAAACGGCAATACCTTTAAGGTAGTTGCAGCCCAAAATGGCGAGGGTCAACATTTTGTTCAGAATGCCACATTGAACGGAAAAAGATTTGATCAAACTTGGCTTTCCACCGAAATGGTACAGAACGGTGGAACATTACAATTTAGCATGGGAAGTGAGCCCAATGAATCTTGGGCGACCTCTGAAAATTCCGAACCATATTCCCTATCCAACTCCAAAGAAAGATGAAAAAAAACTTGCTAGGGTATTTCCTAATTCTTTTTAGCTGTGCAACCATCGCTCAAAACCAAGCCATTGAATACGTGAACCCATTCATTGGCACCTCCAACTTTGGCACAACTAATCCAGGACCCATAGCTGTAAGGGGAATGGCCAATGTCTCCCCCTTTAATGTAGCAGGGCCTCAAAATCTTCCGCTGGAAAAGGACAGTCGCTGGTTCTCCACTCCTTACGTTCATGAAAACAAATTCCTAACAGGTTTCAGTCATGTAAACTTGAGCGGAGTGGGTTGCCCAGAGCTCGGTGTGATTCTTGCCATGCCAACCATGGGAGAAGTGGAAACCGATCATGAGAAGTACGGCTCAACCTATTCCAATGAGATTGCCAAAGTGGGGTATTACTCTTCTCATCTGGACAAATATGACATCAAGGTGGAGGCCACAGCCACAACGAGGACGGGGGTCAGTAAATATTCCTTCCCTGCAGGCCGGGCCAACATTCTTCTAAATCTTGGTCTGGGTCTAACCAATGAACAGGGAGCCCAGGTAAAGGTTGTTTCCCCTACGGAGATTGAAGGGGTCAGGAGTGTTGGGTCTTTCTGCTATTACAAGCCCGAAGAGGCTTACCCCGTTTATTTCGTTGCCAAATTCTCGGAACCAGCCTCCTCCTTTGGAACCTGGAAAAAGCCAACAACTTATAAAGGGGTAGAATCACAATGGATGGGTTACAACGGAAAAACCCGACTCATGGAAGGCTTTACCAAAACGGTCGTTGGTGATAGCATTGGTGCCTATATGAAATATGACTTCAAAATCCCTACCCGGGTGGAAATGAAGATTGGGGTATCGTACGTTAGCATTGAAAATGCTCGGGAAAATCTTGAAAAAGAAACTGCAGGTAAATCCTTTGATGACATAAAGAGAGCGACCCAACAAGAATGGAACCAATATCTTTCCAGGATTGAAGTTGAAGGCGGAAGTCAGGACGATAAAACGATTTTTTACACCGGTCTTTACCATACCTTGATTCACCCTAGCACCCTGAACGACTTTAACGGGGAATATCCCAAAATGCGCACCCGGGAAACCCTGAAGACGGACGGTACCAGATATACGGTATTTTCCTTTTGGGATACGTATCGCAATTTGCACCAACTTATGAGCTTGGTATATCCCAAGCAGCAATCCAATATGGTGAAGAGCATCCTACAAATTTATGACGAGTCAGGTTGGTTGCCCAAATGGGAATTGAATGCCACTGAGACAACCACCATGGTTGGCGACCCAGCCGGTATTGTCCTTGCCGACACCTATCTCAAAGGCATCCAGGATTTTGATGTGGAGCAAGCCTATGAGGCTATGGTAAAAAGTGCAGATCAGTTGGAAAACAATCCCTTGCGGCCAGGTATCAAAGATTATATTGAAAAAGGCTACTTGACCACAAAAACAACCAATAGTGGTTCCGTTTCAACAACCCAGGAATATAACATTAGTGATTTTGCCATTGCGCAGTTGGCCAAAGCACTGGGAAAGAATGAGGATTTTAAACGTTTTTCCAAGCGCAGCCTGTCCTATCGAAAGCTGTTTGACAATGAATTTAATTTACTGAGACCCAAAAATGATGATGGCAGTTGGTTGACTCCCTACAATCCGGAAACTGGTGCCAATTTTGTAAAGAACCTTGGATTTATTGAAGGCAATGCATGGCAATACACCTTCATGGTCTCCCATGATGCCAAGGGGTTAATGAAACTTATGGGTGGCGGCAAAGCGTATTCCAGACAACTGCAAAACGTTTTTGACAAGAACCAATTTGATATGGCCAACGAACCTGACATTGCCTATCCGTATCTTTTCAATTATGTAAAAGGGGAAGAATGGCGGACTCCGCAAACGGTCTCAGATTTACTTCAAAAATATTTTAAGAACAGCTCCGACGGACTCCCAGGAAATGACGATACCGGAACCATGAGTGCATGGGCCGTGTTTTCCATGATGGGGATTTATCCTGTAAATCCGGCCCAACCCATTTATGCGTTGACCCAACCCAAATTTGATAAAATTACGGTTCACTTGGATGCCGAGTATTATCCCAACCAAAAGGTGGTGATAAGCGCTAAATCAAAAGATGGTCAAAAAGGTATAGGCAGCATTTATATCGATGGCAAAAAGCACAACAGCTATTTTCTATCCCATCAAAAACTTACAAATTCCAAAACTGTGGAATTCAGGTAAAGCTAATCCTTTGAAATCCAAAGGAAACCCGAGCTTTATTACCTATTAAATTCCCCAAAACTTTGGGGAAAACCTTATTTCAAACGTTTTCGTTATGATGTTCTTTAGCCTGTGAGCGTCGTTATTAGTCGAAATTTTTTCCAATATATATAAGGAATTCGAACTTTTATCATTGCGAACTTAGAGCTTGTTTTAAGCTTTAGAAACTAATAACCTAACTCATTTAGTATGAACAGAAAAATTCATTACTTTCTACTACTTGTGTCATTTTTATGCCTTACGGCAACGATGGCGCAGGAAAAAAGAATTTCAGGTAACGTTACGGACGCGGGCACGGGAGAACCTGTACCGGGGATTAACGTTGTGGAAAAAGGTACTAGAAATGGTACTTCCACGGACTTTGATGGTAATTACACCATCACTGTTTCAAATGATGCCGCCATTTTGGTGTTTTCTGCCATCGGTTATACCGAGCAGGAGGTTGCCGTTGGCCAACAAACAACCATCAATGTCTCTTTAGGAGAAGATGTTGAGTCTTTGGACGAGGTTGTTGTGACCGCTTTAGGTCTGAGCAGGGAAAAGAAATCCCTGGGATACTCGGTTACCGAATTGGATGGCGACCAAGTTTCGTTGATCAAAGACTCCAACGTTGCCAGTACTTTGGCAGGTAAAGTTGCTGGGGTAGTTGTTTCCAAGTCCACTTCCGGTGTTGGTGGAGGTACACGTGTTATTATTCGTGGTAACAACTCCCTGAACGGAAACAACCAACCTTTATATGTTGTGGATGGTATTCCAATTGACAACGGAACAAATGCTACAGCAGGAGCTGGAGAGTTTAATGTTCCGGATTTAGGAAACGGTATTTCTGATATTAACTCAGATGATATTGAATCCATTTCTGTACTGAAAGGACCCAACGCAGCCGCCCTTTATGGTTCTAGGGCTGCTAATGGTGCCATCATCATAACCACCAAAAAAGGAACTTTGAACAGAGGTTTGGGCGTTAACTATACCGCCAGTATCACTTTTGAAGATCCATTGGTGATTCCAGAATACCAAAATGAATATGGCCGTGGTACCGATGGAAACTTTGTAACTATAAATCCATCTGACCCATTGGCGACTCAAGTAAATGCGGTTAGAGGAGCTGGTTCTTGGGGACCAAGATTTGATGGTTCACAACAATTGGCATTTAACGGAGAGCAAAGAGCCTACAATGCACAGCCAAACAATGTAAAGGATTTCTTTAGAACTGGTACCAGTCTAGTAAATACCATAGCCTTAAGCGGTGGAAGTGAGACGGCATCTGTGCGATTTTCATATACCAATTCTGATTTGGAGTCTATGCTTCCAAATTCCAATGTAAAGCGTAACAACTTTAACATTCGTGGATTTACGAAATTAGGAGATAGACTTACCTTGGATGCTAAAGCGACTTACTTCATTCAAGAAGCTAAAAATAGACCTAATCAGGGTACTGAAGGGGTTATGGCTTACCTGTGGCCAATTGCACGAAATGTAAGCAATGCAGATATGCGGGTATTTCAAAATACTGAAAATCCAATTGATCCCGACAATCCATTTGCGGTTATTGGACCTACAGGTTTAGGTGCAAACCCATATTGGATTTTGCAAAACGATTTCAACGGAGATAAAAGAAAACGTTTCATAGGTTTGGTGAAGTTGGATTATCAATTCACCGATTGGCTATCCGCTTTAGTAAGAGTTGGTACTGACCAAGTTACTCAAGATACAGAAGCGTATACCGCAGTAGGACACCACTTTTTCCCTAGAGGACGAATTTCGTTTGGCAAAAATGACGATACGGAGACCAACTACGATTTCCTATTTATGTTCAATAAAGATGTTACGGATAAGTTGAACATAACTGCCAATGCAGGTGGTAACATGAGACATTCAACTGGTATAAATTCACGTACCAGTGGTGAAGATTTCAAAATTCCAGGTCGTTATTTCTTGAATAATACCGATGGTAGTCTAATTACTGCTAGTCAAAGTGATTTGGTGGAAAAAAGAGTGAACTCCCTATACGGTCAAGTTTCATTTGGATACGACGATGCTGTTTATTTAGACCTTACCGCAAGAAATGACTGGTCTTCTGCATTAGCAAAAGAAAATAGATCATTCTTCTATAGCTCGGCAAACATTAGTGTTTTGTTAGATCAAGTTTTTAATCTTCAAGGTACTGCGGTCGATATGCTTAAATTAAGAGCAAGTATTGCTGGTGTGGGTAACGATACCGATCCAAGGCAAATTGTTAACTTATTTACTGTTGCTGGAAACGGATACTTGGGAAATACCCAAATTAACAGACCAAATATTCGATTTAGCGAAAGTTTGCGTCCTGAAGATATCACGACAACTACAATTGGTGCCGAATTCAGACTATTTGGAAACAGGCTTTATGGTGATGTGTCTTACTATGACATTTCAACCAAAGATTTGATTTTCGATGTACCGGTTGACCCAGGGACAGGTTTTAGCGCCTTCAGGGAAAACGTTGGTGAAATCTCAAACAAAGGTATTGAGATATTACTAGGAGGTACTCCAATCCAAACCGACAATTTCACATGGGACATTTCCGCCAATATTTCCAAAAACGAGAACAAGTTGGTTAGTCTTATAGAAGGACAAGATAACTTCCGTTTTAGTAGTAGTAATGGAGGTATAGTAGATGTTCGTGCCCAAGTAGGGGAAGGATATGGAGATATCTATACAACCACCTGGGCAAGAAATGATGCAGGTGAGCTTCTCGTTTCTGCTGAAGGTCGTCCAAGAGCCACTACAGAGCGAGAAAAATTTGGGAACTATCAACCAGATTACTCTGGTGGTATTACCAACACATTTACATACAAAAATTTCACCGTGAACACTTTGGTCGATTTTAGAGTGGGTGGTGAAGTATTTTCATTCACAGATTCGCAATTAGATGCCTCAGGAGTTTCCGAAAGATCATTGGAGTTCCGTGATGGTGGCGTTTTGGTAGAAGGAGTTATTGACAATGGCGATGGCACCTTTACTCCAAATACAACTACTATCAGTGCACAGGATTACTGGGGCTCTGTAAGTGGTATTGGTTCTGAGTATGTTTATGACCAGACCAACTTCAGACTCAGGGAGTTAAGCGTAAGTTACCAATTTCCTAATAAATTGTTAAAAGACACATTTATCCAAAATGCATCTCTTAGCTTTATTGGAAGGAACCTGTTCTTTATTTACAAAAAAGCCGATAACTTTGACCCAGAGTCAAGTTATTCTACATCAAACTTTGGCCAAGGAGTTCTGTTCTATGCTTTGCCAACATCCAGAAGTTTAGGCTTGAGTTTAAATGTTAACTTCTAAAAAAAATTGCAATCATGAAAAACAACACATTAAAACTATTGGGTCTTGCCGTACTCATGTTCGTTGCGAACAGTTGTACCAAAGACTTTGATGACATCAATACCGATTCGCAGGGTTTTACTACGGATGAGGTTAGTGCCAAGTTCTTTTTGACCAGTTCTCAAGTAGGACTTTATGCTCCGAACAGATTTGTTTATTGGAGAGCTCAATTGATCAATGCGGACAGATTTGCTGGGCATTTTACTTTCGGACACACCGCTTCTTGGTGGAGTGATGGTTTAGGTTATACTCAAAACGGAGGTTATACCGATGCCACTTATAATTGGATAGCTGGTTATTTTGGTAACATTAAATCCTTTGCCGATCTTACTGTAGAGGGTGGAGAATTCGAAAACCAGTATATGTATGCCATGTCCTTGATCATGAAGGGGCTGTATTACCAAATGTATACTGATATTTATGGGATGGTTCCATTTACCGAGGCAGGTGTTGATGGAATTTTAACGCCAAATTATGATGATCAGGCGACCATTTATCAGGGGATTATTGCCGATTTGGATGAAGCAATGGCCATTATTGGAGACACAGAAAAAACTGGAATTGGAGTAGATGATGTTGGTTCCAATGATGTATACTGTGGAGGAGATCTTCAACAGTGGAAACGAATGGCCAACACTTTAAAGCTAAGAATCGCTATGCGAGCTTATGGTGCTCCTGGCGAGAACTTTGCTGCAGCTGCTATAAGTTCGGCACTAAACGCACCATTATTGGATGATGCTTCTGGTAGTGTGACCATGCGCAAAGATTTTGAGATAAGCAAATGGAATTCTGCAGCTTATGGAGATCCATGGAATGATTTTGGAGATGCATCAAACTGGACTATTTCAAGTGTATTGATCAATACCCTAAAAGATAACAACGATCCGAGGTTAACAGCATATGTAAACCCGGTAAAGGGTGGAATCTTTAAAATGGTAAATGCAACAGATCCTGATACTGGAGATTATGTTGACCCTAATTTCCAAGATCGCATTGATTTGGTAACCAACAACCTAGATGCAGCAGGTGCCGACTATACCACGTCTGTAGAGGTAGATACCGTAACAGTTGAAGTAAATGGAGGACAATTTATTGGCCAACCTATTCGAACTAACGGAGACACCAAATCATTTATGGCCTATGACATGTTCTGTACGCCATCAGATGCCATTACCCAAACAAGAGGTAAGGAAGCAGATGGATATCCAGAAATAATTATGACCAGCGCAGAAGCTTATTTTTTACAAGCTGAAGCTATCGTAAGAGGTCTTGCCGCTGGTGATGCCCAAGCCATGATGAATGCAGGAATTGTTGAGGCAATGAAGATCTGGGGTATTTCCGCAGGTGAAGCCACAACATATGCAACCACACAAGCTATTGCAGATATTTCTGCGGGAACCGAAGAAGAAAAATTGGAAAAAATAGCTACACAACGTTGGTTGCTTGGATATACTGATGGTTTTGAAGCATGGGCTGTTGTACGTGATATGGGCTACCCAGCTGAATTGGCTGCCGGTGTAACCGATGCAGTATTATACGAGCTTGGTGATGATTTGAATGGAGTCTATCCACAGCGTATGAGCTACGGTTCAGGAGCACAAGAAAATCCAAATTTTGATGCCGCACTTAGCGCACAAGGACCAAATGAGCAAAGAGTTGTTCTGTGGTACGCGCAATAATAAACTTACTGTAAAGTAATCCATTAAGTAGATTAATTTTATAGTTTGAGTTAGTTTGATTCATAATTAATTTTAAGTAAAGGAAGAGCAATCTTCCTTTACTTTTTTACAACTTCTTTTAAGTTAGCCACAATCATCCCAAGATGATTTTTTAACCTCAACTAATGAAAAAGAAAACAACCTCGAGATTGTTGGGCTTTGTGCTCATTTTAATACTTGCTTTAAACAATTCATGTAAAGTGGAGAATGAAGATTCCTCATTTCTATTTCAAGCCATGGATAGCGGTCACACCAATATTCACTTTGTGAACGTTAATGTGGAAAACGAGCTTACCAATTCCTTCCTATACGAGTATGTGTATAATGGAGCCGGTGTTGCTGTGGGCGATGTTAACAATGATGGCTTGGAGGATATCTATTTCACCTCCAATTTAGAGAGTAATCGACTTTACCTCAATGAAGGTGATTTGGAGTTCGAGGACATCACCAAAATATCTAACACCGCCGGCAAAAGAGGTTGGACCACCGGCACCAATATGGTGGATATCAATAATGATGGGTTACTGGACATTTATGTATGCAAATCAGGACCCTATGAAAAAAAATCATTGCTCCAAAATGAGCTATTAATAAATAAAGGCCCCAACAAAAATGGAATCCCTGTTTTTGAGGAATCAGCAGAGCAATTTGGTTTGGCCGATACGGGCAACTCTATTCAATCTGCATTTATCGATTATGATCTGGATGGCGATTTGGACATGTACCTCATGAACCACAATCCCCAAACCTTTACATTGGGCAATACCGAAACTTTTTCACCCTTGGGTGACCGTTTTTATGAGAATCGAAATGGGAAGTTTGTCAATGTGACCAAACAAGTGGGCATTTACTCCAACGGTGTTTCCTATGGGCTTGGAGTGGGCGTAAGCGATTTAAACAATGATGGCTGGCCCGATCTTTACATTTCCAATGACTACGATGAACCTGATTACCTCTACATCAACCAACAGAATGGCACTTTTAAGGAAGTGGTCAAAGAAGCCACCAACCACATTTCCAATTTTGCCATGGGTAATGACATTGCCGACTTTGATAATGACGGTTTTGTTGATATTATCACCTTGGACATGGTTTCCGAGGACAACTACGGGATGAAAACCAGCATGGCCAGCATGAATCCCCAAAAGTTCAATACCAATGTTGCCGCTGGAAAGCATTACCAATACATGTACAACACCCTGCAAAAAAACAGTGGTCATATTGACTCCTCAGGTACGCCGTTTTTCTCAGATATTGGTCAAATGGCCGGAATTTCCAATACCGATTGGAGCTGGGCTCCCTTGATGGTGGATTTTGACAATGATGGCCTAAAGGACATATTCATTTCCAATGGCATCAAAAGGGACTTTAGAAATAAGGACTACTTCAACAATCTTCAAAAATACCTCAGTGAAAATCCTGATGCACTTAGCAATCCCGAAAAAATAAACCACCTGATAGAAACAACCCCAAATCGTCCCCACATCAACTACTTTTATAAAAATACCGGGGGACTTACTTTCCAAAACACTTCCAAAGAATGGGTAGACAACCCAGAGAGTACCTACTCCAATGGGGCTGCCTATGCAGATTTGGACAACGATGGGGATTTGGACATTGTGATCAACAACGTTGATTCCAAAGCAACCATATTAAGAAACAACGCCAACCTTCAAGGCAAAAATTATTTAAAACTGGCTTTCAAAGGCCCAGCACAAAATTCCATGGGAATAGGCGCCAGGGTAAAAATCTATGCTCAGGGCAAGGAGCAGGTTTACGAGAACTATAGTGTAAGGGGATATCAGTCCTCTGTACCTCCAAAAATTGTGGCAGGTCTTGCCGCAGAGAACTCGGTGGACTCATTACTGATTATTTGGCCAGGTGAAAAGGTACAAAGAGTTTTAAATCCCGATGTCAATACCACAGTAACCATTGCCTATCAACCCGAAGGCAATCAAACTCAAGAAAATTTGGATTTAGGGGATAAAACGTTCAAATCCGTAGCTCTCAATCCAGAACTTGCCCATACCGAAAATGAATTTGATGATTATCTCATGCAAGTATTGTTGCCACATAAGATGTCGACTTTTGGCCCGGCTTTGGCCGTGGGGGATATCAACGGGGATAAAAGAGATGATTTGTTTTTGGGTCAAAGTGCAGGAAATCCTTCTGTGTTGTACACCCAAAAATCCGACGGTTCTTTTGCGCTTGCGCAAACCTTTGAAAAAGATGCAGATTTCGAAGATGTGGATGCACAGTTCTTTGATTACGACAATGATGGGGACAACGATTTGTTGGTTGCATCAGGGGGTAATGAGTATCAGGCCAAAACGCCCAATTACATTGACCGTTTATATGAAAACCGAAACGGCCGATTTGTGCTTCGTAAGGATTTATTCCCTCAAATTTCTGTCAGCAGCTCTAAAATTCGCGTAGCGGATTATGATAATGATGGCTATATGGATGTATTTATCGGAGGGAGATTTATTCCCCATGATTATCCTTCCCCAGCCAGTAGCTATCTCTTCAAAAATACTGGGGGCAAGTTTATGGATGTTACAGAAAGTTCGGCTCCTGACCTCATCAACTTGGGACTTGTAACTGATGCCACTTGGACGGATTATGATCAGGATGGGGATTTAGACTTAAGTATTGTTGGTGAATGGATGGAACCCACTTTTTTGACCAACGATAATGGGACTTTTTCCAAAGCGGATACAAGCTCCCTTAACGGCCTTTCGGGCTGGTATTTTTCCATAAAAGCACTGGATCTGGACAATGATGGGGATGAGGATTATGTATTGGGCAATCTTGGACAGAATTACAAATACAAGGCAGATAAGGAAAACCCCTTTGAAGTCTATTACCATGACTTTGACGATAATGGGAAAAAGGATTTGGTATTGGGCTATTATAATTTTGGGGAACTGTATCCTGTAAGAGGTCGTGAATGCTCTTCGCAACAAATGCCCTCAATCAAAAAAATCACTCCATCCTATGACCTATTTGGTAAATCGACAATTGCGGATATCTACGGAAGTGAAAAACTTTCAGAAGCGCTACATCTGCTTTCCTACAACTTTAAAAGTGGAGTTTTGATGAACAATGGCAACGGGAATTTTGATTTTGTTGCCTTCCCGGAACTGGCCCAAATCTCCTCCATAAATGCCATTTTGAGCCAGGATCTGGACAATGATGGCATTCAAGATTTGATTTTGGCTGGAAACTTATTTGCATCAGAAATTGAAACCCCGAGAAACGATGCAGGTTATGGAATGGTTCTTAAAAATATGGGACAAGGGCAGTTTGAGGCCGTTAATGCAGATAAAACGGGCTTGTTTCTTTCAGAGGATGTCAAAAACCTAAATTTCATTGACATTTTGGGACAAAGGCACATCCTTGCCGGGCAGAACAATAAAAATTTGGAATTGATTTCCGTACCTACGAAACCCATCCTCTAATGTACAGATCAACTACAATCCCTCAATTAAGCCCATCCCTATCCAATGGCCCAATTCTTCATAATATGAATCTTTAAATTCCTGCTAGCCCATGTCTTTTTTCCCAAAAACCGATTCAAACACCTCCAATACCAGCGTAGCTACCAAGAATGGGGCATACGTAATAGGAGTGGATATTGGGGGCACCCACATCTCTTCTGCAGTGGTTGATGTAGAACAGAAAAAAATTTTGGAGGAAACCTATGCCACCAGTCATGTTGCCAACCTAGAGCCCTATGAAGTGATAATGGAAATCTGGGCAAGTACGCTGAATAAGACCATAAATGCCTCACATAATTTAGCTTTGCAGGGAATTGGCTTTGCCATCCCCGGCCCCTTTAATTATAAGAAGGGCATTGCTTTGTACCCCGAAGGGTTTAAGTATGGAGCCTTAAATGAGGTCAGAATAGATCATGACCTAAAACCCTTACTGATTACGTCCAAGTCGCTGCCCATACGTTTTTTGAACGATGCCACCTCTTTCGCCGTTGGAGAGGCCTGGCTGGCAGAAGACGCAGGGTTCAAAAGACAAGTGTGCATTACATTGGGAACTGGGTTTGGCGCTGGGTTTATCGAAAATGGAATCCCTATGGTAAACGGTTGCAACGTGCCGCCCAATGGTTGTCTTTGGAATCTTCCATACAAAGATGGCATGGCCGATGACTATTTCTCAACCCGGGGCTGCATCAACGCTTACGAAGAACTCAGTGATATAGAAGTATCTGGGGTTTGGGAACTGGCAAAGCGCTTTGCGTTTGACCCGCTTGCCCAGAAAGTGTTTGAGGATTTTGGAAAGGACTTAGGGGACTTTCTAGCCCCGTGGCTAAAAAAATTCAATGCCGATGCCTTGGTCATGGGTGGCAACATTTCCAAATCGTATGCTTGTTTTGGGCAATCCTTGCAGGCAAGTCTCAATGAAAATGGTATTCCTATTCCTATCCGAATATCCAACCATATGGAAAAAGGGGCCATCATTGGATGCACTCGGGTATTTGACAGCCATTTTTGGAAAAATGTCAAAAACAACCTGCCGGAACTATAAGCTGTTCATTCCATTTTTAAAAGCTTAAAACCGCAACCGTTAATTGAAAACGGGTATCCGTGAACTCAAAAGCCCCATCCGTTAATTGGGAGAAGCATAAACCAAAGCCTCGTCTTAAGTTTGACACGTATTAAGTAGTTAACTTTTAAGTTTGACATTTCAATTCAATTGTTTTTTGACTACTGTACATAGCGATGCACTTTTCGGCTATTGGTCACAAAGTGTTTAGTTTAGTTGAGGTTTCCATTGCGCCAAGGAATTCAACAATTCCTTGGTTGTAATGGATAATTTGTTTCCGGGCGTTTCAGTTTTCAAGAACCTTTTTTGGGTTCTTTTTTGTTTCTTCTTCCCAACCAGCTCCAAACCCAAATCTTTGAAGAAAGAAAGGTAAAACCGCTTTCATATAAGGTATTCAAAGATTATAATTTTTCAGTGGATATTGACTCCATTTTAACTACGGATGGATTGTTTAAAACCCCTGATGAGATTGGTAAATTTATGGGGCCGGATGAGTCCTTTTGGATTCAGGTGGATTTTAAGGACGAAGTGGACACCTTATCCACAGAAACGCTTTGGCGGTTGAGAACACCCACCTTTGGCTATGCCGACCTTTTTTACCAAGACAAGGACTCCGTGTCGCAAGCCACCTTTGGCACCTTTAATATGTCCGAAGACTTCAGTTCCATGTTGTACCATCCTGGGGTATCCTTTACCAAAGACAACCTTATTAATGGCAGGTACCTCTATCTAAGAACCTGTATATTCAATTATTACTCCAATATTCGCAACTGGAAACTGGGATATTTATCTGATGCCTCCAACAAGTATTATACCCATTATTACACCAAGCAAGACGTACAAATCCTTTCCAATGACTATTTGTATCTTGGAGCTTGCCTAATCCTGTTCCTCGCATTTTTTGCCATTTTCTTGTATACCCGTAAACTGCAATTCCTGTTCTATGCCCTGTACATTATCACCTCGGTAACCTATTTGACCTACCCCTATATTAACAGTGCGGAGGCTGCAAGAATTACAAGTACATTTCTGGGTCATTGGCTTACAAGCATCTGTCAGGTGCTGATCAATCTTTTCTATGTCTGTTTTGTGGTCTACTACCTTAACACTAAGAAAGAGTACCCCATTTTACATAAATCCATTTTGGTGATTGTAGCCCTATTGGTAGGTGTATTTGTTGTTGATGGCTATGTATTCCTTAAGGGATACTACCCTCTGCACATGGATGTACTCAGTTTTCAACGCCTGTTAATGACGGTATGGGGACTTTTGGCCATGATCTATTTACTTTATAAAGCCAAGGACAAGCTTGCCTACTTTGTTGTGGCCGGCTCTTTCCTTTATATGTCCGGCGCACTGGCATATCTGTTTCTGGACAACCGCTTTTATATGATTGTCGGTTCCATTTTAGAGATTTTGGTCTTTACCTTGGGATTGGCCTATAAGATCAAGCAAGAATTTGAAGAGAAGATTGTGCTTCAGAATGAAGTTTCCATCAAAGAGGTGAGTGCTTTACGCGCGCAAATGAATCCTCATTTTATTTTTAATTCCCTCAATTCAATCCAGCATCTTATCCTGAACAACGATAGGGTGATGGCCTTAAAGTATCTCTCCAAATTTGGAAAACTCACCCGAAATGTGCTTGAAAGTTCCATAGAGACCCAATCTGTTTTGCGCAAAGAAATTGAATTGCTCAAGTCCTATCTGGAACTGGAATCGCTCCGGTTTGAAGGGGTTTTTAAGTACGAAATACATGTGGACGAGGATTTGGACACCAACAATGTGGAAATTCCCTTGCTCTTGGTACAGCCCTATGTTGAAAACGCAATTTTGCACGGTCTTTTACCCAAGGAAAAGGACGAAAAGTTACTCACAATTAGTTTTGAAAGAGAAAAAAACAACATAATTTGTAGCATCGAAGATAATGGGGTTGGAAGAGCAGCTGCCCAGCGGACAAGTACCTATTCCAAGAGGGAAAAGAAATCCAGGGGCATGGAAATTACCGGCAAAAGATTGGAGCTTTTGGGCCAGTCAGAACTGGGCAGGAACTCCGTAGAAATCACAGACAAATTTGACTCTAAAGGCCATCCCTCAGGGACCAAGGTGGTAATACGAATTTTTGACGCATTAAAAACAGCAGTATGATCCTAAAAGTTGTAATTGTAGAAGACGAAAAGAAAAGTAGAGAAACCCTAAAAGCCATGCTGGAGGAGTTTTGCAAGGATGTAAAGGTCATTGCCACCGCCAGTAATGTTTCTGAAGCAGTGAAGGTACTGTCCGTAGTAAGTCCGGATGTGGTTTTTTTGGATATTGAACTGCAGACCGGGCAGGGTTTTGATGTACTCAACCAAATCAAAGACCCCAACTTTGAAGTGATATTTACCACTGCTTTTGAAAAGTATGCCATTAAGGCCATAAAATTCAGCTCTTTGGACTATTTGCTCAAACCCATCGATCTGGACGAGCTGAAGCAGGCAGTTGAAAAAGCCAGGAATCGCATGGATACCAATGTGTATCGAGAGCAGATAGACACCTTGATGCAAAACCTGTCCAAAGAAACCTATCGGCAGGAAAAAATTTGTTTGGCCACCACCATTGGCATGGAGTTTATAAAAATTGAGGACATCGTGCTCTGCAAAGCCGATGGATCTTATACCTCCTTTGTCTTAAAAAACAAGAGCAAGCTCATGGTGAGTAAACACCTAAAGGAGTATGAGCATCTTTTGGCCGAGCATCAGTTTATGCGGGTACACAACAGTTTTGTAATCAACCTGAGGGAAGTAAAAAAGTACATCAAGGCAGATGGGGGTTATATCATCATGAGCAACGATATGCATGTGAGTTTATCCCCTAGAAAAAAAGACGAGCTGATCGATGCTTTGAAAAAGCTATAGCCCACTTTTACTTAATCTGGATTTTCGTTACCAGATTTTTTTACCAAGCCCTTGGTGAATTCGTTCAGGGCTTCCACTTTTTGCTCAAAATCCCCTTTTAAGGTGTTCCTATAGGCATTCAGATTTTTGACCAAATCATCGATATTATCAGGAATCACATCCTCAAAAAATTGTCGGAGTCTTTTAGCGGTTGTCGGGGATTTCCCGTTGGTGGAAATGGCCACTTTTACATTGCCCTTGGTCACAATGCCGCCCATATAAAAATCACAGAAAGGTGGATTATCGGCCACGTTTACCAAAATGCTTCGTTCACGGCAATCATGGTATACCTGCTCGTTCACTTCGGGCTTGTCCGTGCAGGCCACAACCATGTGTTTCCCGTTCAAGAACTTTACATCATAAGCTTCCTGGGTCAGCTCCACTTTGTGTTTTTCTGCCAACTGTCGTGTGGCATCCAAGAATTCAGGTGCCACCATTTGCACCTGGGCATTAGGGCTTGACTTTAGCAGGAATGTAAGCTTTTCCAAAGCCACATTACCACCCCCAACAACGAGTACATTAAGGTTGTTTACCTTTAAAAAAATGGGATAGAGTTCATTCCGCTCCATGGTTCAAGTCTTTGTTGACAGTTTATTATATCTTATCTTACAAAGGTATGCCTAAACCAAATCCCCCATTCATCAATACCCTACTTTTTTATCACCCTACCATCACTGGAAAGCACTTGACGGATAATTTCGGCATCCCCTTTATAGAACAAACGGCTATCGGAATTAGCTTCCACATCTATAGTATTGTTTACTGTGAGGTAGGCATCACTATCGGAAGAGAGGGAAATCTCAAGATCGTCCACCACAAGACCGTAGTCTTCAAACCTACTGTCAGAACTTAGGGTAGCCTCTAAATCCTCGACATTTCCAAACAAATCCACCTGACTGTCTGAAGAAAGTCTGGCATTTACTTCGTTAACCTGAAATTCCCCAACAATTTTTGCGCTGGACGAAAGATTTAAATGGGCTCTATTGGCATCCACAAACACATCTGCATTGGCATCCGAAGAGGCCTCAAAATCGAACCTTTCAGTGGTAATATCGCCTTCAAAATAAGCATCAGAACTTAAATCAACGGAAACATTGGGCGTATCCAGCGGGCTATCCAAATAAATAGCAGCATCAGAAGAAGCCCTAAAATCCCTGATCTGGGTGGTAGTTATAAAAAGTTGTAGGGTTTCCTTTCCCTTGATGTTGATGTTGTTCTTGAGTTTTACCGTAAGTCTTCCACCATCTTGGTAGATATCTATTTTTCCAAACAAATTGTCATTGGCCTTGATCCGAACTTCTTCCTCGGTTTCTGAAAAATTCACGTAAGCCTTAAAATCGGTGGCCACTGTGAGCGCCGTAATGTTGTCAAAATCGTATTCCCTAGTTGATACTTCATCCGAAACCCGAATGGTTTCATAGCTACAGGAGCTGATAAAACTGGCCATACCTATGGCTAGCAAAGTTGTTTTGATTGTTCTCATAATGTTCGTTTTTGATTAAAATTCTATACGATAATTCAGCAGGGGCAATAGCTCCAGTTGATACTCCGGAACCATGGTCCGGGTACGCGTGCTGAAAAACATTTCGTCAATATTCTTTCGGTTGGTCAAATTCTGGATATCCAAAGAAATTATATGCGCCACTTTGGGTCTGTTTATCCGATAAGAGAAGCTGGTATCCAGTCTCCAGTAGTCGTCAAACTCCAAAGTATTTCTTTGGTCTTGAAGGATTCGTACGTTTCCTGTTTGGTCAAAATAATCCAAGTCCACCGGGGTTCCCCTTTTGCCCCCGTTCCATAGCAATTTGGCATTTACCCCAAAGATGTTATTGCTGTTTCTTCCTGCTTTAAATTCCTTGCCCCCAACCACATTAAAAGTGTATTGCGCATTATAGCGACTGTCGTACCAATTGCCGTCAGCTGCACGATACTGGGAATCGAAAAGGGAACTGGTCACCAAGAAATAATACTGGTTGGAAAAGAATTTTTCCAAAGTGAGCTCCAAACCATAGTTTCTGGCCTTTCCGGAATCTACCAATCCTGCACTTATAAATTGTCCATTTAAAAAAGAGTCCGTGATGTTTGGATCGGCCGAAACCGCCACCTTATTCAAATCTTGATAGTACACTTCCACCTTTAAATGTCCATTTTTAATCACTCTCCAGTCATAACCCAACACATAATGGGTGGCTCGCATCAAATCCAATTCTTTATTGGGGGTGGCAACATTCCCCTGTGTATCTTCCACTTCGATAAAATACTGATTCAATGGCATTCGTCTGGAGTGCAATCCTATCCCGGCACTAAGGGTATGCTTGGGAGCAACGCGGTACTCAAAGCCGCCCCTGGGTTCCAATACAAAATCATCATTTACAGAAAATGTTGAGGCATGTAGACCAAAGGTGGTTGAAAATTTCTCGGTAAATCGGTATTTGGCCTGGGAGAAAAATTGCAAGAAGGTGCCGTTGCCATCTGCATTTACCAAAGTTTCTGTTGCTGTATCAATTGTTTCATCCGAAAGCACATCATAATCCAAGCGACTATAGACAATCCCGGTTTTTAAGGTGGTTTTAGCGTTGAATTTTTGATTGAGGTTGGCACTCAACCTTAAAGCGCTGTTCCTGAGAATATCCCTTTCCCTGAAAAAACGATTGTTGTTTCTATTGTCCACTGAAAAATCATAATCACTTCGATTTCCGGAGTAGGAAAGCACCCCATCCAAGGAGGTGTTGGGGCTAAAAAAATGTTTTATGTTGATTCCGCCCATATAAGTTTTGGAATCGAACTGCTCGTCTTCAAAAACATCCGGAACCACCTGTTCCTCATTGTCCTGATTGTCCTCGCTTACCCCGCCTATTCCCCATGCAGATAAATTGGTTTTGTCTCCCAACGGCAAATTCACCTTAAAGGAAAGATCTTGAAAGGTAGGCACCGACCCTTCGGAAACTTCAATGATGTTATTGAGGATGGTAAGGGTTGAATACCTATAATTGACAAGGTAGGACCCTTTGTAATTTTTGGAGAAAGGCCCCTCAATGGCCAAGTCGGTCCCCAACACTCCAAATTGAAAGGCATATTCTGTGTTCTCGGCATTCCCATTGCGCAATCGGATATCAAAAACCCCTGAAGTGGCATTGCCATATTCCGCTGGAAACGCCCCAGTGAAAAAATCGGAGTTACCAAGCATATTGGTACTCAACAAGCTAACCGCTCCTGGGGAGTACCCCTCTTCCGAAAAGTGATTGGGTTCTGGCACTTCCGCCCCTTCAATCTTCCATAACAACTGGTTGGGGGCATTCCCTCGGATCACAATTTCATTGGTGGTGTCGTCCGTATTGGTAACCCCGGCAAAGGACAAGGCCATCCGTCCTGGGTCACTGATACTTGCCGGAAAGCGCTTGGTCTCCTCCACCCCAAAGGAACGGGCACTGACCGTGGCCAATTTATTGTTGGGTTTTATCTGATCTTTGCGGGCAGATATCACTACCTCGTCCAATTGGTTCAACGATTCCGTGAGCCTAATGGTCAAATTGATTTCCTTGGCGGATCCCACTAAAACTTCCGAAATCAATGCATCCTCATAACCTAGATAACTACAACTGAAAGATTGTCTCCCCACAGGAACATTCTCCATGGAAAAGAACCCTTGCATATCGGTTACCACCCCGAGTTGCGGTTCCACATTGAGAAGTACAATGGTGGCGCCCATCAGGGGACTTCCAGTAACAATGTCCGTTACCCTTCCTTTTACAGTTTGTCTTAAATCTTGCCCGAAACCTAAAAATATGGATGCAAAAACCAACCCCAGGGTAATGGAGATACGTAATTTTAGTGTTTTCATGATTTTAATTGGTTGATTCTAACGCAATTCCTTTTCCAGATTTAAAACTGGCATCCAGAAGAAGTTGATGACGGACCATTCATCCTTTTCCAGGTTTTGTGAACTTCTTACAAAGACCGATCCGTTTTCTGAAAATACGTGTTTGGCCACCAAGCCTTGATTGATTGACTGTTCGTTTTTTGATTTGTTATTGTTCATCGTCCAAATGTTTTTTGTATCGATTTCTACCCATATTGAAAACCCCAATTTTGACCCCAATACCTCCAGAAAAACCATTGATCCTATCCAAGGGATTCAAATCCAAATCCAGTTTGTTGGAAAAGCGATATTTGATCCCCGCCTCCAACTGCACATATCTGGATACATTGAACAAAACGCTCATTCCCGGTTCCAGCACAAAAATTGCATCGATTTCATCCTCATCTATGTGGTCGTCAATGGGGTCATCAAAGTTGTTGCCAAAATAGCCCACCCCGCCTGCGCCAATGAGCACGGGAAATGAAAGATTAACCATGGATTCACTAAATAATATAGGCTCTATATGCAAGCCTCCATAAGCGGCAATCAAATCTTCGTTGATCGTTCTGGGATTATCTTGTTCTGAATACAGGAAGTTGCCCACAAAGCCTACTTCAAACTTTCTGTTGGCCACATAGGCCACTTTAATTCCTCCTATATAAGTGTCCTTGCCGTCTATTTCCCCAAAATAGGTGGTGAGACCAAGGTACACCCCATGTACCACGTTTTTGCGATCATTGAATTCAATGTAATCGGCATCATCTTGATCCTGCGCCCAAGAAAGAGAACTTACCAATAAGAATGCGAGTAGCAATATTCGCTGAGTCATGATTTTGGTAATGGTTGTCTCTCTAAGGACAATGCTTTTTTTGGAAGGTTGCATGTTTTTTGATTTTTTTTTGAATTATTTTTTGATTGTTGAATTGATGGTCTTAATCGGTAATCACTATGGCGCCTTTAATTCCGTTGATGGTAAAGTCCCCAGCAGTCCCTGTGCCATATTTGGCGGTAATCTCCCTGGTTTTCTTCCCGGCATTGGTCACATTGGTCTTTATGTTGGTGAATGTCTTGGGAACACGCAACAAACCTTGTTCCAAAGTGGCCCTAAAATCAAATGAAAGTCCTGATACGTCCAATTTTATCTCTGAAGATTCCTGTACTATGTCAATTTCCGGACTTGGGGAAAGGATCTGACGGACTTCCACCTCCGCTATTCTAAGGGTCAAGAACATTTCCGAATCCACACTGGCAATATCCACATTCGAGAATTTGAAATCGCCCCGGAGCGTTCCAATAGCCTCTAGTATCACCTCATCTTTGCTGGAATACAGTTCTAGGTTTGAGATATTGTCCAAATTAAGATCGCTCCCGCTACTGATTATTTTTAGTTTTTGCCCATTTTCAACATCTATGGCTCCATTGCTCATTTTAATGCTCCCGTAATCGATTTCCCCTAAATTGAGCTTGCCAAATTTCATGTCAATTTTGGCCGTGGATATCCCATCGTTTACCCAGATATCCCCATGTTGTACGTTGGCATCCAAATCGCCATGCCAAGCTCCGATCACCAAATCCCCAAATTTGTTGATTACGTTTAGTTCTGCGTTCTGGGGCATGTATATCTCAAAATCAATTTGAATATTGGATTTATCAAAGTCGAAGGGATTGGCTTTGTTGAAATATCTACTGAACAGACTGGAGCTCCTGTCCACAATTTCTGAGGTAATGCGAATAAAATCCCCGGCCTGGGTCACCTTGGGTTGGATTCGGTCTATCAACTTCTTGGCATTCTCATCCTTTCGGTGTACCACCTTGATGTCTATGGACACTTTTAACTCCTCTTGATCCCAGCCATTGACCACCACATTGCCGTATTTGTTCTCAATCTGAACCGATCCCGTAGCTGGAAGGTCATAACTTTTTGACCATGCCTTAGTCCGCTCACTTTGAGCCGTTGCCCCAGTAGCAATTAAACAGCAAAAAGCGGTAAGTACAATATGTTTATAAAATATACCCTTCATAATCCATTTCATTTTTAGATGCATTGATTTGTTTCAGCAAATTCTCAATCAGTTCAATGCGCTTTTTATAGTTGTTGACAATGGCTTCCAAAACCCGCTCATTGTCCAGGTTGTTCTTCATTTCCAGTTTCAGCTGTTCGTATTCCACGTCCAGTTCATCCATAAAGGATAGAAACTCATCTTTGTCCGCAGCTGATAGCTTTGGATGGTTTTTGACCAATTGCACTTGCTGATACACCAGATTTTTATAGTGCAGGTCTATTTCAAAAAGCTCCTCGCTCGCATAGCCATCCATTTCCTGTGCATTAGGATTGCCCAGCATAAGGAAGGCCACTAATGACAGGCCAACCAAAAAGACAACGGATGCCGCTATCCTGAATTTGCCGGATTTCCACAGCGGAATGACTTTTGGAGTTTCTTTTTCGTCCAAGGCGCGGGCTATACCCTGCCACAATTTGTCCTTGTCCACTTTGTGGACATTGAACGCCTCTTTGTTTTCCTTGATATACTTTTCAAAATTGTCCATCACAGTTCATTTACAATTTGAATCAATTTCTTTTTTGCCCTATGGTATTGCGATTTGGAGGTTGAGGTGGATATCCCCAAGATTTCTCCAATTTCCACATGATCGTACCCTTCGATGAGATAAAGGGTTATTATTTGCCGATACCCTTCCGGCAACTGACTTAGTCCTGTTTTCACCTTATCAATCTCCAGTTGGTCCACCTCTTGGAATTCATCCTCTTCAAGCGGTTCCCCTTCATTTTCCAAAGATGACAACAACAAGCGCTTGGATTTGAGATGGTTGATACTCCTATTGATCACAATGCGTTTCAACCAGGCACCAAAAGTGCTTTCAAACCTAAACGTGTCCATTTTTCTGAAAGCTTCCACAAAACTTTCCTGCAATACGTCCTCAGCATCTTCCCTGATGGTCAACAAGCGCATGGCTACATTGAACATGGCATCAACGTACAGCCCATACAACTGATATTGGGCGTTCCGATCTCCTGCCTTGCTCTGTTCCACCAATGCCTGGTGCGTAAAACGTACGTTTGCTTCCAAAAATCCTGGACGATTATTCAATGACGGCTAAAAATAATCCTTATTCATCTAACCCAAAGACAAAACAAAACTCCAAGGGTTGCACCAATCCTTATTTAAATAAAAAAACCTTCAACTTAAATTGAAGGTTTCAGGGTAGTGTTTATTGATGGTTGGGTTAATTTAGGTTTACAATAATAAATTCCGATCTACGGTTCACATCATGTTCCTCATTGCTGCATCTTACGCCATTGCTACATTGATTGAGCAGTTGTTTTTCTCCATATCCAATGGCACTTTTAATTCGGTTGGCCTCAATGCCCTGTGAAACTATATAGTTTCCTGTTGACTTGGCCCGTTTATCGGAAAGCTGTTCGTTATAGCGGTCGCTTCCCCTAGAATCGGTGTGCGCCTCAATTTTAATGACCATTTTAGGGTATTCCTTCATCACTTCTACGATCTTATTTAATTCCTGAGCAGCATCTTCTCGAATTTCCGCTTTGTTCAAATCGAAATAAATATTGTCAATCTTAATCTTGAGCACCCCATTCTCACGAACGATCAACTTGTTGAGCTCTTTGGTAATTTCCAAGGGCACATCGTTTACAAAGTCCTTTTGTTTGGTGGTACTAAAGGCGGCATCATTGGGTAAAAAGCCTTGCTTGCTGATTTTGATTTCATACCCTGCTTCGCACTCCAGCACATTTTCAAACTCAAAAGCGCCATAAGGGTCTGTGGCCGTTCTTCCCAAGGAATTTCCTTCGGCATCCAGCAATTCCACCACTACATTTACTATGGGCTGGGCATTGGATTTTCGAATGACGCTACCTTTTACGGTCTGCTCGCAAGTCTCTTCCATACGTTGGAACGAATAGATATCATCATCTCCCTTGCCCCCTTCTCTATTGGAAGAAAAGTAACCGCGTTGAGAAGTTTCCTTCACAATATATCCAAAGTCGTCGCGATTGCTGTTCAAAGGCCTGCCAAGATTATTCGGAGTTTCGAATCCAGTATTGCCCCATTCGCTTTCAAACACATCCAGGCCACCAAGGCCCAAATGGCCGTCCGAGGCAAAGTAGAGCTTCCCTTCGGTTACAAAAGGGAACATTTCCCGCCCGCTTGTATTGATCGTTGGGCCCAAGTTTCTAGGTTCGGAAAATCCGCCATTCTGCAAAACATCGACCACAAAAATATCCGTTTCCCCAATGCTTCCCGGCATATCGGAAACAAAGTACAACTTACGGCCGTCAGGACTTAGGGCGGGTTGCCCAACTGAATAATCCTCACTGTTGAAGGGTACTTCCTCGGCTTCCGTCCATTCCCCTCCCCTTAATTCGGAGGTATATATTTTTAGGTGGTTGGTACCTTCACCGTCCCTTCCCAAAGTTTGATGGGTGTAGTTGTTTCGGGTGAAATAAATCACGTTCCCTTCGGGAATAAAGGTAGCTGCCGCTTCATGGTATCGGGTATTCAAAATAGAAGAAAAGGACCTCACATTGGCTAAATCGGAACCTGACCCCGTTGTATCCGCCATAAAAAAGTCCAAATACGGCTGTCGGTTCCATTCATATACCCGAGTCTCAAACCGTAAGGAATCACGGCTGGAAGAAAACACAATTTTGTCCTTGTAGTACATGGGTCCAAAATCGGCTACGGGCGTATTTATTCCCAAGTTGCTTACGTAGTACTGTGGCTGTCTGTTCAACAATTCATCCAAGGCATCATCATTATTTTGCATTTGTGCCACCTTAAACTCGGATACATCCAATTTTTCGGTATAAATCTTCATAATGCCCTTGGCCATTTTATAATTTCCAACACCCTTTAGGGCATGTACATATTTAAAGGCATATTCTGGCTCCAGTACCTTTTCGTATTTGGAAAACAGCACCCCGTACCATTTTACGGCATTTTCCATATCGGTATTGTAGAAATAGGCATCTCCCAAACGTTGAAGTACGCGTTGGGAGTCCTCACCTTTCCTAACCAAGGTTTCGTATTGTTTGGCTGCTTTTACATACAGCAAATTATCAAAATTGATGTCGGCGTCGTTATACTTTAGTTGAGCGTGCAAGCAACCGCCCACCAATAAAAAAAGAACGGATATGTTGGTTTTAATACTCATCATTTAATAAAATCTAGGGGATTTTAGGCGTTTTTCCACGGTCTTGAACTCATACCGAAGAAAGACTTCGTGAGTTCCACTCGTGTAACTTCTCAAATCAGAAGTGGTCAGATCATAGGAATAACCCATGCTTAGGTCTGGGGAAATTTGCAATCCCAATAAAGCTGAAAAGGAATCGTCCCAGCGGTATGCCAAGCCTGCTGTGAAGGTTTCCATAAGCATGGCATTGGCAGAAATATCCGCTATGACGGGCGCTCCAGGAACCCACTTTACAAAAAAGGCCGGTTTGAACTTGATATCAGGGGTAAGATCCATAATCTTACCTCCTATCAGATAATAATGTAAGCGTTCGGCCGCTATTTCCTGTTCTTCGCCATCATAGTGGTCCTGGGCAAAGAAATTAGGTACAGCCAAACCTAAATAACTCTTTTTATTGTGATAGTAAATCCCAGCACCTACGGTTGGGAAAAACTTGTTTTTAATGTTATTCTGAAATGCCACATCCGGATTTTCAACCAATCCTTTGGAGAAATCCACATTGAACATCCTTCCTCCTCCCTTTAATCCAAACGAAAGCAGTTTGTCCTTGTCATCCAGTTTAACCGTATAGGAAAAATTGGCATCCACAAAAACCTCTGAAGCGGGTCCCAATGCATCATGTGAAAGTACCAATCCAAGTCCCACATTGTTCCCCATAGGCCCATCCACGGCCAAAACCTGGGTGGTCGGAGCACCATTTACCCCTACCCATTGCGACCGATGCAGCAACAAGGCGGTCAAATGTCCCCTGGAGCCTGCATAGGCTGGATTCACGTTGAGCGTGTTGTACATATATTGGGTGAACTGCGGGTCTTGCTGTGCGGATGTGGATAAGACACCCATCAGCAGGGCTACAAAACAGCAGGTTCGGACTTGCCTTTTCATTCGTTGCGCTTTTCTATTTATTCTGATACCCATCTTCCTATCTGTTTATGTATAGCCAATCTGTTCGAGGTTCCGAGCCATCGCCCAGATCTAAGACATAATAATATGTGCCCACGGGCAATTGATTTCCTTTTTGCACTGTGGCCCTTCCGTTGGAAGTACCATCCCAGTCATTGTTATAGGAGCGTTGTTCATACACAATATTGCCCCATCGATTATAGACCTGAAGCACATTGTTAGGGTATCTGGAAATACAGTCAATCTTAAAGAATTCGTTTACACCGTCACCATTGGGCGAAAACTCGTTGTACACCGTTAAGCAAGATGGGGTTACTTCTGCTTGATCCGAATCGTTGGAACTATCGGTATCCAATTGATCCACATAGGCCAAACTTGCGGTATTCAAATAATCATTTACATCCAGTATCTCTACAGTAAGTTGTAGGTTGGCTGTTCCAAGGGCTGCCAATTGATCCAATTCCCAGAATCCAGAAACCTCATCATAGGTTCCTTCTGATGCTTGGACCGTGATCAAGCGATATCCAGAAGGCAGTATTTCTTCAATGCCAATGTTGGTTGCTTCCACACTTCCTTGATTGGAAACTGTAATGGCAAAGACCACCTGATCTCCAATATTGGGAGAGGTATTATCCACAGTCTTACTGATACTTATATCGGTAGTCTGTGGGGTAACAGATGCAATGGCCTCGTCATCGTCCACATTACCATCTGAAAGATCATCTTCGGAAATTCCTTGATTTGGGTTGCTATCCGGATCATTAAAATCACTGGCGGTAATTTCGGCAACGTTCAAATATTCGTCCATCGTTCCGGTTGGGGTATTCACCGTGGCCAGAATCACCAAGGTCTCCGTGCTTTGATTGAAAACTGGTCCATTCAGGGTCCATAATCCACTTGATTCATTATAAATACCTGCTGTTGTAATATGGGATTGATAGGTATATCCCGATGCAAGTAGATCGGTTACCACCACCCCAGTGGCATCACTAAATCCATTGTTGGTCAAATTCAAGGTAAACTCAACCACATCTCCCACATTGGGCGTAGCATTATCCACTGTTTTGGTCAGCTCCAAATCCGCTTGCCCATTAGGTATCGCCTCTATGGTGTCCTGATCATCTTCCGTAGCTAAATTGTTATTTGGAGTTGAATCTGGATCAAAGGTGTCCAGGGCAATCAACTCTGCGGTGTTTCTATAATCCCCGCTAGCCTGAACTTGAGCGGTAATCTGCAAGGTAGCCGTAGCACCATTGGCCAGATCTCCAATATCCCAAGAACCGGTAAGTCCATAATAAATTCCTGTGGACGGCAATACCGAAACCAAGCTATAACCAGAAGCCAACAAGTCCTCTACTACGATTCCCGTAGCATCATTGGGTCCTGCATTATTTACTGTGATGGTAAATACAATTTCCTCACCCACGGATGGGCTAAGGGTATCGGCCGTTTTGGTGACGGAAATATCCGTTACCGTTCTTGGCGCAATGGATTGTTCCGCTTGATCATCCTCATTGGGATCGTTATTACCTGGTGTTGAATCAGGATCCAATTGAATTGCCGCGACCACTTCTGCCACATTGTTATAATCCCCAGTGGCGTTAACTTGGGTCGTAATATTTAAATCGATGCTTGATCCTGAGGCCAGCGTGCCAACACTCCATAATCCACTGGCATCGCTATATGTCCCACCAGAATCATCGGAAACATAGGAATATCCAGAGGGTAAAGCATCTGACACCACTACTCCTGTGGCATCGCTTGGTCCATCGTTGGTCAAAGTAAGGGTGAATACAACATTTGATCCTACATCAGGACTTGGATTGTCTATTATCTTGGTCAGACTTAGGTCCGAACTTGGAATAGGTGTGGTTCCAGCACTGTCTTGGTCATTTTCAAAAACGTTGCCGTTATTTGGTGTGGAATTTGGATCCAAATTATCGGAAGCTATCACCTCCGTAACATTGAAGTAATCCCCCGAAGCATTAACCGTCGCAACAATGTTTAATGTTTCCGTGGTCCCATTTGGAATGATACCGTTCAAGTCCCAAATTCCGGTTGCTGGAGTATACACTCCCGCTGTCCTATTATTGGAAATATAGGTGTACCCAGAGGGTAAAAGGTCCATAACCTGAACTCCTGTTACATCACTTGGTCCAAGATTGGAAATGCTGATATTGAATATCACTTCTTCTCCCACCAACGGACTTAGAATATCAACGGATTTACGAAGAATCAAATCGGAAACCAATACCGGAACAGGCTCTACGGTCTGCTGATCATCTTCCGTATCATCATTATTGGCCGGAACCGAATCCACATCAGTCTCATCCAAGCCCGTAAGTTCTGCAATATTGGTATAATCACCAGTGGCCAAAACATTGGCGGTGATTACCAAAGTTTCCGTAACTGCATTGGCCAAATTTCCAATAGTCCAAGAACCATTCAAAGGTTCGTATGCTCCAGTCGAAGGCACAGCGCTGACAAATTCATAACCCGACGCCAAGAAATCGGTTACCACCACATTGGTTGCATCATTGGGTCCATCATTGAAAACGGATATGGTGAAAACAATCTGATCGCCCACGTTGGGTGTAAGGTCATCCGCGGTTTTAGTCACGGAAATATCCACCAGAGGATTGGGGTTTGTCACAGCATCATCCTGATCGTCTTCTGCAGCAAGCGCATTGTTCGGTGTTGAATCGCTATCGGGTTGATCTACCGCCGTAATCTCAGCAATATTGGTGTAAACTCCTGTAGGGTTTACCGTTGCAGTAATATTCAAAGAAGATGTTCCACCGTTGGCAATGGGTCCCACATTCCAGATTCCAGTTCCGCTTGTATATGCCCCAGACGCATCATCCGAAACATAGGTATAACCCGAAGGCAATAGATCTGTTACTACAATATTGGTAGCATCGCTAGGTCCTGAATTGGAAACGGTTATGGTAAATACGACATTGGTATTTACATCCGGGTTGGCGTTATCCACATCCTTGGTCAAGGATAAATCTGCTACGGCGACAGGAGCTATGGTCACCTCATCCTGATCGTCCTCTGCACCCACTCCATTACTAGGAGTGGAATCAATATCAAAACCATCAGAGGCAGTAATTTGAGCCACATTGGTATAATTGCCAGTAGTATTTACCAACACATCTATAATCAAAGTCTCATTGGCTCCATTGGCCAACGTGCCCACTTGCCAAAGTCCTGTGGTATCATCGTAAGTTCCAGCGGTAGCGCTGTAAAGCACATAGTTGAAGCCTGTAGGCAACAGATCCTGTACCACTACATTTGTGGCATCATCGGGACCACTATTGGAAACGGTTATCTCAAAACTAATCTCCTCGCCCACGTTGGGGTTTATGTCATTGTCCACTACAATTTTGGTCAAAGAAAGATCAGATTGTATTGGGGCAGCGGCTATGGAAGTTTCATCATCTTCACTTTGATCTCCGTCATCATTGTTAGGGGTACTATCGGAATCATATTGGTCGGCGAAAGTGACCTCTGCCATATGGGTAAATTCCCCAACAGCTCCAGTAGGATTTTGAACAGTTGCATTAAATGTCAAGGACAAAGTATTGGTTCCAATGGGAACATTCAGTCCTGTCCAGGTAATAATATCGGTTATGAAACTAAATGTGCCACCATTGCTGATTCCTGTGATAGTTGCATATCCAGGTGGCACCAGATTTTCTAGGGATACTCCCGTTGCTGCCGATGTTCCTTGGTTGCTAACATTAATGGTAAAAGTCACCACTTCCCCAACATCCGGAGTTGGATTGCTCGCCTGCATCGATATTTCCAAATCCGCTACTTGAGGTGTAATGACATAAAAGGCTTCGTCATCCTCACTTTGATCTCCATCATCATTCCCTGGATCACTATCTGAATCATATTGATCGGAAGCGGTTATCTCTGCCGTGTTTCGGTATTCATCGGTAGCTCCAGTAGGAGCGTTAACCGTAGTCTCATAGCTTAGGGTAGTGGAGCCAACAGCTAGGTTCGCAATTGTCCACGCAATGGTACCTGAAGTATTTATGCCTCCATCGTTTATGGTTACTATGGTCAAACCAGATGGAGCAACATCCTCTACACTCACATTGGTGGCCGCATCAGGTCCAGCGTTGGTCACCGTGAGTTCAAAAACAACAGTATCTCCAACATTGGGTGTAGCACTGGAAGCAGCACTAACATCCTTTGTCAGGCTTAAATCAGATGCAAGGATAGTAACTTGGGCTGAATCTTGATCATCTTCCCCTGCTATACCATTGCCTTCTGTGGAATCGATATCAAAAAGGTCGTTGGCTGTAATTTCTGCAGTATTCTGATAAGAACCTGTAGCATTTACAGTCGCATCAAAGGTCAAACTTAAAGTGGCACCATTGCTTATGGATAAATTGGACCATGTGATGGAAAAATCGCCAATGTTATAGACCCCTCCATTGCTTACTGTTCCTGGCACCAAAGTATATCCCGACGGAATTACATCACGTACAGAAACCCCAGTAGCGTCTGAAGCACTGGATGCATCATCATTAAAGACGTCCAAGGTAAAAGTTACCGTATCCCCGGGATTTGCGATAGTTGGGGAAACGGATTTGGTCAATTCCAAGTCCACTCCCAACAAGGACACTTCAACGGTATCTGATACGGGAGTACAGCTGCCATTACTAATGGTCCATTCAAATACATAAGTGCCCGAAGTGGCTCCAAAAACTTCCGTAGCTGGGTCATTTTCGTTGACAAATCCAACTGTAGTAGGCCCAGAAACCTGCGTCCAAATACCTGTCCCAACGGTAGGTGCATCAGCAGCCAAAACAATTGAAGAAAATTGGTCCAATGATTGGTCCGGACCTGCATTGGCACTTACGGGGTCGGCATAAATAACCACTTCAAGGGTGTCATCAAAAGTACATCCTCCATTTACTACCGTCCAGGTAAATTCGTAAGTACCCGGTTCCAAGGTGTCGATCAATGTTGTTTCACTGTTTGGAGCAACAATATTAGCTGGTGTTCCAGGAGTTCCTCCCACACCTGGCCCGGCGGTTTGGGTCCAAGTTCCTGTTCCAATAACCAAAGCTGTGGCGGCCATATTAGTTTGGGTAGCCGCACAAAATTCTTGATCTGGACCTGCATCTGCTGTTGACGGAGCATCATCAGGGAAGGTAATGTCCACAGTATCGGAAGAAGGGTCACAAGCCGAAGGGCTGTCCACAAAAGTTACCCCGTTGTGGGCCACTGTCCAGGTTAATGTATAGGTGCCAGTAGTCGTAATATTGGAAATGGTGGAAGTGGATGAATTGGGATTATCGATAACGGCCGCTCCCCCAGATGGATCAGCGGTAAACGTCCATGTTCCCGTGCCCACTGTTGGCGGAACCGCATTCAATTGGGCACTTAACTGACAGGCATTAACTTGATCAGGACCTGCATCCGCAGTAGACGGAGTTTCATATACTTCAATCCGAACCACATCCGAGGTATTAAAACAAAATCCGGCCTCAAAATTCCATTCCAAAATATAAATGCCTGGAACAGTCAATCCTGTAAGCGTGGATGTTGGGTCATTGGGGTTTGTTATCACTGCTGTGCTTCCAGCAGGCTGTTCTGTAAAGCTCCATGTAGCCTCATCTACATCGTCAGGTGGCATGTTCCCTGCCAAGGTTGTCTGATTAGGTACGACCAAATCTCCCAAACACAGTAGTTGATCTGGGCCAGCATCCGGTAAAACCGATGGCAAGCCACTGGATTCCACCTGAACTTGATCGGACGTATTTCCGCATCCGGTTGCTCCAGGGTAATTTGTGGTAAATTCAAAGATGTAAAAACTCCCAAGAACTATATCACTTACTTCAGCAACATTACTGCCCGCAGGATTTTGGGTAATGGTCGCGGGAGTTCCAGGTGCACCACCTACGCCCGGACCAAAGGTCTGGGTCCAGGTTCCTGTAGAACCAAAAGTAGCTTCCAGCAAAAAGTTTTGTACGTTACAGAGTTCCATATCCGGGCCAGCATTGGCAGGGACATAAACATCCACGGTCTTATCTGCAAAACTACTGGGACAATTACTATCCCCAGCAATGGTCCATCTAAAGGTATAAGAGCCTGACACCATTCCGGTTACCGTAGCATTTGGATCATTTACATCTGAAAAAGTGGGTGTATTTGGTGCTCCGGACAATAGGGTCCAAAAACCGTTTTCAATGTTGGGGTCAAATGCGTTGCCATCCAGGATTACCGTAGTGGATGAACAAATGGTTTCGGCAGGAGTGGTCACTACCGCCGTGGTCGGAGGGATTCCTACATTGAGGGTAACTTGATCAGTATCTGAAGAACAACTACCGTTGGTAGCTGTCCATTCAAAAACATATTGTCCTGAAAATGAAAATGTAAGTTGTGCTGTTGGGCTCGTTGAGTCATCGATGACATAGCCTCCCGGCCCTGAAATCTGGGTCCAAAACCCACCACTTCCCACAGAACCTGTAGCATCCATGGTAAACACGGATTGGCATTCGGTTTGATCGGGGCCAGCGTCCGCAACGGCATCCGGTCCTATCGTCAGTTCCATTTCATCCGAAGTATCTTGACAACCTGGAGCAATTTTCGAAATGGTCCAAGTCAAAATGTAGCTCTGCTCAACGGAAATAGTGACATCCGTATCAAATTGATTGGCATCGTCAAAAGCAATGCCAACAGCAGGAGAAGCAGTCCAGATTCCTATCTCGTCAATAGCAGGCTGATTCCCCGCTAAAGTTGTGGTCGTTACACCAGTTCCCAAACATTGGTCAGTACCTGCCGCGGCCAAAGTAGGGCCTTGGGTTGCACCTGTTGTTATTGTAACCGTGTCCGTTCCAGGGGTTGGACAGGTAGCATCATTGGGATTGGCTATCGTCCATCGGAAAATATAGGTTTCATTTGCATCGTCCAAACCGGACACCAAAGTGTTCGGGTCATTTACGTCAGCGAAAACAATGCTAGCTCCACCCGGGGCAGAATCCACTGTCCATGTTCCAACCAAGTTTGTGGTTGGAGGGGCATTCCCCGCCAATTGTGTTGGCGCCCCAAAGCAGATGGATTGGTCCAATCCAGCATCCGTTGGTACTGCTGTATCCGAGGACACAACTATTTGGACTGTATCTTCCTCAGAGGGTGCACAAGCATTTCCTCCGGAAATGGCATATTGAAACACATAGGTTCCAGGAACCAAATTGGAAACGTTTGTTGTTTGCGCATAGGGAGATGCAATAGTAGCTGTATTGGGCCCGCTGATCTGCGACCAAAGGGAATTTCCAACGGCAGCTGCGTTTCCTGTTATATCCGTATCGGTGACATTACAGGCCAAGGTCTGGTCTGTTCCAGCGTTGGCCGCAGTTGGTGTCAAAGCCACATTGACATTGATAGTACTGGTACCCACATCACATCCGGTTTGGATGGAACCACTCAGAGCTCTTCTAAAAAGGACGGTATATGTTCCTTCAGCATCAAAGTTTATCGTTAAAGGTGTGCCCCCCGCATTGGAAAAAGTGGAAGGATCCACCAAAGTAGAACTGCTTGGCCCGCTAATAATACTATAGGTATTGGTACCATTTCCTGTGGTGGTAAATGGAATGTCAACGCTTGTTACACCGCAAACCGCAGTTAGGTCGCTACCCCCATTTGCCAAGATTGTGACCGGGGTTGTGGAATAATTAATGGTAGCAGTATCTGAATCACTGCAAAGCGTTGTTCCATTTTCAATCGTATAGGTAAACTGATAGGTACTACTCCCATCCAATCCTGTGATCTGTGTAGTACTGGAATTTGGGCTGATGATATTAACACCTGCTACAGGGCCGCTCGTCTGGGTCCAAGTTGCAGTTTCATTAGTGAATAAGGGCAATGAGCCCACAAGTGTCACCGTTGTAATACTGGCATCACAAAAGCGAATATCATTATTTTGAATGGTTGCCGTGGATATATCCTGGGTTGCCCCAGCTACCGTTATGGTCATGGTGTCCTGACCACTGGCACATGGCCCATTTACAGACCAACGAAACGTATAGACCCCTGCTACGAGGTTGGATACATTGGAATTGTTACTATTTGGGTTTGCAATGACTGGCGTATTTGGTCCGCTTACAAAACTCCAGGTACCTACTTGACCATTGATGTTGTTTCCGCCAAAACTACCTGCAAAGTTGGTCGACTGGGTCAGTGAATAGCAGTTATCCAAACTTTGATTTGGTCCTGCATCCACCACACTTTCACCACCGTAATTGGTTACGGTAATCGTAGAACTGGATTCGCAAGCTTGTCCTGGAGCAAAATCAGGACCTGATATCGTCCATTGTAAAGTTGTGATTCCAGCACTGGTCTCGGCTAGTGTTAAGGTTGTTGTGGGGGAGCTGGGAGCATTAATGGTTACTCCTGCATTATTAGCCCCAACAATACTCCATAGTCCAGTTTCACCGGCATTCAATGGGGTGTTTGCGTTTGTACTCACACTCCCGGTATTATCTGGACATGAGGCAATATCGCTTCCCGCATTTGACACGGTAATAGGTTGTACCGTTATATCTACATCTTGAAATTGTGGTGTTCCGTCCGTACAAACCGCACTCAATCTAAAAGTGTAGGTGTTTCCACCAACAAGACCGGAAATGGAAGTGGTTGGGTTGGAAGGATCGTTGATAATAACGGATGGCCCACCTACTTGCGACCATGTTGGACCACTTTGTACCAATCCTGAAGTGGAACCCGAAAGGTTGTACGTTCCGATGTTCTCACATATGGTTTCAGGAATCCCCGCATTTACTGAACAATTTTGTGCATAACTCCACTGCAATGAAGCGAGCAAAAACAAAAAAAAGAAATAAGAAGCTCCTTTTTTTTGGGGGGTTAGCGGTCTTTTCATAATCAAAAAAATGAGGTTTTTCTTAGCATGTAAGAATATTCAAACATATCTACTAGCATCGGTTAAATAGAATATATGTTGTATTTCATCGATCATTTGTTGTGAAACATCGGATAATCGATGGGTGTTTTGGCTGAACTCTAAAGCAGGTTGTAGGATTATACGTGCTAATTGTGTTTTTGTAGGATAAAAAATGCCCCAGTAGCTATTGAATACTAGTGTTTTAGCACTAATTTGAAGGACAATCGAAATAAGGGTTTGGAATTATAAAATTGCGAAGAAAATGTAGTATCAAAACCTTCAATTCAAAAAGGTGGGCGTTTTAAAACAAGTGCTTGATTTTTTTCACAATTCCCTTGGGGAGTTTATACGGTGGATAGCGCAAGGGGATATCCAACCAATTGGCCTTTTTGATGATTCCTTTTGCATTGGAAAAAATCTCGAATGAAGCCTTACCGTGATAACCTCCAAGTCCGCTAGCCCCAACACCCCCGAAAGGAAGTTTTTTATTAGTAATTTGGATAACGGTATCATTGATGGCACCACCTCCAAAGCTATATTTCTTCAATATCTTCTTCTGAAAAGATTTTTTATTGGAAAACACATAGGTAGCTAAAGGTTTTTCGTAGCGTTCCAAAACCTCAGCTAAATCATCATCCGTTTCATAACTAATGATAGGTAAAATAGGGCCAAAAATTTCGTCCTGCATGACGGAGCTATCCAGACCGGGTTCATTTATCAAAGTTGGAGATAGATAATTATCTCCATCCTTATAAACCCCGCCAAAAATTACTTCTTGCTCGTGTAGCAAGTTTTTTAATCTAGTGTAATTTTTTTCGTTGACTATCCTGGCTAAATCATCTGAAGGATGTTCAAGATTTCCAAACCCCTGCTCAATGCTTTTTTGCAAAGCGGTTATAAGTTTGGCCTTCACACTTTGATGAACCAACACATAATCCGGTGCGATACAGGTCTGCCCGGCATTCAGGAATTTGCCCCAAGCTATGCGTTTAGCTGCCAGTTTAATGGAAGCCAAATTATCCACAATACAAGGGTTTTTGCCTCCTAGCTCCAAAGTCACAGGTGTTAAATGTTTGGCCGCACTTTCATATACAAATCGTCCAACCTTGGTGCTTCCGGTGAAAAAAATGTAATCCCATTTTTGAGTTAACAATTTCTGTGAGATTTCCACCCCACCTTCAACCACGGAAACATGGCCGGGTTCAAACACTGCAGCAACAATTTCAGCACAAATTTTGGATGTATTGGGCGTTAATTCAGAAGGTTTTATTACTACCGTATTTCCAGCTGCCACTGCACCGACCAAGGGAGCAAAAACCAGCTGGAATGGGTAATTCCAAGGGGCTATGAGCAATACGGTGCCATAGGGTTCCCGATATAGATAATCGGCTGAAGGCCAATTGGCCAGAATGGACGAAACCCGTTCCGGGCGTGCCCACAGTTCCAAGTTGTTTAACGCTGTTTTTATTTCAGCCAACACAAACTGGGTCTCCGCAACCAAAGTTTCAAACCTGGGTTTTTTGAAATCCGTGTAAAGGGCTTCACAAATCTCATCTTCCCGCTTAACGATTTCCTTTTGCAAGCGTTTCAAGGCCTTCTTTCTAAAGGAGACATCCTTACTTTTTTGGGTTGAAAAGAATTCGCGGTGTAGGTTTAGTATGTCCATAGATTCATAAACAGAGGTGACCCATATTTGGGAAAATCGAGGGGAATTGACTTCGTTCAAATACCCAACCCTAAATATAGAACAAACTTGAAGAAACCACTCAGGTTATGCTATAGAAGCAAGCTTAGGTCTGGATAGACATTTGGAAGTGACCAACCCTAATGTCCTGCAGAATTTTCTTTTATCTGCTTTCTGAGCCCTTCTATTTGCTGCTCCAAATCTTGGATATAGTCCTCCCGTTGCTTATTTAGTTTTGAGATGTCCTCAAATGTATATCGTTGGGTAATATGCTGCGGGCAGTTCCAGTCAAAGGCCTTGATATGGAAAAGAAAAATGCGCTCTGCCTTGTAATCGTAATCCAATTCCAATTTTTCAACGAGTTCAGGGTTTTCTTCCAAAGACACTATTTCAGCTTCCGCATAAATTTTTAAGCGGGCTCGATTGACATAATCCATAAGGATAAGGGAAACTTTTTTATGTGTTTTGACATTTCCTGTTGAGATGTATTGCTTGTTTCCTGTAAAATCCAGAAAGGCCAAGGTTTTCACATCTATCATCTTCAAAAAGCCTTTTGGGCCTCCCCTATGTTGTATGTACGGGAAACCATTTTCGCCAAAAGAAGCCATATAAAAACTATCGCGATCCTTGATAAAACTCATCTCCCTAAAAGAGAGCCCATCCGGCAATTCCATGCGCTCCATGCGTTCATAGGCATGCCTGCTTCCCTGCTCCTTCTGAATCTCCTTAATCGTGTCCGTAAATGCTAATCTTGAATAGTTCATCTTAATTTTGTTCCAATTGAATACAATGGACAGGAGGTCCCCATCCTTCCGGCACCTTTTCAGTGGTAAGCACATCAAACGTCCCGTTGGCTCCACCCATCTCCCCCGATTTCTCTTTATATATTACTGTTCCAATACGATGTACCCGTATGGCATAACTGCACATTACGCAAGGCTCCTTGTTGGAGTATAGGATAGCGCTGGACATATCCTTACCAAGAATGGCCCTAGCCCTTCTTATCGCCTCCATCTCCGCATGACAGCTCACATCTTGTTGGATGCTTGCAGTTTCTTCGGCCTCCACAATAATCTTATTGTCGACAACAATCAAACTTCCAACAGCGCTGTTGCCCTTTGTGGCGGCCTGACTGGCCAATACTTCACATCGTTCCATAAAATAGGCAGCGTTCTTCATCACCCCCTTAGCCATAAAAACGACCAAAACCTTACAGTGCACAAACCACAGTAGATTCTTTGCTAACCAAAAAAGCCGAGACAAAAATCCCGGCTCTCCAAAATTCAACCAAATAATTGGCAGCTCAAAAACGGTTATACCAAAGAAATGTGATCACAAATGGCCTTGACGTGTGAGGCATCCGTTCCGCAGCAACCGCCAAAAACCTCCAAATTGGGCAATAGCTGTTGCAGTTCTCTGTGCAATTGACCCAATTCTATTTTATTACCAACATCCAACTCGGTTGATTCGTCCAATTCTGCATGACTTTTACATGAAGCATTGGCCCTAAGTCCTTGAATTCGGTTTTTCCAGCTTTTTGCTCCTTCAAGTAGGTGCATAAAATGCGTAGGATGGGCACAGTTGATCATGTAATATTTTGGATAATTCTCAGTGGCCTTGTCAATTGCCGTAATCGCTTGCTCCAAAGTTTCCCCACTGGGCAAACTACCATCCAATTCCACTGTAAAGGATATCACTACAGGAATCTTATGGTTCTTTGCGGATTCCACTATGCCTAGGGCTTCATCAATATAGGTCATGGTAATGGCCGTGACCATGTCAACTTTGGCTGTCTCAAATGCCCCGACCTGAAGGTTATGGTAAGCTTGGGCCTCAGCAGGATTCATAGCGGTGTCTACCTTGTAGCCATCGCCCCTCGGACCAATTTGCCCACTCACCATTACATTTTCAATACACGTTTTGTACTCTTGTTTTAGCTGCTTCATTTTTTGAATGGCCAGTTTATTGACACGCTTGAGGTTCTGTTCATCATAGCCCAATGCCTTGCCCCAATCCAAATTGGCTCTCCAGGTTGGGCTTTCTAAAATGAACCCGGTTCCATTCAGTTTTGCCAGTTCCAAATAGTCTCGATAGTAATTTTCCAGTATTTGTAAATGGTTCCTATTTTCCAGCAGTGGAAAAGCGGCAAAGTGTTCCAGTTCAATTCGATGGTTGAAAATCAAATCGGTTTCCAACCCACCATCTGTTAGTATCGTATTTTTTGTTTTTTGTTTCATTGTATTTATTTTATCAAAACTATTTCAACACTAATCCGGAATGTTGTAAAATGCTTTTACGGCTTCATAATCGCTGTGGTCCAAAGAGGATTTCCCTTGCACGTGTACACTCGGAGGAATAATGACATACCTGAATCTATTGCCTCGAGAAGGCGATATTTGAAACTCCGTTAAATCCCCAGATAGTGCCTTTGCCTTAATTAAAATATCACCAACCGTTACAGTACCGCTCCCATAACCATAGGTGAATTGGGCTCCCCTAAAATCCAGTACAGGCAATAGGTAAGTACTCCCATCTCCAAAGCCATTAAAAAACACAAGGATGGTATGGGTACTTTTTATGCTAAAAGCGGGAGGTAATTCTGAAGGAAAATCTATATTCATATACTTTACCGAGGCAGACGAGCCTGTAAAATTTGCAGGAATCCATGAACTATAGATTACCTCTGCATTACCATCTTGACCGTCTTCACCATCCTGACCCGGTTCTCCTTTTTCCCCCTGTTCGCCCCGTGGTCCTTGTTCACCCACTGGTCCTATTGGCCCTTCGATTTCTTCTTTGCTGCAACCTATTAGCGCAAGCACCAATAGGGTCGACAAACCGACTTTTATTACTAAATTTTTCATTTTTTTTGATTAAAATCATTGCAATGACCATCGTCAGCTCCGATGTTTCCATTCCCCGTAACTGTGCTTACTGTGACAATTTGCTCTGGTTCCTGTGTTTCAATTACTGTTTCTGAATTATCGCTGCTACATCCAAAGATTGATAACCCTATAATTACAATAGTTGCCGATTTTGAAATAACCTTCGACACATCTTTGTTTGTGCCTTTTGATTTTTTGTTCAAATCCTTAAATGTGAGCATTTGCCATACCTTGGCCGAAGCCCCATGATAAAATCCTGTTTCGTGCTGATAACTTTTTGGGTTCTTGAACGTCCCGAAAAGAATATCAAAAACGGGTAGATCGGAATAATTATGCCGGTGGATACCCTTGGCATGATGAACCGTGTGGCTCTCTGGACGTTGTACAATGTATCCCAACCAAGTTGGGGTTTTAATATTGGCATGCTGGAACATCCCCAAAAAGTTGGTCGCCAACAAGGTAAAGGTGATGGCCTGCGGATTGAGTCCCACCAAAAGGGTAAAACAGATACTCCCCAAAACAGTCCATCCGATCATATCCATGGGACTGAAATAGAAGGCCCCATAGGTGTCCAAACGTTCAGCACTATGGTGCATCTGGTGAAAAGCGCGCCACAGAAAATCGGAGCTATGTAGTGCCCTATGCCATACATATACACCAAATTCATATAAAACCACCCCTACAAGTCCTCCTATAACGGTCGTCAGGTTTGTTAAGTCCAGTAATCGGTATGGTTCCAGATAAGGATCAATAAACAATGGTAAGTAGGATGATAAATAAAAGAAGAATGCAAAAGCACCCAACCCTCTCAATTTCCAAAATTTTACTTTTGGTAGTTCTCTTGCGGGAAACAATCCTTCCCAAATCATAAGTATCGCATAGATGGCCAAAACTGCCAGTGATACCGGGTCCAATAAAATTTCCAATGGTGTTGGCATGATATATATTTTTTTGTTTAACAACTATTTTTAATGAATTTCAGCAGGCAGTTGGCGGCTTAAGACCCGCCAACTTGCACCTGAATTAAAAGGTTGGCTTAAAGCAGAAGTCCGCTGTCCGTTACCTTTAAATGCTTTGTATTATTGCCTTTTTCAAGTTTTACCTTAAGCGTTTTTGTGGTTTTTCTCCCATCTCTATAGGTAACCAAATACAGATTCTCTACGGGCTTCCACTGCGGATATTTTTCCTTGATCATTTGCTGGATATGCGCTGGCATTTTCACATTTTTGAACTTCTCAGTGGCCAGTTTAATTTTACCCTCTCCATCAAAAGCCACGTTTATTTGACCTTTATTGGATTTAAAAACTACCCTAAAGAGCTCACTACGTCCATCAAATTGTGACACTTTGCTCACGTCCCAATCCGCAGCGATTCCTTCCAGAAATCTTACCTGATCGGGCGTTGTCTTGCCTTGTACCCCATCCAGATAGTCAAGATTTGCAAATAGAAAATCGAATCCGTTATTCTCGATGTTACCGTTCATCGGGTCATATTGTGAATAACCCATACTTGTCATACCTATAAATAATAGGCCCATTAATACATTTTTCATGATTTTACTTTTTGTTTGTTACTAATTCGTTATCTACTGAAACACTGTTTTCTTTTCTTTCAAGTATTTCAAAATCATGGGACAAATGTATCTGTGGAGCATCCCTGAGGACAACCTGGGATGTGCCAAAATCAATTAAAAATGTTGAATGTAATTCGCTGAAATTCTATTTGTTACAGCAAATCGAAGAAATGTTGCATAGTCTGCAACAAATGTTGCAAAGTGTTAAATTGAGTCTAGGAACACAGTGCAAAAATCAGAGTACCTCAAAGGTGTTTAACGCCGGGAAACAGCACTCGGAGACATTCCAAATTGTTCTTGAAAACATTTGGAGAAATAGGAGGGATTTTGGAAGCCAACACTGTACGCAATTTCTGCCACCGTACCGCTTTGCTGTTGCAACATGTCCATAGCCCTATGTAAACGGAAAGACCTAATAAATTCTATAGGGGTTTGATCGGTAATCGCCTTAATTTTACGGAATAGTTGCGATCGGCTAAGTGCGACGGCATCTGCCAGTTCCACTACCCCAAAATTTTCATTGTCTATTTCGAGTTCCAATATTTCGGTAACCTTCTTTATAAAATCTTGATCAATGGAACTGAGTTTGAGTTTTTTAGGTTTAAGTATATCCCCGGTGGAAAAATACTCTTGCATTTTTTTCCTTGTGGCTATCAAATTTTCCACCCTTACCAGCAGTTCCTCATTGTCAAACGGCTTGGTAAGATAGTCATCTGCCAGACTTTTTAAACCTTCTATCCTATCCTCTTTGGATGACCTTGCCGTCAGCAAAACAATGGGAATATGACTGGTCCGAACGTCCTCTTTTAAGGTTTTGCACACCTCCAATCCATCCACCTTGGGCATCATCAAATCGCTGACTATGATATCCGGGATATGTTCCAAGGCCTGTTGTATGCCAACTTCCCCATCTTTGGCTTCCAGTATATCATATTGGCCTTTTAGCACCTCTCTGATGTAATCCCTAAGGTCTTCATTGTCCTCAATAAGCAAGAGCAGTGGTAATTCCCCGCCGCCAACTTCCGTTTGGGCCACCTCAGGAGAGTCGGAATCCCCAACCGGGATATCCATAGGGATAGCATGAGGAGCAGCAGGTATCATCTGAACTTCTTCTTCGGAAAGGTGTTCTTTCCCGAAGGGAAGCTGCACATCAAAAGTACTCCCTACCCCAAGTTCACTCTTCACCGAAATGGATCCCTTATGCAAATCCACCAACTCTTTAATGAGGGAAAGCCCAATACCCGTTCCAACCACATTGTCTGCATCGGCATTGGCCGCTTGATAAAAGCGATCAAAGATATAGGGTTGTTCTTCCTTGGCAATTCCCTTGCCCGTATCTGAAACCTTAATGGATAACGCATCATTGCCATCCTTATGTATCTGATGTAAGCTTACCGTAACATTACCTCCGGAAGGGGTATACTTTAGGGCGTTGGACAATAGATTGATCAGTACCTCTTCCATCTTGCCCTTATCGATATAGAGAAAATAGGACTCTTTTTCAGTTTGGACAGACAAATCAACATCCTTCATTTCTGCCATGGATTGAAAAGATAAAACCCAGCCCTTGAGCAAAGGAACTACATCCACAAATGATGTTTTTAAAGAAGTCTTTCCCGCCTCGATTTTGGACAATTCCAATAGCTGATTGATCAACTTCAACAACCTTTTGCCATTGCGGTCAATGATGTCGATGGTGGGACGCAAAGTGTTATCCACCCCCTTTCTCAATTTGTCCAAGGGGCCCAATATGAGGGTAAGTGGTGTTCGAAATTCATGGGAAATATTGTTGAAAAAACGGGATTTTAAACGGTCAATCTCTTCCAGCTGCTGGCGTTGCTGGGCTTCAACGGCCAAAAGCTCCTTGTTCTTTTTGTTTTTATACTTGAAGAATTGAAAAACAAATCCCACGGCAATTAAGGCCAGGAGTGCACCAATGGCATAAATGTTCTGCCATAAGCGCTGGGTTTTATTCTTTTGCTGCAATTGGTCAATTTCTTTTTCCTGCCGTACGTTGTCGTACCTCGCTTGCATTTCTGCCAATTCCCTGGTCTTAGTCTTTCTAAAAAGACTGTCCTGAACTTCTTTGTACAGCTTAAAATAGGCCAAGGCTTCTTCCATATCCCCTTGCTTTTCTTTCAACTCTGAAAGATCCTTGTAAGTTTGGCGAAGCGTTAAGTAATTATCCTGTTGTTTTTTGATTTTTAGGGAGCGATTCAAGTAAATACTGGCACTGTCCAAACGCCCGGCGGCTAAATGTACCTGGCCTATATTATTGGTGACCCACCCCATCATGATTTTCCTTTCGGTAGTTTCGCTTATTTTTCTAGCGGCCCAATGGTTTTTAAGCGCTTCTGGGTACTCCTCCTTTAGATAGTGCACCTCTCCAAGATTGGACAATGCCCTAATCATTCCCAGCGGAGATTTGAGTTCGTTGTGAAGTTTCACCGACCTTTCGTGATAAACTTGGGCACTATCGTATTTTTGCCAATCCACATAGGCCACACCAATGTTATTGTAAGTCTTGGCTAAATTGGCCTTATCCCCTATACGTCCATAACCCTTTAAACTTTGCGCATAGTAATCCAAAGCGGTTTCAAAAAGTCCTTTCTCTTCATGCAAAACGCCCAGTGATAAATTAAAATTTGCCAAGCCCCTTTCATCTTTGATCTCTTCCTTGATTGCCCTTCCATCCTGAAAATACTGCAACGCTTTTTCTTCATTGTTCTTATCCAGATATAGCACAGCAATGCGATAGTAAACATCAGAGATTCCCTTTTTATGATCCAGTTGTTTATTGATTTGGATACTTCTTTCGTAATGATTCAAGGCAGCATCAAGATTGTCCTCAATATTCTCCAACCTCCCAAAGAGCAAATGAATATTGGCAAGAGTATTGTTGACTTCATCAGTTTGATAGAGAGCCAGCCCATTTTCAAGATTTGTTCGGGCATCTATGTAATCTCCCATCCTGATAAGGAGGCCTCCCATTCCCGAATACGCTTGGGCCAAGAAGCCTACATTTTCACCATTTTGTAAAATGGTGATGGAATGATTCAATACCGAACGCCCTTCCTCGTAGTTACCTTGCAAGGTGAGCAATTTCCCTTTTAAGATTAAGTATCTGGCATGTTGCAGGGGGAATTCCTGTATCCCTGCTTCCAACCCTTGCTCTTCCATAAAATCCTGAGCCTGAGTTGTGGAGTTTGCGTAATAGGTTTCGGCAATATCATTGGCTTTTGAGAAATAAGCTTCCCCTGTCAATGACTTTAATTGTTTTTCCAATTCTGCACTTCTTTCAGATTGGGCAAAGCCCATCGTGGAACTCCAAAAGAGTACAAAGCACAGCAGTAGCCCAAACACTCTATTTGTGGTAAAAACGCTTCCCATAGTCAAGAACAAGATAGTAAAATTACCCTTGGGTTATAGCGGTAGACCAGTGCTTAGATTCTGTTTGCTAGCGAATTAGTGGATTACTTTTGAAGAATATTGAACCTTTTAACAATTGGCACAAGTTCCTCTAATTATAGTCTGAATATTTTTGGCCTTAAACCCACTGGGGACCTTCATTTGAATTTCCGTCATTCCTTTTACACAATAGACGGTTTCACAAGATTCACACACAAAATGGGCATGTTCCTGACCAGCCGAAGGTGAAGCTCCCAAAGCATATTTAGTGATTCCTGAATGGTCATTAATACCATGAATCAGTCCCACTTCTTCAAACGCTGATAAATTGCGATATAGGGTGGATTTATCCACGCCTTCGCCCATTATCTGTTTCAAGTCACTATAAGACTGGGCGTGCTTGGCATCCTTGAAATGCTTTACAAGCTCCAACCGCAATTTGGTTTTCTTTAGCCCTTTCTGATCCAGAAGTGCTTCATTGCTTTGGTCGATAGTATTTACTTTTGATTGCTCCAAGATTTTATAGACTTAAGGCTATCGCTTTTTCAATTCGATAATAGCATTGATTGGGATTGTCCGCATTGAGTCGCAATAGACCACTTACGGAAAGTAAATCATCCATTACGAAAGGGGGCTTTTCGTTAAATTCAAGTTCCATTATGGTTTCCGGGCCGCCATTTCCACAAAAAAAACAGGAAGCCATAGGGTTTTTGGAAAGTAAGTAAACGGATTGGGTTCCATCCAAAACCAAAAAATAACCTGTTACTATAACTTCTTTTCCTTCCAAGGCCAGAAGTTCCGGTGCAAACACCGCCTGCCTGAACATTGGAATGTCGGCATTGGATTCCCATGAAATGCCGGCTTGGAGGTCAGCCCACTCCAAGACCGTTTGTGCCTGTACCCAAGTTCCCAAACAGCACAACATCAACCCACAAAACAAACTCCGGTTTTTCAATTTAACAATTGGCCCGTGGCCCTATTTAAAATATAATTGCAACGATCCACGTTATCTGGATTAAGTTCCAGTATACCGGTAACCTCAACAATCTGATCGGTTCTAAAGGGTGGTTTTTCCTTGAAATCCACTTCTATAATGGTCTCAGGTCCGGCCGCCCCACAAAAAAAGCAGGAAGCCATTGGGTTTGCAGAGACCAAAAAGATGTCCCCATTCCCGGAAATGTCCAAGAAAAAGCCCTTAATCTTCACCTCCTGGCCTTGGAAGGATTTTATCCTTGGGCCAAACGTGGGCATCAAAAAATTGACATCATAGGTAGCATTATACTTAGGTTCAAAATCGACATCGGCAAAGTCTTGCCATGTTAGCTGTATTTGTGCTGATAATCCTTGGATCACAAAAATCAACACACATGAAAAAAGCAACGGATTACGCATCTGATAATGTTTTTGAAATATTCAAGTTAAAAATAGATATTGAAGCAAGCAAGGTGGCGACCAAAGTTATTAGCAATGCCACGCCAAGAAAAGCTAATTCAGTAGCATCAAATCCTGTTAATTGCAAGTTATATCCATAGGACGCTTCTGTAATAAAAGAAGTAATCCATATGCCTATTCTACCCAATAGCCAACCAAGGAAAAATCCTGTAATTGTTAAAAAAAGACCTTCCAAAAAAACCACCCACAACAATTGAACGGTCCCAAGACCGTAGATTCGCAACAAGGCCAATTCCTGCCTACGCTCCCTAATGGTCTTTAAAAGGCTGATAAAAATACTAAGGCCGGACACCAACAAGATGGCCAAGGCAATTCCATTGATTGTTTTGATCCCCGAGCCAAGCAGACCCAATAGATGTTGAACTTCAAAGCCAGGCAAGGCCGCCTGCATGTTGGTATTTTCGTTGATAAACCTAGGTAATTGCACCATGGCCATCGGATTCTTGAATTTCACCAAAAAGGAAGTAACCTCCCGATCTTCGTGGTGGTGTTCTTCCCCTGCATGCTCATCTTCATGGTCATGGTCGTGTTCGTGTTCCTCCCCATGCTCATGATCATGGCCATCTTCATGATCGTGGTCGTCATGCCCGTCATGGTCGTGAGCTTCATCATGGTCATGGTCTCCTTCGTGATCGTGTTCATCTTCATGGTCATGCTCGTGTTCTTCCTCGTGCTCTTCGGCATGCTCCTCCCCATGTTCATGGGCTTCCCAAACACTTTCCAAATTTGAAATCAGTAACCTGTCCACAACAGTTCCTGTAGGATTTAGTAATCCTTTGACCACATAAGGATGGTCTTCATGGGCTTCAACACCGGAGGCAGCCAACCCATGGGAACTGGTAAATGTATCTCCCAGCTTCAACTCCAATTTTTGGGCGGCACTACTTCCAACAACTACTTCAAAAGATTTGGAATACATTTCGCCTTCCAGCAAGGTAGCTCCATACTTATCCAAATACTCATGGGTAGTTCCCAAAATCCGATATCCTTTATAGTTATCCCCATATGAAATTGGAATCGCCGATCCAACCATGGGGTTTTTGGTCAAAAACTCTGCTTCTTCCAGCTTAATGTTTCCTGTGGGAACGTCAATATGTAAAACTGAGGATAAAACTAGTTGCAGTGGACTTCCTTTTGCGCCCACTACCATATCAAAAGGGGCTATATTCTTATCCAATTTACCACTCAATTGTTTGCTAAGTTGCAGTACAAATGTGACCAAGAATACACTCAAAACCAGCAGTAATAGACTTAATAGTAAGTTGAGCGGTTTGGACACCATATTCCGAAATGCCAAAAATCCAAGTCTCATAGAGTCAATTGGTTTTTAAAATGTGACTTTATTCGGTGGTCGTGCGTAATGATCACCAAACTGCTTTGGCAGATTTTAGCTTCCTCCTTCAACAGTTCTATAACCGCATTGCAGTTTGCATCATCCAGATTGGAAGTGGGCTCATCGGCAAAGATCACATCAGGTTTATGGATCAGGCCCAAGGCAATAGAAAGTCGCTGTTGTTGCCCCTGGCTAAGCTGTGTTACTTTTTTGTGTAGCACTTCAGACAGTCCCAAACGAGAAGCAAGTTCCTTTATCCGAGCCTTGTCCACAGCTTTTTTGGGAAAACTTTGTCTTAGTACCAAGTTTTCGTAAACACTAAGGGATCCAATAAAATGATACTGTTGAAATATCAATCCAATATGGCTTCCCCTGAAACGGTCCATCTCCTTGCGGTTTAAGGATTGAAACTCGGTCCCAGCCACGGTAATTTTGCCACTGGCAGCAGGTAATATCCCCGCCAATAAATGAAGCAAAGTGGTTTTGCCAATCCCGGATGGACCAAGAATTAAAAGGTGTTCGCCAGATTTTAAATGGACATCAGGAAAGGAAAATTCCGATCCATTTTCATAGGTAAACTGAAGTGCATCTGTATTAATCAAGTGAATACTTTTAGCAAAAATAGAAATTATTGTAAATGCAACTAAGTTGCGTTTGCATTTTTACACTATTTTTGTTCCTCAAAATCCAAAACTTGAAGATTGGTTCCAAAACTACTTAAATATGAAAACTATTAATATTACATCAAAATCCGATGTTATCGGTGCAGCTGCCAGTGCACTTTGCCTTGTACATTGCGTGGCAACCCCGTTTCTTTTTGTAGTTCAGGCTGGGGTCGTGTCCGCAGGTGAGGGGCGTCCGGCATGGTGGGGAATCCTTGACTTGGTTTTTCTGGTAATTTCCTTTTTCGCCATTGTCTGGACCAATAAGGTTACTACAAGGCGGTGGGTAGGTCTTGCTTTATGGGCATGCTGGGTACTTTTGGCTTTCATAGTTCTTAACGAAAAACTTTCCCTGATCCCCCTTGCGGAGGAAGCAGTATATATTCCGGCATTGGGCCTCATATTTTTCCACCTATACAATCGCAAATATTGTAAATGCTGACAGGAAAGCTGTTGCGCAGAAAACTAATTCCCATTTTAATCTCCCAACTATCAAAATGGACATCGAAAAAATTGAAATCATAGGAGATCAACATCTTCCTACTTCCTTGGAGACGCCATTGCATCCCAACGCTTTTGATCAAACCGATGATGAAAAGATTGAAACCATTCAATACCATTTTCAAAAAATCATGGAAGCACTTGGTTTGGATTTATCCGATGATAGTCTCTCCGGCACCCCATACCGATTCGCCAAGATGTATGTAAAAGAGTTGTTCTATGGGCTTAATCCCAAGAATCGACCCAAAATATCTACCTTCAGTAATAAATACGGGTATAAAAAAATGTTGGTTGAAAAGGACATAACCATTGACTCTTCCTGTGAACACCATTTTCTTCCAATAATTGGGAAGGCCCACATCGGTTATATTCCAAAGGGGAAGGTTGTTGGACTTTCCAAAATAAACAGACTGGTGGATTACTATTCCCACCGCCCCCAAGTCCAGGAACGCCTTTGTTTGCAGATCATGAAGGATTTACAGCAGACCTTGGGCACCGAAGACGTCATTGTGGTGGTGAACGCGGAACATCTTTGCGTTTCCTCCCGTGGAATCAAGGACAAAAACAGCACCACCACTACCATGGAATACGGAGGTGTTTTTGAGGATTCGGTCTATCGGAATGAATTTCTAGCCCTGGTTGCGGATGAGGTGAAGCGGTAATTGTACCCTATACCGACTCCTTACCGAATCTTTCCCATGGCCCTGTAATGGCCACTGTGTCACCGTTCTCCTGAACATTTACGAAGAGGGTTTTTCCCGACGGAGAAAACACCAAGCCCGTAAGTTCAGATTTGGAACTTCGATTACAAGCCATGGTATAAATGTTTCCATCTTTGTCTATCCCCCGAATATGGTTCAACTCTCCATTATCCTCACAGAGCAGTACGTCTCCCCAAGGCGCAATGGTAAGGTTGTCACACATATGCAAAACGGTTTTGTCATTGGATTCTGCATAAAGTTCCAGCATAGCCGGTTGTTCATTTTCCCCTTCCATACCTTCCTTTGGGGACAGGCTGTATTTAAAAACCTGTCCGAAATTATGCGGTCCTCCGTTGGTGCAGGCAAAAAACAGCTCTCCTTCACCCATCCATATACCTTCGCCCCGGGCAAACCGAGCCGCCCCGGCATCAAATCCCCTAAATCTTAGGTCGTCTTCAGGAGCTTCCACATTGTCCAAATCTATCCAAAACACCTCCATGGAGGTATTCCTTGGTACCTCTTGCGATTCCCAGTTTCTCGTATCCAGACTTTTTTTATCTCGTATGGCCAAAGCCTGCAACAATCCTCCGGCCAAAAGGTTTTCCTTCTCGTTCGGAATAAACCTGTAGATAAGGCCATCATGCCTGTCTTCGGTTAAATAAATACAACCCGATTTAGGGTCTACTGCTACGGCCTCATGGTTAAATCGCCCCATGGCTTTTATGGGCGTAGGCGGAACCATTTCTTTGGCATCCATTGGCACCTCAAATACATAACCATGGTCTTCAAGGATTTGCTTCCCATCTGCTTTGGTAACATCTTCCTCGCAGGTAATCCAGCTTCCCCAAGGCGAAACCCCACCTGCACAGTTTCTATAAGTCCCCGCCAAACTCAGATATTGATCCACGACTATCCCCTTTTCTTCATCATATATCAAGGTAGTGGTACCGCCCAATCCTGGATTAATTCCACTTCCTGAATCGAAGAGCTTGTCCAAATCCACACCTGACAATAGCTCGTTGGCTGGCCCAAAAGGACTATGTTCCAACGTGGTAGGGCTGTTCTCATGGTTACAAATAATGACCGTTCGCCCTGCGTCATCGAGGAAAGCTCCCATTCCATCAGGTCTACCGGGCACCAACAGCCCATCAGACATTTTTTGGCCAGACTTTGAAATAACTTTATACGAAAACCCTTCGGGAAGATCTAGATAACCGTTGGCATCCGGTTTTAAATCCAAACTGACCGCCTCCTCGTTTACTGAGTTTTCTCCTTTCTTTTTCCTGTTGGTGCAATTGACCAATGATATCAACGCCAAGGAGGTAAGTGTTGATTGTTTAATAAAATGTCTTCGGGTGTAGTCTTTCTGGTTATTGCTCATGGTTTGTGATTGTTTTATTGCCAGTTAGTGTCGCATTTCATCAAAGTTATGCATTGCAATAGAAAAAGTGGTCTATTGCGAATTTTAAAACAATTTGCTAACCTATTCTAAACACTGTCACAGGAATGGGGATTAGATAATGGGCGAAGAAGCAAGATTCAGCGGCTTAACTCAAATAAAAAAGCCGAGATCAAAATCTCGGCTTTTAAAGTACCTTGGGTGGGAATCGAACCCACACTCCCGAAAGAACTGGATTTTGAATCCAGTTCAAAATGGTTCAAAAAAACTCTTATCAACTTATAATCAACTGTTTATCAATATTTTTATTTTTTATGAATTCATTTATAATTAATAAAAATCAAAAAATGTTGTACCTATGTTGTACCAAATTTAAACTATATTTATCCAACAAAATTGTCAAAAATGGCCAGTAGTACGAAAATTGTTCTTCGAAAAAAGCCGAATAAAAATGGTGAATTCCCCTTAGCGCTAAGAATATCCAAGGAACGAAAAACCAGCTATATTTATTTGGGTCACTATGTCCAAGCTAAAGATTGGGACAATAAAAAAATACGAATCAAAAAATCACATCCCAATCATGCCCAATTAAATAGCTTTTTACAAACTAAGCTCGCCGATATTGGTAGAATCATTTTGGGTTTACAAACCGACAATAAGGATGTAACCACTGCACAACTTAAAGACGAAATAGAATCGACTATTAACAAAAAAGACTTTTTCCAAGTCGCACAAGAATATTTAAATGACCTTGAGTCCAATAGCAAGTTAAACCAGCTCTCCTCAGACAGACCCAGGGTCAATCACCTAAAAAAATATACCAAGTCTGTGCACCTCCCTTTTAAGGAAATCAATGTAAAATTTCTAAAAGGATTTATAGCTTACCTCAGGACGGAAAGAAAAGTTTCCCAAAGATCAGTCATTAATAATCTTATTGTTATTAGAACCATTTTTAACAGAGCCATCAAGTCTGGGCTGGTAGATAGAAAACTGTATCCTTTTGGACATGGAAAAATTGTGATACGGTTTCCGGAAACCGAGAAAATAGGATTAAACACTGATGAAATTTCAAAGATCGAACATTTAGAACATCTTACCAATGATGAAAAGGATGCCAAAAATATTTGGCTTTTCAGTTTTTACCTTGCTGGAATTAGGGCCGCAGATGTGTTACAATTGAAGTGGGGTGACATTCATAATGACAGGTTGTATTATCATATGAACAAAAATTCCAAAATTCTCTCGCTGGTCATTCCGCATAAGGCGTTACATATTCTTGAATACTACAAACAAACAAAACAAGGCCAAAACGATTTTATCTTTCCTCATCTTAAATGGATAAATGGCGATAACGATAAAATTCTATGGAACAAGACCAAACTGGCTATAAGAAAAATTAATACTCATTTAAATTCGATAGCTCAAAATGCGGGTATAAGTAAAAAAGTAACCATGCATATAGCTAGGCATAGTTTTGGAAATATAGCAGGTGACAAAATACCAGTTCAATTACTGCAACAGCTTTACAGACATTCGTCAATAACTACCACCATGATGTACCAATCCAACTTTATGAATAAAAAAACAGATGAAGCACTTCAAAGTATAGTTAATTTCTGAAACGCTTAAAAAGTCCCATTTCTTACCCTTAAACTTTGCGCATGGATCCTGTTTTGATTTTATAGTGTTTGGAAAGATAAGCGTAAAATAAAATCGAAATAGGGCGCACCCACCATATCCCAAATGTCCTTTACCCATCAAAAAAAGGAACTTTCAAACTACCCCAAACCATGTCAAATTTGATTTGATGAAAACAGTCTACCAAACGGGTACAAACTGAGGCACCAAATATTTTTTAATGTAAAAATTTCCAATGTTTACTGGGACTACCAAGGTTTTTACAGTAAAAACTTTTTTTGGTCAAATTTTAGTTTCACGTAATTGATTGAAATTCAATCAAATAAAAAACGTAACATCGCGTTAGCGTGTTACCCTCTTGCTTTACATTGTTAGTCCTGCTGGCAGGACAAAAAATGCAAACACAAGGTGCTTTTCCTATCTTTCATTTTTAGCTAAAACACCTTAAATTCTATTGATTCTAAAATTCTTAGAAAACTACACCTATAAATACAATATTTGAAACTATTTAAAGGCAATTGAAATCAAAAATATTGAAGTATCACTCTCTGGAAAAATTAGACCAATTGGAATCGAATATCAGCCTAAAAGACTATAACCGTAGAATCCAACAACCCCCACTCCCTTTTCCTTACGAGATTAATTCCTGCAATTAATATAAGGTCTGGAAAATTTTATTACATTTGAATTGTATCACAGTATATCATAGTTGTATATTAATTCAGATCTTCCAACCATGACTTTTCAATTAAACAAAGTAAAACCCTTAGTCCTTGCATGCTTACTTTCATGGGCTTTATGCGCACAAGACCGGCAAGTCTATAAACTTGCAGGGCAAGAAGTCCACCTAGAGGGCGACCTTGGTTCCTTCGTATCAAATGTATCTATTGAGCAAATTAGTAAGGGATTGGAAGTTATTACAATTAATTTGACCCAAGATCAAGCTGTTTCACCACCAACGTTTTCTCTAAAATGGAAAATGGCTTCCAGCAATGTGGCCGGGTTTTGGAGCAGTGGTGCATTCAATGATAAGACCATTGGTCCAGATTGGGGTCCTTCTTCCGTCAAATCCATGCTGGCCAAACAAGCTCCCGTTGTAACACTTTTTGGTCATGATGACACCAACCGACTAACCTATGCTGTATCCGAGGCTTTAAATACCGTGGTCTTAAGTGCTGGCATCAAGGAGGAAGATGGATTTGTCTATAATAAGATTAATTTCTTTTCAGAAAAACATAGACCCCTAAAAAATTATCAGGTTAAAATTCGGTTTGATGCAAGACAGCATCAATATTCAACCGCTCTTAGAGAAGTGGCTGATTGGTGGGCTTCCTTTAACTTTCTCAACCCTGTTTTTGTACCTGAAGTGGCCCGAACTCCGGTGTACTCAAGCTGGTACAGCTATCACCAAAATGTTAGCATGAAAGAGTTATTGGCGGAGTGTAGACTTGCCAAAAAAATGGGGTTTGAATCCATCATTGTGGATGACGGGTGGCAAACATTGGATAGTAATCGTGGGTACGCTTATACTGGAGATTGGAAACCTGAACGCATCCCTGAAATGAAGGAGTTTGTTAAAGCTGTTCATGACCTTGGAATGAAATTTATATTATGGTATGGGGTTCCCTTTGTAGGTGAAAAATCCGAAGCCTTTGATAAAATGAAGGGGAAATATCTGAGATATTGGAATGGCCAGGGCACCTATGTTTTGGACCCAAGATATCCTGAGGTACGTAAGTTTATCATAGACACTTACGTCAATGCCATACACGATTGGGATCTTGATGGGTTTAAGCTGGATTTTATTGGAAGATTTACAGCGGATGATAATACAGAGTTCACTCTGGAAAATGGAAGGGACTTTGCCTCTGTGAATGAGGCCACTGATGTTTTGATGACGAACTTGATAAAGTCCCTCCAAGAGGTAAAACCGGATATAATGATTGAATTCAGGCAGCCTTATGTAGGGCCAGCTATGCGCAAATATGGCAATATGTTTCGGGCAACTGATTGTCCCAATCTTTCATCAGTGAACAGAATTAGAACATCAGACCTAAGGCTTTTAAGTGGAACTACCGCCGTGCATTCAGATATGTTGATGTGGCATTATGATGAACCCGTTGAAGTCGCAGCGCTGCAAATGCTCAACGTGATGTATTCAGTACCGCAGATTTCTGTTAGACTAGAGGACATTCCCGAGGATCATTTTAAGATGATCAAGTTCTACACGAACTATTGGCTGCAAAACCGAGATGTTCTATTAGATGGTGATTTTCATCCGTCCAGTCCTTTGACCAATTATCCCATATTGGAAGGTACGAGCACTCAAAAAAAGATAATAACTGTGTTTAACGACAATCTTGTCAATTTCCAGACTGGACGCCATAAAGAATTGGATATCATCAATGCAAAAACGTCAACTCAAGTGGTTATGGTAGTTACCGGAAAAACAGAAAAATTCAAGTACGCAACCAAGGATTGTCTTGGGAACGAAACCGAAAAGTGGGTTGTTGAGCTTTCAGAAGGCACCCATACCTTTAAGGTTCCCAAATCTGGGTTAATATCTTTTACCAAAATCGACTAAACATAATTCCATGAGACCTTATAAACTATATCTCTCAGTGGTACTTGCAACCACATTCCAATATTCCTGCAATGTTAAAGAGAAAGTTGAAAAGGTGCCACAGAGTCCCAATATTTTATGGATCTTTCTTGAGGACACAGCACCTCTTTTAAGTTCCTATGGCACCACGCTAATCTCAACCCCAAATATTGACAGTTTGGCGAGCCAAGGAGTTCTATATAGAAACGTCTTCATGCCCGCACCAGTCTGTTCTGCCAGCCGTTCCAGTATAATAACCGGGATCATGTCCACAACCACAGGAACCCACAATCATCATAGCTCAAGAACCAAGGAATCTGGAATATACCTAGCCGATAGTTTGGAAACTATTCCTGAAATTTTCAAAAGGGAAGGTTATTTCACATTCAATAATGGGAAGGACGATTATAACTTTATATACAATAGGAAAGACCTGTATTCACAAGATTATAGAATGCATCCGCTATATGGTAAAAATGGAATTCATTTGAATCTAGCCAGCTTACAGCACAAACAGCCTTTCTTTGGACAGATTCAATTATATGGTGGAAAAGAAATTTTTTCCAAGAACTTCAAGGATAAGGTAGCTACGCCTGTGGATCGATCGGCCATTGAACTCCCTCCGTACCTACCCCAACATCCAGCCATAATTGAAGAATATGCAAATCACTTGGATGCCATTCAAATTACTGATCAAAAGGTTGGTAAGATCATAAAGGAGCTACGGGATAATGATTTGCTGGAAAATACTATTGTTTTCTTCTTTTCCGATCATGGAATGCGTATAACCCGGAACAAGCAATTTTTGTATGATGGAGGTCTACATGTACCTTTGATCATTGCCGACTTTACCAAAACTTCCGAAATGCTCCCTCAGGGTTCCAAAAACAATGACCTCATCAGTGGGCTTGATTTGGGTACCAGTGCTTTGGCCTTGGCAGATATTGATATCCCAAGTTATATGGAAGGGCAAAACATTTTTAGTAAATCCTTTAAACGGGAATATGTCATCTCTACACGGGATCGCTGCGATTTTACCATTGATAGAATACGTTCTGTACGTTCCAAGGAATTCAAGTATATACGCAACTTTAAAACGGACAGACCCTATACCCAACCCACATACATGGATTTTGATGGTGTGGAGTTTGTTAAGGTTATGCACCAACTGAACAAGGAAAATAAGCTGGATTCGCTACAAGAAATTTTTATGTCCGATGTACGTCCATCAGAAGAACTTTATGATTTGAAAAATGATCCTTTTGAGCTCAATAATTTAGCTTATGACCTCAAATATGTAGGGGTTCGAGATAAATATGCCCGCATTTTAGAAGACTGGATCTCTGAAACGGATGATAAAGGGCAATATCCAGAAGACGAAGAAAACTTAAAGCTGATGCTGGGCATTTGGGGAGAATATGCCAGTAATCCAGAATACGATACACTTAGGGAAAAGTATCCAACCCTTTCAGGTACCTTGGTTCACTTGAAGACGGCGTCCTCAGTAGTAATTGATTCCACTTTCTTGGAAGAACCTACTATGGAGCTTAAAGACTATTTGGAAAAGCCAGATGTTGACCCGGGTACCGAATAAGGCCTAAAATCAGGAATTCATTAGTTTATGAAAACCCATGTTGTCCAGCGGGTATAGATACCCCTATCAATTTGTAAACTTGGTTTTGTTCAAAACGTGTTGGCCCACATGTTTACCTTGAGACACACCCAATTCAATGGCAGGTTTGTAATGTATCCCCCCATAAAGTCTGCTAATAGCAGCTTCCTGCGCTGCATGTTCAAAAGAATTATAACTTCTAACAGGAAGTCCATAAGGGACTTCCGTGGCATCGTCAAAGGCATAATTATCTCCAAAAATGTTGGTCAAAACGGTGGCTGCAGCCGCAGATGCCACACTATGTCCCGATGTATGTTCCGGAAATGCTGGAGTTTGCAGGATAGGTTCCCAATCAGAATCGATATAATTATTGATATAAGTTTCTGGACGTGTGAGGCTGCTCCTATATTTTTGGTCCCAACAGCTGATGAAAGCGTCCGCAATCGCCACAGTTACTTGGGCCAAAGCTGCGGCAGAATCTTCCATGCTGGCCTTCTCCTCATCCAATACCTGAGCTGTAATATGCACCCAGTGTCCACCAGGAGAAATTTGCTGTTGAAAATACATCACATGTCCCTTGGTAGTGGAAATGTTTGGGTTACAGTCCCAAAACTTGGCAATCTCCAAGCGCTCGGAATCCAAGTTGTTTACCGTATGGTATACCTCGGTGGCTTCCTTGTAAAATTGTGAGGATTCAGCGATGTCAAATTCGGTGGGTAACCCTGGGTCAAATTGGGATGCAGAATCCAGCACAAAGGGTTTTATCGTGTTCCAATGTGGCTCAATGGCTTCCATATAATCCGGTGGGGTTGGCCTCCAACGTCCTGGATCATCATTTACACTGAATCTAGGCAGTGCAGTTCGCCTTAGGTAACCGTCATCCCCTGCTCTTTTAAGTACATCCTGTGCTATTTTTTTTCCCAAATCAACTGAATTATTGTAGATGGTTTCATCGATGCCAATTTTCCGCACATCCTGTAAAAGGTCCTTTTGAAGGGTATCAACCCGTTCCAGGTCATAAACCAGTTTCTTGGCCACTTCAGTAAAGGCCACCAACGAGGTTATGGGGTGATAATAGGCCTTGTCCACTTCAGGTTGGGTCAAAGTCGGTAAATGATTCAATTGACCACCTAACGAAGGACGATTATCTGGGTTTTCCAACCTTATACCTTCATAGGCGGCAATATTACTATATGCATAAATCCTACTGGCAACTGGTGGGGTAAAAATATCAGCCACGATAACATCGGTTAAATGTCTGTTGTATTCGGCAAGACTTCCTTCAAAATACGCATCCAAACCTTCCCGATTATGTTCAGGTTCGCAAGATGCAAGTAATAAGATTAATAAAGTAAATATGCTAATTGACTTTTTCATTCCTGTAGCTAGTTTCTGTTATTCCATTTACATTGGTAATCTGCACACTTTTGATGGCTTCGCCAACAAACAATATCCTTGAACTTTGGGACAGGTAGCCGGATCCCCAATAAAACTCCTTTCGATACCTTCTACCATCTTTCAGCTCTATCGCGGCATATACAGCTTGTGGCCCCACATCGATTACATAGGCGTTTTCATCAGGTCTGTTAGACTTAAATACCTTTAAGGGTCCATTATTGTTTGCTACCATAATCTGATTTTCCTTTTTTGCATTTTTCAGAATGGTTAACCCACTTGCATCAAAATTGTTCAAAAAACCACTTTGGCCCAATTCCAAAATTTCAAAACTTCCATCTCCATTGGATATCATTACCACGCCCAACAGCGCATCATAGCGTCCTGTTGCCACCTCCGTAGCATAGGAGTTGCCAGTTAGAAGTACATCTTCCAGCCCATCTTGGTCAAAATCTTCAACAATAATACCCTCAACGGGGGCCGTTTGAGCTAAAACGGGTAGTGCCCTTAAATTAAAAGTTCCGTCTCCTAAATTCTCAAGGTAACTACTTACAAACCGATGACTCTTTACTACATAAGCCTCTTCTAGCTCTTCTGGCAAAAAAGACTTTTCGAAGGTAGCACCTGCAAAGGATTTGTAGGTCTTAAATCTGGAACGCATTGCACTGATCTGATTTATCAATTCATCCCTTGAGTGTGCAATGTAGTTTTCTCCATCATTATAGTAGCACATAATTGGGTCTATATTGCCATCCTTATCATAATCATTTGCATATATGCAAAGTGGTTCTTCATCTGTTGCATGGTACTTATGGTTCAGCCCCAAATTGCCCAAAATGTAGTCCGTGTCCCCATCGTTGTCGAAATCCCCACCTGATATGCTGTTCCACCAGCCTTGGGTCTTATCCAGCCCTGTAGTTTCTGTTGCCCGAACCAGTTTACCTTCTTGATTATGAAAAAATTCCAAGGACATAAATTCTCCAACCACGATTAAATCTGTCCAACCATCATTGTCATAATCTGTCCATAAAGCAGCGGTTACCATGTGCAGATTTTCCCAACCTTCAATCTGATTGCCCATATCCCTGAACTTAGCACCATTTCCCTTTTCCGATACGTTTTCAAGTAGGTAACTTTTCGCTGGCATTGGGTACCTTCCTGGATCTACGCGTCCGCCTACAAACAGATCTAAATCCCCATCCTTATCAAAATCCGCAGCGTTTACTGTTGATCCACTTTCCGTGATCTTTGGAATCCCATCTGATTTATAGAAGCCTCCACTTCCGTCGTTAAGGTACAACCGGTCTTCATAAATGGAATCGTCCGTAAGCTGAACGCCGCCACTAACTACATACAGATCATTATGTCCATCCCCATTTGCATCAAAAATAAGACTGCCCATATCTTCATATTTCCTATCGGCTGACCAGTCTGAAAGCGTAAAAGCGGCATCCTTATTTTGAATCCAGAGTTGTCCAGACTGGCCTGCCGCGCCTCCCACGTAAAAATCCTCCAGACCATCGGAATTTATATCTGAAACCGATATTCCCGGTCCGTTTTTGGATTGCATGTGAGGAATAATGGGTTGCAGTTTAAAATCGACGACGTCATCTTCAATATGCAAAAATGGGATACCAAGGGAATCCGTATGATCAGCAAATAAGGGGGCTGTAGATATCATTTTGTTTTCAGTACCTTCAAAATTGGATTCAGCCTGGTTAATTTCAATAGTCTGATTCGCCAAAACGTTTTCAAGAATTTGATAGTCATTGTTGGGCCACCAAACTTCAATTTTTTGGATACATTCTTCAACTCCTAGGCCAAAATGCATTATGGGATCCACACTGGATTCATATCCTCTACTCAAAAAATACTGGTCATATTGGGTAGCAGTATTGGTTGTTATTTTCACTTTGGCCCCTATCCCATCAATATTCCCGGCTTTGCCCTTTAATTTCAGTTTTATAAAATTTCCGCTGGGTTGTTCTCCTCCCATGTTTTCATAAACAAATGCAGTCTGATTCATGTTATTGACCAATATATCCAGGTCACCGTCATTGTCCAAGTCAGCATACGCCGCCCCATTGGAGCAACTTGGTTTTTCAATGCCCCAAACTTCCGAAACATCCTCAAATCTTAAATCACCTCCATTCTTGTACGCATAGTTGACCAATTTGGCAGGCGGCAGCTCCTTAATAGAATTCAATTTTTGTTTAATCTTTGTCTCTGGATCTCCCAAGGGATTGTCATAAATGCCTTGATAGTGGATGTAGTCCAAATCACCTAAATCACGTAGAAACCCATTGGTCACGTAGAGGTCTTTATGGCCATCATTGTCATAGTCGGCTATCAAGGAACTCCAGCTCCAATCGGTACTGCTAACCCCGGCCATATTTCCAATTTCACTAAACTTACCTTCTCCCAAGTTTAGCTGAAGGGTGTTTCTACTGTATTGGTGTTGATACCCTGCACCAAGCATGAGTTGAAAGCGGTCATATCCTGTAGACGAAATAATGGTCTTTTGACGTTGGTTGTCTTCTGGGCGCATATCCAGTACCATAATATCTGGTTTACCATTATTGTCAATATCTGATATATCATTCCCCATTCCGGCATAGGAAGTGTGGTTAATATAGTCTGTAATTTCATCCTTAAAGGAACCATCACCTTGGTTGATGTATAAAATATCATTACCAATAAAATCGTTGGAAATGTAAATATCTGGCCAGGAATCATTGTTGATGTCGGATATGCCCACACCAAGACCGTAACCTTCAATCAAGATTCCCGCTTCCTCGGATACATCAGTGAACTTCCCATTGCCATCGTTACGATACAGGCGATCATTACTAACCGATTCTCCGTTAAGTTTTCTAGGTTTACTGGTGTTTACCATATGGGAATAAGCCGCTGGATTTACCAAGAGGTACATGTCCAAATCCTGGTCTTTATCATAATCAAAAAAAGCAGCCTGCATGGAATGCCGAATATCTGCCAAGCCAAAGTCCTTGGCCTTTTCTGTAAAGGTGATTTCTCCATCGCCATTGATAGGCCCGTTGTTGATGTATAACAAATTACCTTTTTGGGCTCCTTCACCTGCTCCAGAAACAGACACATAGATATCCAAAAGACCGTCTTGATTAATATCAACCATGGTTACGCCTGTCCCCCATCGATCATTTAGCAATCCAGCTGATTGGGTGATATCCTTAAATTTTAGGTTACCCTGGTTCAGATAAAGTCTGCCGGAAACCATATTTCCACTAAAATAAACATCGGTAAGACCATCATTGTTCACATCACCTACCGCGACCCCCGCCCCGGTGTAAATGTTCATGTATTGAAAAACGTTGATGGTATCATTTTCAATGATTTCGTTGTTGAAGTCAATTCCAGTTTGGGCAGCATCAAGAAGACGGAATTGACCATTTTTTTTGGTTTCGCAAGATTCCAAAAACAAAAGAAGAGTAAAAAAAACACCCAGATATCTCATGGTACCAATTGGATTTCAGATTCATTTCCATTTGAATTCAAAATACGAACAGATTCTGCATCTTTTGGAAGAATTAGGCTTCTGGATTTTTGCGAAAGATAACTGGAGCCATAGTGGAGTTCCACTTTTTGAATTTCACCACTTGGATATTGAATAATGGCCGCAACATCTTCAGGCTTTGCCCTATAAATTTGTAGATCCTTTCGTGACATAGTATAGGTTATATTATTTCCATTGTTTATAGACGCTACCACCACTTCGGTATCACCCAAGAAAAGATTGGTCAGGCTTTTGGCGTCCCCAGGAACAAAAAAACCGGTTTCCCGCACATCCTGTGGACTAAAATTTCCGGTGCCGTCACCGGCCAAAAACCAACCTATAGAGGCATCATACCTACCTCCAAAAACTTCCCCGTTGTAAAAATTGCCCACTGCTAGAATATCCAATTTATTGTCTTGGTTATAGTCGCCCACCAAGGTGCCGTACATAGGAGCAATCTGTGCAATACTGGGTAATGGGGTAAGCTTAAACTTGCCTCCCCCTAGGTTCTCCATATAGCTGCTGGCAAAAGTTTCACTCTTAAGCACCAAAGCGTTTGCTATTTCTTCTTTAGTAAAGGATTCAGAAAAGGTTGCGTTGGCATAATCTGAATAATTCCTGAAACGTCCACGCATGGCATTGATCTGATCAATAAGATCACTTCTTGAATGGGCTATTTGTCTTTCTCCGTCAACAAAATGGCATAGAACAGGATCAACCTGTCCATTTTTATCGTAATCACTGGCGTAAACGCATAGAGGTTCAGTGTCCGTAGCTTTGAAGCGACTATTCAAGCCCAAATTTCCCAGTACATAATCAGAATCGCCATCATTGTCAAAATCCCCAGAAGTAATACTGTTCCACCATCCCCCAGAATTTGTAAGGCCACTTTCTTCCGATATTTCTTCCAGAATGCCTTGGTTATTTTGAAAAATCTTAATGGGCATAAATTCACCTACCACTATTAAATCCGGCCATGAATCATTGTTGATATCCGTCCATAAGGCACTAGTGACCATCCCAAGTTCCTTGATAACAGTTTCAAATTGGGAATCCTCCTCAAACAAAATCTTACCTGGCACGCTTTTGTTGTTCAGAATAAAACTACTCGGAGCCAAGGGGTACTCTCCAGGACGAACCCTTCCGCCTATAAACAAATCCAAATCGCCATCTTTATCATAATCGGCAGCGGTAACCATTGAGGAACTACTCAAGTTATTAGGGAGAGCATTTACTCTAGAAAAGTTTCCCAAGCCATCATTTTCATACAATCTATCTTCGTAGTGTAGATGATGGGGCTTATTTGAAGACCCACCGCTGGACACGTATAAATCTTGATCACCATCCGCATCTGCATCAAAAAACAACATACCCATATCTTCTTGTGCTGCATCAGGAAATGGTACTGCTGAGAAGCTAAGGTCAGGTTGCTGGATTCGTAAACTGCCCGATTGGCCAGATGCTCCCCCTATGTAGATATCCTCAAGTCCATCCCCATTGACATCGGATACTGCCATCCCTGGACCATTTTTGGAATGCATATGTGGCAATAGTGGTTGGATTTTGTAATCCACGAACTCATTTTCAACATGGGTGAATTCCAATCCTATACTATCTACTTTTTTGAACCATGTTTTGTTAATGTGAGCCTTACGGATATTAACAGTTTCTGCTTCCTTTTGATGCAAAACAATACGTTGGTTCACATCAACGTTTTTTAGAACTTGCTGCAAGCCATTGGGCCAAGTAATTTTCACGCTATCCAACGTGGTCACCTTTCCCAATCCAAAATGAACGGTGTTTTCCATGGTTGAGAGATAGCCCCGAAACGGTGTGAAGAACTGCTTTTGCAATTGCCCTTGGTAAAAGACCTCAACTTGGCTGCCAATTCCTTCTAAGTTTGGCGACTCGCCTTTGAACCTAAAACTTATATAGTTATGATTGCCATCCTGCTGGGTAGTATTTTCGTATACCCCTGCGGGGTCATCAATGTTGTTGACTATCAAATCCAAATCTCCATCATTGTCCAAATCTGCATAGGCCGCCCCATTGGAATAGGTGGGTTTGGAGAAACCGGCTTCCTTGGTAATATCTTCGAATTGTAATCCGTTTCTATTACTGAACATAAAATTGTTCAATTTTATCCCCGGCAATTTGTTCAAGGCCTCCAACCGTTCCTTTTTATTAGCTTCTTCGGTCCCCATACTATTGATGGTATTTCCATATACCATAAAATCAAGGTTGGTGATGTCTTGCCTGTATCCGTTTGTTATAAAAAGGTCCTTGGTACCGTTTTGGTCATAATCGGCAAACAACGGACTCCAGCTCCATTCCGTTGCAGAAATCCCTGAAAATTGACCCACTTCACTAAAAGATCCGTTGCCATTGTTCAATTGCAAGGTGTTTCTTATATACTGATGCTGATATCCACCGGAAACCCTGGTATTGAAGGAATCGTAATTATTACCCGTCATGGTAAGTTTCCATCTTTGATTATCCGGAGGAAGCATGTCAAGAACAACCACATCCATCAAGCCATCATTATTGATATCCGCAATATCGTTCCCCATCCCATTGAAAGTAAGATGCTTCAGGTACTTGGCAATCTCGTTCTTGAATGTACCATTTCCTTGATTGATATAGAGAATGTCATCCGTCAAGAAGTCGTTGGACACATAAACATCTGGCCAGCCATCAGCGTTCATGTCGCAGATTTCAACCCCAAGACCAAAACCCTCAATCTGTATGTTGGCTTCTAGGGAAACATCGGTAAAGGTTTGATCACCATTATTACGGAAAAGTTTATCTGTGGAGGGTGCATTGCCCGATAACTCTTTGGGGCGTGGCGTATTTCTGTTGTAATCCACTAAAGCATTGTTCAGAAGATACATGTCCAAATCCCCATCCAAATCATAGTCAAAAAAATTGGCTTGCGTCGAGTAGCTTGGGTCCGCCAGACCCCATTGTTTGGCCTGTTCGGTAAAGGTCAATTTCCCGTTTTGTACTCCGTTGTTTATATACAGCAAATTGGACATTTCCTTAGGTGTGGATTTCCGGTCACCTCCTCGACACACATAGATATCGGGAAGCCCATCCTGATTAATATCGGTAACAGCAATACCATTGGACCAGCCGCTTATACCAACATTGGCAGACTCTGTTATATCTCCAAATTTCCATTCTCCCAAGTTTTTATACAATCTATCCCTAACCATGTTTCCGGTGAAGTAAATGTCCACCAGCCCGTCATTGTCAAAATCTGCGACAGCTACTCCGGCACCATTGTACATGTATTCAAAATCAAGAACATTGATCTCCCCTCCAATCTCTAACTGATTATTGAAAGTAATCCCTGTATTTTTTTCATTGTGTTCCAGGAACAATGTATTTCCTTGTTGATCGCAGCCTTCAAAACCGAAACCAATGAGTAGAGAAAACAGATATTTTATTGACCTTTTATACATTGACTTAATATGAAAACCTAAAAACCAAGAAAGGAATCCAATCAAAAAGACTGGATTCCCAAATTGGTATTCTTAAAATTCTGGTCGATTAATTAATAGCCAGCATTTTGAACCAATAATCCATCAGACCTATCAACCTCGGCCAATGGAAATGGAAATACTTCCAGTCTAGGGTCCCAATCCCCTCCAAAAATTGTGGGGCCTAAGTCCCATCTTACAATGTCGAACCATCGATGAGGCTCCATTGCCAATTCCACTCTTTTTTCTTGCATCATGGCAGCTAAAAGATCAGCTCCTGGAGCCAAATCGGCCAAACCGGCCCTATTCCTGATATCATTTATTTGCTGTTCCGCTTCCACAAGGTCGCCTCCTCCACGAATAAGTGCTTCGGCATATAGTAATTTAAGTTCAGCAAAACGATACCAACGTTCGTTGTTAAATGTTGATCCCAGATTGGGAGAGTAATTGGATGGATTTGCATTTTCCGGTCCATAGTACTTCCGTGGGGTAGCACCAGTCTCGGACCAGCCTGCATCAAAAGGGGCTTGAACCTGGGCTCCTCCATTAACAGCAAAATAATCCTCTCCTGTCAAGGTAACAGTAGCCGCCAATCTAACATCTCCTGGCTCAAAGGCATCAATCAAATCCTGCGTTGGCGAATACCACCCTTGTCCCCTTCGTCCAGGGGCACCCAAGCTAACACTGGCCTCCCAATAATAGGCTCTACCAGTTCCTTGACTTGCCTTGAAATTCTCCGAATGTGTGTCATCAAAAACCCAGATGTTGTCATCAGAAAATGGTCCGCCAAATTGAATCTCAAAAATGGACTCCGTATTGTTTTCGGCCAAAAATGAAAAATTGTCCTCAAAATTGGGCATTAAGGCATAAGGGCCATTGTTTACTACATTTCCTAGGTCGGTAATGGCTCCAGCCCAATCTTCTTGAAAAACCTTGACCTTACCCATTACAGATCTGGCCGCCCAAGCGGTAACCCTACCTGTGTTTCCACTATCCCAAGCATCGGGAAGTCCGTTGGATGCATCGGCCAAATCGCCCAAGATGGCAGTGTATAGGTCGGCTTGAGTAGCATTGGGAAGCGCCTGACTGTTGATGTCCGTAACAATTTCCATAGCCAACGGAGGAGTTCCGAACAATTTTAAAGCTTGGAAATGAAACCAAGCTCTTAAAAATTTGGCTTCCGCCCCTAAAACCGTTTTGTCATCATCGGTTAGTTCATTTTCTCCGTCCAAATTGGCCAAAACCAAGTTTGCTCTGTAGATACCTTCATAAATTTGGGTATAAATGGATGCATATGGTTTATCCGAAGATCTTACGATCAAAGCATCGGCATCACGTGCGGCCTGATCCACATTTGAAAACAGATTTGCCGACAAGTCATCGGTAATCATAGTGGTTATTTTCCAGAACTCACCTCTTTCAGACAAGGTCTCGGTACTGGTCCCCCAAAAGTCCTGAATTGATGAATATGAGGCAAAAATAGCACCATCAAAATCCGAACGGGTATTGTAAAATGTATCTGCAGTCAATCTATCCAAAGGCTGTAGATCCAATTGATCACTACAGGCTGCAAGACAGAGGACAGAAATACATATGATTAAAAATTTATTTTTTTTCATAACTACGGTATTACTTTTCATTAATTAGTTTAAGGTGATTGATAAACCTAATTGCACTATCCTTGGAAGTGGCGAAGCCCCTGCGTCTTGACCTGTCGCCAAAGTAAAGTCTCCTTTTTGAAAACTGTGAGCTCTACCAACCTCTGGATCGTATCCTGAGTAGTTGGTGAAAGTGGCCAAATTTTGGGCTCCTAGATAGATCCTAAAGTTGGAAACAAAGTCATTGGTCCACTTTTTCAATGTTTCATCGGACAAGCTATAGCCCACTTGAATATTCTGGATTCTTAGATAGCCAGAATCTTCCACCCATCTATCGGATATACGATTGTTCCCATTTGGATCATTGATGGCCAATCTTGGGTTGGAACTTGAGTTGGTTGAACCCTCTCCATTCCAGCGTCCTAGAACCTGTGTACTAAAGTTATTTGATCCTGTCATACCTTCCAATGAAATCCTAGATGAATTATAAATTTGTTTATCCCCTACACCTCTAAGGTTCACAGAGAAATCCCAACCTTTGTATTCAGCATTGAAATTCATTCCGTAGAAGAACCCGGGAAAAGGACTTCCCAGTATTGTCCTGTCATCTGCGTTGACTTGGCCATCTCCATTAACATCAACAAACCGAATATCTCCAGGTGATGGGGTTCCATTTGCATCCGGTATGGCAGCTGCCACCTCAGCATCATTTTGATATAGACCATCTGTTTTATATCCGAAGAAATGTCCTAAACTCTCTCCCACAATAGTCCTGTGTGTTTGAGCTCCACCTACACCGGTAATGATCTGGGTAACAGGCCCCAAATCGGTAACCTCGTTCTTCACTGTGGTTAAATTGGCTCCAAACCCGTATTTGAAATCTCCAATTTCATCGGCATAATTAAAAGAAAACTCAATACCGGAGTTTTTAATCTGCCCAACATTGGCATCCGCGGGTAAGAAAAACCCTGATACGAATGGAAGTGGAAGACCTAGAAGCACATCATTGGTCGTCTTGTTGTAATAATCCGCCGTAACATCAAGCTTCCCTCCTAAAAGTCTGGCATCCACACCAATATCCAATTGATCACTCGTCTCCCATTTTAAGGCTTGGTTTGCGAACGAGGTCGGCGCAGGAGCAACAACTGTTGACTGATCGTCACCAATAACATATCTTATGTTATTGTTAATAGCACTTAAGAACGCAAAATTAAGACCGGAAAACTGATTTCCAGATTGTCCCCATCCTGCCCTAATCTTGAGGTCGTCAACAAAGCTCCCTTTGTTAAAAAATTCCTCGTCGGAGATTCTCCAACCCAAGGATACAGATGGGAATATTTGATCTCTATTGCCTTCAGCAAACCTTGATGTTGCATCTCTACGCACATTAAAGGTGGCCAAATATCTTCCTTTGTAATTATAGGTCAAACGCCCAAGGATACCTTGAATGGTCCAAAGATCTGCTTCATTGGCAGACGCGACCGAGGTCCCTGAGGATGCGAAATTTTCATTGAACAGGTTTCGCCCTTGAAGTCTAACCTTATCAAATCTAAATTTGGTTTGTTCAAATCCGAAGAGCGCTCCTATATTGTGATCCCCAAAGGTTTTGTCGTATTGTAAAGTAGCGGAACTTGTTAAGGTAAGCTCTACTGGTCTGGAAGATACTAAAAGAGACTGTCTAGCTCCTCCCCCAAAATCGGCCGCTCTTTGTAAAAATTCACCGCGACCTACGTTGTAATCTATCCCTAAAGATGTTCTCGCTCTTAATCCATTTGCTATCTCCAATTCTGCGTAAAAGTTACCCAGTACTTTTCTGTTTCTGACATCAACAGAAGTTAACCTTCTATCATTGATGAACAGGAAATTGGTAGCAGATCCTCCTGGACCAACTGTAGAACCATTAACCAAATTGTATCCAAACTGCCCATCTCCAAAAGGTTGGAAATAAGGTGCGTTTCGGGCTGATCTATTTCCCGAAAACCTTGCGCCTTCATCTTGTATTATCCTATCAGTTTGACTGATCAGAAGGGATTCACCAATGGTAAAGCGCCCGGACTTGATTTCGGAGTTGGCTTTAAAGGAATATCGTTCAAATCCTTGAGAAAGCTCAATACCTTCTTGATCCAAATATCCTCCAGAAATAAAATAAGTAGCTTTTTCATTACCCCCACTTATGGACAGGTTATGATTTTGAACAAAACCATTCTTGAACACCAAGTCTTGCCAATCCACAAAAGGAGATCCGGCAAAAGCTGAAAAGTCTCGGCCCAGTTCATTTTGTATGGCGATATACTGATCTACATTAAGCACATCAATCTTGTCCCTTACACTAGCGGAAGACACATAACCATCATAAGTTACCCTAGCATCTCCGCTCCTACCTCGCTTGGTAGTTACAATGATAACACCATTTGCGGCCCGTGCACCATAGATTGCAGTAGATGCCGCATCCTTTAATACATCTATGGACTCAATATCATTGGAGTTCAATCCCGCCAAGGGATTGGAATCTGTTGTAGAGGATGTGTTTACAGTAATGTTTGTAGTTTGAACAATTGGAACCCCATCAATTACCCATAGCGGATCATTTACACCTGGAGTACCAACACCTCGAATCCTTACGGCGATGGGTGCTCCGGGATCACCACTTCTGTTTGTAATATTTACCCCAGAGATTGTCCCTGCCAATGCTTGGTCGGGGCTAGTCAAAGGTTTGGTAACAATTTCATTAGATCCGATAGACCCAACGGCTCCAGTTAAATCAGCTTTCCGCTGCGTACCGTAACCTACAACAACAACTTCTCTTAAGGCCTCCGCATCTTCTTGCAGAATGACATCAATTGTAGTTCTGCCATTGATTGCAATTTCTTGGGAAGCATAGCCAACATAGGAAAATTCCAATGTGTTTGAACCCTCTGGAACCGTAATTGTGTAATTACCGTCAAAATCGGCAACCGCACCTACCGCTGTCCCCTTGACCACGACACTGGCACCAGAAAGAGGTCCCTGTGCATCACTTATATTACCAGTTACGGTAGTTTGGGCAAAGACGGACTGCCCCACTAATAGCAAGAATGCTACCAGTTTTAAGCCGAAAGAGTTAAGTTGATGGCTCTTTTTCGAGTTTTGATCCATAATTCATTTGGTTTAAGTTATTTTAATAGTTAGCGATCCTGTATCTCTCGATTACATACAGATTAAAGTGGTTATCTATCCCATTCAGTGAAGAGATAAACGACCATGTTTCAGTATCATATATCAACTATGATATACTGTGATACTTTCCAAATGTAATATATTATTCTGAAATTAAAAACAGAAAGTGTTAAAAATTGACTTTTTATTAGGGTTTCAACAAAATTCTTATAAGATCAACAACAGTCACTTCAGCTATAATAGCAGTAATTATCCAACGTGACCTTAGTTATTGCGGGAAATAAATTGGGGTAAATATTATAAACATAATATTCGTACATTCACCCAAATTTCAATTCAAAATTACTATCACAGATAATTACTGTTCGTATATTGCCACCCTTCCAAGCCTTTTTTTATCACCTTTGTTCTCAAACCATTGTTGGAACAAATGCGATTGAAATACAGTATTTTGGAATTTTTGGGAATTGAAGAATAAACATATTTTAGTGCAACTGATAATTGGAGTCGAATCAGATGACCATAATTGATAAAATAAAAGCGTTTAAACAGAAAAGTAATTTAACCAAACACGAACATCTGGTTCTTGGCACCATTGAAGCTATAGATGACGGTATACTACGTAGGGACGATAAGATGCCGTCAATAAATTTGATGATAAAGGAATCCGGTTACTCAAGGAAGACCATTTATGATGCATACGAGGAACTGAAAAACCGTGGGCTGATCGAATCAAAAATGGGGAAGGGCTACTTCGTTTCCAGTGACCAAACAACCATTATCCGCAATGTGGCCCTCTTACTTTTCACCTTTCAACGCTTTCAACAAGAATTCTACAATGCCTTTAGGAAGGAATTAGGTGACAAGTTCAGAATCGATGTTTATTTCCATCATAATAATATGGATGTTTTCCAAAGTATCCTTGCCAATATCAAGTCCAGATACGGATATTATGTCATCGCTCCCATTCAGGATAAAACATTGGTTCCTATTCTTGAACAATTTGACCACAAACGGATGCTCATAGTGGACAGGTATCTACCTCTAGACCAAAAATATTCGTTCATCTCCCAAGAGTTTGAAGATTCCATTTACTCCAAGTTGATTGACTTGATTCCGTTTATCAAAAAATATAAGGCATTCATCATGTACTTTAAACCCAATTCAATCCTACCGGCTGAAATCTTGCATGCTTTCAAAAGATTTTCGGACAAATATGAGGTGAATGGAATTGTGGAAGAAGCATATCCTCTTGGAAGCGTTCAAAAGGAAAATCTTTACTTTTGTGTTGATGACAATACCCTTTGGGACCTCCTTAGGGACGCCTCCCAAAAGGAGTATGAAATAGGAAAAGATGTGGGGGTACTGTCATTGGATGACCATATTGTAAAAGAAATGATTCATGGAGGTATCACCACAATTTCCTCTGACTTTAAGGAGATGGGGAGAAAAGCCGCCAAACAAATTAAGTCCGGAACGGTTACCCGTGAATTTATGTCCTTGAGTCTTCTCCAGCGAAATTCACTTTGAAGGTTCCATAAAGGGCATAAACCTTAGATTGTCAACTATTTCCAAGCTCATTCGTTTTCAACTTTTTCAGCATTCCGTTTTGATATTCGAATTTTTGTGTTACTTTTGAAAAGTATCACAGTGTATCATAGTTAAGATGACATTGCAATTTTCAAGCAAAGAGTTAGGTGTCTTAAAAATTGATTGTCTCTTGCTAGCTAAGTTTAGTTGATTAGTTTTGAGTTAGTTAAGTTTAAGTTGAAGCCAGGCATCCTCTTGTCTGGCTTTGTTATAAACCTCTTAAGTCTGAATGAACCAAATTGCTGTTCAACTCCTATTACTGGGATACCTTTCTAAAAAACCATAAAGGTCTAGGGATATTGGATCACTTTAAGATCTACGCAATCCCTAGAGCGTATTAAATAATAAACCAAATAGACACAGATTATTGTATGGCAAACCTTACGATCAAAGGATGGAATTATATTGAACGTGTTGGTTCCGACATTTTACCGTATATGGGTATTGGCATTTTTTCCAAGGATATGGTGCTCAATCATTCCATAACTAATCAAATCGAACAAGTAGAAGATGGGTTATTTGTAATCTCTATCAAATTTTGCTCAGAAACGCCTACCAATTCAGCCCCCGTAAAGTTAGTTTGGAAAATACCCGCGATAAATTTGAAGGGAACTTGGTTAACAGACTATTCAAGTGACAGAAGGGTTGTTTCCGAATTTGATAACGAGAGAATGTTGACATCACGGGCGGCCTACCAAGCCCCCGTTGTTTGCCTCTTCGGTCATGACGATTCCAACGTTCACACTTTTGCCTGTTCCGATGCCATCAATACGCTTTCCCTTGGAACTGGATTGTATGAAGCTGAAGGATGGTCACAATGCAACGTTATATTGTTCAAAGAATCGGTGCCAGATTTTAATGAATATGAGATTAAACTCCATTTGGACTATAGAAACCTTCGCTATGAAGCAGCATTGAACACTGTATCCAATTGGTGGGCTTCCATGGATTCCTATAAACCAATGCATGTGCCAAATACGGCAAGAATGCCCATGTATTCTACCTGGTATTCCTATAATCAGGAAATGACAACGAATGGCCTTTTGGAGGAATGCAGAGCCGCAAAGAAACTCGGATACGAGACCATTATTGTAGATGATGGCTGGCAAACCAAAAGTTCGGAAGGACTCTATTCCTATACCGGGGATTGGCGCCCTGAGAGATTTCCAAACATGGAAGAATTCGTTAAGGACGTGCATGATTTGGACATGAAGGCAATGCTTTGGTACGCGGTTCCATTTTTTGGCCTAAAATCTAAAGCCTATAAAAGGTTTTATGGCAAATTCCTCTATATCTCAGATACCTACGAGACCGCCATTGTAGACCCAAGGTATCCTGATGTGAGGGATTATTTGATCAATCTTTATGTACAGGCATTAAGGGAGTGGAAGTTAGATGGTTTTAAACTGGATTTTATAGATTGGTTTATCCCCAATGAAAAGACAGCCCTGACCTTGGAAAATGGCAGGGACTATGCCTCAGTTGGCCCTGCTGTAGATAGACTTATGACAGATATCACTCGTGCTCTAACAGCCATCAATCCCGAGATTCTGATAGAATTTAGACAGCATTACATTGGTCCAACCTTAAGAAAATGTGGCAATATGTTCAGGGCCCACGACTGTGCCAACGATTCAGTTTCCAACAGAAGACGTATCATAGATTTAAGATTGTTAACAGGGAACACGGCAGTACACTCTGATATGTTCATGTGGAACTATGATGAACCAGTTGAATTGGCCGCCTTGCAATTTGCAAACATTCTCTTTTCCGTTCCGCAATTATCAGTAAGACAGAGCCAGATTCCAGAGTCACATAGAAAAATGGTTGCATTTTATTCAGAATATTGGATCAACAACAGGGAAGTGTTTTTGGATGGGAATTTAAAAGCCATAGGGCCCGCAGAGAACTTCCCGTTGATAAGGGCAAATAGCTCCAAAAAAGAAATCTTAAGCATTCACACCGACAGAATTATGGATCTGAATGGCGATTTTGAGGCTTATGATATCATCAATGCGAAAACATCCACATCAGTGGTAGTTAGTATTTTAAAAGGCATTGGTAGCTGCAGAATAAGTATATTGAACTGCCTTGGGGAAGTTGAGCGGGTCGAATCCAGGGTTTTACATAAAGGGCTTGTGCAATTTGAAGTACCGGTCTGTGGACTTTTAAACGTTTCCATAAATTAGAGTAATTGGCGTAATGCGTTCAATGGGAAAACGGATATGAATGCAATTCAAAGGAAGGACAAACTGATACACAGTGCATTGCCTGTGCTCTTTTTGTTGACTTTAATTATTTACGGCTTGGTTCTAAGGCCTTATGCCTTCGATCAACCCACAATTCCTTTGGAGATTATTTTTTTATGCTCTGCGTTCTTCGGCACTTGTCATTTGTACTATTTGGGGTACACTTGGGAAGTTATCCTAGACAACGCCATAAAAAAACTGACCAGGGGCCTTCCTACCATTTTGATTTTGTTTGCAATAGGTATAGTAATAGGAAGTTGGATCGTTTCCGGCACCATACCCATGTTTGTTTACTACGGCATTAAATTGGTCAATCCAAAATATATCTATGTACTGGCATTTGTGGTTCCCATTTTCTTCTCCATGTTCACAGGAACATCCTATGGTTCTGTTGGGACCATTGGTGTGGTCATTTTTGGAGTTGCGACCGCCATTGATGCCAATTTGCACATAGTCGCAGGTGCTGTGATTGGCGGTGCTTTTTTTGGTGATAAAATGTCTCCATTGTCAGATACCACCAACATTGCCGCCCTTGCCACGGACATTGAGTTGTTTGATCATATTAATTCCATGATGTATACCACCTTGCCCTCTGCAATCATTGCGGCATCTATTTATATTGCCATGGGTTTTATTTATCCCGTGGATTCCTTGGTTGGAAACTTCATGGAAGTAGAGGCTACCCTAAATGGTGTAGCATCAATCTTTAACTTTAATGTACTGTTGTTACTTCCTGTTTTGATTGTGCTTTTGGGCTCTTTTAAAAAATTACCCACGATTCCAGTCTTACTGACTTCATCATTGGTCGCGTGCATCCTAGGGATAATAATCCAAGATTATACTTTTGACGATGTGGCACAATCCGTATATAAGGGTTTTGATACGAGCATGGCCGTTTGGCAGGAAACTGTACCGGAAAACATTAGTGTATTGTTTAACCGCGGAGGTATGTATGCACTCAATGATGCCATAATCATTGCCTTATTTGTTTTCTTGTTTATTGGGATTTTGGACACCAACAAAGCAATTCCCAGGATTGTGGATAAAGTATTTTCATATGCAAAAACGAAAACCTCGGTGATCCTGTCCTCTCTTTTTGCCGCAGGCGTAACCAACAGCATGACTGGAAATCAATATGCGACTAGCTTTATAGTTGGAGAGGCATTTAAATTCAAGTATGATAAATTAGGGATAAATCGTAAGGTGTTAAGTCGATCCTTGGAGGATTATGGAACAATGATCGAGAGTTTGATACCTTGGCACCCTACAGCGTTATTCATGGTTTCAGTAATGGGAATAACTGTTGGGGATTATTGGAATTGGCAATTACTTAGTTTGATAAACATTATTATTGCTCCATTAATAGCAATCCTCGGTATAGGATGTTTTTATAACAGCAAAAAGGCATTGGATGAAAAAGAAGAAGCGACAGATAGAAACTGATCTTGCCCATTTTGGCGAAGAAAGGGAAGCTTATAGTGGTGCCGTGGTGTCTCCAATTTTTCAAACATCCCTTTTCACCTTCAAGGATTGGGATGCTATAAGTGATGCTTTTGACAATAGGACCACTAGCTTCATATATTCCAGGGGAAACAACCCTACGGTGGACATCGCTCAAAAAAAATTGGCAAAGCTAGCTGGAGGGGAAAGGGCCCTACTGTTTGGTTCAGGAATGGCAGCTATCTCTGCTGCAGTGCTCCATTGCGCTAAAAATGGAGGTCATGTTGTATCCGTTAAGAACATTTATGGTCCGGCGAACAACCTGTTCTATACCTATCTTAAAGATAAAATGGATCTTTCGGTAAGCTTTGTATCCGGAGTGGACATTAAAGAGTTTGAAGATGCCATTACAGATGCTACAAGCTTAATCTATTTGGAGAGTCCCTCCTCCGGTATTTTTTCATTGCAGGATATAGCTGCTGTGGCAAAATTGGCCAAAAGTAGGGGAGTCAAAACCATAATTGACAATACATGGGCCACACCCTGTTTTCAAAAACCACTGAAAATGGGCATTGACCTTGAAGTCCATTCTTGTACAAAATATATTGGTGGACATAGCGATTTGGTTGCAGGGGTCATTATCGGAAGTAATGATCTTTTGGATGCAATCTATGTGCGCGAGTATGAATGGTTAGGAGGCAAGATTTCCCCCATGGAATCTTGGTTGATCACTAGAAGTTTACAGACGCTGCCTGCTCGAATGAAAATTCATGAAACCAATGCACTTCAAATAGCCTCTTTTCTAGATGAACACCCAAAAATTGAGAAGGTCAACCATCCCGGTCTAAAAAGTTTTGATCAGTATGAGCTGGGTAAAAAACAAATGAGCGGGTACTCTGGACTACTCTCATTTCGCCTCAAAACAAACGATTTAAAAAAAATTAAAACCTTCTTCAATAGTCTGGAAATTTTTCAAATTGGTGTTAGCTGGGGAGGTCATGAAAGCCTGATTTATGCCCTGGCCATAAGTTATGGCAAAGAACTGAATCAGCAGCAATTTGCAGGTACAGGACTAACCTACGGAGATATAAGAATATCTGTTGGCTTGGAGAATGTGGATGACCTGATCGAAGACCTAAAACAAGCTTTAGAACTGATTTAGTTAAAGCCAAACTGACCCAATGAAACCTACCACAATAAAGGAACTTGCCGAGCTTTTAAATCTATCACCTTCCAGCGTTTCCAAAGCGATAAGCGATAGCCACGAAATCAGCGAGCAAACCAAAGCAAAAGTGAAGGAAATGGCTAAAGTTTGTGGTTATGTCCCCAATCAAATGGCCAGAAATCTGAAATTGGGTAAAACAAAGTCCATTGGCGTGGTAATCCCAAATGTAAGGGACGAATTTTTTGGGATGGTACTTCATGGCATCGAAAAAGAAGCGTCCAAAAGAAAATACAATCTGGTTATCCATATTTCAAATGACCAATCCAAAAAAGAAAAAGCTGGGTTGGAAGCCTTGTCAAAAGGCACGGCAGATGGCATTCTGATATCTTTGGCCAGAGAAACCCAATGCAATGCCAAGTTCCAACATCTGTATCAAATTATTGACAATGGAATTCCTGTAGTTCAGTTTGATCGGATCCATGAAGATTTGAACTGTGACAAAGTTTCTGTTGATGATTTTGATGGAGCCTACCAAGCCACCAAACACCTACTTGAAACTGGATGTGAACGCATTGCATTTTTATCTCCTATCTCGGAAACCAGTGTAGGGAAGCTCAGAAAGGAAGGCTACTTGCAGGCACTGGCTTTGGAACAGGAAATGGTGTCTAATCCAATCCTGATAAATGCTTCTAAACATGAAGATTGTATCGCGGCTGTGACCAATGCTTTTAGAAGTAACCAAATTGATGGAATATTGGCAGCAGATGAATTATCCGCAATTTGTGCTCTAAATTCAGTTCACTCCATGGGGCTTCAAGTACCTGATGATGTAGCTGTTGTTGGTTTCACCAATGGTCTTTTAGCCAAATGCTCCATCCCCTCACTGACTACGGTTTCCCAGCATGCAAGCCTTTTGGGGCAAACTGCCGTTGCAACTTTAATTAACCGAATAGAGGGTAAAAAAAAGGGTGAGGAGCCCATACACAAGGTTATTAAAACAGAGTTATTGGTGCGGGATACCACTTCACGAATATCCAGGCTTGTCACCAACTAATCTGGGGCACTATCTGAGGCCCATTTCTCCAAAAGATATGTACAGGCCCTAACATCAAAAGCCCTCGGATTATCCTTACCATTGTTATAAATCTTACACGTTTCTTTTTGCACCTCCAGATTGTTTTCATCCACGCAATCAATAATATTCAATGCCCTTACCCGAGCAAATGTTTGGTCACTTTTTAAAGCATCCAATAAAAGTTTTCTTCCTTTTTCTGGCTCCCCCATCCTATATAGCGTTTCAGCAATCACCAACGATACACTTTTGGAAGAATCATTACCCGCTCTTTCCAGCTCATAAAACGCTTCACTTGCATCATTCCCCAATTGTAAAAAACCAGTTGCCGCCCAATATCGAATTGGGTTATTTTCTGAATGTATTAGTGATGTAAGTTCTTGAATATCATCCTTGGTGGAGCCCAATACAAAATCCGCAACTGATATCAAGGAATCAATTCTAACGCCATTGTAATCCATACGAAAGGTGTCATAAAGCGGGCTTTGCTTTTGGATAGCGACATATTCTTCCTCTGGAATAAAACCCATATCCTTAATTTCTGACATCCAATCCCGGTTGGCTTTACGCAATCGTTCCAATACTGGAAGATAGGAACTGTCCAGGGCCAAGTTCTTCACCTCCCACGGATCGTTCTCGGTATCGTAAAGTTCTTCCACTGGTTTTTCCCTCCAAAAAGCACTCTGGATTTCATTACATTTCCCATTTTTATATGCCCTTTCCCAAGAAAGGGTCGAAGGAGCATTCCACAGATAATTTAAATGCTGGCCATACACTCTATACGGCATATAGTTCCGGATGTAACGGAATTTTTTATCCCTAACGGAACGACTCATATCGTAACGCTCATCCATGCGATCCCGAAACATATAGGCATAAGTTGGGTCAGGAGTTCTCTCTTCTCCCAAAAAAGCATTGCCCTGCATGAAGGTTGGAATTGGAATTTTGCACAAACTTAAAACCGTAGGAGCCAAATCCACTATACTAACAAGTCTATTTACCTTATCTCCAGCTCTCGAACTGGGATAGAGGTGTCGGTACTTTTCCGGTATGTGGACCAACATTGGTATTCTGGTTCCTGTATCATATAGATAACGTTTGCTTCGAGCTAAAATCCCACCATGATCACTATAGTAAAAGATGATGGTATTTTCGTATTCCCCGCTACGTTTGAGCTCCTCAATTAAATCTCCCACTTGGGAGTCCATATCCTCGATTTTGTCATAGAATTGTGCCCAATCATGCCTAATTTCTGGGGTATCTGGATGATAGGGGGGCAAAATCATATCTTCTGGACGATGCCGAAGCTCATCCTTTGCAATAGTTTTATGAATAGAGCTCTCATGCGAAACGCCTATATTGAACACCGAGAAAAAAGGTTGGCTCTCATCTCTGTTTTTGTAATGTGCCTTGGCACTTGATTCATCCCAAATATCTTTGGTCTGATCAGGATTTATATTGTAATCTTCCTTGCGATTATTGGTACAATAGTATCCGGCTTGGCGTAAGAAGTTTGGAAAAAAGTCAATCTTTTCAGACATGTTATACTTGCTCCTCATATGCTGATGACCATTGCTATTGGCATAAACCCCGGTTATGATAGTATTACGGGTAGGTGCGCATACCGGAGCATTGGCGTAGGCATGGGTATACAGAAATCCTGATTGAGCCAATTTATCCAAGTTGGGGGTTGTTGCGAGGTTATCTCCATAGCACCTTAAATAGGGGCTATTGTCTTCACTCACAATCCATAAAATGTTTGGCCTTTTTTCATCTGTACATGAAACCAATGAAAAGATCAAAGCGATATTAAATATTGCTTTCCTTAAAAAACCCATAATTCCAAAATTACCATTGCATGACTATGAAATTCAAATATGATCCTGGGATTCCCTTGCCTTTTCCAGCTCTAGATTGACCTTCTCCATAAAGGTGTCATCCAACTTATAAAAAAGCATACAAATAGCTGAAATTAAAGCTCCGATCGCAGGAAAAACACTCAACATCATCTTAATTCCAGCTGTTGAATCCTCGGTTTGCTCTGCATTGGCTTCAAAGCCATAGGAAGCCAAAATCCAGCCCGCAATGGCACCACCCAACGTCCAGCCCATTTTTTGCGACATGGAGGATGATGAGAATATCAACCCTGTGGCCCTTCTGCCATTTTTCCATTCAGAAAAGTCAGCTATATCGGCGTACATAGACCAAATTAAGGGTAGTACAATACCAGCCGATATCCCTATCAACACATTAAGTCCATATAGCAGCAGAACCTGGTCAGGGTTCACCCAAAACAATATAAAGCTCAGAACAGCAGCCAAGAGCATTGCCACAATGAAGGTTTGCTTTTTTCCTATTTTATTTGCAACAGGGGTGGCCAGGACCACCCCAATAATATTGGAAACCAGCCACATGGTCATATAGGTTGCGGCCAATTTTTCCCATCCAACAACTCCAAAGCCTGCAATGTTTTGGTCTTTTACAATGTATTTGAAGTAATACATCATGGAACCGTCTCGTAACGAATTAAAAATCAGGGTAGAAATTCCAGCCCCAATCATAATGAACCAAGCCATGTTTTTGGAAAGATCTTTAAGATCATCCTTTAAGGATGATTGTTCTTTTTTAGTGGGCACAACGCGTTCCTTGGTCCATTTAAAAGTTAGGAAAAAGAGTATGGCTGCCAATACGGCATATATGGATACGGTATATATATATCCTTGGGCCTCGTTGGCTCCCGTTTCCTTAAATAGGCCTATAAAATAAGCTGCTGTTGAGGTGACGAAAATACCTCCAGCAAAGGCGCCAATAAATCTAAAAGTGGCCAGAGAGTTACGTTCTTCAGCTGTAGAGGACATTACCCCAAGCAGGGATGAATAGGGAACGTTAACCGCAGTGTAAACCATCATCATGAGAGTATAGGTGATATAGGCATAAATGAGTCTACCCGCATCACCCAAATCCGGACCCAAAAAGGTTAAAATACCAATAGCGGCAAAGGGTATCGCCATCCATTTTAAATAGGGCCTAAATTTTCCGTACTTTGTATTTGTACGGTCACAAATGATTCCCATTAAGGGGTCGTTAATACTGTCCCAAATCCGAGTCAGTAAAAACATAAGTCCAACCGATGCAGGGGTTAGCCCAAATACATCGGTATAGTAGATCATAAGAAACATGGAAAACAATTTCCAGAACATGGAAGATGCAAAATCCCCCAATCCGTAACCAATTTTTTCCTGTATCCTGATTTTCTGGCCCATACTGTTTTAATTATTGGTCATGACCGGTTATTGATAAAATAGTTCTACCCGACTGATTTGGGTTTCCTTGGCAAACTTGATTTTCAGATAACTTGCCTCACCTTCAATCTTTAAATCATAGAGGGATGGTATCCAATATCCATAATCTCCCTTTCCATTGGTGAACTCGGTGGGCTGCACGTCTTGATTATTGTACTTGATGTTATTTTGTGACACGGACATTTTAATACTTTGTCCTGAATCTTTAGCGAAGGAAAAGATCTTGACCTTTTTAAGTTTGCCTGGCACATAATATATGATCTCATCACCGGAATTCCCCTTAAATCGATACATATCCTCCTTAAAGATTCGATCATTGTCAGATTCCAAGGTCACCTTTTCACTAGAGTAGAAAACTTTCCCAAAATTGTCCATGTTATCGATCAAAGCAAAGGTCTCAGCAAAGACAGGTCCAACCGTATTTGAAAAATTAGAATTCCCATATTTGTTTATAGCCTTGATTTTGTAGAAGTAGGATTTTCCAAGTTGAATGGTGTTGTCCACAAAAAGTGGCACATACTGATTTTCAGCATCGGAAATATTAAAGCCAATCTGTTCAAATGGACCCTCTTCACTTTCTGCCCGATAAATATCATACCCAGAGGCGCCTGTTGAGCCTTTCCAAGTAATCGCGGAGGAATGTTCTATCGGCAAAAGCACAGGTGCGGACGGCTGCATTAACTTTGGGGGTTCCAAGCCGGATATTTCAGAAGCTTTACTTCGCATCATCGCAAAGAGGTTTTTTTCATCATATTCACTTCCACTATCAAATCCAGGCCAGTGATAAGACTTGTACCTACCATACCCTAGAGGTTCTGAATGCCAATAAAAACCTCCTTCTGATCGGTGGCCCCGTAATCCCCAAACCAAAAGTCCTACCACATCAGATTCAATAACATCATTGATACATTTCTCCATGGCACTGGTACTAACAAAGCCATATTCACCAATGATATACGGTTTTTGGCCATCCACAATTTCAATATTCCTTTTTACATGCCTGTTAAAATCTTTTGCATCCAATTCGTAATGGTGGGAGCTTATGATATCGATGTTGGGATCCTTAATCGAACTTTTCCTAACAGGTACATCATCAAAGGCAAAGAAGCCATCCATGATCAAATGGTTTTTGTCCAATTTCTTGATATACTTGGAAATCTGTGCCGTCCATTTGGGTGTGGACTCCAGTTCGTTCCCAGTTTCCCAACACAAGATTGCCTTGTCATCCTTGTAGGCCACCCCGGTAAGCGTGTTTACCCGGTTAATAACATGTTCCAAGGTCTTCTTGTAATCTTTGATCAATTGTTTATCCGTATAAAAATCCTTAACGGTTTTCCCTCTAAATCCAGCATATTGCGGAGCGCCCCCCATCCATCTAAAATTATTCAGGGTGGAGAAAATGATTCTGATGTTATACTCGTTGGCCAATTTGAGGACCAAATCCATGGTCTGGAAAGATTCTTCAACAAACTCGCCCGGACCCTTAACGTAAGTTGGGGTGTCTGGAGATTCGTTTTCCAATTGCACCGGAATGGTGTACATTCTTATTACCCTACCCCCCAACTGATTGATAGTTTCAAATACATCCCTAATTTCGTATTCATCCGGAAGGCTATAAGGTTGGATCTCGCTAAAAGCAAATTCGTCCTCGTTATAATTCAATGTGGGGACGTTAAAAGAAACAAACCTAAACTCTTTGTCTCCATCCATCAGCTTGTTTCCGGTAACCGTGATGAAATTTTCAAAACCATTTTGGGCCCAGGTCCAATGTGTCAATATCAAGGTTGTAATTAGTAAAATTCTATTTTTTCCCATGTCGTTTTATTGATTGTCAGTTATTTTCAAGTTGCGTCAGATTCAATGCGTCAATCCTATCCATCATTTCAAAGCAGGCCCTGGAATTGTGATAGGGACATTTCCAAAATCCAATTTTTTCCAGCGGTTCTGAGGATGCGTTCTCTGATTTAGCCATCCAAAACCATTCACCGTGTTTATGGTCTATTAGATGTTTTTTAATGAAATTCCATATATTGAAAATAGGAGGGATGAAGTTTTGATCTTGTGAAATTTTATACGCGTTCAGCAGTCCTACCAAGGCTTCTGCATGTTGCCACCAATGTTTTTCGGTATCCACATGGCCATTCTCAGAATCCCGTTCGTTTATAATTCCCCCATCATGGTCTATGGCTTCCGCAATAAATTTCTGTGCCATCCTAACGGAAACCTCTTCCGTCAATTTTATCAGTTCGCCATTACCTATAATTTCCGCCGCTTCGGTAAGCAACCAAGCTCCTTCAATGTCATGGCCATATGAAATAATGGAACTTTGATTTTCCCAAGTATTGGTAAAAAACAAGTTGAAGTGGTCATCTTTATTTATAAACTTTTCCAAAAACAGGCGGATCAGATTTTCCTGTTGCTCCTTTAAAAAATCATCAGGCCATACCCGATACAAATTGGTATAAGCTTCCAATATATGGAGATGTGTGTTCATGGTTTTCTCTTGGTTGGCATCTTTGGTACTCAAACGCATATCTTTAAGACCCGACCAATCTTCTGAGAAAGCTTCAATGTATCCATTGTTGACCTGGTCAAAACTGTATTTTTCTATAAGATGGAACAGTTCCTTGGCTTGCTCCAGCACCATATTACTTTTGGAAATTTTGTAATACTCCGTTAATGCGTAAATGGTAAATGCCTGAGCGTATATTTGCTTTTTCTTGTTTATAGCTTCACCCAGATAATCCAATTCCCAGAATACCCCGCCATGTTCTGTATCGAAAAAATTACGGCTGATGTAATCATATACCCTATCGGCCAGAACATGATAAATCTCCTTGTTCAGTTTTTTATAGGCCAGGGAAAACGTCCATAATATCCTTGAATTAAGCACAATTCCTTTATTGGATGATGTGTTCTTAATATTCTGGGAATCCACCTGCCCTACAAACCCACCATATTTGACGTCAATGGCATTATTTACCCAATATTCCAGGATATTATGTTGGACCGTAAAATCCAGTTCTCTTCTAAGATATTTGAACTGCTCGATCATTGATTTAGGTTGGCGTTCTTCAAAATCAAAGTATTGACGGATTCAACGGATTTTTGCGAACTAAAACCATCCGGAGGTGTATTCATGACATAGTCCAGCAGTTGTTCCAAAGAGGAGGTTGCCACGTGCATACGTGTATCTGAGGATGCATAATAAATATAAACCGTCCCGTCGTTATCGAGAATCCAACCGTTGGAGAACAATACATTGGAAACATCTCCTATTCGTTCCTCACCTTCGGGAGCCATGAAATATCCGCCTGGTAGGTGGGTTACTTTTGAAATATCGTCCAAACTGGTCATGAACATGTACAATGTGTAGCGCAAGCCAGCCGCTGTGTTTCGCACCCCATGAGCCAAATGCAACCAACCTTTGCTTGTTTTTAAAGGGGAGGGTCCCAGGCCGTTTTTCAATTCATAAACCGTATGATATTCTTTATTATTTATGATGATCTCTTCTTCAATTACAGGATTTTCTATTGCATCAACAAGGCCAAGACCAATGCCTCCGCCGCCACCTACTTCAATAAATCCCTCTTGAGGCCTGGTATAAAAAGCATATTTTCCTTTCACAAACTCTGGATGCAATACCACGTTACGCTGTTGTCCGGCAGTTGAAACCAAATCGGGCAGTCGCTCCCATTCAACCAAATCCTTTGTTCTTGCAATTCCAGCCTTTGCAATAGCGGCACTTGTATCTCCCAATGGTGCATCGGGATCCTTCCTTTCCGTGCAAAAAACACCATAAATCCATCCATCTTCATGAGAGGTCAATCGCATGTCGTACACATTAACATCAGGCTTATCGGTTTGTGGCAGATTAATAGGTCTCTCCCAAAATCTGAAATTGTCTATCCCGTTTGGACTCTCGGCAACAGCAAAGTAAGATTTCCTGTCCCAGCCCTCCACCCGAGCTACCAGCACATATTTGTCATTCCATTTTATGGCACCAGCATTAAATACGGCGTTTACTCCAAGACGCTGCATCATATGTGCATTCGAAGTCACATCCAAATCATATCTCCATTCCAAAGGGACGTGGTCAGGAGTAAGTATCGGATTTTGATATCTTTCATATATCCCATTTGAAAACACTTCCTTGCGATTATTTTGTTGGATTAAATTTGTGTGAATGGCTTTTAAAGTATGTAATCGTTTATTACCCATTGATTTTATTTTCTCTTCTGCTATTTGATTCAAAATTGATTTGTTTTTTGCTAGAATTTCGGTCACTAAATATTGGCCGGAACTTTTCTTTCCTTTTTTATTTTATTTTTCCACAATTCGAATATCAAGAAGCAGAAAATTGTAATACAGGTTCCAATGGCAACTGAAATATTATAAGGGACGGAAAATCCTTCCGGAGCAAAGAATATATAGGTTGAGACAACCATGGTCATAAACAAGGTTGGGATCAGTGATATTACGTATGGTTTGGAATTTTTAACAAGATATACCGTGATGGTCCATAGCACAACCGTTGCCAAAGTTTGATTGGCCCAAGCGAAGTATCGCCAGATAACCCCAAATTTTAAGTGCACTAGAGCATAACCGATAACGAAAAGTGGAATACTAATTACAAGCCTATTCTCAATAAACTTTTGATCGCTGTTCAAGAAATCAGCGATGATCAACCTTGCACTTCTAAACGATGTATCCCCTGAAGTAATTGGAGCTGCAACAACGCCCAAAATGGCCAGGATTGCCCCAAAGCCTCCAATGGAATTACAGATTTGATGCACTATAAGGGCAACATTATCATTGTTGCCAGCCATTTCCATATTAAGCCCCTCTAATCCTCCAAAAAACGCCATGCTAATTGCGGCCCAAATAAGTGCCACAATTCCTTCGGTGACCATAGTGCCATAAAATATTCTTTTACCCTGCTTTTCGTTGGACATACACCTTGCCATAAGCGGGGATTGGGTGGCGTGGAATCCAGATACCGCACCACATGCAATGGTGATAAACAACATTGGGAAAATTGGAAAATCCTGGGCATTATAATGGGTATTGACCAAATTGGAGATAGTAAGCTCCGGAACCACCAAAGGTTGAAAGAACAAAACGCCTAAAAGTGTTAATGACATTAAGATCAACGCCACTCCAAACAATGGATATATCCTTCCAATTATCTTGTCTATGGGTAAAACAGTGGACAGTATGTAATACAATAGGATTATGAGTATCCATAACTCCAAACCTATGCTGTCCGCGGTCGATTCTGCTAAAATCTTTGCAGGTCCAACCAAGAAAACCGCACCTACCATGATCAAGAGGAAAACTGTAAAGAATCCCATAAACTGTTTCACCCGGTTGCCCAAATAGTACCCGGATATCTCTGAAATACTCCTCCCTTCATGCCTAACGGACAGCATGCCAGAAAAATAGTCGTGTACCCCTCCGGCAAAAAGACTTCCAAGAACAATCCATATAAAAGCAACTGGTCCCCAAAGTGCACCGGCCACTGCCCCAAAAATGGGTCCTAGACCCGCTATATTAAGAAATTGAATCAGAAAAATTTTCCACTGGGGAAGCGGTACATAATCCACTCCATCCACTCTGGAAACCGCAGGAGCAGGGTTATTGGAATCAACTCCAAAAACGCGCTCCACGACTTTCCCATACAGCATATAGCCAATTACAAGGGTACATATGGAAAGTATTAGTGATATCATCAATCTACCAGTTGTTGTTTATTGAATTCATCTTCATATTCCATAAATCGCTTTAATCTATCCAAAGTAGATTTATAATAAGGGACTTCTGCGAGATTGAAATTTTCTTGACTATCTATCCGGTGATCATACAGTTCATATTCAGTAAAATTGTGTCCTGGTGCAGTCCATTTTACCAGACGAAATGTATCTGTAACCATGGAATACCCCATGACGGCACCAATTCCGGGAATGTTACGGGGATATATACTGAATGCTTCTTTTTTCCATCTCAAATTGGGGTCAGATTCAATAATTGGGCGCAGGCTCATTCCTTCCAACTTGTACTGGGGTTTGTTCAGATTGCAATAATCCACAAGTGTGGGATAGATATCCAATAGTTCCACCAATTTATTTGATGATTTGCCATTCATTGGAGCATTGGGCACTCGAATAAACAAGGGGACCCTGGTTGAAGATTCATAATTGGAATGCTTTGTACCCCATGCATTATGCTCGCCTATTTGGTATCCATGATCTCCATAAACCACAACAATCGTGTTGTCATATAGGTTTTGATTTTTAAGTTCTTGAATTACCTTTTGAAACTGGGCATCCACATAACTGATGCACGCAAGATATCCGTGTAGTGCATTGATCGCTTGCTTTTGGGAAGGTTGAATTCCCTTCATAGGTCCATTCTCATATTTGTAGATTCCAATATCCTTCAACAATGTATACTCCGGTACTCCTAAAGGGTGAAACCTATTCGGAGGGAGTTTCAAGCTATCCGAATTGTATAGATCCCAGTATTTTTTTGGTGCAACAAAAGGCAAGTGCGGCTTAACAAAACCAAGGGCTAAAAAGAAGTTTTGATTATTCTTCTTGCATTCCCTGATAACCTCAACAGCTTTATTGGCCATTGCACCATCCGGGAGTTGATCATCCGGTACATTTGGAGCTTCAATATAGGTTACCCTAGGAATAGATGATATTTTTCGCATGTCCTCACCAGCGCTTGCTAAGGAGTCATACTTTTCCTGAAACCTTTGCATCCCTTTTGGCCCATAAGCCCCTACCTTGGGATTCCAGGCTGGAACAGACCAAGCATCTGTAACATTATCGGAACCAATTGATGTGGCTCCCATCTGATGGAACACCTTACCAATACTAAAGGAAAAATAATCCGAATCCTTGAAACTTTCCGGTAAAGTATAAGATGCAGGATATTGTTCATCCAAGGGTTTGCCTTTCAAATACATTCCAGTATTCCCTGTGGTCTCTGGTCGTAATCCTGTAAGAATTGAAGCTCTGGAAGCTGAACAAAGTGCTTGTTGGCAATATGCCCTGGTGAATATTGCAGCATCCTTAGCAAATGCATCCAAATAAGGAGATTTTACAACATTGTCACCATAACAACCCAATTGTGGTCTCAAATCATCTATGGAAACAAACAACACATTGAATTTGTCCGGTGCTTCTTGATCAACATCTTTGTCCCTTTTGCACCCAACTACCAACATTATTATGATGCACAACAGAAGCAATCCCCAATTCCTATATTTTGAGGAGTGATTGAGTTTGCCATTACTAAATTGTGTTGATTTCATGAATGTCTTTGGATCTTTATGCTATTTCAAAAAAATGACAGTTTTCAATAATCAAAATTTCAGGTCGGCCATTTCTACTTCTGAAAGTGCACGGTCGTAAACTGCCAACTTTGCAATTCCGCCTACAAAGAAATTTCCAATTTCCCCTAGCCTGTCCACAGCACCAACTGTAAAATCGGAACCATCATCACCTCCATCGAAAATTTGACGTTCAAATTTGTATGGATTTAAGTCATTCCTAACATCTAATTTTCCATTTAAGTAGGACTTTGCGTATTTACCATCAAAACTGAATGCAACAGTAACCCACTCATCATATTCAACGGGTGTTTTCCCAATTGAGGCGTCCCTTGCCCACCTATGTCCGGGAGTAGGCCCCCCAACATCAGAAACGTGACCACATACCTGATCACCACTTTCCTTTTGCAAAAGATTTAGAAAGAGATAATACTGTCTTTTCTTACGAGTTTCGTTCCACATTCCAGCAATGGCTTCACATTGTTCATATGACTTTTCCCGTCTTTTAATTTTAGCGGCAATGGTAAATTTGGAATTTTCCCCATGGAAATTCAGGGCAGGGCAATTTTTTCTTGGTATATACAGATACCCTCCTTCCTCGATATTAAGGTAAGCGGTTGCTTCGTCCTTTTGAAATGACACCAATTCATTACCCTTTGTCAATTCATAATTTACTTCTCCGCTGCTTACCAATGATTTATCCTTGCTAAAATCCCACAGCGCCAATGGCTGGGAACTATTGTTGTTGGTTGTACATGCGAACATGCACATAATGGCAAATATTGCTGTTGATATGCGTTTCATATGGGTCATTTTCCTAATATTCTACTCTTCCTTTATCCGTCACCGCCCTCATTTTTGATAAGGAGATGTTGTCACCATATTCCTTTTGAAGGGATTTCAACCTTCTTTTTAATTTCTTCACTATTGTTTTGGAACTTGGGCTATCATAAATATTTGTCATTTCGTTGGGGTCATTTTCCAAATCGTATAGTTCCCAAACATCAATATTGTAATAGAAATGGATCAACTTGTACCTCTTGGTTCTAATTCCATAGTGGGGTTGTACATTATGCCATTTGGGGTACTCGTAATAGTGATAGTACATTTCATTTCTAAAATCTTCATCGGCTTCACCCATCAATAATGGCACAAAACTCTTTCCCTGGATTTCTTTCGCAGGATTTAGACCTGCCATATCCAAAATGGTAGGGGCAAAATCCACATTTAGAATGGTATTGTCATTTTTCTGACCTGGTGTTATTCGTTTCGGATATCGTATAATGAATGGCATTCTTAACGATTGTTCGTACATGAACCGTTTGTCATACCATCCATGATCTCCCAAATAGAAACCTTGATCAGCAGTATATATGACGATAGTGTTGTCTGATAATCCGGTTTCTTCCAAATATTTTAAAAGCCTTCCAATGTTGTCGTCCACAGATCGGATGCAGGCCAAATAATCTTTAATGTAACGCTGGTACTTCCATTGCTTCAATTCTATCCCTGTTAAGGTATCAGAAGGAGAAACGTGTTCACCCTTATCTCCCAATCGCTCCCATTTTTTAAACTCTCCATCCGACATTCCCGAAGGTCGGGGTAGTTTTAAATCCTTGTTGGTCAGGTGATTTTCTATGGTCATCATGGTCTTGCCCGCCGTGAGTTCCCTGGTTACATAGTCATCATTGAAAGTGTCCGGATAGGGCATTTCCACTCCATCAAACAATGTCTCATATTTGCTATCTGGACGCCAGGGTCTATGGGGAGCCTTAAACTGGAACATGAGCATAAAAGGCTTGGATATATCCCGTTTGTTTTGAAGCCAATCCAAAGCAAAATCCCCGGTTAGATTGGTGGCGTATCCCTCTTCCTGTACATGGCTGCCGTTATCGTTGTAAACGGGATTCCAATAGCTTCCTTGTTCCCCATTAAGTGTATGGTATTTAAAATAATCAAAGCCTGTTGGCTCACTCCATAGATGCCACTTGCCAATGACCGCGGTGGTATAACCTTCCTTTTGCAATGTTTTTGGGAACGTTTCCTGACTTCCATCAAAGGGATCTCCCCCTTCATTTTTGTAAAACCCATTTTGGTGGCTGTACTTACCTGTAAGAATGGAAGCTCTGCTTGGACCACATATACTGTTGGTACAAAAGGCATTATTGAAAAGCATGCCTTCTTTTGCCAATCTATCTATGTTGGGCGTCGGAGCCACATCTTTATAAATACCGCCGTAAGCGCTAATGGCATGTGAAGCATGGTCATCAGACATTATAAAAATGATATTGGGCTTGTCTTTTTCCTGCCCAAATAGACCACTTACCACTGCAACGCTTGCAATAAAAAGGTTTACTACCGTATGTTTTTTCATTTCGTCTATCGTGTTAAGTTCTTAATTAATCAGAATCAATATTCAAGATAAAAGAACTTCAGGTCTTATGGAATTAACCCCCCAAATTCAATTTGAGTCCAAGAAAGCAGAAAAACAACCCAGTTTTGATCCTGGGTCGTTTTCAATTGAAACTAAACTAACTCAAAATTAATTTTTAATACCCTGGGTTTTGATCTGCATTGGTCAACCCATCGTTGTTGTCAATTTCTTGCTGTGGAATTGGATAAAGCCAATCTGTGTCACTAAAAAACTCACCTAGATTTGCTCCATTTATCAATTCAACCGCCTTGGTCGTAGGCATAAGCTTTAGATCATACCAACGTTTGCCCTCCAGGATAAATTCCCAGGCTCTTTCATTCCAAACTGCATCTATAAAATCGTCTAGGCTCAATCCAGCATAGTCTATGCCAGCATTCGGAGTAGCAATATCTACACCATATCCTCTTCTTCGAACTTGGTTCAATGCCTCATAGGCATCTGTCGATGGCCCTCCATTGGCCATTGCATCTGCCCAAGCAAACATGGTTAATACATCAGCATAGCGATAAATGGATTGGTTGTTTCCATGCGCATTCTGACCTGCACCATTCCTATCAATGTACTTTTTAAAGAGCATTGGAATACTTGAATCCAAAACAGCTACTTCCTCCGGAGTGTTATATAGGCTGAAATTTTTTCTCAAATCTGCATCGTCCCACTGGGAAGTGATTATCGGGGCGTCCAAATTTCCCAACAAAACCCTCCATCCAGCAGATGAGTAGCCTAAACTAGAATTATGCATAAAGCTCAAAAGCCGCATACCACTACTTCCTTCCCTTACCCAAACAACGGATAACAATTCACCAGAATGCGTGGCTCCGTCTTCAGGAGAAAATACGGTAGCCAAATCCGGTTCAAGTTGAAACAAACCAGAATCGATAACTTCCTTGGAAATTGCAGCGCTTTGGGCATAATTACCAAGTGTTAAATGCACATGTGCCAAAATAGCATTGGCTGCATGCAAGCCCAACCTACCTTGATCACTTCCAGAAAATGTTTCAGGTAAAGCACCGGAATTGATAGCATCGGTAAGGTCGGTGATCACTTGCTCATAAATTTCAGTTTCGCTGGACTTACCCAAGGCAATATTGTCCAAGCTTTCCAAGGGCTCCAAACGCAACGGTAAAGCCCCCCAAGATCGCACCATGTTAAAGTAATGGAGTCCCCTAAGTGCTTTGGCCTCGGCCATATATTGCTCCTTTAGAGCTTCATCGATTTCCAAGTTCGGAAGGGCCGTAATCACTGTATTTGCTCGGTTTACCGCGTTGTACATATCATCCCAAGCGTCGTCAATCCTACTTCTACTTCGTGCTACCAAATCATAACGTCCAACATCCGCCCAACTTCCGCGTGCCATCATATATTCACTTCTCACTTCAGCTTGCATTAAAAAGTCTTGCTGATAATAACTACGTAACTGCAGTCCTGCATACGCTCCTTTGAGCAGCGCAAGTGCCCCACCTTCTGAATTCAAATCATCCGGAGCTAAAAATGCCGAAGGCTCTTCCGTATAAACATCCTCGCAAGAAGCCAGAATCAAGGAAAGTCCCAGAAAAGTTAAAATAAATTTTGCTTTCATTTTTCTATTTTTTTTTCGTTAAATACCTACTCTCAATCCCATAGAGATTACCTTGGTGCTAGGATACACGTTGTTATCCACACCTAATCTTAAATCTCCATCTCCAAAAGCCTGAACTTCTGGATCATACCCTGAGTAATTTGTAAAGGTGAACAAGTTCTGTCCATTGATATAAACCTGGGCATTGTTCAACCAAGGAATGCTCTCCGTTGGAATATTATACGACAGATTTATGGTCCGTATCTTGATGTAGGATCCATCTTCCACAAATTCTGAAGATCCCCTGAAATCGTTGTTTTGCGATATTATGGGACTTGAAGCATTCGTGGCATTTGTCGGTGTCCATCTATCCAATACTTCGGTCAACTGATTGGCCCCTCTCTGAAAAGAGTTTCTCAGCAAGAACTTGGTTCCCCAAACAATGTCAAATCCTTGTGCTCCTTCCAGAAACACATTCAAAGAAAAGTTCTTATACGTAAAAGTATTGCCCAGACCAAAGGTAAAGTCGGGATGTGGCGAACCAATCACCCTTCTATCGTTCTCGTTGATTTCCCCATCAGGTTGTGGCACAAAATTACCTTCGGAGTCAACTCCCCCAATATCCAAAAACTGGTTTCTTCCCTCACTGTCATAACCATCATTCACATAACCGTAGAACATAGAAATTGGGAGACCCTCTCTTATGATATGAAACCCTGAAATAAGATTGGTGACCCGGTCAGGAAATACATCGGCACCCCTACTGAGTTTCAATACTTTGTTTCTGTTTCTAGATAGTTGGAATGAGGAATCCCAAGAAAAATTGTCATTGTTCACTAAATTGGCGTCAATACTAAATTCCAAACCTTTGTTTTCCATTTCCCCAATGTTCTGGGTAATGGAGGTAAATCCAACCGAGGATGGCAAGTTTACTTGAGCCAACAAATCAGAAGTTTTCTTATAATAGTAGTCAACCGTGAAACGCAACCTATTGTCCAAAATCCCAAAATCCAGACCGAAATCATATTGCTCGGTTGTTTCCCATTTTAAATCGGGATTGGCCGGAGCACCTGGTACAAACCCTACACCCAATGTGCCACCAAGCACCACCGGAGCCGATTCAACACTGGACCAGGTTTGAAAAGGACTTACAGCTTGGTTACCCGTTACACCCCAACTTACCCTTGCCTTAAGATTTGAAATCCAATCCACACCATCCATAAAATCCTCATTGGAAACCTTCCAAGCGAATGCTGCAGATGGAAAAGTAGCTCTTTGCTTTCCCTCCGCAAAACGGGAAGACCAATCGGAACGGGCAGTCAAAGTCAGCAAGTACTTATCCATATAGGAATAATTAACCCTTCCCAAAAGAGATGCGAGACCCCATTGCGTGTTGCCGGATCTTGGGACCTGTGGAGAAGCCCCGTCCTGCAAAACCTCTGCCCCAAGTAAATCGGTTACAAAATCGAATGAAGAGGCTGAGATAAAAGTACTATTGAATTTTTGCCAGTTATAACCAAGAATGGCATCCACCCTATGGTTGCCAAACTCCTTGTTATAATTTAGAATATTCTCATTCAACAAGGAATAACTTTCTGTAGAACCCCTAAATGCCTTTCCGGCAGGAGCGCCATCTAATAGCTCCCTCCCCAAATATCTCTTGGTCTGGGTTGTGGTATAGTCAACACCAATGGAAGACTTAAACGTCAAACCCGGAGCCAATGTGATGAGCCCATAAAAGTTATCAAATATTCTGGTGGTCAGAATCTCATCATCATATTCATTTATCCATTTCATAGGATTGTCTAATGCACCAGGAGCATAGTGCAAATCAGAATAATCGTTTATAGTCACATCATTGTAAGTGCCATCTGTATTATAAATAGGTTCCGTGGGCGACACAAGGTGCGCCTCTATCACCGCCCTATTTCCCCCATCACCACTAAACTGCCTATCAGACCGAGACAAAATCAAACTGTTGGCAACTGTCAACCAATCACTCAACTTGGCCTCTGTATTGTTTCGAAATGTAGCCCGTTCAAAACTGCTGCTCTTCAAAATACCATCTTGGTTAAAATAATTGAAAGACTGCGAGGTTTTTATCCTCTCATTCCCGGCAGTCAGGGTTATCGTATGACTTTGAACAGGAGAAGCATCGAACAATTCATCCAACCAATCTGTATTGGAAACCGCCGAGGCATTGGGAAAATACAGGCTGGACTCACCATCATTCACCGCTCTTTCATTAGCAATTTCAACGAATTGCTGAGCGTTTAGCATATCTAATTTTTTGGACTGCTCCTGTATGCCATAGTAACTATCCACATCAATGGCAAACTTTCCTTCTTTCCCCTTTTTAGTGGTGACCAGGATAACACCATTTGTACCTCTGGCTCCGTAAATAGCTGTTGCAGATGCATCCTTTAGGATTTCTATACCTTCTATATCGGCGGGGTTTATTCCATCCAGACCGCCTACAACTGGAAATCCATCTACAATAACCAAAGGCCTGTTCCCTCCTTGAATGGAGTTGGTCCCCCTAATCCTAATAGTTGTCTGGGCTCCCGGAATTCCACTGTTCTGAATCACACTTACACCACTGGCCCTACCTTGCAAAGCCTGGTCTATGGAACTTACGGGAATTGCATTTAGGTCTTCTGCATCAACCGAAGCCACAGAGCCGGTCAGGTCGCTTTTTTTAACAGAACCATAACCCACAAGCACAACTTCGTCCAGGTTGGACGTGTTTTGCGCTAGATTTATAACCAATTGACTTTGTCCATTTACTGGAACTTCTTGTGTGGTAAAACCTATATAAGAAATTACCAGAGTCGCATTGGAATCCGCATTAATCGTAAAATTTCCGTCAAAGTCGGTCTGTACTCCATTGGTTGTTCCTTTAACCACAACATTGGCTCCTGGCAATGGATCCTTCAGATCGTCCATAACGGAGCCGCTCACTGTAATTTCCTGCCCAAAGGCCAAGCAACCTATGGCCAGGAGAATGATTGTTAAAACATATCTAAGATTTTTCTTCATAATTCATGTTTGATTAGTATTCTTGATTAATTGACAATGCCGTTTGAAGCAATTTTGATTTGAGCCCTACTGTTCTGGGCTTACTATTTGTTAACAAAAAAAACATGTGACCAAAACTATTGGCAAAAGGACATAAGCTTGAATATTTTTGCATCATTTAATGATACTATTTTATCATTTCAATGAGCAATAGTTAAATTCGCATGAAACGTCCTACAATGGATTAATTTTTAAACGTTTGATTAACAGTGATTTTTAATCACACATAATTCACAATCCATATATCTCTGATTGAAATTTTATATATACTTTTACATCAATACAATGATGTTTTCTTATGGAAATACACAGAGAAATTACACCGTTAAGGGAGAACGACTGTTTTTTGGTCTTTGATAGGGAAAGGAACAATTTTGATTTTCCAGTGCATTTTCACCCAGAATTTGAAATCAATTTTATTAGAAATGCCAAAGGAGCACGAAGAGTTGTTGGGGATCACATTGGGGAGATCGAAGAATACGAACTTGTGATGATCGGTCCTAATGTACACCACGCCTGGGAAGACCATAAAAATGATCCTTCAGAGACCTTACATGAAATAACTATTCAATTTCCGAGGTACTTGTTTGATGAACAAATGTTGAACAAAAACATATTCAAACCCATAAGGGATCTGTTCAATCAAGCAAACCATGGTATTCTTTTTTCGCCGGAGACTGCAAGAGGTGTGGAAGAAAAACTTTCCTTGATCAGCAAAAAAAGTGGTTTTGATAACTTCCTGGATTTTCAATCCCTCTTGTATGATCTAGCCATCTCTAGAAATAAAAAACTGTTGACCACCATTTCTTATGAAAATCAAAACGATTTCCACAACAGTAAAAGAATTGAAAAGGTCTACAAGTTCATCAAGGCCAACTACTCAAAAAAAATTAAAATCAACGAAGCGGCAGATGTAGTAAACATGACCGTAGTCTCCTTTAGCAGACTGATAAAACAACGAACAGGGAAAACCTTTACAGAGTTTGTGAACGATCTAAGGTTAGGATATGCACTGCGAAGATTAATAGAAACCAATGAGAGTATTTCAGAAATATGTTTTAAATGCGGTTTCAACAATATATCGAACTTTAATCGCATCTTTAAAAAGAAACAGGGCTGCACTCCCAAAGAGTTTAGGGAAAATTTTACAGGAACCAAGAATATTTATTGACCAAAGAATCACCTATTTTCAATCCTTATGAACCGATTAGACAATACGGATTTAACCATCTTAAGAATTCTTCAGGGCAATGCTAAAAAAACGGCAAAGGAAATAGCAATGTATTTGAATCTGACGATTTCACCAGTATATGAAAGGATAAAAAGGCTGGAAAAACTTGGATACATCAAAAAATATGTGGTCCTTCTGGACAAATCCATGCTCAATTTACCAGTTACCGCCATCTGCCAAGTCTCAATGCGTTATCACGAAGAGTCATTCATAGACAATTTTGAGCGTCAAATTCAGGATTTAAAGGAAGTTCAAGAATGCCTTCACATGGCAGGCAAAGTAGATTTCATTCTAAAAATAAATGTTGAAAGTTTGGATGCTTATCATGATTTTGTGCGGTACAAACTTTCAAAAATTGAGAATATCGGAGAACTGAATAGCTCCTTTGTACTTAAGGAAATCAAGGATACAACTGAATTTCAAATTTCAAATTCGATTGCCCAAAAGGTTTGAAAGAGGCATTCTTACAACCATTATTTAACCGCAATCAAGTCTTTATATGCATCTACATCCATCAGGGCATTTACTTGGACAGAATCCGCTAGTTTAACTCTGACCAACCAACCTTTGTCATAAGGGCTGGTGTTAACCAATTCCGGGTCCTCCTCCAGTTCTTCATTGATTTCCAAAACCGTTCCAGCAACAGGCATAAAAACATCCGAAACGGTTTTAACTGCTTCTATGGATCCAAAAACATCCCCCTCATTCAATTCCTCATCCAAACTTTCCAGTTCAACATAGACTATATCCCCTAGCTCCCCTTGGGCAAAATCGGTAATACCAATTTGGGCAATATCCCCTTCAACCCTAATCCATTCATGATCCGCTGTATACATTAGTTCTTTTGGCAAATTCATTTTGGTTTACTTTATAGAATTATACATTGATTATAGTCATTATACCACTCCCAGTTCCTGACCTACTTTAACAAAGGCTTCAACGGCCTCATCGATATCCGATCTACTGTGGGCCGCGGACAGTTGCACCCTAATTCTAGCCTTGTCTTTTGGCACAACTGGATAAAATAATCCAATTACATAGATGCCTTCATCCAGGAGCTTGGCAGCAAATTCTTGGGCCAAGCTGGCAGACCCTAGCATAATGGGAACTATAGGATGTTCTCCGGGAACAAGGTCAAATCCGACACTTTTCATTTGGTTTCTAAAATATTTTGTATTCGCTTCCAAGGTATCCCTTAGGTGCGTTGAGCCCCCCAAAAGGTCCAGAACTTTTAGGGTAGCCACAACAATGGATGGTGCCAGGGTATTGGAGAAAAGATAGGGTCTAGAGCGTTGCCTCAACAACTCCACAATTTCCTTTCTAGCTGCGGTAAACCCTCCCGAAGCACCTCCTAGAGCTTTTCCAAAAGTTCCTGTTATAATATCAATCCTGTCCATAACGTTTCTGTACTCATGGGTTCCCCTCCCCGTTTTACCCAAGAATCCGGTTGAGTGACATTCATCTATCATGACCATGGCTCCATACTTTTCGGCTAAATCACAAATCTTGTCCAACTGGGCAATTGTTCCGTCCATAGAGAAAGATCCATCTGTAACAATTAACTTTCTACGAGAGCCTTCCGTATTCTTGAGCTGATGCTCCAAATCAGACATATCATTGTGGGCATACCTAAATCTTTTGGCTTTACATAAACGAATTCCGTCAATTATTGAAGCATGATTAAGAGCATCTGAGATAATAGCATCCTCGGAATTGAGCAGCGGCTCAAAAACACCTCCATTGGCATCAAAGGCGGCTGCGTATAGAATGCAATCCTCCATTCCCAAAAAACTAGCCGTTTTTTTCTCCAGCTGTTTGTGAATATCCTGGGTGCCACAGATAAAGCGCACAGAAGACAAACCAAATCCGTGGGAGTCTATACCTTTTTTGCCCGCTTCCACAACCTCAGAGTGAGCCGATAACCCCAAATAGTTGTTGGAACAAAAGTTCAGAACCTTTGTGGATGTAAGGGTATTTATTTTAGGACCTTGAGCTGAGGTAATTACCCTCTCAGATTTGTAAAGCCCTGAAGATATTAATGCCTCTATTTCCTGTTCAAATTGTTCTTTGACCTGTGAATACATATTGTTGCTTTATTAGGGAAGTTTTAAACCCGAGCATATTGCTCTTTCAACTTTGAAATCATGGTCGCAACCATTTTTTCCAAATCGTACGCATGGTTCCATTTCCAATCCATTCTAGCTTGACTGTCATCAATGGAGCGTGGCCAATTATCGGCAATATCCTGTCTAAAATCCGGTTCATATCCCATGCTGAAATCAGGAAGGTGCTTTTTGATTTCTGTGGCGATTTCTTTTGGTGAGAAACTAACGGCTCCAAGATTATAAGAAGTCCTAATCCGGACATCTTCTTTTGGAGCTTCCATAATTTCAAGAGTCGCCCTGATTGCATCATCCATGAAAATCATGGGAAGCCTGGTGTCCCCTTTTAAAAAACAGCTATACGAATTTGATCTAAGCGCGCTATGAAAAATATCGATAGCATAATCCGTAGTACCTCCTCCGGGCAATGATTGGTATCCAATTACTCCCGGATACCTTAAGGACCTTATGTCCAATCCGTATTTCTGATAATAATAATTGCACCAATTCTCTCCTGCTGCCTTGCTTATTCCGTATACCGTTGCGGGGTTTAGATAGGATTTGTTCCCAGTACGATCCAAAGGGGCCTGATCTCCAAACACAGCTATTGAGCTCGGAAAGAACACTTTTTGAACGCCAGTATTTCTGGAAACTTCCAAAACGTTCAGCAGTGATTTCATGTTGATATCCCATGTGGCCATGGGATTCCTTTCTCCATTGGCAGAAAGTACCGCTGCCAGATGATATATTTGAGAAATATTGTTGGCTTTGACCACCTTGCGAACAGATTCAATTTCAGTAGCATCAACAAGTTCAAAATTTCCGTTAAATCCATCAACGAATCTAATATCTGAAGCAATTACGTTCTCAACACCATATTTATTTCTTAATCCCTCAACCAAAACGGACCCCAACTGTCCACTCGAACCTGTAACTAATATTTTTGACACTTTATTTAGTTTAAATCATGGTCAAAATTAATCAGAGAAGATATTTTATTTGTTATTTCACAAATTTTAAGTGATTTATACTGATATAGTTCGGGATTAAAGATTTATTTATCGAAATGTAATGGGAATTGAATGAGCTACAGTAATTTTTTGGGTATTTGGTAAGTACCATAACCAAGACGCGTGCGCTTTCTACACCAAAAAGTCCCATGATATCAAGCGTTCAGCCCTTCGTTTAGCAAGTTAACCCTTTTTGGGCTCGAACCATGGGTCATCCAATTATTTGAGCGGCTAATTTCAAAACAATCCAAACAAGATTAATTAAAATGTCTTAATCAAAAAGTTATCGATTGTTGTACCTATGTTGTACCCAAATAAAAAAGGCCGAGATTAAAATCTCGGCCTTTGCCTTAAGTACCTTGGGTGGGAATCGAACCCACACTCCCGAAAGAACTGGATTTTGAATCCAGCGCGTCTACCAATTCCGCCACCAAGGCTTAATTTGTATCCCCTTTTTGAAATGGGACTGCAAAGCTAAAAAATAATTTCATTTACAACCAAAAATACCTTGAAATATCCTTTAGCAACCCGAATTAATTTATAAATTTGCACCTCTTTTGAAAAAAAGAAGATTTAATAATCTAGTCGACAACAGATTACAATGCCGTACCAAGTTCCAGAACCCAAAATTTTTGCCTGTACCCAAAGTACAGCGCTTGGTGAGAAAATTGCTGCATCCTATGGAACAAACCTTGGAAAGGTACTTTTTTCAAGATATAGCGACGGGGAATTTCAGCCATCATTTGAAGAATCCATCCGTGGAGCAAGGATTTTTATCATTGGATCTACCAATCCCAGTTCAGAAAATCTGATGGAGATGTTGCTTATGCTTGATGCGGCCAAAAGAGCTTCGGCAAGGCATATCACTGCAGTAATGCCCTACTTTGGTTGGGCCAGACAGGACAGAAAGGACAAACCCAGGGTTCCCATTGCCGCAAAATTGATTGCCAAAATGTTGGAAACTGCGGGGGCCACGCGAATCATCACCATGGATCTACATGCCGATCAAATTCAAGGGTTCTTTGAAAAGCCAGTGGACCATCTGTTTGCCTCTACCCTGTTCTTACCCTATCTAAAAGGTTTGAAATTGGACAACTTGTGCATCGCTTCTCCTGACATGGGAGGTTCCAAACGTGCCTATGCATACTCCAAAGCCCTTGAAAGCGATGTTGTTATCTGTTACAAGCAGCGTGCTAAAGCCAATGTAATTTCCCATATGGAACTTATTGGCGAGGTGAAAGGAAAGAATGTTGTTTTGGTGGATGATATGGTAGACACTGCCGGAACCCTTACCAAAGCAGCGGACCTTATGATGGAAAGAGGGGCCTTGAGTGTACGTGCCATTACCACACATGGTCTGTTGTCAGGTAATGCATATGAAAAAATAGAAAAGTCCACTTTGTCGGAATTGATCGTAACCGATTCGATTCCCATAAAAGAGGACAAGGATAAAATAAAGGTATTGAGCTGTGCGGACCTCTTTGCGGATGTTATGCATCGGGTTCACCATAACACCTCAATATCCTCAAAATTCTTAATGTAGCCTTCGACTACGCTCAGGCCGATATGTCTGACAATTCGAAAATGAATAAGAATAAATTAAATGTTTTATAGATAACAGAAGTTATGAAATCAATTACTATCAAAGGATCCCAAAGAGAAAGCGTGGGCAAGGTATCTACCAAGGCCTTACGTAATGCTGGAAAGGTCCCTTGCGTGCTGTACGGAGGGGATAAGCCATTGCACTTTTCAGCAGATGAGCTAGCGTTCAGACATTTAGTGTACACCCCCAACGCGCACACGGCTGTGATTGAGTTGGAAGACGGACAAAAGTTTGATGCTGTATTACAGGATATCCAATTTCATCCTGTAACCGACAAAATCTTGCACATCGATTTTTATCAGTTGTTCGAGGACAAGCCAGTGACCATGAACATCCCCGTTCGTTTGGAAGGAAACTCCCCTGGAGTTCGAAATGGTGGACGTTTGTTGTTCAGGAAAAGAAAGCTTTCCATTAAGTCATTGCCAAATCTACTTCCTGATTTTATTACCGTGGATATCTCCAAATTGAGAATTGGCGGTACCATTGCGGTAGAAACCTTGTTGAGCGATGATTATACCATTCTACACCCAGATAGTACTGCGGTTGTACAGGTAAAAGCCTCTAGAACATCTGTTGATGATGAGGAAGAAGAGGAAGAAACTGAAGGAGCAGAAGGCGGTGCTGAAGGAGCTGAAGGAGCAGCAGAAGGTGCTGAAGCTCCAGCTGCAGAAGCTACCGAGTAGGTTTCATATCACCAAAATAATAGCATCCCCGTTTTACACTAAAGTAAAGTTTGGGGATGCTTTCTTATTTTTGGGCAAAACCCATCTAAAGGATGCTGCAGTTGCTAAAATCCCTTTTCGGCATTACAAAACCCTTGATTGAAGAACTTGATCCCATGAAAAAATTTCTGATTGTTGGCCTTGGTAACATTGGATTGGAATATGAGGGAACCCGACACAACATTGGTTTCCAAATCTTGGACTTTTTGGCCGATCAAGAAAGTTTTGCCTTTGAAAGTGGCAAATTGGGTGCAGTGGGTACCTTCAAACATAAGGGAAGAAGCATCTTATGCATAAAACCTTCAACCTACATGAATCTCAGCGGTAAAGCTGTGAAATACTGGATGGAGAAGGAAAAAATTCCATTGGAAAATGTCCTCATCATCACGGATGACATCAATCTCACTTTTGGGACACTACGCCTTAAGACCAAGGGAAGCGATGGCGGGCACAATGGACTAAAACACATCCAAAACACCTTGCAGACCTCGCAATATACCCGATTTAGATTTGGGGTTGGAGCTGAATTTAGCAAAGGCAGGCAGGTGGAATATGTTTTGGGAAAATGGAATGAGGACGAACGGGCGGCTTTGCCAGAGCGACTTAAAAAATCGGCAGACCTTGTGCGTTCCTATGTTTTTACCGGCACCAAAAACACCATGAACCAATTTAACGGGACCTAGTACTTCTTAGAATACCCTAAAATCGAAAATCCCGGAGTCTGAAGTATTGCCCTGCGCATCCGTTGTGGTAATCCTCCAATAATATACAGTATCTGACAAAACCCCCACATCAATAGTGTTGGTTGTAGCATCCAAGGTTCCCAAGGAAGTTGCAGGAGGGTTTTGATCGGAGAAAAAGACTTCAAAAGACTCAATGTCATCTTCCACATCAGAACCGGACCACTCCAAGGTAACCTCATTGGACAAACTTTTCTGAACCGTAGATCCCGAAACGGGGCTCACCACTTGAGCGGGGAAAGGAGCATAGTTGGTTTGGGAACCTGCATTGTAAAACAACCAGGTGTCACTTGTTGCTGTTTGATCCGTATTGGAATTTCGTGAAGTCACCGTCCAGGAAAAAGGGGTCCCCTTTTCTATGGACAAACTGGCCGAAGTTGCAGCGGTGGAAATGGTCTGCGGAATATTGGTATCCAGGTTTACCACACTCAAGGTATACGTATCGGTATTGGCAGAAGCGCTCCACTCAAAAGTAACCTGACTCAGTGCATTGTTTATACTTACCCCAGTGGTGCATTCCGAATTTTCATTGGGAAAAATCAGATTGGCTCCTTCGGGTGCGGGAGGTGTATCATCACTTTTGCTGCAGGAATACAACAAAACAAAAATGCCTAAAATTGCTAAAAACCGCTTCATTCCTTAATCATTTTAAATACTTGCTTGCTATCCAAGGTTTCAATCCTCATGTAATAAGTTCCCTTGGGCAACAGGGAAACTCCAAGCTCCAAATCGTTTCCGTTCAACGTTTCATCCTTGGTCAGTACCAATTGACCATTGGAAGCAAACACCTGAACCTTGACCAAGCCATTATATCCACTTAAAAATACCTTAGCAGTATGGTTCACCGCATTGGGGTACAATATGGGTTTGGAAGATACAAAAAAGGACTCCTCATAAATTCCTTGGCAATCCAACCCAGTCGAAACCTTTAGCGTGTTCCTTCCTTCCTTCAGTTCCAATTGAATTCCATTATCCAATGTCTGGGTGACCAAACCATTGAGTTCAATAGTATATAAACTGCCCCCAGACATGGAAAGCGCCAAGGCTTGACCTTCCACTTCCGCAAAAACCGAAAGCAGCTCCGGTTGGGTCAGTTCCAGATTGAAACAAACCTCCCTAAAGGTTACCGTACCATTGGTTCCTGTAATGCATAGCGAATAAGATCCAGCTTCCAGGTTCCCAAAGGAATGGGAATTGGTAAAGTCCATATTGGAGGTTGTCCCGCCTCCATCCAAAACGGCTGTATAGGTCATTGAATTGTCAACCGCTGTAATGCTGATTGTTCCATCGTTGTTGTTTCTGCAACTCTCGCTCTGAACTTCCACCGTAAAATTATCTGTTGGGAAGCGGTTGATCGGGCAACCGTTTGTATCCACTTCGGTCCCTTTTGGTGTACCTAAGCAGAGGTCATCACCGTCATCAAACACCCCATCCTCGTCCTCATCAGGTCTAAATGCTCCTTCGGCACAAACCTCCAGCGTGAATCCAATTAGCGAACCTCCATCACCTGTTGCCGTATCCAAAATTTCCAAAGTCCATTCCCCAAGCGCAGATTCACCAATAAATGAACTTAACGCTCCCAAAGGCTTTACTGTGCCAGATATGGCGGGATTGATTGCACAAACTATGGTTGACCCGTCATCATCAAAAGTGGCATTGATATTATTGGCATCCCCGCAGGTATTTGAGATCAAGGTGACCTTTGTCCCCAAGGGGGAAGTCAAATTAATGATCAAATCCTCCAGGTAGGTATGGTTCAATTCCAAACTTACATTGACATCTGAGACAGAAAGATCTTCAAATATGTTTACCGTGCTGCTTACAGCGGATGTTCCTACAGGCGAAATTTCCAAGGGTAAGCCAGCAGGTTCCAAAGTTTTGCAATCCACCTGGATGGTTGTAAAACTAAAAGGTGTTCCAAAAGTCCCTGCTCCACACGCATTGTTGGGTCTTACACGCCAAAAATATTCCGTTTGGGCGGCCAAGCTTGTAGTTTGATAGAAATTAAAAGGTACTGTAGCTGACTCCACAATATTGGTAAATCCAACATCTGTGGCCACCTCCACATCGTAGCTGGAATAGAGTACGTTGTCTTCCCAATTCAATTGGGTGCGAATGGAAACATTCCCCTCTAAATCCGTAGGGGATTGAAGGACCACATCTGAAAAGCCATTATCCTTCACAATCAGGGTCAAGGGTACATTTTTGGTTACTGAAGCCGCAGTAGAGGTAACGGTAATATTGTATTCCCCAGCAGCCACCCCATTTGTATTGGAAATAGTCAGTTGTACGGAAGTATCATCTGCGCTTGCCTGGGTTGGGGCGAAAACACCAGTAAGACCTACTGGTAGATTGGCAGAAAAGGTGGATGTTTCACCAAAACCACCAAAGGTTTGGTAGGTGAATGGGATGATCAAATCATCGGGTTGGCAAACCTCATAAACCAAATCCTGAAAGCTCAATACCACCTGGGACTCTTGTATTGTAAAATCCGAAGCATTTACCGCAAAGAACACATTATCACTTGCCTTGATCATGATTCTTGCCGTTGTGGTGGCATCCCCAGGAATTAATATGTCCTCCTCGCCATCATTTAAGGTATCATCCGCCAGGGTTATGGGAAACGTCACGCCTCCATCCAAAGAAAGCATAATGTCAACGGTTTGGGCATTAACAGGTAGAATGTTGGTATTGGATACATCCCAAGTTACTTGTTGGGTAGAACCCCCTTCGTATACTTCATTGGTGCCTTGCGAAGTGATCGTGAAAGGTCCGGCAGAACTTACCACTTCCACATTTAGTACATCTGAAACAACTTGACCTCCACCAGCAGCATTATCCCGAACCGTAAATGCAAATTCAAAATTTCTGGCCACGTTGGAAACGGTTTCCCAAGCATCGTTAATCTCGGGTTCGGTTTGGGTGAGCTCGCCTTGAATTACACTGGATAATTTTGGAAAATATCTAGCGGGATCCGTGGTCGGCGGTAAAGACCTAAAGTTGGCACCGCTTGGGTTATCCGGACCAAAAGTCGCCGTGGTCACTACCCCATTATCAATCTGTTCCCAAGTATAGGTAAGTACATCCCCTACATCACTATCCGTTGCTATTCCCTCCAAGACAAATGCGGTCCCCATAGGGATTACATAGTCTCCTACCGGGGTTAGCACGGGTGGGTTGTTGGTAAGTCCTGTTTCCTCTGCACAGGAAACGGACTGCAAATATGTGGATATCTGCTGTATGCTGTAGAAATGAAAGTAATCACTTCCATTGGGAGCCACATCATTCCCGGGAACTATCCCAGCATAACCCATAATGGTTGTTCCACTGGCAGGCTCTGCTTGTACACCAGTTCCTTCGCTCTCAAAAGACCAGGTATGGTTGGCTCCAAATTGATGTCCAAGTTCATGGGACACAAAATCCAAATCAAAAACATCTCCCTGGGGATTGAACGCTGCAGAAAATGCACTTCCCTTTCTATTATCTGAACATACGGCCCCAATAAAACCTGCATTACCATTGTCCTGCCCTTGATCTACCTTGTGAAACAAATGTCCAACATCATAATTCTCCTCTCCTATGGTTGATGTCAAAGTGTTCTGTACCTCAGAATTAAGATTCCCATTATAGGGATCCGTACCGGAATTTGTAAAAATTATCAGGTCGTTATTGGGAATCAATTCCAAGGTCACTCCCAAATCGGTTTCAAAAACTTCATTGACCCTGGTCAAGGTTGTATTTATGGCCGCAAGGGCATCTGCAACCGTCCCACCATGATGTTGGGTATATTCCCCAGAGGCGGAAACCGCAATCCGATATTTGCGCAACAATTGATCATCCACCAAAGGTGTGATTGTTTTGGCCACCAGCTTTTGAATGTCTCCCGTTTTACAAACAAAGCTGCCTTTTCCGGAAGATTCCGCTCCCTTTTCGTATACCACATAGGTATCCGCTTCATTGGACAGTTGTTCTATGAAGGTTGTCTGTTGGTTCTTCAGGTTTACCAGCATCCCGTCCATCCCTTTATGGGAATTGCTCAACTTCACCTTGTACTGTCCATTTTGACTTACCCCAGTAAATGATTTAATCCCTGGATATTTCTTGGCCAGGTCTGGATGTAGAACTGAGGTCTCCTTTAAATCAAAGCCGATAACCTCTCCATGCCCATTTGGAAGATACACCGTGCGTCTGTCGCTATTAGTCTTGTTGGCAGGAAGCAAATCTTGCAATATTTGCCCTTTGTCCAAAGTATAGACTGCATTGGCCTTGTCCATATTGTTTTTCAGGGATGCACTTTTGAAAGAGCTCTTTACTGGTATCGATTTCCAATAAGAACGTTGACCGTAGATCGAAAATGAGATAAAAAATATGGTAATTGATAAAACAAGATGTAATTTAGCTTTCATACTAAAGGGGCGTCGGTCAATTTCAAAAATAAGCCTTTTTTATTTCTTGTTTAGGTGGAAACAATCCAAGGCATTTCTCAGTTTACAGATACATCATTCAATACCGCGGTAACCATTGGAACCTTTGACGGGGTACACATTGGACACGGCAAGATACTGGAACGCCTCATAAATAATGCCAAAAATGCAGGATTAAAATCAGTAGTACTTACTTTTTTCCCGCATCCCAGGATGGTACTTCAAAAGGACACGGACATTAAATTGTTGAATACCTTGGAGGAGAAAACCAAGATTTTGGAGGCCATGGGGCTGGATTACCTGATTGTCCATCCCTTTACCAAAGAGTTTTCCAGACTTTCGGCGACCGAGTTTGTTCGGGACATCTTGGTGAACAGCATCAAAACCAAAAAGATAATCATTGGGTACGACCACCGCTTTGGACGCAACAGAAATGCCAACATCCAGGATCTAATCTCCTTTGGAAATGCACTGGATTTTGAGGTGGAAGAAATTCCCGCCCAAGAGATCAACGATGTTTCTGTGAGTTCCACCAAGATTAGAAATGCACTTCAGGAGGGGGATATCGTTACGGCCAACAACTACCTTAGCTATCCCTACATGCTTACGGGCACTGTAAAAAAGGGCAAGGGTCTTGGTAAACAATTTGGCTTTCCTACGGCCAATTTGGACATTGCCGAAAAATACAAACTGATTCCCAAAAATGGGGTATATGTGGTAAAGAGCCATTGGGACGACAAGGATTATTTTGGAATGATGAACATTGGCTACAATCCCACCGTATCAGGCAAAAAAAAGAGTATCGAAATCAACTTCTTTGAATTTGATGGGAATCTCTATGACAAAAAAATCCAAGTGGACCTACTTCATCGCATCCGGGATGAACACAAGTTTGATTCCGTACAGGAGCTTCAAGAGCAGCTCAAAAAGGACAGGCAAACCTCGTTGGACCTAATTTCGAGCTAAAGTGAACCTGTTTCTTTTTAAAAAAATAGATAATGCACAGCTTATAGTTTTCAGGGTATTCTATGGCTTGCTGGTCAGCGCGGAATGTTATGGTGCCATTGCAACCGGTTGGGTGCGCCGAACCTTGGTGGAGCCCAAATTTACATTCAGTTTCATTGGGTTTGAATGGTTGCAACCCCTTCCCGGCAGTGGAATGTATATCTACTTTGCCATCATGGGCACCCTTGGGGTATTGATCACTTTGGGCTATCGGTATAGATTCAGTGCCTTTGCCTTTGCCATCCTATGGACCGGGGTCTACCTCATGCAAAAAACATCCTACAATAACCATTATTATTTATTGATGTTGTTGTCCTATATCATGGCATTTTTTCCGGCAAACCGTGATTTTTCATTGGACGCCAAACAAAGTCCCAGTATCCGCTCCACTACCATGTACAATTGGATACGCTGGACCATAATTCTACAACTTTTCATTGTCTACACATATGCCTCGGTGGCCAAACTCTACGGAGACTGGTTGGATTTCAGCATTATTGAGATTTTAATGAAGTCCAAAGCCGATTATTACCTTATTGGGGATTTTCTTCAGCAAAAATGGGTGCACAAAATTGTAGCGTTTTTCGGGATTTTTTATGATCTACTGGTGGTTCCCGCTTTGCTTTGGAAACCCACCCGTAAGATGGCCTTTGCGTTTTCCATCTTCTTCCACTTGTTCAACAGTATTGTATTCCAAATTGGGATTTTTCCATACCTCTCCTTGGCATTTATTGTGTTCTTTTTCCCTCCGGAAACCATTAGGAACATATTCTTAAAACGAAAAAGTGCAGAAACCGATAATACCCCGGCCATTCCCAAAAGCAGGAATTTGATCGTATCCGTATTAAGCATCTATTTCATCACGCAATTATTGCTTCCCTTGCGCCACCATACCTTTCAGGATGATGTGCTTTGGACAGAGGAAGGACATCGCTTGAGCTGGCGGATGATGTTGCGGAGCCGTGCCGGATCTATTCGGGTCAAAGCGGTGAACAAGGAAACTGGCAAAATGGAGGTCATAAAATTGGGCGATCATCTTACCAAAAAGCAACGCCGCAAAGTATCTTGCTATCCTGATTTTACCTGGCAGTTTGCGCAATACCTTAAAAAGGAATATGCCAAAAAGGGAGAGGACATTCAAGTCTTTGTGGAAAACAAGGTAAAAGTAAATCAGGGGAAATTTCAAAAATTTATTGATCCCGAAGTGGACCTGGCCAGTGTACCGTGGAAACATTTTGGCCATAATGAATGGATTTTGCCGTCACAAGCTGAAGAATAGTTGGGCATCTTGCCTAGATTGAATTAAATTTGCGGCTCAAAACAAGGCCATGCTTCAATTACAGACTATTAGGGAGAACAAGGAAGGGATCATCACCGCACTAAAAAAGAGGAACTTGGATATTGAGCCTATCCTTTCCGCTGTGCTTGATTTAGATGAAAAACGACGTTCCATTCAAACCGAATTGGACGCAACATTGGCCGAATCCAACAAGCTTTCCAAAGAAATTGGCATACTTTTTAAATCAGGAAAAGCAGAAGAGGCGAACACCTTAAAAGAGCAGACTGCAGGTTTGAAAGAAGCCTCCAAACAATTGGGTGAAGAACTCAATGCTACTGCGGAAGCGCTACAGGAACAGTTGTATCTGATTCCCAATATACCCCACGAATCCGTTCCCGCAGGTAACACAGATGAAGACAACGAGGAAATTTTTCGTCAAGGAGATATCCCAGTGCTGGCGGAAGGTGCTTTACCGCATTGGGAGTTGGCCAAAAAGTATGACATTATCGATTTTGAATCCGGGGTAAAGATTACGGGAGCTGGGTTTCCGGTATACAAGGGCAAAGGAGCACGACTTCAACGTGCACTGATTTCCTATTTTTTGGATAAGAATACAGCAGCGGGTTATACGGAGTTGCAAGTACCACACATGATCAATGAAGCTTCTGGTTACGGCACAGGTCAATTACCGGATAAAGAGGGCCAGATGTACCATGTTCAAGCGGATGATCTATATCTGATTCCAACCGCCGAAGTTCCAATAACCAATCTGCATAGGGACGATATGCTTACCGCTTCGGATTTACCCATCAAGTACACGGGCTACACTCCCTGTTTTAGAAGGGAGGCCGGAAGTTATGGAGCTCATGTCCGTGGACTTAATCGATTGCATCAATTTGACAAAGTAGAAGTGGTTCGTATTGAACGCCCAGATGCCTCTTACCAGGCGCTGGATGAAATGGTAGAACATGTTAAGGAGATTCTTGTTGAGTTAAAACTTCCTTATAGAATTCTTCGTCTTTGTGGTGGGGATTTGGGCTTTACCTCTGCCCTAACCTTTGATTTTGAAGTCTTCTCCACGGCACAGGATCGTTGGTTGGAAATAAGCTCCGTGTCAAATTTTGAGACCTTCCAGGCCAACCGATTAAAACTTCGTTTTAAGGATGAAAATGGGAAAAAGCAATTGGCCCATACTTTAAATGGAAGCTCCCTGGCCTTGCCTAGGGTTTTGGCAGGCATCTTGGAAAACTACCAAACCAGGGATGGAATTAAAGTCCCCGAAGTATTGGTTCCCTACTGCGGATTTGATATGATCAATTAAAATTTGTTGCCTCTAATTTAGATTCACTTAACAGGAATTGGGGTTTTTCTACGTTATATTTGAAATAAAACGAGCCATTGCGATACTTTTTATTTCTTATAGCGTGTGTTACCATTAGTATTTCCTCATATGGCCAAGAGGACTTTTTGGCCAAGCAATATTTCAATGATGGGGATTACGACAAGGCCTTGGTGTTTTATGAAAAATTGGTGAAAAAAAATCCAAGGCGCACAGACTATTCCGAAGGTTTGGTTGCCTGCTATCAACAATTGGAACGCTATGCTGATGCAGAGCAGTTTTTACTGAAAAAAGTTGAGGATGCTTATGCATTTCCCACTTTCTTCATAGAATTGGGATATAACTACACCTTGCAAAACCACGCCGACAAGGCTGCCGAGTATTATCAAAGGGCCATCCAGAAAATAGAGGAAAACCCCAATTTTGGGTATAGTGTAGGGTACCGTTTTCAAAAGTATGCCTTGTTGGACGAAGCCATCCAAGCCTATCAAAAGGCCATGGTACTTAAGCCCGAATTGAACTATGATTTTCAATTGGCTAGGATTTATGGGGAACAGGGACAGGTGGAAAAAATGTACCAGAGCTACCTCAATCTCATCAAGGAAGGCCGTACTTCGCGCTCCAATATTTTAAGGAATATAGACGATTTTATTTCGGAAGATCCCACCAACGAGAACAATGTGCTCCTTAGAAAGGTACTCTTAAAAAATGCCCAGAAGAATCCAGATATCTTATGGAACGAATTGCTAAGCTGGCTTTTCATACAACAAAAACAGTACAGTAGTGCATTCAGTCAAGAAAAGGCCATTTATAAGCGTACGGATGAAGTTTCTTTAGATCGGTTGGAAAACCTAGGCCAGATTGCGCTGGAAGACAAGGATTTTTCCAATGCCAGCAAGATTTTTGAATACATCGTGGACCATAGCGGCAATCCTGTTTCCAAACTCAATGCGCAATTGCACCTAATCGATATTAATTTGGAGACGCCTGACAAAAGCACCTTGAATGCTGTGGAAAAAAAGTTTGAAGCCTTGGTGCTGGAGTATGGAAACCAAAGCCAAACCTTGCAACTTCAAATTGCCTACGCCAATTTCCTAACCTTCAAAAGGGAGCGGCCAGCCCCAGCCATTGGCATGCTAAAAGAGAGTTTGGAACTCCCTTTGAGCAATAGGGGTACGGCCTATGTAAAAATGGCCCTAGGTGATATTTTGGTGTACAATCAACAATTTAACCAGGCCTTGATTTACTTTACCCAAGTGCAAAAGCGATTAAAAAATGATGTGCTGGGTCAAGATGCGCGCTTTAAGGTAGCACAGACCAGTTTTTATAAAGGGGATTTTGATTGGGCGCTTACCCAACTTAAAGTGTTAAGGGGTTCCACCTCGCAGCTCATTGCCAATGACGCCATGCAATTGAGCTTGTTGATATCGGATAATTCCTTGGAAGATTCCACCCAAACAGCGCTTAAAAAATTTGCTAGGGCCGATCTACTGGCTTATCAGAATAAGAACATCCAGGCCATTGAAGCCTTGGAGGATATTTTACAGAACCACAAAGGTGAAAAAATCGAGGATGAGGCATTGCTAAAGCAGGGACAGCTTTTGGAGGGTCAAAAAAGATATAAGGATGCTGAGTTCAATTACCAGAAAATAGCAGAATTCTATGCCCACGATATTTTGGCGGATGATGCGCTCTTTGCCCTAGGGGAGTTGTATAGAACTGTACTGGACGAACCTGAAAAGGCCATGGCACAATACGAGAAAATTATTTATAACCATCAGGACAGCTATTACTTTCCCAAGGCCAGAAAGCAATTTAGGCGTTTGCGGGGCGATGCCATTAATTGATTCTTCCCTACTTTTGAGCCAATCAAAAGTTGGACTATGCTGATTTACAATGTAACCATCAATATAGATGAAACCGTGCATGATGAATGGTTGACCTGGATGCGCGATAAACACGTTCCGGACATGTTGGCCACTGGAAAGTTTTCCCATGCCAAGATGGCCAAGGTATTGGTGGAAGAAGAAATGGGCGGTGTCACATATTCCGTTCAATACACCACAAAAGACCGAAAAACACTGGAGGCTTATTATAAGGAAGATGCAGAACGCCTTAGGTCCGATGGGCAAAAACTATTTCCAAACAAGTTTGTTGCCTTTAGAACAGAGCTGGAAATCATCAGTCAACAAATTCCGTAACCTTTGGAACACCTTTTCACCTACGGAACACTGCAGGACTTGCAGGTGCAACAGTATATATTTGGTCGGATCCTAACAGGTAAATCCGATTTTTTACCGGGTTTTAAAAAAATGGAAAATGCGGTCTATGATCGCTATCCCCTCGTAATACAAAGTGGAAATCCCAAGGACACCGTTCAAGGTATGGTATATGAGGTAACCTCATTGGATTTGGCCAAGTCCGACATCTACGAAACCAGTGCTTACAAACGTGAAAAAGTGATGTTGGAATCGGGCATTGAAGCCTGGTTATATGTCAAAAATTCAAACTAACTTGCAAAAAAACGTCCCGTGTCCAAAAAAAATAAAAAGAAACTTGGCAATGGCAAGCCAAAGCAGCGTAGGAATGGACACAATGAAAGTGCGGTAAAGGCCAAAAAACATTTAGGGCAACACTTTTTAAGAGATGAAAGCATAGCAGAAAAAATTGCCCAAACCCTCTCCCTTGATGCATACTCCAATGTCCTGGAAATAGGTCCTGGAATGGGCGTACTTACCAAGTATTTGCTGCAACGTGATTTGGAGTTGGTGGCCATGGATCTTGATGAGGAATCCATCGTTTATCTAAACCACAGTTTTAGGTTGGAACACCCGGAAGTGTTTCAAAAAAATAATCGCCTCAATATCTTGGAGGCCGACTTCCTCAAATTCGACCTAAAACAGTTGTATGGGAACGAGCAGTTTGCCATTACCGGTAATTTCCCTTACAATATTTCTAGCCAAATCATTTTTAAAATGTTGGAAATGCGGCAACAGATACCCGAGTTCTCTGGAATGTTCCAAAAAGAGGTTGCCCAGCGTATTTGCGAAAAACCTGGTAGTAAAACGTATGGTATTCTCTCCGTTTTAGTGCAGGCTTTTTATGAGGCAGAATACCTGTTTAGTGTCCCACCTCAGGTGTTTGACCCCCCTCCCAAGGTACATTCGGGAGTACTAAGGCTGACCCGTAGGGAAAATCTAAATCTCCCTTGTGACGAACATCTGTTTTTTAAAGTGGTCAAGACCGCATTCAACCAACGGCGAAAGACCATTCGCAACAGCCTTAAATCCTTTAACCTCTCTGATAATCTAAAAGAAGACACTATATTTGACCAGCGCCCTGAGCAGCTTAGTGTTGCTGATTTTATTGGGTTAACACAGAAGATTGCCAATGACCCCGTTTAAACTCACAGACGAGCTAATTGCTGAAATTCAACAACTGATTACGGATAAGAAAAACGCCGCACTCAGATTGATGATGAAGGAATTCCACTATGCGGATATTGCCGAGATTGCAGAGGAGCTTAAAGTGGATGAGGCAACCTATCTGATCAAACTTTTGGATAGTGAAAAGACCTCGGATATTCTGGCCGAGATGGATGAGGACATTCGGGAGTCGGTTCTGAACAATCTTTCTGTAAAGGAAATTGCGGGAGAGCTGGAAGAACTGGATACGGATGACGCTGCCGACATTGTAGGTGAACTTCCGAAAGAAATTATCCAGGATGTAATCTCTGAAATTGAGGATAAGGAGCATGCTGCAGACATTGTTGACCTGCTTCGCTATGATGAGGATTCCGCAGGCGGTCTTATGGCCAAGGAATTGGTGAAAGTCAATGAAAATTGGAACGTACTTACCTGTGTAAAGGAAATGAGGGCACAAGCTGAAAATGTAACACGGGTACATTCCATCTATGTGATTGATGATGAGGAAAAACTGAAGGGTCGACTTTCATTGAAAGATTTGTTGACCACTTCCACCAAAACCCACATCAAAGATGTGTATATCCCCAAAGTGGATTATGTTACTGTGAGTGAGAAGTCCGATGAAGTTGCCAAGATCATGTCCAAATATGATTTGGAGGCCATACCTGTGGTGGATGAGATTGGAAGATTGGTGGGGCGTATTACCATTGATGATATTGTGGATGTGATCAAGGAAGAAGCGGACAAGGATTATCAATTGGCTGCTGGTATATCACAGGACGTGGAGGCCGATGACAGCATTTGGGAACTTACCCGTGCTCGCTTACCTTGGTTGATTCTTGGGTTATTGGGGGGATTGGGAGCTGCGGGAATCATGGGCGGTTTTGAGGAAATGTTGGCGAAGCATGCCATTCTCTTCTTTTTTACCCCACTTATTGCGGCTATGGCCGGAAATGTTGGGGTGCAGTCCAGCGCAATTATTGTTCAAGGTCTTGCCAATAACGACCTCAAGGGAAGCATCAGCAACAGGCTGGTCAAAGAAATGCTCTTGGCCCTTTTGAATGGACTTATTCTGGCCGCTTTGCTTTTGATTTTTACATGGATCTGGCAAGGTGATTTCGCAACAGCCTTGGCCATCTCTGTATCATTGATAGCGGTCATCATGGTCGCTGGATTTATAGGAACTTTTACACCCTTATTTTTAGATCAGCGCGGAATTGATCCAGCCATTGCCACTGGCCCATTTATAACCACAAGCAACGATATCTTTGGCATCCTGATCTATTTTTGGATTGCCAAACTAATTCTTGGAATCTAAGCCAATAGCTATGAAACCCATTAATCTTAGAGAAAAACATGCAGAGTTTACCAAGCAGTGGCATCCGCATCAAATTGCGGTGGTGGACGACATGCAGGTACTCTTGGCCAAATTGCAGGGTGAGTTTGTTTGGCACGCCCATGAACATGAAGATGAATTGTTCCAAGTGATAAAGGGTACTTTGTACATGCAGTTTAGGGATCGAACCGAGATTGTGCAGGAGGGGGAGATTATTGTGGTTCCCAAAGGAGTGGAACACAATCCCAAAACCAAGGATGGTGAAGAAGTCCAAGTACTCCTTTTTGAAAAATTGAGTACTGCACATACAGGAAGTGTGCAACACGAAAAAACCCAAACTGTTTATCCAAAAATTTAGGAAACCATAATCTACTGATGAAAGTTCTTCACCTTGATACCAACCATCCCTTGTTATTAGAGCAATTTTCCGAATTGGGTTTTGAAAATGACGAGGACTACCAATCCACCAAGGAACAAGTTGAAAAGAAAATCCATTTATATGACGGTATTGTTATCCGCAGCAGATTCACCATAGACCAACAATTTTTGGACAAGGCAACCAACCTAAAGTTCATTGGTCGTGTGGGTGCCGGACTGGAAAATATTGATACGGCTTACGCCAAACAAAAGGGTGTTTTTTTAGCCTCTGCTCCAGAGGGAAACCGCAATGCAGTTGGCGAGCATGCACTTGGAATGCTCTTATCCCTAATGAACAAGATGAACAAGGCCAATAGGCAGGTGAAGAAAGGCAAATGGGACCGTGAGGGCAACCGGGGTGTGGAGTTGGAAGGCAAGACAGTAGGAATCATAGGATACGGAAATATGGGGAAGGCCTTTGCCAAAAAGCTTAAAGGTTTTGATGTAGAGGTTATTTGCTACGACATAATTGGGGGAGTTGGTGATGAAAATGCGAGACAAGTCGGCATTATGGAGTTTCAACAAAAATCAGATGTGGTAAGCCTGCACATTCCCCAGACCGAACTTACCGTAGGCATGGTCAATTCCGAATTTATTGAAGGTTTTCACAATCCCTTTTGGCTGATCAATACGGCCCGAGGGAAATGCGTGGTGACGAAGGATTTGGTGGAAGGACTGAAATCTGGAAAAGTGTTGGGTGCCGGATTGGACGTTTTGGAGTACGAAAAAAAATCCTTCGAGAACATGTTTGCCCAAAAGCCCAAGGCCCTGAAATATCTCCGTAAAGCCAAAAATGTACTCTTGACTCCACATGTTGCCGGTTGGACGGTGGAAAGCAAAATAAAATTGGCACAGACCATCGTTGACAAAGTCCAAGAGAGATTTTGCTAAATTTAGTAGGTGAAGAAGACCGTTTTTGTTTTTTCCGCCTTGATCGTTGCCTTGCTAATCCTTTTTCAGTTGGGCAAATACTCTTACATCTCCGGAAACCTCTCTATAGAAATTGGAATCGCCGTTGTGGCCGTGGTTTTTTTTATTATTGGAATTTACATTAACAAAAAGACCTTGAACCAAGAAAGGCAGACCGCCAATCCAATTGATTCCGAGAAGATAGAAAAGTTGGGGATAAGCAAAAGGGAGTACCAGGTGTTGGTTTGTATTTCCAAAGGGTTGTCCAACAAGGAAATTGCCGACCAACTTTTTGTTTCCGAAAGTACCATCAAAACGCATGTCTCCAACCTCTTGGTAAAGCTCGATGCCAAACGGAGAACACAGGCAATTCAAAATGCCAAGAATCTAAAGATTTTGGCCGCCTAGTTGACTTTTTCATCCAATTATCAGCTTTTTGGTACTTTAGTATGAGCACCTTATTGGCCTCCTTACCTACTTTTAGCTCAACCAATTAAAACAACATCTATGAAAAAAACAGTATTCCGCTATGGATTTTATGGAGCACTAACCATTTGTCTGCTCTTCTTGATCAGTTGGTACGGATTGCGTGATTTGTCCTTTTCCGCACAGGAAGTAATTGGATATGCTTCCATGGTCATTTCCCTGGGCTTTGTCTATTTTGGGATCAAGCACTTTAGGGATAAGGAGAACCATGGAAAGGTGAATTTTAAAAAGGCCCTGACCGTGGGTGTATTGATCAGTTTGATCACGGCCGTGGCCTTTGGCTTATTGGACGTTTTGTTCACCGAAGTGTTGGAACCTGAATTTATGGAAGAATACTACGAAGCCACAGTCAAAAGCATGAGGGATTCACTCTCGCCTGATGAATTTGAAGTACAACTTGCAGCAATCGAATCGCAAAAGGAAATGTTTTCAAATCCCATATTTTCCTTTGGACTCATGGCCATGACCGTTTTTGTGATCGGGTTTATTATTTCATTGATATCTGCCCTGATCTTGCAACGAAAATAAGATGAGAGAGGAGGTGCTTGGTGCCTAAAATTTACCGAATCCAGCGAATTGATACTTGCTAATTGTGAACTGTTAAATTAAAAAAATATGACTATAGATGCCAAAACCCCTGATGAATACATCAGTAAACTCCCGGAAGAACGAAAAGCGGCAGTATCCAAATTAAGGGAAACTGTAAGGGACAACCTCCCCAAAGGATTTGAAGAGTGCATAAGCTATAAAATGATTGGCTATGTGGTTCCGCATTCGCTATATCCTGGTGGATACCATTGCGACCCAAAATTGCCATTGCCCTTTATCAATATTGCATCGCAAAAACACTTTGTTGCGCTTTATCATTCCGGGATTTATGCCGATAAAGCATTGCTGGATTGGTTTGTGGGGGAATATCCAAAATATGTGAAGACCAAATTGGACATGGGCAAGAGCTGTATCCGATTCAAAAAAATGGAAACCATTCCCTATGATTTGATTAAGGAATTATGTCAAAAAATGAGTCCCGAAGCTTGGATTCAATTGTATGAAAAAAACGTAAAAAGGTAATATGAAAAACAGAGTTACAGGCATTGGGGGCTTTTTCTTTAAGACCAAGGATCCCAATCAAATAAAGGAATGGTACAAAACCCATTTAGGATTGAACACCGACCAATATGGGTGCACTTTTTGGTGGAAGGACAAAGAGGGCAAGGACTGCTCCACCCAATGGGGTCCATTCAAAGAAGACACCACCTACTTTCAACCCAGTGAAAAGCAGTTTATGATGAATTTTAGGGTGGAGAATCTAGTGGAATTGCTGGCGGCTTTGAAAGAGGAAGGGGTAACCATTGTAGGTGAGGTAGAAGAGTACGACTATGGTAAATTTGGATGGATTCTGGATCCAGAGGGCAACAAATTGGAACTCTGGGAGCCTGTTGATAAAGCTTTTCTATAGATATTGATTTATTTGTTACATTTAAAACACAATTAACCAACACATTAAAACAATGTCTGAAGAAAACAAAGATTTGGGAGATAAAGCTGAAGAAGCTTTTGACAACGCAAAGGAAGCAGCCAAAGAAGCTGCAGAGGATGTAAAGGAAGCCGCTCAAGAATTCAAGGAAGATGTCAAAGAGGCCTTTGATGCGAACAATCCGGAAAGCGGAAAGACGGTAGCCATTCTTGCCCACATTACCTTCTTGGGATGGATTATTGCCATTATCATGAACAGCAGTAATAAATCGGAACTGGGTTCATTCTATATTAGACAGACCCTGGGAATTTTCTTAATTGGAATTTTATCCGTCATCCCCCTTCTCGGTATTTTGATCGGACTTTTCTGCTTTGTGCTTTGGATTGTTAGTTTGATAAATGCCATAAATGGATCTCAAAAGCCCATATTTCTTGTTGGAGATTTGTTTCAGAACTGGTTCAAAGGATTATAAAAAGGTTATCAAAAAGCTAGGAAAATATTTCTTAGCTTTTTTATTTAAAGGTTTTATCGTAATATTGCAATATAAAATTATAATTGTCGTTTCATTAAATATATGGGAGTTTCCAAAACACACATATTTTCAGTTTCGCAAAATGAATTGGCCCAGGCAGCCAAGGTGTTGGCACATCCGGCCCGAATTGCCATTTTAGAATACATCAGCCAACAAGAAAATTGCATCTGCAATGATTTGGTGGATGTAATTGGACTTGCGCAACCCACTATTTCGCAACACCTTAACGAAATCAAGAAAATTGGACTCCTTAAAGGAACTTTTGAGGGGAAAAACCTTTGTTATTGCATTAATCAGGAACGCTGGGAGGAACTGCAACAGTCCTTCAATGCGTTTTTTTCAAATATTAACCAAAACTGTTGTCAGATATGAATACATCAGAATTTATTTCATTATTAAAACAGCATCAAGACAAAAGCTTGTTGTTCGAGTATACCCCTGGAAAATTGGTTGGAGCCAATTACCATATCACCGAGGTCAAGAACATAACCATAGACTCAGTGGATTGCGGAGCAGGTACTGATTTCTGGAAAGAGACCATTGTGCAACTTTGGGAAAGCCCAAAGGAAAAAGACAAAAGAGACTTTATGTCTGTCTATAAAGCCTTATCCATCCTTAACAAGGTAGACCGCATCAAACCCATGGTTCAAGATGCCGAAGTCAAGATTGAATACAGCAATGAAACTTTTAACACCGCCCAACTTTTTGTGGAGGATTATACGCTTGACCAAAAAACTTTGACTTTGAAACTTTCTGTTGAAAAAACAGATTGCAAGGCCAAAGAAACCTGTGGGGTTGAGGTAAAAGGAGAGAATACGGTGCTGGAAGCCTCTGCCGGTTGCGCTCCTGAAAGTGGTTGCTGTTAACCAACCTACCCCATGCACATACGCAAAATGAAACCATCGGACTGGGAGCAAGTTTCCCAAATTTATTTGGAAGGCATTGCTACCGGTTTTGCCACATTTGAGCAAAAAATCCCAAGCTACGAGGCTTGGGATAATGCTCATGTGGAACAATGCCGATTGGTTGCGGAGGTCGATGGTGAAATCCAGGGCTGGGCGGCTCTGTCCCCAGTATCCAGTAGATGTGTTTATGGTGGGGTTGGAGAAGTCAGCGTGTATGTAAGCGCAAAAAGCAGGGGAACAGGCGTGGGCCAATTATTGATGGAAAGTCTCATAACGGCAAGCGAAGCAGCAGGTTATTGGACCATCCAATCCGGAATTTTCCCAGAAAACGAAGCCAGTATCAACTTGCATAAAAAGGTGGGTTTTCGATATATTGGGAAAAGGGAACGCGTAGGCAAAATAGATGGCGTCTGGAAAGACAACCTCTTGTTCGAGAAAAGAAGTAAAACCATAGGAATAGATTAATCAATGCCAATGTCACATTGAGTGCAGTCGAAATGGCATTGGTAGAACAAACGTAAACTGTCCACCTCTCGACTGCGCTCGAGGGGACAAATCAAAGAAAATGAAAAACGTATTGGTCCTTTGTACCGGAAATTCGTGCCGAAGTCAAATGGCACATGGTTACCTGAACTATTTTCAAGATTCCCTGGCAAATGTGTACAGTGCAGGAATCGAAACCCATGGACTTAATCCTGGGGCAGTGTCCATTATGAAGGAAGATGACATTGATATTACCCATCATACTTCAAATCATGTGGACGAATATGAGGGAATTGCCTGGGACTATATCATTACAGTGTGCGATCACGCAAAGGAAAATTGCCCCTTTATCCCTGCCCCCAATGCAGAGCGCATCCACCACAACTTTTTTGACCCCTCCAAGGCAGAGGGGACACCAGAGGTTAAACATGCAGCCTTCCTAAAGGCCAGGAACGAAATAAAAGAGTTCTGTAGCAATTTTGTAAAGGAAGAATTACTAAACTAGACTTAGATACGTATAGTTTGTTTAAATGGCGGTTGGGATATGCCTTTCTGCCATTTTCCGTTTTTAAAGGCCGTAGTCAATGGGTAGCATATCCCCAATTCTGGAATCTGCCATGTATCCTCCAAAAACCAATTCCTTAAAGGGGGCACAACCGCCATACCGATCCAAGGAAAACACAGTTTCGGGTTTCTGGATGTTCAAGGTGGAACGATGGTATCCTTTTTTCTTGTGATAAATCACAAACTGCTCCCCCAAAAATTGGATGTTCCTAAAATCTTCCAGGGAATCGTTTTTGACCTCGTATAGTTCAGAGGTGGGAATGTTCTTGAACTTTTTCCGTATCTCAAAATTCTGACGATGGAGATTCCCTTTCCAACAGGAACGCATAAAGTGCATTCTGGAACCTTCATAGGCATTTTTCCTTCGCTTTTGTGCCCTATAATTTCTTGAAGCAATATCAAAAAATTGGGCAGACCCCTCATAGACCGTATGGAAGATGTTATCAATGCGCTTAAGACTGGTGCTCTTAAAATAAATTTTGAACTGTTCAATCTCAAAGGATATCCGATAGCCCAAATAGTCATTCTGAACAATTAATGGCCGATCACTGTGGGCCGTTAAGGTGTTGTTATAGGTATTAAAAAACAGGCGGATATCCTCTTCGTTGACAATGCTGCTATTCTTGCCTCCCCTAGTATCGCCCAAAAATTCAAGCCGGAAAACCTTCAACTTCTGCTTTCGGGAAAAAGGGTCAGCGGTTACAATAATTTCATCCAAGCTTTCAGCCTCCTCGGTCAAGACGATACGAAGAAGTGCGGTGCCCTGTGGCTGAACCAACTTTTTGGTTTTATAGCCCAAATGTCTGATCACCAGGACTGCATTGCTACCGGAAAGGGCAGGAATCTGAAACTTCCCTTCAAGGTCGGTAATGGTGCCAACAGCACTGCCATCATAATACACGGAGGCTCCTGTGATGGGTTCCTTGGTCTTGGAATCCAACACCAGGCCGGAAATTTCTTGGGCCGCACCACTCAAAGATCCCAACAGAAGTACAATGAAAAGAAGGAAATTCAGCTTAACCATTGCCCAGTTTCCTTTCCAATTCGGCCTGGAACTCCTCCATTACAGGTTTCACGGTGCTTTCCGGTAAGTCCGCAATTCGAATATACATGAGTCCGTCCACCGAGTTGTTGAACAAGGGATCCACATTAAAGGCCACCACCTTTGCATTTTGTTTGATGTACTTCTTGATCAACACAGGTAACCTAAGACTTCCAGGCTCTACCTCACTGATCAATTTGTCAAACTTATTTAGGTCCGCTTGGGTTTCATCAAACACAAACTCCTTATCTGCATCCTTCAACTGAACCTTAAACTCCTTTTTGGGCCTAACGTATTGGGCCACATAGGGATCCCAATAGTTGGACTTCATAAATTCTATCATCAGGGATTTGGAAAAATTGGAGAATTGATTGCTAATACTAACTCCGCCAATCAAATATTTGTGTTCGGGATGTCTCAATGTGGTATGCACAATTCCCTTCCATAGCAAGAACAAGGGCATGGGTTTTTGCTGATACTCCTTTACGATATAAGCTCTTCCCATTTCGATGGATTGCTCCATCATGCCGTAAAGCTCCGGCTCAAATCGGAATAAATCCTGAAGGTAAAATCCATCAATCCCAAACTCTTTGAAGATTTCCTTGCCCAATCCCATTCGGTAGGCCCCAACAATGCACTTGTCCTCATCGTCCCAAAGAAATAAATGATGATAGTATGAATCAAAGCCGTCCAGATCTATGGCATTATTGGTTCCCTCTCCTACTTCCCGAAATGTAATTTCCCGTTGTCTTCCTATTTCATTCAGGATAAATGGCATGTCCTTCTCTTGGGCCAAATACACCTCGTAGTTTTTGCTTTGCAATAAACGACAATCCTTTTCCCGTAATTTTTCTATCTCTCCCTGTAGTACTTCCACGCCAACCTGGTTGGCAATTTTCTTGGGAGGTTTGGGAATCTTCAATGTTGTGGGCACCTTGTCAATGAGGCGTTCCTTTTCAAAAACATTGGCCAATAAATAGGTCTTTTTCCTAAGCAATTCCGTAAAAGATTCCAAAGTAGGTTCTTCGTTCTGCGTTTTTACAGAGATGGGTTGACCAATCCGAACCTTAATGGGACGCCTACTTTGCGAGGTTAATTCCGAAGGCAATTTAGCCGTGCGGAATACGTCGTTCATTTTGGACAGCTTGTAAAAAAGCCGACTGTTCCGTGCATGGAAATAAATGGGAACCACAGGTACCTCAGCTTTGCGAATCAATTTGAGTGCCGCCTCTTCCCAGGGTTTGTCCACAACCAGTTTTCCATCCTTATAAGTCGAAACTTCCCCAGCGGGAAAAATCCCCAAAGGATGACCTGCCTGCAAATGCAAAAGTGCGTTTTTGAACCCCATAATACTGCTCTTGGCATCCTTGTGATTTTCAAAAGGATTGACGGGCATGATGAAGGGCTTTAAAGGCTCTATGCGGTGCAAAAGAAAATTGGCAATGATTCGGAAATCGGCACGCTGTTGCAACATTAGCTTTAACAACAATACACCATCAATTCCACCCAACGGGTGATTGCTTATGGTAATATAAGGTCCAGTCTTGGGTAGTCGCTTAAGGTCTTCTTCGGGAATCTCAAAGTCAATTTCGTAATGCTCTAAAATGGCATCCAAAAACTCCGTTCCCTGCAACGATTTGTTCTTGTTGTAAAATCTATTTATGCTGGTAATCTTGGTGGCCACCATCAGCAACCAACCTATGAAGGTTCCTAAAAAGCCATATTTGTCCAGATTGATGACCTTTGCAACCTCTTTCGCAGAAACCAGCCCCATAAGCTAAATATTAGGTAAGCATAAAGATAGAAAAATACCAATATTGGTACGGCCGTACCCTATCATTTGGGAAACATTATTTTACAACGAGCTGAACTGTCTCTTTTCCACGTTGTTCCACTAAAACTGACCGTCCATTTTCCAGGGATTTCACCGCGTTATCATCAAAATGGCGGATCGTATAAAGGGAAACATCTTCATGACAAACCACTTTAAACTTTCTTTTCAATTCGTCCAACATGGGTTGAAGCCCGTTAAACTTGTTGTCCAAACAAACTGAAAAACTAATCGCGGAATTCTGGATCAAATCCACTTTCATCCGATGGTCATGGAGCAATTTGAATATTTCGCTGATATTGTTCTCCACAATGAAAGAGAAATCCAGTGAGGAAAGTTTGATCAGTACCTGGTTCTTCTTCACAATAAAACAGGGCACCTTTGGAGATATCCCTACCCCTTTGCCTACGGTGGTACCATCGTTTGTTGGGTTAACAAAGGATTTGACATGTAAAGGAATCTCTTTGCGTTGCAACGGCTGAAGCGTTTTGGGGTGGATTACGGAAGCTCCATAAAATGCCAGTTCTATAGCTTCGCGGTACGAGATTTCGTCCAACAATTGGGTCTCATCAAAATTCCGAGGGTCGGCATTCAGCACTCCTGGTACATCCTTCCAAATGGTCACGGAATCCGCATTGAGGCAATAGGCCAAAATAGCTCCCGTGTAATCCGAACCCTCCCTTCCAAGGGTAGTGGTAAAATTATTATCATCGCTACCTAAAAAACCTTGGGTAATATAGAGCTTTGAGGTGTCCAGTTTGGATACCTGCTCTTGGGTCCGTTCCCAATTTACCTTCGCATCCCTATAGCTATTATCCGTCTTGATCAAGTTGCGCACGTCTTGCCAGATATTGGGCAATCCAACTTCATTTAGGTACTCACTAATGATGGTGGTAGAGACCAATTCGCCATAGCCCACCACTTGATCATAAACAAAGGCATTTTTGGGAGACTTGTTCCAAGCAAGAAAGCCTTTAACTTCCTCAAAAAGCGTTTTTACCTTCCCATAAACTGGATGATTTTTATTTTCGAACAGCTCTGAAAGGATGGTTTCATGATATTCCCAAACCTCTTGTATACTGGAAGATACTTGACTCTTATTGTTAAAATAGGCGGCCACCACCTTTTCCATGGCATTGGTGGTTTTTCCCATGGCAGAAATTACGACCAAGGTGTCTTCATGACCAACTTCTTTTAGAACTTTGACGACATTTTTCACCGCCTCGGCGTCTTTGACCGATGCCCCTCCAAACTTAAATACTCTCATTAATTATTTAGCTATGGTTATATGGAAGATTCTTCCAGTTTTTCTACATATGTTTTAATGCCATTTTCATTCAGATGGACCACATCCCAGTCCCTTTTTACGTCGGCGCCCTTGTTCTCATAAAATGCTATGGCTGGGTCATTCCAGTCCAACACTTCCCAAGATATTCTTTTGACGCCCAAACGGTGTCCGTATTTCACCACCTCGTCCAAAAGGGCAGTCCCCAGACCACTTCCGCGCATTTCTTTGGACACAATTAAATCCTCCAAATGCACTATAGGTCCCTTCCATGTTGAATATCTAGGATATATAAGCGCAATCCCTACAACTTTGTCCGCTTTCTCCGCCACAAAGCAATGGAACATTTTTTTATCTCCAAATCCATCCCTTACCAATTGTTCCACGGTAACCTCAACCGCTTCAGGTTCTTTTTCAAATAATGCCAACTCTTGGATCAGTTCCAAAACTTGCACCATATCTTCTTGCCGAGCATCTCGAATTGAAAATCCCATATTGTTACAAATAAAACTCAAAGTTATAAATTTCTAAATCTTTATAGTAGCGAAAACGATATAGTTTCACAAAATGCACGATATTTGCGCTCAAATAAAACAGTGCTGCATATATGTCCAGTAAGAACAAAACCCTAGGTGAATTTATCATTGAAAACCAGACAGAGTTTAGGTATTCCACTGGGGAACTTTCCAAACTGATCAACGCCATTAGATTGGCTGCAAAAGTTGTAAATCACGAAGTTAACAAGGCTGGATTGGTTGACATTCTAGGAACTGCCGGTGACACCAATATTCAGGGGGAAAATCAACAAAAATTAGATGTTCTTGCCAATGAAAAGTTTATCCAGACTTTAAAAAACAGGGAGATTGTTTGCGGTATTGCTTCGGAGGAGGAAGATGATTTTATAAGCATCAATAGCCAGGATGAAAACCATCAGAACAAATATGTGGTGCTCATTGATCCCTTGGACGGGTCTTCCAATATTGACGTCAATGTTTCCGTAGGAACCATATTTTCCATTTATAGAAGAGTAACCCCAGTGGGAACACCGGTTACCCTTGAGGATTTTCTTCAACCTGGCAAAAATCAGGTGGCTGCAGGATATATCATCTACGGAACTTCCACCATGTTGGTCTATACCACAGGGCACGGGGTCAATGGTTTCACGCTAAACCCGGCCATTGGCACTTTTTACCTGTCACACCCCAATATGCAGTTCCCGGAAACAGGAAAAATCTACTCCGTAAATGAAGGGAACTACATCCACTTTCCGCAGGGTGTAAAAGACTATATCAAGTATTGCCAAAAAGAAGAGGGAGATAGACCCTATACCAGCCGATATATTGGTTCCTTAGTCTCTGATTTTCATCGGAACATGATCAAAGGCGGAATTTATATGTATCCCAAGAGTAGCAAAGCGCACAAAGGTAAGTTGCGTTTGTTGTACGAATGTAACCCCATGGCATTTTTGGCCGAGCAAGCCAATGGAAAAGCCAGCGATGGTTTCCAACGAATTATGGAAATTCAGCCAACGGAATTACATGAAAGGGTTCCGTTTTTCTGTGGTAGTAGAAAAATGGTGGAAACGGCCGAGGAGTTTATGGCCAATTCCTAGTTTATTTTTCCATGAGGAACATATAATCCTCAAAAGAAATTTTTCCTGTAAAGATAGCTACCGATTTATCCACTAAAGCCTCAGCTTTTTCAGGTGAATATCCCAATCCCACAGCGTACTTAACGATAAGTTCCTTTTGGGCTTCATCGATTTTTTGGTCAGCAAGGGCCATCCCAAAAAAGTCAAAAAGTCGTGTCAATCTTCTTTCAGAACTGTGGGGAGTCTCAATAGGGTATTTGTTCTCCTTCTTCATCACTTCCTTGTATTCGGCATCTGTGATGTTTAATCGGAACGCAAACTTGTCCAAAACCGCTTTTTCCTGCGCATTGATTTCACCATCAACGGCGGCCAAACTGGCCAAAGTGGCAAAATGGGCCAAATTTCTTCGTTGTTCTCCGTGTTCGTAAAGATCTAAAATGGGCATATCCTAAAATTTGTTCGGCAAATATAAATCTTAAACCAAGGACGGTAAAATTATCCCCGAAAGAAATTGTAATTTTCTTTCCGCTAGTCAATTTCACATCCTAATCCACTGAAAAAATCCGAGCTTTTTCATATTGCCCAAGAATGGTTCCATCAACAAGGATGGAAACCTTTTGCTTTCCAGAAACAATCTTGGGAAGCTTTTTTGAATGGGAAGCACGGACTGCTGAACGCCCCTACAGGCAGTGGAAAAACCTACGCCCTTTGGTTTCCGATTGTCTTGGACTACATCCGAAAAAATCCTGATTATAAAACCAAACACAACAAAGGACTAAAGGCCATTTGGATCACCCCATTGCGAGCACTTTCGCAAGAAATTAAACAATCCGCAGAACGCATCACACAGGACTTGGGCGCCCAGATGACCGTGGGCATACGAACCGGTGACACCTCCACTGCAGAAAGGGCCCGACAGAAAAAGAGCATGCCGGACCTGTTGATCACCACCCCAGAAAGTCTTCAACTCTTGCTTTCGGCCAAAGGCTACGACAAAGTGTTTAAAAATTGTGCCGCCGTTGTTGTGGATGAATGGCACGAGCTTTTAGGTTCCAAAAGAGGAGTCCAAATGGAATTGGGGCTTTCCCGTTTAAAAACCATTTGCACGGATTTACGCATTTGGGGTATTTCAGCAACCATTGGTAACTTGGAACAGGCTAGGGAAGTTTTACTGGGACCCACTAGTGAGGCCCTGTCTAATTCCGTATTGATCAAGGCCAACCTCAACAAAAAAATCACCGTAAAAAGTATCATCCCCAAAAAGATGGAAACTTTCCCTTGGCGCGGCCACTTGGGTCTTCATCTTTTGGAAGAGGTGGTCCCCATAATCAACAAAAGCAAAACCACATTGTTGTTCACCAATACCCGAGGGCAGTGCGAAATTTGGTTTCAGAAAATTTTGGAAAAGCATCCAGAATATGCCGGGGAGATTGCCATGCATCACGGAAGCATTAACAAGGACACCCGACTATGGGTGGAACAGGCCATCCGAAATGAAAGTTTGAAAGCCGTGGTCTGTACTTCCAGTTTGGATTTGGGTGTGGACTTTGCCCCTGTGGAAACCGTAATCCAAATTGGTGGCCCAAAAGGCGTGGCCCGATTTCTCCAACGCGCAGGACGGAGCGGCCACCGTCCAGGTAAGGAAAGTGTTATCTATTTTTTGCCCACCCATGCCATTGAACTCATTGAGGCATCCGCTATGCAAAAGGCTGTTTTAAATGCTGCAGTGGAAGATCGGATTCCCTACTTGAACAGTTACGATGTATTGATACAATACCTAACCACCTTGGCGGTTTCTGACGGTTTTTATCCTGATGAGATTTATAGGGAGGTGAAGCAAACCTTTTGTTACCAAACCCTGACCGAAGAAATTTGGCAGTGGTTATTGAACTTTTTAGTGTTGGGAAGCCAGAGCCTAAAAAGTTATGACGAATACAAAAAGGTAGAGGTAGATACTGATGGGAGGTTTAAGGTAAACAGTTTGGCCATAGCGCGAAGGCATAGATTCCAAATAGGAACCATAGTGGGGGATGCAAGTTTGTCCGTTCGCTACCAAAAAGGCGGTTACATTGGCACCATTGAAGAATCTTTTATCTCCAAAATGACTTCAGGGGATGTCTTTACGTTCGCAGGTCGGAATCTGGAGTTCATAAGAATTAAAGGCATGACCGCGCAAGTGCGAAATTCCTCCAAGCGTAGCAATAAGATCCCGTCCTGGATGGGAGGTCGTCTGAGTTTTTCAGCTAAAATGTCCGAGTTGCTGCGGCAAGAATTGTACTCCGCAGAACTCCCACTCGCCGAGCAAGCTATAGAAATTAAATCGCTGGCATCCATGTTTGCCAAACAACGGGAAGAAAGTATAGTTCCTCAACCTCATCAACTATTAATAGAGACGTTTAAGACCAATGATGGATACCATCACATCTTCTATCCTTTTGAAGGCAGGGCCATCCACGAGGGGATGAGCAGTTTGCTAGCCTATAGGATTAGTCTACTCTCCCCTATTACCTGCTCCTTGGCCTTCAACGATTACGGTTTTGAATTACTCTCGGACAAGCCCATAGACATCCAGGCGGTTTTGGACAACGATCTGTTCACCTCGAAATACATGCTTTCGGACCTTCAAAAGAGTTTAAATTCCAACGAAATGGCACGACGGAAGTTCCGGGATATTGCCGTCATCAGCGGAATGGTGTTCACGGGTTATCCTGAGAAAGGCGTAAAAATGAAGCACCTGCAAAGCAGCTCCCAATTGCTGTTTGATGTCTTCAAGGATTTTGAAGATGACAACCTACTCTACCAACAGGCGTTTACCGAGACCTTTGAACATCAGTTGGAAGAAGGTAGATTGCGATTGGCCTTAGAGCGAATTGCCCAACAAGAGGTGGTTTGGAAGCAGTGCAACAACCCAACTCCCTTTTCATTTCCAATCATTACGGATCGTCTCAGGGAAAAACTATCCAATGAAAAACTGGCAGACCGCATCAAACGGATGACCAGAATTCTGACTAAATGAAATACCTTTATCCAAACTAATTTCTATGATTCTCCAAAAAGCCAAATTTTACATTTTCTTCATGCTATTGCTTTCTCTTTTTTCTTGTAAAAATGACGATTCTGGGAGTGGTCAATTTATATGTTGTACCAACGAAATTGATGGGAATGTCAACAATTTAGATGACATTCCAGAGTTGGCAGAATTGGATGACATTGAAGTATTTAACTGGTTTACCCCAAACGGAGACCGTGTCAATGATGCCTTTGCTATCGCGAATATCCAACTTTACGAAAATCACAAGGTTCAAATCTTTAGATTGAATGGTGATATGGTGTTCGAATCCGAAAACTACTCTGGCGGAGATAATTCAACTTGGTTTACGGGTAATAATCTTCCTCAAGGGAGCTATGAGTATAAAATTGTGATAGAAAACGAATCTGTTTTTCTTCTTCGAGGATATCTCTGTCTAATTAAGAACCCACAAGAAAACTTTACTTTCGAACCTGGATGCAGACCACTCTTGGACCCGGTAATTAATTAACAAAGGCCTAGGGTTGTTAAAATGAAAAATTAACCTACTAGCGTCATCTCGTGCAAAGCAAAATCCTCAACTGCACCTTCGGTAGCTTTCATATAAGCCGCAATATGCGGATTGTCCATATGCTTTTGCCATAGTTCCCTTGTTGTCCAATTCTCATAAAACAAGAACAAATTTTCATTTTCATTGTCTTGGTGCAGGTCATAGTTGATGCACCCCTCTTCTTCCCTGGTAGGGGCAATGAGTTTTATTAATTCCGATTTTACCAATTCCCGTTTTTCAGGTTTTGCCAAAATTCGGGCTACGATGGTTAATTGTTGATTTGCCATGCTATTTTTAGTTTATGGTTGTTACTACATCAGCTAGTGCTCTTCTGGATTTTGGATTCTTAGATGGCTGATTGAAATCATCCTCATCCCTATATCCGATGGCTACGCCCACCAAGGCGTGATGGTGTTCCGCACCTAAAATCCGGTTGTATTTTTCGGGCTCAATTCCCTCCATGGGTGTGGCGTCTATCCCCATGGACGCGCAAGCCGAGAGAAATACACCCAATGCCAAATAGGTTTGGCTGTCAAACCAGGCCTTGATCTGTGTTTCCGGTTGCGGCTTTAAAAACTGCTTGTAATATCCCACAGCAGGTTCCGGCAAGGTTTCTTCAATTTGTTTCTCAAACAAGGGAATGGAATCGATTCTACTGAATACAACCAAGGTGTCGCAATCCAAGATTTTTTGTTCGTTAAAATAAGACGCCTGGGCCAATTTGGCTTTAACGGCCTCATCCCGTACAAAGGTAAACCTCCAGGGTTGACTGTTAATGGAAGAAGGGCTTAATCTTACAATTTCTTTCAGCTCCTCAAGTTTGGCGGAATCTATTTTACGTGTTGCGTTATACTTTTTTGTGGTATAGCGCTCCTGCATGGCATTGATAAAATTCATATTTTATACTATATTTTTTATAGTTACAAAACTAACTATAGTTAATAGTTTACACAATAACGGTCAAAAAGGATAGTAGCAAATTTATAGATTAAACCATGTTTACCGTAAAAGACATAAGCTACGGTTGCTATATTCAATAGTTGAATCGGACGATTTTGTGGCGGAAAACCATGCGAACTGGGATAAGCACGTATCTTAGCTCATTGTGAAGAACGTTTCGGTAAAAATCCAAAATCAAACTTTTCTATTACATCCATTGGGAGGTATGTTCTGGGAAGAAAAATCCATGTTGCTTATCAGCGATGTGCATTTGGGAAAGGTAGCCCATTTTAGAAAATTCGGTGCCGCGGTTCCCCGAAAGGCCATTCATAAAAACTACGTGCTACTAGATCAAATTGTATCGGATTTTGAACCCTTTCAAATTTGCTTTTTGGGTGATTTGTTTCACTCCACCTTGAACAAGGAATGGGAACTCTTTGAAAATTGGGTGGCCAAAACACCTTCAGAGATTTTGCTGGTTGCAGGAAACCACGATATTATCTCACCCCATAAATTTGAGAACCTTGGCATTCCCATTTTCCAAGAACTGATTATGGATGATTTCCTTTTGACCCATCACCCTGAGGAACGCGAGGGTTATTTCAATTTTTGTGGGCACATCCATCCAGCCGTCAAACTTAAAGGGGGTGGTAGACAAACGCTACGTTTGGCTTGCTATTTCAAAACCAAAAATCAACTTGTTTTTCCTGCTTTTGGCGCATTTACGGGCACCCATACCTTGAAACCCAAAAGAGGGGACGAAGTGTTTGTCATTGTGGAGGACGAAGTAGTGAAAATTTAGGTTTCTTATCTCCCCCCACTAGAAAATTATCGCATAGGGCAACGTCCTTCGGAACACCACTGAGAAATACTCTTGAACCATTGTACACAAACTTCCATCCCATTATATTTGCAGCAAATTTGTTGGATTGACCAAATCGTCCATTTCCCAACTCTTTGAACAGTCTCCCCAACTAGGGAAACTGCGGGATGCTATTGCCCCAAACCAAGATGCAACTGAACCCATAGCCGTTAAAGGTCTTACCGGCTCCGCCCTTTCCTTTGTCATTTCCTCCACCTTCCAAGAAGCGGAGGTTCCTTTTCTGGTTTTGTTGAACGACAAGGAGGAAGCGGCCTATTACCTTAATGATTTGGAACAGTTGGTAGGTGAAAAAAATGTCCTCTTTTATCCGGGCAGTTATCGCAGACCTTATCAAATTGAGGAAACGGACAATGCCAATGTGTTGCTTCGTGCTGAAGTGCTCAACCGAATCAACTCGCGCAAAAAACCAGCAATAATCGTCACCTATCCCGATGCCCTTTTCGAGAAGGTGGTCACCAGAAAAGAGTTGGACAAAAACACTTTAAAAATCAAGTTGGAGGATACGCTGTCTCTTGATTTTTTAAACGAGGTGCTGTTTGAATACCAGTTTCAACGGGTTGATTTTGTCACGGAGCCTGGTGAGTTTTCGGTACGCGGCGGAATCGTGGACGTGTTTTCCTTTTCGCATGACGAGCCCTACCGTATTGAGTTTTTTGGGGACGAAGTGGACAGCATCCGAACTTTTGATGTGGAAACACAGCTGTCTACGGATAAAGTGAAACGAATTACCATTATTCCCAATGTTGAGAACAAATTTTTGCAAGAGACACGGGAGAGCTTCCTAAAATATATTTCGCCCAAAACCGTCATCTTTTCCAAGAATTTGGATTTGGTCTACTCCCGAATCGATGCTTTTTTTGAAAAAGCAGAGGACAGCTTCAAGCAATTGAGTGAGGAGATCAAACATGCCCAACCGGAAGAGCTGTTTGTGACTTCGGATTTGTTGAGAGGGCAACTACAGGACTTTAAACTAATATCTCTTGATGGTGTCTCATCGAGCGCCGTGTCTACCGACAGGCAGGCAGTCGAGATGGATCGGGCTATGTCTGTCCAATTTCTCGACTCCGCTCGAAAGGACAAACATATAATAACCTTCAATACCAAACCACAACCAGCTTTCAATAAAAAGTTTGACCTGTTGATTGCAAACCTTAATGAAAATCATCAGGCAGGTTTTACCAACTACATTTTCTGTTCCACGGAGCAGCAAGCCAAGCGATTCCATGATATTTTCCAGGATATTGAGGAAGAGGTTCACTACAAAACTCTAGTTTTCCCAATTTATCAGGGTTTTGTGGATTCCGACCTTAAACTGGCATGTTATACCGATCACCAAATATTTGAACGATACCACAAGTTCCAGCTCAAAAATGGCTATGCCAAAAAACAGGCTATCACCCTAAAAGAGCTTAACAAACTGGAAATTGGGGATTACGTAACCCATATAGATCATGGTATCGGAAAATTTGGCGGGCTTCAAAAGATTGATGTTGAGGGCAAAAAACAAGAGGCCATAAAATTGGTCTATGGAGACCGAGATATCTTATATGTAAGTATTCATTCGCTGCACAAAATATCCAAGTTTAATGGAAAGGACGGCGCGATACCGAAAATTTACAAACTGGGCTCAGCGGCCTGGAAAAAATTAAAGCAAAAGACCAAAAGCAGGGTCAAGAAAATTGCTTTTGACCTTATCAAGGTCTATGCAAAACGCCGTTTGGAAAAAGGGTTTCAGTATGCACCTGACAGTTATTTGCAGCATGAACTGGAAGCCTCATTTATTTATGAGGACACCCCTGATCAGGAAAAGTCCACCCAAGATGTAAAAAGGGATATGGAAAGCGAGCGCCCCATGGATCGATTGATCTGTGGTGATGTGGGCTTTGGAAAAACCGAAGTGGCCATACGGGCGGCCTTTAAGGCGGTGGACAATGGAAAGCAGGTTGCGGTTTTGGTCCCCACCACCATTTTGGCCTTCCAGCACAACAATACATTTAAAAAGCGATTTGGAGAACTTCCAGTGACTGTTGACTACCTGAATCGCTTTAGAACGGCCAAGGAAAAACGGGAAATCTTGGAGCGCTTGGCTCAAGGTAAAATCGATATCATCATAGGCACCCACCAGTTGGTGAACAAAAATGTGCAGTTCAAGGATTTGGGTCTTTTGATCGTGGATGAGGAACAGAAATTTGGGGTAGCCGTAAAGGACAAGCTCAAATCCATTAAAGAAAATGTGGATGTGCTTACCCTTACCGCAACGCCTATTCCTCGAACCTTACAATTCAGTTTGATGGCGGCTCGGGATCTGTCCGTGATCAATACACCTCCTCCCAACCGCTATCCCATTGAAAGCCGCGTCATCCGATTTAGCGAAGAGATTATTCGGGATGCCGTTTCTTACGAAATCCAACGGGGAGGACAGGTGTTTTTTATCCATAACCGCATTGAAAACATTAAAGAAGTCGCTGGGATGATCCAACGTTTGGTCCCTGATGCCAAAATCGGTATTGGACATGGGCAAATGGAAGGAAAAAAGTTGGAGCAACTGATGATGGCCTTTATGAATGGGGATTTTGATGTGCTGGTATCCACCACCATTGTGGAAAGTGGTTTGGACGTGACCAATGCCAATACCATTTTTATCCATAATGCCAATAATTTTGGTTTGAGTGACCTTCATCAAATGCGAGGCCGAGTGGGAAGAAGCAATAAAAAGGCCTTCTGCTTTTTCATTACCCCGCCTTACGAGGTCATGACCCCAGATGCCCGAAAACGTATTGAGGCCCTGGAGCAGTTTACGGAATTGGGCAGTGGTTTCAACATTGCCATGAAGGATTTGGAGATTCGTGGAGCAGGAGATTTGTTGGGCGGCGAGCAAAGCGGATTTATCAACGAGATAGGTTTTGAGACCTATCAAAAAATATTGACCGAAGCCATTGAGGAGTTGAAGGAAAACGAATTCAAGGAATTGTACGAAGAGGTGGAAGGTGAAAAGCCCAAGACCTATGTGAAGGACACCCAATTGGACACTGATTTTGAACTCCTCTATCCAGATGATTATATCAATAATATCACTGAACGCTTGAACTTGTACACCCAACTGAACGAAGTTCAGGATGAGGAGGGGCTTCAAAAGTATGAAGCGGAGCTGGTAGACCGTTTTGGGGAACTGCCCTCTCAAGCAGTAGATCTTTTGAACTCCGTTAGAATCAAGTGGATCGCCAATACAATTGGACTTGAAAAAGTGGTGTTGAAGAAGGGCAAATTCTTAGGTTATTTTATTGCCGACCAACAATCCGATTTTTACCAAAGTCCTGCTTTTACCCAAGTGCTGCAGTATGTACAGTCCAACCCAAGAAGTTGCCAACTCAAGGAAAAACAAACCCGTAATGGTCTGAGGTTGTTGTTGGTTTTTGACGGCATCAATTCTGTGGAAAAAGCTCTTGGAGCATTAGAGCCTTTTCGCTTTCAAGAATCAGTAGCGTAATTCAAATTATCTCTGTGTTCGGAATTAAAGTGCAATAACCTTCAATCCAAATTTGATTGAATTAATCTCCAGTAACATAGTTATTTTTCCTACTTTTTTATTTAATTCGCTACTGTTTATCGTTCACTTTTAAACCAACCTCTTAATGATCAAAAAAATCTGTTTTCTCGTTTTCCTAAATCTTTCACTACTCGCAACTTCCCAAAGCACCTATTTCAACATTACCGAAACCCCTGGTTATCAAGACACAAATAAAGCATCCGCCGTAAAAGCAGTTCATACCACTTCGGATGGGGAAATTGCCATTGCCAGCGTGGGCAAAAAAAAGTTGATGTTTGACGTTTATGACAACAAGGCAAATCGGGTTTTCAACCAGTTTACCTTGCTGGAAAAAAAGGAAAGCGTTGTAGATCATATAGCGCATGACAATCTTTTGAAAGTCTTTACCATTTACAAACCCACTAAAACGGAACGGGAAATCCGATGCCATATCTTGGATGTTGAGAACAAGACCTTGGAGCAAGTGGAGCTTTTTAAAGCAGTGGTCGAAAAAAAACAAGCCCTATTTTCAGGTCAGAATAAAAGACAGACCCATTTTGCAGTTTCACCCAATGGAAATTATTTTGCAATAGCCACAGACAATGTTAAAAAGACCGCCAATTCCTATAATGTTCGGGTTTATGATTCACATAACATGAAATTGGTTTACACCAAAGCCTTTTTTGAGAATCCAGAGAAGTTCTTTAAGTCTTTTGATATGACCCTGAGTGATGAGGGGAGCGTATTTACCGTTGGAAAGGAATATAAAGATGGACGTGCGGAAAGGCAGGGTGAAAATCCCAATTACGACATCGTTCTTCATAAAATATCTGAAGAAAATAGCATCTCCAGTCGGATTGGGTTGGATTCCAACCAACACATTGCCGACTTGAAAATAGTGAACAAGACGTCGCATCTGGATCTCTACGGATTCTACTCCGAAACCAGGGCTGGAAGAATTACAGGCCTTAGCAAAATTACCGTGGATACCAAGAACATTGACAAGACTGATATTAAACTATCCAAACTACCCGAATCTGTACTAACCGACCTGTATTCCGCTAAAAGAGTAGAAGCCAAAAAAGACAAGGACCTTGCCCAATATCTGCTGGATTATGTAATTGAAGATGATGAGGGGAATACGACCTTATTGGCGGAGCAGTTTTATGTTACCCAAACCTATGTGAGCAACGGACAGTACGGAGGCTACATGATGACCATATTGCATTACGACAACATACTGGTTCTAAGACTGGACAACAATGGTGATGTTCAATGGGGAAGAAGTATTTTTAAGGTGGCCAGTGCACCCTCCTATAATGCCTTTATGGTCAAGGATAAATTGCATGTAATGTTCAATACGGGGAAAGTTAAAAAGAAAACCGATGGAAGGGTCAAGGCCAAAACGGGAATATTTCAAAAAACTGCCTTGTACGACTATGTATATAGTATGGACGGGGAGGTAGTACAAGAAAAAATAAGGGACAATAGTGGAATCAATGATATATACCATCCTTATAATGGTTCGTATCAGGATGAGAAATTCATCATGCTCAATGCCTCCAACGAAAACAAAAAAGTGATGCTCCTGGAACCTAAATAATGGATTGATCGTTGCACCATGTCCAATGCCCACAAGACATTTTTCAACTGGAGTTCGGGAAAGGATTCGGCCCTAGCCTTATACCATTTACAACAGCAAGCAGAATATAAGGTAGATCGGTTGTTGACCACCGTCAATTCGCATTACAATAGAGTTTCCATGCATGGTTTGCCCCGTCCTGTTTTGGAGGCTCAAACCGCTGCTATTAGCATTCCATTGGATGTTGTTGAGGTTCCGGAAAAGCCCTCCATGGAAACCTACAATGAGCTTATGACCCAAAAAATGCAACAAATGGTTGCTGATGGGTATACCCATGCAGCCTTTGGGGATATCTTTTTGGAGGATTTAAAAGTCTATCGAGAAAAAATGTTGGCCACCCAGGGCATTCAAGCTGTGTTTCCCATTTGGAAAAGGGACACACGGGAACTATACATGGAATTTCTGGAAAAGGGTTTTAAAACCGTGATTGTCTGCATCAACAACGACTTGCTGGATGAATCCTTTTTGGGAGCCGAACTGTCTTTGGATTTACTGGAGCAGTTCCCCAAGGATGTGGATCCCTGCGGAGAGAATGGGGAGTTCCATACCTTTTGTTTTGATGGCCCCATCTTTAATCATCCCATTTCGTTCGAAATTGGGGAAAAGGTGTTTCGAACCTATGACAACCCTTCCAATAAATCCAATCCTATACAGTTTGGGTTCTGTGATATCCTACTCCAGTGATTCGTAGACCAACTTTACAAATTCCCCTATTTTTTGAGGCTCCAACCACCGAGTTACCATTAAAAGCCCATTTTGCTCATCTATCACGATAAAATTACCCCCAAATCCAGCAGCGTAGAAGACATGTTCCGGTACTCCCTCCCAATGTCTGGCTCCCTTTTGGTTTAGCCACCACATATAGCCATAGTTCACATTGGGAACTGAAGGACGGGTTGCCATTTTTATCCAGTCCTGGCTGACCAGTTGTTCATTCTTCCATTTACCTTGGTTCTGGAATACCAATCCAAATCGGGCCATGTCCTCTGCACTAATAAATATTCCCGCTCCTGAATGTCCTCCCCCGGTCACCGATTGCATTTTAATCCCATCTATCGTGGTCCACGCATGGTCATAACCATACCACCTCCAAGTGGTACTTGCACCGATTTTGTCCATCAGATTTTCCTTTAGGACCATGGGCATGGGTTTGCGCCAAACCTGGGTCAAGGAATATGCCAGTACATTTACGCGCACATCGTTATACTCCATCACGGTACCGGGCTCATTCAATTTTCTTAACCTCCAATCGTCCAAACCACCCTCTTTTGGAGGTCTGTCCGCCCAGTCCTTTAGTCCCCACAGCTCGCCGGACCAATCAGAATTTTGCTGCAGCAGATGCTCCCAATTGACCTTACCATTGTGCTCGCCATCAAAGGTACCGTCCCAAACATAGCTTCCTACCTTATCGGTGACCTTCGAAATCAGTCCTTGATCCACAGCCAAACCTGCCATGGTAGACAAAAAACTCTTGGTAACACTAAAGGTCATGTCTACACGCTTGGTATCTCCCCAAGCGGCCAACAGATATCCATCTTTTAAGATCATTCCCGCTGGGCCACCCCGCTCCTTGGTCGGGCCCAAAATATCATGGAAAGGTTCCCGTTCAAAGCCCTTAAGAATGGCTTGCTTTAAATCTCTGGAACCTGAGTATTCATTGTTTTCTGCAAATTCAACCGCGGTTTCCAACTTAGCCTGATCAATTTTAAACTGATTTTCTGTTGCTCCTTTCCAAGTTGCATTACGATCGGGAAAATAAATTTCCTGTCCATGGGAGGTAAACGATAAAACTAAAAGAAGGGCGGTCAGTAAGGTAAATGTTCTTTTCATTTTCACTAGTCGATTTTGGGAAATCAAGTTAGTGAATGCAATGCTAATCCAGAAGTCCAGCGGGAGAAATTAAAAGCGCTTTTTTAGCAGTAGTTCGCCATCCATTCCAAAATACTTCCAAGTGCCCACCTGCTGGTCCTTTCTATACCTACCTGTGATTTTTTCCGTTCCATCGGAATAAAACGCCTTGTATTGTCCATGTTTCATTCCGTCCTTAAGGTCTACTTCAAACCTAATTTGACCGTTACTATATGTTTTGGAGAAGGTTTTTGCGTTTAGATCGGAAGGATATATGGGTTTTAAATCGAAGGCCGCTTCAGTGATTTTCTGATCAACAGGGATTTGAATCTTGGGTTTGGGTTTTTCGGTTTTTGGAAGTGCTTCAATATCTTGATAATCGACCACCAACCTGCTTTCAAAGAGATCGTCTTCTGGCTTTAATTGGAATCCTGCTTTTGGAAAACACAGGATAAAATTCTTGTTTTTGCGCAGACTGTTTTTGGTATTGGTATCTGCCATAATCTTCATATTCTCATAAAGCAGTGAGACATCGCTATAGATAAACAAACTGGAAGCCCTCTCAAATTTTTTATTGAATTTTTGGAATTCCTCCGAGTTGTTCAACGTGCTCCCATCCTTAAAATCATCTATCAATACCTTTAAGGTGTTGGGGCTGTTGCTAAAGACCACATAGTCATCCACCTGGACGAAATAGGGTTTATCAAATTCCTTGAATCTATTCCCTAATAAAATCTTGAAGAATCCCTTAATGGACAGGAACTTTATCTCATAACCTTTGTATTCAATGGTCTTGAATTTTACGGGAGTCTTCTTTTTGATTTGTTTGAGCACAAAATCCAAATGGGTTTTGGCCATCCCGGCATCCGTTGTCTTTAGCACCAAAGCCATTTCATTTTCTACCTTGGAAATTCTTGATTTGATCTGAAGCAGAGCAATCTCCTCCCCAATCCAACTTACAAAGTTTTCCTTGACATCAATTTTCAGGAACTTTTCCACTTTTTGAATCCCTTCCCTATAGGACTCAAACTGTTCTGGATCATCTTGCTGAACGGCTTCAAAATTTTTGTAGAATTCGCCAAAACTGTCAAAGCCATAACTAATGTAAAGTGCCGTTCTTTTTGGTGCGATGTTGGGTATAGTTCGCTCTGCGGTTCCAGATTGTTGCAGGGCAGTCAAATAGTTTAAATGGGTAGGACTTATGTTGGTAAAGCCGTTTGCGGTTATGGTTCCTCCTGTGTCCAAATCAAAATGGAAGCCTGAAAACAACAAATTCTTACTGGCCCGTGTGATCCAATCATTGGTCTTGTCCGAGAACCGTCCGTAGTAGTCATCCAAAAAATCGTATTGCAGGTACAGGCGAAAAAGGTCCTCATATCCCACCCTTGTGTTGACCTCCAAAAAATCCAGATTACGTCCCAGAAACGGTTCTTGGTATTGATCTATGGAAGCCTCTACCAAAATATGGGTATACGACGCCACCAACTGATTTTTAATAAAGGACAGATACATGGTCTCCTTGTTCTTGCGATCATATATCTCCAAGATCTCATGATCATGGTATACCCGCTTGCTCATGGTGTAGTTTTCATTGAGCAAGGTGTTTAGGTAGGTCTTTAGCAGTTTGAGTTTGGCGATACGCTTCAAATCCAGGACATAAAAAATACCATAGTCCTTTTTGCTGATCATGTGAATGGAGATAAAAAGGGATCTCCCATCAAAAAACTCAAACAACCTATGGTTGTCATTGAAAACCGTATCTACTTTTTGGATGTTTTCGGTAAGCTGGGCAAAGTAATCGTTCTTTTGAAGATGCCTCCACGTTTTACTTTCACTGACCTTGGCCCAACTCTCAACTGGTTTGTCAGATTCAATGACGAATACGGCATCCTTGGGAATCAAATAAATAGACTGTAGGTTGGTCTTGGGGGAAAGTATAAAAATGTAGGCGAGATAACAGAGGTAGATGACCAAGAGGGTCAACAAACCGAAAAGAATCCTTTTTTTGCCCATACTTCCAGAAGTGTCTTTCCTAAAAACGGGAGAACCAAGAATTTAGTTTACAACGCACTTTCAATTTGCTCCTTGATTCCTAAATCATTTATTTTTGAGGCCAAATTGCAGAATCCAATGAAGCTACTCAAAAAACTGCTCAAGGGAATAGGTATTGTTTTGATCCTGTTTATTGTGTTTATCCTGATTTCCCTATTGGTTGATAGTCGTAGGACTTCGTATCTCAAGATAAGCGCACATCCAGATTTGGAAACCAATAGCTATCTGATCAAAAATGTCAATGTGGTTCCAATGACCAAGGACACCGTGTTGAAGGGGAAAAGTGTGCTTATAGAAAACGGACGGATTAAACAAATAGGTGATCAAATCCCTTCCAACGGATTGGAAGAAATTGATGCAGAAAACGGTTTTCTATCCCCCGGATTGGTGGATATGCATGTGCACATTTGGGACCGATATGATTTAGGGGTATATCTGGCCAATGGAGTAACCACCGTTAGGAACTTAAGGGGCTTTCCCATGCACCTGCGAATTAAGGAGGATATAGCAGAAGGCAAAATTGTATCGCCCCAACTTTTCACTTCAGGGCCCATTTTAACAGGCCCCTATGACCTAGGGGATGAAAAAATACAAGTGCTCGATGAGCAAATGGCCAGGGAATTGGTAAGAGAACACAAAGCCAAGGGGTACGATTGCATTAAGACCTATGCTGGCATGCCCTTGAACATTTTTAATGCGGTTTTGGAACAGGCGGAAGCTTCCCAAATAGAGGTTGTGGTGCATCCCAGTTTTGAGGTGCCTTATGGCAACAATTTCCAACCACAAATAGCCGCGGTGGAACATGCCGAGGATATTGTTCAACAAGCTTTGTCCTATAAATTGGACACTACCATTCTAAAAAGTGTGATTGCGCAATACGGGGCAGGTCGACAAACGCTAAGTCCAACCCTTACAGGGTATTCCAAAATTCTGGAGATGCTTCAGGATGATGATGTATTGAATTCGGAGCAAGCGGCTTATATCAATCCTTTGGTAAAAAAGGTGGATAGTGAAGCGCAGCTGGAACGATGGACTTCAGAAAAAGAGACCGATCCCGATATTGTTGAACGCATTCAAGAACAGCATGATTTTCATTTACACATTGTGAATGAGCTTAACCGAATAGGTGTCAATATTGTTAGTGGTACCGACGCTGGGATTGGCATAACGGCACCAGGATTTTCCATCCATGAGGAGCTGGCTTTTTATTTGGAGGCAGGAATGACCAACTATGGTGCCTTGAAGACAGCTACCATCAACCCCTCCAAAGTTCATGATAAACTGCATGACATTGGAACCATTCAAGAAGGCAAAAAGGCCAACTTCATACTCACCGACCAAAATCCGTTGGACAATCTGACAGTCCTAAAAAATCCGAAATGGGTGATGGTGGACGGTCGCAAGTTAGAACCTGAACTCATGGAACAATTTAAGAGCAAGGCCAAAAACCGAAAAGGGTTGGTGGCTAGCGCGCTTCGTTGGGTTGAGTATCTAGTGGTAGAAAAATAGCCCTAAAGACTCTTCAGGTCCTTAATAGTTTTAAAGGCCACATCTACTTGTTCTTCATTGACCAAAATGGTAAACTCGTTGGTTGTGGAAATTACTTCGTAAAGGACAATCCCCTCCCATGCCAAACGCTGAAAAATGAAATAGTAGATTCCAGGGACCGAAACGTTCTCAGCCGGAAGTTTAACGGTAATGGAGGATAAGTTCTCTGCCTTTTGGGTGCAGCGTTCGTGCTTAAAATACTTTTCCACAATACCATCCATCAGGCTACTGATCACAATATTGATCTCGTTAACTCCCCTAGAAGACGTATAAAAAACGTCTTGGTTGGCATGGACTTCTTCCAAGAGTTTGGCCTGTTGTCCAAGTATGGTTTCAGATGCCAGAAAAGTATAATCCGTCAATGACGACCTAACCGTAATCTCGCCAATATTTTTTAGCACTTTTACAATACGGTGCGTGGCCCTAAACTCCAAATCGTCGGATAGCCGTTTAAGTGCCATGACTATGGCCCCATCCTTTACATCCTTGCCTAGGGCATCAGATATTTCGGGTTTAATTTGTCGTGATAAAGAAGTTAGGTTGATAATACCCTGTGCCAAGGCACTTTGTAAAAAGGGCTTTTTTTTGATGTAGTGCTCAACTACTGCGGAGATGGTTTTCATTTTGCCTGGTTTGAGACAAAACTAACATATTGTTACAAATAAAACAAATGGTTAGAAAAAATAGAAAGCATTTTTAACATGTTTTAAATTTATACCCCCTTTTTTTTGGATTATGGTGATCAAATCAAATCTAACCTCCTCGTTTATGTCATTTTTCTGAACATAGTAATCCGCAGCCATTGTTAACAAAGCAATCTTTTTTTTACTTAGAGTTTGGGAAATTTCTTCGATAAAACCTTCCGTTCTGGACTTCACTTCAACAATGACCAGAAAATCATCCTTTTTGGCAATGATATCAACCTCAGCCTTCAGATACCGATAGTTTTTTTCGCAAATTTCATAGCCTTGATCAAGCAAATAATCCACGGCTAATTGCTCTCCACGCCTCCCAAATTCATTGTGTTTTGCCATCAATTTTGAAAAATATTAAAAAATATGTGCAGTTCATCGAAAAATTTGGTAGTTCACGGTGAAAACAGCGTTTAGATTGTAATTTGTTGGCTCAACTGAACCACACCCAACGTTAGCTAAACATATAGTTGCCCCAAAAACTATGGACCTATTTAACGCCGAACATTGCTATGGAGTACTTTATCAATTGTAATTCCTCAACTTTGGCGCCGTACACTACTCCATTGGATGAGTTACGTGCGGCCCATTTGTATCGAAGACTGGGATTTAGCGCCTCGGTACAAACGATCAACGCTGCTGTTGGCCAAACTGCAGACGCTCTGGTAGACACCTTAGTGGATCAAGCACTGGCCATGCCACCAATTGCTCCGCCCACTTGGGCTGACTGGACCAATGCCGACTATCCGGAGGATGATGATCTTGCTGGTCAAATGCGAAGGGCACAGCGGGAAGAATTTGCCACCGCGTATGGAAACGCGATGTTGGACAACAATCTCAGGGATAGACTCAGTTTCTTTTGGCACAATCACTTTGTCACGGAGATTGACGTTTACAACTGTAATTCCTTCCTATATTATTATATAGAAAATTTACAGCGAAATGCCCTGGGTAACTTTAGGACATTCGTGAGCGAAATTGGACTTACCTCAGCTATGCTGTATTACCTCGATGGTGTACGCAACAGAGGTAACAACCCCAACGAAAACTATGCAAGGGAACTCTACGAGTTGTTTACCCTAGGGGAGGGAAACAACTATACGGAAGAGGATATCATTGAAACCTCCAAGGCTATTTCCGGATATACCAATGACGGTGAGGTAGGATGTACCCAAGTGACTTTTGATCCCGCGGAATTTAATACAGAGAATAAAACCATTTTTGGCCAGACAGGTAATTGGAATTATGATGATGTCATCAATATTCTATTTACTGAAAGACCCAACGAAATTGCCTGGTTTATCTGTAAAAAGCTGTATGAGTTCTTTGTCCATCCAGATTCGGATGACGATGCGGGTAATGCCCAGGCCATTATTAATGGTATGGCAGCCACATTTACCGCCAACAATTTTGAAATAGCCCCAGTGCTCAGACAATTGTTCAAAAGTCAGCACTTTTTTGATGAAGATGCGATAGGGGTCATCATCAAAAGTCCGTTTGACCTTTACATGCACTTGGTCAAGGAAACTGGATTTACCTATGACGACAGTACGGTAATCAATATTGTTGATGCAGCTGGCTTGATTGGTCAAACCATGTTTGATCCCTTTGATGTTGCCGGATGGCAGCGTGACAGGCAGTGGATCAACACCAATTTTATTATTGGCCGTTGGTTGACCACCGAGGTTTTCTTGGAGCGATTCTTCCAGGACAATCCAGAACAATTCAGGGATTTTGCCTTGGCGCTGACTGGAAATGACGGGCTAACCAGCAATAACCCAGATGTTATTGCCAGGCCCATTATTGACAAACTGTTGCCCAAAGGATTGCTTACCGATGGTGAATATGAAAAAGCTCTCATTGCCTTTAGGAGCGATGTGGATGAAACCTATTATGAAGGTGGAGCCACCCCAAGTTGGACATTGGCCGTATGGCCTTCTGCTCCATCTCAGGTATACCTCCTGTTAAGACATTTGTCAAGAGAACCCGAATTTCAACTAAAATAACCCCTACCCCATGTGCGATAATCATCACAATCACGATACATCACCCTATAAAGGCCTGGAACATGATGGCCACGATCAAGAACACAAAACATGGAGCAGGCGTTCCTTTATCCAAGCTTTGGGTATTGCCGGTTCAGGATCCATGTTTTTGGGAAGTAACCTCGTATCCGCTTCTGCACCTTCTCCATTTACATCAGCCATTGCTGATGCAGAAACCGACAACATCTTAATTTTAATAAGATTGTCTGGAGGTAATGATGGACTAAGTACGGTTATTCCCATCCAACAATATGATACTTATGCTAACGCAAGACCTAACATTTACATCCCAGAAAGTAAGGTCCTAAAACTTACCGATGACTTTGGTGTACCCACCTACATGAACTCACTGGAACCCATGTGGGGCGACGGCCAGTTCAAGGCCGTTCACGGCGTAGGTTACGAAAATCAAAGTCTGTCCCATTTTACAGGTTCCGATATTTATGCAAACACCGATTTGACCACCACTGGATTCTCTGGATTGAATACAGGTTGGATGGGTAGGCATTTTGAGGAATGTTATCCCAACTATCTGATTGATCCGCCACCAGCTCCAGCTGCAATTCAAATTGGAAACTTGTCCAATTTGGTGTTCCAGGGAGAAGAGACCAACTACGCTTTTGTGACCAACAACATTGATCAGTTAGAAGAAATTGCAGAAACTGGTTTGTTCTACGATTTGGAAACTGCGCCTTTTGGTGACTGTATGTACGGGGATCAGTTAAGGTTCCTCAGAGGTGTGGCCAACACTACCTACGAATATGCAGGTAAGATCCACGAAGCCTACGAAAGAGGTCAGAATCAGGTTGAATATCAGGACAACGGTTTTGCCAGACAATTGGCATTATTGGCCCGATTGATCAAAGGAAATTTGGGAACCAAGGTGTATATGATCTCCATGGGAGGTTTTGATACCCATGGTAACCAACCTTTGGCCCATGAGCGATTGATGACGAATCTTTCCATAGCCGTCAACAATTTCTATGAAGATTTGGCCTTTACTGAGCAAGATGACAAGGTACTGAGTATGACCTTCTCCGAATTTGGTCGTAGGATCTTTGAAAATGGTTCCAATGGAACCGACCACGGTAAGGCCGCCCCAACCCTTTTCTTTGGTTCAGGATTAAATGGAAGCGCCTTTGTGGGTGACCATCCAGCTTTGGATAGCCCAAATAGCCGAGGTAATTTGGAATACACCATGGATTTCAGGGATTTATACGCCACTGTTTTGGCAGAATGGCTCTGTGTCCCCATCCCATTGGTGGAACAACATTTATTGGATCACCCATACAATCCCATTAACCTTGGGTTCAATTGTAGTGGGGTTGATTTCCCAGACATTGTTTACAATGATGATCCGCCAACGCTTCCGGATACTCCCCCAAGCCCAGATGGTTCGGATCCAGATCCAGACGCCCTAGCACGTATTGTACATAAACCATATTATCCAACAGACCGCACGCCGCATATCCATTTGGAAATGCCCGTTGCCGCGCACGTGGATATTCAGTTGTACAACATCCTGGGTCAAAACGTGGGAACGGTTTTCAATGAAATGATGTTGGAAGGCTCAGCCGAAATCAACATCCGAGAGCGTATGCGCGATAGCCTGGCCACAGGAAAATACATTTACCAAATTAGGGTAGGTGAAGAAAAATTAAGTAAGTCTGTAATGATCATGTAAGACTGGTTGTAACATTTAATTTCCAGAATCCTCCGATAGTGTAACCCTCACCCCAATTAGGTTGCACAATTCGGAGGTTTCCTTTTTTACGGCAATCCTATTGCATCTTTTCCTAAATCAGTATTTTTGGGGCTTAATTGAATTTTTGAATGCCGAACGAAGGAACACCCTCAAGATATACCATTACCGCAGCCTTACCCTATACCAATGGCCCCATCCATATTGGACACTTGGCAGGAGTCTATGTGCCTGCGGATATTTATTCCCGCTACCTGAGATTGCAAGGACATGACGTAGCTTTTATTTGTGGTAGTGATGAACATGGAGTGGCTATCCCAATGAAGGCCAAAAAGGAAGGAGTTTCTCCCAAGGAAATTATAGACAAATACCACGGAATCATCAAAAAGTCCTTTGCCGATTTTGGGATTTCCTTTGATAATTATTCCCGCACCTCTGCTGAAGTTCATCATAGAACTGCTTCTAATTTTTTTGAGAAACTGCACAATCAAGGGGATTTTATAGAAGAGGTCACCGAGCAATTGTATGACGAGGAGGCGAACCAGTTTTTGGCGGATCGTTTCGTGACCGGAACCTGTCCTGTGTGCGGCAATACCGAAGCTTATGGTGATCAATGCGAAAACTGCGGTTCTTCCTTGAACGCCACAGATTTGATCAATCCCAAATCAACCATAACAGGTGGGGTTCCAACATTGAAGAAAACCAAACATTGGTTTCTGCCCTTGGATAGATATGAAGACTTCCTGAAACAATGGATTTTGGAAGACCATAAAAGTGACTGGAAACCCAACGTTTATGGACAATGCAAATCTTGGATTGATGATGGCTTAAAACCCCGAGCGGTAACCCGTGATTTGGACTGGGGGATTCCCGTTCCCGTTGAAGGTGGGGAAGGCAAGGTTTTATATGTCTGGTTCGATGCTCCCATTGGTTACATTTCCTCTACCAAGGAATGGGCTGAACGCGAAGGGAAGGATTGGGAACCCTATTGGAAAGACAAGAACACCAAATTGCTTCATTTTATTGGCAAGGACAATATTGTTTTTCACTGTATCATCTTCCCAAGCATGCTTAAGGCACATGGGGATTTTGTGTTGCCTGAAAATGTACCTGCCAATGAGTTTCTAAATCTGGAGGGCAATAAGCTATCCACTTCTAAAAATTGGGCCGTATGGCTGCATGAATATTTGGAGGAGTTCCCGAATATGCAGGATGTGCTCCGCTACGCATTGACTGCCAATGCGCCGGAAACCAAGGACAACGATTTCACCTGGAAGGATTTTCAAGCTCGAAATAACAACGAACTGGTTGCCATTTTTGGAAACTTTGTCAACCGCGTCACAGTGCTTACCCATAAATACTACAACGGAGTGGTTCCTGATCCAGCGGAACTGTTGGAGATTGACAAACAGACCTTGGAATCCCTAAGAAGTTTTCCAAAAACAATTACAGATTCCCTAGACCGATACCGATTTAGGGAAGCCAGTCAAGAGTTAATGAACCTGGCCCGTTTAGGGAACAAATACTTGGCAGACGAAGAACCTTGGAAACTCATTAAAACGGATGAGGAACGCGTAAAAACCATCATGTTTGTGGCCCTTCAAATTGCCACGGGTCTTGCTATTCTCAGTGAACCCTTTTTGCCCTTCACGTCTGCAAAACTTAAAAATATTCTGAATGTCAGGTCGAGCCCAGTCCTGAGCGAAGTCGAAGGAGCTGGAGAGACCTCTTGGAAAAGTGTGGACAATCAAGAATCCTTACTCCCATCAGGTCACCAAATCAATAAAAGCGAATTGCTCTTTCGCAAAGTGGAAGACAAGGAGATTGATGCACAATTGGCCAAACTGGAAGCCACCAAAAAATCCAATGAACAAATGGATAAAGAACTTACACCCCAAAAAGAGACCATCACCTTTGACGACTTTACCAAATTGGATATGAGGGTGGGAACTATCGTTGAGGCCGAAAAAATGCCCAAGGCCAATAAGCTTTTGGTTCTAAAAGTAGACACAGGACTGGATACTCGAACCATCGTCTCTGGAATTGCGGAAAGCTTTTCTGCGGAAGAAATTGTAGGCAAAAAAGTGACCGTATTGGTCAACCTGGCACCCAGAAAATTACGTGGTGTGGAAAGCGAGGGTATGATTCTGATGACAGAAAACCAAGAGGGCAAACTCGTATTTCTAAATCCGGATGAGGATGGTGTTGGCAATGGGGAAAGCATCAGCTAATGCTAAAAATAGCATACCATCCCATTTACAAACATCCATTACCAAAGGGGCATCGATTTCCCATGATCAAATATGAGTTGTTGCCCCAGCAATTACTGCATGAAGGCACCTGTACCGCCGAGAATTTCTTTGAACCGGGTTTTCCCAAGGAAGAAGATCTATTATTGACACATGATGCCAGCTATTACCATAATCTGGTCAACCTCAGGTTAAAGCCCAGTGAAATTAGAAAAATTGGGTTTCCATTGAGTAAGGAATTGGTAGAACGGGAACAAATCATAGCCCAAGGAACCATCCAAGGTTGTCGGTTTGCGATGAAATATGGAATTGCCATGAACATTGCCGGGGGCACACATCACGCATACACTGGCCATGGGGAAGCTTTTTGCATGCTCAATGATCAAGCCATAGGGGCGAGATATCTTCTGGACAAAGGTTTGGCAACAAAAATCCTGATTGTGGATTTGGACGTGCATCAAGGTAATGGGACCGCAGAAATTTTTAAGGATGAGGATCAAGTTTTTACTTTTTCCATGCACGGTCAGGGCAACTATCCCTTCAAAAAGGAAGTTTCAGATTTGGATATCCCTTTGGAAAAGGGCATCAAGGACAAGGAATATTTGGACATACTTAATAGAACATTGCCCGAGCTGATGCAACAGCTACAGCCCGATTTCATTTTTTATCTTAGCGGAGTGGATATTTTGGAATCAGATAAGTTGGGCACCTTGGGAATGACCCAGGAAGGTTGTAGGGAAAGGGACCGTTTTGTTTTGCAATCCTGTTTTGATGCAAAAATCCCCGTTCAATGTAGTATGGGAGGCGGGTATACCCCAAATATTAAGACTATAGTGGAATCGCATGCCAACACCTATCGCTTAGCCCAAGAAATCTACTTTTAATCTTTGCTTGATTATTATACACTCTTATGCATGAAACGAATAACCCCTTATCAATGAAGCATATATTCTTTTTAGTTTTTCTTGCATTCTATACCAGTCTTTTTTCCCAGGTCAACTTAGTTGAGACCCATATTCCCAATAATTTAAAGGGAAATCAAATTCTGCCTATAGAGAATGAAAAAACAAATCAACTGGGGGTTTTCTCCTTGCTATCCCAAAGAAGTGTCTGTTATCTATATGATGAAAATTTAGTTTTAAAAGATTCGGTTCAAACTGCCGAGATTCCTTCTAAATATAAATCTTTACTAGGCGCTCAAGTTGGCAAAAATGGTACATATCAGTTGTTTCTCTCTTCAAAAGGGCAACAATCCGTTTTGGGAGTCGCTCCTCGCATTAAATATGGTTTTGCAAAATTTGACTTTAGCACAAAAAAAACGAGCTGGAACGAACTTGAGTTAGACTTGAAGAAAGAATACGTCATTGAATCTTTCAATCTAAATAGCAGGTTTGTATTAATGACCATCAATGCCAAATCCAGTGTGCTGAATTTTTATCGTTTTGATGACAACGGTATTTCGGAAAAAATAGTTGTTGATTGTAGCGATATTCTGTTTAGAGATTGGGATGGTTCAAAGGTGTTGCTCTCTAAATTGTTAATCACGAAAACATCTCTCGGCAATTCTTATTTGGAACATTTGGTGCGGGTAAATCTGGAAACTCAAAATTCAATAAGATTAACGGTAAATTCTAATAAGTTATACCTCGAAAAAGGCAGGTTGCTTATTTCTCTGGATATTAACAAGAACTTTACTCAAATATTGTCAATCGATACAGCTGATTGGTCAAAAAAGCTAATGGGTTTTGTCAAGCCAACAGTGATGTCTTCTGCCACTGGTTATTCTACAAAATCCAATAGTCTAATTTATGATGGGAAGTACTTTGGAATCAAATTGTTTGGGAATAAATTAAAGCTGGAGGTTACAGATTTCAATACAAAAGAGGCAATCAAAACATATTTGATAGAAAATAACAAGCCCATTTCTTTGAAAAATTCGCCGATAATAATCAAAGACGGTCAGTTCGTTAAACATAGGGAAGTTGAAAAAACTAGCCAGTTTTTCAAGAAACTCAGAGATGGAAATATTGCATTAAGCATTACAAAAGATAAAAATGAAAATTATGAGATTACTGTTGGTGCTTCAATTCCCATTCAATATGTAACAACCACAAATTCTACTTTTTCAAACACCCATTTCCCTGTTCACTCCAATGGTTTAAATCCAGTTCATTTTTCTTACACTGGTTTTATTGGTGGTAGGACGGTCTATATTAAATGCTTGGTAGACAAAAATTTTGACAACCTTGATGGCAATATTAGAGCTAATGTTTTTGAGAAAATTCGAAAGTTTGTTGACCAAGAAAATGTGAACTATAAAACCGTTTTCAAATTTGACGACAAGGTAGTTTTATGTTTTTACGACGATAGCAACAAAGTCTTTTTTCAATCTTTCGAGAAATAGAACTTAACTTTCTTCCCTCTATAAGATTGTATAATCGACATGTAATTCAAACAAAAGCATACAAGTCCATTTAATCTGTCGTTAAACACCACAATGTTTGGAACTTAATCGTTTTCTAAATCCTGAACCTGAGATGCAACTCATCCCTTATATCCTCAAATACACTCAACTTTCAGAAAAAAGCGTGGCCAATACCATTGCGCTTTTAAATGAAGACTGCACCATTCCCTTTATAGCACGATATCGCAAAGAGCGTACTGGAAATCTGGACGAAGTCCAGATTGGCTCCATAGTGCAGTACAAAACGGCCTTTGAGGCTTTGGAAAAAAGAAAAGCTGCCATTATAAAGGCAGTTGAGGAGCAGGGATTACTTTCCCAAGAACTCGAATCCAGGTTTCAGCATTGCGCTGAACTTACCAGTTTGGAGGATCTATATCTTCCATTCAAAAAGAGCAAAAAGACCAAAGCAGAGACCGCCCGTAAAAATGGATTGGAGCCTTTGGCCAAAATCATCATGGTGCAACGCAGCGATGAAATCGAATACATTGCCTCCCAATACGTCAGCGATCAAGTGCAAATCGAAGATGAGGCTTTGGAAGGTGCTCGTCATATCATAGCCGAGTGGATCAATGAACGCACCGATGTTCGTAACCAATTGCGAAACCAATTGGAACGCCATGCCTTGATCACCACTAAAGTGGTAAAAGCCAAAAAAGAGGATGAAAAGGCACAAAAGTTTCGGGATTATTTTGATTGGAGCGAATCTTTGTCCCGTTGCCCCTCCCATCGTTTTCTGGCCATCCAAAGAGCTGAAAAGGAAGGTTTTATCCGTATTAAAATTGAAATTGATGACGAAAGGGCGATACAAAACATGGAGCGTAGGATCATCAAATCCCACAACGCTTGCTCAACCCAGATTGAAATGGCCATTGCGGACGCCTACAAACGATTGCTCTTCCCCTCCCTCAGCAATGAATTGCTAAAGCATGCCAAGGACAAAGCGGATGAAGCGGCCATCAAAGTATTTTCCAAAAATCTAAAGCAACTGCTCTTGGGGGCTCCTTTGGGAGAAAAACGGATATTGGCCATTGACCCAGGATTCCTAACAGGTTGCAAAGTAGTCTGCTTGGATGCCAGGGGTGAATTGAAACACAACGAGACCATTTATCCCCACGCTCCTCAAAATGATAGTTCGGGGGCTATAAAAAAAATCAGCTCACTGGTGGATGCCTATAAAATTGAAGCCATAGCCATTGGCAATGGAACTGCATCAAGGGAAACGGAGCGTTTGGTAAAACGGATTTCCTTCAAGAACCCAATAGAAGTCTTTGTGGTCAGCGAAGCAGGAGCTTCCATCTATTCAGCCTCTAAAATAGCAAGGGAGGAATTCCCCAATTATGACGTAACGGTACGCGGGGCCGTATCCATCGGTAGGCGATTGGCCGATCCCTTGGCTGAATTGGTAAAAATTGATGCAAAGTCCATTGGGGTTGGCCAGTATCAACATGATGTGGATCAAACCAAACTTAAATCCTCCTTGGACGCCGTTGTGGAAAGCTGTGTAAACGCGGTTGGAGTGAACATCAATACAGCTAGTGTTTCGCTGCTGGGTTATGTTTCGGGAATAGGACCCAAACTTGCAGAAAACATTGTGGCCTATCGCAATGATCATGGTGGATTCAAAAGCCGAAAAGAGATTAAAAAGGTTCCTCGCCTTGGCGGAAAGGCCTTTGAACAAGGAGCAGGATTCCTTCGCGTTAAAGAAGGTGATAATCCTTTGGACGACTCTGCAGTCCATCCGGAAAGCTATCCTATTGTTGAGCAAATGGCACAAGATCATGGCGTAGCTCTACAGGAGATCGTAAGTAACACTTCCATATTGCAACAAATAGATCTTCAACGCTATTGCACTGAAACTATAGGAATGCCCACTTTGGAAGATATTCTTCAGGAACTGGAAAAACCTGGATTGGACCGACGGGAAAAGGCCAAGGTGTTCACTTTTGATCAAAATATTAAGCAAATCACGGATTTGCGCAAAGACCAATTGCTTCCGGGCATTGTCAATAACATCACCAATTTTGGCTGCTTTGTAGACATCGGAATCAAAGAAAGTGGCCTAATCCATATTTCCAACTTGGCAGATACCTTTGTCAAGGATGTAAACGAACATGTGAGTCTCCATCAACAAGTAGTGGTGAGAGTACTGGAGGTTGATGAGGTCCGTAAGCGCATTCAGCTAGCATTGCACAAGTCCCAATAAATTGAAAAAAAACCTTTTCGGAAATATTAGTTAACTTTTAGTCCCTAACCTCAACCCTTATCCCTATGAAACGCATCTTTTTTTGTTTTCTGCTACTAGTTGGCAGCCACTATCAATCCTTGGGGCAGATCCAATCCCAAAAAGAAAATAATTGGAAAAACTTCACCTATGATATGGGCAATGTGTTCGGTGGAATCGGTTATTCCTATTCGCGACCATTTCACTGGGAAGGAGATGACTGGGCCAACTTTGGCTATTTGGCAGCAGGAACGGCAGCTTTGTTTTTGGTTGACGATGAGCTAAACAACTGGACCAATGGCTTTAGTGAGGATGTACCCGGGTTTATAACGGATTACGGCCATCAGTATGGCAACCCCAATAACAACTATATGCTCACTGGAGGAGTCTATTTGGCAGGCCTTTTCACCAAAAACGAAAAACTGAGACGTACCGGGGTACTTCTAATTTCAACAGCCACGGCGGGTGGGTTCTTGCAACAGGTGAGCAAGCGTATCGTGGGTCGGGCCAGACCCCGAAGTGGAGCTAGTTCCGGCACCTATGATCCTTTGCACCTGGACAGGGTCTTCAATTACGATTCCTTCCCATCTGGCCACGCCATGCTGGCATTTTCCAACGCCTATGCCATCGCCAAACAATTTAAAAGCCCCTGGATCAAGGCCGGACTGTATACTGTTGGTTTTATTCCGGGATTTGTACGTATCATGGATGATTTCCATTGGGTTTCGGATGTGGCATTTAGTACCGTCCTCAGTATTTTTATCGTGGAATCCATAGATCGTTACTTGGATTCCAAATACAATGAGAAGTACAATGCACAAGCCAAAAAAATAAGCTGGAACCTAAACTTTGGTCCTGGCACCATGGGTGTATCCGCACGCTTCTGACAGAAAACCCGCTTGGTTTTGTACTTTTATATTCGATAAAATAAAGACATATGCTATCCAAAAAATTAGAAAAAGCACTAAATGAGCAAATACGTATAGAAGCTGAATCTTCCCAGGTCTATTTATCCATGGCCTGCTGGGCCGAGGTACAAGGCATGGAGGGTGTTGCAGGATTCATGTACGGACACTCGGATGAAGAGCGTATGCACATGCTCAAACTGGTCAAATACGTAAATGAACGCGGGGGGCATGCCCATGTTTCTGCCCTAAAAGCACCAAAAACCGAATTTGGCACGCTACAGGAAATGTTCCAAGAACTATACGATCACGAAATTTTTGTCTCCAAGAGTATCAATGAACTGGTACATGTTACCCTAGAAGAAAAAGACTATGCTACCCATAACTTTTTGCAGTGGTATGTTGCAGAACAATTGGAGGAAGAAGCTTTGGCAAGGACCGTCTTGGACAAGATAAACCTAATTGGAAACGACAAGGGCGGTCTATATCTTTTTGATAGGGATATACAGCAGCTCACGGTGGAAAGTGCCGCCTCGGACACTGCTGGGGAATAATTGTTGATAATTTCTTTATTTAGATTAATTTAAAATAGTTATTTTTGGCCCATCTATTCCATGTGATGGGAAAAAAGAAGAAGGAATTAACTAAAAAGCACAAGGCCAGGTTACGGGAACTCCCGGTAACCAATTGCAAGACCAAGTGCTGTAAAAAGTATAAAAAGGGAGAAAACAAACGCTGTAAGCGTTGCCCATGTTTTGACCTACTAAAAAAAGTAGCATAAAAAAACCGCCTATTGGCGGTTTTTTTATTTTAATTTCTTTTTCTTGGGTTGATTGTGCACCATTTCTTCCCTTTTCATTCCTTTCCAAAAATCATCATCTGATAACGACAAATAATCCTTGGCTTTTTGGAAGAACAGTTCACTGTTTTCACATTGGGTGTCACACTCGGCCAAATGTGTTTGATAGGCTTCCTTCTTTCCTTTCATATAGGCCAAGTAAGCTGGAAAATTGACTTTGCCCAATTGTCTTTCAAAGTTTCCTTGATCTATCCAATAGTCCATCTGATCTTGACTATCCAATGAATAAAGTGCAATTTCATACTTCGTATCCCGTTGTGCCAACTGCTCATAAAACCGCAGTCCTTGCACGCGCGCATCCACTTGAGCCCAAGCCGGAAAGGCCAAGACACAAGCAAAAATCACCATTAAGAATCTGACAGTTTTCATAGCTCCTTCATCTGTTGTATTAGACGTACAACCACCCCCATTGTTACGCAGTCTATTATTAAGTTATAGTTAAAAATGGGCAAAAACAAAGAAAGGGGGCAATCGCCCCCTTTTCTCGATTATCTGTATTCTGGCCAATTATTTGCCAAGCATTAGCAGCTCATTACACTTTACCTCCGTGATATAGCGTTTTTCGCCCTCTTTGGTCTCATAGCTGCGGTGTACCAGCTTGCCCTCAATCATTACCTCCTTGCCTTTTTCCAAATAGCTCTCGGCGATTTCCGCGGTCTTGCCCCAGGCCACAATATTGTGCCATTGCGTATCTGTGACTTTTTCGCCCTCTGAATTTTTGTAGGTCTCATTGGTAGCCAAGGAAAATTTGGCCAATTTGCTCCCACTTTCCATCAATACGATTTCAGGGTCGTTTCCTAAGTTTCCAATCAACTGTACTTTGTTTTTTAGTGAATTCATGATTTAAATTTTACGTGTTAAACAGTTAATACTATCGAGCTGTTCGGCATCGACAGGGCAAACTTAGGGGTGAAAAAAAACAAGAAACGGTTATTAATCGTTTGTTTTCGTTTGTAAACGGATGTAGTCGGTTACAAGTAATTGGATTAAGGGCATTTAAAAGTCAACCCCTAGATTCTTTTTCAGGTTCAGGAGGGTTTTTTATCTTCGAAGTAATGAACCCAAAGGACTTGATTATAGGCGTGATCATTGGAGTAGGTGCTGCAATATGGTTGCGGCTTTTGATAAAATCCAATAGAGAAAACAAAGATTACAGCCATTCTCTGCTGTCGTATGACATTAAAATTGTCTTCGGTTTGGTCGTCATCATTATTATAGGACTTCTTTTAATACTCAGAGGGGTAGGCATCCATGTAATTTGAACCGATACTATACCAACCAAGATTAACCAGTAATATACAATCTCTTCAAATCCGTTTGTCCCATATTGTATATAGGTGCCAAAGTGGTTGTAAGTAAGGGGCTTAATCGGACTAATCCTCAATCCTTTTTTTAGATTGGTAACGTCTGTACAACCAAATTGCCACCAAACTCAAAGCGGTCAAAATTGCACTTGTAAGTACTGCAGTGATTTCGTTTTGGGCTTCCATAGTAGGGTTTTATAGGCTATAAGTTAGCACATTTATTACAACCCTGTTGTTATTCCTTGACAATCACGATGTTCCCAGATTTCTTATTCACTGAAAATGGCAAGTGAATCTGTTGTACCCTGTTTTGCCAATAAGTCATTTCATATTGGCCTGGTTCCATTTTTTTAGCAAAGGGAAATTCCACCCGTTCCATGGTAAATTCTGTAGGTCCAGAGACCTCAAACTTATTATTGATCTTGCAACTTTCACACTTGAACGTGACCAGAATCAAATCTTGTTCTCTCAAATTATCGGGCTCAAATTGAGGAATCAACAAAAGAAACAATATGAGTAGGCCTCCAATAATTTTCATGACGTTTTAAGTTTTATGGGATTCGCTTTCATTATAATAGACGACTCAACCAAGGAAATGGTTGTCTAAAATATTTGGGCTCACATCATACCTTAAAACTCCTGGACAATGGCAACTTCCTTATTCGCTTCCCTGTTGCAGCAAATATGGCGTTGGCCAAAGCGGGAATGGCTGGTGGCAATGGGGGCTCACCCAAGCCTCTAGGTGGCAAATCGTTTTGAATGAACTCCACATGGATTTCAGGCACATCCCGCATCCGAATCCAAGGATAATCATGAAAATTGGACTGCTCCGTTTCTCCTCCCTTAAAGGTTACTGCGCCGTACATGGCCGCCGAGAGCCCTTCCAATATCCCACCTTCCACCTGTGCTTCCGCTCCCGAAGGATTCACCACAATACCACAATCCACCACGGCATGCACTTCCAATATCTTGATGCTATCTTCCACTGCTTCTACCGTAATCACTTCGGCAATAAAGGATCCTGCACCTTTTCGAGCCGCAAAGCCCCTTCCTTGCCCTTTGGGCAGTGGACTATCCCAATTGCTGTTCTGTCGTACCTTTTCAATCACATGGATAAAACGTCCATTATCAAATTCATACTCGCCTACCACGGGCACCATTCGGGCAGGGCCCAAAAATTTTAGAAAGTAATCAATGGGGTCCATCCCATTTTCAAAGGCCAACTCATCCAAAAAACAGCAAATACTAAAAGCATTGGCAGAGGCGGATACTGCACGCCATTGCCCCAAGGGAATATCGCTCAGTACATGTCCATATTCCAATTGTAAATTGGGAACGAAACCCGCCGGAAACTCATATTCGTCTATTTCCGTACCGGCCACCCTTCCTTCCCGCCCCAATGAAGTCATGCGGGATGCATTGGCCAACACATGTCGCCAAGCCTTTACCATTCCATCTTTGTCCAAGGCAGCAGACAATTTTTGAATGCTTCCAGGTCTATACCAATCGTGTTTCACATCTTCTTCCCGGGTCCAGGTCAACTTAACCGGTAGTCCCATTTTCTGGGAAAGGATGGCAGCATCCATGGCATAATCCACATAATACCTTCTTCCAAAGGCTCCTCCAATCCTCGGAATATGAATTTTGATCTGCTCAGCTTCCAAGCCAAACAACTTGATCAAGCCATTTTGTAGTGCCTCTGGATTTTGGGTAGGCGCCCAGACCTCACAGACATCATCCCGAAAATCTACAGTACAATTCATGGGCTCCATGGGCACATGCGCCCAAAAGGGGAGTTCATAAATGGCTTCATAGACCTTTGCCGCATTTCCCTTAGCCTTGTCCACGTCCCCATCCTTTCGCTCTATGGTCGTATTGGAAAGTTGGTCATGGAAACGCTGAAACAGTTCTTCAGAGTTCTCCAACCTACAGCCTGAATTATCCCATTCCACTTTCAATTTTTCTGCACCTTTAAAAGCTGCCCAAGTGGAATTGGCCACCACCGCAACTCCATTCACGAAATTAGGACTGTTGGAACCTAAAAGTCGCCCCCCATAATCTTTGTTGTTGAGCTCATGTACAGCAATCACCCCTTGGATAGCTTTGGTTTCCGAAGCATCAAAACTAGATACACCACCTTCGTGGACGGGGCTTTTCCGAACGGTGGCATATACCATATGGGGCAATTTTATGTCTATCCCAAAGGTGCTAGACCCTGTGATCATCTCGTCCAAATCGGTTTGAGGCGTGTTTTTCTTGACAATGTTATAGGCTTCCAAAGGTTTATACTCCACTTCTTCAGGAAGTGCCACCTCTGAAGCTTCTTGCAGTAAAACTTCGAAAGGCAGGGAATTGCCAGATTCCTGATGGATTACCTTGTTGTCTTTAGTCATTAGTTCTTCTATCGGCAACTGCATTTGCTTGGATGCCGCAGTTTGCAATGCATACCGCACCTGGGCACCAGCTTTGCGCATCAAATCCCAATTGAGGATGATGGCATAACTGCCCCCAGCCCATTGTTCATCGTACTTTTTATCAAAATCGGCCTGCTCAATCTTGACTTTGTTCCAATCGGCACCCAATTCCTCGGCCAAAATCATGGGTAAGGCCGTCTTTACACCCTGACCTATTTCTGGATTTTTGGCCATCAGGGTCACCCATCGATCCGTACCAATTTTAATCAGCGGCGAAAATTGGTGGGTAATGACAGGTGATTTTTCCGTTAGACAGGATTGCAGTTGTACTCCAACCACCAATGCGCCACTGGCCGTGGCCGTAAGTTTGATAAAATTCCTGCGGTCTATAGTGTTCTTCATTTTTCTATGGGTTTGATTTCCTTTCCCTCAATGGCTATATACTCGGTGTTTACGGAAATGTTTGTGCTGGATTGTTGTATTCCTGATGGCCATTCAATGTTAATTTTTTCGATTTGATTTTCGGATGGTATTCCAAAGTGGACTTCCGGGGCATTTTCACTGCCGTAGCCTGTTTCGCGAATAAAATAGCGGGTCAATTGGGTACCATTGCTGAGCGTAAGGGTAACCCAACTTCCAACTCCATAACTATTGGATTCGGCACCTTGAAGTCTCAACTTTAGCCATTGCCCAGATGTGTTTTGATTGAGATATAGATCATCGGCCTCCGCCTCCCCACCCCAATTGCACACATAGAGATCCAAATCCCCATCATTGTCCAAATCCCCTGAAGCGGTACCTGCCGAAATATGCCCTTGATTGGCAGGAAGGGAATTGTAAACTCGCTTGAAACTACCATCTTGTTTTCCAGAAAAGAGAAAATTCTGGATTTCGGGATATCCTTCCGTACCATTGGCCACATACAGATCTAAAAAACCATCCGTATTGAAATCACCCCAAGTCTGACCTTTTGAAGGTCTTCTTGCTTCGTAAGCAGCTCCACTTTCCGATAACTTTTGGAACTTACCATTACCTATGTTCTCATAGAGGGCATTTTCATCCGAACGGGCCACATTGGTCACATAGATGTCCAAGTCCTTATCGTAGTCAAAGTCAATAAAGGTGAGGCCGTAGGTGGCTTGTAATTCTTCCACCAGAACACCCTCCTTTTGCTCTGTAAAACCAACATCAGAAGTGCTCAGATAAAGATAGTTTCTATGCTTCCCAGTGACTTTTCCATCCTGTTTTACCACAAAATTGGCCACAAATAAGTCTGGTTTGCCGTTCCCATTCAAATCACCCCATCCGCAGGATCTGCCGTCTCCTTTGTTCCCAATCCATGGGCCATTTTTTGCCCTATTAAAAGTTCCTTTTCCGTCATTCACATATAAGATATCGTCCTCTCCATCCCTATTCACCACAAAAACATCCATATCCCCATCCAAATCAAAATCGCACCAACAAGCTCCAGGGGAATTGGTCAAATCGGTGGTTAGATCTCCTGCATGGGTCGGGTTGAAATTGCCCTTGCCATCATTTTCAAAGAGTAGATTGGGGACACCAAATTGGGTAGTAAAAAAGATATCCAGGTCATGATCGTTATCTACATCCACTGTGTGTACCGATTCGCTCCAGGCTTCCAACTTGTTATTTGCAATAGCCTTTTGATTGAATCCTTCGCCGTTATTGAAAAGAATCCTATTACCAAGCTTTAACAAGGAATCCACCTGATTGGCGACTACAATGTCCAAATATCCATTCCCGTCCAAATCGGCAATGGAAACCCCTCTTGAACCCTGAGGTTTAACATTAAGATCCAATCGTGTAAACTCCCATTCCTGGGCACTAAGTTGTAGCATTGGCAGTATAAGCAATACCCAGAATTGTGGAAGACGACATATACAATTGGAACCCATAGCGAAGATTTGATTGATGATTGAATGCTTGGCTTGGTCGGTTCCTTAAACTTACCCAATAGCATGGCAGCGGCAACCATGTTGCAGTAAAATGACTGAATTTTGATAGCGAACGGTCTTAATAGGTTCGCTCCCTAAACAATTGTGTGATTTCCTTAACGAAGCTTTTGCTTACCCTTCTTCGAGTACCGTCCTTCATGATCACTTCCAGGGTGCTTCCATTGCCGCGGGCAAGTTCCGAGACGTAATCAAGGTTGATGATGGTAGATCGGTGAATTTTTCGAAATGTATCCATGGGCAAAACTTCCAAAAATGTTTTTAATGGCCTACGCATCACAAAAACTCCTTGGGTGGTAAACAATTTGGTATAATAATTCTCTGCAGCCAACAACTGAATCTGGGAGGGTTCGCAAAAATAGGTGCTGCCACCTCGGGTAAGTTCCAGCTTTATGGAAGGTTCGGTTTCTTGGGGTTTTGGATTCCGCAACTTGTCAACAACAAACCAAACCAGGCCAATATCTATCAGCGTCCAAAAAATAAAGAAGTATCGATATACCCCAAATTTGGATCCTTCCAAATCCAAATAGGGGCTAACCGTTGAACTAAGTCCAAAAAACCAACCAAAGTGAAGGCAAATCAATAGCAATCCTCCTGCCAAGAGCAAGGGAAGGCCCCATTTTGTATTTCTGCCGCGCTTTTCAATTTTGTCCAAAGCTAAAAACCCAAGAATCCAAGGAATCCAAATGCCAAGTTGCCAAAGCAACACTTGAATCAGGGTTACCTGATCTCTTGTTGCATATTCGCGCCAATATATCAGCGCACCCAGCAAGAGCGCTATCGAAAAAATAAGAATTGTGAAGTTTTTAAGTTTCATTTGTGCTATCCAAGCTATTGGGAATTCATAAAGTTACTAAACCCTAAGCAGCTGTACCCAACCAAAATTATTTCATTTTAGGAAACCCTTGCTAAATTTATGGGTGCAAAGACAAGTCCGCAAGAAACGGGTTTTCAACCCTCTTTAACCGCTTTACTTTTGGGTCAAACAAAATGCGAATATCATGAGTGAACAGGAAAATTTGAACTACGACCGAATAGCTAAAGCGATTCAGCACATTAGCAGCAACTTTAAGGAGCAACCCAGTTTGGATGAAATTGCAGAACAAGTGCACCTGAGTCCATACCATTTTCAGCGAATTTTTAAGGAATGGGCAGGTGTTACCCCCAAACAATTCCTAAAATATACAAGCGTACAACATGCAAAGACACTGTTGAAAGAAGGAGGAGCCACCTTGTTTGATACCGCCATGGAAACCGGACTTTCGGGTACCAGCAGGCTACATGATCTTTTTGTCTCTTTGGAAGGTATGACTCCCGGGGAATACAAAAACGACGGAGAAAACCTCGTCATAAATTATAGTTACGCCCAAAGTCCATTCGGCTTGGTGACCATAGCCTCTACCCAAAAAGGGCTGTGCCATGTGGCTTTTATTGAAGATGAAGAAAAGGGCCTTTATGAACTAAAACAGCAATTTCCGAAAGCGACCTATCACCAACGCGTGGATCAAACCCAGGTGAATGCCTTGATGATCTTCGCCAACGACTGGAGTCAGATATCCGAAATAAAACTCCATCTCAAGGGCACCGATTTTCAGCTCAAAGTATGGGAATCCCTATTAAAAATCCCAAAGGGAAGACTGGCTACCTATGGCAGTATTGCGGAGGACATTGGAAAGCCCAAAGCTTCAAGAGCGGTAGGTTCGGCCATTGGCAGTAATCCCATCGCCTATTTGATTCCATGCCATCGAGTAATACAATCCTCCGGGCAATTAGGGGGTTACCGATGGACCCCTACCAGAAAAACGGCCATCATTGGCTGGGAAGCAGCACAAGTTCAATAGTAAATCATAGAACCATGCAATTGAAAATCAATAGGGGTTTCGTTCAAAACGAAATCTCCCAAAAAGGCTATGCCGTCATCGAAGAAGTTCTAAATGATGAGGAATGCCAACAGCTCATTTCCAATTTTGAAACAGCCCATTTGTATCGAAAGACCGTGGACATGGAACGCTACCGATTTGGAGCTGGCACCTACAAGTACTTTAAATATCCTCTTCCCGACATCATCCAAAGACTTCGGGAATTGGTGTATCCCGAATTGGTTCCCATTGCCAATGAATGGATGTCCCAATTAAAACTGGATATGGTCTATCCGCAAGATTTGTGGAAACTTCATCAACACTGTGCCAATCAAGGGCAACATTTGGCCACTCCCTTGATTCTTAAGTATCAAGAAGGTGGCTTTAACACGCTCCATCAGGATTTATATGGTGAAGTATACTTCCCCATGCAGGCCGTGCTGTTTCTAAACGATTATGGCGCCGATTATTCTGGAGGGGAATTTGTGCTCACGCAGCAGGTTCCCAGAGCGCAGTCAAAAGCCATGGTTTTGCATCCCAAAAAAGGATCTATGCTCATTTTTTCCACCAATTTTAGGCCAGTCCAAGGAAAAAAAGGTTTTTACCGAGTGACCATGAAACATGGGGTGAGCGAAGTGCATTCTGGGGAACGGTACACCTTGGGCATCATCTTTCACGATGCGGCGCAATAATGAAAAAGCACGATAAACTCTCCAAATCGGAGCTCTTTCATGCACTAAGGCATCAAAGGCTCCAATGGGCGGGAAACCGCAGGCTTAAAATTTATGGCACTTTCCACTGCAAATCCGGAATGCGGATGAAAGCGGAAAACCGAGTCTTTTTCCACACGGAACAAGAAGCCAAGGAAGCGGGATATCGCCCTTGCGGGCATTGCATGCAACATGCCTACAAGGTTTGGAAAAGCAAGACAACAGACCTCCCGTAACACCTCAATTTACTAGAAAACAATACTACTCCATTTACCTGAAAGTAGCAAGAATCGGGTTTTGTACGGCAGTGGTGTGGGCTTCATTTGTATCAAAATTTAAACCAAAATCCAATGAAAAAAGTGATTCTATCCTGCCTGTTGTTATCAGGATTATCCATAAAGGCCCAAACTGAATTTGCCCCAGCCAAGGACAAACTGCAGGTCCCTGCCAAGTCCATTGCAACGTATCTCAACATAGATGGCAATCTTGATGAAACCGAGTGGGCAAGCGTCCCAGTACTCACTGATTTTATACAAGTAGAACCCAATCAAGGGGAGCCATCCAAGTTTAAGACCACGGTACGGGTGCTATACAATGAAAAGTACCTTTATGTTGGGGCGTTTTGCCAAGATCCGGACGGGAAAAAAGGAATTCGTGTTCCCGACTTGGCCCGGGACTTTTCCTTTCTATCCAATGATACCTTTGCCGTGGGGATTGATGGTTTTCTTGATGAGCGTAACAGCGTCACCCTCGCGGTCAATCCTTATGGGTCCCAAAAAGACTACCTTTCTTTTGACGACACTTTTTTTGATGCCAAATGGAACGGGTTATGGACCGTTCGTACCAAAATCACCACAGAGGGTTGGTTCGCGGAATTCCAAATCCCTTGGAAGACTTTGCGTTACGGAACCACCCAAGGCGCTGACTCCCAATGGGGCATCAACTTTGTAAGACAACGAAGGAAAAGCAACGAGATTTCGGCTTGGTCCCCCTATCCAAGAGCATATGGATTTAACCGATCTGAGTATTTTGGGCTGCTCACCCAAATTAAACCCCCGAAGCCCACAACCAACTTTCGGATAAATCCCTACATACTATCAAAGTACACGGAATCTGGCTCCAATGGAAACACCCAAGCATCCGAAACCGAATATATAATGGGTGGCGAAATTAAGTGGGCCCTTTCCACCAATACCCTTCTGGATATAACTGCCAACACGGACTTTGCTCAGGCAGAAGCGGATAGACAGGTGAACAACATCAGTAGATTTTCAGTTTTTTTCCCTGAAAGAAGGCAGTTTTTTCTTGAGAATGCATCCTTATTCGGGGCCGGATTGTACAGTGATACTGGAGGGTCTGGAAACCTGAGCATAATTCCATTCTTTAGTCGCAGGGTTGGGTTGGATGAAAATGGCACACCTAAAACCATAGAAGCAGGTCTTAGACTTGTACTTCAATCGCCAAAGGAGAGTTTTGGGGTTATGGGCATAAAGGAACAGGATGCCTATAATCTTGTTGGACGATATGTCAAGAATTTTGGAAAACAGAACCGCCTTGGTGCCATTGCAACAACAAAAATTCAGGACAGCAACAACAATGCAGTTACCGGGGTTGATGGTTTTTTCAGAATGGGCAATGCACATAGTCTAGGATTCATGGCGCTTTCTTCTGTGGATATGGATGGGGATAATGCCCATTTTGGCGGCTACTTGCAATACCGATACGATACCAATAAAGTAAATGCATGGTGGACCCAGTCCTATCTAGGCAAAAACTTTAATCCTGAACTCGGTTTTATTTCGCGTTCCGATGTCATCGCTACATCTCCTGGAATCATTGCCAATATTAGAGGGCCAAAATTGCCTTTTAAAAAGTTGTTACGGGCCTATAGACCAAGAATCATTGGCAATCTCTATCATCAAGCATCCACGGGAGCATTTCTGGAAAGGGAATTGACCATTAGTCCATTTTGGTTGGAAGCCCAGAACGGAGGATACCTCAGTTTCAGCACCGCATTTGTGGAACAAAAACTGAACGCACCCCTGCAACTGTTGAATGTGGCAGTTACCTCTGATTCCAACTCTTACAACAGATATAGTTTAGCGTTGGGCACCGACCCTTCCAGTAAATTTTCGACAGAATTGCGTCATACCTTTGGCAAATTTTACGATGGAGAGTTGCGGACCTGGAACGCTTCTCTGACAGCAATTCCAATTCCACATATATTTCTCAAGGGAAGTATCAACAGTGATAAGTTTACCGGTTTGGGCTCAACATCCGCTTCAGGCACAGTAGACCTGCTCACTTTGGAGAGTAGGGTTTATATCAATCCAAGATTAAGTTTGTCCGGCCTGTATCAAAGAAATACGCAAAACAACTCGGATTTTTATAATATCCGCTTCGCTTGGGAATACAACCCTCTATCCTATGTTTATATCGTTTTTAATTCCAATCAAAACAAGCTTGAAAGCGATACTATCTTTGAACGACAAGCCATAATCAAGCTTAGTTTTTTAAAGCAGTTTTAAGGCGTATTTGGACTTGCCGCTTTTGTTAAGTGGAACGTAAAACCCCAAGTTAACCCTATATTTGAGCGATAAAAACGAATCCATGGCAAACTGGTTACAACCAACTACCCTTGAAGGCAAGAGGGCCAAATTGATACCGCTTCAAAAATCCCATAAAGCTGAACTTTTGCAAGCGGCTTCGGACGGTAAATTATGGGAGCTATGGTTTACATCAGTTCCTTCGGAAAAAAACATTGACTCCTACATTGAAACCGCACTACAAAATCAGGAGGAAGGGACGGCCTTGCCTTTTACCATAATTGACAAAATAACCAATCAAATTGTAGGGTCTACCCGATACCTTAATGTTGAGGCCGAGCATAGACGCCTTGAAATTGGCGCCACCTGGTATGCCAAAAGCAACCAACGAAGCGGTCTAAATATAGAATGCAAACATTTATTGCTGCAACATGCCTTTGAGCAATTGAAGTGCATTGCCGTGGAATTCCGAACGCATTACCACAATCTTGCTTCCAGGACAGCTATCTCCAAGCTTGGGGCCAAACAGGAAGGAATCTTACGCAATCACCGTATTGACCCCCAAGGAAATTATAGGGATACCGTAGTGTTTTCCATTTTGGAAAGTGAGTGGGCCACCGTGAAATACGGATTGGAACACAGGATGAATAAAACGTATTGAAATTTCTTGGTGTCTTAGGTCTCGACAGCTCTTTCGACTGCGTTCAAGATTACAGCTCGACCTGACATGAGTATTGCTATCCTACTTCTAGTAGCTTCGCAAAATTGAAACTGGCTTGTTCCAAATTGGAAAAACTGTTGGCCTTGGCGTCCTCCAAACTCCCCACTTGGTTAAGCACGGAAACAGCATAGTCCAAGCCCATTTCCTGAATTTGTTGAATAGAAGCATTAACGGATCCGCATAAAGCCGCCACTGGAATTTGGCGGGTCTTTGCCATCTTGACCACTCCAGCTATGGTCTTTCCTGCAGCAGTCTGATTATCCAATTGTCCTTCTCCGGTAATCACCCAATCTGCATCTTCTAAGGCCAAATCAAAATCTGCCATTTCCAAGACCAAATCCACTCCCGAGACCAATTGGGCATTTAAAAAAGTCATGGCTCCTGCGCCCATTCCCCCGGCGGCACCCGCGCCTGGCACATCCCGAACATCTTTACCAAAATGGGATTGCAGCACATTGGCAAAATTCTCAAGGCCTTGATCCAGTATTTCAATTTCTTCAGGCGAAGCTCCCTTTTGTGCTGCATAAACATGGGCGGCCCCATTTTTCCCATACAACGGATTGTTTACATCACAAGCCACCTTAACTTGAATTTTCTTCAACAACCCTGAAGTTTCATCATCCACAATCTTATTTGCATGGACCAAATTCTTGCCCACAGGTTGCAACCGATTTCCATTGGCATCCAAAAACGCATAGCCCATGGCCGATGCCATTCCCATTCCGCAATCATTGGTAGCACTCCCCCCAATGCCTAAAACAATATGCTGCGCTCCTTTTTGCATGGCATCCAACAGCAATTGCCCTGTTCCCAAAGTGGTGGTATGCATGCAGTTCATTTCCTCTTTCCGTAGCAGTTTGTAGCCAGAGGCTTCAGACATTTCTATGTAGGCGGTTTGTTTGTCTTGGGATAATAAATAACCCGCTTCGATATCCCTAAACAAGGGGTCTTTAACCTTGATTGTTTCCAAAGATGCCTTTAGGTAGTCTTGAACCACCTCCAAAGTACCATCTCCGCCATCTGCCAAGGGTTTTTTAAGTATTTGCGATTGGGGAAACACCCTTTGGATCCCTTTTTCAACAGCCTCACAAAACTGTGACCCTGTCAAGGAACCTTTGTATTTATCGGGTGCTATCACAAACTTCATAGGAAATTCTTAACTGAACAAGCGGGGCAATCCCATGCTCAATATTACGATGAAAGGGCTTAAAACCCAAAGGAATCCATCATAAGCGCGCAACTTTATATAGTGCGTATACATATTAAGTTTACTTTTGGAACAGAAGTTGCATATCCCCCACTAAAATCAGTATCATGAAAAAATTTATAACACTATCCTTATTTATTGCCTTAACCATGACCACGTATTCACAGACCAAAAACTTTTTGGATATTCCATATTTAGAAACCTCAGCCAGGGTGGACACCTTGGTTACACCGGACAAAATTTTCCTGAATATTACCATTCAAGAAAAAGATTCCAAGGGACGCAAATCCGTGGAAGAGCAGGAAAACAAGATGGCCAACAGCCTTAGGGCGTTGGGCATTGATTTGGAAAAACAATTGGTGATCAAAGATTTGAGCAGTAATTTCAAAAAGTACTTTTTACGACAAAAAGAAGTTTTAAAAAGCAAGCAATATTCCCTTTTGGTCCACTCTGGAAAGAAAGCTGCCGAAGCCTTGATGGCCTTGGAAAAATTAGGCATCGCCAATACCTATTTGGAAAAAACCGAGTACTCCAAAATGGAGGAACTGGAGTTGGAGCTCAAGTCCAAAGCGGTGGCAAAGGCCAAGAAAAAAGCTGAGGCGTTAACTGCTCCCCTTGGACAAAAAGTAGGAGCTGCCATTCATATCATGGACACCTCTACTCCCTATTATCCAAGATATAACCAACCCAGAATGGAGATGAAAACCATGTCCATGGATGCGAGCGAAGCCCAACCGCTTGACATCGATTTTGAAAAAATCAAAGTGGAAACTTCTGTGAACATCAAGTTTGAATTGTCCAAATAAACGCGCCTCATTCGTCCTTTAAAAAAAGGACATCATGAGACTTTTAATACCGCTTTTACTTTTGAATTGGGGTTTGACCCATGCTCAAAACACTCTGCAATTGGAAGAAGGGGAATCTTCCCCAAATGCCACTTTGGATGGGGTCGCCTGGATAGAGGGATCATGGCAGGGTGAAGCTTTGGGGGGAAAGGTCGAGGAAATTTGGAGTCCCCCTTTGGGAGGATCCATGATGTTTTCGTTTAAGCTGATTTATGAGGGTAAAATTTCCTTTTACGAGTTTGGGCATATCCAAGAAAAGGACAATACCCTTGTACTGCAACTCAAACATTTTAATGGGGATCTGACCGGCTGGGAAACCCAAAAGGAGACAGTTGATTTTAAGCTGGTAAAACTGGAAAAAGACAAGGTCTATTTTGAAGGTCTTACCATGGAAAAACTGGATGAGGACGAAATGCGGGTATCTGTGGTGATAGGAGAAGAAGGAAAAACGAAAGAGCTGGTTTTCAATTACCGAAAGTACTACTGATCTAAAATGAAAAGCCCCGTATCCAACATCTTTTTAAGCCTGATCGGGTCGGGGTCTACCTTGGCCACTACACGCATGCCACTGTAGAGGGTATAGAGCATTGCGGCCACACTTTCTGCGTCCATATCCTTATGGAATTCCCCTTCTGCAATTCCTTTTTGGATGCATTGGGCAAAAAAATGTTCCATATTGGACTTGTTCTCATTCAAAATTTGAAGCAATTCCCCATCTCCCGGGATAAGTTCTGTAGTGGTATTGACCACAAAACATCCTTTTCGGAATGGATCTTCCATGGATTCCCTAATGGACATATCAAAAAGTTGTTGAAACCCTCCTTTGACACTTGGTGCCTTTTCAAACAGGCTGCGGAGCATATCACTGGTAGCATTCCTATAACGGGAAAATGCCCTGTTGAACAATTCCTCCTTTCCACCAAAAGTGTCATAGAGACTTGCTCGGTTAATACCCAAACGCGAAACCAAATCTTGCATTGATGTGGCATGGAACCCCTTTTCCCAAAAGAGTTCCATGGCCTTGATCAATATTTCCTCTTCATTGAATTGTTTCGTTCTTGGCATATATTTTGGAATATATGTTCCAAATTTATTCAAAAACTAAACCTGCGCCAAACCGCCATCCACCGGGATTTCAGCACCGGTAATATAGCTGCTGTCTTCAGAAGCCAAAAACAAAGCTGTTGTTGCAACTTCTGATGACGTGCCAAACCTTCCAAGCGAGACCATGGACGGTAGACTGGAAGCCATTTGATCCACATTTTCTTGAGGCACATTATGTTTTCCGTAAAGTGGCGTATCAATGGGGCCAGGAGCAATTGCATTGACTCGGATACCCTTAGGTCCAAATTCGGCAGCCAATGTCCTGGTCAAGGACCGAAGTGCTGCCTTACTTGATGCATAAGCAGCCATTCCCGCAAAACCCTTGACATTGACTATGGAGGTGTTGAATATAATGCTGGCTCCCTCATTCAAATGCTCATAGGCGGTCTTCACGGTAAACAAAGGTCCTTTGACATTTATGTCATAAACCTCATCATAAATATCCTCAGTCAGTTCATTGATTCCCTCTAGACGAAATACGCCTGCATTTAGGAACAGAATGTCAATATTTCCATATGTTTCAATGGTTTTTTCAATCAGCCGCTGGCTGTCCGCAGTGCTGGAGGCCTCTGCTCTTACCAAAAGATATTCTCCGGAAAGCTCTGTTTTGAGCGCTTCCAGTTTTTCCTGATTTCTTCCGGTCAACACTACCTTAGCGCCTTGTTCCAGATACTTTTTGGCGGTTGCCAAACCTATTCCGCTTGTGGCTCCTGTTACTACGGCCACCTTGTTTTCGAGTTTTCCCATTTTAAAGTAATTTTTGATTTATATTTTATTTTGGAACGTTCATTCCAATACAAACATATACATTTTGGAATGATTGTTCCAAAATAAATCCAAGCTTTAACATTTATTTATCTTTATACTTCAATTCAAAACCCATGAACCTTCCCTTTATCGCTGACAAGACTTTTAAAAATCAAGATTTTTCCCAAACCCGATTGGATAAGGGAGAATATGAAAATTGCGTTTTTGAAGGTTGTAATTTTTCAGAGGGCTATCTGGACAACCAAAACTTTATGGAATGCCAATTTGTGGATTGCGATATGACCAATGCGAACATAAAGCACACCATTTTTAAGGAAACCGAATTCCATGGCTGTAAGTTGGTAGGGCTACGTTTTGAAGATTGCAATGATCTTTTGTTCAGTGTCCGGTTCCATGGTTGCAATCTAACCTTAAGTTCCTTTTATGGCTTAACCCTGAAGGCCACACCTTTTTTGGATTGTATCCTTGGCGGTGCTGACTTTACGGAGGCCGACCTTAGTCAGGCTGTTTTTTCCCAATGTAATTTGGAAAATGCCATTTTTGAGCTTACCAATCTGAACGGAGCCGACCTGTCCTCTTCTTTCAACTTGAATATAGCTCCAGAACGGAATCAGCTTAAAAAAACAAGATTCAGCAAGGACAATCTGATCGGTTTATTGAAAAAATACGATATTGTTGTGGAGTAAATGCAGTAGATATGTCCGAGAAGAAGTGTTTGGAATGTGGTGATGTGCTCGTTGGGCGAATTGATAAAAAGTACTGTTCCGATCATTGCCGAAATGCCTATAACAACAGGCTAAACAAGGACAGCAAAAACCTGGTCCGAAACATCAACAATCGGTTACGTAAAAACTACCGCATCCTGGATAGTTTTCCTTTAAAAGAAGGAAAAACCAGGACAACAAAAATGCGTCTGATGGACAAAGGTTTCGATTTTGAATACATCACAAACCTTTACACCACCAAAAAAGGAAGCACCTATTATTTTGTGTACGATCTAGGTTATTTGCCATTGGACAATGACAATTACATCATTGTAAAACGGGAGTAGCCAGAATTACTTTTTCCAATTCTGGGCACTAAGCTTCAGCGCTGCGATCACAATATCCTTTCTACTGATCTGTCCCACCAGAATATCATTCTTCATCACAGGAAGCCTGCGGCGATTGTGCTTATCAAAAACACCAGCAGCGTCAAAAATGCTCATATCGTGCGGGATGGTCTGCACATTTTTAGTCATGAATCGCTCCACGCTCTTATCCAAAATGGGTTGATTGAAGTATCGACTTTCGGAAATTTGCTTCATGCAATCCGCCTCGGAAATAATTCCTACCAAAAACCCATTTTTATCCATCACCGGACCACCGGAGATATGATATTTGGCAAACGCCTCCATCACTTCCAAAATAGACTGTTCCGGTGAAAACGTGACCAATTTTTTGGTCATATAGTCCTCCACAAGAATTGGCGCATCATATTCCTTCTTTGAAGCATCTTTAGATCGAACACCTTGAAAACTCTTGATTGCCATATCATTTACTTTTAGGGTTGATTAATAAATATAGGCTTTTTTAACGAATTATTTAAATTATTGGCAATGAACGTGCTAAGGTTTAAGAATTTCATATTTTTGGGAGCCAACTTAATCGAACTATGAAATTTTCTAAAAATCTTGCACTACTTCTGCTGGTTTTCTCTGTGTATTGGAGCTATCGGGCCCTAATGCCGCAATACAGAGGTGATGTTGACAAGGCACCTCAAACTTTCGCTACAGATAGGGCTTTGGAACATGTGAAAAACATATCCAAAGAGCCTCATGGAGTCGGTTTTCCAGGACATGAAAATGTCAAAACCTACATTATCTCCCAACTTAACAAATTAGGGTTGCAAACCACTACCCAAGAGGGGTATACTGCGGGGGATTGGGCCAGTCTTTGCAGGGTGACCAATATTCTGGCCAAAATAGAAGGTTCAGGGAACGGGAAAGCTTTGCTTTTACTCACCCATTACGATAGCAGTCCCCACTCCTCGTTAGGGGCTAGTGATGCGGGCAGTGGTGTGGCCACCATTTTGGAAGGAGTACGGGCCTTTTTATCTGAAAACAAAACGCCCAAAAACGATATTATCATTCTTTTTTCAGATGCAGAGGAATTGGGACTTAATGGTGCCGACCTGTTTGTAAACAAACACCCTTGGGCCAAGGATGTGGGACTTGTCCTAAACTTTGAGGCAAGAGGTAGTGGCGGCCCCAGTTACATGCTCATTGAGACCAATCGGGGCAATGCTAGATTGATTGAGGAATTTACCAAGGCCAGCCCAAAATACCCAGTGGCCAATTCTTTGGCCTATAGCATCTATAAAATGTTGCCGAATGATACGGATCTCACGGTTTTTAGGGAAGATGGGGACATTCAAGGCTTTAATTTTGCCTTTATTGATGACCATTATGATTATCATACTGCCTTGGACACCTACGAACGCCTTGATAGAAATACACTTGCACATCAAGGCAGTTATTTAATGCCTTTATTGGCCCACTTTAGTGAAGCTGATCTTGATCAGCTAAAAGCTGAGAGTGATTATATCTATTTCAATCTTCCATTTTTTAGATTGATTTCCTATCCTTTTTCTTGGATATGGCCTATGCTAATCGCAGCAGTTCTCATTTTTCTATTCCTTTTGGGCTATGGTCTAAAACATCAAAAACTCAACTTCATAGATATAGGGAAAGGATTTGTTCCAGCATTGGTTTCACTTATAATCAATGGAATCCTGGGTTACTTTGCTTGGTCCATGATCACTTGGTGGTACGGGGAATTCAATGATATGCTTCATGGATTCACCTATAACGGGCATCTCTACATTGTGGTTTATGCCATGTTTTCAATAGCTGTTTGTTTTTGGGTATACCATAAATTCCGAAAAATAAAAACGGCCAACCTTTTGGTCGCACCCATTTTTCTATGGCTGATTATTTGCATATTGGTTGGGATGTACCTTAAGGGAGCCAGTTTTTTTATAGTTCCCTTGTTTGGAACCTTAGCGGCCCTAATGGTCCTTATCAATCAAGATAAACCAAATCCATTGTTGCTGGTTTTCCTAGCCTTGCCCGCTATCTTTATCCATGCTCCCTTCATTAAAATGTTTCCTGTTGGACTCGGTCTTAAAATGATGGTAGCGGCAACAGTATTTACCACCTTGTTGTTCTTTTTGGCACTCCCATTTCTAGGTCAACTCAAAAACAAAGAGCGGTTTGCCTATGTATTCCTTTTCCTGTTCTTTGCTTTTGGTATATCAGCCCATATAAATTCCAAATTCTCCGCAGAAAAGCCCAAGCCTAGTAGCTTACTCTATGTGTACAATGCGGATAACGACTCCGCAGTTTGGGCAACCTATGATAAAAGCCTGATTGATTGGAACGCACAGTTTTTGGGAGAGGGAAAAAGGAAAGTAGATTCTGGGGATTACAATGCACTAGCAAGTAAATATGGTACAGGGTTCAGATTGGTCAAAGAGGCTCCCAAAAAGGACATCCCTACCCCTTGGATAGACACACTCCTGGATACCATTATTGGGAACGAGCGCATTCTAGAGCTTTGTGTTACCCCTAAAAGAAAGGTCAACCGATTGGAAGTATTTACCAATGACATCCAACTTAATGCGGTCAAGGTAAATGGGATTATCCTTTCTGATAGTTTTCTCGCCAATCGAAAACAAAGACTCATTACACATTATATCAGTAACAATGACTATACGGAATTGGAGTTGAGTTTTCCGAAAGACAAAAAGTTGGAGTTGACGTTTTATGAGTCCTCCAATGATCTCCTTTCCCATAAAGATTTCACCATTCCGCCACGACCCGACTACAGCATTCCAATGCCCTTTGTTTTGAACGATGCGATCTTGGTAACAAAAACCTTGCGATTTGACTGAAAAAATTGGGATTTTAGGGTGTGGGTGGCTTGGCTTTCCATTGGCCAAGTCGCTAATACAGAAAAATTACGAGGTGCATGGGACCACCACATCTTTGGATAAGTTGGAATTACTTAAAAATGCTGGCATTAATCCATATGTGGTCTCCTTATCAGCGTCTAAAATAGACGGGGAAATCCAAGATTTTTTATCTCAAATTGATACACTCATCATCAACGTTCCGCCAAGATTAAGAGGGACAAACCAAGAGAGTTTTATTGCCAAGATGCAATTGCTTCATAAGGAAATTAAAGGCTCGTCGGTATCAGGGATTATCTTCATCAGTAGTACAGCGGTTTATGGGGATGTAAGTGGTGAGGTCACTGAAGCAACACCTACCATGCCCAATACTGAATCTGGCAAGCAACTGGTACAGGCGGAAAAACTCTTCCAGACCGATGAAGCCATCAGAACCACAGTTATACGTTTTGGAGGACTCATAGGACCAAAAAGAAATCCCGTGACCATGCTATCTGGAAGAACAGGTCTCCGTAATGGGCATGACCCCATAAACCTCATTCACTTGGAAGATTGCATCCATATGATCATTACCATCTTGGAAAAAGGGTACTGGGGAGAGCTGTTCAATGGGGTTTACCCCCATCATCCTGCTAAACAGGATTTTTATACGGAACAGGCCCAAAAACTGGGCATTCCTGCACCCATCTACCTCGAGGATTCCAATAAAAACCCAGGGAAAACTGTCGTTAGTAAGAATTTTCTTGATAAACCCCATATGTTCAATACCTCTATAGCTTTGTAGTTGACCACACAGACAACACATTTCACAACAATTAAGATAAATTTAAGTTAATTAAACTCTTGGTTTCTAATATGTTACGACTGACAGCGTTAACTTTATATAAGCATTAAGTTATACATGTCATGGGAAATTCAAGATTAACAACAAGAATCTTGATGGAGATGGAGAATTTGATTACAAAAAGTAGTACAAGAGAAAACATAACCTCAAGATTTCAAGAATTACATCAGTCCATTTTGAGAAAGCATTACAATGCGGCCGATGTGGAAATTGACTATCACAATCACCGCATAAAAATGGATGTGGTCCTTGATGATGGTGAATATGATCCAAAAACCATCAATATGGTGGTATCTACAATGCCGGTAAATCTCTTTTATAAAAATCTATGCGATTTTCTAAAATCCTGTCTTTCAAAGGATGTTAAGAGTTTGGCATTTTATGCCAGTTTATTAAAACAATACACGGATAAGGACATTGCCATGATGGCTCTGTAAATCAAAAAACTTGCTAGTGAAAAAGATGTCCACAGGGCATCTTTTTGTTTTTGATTCATATAGTATTCTTTAACAGCATCATACCAATAATTTTTTTAGTTTTGGCGCACCTAAACGTGAACAAATGAAAAAGTTAGTTGTGTTGTTGCTCTTGTTCGTAGGCTTCAACGGAATTTCCCAGACACAAAGTGAGCTATTAAAACACTACCAAGACTACTATCAGGAGATGCGCTTGCAAGGTGACATCAATGGAGTTATAGGGGCACTTACCCACTTGAATGTTTTATCCCCTTCCAAACAACGAAAAGATACTTTGGCCTTTGTGTACATGAACAACGGTCAACACATGCAAGCCTTAAATACCATTGGCATAGAAAAAAATGGTGATGACTCTGATTTGGCCGTACAGGTAAAAGCTGTTTCCCTAAAGGCCCTGAATCAACCTAAGCGTGCCTTGGAGCATTTCGAGATTCTTTTTACGAGAACTCCTTCTGCTTATCTCGCCTACGAATTGGCTGATCTAAAAATTCTGACTGGTGATGTAGAGGGTGCAACCGCTAATATTGAGTATGGTATTACCAACGCCCAAGATGATATGAAATATGCCTTTTATGAAAGGCAACAACCCTACGAAGTTCCTTTAAAGGCTGCCTTTTATCACCTACAAGGGTTGGTTATTTACAACAAGGACAAAAGCAAGATAGACGACGCCATTGCCTCTATAGATGAAGCGCTTAAAATAGATGCCAACTTTAACCTGGCAAGTTTGAGCAAACAAGCTTTGGAATCCAGAAAAGAAAAACCGGAAGGAGAAAATTAAGATCTATTGCTTGCGTAGCTCTAGCAAAAGCAAACTGTCTTTTTCTTTTTTGAGCTCGATCAATTCCGACACGTTTTCGTTGGGAACGGCTATGGACAACACATAATGGGCAATCTTCCATTGCCCATTTTCTTTTTTTAGGGCTCCAGAGCCCCTACATAGTTTCATCTGGGTATCCAACAACTCATCAAACCAAGCAAAATCTTTGGACTCGTTGATATAAATATTTCGCTCCACAGCGGTAAAACTCCATGCCTTTCCGCGATCAAAATAGGGTTTGGAAAACTCCCTAAATTCCTTGTTTTGCCAATTTTCAGTGGCATCTGTTCCCAAAAACACCCCATCATCCGTCATTCTGGAAAAATAACCTTCAAAATCGGCATTGGAAGCCGCCAAATGCCATGCATCCAGCAGTTGATCTATCTGTTGCTTATCATCAGTTTGGGCTTGTAAGGATACAGCGCAAATCATCCAAATCAGCATCAAGAAACTACTCTTCATCCAAAATCAGTTTTTTGTCCAATTGACTATTAACAACAACATTGAGTTGCGCCCGCATGGCGTTATAGGCCTTGATCATCTCAATGGTAGGCTCCGTTGTCTCACTATTATTAAGCACGTGGGATTTGGCTTTGAACAAATAGGTCTTTACCACCCTTAACCGACTCTTGATCTCAAAGGCGTCAAACATTGCTGGATACTGCGATTTCTCCAACAGGCTTTGTTTATCGATCAAATCATCCAGTGCCAAAGCAAGATCTTCGTTGTTCCTGGCCTTGTACAAGACATCAAAACTTGAGTTGAATGCCCTAAATTCAGGCCAGTCTTCCAACAGCTCGTTAGCCTTGGTATTCAAAACCGTTCGTTGTGGCATCTTTTGATAGTTGAAAACAAGTTCTTCAAAAGTGGACTCCTCCTGGCTTGCATTCTTATCCTTGCATCCCAATCCCATTAGAACAATTCCTGCTGCCAATAACCCTAACAATTTTCGCATGGACGAATGTACAAATTTTAATAAAGGCTATCTTTACGGGCTAACTCAATTAACTTCATTTTAAATGCAAAAACCAATTCTTATTCTTGGAGCATGCGGTCAAATTGGCACGGAGCTAACCATGGAATTGCGCGCCAAATATGGGAAGGACACCGTAATAGCAAGCGACATTAGGGAGGGAAGTGAATCCCTTATGGATTCAGGTCCCTTTGAGCTTTTGGACGCTACCAATTATGAGGCTATTGAAGATGTGGTGATGCATTATGAGATTGATGAGGTATACCTCATGGCAGCCATGTTGAGCGCCACAGCTGAAAAATTCCCCATGCGGGCCTGGAACCTTAACATGAACTCTTTGTTCAATGTTCTCAACTTGGCAAAAGACAGGAAAATCAGTAAAATCTTTTGGCCCAGCAGCATTGCCGTTTTTGGACCAAATACACCTAAAGAGAACACCCCCCAAAGTACAGTTATGGAACCTAGCACGGTATATGGCATTAGCAAGCAATCTGGGGAACGCTGGTGCGAATATTACTTCAACAAGTTTGGGATTGATGTCCGTAGTGTTCGTTATCCAGGACTTATAAGTTGGAAGACCATGCCGGGCGGTGGTACCACAGATTATGCGGTTGAGATCTATCACAAAGCTTTGGAAACGGGGCAATACAACTGTTTTCTTAGGGAAGACACTAAGCTCCCCATGATGTATATGGATGATGCCATCAGTGCAACCTTGAATTTGATGGAGGCAGATACCGCAAAAATCACTGTGAGATCATCCTATAATTTGGGAAGCATGAGCTTTAGCCCAAATGAAATTGCCCAAAGCATCAAAGAGCATATTCCGGAATTCCAGATGGATTATCAACCTGATTTTAGACAGCAGATTGCTGATTCCTGGCCTTGCAGTATTGATGACAGTTTTGCCAAAAGGGATTGGGGTTGGCAACCCAAATTTGATTTGGACAGCACCACTACTGAAATGTTGCGCAATTTAGGTCAGAAGTGAGAGCTATTCTTCCTCCGAGCTAAATCCATGCGCTGATGAATTGTCCATTCCAAGAACTGTGGCATCCGCTTCATCAAAATTGATGATAGTGCGTTGAAGTTTTGAACTGATTTTGACCAAAAAAATAGTATCAATGGTGGTCACTTCAACCGCTTCAATAGCCTCTCCTTTGATATTCTTAAACTTAATGATATCCCTGTCCCCATATCCATCAGGATACTTTTGAACTAAAAGTTGAAGTACCCCAGGGGTAAGCTTTTTATAATCGATAATGACTCTCTTAGGATTGGACATCGGAGCGAGTTTATCATCAATTGCCTCTTAAAATTATAAAAATTATCCGTTGTGGATATCCGATTTGCCCCCGGTCTTCTTTAAAAGCTTGATGTGATGTATTTCCACACCTTTATCAATAGGCTTGAGCATGTCGTACATATTCAGTGCCACAACGCTTGCTCCGTGCATGGCCTCCACTTCCACTCCTGTTTTATAAAAGGTCTGCACCATCACTTCAACGGCAATTTCCAAACCGTCAATAGTGTAATCAATTGCGCAGTGTTCCACTGGGAGTGGATGGCAATCCGGAAGTAAGTCTGCGGTTTTTTTAACCCCTAAAAATCCTGCGGCCTTGCTCATGGAAAAAACATCGCCCTTGGGAACCGTACCATTTTGAATGGCCATTATGGTTTCTTGTCTGCTAACCTTGACCACTGCTTGTGCAATGGCAGTCCTATGGGTGGATTGTTTTTGGGTAATATCTACCATAGGTTTAAGTGTTTACCTTCCATTGATAGGAATCATCCTCAAAAATCTCTTTTCCAAAAACGGGAACCTGCGCTTTTATCTCCTCCACAACATAACGAATGGCGTCAAAAGCAGTCTTTCGATGCGGGGACGATACAAATACAAACAGACAAAGTTCTCCCACCGGAACTTTGCCCAAACTGTGGTAAATATGCATGCAGGTAAGGTCGTATTGGTCAAACGCGCTTTCCCTGATCAGATGGAACTTTTGGTTGGCCATTTCCTCATAAGCTGTGTACTCTATGGCCTCCACAGTTTTGCCGTCAATTTTATCGGCCCTAACCTGCCCCAAAAAAATATCATGTGCCCCAATCTGGGTCTTATGTTGATGATGCGCTATGGATTCCGCAATAAATGAGGGGTTTATGGCTCCCTCAACAAACACGTTTTTAACCTTCTTTTCCATTTAGGAACTGTTTTTTGCTAAGGTAACCAAGAAATGGGAAAGCTGAAGAAAATTTGTAGCCCCAGCAAGAATTGCCGCAACCAAGTACGGCATAAACATCGATTCCAAAGCCTTGCTTTGGGTGCTGAACACCTTTGCGTGTCTACTTTGTAGCCCCGGCAAGAATCGAACTTGCATCTAAAGTTTAGGAAACTTCTATTCTATCCATTGAACTACGGGGCCATTCCCATAAACGGATAGCAAAAATATGTTTTTTTGGGAATCAAATACTAATGCGGCAGTTTGCTTTTTAGAAGACCGTAGGTAAAAGTGCCCAGTAAAGCTCCAAAAAGGACAATCAGAATGGGAACGAATCCCGCTCCAACCAGCGTATACATGGGTCCAGGACAGGCGCCAGCCAATGCCCAACCCAAACCAAAAAGAACACCCCCAACAGCATTGGCAACGAAGTTCCTTTTCTTATCGGCTATAACAATTTCATTCCCCTGAAATGATTTGGCTTTGGAACGTTTCACCCATTGTACAAACAATACCCCCAAACCTACCGCGGACCCAATAATCCCATACATATGGAAAGCATCGAACTGGAACATCTCGTAGATTCGGAACCAAGAAGCTGCCTCGGATTTGTAGAGCACAATCCCAAAAAAGGTACCGACTATTAAAAAAGCTACATTTCTCATGGACTAAAAATTAAGGGAAACAAGAAGTGGATCATGATAAGGCCGCCAAGGAAAAAGCCCAATACCGCTACCAAGGAGGGAAGTTGAAGATTGCTCAAACCTGAAATAGCATGTCCCGAAGTGCATCCACCCGCATAACGGGCACCGAAGCCTACCAAGAACCCCGCTACTATTAAAATAATCCAAGTGAAAGGACTGGATAGGCTTTCCACTGAAAAAAGCTCTGAAGGTAAGTAAGCACTTCCTGCACTTGAAAAGCCAAGTTCATTCAAAGACGTAATTGAAGATTCAGAAATGGCCACACCCGCTTCGGAAGATAGCAGATTTGCGCCTAAAAAACCTCCAATGACCACCCCAACAACCACCATCAAGCTCCAATTTTTGGATTTAATGTCGGTTTTAAAATAGTCCGCAATTCGACCCGCACCACCTATGGAGCACATCGTTTCCAAATTGGTTGACATGCCAAAACGCTTGCCCATTAATACCAATAGCGCCATAACAAGGACAATCAAGGGTCCAGAAACGTACCACGGCCAGGGTTGTAATATTAGGTCCACCTAGAATAAAATTTTTCCAAAGTAAAACACTTGACCTGAAACCTCAGGTAACCAAAGTTACACAAGGGATTTCCCGGTAGCATAGGAAATAGATTGGTAACCAAAAATTTCTTAGTCCTCTACCTCTACGATCATTTCAATCTCCACGGCAATGTTACGTGGAAGTGAGCCCATTCCAACCGCGGCTCTGGCATGCTTCCCACGGTCACCGAAGACTTCAACCATCAAATCGGAAAAGCCGTTGATGACCTCTGGGTGATCGCCAAATTCGGGTACGGCATTTACCATCCCCAATACTTTTACCACACGTTTTACCTTGTTCAAATTACCCAATTCCGCTTTAAGAACTGTAAGTTGGTTAATTCCGGTAACCCGCGCTGCTTCGTATCCTTGTTCCACAGTCAAGTCACCACCCACTTTCCCGGTAATCAATTCCCCGTTGGCTTGGGTTGGCCCTTTTCCAGCCAAAAACAGCAGGTTGCCCGTCCGCACCACGTTCACATAGTTTGCAACTGGGGAGGAAGGTGTACCAAGAGTTATGTTTAGATCAGCCAATTTGGCTTCTGGATCGTAATCACTTACAGCAACAGGATCAGCTTCAACCGGCTTTTGTTCCTCTTGGGCTTGAGGTGATTCTTTACATGATATAAAGGCAATGGTCAAAACAAATAGAAAGTACTTTTTCATTTTAGTCTGGTTTAAACGTTTTGGTGTTTCCCAAAGTTACGCATTGGCCAGAATTTCCTTAAGTCTCTCTGCAACAATCCTTTCCTGACCAGGGACCATCATCCATGTGGTAATCCCTATGGTTTCCTTATTGCCCACGGTAGCAATGGAAGGATGTCCTTCCTTAAGCTTTTTACGGGCTTCCTCAGGGGTAATCTTGACTTTGTTTTGATCCCATTTTATCCGTAGCGATGGTACATGATTGGCATGGGGTGGTACATGAATCTCAGATTCTACCCCATCAACCGAAGTTGCGCTATCGCTGATCAGTTGAATCTGATTTTCCCACATTTCCCATTCCTTTTTGTGGTCTTTGTTCAGATAAAGTTCAAGGGCTACCAACATCCCAAAAACCTCTTCTTTGTTCACCTTCATTCCTCTTGCAATGGTGGTGCCTCTTGGTGGGGTATGCAATCGTGCCGCTTTAATCAAATCCTTTCTGCCCAGCAATAGTCCAGCACTTTGTGGCCCTCTTATCCCTTTACCTCCTGAAAATGCAACAAGATCAAAACCTAGTTTGGTGAACTTAAATAGATTTTCCACAGGAGGAACATCAGCGGCACAATCTATAAAAGTTGGTATGCCGTGCTTTTTTCCAATGGCCACAAATTCCTCATAGTCCACTTCCCCTTGATCCGTATTGGCATTCAAAAACCAGAGCATCGCCGTTTTATCATTGATTTTCTTCTCCAGTTCTTTGGCGGTTTTGACCTTTACCAATTTGGCGCCTGTATTTAACAGGGCATGGGTATATCCAATATCGTGGGCTTCTTGAAGAATCACTTCATTTTTAAGTCCTGAAGTATCGGGCAATTGGGAAACCTTTTTTTGATCCATCCCGCAAATCACACCTGCCAAACCTATAGTCATGGCACCAAAAGCTCCGGAAGATACGGTGGCATATTCACAGTCCAAAAGTTCCGCAATACGTTCGCCAACCTTGTCGTGTAATTGGTCTAGATCCACATACTCGGTTGTTCCAAATTTGATGGCTTCCACCACCTCTTTGGGCATCATGGAGCCTGTCATGGAAGTGTATGTTCCAGCGGCATTGATAAAAGTCCTTAAGCCCAGTTCTTTAAATAAATTCCTGCCTACAGGTTTAGCCATATTGGCCCCAATAGTTTGAGGGGTCAACAATCCTGCTCCAGCCAAACCTCCAATTACGGGAAGGCTGGACAATGTTTTTAATAATTTTCTTCTGCTGATCATGATTCTGTTCTTAGTGTTAATCCAATGCGGCAATACAGTCTATTTCTACCAGTGAATTTCCTGGCACACCGCCATAGGTTGCCACGGTAGTTCTCACAGGTGGGTTTTTGCCAAATCGACCTCTATATACCTCGTTCATTTTATGATAATCGGCCAAATCTGCGAGGTAAACATTCACTTTCAAAACCTTGTCCATTGAGGTTCCGTTTTTGACCAATTCTTTCTCTACTTCATTAAGCACATGATCTGTATGAGCTTTGATATCCCCATCAAAATGAGCTCCTTTTCCTGCTACATAAAGGGTGTTGCCATGTCTTACCGACCCTGAAAACAAGGGCACATCCTGGTCGTTAACAACATCCCCTACAACTTCCTTTACAGCCTTTTTCTCCTTTGCTAGCGCAGATACAGTGCCCGCTCCAAAAAAAGCGGCCACACCCAATCCTATGCGCTTCAACGATGATCTTCTATTTGTTACTTTTTTCATTTTGTATGCTTTTGATTTTAGTTATTTACTGATTTACCACATGCGTTTTTTGAGCAACTCCTGAATCTGCTCTTTGGGAACGGGAAGCTCATCGATATGATCTTTAAGCCATCCTGAAAAATCCTTTTCAATTTCATCGGTCCATTTATTATCGATTTGCCCAGGAGTGTACTTGCCCTCTTTCAATCGGGAAATACCGAACAAATCACGGAGTCTTACCACTTCGGAGGTAACCACCACTTTTTCAGCTAAATGCGAAGGGACGAAAACTACGCCTTCTTTTTTTGCCAAAACCACATCTCCCGGCAATACGGTTGCAGCTCCCATTCGAATAGGCTGATTGATGCCCAGTAGCATCACCTCGGTCAAAAATGACGGGTGCCAACCACGCACAAAAGCGTTAAAGCCCTCTATTTCCGAGAGTCCTTCCATATCCCTACTGGAAGCATTGAAAACTACCCCGGTCTTAGATTTTGCATAGATGGAATTTCCCAAATTATCACCGATCAAGGTTCCGTCCACTATTTTTCCAAAGGCGTCGGCAACATAGACGTCCCCCTCAGACAACATGTCTATGGGCCAGGAATTGGTATTTCCAATCCTTCCCTGTTTGGTTCCGTTTTCTTTGATCACGGTCGCCACATCCGGGCGATTGGGCATGTATTGAACCGTAAGTGCTCTTCCTACCACCACTACGTCATCATGTAAGGGCTGCCAGCCACCTTCAAACTGGTTGTAATATCCTTCATTTCTCAAAACACCCCAGGCTTCTTCTATGGTTACCTTTTTCATTCGCTCCAAAACGTCATCCGCCACTTTAGGCCGTCCATCATCAAAGCGTTCTCCCTGCCACTGTGGTGTCAGGAAAAGGATTTGTTCCTTGGATGTGGTCTGTCCTTGAACAGAAGCTTGGACAAGAATAAAGGCTACTAAACAGACTGTTTTACAATACTTGAATAGGGTTGGTTTCATTTTTAAATTTTTATTTTTCTTCTTGATTCTCGTTTTTAAAAGGGCTTTTTTCGCGCCACCAGGTGGCCAAAGAGGAACCTGAAATGTTCATCCATGGGCCAAAAATGGCCGGTGCCAATCCAATGGTGGCCACCTTGCCCATTTCCAGGGCAATTCCAGAAGCCAATCCCGCATTTTGCATTCCCACTTCCAAGGCAATGGTCCTGCAATCCTGTTCTTTCATCTTCAAAATCCTGCAGCCCCAATAACCCATAAAATAGCCCGCCATATTGTGCAAGATGGCAGCAACAACCAGGAATAATCCAATAGATAATAGGCTATCCCTACCAGCAGCTGTAATGATTACAATAATAAAGGCGATCCCTGCCATGGAAACAATGGGCATGGCCTTATCCAACCATTTTGCCTTTCCGTGAAAAAAGTGGTTGAACAATAGTCCTACCGCCACAGGCAGAATCACAATTCTTACAATACTCAACATCATGCTCCAGAAATCAATGGGTACAAATTCGCCCGCAAATACCTCCATCAATAATGGGGTCATTAGGGGAGCCAATAAGGTAGAAACCGCCGTTAGGGTAACCGAAAGGGCCAAATTGGCCTTGGCCAAATACGCCATTACGTTGGATGCCAGACCACTTGGTGAAGATCCCACTAAAACTATTCCAGCCGCAATCTCAGGCGGAAAAGCAAACAGGGTGGCTATGCCAAATCCCAAAACCGGCATTATGGTGAACTGACATACCAATCCCACCAATACGCCCTTGGGCATTTTTACCACACCCATAAAATCCTTAAAACTCATGGCCGTCCCCATTCCGAACATGATGATCTGCAACAGCGGCACAATCAAGGTCTTGAACTCAAATCCACCAGCTTCCTGAAAATAGGATGGATAGTACATGGCCAAAGTGACCGCCGCAAAAATTAAAATGGTGTAGGAGAACCCTTTTAAAAAGGAATGCCCTCTTAAGGCCAAGGCCAATAAGAGGAAAAAGAGGACCAAGGCAGGTCCTGAAAGTTGGGTGTTCCCTGTTACCAAAAATGCAATTCCAGCGGCAAGACAGACGAGTCCAATCGCAAGCAGGATCTTATGTTGTTTTTTCATAAATATGTAGTTAGTTAGCTTTCCATTCTTCTTTGGATATTCCATTCATGTCCCAGACCACTTTCCCTTCCCTAAGGGTAAGTTCGCATTCAATACGCTCGGAACCTGTAATCTTTTTTCCTCGGACATCCACAAACCCAAATTCCCCCTTTCTTACACTGATCAGGGTAACATCGGCTACAGCGCCTTCACTAAGATGTCCCAAATCGGGTCTTTTAATAATGGTGGCCGGGTGATGGGTAACGGCATGCACCACTTCCTTTAAGGACATCCCCATCGCCAAAAATTTGGACATGATGTTGCTCAAATCCTTCATACCAGCGTTCATACTGCCCGTATGCAAGTCCGTACTGATCGAATTGGGTTTGAACCCCTGTTCCAAGGCTGGAATAGCTTGATCAAAAAGAAAACTTCCCCCACCGTGGCCCACATCGAAAATTATTCCTTTTTTTCGAGCTTCAAAAACGTAATCTCGCACCTTTCCGTTATCATCAACAATAGCAGTACGGCCCCTTACGTTGGCATAAGCATGGGTAAAGATATCTCCTGTCCTTAGCTTCTCAAGAAAGAGTATGTTCAACGGAAGTTCAGGATCACTTCCACCAAAATCAATCATTACCGGTATATCTGCCAAGGTACCAGCTTCAACGGTACGCTCGGTAGGAAGCCAGTTATATCCACTATAGTGCGCCAATTTTACCCCTACGACATCGTTGGGGTATTGCTTAGCCACCATTGAGGTCAATTTTGGGTCCATATCCGCAAGGTTTTGCTCTACCGCGCCTCCTTTCATTCCCGAACCTATAATGTTCAAAAATGCCAATACTCGGGTTTTGGATCGGTCTATTACCTGTTCCTTGAATACTTTAAAATTTCGCCAGCCTGCCCCTCCTGCATCAGCAACGGTGGTTACTCCGCTCCGAAACGTAAACCCATCTGGAGGCAAGGCCGAAAAGCTATTGCTTAGATAGCCCATGGGTACGGTACCATAAAAATTATGGCTATGGATATCCAGAAATCCAGGGGATACAATCAATCCTTTGGCATCCACAACATTTTTTGCGCTTTTCTTGGGAATGTTTGAGGCCACCTTGGCAATCTTTCCATCGCTTATGGCCACATCCATGGTTTGATCAATGTTGTTTTTTGCATCGATGACATGACCGTTCTTAATCAGAATGTCATAGTCCTGAGCGTGCGTCTGCAATGTGGTAACAGCAAACGCGCAACATAGCAATAGGCTGAGGATTGGATTTGCTTTCATAATATGTTCTATTTAATGGGTATGGTTATTCTCGTCTTCTTCTTCCTGCGTATCCAATTTTGCTCGTACCGCTTGAACCTCTTCTTCGGAAATGGCACTTGCATCATTGCCAAAGTTCGATCGGATGTAGGTAAGGACCTCCGCTATATCTTCATCACTTAAAAAACTGTGCTGGGGCATTACACCGTTATAAACAGTTCCATTGATCTCAATGCTACCGTCCATTCCTTCCAAGGTAACTCCGATAAGACGTTCCTTATCCCCTGTAACCCAATCGGTGTCCACCAGTGGTGGGAACCTTCCTGTAGCACCTTGACCATCTCTTTGATGGCAGGCACTGCAATAGGTATAATAGGTTTGTGCTCCCCCTGAAATGATTTCATCCTTGGTCAGGTCATCTTCAATTTCGTCAGGGGTACGAATATGGGACAACTCCTTTCTTGCTTCCATTGCGGCCAAGTCAGTTTCACCAAAAGTTGCCTTGTCGCCTTCAAAAACAATTTTCCAAATCTTTCCTTTTACGGAATCTGATAAAAACATAGACCCATCAGGGCCAAATGCAATTCCCATCGGTCTGAATTTTGCATCCCTAACACTAACAATGGGGTCTACTTTGGCAAAACCATCCGCAAAAACCTCCCATTCTCCAGAAGGCTCTCCATTCTTAAAAGGTACAAAACCTACAAAATATCCAGATTGCGGATAGGGCGCCCTATTTGTGGATCCGTGGAAAGCAATAAAAGCCCCGTTCTTATAGCGTTCGGGAAATTGATCACCTTGATAAAAAACCAAATCGTTGGGAGCCCAGTGGCCTGGAAAGCCAATTATGGGGTCATCGCACTCCTCGCATCTACCCACTATTTTGCCATCCCCACCATATTCAGGGGCCAGGACCTTTTTCTCTTGTAGTTGATCATAGTAGCAATAGGGCCATCCAAAATCAGAACCTTCCTCAACCCTTATAAATTCTTCAGATGGAAGCAAGGCACTCTGCCAGCCATCGAATTTATTTGGAAACAATCGCAACAAATCATCCCGCCCATGGACAACCACATAGAGGTTCTTATCATCCGGATTCCAATCCATAGCCACTACGCTACGAATCCCAGTCGCAAATTTTTGCCCATCTTCCTGGGTCTGGTTCAGTTTATTGGCATCAAATTTCCAAATGCCTCCATGTTTCTCCAAATCCGGACATGGATCCTGCCCTGGAGCTCCTGGGGTTCTTTTTGGACTCTGGCAGGCATTGGATGGAGCACCAAAGGGCACATACATATTCCCTTGATCATCAAAAGCCAAAGGCTTGCCAATATGCTCATGCTTACCGTGTTCATGGTCATCTGTAAGAACCACTTCCACATCTCCTTCTGGAATCAGGCTTCCAGGAGTTAATTTATAGCGATAAACCACCAGCTCGGAGCTAAAATAAAGGTAGCCGTTATACACATGCATAGCGGTTGCATAGCTCCATTTTTGCTTTTTTCGGTAACCTCCAAACTTGAGGACTTCTTCGGCTTTGCCGTCATTATTTGGATCGTGCAGAACAGCAATAGCCGAATTTTCATTTGAATTGCGCAATTTGGCATACACTTGACCTTCCGGTGCCACTGCCAAATGCCTTACCCGTTCATCTATGCTATCCACCATGACGGTGGCCTTAAATCCTTCAGGTAAGAACAACCCTCCGTTGGGTTCACCTGTATCTTTTTCACATCCTGATGCCATTATACCGAATGCTACACCAAACAGTATAACCTTTAACTGTAGACGAATGCCTTTCCCCATGTTTTTGCTGTAATAATGGTTGATTATTGAGCGAGGTTCTTCAAGAACCTTTTTAAGGTATAACTATATTCCGTACGTAACCAAAAAAGTAGACGAAGGACGTTGTTGCACCTCTTTACGCCGATATTCTACTGATAATATGCATTTTACCCATATTTGACCAAACCAACCCTTTAGAATGTGATGCTCCCACGGCATAAATTGATTCGTTTTTAAGCTTGTCCCTACTGCTATAATCCGTATCTTTTGATGCTTGGATTTGGTAGCTAATTTTGACTATGGACAGAAGAAATTTCTTGGGCAAAAGCATATTGGGAACCCTTGCTGGGACTTTTGGTTTTGAGATTGTTTTTGCCAACAAACTTCCCTCCAATTACCTTCCTCTTTTCTTGCAGGACCAAGACCCGTTCAAGCTTTTTGGCAAGGACAAGGAGATGGTGGTACTCAACAACAAACCTTGGAACATGGAGGCCCAAGCCCATCTTTTGAATGACCGGGTCACTCCAAACCAATACATGTTCATCCGAAACAATGGTATCATCCCCACAAACATAGATGCCTCGCAATGGATCCTGACCATTGATGGGGAATCCGTGCAATCCCAAAAGCAATTTTCGTTACAAGATTTAAAAAGCAAGTTTGGGCAATATACCTACCAATTAACCCTTGAGTGTGGTGGCAACGGGCGTAGTGAGTTTGATCCTCCTGCCAAAGGAAACCAATGGACGATAGGGGCAGTTTCTTCTGCCCAATGGACGGGTGTTCGCTTACGCGATGTTTTGGAATCCGTGGGACTCAAGTCAGATGCAGTTTATGTTGGATACCATGCTGCGGATACCCATTTGAGTGGTGACCCAAACAAGGAACCTATTTCCAGAGGTGTCCCTATTTCCAAGGCATTACAAGATGAGACCTTGCTTGCTTTTCAAATGAACGGGGAGGACATTCCTTTGGCCCATGGTTACCCTTTGCGATTGGTTTGTGGAGGATGGCCTGCTTCGGCCTCTGGAAAATGGATCAACCGCATCAGTGTTCGAAACAAAGTACATGACGGAGCCAAAATGGGAGGTAGTTCGTACAGAGTTCCTTGTGAAACTGTATCCCCAGGGACCAAGGTTGAGGATGAGGATATGTGCATTATAGAATCCATGCCCGTAAAATCCTTGATTACCTACCCCAAAAGTGGAGCCCTGATCAAAGCCGACAGAAAGTTGAATATCAATGGCCATGCGTGGGCAGGTGAGCTTCAAGTGACCCAAGTGGAGTACTCCATTGATTTTGGAAGTACGTGGCTAAAATGCAAGTTGGAGCAGCCTGTCAATAGGTTGGCTTGGCAACATTTTTCAGCCACTATCAGCTTTCCCAAAAAAGGATATTATGAAGTTTGGGCCAAAGCCACAGACCAAAATGGAAAAAGTCAGCCCATGGTATTACCAGGTTGGAATCCCAAGGGTTATTTAAACAATGCCTGTCACCGAATTGCCATTAAAGTAGTATAGCATGAATGGGGATTTTAACCATCAAGTGAAGCAGCTATCGAGACTTCTCTTTTCATTTTTACTCTTATTTATAGTATTGTTTGTCGGCTTGTTCTATTGGGTCAATCGACCACCAAAACCAGCATTAGAGACTGATGAAATTATACCCGTTGTTGCTGTGGATGATAGCATAGAAAATGGTATTCATCTGGCAACGGGATTTGTCGACGATGAGGGCATGCAGGCGACCATTCAAAATTGCACCAATTGCCATTCGGCCAAATTGGTGACGCAGAACCGCATGAGCAGGGAAGGTTGGGAAGCTACCATTCGCTGGATGCAAGAAACCCAAAACTTATGGGATTTAGGGAATAATGAAGACCTTATCCTAACTTATTTGGCCAAAAACTATGCCCCAGTTTCCAAGGGCAGACGGCAAAACATTGACCAAACTGTGTGGTACGAACTTGAGTAGATTTAGTCATGGAATATATTGAAGCTTTTACGAACAGCTTTTTGGGCACCGCACAATGGACATGGAAGTCCATCCTATTTCAGGTGCCATGGAACACCAATTATTTTTGGGGATTGATTATCATTTCCTTGCTCGTATGGGGCTTGGAAATCCTCTTTCCATGGCGAAAAGGTCAATCGATTTTCCGCAAGGACTTCTGGCTGGATGGCTTTTATATGTTTTTCAACTTTTTCATCTTCGCCATTGTGGTAAGCGGGGCGTACAAGGTTTTGGAAATCCTCTTTGGTAAGCTCGGAATTACTGCAAAAAGTCTTGCAGTTGTCGATTTAACGACATGGCCCGTTTGGCTTCAATTATTCATCTTTTTTATAGTGTTGGATTTTGTCCAGTGGTTTACCCATGTCATGCTTCATCGGTTTCCAGTACTATGGAGGTTTCATCAGGTGCACCACAGTGTAAAGGAAATGGGATTTGCTGCCCACTTGCGGTACCATTGGATGGAAAACATTCTGTACAAACCTTTAAAAACCTTTGGGGTAATGCTCTTGGGAGGCTTTGAACCGGAACAGGCTTTTATTGTACACTTTGCGGCCATTGCCATTGGTCACCTGAATCATGCCAATGTCAAAATTACCTATGGGCCATTAAAGTACATTTTCAATAATCCCGTAATGCACTTGTACCATCATTCCTATGTTCTACCCAAAGGGAGTTATGGAATTAATTTTGGGATAAGCCTAAGCCTTTGGGACTATCTTTTTAAAACGAATTACATTCCGGAAGATAGCGGTACCATTGCACTGGGATATCCTGGTGATGAGCATATGCCCAAAGGTTTTTGGGGGCAACTTTTTTACGGTTTCGGAAAAACCAAATCAAAGGATGCTTAGTTTCCAAATCTTCCTATCGCACAACTTACATACGATTTAGCTTTGAGCAAAACCCCATTGTCATCTTCCAAGACAGGATAGCCAAGGGTTCTTAATTTTTCCCTTAGTGCCACAGCTGTAGGCTCAGAACCATAGCTTACCTCAACCATTCCAGATTCCGGATTCACCTGTACCTCCTCAACATCTTCCATGGCTTCCAGTTTGGATACAATGGTATTGGCACAACCCCCGCACTTAAGGTTTTGCACTTGAAATTCAATTTTCATTTTAAAAATATTAGGTCTGGGAGAAATTTCTTTTTATTCCGATGTTGTCCAATCATCATAACCTCCTGAATAGTCATAAACCGTCTGGAAGCCCATGCCAACCAGACGCTTAGCGGCTTGGTTGCTACGCCCCCCTTTTTTACAGTAGAGGTAAATGGGAGCTTCTTTGTCCATTTGCGATATTCGCTCTTCAAAATCAGAGGCTTTTATATGGATGTTTATGGCATCTCCAATGTGGCCCCCTGCATACTCTTCGGGAGTTCTCACATCCACCAACTGGACACCTTGGCCCAAAGCCTCAGCCTGCATGGTAGCTTTGTCAATTTTCTTAATTACCTTTTCCTTCTGTGGTTGACAGGAAAAGCACAATAGACAACAAACAATTGACGCTAGGTACCGCAAGCTATTTTTCATTTGATATTATTTCAAGGTAGTTGGACACACATAGTCGGTCACGGGAATCCCCGCTTCCTTAATGGCTTTAAATCCACCGGCTACGTCCACTAAGTTATGAATTCCCCGACTCTTGAGAATGGATGCCGCAATCATACTTCGGTAACCTCCCGCACAATGCACATAAAAGGTCTCTTCCGAAGGAAATTCAGCCAAATGATCATTCAAATAATCAAGAGGCGCTAAGGCAGCGTCTTCAACATGCTCAGCCAAAAACTCCGGTTCCTTTCGAACGTCAAAAACTGGAACCTTTTGCTCCAATCGTGCTTTAAAGGTGGTTGCGTCAATACTTTCAACGGAATCCAATTCCTTACCGGCATTTTGCCAAGCTTCCACTCCACCTTTTAAGTAACCCAAAGTACCATCAAACCCAACCCTGGACAATCTTGTGATGGTTTCTTCTTCCTTGCCTTCCGGGGCAATTAAAAGAATGGGTTGTTTTACATCAGCAATGAGCGCTCCAACCCAAGGAGCAAAACTACCTCCCAGTCCAATAAAAATTGAACGTGGCACATGTCCTTTGGCAAAGTCGTCTTGATGACGTACGTCCAAGAGCACTGCTCCAGTATCGTTCGCTGCTGTTTCAAAAGCATCCGGGCTTAGCCCTTGGGTTCCGCGTTCCAAAACCACATCTATATCCTCATACCCTTCTTTGTTCATTTTTACATTTAGTGGAAAGTACTGGGGTGGTGGCAATAGCCCATCTGTCACCTCAGCAATAAACTCTTCCCTTGTCATATTGGCTCTTAGGGCATAGTTCATTTTTTTCTGATTCCCTAAGGTATCCACCGTCTCTTTCATCATATTTTTTCCACAGGCAGACCCAGCTCCATGCGCGGGATATACAATGACGTCATCCGCCAAGGGCATAATTTTACTTCGTAAACTATCATAGAGGGTTCCCGCCAGCTCTTCCTTGGTCATGTCCGCAGCTTTCTGTGCCAAATCCGGTCTACCCACATCCCCTAAAAACAGGGTGTCTCCGCTGAATATGGCATGGTCTTTTCCAGTTTCATCCTTGAGCAAAAAGGTGGTGCTCTCCATGGTATGTCCTGGAGTGTGAAGCACTTTTATGGTGAGCTTTCCCAACTTAAATTCCTGACCATCTTTTGCAATAATGGCTTCAAAGGAGGGGTTGGCCATTGGCCCATAAACAATGGGTGCGCCAGTTTCCTTGGATAAGGTAACATGGCCGCTCACAAAATCAGCATGAAAATGCGTCTCTAGAATATACTTGATCTTTGCGTTGTCTTCCTTGGCTCTTTTGGTGTAGGGTTCCACTTCTCTAAGCGGATCTATAATGGCTACTTCCCCTTCGCTTTCAACATAATAAGCCCCTTGGGCCAAGCATCCTGTATATATCTGTTCTATTTTCATGATTTTGAAATTTTGTTCAAAAATAACTTCATTATATCACCCCTACAGTGACCAAAGTTACAAAGCTTAGGTTTTAGATTGCAGGGATATTTTTTCCTGGATTTTACTCCGTTTCTTTTGATTGGAGCAGTATTCCACGGCCTCCAAGATTCTTACAAAAAGGTTTTCTTTCCCAATGATATCGATTAAACCACTGCTCTTAAAGATATCCCTTGTGGGGCCTATAGCTCCTGATATATAAAACTGGATTCCTTTTTTCCTAAGATCTTTGACGATTCGCTCCAACATGGCCGCTCCACTACTATCGATATAATTTATGGCCTCCGCATTGAGAATTACGAATTTTAGTTGGCTTCCCTTCAAGTCAACCTGTTTATAAAGCTGCCTTTTAAAGTAGTCCCTATTTCCAAAATACAATTGCGCATCAAATCTTAAAATCAACTTATCCGGGTCTACCTCCACCTCTTCAGAAAAGCGATCAATATTTTTGAAGTAGTCCGTGTCCTTAATTCTGCCCAAAATGGCAATATGGGGATGCGAAGTCCTGTAGACCAACAAAAACAAGGAAAGTAAAACCCCCAATAAAATACCCTCAATGAGACCTATGAAAAGTGTCATTGCGAATGTTATGAGCAATAAGAAAAATTCATCCTTTCTATTTCTCCAAAGGGCCAAGGGGTATTTCAAATCCACAAGCCCAAACACGGATACCATAATGATGGCGCCCAAGACGGCCGTAGGTAAATTATAAAACAAGGGAGTCAGGAAAAGTAATGTTCCCGCAATAAAGAGGGCACTGAACACCAAGGACATTCCAGTCTTGGCACCCGCATTTTCATTGACCGCTGTTCTTGAAAAGCTTCCAGAGACCGGCAAGGATTGGAAAAAAGAACCCAATACATTGGACAATCCCAAGGCCCTTAATTCTTGATTGGCATCCAGTTCATACTCTGGATGACGTTCTTCCAGAGTCTTTGCTATGGAAATGGCCTCCATAAATCCATAGAGTGCCACAGTGATGGCCAAAGGCAATATTTCTCCAAGCTCAATCAGCTGAACATTGGGAAATTGAAACCCTGGTAGACCTTCGGGAATGTCTCCTACCAAGGGAACTCCCCTATTTTCCAAGCCAAAAAAGGTCACGGCCAAAATCCCTAGAATAACTATGAGCAAAGCTATGGGCAACCTTTTTCCCACTTTTCCCAAAAGCAGGATTATGGCGATGGCCACCAAACCAACAATAAGAGCAAAGGTGTTGATATGCGACAAGCTGCTGAAAATGTTCTGAAGCAACTCATGAATTTTGCTCGATTGTGCGAATTGGGTTCCCAGAATATGTTTCAATTGCCCTAAACCAATTAAAATGGCTGCTGCGGATGTAAACCCACTGATGACCGGTTTGGACAGAAAGTTAACGAAGAACCCCATTCTAAAGATTCCAAGCAAAATCTGCACCCCTCCTACAGCCATGGTCAAAAAAAGTACCGCTGCTATATAGTCTTCCAAGGAAGCCAAATGTAGGGCCCCGATACCAGCGGCCACCAATAGGGAATCCATTGCAACCGGCCCAACTGCCAATTGTCTGGAAGTACCCGTAAGCGCGTAAACAAGTTGTGGTACCAGAGCAGCGTACAATCCATAAATGGGAGGTAATCCAGCAATCATGGCGTAAGCCATGCCCTGGGGCACCAACATAATCCCCAAACTTGTGCCTGCAAATAAATCACTCACAAAAGCCGAACGATCGTACTTTTTTATCCAGGACAAAATGGGAAAATACCGTGCTAACATTTAGTGGCTTTGGGCAAATGTAAGGTAGTTCACTCTGATTTTCGGTAACCTAAGACACAAACCTAAAGGTCTATAAGTTCTATATAGTTTCTATGCAAAATCAGTTTCTGCATCTTTTCCAACTTCTTCAGAAGCCTGGAAACCACTACTCTGGAAGTATGCAGATCGTAAGCAATCTCTTGATGGGTACTCCTAATGCATTTATCATTGGTGACCTCGGATTTCTTTACGAGATAGTCCACTAATCTCTGGTCCAAATTCTTGAATGCTATGCTGTCCACAGTCTGCATCAACTCGTTCAATCGGCTGTGATAACTGTCAAAAACGTAGTTTCTCCATCCCCTATACTTTGCAAGCCATTCTTCCATTTTTTGCACGGGAACCATAATCATTTTGGCTTCGGTTTCCGTAATGGCCCTGATCTCACTTTTGGTCTGTCCCAAACAGCAAGCCATGGTTACGGAGCAGGTCTCACCTTGCTCCAAATAATACAAAAGCAGTTCATCCCCTTCATCATCCTCCCGCAGTATCTTGATTGCTCCAGATAATAGTAAGGGCATGCTCCTTACATAATTGCCAATATCCATCAACATTTCACCTGCCGGATATTCCACAAGCTTGCCCACAGTCATAATTTCTTCCAGCAACGGCTGCTCAAAATGATTCCCGAAGATGTTGTACAGTTCAGTCTCCATGGTACAGAATTACTGCTTAAAAGTAGTCATTTAACTTCTTAAATTCCCGGGCTATTTCTGTACGATTTTGAACATGCCAGGACCTTTCATTGGACGTTTGGAATAGCCAAATTGATGATAGAACGCAGCTACTCCCTGTGCAGCCATAAGCCCCACAAAGGCATATTGGGAGATGGTTTGATTTAGGTACTTTTCGATTTCCTGCATTATCATTCTACCTATACCCTTCCCTTTAAATTTAGGATGAACAATTACATCCTGAACGTAAAAATAGATGGCTCCATCTCCCACTACCCTTCCCATTCCAACTGGCTGATCGTTATAGCACACACAGACCGAGAACAGATCGTTTTGCAATGCCCGTTCCACTTGGGCGTCCTCCAGTTTTTCCCATTCGGTAGTCGCTCTTAAATGCTGATAATCCTCCAGGGTCAATGGTCTAAAGTGTAGCCTTGAGTTGTCCATTTTAATTTGACTTTTTATGAATCAAAATACAACCAAAAGCCTTCCTTAGTTATGCAAATCCCCAATTTTTTGACCCAAGTTGACGCTGACACCTCCGAGTTTCCCTTTTTCGAACAATAGAAGCACCGTGGAGCCACCATAGGCAAAATGGCCCAACTTATCCCCTTTATATACCTGTACAGGGGCTATAGATTTGATGTTTTTAAACCTTTCTTCAAACACCACCGATCCAATGGTTTGGAGTCCGATGGGAATCATGGCAATGTGACCAAATTCCTTGGTGTCAATAATATAATATCCATGCTTAAAATTTTGGAAAACACTGTAATCTTTATTGTAAGCGACATTACCATCATTGATGATGTCCAAAATATCAGGCATTCCAAAAAGTCGATCTCCAACTTCTTCATTGGATTCCACCATAATCCCAGATATGGGCGCATGAAAATGGTGATAATTGGTGGGCAAGAGAAACACGGCCATGGCCTTTCCTCCAACAAATTTGTCAGCAAATTTTGAATTTCCAAGGAGTTCCTTCAAACTTAATGTCATTCCTGCCTTGGTGGGCAGTTTGGAATCCATTTGAACATCATTGTTGATCATGTTGATCACCCCATCTGCAGGGGAAACCAGAACCGAATTATCATCTACCGCGGTAATGGGCCTTGCGCCAGGCTTTAAATCGCGAGTGAAAAAGTGGTTAAAGGAGGTAAATCCGCCTTCTGGATACACAAAATCCTCATGGCCCAAATTGGGGTTGGATAACCATTTATCCACCTTTTTTGTAGAAGCTTCGCTATCCATAAACTTCCCTCGTTCCTCCACAAAATCCAAAGACCAACTTAGGCCTGGCTCTTCCAGAATGAACTGCATCCCATCTGGATTTTTATAGTACAGAAACGAGAATTCTATAATTCGATCCAAACCATCATCCGTCATAGGAAGAAAATAGAACCACTCGTTCAAAAAGGCATATAGGTCTTCCATACCTTTGCCTTCCCACGGATTGGCAGAACCATCGGGTAAGGCGTGGACATTCTTGAACATTTTGTCCACAGTTTGCTTAAAACCCTTGTCGGTTGTATACAGTCGTTTCAACTGACTTACAGGTTTACAGTCTTCTTGGGCCCATAGTCCAGTTTGGAGACCCACAAACAAAAACAGGAATACAAGATTCCGATGCGCTTGCTTTTTCATAGTTGCATTCATTTAGATTACTAATTAAAATTGCGGGGGACTAAAGGCTTTTTTTAAGGTACCTTTCTTTGATAATGTTTATATGCCGGAGTTCGTGACCGGCTATATGATAGGCCAATGCCCTGACTGTTCTCCTGTTGATAATACTTCCGTCATAATCTATTCCAGCGCCTCCTCTTAGGAAGCTATCTTCTGGTAGATTCAAAAAAAGTGAAATCGTTGCTTTTCTTACGGTTTCATATTCTTCAAAGATATCATCCAGACTTCTGGCATTGGCATTGGAACAATTCGCATACGCATCTTGGTCAAAGCCGTGCAGCGGTGTGGAATCGTTACGGGCGTACCTCAATGCCCTATAGGCAAAAATTCGCTCGTCATCAATCAAATGTACCAAGATTTCCTTGATGGTCCATTTACCCTCGGCATATCTATAGTTCAATTGGTCTTCCGTCAAATCCAGTACCAATTTTTTAAGGTCTAGAAAATTGGTCCATAAGTGTTCCAATACTTTTCCATCATCTTTCATCAAATCCATATAGATGCTGGAATAGGCAGGGTATTCTTCGGGCAATGGTTTATCTATACTTCGAGTTGTCATACTATCCTATTTAAAATTCTTGGCCCATTCCTTTGCCCAGCTACCCAAAGGTTCAATGAGTTCATACAATTCCCTTCCCTGTTGGGTCAGTGCATACCCTTCCACCGTTCTAACAAGAAGATGGGAATCCCTTAATTCTTTTAAGCGCTTATTTAATGTGGTTGGGGAAATGGTCTCACAATATTCCTGCAATCTTCTAAAGGTACTGGGGCCTTTGTACAAATGCCAAACGATACCCATGGCCCAGCTGCGACCCAATAAATCCAACAGCGCCATAACAGGTGCTCCTGATTTTGAGCCCCTAACGGGTTTTCCCGGAATTGGTAATGCCATGCTTTTCTATTTTGCTACATTATTTATAGCAAAGCTACATATTGTGTAGCATCTTACCAAACTTTTTGATATCATTCAAAATTTGATTGCGCTAATTGCTTTCGAAAGTCCAGATTGGGCCAAGGGTGACACCTCCATTACTGTCCTTAGCTACAACTTTCCAATAGTATATGGTCGATGGATCAAGACTGACCGTGAAAGAAGAAGTGGAAAGGTCTGTTTCAAATAGTGGTGGGTCTTCTGCTGTTCCAAAATAAAGGTCAAAAACCAGGATGTCTCCAACATCGGGGTCATTTGCCTCCCACTCCAAGTTTATCTCTGAGGTATCCAAATTGCTTCCCAATGACGGATTTAGCAGCTCTGGAACCGTGGGAAGCCCATTTTGCACCAGTTCGGTCTCGGTGTAGAAGCGCCATGAAGCCGAAAATCCACTTTGATTTTGTGCATCATCCTCTGCCAAAACCCTCCAGTAAAAGGTTTGCCCATTTTCCAAAGTGAAAGTTCTACTGGTTTCCTCCAGAAAATCTGTATGGATAATGTTGGTAAACCCTTCATCACTAGAGACCTCAATTCTGTACGTTATCCCATCCCCTTCTGCATCTGATGAGGCGTTCCACCTAAACTCCAAAACATTTTCGATACATAAAAGATCATTGGTCGGATATACCAAGGAAGGTACTGATGGTTCGCTATTGACCCCATCACTTCCCCCACAGGAAATTACCAGAAAACCAATGGCTATGAAAAGGAAGTGGCTGCTCTTCATATTTTGATCATTTTTAAGGTTTTCTCTTCTGCAAGGTGTAATTGGACATAATAAATTCCTGAAGGCAGTCCTGATGTCGACAACTCTAGCTGTTGATTATTTATATCATATATTTTGGATGATACTTTTTGCCCGTGGGCGTTAAAAATATCAACCTCCACACTTGTGACCTGTTCCGCAATCCAAATTCTTGCTGTGTCATTTGTAGGATTTGGGAATAAGATCAAAGGGAGGTTGGAGCCGTTGATTTTTTCAAATAACTTTCCTTCACAGGGCATGCTGGTTTCTATTTCCAATGCATCACCATCCCCTACCGGCACTTCAAATTCACCTAATGCAAATTCTCCAACAAACTGGTCATTTACCCTTACCGTATAGGGTGCCGTTCCTTCGAGGATATGAATCTGCGCCTTGCGGACTCCCCCTGTGTTTTCCACATTGATAAGGCCATCTATTGGAACTGCCGCTTCCACCTCAAACTGAAAACACTGTTCAAAGTTTGGATCACTTTCGATGGTAATGCACAGATTATGGGTACCATTAGCTACATTTTCCACCAAAATTTCATTGGCAAAATTGTATGTATTCCCATCCATGTTGGCCTGATACTGGAAATTACTCTTGGCAACAATTTGAATAGAACCATTGGCTTGTCCGGCACAGGACTCCCCACTCACAACAACTTCAAAATTGTCATTTTCCACAATAGCAGCACCTTCAAAGTATTTTTTCGCTAGGGCAAAGGCATCTTTCCCAATTTTATCCCCAATAATTCTTCCTCGAATATCATCAATAGGTGGGTGAATACCTCCCCAGATTCTAGACAAACTGGTCTGGTCAGAAGCGTCCCTATAGGTAGCCCATTGCAATGTCAAATTCTCACTTGGGCCATTTTCAAACACCAGAAAATTTCCTTGTTCCGCATCAAAAACACCCATCCCGCCTGGGAAAAAGGCATCTCCAGTAAACATAGTCAATACCTCAGCTGCTGCTCGGGAGAAAGTGGAATGACCTGAGACATATCCCGCAAATGGGGGCGTGACAAAAGTAGCTCTTTGATAGGGCCACCATTGGGTTCCCAAAATCCAATCCACTCCAGCAACATCCGTTGTGGGGTCGGTTATAAAATCAGGTCCCTTCCATGCGAATATTTTTATTCTTCCCACATTTTCATTGTTATCTCCCGCCAAGGGATCTCCCACTTCAACAAGCTCAATCAGTCCTGGAATCAATGGAATGCCAAACGGGTCATAACTGGGTAGGGCTGCGTTGGAACTTTGGCCATTACCTGCCATGTGCCGAATGGCGGAAATAGGCCGGATGTAATCATAGTACCCTTTTACACCCCAAGTATTAACCGCTGAATCGTGCATAGCTCCGCCCAGCGCCAGATACGCCTTCACATCCCATTCCAAATCGTCAAGAATGGCTCCTTGGCCTTCAAATTGCTTAATGGTTTCCGGATGGTCGTTTACATAATTCAAAATAGTAAACCAATGTCCCGGCGGTGTTTCCGAGTCTGGACCATCCGCCCAAAACTCAGCAAGAACCCTGGCGTAGTCTGCCCGTTTTACCAGTTGTGGCGTATACGGTGCATTAGTTACAGGATTTAGGGCATGACCTGTTCCTGGATCACCGCCATTTACAAAATCGTAAAAGGCTTGATATTCCTCAAAGGTCTCAGGATAGTCCGATAAATCCACATTCCCAAGGGCTCCTGGAGATATATCAATCAAAGTTGGGTCCGCTGGATCCAAGTGTGACGACCAAGAGGCCACTAGGGCAAAATGCCATTTATAAGGGTCATCTATCCCATCTTCATTGGAAGCTTGCATATAAACGGGATGTCCTGGGTCGTTGTACACATAACTATCAAACCCATTATTGAGCATTTCAAGGTCGCTCTTTACCAAGGAAAAAGGAGTAACCTGTCCCCATTCAGGACTCAAAAAATCCGGTATCTCATCAGGAAAAACATTCCCAGCCTGACCTATAAAAACATCAAATGCCAGTGGTTGCCAGCGATTAGGGTCGGTTAATGGGTAGGTTTCCTCATAGGTCTCCAAAATGAGTGGAGCATTGGTTGGATCATAAAATTGATTCCCATATCCATTCTGCTCATTAGACCCATCCTGCAATCCAAAAGCTATCATCTGGCTTGCCAAATAATTCCCAAGGGCGGCGAAAGATCCGTTGCTGTAATCCACAGAATCAAAGGAAGCATCATAACCATATCCTGCCAACAGGTTGTCAAAGATTTCCAAGGATTCCGTTGCCCCTGGTGAATTGGCAAATCTATGTGTCAACAATCGATACACCCCATAACTAATAATCTCATGTCTTGCTGCTTGTATTTCAGCGGCATCCGTGGGAATGTTAATACCCTCGAAATCGCAAATATATCCACCCAAGGTTTTGCCCAAAAAAACAGTTTCTGCTGTATCATCAAACAAGGCCCAAGCGTCATACATGATCATGGAACTGTGGAAAAGGTTGCGGGCATGTACGGTGGGTCGGGCAATATCCTCGCGAATAGCGGATAATACGGCCTCATTCCATTCCCTAGCAACGGAATGTTGCGCGTTTACATACGTTGTTTGCGCGATTACAGCTAAAAAAAGTAATGCAACAACTTTTTTCATGAGGTGAATTTGGCTGGTCAAGGAAAACTTACCCTTTTGCTAAATATAACAAAAAACCCGTGCCTTGGCACGGGTTTCGAATAAACTAACTCCAACCAATAATCGCTAAGCGGAACTTACTTCAACTTAAAATTTTAGTGGTTTTCCTTGAATTTCTTCTGCGTTGAAAGGTACATTTAATAGCTCCAATATGGAGGGCGCAATCTGATTGGTATACCACTGTTCTTCCCTCTTAACTTCTCCCATAGGTGTTATCCCTTTTCCAAAAACTACCAACCATACCTGATCAGCTCCTTTAATGTTCGACCCATGGCTTCTCCAAGTGTCCAAGGGTTGGGTACCCCGACCATGGTCCGTGGTTACTAGGAAGATGGTTTGGTCTCTATAAAAATCATCCTGTTGGGTGAATTCCCAAATATCTTTAATCAATCCATCCGTATTATGGGCCGATTTCAAATAGGCTTGATAGTCCCCATCATGCGCAAAATCATCGGTCTCCCCATAGGCAATGTATACCAGTTTAGGTTGCTCCTTCTTCATGTATTCCAAGGCAAAATGGTGTGTAAAAGCATCCAATCTGACGGAACCCCATGGGCTGGGAATTTGTTTCTGCAACTTATTCAGAAATTGTTCCCGATCATTTGGGTTTACTTTAGCTGATTCAAAACCAGCGTTAACCGGTACCCCGGAACGCTCTTCATTAACGATAAATGGAAAAACATCCCAACTGCCAAAAGCCGCCACCTTACCTTTTCCTATTTCGGTTTGGTTGTAGCGTTCCAAAACCGTGGTATTGGGATTGTTGAATTTGTCATTGCTGGTAATTCGGGCATCATCCGCGGCCCCCGTCAAAATTTCGTTATAGCCAGGATAGGAGAACCACTTTGTATTGGTCAGGTTCATCTTGCTCCCCAATAAACGGTTACCGTGCAGCTGACCCAAGGAAGTAACCTTTGTCCAGAAAAATGGCATTAAGGCTTCTCTGCGTTCTTTCGCGTGTTCTCGCCAAAAGGTCTTTTTCAACTGAGTGGTATCATGCACATATTCCTTGTTGGCAATCAAAAGGGAATCAGCTCCAGTGAAAAGTTCTTGCCAACGCAAACCATCCAAAGTAATCAAGACTACCTTGGGAGTTTCATTGTTCTGTGCAAATACTCCAATAGAACAAAAAGTAAAAATGATAAGCCATAGGTTGGCAGAAAGCTTTTTCATGATACAAATGGGTTGATTATAGGACACAAGGTATGGAACAAAATCCGTTTCCAGCTTGCCTAATCCTATTTGTTTTGGCCTAAATGTTAGGTGTAGCGGACTTAGGACTTAAAATCCCAGTGTACAATCTTTTGGTCATACATTGCATCCAGACCCATCTGCACACAAACAGAGGTGTTGGCTCCAGTAGTTATGTCCGATATTGGTTTTTTATCGTTAAGGATACTGTCCCTAAAATCTATCAACGCTTGCTTGCTTGGATCTAAGTGTTCTGCCTTGATGGGTATCCCTTTACCTTCTTCCCAGTTTACCGTGGCTCCGGATACACCATCCACTTCACCCAGTTCTCGCTTGTATCCTTTTTCTGGATAGAACCACGCCTTTGTATAGCCCAAAACTATACTTCCTTTATCTCCCATGACCTTAATCTGGTAATCTCCCATCGCGTTGCCCGTCAAACAGGTAAAGGTTGCTTTGACACCACTTGGATAACTATAGATCAATTGGATATTATCGTAGGTTTCCCGACCATCCTTCCAATAATCAATACCTCCTACACCCATTACTTGTTTTGGGGTATCTTCCAGCACCCAATTGACAAAATCTATTTGATGGGAACAAAGTTCGGCTACCAATCCGCCCGAATATTCCCGATACATCCTCCAATTGATAGCGCGTTCCCATTTGGGATCTGGAACCGGACGTCTCCAATCTCCGTTTCGGTTCCACTGACAATCAAAAGCAATGACTTTTCCAATCTTGCCTTGTTTGATCAAATCCACCACATGGGTGTATAATCTTGAACTATGGTATTGATGGCCTGTTTGAAAAATGGCTTTTGAACTGTTTGCTTTGTGAATCAGATTTCGAATACCCTCATATCCCTTGGCCAGTGTCTTTTCACAATAGACGTGTTTTCCGGCATCCAGCGAATCTATGGCAATTTTGGAATGTTCATTGAAGGGAACCGCTACCAAAACAGCATCCACATTCTTGTTGTCCAAAAGCTCTCTATAGTCTGAATATCCTTTGGACTTTCCTCCGGCCTTGGTCAATCCATTTTCCAGTCGAAATGGAAGTATGTCACAACATGCAGTCACCTCCAACCCCTGAATATCTTGAATAATTGGGGCCAATCCTGCCCCTCTATCTCCTGTTCCGATTATTCCTATTCCAATATTCTTTTCCTTCTTCCCAAGTATGTTGGCACCCCAAACAGGGCTAGCTGCGGTAATTGCAGTTGCGGCCAAACCACTTTTTGCGACAAACTCCCTTCGCTTCATTCTATTTTAGATTTCTTATAATTTAGGTTCCCACCCTTTTTCATATTCACGCCCCCAGTGTTTCATAGCGGCTTCACTGTTAAGTACTTTCCCTGTCTTGGTGTCTATTTTTAAGGTATGGCCTACATCTTGGGCCATGTTCCCCAAATGACAGAGCATGGTTGAGATACTTGCATCGGCTATTGGAGCATTCATTGCCTTGTCCTCTCTAATAGCGTCAAAAAAGTTACCCACGTGATCTACATCCAGACCACCAATTCCTTGGGTGTTGGTGGTGGCACTTGCTGTTCTTTCAAACTCTAATTTAATAGGGTTTCCTGCAAGGTCGTACAATTTATAAAAGTTTCTGCTTAATTCAATGCTTCCTTTGCTCCCATAAATGGTAATTCCCCTTCCTGGGCGTTCCGGTTTCATTACTCCTCTACTGTGGCCTGTCCAAGTAATGAACTTGTCACCCTTAAAGCCATAGGTCACTTGTTGGTTGTCCACAAATTCCCAGTCGTCATCATAGGTATATTTCCCACCAAAGGATGTCACTGTTTCTGGGAGGTCCACACCCAATGCCCATCTACAAATATCTATCTCATGGGTTCCATTGTTATGAATTTCCCCAGTACCCCAAGTTCTGAACCAATGCCAGTTGTAAGGATGCACATTGTCTTTGTAGGCTGTTCTGGGTGCAGGCCCTTGCCAAAGGTCCCAATCCAAGGTTTTGGGAACATCTATAACATTTCCTTTACCAATGGACCCCCTATTGTTGGAATAATAGGCTTCTCCTTTATAGACGTCTCCGATAATTCCTTCCCTAATTTCCTTTACAGCCAATTGTGAAGTCTTGGCCGAACGCTGTTGATTCCCCATCTGTACTTTTTTGTTGTACTTCTTTTGGGCAGCTACCAATAAAGTGTTCTCGTGGGCATTGTGGCTACAAGGTTTTTCTACGTACACATGTTTTCCCGCTTGCATGGCCATGATGGACATAGGGGCATGCCAATGTTCCGGGGTTGCAATAAAAACAGCATCCACGTCCTTGTCCTCAAGGATTTTTCTGAAATCTTTCTCCACTTTAGGTACATATCCAATATTTTTCTGGCACCAAGCATTGTGCTCTTCTATGATCAAATCGTCTACATCACAGTTGTAAAGCACTTTGGCATTTGGAAAAGCACTAATGGCCTTTACATGTGCCTTTGCCCTGCTTCTTACCCCAATAACCGCACAATTGATACGATCGTTGGAACCTAATATGTTGGCGTATCCCATTTTGGGAAGAACTAATCCCCCCATGGTCAATGCAGCGGTTCCCGCTGTTGTTTTTTTGATGAAATTTCGTCTTGTTCCCATGGCCTTAATCTTGAATTATTGATTTTATTTTAACGTTCCTGAAGCTAACCAAATCCCCGTGGTCCTGCAGTAAAATGTGCCCCTTGTCTGACTCGCCAAAATTGGGCCACTTTTCATATTTGCTTTCGGATACCAGTTTGCGATAGTCATCGCTCTTTCTTTCGTATTCCAAAACCTTTACCCCATTGAGCCTATGCTCCACTTGATTGTTTTTGGAAATGATATGGGCAGTGTTCCATTCACCAATAGGATTTGCCGGCTTGTTTAGGTCTGCTTGAATCAAATCATAGAGGGAGGCCAGGGTCCGGCTGCCTTCGTGATTCCCCAATTTGGCGTCTGGATGCCGGGCATCGTCCAAAATTTGATACTCCAGACCTATGGATGATCCTGGGCCTTTGTTCAGGTCCGTATCCACATAGTATTTGATGCCACTGTTGGCACCTTCGGTCAATTTAAAATCCACCTTTAGCTCAAAGTCTCCATAGGTGTCTACGGTAACTATGTCTCCTCCTGCCGTTGATTCAGCACCGCCTGATGCCAATACAGAAAGTACCCCATCTTCAATGGTCCAACCCTGCTCTGGGAAGTCATCAAGTCTAGCTCCTCGCCATCCTTTGGTGGATTCTCCATCCCACAATAGCTGCCATCCTCTTTTTTTCTCGTCAAGAGTAAGTTGATTTTTGGTTAGGATTGGCTTTATCGGCGATGGTTTGGCATACTTTGAAAGACTATCGGTCAAAATTTTAATGTTTTTCCATATCACCTCTGTCCCTGCTTCTTTATCCTTTCCAATACTATGCACTTGCAATGCAATGAATCCTTCCGCTGTTTTGTCATCGATTAAATGTGCTGCAGGAACTCCATTGATCCAAGTTTTTAAAGTATCCCCAATGGCCTCAATCCGATAGTGGTTCCAATCATTTTGTTTGAATGCCGCCTGGGCTTCTGGATTATTTTCCAAAGGATTTAGCCATCCTCGTCTTCCTTCATCATAAATTCCTGCACTCCAAGCGCGGTCAGAAGGGTCTATTTCAATTTGATATCCATGGACGCGTCCATCCAAATAGTATGGAAAACTATTGCTCCTAATCTGGATACCTGAGTTCATCGTGGAGTCCACTAAATACTCCAACTCCAAGATAAAGTCCCCATATAACTTGTCCGTAGTCATAAATGAATTAGGGGTATCATGTTTGGTTATTCCCACAATACTGCCATCCCTAACTTCATAAGTGGCAACCCCGCCTTTTTGGTTCCATCCGGTAAGCGTTTCCCCATCAAATAGATAAGTCCAAGGGGTGTCATCCTTGTCCTTGTCCGTGCATCCCGTAAAACAAAGGCCCAGGAGTACAAAAGCCGCAATTAAACTGATTTTTATTTTTCCCATTTCAATAGATTTAAGGTTTTTGATTGTTCTTATTTTTTTATTTCTGATTTGCTATTTATTCAACCACCTGCATTGGTACTGTTCCCATCAAAATCAAAGTAGGATTTTGCATTGTGGTAACTAATATCCTGAATCATTTTGCCAACAAACGGAATGTCTTTGGGGACCAATCCCTTTTTAATATCGTTTCCGAAAATGTTACAGAGCAACCTTCGGAAGTACTCATGCCTTGGAAAGGAAAGGAAGCTTCTGGAGTCCGTCAGCATCCCCACAAAAGTGCTCAACATGCCCATATTGGACAGCGTATTGATTTGCTTTTCCATCCCGTCTAACTGATCCAAATACCACCAAGCCGAACCGTATTGCATCTTTCCTTTTATGGTTCCATCGTTAAAATTCCCGGCCATCGTCACAAACACTTCATTCTGTGCCGGATTTAAGTTATATAGTATGGTCTTTGCCAACTGATCGCTTTTGTCCAGTTCGTTCAAAAATTTGGACATGGACTGAGCCTGCTGGAAATCCCCAATGGAATCAAAGCCTGTATCGGGGCCCAAAGTGCTCAGCATTCGTTCATTATTGTTCCGTAATGCACCCAAATGAAATTGCTGGGTCCATCCGTATTTATGGTATTCCCTGCAAAGGTGAAGTAGCGTTTCAAACTTGAAATAATGGATTTCTTGATGCTCCAGTGCCTTTCCTTTCAGCACTTTTTTAAACAGGGTTTCAATATTAAAATCACCTTGTTCAAAGAAGTAAAGCTGATCCAAGCCGTGATCGGATAAACGGCTTCCCGCTTGATGAAAAAAGGCAATTCTATTTCTTAAAGCATCCAGATAATCCTGATAGTTGGTAATGGAAATCCCTGTGACGTCGGCCAAACGTTCAATATAGTCCATCACAGTTTTCACATCTTCAACCGCATAAGCCTTGTCTGGCCTGAAAGCAGGTAACATTTGTATGCCCAAGTCGATTTGTCCAGCGCTCAGGTGATGTTCCAGACTATCCAAGGGATCATCCGTGGTACAAAGCAGTTCTACATTCCTCTGCTTCAAAAGACCCAAAGTACTATGCGTTTTGTCCTGCAATTTTTCAGAGGTTTTTTGATAGATTTCCAAACCGTTTTTCGGCGTCAATAATTCGTCTATGTCAAAATACCGTAGGAGCTCCAAATGGGTCCAATGATAGAGTGGATTCCGAAGCGTATTGGGAACCGTCTCAGCCCATTTCAGGAATTTGTCCTGGTCGGAAGCGGTCCCGGTAATGTATTTTTCATTAATCCCCAGGGCCCGCATCGCCCTCCATTTGTAATGGTCACCATGTAACCATACTTCTGTAATATTTGCAAACTGATGATTGGAGGCAATCTCCGCAGGAGGTAAATGATTGTGGTAATCAATGATGGGCATCTCCTTGGCATAATCATGGTACAGCTCTTGGGCAATTTCGGTTTCCAACAAAAAATTTTCTGTGATGAATTTCATAGCTCCATGGATTTTTCAATGCCCAACATTAATCCTCGCAATTCTGCCAGCCCTCTAAGTCGACCTATGGCCGAATATCCTGGGTTGGTCTTTTTGGACAAATCGTCCAGCATCTGGTGACCGTGATCGGGCCGCATGGGCATGCGACTATCTTTCCTTTCACTTTTCAATCGCTTTCCTTGTTCCATCAATAAGGATTTCATAACTCCGTACATGTCCACATCCCCATCCAAGTGATCCGCTTCAAAAAAATTTCCATCGGCATCCCTTTTGGTACTCCTCAAATGGATAAAGTTTATCCTATGCCCCAACCTGTCCACCATTCCAGCCAAATCATTATCCGACCGAACCCCATAGGAGCCTGTACAAAAACACAGCCCGTTGTTGGGACTTTCATAGGCTTCCAACAACTGCTTTGCATCTGCTTCCGTGCTTACCACTCGGGGCAGTCCAAAAATGGGAAATGGCGGGTCATCTGGATGAATAGCCAATAACACTCCTGAGGCTTCCGCAACGGGTGCAATGGCCTGTACAAAGGCATAGAGGTTTGCCCTCAATTCCGTATCGCCAATACCTTTATAGGTATCCAAAACCTCTTGAAATTGATCTACGGTATACCCCTCTTCAGCCCCTGGCAAGCCCGCAATGATATTTTGGGTGAGCTTGGTTTTTTGGTCTGCATCCATTTGATCAAATACCTCTTGGGCTTTATTTTTTTCAGCCTCGGAATAAGATTCGTTGGCCCCTGGTCTTTTCAAGATAAAAAGCTCAAAAGCTGCCAATTCAGCTGCATCATATCTCAAGGCTTTGGAACCATCTGGCATTTCAAATGCAAGATCGGTCCGGGTCCAGTCCAAAACGGGCATGAAGTTGTAGCATACCGTATCAACGCTGCATTCACCCAAGTTTCGGATACTTTGCTGATAGTTGGCAATATATTCCTCATAAGCACCTGTACGCTTTTTAATATCCTCATGAACAGGAATGCTTTCTACTACAGACCAAGTTAGGCCTTTGGCCTCAATTTCGTTTTTTCTCTGGGTAATTTCCGCTTTGGACCATACCTCCCCGTTGGGAATATGGTGCAGGGCCGAAACAATTCCCGTAGCTCCCGCCATGGCAATATCATCCAATGAAACAGGGTCGTTGGGACCGTACCAACGCCAAGTCTGTTCTAAACCTATTTGTCTTGTTGCTTCCATAGTTTCCTTTTTTTAAACCCCGCTAAAAGCACTAAATCCACCATCTATAGGTACCGTAATCCCTGTTACAAATTGGGATTGATTGCTGGTCAACCACAAAGTGGTTCCCACCAAATCCTCTGGTTCCCCAAAACGATTCATTGGGGTGTGCTCCAAAATGGTTTGCCCCCTTGGAGTCAGGTTCCCATCGGCTTGGGTCAGTAAGGTTCGGTTCTGTTCCGTTAGGAAAAAACCGGGAGCCAACGCATTTACACGAATACCCACTGGGGCAAAATGTACCGCCAACCACTGGGTGAAATTACTCACCGCCGCCTTGGCCCCGCTATAGGCCGGAATCTTGGTCAACGGTCTATAGGCATTCATGGAGGAAACGTTCAAAATGGAACATCCCTTTCTGTTTACCATGTCCTTGGCAAAAATTTGGGTGGGTAATAGCGTTCCGATGAAGTTTAGGTTGAACACGAACTGGATTCCCTCGGGATCAAGCTTAAAAAAGGTCATTAAATCCTCATCGGCCTGAAGGTCCTCTGGAAACAAATGGGTTTTACTGGTAGTTCCCTTGGGATGGTTTCCACCAGCTCCATTGATCAAGATATCGCAGGGTCCCAATTTCTGATTTACTTCGGCATGGGCCAGCTCCAAACTTTCCTTTTGCAGCACGTTGGCCTTTACGCCAATAGCTTGCCCCCCTTTTTGAATAATGTTATTGGCAATTTGATCGGCTGCATCTTTGTTTAAATCCAACACGGCCACCTTGGCTCCTTGTGCCGCCAGGTAATCTGCCAAGGTACTGCACAGCACGCCCCCACCTCCGGTCACGACTGCTACTTTCCCATTTAAATCTTCGTATTTCGGAATGGTCATTTGCAATTTTATATTATTCTGTGTACTTTTTACACAGATAAAGATATACATTTTTTTATAAGCACAAAAATTCTACTTTAGCATTCCTCCTATGATTAAACAAAAAGACCTCCAAAACATCCAGGTTAGACTGGACTCCTTTGAGTGTTCAATTACTGCGGACATCACCGTTTTTGGGTATGTGGACAATAAGTTGAAGGTCTTGCTACTGAAGAAAACAGTGGGGGATTTTAAAAATCACTGGATGGTTCCCGGAGGGGTCATGGAGTCACACGAGACGGTAGAGGACTGTGCGGCCAAAGTTCTTTTTGCGCTCACTGGTTTCAAGGACATTCACTTTGAGCAGGTAAAAACCTATAGCTCACTGGACAGACACCCTTTAAAAAGGGTAATCACCGTTTGCTATTATGCCTTGGTCAAACCTGAGAACCACCCCTTGACATTGCGCAGCGATGTGCAACAAATCCATTGGTTTGATGTGGACAAGCTTCCCGATGAACTAGGTTTTGACCATGGACAATTGATTAAGGATGCCTATTTGTTTGTACAAACCAATCTTAGGGACCGATTGGTTGTTGGAGAATTGCTGCCCAAGCAATTTACCCTTCCCGAACTTCAGAATCTGTATGAGCATATCCTTAATGTAAAATTGGACAAGCGAAACTTCCGAAAGAAAATGTTCCAGATGGACATTCTTCAAAATACCGGGCAAAAAAAGGCTGGTATTAAAGGTGGCCCATTGCTCTATGAGGTTAAAAAAGCTTGATTATCAGTTCACTATATTCTTTACTCTTATTTTTATTTCCGATTTTGTAATTCCATAGGTGACATCACTACAAAAAAACGTGTCCTATAATTGAACAAACAACTAACTCATGGAAATACGCAAAGTAAAAAAGTACAAGGTGAAAAAACGATTCACCATTGGCATGAAAATGTGCGACAAAAATGAAATCCTCTATATAGAGGACGCCAATGAAGAAACCGATGACGTTCAAAAGGTCTTTGGTGAAAACAAAAACTACCTCAACGACATCTCACTTCAAATGTTCCTGGCTCTCAAGGGTGAATTTATACAGAAAACCTAAGGGCTTTCACTGCTTTTTTTTAGCTGCTTTATTGGATGTACCTTTAATCCAAAGGGCAACCCTTGAAACTGAAAGAGGTAAAAACAGAGCGAGAATACCAACAGGCTGTTGACCTGTTCAAAATGTATGCTACCCAAATTGGGGTGGATCTGGAGTTTCAAAATTTCAGTCAGGAAATAAAAAATCTTCAAGTGCAATATGCACGACCCTCCGGAGTCCTGTATTTGGCCTATGGCGACCCAGAATTTCCCCTTGGTTGTTTTGGTGTTCGTGCGTTAGAGGGATCCATTTGCGAATTAAAAAGAATGTTTATTGTTAAAGAAGTAAGGGGCCAAGGTCTTGGGAAACGGATGTTGGAAAAGTCCATTTCCTGCGCTAAAGAATTGGGCTACTCAAAAATGCGCTTGGATACCTTGCCCAGTATGCTCCCTGCCATTGGATTGTACACCCAAGCTGGTTTTTATGAAATTGAACCCTACCGTTTTAACCCCATTGAGGGTGCCAAATATTTTGAGATTGACTTCAGTTAAATTCCAAATTGAAAATCCCAAATTGCATAATGAGAAGAATCCAACCATCCAATAATCGAGCTGTTCAGAGAAACTATGTTTTGAAAGGATATGCCGTGCTCCTACGAGCTTACTTTCCTTAACTAAGGCGGATATATCATATAGTATGCTCAAAGATTTAACCAGTAATTAATCTTTAGGACGATAGCCCGTTGTCTTGGGAACCTAATATCAGGAAACAACAGCCCTCCATTATCCGATAAGCTTTCAGCAAAATAATTGTCTGTATATACCAAATAGACATCCGAAACCGGCTTAAATCGCCATTGGAGTCGGGTGTTGATATTCAAATTTTCAAGCTGGCTGTTCAATTGCACAAAAGTGGTCAAAAAGAAATTTTTGGTAAAAGTAAAATCAAAGCGGGTTCCCAAAAGCAATAAATCGGAGTCATTAAATCCATCAGGCAATCGGATTCTATTGTAAGAGAAGTTCAGTGAAGTAAAGCCCAGAGGCTGATAGCGATAGGTCAACGTCCCTCCCAAATTGTACAGATTCCCATTAAAATGTTCCCCCAGACGGCTGCTCAAGAAATAAGAAAACTTCTTACGGGCATCGGATCTATAGTCTGCCTGTACATAGGAAAAGACGTAATCTGTTCCCGAAGCCAATGGCAATGTGTTAAGGCCGCTAGGGTCAAATGGGTTTAGCAAACGCACATACTGCCTTCTTCCAGAAAAGTTCAAAATTGCGGTGTTCTTGAAATTTACCCTATAATTCAGGTCAAGACTCCAATCCAAATCCTCAAAATTTCGATTGTCCCCCACCCAATCGCCAGAAACTCCTGGCCCGTGTCGCTGAATCCCTCCTTGTTTTGGATAGGCATTCCACCATAATTGTGGTGTGACCTGAAAAATGTTTCGTCTTCGCACAAAACCTACTTCGGGATTAAATCCTGCCCCGATACTTTGCAGGGTGAAGTTACTTTCCCAACGGTACGAATTGTAATTCACATAACCCCCAGTTGCAAATTCCGAGCTGTTGTTCTGTTCGTCAAGGGATTGGTGGTAAAAGAATTTGGAATTCCAGGTATTGTCGTTGGAAGCCAAGTTCAGATCTAGTCCAAACGTCCTGTTATATTCCTCTGGCGACAGGGTAAAATCCTCTCCAATGGCATTGGTGAATGCTTGTTTATTGATGAAAAAGCCACCGATATAGGATCTTGACAATATCCGTTGCTGCAGGGCCGCCACAAAGTAGTTGGTGGAAGGAAGTTGGATGGCCTCATTTTCCTCGAGCTGGGCATCCAGAATCCCAATCCTAAGGTTTTTGTTGAGCTTTCCATTTAGCCGAAGCCCTCCGTATATCCTGTTTTGAAGATTTTGCCCTGTGGTGGGATCAACACTTACCCCAATACGTCTCGAGAAAAAAGGTCGGGTTCCATCCAGACCAAAATTGGCAAAAAGATCGGCATTCTCTAAAAAGAACTGTCTTCTTTCGGGAAAGAAAATTTCGAACCTGTCCAGGTTGGTCACTTGGGTGTCCACTTCCACTTGGGAGAAATCCGGATTTACAGTTAAGTCCAAGGTCATGGCCGGCCCCAGCCCAATTTTGGTGTCCAATCCAAAATCAAACTTGTTTTGGGTTGGGGAATCCAGCTCAAAGTTTTTGGAATTATTAAATATCCCATAAGGAATCAGGGAAATATTTTTCTTGCTCTGATTTAGGGGTGCGTCCCAAACAAGCTTCTGGGTAAAGGCAAGATTGATGATAAACTGGTTTCTAGGAATTCGCGTCCAAGTGGATTGTTCTGCATATTCACTATCAAACCGATAAAAATTAATGTTCCAGTGAGGTGCTTCCTTTTTATAGCGCAACGTCTTTAAGGGAATGGCCATTTCAACCAACCAAAAGTCATCATAAATTTTGGCTTCAGAATACCAAACATTGTCCCACCCCGTGGAGAAAGTGCTCGGACTTGCGAGGCTCCCGCCGTTGGCTATCAAACCCTCGCGTTGCACCCCAAAGGGATTGACCCCAAACAAAAATGCATTGTTTTTATCAGCATAGGTATCCAGAACAATTGAAAAAACATCATTGGCTTCCCCTCTAAAATCCCGTCTCAAAGAGGGGGTCACGTAGGAGCGGGCGCCCAAGTTGTTCATTTTGGCCAATACATAGAGGTTATTTTCATCATAGGTGAGCCTGACTTCGGTATCGGCGGCAGCCCGTGTGGAATCACTTGGGAAATACTGCCAAAACCTATCGGCAACATCGGCCTTTGCCCAATCGGGTTCGTCCATTATGGCATCAATACTGATTTTACCTGCTGCTTTTTTTATATTTAATCCTTCTTGGGCCAAACAAAGGTTTAGGGAAAAGACCATAATGGTGACAGGAAAATAGAACCAAAATTTCATGGATAAGGTTTTCTGGCAAGCTATGCAGCCTTTATCCAACGTATGTATTATATCGGGAGGAACTGTTATTGTTTCAGCGCAAACTGAAAAATAAGTGGAAAAAGCGTATCCAAAATGGTAAAAACTCTTGAAGGAAAAGGATTTAAGGGTCAACGAACAGAAAAAGAGCTCGAAAATTTTTTGTTGTACAATTCCAGTCTTCGTACTACCGAGCCCGTTGAGTTTGTAGTGGACGGGGCAGATAATTGGCTGCAATTCCACTACCAACTTTCTGGGGATACCAATACCCTAATTGTTGAAAAGGAAATGATAGTTCCCATCACTTCCAATTCATTTGCCATACTTTATCAAAAAAAGGGATGTTGCAAAATCCGATTTCCCAAGGACTGCGTGTACGAGAGTTTTGGTTTTAGGGTAGACCCAAAGTACTTTGTGGATTCTTTTCTGAAGGATTTCAAGGAATTGGTCTCCATTCAACAGGCCATTAACAATGACAGCCTTTTCTTTTTGGATAAAAAATATGCCTCCCTTGATTCCAAAACCAGGGAAATCATCCAAGAAATCTTGAACCATCCATATCAAGGTTCCCTTGGCGATGTTTATGTGAAACATAAATTGGTGGAGCTCATTTTTCATTCCATCCCCGTGTTACGGGAAAACGCTGAAAAGCTCTTACAGGAAAAGCCAGCAAAAAGGGAACATATTGAGGATGCCAAGGCTTTTATTGCTGCCAATTTGGATCAAAAACTCTCCTTAAAGGTCATTGCCCAACATGCGGGGTTGAACGAGTATACCTTAAAACGTGAATTCAAAAAGGAATACGGTCAGAGTGTCATTGATTTTTTTATTGACCTCCGATTGAAACGGGCTTTTGAGGATATTCAAAATACGAACAAAAAAATCACCGCTATAGCCTACGAAGCGGGGTATTCCAGTGCGGGGAATTTTTCCAACGCCTTTTTTAAGCGATATGGATTTAGGCCCAGTGAGCTTCGAAAGTGACTTATTTTATGAAAGAATTAGGACTACAGTTGTATAGTGGAATCCCGAACCACAAGACTGGTTTTTACCACTTTGGTCTCAAATGCCTTATCTGAATTACCATTTTCTATTCTATCAATAAGGATTTTGGAAACACTTTCACCGATATATTTTCCATGCTGACTTACCATGGTCATTGACGGGGTTACATATTTGGATAATTCCCCATTGGTGAAGCCAATAATGGAAACATCATTGGGTACATGATATCCCCTTGATTTTACAATGCTCATCACCTTAACGGCAGTTATTTCGTCCAACACCATAATCCCTTCAATCTTTTTATAGTTCAACAAAAGGGACAAGGTCAAATCCAAATCCTCCTTATCATGGGTGGCAACCACCAATCTTTCATCGTAGGCCATTTCATTTTCTTCAAGGGCTTTTTTATAACCTTCAATCCTAAGTCTGCTGATCAGAGAATCTTCAATAGGTGTTATGATAGCAATGGTGGAGCATCCAGTGTCAAAGAAAAATTTGGTGGCCTTATAGCCTGCTTCAAAGTCATCCACGATTACTTTGTCGCATTGCACCAAATCCGTGACGCGGTCAAACATGACCAGAGGGATCTGGTTTTCGGACAGTTCGTTGAGATGCTCCGCATGCTCCTCCAATTCCGATTCTTCCGCGGCCGAGGAAATGATTACCCCATCCACAGAACCAGCACCCAACATCTCCAAGGTCTTGGTCTCCTTCTCCAAGGACTGGTTGGTAATGCAGGTAATTATGCTATACCCTTTTTCATTGGCCACTTTCTCAATGCCGTATAACACCTGAACAAAAAAATAGTTCAGGATGTTGGGGATGACCACTCCAATGGTTTTGGTACTGTTGTTAAATAGGTTTAGCGCCAATTTATTTGGCCTGTAGTGGTTTTCCTTGGCATATAGCTTGATTCTGTCCTTAAGTTCCGTGCTAATTTCATGGCTGTCCTTTAGGGCTTTTGAAACGGTTGCTATGGATACCTTAAAATGTGATGCTATTTCTTTTAGTGTAAGCTTAGACATGCCATATTATTGACGCTCAAACGTAAATTCAATTCCGGCTTCGGTTCGGACCCTATCCACTACCTGAATTAGTGATAATGAATCTTCATGGCTCCAATTCGTGCTCTCCAATCCATTCTTGGCTATACAACTATGGACTTCCATAATTTCATGGGTGAACCCTTTGCCTGTTGTAGGTAAATCATAGGTTTTCCGCCAGCCGTTTTTAACCAGGGTAAAGCCTTGGGTCTCATGCCAAATGGGATGGATAAATATTTCCCCTTCCTCCCCACAAATTTTAGCTTTCATATCCGTATTGTTAGCAAATCCGCTGTATAAAACTACCTGCGCTTCCGAATAATCAAAAATCATGGAGGTTTGAATTTCTGCTCCTGTATTAAAAAACTTGGATTTTGCCAATACTTGGTCCGGTATTCCCAATAAAAGATAGGACAAAAAAATGGGATAAACCCCCATATCCAAAAGGGACCCTCCAGCAAGGTCTACGTTCAATGAACGCGCCTTGGGATCATCATCCAATTTGTAAAATGTAAACTCGGCATTGATGTATCGTAGTTTTCCAATTTCATCCGCATCCACCAGTTCCTTGATTTTCACAATGGACGGATTAAATCGACTCCAAAACGCCTCCATAAAAAACACTTGATTGGCTTTGGCTGTCGCAATCATTTCCCTCGTTTCCAAGGCATTGATCGCCACTGGTTTTTCACACAATACATGTTTACCATGGTTCATTGCGGCAATGCTCACAGCGGCATGGGTATGATGCAATGTTGCTACGTAAACCACGTCTACAAGCTCATCCTGAAACAAGCTCTCATAGTTGTCATAATAATTTTGGACTTGAAACGTATTGGCAAATGCTTCTGCTCTTTCCAGACTATGGGAAGCCACCGCAACCAATTCGGCATCTTTGACCAACTGAAGATCTTCTGCAAATAGTTTGGCGATCCGTCCCAAACCAACAATACCCCATCTAACCTTGTTCGCCATTTTGGATCTTTAGTTTCGTTCTTCAATAACTTCGGAAGTGGAAAATCGGTATCTCATGTTTCGGTATACACAGACATCCGTAATGTCTTCAGGAGTTCCCATGGGGACTGCCCTAAAATTTGAAGAAATCCGATCTCTTTTCACCGGCATTACTCTGTGAAAACAATGCCCGTGCAGAAATATCACTGTCCCTTTTTTGGGTTGAAACACCAATTGCCCCTCCAAATCATCATGAGGTTTACCAACGGGGAGTACCCCTGCTTTATGGGCCTGTGGCATCACCACAATTTCCCCTCCAGTTTCATCCGTAATATCGTGGGTATACACCAATCTATTTAGGTTGAATTTTTTTTGATCTTCCGGAGGGCAATCTTGATGCCAAGCCTGACCCTTGGATCCAGCCTTGGAAAACATCATCATGCAATAGAGGTTTTGCCATCCATCAGTAAGAAGCGCATCTGTGATTTCATTGAACCGCTTGTCCTTATCAATTCCATCAAAATAAGGTTTGTCCTCCCGATAAGGAAACCAAGGAATCACCTCAACCGCAGATTTGGATATAAACTCATCCGTATGCTCCCAATCTGGATTTACACCGTAGTGCTCCAAAATTAATTGGTTGTATTCATCCATTAGTTGATCATCGAAAAAATTCTCGAGAACTATATATCCCTCTTGCCAAAATTGTTGGGCCAATTGCTGAATATCCATGAAATCCCTTTTAATTGTTGTTGTACAGCTTATCGTATAAATCTGGAGAGGATTTGATGTATTTGGATTGGGAAGTGATTTCCCTCCATCGTTTGCTGATGGAATCACTGAGGTGCAAACGGGCATCAATTCCCTTGAACGTTGGATTATTGACCCACATGGGATGCGAGTCCCAATGGCAATTGATATAATGTACTGCCTTGACCACATCAGGATTGTCATCGATGGCTTTAAAGAAGGGGACAAACCATTTTTCCCAAGCTTCTTCAGCTTGCTCCGAATTGCTCAATTGGGTTTCCTTGGTCAAACCATACAGTTTTCCACCATAATCAGAAATGGTTGGGGTGGCCTCTGCAATAAACACTGGTTTTCCTTTTTTACGGGCAAATTCAAACATTTCAATTTCCTTCCATCTATTAAAAAATGAAACCCCGCACCAATCCACGTAATCATCCCCAGGGTACCAGCCTTCCAAGTGCTCCTGCCCAGAAATAAACCCAGTTGACTGCCATACGTAGGCAGTATTCTCAACACCTTTGGCCCTTAACATATTCACGATACGCTTGTACGCCTTTATGGTCGCTTCACGATCGTAATGGTTCCAAGGATCCCCATCAAACTCATAGGCAATCCGAAGAAAAACAGGTCTCTCTCCCAAAGACAACAGGAAATCTGCCAGTTTGTTGATGTATGCATCATGGGAGCCATCCGCAACTTTTTCCTCATGGTTTACAAATTGAAGTCCTATGGCCATGGCCATATTTTCATAATTGGGACTGTTGTGCTGAAGGGTGGCATTGTAGTCGTTATCACCCCAATCATGGGTGTCAAAAAGCCCGTCCAACCCTTCTTGGGTGCGCCCGAAGGAGTTTTCACCTGGGTTGATATTCGAATAGGTGGTCCAACCTGCGGGGCGGTCAAAATGATCCAAATACCCATCATTGAATTCCTCCAAGCCACCAACGGCTTCCAATTCCTGTCCAACAAACAGCAAAACCTCCCCATCTTTGGGTTCAAATTTTGCAAGTTTCCTTTTTGGGACTTCTTCCTCAGTGGCCTCCAAGGCCACTTCCTTGCTTTGTTGATCTTTGCAGCCAAATGCCAAAATGGCCAAAATCAAAAGGATAATCTTTTTCATCGTGCTTTATGTTTTGTTAGGTTTTCTTTTAAACTTACTCCTTGCTGGTCCAATTCACCAAAGGGGCCAGGTAGTGTTTCTGTTTTTCTTGGATTGTTGTGAAAGTCAACCGAGACTTCCTTTAATGCAGGAACCAATTCTAGAGTTTTGGATTCATCCCAGAACAAATACTGGGCTTCCCTATTGAATCCTACGGAAATCCTTTCAAATGAACTATTGGGATCCAAGTTGTTTTTACCAAAAGCCTTGGAATCGATATAATTGGGTTCTTCCGAACTTACATAGAGGTTGTGATCGGCGGTATTTGTACTGGAGCTGAACCTAAAGGGTCTGGTATTTACAAAAATATTGTTGTAGACCTTATTTTCCTCTGCCGTAAGTTTTCGTCCATTTTGGTAGCGGTCTGTTTGCACTATGGCGTGCACAGCATTCCCGGTGGTATTGGCCACCAAATTGTGATACACCATCAAGTAATCGGTATCATTGGCATAAATGCCATTTCCATCAATATTCCAGACAAAATTGTTGTCCACCAAATTGGGATAGTGACTGGCCTCCACAAATATGCCGCCTTGAATATTTTGCACATCATGAACAACATTCTGTGTGGCCCTTGAATAGCGAATGTCCCAGTCCAACCAAATCCCATTTCCGCCTTGGATGTTATGGATATGGTTCCCTTTAACCAAGGTTCTATGGGTTACCAACATTTTGATGCCTGAACATTCCCAATAATTTTCAGCATCCTGCCATCCAATATGATGGATATGGTTGTCCCTGATTACTCCATCGGTGACTACAAAACTGCGTATTCCAGCAGTACCACAATCATGGATATGATTATTTCTTACGATCATAAATCCTTGGCTGTCCTTTCGGTCCCTTGCAATATTTTCTGGATGGGGATCATTTGCCTCATAGGCCAAATAGCCAAATTCCAAGCCCGAAGAATTAATCTGTCTGATGGTATTGTTTTCAAAAATCCAGTGATGTCCTCCCAAGGCGGTTACGGCTCCCGTACTGGTTCGCAAGAATCCGTTGGCGCAATGTTCAAAGGTGAATCCGCGTAATTGGATATAATTAAGCCCCACCTTTATGGGTTTGAACAAGTGGCTTTGCGTGGCAACCTCAATAACGGATGTGTTTGGATTTTTACTGTCAAATCCATGAACGTGCAGTGTTTTTCCATCCACATCAACCCAAAATGAACCTGGAATTTTGGCCAGGTCACCATAATCTTCCAGTTGTGTCATTCTTTTGCCATTCTGAAATACCAAAGCACGTCTGGATGTGTAAGGAGCAATTTCCTTGACCAAGTTGGCCCATGGCATCAAGGCGTGCTCCTCAGGTAAAATATTGGGCAATTTAAATGGATGATAATCGGAATTGAAGAAGGCATCCGGTACGGTGGTCACCCATATCTTTCTGGACCAGGTATATTGTAATGAGGGGTCGGCCAAAACATCGGTATACACCTTGTTTTGTTTCCATTCGGCCTGCAAAACTTTTGATCCCTTGACTACCACATGTTCCCCAGGAGCGGCTTCATACGAAATCATCTTGCTTTCAGAACTCCCGCCCAGCAGTGGATGAATGGTTTCCCTATAGACTCCACCATAGACCAACACCCTTTCCCCAGGCTTAACCACAGAAGCCGCTTTGTTGATGGTTTGGAAGGGATTCTCTTTGCTTCCATCATTGGAATCTGATGCATTTGGATGCTTTTGGGCCACCACATAGGTCTTGGAGTATTCAGTTTTGTTTTCCCATTCTGTATATCTATCCCAGTCAAAGTTCCGGGTCGCCTCTTGGGCATGGGAATGGAAAGCCATTCCGCTTATAAAAATCAAGATTAGGCCTTGAATTTTGCTATATGTTTTTTGATTGATCATAACTAGTTTTTGATTTCTTGATAGTCGAACCATTTAAAATCGGCGTGGTGGATATTCATGGCCAAATCCTGGCAACAGATTCCCACAAAACTTCCAGTGAAAGCAGGTCGGTAGCGACTTCTCCCATCACGTACATGGTCATCGGATAGGATGCTGGCATCCAAAGGTCGACCAATGTTTTTGAAGTTTGCTCCATCCGTACTGCACGAAAACTGGAGTACGTCCCTATTCATTTCCCCTTTTAGGATGACCGACTCAACACCTGTGACATCCGCCAATTCTTCCTGAAAACTCATTTGATAATTGTCTGATGAAATCACATTCAGCATTTTTTTGGATCCATCGGGATTGGACGTAACACAAGCGTAATGATAGTGGCCTGCATTGTAGTAAAACACCAAGCCGGCCATATGATGCAAGTTTTTGGGTTGAAACTCAAGTTCCGTACTTGCCACAATATGAAAATCCTGAATCCTCCTGGCCAACAAACTTTGCTGGTGCAGGGAGGTCAAAGACTCTTTACCATATAGCCTCAGAAATCCCTTTCTCGCAGTTAGGCTACACCAATCTTCTGTCATGGGAATCCGTAAGGATTGAAACTCTATCGGAATGGCAGTGGCATTAAAATTTACGATGCTGCCGTTATGCGAGAAGGTGTATTCCGGTAATTTAGGCTGGGGTATTTGCTCACGCGGAACACGTCCTCCCCCTTTAAGCCAAGGCCATCCATCTTTCCATTCCAACTCTTCTATGGCGGTTTCGCGACCCAAGGTGCAGTTGCCCCTTGTGGTCAAGGGTCTGCCCACCAAGAAAACAGCATACCAATCACCGTTTTGGGTTTCCACCAAATCTCCATGACCTGATTTCTGTAATACATTATCCTCACTTTCCGCTGCCGATATAAATGGGTGCTTGGGATGAAACTCATAAGGGCCATAAATGGAAGAACTGCGACCGATGCTCATAGCATGCCCATACTCAGTACCCCCTTCTGCAAGGACAATGTAGTAGTATCCATCCCGCTTATATAGATGTGGGCCTTCAGTCAGACCCAATTCTGTTCCTTCGGTAAGGTAATGGACCTCTCCTACCAATTTTTTTTGAACAGGATCGTATTCCTGCATTTCAATGCCTCCAAAAAACCTCCCGTTCCGATGGTCCACCAACATGCTTACATACCATTTTTTGTCTCCATCATGAAAAAGGGAGCCGTCAAATCCTCTTGAGGACAAATAAATGGGCTCACTCCAATCCCCGTGAATGTCCGTTGTTGTAACCATGTAATTGGGAGTGTCCTTCCACACCCCATCAAAGGATTTTACATTGGTATACACCAAGTAGAATACCCCATCATCATAGGTTAGACATGGCGCCCATACCCCACAGGAATCTGGAATGCCTTTCATATGCAACTGGGAAATCCTGTTGAGTGGTCTTGCAATCAACTTCCAATTTTTAAGGTCTTTGGAATGATGTATCTGCACTCCTGGAAACCATTCAAAGGTTGAAGTTGCGATATAATAATCGTCTCCAACCCTACAAATGGATGGATCGGGATTAAAACCTCGCAGTATTGGATTTTGTATATAACTCATTGTTTGATCAAGTCTTTTTCTAGTTGTTCAAGTGATTTTCCTTTGGTCTCGGGCAAGGTTTTTAGAAAGGCAAAGAATCCGATAAGGGCGATGATACCATAGATGTAAAAGGTTACCGCATTGCCCCAATTGGCCAGCTCCCACGGAAAAACCTGGGTAACCAACCAGCTGGACAAACCGTTCAGGAATCCCACAAAGCCAATGGCCAAACCTCTATATCGATTGGGAAACAGTTCCGAGAGCATGACCCACATAACCGGCCCCAATGAAAAGGCAAAACAGGCAATGAAACCCAATATACCCAAGAGAACCAGGGTAGGATTCATTTGGGTGGCGGCCTCCAAAATAGCCCCTTCGTTTGTGGCATATTCTTGAGATCCCAAGGCGGCAATCATCTCGTTTTTGAAGCTTACATCATCATCATAAACTTGGGAGGTAAATTTGCCCAATTTATGCTGAAGTGATGGCTCCAGAGTAGCCAATGCCGTAGCGTCCAAGGTGTATGTTGCTCTTTGAAATCCATAACCACATAATAGCATGCTGATTGCAATACCTCCCACGCCAATCAACAGCAAGGGTCTCCTTCCCATTTTGTCGATGAGAAAAATGGCCACGAACGTAAAAAGCACTGTTGTAAGGCTCAGTAAAATCCCCGAGGCAAAAGCCGCATCCGTACCAATTCCCGTCTGCTTAAAAATTGAGGTGGCGTAATAATATACCGCATTAATACCCGTGACCTGTTGTAAAATTGCCAGTCCAATGCCCACGGTAAGTACAAACCGCAAAGATTTTTTGAAAAGACTTTTTAATTCAACCTTGTCTTTATTTTTTCTTGCCTCACTAAGGCTTTTGACAATGTGTGAAGCTTCCACGGCAGCTATTTCAGGGCCATGAATTGAAGCCAAGACGTTTTCCGCTTCCTGATCCCTTTCTTGAATAAACAACCATCTTGGGCTTCGGGGAACAAAAAACAAGAGGACAAAATATAGTAGCGCCGGAATAAGCTCTACCGCCAGCATAAAACGCCAAACATTGGTCAAGGTCAGGAAGGATGAGGTGCCAGAAGTAAAGGCACTATTGATATAATAATTGCTTAAAAAGGCCGCGAAAAATCCGAGCACAATATTCAATTGTTGAATGGATACCAATTTTCCCCTAGCCTCCGGTGTGGAAACCTCTGCGATGTACACGGGGGCAATAACCAAGGCTGCACCAAAGGCCACTCCTCCAATCATTCGGGCTATCCAAAGCATGTGAAATCCTGTAGCGTAAGCAGATAACAAGGCTGAAAGGGCATAGGTAAATGCAATGATCAAGAGCATCTTCTTTCTTCCCAAAATGTCACTGGCCCTTCCTGAAATCAACATAGCAAACATGGCTGCAAACAAGGGGGAACTTGGAACCCAGCCTTGTTCCGAAGTGTTCAGGTCAAATTCGGGGGTAACGTAGTTCATAACCCCGGAAATGATGGCCGCATCAAAACCGTATAGGAATCCTCCCAAAGAAACCACAAAGGCAATAAACCAGGTTTTTTTCGAGCTACTTTTCATTTTTTAGGAGGTCATCTTAGTTATTCGTTCGGTTTAAAAACCCTTATATAATCCACCAATAAAAATGCTGGAAAATTGGATGGTATTGGGTTCACATTTGGTAGATTTCCACCCACAGACAATGCAAATACAAAATAAAATTGGTCATTGAACGGGTAGGGCTGTCCATTAGCCTGTGTGGTTGCCGGTGTCATGGTATGATATTCAATATCATTGACCAACCACGTTATCTTATCCTCTTCCCAAATTATGGAAAAAACATAATATACTTCATCAAAGGAATTCCCATCCAAAGCATCAAAATGGACAGAATTGAAGCGGTGATTGGCTGGAAAATTGATTCCATAATGAGCCGTTCCCAGGATATCATTCCTATCCTCACCCAAATATTCCATGATATCGATTTCCCCGCCACTGGGCCAAAAGGCTCCAGGATCTTCGATAGTGTACTCCTTGTTCAACATAAAAAGCGCAACCCAAGTACCGGCCACTGAGGGCATACTAGCGCGGATATCTACACGGCCATACTGAAACTCAAACAAATTATCCGTATGGATTCTGGCGGATGAGTACTCCTGACCAAAAATGAACTCGCTTTTGGCCTCCATCACAAGGTTTCCATCAGCAAAGTATAAATTCTGACTTCTGTCTGTAAATGCTTGAAGCTCATTGTTTCCCCATCCACATAAATTGGGACAGCCAGTGCCCACATGATAGTCCCACTTTTCGGTATCCAGACTTTCAGTTTCGAACTCATCCGACCAAACCAAAGAATACCCAGAATATGCTTCAGGGGTACTATAGCCTGATTCAGGGATAACCAGTTCGGTAGGACATTCTTCACAGTTGGAACCTCCACAGTCCACTCCTTCCTCATCCCCATTTCGGATGCCATCCGAGCAACTGGCCTGAGGTACCGGGATTTCGTCATCCACCAATTCTTCTCCATCATTTGAAGAACAAGCCATGAACAAAATCATAAATGATAGTAGTAGAGAACTATAAAACTTGAATCCGTGGGTCATATCAATCAAGGTGAGGTAAAAGTTGGGGAGAACAAATTTCTCCCCAACTAGGCTAATTAATAACTCTATCTATCTAACCTTACTCAAATGGGATAAAATCCTTTATATAGAATTGTCCCGGTTCTGGATGTCCCGAACCGCCAAATCTAAGTGTATAATTATCGTAGGTGGTATTGTTCATTAACAGGGTTGTGCCATCTGCTGCAGAAGTGGCATCGGTACCATCAAACTCAAGCCTAACCCAAGAATCGAAATCAGTTTCCGCAACAGTAGCTGTCAAAACAGTCCATCTCTGCCAGAAATTACCATCCACATTATCATGAAGAATCAGCTCCACCACAGGATCTAAAACTCCTGAAAAGTCATTGGTGGATGGGATGTAGACATCCAAATAAAACTTATGGTAAACTGAAAAATCTATGATTTCTGCTTGTGGTTGGAACTTGAAGTCCTCAAAGCCGCCAAATGGGCCATTTTCAGGTCTATTGATCAAGGTGACCGCATCCGTGCTTCCAGCAGGATCTGATACTCTATATTCAGGAACAACTCCTTGGGACGGAGTGTCCACAGGAACCAAATTCAAGCCTGAACTGGCATCACCAGATTCAAAGGTGAAATATACAGGAAGACCGGAACCTGCCAACGCATCTGCACGTGGGTTTCCAGGAGCAATAAAACTCGTGGTTGGTTTAAAGTCCTTAATGTAAAACTCCCCAGCTTCAGTATGGGCACTGCCCCCAAACCGTAAAGTGATATTATCATAAGTCATATTGTCGACCAGAGGAACACCTGCATCCGCCGACACTGCAGAGGGGGATGTTCCATCGAACCTTAAGGTAACCCAGGAATCAAAATCAGCTGGATCTACGGTTACAGGAAGAATGGTCCAACGTTGCCAAAAATTCCCATCCACATTGTCATGTAACACCACTTCTACCAAGGGCTGTAGATTTCCTGAGAAATCATTGTTGGATGGGATGTAGACGTCCAAGGTGAACTTGTTATAACTGGAGAAATCTATGGGTGCAGGTTGCGGTTGGAACTTGAAATCCTCAAATCCACCAAAGGGACCATTTTCTGGTCTTAATATCTGTCCCACCAATTCATCACTGCCTGCTGGGTCAGAAGCACCCAAATTAAAGGTTACTCCTTGACTGGCCTGCGCCAAAGGAACCAAGTTTCGACCAGAATCCGGGTCATTGGCCTCAAAGGTGTAGTAATAGGGAAGGGAGCCTCCCGCCAATTCATCAGCACGGGGGGTTGGGACACACATTTCACAGGGTCCACCACAATCAATACCTTCTTCGCCTTGGTTTTGGATGCCATCGGTACATGATGGACATACCACTCCACTACCTCCTCCGCAATCAATACCCTCTTCATCCAAGTTTTGAATACCATCGCTATAAGAAGCAATTACGGTATTGAGCTGCTCAAAATACTTTTCTTCATCACAGGAAACAACCGCTCCAAAAAATCCCAGAGCAATTCCTATAGCTGTCAACCTGAGCGATGATTTTTTTATGCTAGATACTTTTTTCATTTTTCTGATTTTTTTTGGATTAATATCCTGGATTTTGTTCCAACATTCCAGCTGGATAGGTGTCTATTTCTTGCTGGGGAATGGGCAATAGCAAATCCCTTGGTGCAGCAAAATCCGTTTTGCCAACAGCAGCTAAGGCAGGTGCAATTACACCCCCTCCATCTGCCGCATCCCAGCGAACCAAATCGGTAAAACGGTTCCAACCTTCCGTGGCCAATTCCCTTCTGCGCTCATCACGTACGCCTTGCACCGTATACGCAGGTGCAGCAGTATTTCCCGGACCATAGGCCCGATCCAAAACTTGCTGGAAAGAGGAAGCTCCATCGCCCCCACCTCCCATGATGGAAGCTTCAGCATGCATCAACAGGACATCTGCGTAACGCAATACTTTTTCGTTAAGCGGAGAACTTGGAGGACCCAAGAGTACCTGAACCTCTTCAAAGGTCAAGAAGTACTTTTTGGCACCTGTATTTACCCCAATGGCATATCCAAAGTTGTCTGGTACGGGATCAAAGTTCAAGGCGGCCAGACCAGGGGAATTCAACACCTGACCCGGCAATAAAAATGTAGCTGCCTTACGCTGATCACTGTCGTCAAAGAAATCCACTAAATCCTGTCTTGGGATAAAGTTGTTGAAAGATGGATACGTCCCCGAAAGGAATGGGAAGGACCATCGCCACATGGCGGAGCCTTCTTGGTTTACCCCAGGACCTGCTGCTGACAGCCCATCTTGATAGTTGATTTCAAAAAGGGATTCAGGTCCAAACTCGGTGGTCTGCAAAAAGTTGTTCCTAAAATCGCTTTCCAAGCTATACACCCCTTGGGCCATAACTTGTTCCGCTGCATTTACCGCTTCAGCCCATTTTTCTTGGTATAGGAATACCTTGGTCAATAGGCCGAGGGCTGCACCAGAAGTTGCAGAACCTTGCACTCTTTCCGACCCTTTCACGGGAAGAATGGCCGCTGCCGCTTGTAAATCAGCCTCAATAAAAGCGTAGACCTCTGCTGCTGATGCCCTTGGCTTAAAAATTTCTTGATCCGTTGAGGTAACTGCCTCTTCGAACAGCGGAACGCCTCCCCAAAGTTTTACCAATTCAAAATAATATAGCCCTCTTAAAAATCGAGCTTCCCCTACAATTTGATCTTGTAGACCAGGCGTGTCATAACCTTCAAAGTTGGATGCCAGTTGAATGGTAAAGTTGGCACGTGAAACGCCCCTATACCACTTGGCCCACAGGGAGGCCACAGCTGGTAAGGAAGGGATAATGGTGCTGAATTGGTCCCATTGTGCCCCAATGGCCCAGAAGCTTGCGGATTGCGAATGGCAATCATCTGCCCTTGTGCCTTGTGCCATCAATGGAAAGGTCTGATTACCCAATATTTGTTGCCATTGCAGAGGGTCATAAGCTGCATTGAGGCTGGAAATCACTGCATTTTCGGTTTCAAAAGCCGTATCCACAGAAATTGAAGTGGCCGGTTGCAGGTCTTCTATATCGCTACAAGCTGTCCCCAGCACTAATAGGGCCACCAATAGCAAGGTTGAAATTTTCTTTGTGATATTTTGTATGTCTTTCATTTTCAAAGCTTATTAAAAGTTTATACTGGCGCCTAGAAGAATCTGACGGGGTTGTGGAAAGAAACCTTGATCGATTCCTATGTTCAATGAGGTGTTTACATTGTTCTGACCAATCTCTGGATCAATGCCGGGATACTCGGTTATAACAAACAGGTTTTGACCTGAGACAAACAACCTAAGTCCTTTCATCCCCAAGGTTTCCAAAACGCTTTCGGGTAAGTTATAACCCAAGGTCACGTTCTTCAGTTTTAAATAGGATCCATCTTTAATGTGAAAATCAGAAATCAGGTTTTCTCCATTTCCAGCGGTGCTTACCACTACATTCCGTGGGGCACCTGGTTCAGTTACATAAGATGCTGGTCTGTTTGTGCCCAAAGCATCATATCGGATGGTCGCATCCAGAATATCGTTCCCAATGGTTCCCGACATAAAAGCTGAGAGGTCAAATCCTTTGTAGTTCAATCCTAGATTGAATCCAACTGTTGCATCTGGATTGGGGTCACCAATAATGGCTTTATCGCCACTATCCGGTACCAGTTGATTGTTTCCACTTCCGTCCAAATCTGCAAAAATCAAGTTGCCATTGGCGTCCCTACCTTCTACAACGAAGCCATAAAAACTAGCCACGGAATTGCCAACACTGGATCGGGAGGCAAAATCATTGAATTGTGGTTGAATCTGTGCACTGTTTATAAAGGAAGTTTCTCCCAAGCTCGTCACTTCATTATCGTTGAAACCTAAATTGGCGCCAACATTCCACCCGAATCCGTTATCGTAGTTTTCCCTGTAGGTCAGTAAGATTTCAAACCCTTTGTTTTCTATGGTTCCTGTATTTTCCGAAGCCGGATTTAGACCTGAGGTCAAGGGCGTGGTTGCGGCAAGAAGGATATCCGAAGTTTCCTTGATGTAATAATCGACGGTAATTCCCAATTTATTACTGAAGGCATTGATATCCAATCCCACATTGAACTGGGTCAATTCTTCCCATCCCAAGGCTGGGTTGGCCAAGCTTATTTGGGCTATACCGGGTTGTCCAGCATAACCAGCTTGGGTTGTTAATTGCGCTAGGTAATCAAATGGCCCCAAGGACTGATCGTTACCGCTGATTCCCCAACCTGCTCTCAATTTTAAAAGATCAATAGCGCCTGAATTGCTCAGAAAGTCTTCTTCAGAAATCACCCAACCAGCAGAAACGGCTGGGAACCAGCCTACACGATTGTCAGAACCAAAACTGGAAGATTTATCCCTTCGGAGCACAGCGCTTAACAAGTACTTTTCCTTGAAGTTGTAATCCACTTTTCCAAAGAAGGATTCCAAGAACCTTTGGATCGTCACCCCAGGGGTAACCGTAGCATCGGTAATGTTGTCCGAGAGTGCAAAATTTACCCGACCAAAATCGTTGGTAAAGAAAGCCCCGGTGTCATTGATCAAATCCCCACCAAAAAAGTTGGTTTTAACCAATTCGTATCCAACAAGGGCACTCAAATTATGGTTAGTGTCCGCTAGCTCATCAAAAGAATATTTGGCTGTTCCACCCCACTGTCTATTTTCCGCAGTGCTTTTTACCTCAGAATAAGATACTCCCGTAGAGGTGTCGTACTCCTGGGTGGGTTGTTGGATCAAGGGCGTAAAAGTCCTATTGAAAATGGAATTGTGGAACGACCCATACCAGCCTCTCAATGTTAAATCGTCCAATACGTCATAGTCCAAGGAGACATTCAAGTTGGTTGCATCCTGGGTAATTTGGTTATTGGTTGCTGCTATTGAAAATAGTGGATTCTGAACTGCACCCAAACTGTTCAAGGGAACTCCATTTGCAGTGGGCACCCCATTGTTCAAGAATGGGTTGGCAAAATTGCCGTCCTCATCAAAAGGCTGATAAATGGCAGGAAGCGCATTGATAAAACTACTAATTCCGACCCCAGCGGCACCTGTATTTTGTGGAATCACAAAACGATCCTGGTTTTGATATTGTGCTGAAGCACTAAACGAAATGCGATCCGTTATATCCGCACTAAGCGATGCCCTAATGTTCCTTCTTTTAAATTCGGCTTTACCTTCCCCGCCAAGAATACCCTCTTGGCCAAAATAGCCTCCAGAAGCGGAATAGGCAATCTTATCAGATCCTCCCACGATGGACCCATAGTAGTTTTCCACTGGGGCATCATTAAACAATACGTCATACCAATCCGTGTCCGGTAGCAAGGCACGTTCCGCATCGGTAAACGCACCTCTAAAGCCTGCGGCCGGTGTTCCTGCTGCCGCTACTCCTTCGTTGTAATATTGCACGTATTGATCGCGATTCATCAGGTCTGGTTTGTTGGCCAGACTTTGGATACCATAAGAAGTGCGAATGGTAATTTCCGGTTTCATAGCTCTTTTTGAACCTTTCAAGGTTTCAACCAGAATTACCCCGTTACCCCCACGTGAACCATAGATCGCTGTAGAAGCAGCATCTTTTAGCACTGTTTGGGAAACAATATCATTCGGATTTAAAAAGCCAAGATTGGGAACCTGGATACCATCAACAATGTACAGCGGATTGGAATTATTCAAAGTTCCAATTCCCCTTACCCGCACGGTTTGTGGTGACCCTGGAGAACCAGAGTTTTGTTGCACCACAACGCCAGGAACTGTGCCCTGAAGCGCAGCTTCAGCTTGGGAGATGGGCAATTCCCTGATTTGGGCAGCTTTCACCGTGGCCACAGCCGTGGTGACCAAGCGTTTGTTTTGTGTTTGGCCATAACCCAAGACCACGACCTCATCCAAGGTTTCGGTATTTTCTGTTAAGACAACAGAAATATTGGTATTGCCATTTAATGCAATCGTTTGCGAATTGTAGCCAATGTAACTGATGACCAATGTAGCGTTCGCATCAGAAACGGTAATGGTAAAATTCCCATCAAAATCTGTCTGTGTTCCGTTGGTTGTCCCCTGTTCAACCACAGTTGCCCCACCCAAGGGGCCCGTGCTGTCCGAGACGTTTCCGGTAATGGTCTGCGCATTGGCATCAAATACCATTCCCGTGAGTAGTAGCATGAATAAAAGAACAACATAGTTTGTACTCATGAGCTTCGAGTGTTTAGTTAGTAATTAAGTTGTTTACGAAGTGATTTGCCCCTCGCTCTTGCGGGCGCATCTTCAGGTCAAAACTATTTGAAGGGAGACTGAATTTTTGCTTTTTTAACAGCGTTGCGGACGGATTACTAAATTTTTCAGCGCAAAATATCAGAACGAAAATTTGAATCTAATCTTTTGATTATCAATATTTTAAAATGTATAAATTTTGTTTACGAAAATTTAACTTAACCGTTTACGTAGATTTTTCGCAAAATTCCTGTCGGGATTGCCTAATTGCTAGAATTGCTGCCAAAAAATTGACTATTTACAATTTGAAACATGGAGAAAATGTGATATCCGTGAAATTTTAGTATTTCCTTTTGAAATTGGGATGGTTCCCATTTAGCAATCTCAACATCCAACACAGAACGTCAAGAAAAACTTTCAATGCTCACTATCAGTGTTTTGGTTTAATATTTCGGTAAAACGAATAAGGAGATTACTACTATGGGGCGGTAATTTTGACCTAAACTTTAAATCACTTTGATATGTTCGGAAAAATGGTTTCAGATATGATGGTCAAACCTGGTAAATCTCCTGTGTTTGAAACACCCACCAAATTCGGTCTTGACTATGAGGACGTCTCATTTAAAGCCTCAGATGGCGTTACCTTATCAGGATGGCTGGTAAAAGGAGGATCGGATAAAGTCATTGTCCAATCACATTTCGGGGTACAATGTTCACGTTGTGGATTCACTCAAGAAGGAAAAGGAATAATGAAAAATGCGCTTTGGACGAGTGATATCCATTTTTTGAATCACGCCAAATATTTGGTGGATGCTGGGTATTCCGTTTTAATGTACGACATGCGGAACCATGGGGATAGTGAGCACAATGGTTGGGTAAGTTGGGGATTGGAGGAGCGAAAGGATGTGGTAGCAGCCTTAAAGTTTGTGTCTGAGCATCCTGTCTATGTCAGTGCCAATATCGGTTTACTATCCATTTGTATGGGGCAAGGGGCCAGTACTTTTGCATTTGGCATGGAGGACATGGCGCAGTTCAAGAATTTAAAAACCATGATCTCCGTGCAGCCTCTTACTTACGATTATTTTGTAAAGGCCCTGGGATTACCTAATTTTTTGATTGAAGCTGGCAATAGATACAATAAAAGCAAAAGAAATATCACCTTAAATGGAGATTCCTTTTTACCTTACGTAAAGGATATAACGGTTCCGACTTTGGTTATTCAGAACAGCAATGACCCAATGACCAATTTGGATATGGTACAGCAGTATTATGATGCACTCCAAGTGGACAAGGAGCTGTTAATGTTAGAATTGGAAAAGAAAAGGGGAGCTACCTATTCATGGGTGGGAACTAATCCCACCCCGATTTTGGGTTGGTTAAACAAATACATGGATTGAATATGATACCTAAGTGGGCGATACTTATTTTGGCGATTCTGGCCATACTGGCAGTTCTATATTTTACAGGAAACAAATCGGTGCATCAGGAAATAACTATATATGCCAGCCAAGAGAAAGTATGGGAGGTATTGACCCATACCGATAAATACCCAGAATGGAATCCGGTAATGCAATTACTCGAAGGAGAAATCCAACAAGGGAACAACGTAACCTATCGCTTCACCCAAGATGAAGTCAACAGCAGTGAAATTTCCGCTACTGTGGAACAAATGGAACCTAACAAATTGCTCAACCATAAAGGGGGGATTCCTTTTATTCTTACTTATGATCACCAATATATTTTGAAATCAAACCATGGGAGCACAACCCTTGTAATTCATGAAAATTATAGGGGAATTGGTGTTAACTTCTGGAACCCCAGAGCTGTTGATCGAGCCTATGCCTTATTGATCAAAGCCATTAAGCAAAGAGTAGAATCCTTAAATTAGAAACATGGGCGACATTATTAAAATCGATTCCATCAGTCAGGTTCACGATTTTTTCCAACTCCCAAAGCCAAAACATCCCTTGGTATCAGTACTCCCCATAACGGACGAAATGACCAATTACAATTATGGCGATCATTCCTATATTTTTGGTTTTTATCAAATTAGTTTAAAATCTGGTATTTCAGGATATCTCACTTATGGAAGAAGTTCCTATGATTTTCAAGAGGGAACCATGGTTTTTATGAAACCGAATCAAATTGTTAAGGTTGAAAACAACCAAGCCTATAAGGGTGCTTCCGGTTGGACTTTGCTTTTTCATCCCGATTTGATACAGCGCTCCGAGTTGGGCAAGTTGATAAATTCGTATTCCTTCTTTAACTATGAAACCAATGAAGCCCTACATATCTCAGAAGAAGAAAAAAACGCACTTACGGACTTGGTGCACAAGTTAGAGCAGGAATACAGTCTAAATTTGGATAAACACAGTCAGGAACTCATCATTTCCAATATCGATTTGTTGTTAAAATACTGCAAGAGATATTATGACAGACAATTTTTTACCAGAACCAATTTAAACAAGGATCTTATATCCCAATTTGAGCAAATAATAGCAACTTATTACAATTCGGATAAAGCGCGGGGTTTGGGTGTCTTAACTGTGAATTTTTGCGCGAATAAAATGCATATGTCGCCCAATTATCTGGGGGACTTAATCAAAAATGAAACGGGAATCAGCGCAAAAGAACATATCCAGGAATATTTAATTCAAAATGCCAAGACCAAAATTTTGTCAACCAACAAATCCATAAGTGAAATTGCCTACGATTTTGGTTTTGAATACCCCCAAAGCTTTAATAAACTATTTAAGTCCAGAACAGGATTTACTCCTACTCAATATCGGGAGTTGAACTAAAAGAATGTATTCGGAATCTTGCTCCACTCAAAAGAAAAAGAGCTACACTTTTTCGTGTAGCTCTTTTTCTTTTTGCTCCCCCTCTTGGGCTCCCTTCGACTTCGCTCAAGGTAAACTTCTCGCCCAACTTTCCAAACAAAAAAACCACCCACTTCCGTGGATGGTTTTGTCTCGCTCTGCTCCCCCTCTTGGGCTCGAACCAAGGACCCTCTGATTAACAGCGTTGCCGAATGGGGCACAAGCAAATTTTAAAAATCACATATTTTATTGAATATCAATGCTTTAATAATTTTTGTTATTAAACAAAGTCAATTGAAACCAACTTTTTGCGTGCAAATTGCGTGCAAATTTTTTTATAACTTATGTTCATGAACACGAGTATAAAACTAAGTTTGGACACCCGAAGAATGACCCAAAATGGATGTTTTCCCATCATTTTGAGGCTGACCCATTTTAGAAAAACTACTTCAATCAAAACAGGTTATTATGTCCCAGAAGAGTATTGGGATCATCAACGATGTAAAATCAAAAGAAATTTCCCGGATGTTGATTCTGTTCATCTAATGAACACCCTTATATTAAAAAAACAAATCAAGGCTCAAGAGGTAATCAATAAGTTGGCAGATAACGACCAATTGGATGGGCTTACGGCAAAAGACGTTGCTGATAAAATTGTCAACAGGAAACGTTTAAACTCCTTCTATGAATTTGGTCTTAAAAAAGCTGAGGAACTTAAAAAAGAAAAACGAATCGGAACATCCAGAAATTACACTGGAATAATTGGCAGACTAAAGGTATTTACAAAAAATAGGGATTTAAAATTCAATGAGCTCAACCTTGAATTCTTAAGACGGTTTGAAAGACATCATTTATCTAAGCCAGGAAATACTATTAATGGAATTGCATCTTATATGAGAACAATAAAGGCCATCTACAATAAAGGAATCAAGGAAGGCATGGTGGATGAATCCTTGTATCCTTTTAAATACTACACCATAAAAACGAAACCAACCCAAAAAAGAGCTATAAAACTGGAAAGCATTAAAAAAATACTTGAGATGGAAACCGAGATTGGTTCTAACCATTTCCACTATCGCAATTATTTTATACTTTCTTATCTGATGCTGGGTATGTCCTTTATTGATATGGCATTTCTAAAAAGAGATAATATTATTGATGGCCGTGTCAAATTTCAAAGACGAAAAACAGGAAAACGATATGATATAATTATAACGAATCAGATTGAACCAATCATTGATTATTATCTAGGCAATCCTAATCCCTCTGGTTTTTTATTGCCTATAATCTATCGAGACACTTTGGAATTACAGTACAAAGATGCCCAATGGGAGCTTAGACGTTACAACATTGGTTTGAAAGAGATTGCAAGAAAATGTGGGATTGAAGAACGTTTGACCTCTTATGTTTCAAGACATAGTTTTGCAACTCATGCTATGTTCAAAAAAGTTCCTTTGGAAGCTATATCTGCAATGATGGGCCATAATAAACTCAGTACTACCCAAATTTACCTTAAGTCCTTACCAAGCAACATACTTGATAACTATCAGTTAGAATTGAACTCATTGTGTTGATTATAAATCTTACTTCTAAAGAACGGTCAGCACATACAAAAAATAACATCTAATTTTTTTAAGCCCCATAAAACGTTCGTTTAATTGACCTCTTTATCTTTAATCGAAGAGTTCATTTATTGCTTGAACCTTTCTCAATCAGGTCCAATACAATTTCCAATTCCTTGTTCCTGTTTACGATAATATCCTTGGGCGTATATATCACTTTATACTCAGGAGTAACCCCTCTTCCATTCTCTTCTGTGTAAATGGCATTGACAATTTTGAACAAAGGTATTTTTACCCTGATACCGGTATTAGGCAAGGTCAAGATCAATTCCCCGTTACTTGTGTTTCCAATGGCCGTACCACCAGTCTCTTCGCCTATAAAAACCCCTCTTTTGTTTTGTCTGGCCACACCTGCAAGGTCGGCCGCGGCAGAGAAAGTGTTTCCGTTTATAAGAAAAAACACCTTTCCAAGAAATGTAGGAGAATTATTCTTATGTATTCCTAATGTAGGATGTGTTTTATTTAGAATGAACCGTCCAAGCGAGTCCTTTTGTACTATTCTTTTCATTTGCTCATTTAGTGAACTGTCCTGATCGGTATGCGAAAGAAAAGAGTAAGTGTCCTTGGCACATTCTAGATATTTATGATATTCAAAAGAGGTTTCTGTTAAAAACGAATACAGGTAAAGTGCATAGTCATCCCTTCCACCACCATTATCCCTCAAATCAATGATTAGATTTTCAATATCATTTTCATTAATTTTTGTAAAAGAGTTTTTGACCCATTGTTTAAAGTCATCATCCTGATTATCGGTAAAGCGTCTTATCTTGATAATGGCAGTTTCCTTATTGATTGTGGTATATCGGTTTGATTGATCATGCCTTTCTTTTTTAGCGTGGTATTTTGACCATGAAATACCGGGAAGGTCCAAATCCACAAGGGTGCCATTTGGTCTTTTTATTTCCAAGGCAAAATGGTCCTTTTGACCATAGTAGATGCTGTACAAACTGGAAAAACTTTGTCCGAATGTTTTATCCTTAAAGGTTTGGATGTATCCATCGGAGGATAAGTTTTCATCCAATTTTTTTTTGATGGACAATATCGTTTCGCCATTAACAGAAAGTATTTGGTCCCCCTTTCTTAATGTGTCGTAGGAAATATGGTCCTCCAACACATACAGCTTTCCATCTGTAAATGTGGTGTGAACAGGAAAATAAAACTCACGGTTGGCGTAAAACTTATAATGGTCTTCGGACAGTAAGCTTTGGGTATGTCCACAATTTATTCGCGCCACCAAGGGTGTCAACAGCCTGTAAAATTCGACTTCGGTGAGAGGTTTGGAAATACTTTGATAAACGGTGTCAAAGTACCTTGAGAAATTGGATTCTCTGGTATAACGATATAGCGACGGATGGGCCTCGGTCAAACTTCTTTGGAATAAAAGGAAATCCTCTTTGAGTACCTTTGGCCTGTATTTTTTTTCAGGATCATATATCTCGTATTTTGCCTTACTTGTGAGAAACTGTTCATGTAAATCCTGTTTTTCTTCCAGCTCCTTACTTACGTCCTTGAACAATTGTGTGTTCGAAATCGGATAATTTTCCCAAAACCTTTCATTGTACGGAATGTCCATTCCGTAAATGTCCTTGTCCCAAACAATAGGTTCTTTTTCCGACTTTTCCAAAGAAACACTGTGGATGTTCAATTCTTCGTTGCGTTCAAATTTTGTGATCATCTCATCACTTTTAGAATCCACAACAGTGCCCTTCAGCTTCCATAGGAAGTAATTTAAATAGAGCTTTCCATCAATTTCCTTGTATTTTAAGATCAATTGGTCCTTGGTAATGTTTGTTGTGGCGTTTGGTGCCTTGGCCCAATTGGGGCGGCCGATACTGTAGGTCCTGTCCACCCTCAAAATCGCCAGATCGTCTACCCTTACATAAAAGGTGGCATCATAGTTGGGCCATGTATAGACCGGGTTTTTTGTGGCAGAAATAACATATACTTCCTCATCGTCCAATAGGGCATATTTTTCAAGCTTGTAGAAAAACCCTTTCTCAAATCCGTTCGAATGTGTGGCCCTTGTCGGTCTTTTGATCAGATCGGGCTTTAAGAGCTCGTCAACATTTCGCGCATTGAGCCTGTCGATTTTCCATTTGAACGTACGGAAATCCCTGCTTTGGCGTAAGGCAAGGTAATCTACGACTCTACTATTTTTTTTCAGGTAGTCTGGATCATAGATATCCACGGCTGCTTCAAGGAGCCGTACGTAAGCGCCATCCTCTTGGTCGGTGATCCGGTAGATTCCCGAAAGTTTATGGGGAGAAACCATATAATTATTTTTCCTTGCCCTCATTGCCCTTTTGACAATATCAACTGCAGGAATCGCCTCTACCGTAACTTCATCAAGGGACATGACGTCCACTTCCATAAAAAACGTTTGGGATGGACGGTTTATGACTTCCTTGACCGATAGCTTTAAAAGTTTATATCCAATGGCCGAGAATACCAGCGTGTCGGACAAATTTTGTCGGCTTATTTGAATGCTGAAATTGCCCCCGCCATTGGAGGAAGTGCCCGCATTGGATTTTTGAAAGTAGATGTTTACATAGGGTATTTCTGCCCTTGTCAGGGAATCCCTTGTTTTGCCCTCGATAATCACCTTATCCCCGATCGATTGGCCCGCCATATTCCCATAAAGCCCGATAACAAGGACAAGTGAAGAAAGAATAAGTTTTTGATTCATGATGTTCTTTTTACCCGTAACATGATAAACACCTAGAAGGATTGGCCATGTACTTGATAAGATAGCCATGAAATTTAATGATCTACCCCAAGACACTGATATAAGTTCATGTTAAATTAAATCCGAAGTCGTTTATTAGTCGCGTATTTTGTTTAAAACCGCTGCCCACCCGGAACCCAAAAGTTTATTGCCAACTTTTTTGACTTAAGGTTTAACAGCCATCGAAGGGATTTTAGGTCATCATTCATCACGTAATGCTTTGACCGGATCCATATTCGCTGCTTTGATGGCCTGAAGGCTTACTGTAAGCAACGCAACAAAAATCGCCCCTAATCCCGCCATTACAAAGTAGCTTGAATGCAGATCTGTCCGGTAAGCAAATCGGGCAAGCCAATCCTTGGCGAGCAAAAAGGAAATAGGCAGACCTATGCATATGGACACAAGGACCAGTTTTACAAATTCGGATGAGATTAAAACGGCAATGGATGCGCTGCTCTGTCCAAGGGTCTTTCTGATACCTATTTCCCTTCTTCTTCTTGACGTCGTAAAAGTGGTCAATCCAAAGAGTCCCAGACAAGAGATCAAAATGGCCAGTCCTGCAAAGTATTTGGAGAGAATTGACACCCTGTGTTCAGACATGTACTGAGCTTTGTAATTGTCGCTCAAGAACTTAAAATCAAGAGAAAATCCGGGATTAAAAGAAGTGTAAAGATCTTGGAGATCGGCAAGGACCCGCTGTTCTTTTTGCCGTTCGATCTTCACCATAACATTATTGGTCCATGAAGGGGCAAATCTTAACAAGGTGGGCTTAATGGGCTCATGCATCGATTCAAAATTAAAATTCTCGACTACCCCGATTATTTTCATGTTCCCGCCCCAAAACCTTATTGTTTTCCCGATAGGGTCCTCTATGCCCATGTGCTCGATGGCTTCCTCATTGAATATTATCGATTCGGAATCAGATTCAATATCGTTTGAAAAGAACCTTCCTTCTTTTAGTTCCATATCAAGGGTTTCCATCATGTCCGCATTGACCGCGATGTTCTCAAACTGGGTCTTGTTGTCATTATCCTTGCCTTCCCAATACAGATCATAAGTACCCATGTTGTGTCCTTTCAAATCATGCCCTATACTCGATGCGTTCAAGACCCCCGGCAATCTTTTGACCTCCGAAAGAAAGGTGGAAAGACTTTCATCGGAAGAAAGCTTTCCCTCCCTACCGAACCAAATAATGTTCTCAGAATCGTACCCGAGATCTTTGGATTGGATAAAATCTATCTGCTTATATACTACCAGAACGGACAATATCAATATGGTCGAAATTGCGAACTGGAAGATGACCAGTCCTCTTCTGATCCATGACCCGCCAGAGGAATTGTTAGATATGCCCTTGATTCCAGAAGATGGAGAGATTTTGGACAAATATAGGGCTGGGTATATCCCGGATAAAAGGGTGGTCAAAATAGAAAAGCCAAACAAAACACACAGCAGTGGCCAATTCAATTCGATGATCAGTTGTTTTCCCGTTATCCTGTTAAATTCTGGGAGAAACATGGAAACCAGTAGAAATGCGGTAATTGATGCTATTACGATAACACCGGCCGACTCCAAAAAGAATTGCAGGCTCAGAGCCTTTCTACCGGAGCCCATCACTTTCTTGATGCCTATCTCCTTGAACCTTATTGACGAATTAGCGGTTGTCAGATTGATAAAATTAATGCAGGCAATGACCATAATTAATACTGCAATAATGGAAAAAAGCTTCACGTAGTCCATTCTCCCGCCAGACTGTACGCCGTTTATATATTTACCCAATAGATAGTTATCTGAATATTTTTTGATAAATGGCACTCGGTGGAGGATGGTACCATTTGATTTGTCCTTGATATAGCCCGAAAGCTTTTCATTGAGCGCATCTATGTTAGCTTTGTCCCTTAAAAGAATGTATGTGTAGGTAATCGAGTTCTGCCATTCCAAAACCCACGGGTTTTTGTTCTTGAACCACTCATAGCTCAGCAAAAAATCGAACTGTTCCGTAGAATTTGCAGGTAGGTTTTCAAATATTCCAGAGATGGTAAACTCTTCCTCTCTCTGAAATTCAATGCTCTTCCCGACTATACCTTCGATGGTACCAAACATTTTTCGCGCTACATCTGTGGAAATTACAATTGAGTTCTTGTCATTTAGCACCAAGTCCTTAGACCCTTCGACCAACCTGTAGGAGAATATTTGGAAGTAGTCCTTTCCAACATATTGGCCAACGGCTTTTAAGGCTGATCTATCCGTCGATAGTGTCACATCGTTGGGCATTTTTTTTGATGTCGTTGCATATTCTATTTCTGGAATTTCCTTCAACATGGATGCTGCCATCGGTCCAGAGGAATATCCAGAGGTGATGATGGAATTTCCTTGCTGGACATTTTCCATTACTTGATAGATGCGGTCATCGTTCTCGTGAAACTTATCCACCTTTAATTCGTCAAGTACCCAAAGAGAGATTAAGAGAACACATGTCAAAGACGACGAAAGTCCAACTAGGTTTATCGAGTAGGTTTTCTTATGTTTTTTGATATTCCTAAAAAATATGGTAAAATAGTGTTTGAACATTGGACCAGTTTTAGTGCCAAGCCAAAAGCAAATTCCGCACCATATTTATATTTGACTAAAAATGAGATACTTACAAATAATTTATTTTAATTAGTGGCCTGAACATGTCTAAAATTTTTACAAGGAATGTATAATTCGTTGACAATAAGTCTAACATGTTAAATCCCCTTGACTAGAAAAGGTCTTATATAAAGAACATTTTTTGGGACCGACAAGATCGGCGGTTAAACTTAGGGTTATTCGGGTTATTCACGCTCAAATTCATTTATCGGTCACCCATTAATCGTCCCAGTGTTATATCTACATAATAATCGACTATTGAAATCTGAAAAACTAGCCCAAATTTTCCTATTTTGGGGTATTAAAACCGTACACGATACCGTACACGTTTTTGGACAAAATTGGCGGAAAAAGACCAGGTTTTGTGCCCCATTGGGGAGCTCATAACCCGAAGGTCACAGGTTCGAGTCCTGTTCCCGCTACTAGGAAAGTCATGATCTGTTGAAGGTTGTGACTTTTTTTATGGACCAAAACAGACAGGAGAAGCGTAAAGGTTTACCAAAAAAAAAGTCCTTCAATCTATCTGTGATCGAAGGACTTCTATTTTAAGTTGGTTTTGGGTTAATTTCCAATAACCATTTGCTTACGAAATTGCTTCCCTTTGGCATCTTCCATAATAATAAAGTAAGTGCCACTTGGTAGTTCATTCACATTCATTGAATAATTCACTTTCATTTTTTGATCCGCTACCTTATGAACTTTAACTAGGCGGCCTGTCATGTCAAACACCTTAATGTCTATTAGTTCAACAGCCTCATCAAAAGTTGTGGTTACCTGTGTTGTTGCCGGATTCGGATATAATTTAATCTCAAAAGGACTCCTACTTTTAGGGGTATTACTTTCTGCATTATCTCCAATCCGCGCAGTTAAGTTTGTTGAAAAACCAGATACTGCTATATTATCGATATAGTAATTTTCAGGTGAACCACTGACTTTTGACTCTACAATAATCTGAATGGTACTGCCCGAAAGATTCTCTGCTGTGATGGTTTGTGGGTCTATATCGTCTGAAACCGAACCAAACATTACCGGTGTTCCACCATCCAATACATAATAGGCCCGAAGGTAGTCGGCCCGCTCTTTCTTCTGGTCCGAATCGTCAACGTCCATGGAAATTGATACTGCACCACTTATTGAAATCACTTCAGAAGTCCAGGTGCCTGGGCCAGAACTCGAACCATTTGTGCGGAACCTGCCATTTAGGACTTCGAATACCCCATTATCGCGTGTGGAGTTCCAAGCCGTTGAGCCATTGTCCACTGTTGCACCATTTACGAGGTCCTCGAAATCCTCTAGCCATATGGTTCCGCCTGAGGGAATGGTGCTGTAGGTGGCGGTAATCTCTGCATTAGCAGAGGGCATTGTTAAAGTTGTAGTTGCACTGTTGATATCAGAGACAGCTCCAATATCCCCGGTCCATGCCTCGAACTGCTGGCCCGAAGGAGCAGCATCCGCCACAATGTTGACTACCTCACCTGCCTCATAGGTACCATCACCACTTCCACTGTTCACAGTTAGCGTATAGGAAGACCCACTGGTAGGTTCTCCTAGGACCACAACGTTATCTATATAATAATTCTCAGGGGAACCACTGACCTCGGACTCTACAACAATCTGTAAAGTACTACCTGTAAGATTGTCAACGGTGAAGGTCTGTGGTTCTATGTCGTCAGAAACAAAACCAAATTCCACGGGGGTTCCACCGTCCAATATGTAAAGGGCTCGAAGGTAATCCGCCCGCTCTTTCTTTTGATCGGAATCGTCGACATCCAATGAGACCGACACGGTACCACTTATCGGAATAATCTCCGAAGTCCAAGTACCTGGGCCTGAGCCCGAACCATTGACCCGGAACCTGCCATCAAAGACCTCGAACACTCCTCCATCCCGTATAGCACTCCAAGCCGTGGAACCGTTGTCAACTGCTGTACCATTGGAAAGTTCATTGAAATCCTCAAGCCATAATGGAGCTACTACCATTACTTGTGCGTCACAGCTGGCTGTATTCCCATTGGCATCGGTCACGGTCAAGGTAACGGTATTTTCACCTATATTCTCGGATGTAAAATTGGAAGAACTTATCGATAGACCCTCAATACCACAGTTATCATTGGAACCATTATCAATATCAGCGGCCGTTATCGTGGCAAACCCTTCACCGTTAAGCTGTACGGTAATGTCCTGACAAATGGCAATTGGCAGTTCTGTGTCCGCACCACCGTCATTGATGACCCAACCATACGCATCGATGATACCTTGGCGGGCATCTGCCGCCTCACAATACTGATTTTGGAGGGCGTCCAATTGGACTCCGTTCTGGAGCGTTGGCAATTGACTCCAACCCATTAAAATCTTATCATAATTTTCATCTGAAAAACTAGAGTTGTTGAACATGTATTTCATACTATTCGTCATAGAGATGTTCCAAGAAGAAATATCTTGATTGAAGACTGAGGCCTGGAACAACGCATCCATATTTTGTACATTGGCTACGTTCCAATTGCTAATATCCTGGTTGAAAACACTATTGAAACTAAACATAAAACTCAAATCAACCACACTACTAATATCCCAATCATTTAGATCCTGATCAAACGAGTTGGCATAAGAGAACATATTGCTCATATTTTCAACCTGCCCAACATTCCAGTTGCCAATAGGTTGGTTAAAAGCAGTAGCCCCATAAAACATGCCTAACATGTTTTTTACATTTGACACATCCCAACTCGATATATCTTGATTAAATGAGGCACATGTAACAAATAGGTTGACCATATTGGTTACATTACTTACATCCCAACCGGATAAATCTTCATTGAAATTAGAACATACATAGAATGTTTGGGTAAGATCCGTAATGGTGGAAACATCCCAATTACGGAGTGAATTTTCTCCGGTCATGCTGGAACAATAGCTGAAAGTTCCAAACAAAGAATTGACATTTGTCAAATCAGGGACATCAGTTGCTACAACTTCCAAATTGGAACAACCAGCAAATGAGGCTAACATGGATTGCCATTGAATATCGCCCCATTGATTTATTTCAATGAGTTTGGTGGCATCACTATTTGCCTCATTACCAGGATAACTATTGAATCGGATATGTCCAAAAACCCCTGAAATGGCGACAGTATAGGTACCAGGGTTTTCATATGTATGACTTATATCCCCTGCAACATTAAAATCAAAATTGCCGTCACCCCAGTCTACAGTATAGTCATAATCAAATCCAGGAGCTGTAGGAATGGAAATGGTATGGTTGTCTGACACACCTTGATTAGTTGTGGTCCAAGTAGTAACAAATGGTTGTGGGCAAACTTCTGCCTCACCGGCATCATTTATCGTCCAACCATACGCATCAATAATATTCTGGCGAACTTCCCGTGAAAGACAGTATTGATTTTGAGGAGCATCCAATTGAACATTACCTTGTAAAGAAGGTAATTGGTTCCAGCCAATAAGCGTTTTGTCATAATTTTCGTTAGAGAGGCCAGCGTCTATGAACATCTCGGCCATGCTCTGCACTTTTGTCACATCCCAATTGCCAAGGTCTTTGTCAAAACTCGGTGTTGATCTAAACAATCTAGACATGTCAATTACATTTGACACATTCCAGCCACCAATTTCTTGATTAAAGGATTCTGCCGCCGCGAGCATAAAACTCATATTTGTTACCTTGCCGACATCCCAATTACTTATGTCTTGGTTGAAAGTGCGGGCAGCTTGAAACATAGAGCGCATATCCGTAACGTTGGATACATCCCAGTCACCAATATCTTGATTAAAGGATTCTGCCCCCGAGAGCATAAAACCCATATTTGTTACCTTGCTGACATCCCAATTACCAATGTATTGGTTGAAAGTGTGGGCAAGTTGAAACATAGCGCGCATATCCGTAACGTTCGATACATCCCAGTCGCCAATATCTTGATTGAATAAACTTGCTCCGCTAAACATGGAACTCATGTTAACCGCATTTTCTACGTTCCATTCTCCAATATATTGATTAAACAATCTTGCGTAACTGAACATAAGCCTCATATCTTGAACCTTGTCCACCTGCCATTCGCCAACGTTTCCATTAAAACTGGTTGCCTCACTGAACATAAATGACATATCCACTACATTGGAAACATCCCAGTTGTTCAAATCTTTGTCAAAGGCTACAGCATCTTGAAACATTGCTTTCATGGATTGTACATTGCCCACATTCCATTGATTTAGTTCCTCGTTAAAACTAGTCGCGCCATTGAACATGAACGACATATCAACAACGTTCGAAACATCCCAGCCATTAAGATTCTGGTTAAAGGAAGACGCAAATTCAAACATAGAGGAGACATCTCTAGCACTAGCCATGTTCCAATTTCCAATATCTTGATTGAAGGAAGAGGCTCCATAAAACATAAACTCCATTACTATAACATTGCTCACATCCCAATTGTTGAAACTTTCATTTCCAACCAAAGATTTGCAGCCATTAAACATACTCTTCAAGCTTGTAACATTCGATAAATCTGGGACATCCGTTGCAACCACATCAAGATTTTCGCAACCGGCAAATGCAAATGAGCCACTTCCCATAAATGGCCATTCAATATCTCCCCACTGATTAACTTCAATTATTTTGTTCCTGTCCCCAGCATTGAAATTAAAGTATATCCTAGGGAAATCTCCAGTAATGGAAACACTGTATACCCCTGGTTCACTATAGTTATGTGTAATGCTAGTCCTAACTCCCGTGCTAAATGTTCCATCTCCCCAGTCTACATTATAATTATAATTATGAGGAGAATCACCAGGATTGACCGGTATAGTAATTTGGTTATCATTGGAGAATCCAGGGTTGTCCGTTTTCCATGTGGTGATAAAGGGTCGCTGAGTCTCATCTGTTTGTGCAACTATTGTATTAGCTGCCAGTAGAACAAAGAATAAAGAGAGTAAAGTAATTTTTTTCAATTGTTAAATGATTTCAGGGGTTAATGATTAGGAAAATATCGGTTTAGGCAAAAACCAAGCAATCCAAGTTGGTTTTGGATAACTAGATCTTTGGAATTAGTACATGTGATTGAAACTCTTTTGCAAGATGTTTTTAATGCAAAAGGGGTGAAAAAATTCTTATGCATGGACCAAAAAGGGTCCATGAAAAAAGAAACGATCTGGGACGGTTTCATTTTGGTTAACTGGTCGCTTATTCGTATTTGATGACCTAGCTAAGCTATCAAGTTTAAGGTAGTTAAGATTGGGGTTCTTTCGATGAAAATAAACAATGCATCACAACAACTAACCTATCCATTTTTAAATTGGGTGAAGTGCTAGTTAATTTCGTTCAACTACGAGGATGACCAAATTGAGCGGAAAATTTGAAAATCACCTACATAAATTGTAGTAGGGTCTTACAACTAAAAAGTCAATAGATCAGGTCCTGTTACCTATACTGGAAAGGCCAAGTAAATGCTCGGCTTTTTTGTTGCCAAAAACAAGGTGTTGGCAGTTCTTCCAATGGCATTCATATAAAAAAATGGGAGCTAAAATCGAAAAGAACTATTTTCCGCCCCATTATCAAAAACCAATTTCAATGAAGATTATTTCCAGCTTAATTTTTACCGTTTTGTTCATCTCTTGTCTAGCGGTTGAAGCCCAAAATGTGGATAACGGTTTCTCTGACCAAACATTTTACTTTACTGCCTGGGGCGATGTCAACAAAGGTGCTAACAATGGCAAGGCCAGCGAAGAGGAACAAAGAGCAAGGCTAAAAAGATTGGCAGATGCCGGTATAACGGATTTGCTTCCCAATGCCAGTACAGAACGATTAAAAGAACTGATTCCTTTGGCCAAGGAATATGGTATTCGAGTACATGCTTGGTTATGGATGATGAATATTGGTGGCCTGGAAGAGGCGCAAAAGCACCCCGAATGGTATTCGGTAAATGCACTGGGACAGAATTGTAGGGATTATGACCCCTATGTGAGCTACTATAACTTCTTAAGCCCCTTTTCTGAAGGCGCTCGGGAATTCATTAAAAGTAGGGTAAAACAAAAAGCTGAGATACCTGGAATAGCCTCCGTGCATTTCGACTACATTCGCTATGTGGACGTGATTCTAGGCGCGGACCTTCAAAAAAAATACAAGCATAAAGGTGGCCCATTGGTACAAGACCGCATTCTTGATGAATATGATTTTGGATATCATCCCAATGCCCGTAAAAAGTACAAGGAGATCTTTGGCATTGACCCAATGGAACTTGAGGACCGAAAAGAGAACCCGGCTTGGCAACAGTTCCGTATGAATGCCATAACCTCATTGGTCAACGAATGCGTGGATCTGTGCCATGAAAAGGGGGTAGCAACTTCGGCTGCGGTTTTCCCCTTCCCACAGTTGGCACGGGAATATGTGCGTCAAGATTGGGGACATTGGAACTTGGATACCTTTTTCCCAATGGCTTATAAAAAAGACCATCAAGGAAACGTGGGTTGGGTTGGATTTACCACTCAAGAGGGTGTTCGTGATTTGGAGGAAGGACAAGATTTGATCACTGGAATTCTAACAGGTCATTATGGAGATAACTATGATGACTTTGAAAATGCCATAATCAAAGCCCATGATAACGGCGCAAAGGGCATTTCATTTTTCACGGCAGGTTCTTTGGATGACAGACATATTGCTATTATTAAAAAATACCACAAAAAATACAATGGCAAATAAGATTTGAATTTATTTAGGAGTAACAAAAAGGCTTCCCTTTACCGCGCTGCAAAAAAATACCCTAACGGTTTTGTGAATGGTTCGTTGCAGAAAATGTCCAAAGGCCCTTTCAGCCGCAATGAGCCATACACGTTGTTAGCGAAGCGGATTCTTATTTTAAACAGCCTTCTTGAATGTCATTATAAGTTTCATGTAAGATTTTCATATTGATTACAATTGTTTTGGGACAATATCAATATGGTATCCTAAGGCGGATGCTAGCTTTGAAAGAATGTCAAGTCCGACGGAATATTTACCTTTTTCAATTCTACTAAGATTCGCAGCATCTATATTCGTTAATCTTGCTAAGTCTTTTGCTTCTATTCCCTTTTTTTCGCGAATTTCGCGAATTTTTGATCCAATTCGAGTTCTTTCTCCTTGTTTGTCTCCTGGACTCATTCCCATAAAGGACACACCATTAAACAACATACCATTCCAAATTTTTTGGGTCATTAACTCTTTATCTTGAGAGAAACTTAGGTCAAAAATCCACTCAATTATGTGTAATTCATAATGACGATATTTTTCATCAATGTACTTCCCAGTAGTAACTAAAACTGAAAAAACTTCTCCATCTGGCGCAATTACCTCGACTATTTTATCATCAATAATTCTTGCTTTGGATTTAAATTCATAGGCTAAAAATTCTTTTTCACTCGCGAAAAATTCTTTACTTACTTTTTTCATTTTATTAAATGCCGCATTTATCGTGTTGCCGCCACTTTTTAAGTTATAAAGCAAAGATAAAGAAATTAACCGTAATTGGCAAATATGCCAATTGATAGAAATTAAGATATTTGGGTTATTCTTCTATCAATGTGTTAAACTGGTTAATTTGTCTGTTGACCGCTAACGATCCGGCTATGATTCCTGCCTCCGACGAGCAATCTTTGATTGCGAGAGGAAGGCATAAAAGGGGAAAAATCGAGCCGTTGTTTCTTTTGTTCTAATGTAGGAATTTATTTAAATGGAGATATCGGGTAGGCATGAATTATAGCCATTGTTGGCATTAGTTTTATGTTTTACCTATAGATGAAATAGGAATAGTCTTTATTTCATAAATGTCATAAACTACTTTTGCCTTATTTCGTGTTCGTTTATCATCTGAGATGAAATAATCAAAAAAAGTAGCGTAATATGCATGATTGGAGTCCCAAAGTCTTGCGTAATTAGATTTTTCCGTCGCCTTATCTTTCCAATATCCAACACTATCAAGAAACTCAAAAAGTGCGGCTATTCTATTATGAAGGCCACCATAACCTTCAGGAAATAAACTAATACAATAGTCTAACATGCCCAAAAGTGACATCCCACCCCAAACATCCATTTTTTGGTTTATATGAGAGACTATTTCTTTAGAATTATAGTTATTAATTCTAATTGGGTCAAACCTTATGCTTTTTCTGAATTCTTCTTTTTGTGTTTCCGAAACAAAATTTGTCATTGCCTTCATCATTGTCTGAGCAAAACCTACAAAAGTTATTGTTCTATATACCTCAGAAGGGGTTTCTTTGTATCGTATAATCCGATTGGATGGTAATTCGTGAAGTACATAGTTGTTGTCTGTCAAATCAGTTATAGTCTTGAATCTTCTTAACAGCGAGCGTTTCTTTTCTTCTGAGGAGTTACTTTTTATTTCATAAGCTTCCTCCAAGTGTGCAGCTGAATAGAAAAACTCAGAAATGTTTTGATCAACAGTATTCAGAAGATTTTGTTTGTTAATAACTCCATCTTCTAAATCCACAATTATGTTGTTGTCTATGTAAGCAGTCTTTTCCAAATTAATGCCAACAATTGAATATGATCATTATTCATATTCACACTATGTGTGCAATAAAAGTATAAATTTTAGTGCAGCGAATCCCGTAAGCAGCAAAGTCTCTTAAAATGGCGAGTTGATGACACAGAATGGAAAGAAATAGTAGAATCCCAGAAAATGTTGGTTTTCTCGAACAAAGGCTTTTAATAAGATACCTATCTTGAGGAAGTCGTTTTCATATTGATAATTTCAATAGCTTTCTCCAAATACTCATCCTTGCCACTAACCACACCATTAATAGTTTTTTCCACATAAATATCTGGTAAAAACCCTATTGCATGTAGCGGTGTTCCGTCAAGCTTTAAAACTTTCATTCCAGTCCAATTGATTTCAATATTTCCCGGTAACCTAAAGGTATTATAATTTCCATTTGTGCCAGCCGTAGGTTGTCCTACAAGGGTAGCTAGATTATAACCTTTTACAAAACCGATGATGCTTTCAGCGTAGCTTATTGCACTTCCATTCGTAATGAAAACGATATTCTTATCACCTAGAAAAGGTTGTTTAGGTACCATCATTTCATTCCAGTTACCTTCCACATAGTTGGTAATGTTTTTCTGGTTGGGAAAGACAATTTTTGGTATTCTTAACCAGCCTTTTGCAGTATCCGCATTTTTAAGCAGATGATTTATCAATTTTTGCTGTCCATTGGGGTAACCCCTTAAATCGCAAATAATCCCACTTGATTTCTCCAATTCAGGTAAGAGATATTCTATGGTCTCCCAATCTAATAATGTGAGATTTAAATAATGGATATTATTCTTAAATTTTTCATAGGGATTAAAGCCTTTGTTTTGGTCATAAACATCCATATTTCTAGTTAACTCAATTTCTTTTCCATTAACTTCAATGGCAATCTTGGAATTTTTTTGTCCTAGCAAAGACTCAATTTCTGACCTATAGCGCAACCAACCCGTTGTGCCCGCCGATATCCTTGACTCTATCTCATCGAAATAGTCATTAGAATCTTGACCGTTTATTTTTAAGACCCTGTCTCCTATGTTGAGATTTAGGTCTTTGCTCCAAACTTTTGTTATTACCAGAGTGTTTTGTATCCATTCCCAGGAAATAGGTGGGTAAAAGTTTTTTGGCTCTTCTCCAATAGCGTTAATCGAAATGTGGCCATCTTTTAATGGAGCTGTAAATTTCTGTAGAGTAGTAATGTGTTCAGATTTTGAGGAATCTGTAAAAGATTTAACGATGGCATCTTTTAACTCTTGTTCCCAATCGATACTTAAAACCTCAAAATATGGAAAGAAGTGCTGGAATACGTTATAGGCATTTATAACATTGCCAAGCCGAAACGCCAGTCCATTTTTATCCACCTTAAAATTATCCAGCTTTTGGTTTAGGATTTCTAGTTTTTTAGAGTCGGATTTTGGAAGTGTTCCGTTTTCACCATGTAAAAGGACAATTGGAACTGAGAATACTTCGCCCTTTCCAAGTTCAATATTCACCCTGTCCCCAAAATGAGGGCGGTAAGCTATAGTATCATTGGTTTGGTTTATTTTAAGACGTTCACTGGAGTAAGGACCATTCTTGTTTTTCATTCCAAAACCAACTCCTTGGTGGTGCCAAAATATTTCCGAAAGTGCCTCATTATCCGGGAGGCTGTCAGATTTTAGTGCTGGCATTATTGGTAAAAAAAGTAAATCCAATGTTTGAGTAAACTGTTCTTGAGTGCTGCATTTTAATATTTCTTCAGCCGAATAAATGGCAAATTTGTCCCAGTCCAAATTGTAGGCCTCGTCACTTGGGTGAAAATATTTGACTATTCCATAAACCTTCGCCAAAGCTGTTAAATTTTGAACTTTCCGTAAGTCAACCCGTTTCTCGGACTTAGGTGAACAGCCAATTATCGATAGAGAAATAATTGAAGACAGTATTATGAATTTGGGTGTCATATTTGGGGCCAACTTCAGTTTATAATCATGGTAATATAACTATTAGCTACTTATAAAATACGCATTTTAATTATTGGTTCTGTCAAACTAAAGAATCTCGGGAGACGACAAATTAATTGGACGGATTAGGAAGAAAGAGTGGATTCCCATGAATTGTTGGTTTTGCTACACTATCAAAAACAGAAATTTTAAATTGTGTTTTTCACGATCACCTTTAAACAGTTGCATTATTAGGAAACGGATCTTTCAAAATATTTAGAGATCCATTTAAGAGCATGACTATCTATGTCTTCAGATTACTTAACAACTCCATGAGAGCTGGTTCAGAGGGCCTAGGAGCGTCGGAACTGATAATTTTACCCTCGGGATCGATCAATATAAAACGTGGGATACCATTAATAAGGTAATCTTTTATGAAACTGGAATTCCAACTTTGATCGGAAAACAATTGGATACCCTGCATTTTCTTTAGCTCAATCATTTTCTCCCATTTGTCATGATCTTTGGCATTATCTATCGAAATGCTAACAAATGCAATATTTCTTCCCTGATATTCTTTTTCCAGCTCTTTCAAATGGGGAATTTCCACAATGCATGGAGCGCACCAAGTCGCCCAGATGTCAATGTAAACATATTTGCCCTCCAGGTCGTCCAATGATGTGGTCGTTCCGTCATAGTTTTCGTAATCAGTGAATTTGGGTGAGTACCGGCCACTATCAAGGGATTTTAGCTTTTCGTATGTTTCAGTGACTTTTGACTTGTAGATCTCATTGCTGATCGCGGAAAGGTGAGTCTTATAAAAACTCTCCACATCCTTTGTGTAGGTGATTTCGTTTATGGCATTGTCCAATAGCAATTTGTTTCGAATAATCTCACTGGGAATAGTTTCCACGGTCTTGATCCAGGATAAATAATCAGGAATGGAATCCTTGTTCATTAGTTCTCTCGCGTATGTTCTATAATGTGATTTTATAAGATATTGGTAATTTTTCGAGAAAACGAAGTCCTCCTCCCTGTTATAGTCAATATCCTTTAGTTCTTGTGAAAAACCATCGGAAACCTGAAAATCTGGATCCTTGTTTATAGCTGCGTGCGATGGACCATAACTGATATACCGACTTAGGATATAATATTCAATGTTCCTTGACTCAAGCTCCCTAAACCTAGTGGATAGGCCATCAAACGAGTACAGGGTATCCAATAAGACGGTTTTTATATTGTCAAATTTGTTTTTAAAGCTTGCTTCGTCCAATTGGTAAAGCTGCTTTAGGTTACGGATAAGTTCTTTTAGCTTTTTGTTCTTTGCTATTAGATATTCAGTTTTTTCAACACCGTTCCCACTCAGGTGCACCGTGTTATGGTGATCACTTCCGTTATATGTGATCTCAATATTGTCCCCAGGTTCCAAAACTAGAAAAGTAGTGTTCTTGCCATCATTAAGTTCGTAATGTCCCAGTTGCAGTTTTATGGTATCTGCAAAATGCCCATTTTTGGTCACTGATATCACTTTTTCAAATTCACTTTCCCTGCTCATCAGTATAAGTTCATGTACCTTTTGCTGATGGATTCTGCCGGATACGATAGCATATTTTTCTCGATTTTCTTGATTGCAGCCGAAGCATGTCAGAATGGATAACAAAACAACTATTTTCTTCATCGTTCAAATATTTTTGGATGTACATTAAATTTGCATTCTGTATCAATCGTTAAACAATTCATTTATACCCTACCTCAAAAAAACAGGCTCAAAATAAGCACTTGAAAAATTGTGTCATCAGGAATTGGTACAGGTGTGCAGCCCGGTTTTTCCATAGATAACCATGGTGTTTTCTCGATACGGAGGTTATTGCCGGTTATTTGACCATTTTCTTGACAAAATCCTGTACCCTGTACCAGTACCTAGAATCACTCCAAAACCCATGAATGCCCTCATGGTAGAAATAGGACTGGACAATTTGGTCGTTTTCGATCATCCCGCATGCCAGGTCCTTGGCAAATTGGATCGGCACAAATGGATCACCTATATCATGGTGCAACTGGACCAAGGGGAGTTCCCTGATAAAATGGATGGGGGAACTGGCTATAAACCTTCGCCTAGCCTCGCTTTCGGAAATTTTTCCTGCTAACAGATCATTAAAGAACAACAATTTGAATTGATCTGGGTACAATGCTTGAAGTGCCTTCATATCCGTGGGTGCGGCGACGGCGATGGCCCTCTTTATTCGTTTGTCCCGTATGCTGGCAAGAAGAGCTACGGTACCGCCTCTACTGCCACCAAAGATGGCAATACGCTTTTCATCTGAACGGTCAAATGTTTTAAGAACCACGTTTAAGAATCCAAGTGCATCGGTAGTAGCGCCGTCAAAGGAATCACCTACATTTCCTTCTGAAAGATATTTTTTATTGCCAATAATAAGTTGTTGTCCTCTAAAGGATGGAATTGCAACGATAAACTCCTTATCCAGTCCTCCGCCTAAAAAGTTGGGAAATTGAACCGCTCTATGGTTGAAATCCATACTGATGTCAAATTCCGAATGCATACCATCACCACCTGTCGCAAAAACGATTATGGGCAATTTGTGGTGCGACATTGTCATAGGGAGGATAACGGCACCATAATGCCTGTTCCCTTCCACACTATGGGAGAGAACATACAGTTTGTTTCCGTTTGAAATAACTATGGAATCATGGACCGTCACGTTTTTAGGGGATATGTCCTTTTGTCTCAGGCCAAAGAGTATGTTATCAATTTCTTGCCGATTAGGTTCCGATAATGCCTTTTGCAAAAGAATATCATGGTTAGCTATCTCAACCTTTTTTTGACCTTGGCCAATTATTGGATTGAGTAATATCAAAGCGAGCACAATTTTATACATAGTCTTGTTGTTATGGATCAATGGCCCAAAACAACAATGTTATTCAACAATGTGCGCCCCATAATGAGGGATGGTACTTATTCAGTAGAATCTTGTTTCCCCATTTTTTGGAACTCAGTAGGGGTAATCCCTGTTATTTTCTTGAAAACCCGATTAAAAGTGGTCTTGGAATTGAAACCAGAATCAAGAGCTATTCCAAGTAAAGTAATGTTATCGTATGCAGGATCGGTCAATCTTTTTTTTACCTCCTTGATTCGGTATTGGTTCACAAAATCGTGAAAATTGCTTTTTAAATGGTTGTTTAGAATGTAGGAAACAAGGTTGGAGTCCAAATTTAGAAGCGATGCGAACTCAGTGAGGCTCAAATTTTCATCCAGATAAGCTTTGTCCCTTGACATGAGAGCTTCGAAACCTTTTACATAAGCTTGAATTTGGGATTGCGACAAATGACCAAAGTTTTTATTGTCCCTTGGTCTAGTGTTTCGTTTCAAGGTAATGGCATTGGCGTGCACCAAGCCTTGCAAACCTATCCAAAAGGTCAGGTAGGTCATTGCAAGTAATAGGAGGTAAAGTGTAAGAACTATTCCAAGATATTGTAGTTGAAACCTAAAGAACAACAGGAATATGGTCACAAATGGAACCCAGATCATCCATAACAACCGATAGTGCACTATTAGTTTATGAAGCCATACCAATGTTATCTCCTTCAGATTGGAAAAATTCTCCAACGCCCAGTTCTCATGTGACTTGATAACACCAAGGGAAAGATTTAGATAGTATAGGAGGGAACCGGCCGTCCAAACATATAACATTGGCGCCATATAAAAATAAAAAGGAGTATTGTAGAAAAGTTGATCATGCTTGATGCAGTAGACAATGTTAAATATTTGAAGCGCTGTCTCTATTGTAACGGGAATGAAGTGCCAAAAACTTTTTTTTGACCAACCAAAACTGATATTGGTGAGTGCCTTGGCATAAAAATAGATGAGAGGACCCAAAGCTGTCAGATACGAGAAGGGAATCCAAAGTAGATAGGGACTCATGTTGTCAAGGTTGGTGTCCAAGATCATCAGGTATGCCAAATGCAGGCTTACGATCATTAAGGTCAAGGATAGCATCCTATTGGCAATAGGTCTATTCCCATGTCTGAAAAACAAAATTCCAGACAGGATCAAATTCTGGACAAGCCCTGAGATGATAAAAAAATTGACAGGATTTAAATTGAAAAACAGTTCTTCTTGGTTCAATGGCTTTAATATTAGGATTCCTCCAACTTTGAATAAAGGTACTTGATAATCCAATCCTTCAAGGATTGGACCGAAGACAGCCCATTTCTGTAAAATTATGGGATTTGTCACTTTTTATTTGATAAGACTCGAAAAAGGGATTGAATCCGGCTCAATGGCAATTAAAGGGGAAAAAAAGAAGATCGATGCGAGATTCCCAAGAATCGTTGGTTTTTACGAACCAATAAATAATCAATACCTCGTTTTCAAATTAGACTTCCCATCTATGTAATTTCAGAATGCTGGTCGTGTATTTAATTATAAAATTTGTTTTTATTCATTAAATATTTATTGTTTATCAATAAAAATTAATATATTTGACTATCAAAGCTCAGATAGTATCATGCAAACTAGCACAGTAAGCAAAAAGCCTTTGGGCCCATTCAAGTCCCACCCCAATGGATCCCGCCTAGTCCTGGGAGCCCTATTGATGCTTGCCGCTCTTTTGGTCAGTTCATTGATCCGTTTACCCGGCATTCTAAATTATATTATACCTGTCGGACTGATCCTGTTCATAATGGTCAACTGGTTGATGTACCGGAGCGAGAACAAGGATTTGGGCGCTTTGGGATTCGATCTTAAAGGAAGAAATCTGTGGTTTTTGCCCCTGGGCCTTTTACTTGGTCTTATTGCTGAGTCCTTCAACTTCCTTGCCCGATCAATATTGAAGGGTGATATGCTACATCTCAATGCCAGTATCGATATCCTCGCCTTGGCCGAACCCATTCTGATCCTGCTGCCCATGGCGGCTGCACAGCAGTTCCTCATTCGATCCTACTGCTTCAAAAAGACCATTGAAATAAGCAGTGTCACCGTGGCGAACATCATTTTTGGGCTGATTTTCATCGCCATGCACAATGTGTTCAACATGGGATTATTTGAGGCTCTGTTCTACAGTATCGCCCTGTTCATTTCGCACCTGCTGTTTTCCACTGCGTTGCTAAGTTCCGGGACGATTTACTTTGCCATCGGGATCCATTGGGGTTGCAATGTAGGAAACGACCATCTGTTGGTTTCTGGACCGAGCGATACGGCCCTGGTCTACGCCACGGAACAGCTTGTCCAAAATGGCCAAGATCCTGGGCCAGGTCTGCCAGTGTTATTACTCTTTTTGATTGCCTCCAACATCGGCTATGTCCTGTTCGGGGTTCTGATATGGAAATGGAAGCGCATAAGGTCCTGGAACACTGACAAAACGGGACAAACCGATTGAGCAACGACAAAAATTATCTGAGATATGAAAAAAATAAATTACCTGGGCAAAAAATCACTTTCGGTCTGGCTCCTGTATTTGGTCAATTTTCTATGGTATTCGCAACTGGTTATTCTTGGTTTGGTCCTGCTGAAGTTCATAGCCAATAGTTTCAGTCCCCAGAATACCTTTTCCTGGCCCGTTTCGTTTGTGACCAAGGTTCAGGAAGACATTTCTGCAATAGATGATGGTATAATTGTCAATGGTCTAGAACTAACCAAAGGAAGATTGCTTTTCGATACAACGGACGATTGGCATGCCAATGTCCTCATGTTGTTGGGCGTACTGATCATCGCCTTGCCCTTTTTGGTGATTACCTTACTGATTCGAAAAATCCTGACGAGTTTTGCATCCAACGATCCTTTTCTAAAGTCCAACTTAAAGAGGATCCGTTCAATAGGGACAATTTTACTGGTCTACCCAATTGTGGCCTATTTCTTTGGGATAGGCTATACCTGGTTTTTGAATGCCCATTTTAGGGGATACGAATTTGTGAACAGTGTTGAATTGTGGCCGCTGTTTTTCGGTTTTTTGATGCTTGTTCTCTCGGAGATCTTTAGAATAGGTATCGAGTACAGGGAGGACAACAACCTAACCATTTAGAATATGGCCATAGTAGTAAACCTGGATGTGATGATGGCCAAGAGGAAAATGTCCCTGAACAGATTGTCCGAAGAGGTGGGGATTACCCTCTCCAATCTTTCCATCCTGAAGCAGGGGAAGGCAAGGGCGGTACGCTTCAGTACTCTGGAACTTTTGTGTAAGGTTTTGGATTGCCAACCAGGGGATTTACTTGAGTTCCGGCCTGATTTGGACTAGTGTTGGCTCATTTCAACTTGCTTTATAACCATGTTAATAGGGTATTTTAGGTAACTCAACAATGACTTTCGGATATGCCAGGGTATCAACCCCAGACCAAAAATTGGAAATCCAAATAGACCTACTGAAAAAGGCAGGTTGTGAAAAGATCTACACCGATATAGCAAGCGGAGCCCGAAGCGATAGGAAAGGTCTCAACGAATTGTTGAAGTATATGAGAGCAGGGGATACTGTGATTGCGTATAAAAATGACCGGGTTTTTCGCTCATTGAAAAATATGGTAGAACTCATAGACAAGTTCAACGAAGCCGGAGTTTATTTTAAAAGCTTGAGCGAACCGGAATTTGATACCAAGTCTGCGAATGGTAAATTTTTGTTACAAATATTTGCAGCGGTTGCAGAGTTTGAGAGAAATCTGATTAGTGAAAGGACCAAAGTTGGCCTTGAAAATGCCAGACGGAGGAACAAACTACTGGGTCGACCGAAAGGCTCTAAAAAGGAAACAATTGAAAAATATTATTATGCAAAGTATCTATATGATAAAAGAAATCTACAAATAAAGCTCGCCTGTAAAAAAGCTGGGATTTCTAAATCTTCTTTCTATCGCGTTGAAAAAGGCCTTTAAACGTTGGTTTTACGGGCTTCTTTTACTTTGAAAACGATTATACAAAAGGATTTTGAAATTTGACTAGGCCTAACTCAATCCAAACGACAGACATTAAAACCAATGCTAACAGCAACGGGGTTAGTGTATACCAAGAATCCAGTTGAAACAACATGTTTTCAATGAAATTCCCCAACTCAAGCCCAAAATCGGAAGGGGATACCTGAGAGTTCAACATAATAAGGACAGGTGCCGAAAGAATCAACCCTATAACCATCATCAAGTACAACGGCAATTTTAAAGGTTTGTAGAGTTTCTTTCTGTTTACTTTTAGAGTCAAGAACTTCTGTAAAGTGTTATCTACAAATTGTTCGGAGGCTTCCCGACTTATAGATGTCCTAAGAAGGCATATCAACTTTTCGTCGTCTTCATCAACCTGGTTGTTCAAATTCAATTTTTTCATCATATTTCTTTAGCTTCATTTCCCAATAGCTTGGAAAGTTCTAAGTATAAATTTTGCCTTCCCCTGTAAAGCCTTGTTTTGATTGTAGATGTATTCCATCCCGTAATCTGTGAAATCTCAGTAATCGAGCACTCATTCGTATAGTAGAGTATAATCGCTAGGTTTTCAGCTTCCGAAAGCCTCGCTATAGCCTTATTTACGAATTTGACTTTATCGCCTTTCATCAGATCATCGAATCCGTTCGAATAGTTGTCGGGAATTTCTAGGTCATAATTTTCTGGCTCGTTCAATGAAAGAAAATCTATTTTTCTTTTCCTCCTTAAGCTGGTTAGTGAGGTATTGTATACTATACGATACAACCAAGTAGAAAACTTACCCGACTTGTTGAACTTGGAAATATGTTTGAAAATCCTAATAAATGAATCCTGCACAACCTCTTCCGCATTTTCTTCATTTCTAACAATCCCAATGGCAATCGAGAACGCATACCTCTGGTATTTTGTAAGCAAGTACCTATACCCATCCTCTTGACCAACCATTGCCGATTCAATAGCATCCTCTTCTGAATAGTTGGAATTGTCCATTATAGCTGATAAATACTCTTACCTACTGATTTTGCTTTTCATCTTCCGATTTATAAAATATGCAACCAGCATTGCCATACCCATGAACAAAGTAACCATGCTTAAATATGCCTGTGGGTAGTTGCGATAATCTTTAGGGTTATAATTTTCTAACAGGTATTTTTCAAAAAAGAACCCACTTAGGATACCTATGGCGAAACCGATGAATATCAAACCAGAACTTAACAGCATAATATTCTGTCTTTGGGTTTTAAGTCTGAAATATTCAATATCAATTCCCGATTCAATTAGGGCCATACGTTCTTTATTGCGATATGTAAAGAAGGTATAGGCAATCCCGAAGACCGATAACGCTATTGCGATTATAACGAAGTATGCATACATATTTTTAAGTTTTGTTTTCTATAATATAAGACTACGGATTTTGAAAATGGGTTTCAAATTAGTCAAGAGATAATTTTAGATTAGAGGAAACTATATCAATCGATAACCGAATCTATCCATTCATTGGCTTTTGAAACCCTAGCCAAAGCCATTACAGCTCCGTATTTGATTTGACGGTTCAAAGCACCTGAAACGATTCCCACTAAAACGGGGGTACCATTGTTATCCATAAAAACGCCACCTCCACTGTCCCCTTTTGACCCTCCTATTTCCATTTCAAGCGGAATAGGAGAGCCAAAATGGTTGGACTCTGGATTTTCTGGATTGTCGAAATCACATATCATTACGCTGGTACTGAATTCTCTATCTTCGAATATGCCCCCTATGGCATCAACAATGTTTTGGCCACCAAGTTTCTCTTGCGTTCTTGGTGTAGATAATCCCGCTTTTCCATCTCCGATAAATCCGTAACCCAACTTGGTAATTGTTCTACCCAGTTCTTCATTACCACGATAGCGCTCCGCAGGTTTTATATTCAAAACAGGCGTTTCAAGTTCTACTAAAGCCATATCCCATCCATCCCATTGTGTTTCTTCGGCGTTAGGCTTTAGTTTTGGGTGCTTGACTATCCTTTTTGTTCGATAAAAGTTGTCCCCGAACCTCCATACTGAGGAATCCTGAACAAAGTGTGCTGCGGTCAAAACCCATTGAGGCGATATTAAGACTCCTACTGCATAGTCTTCCTTTGTTTCTGAAATTGAATATCTCCCCACGCAATTATACTCGGGTTGTCTACCAATTTCTTTATATTTTTCAATATCTACATCATGACGAATCATACCAAAGAAACTTGTGACATTAAAACTTAGGAGTATCGGGCTGGTTGCCAAAAGCAGCAAAATCAGTACTCTTTTCATACTTTATGTTTTTTAGATGAATGATTTGCAATGAGGATTGAAAGTTCATCAATCCCCTATCTAAAGTATAAGACTACTGATTTTAAAATTAGGTTTCAAATGGGTTTAGTTTTTCAATTTCTCATTGTGGAGTAGATAATTCAATTAGTTGAATTGAGTTACCTCGAAATCGAAATTGGTAAAACATTAATTACTCTAGAATCCTATAAAAAGGCCATTTTAAAAGACATTTTTGCTATTGGCAGGAACCTTTGATTATGAAGTCCTATTTCTGGTCTTTTTTAGTATTCTCGTTAACTCACCTTTTATGAAACAGTTCGATACCCATATTCAGTTTCTTATAGCATTTTGATTTCAATTAATGCTAAACAGATTTATATTTTATTTCTAATGATCTGATTTTCTTTAGATTTTATGAATCAGTGAAATTTGGAGTGTTTTGCCTAAATATGATTGAGACGAAAGGCACTTCGTGTTTACATTTTTTGTCCTGCCAGCAGGACGAGGAATGTAAAGCAAGAGGGTAACACGCTAACGCGATGTTACATTGCTTAGTCAATTGATTTTCAGTTAATTATGTAGGATTGAATTTTGACCAAAAAAAGTTTTTGCTGTAAAAACCTTAGTAGGCCCAGTAAACATTAGAATTTTTTACTGTAAAAAATATTATTTGCCTCGGTTTGTAGGCGTTTGGGAAACTATTTTGGTCAAATTAAATTTGATATTGTTTAGCTCCGTTTAAAAGTCTCACTTTTAGATTGAAAAAAGGGTATTAAGGGGAATGGTAGGTGCGCCCTATTTCAATTTTACTTAACGCTTATCGTTCCGAACACTATAAAATCAAAACAGGATCCATGCGCAAAGTTTTCGGGTAAGTATTTGGGACAAATCTCAAGTTATTCTAGAAAAATTTAGCCTGAAATGTTAAAGTTTGACTCTAAATAAAATTTTTCTCAATCTGCGTGCAAATTGCGTGCAAATAAAAAAGGCTCCAGAGTATGAATTTCTCTAAAGCCTTACTATTGCTGCTCCCCCTCTTGGGCTCGAACCAAGGACCCTCTGATTAACAGTCAGATGCTCTAACCAACTGAGCTAAGGAGGAATATTTTTACCTTAAGCGGGTGCAAATATAGCAGTTTCTTTATAAGACCACAAACAAAATTAGGCTAAATAAATCTTTTGATAATATTCCAGATATCATTACCAAAAATAACCGCCATCAATCCCATCAAAATCACAAATCCTACTATCTGACCCCGTTCCAAAACCTTTTGGCTTGGAGGTCTTCCACTAATCATTTCGTACAACAAGAACATCACATGTCCTCCATCCAATGCTGGAATAGGTAATACATTGATAAACGCCAACCAAACCGAGAACATGGCCATAAAGCTCCAGAAAAAGCCCCAATCCCAGCTCGTTGGCATCAATTCCACAATACCAATGGGTCCTTTTACCTGTTTATATCCTTGAATGATAGGGTTAAAAATTAGCTTAAACTGTTTTACCTGCCTTACCAACACATTGATGGTCTCCATAAACCCACGTGGAATGGCAGAAGCCACACTGAATTCCTTGGTTATGGACAGCTGCTCTGTAGCCAAATTTCTATCTGGTGCAATCCCAACCGGCAAACTATCGGGAACTTGAACTTGTAGATTCACCAGCCTTCCATCCCTGGTCAAATCCACATTCAAGGTTTGGCCCCTATTCCCATTTATTTGGGTGGTAACCTCATCCCAAAAACTAAGGGTTTGACCATTGATTCTTTCCAAACGGTCCCCAATTTGGATTCCCGCTTCTTTGGCTTGGGAGCTATCGGACACGTGGCCTATCACCAAGGTTGGGTATCTAGGTACAATAAATTGACGCCCTCTACTTTCCAGGGCCGCTTTCTTTCCTTCATCGCTAAGTGGCACCGTCATTTCCTGTCCATCACGCAGCACCTTGATCTCATCCCCGAACAGAATATCCATGGATAGGTACCTATCTAGTTTTTCAACCTTTTTCCCATCAATCTCCAGAATTTTATCTCCTGTTTTGAGTCCGATCTTTTCACTTACAGGATCTACGTGCAGTCCATGTTCAATCTTGTTTACTGGGATAAAAGTCTCCCCATTGCTGGCAAACATGGCGGTGTAAATCACCCAGGCCAAAAGAAAGTTTACCGTAACCCCGCCCAACATAATAATCAATCGTTGCCAAGCCGGTTTGCTACGGAATTCCCATGGTTTGGGCTCCTCCTTCATTTGTTCGGTGTCCATGCTCTCATCAATCATTCCGGCAATTTTCACATAGCCTCCAAGTGGTAGCCACCCAACACCATAGACCGTTTCTCCTATTTTCTTTTTGAACAAGGAAAATTTGACATCAAAAAAGAGATAGAACTTCTCCACTTTGGTCTTGAAATATTTTGCAGGAAGAAAATGTCCCAATTCGTGCAAAATCACCAAAACAGAGATGATCACTATAAACATTACGATCTGTGTAAAAAGATCCATTAGCTTCTATACTTATATTAAACCCCGCAAAAGTACGCTTTTAGCCCTGTTATAAAAAGATGATTTTGGGCAATGGACGTATTTAAGAAAGTTTTAGGAACAAAAACTCGATTTCACTTGAAGATTCTTTGAGCCGAATGTAATTTTGCAACATGAGGAATTTCTTTTCCAAGTTCAAGTTTTTTGGAGCCGTTCTTTTGGCCCTTTCAGTAGTGATCATTTACCTTTTTTACAACGCGTTACAACCCAAGAAAACGCTGCCTGTGTACCAACCTTCCATGGTAGATCAAGCTCTGGTGGACAGCACCCTGCACTATAAAAAGAAGTATCATACCATTGCCGACTTTGAATTGATAAATCAAAACGGAAAAAAAATTACAGAGGATGATTACCAAGATAAAATATATGTAGCTGATTTTTTCTTCACCACCTGTCCCACCATCTGTCCCATAATGACCAAGAATATGGTCGAAATCCAAAATGCCATCATGGACAAGAATGATGTACTCTTGTTATCCCATTCAGTCACCCCTGCCATAGATTCGGTTGCCCAATTAAAAAAGTATGCCAAAGAAAAGGGAGTGTTGGATCACAAGTGGAATTTGGTCACCGGGGATAAAAAACAAATTTATGAGCTGGCCAGAAAATCCTATCTGGCAGTGAAGACGGACGGCGACGGCGGACCTTATGATATGATCCATACGGAAAATTTCATCTTGGTGGACAAGGAACGAAGGATTCGGGGATTTTATGACGGAACCAATCGCGAGGAGATTGACCAACTGCTTGCCGACCTTGCCATTTTGGAGGCCAGTTATGCGCAATGAGCGCCTGTTTCAATTAGTAAAAGTTTGGCAATATTATGTGCTCATTTTTGCCTATTTTTGCCCTTACTTAAATTTATTCTAAATAAGATTTGTGGCAACCGTTCTAGATCTAAAACAGGGACAATCAGGGGTAATCAAGGAATTTTCCGATTTAACCCTTCCCATTAAACTCTTGGAACTAGGGTGTCTCCCAGGAAATACTGTAGAAGTGGTTCAGGTTGCCCCACTAAAAGACCCCATTTACATCAACGTAAACGGTAGTCATATTGCCATTAGACGCTCCCTTGCCCTACAAATAGAACTTGAAATTGAAGAAGACCCCACCTCCGTATGAGTAAGAGCATCAAAGTTGCACTGATCGGTAATCCCAATACTGGAAAAACTTCTGTTTTTAATCAACTTACCGGCCTCAAACAAAAGGTGGGCAACTATCCTGGTATTACCGTTGAAAAGAAAGTGGGGGTTTGTAAACTTCCCAACGGGCAGAAAGCACAGATCTTAGATCTTCCAGGTACCTATAGCCTCAATACCACCTCCTTGGATGAAAGTGTTGTGGTGGAATTATTACTCAACAAAAATGATAAGGATTTTCCGGATGTGGCGGTAGTGGTGAGCGATGTGGAGAACTTGAAACGGAACTTGCTGCTCTTTACCCAAATCAAAGACCTTCGGATTCCGGCAATTTTGGTCGTTAATATGGCCGACCGAATGTCCAGAAAGGGTATTTCCCTTGATTTGGCGGCCATGGAGCAAAAGTTGGATACCAAAATTGCCTTGGTCAGTACGCGAAAAGGCAGAGGTATAGATCATATAAAAGAGTTGATTGAAGATTACGAGTCCCTCCCAAATACCCCAAACATAGATACATCCCGTATTGCCCCTGAATATTTTAGCCGATTACAAAAGGCCTTCCCCAATGAAGATCTTTACAAGCTTTGGATGGTCATCACCCAGGATGTAAATTTCATGCCCATAGAAAAGAAACGCATTCAGGATGCCACTTCTTTTTCCACCAAATCCAAGACCGAACTCAAAAAATTACAGCATAGGGAAACCGTTCTGCGATACCAGTTCATTAATACAGCCTTAAAAGAAACCTACAAGGTAGATTTCAATGCAGCCAAAGGATTGCGGGCTTCTTTGGACAAAATCCTGACCCATAAAGTTTATGGGTATGTGATTTTCTTCGCTATTTTATTGCTGATGTTCCAAGCTATTTTTGACTGGAGCACCTACCCTATGGACTTTATTGACGAGCAATTTGCCAATGCCGCGGAATGGTTAAAGAGCACTTTGCCTTCTGGGGTGTTCACAGATTTGTTGGCCGAAGGAATCTTGGTGGGTATTGGCGGTATCGTCATTTTTATTCCGCAAATAGCCTTTTTATTCCTGTTTATCTCTCTTTTGGAAGAATCAGGGTATATGAGTCGGGTGGTATTTTTGATGGACAAACTCATGCGGCCGTTTGGACTGAGTGGCAAGAGTGTTGTCCCGCTGATTTCTGGAACTGCCTGTGCTATTCCCGCTGTGATGGCGACACGTACTATTGAAAATTGGAAAGAACGGCTCATCACCATTTTGGTGACCCCATTTACCACTTGTTCAGCCAGACTTCCCGTTTACCTTATTCTTATAGCCCTAGTTATTCCTGAAGGGCGAATTTTGGGGTTGAGCTACCAGGCTTTGACCTTGATGCTATTGTACTTGATAGGTTTTGGTATGGCCATCTTCTCTGCCTCCATTTTGAACAAGATTTTAAAGATCCGTAGTCGTTCCCTCTTCATGGTAGAGATGCCAACCTATCGTTTGCCCCTTATTAAAAATGTGGCCTATACGGTGCTGGAAAAAACCAAGAGTTTTGTGTTTGGTGCCGGTAAGATTATCCTGGCCATCTCCATAGTCCTATGGTTTTTGGGATCCAACGGATCTTCTGAGGACTTTAAAAATGCAGAGGAAATTGTTTCCCAGAGAATAGAAACGGAAGGTCTCAGTCCGTACAGTAAAAATTACATCCAGAACAACATCGACAGCTATATTGAAGAAAGGCAAACCCGGTCTGGAGAAGTGATGCCCAAAGCATCCCAAGATTCCATACAGCTCTTGACTGCCGATTTGGAGCAGCGGGCAAAAGCCCAGGAAATAGCAAGTCATAAATTGGAGCATTCCTATATTGGCTACGCCGGAAAGGCTATTGAGCCTATTGTAAAGCCTCTAGGCTACGATTGGAAAATTGGTATCGCCGTATTAACCTCCTTTGCCGCACGTGAAGTATTTGTTGGCACCCTTGCCACTATATATAGTGTGGGCAGTGATGAGGAAGAAACCATTAAAAACAGAATGGCCGCAGAGCTGGACGAGTCGGGGAAAAAGCCCCTCTTCAATTTGGCCTCGGGCATATCCTTGATGCTTTTTTATGCATTTGCCATGCAATGTATGAGCACCTTGGCCATTGTGAAACGAGAGACGAACAGCTGGAAATGGCCCTTGCTTCAACTGGGTTTCATGAGCGTTTTTGCGTATCTTGTAGCACTGACCGCCTTTCAAATCCTTAATTAATGGATCTAGTACAACACATATTGGTCTATCTTACCCTTGCCTTTGCCATTGGCTATTTGGTCTGGAAGTTCTATTTGCCCAAGTCATTGGTTTCAGGCAAAAAAAAGGATTCCAAGGCCTGTGGACATGACGGTTGTGGTTGCGATTGATTATTATCCACCTTTTTATTTTTTATAATCCGCCCTTCATAGGCAGATGACTCTTTTTTGACTTTTTTTCACTCCCAGTGTAACCTTTCTTAATTTCCTGACTATATAGGATAACAAACCAGCTAAAGAAAAGCATTGGAAGCGCTTTCAGATGAAATTATAATGCGAAAAGTTGCCGACGGCAATCTTGATTTGCTCAAGGTACTTTTTGACCGTCACCACAAGCATGTCTACAACTATCTTTTTAAGATGTCTGGAGATGCCATGTTAAGTGAGGATCTAACGCAGGATGTTTTTTATAAGCTGATAAAGTATAGAAGTTCTTATAAAGATGGGGCTTTTGTTTCATGGCTGTTCAGCATTGCCAGAAACAACTTGAAAACCCACTTTACCAGAAACCACAAATATCATGAACCTGTGGATGTGCTGGAATACAAAGCGGTTGCGAATGATGCGGAGCGCCAGGAGGATTACGGTCAATTGCACAATGCACTTAACCAACTTAATCCCCAAGATCGAGAGTTGATTGTTTTGAACCGATACAAGGAAATACGCTATGAGGAACTGGCCGAAATTGTAGGCAGTACACCAGGTGCGTTAAAAACCAAGGTAAGTAGAATATTGAAAAAACTCCGGGTCATTTATCTGGAGTCCAATTAGAAAATATGAAGTCAGAAAAAGATAAATTTATTTCAAGCCAGCTGCCTGCCTACCTGGATGGACTGTTGTCTCCCAAGGAAAAGCAAGAAGTGGAAGACCATCTTGCGGTAAGCGAATCATGCCGAAAAGAATTGGAGGAGCTTAGGACGTTGTTCACCGCTTTTGATAAAGAACAGCTGCAGGTACCCTCAGATAGATTAAGGGTTCAATTTGATCAGGCCTTGGAACAAGAAAAGCTTTCCCAATCCAAGGTGGTCAAGCTTGAAAACAATAAGGGCAGCTGGGCGTCCAACCTGCTCAAAGTAGCAGCCAGTGTTGCTTTGCTCATCGCCGCGTTTCAAACCGGTAGAATCTTGGAAATGGAAAAATCCAATCAGGATGTAGCTGCTATTCTTGAAGAAAGTCTTCAAATAAAACAAACGGCCATGCTTTCCTTAATGGAAAACCAATCCGCCAGCAAACGGATTCAGGGAGTGAGTTATATCGAGGAATTCCCAAATCCGGATGAAGCCATTATCAGTGCATTGGCCAATAGATTATTGTTTGACGAGAATGATATTGTACGACTCAATGCCTTTGAAGCACTCACCAACCTTGCTTCTTCCGAAATGGTTAAATCGGTATTTATTGAGGCATTGGGCAAAGAAAAAAATCCAAGCATTCAGATTGGTATTATAAAGGCCTTGGTCAAAAACCAGGAAAAGAAAGCAGTGGTCCCCATGCAAAGATTGTTGGAACAAGAAGACACCCAACCCTTTGTTAAAAATGAAATCAAATTGGCTTTGCCAAAAATTATATAAAAACCCGTGCTGAGCACAGTCGAAGCATCAAAAAACGAAGAATCATGAGAAATTTATCAATTTTAGTAGTAGCATTTGTAACAAGCACCCTGGCCCAAGCACAGGCCGATTACACCAAGGCCTTGAGCGGGGTGGAATGGGTCAAAATTGAATCCAAATCAGACATTACCCTTAGAACCCAAACTGCCAACGAAATCAGAATAAAAGGTAGTGGAAGCACCAAGGTATCCGAAAAATCCAAAGGACTCCGGCTAGTTGGCGAAGGAGGTTCGGACAATACGGAGGTTGGATTTTATGTGGTACAAGACGGAAATACCTTGATTGTAAAGAATTTGAGGCGATCCGAAGGAGCTATTATCTACCTTCCCAAAACGCAAAACGTTTCCGTGAAAAGTACTTGGAGCGGGGATATTGAAATTGATGGCTTTTCCGGGGAAGTGGAGGCCAATGCCCAATTGAACGGAAGTATTGAAATTTCCAATGTCAACGGACCTGTAACCGCAAATGCACTGAACGGCGGAATCACGGTGGATTTTGATACGGTAAAACAAGACACTCCCATTTCCATTTATACCACCAACGATGATGTGGACGTGACCCTTCCTGCCAGTACTCCAGCAGATTTGAATCTAGGTACCGTTAATGGAGACATCTACACCAATTTTGAACTTGAACGGGAGGAGAAGAACGGATTAACCTCCATTTCCGACCGAAAAGTAAGGGCTGCCATCAACAATGGAGGGGTCAAGATTTCCTTGAAATCCACCAATGGGAACATTTACCTAAGAAAGCAGTAGGCAACTTCAAGTTTATTCATCTCAAAAAACAATACATCATGAAAAATTTAGCAGCAATGCTGGTGATGAGCCTTATGGGCCTATCGCTTAGCGCTCAAAAAGTGATAGAAAAAAACATCAATTATAACAACCAGGTAATTGATTTGGATGTGAAATTTGCTTCGGATATTGAGGTCAAGACCTGGGACAAGTCTACCATATATTTTAAGGCAACCTTACGCACCAAAGAAGGCAAATATTTGGATCTTTACAAACTCGACATTGACGAGGGTAATGGCTACATTGGCATCGAATCCAATGCAGAAGCAGTATTTAAGGCCTTTCATGACGAATGGGAGAAAACTCGTCCCGCTGGGGAGCACAGCTACTATCATACCAGCGATATGTACACTTTTAATTATGTTCTCTACGTGCCAAAAAATGCTGATTTTACGGTAAGCAGCATCAATGGGCATCTTAACGCGGAGGTAATTGAAGGGGATTTTACGGCGGATTTGATCAATGGCAATATAGACATCGGCCAATACAAGGGCAATATGGATTTAAAGACCATCAATGGAGAAATTGATTTGGTCATGAGAGATTCACATCTTACGGCAGAAACCATTCATGGGTTGATCTATGCTGATGAGAAATTGGACTTAAAAGTCACCGATAGACATGTGGGCCAAAAGGTGGAAGGAAGTTTCGACAATGCCACCTATAGGTTGAAACTGAACACCATTAACGGGAACATGTATCTACGGCTTTAGGGTATGAAACCATTCTATTATTTAGCGTTGGCATTTTTCATTCTTTCGGGTTGTATGCATGAAAAATCGTCCAATGTTGATGCTGACACAAGGAAAAAGGATTCCTTGGCCCTGACACAAATGATTGCTCTTCGGGAGGAAGCCATGATCTCGAAAGATGTGGCCTTGGTCATGCCCCAGTTTGCTGATGACGCCACCTGGATAAACTCCCAAGGTTACTTTTTTGAAGGAAAAAACGAACTGGAAAGGTTTCATTTGATGTTTGCCAAAAATGACTCTTTGGATTATTACTATGAAATTGGAGAGCCCAAAATCCGTTTTTTGGACGATGATAGTGCCCTGACCTATTATTCTTGGAAGATGTTTTGGATCAAAAAAGAACAACCAGCTGATACCACATACAAGGAAATTGGTTTGATGACCCTAAGTGCGCAAAAAAAGAATGACCAATGGAAATGGGTGGCAGTTACCAATCAACATACGCCATGGTTTTATGGTAAAATAGAACCCGTTCAGATTGATTGACCGCCTATAGCATGGACGAGACAAAAGAATAGAGCAAAAGAGCCCATCCAACAACCAAGAGTAAACCTCCCAAGGGGGTAATAGGGCCCAAAAAACGTAGTTTTTTTCCACTGGCGGCACTCAGGCACAGTCCGTAAATGCTAAAGGAAAAAAGTAAGGTTCCAAAAACGAAACAATTGACGATATAGCTGTCCAGTGCATTGTCAAAACCAAGGTTAAAGGCAAGGATCAAAAGCACAATGGCGTGATACATTTGATATTTGACCCCTGTCTCAAAACTGTGAAGTAGATCTGGGGTCAATTTCTTTTTCAGGGCATGGGCCCCGAAAGCTCCAAAGACAACGGCCAATAAACCATACAGGGCACCCATAAGCTGGGCCAATAATATTGTTTCCATACGGAAAGTTACTAAAAAGTAATGCTGATGGCCTTATCCCCTTTAACCTTAAAACAGCAATCGCGATACGATGGCGGCCCAAAGGTTTTCATCTTGGCTCGTGAGAAGGCCACTTTTTCCGTTGGAATTCCAAGCCAATTTTTATCCAGCTTATCGTTGCCGTTCTCATCATGAAAAATAGCAAGGGCGTACTCCCCTTCAGGAATGTTTTCCAGTTTCAGATTCACCTTTCCCTTTTTGGCCTCCACGCTGCCGGCTTTCACAACCCCTTCAAATTTCAAAAAAGTAGATTCTGAATCATAAACCGCAATATTGACCTTGCCTTCAGCTGAAGGAATATTCGAAACCTCAACAGAAATGGTGTTCTGAGCAATGATAGCCATTGGAACCATGGTTAAAAAAAGCCACAACAGTCGCTTGGAAAAGCTTTGGTTCAAATGCATATTATCCGATCAATTTGGTTTATTGGATTGCTCCACTAGCTGTTGCAAATTTTCAAAAAAGTCTTGGGTCTGCAAACTATCCTTAAAATTAATGAACATCCGAAGGCTATCATGGTGTACCACCTTTATCTTGTGCTGTGCCAAATCATCCACAAAAAAATACACCTTGGATTGGGTGATGGAATCCACGAAAACCCCTTTCTCCGCCACCATCCATGAAAATCCACTGGAACGTTCCAATTCCGGAACCTTTTCCACGATCTTAAGGCTGTCTATCTCATTTAGGGGAACTTTTTGGTAATAGATGCCGGAAAGTATCTTTAGTTGACCTTCTTCTATTTTATGCCAGTTTTTGTAATGAGCCAAAAAGGCCAAAAAGCATAGGGCAAGGGTAAGGACGATCAATACGTTCCACAGCCAATGCCTCTTCTTTTTACTCATTTTCTTTATCGGTTCTATACTTATCAAACCAAGCAACTGTATGGGCGATCTTGGTTATCAAATTACTCGGTTTGCTGGCAATACCATGACTTGCCCCTGGGATTTCCACCAGTACTGTTTCTATTTTTCGCAGTTTGAGAGCATGGTATAACTGCTTTGCCTCGCTTGGCGGAGTTCTTAAATCGTTCATCCCCACCATCACCATGGTTGGGGTCTCTATATTACCAACGAGCGATATGGGTGAAAATTTCCAATACCCCTCAAAATTTTCCCAAGGTTGTCCAGGATATCTATGTTCTGCATAGTAAAAGTAATTATCGGCCACCAAGGTCTTGCTGATCCAGTTCATAACTGGTTTGGCCACCACGGCTGCTTCAAAACGATTGTTTTTCCCAATCATCCAGGCCGACATTATTCCGCCTGCACTGCCACCCGTTACAAACAACTGATCTTCATGGGCTATGCCCATTCCAATACAATGATCCACGCCATCCATAACGTCATTGTAATCCTCCCCTGGATAGTTGTTGTAGAGTAGATTTCCAAATTCCTCCCCGTAACTGGTACTCCCCCTTGGGTTGGGATAAAACACAATATAGCCAGCGGATGCATACAATTGCATCTCTGCGGAAAAGCGGTCTCCATAGTTTAAAATGGGGCCTCCATGGTTCTCCACCATAAAAGGATATTTTTTGGAGGCATCATAGTTTGGTGGGTATACTACCCAGCCTTGAATGTCCCGTCCATCTACCGAAGATTTGTACCATACTTCTTCAACCCTGCCCAATTCACGATAATTGAGTAGACTATTGCTCAAACCAGTGATTTTGACGGGATTCTTTCCCTTTGGTTTGAGTACAGCCAACTCCGCAGGATAATTAGGTCTGGATTGGGTGTACGCAATTGTCCCATTATTCGAGACGCTATAGGACCCGCTGGGATAAGGTCGGCCCAAGGTGGTTCCTCCTACATTGTCCAATATTTTGGAGGTGTTCCCAGACAAGGAAACCAGCCCTACTTTTCCATTTCCTTTGTCATCATAGGCAACATACAATCCATCTCCTTTGGAATTCCATCGAATGTCGGAAATGGTTCGGTCCAGTCCTTCAGAAATTACCCTTTTGCCACTTCCATCCACATTCATGATGTGCACTTTTCTGATTTGATAGGCTTGTACCTTGTCTTCAAAACCCAGATACGCTATTAGTTTTCCATCTGGAGAAACCTTTGGGTTATAATCCGGCCCATTTCTATCGGTCAGTGCTTCTATATTCCCATTTTGCACATCCACAGTATAAATCTCACTGTTTCTAAATCGGTATTCCCAATCTTCTACCCTATTCGCGGAAAAATAAATTTTACTTCCATTCTTGGCCCAAGAAAGTGTTCCTCGGTGATGCCAGTTTCCAGAGGTGATTTGCCTTGGCGCACCCCCGTCTGCAGGTATAGTGAAAATGTGGTTGAACCCTGGTTTGATATAACCTCTCCCGTCGGCTTCATGATACACCCTATCCGTAATTCTTGGCTTCTCGGCCCATTTGGCACCCTTGGGTTTTTTGGGCATTTTGGCAATCACGGGTGGAGCTTCCGGTACATTCATGGAGAAAGCCAGTTGTTTCCCATCTGGGGACCAGGTCAGGGAACTTGGACTAAAGGGTAACTGCGTTAATTTGGCCACCTTTCCAGAGGCCACCCAATACATGAAAATCTCCGAGCCCTCGTCCGTGCTACTGGAAAACACAATCCTATCGCCAGTGGGCGACCATTTGGGGCTGCTCTCATTGACTTCGTTGGAGGTCAATTTTTGGTGCTGACTTCCATCAGTGCGAATCAACCAAAGATTTCCTTTGGAACCATCCTTCATGATGTCATATCCCATTCTTCGGTAAACCACCCATTCACCATTGGGTGAAATCTGTGGATCCGATGCATATTGCAAATCAAAGACGTCTAAATAGGAAAAATGTTGTTTTTGGGAGGTTGATAACTGTAAAGCCCCTAAGGTAAAAAGGAGCAAAAGAAATCGCTTCATATGTTCAAAATTTGTAGCTTTAAAGGTAGCGAAAAGAAGTGGTCAAGTTGACCCCTATCGATAGTAAATTTTTTAAATCCAGCGGCTCCCTCAACCAACCTCGTGGAGCCGTCACGTCATCATTGTTTTGTTTTATGTTTTTTCTGGGCATCCACTTATCCATCCAATCCTGGTACGAGGGTTTTTACTCTGCAGCCCTAGGGTTGAGTGTCTTAGTGGGCATATTCTATATTGTCACCTATGGCTATAGGTTTGTAAAATCCCGTATTGAAAAAATTGCCGAGAACCAAGGTGTTAGTTGTAAAGTGCTGCTGCAAAGAACCCAGACCATTTGGTATTCGCAACCCAAGCAAGTCACCAAAAAACAACGGGTCTATTTAGAGCTTCTGCTATTTTTGCATGTCTTCGGTCTCATTTTAATCGGGATTTTGTGGTTGGGATTAATGGTTGGCTTGGCCATGTTCCTTCAAATCTTTTCATAACTTCACTCCAAGTGACCATAACCCATTGCATTGCAATTAGAACTTTCCGTAATTCGTTGATTCCATTTTTCAAAAGCTCCATTTAGTGGAAATCTAAGCCTATAACTTGCTATATTTATGGGAAATAGCCAACTTCCCATGATTAAATTCTTCCGTAGGATTCGCCAAAAACTACTTTCAGAAAACAAGTTCTCCAAATATTTCATTTATGCAATTGGAGAAATTGTTCTGGTTGTTATTGGAATATTGATTGCCCTGCAAATCAACAACTGGAATCAGGAACGATTAGATGGCATAGAAGAACAGAACTATTATAAAAATATTAAGCGGCAACTTAGTGAGGACAGACGGGGAATTGAGTCCAGCATGAGTTACAACAATTCATTTTTGGAGCAATATGGATATGCTATTGGGGTCATTGAAGCAAATGATAGAAGTGCCGTTGATTCCCTATCCAAGATTACATTAAATCTGACCAAATCCTCTGATTTTCACAGGCAAAGCAACATCTATCAGTCCATGGTGAACAGTGGTCAAATAAAGTTGCTAAAGAACCAACAAATTATTGAACGACTTCAGCATTTGGAAGAAACCTATATTTATGCCAACAAACTGGAGGAGACCCATTCAGAAGCTATAATGACCTTTGCCATTCCAATTATTGTTAGCTCCTTAAAAGTGTCTAACATGACGGTCGAAAAAGTGGAAAATTTTTATACATATCAGTTCCAAAACTTATTCACAATGTTTTCGGGTTTGATGCTGGAAAAAAACGACATTTACCAAAGAGCTTTAGATAGAATTGCTATTTTAAACGAATTAATTGATGAAGAGTTGGGTATTGAAAACCAAGAGGTGAATGACAACTAGTTCATAATACAATAGCGAACAAACCAATAATCCTCAAACACATCTTCTTAAACCCTAATTGATGGATTTTACTGGCAAAAACATTTTGATCACTGGAGCCTCCCGTGGCATCGGCAAGGCCACTGCCATAGCCTTCGCGGAGAAAGGTGCAAGGGTAGGTCTCAATTTCCGAAGTAATACCGAGGAAGCTGAAAGAACCCTTTCCCAATTAAGCGGTTCAGGGCACCAATTGTTTCAACAGGATGTTTCCGAAAAAAAAGGCCCTGAAAACTTGATCAATAAGTTCATAGAACATTATGGTCAACTTGATATTTTGGTGAACAATGCCGGAATTTCCATTTTCCACGATATAGAAGAAGTGGATTTTGATCATTGGGCCAATGCTTGGGAAAGCATTTTTAATACCAACCTATTTGCGGTATCCAATCTCTGTTATTGGGGCGCCAAAGCGATGATGCAATCTGGAGGAGGGAAGATTGTAAATGTGTCGTCCAGAGGTGCGTTTCGGGGCGAGCCCACCAAACCGGCCTATGGTGCCAGTAAGGCGGCCTTGAATTCCATGAGTCAGTCCTTGGCCAAAAAATTGGCCAAACATCATATCCATGTTGGTGTAGTGGCTCCAGGATTTACCGAAACGGAAATGGCTGCCGAAACCTTGACCCCAGTAGAACGGGAAAATCTGCTGCGGGAATCCCCTTTTCAACGAATGGCACAACCCAGTGAAGTCGCCCACGCTATTTTGTTTTTAGCCTCGGAAGGGGCAGGCTATTCCTCTGGAGCCATCATTGATGTGAACGGGGCATCTTATCTGAGAAGTTGACATGAAAGCATCTACCATTGCCCAACTCAAAAAGGAACTTCAGCACCGTTCCCCGGATGAGCTTTTGAATTTATGTCTTCGCTTGGGCCGATTCAAAAAGGAGAACAAAGAACTGCTTACTTACCTGCTTTTTGAAGCCGATCATGAGGAAGGATATATTGAATCCGTCAAAGCCGAAGTAGACGAAATGTTCGAGGAAATCAATACCAATAGTTTTTACTACATCAAAAAAAGTGTCAGGAAAATTCTTCGAACCATTAAAAAATACGTTAGGTACTCTGGGAACAAAGAAACCGAGGTTGAGCTGCTATTGTACTTCTGTCAGAAACTAAAGAACTTCCGTCCATCCATTAAAAGCAACATCGCCCTGCGCAATTTATATGATAGACAATTGGGCTATATTGAAAAGAAAATAAGTGCCCTCCACGAAGATTTGCAATACGATTTCGGCCAAATCTTGGAAGACTTAAAATAGCAACGGGCAACCAAAAGATTCCCAAACACGTCTTTTCTTTAATAACCATAATCAATCAAAAATGGGAGTCAACCAAAAAACGGCCCGACTTGCTGGGCTATTGTATTTTTTAATTGCCATCACTGGTATTTTCAGTCTCATGTATGTTCCATCACAACTCATTGTTTGGGACAACCCTGCACAAACGGTTCAAAACCTTGCATCCTCCGAGTTTCTATTCCGATTGGAAATTTTATGCGAACTATTGTGTTATTTGATCTTTGTTTTTCTGCCTTTGGTGCTTTTTCAGTTGTTCAAGGAGGTCCATAAAAACATGGCAGTGCTGATGGTCGTCTTGGTCCTTATGAGTGTCCCCATTTCCATGGGTAGTGTGATATACAAATTTGATGTGTTGTCCCTTTTGGGTGAATCTGGATTTTTGGAGGTGTACAATGCAGCACAAATTGAGACTCAGGTGATGCAGGCCTTTCAATCGTATTTTAAAGGTATTCTGATATCCCAAATTTTCTGGGGTCTATGGCTGTTCCCATTTGGCTACCTGGTCTTTAAATCCGGTTTTCTTCCCAAGATTTTGGGCCTGTTTCTGATGGTGGGAAGTATAGGCTATTTTTTGGATTTCATAGGCAGGGTGCTTTGCCCCGATTACAATTCCCTTTGGATTTCGGATTATATCACCATACCTGCCAGTATTGGGGAATTGGGTACTTGTCTGTGGCTGTTGATCATGGGAATCAAAGTCAAGCCGCAAGCTTAAGTATGTTCTAAAGGCACCTCGCTTGGGAATTTTCACTTAGAAGTTTTATTTTAAGCTGAAGAATATATCAAGAAGTGATTCCCAAGTACACCACCTTGCAAGATTATTGCAAAGCCATCAAAATTCCTCCTCCAAAAAGGAATGATTTTGACATACGCAGTTTTCAGGAAAACATGCCCACGGTGGTGCACAACATGCCGGCCTTTAAACATGAGTTTTATGCCATAGCCTTAAAGCTGGAAGGTGGCGGCAAGGCCATGTCTGGGCATCACGGAAGTTTGGAGGGATCCACCGTTTTTTTTAATTCCCCCTTTCAAATTATCTCTTGGGACATAGCCCCAAACTGGGAGGGTTTTTACATCATCTTTACCAAAGAATTCATAGCAAAATCAAAACATCTGCAGCAGTTATTGGATGAATTTCCCTTTCTTAAGATTGATAAGGCCATTCCTTTTGAAGTGGATGTAGAAGAAGCCATACCCATGTTGGCGGTTTTCCAAAACATTTACAACGAACTGCAAAACGAGCAAAAGGATAGTTTTTTGGTTCTTGAGGCACAAGTATTGCTCTTGTTGAATTATGTAAAACGATATTTCAAGATTCAGGTGGATTCAGACGAAGCATCCAAGGCCATTCGTAAAACCGATATTGCCTTGCTATCCAGATTTCAGGCCCTTGTTGAGACCCAGCTCCGTGAAGATATCATTGCCAAAAAAGGGAAAACGCATTCCCCAAGCTATTATGCCGATCAATTGGGAATCCATCCCAATCACCTGAACACCATTGTCAAAAGTATTACGCAGCATACCGCAAAACAGCATATCCATGAGCACTTACTTCGGTTGGCCAAATCCCGTCTGCTGCAAACCAATATGAGCGTCAAGGAAATTGCGTATTCCCTACATTTTGATTCCCCGAACAACTTCAGCAGTTTTTTTAAAAAACAGACCTCCCAATCCCCCAATTCCTTCAGAAAAGAAGCGATTCTTTGAATTTTATACTTCTTGCTTTGATTTTATAAATCCATTCCTATGGGTCATTTGGACATTTGTACTGTTCAAAATTCATAACCCATGAAAAAATTGATATCCTTTTTTACACTCACCATTTGTTTAACCCTAAACGCCCAAGAAATGGATAAATCACTAGTACAATCCACCGTAACAAAATTATTTGTTGCGACCGACCAGCAAGATTGGTCTTTGGTTGAGGCCCAATTCGCTGACAAAGTACATCTGGATTACTCCTCCATGACAGGAAACCCATCGGCAGAGGTTTCTCCTGCCGAAATCACTTCAAGTTGGAAAACGGTCTTACCTGGCTTTGACCATACGCACCATCAAATTGGAAATTTTATCACGGAAATAATTAAGAGTAAAGCACATGTTTTTGTGTACGGAACAGCTTCCCATTTTCTGGAAAATGAAAACGGAAGTGTCTGGACCGTTGTAGGTTCTTATGATTTCGATTTGGAAAAAACTGGAAGCAATTGGAAAATCACCGCTATGACTTTCAACTACAAATTCCAGGATGGAAATAGCGGATTAATTCAAAAAGCTATCGAAAATGTCAGTAAAAAATAAACTTAAAACGACATCCCTAATCATAATCGGGCTTGTGTTGCTTTCGTGTAATGCCAAGTCAGAAACTGAAAACAAAGAAAGTATGAGCACAAAAATTGCAACCCAAAACAAAGAAAAGGTTAAAAAGTTCTTCAAAGCCTTGGAAAATGAGGACGTCAATGGTTTGGTACATCTTTTCGCAGAAAATACAAAGCACATCAACCCCTACCATTCCGACTTGTTTCCCAAAGGAGCCAATGGAAAGGAAGGCATCAAAAACTATTGGGAACCTGTTTTTCCAAATTTTGACGGAATGACCTTTAACATTCAGGAAATCCACGCTATGGAAGACCCGAACATGGTATTTGTAAAATACAAGGGAGACATTCAATTGAAAAATGACGCAGGTGTGTACAGCAACGATTATTACTCCACTTTTAAGTTTAATGACGCGGGAGAAATCACTGAATATGTAGAAATTTTTAATCCAATTGTGGCCGCTCGTGGTTTTGGATTATTGGACCAAATAAAATAGAAAACATGAAAACATACGTATTGGCCATTTTAGCCGCAGCAAGTTTATTGGGTTGTAAGCAGTCCAAAAAAGAAGTCAAAACAGAAAATTCCAAAGAAGAAATAACAACATCAAATCAAGAACAGATGAAAAAGGTAAATTTTAAAAGTGAAGGATTGAATTTGGTCGGAAACCTTTATTACCCCTCCGACTATCAAGAAGGAAATAGCTATCCTGCCGTGGTAGTCTCTGGGAGTTGGACTACGGTCAAGGAACAGATGGCTGGTCTATATGCCGAACGATTGGCGCAAAAGGGATTAATCACTTTGGCCTTTGATTTCCGAAACTTTGGTGAGAGTGAGGGGTTACCAAGAGTGTATGAAAGTCCTACCTTAAAAATCAAGGACATTGAAAATGCGGTAGCTTTCCTGAAAACATTACCTGAAGTAGATGGCAACAGCATTGGGGCCTTCGGGGTCTGTGCCGGTTCCATGTACACTTTGATGGCCTCTGCTGAAGATGCAGACATCAAGGCCGTGGCCACCGTGGCTTCTTGGTTGCATGATGGAGAAGCCGTTAAGCTTTTCTACGGCGGGGAAGAAGGGGTTCAAAAGCGAATTGAAGCCGCACAAAATGCCAAAAAACGTTTTGCCGAAACTGGGGAAATCGAATACATCCCAGCCATTTCAACCACCGACGAAAGTGCGGCAATGTTTGGAGAGTTTGACTATTATCTCAATCCAGAGCGAGGAGCCGTTCCAGAGTGGAATGCGAACCAATTTGCCGTTGCTACGTGGGAAGACTGGTTAACTTTAGATCCATTCCCTGCCGCTACAAATTTGGACAAACCCATTTTTATGGTTCATAGCGATGGAAGTGTTTTACCGGATTATACCCGAAAATTTTACGAAGCCATTCCTTCCGAGGATAAGGAATTGTTGTGGGTTGATACGGATTTGCCATCCCCCATGCACCAGTTTTCCTTCTACGACCAAGAGGAAGAAGTTACCCTAGCTGTAAATGCTGTTGGAAAATTCTTTGCTGAAAAATTGAAATAGCTAGGGGTTAACCTAGACCTACATCCAAGGTCATCATTATGATAAATCCACCGATAAAACCCAATGTGGCGATATCGGTGTATTTGTCTCTTTGCGTTTCCGGTATCACCTCTTCCACTACTACAAAAATCATGGCTCCTGCAGCAAAAGACAATGCGTAGGGCAAAATAGGCTCAAAAGTAAGAACGGCCCAAGCCCCCAAAACTGCGGCAATAGGCTCCACAATGGCAGATGCCTGTCCATAGACCCAGCTTTTCCATCGGCTCAATCCTTGTCTTCGTAAAGGCATCGCAACCGCAAATCCTTCTGGAAAATTCTGAAGTCCTATTCCCAAGGCCAATGCGACCGCACCTCCAATGGTAGCTCCATCAAAACCAGCAGCGACACCGCCAAATAGTACACCTACGGCAAGACCTTCAGGAATATTGTGTAACGTAATAGCAAGAGTCAATAAAGTAGTTCTATGCCAAGGGGTTTTTACCCCCTCAGCTTCACTTTCCTTAAAATTGATATGCAAGTGGGGCAATACCTTGTCCAGCCCAAATATAAAAGCAGCCCCCAATAAAAATCCGACCGCTGCGGGAATCACTTTTACAAATCCCTCGCCTTCACTCATTTCAATTCCAGGTGCCAATAAACTCCAAAAACTGGCCGCTACCATTACCCCTCCGGTAAAGCCCAACATACCATCCAAAACTGCACGGTTCATTCCCTTGAACAAAAAGACCAAGGCCGCCCCGGCAGCCGTCAATCCCCAGGTGAAAACGGTGGCGTAAAAGGCCGCCAATATGGGATCTATACTTTCAAAATATTGGATTACTTCTTCCATTAATCGTTCATTTTTACGTAAAGGTTAGATGCTATTTGATGGGAAATATGAAGTTCCTTGCCATCCATTTGAATGTGCAAAGATTGATCAAACTCCTCCTTTTCCAAGATTCGGATGGTGTTCCCCAAAGCGATGTTGTTCTTGTCCAAAAATTTCAAAAAAGTGGGCGAGGTATCCTTGACGCCAACACAAACTCCTTCGGTGTCTACTGGAACATCGCTCAACAGTTGCTTATCCCGAATCATGAACTTTCCGTCTTTGCTGGGAATAGGATCTCCATGGGGATCAAACTTTGGAAAATCCAACAGTTCGTCAATCTTGTCGATGAGCTTTTCGCTTTTGATATGCTCAAGTTGCTCCGCCACTTCGTGAACCTCATCCCAGGTAAAATCAAGCTTTTTAACCAAGAAAACTTCCCACAAACGGTGTTTTCTGATGATGGAAAGTGCTGTTTTGATGCCAATTTCGGTCAATGATACCCCTTGATATTTCTTGTAATGCACCAATCCTTTTTCTGCCAATTTCTTGGCCATATCGGTAACCGAAGAAGGTTTGGTTTCCATTTGTTCGGCAATGGCATTAGTGGCAATTGGGATGGATTTGTTCCCTCCCAAATGAAAGATGGTCTTGATGTAATTTTCCTCTGATCGGGTCATCAAAAAATTAATTTTTTCAAAAATACATTTTTATTTACAAAAACAAATTTTTAGTTTTGTCTAAATTTAATTTTACCCAAATTGAAAAACAAACGTAACTATCTAGCTTTCTTTATTGTAAGCATCTTGGTCTGCACAAACGGTTTGGCTCAGGGAACCCTAACGGGCACCTTAACCGAAAACGGCCAGCCCATTGCTTATGCCAATGTCCTATTGAAGGGTACCCAAATGGGTACAGCAACGGATGCTGATGGGCATTATGAGCTTGAAAACATTGAGCCTGGACAATACACGCTTATAGCGTCTTCCATAGGTTATATCACCTATAGGACTTCCATTTTGATAGGTAAGGGGGAGGTGAAGACTTTGGATATTGAGTTGGAAGCTTCGGCCGAAAGTTTGGAAGAAACCGTGGTTACAGGAACCTTAAAACCAGTTAGCCGATTGGAAAGCGCGGTACCCGTTGAGGTGTATACTCCTACATTCTTAAAAAAGAATCCAACCCCCAATATCTTTGAAGCCCTTCAAAATGTGAACGGGGTACGTCCACAAATCAACTGCAATGTTTGCAACACGGGGGATATCCATATCAACGGCCTGGAAGGCCCATATACTTTAGTGTTGATTGATGGTATGCCCATTGTCAGCGGCCTAGGTACAGTGTACGGGCTATCAGGAATTCCCAACTCCTTGATAGAACAAATTGAAATTGTCAAAGGCCCAGCCTCTACCTTATATGGTAGTGAAGCGGTTGGTGGTTTGATCAATGTTATTACCAAACATGCCCCCAATGCTCCTGAATTTTTTGCGGATGCTTATGTAACGGGTTGGGGTGAGTACAACTTGGATGTGGGTTCTAAAATTGAAGTGGGCCAAAACACCGACCTCCTCCTTGGGGTCAACTATTTTAACTTCGATGAGGTAGTGGACAACAATGGGGACAACTTCACGGACCTCACGCTACAAGACCGAATTTCCGTATTTCAAAAATGGAATTTTAAGCGCAAGGATTCCAAGTTATTTTCCCTGGCTGGAAGGTTCTTTTATGAAGACCGATGGGGCGGTGAACTGCAGTGGACTCCAGAATTCAGAGGTGGTGACGAGATTTATGGGGAAAGCATCTATACCCGAAGATGGGAGGTTTTGGGTAAATATCAACTGCCCATTGATGAAAAAGTGATGCTATCGGTATCCTATAACGATCATAATCAGAATTCGGTTTATGGTGATACCCCCTATTTAGCGGATCAGCGTATTGGTTTTGGACAATTGACCTGGGACAAAACCGCAGGAAAGCATGATCTACTATTTGGAAGTGCGATTCGCTACAACTACTACGACGACAACACCCCTGCAACGCAAACCCGGGATGAAGTCTGGATTCCAAGTGTTTTTGTGCAGGATGAGTTTAAGTTTGCCGAAAAGCACTCCATTTTAGGAGGATTGCGGTACGACTATGATCAACGACATGGCAACATTTTTACCCCAAGGGCGGCTTATAAATGGAAAATCTCGGACAACGATATTTTTAGGGTCAATGCGGGTACAGGATTTAGGGTGGTCAACCTTTTTACCGAGGATCATGCTGCCCTAACGGGATCTAGGGATGTGATTATTGCCGAAGAACTTAAACCCGAACGTTCCATCAACGTTAACCTTAACTATCTAAAGAAAATCTATAGCGACAATGGTACGTTTATTGGCATTGATGCCTCTGCGTTCTACACCCATTTCTCCAATATTATTTTGCCCGATTACGATACCAATCCCAACCAGATTATCTACGATAACTTGGACGGCAAATCCGTTTCGCAAGGGGTAAGCGCCAATGTGGATTTGGTTATGCCCAACGGCCTTAAATTTTTGGTGGGCGCCACTTGGCAAGATGTTAGCAATACCGAAAACGGGGTAACCCAAAGGCAGATTCTCACCGAGAGTTTTACGGGAACTTGGAATGTCTCCTACACTTTTAGAAATTTGGATTTGACCGTGGATTATACGGGTAACATATACGGCCCCATGCGATTGCCTTTATTGGGGGATTTGGATCCAAGATCGCCCGAATCTCCTACGTGGAGTATCCAAAATATCCAGTTTACTTACAAAGGTTTGGATAAGTTTGAGTTCTACGGGGGTGTGAAAAACCTATTGGATTGGACACCCAACCGCGGCAACCCTTTTATCATAGCCCGTGTAGATGATCCTTTTGACAGAAACGTGCAGTTTGACCCGCAAGGGAATGTAGTGGCCACTGCGGACAATCCTTTTGCCTTGACTTTTGATCCCAGCTATGTGTATGGCCCCAACCAAGGGATTAGAGGGTTCTTTGGGTTGCGGTATACGGTTTTTTAGAATTGTTGATCCATTTACAACAAATACGAATCAACTCTCGTAAAAAGGAGATGGTTCTGAATTCATTAACTTTGAAGTATGGATTCTACCCAAGAACTGAAAACTAAATTATCAGACCTTAAGTTGCAGCTAAAAAGGCGATACCCTATTGCATCCATGGCAATCTTTGGCTCCTATGCACGAAATGAACAAACCGAGGATAGTGATATTGACATCATGGTCGAACTAAATGGGAGGATTGGAATAGGGTTTATTGATTTGGCAAATGAATTGGAGAAAGCACTGGGGCTTAAAGTAGACCTCGTTTCTAAAAAAGGTATTAAGGACAGATATTTTAAGGTTATTCAATCCGATTTGATATATGTCTAAAAGAGATGATTCTTTGCTGATCGCCGATATGTTGGAATCTGCCCAAAAAGTAATCTCATATACCAAAGGTATATCTTATGAAGGATTTGAAGCTGATGACAAAACTGTTGACGCTGTCATTAGAAACTTTGAAATTATTGGCGAAGCGGCAAACAGGCTTGGAGAAAAGTTTAAAGCTGATAATCCCGAAATTGAATGGGACCAGTTAAGGGGATTTAGGAACCGAATTGTGCACGAATATTTTGGCATTGACCTTGAAATTGTTTGGCAGATCATTCAAGATGACCTGGACAAGTTGGTGATGTTACTAAAGGAGAAACTTGCTTAAAACCTTTTCATAGAATTAATGCGTAAATCCTTCCTTAATTTTCCAATTCTTTGGGCTAAAAATTCAATTTTAACATAATTAATGCCTAGTTGTTCACTATGCCGAACACGACTAAAAAAATTCCAACTTATATTCGTTTAAACGAATATAAGTAGTTGAAATCCTCTAGAAAACTTAAGATCCATACCAAATTCCGTCGCCGTACTTGGGATCATACCACCGTCCCCGAAATCCGCTTGGAAGGAAAGTGGTTGGAGGAACTTGGTTTTGAACAAGGCAAGACCGTTAAGGTCATTCAGGAGAACAAGGTTTTGGTTGTTATTCTGGAAGATTAGATTGCTCCTTTCATTGGTAAGAGAAGGTGGCATGACACTTTATGTCATGACGGAAGGGATGTTTTGACCCTTTCCGTCACACCAGTGTGACACCTTTCCCTAAAAGGGAAAGGAGCATTGCGGGTTTTGGACTTAGAGCTATTTGCCAGCGTGCGAGTGAGATTCAGAATTTGCTAATCAAAAACCTTGTTCTCGATACATCCCGAAAAATTCGGGAAACTCGAACTGACGGTTTTTGAGTTTGAGATGAAAAACTAGGTATCACAAATTGTGATACCTTAAACTCGCTACTCGAATTGTATCACTCAGGAGTTGAATGCAACAACTCCATCCCCGTAGATGATCTTGGTACAAAACCAGGCCAGTTTTCCTCATTGGAGTTTTCTTTGATATCCAAAAATTTGCTGTAATCTTCCTGTTTTAGGTGGGTTCCCAAAAAGGCGGTCACAAAATGCTGATTGATGTTATTGATTCGTCTTTGATCCCAGGAAGGTTCCGCATAGCGGTAATACTCATCAATATGCAAACCAGCTTGTAAGGCTTCAGTAGGTGGTGGGTTGGGCGCTACATTGTGTCTCGCATCCATATAGGTCAACAGATATCGGTCTGCGTTTATAGCCCCCTCATAAATGGCTTTAATCCCTTTTTCATAACCCGAAACATCATCTTGATTTCCTGCAACAAACAAGGTAGGCGTCTTTAGGCCTTTCAGGGTTTCTGCATCCCAAACGCCACGCTCCATTCCCCATGGTGCAAAAGCGACCACCGCTTTGATCCGTGGATCCATGGAATTTTGATATTCCTCGCTTGCACTGCCTCGAGCCGCCAAGGCATTGCTGCCTCCCGTCATCCCCTTAAAGAAATTAATGGCAAACTCACTGTAGGCCGCTCCAGCTACGTTTAACACGCCGTAGCCTCCCATGGAATATCCGACAATTCCCGTATTATCTCCATCAACTTGGTCTGAAAGGAAGTGTTTCCCTGCAGCCATTTCGTTCACCACAAAAAGGATATCCTTGGAGCGATTGAGCAAGGTGCTCTGAAAAGGTGCCGCGTCCTTAAAGGTCGATTCGGTATGATCAATGGCCGCAACAATGTATCCCTTGGAGGCCAAATTTTCGGTCAAATAGGTCATCAGGTAACGAGAACCCACATAGCCATGGGAAACCACGACCAAAGGAAATTTTCCATCTGCAGTTACTGGGGCAGCATCCCGAGTGGCCCGCCCATTAAAGGTAAACGGAATTATGGGTCGGTTTGGGTCTCCGTTGGTGCCCAATACCTCATCGTAAGATATCAATCCTTCGGTTTCAACGGCTGTGGGATACCACACCTCCACCGTTAAAGGGCGATCGTACAGAGGATCATTCCCCTCTTTGGAATTGAGAACATCCACTTGACCCTTGTTTACAAATTCCAAGGTTCGGACTCCAACCTTATACGATCCCCGAGCGGATAGCTCTGGTGCGTCTGGTAAGGCATCTCCATAAACAAAGGATGTTTCTTTTTGGGCAATTAATAAAGCGGGTAATAGCAGACCCAGAACGAAAAGGGTCCGTAACAATTTGCGAGATTGTACAGTTTTCATTGTGCGATGGTTTTAGTTACTAAGCTCCTTACAAGATACCCATTTTGAATTCATTGAAGCACTCTTGTCTGGAATAATGATCTACTGTGTTCCTTTCCTTATTTTTGGGCATGCCCAAGTACGATTACATCATTATTGGAGCTGGTGCATCTGGACTCTTGTTGGCCGATGCGTTAGGAAATGATTCCTTTTTTTCTGACAAGTCCATCCTGATCGTGGACAAGGATAACAAATCCAGAAATGACCGCACTTGGTGTTTTTGGGAGAAAGGTGTCGGGGATTTTAATAGCATACTATTTAAAAACTGGCCTAATATTTTTTTTGGGGGACAGGATTTGAACTTATCTTCTTCCATTGCCCCCTACCACTATAAGATGCTCCGAGGCATAGACTTTTACGAAGAATATAAGTCAAGATTGAAAAAGTATTCCAACATCCAATGGGCACGGGATGAGGTGTTACGGATTGAAGAGAATGGGGACTGGGTAGCTGTTTCAACCCAAACTGATCAATTCCTGAGCAAACAAGTTTTCAATAGCATTTTTGATTCCGAAGCAATCAAAACCCAACAGAAGTATCCCGTTATTCAACAGCATTTTTTGGGCTGGTTCGTAAAAACTCCAAAACCGGTTTTTAATCCAAATGAGGCCACCTTTATGGACTTTTCCATACCTCAGAAAGGCAATACCCGTTTTATGTACATACTTCCATTTTCAGAAACCGAAGCCTTAGTGGAATATACTTTGTTTTCAGAAAATCTATTGGAAAAGTCTGAGTACGAAGAAGCCATAAAAGATTATCTGAAAAACAAACTCGGTTGTGAGGATTTTGAAATCACCGATAGGGAACAAGGTTCCATTCCTATGACAAGCTATCCTTTTCACAAACATAATTCCAGTAGGGTTTTTAATATTGGCATTGCAGGGGGTTGGGCCAAACCCAGTACAGGTTTTACCTTTTACAATACGTACAAACAAGTTAAGCGTCTGGTAAATCGCATTAAATTGGATAAGAGCCTTACAGGTTTGCATCAAAAGAAAAGATTTTGGTTCTACGATCTGTTGCTTTTGGACATCCTCTACAAACAAAACCATTTGGGAAGCAGCATTTTCGAATCACTCTTTAAAAAAAGAAAGCCACAGTTGATATTGAAATTCCTGGAGGAAGAGACTTCCCTTTGGGAAGACCTCCAAATCATTTGGGCCTGTCCCAAACGCCCCTTTTTAAAAGCACTTTGGAATAGGTTGTTTTAAACGGTGCGTTGCATGAGCTTGTTCCCAAATGCCTTTAAAAGTTCCTTGTTCTTTTCGGGAATGTTGAGGGATTCCAAGGTGGCAAAAGCTTTTTGGGTATAGCTCTCAATTTCCTTTCTGGCCGCCTCCACCGCACCACTTTCCTCAAAAATGGTCTTCACCGTATCTACCTTGGTGTTTGAATCTTCGGGTTGAATGGAATAGAGGTGCATCAGTCCCTCTTTGTCTTCCTTTGGCGCAAATTCCAAAGCTTTCAGATAGAGAAAGGTCTTTTTATTTTCAATGATATCTCCCCCAACCTGCTTTCCAAAAGTTTTGGGATCGCCAAAGGCGTCCAAGTAATCGTCCTGCAGCTGAAATGCTATCCCCAGATTTTGTCCAAACTCATAAATGGATTGTGCATCCTCTTCTGAAGCCCCTGCCAAAATCGCTCCCATTTTCATGGCACAAGCCACCAAAACAGCCGTTTTATACTCAATCATTTTGAGATATTCCGGAATCGTGACATCATCCCTGGTTTCAAAATCCACATCGTATTGTTGGCCTTCGCATACCTCAACCGCCGTTTTGCTAAAAAGTACCGCAAGTGGTTTAAAAACTTCAGGAGAATAGTCCTCCAAATATTGATAGGCATTGATCAGCATGGCATCCCCTGACAAAATTCCCGTGTTGATATCCCATTTCTCATGAACAGTGGTCTTCCCTCTTCGTAAAGGGGCATCGTCCATGATATCGTCATGCACCAAGGAAAAATTATGGAACACCTCAATGGCCAGTGCCGCATCCAAGGCATGGGTCGGATTACCACCAAACAAGTCCGTTGTCATCAATGCCAACACAGGGCGCATCCGCTTTCCACCCAATCCCAAAATATAGGAGATGGGCTCATAGAGGTTGTGGGGTTCTTTTGGAATCAGTTTGTTTTCCAAATGGGAATTGAACATTTCTCGGTAACGTTCAATGGCGTCTGAATTCGTCATGGATCAAAAATACGGTCAATTTAAACAGTATCCCAATCCCAAATAAAAGCGCAATTCAGCAAGATTTGAAAAAAGTTTCTTTAAAAAACGCAATAGATTTGAAAATCATCGTCTCTATAGATGAAGACCGCTAATAGGCTTTTTTTAATGGCAGCCAATAAAGAAAACTATAACAGACTCACTAGCTTTTTTAATGAGGAATACCATTCCTTAAAAGGTTATGTGCAGTCTAGAATTGACGATACCACGGAACGTGACGCCGAGGATATTGTTCAAGATGTGGCCTTGCGGATTTTTTCACGGACGGATGACCTATCGCCCATAAACAACATTGGGGGATTTGTATACAACTCCATTAGAAACCGAATTATTGATCTGATGCGAACCAAAAAGGACAAGGTAAACGAAGGAGATGATTTTGAAGCCCAATGGGCCGAGTTTGCCGAACTCTTTTACGGGGATGCGGACAACAACTACCCTGAAAAGGTTCAGGAAGCACTGAAACTTGGAATTAAAACCCTAAAACCCGTTTACCAAGATATTATTATAGCGGTAGACTTTGAAGGGTATACCTATAAGGAAATTGCAGAGGACACAGGTATTTCTATCGGGACATTAATGTCTAGAAGACACCGCGCCTTGTCCTTGTTATCAAAATATTTAGAAACTATAAAAAATTCAACATTATAATTAAAAGCATATGGAACCTAAAGAAAGATATTACGAAAAGAGGGTGGAAAAGTATGTAACCAAGGGTTTTAAAATATTCTTTGCCTTCATCATTTTTTGCATTTTGGTGCTGCTTGCAGGTTATGTATTCATGCACCTTTGGAACTGGTTGATGCCCGACATCTTTGGATTGACCACTATTGGCTATTGGCAATCACTTGGACTGATACTATTGGCCAAATTTATCTTCGGATTTGGAAATCATTCCTCTAAAAAGTCCAATCACAAATCCAAAAAACGTCATAAAAGTGATCGGTTCTGTAGAACAAAAAAAGAATTTTCCAAGTGGCAGCATTACGATCAGTTCTGGGAAGAAGAAGGAGAGGAAGCCTATAATGCTTATTTGGAGCGAATTACTAAAGAAGAACAGCATGGCACCCAGGAAGAAAACTAAGGCCATAGAAAAAATTGACAGCTATCGACGCAGAGCTTTTTTCTGGCGTTCAAGTCCTAAATCAACAACTGAGTCCAATTCTGATTTACATAATCGCCAGTATACTGTTGATTAGACACCCATAAGACCATAGGATTAAACATTCGTTAAAAAAATGTAAAACCTTGGAAACTTTTTTTGTTTTTAAAGTTTCCGGGTTTATTTTTGTCGCCTAATTATGAGAGATAAGATTTTACATAAGGCAACGGATATGTTCTTGACCCTGGGTTTTAAGAGCGTTACAATGGATGACTTGGCCAATGAAATGGGGATTTCCAAAAAGACGATCTACTCTCATTTTGAAAATAAGACCAAGTTGGTAGAGGAATGTGTGATGGACCTTTTCTGGTTTATCTCCAACGGTATTGATGAGATTATATCATTACAGAAGAATCCTATTGAGGAGCTTTATGAGATCAAAAAATTCGCAATGTGCCATCTGAAGGACGAAAAATCATCTCCCCAGTACCAGTTACAGAAGTACTACCCCAAACTGCATGACACATTAAAAAAGAAGCAGTTTGAGGTGATGCAGGAATGTGTATTGGATAACATTAAGAGGGGCATAAAAATGGGAATATACAGGGATAACCTCAACGTTGAGTTTGTATCCCGAATTTATTTCTCCGGAGCTTTTAGTTTAAAAGATCCCGGTCTGTTCCCAATGAGCATGTTCTCCCATCCGCAACTGGAGGATATTTTCCTGGAATATCACTTGCGTGGCATTGTAACACCCGACGGAAGAAAAATATTAAACTCAATCATCAATTCAAATCAAGAATAAATGCGAACAACCATCATTAGCCTATTTTTAATTCTATCATGGTACAGTCAGGCGCAAGAAACCAACCCATACAGTTTTAGTATGGACGAGGCCATTGCCCATGCACTGGAACATAACTACAGCGCCATCAACGCCAGTAGGGATATTGTGGACGCCCAAAAGCAAAAATGGGAGACCATTGCGGACGGACTGCCGCAAATATCGGGTGCCATCAGCTACCAAAACCAATTGAAACAGCCCGTTAACCAAATCCCTGCCGAATTTTTTGGCGGAGAGCCGGGCACATTTCAAGAAGTGGTTTTTGGACAACCGCAATCTGCAACGGCAACCGCCACCCTTACCCAACAGATTTTTGATGGGTCTTACATCGTGGGGGTCCAGGCCACCAAAGCTTTCCTCAGTTTTAGTCAAAACAACAAGGAGAAGAACGAATTGGATGTCCGCAAAGCCGTTGTTGAGGCTTACGGCAATGTGCTTTTGGCCCAAGAGAGTGTTCTGATTTCCGAGAACAACAAAAAGACCTTGGAGAAAAACCTGTACGAGACCCAAAAAATATTTGAAAATGGTCTGGGGGATGAAGAAAGTGTAGATCAATTAAAGATTACCCTTTCTTCGGTGGAAAATCAACTTAAAAACGCCAAACGTTTGGAGAAAATTACCCTTCAAATGTTGAATTTGGTCTTAGGATTGCCCATTGAGACTCCAACGATTTTAACCGAAAACTTGGATGACCTCACCCAAAAACAAATTGATTTTGGTTTGATGGATTCCGCGTTCAACATTGAAAACAATGTGGACTATAAATTGGCCATTAATCAAGAAGAGCAACGTTATTTTGAACATAAGTTGGCCAAAAGTAGGGCTCTGCCCACTTTGAATGCCTTTGTGAATTACGGGGGTTCGTCCTTTAGTGACAGCTTTAATTTTCTCAGTAGCGGACAGGAATGGTTTGGTTCCTCTGTTTTGGGATTTGACCTGAACATTCCCATTTTCAGTTCGCTGAAACGCAGTGCAGGAACCCAACGTGCCAAGATTGCCTTGGAAAAGGCCAAAACACAATTAACGGAGGCCGAAGAACAAATCCGACTACAGTTGGAAAGCGCCAAAAGCGACTATATCCTGGCTATAGAAGAGTACGGAACCTCCAAAGAAAATTTGGAGCTTGCGGAGCGTATTGAAAACAAAAATCAAGTCAAATATTCGGAAGGATTGGCAACCAGTTTTGAGCTAAGACAGGCTCAAACCCAGTTGTATACAACCCAACAAGAATACCTTCAATCCATGGTGGATGTTATCAATAACAAAACCGAGTTGGAAACCATCTTAAATAATTAAACTCATCAAATAATCCATATCAATCATGAAAAAAATATCATATATCATACTAACTGCCGTAGTTCTTTCCTCTTGTGGAGGTGGTTCACAAAGTACAGTTGAAAGTGTGTTGGCAGATAAAAACCTTGAGGCCATCCGTGGAAAGCGAGCAGAAATTTCAGCGCAGCAAAAAGCGTTGGAGAAGCAATTACATTCCCTCGATTCTGCCATCGCCCAATTGGACGACCAAGCAAAGTTGCCACTTGTAACCACTATTTTGGCCAATGCGGAAAAGTTTGACCACTATTTGGAACTTCAGGGAGATGTAATGACCAAACAAAATGTATTGGTTTACCCCGAAATTTCCGGAACGCTGAACCGTGTTTATGTCAAAGAAGGTCAAAAAGTGTCCAAAGGACAATTGTTGGCTTCTATTGACGATGGGGGACTATCCAGTCAATTGGCACAAATGAAAACACAGGCGGCCTTGGCCAAAACCACATTTGAGCGTCAAAAAAGATTATGGGAACAGAATATTGGTTCTGAAATCCAGTATCTAGAGGCCAAAACCACTTATGAAGCTCAAGAGAGTGCTGTAAAGCAGATGCAGAGCCAGGTAGCCAAATCCACCATTAGGGCGCCATTCTCCGGAATTATTGACGATGTAATCCAGGATCAGGGTACTGTGGTAAGTCCAGGTACTGGGGTAGCTGTTTTTCGAATCGTCAACCTTTCCAACATGTATATCGAGGTGGAAGTTCCGGAAAGTCATTTGCCCAACGTAACCCCTGGAAAAAATGTTGAAGTCTACTTTCCTGTGCTTGGCGATAGCGTTACCACCAAGGTGAGACAGACTGGAAACTTCATTAATCCGAGTAACCGATCGTTTACGGCTGAAATTCCAGTTCCTAGCGAAAATGGAAAAATTAAACCCAACCTTACGGCCAAGGTCATGATCAACGATTACACCAACGAAAATGCCATTTTGATTCCCCAAAGTATCGTTTCTGAAAATGCGGAGGGAGAACAATATGTGTACTTGGTGGATGCAGATTCCGTTTCGTCTGACGCCATTGCCAAAAAAGTAATCATTGAAACTGGAAAGACGCAAGGTGATTATGTTGAGGTATTGGCAGGAATCAATAACGGGGATGGTATCATAGATGAGGGTGCCCGGAGCGTAAAAGAGGGCCAAAAGGTAAGAATCAAAAACGGCGAATAGACCAAAGACTTAAATTATTATGAGCAAGCAAAAAAAGAAAGTCGACAAAGAATTTAGGCTGTCCTCATGGGCCATTGACAACAAAACAACCATGTATGTTTTGATTGCTGTGATACTTTTTCTTGGTGCATCCGCATACTTTAGCATGCCTAGGGAAAACTTCCCTGAGATCAAGGAAACAAAAATCTACATAAGCTCCCTTTATCCAGGAAACACTGCTGAGGATATTGAGAAACTGATTACGGACCCGTTGGAGGATGAGCTTAAAACGGTCAGTAATGTCATAGAAATAACCTCTACCTCTCAGGAGGATTACTCCATGATCATAGTGGAGTTTGATGAAAATATCTCCGTTGAAGCTGCCAAACAAAAGGTAAAGGATGAGGTGGATTCACAAACCGCGGGAGAGGATTGGCCCACCTTTAACGGTGCCAAAGTGGAACCCAATGTGTTTGACCTAAGTATGTCTGAGGAGATACCTATTTTGAACATCAATATTTCTGGAGATTATCCAGTTGACAAACTCAAGGAATATGGGGAATATTTAGAGGATGAAATTGAGGGACTGGCAGAAATTAAGCAGGTAGATATCCGTGGTGCGCAAGAAAAGGAAGTGGAGGTTGCGGTTGACATCTATAAAATGATGGCTGCCCAAGTTAGCTTCAATGATGTGATCAATGCCATTGGCAATGAAAATATGACCACTTCCGCCGGTAACCTGATTACCAGTGGTCAACGCAGAACCATCAGAATCGTAGGTGAAATTGATGAACCAAAAGATTTGGATGATTTTGTGGTAAAGTCTGAAAACGATGACCCAGTTTACCTTAAGGATATTGCCGAGGTGACTTTTAAGGAAGAGGACAAAACCACCTATGCGCGTGAATTTGGACATCCTGTTGTGATGTTGGATGTTAAAAAACGGGCAGGTAAGAACATGGTGGCTGCCGCTGAACAAATTCAAGTTATTGTGGACAATGCTGTTGAAAACGTGTTTCCACAGGATTTGGAAATCAGCATAGCCAACGATCAATCTTCCAAGACTATTGGGCAGGTAGACGACCTTGTAAACAACATCATCTTCGGTATTATTCTGGTAGTAACGGTATTGATGTTTTTCCTAGGGTTTAAGAATGCCCTTTTTGTTGGGTTCGCCATCCCCATGTCCATGTTTATGTCATTGATGATTCTAAACATGTTGGGATACACGATGAATACCATGATCTTGTTTGGATTGATTATGGGATTGGGAATGCTGGTTGATAATGGAATTGTGGTAGTTGAAAACGCGTACCGATTGATTGATCAAGAAGGAATGACACCCATGCAGGCCGCTAAAAAAGGGATTGGTGAAATCGCATTTCCAATCATCATCTCTACCTTGACCACAGTGGCAGCCTTTGTTCCTCTAGGATTATGGCCAGGGGTTATGGGACAGTTTATGATCTATTTCCCCGTTACTTTATCCGTAGTTCTAGGGTCGTCGCTCTTTGTTGCCATCTTCTTTAACTCCGTATTGGTCTCACGCTATATGACCACGGAAGACAAAGAAATGCCGCTAAAACAAATAATCCAGATAACCTCCATTGTTGGAGGAATTGGGCTGTTGATTATGATTTTTGGCGGAAGCTATCGGGCTTTGGGAACCCTTATGGTTGTTACGGGCATTCTGCTCTGGATATATCGACTTTTCTTGAGGGGCTGGGCCAACGGTTTTCAAAATACCATTTTGCCTAAGTGGGAAAGATTTTATGAGCGCACGCTTAGAAGGGCATTGGCTGGCAGAAAACCTATCTATATTGCCATTGGTACTTTCGTATTGCTGCTAATTGCCTTTATGGGTTTTGGAGCCTCTGTAGGAAGTCAGCGAACCAAGGTAGAGTTCTTTCCGGACAATACTCCCAATCAAATCATTGTCTACATAGAGTATCCTGAAGGAACCGACATTAAGAAGACCAATGATATTACCGCAGAAATTGAGCAACGTGTTTATGGCATTATCAATGAAGATGCTTATTTACATGGGGACTATAACTTTTTGACAGAAAGTGCAGTTTCCCAAGTTGGCGCCGGTGCAGGAAATCCGCAGACCGATGGTGGGTCTACAGCTGAAATGCCACATAGAGGAAAGATTACTGCCACTATGCGGGAATATAAGTTCCGCGAAGGAGCGGACAGTAACGATCTGTTGAAAAAAGTTCAGGAGGCCCTAAAAGACATATATCCTGGGGTGGCCATTTCTGTTGAAAAGGATGCAGTAGGTCCGCCCGCGGGCTATCCCATCAACATTGAACTGGAAGGAAACGATTACTCTGAGCTTATTGCTACCGCCGAAAAAATGCGGAATTACATCAATTCCAAAAATATTCCAGGAATTGATGAGCTTAAGGTGGATGTAAACAAATCAAAGCCTGCCATGTTGGTTGACGTGGATAGGAAAAAGGCTGGTGAATTAGGTGTTTCCACAGGACAGGTAGGGCAACAACTCCGAAATTCCATCTTTGGTGCCAAGGCCGGGATTTACAAAGAAGATGGTGAAGATTATGATATCTATGTTCGTTTTAATGAAGAGAACCGATACAATACCAGTGCCATCTTTAACCAAAAGATCACTTTCAAGGATCAGAATTCTGGGCAAACCAAGGAAGTTCCAATTTCCGCAGTGGCCAAACAGGTTAACACCTCTGGATTTAGCGCCATTAAACATCGTGAAACAGAAAGAGTGGTTACGGTATATTCTGCCCTTGCTCCTGGTTTTACGGATGCGAATGCCGTGGTAAGCAAAATTAAGGATGAAATGGATTCGTTCACCGAGCTTCCTGCTGATATCAAGATTGACTATACAGGACAATTGGAGGAACAGAACAAACAAATGGCATTTTTAATGGGTGCCTTCTTTACAGGATTGGGGCTGATTTTCTTTATTCTGATATTCCAGTTCAATTCCGTTTCCAAACCAGGAATTATTATGCTGGCCATCTTCTTGAGTTTGATTGGGGTGTTTGGTGGAATTGTAGCTACGGGAAGTGCTTTTGTGATCATGATGACCATGATGGGAATTATTTCCTTGGCGGGTATTGTGGTAAACAATGGGGTGGTGCTTCTGGATTACACCCAACTCTTGATCGATAGGAAGAAAGTGGAATTGGAATTGGAAGAAGATGACCTTTTGGAGCCAAAAGACTTTTTGGAAGCTGTGGTCAAAGGAGGTAAAGCAAGGTTACGTCCGGTATTGTTGACTGCGATTACCACCATTCTCGGTTTGATTCCATTGGCAACAGGATTCAATATCAACTTCTTCACCTTGTTCAGTGAGTTTAACCCCAATATCTACTTTGGTGGGGACAATGTGATCTTCTGGGGGCCTTTGGCCTGGACGGTTATTTATGGACTGTTTGTGGCCACCTTCCTAACCTTGATCGTGGTGCCTATTCTCTTTAGCCTGGTCTACCGAATTAAGGTAAGGATCCATAAAAGAAGGGTACGAAAAGAAGAGCATAAAAAAGAAGTGTTGGACATTGCGGCCTAAGCTTATTGATAACAACTAAAAAAGCCCCCCGAGTAATCGGGGGGCTTTTTTTATTTAAACACTATCACAATTTACATATCAACAGAAACAATCTCGGATTGGTTCCAATTCTTCACGTGCACAATGCGGTTTTCCACAAAGTCAACTTCCTTCAAAATCTCATCTTTCCAGAAAAACCATTTTCCCGATTTTTTCCCGTTAATATACTTTCCGGAGGCTATTTTCTTACCTTCCAAGTTATACATGAACCACTGCCCATGTAGTTTTTCATTTAAAAAATAACCCGTTTGGGCTATCTCGCCATTTTCGTGAAAATATGTAGCCTTAACCATGTCCCCTACCTTTTCCATAGTGGGTTCAATATTTTGTGAGTACATACCAACCGAAAACATCACTGCCAAAAAAAATATTGCTTTCTTCATATGATATGGGATTTAAATTATTGTTTCAGTAACATTAACGACATAAAGGTACTTAATATTTTACGTTAAATATATATTTTCGTAACATTAAATTTACATTAAACATGTAGTTATTTGTTTATCAGCATTTTAACCTAAAAGATATTTTTAACTACAATCCTTTCATCGAGAAATATTGCTAAAAATCTAGACCGCATTTTTAGATCAATCCAGATTTCGCCAAACCCAAGTGATCTTCAATTGTATTGGATAAAGACCGATATAATTAGAAAATGCATTTATCTAGCAGAAAATAATGGCATTCCCCTTAAATTTGCCCCTCCATAGCAAATAAAATGTATAGAAATAATACTTGTGGTGCCCTGAGGGCCTCAGATATCAATTCGGAAGTTGTACTAAGTGGTTGGGTCCATAAAGTAAGGGACAAAGGTTTCGTGGTTTGGATAGATCTAAGAGATCGATATGGCATTACCCAATTGGTTTTGGATCAAGACCGAACTCCTGTTCAACTTTTGGATATGGCCAAGGAACTGGGTCGTGAAACCGTGATCCAGGTTAAAGGTCAGGTGATAGAGCGGGCTTCCAAGAATCCCAACATTCCCACAGGTGATATTGAAGTTTTGGTAGGCGAGCTTCAGATTCTTAATGAATCCATTCTCCCTCCATTTACAATTGAGGATGAAACGGACGGTGGCGAGGATATTCGCATGAAGTACCGCTATTTGGATATCCGAAGAAATCCAGTTAAAGACAATTTGATTTTCAGACATAAGGTTACCATGGAGGTTAGGAAATACCTTTCCGACCAAGGATTTATTGAAGTAGAGACTCCCTACCTCATCAAATCCACACCAGAGGGTGCAAGGGATTTTTTGGTGCCAAGTCGTATGAATGAGGGACAATTCTATGCTTTGCCACAATCCCCCCAGACCTTTAAGCAATTGCTCATGGTAGGGGGAATGGACAAATATTTCCAAATCGTAAAGTGCTTTAGGGATGAGGATTTGCGTGCAGACCGTCAACCCGAATTTACGCAGATTGATTGCGAAATGGCATTCGTGGAGCAGGAAGATATCCTAAATGCATTTGAAGGGTTGACCAAACATCTATTGAAAGAAATCCATGGGATTGATACCGGGGATTTTCCCAGAATCACCTTTGATGAAGCCATGCAGAAATACGGGAACGACAAACCCGATATTCGGTTTGGAATGGAATTCGGAGAGCTAAATTCAGTGGCTCAACACAAAGAGTTCAATGTCTTCAACACAGCGGAGTTGGTTGTAGGTATCGCTGTTCCTGGTGGAGCGGCTTACACCCGAAAAGAAATAGACAAGCTAATTGACTGGGTCAAGCGTCCTCAAGTAGGGGCCAAGGGCATGGTCTATGTAAAGTGTAATGAGGATGGCTCCTATAAATCATCGGTGGACAAATTCTATGATCAGGAAGATTTGGCCCAATGGGCCGAGGTGACTGGAGCAAAAGCTGGTGATCTTATTTGCGTACTTTCAGGGAACACCAATGAAACCAGGGCGCAGCTCAGTGCACTTCGAATGGAATTGGCAGAACGTTTAGGTCTAAGGAAACCGGATGAATTTGCCCCGCTGTGGGTCATTGACTTTCCGTTGTTGGAATTGGATGAAGAAACGGGAACCTATCACGCCATGCACCATCCCTTTACCTCTCCTAAACCAGGTCAGTTGGAATTACTGGACTCCAAACCTGGCGATGTAAAAGCCAATGCCTATGATTTGGTGCTCAATGGAAATGAGATAGGAGGAGGTTCCATCCGTATTCATGACAAGGAAATACAAGCCACCATGTTCAAACATTTGGGCTTTACCCCTGAAGAGGCCAAGGAACAGTTTGGATTTTTAATGGATGCATTCCAATATGGTGCTCCTCCGCATGGAGGTATTGCATTTGGACTGGATAGGTTGGTGTCTATTTTGGGGGGTCAAGAAACCATCCGTGATTTTATTGCATTCCCCAAAAACAACAGCGGAAGGGATGTTATGATCGATGCCCCGGCCAACATTGACGAGGAACAATTGAAAGAGCTCCATTTAAAGCTAGATCTTTAAAGTAGTTACAAATCCCGCCGCTGAGCGGGATTTTTAATACTTTTAAGTACAGTTGCATTCAATGCCCAACAAAAAGAAAAATCTCCTCACCCGATTTCTCAAATGGCGGTATAAAAATATCTCCAACAAAACCTTTGTGCACATTATGAGCGTGGTGGTTGGATTTATGGCCGGATTGGCAGCAGTCTCCCTAAAAAATATCACCTACTTTATACAGGCACTCTTGGAAGGGGGTATTGTCATTTCCGAGAACCAACTATACTTTATCCTGCCCGTTTTTGGGCTTACCTTGGTGTATCTGTATGTTAAGTTTGTGCATAAAAAGCCCATACAGCATGCCGTTTCTTCCATTATTTTTTCCCTCTCCAAAAAGGGTGGCTTGCTAAAGGTCAAAAATATATATACCCCGCTAATAGCGGCACCGTTGACGGTTGGTTTTGGTGGTTCCGTAGGGTTGTTGGGGCCAGCTGTAAAATCAGGGGCTGCCTTAAGTTCCAATCTAAGCCGGCTGTTCCATATTGATGCCAAGACTCGTTCCCTTTTGGTGGCCTGTGCTTCTGCGGGAGCCATTTCTTCCATTTTTCAATCGCCCATTGCGGCCATTATTTTTGCGGTGGAGGTGTTTACCCTGGACCTTACCATGTTATCCATGTTGCCCTTGCTATTGGCCTCTATTTCCGGAGTGCTTACCTCCTATTTCTTTTTGGGCAACGAAGTACTTTTTAGTTTCTCTTTATCTGAGGGGTTTGAACTTAAAGACACTTTCTTTTACATATTATTAGGCGTCGGAACCGCTTTTGCTTCCATCTACTTTACCAAAATGTACTTCTCCATTTTAGAGTTTTTCAAACGCTTTAAAAGCCCAAAATACAAGCTTTTGGTTGGAGGTTTGGCCATAGGAATCATGCTCTATGCCATTCCGCCCTTATATGGTGAAGGGTTTGGCTTCATAAATAATTTGTTGGACGGAGATCATATTGAAGCATTGGGCAAAACCCCTTTTGATGCCTACACCCACAATATTTGGGTGGTGATAGCTCTGTTGTTTGGTATTACCATTTTCAAGGCCATAGCCATGACTACCACTTTTGCCGCTGGGGGTGCTGGTGGAATTTTCATCCCGACTATGGTTATGGGAAGTGCTTTGGGAAATGTGGTGGCCAAGGTGATCAACAATTTAGGGCTGGGTTTCGATGTCTCAGAAAGTAATTTCACATTGATTGGAATGGCTGGCTTGATTGCGGGGGTTATCCATGCCCCATTGACCGCCATATTCTTGATTGCAGAAATAACAGGCGGATATCAACTTTTTGTGCCCTTGATGATTACCGCTTCTATTTCTTATCTCATCACCAAAAACGCATTGGATTACACCATTTACACCAAAGAATTGGCAAAAATTGGAGCCCTGCTCACCCACAACAAAGATCAAATGGTCTTGGGATTGATGGAAATGGATGACGTCATAGAGACAAACTTTAAGTCGGTACATCCAGAAATGTCCTTGGGGCAAATGTTGCATGAATCCGTTTCCAAATCCAAACGGAACATATTTCCTGTGTTGAACGAGGATCAAAAGTTAATGGGCATTATCGTTTTGGATGACATCCGCGAATTTATGTTTGATAAAAAGCTTTATGACACGGTCTATGTCAAAAATCTGATGCATGCCCCCCCGGAACATATTTTTTACAATTCGGACAACATGAAACAGGTGATGCGAAAATTTCAGGACAGCGGAGCTTGGAACCTTCCTGTGATCAAGGAGGGTAAATATGTCGGTTTTATTTCAAAATCCAAGCTTTTGACCGCCTATCGAAGAAAATTGATCAATTACACCCGATGAAATTCAAGCTAAAATATATCACCATTTTTGCGGTAATCGCTTCCTTTGGTTCCATCATCTATGGCTTCACCATCAAAGAAGAAAATACCCGAATAGCCAATAAATTTATTGGGGGCGGAACCGCTGGACTATTCTTGGTAGCAATGCCCCTTTTCTTACTAAAAGCAAGTAAGGGTAAGCAGATGAAAGATTATATGTTGACCAAGGAGAACATTAAAAAGATGCAATCAAACGAGGAAAAAAAGACTGAAAATCAATAATTTTCTTAAGATTTAAAGTTGAAATCATCCAAAGCAAATTAAAATAACCTACATTAGTACTTTAACAATTATTTATTTTAATGACTGGCACAGTAAAATTTTTTAATGGATCCAAAGGTTATGGCTTCATTACGAACGACGACACAGGAAAAGACATTTTCGTTCATGTTACCGCATTGAACGGAGTGGAATTGAACGAAGGCGACAAAGTAGAATACCAAGAAGAAGAAGGAAGAAAAGGAGTGGTTGCTGCACAAGTGCAGGTAATCGGATAACAATATTTTATTTTGATTTGACAAACCCTGATCTTAAGATCAGGGTTTTTTAGTGGCAAAATCTATTGTTTTTCATCTTCCTTTTCATCCAATGGGCAAGAGCACAACGCAGCATAGAGGGCTGAATTATTTTTCTTGTCTATCTTCGAACAGACTGATGGTTTTCTACACCCTTCCCTAGCTCCCTTTTTTTTGACCGGGCTTTCACCTGATTTGCATCGGGCAATACCGTCCATGATTCCTTTGGCATAATCTATTTGCCCCTTACTTCGCCATTCATCAGCATGTTGTTCTCCCACGCGCATTGCTTCTGCACTGTGACAGTACATCTTTGCGGTGTTCAGTCCTTGCTCAAAAGTCCACTTTTCCTGAGCGCTTGAAAAGAAGACCATTGTTAAACCCAAAACTAAAGTCAAGTAAAATTTCATATTCGATATTTATAAGTTAGAATATCAAATATATGTAATCTTTTTCTTACACTTTTATCGGGTAAAAGGTAAAAAAAGTTAATTCAAATTCCGCCTTTGAATAAAAAAACGTTTTAGCAATTCGGAGGACTCATTCTCCAAAATTCCCCCAATGACCTCGGTTTTGGGATGCAAATGACCTCCCATCACTTTATAGCCGCGTTCCAAATCGGGTGCGGCATATACCACTCTGGACACCTGACTCCAATACAAGGCCCCTGCACACATTTGGCAGGGTTCCAGTGTCACATATAAAGTGCAGCCGTGTAGATACTTCCCTCCCAAAAAATTGGAAGCAGCGGTGATGGCCTGCATTTCGGCATGTGCAGTGACATCCTTTAAACGTTCTGTTAAGTTGTGGGCACGTCCAATAATCCTGTTGTTGACCGCGACTACAGCTCCTACGGGAACTTCCCCATTTTCAAAGGCAATTTGGGCTTCTTGTAGTGCCTTCTTCATAAAATAATTATCGTCGAACGGATTCTCCACCATTTGCTTGCAGTCTTTTATAAGATGGCTAAGCTACGGATAAATTCATTTTAGGGAATATGGGTATTTTTGTTTTTTGTTTCCTTGAAAAAACTTTTAACACATATCAATTCCCCTCAAGACCTCAAAAAGCTGTCCGTATCAGAGTTGCCTCTGCTTGCGCAAGAACTTCGGGAATTCATCATCGACATTATTGCCACAAAAGAGGGGCATCTGGGTGCCAGCCTTGGGGTTGTGGAACTCACCATTGCATTACATTATGTTTTTGACACCCCCAATGATAAGCTCATTTGGGATGTGGGGCATCAAGCCTACGGTCATAAAATACTGACTGGAAGAAAGGAAATCTTTGATACCAACAGGCAGAAGGATGGGATTAGCGGTTTTCCCAAACGTGCAGAAAGTGAATATGACGATTTTGGTACTGGGCACAGTTCTACCGCCATTTCTGCCATCTTGGGAATGGCCATGGCCTCTAAGCTTAAGAATGATCAATCCAAACAACATATTGCGGTGGTCGGGGATGCTTCCATTGCCAGCGGTATGGCTTTTGAAGGGCTGAACCATCTGGGTGTATCCAATACCAATACACTCATTGTATTGAATGACAATGCCATAGGAATTGACCCAAGTGTTGGTGCCTTAAAAAAATACTTGACCAACGTGAAGAAAGGGACAGCCAAAGATGAAAATATCTTTGAATGTCTCAATTTGAATTATTCCGGCCCAATGGATGGCCATGATGTGCACACATTGATAGCAGAGTTGGAGCGATTAAAAAATGTTCCTGGGCCAAAACTATTGCACGTAATCACCACAAAGGGAAAAGGCCTTAAAAAGGCTGAAGAAAATCAGGTCGTATACCATGCTCCCGGAAAATTTGACAAACATACTGGAGAGCGTATCCATAAAACTGGGGAAGAACAACCCCCCAAGTACCAAGATGTTTTTGGGCATACGCTTGTGGAACTGGCAAAGAAAAATGAAAAGATTGTTGGAATTACACCAGCCATGCCCACAGGAAGTTCATTGAAATTTATGATGGACGAAATTCCGGATAGGGCTTTTGACGTAGGTATTGCTGAACAACATGCCGTGACCTTGGCAGCTGGAATGGCCACCCATGGATTGATTCCATTCTGTAATATCTACTCCACTTTTTTACAACGAGCCTATGATCAGGTCATTCATGATGTTGCCCTACAAAACCTTCCAGTGGTGTTCTGTTTGGATCGCGCTGGATTGGTGGGTCAGGATGGCCCTACCCACCATGGTGTTTTTGATTTGGCCTATTTAAGGTGTATCCCCAATCTCACTATTTTTTCCCCCATGAACGAGATGGAACTCCGAAACATGATGTTCACCGTCCAGCAAGAATCCACAGGTCCCATTGCCATACGATATCCTCGGGGAAGTGGTGTCAATCTGGAGTGGAAAAACCAGTTTGAACCCATTGCGCTGGGCAAGGCCCGCTGTTTGCAAGAGGGTTCCAAAATTGCTATCCTTTCCATTGGACATATAGGAAATCGAGTTTCGGAATTGTTGGAAAAAGTGGAAAATCCAGATGAAGTTGGCCATTACGATATGCGTTTCGTCAAGCCTTTGGATCACAAATTGCTGAAGCAAGTGTTTCAGACGTATGACCATATCATAACCTTGGAGGACGGATGTAAAATGGGCGGCTTTGGTTCTGCCATTCTCGAATTTGCCAATCAAGAAAATTTTACAAATCCCGTTAAGATTTTCGGGATACCTGATAACTTTGTTGAACATGGAACAATTTCAGAAACACATACCATGGCTGGTATAGATTTTGATGCAATTTTTTCTTATATAAAATCAACCTAAACTAAAATGCGATCAACCCTTTTACTGTTTTTATTTTTTACAGTATCCTTTTCCATCAGTGCACAAGTAAGTCCTTTAAATGTATTCGAAAGAGACTCCGTTGAACCTGGTTTTCAGGTGGTAAAAATCAAGGATGTCAAATTGAAGTACCTCACCAGGGCGGCAAAACTCACCGACCCTAGAACACCTTTGAACCGCGTAAAGCCATTGCTCAAAAAATTTAAGAAATTTGTCCCCCAGTCCTTTTGGGCCAAGACCAATGTCCTGGGCATCAATCTTAATGAAGTGGCCTTTGTAAACTGGAATGCAGGGGGCGACAATTCCGTTTCGGCTTTGGCCAACGCAAGGTTTACCCGAAATTATAAGTTTAGATACCTTACTTGGAACAATGATCTTCGGCTGCGCTATGGGCTCAATGCCCAAGAAGGACGACAGCTTCGAAAAACGGATGATCAGATTAGGATCGCTTCAACCTTTGGTTTTAGAAAGGACACCATCACCAATTGGTACTATTCCGTAAAGGCAAGCTTTAACACACAGTTTTCCAACGGTTACAAATATCCCAATAGAACCAATCCCATTTCCCGTTTTATGGCACCTGGCTACTTGTTCCTGGGTGCGGGAACCTCCTATATTCCCGATGGGAAGAAATTCAATTTGTACATTTCCCCAATTACCCAAAAGGCAACTTTTGTTCTGGACGAAGAACTTTCCAACCAAGGTGTTTTTGGAGTTGAGGCAGGGGAGCACACTTTTATGGAATTTGGATTTTTGGTGACCAATTCCTGGGAAACGGAGGTGCTCAAGAATGTATTGATGAATCATCGTGTCAGCCTTTACAGCGATTATATTGAAAGTTTTGGCAATGTGGATGTGGATTGGGAACTCAACTTTAATCTCACGGTCAATAAATACATCAAAGCCAATATTGGAACACATGTAATTTTTGATGACGACATCAAGTTTGATGAGGTGGCGGACGCCGATGGAAACATTATCGACCCTGGAATTCCTAGAATCCAGTTCAAACAATTGTTGGGGGTTGGGCTCAACTATGCCTTCTAAAACTCTTTCCCCATAAGTTTGTTGTGCAGGTGCACCGCCGCACTGTCCGATAAACTGGCCACATAACAACTGGTGTCCAATAGGATTTTGTAGACCGATGCATCCGTGTTGGTGTAATTTTCCGGAAGACTCTTGATCAACAGTTTATCGTAATTGGTCCCTTTGCCATTTTTGATATTGAGCAGGGCCGTTGTGTAGATCTCCAGAATGTCGGAAATAATCCGATACCCAGCCAATTCCTTATCTATAACTTCTTGGGATTGATAAACTTTTTCTACACTCAATTTAATGATGTCATCAATTTGGGCTTGATACTTTCCCTTATCCAGTAAGGCAGACGCAAACCCACCACTCATGATCTCATCGGAGTGCTTGTCAAAGACTTCTACTGCATCACTGATCAGGGTGTTGATGGCCAAGGCACGCAAATAACTCAATCGGTCGCTTGAACTTGCTATGGCATTGTATTTCTTGGTATTGATATTGTCCTTCACCAAATTAATGAGATATTCCAAGGCATATTCCTCCGGAATTAGACCGAGATTTATTCCGTCCTCAAAGTCGATGATGGTATAACAAATATCATCCGCAGCCTCTACCAAATAGGTCAAAGGATGTCTGTAGAACCCAATATCAGGGTGACTGGGGTTTTTAACCAACCCGATTTCTTCTACCACCTCCAAAAAGATATCCTTCTCCGATTGAAAGAACCCGAACTTCTTGTCGGCGATATGCTTTGAAGGCTTTTTGGGCAATGATCCCTTGGGGTATTTCATAAATGCTCCCAAGGTCCCATAACTCAAGCGAAGTCCACCAGGAATACCTTCTTTGGATTCTGTAAGCAACTTAAATCCGTTGGCGTTGCCTTCAAAGTCAACCAAATCTTGATATTGATTCTCCGTTAAATAGCTTTTGAACGCCTTTCCGTTCCCTTGCGCAAAGAAATTGCCAATGGATTTTTCACCACTATGTCCAAAAGGTGGATTTCCAATATCATGGGCCAATGCCGCAGCAGCAACGATAGCTCCAAAATCATTGAATTGATATCCATGGATTTCGGTCAAATAAGGGTTTTTGGCCAAGATTCGTTGCCCAGCAACCCGGCCCAAACTCCGTCCCACCACCGAGACCTCCAAACTATGGGTCAGCCTTGTATGTACAAAAGCCTTTTTAGAACCTACACTTATGGGCATGGGAACAACTTGGGTCTTATCTTGGAGACTTCGGAACGCCGAGGAGAAAATGATTCGGTCATAATCCACCTCAAAGCCCAATCGGGTTTCATTTTGTTCTTTTCGCAGTCTTTTATGGGTATCTCCTTGCCGTTTTAGAGACAATAATTGTTCCCAATCCATAGGTGATTTAGTTTTGGACGAAGATATGTCAAAAGACATAGCCCAACTCGGAAAACCCCATATATTTGCATGATTTGTTACGTGATTTGGTAACACTTTGGTAACTTCATTTCGAATTTATAATGGCATTTTTGCCATATTTCTTTTTTGATGGGGGAGAACATCTATATTTTCATGGTTATTGCTTTGGGAATCTTGGCAATTACCGATTTGGTAGTGGGTGTCAGCAACGATGCCGTTAACTTCTTAAACTCCGCAATCGGATCCAAGGCCATATCCTTTAAGACCATTATGATCATTGCAAGTGTTGGTATCGCCTTTGGCGCCATGTCGTCAAGCGGAATGATGGAGGTGGCCAGAAAGGGAATCTTTAATCCGGGGGAATTTGTTTTTGAGGAAATCATGTTCATTTTCATGGCGGTCATGATCACGGATATTCTGCTGCTGGATTTTTTCAACACCTTGGGTATGCCTACCTCGACCACGGTATCCATAGTTTTTGAACTCTTGGGTGCCTCAGTTGCCATTTCCTTGGTGAAAATCATCAATGTGGATGGGACTTTCTCGGATTTGGGAGCTTATATCAACACGGATAAGGCAGCACAGATTATTTTCGGGATACTATTATCGGTCTTTATAGCCTTTACCATAGGAGCCATTATTCAATTTATATCACGGCTCTTGATTTCCTTTGACTTTAAGTCCAAACCGAAATGGGTAGAGTCCATTTATGGCGGATTGGCTATCTCCGCCATTATTTACTTCATCTTGGTGAAGGGATTGAAAAGCGCTGCCCTGTTCAACGATTCCGTTTCGGATTTTGTAGCCCAGCAGCCCTTTTTGTTCATCTTGGCCAATATCATTATTTGGAGTTTCATCTCGTACATCTTGGCGATTTTTCTAAGATGGAATATCTACAAAATCGTAATTGCTTTTGGAACTTTTGCATTGGCCATGGCCTTTGCAGGGAATGATCTTGTCAATTTTATTGGTGTTCCGATTGCTGCATTACAGTCATTTCAAGATTGGCAAATATCTGGGATTGCCCCCAATGAGTTTAACATGAGTGGCCTGTCGGCTGCGGTTCAGACGCCAACTTTGCTATTGCTATTGTCTGGAGGCATCATGGTAATCACCCTTTGGTTTTCTTCCAAAGCCAAAAGTGTTGTCAAAACCAGTGTGGACCTTTCCCGACAGGATGAGGGCGAAGAGCGCTTCCAACCCAATTATCTTTCAAGGCAATTGGTAAAGTTTAGTATTACTGCCTTTTCCAATTTAGGCAAGGTTGTACCTCCCACCATACAAAAAAGGGTGGATAAACAATTTGTGCTTCCCAACACTTATGTGCCCAAAACCAAGGTGCAAGATCAACCTGCATTTGATCTCATCAGGGCTTCCGTGAATCTTATGGTGGCCAGTGTTTTGATTTCCATTGCCACATCCATGAAACTTCCCCTGTCAACAACCTACGTAACTTTTATGGTGGCCATGGGAACCTCTTTGGCGGATCGAGCATGGGGTGCGGAAAGTGCTGTATACAGGGTTGCGGGCGTTTTGAATGTGATCGGAGGTTGGTTCTTCACCGCCCTTAGCGCATTTGTGGCAGCAGCGATAATCGCTTACATCCTACACTTGGGCAAATTTGTAGCTCTCATTGTTTTGCTACTTTTTGCTGCCGTAATCCTTCTGCGCAACTATTTGTCCCATAACAGGAAAAACAAGGTAATCAAAGCAGAAGATAGTCTTCGTAGGGCCGAAAGCAGTTCCATTCAAGGGGTCATTGAGGAAAGTGCCAGTAACATTGCCAACGTGATTAAAAGAACCAATAAAATCTATACCAATTCCATAAATGGGTTGGCCAAACAAGATTTGGAACTTTTAAAGAAAAACAAGAAACAGGGCGCCAAACTTTCGTCAGAAATAGAAGATCTCAGAAATCATCTTTTCTTCTTTATCAAGAATCTGGATGAGGCCAATGTAGGGGCAAGTAATTTTTACATCAATACCTTGACCCACTTAACGGACATGTCCCAATCCCTGGAGTACATTGGTAAAGTGAGTCATAAACATGTGAACAACAACCACAAAAAGTTAAAGTACAACCAGATAAAAGAGTTGAAGGAACTTGACATCAAAATAGATGCGCTCTTTACGAAAGGTCAACAAATTTTTGACAACAAGTCCTTTGAGGATATCCAAAGCGTTTTGGAAACCCGTAAGGAACTCTTCAAATTGGTGTCTGATAAAATTGAACGTCAGATATCAAGAACGCGGACCGAGGAATCAAGTCCCAAGAACACTACACTTTACTTTTCCCTATTGACCGAGAGCAAGGATTTAATAGAAGTCATCTATGAACTTTTGGAGCTCTACTTTGTGGAGCACGACAGTTCCGTGGAGCCTGCCCGTATCCCCGGTTCCGAGTAAATTAATTAACTTGGCGGTATGCGTTATTTTACTTTTATACTGGCTTTGCTCATCTGCAATGTCCTTCAAGCCCAAACAGCTCTAACAGCTGAGGAATTACTGGAAAGAGCTATTAATTTCCATGACCCAAACGGGGAATGGTCCACTTTTAATAGTGAGTTTGTGGTGCGCATGGAAACGCCTAAATCGGAGGATCGCACCAGTGTAATTTCACTAAATGTTCCCAGACAGCAATTTGGGTTGATGGTGGAGCAAAATGGAAACCAATTTGGTTTTAAGTTTGACAAGCAGCAATGCACCACCAGTTTAAATGGGAGTTCCGAAATATCCGAGGAGCAACGGAAAGAATTTCGTTTGACCTGCGATCGTGGTAAAATCATGCGGGATTATTATACCTACCTCTATGGGTTGCCTATGAAAATCAAAGATCCTGGTGCCGTACTGGACGACAAGGTCCAAACCAAAACGTTCAAAGGGAAGGAATATCTGGTCTTAAAAGTAGGTTATGAAGAAGGTATTGGGAACGATGTCTGGTATTTCTATTTTGACCCTAAAACCTATGCCATGGAGGTCTATCAATTTTACCATGATGAATCCAAGGGTGACGGAGAGTATATTTTACTGCAAGGTTTGGAGGAGGTCAATGGTATAAAAATGCCCAAGACCAGAGCGTGGTACTACAATAAGGATGACAAATATCTAGGGACTGATATCCTCAATTAAATGACTTATATTAGAATCATTTAATTTCAAAAAGAGCAAATCCTATGGACAGGAAACAGTTTTTTCTAATCACCTTATTCATTTTGGTTTTACTTCTCTGGGTTGATCCTTTATATGCCGGCCCTGGAGGTGCTATTGCAAAGGCTTTTTTTAAAACCTGGTGGGGCAAGGCCATCTTGATTGCGCTCACGGTGATTTTTCTTCCACTCGTTATCTATGTCCGTTTAAGGGAATATATTGAGATAAGAAGAACCAAAAAACAATTAGCAGAAATAGCCAACACCAATAAAGATTTTAGCTGGCTGAGTCTTGACAAAACAGTACGAAACATATTTAGCAGGGTATACATTGCGTGGAACAATGAGAACATGAAAGAGGCCTCTGAATATGTAAGTAGCTGGTATTGGCAAAACCAACAATTAGTTGTTTTGGATGAGTGGAAAAGAGAGAATTTGCGTAACATTTGCAAAGTTGACAAGGTTAAAAAAGTCAGTCCGCTGTATTTAGAAATTTCTGATGAACAAACGCTGGAAGGATCCAGAATTGCATTCAGAATCGATGCGGTGATCAAAGATTATCTTATTAACAGAGACACCTTTAAAGTTGTAAAAGGCAAGAACACTTTTGACGAGGAGGAAAAAATTTGGATTTTGGAATATACTGATGGAAGATGGTTGCTTGATGATATTCAGGATGCTGACCTTAGTTTAGCTTTTGCAAAGACCAAGAACATAATTCCTGAAACCCTAAAAGTCCAAAAAATTCCCGCAAGAAGTAACTGAATCTTTTATTGTCGATAAAAATTCATCTCATCCATATACTTCCAAACCGATTCAGGAAGCAGGGCTCTAATATTTTTCCCTTCCTTATGTGATTTGCGAATAAAGGTGGAGGAGATTTCCATAATAGGGGCATTCACCCTATGAATTTTTGGATGATCCTTAAATTGGTGTTCCAAAGTACCTTCGGAAATTCTGGGATACACATAAATGGAATGATTTTCCAATATGGTCTCGAAGTTTTTCCATTTATGGAAACTCTTAAGATTGTCCTCGCCCATAATCAGGGAAAACTGATGCTCGTTTCCAAATTGTTCCTCCAGATGAACCAATGTATTGACTGTATAGTTGGGTTGGGGGAGGTTGAATTCAATTGTGCTGGGTTTCAACTTCGGATAATCCTGGACAGCTTCATAGACCATCTGATACCTGTGGTGGTCATCCAAAAGCGTTTGCTTGGCCTTAAACGGACTTTGTGGGGTAATCACAAACCAAACCTCATCCAAAGAGGAAAACTCCACCATATGATTGGCAATGGCCAAATGGCCTATATGAATGGGGTTGAACGTACCAAAGTAAAGTCCTACCTGTTTCATCCTGTTATTTTTCCTTGAAATCTGGAATTTCGGCTCCAACAAATTCCGCTACCAGTTTGTGGGATTCTTGAAGGGCCAAGTCAAGGTCGTAGTTCTTGATTACTTTGTCAAACTGTGGGGCAGTGGCCAATTCCACCGAAGCTTTGGCCACACGCATATTTATTTTGTCGTCACTTTCAGTGCTTCGCTTTTTAAGGCGAATCTTAAGTTCATCAACACTCGGTGGTTTCACAAAAACCGCCAAGGTTTCTTCGGGAAACTTCTTTTTGATTCGGAGCCCTCCAACCACATCAATGTCAAAAATCACATTTTTTCCTTCGGCCCATAATCGCTCCACCTCACTGTTCAAAGTGCCATAAAAATTATCTCGGTACACTTCTTCCCATTCCAGGAAGTCGCCATTTTTTATGTGCTTTTTAAACTCTGAAATAGAGATGAAATAGTAGTTCTCCCCATCTTTCTCATCGCCACGTTGTGGCCTGGATGTAGCTGAAACGGAAAAGGCCAAATTGAGCTCAGGTTGTTCCAAAAGATGTCTAACAATGGTGGTTTTTCCACTGCCCGAAGGGGCTGAAAAGATAATGAGCTTCCCTCCTTTTTTCATAGCACATTCAACATTTGTTCCTTGATCTTTTCCAATTCATCCTTCATTTGCACCACCAGTTGTTGCATGGGCGCATAATTGGCCTTGGAACCAATGGTATTGATTTCGCGGCCAATTTCCTGGGCAATAAATCCCAGTTTTTTGCCATTGGAGTCATTGGACTTCAAGGTGGTCTCAAAATATTTTAAATGGTTGTCCAGCCGTACCTTTTCTTCCGTAATATCATACTTCTCCAAGTAGTAAATCAATTCTTGCTCAAAGCGATTGGCATCCACCTCAACTGTCAAATCGGAAACGGCCTTTTCCAAACGTTCCCTTACCGTGTTCAATCGTTCCGGATCCATTTCCCTTACTTTTTGCAATAACTGATTCAAGCCGTCCAATCGGGACAAAAAATCTTTTTCCAACACTTTGCCCTCCTCGCTTCTAAACTTGGATATTTCGGACAGGGCTTGTTTCATTGCCTTGACAATTTCCTCATACTCTGCCGGGTCAATATCGTTTTTTTCTGTTTTTAGGGTATCGGGCATTCTTAGGGCAAGTTCCAACAATTTGAGGTCGTCCCCTTCGGTAATATTGGACAATTGCTGCATGTATTTCTTAACCACGCCTTGGTTCACCTCTGCCGTGGTCTCCTCCCCGGTGATTTCAACATAAAGTCCCAGGTCTACCTTACCACGTACCAGCACATCTGCAATCATCTTTCTCAATTCCAGTTCTTTCTCCCTATACGATTGTGGAATCCTGGCATTGATGTCCAGGTTTTTACTGTTGAGGGATTTGATCTCGATGGTCACTTTTTTGGAAGGAAGTTGCACCACGTGCTTTCCAAAACCAGTCATGGATTGAATCATATGGGATGGTTAAATTTTGGCAAAGGTAACCAAAATAGGATTTGGCCTCTTCTACGAAAACAATGGCTTAAATATCCTAGTCCAGTTCCCGAACCCAGATATTTCTATAGCTTACCCTACTATTGTCCCTATGGTCCTGTAGCATCAAGGGTCTCTTTCCATGGGATTTGTATTGCGGCCAACCAATATATTCAGAAGGGCCTTCAATCTCAAAATGATCTTGGATCAAAACGCCGTTATGCAACACGGTAATGGTGGCAGGAGCGACTATGTTTCCGCCCCTACTGAATTTTGGGGCGTGATAGATAATATCATAGGTGTTCCATTCCCCAGACGGCACAGAGGCCATGGCCAAGGGAACCGATTGCTTATAGATGGATCCTACCTGCCCATTCACATAGGTGCCATTATCGTTGTTGTCCAACACCTGTACTTCGTAAAGTCCCTGGAGGAAAACACCGCTATTGGCTCGGTTTTGACCAGACATTTGAACTTCCTTTGGAGATTTCCATTCAATATGTAGCTGTATGCTTCCAAAATTTTGTTTGGTCTGAATGTTTCCTGTTTTGTCTTTGACGGTCATGCTACCGTCCTTGTTCAAATGCCATGTTACCGCTGTACTGTCAGCGGTACTGACCCAATGGTCAAAATCCTTCCCATTGAACAGCACTATGGCATCACTAGGCGGTGCTCCATCCGATCCAGGAGTAACCCTTGGGGGTACCGGTTCATACGTTTCTGTAGCTTCGGGTTGTGTGGGTCCATTTACTTGTCCAAACACGGAGTTTGCCGTCAAAAGAACTGACAAGGCAAATACATAAGATTTTAAGGGCATACTAAAGCTCTTTGATTTTAATGTTTCTGTAAGACACCATATCCTGGTGATCCTGCAATCCAATTTTTCCCGTTTTATAGGCTCCAAATCCTTCCCAGTCGGCAAACTTGGAATCTGCAACCATGGCATCCCATTCATCGCCATGCACAGGGAACTCCACAATTTTTTCTCCATTGAGCATCACATGTCCATTATTTGTCTCATGGTTGATCATTAACTCAACATGATTCCATTCCCCGGCAGGCTTAACCGTTTTTTTGGAAGGTGCAATCATATCATAAAGTGATCCAGCCTGGTGGGTTGTCCCATTTTTGGCATCGGGATGTCTTTCATCATCCAAAACCTGGATTTCCGGCCCTGTTAAATACGGTTGTCCATATTCACTACTTTCATATATCCCCCAAAAAATACCACTGTTGCCCCCTTCAGAAATCTTCCACTCCAAAGACAACACAAAATTGGTGAATTCCTTGTCTGTGACAATATTGTAGTATTCTCCTTCCTCTCTTTCCTCTGGTGGGTAAAACACCATGTTCCCATCTTCCAATTTCCAAGGCTCGTCAATTTCTCCCGAATTATATAAGTGCCATCCGTTAAAGGAGGAACCATCAAACAAGGTAACCCATCCGTCATCTTCCTTGTCCATTTGTGTTTCGGTTCCCTGTGGTGTTTCTTCCTTAGGTTCGTCTTTGGCTTTCTCCTTACATGCAAAGAGCACGGCCACCAGGGCCAACAAGGTCAATTTTTTCATAATCCCAATATTCTTTTAAGTTTTTCTTTATCTGTTGCTGCACCTGCGAAATCATCAAAGGTTTTGGTGGTGGCCTCTATAATATGATCCTGAATGAATATTGCCCCCTCGCGTGCCCCTTGTTCCGGACTTTTAATAACGCATTCCCATTCCATTACCGCCCAAACGTCACATCCGTATTGGGTCAATTTGGAAAAAATGGTTTTGAAGTCGATTTGACCATCTCCCAACGAACGGTATCTACCGGCACGATCACCCCAGTCGTTGTAACCTCCAAAGGCACCTTTCTTTCCGGTTGGATTGAACTCTGAATCCTTGACGTGGAAAGATTTGATGAATTCGTGGTAATGGTCGATGTAGGTGATGTAATCCAACTGTTGCAACACAAAGTGACTTGGATCATACAAAATATTCACCCTTTTATGGTTTCCAGTGGCTTCCAAAAAGCGTTCAAAGGTGTCTCCATCATGCAAATCCTCTCCTGGGTGAATCTCATAGCAAACATCTACACCTTCTTCATCAAAGTGGTTCAAAATGGGCATCCATCTTTTAGCCAGTTCCTCAAAACCCATTTCCACCAAACCTGGAGGTCGCTGCGGCCAAGGATGCCAGGTATGCCAAAGTAACGCTCCCGAGAATGTGGCGTGGGCCTTAATTCCCAACCTTCTGCTTGCCGTTGCCGCCTTTTTTACTGTCTCCACAGCCCATTCGGTTCTTGCCTTTGGGTTATTTTTTACGGCATCTGGCGCAAAATTATCGAACATGATATCATAGGCCGGATGTACCGCCACCAACTGTCCTTGCAAATGGGTGGAAAGTTCAGTGATTTCCAAACCGTAGGAGTTGATTTTACCCTTAAGTTCATCACAGTAGTCTTGGCTTTCCGCAGCTTTGTCCAAATCAATCAGAAAGGGTACCCAAGTGGGAATTTGAATCCCTTTGTATCCCAAATCCGAAGCCCATTTACATAATCCGTCCAAGGAATTGAAGGGGGCTTGGTCATCCACAAATTGGGCTAGAAATACTGCAGGTCCTTTAATTGTTTTCATTTAAAATGCTTTGCTAAGAATTGTTTGTTCGTTAATTTTTTATGATTTATCTCCTATTTTTAAGAAAAAACCAAGGATGTTTTTATCTTCCGTAGCAGAAGTTATAAATATAGGGATTAGCCAACAATAAAAACAGCACAATTGTGAACGAAAATGTGGTTTATGACGCCATAGTGGTAGGAACCGGAATTACTGGAGGTTGGGCAGCCAAAGAGCTTTGCGAAAATGGCCTAAAGACCCTTGTGCTGGAACGAGGTCCAATGGTCAAGCATATTGAGGATTACAAGACCATGAACTGGGATGCCTGGGACATGCCCTATAAAGGTGAACTTTCCTTGGAAGACAAGAAAAAATATCCCAAGCAACTTCGTGTGGGTTGGGCTCCTCGGGATGACGTCAAGCATTTTTTTGTGAACGATTTGGAGCACCCCTATCAGGAAACCAAGCGATTTGACTGGATCAGGGGTTACCATGTAGGTGGCAGATCTATAACTTGGGGCAAACAAAGTTATCGTTGGAGCGATATCGATTTTGAGGCCAACAAGAAAGATGGACAAGGGGTGGACTGGCCTGTTCGGTACAAGGATATTTCCCCTTGGTATGACAAGGTGGAAACCTATATTGGAGTGAGTGGGCAAAATTTAGGGCTCAAACAGTTGCCTGATGGTAAATTTCAACCCCCTATGGAACTGAATTGCGTGGAAAAGGAGCTTCAGGAATCCATGAAAACCAGTTTTGAAGATGATAGGCTATTGACCATTGGAAGAGTTGCCCATATTACAGATAAGACTGCCCAATTTGAAGGCCGTACAGTTTGCCAATATAGAAATCGTTGTTGGCGGGGCTGTCCTTTTGGAGGGTACTTTAGCAGTAATTCATCCACCCTGCCAGCTGCTGAACGCACCGGCAATATGACCTTGCGCCCCAACTCCATTGTGCATGAAGTTATTTATGACGAGAACAAAAAATTGGCCACTGGAGTGAGAGTGATTGATGCGGAAACCCATGAGAAATTCGAGTTTAAAGGGAAAATAGTCTTCCTCTGTGCTTCCGCCATGGCCTCCGTTGGAATTTTGTTGCAATCCAAATCCAAAACATTCCCCAATGGAATGGGTAACAATTATGATCAAGTGGGCCGAAATATTATGGACCACCATTACCAATTGGGAGCTTCCGCAAAGGTAGATGGTCATTTGGACAAGTACTATAAAGGGAGAAGGCCCAACGGTTTTTATATTCCCCGATTTGTTAATCTGGATACCAAAACCAAGCGCGAAGGTTTCTTGCGCGGCTTTGGCTATCAAGGTGGGGCTGGAAGAAATAATTGGTCTGAAACGGTAGCCGAAATGGGTTATGGAGCCTCCTTAAAACAAGCTATTTTAAAGCCGGGAGGATGGCAAATAGGCATGACTGGTTTTGGAGAAATGCTTCCGTATTCAGACAACCGTGTGACCTTGAGTAAGGACAAAAAGGATCAATGGGGATTACCCCAACTGGATTTTGACGTGGAGTTCAAGGAGAACGAACTTAAAATGCGGGAAACCATCAAAGAAGAAGCAGTTGCCATGCTCAAAGTGGCTGGTTTTCGAGATGTTAAGGCATACGAAAATGAAACAGGTCCAGGTCTTGGCATCCATGAGATGGGTGGAGCACCCATGGGCCACAACCCAAAAACATCGGTGTTGAACAGACACAATCAAGTGCACGATGTCCCCAATGTTTATGTGACAGATGGGGCTTTCATGACCTCTGCAAGCTGTGTAAATCCATCATTGACCTATATGGCCTTTACGGCTAGGGCTGCAAATCATGCAGCGGAACAGTTTAAACAAAATAAATTTTCTTAAATACCTACTATGGAAAATGCTTCTGCTAGAAACTTATGGGGCGATTTTCTGGACGCCCATCTAGAATTCGCCGATGAAGATGCACCAAGAGTGATACACTTTTGCGACAACGAAAAGGATTCCAATACCTGTGCCGAATTGGTTTGCAAAGACATCAAACGTGCCACCTCACATTCCTTGTTGGGGCTTCAATATCGGAAGGAAATCCTGCCAAAAATTGGTGACTTTGCCGTGGTTACGGACTGGGCCGGAAAAGCGAAATGCGTGATAAGAACCACCTCTGTGAAATTGGTTCCTTACTTTGCCATCCATGCAGAGCATGCACGTTTGGAAGGGGAGGGTGACAAAAGCTTGGAACATTGGAAAAAAACCCATTGGGATTATTATACAAGGGAACTCTCGGAATTCAACCGTACGCCTCGAGAAAGTATGATCGTGGTCTTTGAGCGTTTTGAAAAGGTCTTTCAAAGATAATGGCCGCAAAAAGCGGCCATTAAGTATCCTTTTATAGGTTAGGATTGCCCCCTAATCCAATTCCACCCAAACATTCCCTTGTTTGTGGGAAGCAACGGTGCTTTCAATAAAGTTCATTCCTCGAACCCCATCTCTCATGGTAGGGAACTCACCATCATTGTAGTTCTCTCCGCGAATGGCCCTGGCAGCTCCCAAGTAAATATTGGCCATGGAATCGAAAATACCTTCTGGATGCCCTGCGGGTATCTTGGAAGCATTTAAGGAAAGCTCAGAATTGTAGGCATGTCCAGGTTTGTACACCTGTAGCGGTTCTGTATCGCTCATCTTATACAGGAAATTGGGCTTTTCCTGCTCCCATCTAAAGGCTCCTTTTTCTCCATAAATGGCGATGGCCAATCCATTTTCCTCTCCTGTTGCCACTTGGCTCGCCCTCACCACTCCTTTTACATGTTTGTCCATTCGGATCAACACAGTACCATCCACGTCCATTAGGTTGTCATCGTATAGATAATTGAAATCGCACAGAACGGACTTGATCTTTAATCCAGTTGTGTATTCAATCAGATTGGATGCATGAACTCCGATATCCCCAATACAGGAACTGATTCCAGCCTTGGCTGGGTCTAACCTCCATACGGTTTTCCGCTTTTCTGAATCGTGAATAACAGTATTGATCCAACCTTGATAGTAGCGTGCATCCACTTTATGGATTTTTCCCAAAGCACCTGCCTTGATCATTTCACGCATCTGGCGTACCATGGGATAACCTGTGTATGTATGCGTCAGGGCAAAAACTTTTCCAGATTTTTCATGGACTTCTTGAAGGGTCTTGGCCTCCTCATAATCCATGGTCATCGGTTTTTCACAAATGACGTGAAATCCATTTTCCAACAATTTTTTGGCCATGGGGTAGTGCAAGAAATTGGGAGTTAGAATGGAGCAGACTTGAATGCGCTCGTCTTCCGGAAGCTTTAGCTCCTCCTCTACCAAAGTGTCAAAATCCTTATAAATACGATTGGTTGGTACATCAATCTCTTTTGCAAAAGCCAAATTTTGCTCAAAGTCCGGATTGAAAACCGCCCCTACAATTTCATAATTGTCATTGATGAATGAGGCTACTCTATGCAGCACTCCAATGAGGGAATCTCCTCCACCTCCAATAATTCCTAATCTAATTTTTTTTGGCATTGATATTATATTTATGATTTAGTGTTCTTGTTTCAATCGCTGTTCTTCTAGCTTCTTCCGCATTAGAAACAACATTCCGAAGAGCCCTATCAGTATTACGGGAAGCCACATAATGTTTCCAAGGGTTGCCTGGCCTGCTACCAAATCTGCGGCTTCTGCAGAGACTCCAGATTCCAAGGCTTGTGTTCTTTGTTGATCCAACATCTGCCCAATTTTCGGGAGGGATATTCCTGTAATCAGCATTCCGAACCCTCCTATAATTGACATCCCCAAGGCACCTGTTTTATGATTATACTCGCTTACGAATCCAATCATGGTTGGCCAGAAGTACATCACTCCCACTGAAAACAATATGGCAGCCACATACACCATAGCGCCGGTTGCACTGGAAAGTAAAAACAGGGCGATGGAAGCAATTATGGCCGATCCGAAAAGCACGCCAATAGGATTGAACTTGTGAACAATAGGGCCTGCAAAATATCTACCCACAGCCATCAATCCAGTTACAATGGCCAAAATGATAAGCGGAGGTGCTCCTGCCTGTCCCAGTAGTCTTTCAATAAACTGTCCAGTACCTAGTTCCGTCGTTGCAGTTAAGCCCATGCAAATCAACATGAAAATAAACAGAGGGGTAAACATGGACTTTACATTCTGACCAATATTGGCCTCAATATTTTCGGCTTTCGGGAATTTTTGACCCAGAATGAGGTATCCGTAAATCAAGGTAGGTACGATCATGATGGCAATTTGAATCTGCCATGACAGCCCCATATTTCCCATAAGCTCGCCCAACAAAGCTCCGATAACAATTCCCCCTGGGAACCAAACGTGGAACTTGTTCAACATGGTAGTTCGGTTGGTGGTATACATATCGGCAATAAGCGGGTTACAAGCTGCCTCCACTGCACCGTTGGCCAAGCCAATAAAGAAGGTTGACACAAGAAGCGGAATAAAGCTCTTCGACGTTATCGTCAATATCAATCCTAGCAGGTGGCATATAAAGGCCACCCAGAGAATAGGTTTTGGTCCTATTTTAGGGTAAATAAGACCCCCGATGATCATGGATACAGGAAACCCATAAAAAGCCATGGAGTTCATCCACCCCAATTGGGTGTCATTAAAGCCGAATTCGACATTAAGTTCACCCATAATTCCTGCCCTAAGGGCAAAGGTCATGGCTGTAACTATCAGTGATACACATGAGGCCAAGAAAAGCCTATTCTTATTGATGTTTTCCATTTTGAGTTATAAAATATTGGTTAATTAAGGTTCATAAGATACCTCTTCTTTCTTAAAGAAAAGGGCGAATAAAATAGTTACAACAAAAGCAAATGCAGCTGGTATAATCCAAACATTTTCCCAATCATGAAGGTTTTCGGACACTAGATACATTTGGGCAACTTTACCAGCCACCCAGAAACCTATGAGCATTCCCACGCCATAGGTAGCCAATGTTATAAGCCCCTGGGCTGCACTTTTGTATTTTTCCCCCGCTTTCGAGTCTGTATATATTTGACCAGAGACAAAGAAAAAATCATAGCATACTCCATGTAGTGCAATCCCTAAAATTAGCATGAAGGTCAATTCTCCAGCGTTACCGTACGCAAACAATAGATACCGTGCTGTCCAAGCCAACATCCCTACCAGGATTGTCTTCTTAAAGCCAAATTTTTTGAAAAAATAGGGCAACAACAACATAAAAAGCACCTCTGATGCTTGCCCAATCGTCATTTTTCCCGTGGGATTGTCCATTCCAATTTCTGCTAAGAAGGGGTTGGCATTCTGATAGTAGAACGCCAATGGAATACAAATCAAAACGGATGAAATGAAAAACATCAAGAAGTTTCTATCCTTTAATAATTTCAGCGCATCCAATCCCAACAAACTGGCAATGTCCACCTTTTCATCTTTCTTGACCATTGGGGGTGTTTTTGGGAGGGTAAAACTGAACAATCCCAAAACAGCCGAAGCAATGGAAACCATAAGAAAAGTGTTTTTCAAAAGTCCTGATTGAATGCCCTCTGATGAATCCCAAACAAACACATAGCTTATAACTAGTCCCGCCGCAATCCAACCAATTGTGCCAAAAACCCGAATGGGCGAAAACTCTTTGGTAGGGTCCGACATTTGATTAAAGGAGATGGAATTTACCAGGGCCAAGGTGGGCATATATAATAACATATAGCCCAAAACATAAGGATAGAACACGGAAAAATCCGAAGTCTGGTGCATGAGATATAACAAACCGGCCCCTATCAAATGCAGCACGCCCAAAATGCGTTCTGCGTTAAAAAATCTGTCTGCAACAAGACCAATTATAAAAGGGGCTATGATCGCGCCCCAAGACTGGGTAGAAAAAGCCAAGGCAATTTCACCATCCGTCGCATTCAGGTTATTTCCTAAAAAAGTTCCCAGGGTCACAAACCAGCCTCCCCAAATGAAAAACTCCAAAAACATCATAAAAGCAAGCTGAAATCGAACTGCGAACCTCATTAAACTGAATTTTTATCTTTTGTAAAAAATGTAATCCAAAGGTTCGGGCTCCATTCCTGAGTTCCTGAAATCCGTCAAAATCTGGCCCCTATGATGGGTAGAATGGTTGATGATATGAAACAGGATGTCTTTTAGGTCGTTGGCATACGTCCTCCCCTGACTATTTTCATAATCAATTCTTCTATTGAAATCCTCGGTATTCCTAATAATTTCAAAAGAGGTACGCTGATTCTCATAATGAAGGTCTCCCCACTCCTCCAAGGAGTGCAACTGCCATACCGTAAATTCCGATGGCTTGCCTACAATTCTATGATTCCAGATATGGTGGGCGTTCAAAATATGACTGAACAGCTGCATACTTTTTTCAGGAACCTTTCCCATAGCGGAACATTGCTCAATGAGCTTTTTGTTGCTATAAAAATTGTAATCAAAGAGTTGCTGTAGAAATCCCTTCATAGGCCTGAGGTTTGGTAAGGACTACTTCATCAATTTACGCAATAAGTCTCGAGTGGCAATAATCCCATCTTCTTCGCTTAGCTCGCTTCCTTCGTATTCCACTCCAATATAACCGGAATATCCTGCATCCTTTACAATCTTGAGCATGCGTCCATAATCTGAATGGATCTCATTGCCGTTTTCATCAAAATCATGGGATTTGGCACTTACCGCCTTGGCATAGGGCATTATTTCTTCCATTCCCTTGTACCTGTCATACCACTCAAGACATTCAGGCCATTCTCCCCAAGTAATGCAGAAATTGCCAAAATCCGGTAGCGTGCCACAGTTGTCCATATTTACGGTTTTAAATACATTGGCCAACATGGCTCCATTGGAGGACAGCCCTCCGTGGTTTTCCACCAAGATATTGATGTTCTTGTCCTTGGCATAGGTGGACAGTTTGGTCAATCCATCAACGGAAGCAGCGGTCCATTCATCAGGGTCTTGGGTACCGCTTAGGTTTACCCTTATGGAATGACATCCCAATGCAGCGGCGGCATCTACCCATTTGTAATGGTTTTCTACGGCAGCATTCCTTTCGGCTTCATCCGGAGTAGCCAAATCTCCTTGACCATCAATCATGATGATCAGATTTTCCAGTCCATGTTTTTTACTTTCTGCAAGGCTTTTGTCTACAAAGCTCTTCATGGCCGCCTCTGAGAAATTATCCTTCTCCAATTCTGGATAGTACAATCCACTTACATATTCCAATCCTTCAAATTCCCAGGCTTTGGCTTTTTCGGCAAAGGTGTATGGGTCTAACCCATCTTCCCGTATCATCTTGTGCATGGACCATTGGGCCAACGATATTTTGAAATTGGGTTCGGTGCTCATTTGAACTTCTTCAACAGTTTCGGAAGCTACTTCTTCCTGTTTCTTGTTTTGCTTACAAGCCACGGCGCTGGCAAGCAATAAAACAATCACAAATTTGGTACTGAAATGTTTTAAATTTCTTCTTTTCATAAGGGTTGATCAACTTAAATTAAATGGAATTTAAAAACTACAACGTTATAGTAGTGAATTCTCAATAAACATAAGGATTAAATGTAGAAAATTAATTTAATAATTAATACTTTTAGGAAATAAACAATCCTTATTGATGAGTAAATTTTATTATAACGAAGAGCAGGAATCATACGATGCCATTGTAGTAGGAACGGGCATTAGTGGTGGTTGGGCTGCTAAAGAACTGTGCGAAAATGGACTGAAGACCCTGGTGCTGGAACGCGGTAGAATGGTCAAGCACAGAGAGGACTATCCAACGGCTAATTTGGATCCCTGGGACTTGCCCAATAATGGGGAGCCGACAAGGGAGGATATTGCCAAACAAGAAAAACAAAACCGGACTGGCTATACGGTTAAAACTCCTTCCAAACATTGGTTTGTTGATGATCTAAAACACCCCTATAACGAAACCAAGCGTTTTGATTGGATGCGTGGTTACCATGTGGGTGGACGCTCCATTATGTGGGGACGTCATAGTTACCGTTGGAGCGACTTGGATTTTGAGGCCAACAGAAAAGATGGCATCGCCGTGGACTGGCCTGTTCGCTATAAAGATATTGCTCCTTGGTATGATAGGGTTGAGAGTTACATTGGAGTTACCGGTGAAAAATTGGGACTTCCGCAACTTCCAGATGGACAGTTTGAGCCCATGATGGAGTTGAACTGTGTGGAACAACATGTTAGGGATAAAGTCTACGAACATTTTGATGGCCGTGTAATTACTGCCGGTCGTGTGGCACACATTAATAGTAACAAGAAATTTGAGGGAGACGGAAGAACGCGTTGCCAATTCCGTAACCGCTGTATCAGAGGATGTCCTTTTGGGGCCTACTTTAGTAGTGTATCCTCTACCCTACCTGCTGCCGAAAGAACAGGGAACATGACGCTACGTCCTGATTCCATTGTTCATGAAGTAATTTACGATCCGGATACCAAAAAGGCAACTGGTGTAAAAGTCATTGATCGGGAGACCAAAGAAGAGTTTGAGTTCAAGGCAAAAGTGATTTTCCTTTGTGCCTCTGCCATTGCTTCCACATCCATTTTGATGCAATCCAAATCCGATAGGTTTGAGAATGGTCTTGGAAATGACTCCGATCAATTGGGAAGAAACATCATGGACCACCATTTGGGCGTAGGTGCCGGTGGAAAGTTGGATGGATACGAAGACAAATATTATAAGGGAAGAAAGCCCAATGGCATTTACCTACCTCGATTTAGAAACTTGGGTGGTAGTTCCAATACAGATAAGTTTATTCGGGGGTATGGGTATCAAGGAGGTGCAAGTCGTGGCAATTGGGAAGATGTAATTTCCGAAGTGTCCCATGGAAAGGACCTTAAGGATGCCATCCTGAAGCCAGGAGGCTGGACCTTTGGAATGGGTGGTTTTGGAGAAGTGCTTCCGTACGAGGACAACCGAATGACCTTGGATTATGACAAGTTGGACGAATGGGGCTTGCCTACCGTTACCTTCGATGCCGAATTCAAGGAAAATGAATGGAACATGCGCGAGGATATGAAAAACCAAGCGGTGGATATGCTTGAAAAAGCAGGCTTAAGAGACGTTCAGCCTTTTGACAGACCTGGCGCCCTTGGATTGGGTATCCACGAAATGGGAACTGCCAGAATGGGAAGGGATAGAAAAACTTCCGTCCTCAATGGCTTTAACCAAGTGCACGATTGTAAGAATGTTTACGTCACCGACGGGGCCTTTATGACCTCCGCCAGTTGTGTTAACCCATCATTGACCTATATGGCCTTTACGGCAAGAGCTGCCAACCATGCAGCAGAAGAACTTAAAAAAGGAAATTTATAATGGAAAGAAGAGTAGCATTAAAAAATATGGGGCTTGTCTTTGGTTATGCCGTGGCCACCCCTACCCTTTTAGGAATTGTACAAAGCTGTCAAGGTAAAAAAGTCCTGGATTGGACACCCAATTTCTTTTCCAAAGATGAAGGAACTGTTGTTCATACATTGTTGGACATCTTGTTACCGAAGACGGACACGCCATCGGCCACGGATGTAAATGTACATGTGTTTATAGATACGTTTGCTAACGATGTGCTGCCCGCAGAGCAGCAAGCTTTCTTTAAAATGTGCATGGGCAAGTTTACCGATAAGGTCTTGGCCGACACCCAAAAAGAATCTTTGGCAGATTTGGATGCGGAGGATTTAGAGCCTGTCTTTGCCACGTATTTGAAAAAGCAGACAGATGAGGTGGAGGAAGCACATGGAGAGGCACTACAGGCTTATTTTGAGGCCGTAGAGGAAAATGGAAGCGCCGTACTGGACGATGAGATTGCCAGATACCAATTTGCCACCAATTTGCGCAATAGTGCCATTTGGGCCTATAAAAACAGCGAGTTTGTTGGCGAAGAGGTTTTGGCCTACTTGCCAGTACCCGGAGAGTATATTGGTTGTGGGGATTTGGAGACCTTGACCCAAGGCAGAGCTTGGTCGTTGTAACCTAATTCCTTTACATAAGATAAAAAGCCGCTTGATAGCGGCTTTTTTTTTATTCATTGTCAAGATTGACCTTCTAAAAATCCAGAAATTCAACAATCCACATATCCAAAACACGCATTCGTCAATCCAAAAGGGCTGTCCGTCAATTGAGTAGGATTTTTTAGGCCTGTTTGTTCTTCCTTTAAACAGAACCCAAATAACTTGCCATGAAAAAACCTTACCTACTTTTTATCTGCACTGCGACCTTTCTGTTTCTTAATTGTAAAAAAGATGATGGTTCCCTTCCTGTGGATGATAATCCATCGGAAGAGGTTGAATATCCAGAAACGGACATCTTTGACTTTTCGCCAGCGCTTGGGGGATGGGGTACCAAAGTAACCATCAGAGGGGAGAATTTTGATCCCTTACCTGAAGGAAACGAAGTCCAATTCAATGGGATGGCTGCCCAAGTGGAAAGTGCATCCGAGACTACTTTAGTAGCAATTGTTCCCGAAGATGCCACTACAGGAAAAATAAAGCTGTCCGCCAACGGGTATGATTACACTTCCTTTCAGGATTTTACGGTTTTGCTTCCACCTCCCATTATAAGTGATTTTGAGCCCAAAACAGGCGTGGAAGGTGATGAAGTAACCATTACTGGTGACCACTTTGGGGATAATCCCAGTGCTGTGGATGTACTCTTCCATGGTGCCGAAACTCCAGCCGAGATAAAGAGCTTTTCAGATACCGAAATTGTTGTTGGGGTGCCGGTTGGGTATAAAGGCCCCATTCAAATGGGAGTGGGAGACCAATACACCATATCCAGTGAAGAGTTTACCTATTTACCTTGGCGACAAATGAAAAATTTTGAAGGAGTGGGAAGAAGATTTGCCATTGCTGAAGTCATTCAAGGTAAAATTTACATGGGATTTGGGCAGGGAAAGAATGGAAGTCTTGGAGATTTATGGGAGTATGATCCAAAAGTAGATGAGTGGAACGCCAAAAAGAACTTTCCAGGAGGTGCCCGATATGGAGTTTTTCATTTTACCTTAAATGGATCTCTTTATATCGGTGCTGGGGATGAAGAATTTATGGTTGATGGGCCTCATGATTTTTATAAGTTTGACCCTATTACCAATCAATGGGAAAAACTTGATGATTTTCCAGGAAATCCTGGTCAGGCCAGACAATTTGCTTCTTCATTTGTAATTGGAGGGAAAGCATACATTTATGGAGGCTCTCAGGATGATATCAATGCCCCACTCCACAATGATCTTTGGGAGTATGATCCAACCCAAAATATATGGACTCAAAAGGCTAGTTTCGAACTAATCGGAAGAGTCGGTGCTGTGGGTTTTTCAATTGGAAATAAAGGATATATATCAACAGGAATTAATAATCCTTTAAACCATCTAGACGATATCTGGGAGTACAATCCAACAACCAATTCATGGATTGAAAAAAAGTCTCTACCAGCAACAATGGAAAGATACGGAGCAATTAGTTTTACAATTGGTAGTAAAGGCTATTTAGGATTAGGAATTGGTTCCCAATTTAATATTCTTACGGATTTATGGGAGTTTGACCCAATTGGAAATGAAGGTGTTGGTAGCTGGGTAAGAAGAACTGATTTCCCGAGTGTGGAACGATATTGGAGCTTTGCTTCAGTTATCGATGAAAAGGCCTATTTGGGGTTGGGAAGAGATTTCGATTACAATTTCCCAACAGACATCTGGGAATATACCCCAAGGCATGATGAGTAAGATAAAGTCCAAATGCCGTCAGTTCGAGTGGATTTTGCCCATAGACATGGGTAAAATTTGTATCGAGAACAAAGTGGTTCCGCTTCGTCATCAGTTCTCGATACGTCCCGAATTGGATTCGGGACACTCGAACTGACGTGCCGATAAAATTAAAAAAGCCGCTATCAAGCGGCTTTTTTTGTTGTTGAATCTTGCAATTCAAGGAAAACACCTCGGAAGTTGTTCGTGTGGGGTGAACTATCCGAGGTATCTAATCAATAAACACTATCACATACTGATACGCTCAGTATTTGTTATGATCCACACATTAAGCAGTCATCGTCAGCCTGGCCTTCTTTGGAGCGCGCGATCAATTCCTTCATTTCTTCCGCAGTCATGGGCTGTATATCCACATCCTGCTGCTCCACTGGGGTTGAATCAACTTTTAACTCTTCAGCTGCCTTGGGAGCTGCAGCCAAAACTTCGGCCTCAGCAGCTACACTGATTGGCACTTCCTTTTTCTTGGTATTGTCCAAGGTGAACTTAATGGCATCTACAGCTGCCTTGGTCCTGAGATAATACATTCCTGTTTTCAATCCGCTTTTCCAGGCATAGAAATGCATCGAGGTCAACTTGGAGTAGTTGGCATTTTCCATGAACAGGTTCAAAGATTGGCTTTGGTCAATGAAATAACCACGGTGGCGGCTCATATCAATGATGTCCTTCATACTGAGCTCCCAAACGGTCTTGTACAGTTCCTTTATATCCTCTGGAATCACATCAATATGTTGTACCGATCCATTGGCACGCATCAATTCCTGTTTTAGGTTTTCGTTCCACAACCCTAGTTTTACCAAGTCTTCCAATAGGTGCTTGTTCACCACGATGAACTCGCCAGACAATACCCTTCGGGTATAAATGTTGGAGGTATAAGGTTCAAAACATTCGTTGTTTCCTAAAATCTGGGAAGTGGAAGCCGTTGGCATTGGTGCTACCAACAAGGAGTTACGCACTCCGTGTTTTTTCACATCTTTTCTCAACTTGGCCCAATCCCATCTTCCAGAAAGTTCTTCATCCTTAACCCCCCAAAGGTTATGTTGAAACTCCCCATTGGCCATGGGCGAACCTTCGTAGCTAGAATAGACTCCATCCGTTTTGGCTTCCTCCATAGATGCGGTTACCGCAGCAAAATAGAGGGTTTCAAAAATTTCTTGGTTCAATTGCTTGGCCTCATCGCTGGTAAAGGGCAAACGAAGCATAATAAAGGTATCTGCCAATCCTTGTACCCCCAGACCAACAGGTCTGTGCCTCATGTTGGAATTCTCAGCCTCTTTTACTGGATAGTAGTTGCGATCAATTACCCTATTCAGGTTTTTGGTCACTCGCTTGGTGACCTTAAATAGCTCTTTATGATCAAACTTGCCATTCTTCACAAACATGGGGAGGGCAATGGAAGCCAAATTACATACCGCGACCTCATCTGGAGAAGTATATTCCAAAATCTCCGTGCACAAGTTGGAGGAACGGATGGTTCCCAAATTTTTCTGGTTGCTCTTTCTGTTGGCCGCATCCTTGTAAAGCATGTAAGGAGTTCCCGTTTCAATTTGGGACTCCAAAATTTTCTCCCAAAGATCACGCGCCTTTATGGTCTTGCGTCCTTTCCCTTCAGCTTCATATTTGGTGTACAGCGCTTCAAATTCCTCACTATGTGAGTCGAAAAGTCCCGGACACTCGTTAGGGCACATCAACGTCCACTCTCCATCGGCCTCTACTCTTTTCATAAACAAATCTGGAATCCACATGGCGTAGAACAAATCACGAGCACGCATTTCCTCCTTTCCGTGGTTCTTTTTCAGATCCAGGAATTCATAGATATCCGCATGCCAAGGTTCCACATAAATGGCAAAGCTTCCTTTTCGTTTTCCACCACCTTGATCCACATAACGGGCTGTGTCGTTGTATACCCTAAGCATGGGCACAATTCCATTGGAAGTTCCGTTGGTTCCAGCAATATATGATCCAGTGGCCCTAACATTGTGAATAGATAGTCCTATCCCTCCCGCCGACTGGGAAATTTTTGCAGTCTGCTTGAGGGTGTCGTAAATGCCATCAATGCTATCATCTTTCATTGCCAAAAGGAAACAGGATGACATTTGTGGCTTAGGCGTTCCAGAATTGAACAAGGTAGGTGTTGCATGGGTGAAATACTTTTTGGACATCAACTCGTACGTCTCAATGGCCGCATCCAAATCATCCAGATGAATTCCAACCGCAACCCGCATCAACATATGCTGTGGGCGTTCGGCTATTTTCCCATTCAACTTGAGCAAGTATGATCGTTCCAAAGTCTTAAAACCGAAATAATCGTAGCCAAAATCCCGATTGTAAATTATGGTGGAATCCAATTTTTCTGCATTCTCCGAAATCACCTTAAAGACCTCATCAGATAGCAACGGGGCCTTCTTTCCTGTTCTTGGATTCACATATTCGTAGAGATCCTTCATGGTCTCGGAGAAGGATTTTTTGGTATTCTTGTGCAAATTGGAAACCGAGATGCGAGCCGCCAACTTAGCATAATCTGGATGGGTAGTGGTCATAGTTGCCGCAATTTCGGCTGCCAAGTTATCCAGTTCGGATGTGGTTACTCCATCATATAATCCCTCAATGACACGCATGGCCACCTTAACCGGATCCACCAGACCGTTGAGGCCATAACAAAGTTTTCTTACTCTGGCCGTGATCTTGTCGAACATCATCGGCTCCTTTCTTCCATCTCTTTTTACTACATACATGTGCTACGAATTTTTTTAAATGATACCTGTTGGTTATACCAAAGCATGATTAATGACCGTGGACATGCCCACGATACATTTGAGGCCAAGTTCTTTCACACCTCTGGGGCAAGAGGCTATTTTATATTGTTATCGGTCTTAATAAAGAATTTCAAGAAATTCTGTTATTTAGATTCCCATTTTGATGGGAATGACAATTTTATCGGTAACCCGCAGCAAGCTGCGGGGAATTTTTTCAATTAAAAGTCCGCGTCGAAGCTAATTTTCTGGGAATCCGTGTCCTTTTCCTTGTTCAAAACACCTGCTTTCTGATATTCAGACACGCGTTTCTCGAAGAAATTGGTCTTTCCTTGAAGCGAAATCATATCCATGAAATCGAACGGATTTGTGGCATTGTACACCTTCTCACATTGCAGTTCCACCAACAGTCTGTCGGTCACGAACTCCAAGTACTGGGTCATCAATTTGGCATTCATTCCTATAAGGCTTACCGGAAGTGATTCGGTAATAAATTCTCTTTCAATATTCAGGGCATCCACAATGATCTCCTTGATTCTTTCCTTTGGCACTTTGTTCACCAAGTGATTGTTGTGCAGGTGTACCGCGTAATCGCAATGCATTCCTTCATCTCTGGAAATCAACTCGTTGGAGAAAGTCAGTCCTGGCATCAATCCTCTTTTCTTTAACCAGAAAATGGAACAGAAGGCTCCTGAAAAGAAAATCCCTTCCACTGCAGCAAAGGCAATCAAACGCTCGGCAAAGCTGGGTGACTCAATCCATTTGAGGGCCCAATCTGCTTTCTTTTTGATAGCTGGAAAATTCTCAATGGCCTTGAACAGCACATTTTTTTCCTTTTCATCCTTTACATAGGTATCTATCAACAAGGAGTAGGTCTCTGAGTGGATGTTTTCCATCATAATCTGGAAACCGTAGAAAAACTTGGCCTCGGAATATTGAACCTCGTTCACAAAATTTTCCGCCAAATTTTCATTCACAATACCATCTGAAGCTGCAAAAAATGCCAAGATATGCTTGATGAAATAACGCTCGTCATCGTTGAGTTTGTTGTTCCAGTCTGTCAAATCTTGGTGCAAATCGATTTCTTCAGCAGTCCAAAAACAGGCTTCCTGCTTTTTATACCAGTCCCACAAATCGTGATGTTGGATTGGAAAAATTACAAATCTGTCTTTGTTTTCTTCTAATATAGGTTCTATGGCTGCTGACATAAGTGTGCGTTAAAAAAATTATAAAATGGAGAAAATTTCCTTGCGAACAGGGCTAACAAAGATTCAAAAATGTCACCAGATAGTAAAGGTAGTTTTATGAAATACGATCCAAAGTTTTTAACACAACATGTTGAAATCTAGGCTGGCTATTGATGTTACTTGGGTTTGAAGAAGATGATCCCCAAGGAGGTTTTTTGATTGGAATCTTCCAAAATAAAATAGACCAAAAAGTATATGTTTTTTATACTTTTTGGTCTAAATATTAATGGAAATTACGCTTGTTATTGGCATTCCTTAGGTTCATTATCAAAAGTACGGCCATTCCCAGTTACATCTTTGGACGGTTTTAATTCTAGGTAGTTCCCCCGAAACCTAAAACCAAACAAATCCGTGGATTCCCTGGGATATCTTTTGCAAGCAGTTTCTATGATCAAGAGGTTGGTTGCTCTGGCCGTACGTTTGTTGATAATGTGAAAGAACATTTGGTAAAGGCTACCTATTATTGGCCACCTCGTCCCAGTTGGAATGTATCTTTAAATCATTTCCCTCTTCCATTACAGCAGCGCAAATCAGGGCAACAATCAGAAGCACAAATAAAATAAGACACTTTCGCATTGGAATAGGGTTGATTACTTTCAGTTTTTGACAAGACCAAAGTATAAAACAATTGCCCCAGAGCAGATGCCGTATGTATAATCGGTCTTTTTTTGTGTATAAATGGTTAATGATTTTCAGGCTTTTAGATGTAAAAACAGCAAAATAGCACCTCCAATAGGGCAAAGTCACCCTTTTTCGGTTAATCGGCATTTTCTACCAGTTATACGTGTAAAGCGTCCATTAGCACATAATTTTGATACCTTATAGGGAATAATCCTAAATTTGAAAGTATATTAAAATAGAGCATGTTAGAAGCAGTTATTGTTGATGACGAGGTCAAAGCGTTGCAAAGTCTTAGTTGGGAGTTGACGAATTTGAGCGATGAAGTTGATATTGTGGCATCCTTTACCGATGCCCATGAAGCTTTGGACTATTTGGAACGGAATACCCCGGATTGTCTGTTCCTGGATATTGAGATGCCCGCAATGGACGGATTTCAGTTCATCAAAAGCCTTAAGAATAAAAATTTCCCTGTGGTCATCACCACAGCCTACAACCAATATGCCCTAAAAGCCCTTAAGAACGAGGCCATTGATTATTTGCTAAAACCGATTGATACGGATGATCTGGAAGTGACCATTGCCAAGATCAAAAAATACAACACCAAGAATTTGACTTCCGAAAAACTGGAAAAGATTCTTTTGAATTTCAACGCTGAATCCCACAGCAAGAAAATCACAATCAATACGGACGGAAAGCTTTTGTTCCTTAACAGTGACGATATTCTATATGCGGAATCCGATGGAAACTATAGTACCATCTTTTTGAGTGATGGCCAAAAGATTCTGCTTACCAAAAAGCTTAAAGAAGTAAACACTTTGCTTCCCGATAATAGTTTTTTCCGAATTCACAATTCGTACATCATCAATCTAAACAAGATAAAAGAATTTCTAAAGACAGATGGCTATGTGGTGCTGGAATCCAACCACAAAATCCCTGTTTCAAGACAAAAGAAATCCGATTTTTTGGATATGCTGTAACCCCCGATAACTCCCGTGTCTATTTTCCGATCAACAAAATCCCCACACTCGGTAGCCCTCAAAAGAAATTTTCTTTTGTCCCTCGTGATTTTAGGGATTTCCCATTTTGGTCATGCCCAAGAAATTCCGGAAGCCTTCAAGGAAAAAGCAGAGCGTATTGTGGAAATGAGACCCAAGACCTATTTGGTCTTGAACACGGAACTCAAATCCGAAGGCAGGGATACCACCCTACTTCGGTATTTTGCCAATTTAAGCAAGGATGCCAAATACCTGGAGGGAGAGTCTTACGCCTTGGATCAGATAGGCGCCATCTATAGGAACTTTTCCAGATTTGAGCAAGCTGTCAATCTGCACCAAAAAGCCCTAGAGTTGGCAGAGGAAGCCAACAATGTGGAGCTAAAGGTAAGATGCCTAAACATGCTGGGCGTGGTGTACCGAAGAACCGACGCCATTAAAACCGCCTTGGATTATAATCAGCAGGCTTTGGAAATGGCCGAGCAAGTGGAGAAACCCTCCCACCACATCAAAAGAAATATCAATGTATCCCTCAACAGTATTGGCAATCTATATCAAACTTTAGAGCAATACGACTTGGCCATCCTCCAATTTAAAAGGGCTCTGAAAATGGAAGAGGAGCTTGGCAATAAACTGGGGCTTGCCATTAATCATCAAAATATTGGTGAATGTTTGGATCGTAAGGGAGATTTGGAAGGCGCCTTGGAGCACTACCGAAAATCCTTGGCCTTTAATGAGGACATCAACTCCACATACGGCCGAATCATCTGTAAAAATAGCTTGGCACAGATTTATTTAAAACAGGACATGCCCTATGCGGCCCTGGTACTTTTGGAACCACTTCATGAACAGTCCAAAACTATCGGAGATTATTTTATTACCCCTCTAATTTTCATTAATACAGGTTGGGCATATACCGAATTGGGCAACTATAACAAAGCCCATGATTTTATCATGGAAGGTTTGGAAATGGCACAAACCCATAATATCCCGAGTAATGTTCTCTATGCCTACCAAAAGCTTTCCGATTTTGAACATAAGCGGGGAAACTACCAAGCTGCTTACAATTACTATAAAAAAGCGGACGAGTTTGATGAGGAGATTTCCAGTGCCACCAATTTTAGGTACATGAACGATGTAATCGTCAAATACGAAGCGGATAAAAAGAACAACCAAATTTCGGTGTTGGCCAAGGAGAACGAAATTGTTCGTTTAAGACTCCGAAAAAACCAAACCACTTTATTGGTAAGTGCCTTGATTGTTGGCCTTATTTCTTCCATACTCTACATCTTGTACAGACAGTATCAAAGCAAGAACGAAAAACGGGTGCTCAGCTTGGAGCAAAACATGCTTCGCAGTCAAATGAACCCGCACTTTTTGTTTAATTCCTTGAATTCCATCAAGCTTTATATCATAAACAACGAGCAAAAAAATGCCGTGCATTACCTCAACAAATTTTCCAAGTTGGTGCGTAAAATTTTGGAAGCTTCGTCATTAAAGGAGATTACCTTGGCCGAAGAACTGGAAACCGTTGAGCTATATATGAACATTGAGAACATCCGCTTTTCCAATGAAATAAACTTTAGCATCAATGTTTGTGACGAAATCAACCCCGAGGCTGTTAAAATACCTTCCTTGGCCCTGCAACCCTTTTTGGAAAATTCCCTCTGGCATGGACTGTCTCCCAAAGAAGGCGAGAAAATCATTTCACTGAACGTTCTAAAGAAAACTGCGGGACATGTCACCATAGAAATTGTGGACAATGGTGTGGGAAGGGGCGCCGCCCAGGTGAACAAGGAAAATAGGGTACTCAAAAGAAAGTCTGTAGGTATCAGGATCACCAAAGAGCGCTTTGCGAACTTCTCCAAAGATTACCAAAATAGCTTTGATGTGGATATTGTAGATCTCTTTGATGAAAAGGGAAAACCCAAGGGCACCAAGGTTATTCTGGATATACCTACGATTTAGTCTTTTCCTTGGCCACTTCCTCCAATTCTTGATACCAAGCGGCTCCAAATTTCCGAATCAGGGCGTCTTTAACAAACTTATAAATGGGAACTTTTAATTCCTTTCCCAACTGGCAAGCGGGGTCGCAGATTTCCCATCTGTGGTAGTTCACAGCAGTAAATTCTGAATATTCCCTTGTTCTTACAGGGTACAAATGACACGAAACAGGTTTTTTCCAAGAAACAGCGCCATCTAGATATGCGGCTTCTATCCCACATTTGGTGATTCCCTTGTCATCAAAAATGACGTAGGCACATTCACTTTTATTTACCAAGGGCGTTTCCCATTCACCATCTTCACCTTTCACAAAGGCTCCTTGTTCCATTATGGCCTTGACCCCTTCGGGGCGTAGATATGGTTTTACCCTGTCAAAAATATCCCCCAGTATTTGGGTTTCCTCTTCTTCAAGTGGAGCACCGTATTCACCATCCACACAACAGGCACCTTTGCATGCCGTAAGGTTACACACAAAATCATTGTCAATAATCTCTTCGGAAACTATGGTCTTATCAATTTGGAACATGCCGAAACCTCCTTTTTGGGTAAAGGTAAACCAAAAGCAAAAACTTGGCCATTTCATCATGTCAAACAACATCCAAAACCCTCTTTTTCATCGTACATTTGCGTACTAAAAAATTACAGGCTATGAACTTCATTTTTAAGGAAATAGTTACAGCAAGCATGGTACTCTTTGCCGTGATAGATATCTTGGGCAGTATCCCAATCATCCTTTCGCTTCGCAAAAAGGTGGGGCATATCCAATCCGAAAAAGCTTCCATTGTTGCTGCTGTAATTATGACGGCATTTTTGTTTGTGGGAGAGCGCATCTTAGGGCTTATCGGAATAGATGTGAATTCATTTGCTGTGGCGGGTGCCTTTGTCATCTTCTTTTTGGCCTTGGAGATGGTTCTGGGCATTACCTTGTTCAAAGACGATGAGGTGGAAACCGCATCCGTGGTGCCTATTGCCTTTCCTTTGATTGCAGGTGCTGGTACCCTGACTTCCATTTTGGCGCTAAGGGCAGAATTTCACGTAGAGAATATAGTAGTGGCCATTGTGGTGAACATTATCTTTGTGTACTTGGTACTCAAGTCCAGTGCCAGGATTGAGCGTTTGTTGGGCAAAAACGGACTTCACGTAATACGAAAGATATTTGGGGTCATCCTGTTGGCCATTGCGGTCAAACTTTTTGCCACCAACGTCAATCAATTATTCATTAACTAATTATTTAGAGCTTATTAGCTATGAACAGAGCTTTTGTTATTGTTTTAGTGATTTTAGCACTGGGGTTGATAGCCTTTAACGTTACCTTGGTTGATTTTAATGACCCTCTTCAAGGAGATAGCACTATCGCATTGATCGGTATTGTGGCCTCATTGTGTGCCCTGGTATTGATCCTGATATTTGCCCTCAGCAAAAAAATCGATAAGAAATTAAAGGAAGATTAGTCCCTGAGCTCAACCGTCTCAACATCTGAATCATTAAAAATAGCTTGGTCCAGTTCCATTACCTTTTTAAGCATGGCATCGTACTCTCCCTTAATTTGAGCGGAAAGATTGGGTGAGAACAACTGCTCTGCGATGTTGGCTTTTAGATAGTCCTTGATCTTGTCTTCCTGGGCATAAAAGTCCAGTTTGATTTTTCGATTCAACACAAACTGAATGAATTCATCAAATAGGATGTCGTCCACCCTAAAATCATCCAAGAATTCATTCTTTGAAAGATAGGAATAACGGGTTCTATCCTTTTCCAAATGTTCAAACACAAAACGGGAAAAGAACTCGGCTCCATCCAAACTTTCCACGGCTTCCTCCTCATTGTTGCCAATAGGTACAAACACATCGGGGATAATTCCACCACCACCATATACTATCTTGCCCTTTGGCGTAACAAATTTCAAAGAGTCGGCCACCTTGATGCTGTCCACAGAGGTCAACTCCCCATTTCTATAGCGCTCCATAAAGGTTTGATAGTAATCTTTATGCCCTTTTTTGTACGATCTTTGGATGGATCTACCTGTAGGTGTATAATATCTGGAAACAGTTAAACGTACTGCAGAGCCATCACCCAAATCCATTTCCCGTTGCACCAATCCTTTTCCAAAAGAACGGCGACCAACGATGGTACCAATATCATTATCCTGAAGGGCTCCTGCAATAATTTCACTGGCAGATGCAGATCGTTCATTGATCAGTACATACACCGGTTTGTCTTCAAACTCTCCTTTCTTGGTGGCAAATGCTTTCTTGATTCTCCCCTTTTTGTTTTTGGTGTAGAGGATAAGTTTGTCATCCGTTAGAAATTCATCCGCAAGTTTTTCTGCGATGCCCAAATAGCCCCCTGGATTGTCTCTTAGGTCGAGCACCAATTTTTCTGCACCCCTGATTTTAAGTTTTCGAAGGGCATCCTTGAATTCATCAAAAGTGGATTCTGCAAACCGATTGATTTTGATATACCCCATATCCCTGGAAAGCATATAATAAGAATCTACACTTCTGATGGGAACCCTATCCCGGGTTACCGTAACGTCCAAGGTTCGGTCTTCCTGCTTTCTAAATACCTTCAAATCTACCTTGGTTCCTATTTTTCCTTTAAGCGTGGCCACCACCTCATTGTTGGGAATCCTTCTTCCAAAGAGGGTATCCTGGTCTGCAATAAGAATTCGGTCACCAGGTTTTATCCCGCTTTTGTGGCTCGGCCCATTTTTAATGGTTCTAATCACTGTAATAGTATCATGATACATGTAGAAGCTGATTCCGATACCCACAAAATCCCCCTTCATGTTTTCGGAAACTTCCTCCATCTCACTCCTTGGTATATAAACCGAATGCGGGTCAAGTTTCCCTAGAATATTGTTCACGGTAACATCCACAATACTGTCGGTATCTATTTCATCCACATATTCGTAGTCGATGTAATCTATAAGTCGATTGAGCTTATCTTTCTTGGAATTGGTGCTGAAGAGCTTTTCTGGAGAATCGTCAAAGTGAAGTTTGCCTCCAATAAAAATGCCCACAGCCAGCACAAAGGCCAGAATGGTGGGGAGTATATACTGATATTTCTTTTTCATAATGTAAAATGGTGAGGTTAGACCATTTCTTCCAGAATCGGCAGATGATAGGTCTCTACGCCTGCCCTTTCTAAAAATCGCAGCCCTGAATCATCTTTATAGGCCGTCTGGTAAACCACACGTTTTATGCCAGCCTGATGAATCAGCTTACTGCACTCCCTACAGGGAGACAAAGTGATGTACAATGTTGCACCTTCACAAGATTGGGTAGAAGCGGCTACTTTTAAAATGGCGTTTGCCTCGGCATGAAGCACATACCATTTGGTGTAACCTTCTTCATCTTCGCAAAAATTCTCAAAACCTGTGGGTGTGCCATTGTAGCCATCAGATATGATCATTCTGTCCTTTACAATGATGGCGCCCACTTGTTTTCTTTTGCAATAGGAGAGTTTCCCCCATTCCTTGGCCATTCTTAAATAGGCCTTATCATACTTTTCTTGTTTGCGCTCGTTCATAGATCGGTAAATAGGCTGATCATTAATTAAATATACCCGCTTTACAAGACTCGTACAACCTTATTCAATTAATTTTAACGAAGGCCCTATTGGGGAAACGTTGCAATTAGCAGCGGTATTGTAATGGCAATGACCAAAATGGATGCAATTCCGATGAAAAGCTTTCTTTTCACTTTTAATACGTCCAAAATCAGGAAAGCCACGCCCAAAATGATCAAAATGATGGCCACTTGCGAAAATTCAATCCCCGTGGCAAAACCCAATAACGGAAGCACTTTATCTTCCTGCTCCGCCATGAGCATCTTAAAATAATTGGAGAACCCAAAACCATGGACCAACCCAAAAAAAGCCGTGGCCAACACATGCACATACCTCCCAGATGCTTGGGAATCACCAAAAACATAGGTCAAGTTGTACAGTGCTGTCGATAAAATAGTAACAGGAATCAGGAATTCTATGAGGCCTACATCCACGGTCATTACCTCAAAGGCAGACAGGGCCAAAGAAGTACAGTGTGCTATGGTAAAGATTGTGGCCAAAATTACTACGCGCTTCCAGTTTTTAAATGTAAAGGGTATGGCCAAGGCCGATAGAAACAGGATGTGGTCATAAGCTCCCAAATCCAGCACATGGTTAAATCCCAATTTAATGTAGAACCAGAATTCTTGCATTGTTTAATGAGTTTAAATGTTTAGGTGTTGATGTGTTTATATTAAATGACGTTTGTGGTTAGTAGCTAAACTTTTAAACATTTCAACTTCTAACCTCTTATGAGATTCCCCGCTCCTGCTGAATGGTTTCATACGCTTTTTGAACTTCCTTAAACTTTTCCTCCGCCCCTTTTTTGATGGCCTCGTTTTGAGTTACCACCCGATCTGGATGGTATTTTTTAGCCATGTTCCTGTAAGCTTTTTTCACTTCATCATCTGTTGCAGATTTCGCAATCTCCAAGATCTTGTAGGCATTGTCCGCAGATTTGATGAACATGGCCATGATACTTTCAAAATCGTGCAGACCAACACGAAGGTAACCTGCCAATTCCCTTAGCTTGTTTACTTCGGCCTTGCTGACCTGTCCATCCGCTTGGGCAATCCCAAAGAGGAAATGCAAAAGCTGTAATCGGACTTCATAACGCGTGCGCTGTACCAAGTAAGTGCAAATTCTTTGGGCAGAAACTTCCCTCTTTTTAATGACATCATTAAAAGTCCTAAAAATAGCATTGGCCTTTTCCTTTCCATAGGTGCTTAAAAAATATTGGCGTACATAGTCCAATTCCCGTTGGCTTACCTGCCCATCAGCCTTGATGACAATGGAGCATAGAGAGAGAAGATTCAGTTCAAAATCGGCTGGGGAAACGGACTGTCTGGTAAAGTCCGAAAATACGCTTCTACCTCCTCGGGAACCTGAACCGCCCAAGGTATCCAAAAAACTGCCCACAAGAAAGCCAATTATGGCTCCCGCAAAACCTCTGATAAAAAATCCAACGAAGGCGGCCGCCCACTTGATCATTGCAACAAATTTAAAGCCCAAATATAGGCTTTTGCCCAAGAACAAAACTGGTTGCAGCTGTTAAGGCTTCCTGAAAAAATGCGACAAAAACCGTATCTTTGAACCTTAAATTAAAAAGATTATGTATCCTGAAGAATTGGTAAAACCTATGAGAGCCGACCTAGCCACTGCTGGGTTCGAGGAACTATATACAAGTGCAGCCGTGGAAAATGCATTGAAACAAGAAGGAACCACCTTGGTTGTGGTGAATTCTGTTTGCGGATGTGCCGCGGCCAACGCAAGACCTGGAGCAAAGTTGAGCCTACAAAACAACAAAAAGCCAGACCATTTGGTCACGGTTTTTGCCGGGGTAGATACCGATGCGGTTGACACTGCAAGAAACCATATGGTTCCCTTCCCTCCATCTTCACCAAGTATGGCCTTGTTCAAAAACGGCGAGTTGGTACATATGATCGAAAGACATCATATTGAAGGAAGACCAGCGGAATTGATCGCGGAAAATTTAATGGAAGCGTATAACGATCATTGTTAGGCTACTTACCGACGAAATGTATTTATAAAACGCTCCCAGAAGTATTTTACTTTTGGGAGCGTTTTAAGTTTACCATTATTTAATAAATAAAGATGCCGCTCTATAGTTTTTGGTGCCTAAAGGCCCATCTAATTCGATTGTTTCGATTTCCTCGTTGTCAAGATTAACTTTCCAGACAACAGCAGCGTCTTTACTTTCTACCTTTCTTTTGCCAGAAATATATGCAAAACCATCATGAATTTTAATTTCAGTGGCCTCTGAGGTAACGGTTGCCAATGGGATAGATTTTGTATTAATCCATAGAGTTGCCCTGAACCCTTCTTCTCCAACAATATAGAGATTATCAGCTGTGGCTACTAAAGATCTAGCACTCGAAGAATTGACATTGTCGTATAAACTCAAATGCAAATTCCCATTCTCCCATACATTTGCTTTAAAATAACCATCAAAAAACTCCACTCCTGCGGTATAGACCAATCCATCTAATACAGTAATTGAGTTTGCACTTAAACTATAGCTTTCATCAGATTTAGGTAAGGTATATAGCTCGTTTTCATTTAACCAAACTGTTGAGGCACTATTTCCCACATCTCCGACAGTATATACATCTTGTTCATATAATATCAGGTCACTAGCTGAACTAGGTCCATTATGCAAAACCGTTGCATCGCCGTTGTGCCAATAAGCAGCCTCATAGGATTGCCCGCTATGTTTGGAGCCTGCAACATATAGTTCCTCATTATCCGTGACATGAATGTCCACTGCTAACACGTCGAAAGGTTCGCCCTCCTCCAGCACCATCACTTCTTCCCCATTTCTCCATACCTTGGATACACGAGAAAGGTTGGGTTCAATAATATGGCCGGTTACATATATATAATTGGAGTTGCTAACGAATATGGATTGACCATAGGCATCATTACCATCGTTGTTAATTGAATAAAGTACCTCCCCATTTTTCCATACTTTGATATAATCGTAAAACCCATTGTTTTCGCTACCGACAACAAATTCACTTGGCGAGATGTTCACCATAACTTCTGCTGTGAACTCAACTTCATTTGAAACCACAGTAACCTCAAGGGTCGCTTCTCCTGATTGTAATGCTTTAAGCACTCCTTCTTCGTCCACTTCCAAAGTGCTTTCGCTATCGGACTCATAGGAAATCGTAGGATTTTCAAATTCGTCCAAATTTGTAATCTCAGGAAATTGTCCTATATCCAAGGTTCGCATTTCCAAACTGGTTACGGCAAGTTCAATCGCATCAGGGCCAGAAGTTTCTTCTGTTACAACAAAATCATTGGTACTTTTTTTCTCAACATCTCCTATGGTCACGGAAATTTTTCCGTCGGATGCTCCGTTGGGTACGGTGATGTATAATTCTGTACCAGAGCTGTTCGCCCCTGTTATGGCTGCTGTAGTTCCTCCTATGGCAGCGGAGGCATCTTGGGTTGTAAGGTTAGTTCCTGTTATAGTTACCTCGGTTCCAACTGGGCCATTTGGCGGAGTAAAACCAGTAACGGTATGCGTTTGGGTCTCTTCAGGAGGAAGATCATCTTTGTCGTCACTTTTACAGGCAACTACCAGAATACCAGCCAAGACAAATAACGAAATGAAATAGGCAATTTTTTTCATATTACATGTTATTATGGTTAAAAGGGCAAGGAAATCGAAACTGGTAAAAAAGAATGGTGTTAATTGATGGATACCCTTTTTGAGTTGACGGATACGTGGTTTCAGTTATTAAAATCCCTCCAGACCCATCTCAGGGGAAAATTCGAACATGGTTTTTTCGATTCTATACGTCATCTTGGTTCTTTATTTTTGTGCCATAGATAACCAACTTTTATTTTCTCAGCGCCTCAGAGCTACAATAGAGTGTAAGCATGCAAAAGTTACTTTCTTATCCGATTACCATCATATACTTTATCTGTTTTGGATTGACCCTGGTGATTTTTCATCCCATACAATGGGTATGTTTAAATATATTCGGGTATAAAGCACATAAAGGAAGTGTGAGCATCCTTAATTGGTTCTTGATGCGATGTACCAATCTTTTGGGCACACGATATCATTTTGAAAATGCGCATAGCATACCTACAGATAAACCCCTGATCATCGTCACCAACCACCAGAGTATGTACGATATCCCTCCCATTATTTGGTATATGCGAAAGCACCATCCCAAGTTTGTGAGCAAAATAGAATTGGGCAAGGGTATCCCGAGTGTCTCCTTTAATTTAAGACATGGAGGTTCCGCGTTAATAAATAGAAAGGATCCCAAACAATCCATTGAAGCTTTACAGCAACTAGGTCAATACATAGAAAAGCACAACCGCAGCGCTGTTATCTTTCCTGAAGGAACTCGAAGCAGAACCGGTGTTCCCAAACCATTCCGCACCACGGGATTAAAAGTACTGATGAAACAAGCTCCGTCCGCCTTGGTTGTCCCGATAAGCATCAACAACTCCTGGAAGATGCTTCGTTTTGGACAGTTTCCGATGGGATTGGGAGCATTTATCAAATTCAAGGTGCATCCTCCAATGGCAATTCAAGCTGATGCTGAAGCGCAGATTGCCCAAGTTGAAGAACAGATTAAAAATGACATAACCGAAGTCAAATCATGAATGAACTTTTGATAGAAGCAACCAAGAATTTTGTAAAGGAGCAACTTAAGTATGCAGAAGGGGGCCATGACTGGTTTCACACGGAACGGGTTTTTAAAACGGCCAAGAAAATTTCGGAAAAGGAACAAGTAGATCCGTTGGTGGTTCAGCTGGCAGCGCTACTTCATGATATTGCTGATCCCAAATTCCATGATGGGGATGAGGAAATCGGCCCAAAGACCGCCCAAGAATTTTTAGCTTCTCAAGATTTGGATTCTGTCCGAACGGATCATGTCGCAAACATTATAAGGCATATGTCGTTCAAAAATAGTTTGGACAAAGGCCAACCCGTGTTTAATTCGTTGGAATTGCAGGTGGTTCAGGATGCGGATAGATTGGATGCCATTGGAGCGATCGGGATTGCCCGAACATTCAACTACGGTGGATTCAAAAACAGACCCATGTACGATCCGGAGATTGAACCCAATCTGAACATGAGCAAGGAGGAGTACAAAAAGTCCAATGCCCCCACCATTAATCACTTTTACGAAAAATTGCTACTGCTCAAGGACAAAATAAACACGGATACCGGTCGGGAATTGGCAGCGGAACGGCATCAATTCATGTTAGATTATTTGGAACAATTTTACAAAGAGTGGAATACATAACAAGCTGTATGTCTCTACAGTTGTTTTTTGTATCTTGATTGCTTAACTAAACAATCCAAAATGCAAAGAAGAAAGTTCCTTAAAAATACTGCAGCGGCCTCTGCAGCATTTTCCATTGTTCCCAGTCATGTTTTGGGCAAGACCCATGTAGCACCCAGCGACACTCTTTACGTAGGTGCCTTTGGTGTGGGCGGACGAGGTCACGGTGTAATTAATGGCCTGGCCAGTACTGGAAAGGTGAAATTTGTCTCCTTTTGTGATGTTGATGACAGACGTGCCGAAAGAACTTTTAAGGAGTTCCCCGATGTTAAACGTTATAAGGATTTTCGAAAGGTTTACGATAAGCATTTGAAAGATATTGATGCGGTAATGGTGGCCACACCCGATCATACCCACGCAACCATTGCTCTCCCATTTATGCGTGAAAAAAAACACGCCTATGTGGAAAAACCTCTGACACATAACATTCATGAAGCCCGTTTGATGACTCAAGTAGCGGCTGAAAATGGTATTGTGACCCAAATGGGAAACCAAGGAGCTTCCAGTGATGACAGTCGGATAGCCCGCGAATGGGTAGAATCTGGAATTATTGGGAAAGTACACACCATAGATTGTTGGACAAACCGACCTGTTTGGCCGCAAGGTGTTCCCGTTCCTGTTGAAAAGCAAGCTGTTCCCAAAGGACTCGATTGGGATCTCTGGTTAGGCCCAGCGGCAATGCGTGATTATAATGAAGCCTACCTGCCATTCAAATGGCGAGGTTGGTGGGATTTTGGTACCGGTGCCTTAGGAGATATGGGATGCCATATTATGGAAACCCCGTTCAGTGTTCTGGATTTGGGTTATCCTACAGAAGCCGAAGCCAGTTGCACCTCTGTTTGGGTAGGAGACTTTGTGGAGGCCGATTATAGCCCTTCTTGCCCTCCTTCTTCCAAAATCCATTTGAAATTTAATCATGAGCACCATGGTGATATTGCCCTAAATTGGTACGATGGGGGTCTAATGCCCGACTTACCGGACGAACTAAAAGATGGCGAAAGAGTAGGCAACGGAGATGGCGGAACTGTAATGTATGGTGATAAAGGCATCTTGGTTTGCGATACCTACTCCAGAAACGCGCGCTTATTGCCTTCTGATATGATGGGCTTGTTCAACGCTCCAAAACCGAAATACCCTAGAGTTCCAGATAGTATGGGCGGCCATATTGCCAATTTTGTTGACGGTTGTATCAAAGGTGATGCCACCTCTTCCAATTTTGCCAAAGCTGGACCACTAACGGAGACAGTGCTTATGGGTAATCTTGCGGTAAAAGCATATCAGTACAAGGTACTTCAGGATGGTAAAAAACCTGGAGATTGGGCTCCTTATGACTATCCGGGAAGACGTAAATTGCTTTGGGATGGTGAGAACATGAAAATCACCAATTACGATAAAGCCAATGAATGGGTTACCCGCGAGTATCGAAAAGGCTGGGAACTATCGTAATTCCAATAAAGAAATGAAAAATACGGGCTGCAAGGTGATTTCTTAACGGAGTCAGTTGCAGCCCAATAACCAACCTAAAATGGGCCAACCATCTAAAAGAATCCTTTCCATTGATGCATTGAGAGGATTTGATATGTTGCTCATTATTTTCGCCGACCACTTTTTCTATAATCTACATCAGGGTAGCCAGACCTCATTTACCGAAGGCCTGGCCAAACAGTTCAGTCACCCCGAATGGTTTGGTTCCACTTTTTATGACATTATCATGCCTCTTTTCCTCTTTGTTGTAGGTGCCGTCATTCCCTTTTCCATGTCCAAAAGAATGCAGGACAAAAGTGGTAAAGGTCATGTCTATATAAAGCTGGCTAAGCGGTTTGTGATTCTTTTTGTTCTCGGATGGATCGTACAAGGCAATTTGTTGGCTTTTGACCTCTCCCAATTCCATGTTTTTAGTAATACCTTGCAAGCCATTGCGGTTGGATACTTGTTTTCCTGCCTTGCCTATATCCACCTAAATCAAAAATGGCGTTATGTGGTTTTTGCCGCTTGCCTAATTGTCTATGCCTTACTTTTAACTGTACCCAATGTTCCTGGGGTGGGACAAAGCGTGTTGCTACAAGACCAAAATTTTGCGCTTTATTTTGACCGATTGATCCTAGGAAGATTTGATGATGGCCTGCAATACACATGGCTACTCAGTGGACTTGGGTTTACCGCCACCACCTTATCAGGGGTCTTTGCAGGTGAATTGATAAAATCCAAGCTGCCTAGAAACAAAGTTGCGCTGTATCTGTTTGTGGCTGGCATAGCTGGATTGGTTTTAGGCCTCATTTGGGGTATCTGGCATCCCATAGTCAAAAAAATCTGGTCAAGCTCCTTTGTGCTGGCATCCTCGGGCGTGTGTTTTCTTCTCTTGGCTTTGTTCTATTGGATTATTGATGTAAAAGGCAAGACCAAATGGACGTATCCGCTAAAAGTCATCGGGATGAACGCCATTACGGCCTATGTTTTGTCTCATGTGATCAATTTTCCCGAAGTTTCAAAATTTCTTTTGTTCGGATTGGAACCATACGCTGGATCCTATTATCCAATGCTGACTTCCATAGGAGGGTTTGGCATCCTCTATTTGTTGCTTTGGTATATGTACAAGAACAACACCTTTATCAAAGTTTAGGGCAATTTCTTTTGTAGATGTCTTTTCACCAAATCATTGTCTGAGAGTTCGATGGCTTTGGTCAAAGCACTTTGATAATCTTTATCGTTCAATTCCTGAAGCAATTCGGCTTTTATCGCATAAAACAGACCTATGGTTTCAAAATTTGAATTTTTGGCCAATCTATTCAGTTCTTCTAGCGCCTTTGCAGCACCATGAATCTTTGCAAAGGGAACAATCCTGTTCAAAGCGACCATGGGTGAATACTGCTGTTTGAGTTGTACGTCATACAGATAAAGGATGCTCTTCCAATCGGTCTGTCCAAAACTTTTTGCTGCACAATGATAATAGGATCGAGCGGCCTCTAAATGATAATGTGATGGCGTTTTGTCCAACGTCCCAGCTCCCTCCAAATGTCGAATTCCAATTTCAATCAACTCCCTGTTATATTTGCTGCGGTCTTGAAATTCCAAGGTGACCAATTCTCCGTTTTCGTCCAATCTTGCTTCAAATCGTGAAGCATGGAAACACATTAGGGCAATCAATGCTTCCAAATTGGGATGTTTGCAATATTTGTTTTCCCTGAGCAAAAGGGCCAAACGTAAGGCCTCATAACAAATATCCCGTTTGATGACCTGTGAGCCTGTCGAAGCTGCATAGCCCTCGGTAAAGAGCAGATAAATAACCCGAAGAACAACAAACAATCTGGACTGAAGCCCCATTTGCACGGGAATTTTTAGCATTTGTACCTCATTCCTGAATTTCTTTTTCCCACGAGTGAAGGATTTGGCAACGGCTTCTTCCTTTTTAAGCAGAGCTTCTGCCAATTCCTTGTTGCTAAAACCCCCTATAAGTTTGAGACTTAAAATAATCTGATGCTCCTGGGAAAGGGAGGGGTCGCAACAGGCAAAAATGAGCTGGAGTTGGCTGTCCGAGATTACATCTTCCAGCAGTACCCCATCGGAGGGGTTCTCCGAAACTTCCTTAAGCACATGCTCCTCAAAAGTTGAAGATTTCTTGTCCTTTCGGAGCACATCAATCAACGAATTGTTCGCTACTCGATACAGCCAGGCGGTTGGATTGTTGGGCATTTCCTTATAGGCCCAAATCTTCATTGCCTTTAAAAAAGTGTCTTGCACGGCATCCTCTATTTTCTCAATATGGGACGTGCCATACTTCCTAATCAAAACGGCCACCACCTTTCCATACTCGTTACGAAACAGGTGTTCAATGGTATTGTCAAGTTGGTTATTCTCCATGTTCATAAAAAAAGCCTGAACCACGTCAGGCTTTCTTCTTCATATGCTAAAATTAATGGACTTCATCGTTAATAATCTGCCGAACTTCCAGGGTGCCTTCTTCAAATCCAAAATGGGGATTACCCTTGGAAAGCGCCACGGCCTCTGCCAAATCCTGCGCGGATATGATGGTATATCCTCCAACCACCTCGGCACCTTCAGCAAAAGGACCATTGGTGACCAGTTCCCCTCTGTTATAGACTACGCGACCTTCTTGTGAAAGTGGCAAACCTTCAATCAGCTTGCCTGCTTGCTTCAGATTCTCCAACCACTTGGTCCAATCCTGGTTCAAGGCCTCCCTTTCTTCATCAGATAGTTGGTTGTAGTCCTGGTACCCTCCTCGGAACAGCCAAAGAAAATTACTCATCGCCACAATTAATGTCCGTCCATGGATAAGATTTCCCGAACCTCTACATAGCTTCCGTCATAATCAAAAATTGGGCATCCTTTAGACATTTCAACGGCTTCATCAATATCCTTGGCCACAACAATCAAATAGCCTCCTACCACTTCAGCGCCTTCAGCAAAGGGTCCGTTGGTGACCATTTCACCGCGTTGATGCACCACTCTTCCATCCTCTGCCAAGGGGAGTCCGTCCAAAAGTTGGCCTTTTTCTTTTAAACCTCCCATCCACTCTCCCCACACCTGCATATGGGCTTGTTTTTCTTCTTGCGATAGCTCTTGGTACGCATCATGACCTCCTCGAAATAAATACAAAAAATTACTCATTGGTTTAAATTTTATGCCCCCTAAGGGACCAGTTTATACTTTGTTTCGATGTTATGACGAAGAGCAAAGTGTGGATTGGACAATCCTTATAAATTTATTCAAAATTATCTCATAACAGGCGTGGGCTATGGCATATTTGTTGATGATCTATAGCCTATGAAACACATTTTGGCATTTCTTCTTTTTACTACATTCTGCGTAAGTTACTCCCAGATGCAACCCCCAGAAGCCTATATTTCGTTTGCTGCTTTTTATGAAGACGAGTTTGAGCCATCGGCCTATCTTAACTTTTCAGTGGGTTCTGAGCTTTTTGCCCTAAAACATGTGGCCCCCGAGGTTGATGTAACCTATTATTTTGGTGGTCGCTCCGATGAAGATTGGGCTATTGATCCTTCAGGTGATATTGGATTTCGCTCTTTTTTAAACCGTTTTTTTGATGCTTGGGTCTGGGGTGTTGGCCCCAAGTTTTTTATTCAAGATGATTATAGTCGGGTGGTGTTCATTCCCAAATATCATTTTGGAAATCAAAGAGCTATTGGAGATTACACTGACACCGACCAAATTGATGTCAGACAGGAAACCAAAAGCAAATTTAACTTTTGGACCTTCTCTCTTGGTTATGAATTCTTGGGAACGGACAAAATTGGAAAGCTGGGCCTTTATCTAACCTATACCGCTTTCAATGCCGGGAAGTCTTTAAACCAACTCGATTTTTCTGAACAAGACTACCACAAACAAAACTTCAATACCAAAGCCATAGGAATCACGGTTCGCCTGTCCACGGGTTTTGGAAAGCGCAAAACATCCTAGAACAATTTCATCTGGCCTGTTTTGTACTGCTCATGTAAATCGTGATTGAGCTTGGGAAACACTCTACCCTTAAAATATTTTTGGCGGGCAAGCCTGGCCATTTCATGAATCTGCGTGGCAATCTTGCCCTCTCCCCTGGTTCTGATTCCAAATCTACTATCATTTAAGGTTCCCGAATGACAATCTTGGATCAGGTGCAATACTTTTTCCGCCCTATCGGGCATTGCTTTTTTTATCCAATCCGCAAAAATCTGACCTATGGCACCGTTTAATCGCACTACAGTAAAACCAAACGACAAGGCCCCTTCGTCTGCAACTGCTTTGGCCAGTTTTAGCATTTCATGACTATTGATTCCAGGAATCATGGGTGCCAACATCGCATTTACAGGAATTCCATTTTCACTCAGTACCCGAATGGTTTTCAGTCTTTTTTGAATGGATGCGGTACGGGGTTCCAACTTCCTTCTTGTTTTTTCTGATAAGGAGGTAACGGAAATATTTACCCCAACCAACTGGTGAGAACCTAATTCGGTCAGAATGTCCAAATCCCGAAGGATAAACGCATTTTTGGTGATAATGCCCACAGGATGCCTGTATTTTAGAAAGACCTCCAGGCACTTTCGGGTAATGCTAAATTTTTGCTCTGCCGGCTGATAGCAATCTGTATTACCGGATAATACAATGGTATTTGGTTTCCAGTTTTTATGTTTGATTTTGGCCTCCAACAACTTCGGTGCTGCCTTCTTCACCAAAATTTTACGTTCAAAATCCTGTCCAGCACTATAGCCCCAGTACTCATGGGTATTTCTGGCATAGCAATAGACACATCCATGTTCGCACCCTTGGTACGGGTTCATGGAATAGAGCATGCCCACATCAGGACTGTCCACTTTATTGACTATGGATTTGGGAAAAATAGGAATGTATTGGGTTTTGTTGACTTCTGCTTCTTCCCCTTCCAGTCGGCAGAATTCGAGAAAATCTTCCCTTATTTCATACACATCTTTTAGGAATCTGTTGTGTGGATTTTTTTGGGCGCCTCTTCCTTTTTGTAGGTCATTCAAGTTCATTTCATGGATTTATTCCAAATATATGGATATAATCCAATTTATGTTGTTAAGATCATTGCTTTTGCAGACCCAAAAATTTGAAGTTCTGGTATTCAAGATTTAGTAGATTCCCGTCTTGGAAAGAAAGTTCAAATTCGGAAAACCCCGTGTCCGTACTTCTACTTCCTTCAAAGGCTTCATAAAAAGCTTGCCCAAATACGGTATCGGCCACCTCGGTGGTTATCATTTCTTCAATAAAAAGGGTAGTATCGGTAGCCGAAAATTCCCCGCCAAAGGTGTTGGCTGAAGTTGTCCCTTCAAAGGTTCCATTTTGAAAAAAAATAATGGAAATAATCTCACCCGTGAGTGGCCCTAAAGTTGGGCCCGAAGGACTTGAGTTGTGGATGGCGGTAACCTGCCACTCCCCAATAATTTTTTGATTGTCAACATCAACATCGTCACCCGTGCACGCTATCAAAGCAATACAAAGGAATGTGAAAATACACCTTCTCAACCCTACGTCCATGATTTTGGTTTTTACTTTTAAGAGTCAAGTAAGGGGAAAGCGTTGCTTACGATCTTATAAAAAGGAGACTTTTACCAGCTGTTTTTTGCTGCCTCGCTTGGCATAGAAGAGCATTTTACTTTCATCCACATCCTTTAACGGTTTGGAGACCATTAAAGGAAGTCGTGCTTCCTGGTTGTCTATGATCTTTTCATAGTCCATGACCCCATTTTCATCCAAGGAAATCATAAACACATTTCGGTTTCGGCTGAGTCCCTGTTTAAAGATTAGGCGTTCGTTATTGATCAATTGCGGGTTATCTGCTGCGGTGCAAATGAAAAAATAGGTCTTTCCATTTTTGCAATAGGAACTATAAGAAGCATAGGCGCCATCACCTTGGGTAACCTCAGCTTTATTAATATTTCTGGCCCAAACCAAATTCCCTTCGGTATCGAGTTTGGCACTCACAATGTCGTTATGGTGAAACCGTTCCAACTTAACCCGTTGACCGGCACCTGTAACTTCCATACCTGTGGTCACGAAGTACTCCTCGGCATTAAAGAAGATCTCATTGCTTTCAGTGACTTCAACACCCTTGAACACCAGATTTTTCACCACCTTGTCTTCGTCCCTACCAAATTTATCTTCCATAAACTGAAGGGAAAATGGGTTGTATTTTTTAGCGTTGATCGCCAAGCTTATCGGATTGATATCAAAATAGGCAATACCATTGTAGCGATTGTCCTTTCTATCCGCATAAAATCCCGTACAGACCAGTCTGTTCCGTAAAATTATGGGGTATAGGGCCTCTGGATACTTTCCTTCATCCACAAAAGATTGGGTTTGGCTTCCATTGGCCGAAACTTTAATCAATTCATATTGAAACTTGCGTTCGTCTACCCTAAAACGCTTCTTTTTGAAATAGGCCTTCCCTACAATGTAGGCTGTGGACAAATCGGTGGAGATAGCCAGATTTTCAAAGGCATAGTTTTTCTCCTCAATTTCATGGGAAAAGTCATGTTCAAACCTTTTACTTAGGCCTGTATCATATAAGTGGATGATGTGCTTGTTGTTTTTTCCTCTTTTGTGGTGCGTACTGATCACAAAGCCCGTTTTCTCCTGATTGAACAGGATGGAAGTGGAAAATCCCTTGGAGAAGTTTCTGTTATAGTAATTCTTGTCTACTGGATTCCGTACTTCTTCCGAAGCAATGGACAGTAGTTTTTGAGGTCTGAAATTATAACTGACAATTGGGCTTCTATGCACCCAATATTCATATTGCCCCCTATCGTAGTTGTAATTGAGAAACAGCAGATTCAGCTGTCCGTTTTTAAGGAAACCGTCCACAAAGTCGAGTCCCTTCAACTTATAGTTGTATTCTGACACCAGCTCCAAATTGCTGTTGTACTGTTCAATTAAATAACCTTTTGGCTTTAAGATCAACCCTTGAAAATAGGCTCTAACCAAAATATAACCACCTGAGCCATCATCGGAAATGGTCAGTAAGTTGGAGTAACGGTATCTATCATTGAATTTTTCACCAAAATCGTAGGTTACGGGCATCTTGTCCTGGGCACATACCAGTGCTCCAACAAAAAGCAAGCAAAACAACAGGATTCTTTGTTTCATCATAGTCTGGTTTGGTTACCATGGCTATGAACCGGGGAAATCGGCTTTTCGTTTTTCCAAAAAGGCTGAAGTACCTTCCCTGAAATCGTTGGTGCCAAAGCAGGTGCCAAAGGCATCTATCTCCGTTGCATAACCATTCACATCATACTTAAAACCAGCATTTACCGCTTTTATTGCATATTTTATGGCCACAGGGGAGTTATTCGATATCCTGCTCGCTATTTTAAGACTTAGGGGCAACAATTCCTCTTGGGGCACCACATGATTGACCAAACCATACTGCAATGCTTGATCGGCGGTAATCATCCCCGCCGTCATGATTATTTCCATGGCTCTTCCCTTTCCAACCAACTGCGGTAAGCGTTGGGTTCCTCCATATCCAGGAATAACACCCAATGATACTTCAGGGAGGCCCATTTTGGCGTTATCACTAGCGATTCTAAAATGGCTGGACATGGCCAACTCCAGTCCCCCACCCAAGGCAAAACCATTCACTGCGGCTATTACAGGGGTGGACAGGTTTTCTACAAAATCAAACAGGATCTCTTGTCCTTCGGCTGCCAGTTTTCTTCCTTCCTTAACCGAAAAATCAGCAAATTCAGAAATATCGGCTCCTGCTACAAATGCCTTTTCCCCGCTTCCAGTGACAATAATCACGCGAATTTCATCATCCTCGTCCAGTTCCTTAAAGGCCGTATGCAATTCAGAAATGGTTCTTTTATTGAGCGCATTCAGCTTCTTGGGCCTATTAATGGTGATGGTGGCAATGTTGTTTTCCTCTTCGATGTAAATGTTCTCGTAGTTCAAGGGCTTGGTGTTTGGTGTTTGGTGTTTGGTGTTTGGTGTTTGGTGTTTGGTGTTTGGTGTTTGGTGTTTGGTGTTTGGTAAAATTACGCATCCACCATCAATCATCCAATAGCGTTGGATAAGGGTAGGTTATTCCTTGGGAAATTTTACGGTGAATACTGTTCCTTTTCCTTCCTGGGATGTAAAATCAATGGTTCCTTGATAATTCTCCACAATGTTCTTCACCATTCCCAAGCCAAGGCCCATGCCGCTGGACTTCGTGGTAAACTTTGGCTCAAATATTTTGTCCTTGAAATCATCGGTGATTCCCACGCCATTATCCGCAACGGATATCTTTACTTCTGCCCCTTCAGAGGCCACGGTCACCAGAATTCTGGGAGATTCCACCTCAGGAACCGCTTGGATTGCATTCTTCACCAGATTGGTGACCACCCGTATCAACTGGGTTCGGTCCAATTTGGCTATGATCTCTTTTTCATCAGAAATAAAATGGATATAATCCTCTTGAAATATTTCCAAGGCCAACTTAACAATTTTGACAACATTCAAAGTCTCATTTTGCTGGGCAGGCATGTTGGCAAAATTTGAAAAGGCCGAGGCAATATTGCTCAACGTATCTATCTGTTGGATCACGGTTTTGGAAAACTCTTGGATCTTTTGTTCGGCTTTGGCATCATTGGGGTCAAACTTGCGTTGAAAACTTTGAATGGTAAGTCGCAAGGGAGTTAATGGATTTTTGATTTCATGGGCCACCTGCTTGGCCATTTCTCGCCATGCCTGCTCGCGTTCGCTACGGGCCAATTTGGCCGCGCTTTCCTCCAATTCATCAATCATACCATTATAGGAATCCACCAATTTACCAATCTCTTCCGTAGGTCTTTCTATGTAGATTTTTTCGTTGCGCTGGGTCAAATCCGTTTGGGCCATTTTATCCGAAATGGTCTGCAGGGAGCGCGTAATGTATTTGGAAATGAAATAGGCCAAAATAATGGCAGAAAGTAGCATGAGCAAATAAACCCCTCCCAATCTGAACATGAATTCCCGCAGCTCCATATTGCTAAAGGAATTGTCCTCAAAATAAGGCAAGTTAACTATACCGATTGGTTTAAACTGTGAATCATTGATAAAGGTATAGGAGGCTTGATAGTTGTCGCCCGCGGCCTTTTTCTTCTCCACATAACGCTTTTCTGCCTGGACTTTTAGCTTGTTCAATACTTCGGCATCCAAGCAATTGGAAATGGAATCGGCTTCAAAAGCGGGTCGGGAACTTTTGATCAATCCACCTTCCAGGTCATAAATATTAAAGGTGACATTCTGGACATCTGCAATCTTATAAATTTCATCCTTAAAGATGTTGCTTAAATTTTCCGTGGTAACGGGATAAGTGGTTTCCTTGAGAACATAGGAGATACTTTGTAGAATTTGTTCTTCCTTTCGCTCCAGCCTGTTTTCATGGTAATCCTTGCTCTGTTCCCTATACTGATAAATAGTGACTCCGGCAATTAACACGGAAGCGATAACCACCAGCATGATCATGGTGAAAAAGATACGGGAACGAAGCGATAGTTTTTTAAACAATCCTTTTGCAGTTTGGAATAAAGTTAGCAATAATCGAACCAAAAAATTCCAAGTACCAAAATCCAAAAGTTGGGATTTGGAGTTTAATAATTGGATTTTGTTTACGCATTCGGATTTTTATCCCGGATTCTTTTGTACAATCGAATCCCGAGCATAAGTAAAATGGCAAGTACTATAATTCCAAGGGTGCCATAGATCCAATCCAAGGAATTCTTTAAGATTACAAGGAACACCACGGCGAACAAAACCAATGTTGCAATTTCGTTCCAAATTCGCATAAATTGAGAAGTGTATTTCACCTCATCCCGTTGCAACTGCTTAAAAATTTGATGGCATTTTAAGTGGTAGAAAATTAGTAGTCCCACGAATCCCAACTTGATATGCATCCAGGATTGATTTAGCCATTCAGGCATCAATACCAATAGCCAAATGGCAAAAAGCGTACACAAAATAGCAGATGGCCAGGTAATGATATACCACAAGCGTTTGGTCATCAATTTGAGTTGGTCGGATAAAATTTCCCTTTCGGGCGAAGGTTTTTGCCAGGCCTCAATATGATAAATGAACAAACGAGGAATATAGAACAAGCCGGCAAACCAAGTAACCACAAAAATCAGATGCAGCGATTTTATATAGGGATATAACATTGGGTTATGGATTAGGTTCAAAATTCCAAGGCTAAATTTAAGGTTTAACCACCCTTAAATCATTCAACTATGCCCATTTTTTTTAGTAAAAAACTCGCATTCATGTTTTGGCAAACACCTTTTTTTAATTGGTAATCGAAGATGAGTTCGCCATCCACTATTTGGGCATCAAAAAAATAATTGGATACGTTTTCATGCGTTTGTGCAACCTCACACAGGCTAAGGTCATGGGTGGCCACAATTCCAGTACCTTTCATGCCGACCAGTTTATCAATGAATTTTTGAGATCCAATGGCCTTGTCCTTGCTATTGGTTCCCTTTAGAATCTCGTCCAGAACAATAAAGTACCTATCGGAATCCATCTCTTCAATAATAAATTTCAGTCTTTTTAATTCGCTGAAAAAATAGCTTTCATCATCCTTCAGACTATCGGTGGTTCGCATACTGGTAATCAACTTAATTGGTCTATAGCTTGAAGATTCCGCACAAAGCGGAAGTCCAACATTTGCCATGACCAAGTGGAGGGCAATTGTTCTTAGAAAGGTGCTTTTTCCCGCCATGTTGGCGCCGGTAACGATATAAAAATCTTCAAGGTTGATGGTAATATCATTGGGCACTGCTTTTTCTGGAGCCAATAGGGGATGCACAATTGCTTTGCATTCCAAGGTTTTTCCTTCATCCATTAAAGTGGGATAAACATGGTCTGGATGATTGAAGGCATAATTGCCCAAACTGTTGTACGCATCAAAAAAGGCAATGACGTCAAACCATTTTGGAACTACATGCTTGTTTTGATCTATCCAAGCTTCGATGTAGCCGCAGATCATCAAATCCCGAAGAAAAAACCCATTGAGGATGAAGCCAACCAAAATGTTATTTCGCTGATCCAATCGATCCAAAAGATTGGAGAAGCGTTTCAACACCCCAGCGCTTGAGTTCACTTCATTTTTAATTTCTTTATGCCTTTGAACTAGAAGCTGACTTTCAAATTTTTGATCTTCCAAGAGGGCCAGTAAACGGGCGTATTGGGTGAATGTGTTTTGTATTTCGGATACATGCACTGAAAGTGTGCTTACCTTCTTCACAAACTTCCCGCTTATTGCCATACCCACAACAAACACCACCAATGTCCAAATCCAGGAAATCCATCCCATACTGCATGCGGTAACAATCACTAGGGAAATTGCTGAAAAAACATAAGCCCCTTTTATCATGCTAGTTGGAACAAAAGGGTCGTAATTGGAAAGCCACTCAACAATCTTGTATGCTGGAATTTGTGTTCTGACCAAGGTGGCCGTAGCACCATATTCCTGCCTCCATTCGGGCTTGGCGGCCAGCTCGGCAATGGCAGCTTGTTTTAAATCAATGTCTTCGATGTTGTTGGACAAGAGTAACCGTGCCAGCTCCTTGGAACCACTTTCCAAAGCAGTTCTATTTAGGTATTGGTAAAAGGATCCGCTGCCAAACAAATCGATATCCTTGCTGTACCAATGATTGGAATCTTGAAACTCCTTTCCATCTGGCAAATCGGAAAACTCCCTTTCGAGTACACGAATCTCTTTTTGATTTCTAGTCAACAACTCCCGAGTCAGATTCTGCCGATATTTAATCCGATCATGGCGAACAACCAAATAGGTAAAGGTTGCCGCTCCTAAAAGGAAGAGGGAAATGACTAATTCCATGGTTCCCCAAGCCAAATAAACCCCCAATAAAGTTGCAATCGCCACCAAAAGTCTAATGGCGCTTGAAAAATCCAGCTTTTTCCCAAGGATGGTCAGCTCATTTTCAAACTTTAAAGACTGGCTTGTATAAAATGTATTGGGATCATTACTCATAAATCGTCTATAAAACTTCTGCGGCTCTTGGTAACCAAGAGCCGCAAATTTAGACGAATTCCCTTATGTTCTTTATTTATTCCTCCACAAATAGATAATTCAAGTTCAAACTGTTGAATTCTCGATTGAACTGTTGCATCTCCTTGTCCACCAAGGCATCAAAAGCATCCAATTGAGTGTTGATTTTGGCGGTCAGTTCATTTTTTACAGCTATATCCTGAGCGGTAGGTGGGAAATCATCAATGGACACCAAACTGTTCAAATGGCCCAGTTTATTGGTCAACCGAATTGGGAAATTCAAAGGATCTTGGTTGCTACGGTTTTTGGTTTGGTACAAGGCCTTTTCAATAGTGCCAAAATCCTCTTTCATTTTTTTGGCTTTCTCTACCAAGTCCTTGGTACGTTCATCCTCTTTATATTGCTTACTAAAAGCATCCAACCGCTCCGTTATTTTCCTGATTTTTTTGATGGATTGATGCGCCCTATCCACCGTAGTATTGATATCGGTGATAAACTCATATTGTCTTTGCATATCAGCTACGGAGACCTCAGCCCTTGGATCAGGCAAAATTTTGAATTCCTGTGTTTGGTTTGACCCGTTTACATTTAAGTGAACCTTGTACGAACCTGGAACTGCTTTGGCACCATCCAAATTGGCCCACCACAGAATCATCCCTTTCAATTTTTCAGCTCCTTTTCCACGTGTATTCCAAACATGGGTATTACCCCCTTGCTTCGCTTTGAGTTTTTTCTTCTCCTCTTTGGCAAAAGTGCTATAGCTGGCCAAGGTGTCTCCCGCCATGGATGTATAAGTCAAACTGATACTATCTTTATCCGATACGTTTTTCAGGTAGAAATGTGAAACAACACCATTGGGATGGTTTTGCCCCTCCGTCTTTGATGGCTTTTTTGCTGCTGTTCCTTTGGTGCGATAGCTGTCCTTGGGTTGATACAAAACGGCAGTAGAACTTTTCTTTGATGCATCCAATTGGTGCAAGACCGTCAGATCATCTATTATCCATACGCTCCTACCCTGAGTTGCCACCACCAGGTTGTTGTCCTTTATGGTCAAATCGGTAATAGGAACTATAGGGAGATTCAATTGAAAGTTCTCCCAATTTTGTCCGTCATTGAAGGAAATATACATTCCGGTTTCTGTCCCTGCATATAGCAATCCCTTTCTTTTAGGGTCTTCACGGAGTGCGCGCGTAAAGTGCTCATCATTTATACCGTTCGTTATTTTAGTCCAGGTTTTTCCATAATCCGTGGTTTTGTAGAGGTACGGCCTAAAATCTCCCAACTTGTATCTAGTGGCTGCCACATAGCAAGTGCCTTCATCAAAATTGGAAGGTTCTATGCTGTTGATCATGCTCCACTCTGGCATATTGGTTGGGGTCACATTCTCCCATGTGGATCCCCCATCCTTGGTTACGTGGATCAAGCCATCATCACTACCCACCCAAAGCAAACCTTCTTTTAAAGGACTTTCATTGGCTGCGAAAATGGTACAATAATATTCAACCCCCGTGTTATCTTGGGTGATAGGCCCGCCGCTGCTAACCAGTTTAGCAGGATCGTTTCGGGTTAAGTCATCACTCAACAACTCCCAGCTTTGCCCTTCATTGGTACTCAGGTGCACATGATTGGAAAAGGTATACAGCTTCTTGGGATCGTGTTTGCTAAAAATAATGGGGAAGTTCCATTGAAAACGATATTTCATTCCCTCGGCACCATAGCCCATGGGGTTGTCCGGCCAAACATTGATACCGCGCACTGTTCCTTTATCGTGATTCACCCGAGTTAAAAACCCTCCATAACTACCTCCATAAACAATATCATTGTTTGTGGGATCGACTGCAATATGTGCCGATTCGCCCCCAGCAGTTGGTTCCCAATCGTCCTCGCCAATGGAACCTTCATCACTTCGGTGATTGATTCGGATAGTGGAATTATCCTGTTGGGCCACATAAATGCGATATGGGAATGAATTATCCGTAGTAACGCGATAAAATTGCGCAGTTGGCTGGTTGTAATAGGTACTCCAGGTTTCCCCACCATCGTAGCTTACCTGTGCCCCTCCATCATCTCCAATAATCATACGCTTGGCATTTTCAGGGGAAATCCAGAGGTCATGGTGATCCCCATGAGGCGCATTGAAGGTATTAAAGGTCTTTCCGCCATCGGTGGATTTATGATACCGAACATTGAGGACATAAACCACATCTTCATCCTGAGTATCCGCATAAACTCGCGTGTAATACCAAGCCCGCTGACGCAATTTTCTTTCGCTGTTCACCTGTGTCCATTTTTCCCCACCATCATCAGAACGATATAGTCCGCCTTTTTCCTTGTTCTCAACAATCGCCCAGACTCTTTCGCTGTTTTTTGGGGATACTGTTACCCCGATGATACCCAAGGTGTCTTTTGGAAAACCTTCATTTTTGGAAATCTCCGTCCAGGTTTCGCCACTATCCGTACTTTTCCATAACGCCGAACCGTCACCTCCGCTGCTTAAACTATATGGGGTGCGTTTGGCCCTCCATGTAGAAGCATATAGGATTCGGGGATTATTGGGGTCAAAAGTAAGATCTACCGCTCCAGATTGATCATTGACAAACAAAACTTGTTTCCAGCTTTTGCCACCATCCGTACTTTTGTACACTCCCCTTTCTTTTGTGGGTTTGTAAATGTTCCCCAAAACTGCAGCGTATACCGTATTATAATCTGTGGGATGAATTCGGATTCGTGGCACATGCCTACTTTTTTCCAGACCTGCTTTTTGCCAAGTCTTACCAGCATCTTCCGTTTTCCAAATACCATATCCACTGGAAACATTTCCACGCAGGGTCTTTTCACCACCTCCAACATAGATTACATTAGGGTCGCTTTGGGCCACTTCCACGGCTCCTATACTTCCACCAAAATAACCATCCGAAATGTTCTCCCACGAACGGCCACCATCCGTAGTTTTCCAAACGCCACCTCCAGTAGCCCCAAAATAAAATAGATTGGGTTCTCCAGGCACACCAGTTACCGCAGCGGAACGGCCCCCTCTAAACGGGCCTACCAAGCGGTACTCCAAACTGGAATACAATTCCTTGGGATATTCTGGGCTTGTTTGGGTTGATTTTCTTCTTTGGGATTGCGTCGAGGTTGCAAAAAGGCAAAAAACCAGCAAGAACAAGCCGGTTTGCGAAAGCAAATGTTTCATTTTCTAGGATGTTGAATTAGTCGGTACTAAATGTAGGGAAAATAGTAGACCTTATCGATTAAATATTCCAACACATTCCCAATTTTCAAGTTCAGCTTGTAAAAAAAGAATTACATTCGGAGTAGAATCAATCTTAAACTTGAACAACCTTCCTTAATGACCCGTGAAGAACAATTGGTGTTCTGCAAAAAATGCAAGCACCGTTATCTAGATTTTGACCGTGGAATCCTATGTAAAATAACCAAAAAAGAAGCTGATTTTGAAGACGAGTGCTCCTTCTATGTACATGACCCAGAGAGTAGTATCGTACCCAAAATAACCAATCTGATCAAACCCAATCGACAAAGAGCCAAGTGGGCTGAGTATCTAATCTGGGCGATATTGGCTCTCAGCATATTTTCCCTTATTTCATCTTATCTGCAACATGATTTACTATTAAAAATTCAAGAAGGCTTTCCAGTTTCAGACCATCAATTGGAAATGAATGATCTTCGAGAGGGTATCGTAGGGATACTGACAATTATTCTGTATGTAATTTCGGTCATCACTTTCATACGCTGGTTCCGCAGAGCTTATTTTAATTTGCACAGTAGATCTGCGAACCCAACATATGATGAAGGTTGGGCGGCGGGTGCATGGTTTGTTCCCATTCTAAATTTGTTCCGTCCTTATAAAATTATGGAAGAACTGGATGAAAAAATGTCCTATCTAATCAAACAAAGAACAGAAGAAGAAGTCAAATCAAACAAGCCACTTATTGGAGCTTGGTGGGCACTTTGGATTCTTGGAGGTATAATTGGAAAATATATAGCCAAGGCTGGTCTTAAGGCAGAAACCTTGGAAGAGTACATTTCAAGTACAAATGCTGATATGCTTGGAATCATTTTTGACATCCCTCTATCCCTTTTGGCAATTTTTGTAATCAGGACCGTTTCAAAAAAAGAAGAACGTCTGGTACATCTTGAGGCGCAAGATTCCAATAAATCAAATACTGAAGTAGAATAGCTTATAGGCATTTGAGAACAAATTTGTTAGCTGCAATTGAAACAATTTGCCCTATTTGCATACTAATCAATTGTGAAAAGGATTTCGTTTTCATAGCTTTAGTAGGCAATTTTAAAAACACTTTACCATGGATATTTTTAGCAAGATCAAAGAGAAACTCACGCACGAGTTTATCGATATTATTGAGTGGCTGGATTATACGGATGACACCATTGCGCATCGGTTTGAACGCTACCAAAATGAAATTAAGAACGGGGCCAAGCTTATTGTGAGGGAAGGGCAGACCGCTGTTTTTGTGAATGAAGGTCAATTGGCAGATGTATTTGAACCTGGCACTTACGACCTCACCACCAAGAACCTACCCATCTTAGCCACCCTAAAGGGATGGAAATATGGTTTTAATTCACCTTTCAAAGCCGAGGTTTATTTTGTAAACACCCATCTGTTCACTGATGAGAAATGGGGCACCAAAAGTCCGATTACTTTAAGTGATGATCGCTTTGGCTTGGTGGAAATTAGAGCATTCGGAACCTATGCCTTTAAAATTTCGGATGCCGGAAAGTTCATCGTTGATATCGTTGGAACGGATAATAACTTCACCAGTTTTGAAATCAATGAGCATCTTAAAAGTTTGATCGCTACGCGATTTACCGACACGGTCGGAGAAGCCAATCTTCCCATTGAATTGTATGCGGCTAACACCTCGGAGCTTTCAGACACTTGTCGGGAGGTTATGGCTCCGGAATTTGAGACCGTGGGCATCTCTTTGGAGAAATTCTATATCGAAAATGTCTCCATGCCGGAAGATCTTAAAAAAGAAATCTTCGAGTATAGCCGAATCGACAAATTGGATCTGGACAAGTTGACCAAGTTCAAAACGGCCAAAGCCATTGAAGCTGCCGCCAAAAATGAAGGCGGAACCGCGGGTGCAGGAATGGGAATGGGAATGGGATTTGTATTGGCGCAGCAAATGGGTGGTATGATGAGTCCACAAATGCAGCAAGCAGGAGCTCCAGTTCCACCTCCAATGCCAATTGCCGTGCAATACTTTTACGCAGTAAACGGGGTGCAACAAGGGCCTGTTTCCTTTGAACAATTGCAGGCGCTCTTTGCAGGGAGGACCATCAATCGTGATAGCTTGGTATGGAAGCAGGGAATGGCCACCTGGACTGCATTGAAGGATGTGGAAGAGTTAAAGTCGTTTTTGGGCGGCAATACCCCACCTCCTTTGCCGAACCCATAATACTATTTTGTCATTCCTGCGGAAGCAGGAATCCATAACACAAAGATTCCCGCCCTAGCGGGAATGACCGCATGGAGAAATCAATTCAAAAAACAGAGCTTAAAAAGCCCTGCGTCAACTGCGGGGCAGAACTCAAATACAAACCTGGAACCACCAATATCAGTTGCGAATATTGTGGGCATCAAGAGTCCATTCAAGTGGATGAAAATGGGTTTGAGGAGCTTGAACTTTATCCCTATCTGCAGGAGATGGGTTCCCAAAAGCACAGTGAGGAGATTTCCATGCTCCACTGTAAAAACTGTGGTGCCAATCAACATGTGGAGGAAAACTATAAGTCGCTCCACTGTGTGTATTGTAGCATGCCCTTGATCCTGGAAGACGCCTATAAAGAGGAGTGGATTTTGCCCGGTGCCGTACTGCCCTTTCAAATAGAAAAAGAAAGGTCATTTCTTATTTTTAAAAAATGGGTGGATCGCTTGTGGTGGGCTCCCAACAAACTAAAAAAGGCCGCATTGGACCCTCAGTTTACCAAAGGGCTTTATTTACCTTACTGGACCTTTGATGCACAACTGTCCGCATCTTATTCAGGACAGCGGGGGGAATACTACTACGAAACGCGGAGAGTGCGAAACGCCCAAGGGAAAATGGTTACACAACGGGTTCGGAAAACGCGTTGGTATCCAGCATCCGGCAGGGTTTCGGGTTTTGTGGATGATACTTTGATAGAGGCCTCAAAACAAAAATCGGGGAGAATCCCCAGTAAAATTGCCCGTTGGAACCTGAAGAAACTTCAACCTTTCAACAGCAGTTTTCTATCTGGTTTTGTAACGGAAAAATATACCATCCCCTTAAAACAAGGCCATCTTCATTCCAAGGAAATTGCTAAAGATATTGCCCGCCGTTGGTGCAGACAAGATATTGGTGGAGACACCCAACGGGTGACTCAAATGGACATGCAACTAACGGAAGAGACGTTTAAACATATTTTGCTTCCTGTATATATTAGCGCGTATCGATACCAAGGCAAGGAATACCATTTTTTCATCAATGGAGAAAATGGGCAAATCTCCGGGTCTAGGCCCTATAGCTTTTGGAAGATATTTTTTGCCATAGTTTTAGGTCTTGCCCTAATAGGCATATTGGTTTTCCTTGGTAAAGGAGGTTGAAAATAATAGCATCAGCTGTTTAAAGACCGTTAAAGTCCATCCGTGCCATTTGTTTTTCCACTACATTTACTCCATGTCCAAACGGATTTCTCTTATTAGCATTTTTGTACTGCTCAATATGGGCCTGGGCCGATTGTTTCAGGAAAGTTTGGGAGCCAGCTGCTTTTCCGAACTCTCCATTTTGGCCATTACCAGTTTCTTTTTCTGGAATTTCTCTGCTAGACAAATCAAAACTTGGAGCGGAAAGTGGGGTGTAACCGCATCTGGAAAAAACATATTGATTCAAGGGGGGCTGGGCTTGTCCGCTTCCGCCATAAATATTATCATTGGACAGGTCTTGGTGGTTTTCTTGATGACCACCATCTACAACTGCACTTCGCCCAGTTTCAATATGCTTAATGCAAGCCTTACCAATAACATAGCGGTAAACCTGCTTTGTTACTTTGCACTGTTATTTTATTTTATCCCATCTGAAAAATCAAAAGAACGGACACCAACACCCGAACCTAAAGAAACCAGAATTCCCGTTTCCAAACAGGGGTATCAATTCCAGCTGCAACCTAATGAGATCATTTATGTGGAAACCAGCAACAACTGTGTGGTTCTTCACACTGAAAAAGGAAAATTTGTAAAATACCAAAGTTTAAAGTCGCTTTCCGAGCTACTGTGTCCCAATACTTTTAAGCGGGTGCATCGCTCGTATTTGGTCAACTCAGAGTTTATTGATCATATCCAAAAGAACCATAGTGGAGATGGGAAGCTTAAATTAAAAACTGGGGACGACCTGAAGTTTAGCCGAACCTATCTTCAGGAATTGGCCCAAATTTAGATTCCGCAACTCGCCCTTTTTTTTCCGCAGCTTACATAGCTATTTCATACTCGAAGATTTTCCACAAGTAGATTTGACCAAAACGGTAATTCTACATGCGACGATTAATTTTCCTAGCCTTTTCCATTATGCCAATGGTTATACTGTCCCAGGATTATTTAAACAGTACCACAAACATCCATGGAACGACCCTTGATCTCCATTTGGACGGTTTTCTAAATGAAGCCCTATGGGAAGAAGCCCAGCAATTCCCGTTTATGGAATGGCGCCCCGATTGGGGAGCTTCGGACAGTCTTACCACACTTTTTGTAACCTTTGATAAGGACTATCTGTATGTGGCCATGGATGCCAAAGACCCGAATCCAGAGAAGATTATCGGAAGAAATCTGGTAAGGGACGGCTGGTATGGCGACGATTATTTTGCATTTCAAATAGATCCCAACCGAACACGAAAGAATGCCTTTATCTTTAGTATTTACCCCACGGGCAGTAGATACGATGATGCGATTTACAATGACAATGTACCCTTGGGCAATGCCCCTTCCACTCCAGCCTATGATATGCTTTGGGAGGGTAAGACCCAAATTACGGACAAAGGATGGCAAGCTGAATATCGAATCCCTTTGTCCAATTTGAGATTTGAAATCCGGGATGGAGAAGTTTTGGGCGGAATCTCCGCGCAGCGCACCATCAATTATGACAACAAGCTTTTGGTGTATCCCGAAGTCCCTCAAAACATTACGGGGGCCAACGGTAAACCCTCCTTAAAAAAACCCGTTCGATTTGTAGGTTTGGAACCTAAAAAGGACCTGCAGGTCACCCCCTACCTACTGGCATCCACCCAAAACAATTATCGCCATAATTCCAGCCAATCAACCTATGAAAAAAATGCATTCAATGAATTGGATGTTGGTTTAGACGTTCGCTATGGCATCACGCCAAGCCTTACGTTGGACCTCACCTTGAACACGGATTTTTCCCAGGTGGAAATAGATGATCAGATTGTTAATTTAGGTCGGGTTTCCATATTTTTTCCTGAGCGGCGGAAGTTCTTTTTACAACAATCGGGGTTGTTCGATTTTGACATGGGCATCCTTTCCCAACTCTTCTACAGTAGGACTATTGGTATCAACAATGGACAATTAACCCCCATTATTGGCGGGGCCAAACTCACAGGGGAATTGGGCAATTGGGATGTAGGATTCCTATCGCTACAAACCGAAGGGACCCGCATAAACTCCGAAGCATTGCCCACAGAAAATTTTTCTGTACTGCGATTGCGCAGGAAGGTCTTTAACGATAGATCTTTTATTGGCTTCATGGCTACCAATCGGGCAAGGAAAGATTATGTCAATACAGCTTTGGGGGTAGATGGAGTTATTGATGTTGGTGATGAAAACTTCATCATTACTTCCCTGGCTACAACCGTGGAAGGTGAAAATTTTTCCAGTGCGGATTATGACTTGATTGACAATTCCCGTTTCGCATTTCAGTTCGCCCGGCGTAAACGCGATGGATGGTTTTATCGCGGTGCCTACGAATTTTCAGGGAAGGCATTCAACCCAGGAATGGGGTTCCTACTTAGGGAAAAACACCACAATTTTTATGTTGGGCTCAATCATGGAAAATTCAATTCCGACAGCGAAAACAATTCGTTCCAATACAGAAGGTGGATGCCGATAAATTCCGACCTGTATTTTACCACGGATTTTTCGGAAGTCCTAACATGGTACAACAGAAGCCAGTGGTCTGGAACCCTATTTAACAATGATGCGGTTATGCTCTTTGGGCAAGTCCAATATGAATTCCTTCAAGAACCGCTTCAATTTTCGAACAAGATTACGATCCCTCAAGGTGATTATTTTTACTCCTTTTTTGGTGCTTCGTACACCAGTGGTTTTCAAAGGGCACTTAAAATTCCAATCTCTGCAGAATACGGAAGCTTTTTTGATGGGGAGAATCTAGAGTTCAGGCTATCTCCCGAATGGAGCGTCAATGAGCATCTCACCTTTGAAGGATCCTGGCGCTTAAACTACCTCAACTTTAGGGAAAGGGAAGTAAGTGAGTGGATCAATGTGCCCCAACTTCGGGTTAATTGGGCCTACAACCTACATCTTTCGGGAAGTATCACCGCACAGTACAACTCTATTCAAGATCAAGTGTTCACCAGTGCCCGATTACGATACAACTTTCGGGATGGCCATAATCTTTATGTGGTTTACAATCAGGATTACAACACGGACCGTATGCAATTTATGCCACAACTACCTCGATTCAACAACCAGTTGGTTACCCTCAAATATGTTTACACATTCTTCTAAAACTTCAAATCATGAAAAAAACGATTGGTATTTTAATTTTGCTTTGCGCACTATCCGCTTGCAAGGATACTCCAATGGAGCCGCAAACTACAAGCCTCATTACTCCAGCAGACCACGGAATCCTAAGAAATCTCAAGGAAGTCCAATGGCCCAAAGCCTACAGGGAGCAAGACACAGTGTTATTGGATAAAATTCTAGGAGATGACTTTCAAATGATAGATGCCAGTGGTACCTGGTCTGACAAACAAGGAGAATTGGAATGGATCAAGGAAAATGCCATGCAGCACGACTCCTTTCATTATGAAATAAAGCGCTTGGATGTTTTGGATAACGGAACCGCCCTGATTTGCGGTACCGGTCATATCATCAATGATTCCATTGAGACCATTTATCAGTCCAGCAATATCCTGATCAAACGCAATGGAATGTGGAAGGCCGTGGCATCGCACGTGTCCGGAATCAAACAACTTGATTGATCTTTAATATTTCAGTAGTTTTAATTCGATTCCAAAAGAAATGCTGAGAATTAAGCTCATACTGTTCTCTATCTTTTCAGTTTTTGTATCCTTCGGGCAAGCGATTGATTCCAAATCAACAGAGGAGTTATACTCCCAAATACTGCAGGAAAATAGAACCCTCCAGATTGCAACCCCGAATTCGTATGCCATCTCCAATAGCGCTTATCCCGTTCTTTTTGTATTGGATTCGGAATACATTTTTGAGTATGCAAAGGGTTCCGTGGATTTCTTGAGCAACAACTTTGGATTTCACCCTGAAGTCATTGTGGTTGGTATTCCCAACACGGATAGAAATCGGGATCTATATGTTACTCTTCAACCCGAAGGGTCCTACCTGAAATTTATCCAATTCTTGGAGGAAGAACTGCTTCCATACATCCAAAACAATTACAGAACCAACGGTTTCAAACTGCTTTTTGGCTGGTCTTCGGGGGCAGGGTTGGCCAACTATGTGATGGTGAAAAAACCCAAAGCATTTGATGCCTATATTTTGGCTGGAGCGGGCATCGGTCCCAATACGGCAGCATTTATTAAACAAGAATTGGACTCCAATGCGTACAAAAACACCTTCTTTTTTGCTTCCGCGGAGGGCTCAACCCCAAGAGCCGACGGACTTAAAACACATCAACAGTTGATCGAGGAAATCAATCCGAAAGGGTTGGATTGGAAGTTTAAAACTTACCCCAGCGCAAACCATGTTGAAGCCATGTCAAAAGGACTTTATGATGGGTTGAAGTTTGTTTTTAGGCATTATCACATTCCTGATTCCTTGGTTTCCTTGGGAAGCCAGAAAATTCTGGATTACTACCAAGACTTGCAAAGCAAGTATGGTTTCAAAACCCAAATTCCAATAGGCGCCATCAACGAAATAAGTGGGATTCTGATGCATCAGGAGCAATCGGAAGAAGCCCAAAAATTGCTCGACCATGGTCTTTCCTTATATCCAAAAAGTCACATGCTTTGGGCCGTTAAAGCTGAAATGTACTTAGGTTTAAATCAAACTGAAAAAGCCATCCAAAATTATCGGATGGCCTTGAAGAAGGCAACAGATAAACATGCCAAAAACAAATACCAGGTCCTGCTTAAAGGTTTGGCAGAAGAACAAGAAAAGTAGTTGGCGAATGGATCCAAAGGGTTTAACATAAATTTTAAACCTTCTAAAAAAATAATGCTTAATCTTGAGTAATTCATTCAATCAGAAGACCTTATGAGATTCTTGTTCTGGAGTCTTTTTTTTGCGTCCGGAGTCGTCATGGCCCAAAATAATTCCACAGAGGTGGAATTGGGTTTTGAAAAGGACCTTATCCCAGAGGGTATTGCTGTTGACCTGCAACACCAAAAACTTTTTATAAACAGTTTAAGACATAACAAGGTTGTACGTTGCAATCTGGATGGAAGCCAAGCCGAAGACTTTATTGAAAGTAGACAGCACGGATACCTGTCCGGTTTTGGCATGGCCATCAAAGGCGATGTGCTCTATGCGTTGGGCAATAGCCTGCCCAAACCAAAAAATGAATCCATTCTGCTGCTGTTGAATATCAAAACTGGGGAGTTGATCAATTCCTTTAAACTAAAAGAAGCTGGTTTCGCTTACCTCAATGATTTAGCTATCAGCAGTAAGGGAACCCTCTATATAACAGACTCGGAAAGCAATAAAATCTACACGGTGAATTCAAAGAAGGGCAAGCTGGAAATTTTTTATGCCCATGATGAGCTTAAACACTGCAACGGTATTGCCATTTCCGATGACGATAAGCATCTATATTTTGCCTCCTATACCAGTGGCCTTCGGGTGTTGGACATTGCATCCAAAACCTTGGTGAACCAGCCCAATAACTTTAAGGGCATCGACGGGCTTAAGTTCCACCAAAACAGTTTGGTTGCCATTGTGAACACGAAAAGAGATGCAACGCAAAATGGCGTCTACCAATTTCAACTTAATCAAAGTCTAACGGAAATCACAGGTGAGGAAAAAATTTGGAATCTCAGAAACGAATCGGATATCCCAACCACCTTTGCCATTAAAAATGGCTGTATGTATTTTGTTGCGGACTCACAATTGGACCATTTGGATCAGGAAAAAGTTATTATTTCAGATGTATCCAAATTGGAAAACTACACCTTGATCATCCATCCACTTCCAAAAGAAAATTAAAATGAAATTAAAAGTCCGGCTCTTCTGTTTTATCTGCTTGTTCCACGTTGCTGTCTCTTTTGGGCAGGACAAAAAGGAAAACACGGTAATCTCTAAAAACTACTGCACCGAAATCGGCCGCTTTGATCTTTTGTTTGATGGGGATGAAATTGCCGGGGCCTATTATTTGATGCCCAAAAATGCCTTGGGCGGAATCTGGGGAAGGCTCGAAGGTAAGGTAATGACAGGTAGGTGGCTTGATGCAGATGGCGAAGGAGACATCATACTCACTTTTAACGAGGACTTTTCCTTTTTTACCGCAGATTATAGAGGTGATGATGAGCCTGAAAAATGGTACAGGGATTCATGGCACGGATCTCTCCGCCCAAACAATGATAAAACTTTTGAGTCCAATGGTAAATCGTATCGCTGTGAGTAAATTAAATTTCCTTCCCCTTTTTATGTTGATTGCCGTACTAGGGTGTCAAAATCACCAACAACATGTTCAACCTGAAACAGTGGAAAAGCCCAAAAAGCTAGGCCCTTTTTTTGGTGTTGTGCCCAGTGCTTCCCCAAAACTTTTGGCTCCGGAACTATTGGCTTCGCCAGCTACAGAATATAACGGGACCTTCACACCAGACGGTACGGAGTTTTTCTATACCACGGATTTACCAAATAATGCGTATATCACCTTTACCCAAATGAATGCTGACAGTACTTGGAGTGAACCTCGTATTGCACCTTTTTCTGGGACATACTCTGATTACGATCCTTTGTTTTCCCCTGATGGGAATAGATTGTATTTCAGCTCCAGCAGACCCGAAGGGGACAACGAAAACAGTAAAATTTGGTATGTGGAAAGGGAAGGCAAGGGCTGGGGGAATCCCATTGCAGTGGTTTTAACTGGGGAAGAAAACGGTGAATACTATAGCTCCTTGACCCATTCAGGCGCCATTTATTTTAATATTTGGTCCAAGGGGGACATCTATAAAGCAATTCCATTGGACTCCACTTACACGGTAGAAGCCCTACCTGAAATCATCAACAAGGGGAGGGACAAAGGGGATCCCTTTATAGACCCCAATGAGGAATATTTGATTTATAGGGGATACGATGATACAATTGGACGTGGGGATTTGTATATCACCTTTAATATGGATGGCGAATGGACCGAGCCCGAAAATCTTGGAGAGCCCATCAATTCCACCCAGCATGAAATGTGCCCGTGGGTGAGCCAAGATGGAAAGTTGTTCATTTTTGCCAGCGGAAGGGCAGCTGATCCCATTCCTGCGAAAGCCTTAGACCCCATTAAAAACATTAACAGCACCTACAACAGTGGGCAGCTCAATCTGTATTATATGTCCGCGGATTTTATTCAGGAAATGAAAGCCAAGCACATCAAGGGTTAGTTTAAAAACTCAAGGCACACAGGGCTCGGCATTTTAAATTCGTTTAAGAATTGAAGGGTTCCCTGTTCCTCATCCCTGGAATAAACGGTAATGTTATGGCTTCTTTGGTTAGCGACCAATAGGAATTTCCCTGTGGGATCCAAGCTAAAATTCCGTGGCCAATCTCCATGGACGGAAGTTCTGCCAACCACATTCAAAAGTCCAGAGTTTTCTTCCACAGAAAAGACCACAATGGTATTTTCACCCCGATTGGAACCATATAAAAACTTGCCATCTGCGGACAAATGAATGTCGGCACAATAGCTTTTCCCTTCAAAATCCGAAGCCAAGGTTTCCACGGTCTGAATTTCCTCGTAATCGCCATTTTCCTTCTTTTCAAAAACCGTTACAGTCGAGTTGAGTTCATTGATCACATACAAAATCCCATTTTTGCCAAAAGTAAAATGCCTCGGCCCTGCACCTTCGGGGATGTTCAAGGATGATTGCTTTGCTGGACCAAACATGTCTCCATCCAATTGATATCTTTTAACCGCATCCAATCCCAAATCAGCCACAAACAAGCTGTTCCCATCAAATTGAGCCATATGGGCATGTGCAGTTTTGGTAGTATCCAATACTTTATGATCTATCACCTGTGAGTTTTCCGGAAGCGATCCATCATCGTTCAACTTAAAGACTGAAAAGTTCCCGCCAGAGTAGTTGGAAGCAGCCAAAAAACCATTATCCGAAACGGAGACATGGCAAGGATGTTTCCCTCCAGTGCCCATACTATTCTGAAATTCCAAAATGCTATCCTTTACAAGAAATGCAGAGACCCCGCCTCCCAAACTGTCAAAATCGGCCACTTCATGCACCGCGTATAGATTTGTCTTGTCTTCAGAAATCTTTAAAAAGGAAGGGTTGGCCAATTCAGCTACCAGTGTTTTGTTGCCTAATTCTCCCGTGGAAGCATTGAAAGTCAATCTGTAAATTCCCTCACTTTCCCCATCAGTATAGGTGCCTACAAACAAATGATGTTTCTTTTCCATTTTTTTCTTTTCAGAGCATCCTATCCCAAACAACAGGAGCATGGCCAAAATTGAAGTATATAATCGCATCTAAATCAAAGTGTTTTGCTAAAAATAACAACTTAAAACGGATTCCGGATTTTCTTTGGGTGGGACTTTCTATTTTTGAGTCATGAATAAAGATGTTATTTGGTTGGTTTTGAGCTGTTTGGGAATTGCACAAGCCCTTTTCCTCTTTGTTTATCTCGTCTCACTTCGCAAAACAAGTGATAAAACCAACATATTTCTGGCTTTTGTTATTTTGGGCCTTACCATTCGGATCGGGAAGTCCATTCTAAACGTGCATTTTGATTTGCTTCCCTGGCAACGCAATCTGGGGATTTCCGGAATTCTAATGACAGGGCCTTTTCTTTGGTTTTATGGTAAAGAGCTTCTGGCCAATCACAGAAAGTTCAATCGCAAAAATTATTTTCACCTGTTGCCCTTTGCCTTGTTTGCAGTTTTCTGTTCCTTGATTCCAAACGATGGCCGCCTCATTTCCTATGTTATTTACATCCTGGTCTTTGTACATCTTTTGTTCTACCTTGGACTTTCGGCAATGGTCTATCTTAAGGGTAGAAAAAAAGTACATCCACAGCGCGCTTCTTGGTACAGAAATTTGATTGTTGGGGTCGGTCTCCTTTGGCTTTTCTATATGGGAAATCTTGCAGGACTCATCCCATTTTATATTGGAGGTGCTGTCTTCTTTTCCTTTCTGATTTACATTTTCTCCTTCCTCTTCCTTCAAAAACACGCGTTTCAATTAGGAAAATACAATGCCTCGACCTTGAACAAATCCGAATCTGGAAGTTTGGTCAAGGAAGCGAAAGCACTACTGACCAAGGAAGAACTTTTTTTGGATGCGAATGTTTCGCTGGAATCCATAGCGCAGCGGATGCAAACACCCCCACGAAAATTATCACAGGCCATCAATGAAAATGAACACAAGAATTTTTCTGATTTTGTAAACGAGTTCCGGATTGAAAAAGCCAAGCAGATGCTTGCTGACCCAAAACACCAACAAGATAAAATTGTGGCCATTGCCTACGACTGTGGATTTGGAAATGTCACTTCCTTTAATCTTGCCTTCAAAGCCAAGACCCAACTGACGCCGACTGCTTTTAGGAAACAGGCACAGGACTCCTAGGAAAGTTTTTCGTTTTAAAAATCATGATTTTTAAAGCCTTCTGGGCTGAATTTTATGTCATTTGCATCAAAGTTTTTTCCCATGAGGAAATTCATTCCAGTTTTACTGATGCTGACATTGTTGCTGGCCTGTGACGAAAAACAGGTGTCTTCTTCCATACCAGTTCCTGAGAAGAAAACTGTACTTGATGGGCTTAACCATCCGTGGAGCATAGCTTTTCTAACGCCCACCCAAGCACTTATATCGGAAAAGGATGGCAACCTGCTCAAAGTTGATCTGGAAACCAAAACAAAGAGCATCATCAAAGGCTTTCCAGATGACCTAACGGATAGCATTCGCGCTGTTCATTTTGGCGACAACTCTGGAATCTTTGAAGTTTTAATTGACCCCAACTTCAAGAAAACACCTTGGGTGTATTTGAGTTATGCAGCTAAAAAGCCAGGTGTGGGAACTACCACCAAGGTGATTCGTGCCCAAATGAAAAATGATTCGCTTTACGGACATGAAACTTTGATCGAGGCAGCACCGTATACCAAGGAATATTTCCATTACGGCGGAGGTATGGTGTTTGGTCCAGAGGGGAAACTCTATGTAACCCTTGGGGAACGGCTTTTTTGGGAACGGGATGAACCTGAAATTCCCATTGCGCAAGATCTAACTGACAAACGAGGAAAAATTTACAGGATAAACCCTGATGGGAGTATTCCGGAAGATAATCCAGATTTGGGGGGCGATGCTGTTCCAGGAATTTATGCCCTTGGGATTAGGGCCGCCCAAGGCATCACGGTGCAACCAGGCACTGGGAACATTTGGTTCAGCGAGCATGGCACCATTCAAGGGGATGAAATCAACCTTTTAAAAGCGGGAGCCAATTATGGTTGGCCCAATGTAACCTCAGGTAGGCTTCGAAGTTCAGATTATACGCCTCCTAAATTGGAAGGGGTCACTTTTACTCCTCCCATCTGGTTTTGGTCACACACGGTAGCTCCCACTGGACTCACATTTTATACTGGGGACGAATTTCCACAATGGAAGAATGACCTTTTGGTGCCAGGATTGTCCAGAGGAAGTCTTTGGCGATTCCGAGTAGAAAATGAAATCATAAAAAGTGCCGAAGAATTGTTCGTGGATGACCGCGTGCGAATTCGGAAAGTAAGGCAAAGCCCTGATGGTAAACTCTATTTCTTGACGGACGAAGACAACGGAAAACTCATTCAAATTATACCACAATAAATCATAATCATTTAGCATGCACAAAATACTTTTATTTACCATTGCCCTGTTCGCATTCCTTTCCGTGAACGCCCAAGACGAAGAGACCGCTATCCGTGCCACCCTTCAAAATTACCTGGACGGGTCTTCCTATAGCAATCTGGAACAGATTACCTCAGCCTTTTATCCTGAAGCTGATTTGTTTCTATCTAAAAAAGATCAAGAATTGTGGGTTTTATCTCCCCAAGAGTATGCAGATCTATTTAAAAATCGGGAGCAGGGAAAATTTAATGGCCGAGTGGGAAAAATTCTATCCATAGATCAATCCCATAATATTGCCTTGGCCAAAGCCTCCATTGAAATCCCTTCCAGAAGTATGATGTTTATTGACATCTTCCTTCTGAAAAAGCTTGCTGGGGAATGGAAGATCATCAGCAAAGCGGCCACCTTATTGCCAGAGCAAAAAAGCTAGGCCACGGTTAGTTTTGTCTTGATTTCCTTCCTCAAGTAGTAGCCTGTTACTATGGTTGCCAACACATCGGCAATAGGAAAGGAGAGCCAAACCCCAAGTTCACCCATAAAATGGGGCAATAGCAGAATCAAGGGAATAAAAAAGAACCCTTGACGGGTCAAGGTCAGTAACAAGGCTGGAATGGCCTTGCCCACCGCTTGGAAATAGGCCGCCCCTATCAATTGCAAAGCAATAATGGGAGTGGCTGCAAAAACCATGCGCATGGCATTGGGGGCATGATCCATTACAAACGCATTGGTCATAATTTCTTCCAGAGGTAAATTCTCCTTATTGCTTAAAAACAAGCCAGTAAAGAAATCGGGGAAAATCATAAGTCCGATGAAAACTACAGTAGCGACCAATGAAGCATATTTAATGGCCGTATAGATGGATTCCTTGACACGATCGTACTTAACCGCTCCGTAATTGAATCCGGCAATGGGCAAAAATCCTTGGGTAACTCCAAAAACGGGAAAAAAGGCAAACATCAACATGCGACCAATGATGGCATATACGGCCACCATGGCTTCTCCCCCCAAGTTGAACAAAATATTGTTCATCAACAGGTAGGTGATGCTGGTTACGGCCTGTCTGGCCAAAGTGACAAATCCCAAAGAACCCATCTCGGATAAAATGGGGAGGTTGAGCCAAAAATGGGAAATCCCAATCTTTAATTCGGAGTTCTTGGAAAGAAAAAAGTAGAGAATGTACCCAAAGCAAAAGAGATATCCTGCAGTAGTGGCCCAAGCTGCACCATGCATTCCCCAATCGAACACATAGATAAAAATATAATCCATGAGCAAATTCCCCACGGAAGGAATGATCATGGCAATCATGGCAAACTTGGGTTTCCCCTCAGCCCGGATTACCGTATTCCCCATCATACAAAGGGCCAAAAACGGAACCCCGTAAAGTACAATGGTGTAGTAAACCTTAGCCAGTGGAAAAATGCTCCCCTTGCCCCCAAAGGCCGGAATAAGATCATCTACAAAATAGAGGCCCAAAGCAACCATGGCTATGGTCAGCAGGAGGGTAAGGGCTATCTGATTTCCAAAAGTTTTGAGTGCCTTTTGTTTATCTCCAGAGCCCAGTGCGCGGGAAATAATACTGGAACCCCCCACCCCAATGGCCATTCCCAAGGCAGCAATAAAAAAAGAGACCGGAAGCACCACATTAATGGCAGCAATAGCGATGGAACCAATCCAATTCCCCACAAAAATGGAATCCACCAATACATTTAGGGACATTACCAAGATACCAATGGAAGCAGGAACGGCTTGCTTGATCAGCAATTTGCCGATGGGTTCTGTTCCCAGTTGATCAGAGGAGACTTTGGCCATAAATTAATGTCCTATTGAGCGCAGCCAAGATAGGGACCGTTTATTTAAGAGGTCTCGACTGCCTGCCTGTCGGCAGACATGGCGCTCGACCTGACAATTAGTTCATATTGGAAGAGTTCCCTCACTCTCCCATTCGTTGATCCATTTGGCCATAAGAGATACCCAATCCTCATCTTCATTTAAACAGGGAATATGGATATAGGATTCCCCTCCAGCCTCCATAAACTGATGTTTTCCTTCCATAGCAATCTCCTCCAATGTCTCCAAACAGTCCGCAACAAAAGCCGGAGTAATCACCGCCAACTTGGTTTTTCCTTCTTTGGCCAGGCGTTCAAACTCAAAATCTGTGAACGGCTTTAGCCAAGGATCATTTGGTAATCTGGATTGAAACGAAATACTCGTTTTATCTTCTTCCAATCCTAAAACCGCCTCTACTTTCTCTGTAGTTGCAAAGCACTGGTGTCTATAACAGGTATGGTGGGCTACCGAATTGGTGGAACAACAACTTTGGTCAATCTTGCAATGGAATTTTGTGGGATCTGACTTTCTAATATGTCGTTCTGGAATTCCGTGATAGGAAAACAAAATATGGTCATAATCAAACCCCTCCAGTCCCTTGGCTATACTTTTTGAAAGTACTTCGATGTAATCTGGGTTGCCATAAAAAGCGGGTAAAGTGGTTATCTTCAGTTCATTGAAATGCGCCTTCTGCACTTCCATAGCCTTGACAACCACAGTCTCAAAAGAGCTCATCGCATATTGCGGATATAGCGGTACCAACAAAACATCGTCCACACCCTTATCCTTTAATTCTTGCAGTCCCTTTTTTATGGTCATGGAACCATATCGCATTCCCAAAGCCACTGGCATCTTGGTTTGCTGTTGTACTTTTTGTGCAAATCGCTCCGAAATTACAATCAATGGAGACCCTTCGTCCCACCAAATTTTGGAATACGCCTCGGCTGACTTTTTGGGTCGTGTCTGCAATATTATTCCCCTTACAATGATGTTGCGCAGCCATTTTGGGGTATCTATGACCCGCTCATCCATAAGGAATTCATCCAAATAGGGTTTTACATCTTTAGCAGTTGGACTGTCCGGTGAACCTAAGTTGACAAGTAGTACTCCTTTCATAGCGGCTTATTCTATAGCATGGCAAAAATACTATTTGGGATTGATCTACTATTTGATTCCGTGAATTTGTTTCCTATAACTCTATAGATAATATTAATTTAGAGCGTAAATAGTAAAGATGAAACGGATATTCCTATTTCTTTTGGCGCTTTTTCTTTTAACAACTTGTGCCCTCCAAGCTCAAATTGTTTGTGTGCCCAACGATTCAGTTGCCTTTTCCATAAAGATGGATCAGCTGGAACAAATGGATAATGCTGTTCTGGAAAATCCGATCATGGCGGTGGGCAATTCATTTATGGGAATGCCCTATGTTGAAAAAACCCTTGAAATTGGAGAAACCGAGTCCTTGGTGATTAATCTTAGGGGCTTTGATTGTACTACCTATGTGGAGAATGTTTTAGCCTTTAGCCTCTTGCTTCAAAACAAGGAACAGCAGTTTAAAAATTTTGCCAAAAACCTAGAGACCATTCGGTATAGAAATGGCAAATTAGATAGATATCCTTCTCGTTTGCACTACTTTACGGAATGGATTAGAAACAATGAACAAAAGGGATTGGTCAAAAACATCACCAACGAATTGGGTGGTAAAGAGCACAAAAAAGCCATCAACTTTATGGGCACCCATAGAGAACTTTATCCTTTTTTGGCGGACGATCAAAACTATCATGATATGCTGCAGGTGGAACAAGAATTAGCCAAAGAAAGTCTTTGCATTCTGGCCCAAGATGAAATCGAAAACAAGGAGAATAGCATCCGCTCAGGAGATATCATCGCACTTGCTACATCCATTAAAGGACTGGATGTTACCCACACTGGATTTGCCATCGAGCACAATGGGAGAATCCATTTACTTCATGCTTCCAGCTCAGGTTCGGTAAGAATTACCCAAGAACCCCTGGTGGACTACCTGAAAAAAATAAAAAGTAATATTGGGATTATTGTGGCGAGGCCAACGTTACTTTCGCCCTAAACACCATTCAATTCCGCCTAGAAGGTGTTGTTTAAAATCAGCATCGTCAAAGGCTGCTTCTGTATGCCCCAATCCAGTGTAAAATGCCCTGCCACCATCATATTCATGGTACCACGCTATAGGATGGTTATCCCCATTGGTTCCGCCATCATAGCTGGATTCATCCAACTTCATGAGCACATGGACATCCGGATTCAGATTCATAAAGTTGTACCACTCGTCAAAATGAAACCACTCTTCCTTTAGGTGCTGGGTGGATGGATGGTTTCTGTCCACCACCTCAATTCTGGCCTTTTGCTGTTGTGGATGGTTTTCAAAATAGGCCCCTACCATTTTACCATACCAAGGCCAGTCGTATTCGGTGTCGGTTGCCGCATGGATTCCCATATAATTCCCGCCACTATTTATATAAGCTTTGAATGCATCTTGCTCTTGATCGTTAAGTACATCCATAGTAGTACTCAGGAAAACAACAAGCTTGTAGTTTTTAAGGTTTGCCGCATTGAAGTCCGCTGAGGTTTCCGTCTGTAATACGATAAAACCATTGGCCCTTCCCAATTCCTTTAAGGTCTGCGCACCTTTTTCTATAGACTTATGCCGATAGCCTTCGGTTTTGCTAAATATTAAAACCAGCTCCGGTATTTTGGTTTGCGCGGACTCTTCTGTTTCTGTTTGGTCTTGGGCATTTACCCCTATGGCCATGGAAAGGGCCAAAAGGAACAGCTTGTAGGACTTCATGTTGATTATTTAAGTGCTTGAAGTTAAATATTTTTTGGGTGTTGTCCCATACTTCTTTTTAAATGATGCGATAAAATGACTGGCTGTACTATACCCAACTTTTAAACCCACCTCATTCACATTATGCCCGCCAGCCTCCAACATTTTTCGAGCGTATTCCATCTTGTAATCAAACAAAAATCCATACACTGAATCGCCATAAATTTGCTTGAACCCTTCCTTAAGTTTTTTTAAGCTCAGACCTATTTCTTGTGACAGTTCGGCTAATGTGGGAGGTTCCGCCATTCTGGATATAATAATTTCCTTGGCCAGTTTTAACCGCTTAACGTTGTCTTCATCAGCCAGAAAGGGGCATTGCTCCAAATCGGCATCTTGGGTTTTGTTGAAATACAGGGACATCAATTCATAAATCTTTCCCTTTACATACAGCGTCTTGATGGAAGGATGCAGGTTGTAGTTCATCAACTGACTTAGAACCACGGCCATAGCGGGAGTAACCACTTCTTGGGAATAGTATTTTTTTTCCTTGTTCTCCTCGCTCAAGAAAGGAATATAGCTGGCTTCATTGGAGAATAGCGAATGGAACTTTCGTATGGTCATGACCACGGATAGTAGCCAAGTATCCGGAAACACGCTAAGATTCAGAGGCAAATCCTTTTGGGTGTTATAGAGTAAAAGTGAATTTTCCTCAGATACTTCCAATTGATAATTTCCTTGGTTAAAATTGAATTTTCCACCTCCTTTTAAACAAAAGTGAAACTGTATGAAAGAGCTGTCAATCTCCCGTTCCACAAATCGGGTTTGATCTGTATCGTTCTGAATCTTAAGGACATAAAAGCCCTCTTCAATCAAAATTTCCTGGTATGACCCTTCGGCGACATTTTTCATATAGTTAATGGCTTGAATTTCTTATTTTCTTCTATTTAGAATGGCTCTAAATTAACTAATGCGCTATCAAATTTACCAATAAAATCAATGTTTTTGGGAATTTATCGCTAAAAGAACCCTTAATGGCCTCTTGTCTGATACTTATAGTACCGCTAGCGTTATTTTTTGTGAAATAGTGCACTTACTTTTGTTACCGTTTTAATATCCTTTATGAGGAGTTACCACATTTCAAGACATAATTCTTTTTATGCCATTGGCTTAAGCTATAAAAAAGCAGATGCCGAAGTCAGGGGAAAGTTCAGTTTGGATGTCCCTGCCATTGATCGCATTATGGTTCAAGCCAAAGAACAGGGTGTGGATGGACTCCTAGCCATTTCTACCTGTAACCGCACCGAGTTGTATGGGTTTGCCCAACATCCCTTTCAACTGATAAAAGCACTTTGTGATGAAACCCCAGGAAGTGTGGAAGAGTTTCAAGAGGTAGCCTATGTGTTCAAAAACCATGATGCCATATCGCACATGTTCAAAGTGGGCACTGGATTGGACAGTCAAATTTTGGGCGACTTTGAAATCATTAGTCAAATCAAACAGGGCTTTTACCGTGCCAAAAAGCACGAAATGGCCAATCCATTTATAGAACGACTTTGCAATGCTGTGATTCAGGCTAGTAAACGGATCAAAAATGAAACCGAACTTTCTTCCGGTGCCACATCTGTGGCCTTTGCCTCGGTAAAGTATATCCTAAATCACGTTTCGGATATTGAAAACAAGAATATTTTATTGTTTGGAACTGGAAAAATAGGCCGCAACACCTGTGAAAACCTGATCAAGCATTCCAACAATTCCCATATTACCCTAATCAATAGAACGCGGGCCAAAGCAGAGGACATTGCCGGGAAATTTCATTTAACAGTCAAGGATTATGGAGATCTTCAGACAGAAATTAGAAAGGCTGACATCCTTGTAGTTGCGACTGGTGCCCAACTACCTACGGTTTCCAAGGCCCTCATTTATCCCAAAAAACCCTTGTTGATTCTGGATCTATCCGTTCCAAAAAATGTTTCGGATGATGTTCAGGAGTTGGACAATGTTACTTTGGTACACTTGGACCAACTTTCTCGGATTACAGATGATACCCTGGTCAAACGAAAAGCCTTTATCCCAAAAGCCGAGGGCATTATTGAAGAAGTGAAAAAGGATTTTATCAAATGGTTGGAAACCCGAAAATTTGCTCCCGTCATCAATGCTCTTAAAGAAAAATTGAACACCATGAAGGCGGAGGAAATCGATTTCCATTCCAAGAAAATCTCCGATTTTAACCAAGATCAGGCCGAAATTCTATCGGAGCGCATTATCCAAAAAATCACTAAACAATTCGCAAACCATTTAAAGAGTGCCGAGGTAGATACTGCCGATAGTTTGGAACTTATCCAAAAGGTGTTCCAATTAGAAATCGATTCGAAATGAGCAAAATCATAAGAATTGGTACTCGCGATAGCGAGTTGGCATTATGGCAAGCTACAACCGTCCAAAACCAGTTGGCCGATTTGGGATATGACAGCACCCTGATTCCTATAAAATCCACAGGTGATCAAGTTTTGGACAAGCCGCTTTATGAACTTGGCATAACTGGAATTTTTACGAAAACGCTGGACGTGGCCATGCTTAAAGGCCAGATAGATATTGCTGTCCATTCCATGAAAGATGTGCCAACGCAACTCCCAAAAGGAATCGTTCAAGCTGCTGTTCTGGAAAGGGCTGTTACCGAAGATATATTGGTTCACAAAGGGTTGGATTTTTTGGATAATGATGTTCCAGCAACCATTGCCACAGGGAGTTTGCGAAGAAAAGCACAATGGCTCAACAAATATCCAAATCATAAAGTTGTAGATCTTAGGGGTAATGTGAATACGAGGCTCATCAAGCTCATAGAAAACGATTGGCAAGGGGCCATTTTTGCCAAGGCTGGTTTGGAACGAATCAAGTTGTTACCTAAGGATGTATTACCTCTGGATTGGATGGTTCCCGCTCCCGCGCAAGGCGCCATGTTGGCGGTTGCCATGGAAAATGATGAATTTTCAAGAGAAGCCCTCCAAAAACTGAATCATTCCAATTCTGAGTTGGCAACTAGTATAGAAAGGGAGTTCCTGAGGACTTTGGAAGGGGGTTGTACAGCACCCATAGGTGCCTTGGCCCACATAGAAAATGAAAATGTTCATTTTAAAGGAGTTCTCTTTTCCTTGGATGGACGTCAAAAGCTTCAAATAGAAAAGACCGTTTCCTTGACCGCAGCCAAAGAATTGGGACAAAAATCTGCCAAGGAAATCCTTGACAAGGGGGGAGATAAATTAATGGACGAGATTCGAAATGAAAACAGTGCTCTCCACTAAGGTTCTATCGCATTCCCAAAAAGAATTATTCCTTAATTCCGGTATTGGCCTGATAGAATACAACGCACTAAAGTTTAATTTTTTGGAGGTTGATATTCCACAACAGATTACTCACTTAATTTTTACCAGCAAGAATGCCGTAAGGGCATTTCTTGATCAATCCCCTCAACTACAAGTTTCAACCTACCGCATATTTTGTGTGGGTGAAAAAACTAAATCGCTTTTGGAGGAAAACGGTCTAAATGTGGTTAAAATGGCAGAAAATGCTTCAGAATTGGCTCATTTTATAGAAAAAAACCATAAAAAAGAACATTTTTTGTTTATCTGCGGAAATCGGAGAAGGGAAGAATTGCCCAACATTTTATCAGAAAATAACATTCGGTATGATGAAATAGAGGTCTATCAAACGGAATTGGTTCCAAAAAAGTTTAACCGCTCCTTTGATGGCCTTCTTTTTTTTAGTCCAAGTGGTATAAAAAGTTTTCTATTGGAAAACAGCATTAAAGATAGTTGGCTTTTTTGCATTGGACATACCACAGCGCAAGAAGCCAAGAAATATTCAGATAAGTTGATTATCGCGAAGCGACCAACAGTGGAAAATGTGTTGGTACAGGCTGTGAAAAAGCTGTCATTCCGCACTTGATGTGGAATCCATAACATTAAAATAAGACTCCTGCTAAGGCAGGAATGCAAATGATACATATGATTAAAAACGATTTGTTCCTTAGAGCACTAAAAGGTGAAACGGTAGACAGACCTCCCGTATGGATGATGCGTCAGGCAGGACGTTATTTACCCGAATTCATGGAACTAAGAAAGAAGTATGACTTCTTTACTCGATGCCAGACTCCAGAATTGGCTTCAGAAATCACCGTACAGCCTATCCGCAGATACGGAATGGATGCGGCCATTCTTTTTAGCGATATCTTGGTGATTCCGCAAGCCATGGATATTGAGGTTCAAATGAAGCCTAATTTTGGCCCTTACCTCCCTTCCCCCATTCGCTCCTTGGAAGATGTTGATCGGGTTGTGATCCCAGATATCCAAGAATCTTTGGGCTATGTTATGGATGCCATTACCATGACCAAGGAAAAGTTGGAGGATGAAATCCCATTGATCGGTTTTGCTGGATCACCATGGACCATTCTTTGTTATTGTGTGGAAGGGCAAGGCAGTAAGAGCTTTGACAAGGCAAGAGGGTTCTGTTTTACCCAACCTGAAGCTGCCCACCAGTTGCTTCAGAAAATTACGGATACTACAATTTCGTATTTAAAGGCCAAGGTGAAAGCAGGGGTAAACGCTGTCCAGGTATTTGATTCCTGGGGCGGAATGTTATCTCCTGTGGATTATCAGGAATTTTCCTGGAAGTACATCCAGCAGATTGTGGATGCTTTGAAAGATGAAGCTCCAGTAATTGTTTTTGGAAAAGGATGTTGGTTCGCCCTAAGGGAAATGGCCCAATCGGGTGCTTCAGCCGTTGGTGTGGACTGGACGTGTTCGGCACAAAATGCCCGATATCTTACTGGAGGCAAAATCACTTTACAAGGAAACTTTGATCCTGCCCGACTGCTTTCTCCACCAGCTAAAATCAAGGAAATGGTCACCCAAATGATCAGGGATTTTGGCAAGGACAGATATGTGGTGAATTTAGGACACGGTATTTTGCCCCATATTCCTTTGGAGAATGCCCAAGCCTTTATCGATGCGGTAAAAGCATATAAAGAATAGAAAAAAGCAAGCTAAGGATGCCGACTGAATTTGAAGTTCAGAAACTAAAGATCAAAACAACACCATGAATCCTTTCAAGGTTTTGCAACGATTGGATCTTAAAAGCATTTGGCTTCTAATAAAACTGTGTTTGAAATACCCTTTGTTGGTTTGGCCCACCCTATTGGCAACCAGGGAATGCATGGCGATTTCAACAAGGGAATATGGCAAACTGCATCACAAAAACGGCCCTGCCAACGCATTTAGGCACGCATTATGGAATTTTTTGATTGCCCAAAAATGCCATAAATGGAATAAAAACAAGCAAAGAGTATTGAAATGGACGGAGAAAATAACGGACTGGCATGAGCATGCATTTCCAAATTCGGAATTAGCCAAAAAGATGGATTTGCACAACAATGCCATAGGCAGGATTCTTTTTCGTGAACAGGAATCGCATTCCGTACATCATATGGTGGTCATGCTAAAACAAATGGCAGCAGTCTCCACAAAAGTTAACTCCGCTTCAGACCTTGAAAGCTTACATAACAAATTGATCCATATCGTAGAAGAACAATGAAAGATAAATTTTATGCCTATATAGAGCAATTACAAGACACCATAACTTCCAAATTGGAAGAAGTGGATGGCAAGGCGAAGTTTCAACAAGATCTATGGAAACGTCCAGAAGGTGGTGGAGGTCGAACCCGGGTGATCGAAAATGGAAACGTCTTTGAAAAAGGAGGTGTAAACATATCTGCCGTTCATGGGGAACTTCCTAAAAGCATGCAACAGTATTTTGGGGTTCAGGATGCAGATTTCTTTGCCTGTGGTCTAAGTTTGGTCATACACCCTAAGAGTCCAATGGTGCCAACGGTACATGCCAACTGGCGTTACTTTGAAATGTATGACAAACAAGGTAACATAGTAGACCAATGGTTTGGGGGCGGACAGGATTTGACGCCCTACTATCTGTTTGAAGAAGACGCCAAGCATTTTCATTCGGTTTGCAAAAAAGCCTGTGAGACCCATGACCCAGAATTTTATCCGAACTATAAAAAGCGCTGTGACGAGTACTTTTGGAATGCGCACAGAAACGAGGCAAGAGGGGTCGGCGGTCTTTTCTTCGATTACTGTAAAAAATCGGATACCATGCAAATGGAGGATTGGTACAGCTTTGTAACCGAGGTTGGGAACAGCTTTCTTGATGCTTATGTACCAATCGTTACAAAAAGAATGAACCTGCCTTATACGCAAGAACAAAGGGATTGGCAGGAAATCAGGAGGGGTCGTTATGTTGAATTTAACCTAGTGCATGACAAGGGTACATTGTTTGGTCTAAGAACCAATGGCCGCATAGAAAGTATCTTAATGAGCCTTCCACCCCATGTGCAATGGCAATATGACCATCATCCAGAACAGGGAAGCGAGGAGGAGAAGTTAATTGAGGTGTTACAATCACCCCGAGAATGGGTTCGCTAGGCTTACGGCTAACAGCATCTAGCAAAACAGTTTATGGTTGATTACAGAAATTATAAAGTTTGGCAAAAAGCTCACCTTTTGGTAATTGAAGTTTATCAAACTACCGACGCTTTTCCAAAAAAAGAACAATTCGGACTGGTATCCCAAATCAACCGAGCAGTAATATCGATTCCAACAAATATTGCAGAAGGTTGTGGAAGAGAAACCCAAAAGGAGTTGATCCGATTTCTATACATCTCATCTGGCTCCGCTCACGAATTGGAATATTTAATAATGCTTTCAAAAGAACTAAACTTCATTAACGATGAACAGTTTAGTAACTTATCCTCCAAAATTGAGGAGATAAAGAAAATGTTGGCCTCCTTGATCAAAAAGATAAAACAAGACTTATAACCGTAAACCGTAAGCTGTTACCTTATAATGAAACTTACCCTATACCAAATAGACGCTTTTACTGACCATGTTTTTGGTGGCAATCCCGCTGCTGTTTGTATTTTGGATTCTTGGTTGGATTCCCAATTGATGCAGCAAATTGCAGAGGAAAACAACCTGGCCGAAACCGCATTTGTAGTTCAAAAAAACAACGTTTTTGAATTACGCTGGTTCACTCCAGAGACGGAGGTGGATCTCTGTGGACATGCTACTTTAGCCACCGCCTATGTGCTGTTCAACTACCACGGAGTCAATGAAAAAACAATCAATTTTCATTCCCCGCGAAGTGGTGCTTTGTCCGTAGAACAACATTCCAATGGGTTGATGACCTTGGATTTTCCCACGGATCAAACAGCTGCATTAAGGGGAATCTCGGAAATCAATAATGCCATTGGCCTTACCCCTATTAAAACCATAAAGGGGAAAACAGACTATCTATTGATATACAACTCCCAACAGGAAATTGAGGCCATTAAACCCAACTTTCATTTGTTAGATCAGTTGGATTGCAGAGGAGTGATTGTGTCCGCACCAGGAGATAAGGTTGATTTTGTTTCAAGAGCCTTTTTCCCTCAATGTGGCATTCCTGAAGATCCAGTTACGGGGTCTGCACACACCACATTGACCCCTTATTGGTCCAAAGTCTTGGGAAAAACCAAACTCAAGGCAAGGCAATTATCAAAGAGAGGCGGCGACTTGCTTTGCGAATACCTGGGTGATCGGGTAAAAATATCTGGGAAGGCAGTACCGTATCTGATAGGTGAAATTGAAATCTAAAACATGCGCTCCCCATAAGGCCATTTGAAAAATTAGTGAAACCTGCCTACTGGCTGACAGGTTCGTGTCAGAACACGATTTAAAACATGAAAAAACTAAGACTGGAATATGCCTCCCTTTTGCAAGGTGAATTTGCTCCTGGAAAACGAAATTTACTCTTCGTTTTTCAAGTGAATTGCCCAGGTTGTTTTTTCTATGGCTTTCCAACAGTTAGCAATCTCCAAAAGGCATACGGGGAGCAATTAAGTTTTCTGGGATTGAGTACTGCTTTTGAGGATTTTGAACTGAATACCCATGATAATACAAGCTTGTTATTGTCAGAAAAAAAGCTGGTTGGTGAAACCAAAAAGGCAGCTGAATCCCATCCCAATGATTTTCAGCTTTCAAGTATTGATTTCCCTGTGGCTATGGATGTGTTGAGTGATGCATCTTTCATTACCCAAGAAAATATCTCCCACATTGGAAATAATTTCCCAAATTATTCCGAAGCATCAACGGAGGAGCGACAACAATTTGATCTCAAAATCAAGGATTATCTGACTACCAATCCCATAATCCCTGTTACTTTTACATTGAACCAATTTCGAGGTACTCCCACTTTTGTGCTTTTTGATGAGACATTAAACATCCTTGAACATTGGTTTGGGCACAAACCCTATGATGAAATAGAATCCATTGTTAAACCTTGGCTTTAAAATTCAATAATATATGTTTCCACTAATTCGAAATAGAAGACTTCGAGCCTCCGAATCCATTAGACGGTTGGTTCGAGAAACTACAATCACACCTGATGATTTCTTGGTTCCCCTTTTTGTGGTTGAGGGAAAGGGTATTAAGGAGGAAATCCCCTCCATGCCCAATTATTATCGCATGAGTTTGGACTATCTGGAAAAGGAAGTGAAGGAACTATGGGAAATGGGCTTTTGTGCCGTTTTGCTTTTTGTGAAAGTCGCTGATGAATTGAAAGACAACATGGGCAAAGAAGCTTTAAATCCAGATGGATTGATGCAGCGATCCATTAAGACGGTCAAAAGCGCTTGTCCACAAATGTTGATCATGACGGATGTTGCCCTTGATCCCTTTTCTTCTTATGGCCACGATGGTATTGTGGCCGAAGGTCAAATCTTAAACGATGAAACCTCAGAAGTGTTGGCTGAAATGAGCGTCTCACATGCCCAGGCCGGAGCGGATTTCGTTGCTCCAAGCGATATGATGGATGGCCGAATCCTAACTATACGTGAAGGCCTGGAAGATGAGGGTTTTCACAACACAGGAATCATGAGTTATTCAGCCAAATATGCCAGTGCATATTATGGTCCTTTCAGGGATGCTTTGGATTCAGCACCAGTGGATATCGCCAATGTGCCCAAGAATAAAAAAACCTATCAAATGGATTACGCAAATAGGTTTGAAGCTATCCGAGAAACTCAAATGGATGTGGATGAAGGAGCCGATATTGTGATGGTTAAGCCAGGATTACCCTATTTGGACATTGTCCGTGAAATCAAGAATGAGGTGGATGTCCCAGTAGCAGTATATCAGGTTTCTGGTGAATATGCCATGCTTAAGGCCGCCGCTGAAAAGGGCTGGCTGGATCATGACTCAGTAATGCTAGAGCAACTCACCGCTATCAAAAGAGCTGGCGCCAATATAATTGCCAGTTATTTTGCTAGGGATTTTATCCGCATAATGGGTTAACTTTAAGGCATATAACCGTCCTATGAAACAACCCATACTTCTCTTGATTTTTTTAGTTACATGCTATGGGCAAAATTTTGCCCAAACTAACTTGGAACATTCAAGTCCATCCCACTTGGGCATGGATGAGTCATCCATTAACCAACAAGTGGATTCCATCATGCAGCTCGGAATCCAGGAACAGGCATTTCCAGGTGCCCAAATTCTAGTCGCCAAGGGCAACGAGGTTATTTTTCACAAAGCTTATGGTTACCATACTTATGACAGTGTTCAAAAAGTTGGACTGGACGATTTATATGATCTCGCCTCAGTAACCAAAATTACCGGGCCCTTGCCCGCCCTTATGAAGTTGGTGGATGAGCAAAAACTGGATTTGGATGCTCCTTTTAGTACCTATTGGGAACCCTGGGCGAAACGTAAAGACAAAAAAGATTTGACCCTTCGTGAGATTCTGAGCCATCAGGCGGGTTTGGTTCCGTACATCATCTTCTTGGAAAAAGTGATGAAAAAAGAAAAAATCAAGAAGCGTTTTATCCGTACAAAGCCATCCGAAAAGTTTCAAAAACAGGTGTATGAAGGACTCTATGTCAAAAACAGGTTCCTCAGAAAAATCTACAGGATGATTAATAGGTCTGAAGTTTCTACAGACAAAAAGTACCGCTATTCAGGACTCACCTTTTTGATTTACCCGGAACTGATTTCCAATCTAACTGGGACAGCTTATGAGTCCTATTTAAAAACTACCTTTTACGATCCCATTGGCAGCAAGACCTTAGGTTTTAATCCCATGACCAAGGGATATCCCAATAAAATTGTTCCTACAGAAGTGGACACGTTATTTAGAAAAGATCTGACATATGGCTGGGTCCACGATGAAAATGCTTCGCTTCTAGGTGGAATATCGGGCAACGCTGGGCTTTTTGGAACAGCAGAGGATTTGGCCAAGATCATGTTGTTTTACCAAAGTCTCGGTGTCACCCTAGGCGGAGAACAAATCATATCCAAAGCTACAGTAGAGGAATTTATTAAAGTGCAGTATCCTGAAAATGAAAACCGCAGGGGACTGGGCTTTGACAAACCACTTTTGGGTAATGACACCCTAGCCATAGCAGATGCCTACCCGTCCCCAAAGGCTAGCCCTAAAAGCTTTGGGCATGCTGGATTTACAGGAACATTTGTTTGGGCAGACCCAGAAAACCAATTGGTATTTGTATTCTTGTCCAACAGGGTATACCCTACGCGTACACATCGTAAACTTTACAGTTTAAATATACGGACAGCGCTTCAGGATGTTTTTTACACGGCTCTTGCCAAATGATGTAGCTGGAATTCAATCCGAATCATTACCTTAGTACAACTAGATAAATCCCATGGGTCTTCTCCTTTTTTACGCTTTTATTTCCATTTTTTTCTCATTTCTATGCTCCATTTTGGAAGCAGTATTGCTTAGCATCTCCCCCACATTTATCAATCTTAAAAAACAGGAAGGAAAGGAATATGCTGCGCAGTTGGAAACCCTTAAAAAGGATGTGGACAAACCCTTGATAGCCATTTTGACCTTAAATACCATAGCCCACACTGTCGGTGCTATTTTGGTAGGGGTGCAAGCCAAGGTTACCTACGCTGAACTGTACGGCAACACTACCAGAACAATTTTTGGTATCGAATTTACCGAAGACCTGATGGTCGGGGTGGTTTCTACCATTATGACGATTTTGATTTTAGTGGCTTCCGAGATTATTCCCAAAACCATTGGTGCTACCTACTGGAAGCAGTTGGCCAATTTTACGGCCAAAGCCTTGCAGATTATGGTATTTCTCCTCAAATGGACTGGTTTGCTGTGGCTTTTGCAACTGTTCACCAGACTTATTGGTAAAAAAGGACATCACGGAAGTGTCCTTAGCAGGGAGGACTTTACAGCCATGACCGAGATTGCCCATGAGGAAGGGGTTTTCCAAGAATCTGAATCCAAGGTGATAAAAAACCTATTGAAATTTGATGAAATCCTGGCCAAAGATGTGATGACACCAAGAACCGTTATGAAAATAGCTTCGGAAGACACCACAATCCAGGAGTTTTTTGAGGCCAATAGACCTTTGCGCTTTTCCAGGATTCCACTTTATAAAAGCAGCATGGACAACATCACCGGCTTTTTCCTAAAAGACGAATTGCTCGAGGCCATTATCAATAAAAAAGGGAAAGAAAATCTGGGAACCATTAAACGGGAAATTTTGGTGACCAATAGAAACAAGCCCATTCCTGAGCTTTTTGAAAAGTTTGTGGAACAAAATGAGCATGTTTCCTTGGTTGTAGATGAATACGGTTCCGTAAGTGGCCTGGTAACCCAGGAAGATGTGATTGAAACCCTTCTTGGATTGGAAATCATGGACGAAAGTGATAACGTGGAAGACCTTCAATTACTGGCCAGAAAGAACTGGGAATCCCGAGCAAGGCGTTTAGGACTTATTGAAGGTATAAATGAAGTAGAATAGTGGAAGTAGCTTATTTACAAACTCCTATAGGAATTTCAGAGTTCAAGGGAGATGAAAACGGGCTTGTTTCCGCACGAGTTTTGGATGAAAATGTACCTATCGGAATAATTCCGGAAGTGCTGGAAGATGCTGTATGCCAATTTCGGGAATATTTTGAGGGAAAACGGCAAAAATTCGACCTAAAGCTCAACCCTGAAGGTACTTCATTTCAAAAAAAAGTATGGGAATTGCTGCAAGAGATCCCCTACGGAAAAACTATTTCGTATCTTGAGCTTTCCAAACGCTTAGGCGACCCCAAAGCCATTAGGGCAGTAGCCGCTGCCAATGGCAAAAACCCACTCTGGATCATTGTTCCCTGCCATAGGGTCATTGGAAGCAATGGCGACCTCACCGGATATGCTGGCGGTTTATACCGCAAAAAATGGCTGTTGGAACATGAGAGCCCTGCCAAACAGATGGCTCTTTTTTAATACTTGACCATGCTTTACAAACTTAACCTGGAACACATCCTCTTTTTGGATATTGAAACCGTGCCCCAAAAACCTGAATTTGGGCAATTGGATGAGATCACCCAACAATTGTGGGCCCAAAAAACACAATACCAGCGAAAAGAAGAATTTACTCCTGAAGAATTTTACGAACGGGCGGGGATTTGGGCAGAATTTGGAAAAATCATTTGTATTTCCGTAGGCTATTTTACGTTTAAAGGAGATTCTAGAAATTTTAGGGTCACTTCATTTCATGGAGAGGAAACGGAATTGCTCAAACAATTCAAACAGCTTTTAAAAGACCACTTCAATCAAGCTAAACACCTACTCTGCGCCCACAATGGCAAGGAATTTGACTTTCCCTATATCGCCCGTAGAATGGTCATAAATGGAATCAATTTGCCATACAAGCTGGATCTTTTCGGGAAAAAGCCATGGGAAGTACCACACTTGGACACCATGGAACTATGGAAATTTGGGGACTACAAACATTACACCTCATTAAAATTGATGGCCCATGTATTGGGAGTTCCTTCACCCAAGGAAGATATGGACGGAAGTATGGTTCGGGAAGTCTTTTATCAGGATAACGACTTGGACAGAATTATCTCCTACTGCGAATTGGATGTGGTGACCACAGCGCAGGTTTTCCTCCGTCTACGGAATGAAACGCTCTTGGAAGAACAAGAAATCAAAAGAGTCTAAGAAAGAAAAGCTTCAAGAGTAATCTGGTATTTTCTTCTTCGTGAGTGACCACACCGCCCGTTCTAAGGTTTTTGAAAGTTTTGATGGGTCAGCTTTTATAGAATTTTGTAGTTCGCATCCCTGCATGGTCTTCCACCATCAAAACATACAATCCGGAAGCTAAACAGGAAACGTCAATAGGACCTCTGGCCTTCCCGGATTTAATTGTATTTCCCGATGTGGTAATTATGGAATACATGGCATCTTCCGAAAGTTTGGCGTCCACAGCAATTTGGCTTACAGCCGGATTCGGAAATACGGTGATGGAAAGTTCTTCCCCGTACGATAATCGTTCGTAGGTGAACAATTCCGTTTCCTCGCCCCTAAACTCAAACTGGATTTCATCCGAAAAATCAGAAACAGCGCTTTCGGTACAAATGGAACGTAGCCTTACTTGATAAACCTGTCCTGTGGTCAAATTGGAAAGATCATTGCTGTTTTCCCATGATAATTGGGACTGCCATTCATTATCGCTATAGGTCTTGTACTGCAGCTCAAACAGTGTTTCCGCCGCTTCTTCCCATCCTACGGTAACTCCATCTGTATGGGACAAGAGTAAATCCAATCCCTCAGGAACAGAGGTCTCACAAAGCGAAGCTTTAACCCCTGATAGAATCAAGGAAAAATCCTGGAATCCATTTTTCAAACTCCCTTTGTGCGCAACAGTAATGGTATAAGTTCCGTGAGCATTTAAAATTTCAATTCGCTCGTAAGGGTCTACAAGATTGTCACCTTGTGTCGCAGCATCTGAGGCTCTGGAAGGGTTCAATTTCCAAGGGAAATAGGTTTTACCGTCTTTTGAAATTCGGATGTCCAAATCATTGGTCAAGGCCGCAGTCCCATTGTTCATCTCTCCCCTATTGATGTATTCCCCTTCTGGATCGGTCCAGCTTATGGAGGCCATTAAGGTTTGTCCTTCCCTTGCTTCAATGGTCATGGAAAAAGTTTCGCCATCCAAAAGACTTTCTTCCTCCACCATACTGCTGTATTCCCTATTTTGAAGTAATTCCGCAGCCGTCTTAGCATTCATAACCCCCCAGCCCATTTTATAGTCGGGCCCTTTGGTCTCCACATCATCAGCCGTGTGCAAGGCCAAACCTTTTAGTGTTGCAGCCTTCATATAACTACCGAACAATTCTTGGTGATATTGCTGAAGCAAAAGCAACGAACCGGTTACCCCAGGTGCAGCCATGGAAGTTCCAAAGGAAGTATTATAGCTTGTATTGCTCTCTGAGGAAGCAGAAAGAATGGACGATCCATCTCCCGCCAAATCCGGTTTTACTCTTCCATCATCAACCGGTCCCAAACTGCTGTAGGCTGCTACCTTTACATTTTTGAGCTCTCCTTTACTTCCAATCTCCGTATTGGCACCGGCCACTACAAGTCCATTTTTGGACGTAGCAAAACCCAACAACAAATCATACCCATCCGCAGTCTTTCCGTAAATGGGACTTTCGTTATCAAAGGATTTTTGGGCATTTCCAGCAGCGGTTACCATCAGGTAGTAAGGTGCATTGTACATGATTTTATCCCAATCTTGCGAAACTCTGATATAAGCTCCAAAGTACCAATCAGGAACCCTGTCGGATTTAATTCCATAGGAGTGATTGCTCATCAAAAGCCCATTCATGGCAGCTTCCGCCACCTCAATTTTATCCCTTGTCCAGTTGTGTGAAATAGCTTTTGCCTGATAGGCCACTCCCTTGGCATTGGGTTTGATCCCGGATGAGATTAAATTTCCTGTTACCATGGTGGCATGTGCATCCACTTCCTCGCTGGCATCTCCATTCGCCGCCCTCCCGTTGAACTCTTGGTGTGTGGTCAAGCTAACCCCAGCATCCCATACTCCTACGGTCATTCCGGTACCGTCCAAGCCCAAATCCAACAAACCATTACTATATAAGGTATGCGCGCGTGAGGTTTGTCGGGTTGGATCGTTGAGGGTGGTATAAAATATGGGGGTGCCATCTGTTCCGATGTCCTGGAGAGATACTACGGCACCATCTTTCTGCTTTTCTACTTGTTTCCAAGCTTTCCCCGTAATCAATTGCCGTAATTGGGCTTCCTTGGTATTCTGTTCTTCCTTCCATTTTGAAATAAAGGAAGTCATCTTACTTTGATTATATGTGGAACGGATAAACTGTTGCTGGTCCGAGGTCTGACCATGTCCCAAATAAAAAGAAAAGAGAAAAAAATAGGAGGTAAAAAGCCCTTTTGCCCAAGTAGAATTTTTGCCATCCATAATATTGATTAAGTAAGATTAGGACTACAAAAATAAATTTGACCACTAAATCATCGACGAAAAACCCTTTTAATTCGATGAAATACACCGCTTTTTGGAAAGAGGTGTTGTGAAACATCCAAAAGGTGTGGTGTAGTAATTTTCCTTCTTTTTGTTTTTATCGATTTTCCTTCATCACTATATAAACAGGAAAGTGATCACTATACCCTCCCAAGTACTTTTTGCCCACATAGGTTCGGAATGGGTTGCCTTTGTATTTTCCTTTCCATTCCTTTAAAAATTTTGGCGCGAAGATTTTGGCCTTTTTAAAACTATGGGTTCCTTTTTGGTAATTCAAAAAACTATGGGAAACCAAGATTTGATCAAATAAACTCCATTCCCCTTTATAATTTGCGCTTCCTGTAGCCGGGGACAATAGTTGCTGCATGGGATTCACAAACAATCCTGAGTCCATTAGGGTTTGGATGCTCTTGGAGTTGGGGTCGTCGTTAAAATCCCCCATGACAATAATATTGGGATTCTCGCTTTCCAAACCATTGATCTTGTCCAAAACGGTTTCCGCAGCTTTGATGCGCTTGTGCTCTGTCTCATCTGCCCCATCCCTTCTAGAGGGCCAATGGTTCACAAAGACATGTATTTCTTCGTCATGTAGTCTCCCGTGAACATATAAAATATCACGGGTGTAATCCCTATCCCCATTACCATTGGAAATCAGTAGTGGAATAATCTCCGCATCCAAGACTTTAAAATGATCTTTATGGTAGATCAATGCGGTATCTATTCCCCGCTCATCAGGAGAATCAAAGTGGACATAATCATAATCCACTTCCTTGATCGACTTTGTTCCAAGAATGGCATCCAATGCTATTTTGTTTTCCACTTCGGCCACCCCAACCAATACCGGAGGTACGGAACTATAGTCTTTTCCCATCAACGCAATGGTCCTGCCCAGCTTCTTGGACTTTTTCCGAAACCTGGATTCACTCCACTCCTTTTTTCCATCCGGAGTAAAGTCATCATCCAAGGTGTGGGGATCGTCATGGGTATCAAAGAAATTTTCGAGATTGTAAAAAGCGATGGTAAACTGGTCTTCCTGATGCATCAGTTCTATGGAATTAAATGGAATAGTGTTTAAAAACACAAAGTACAAAAAACAGCTTCCAAAACATTGATTAGATTTGCACTTTAATAGAAAAGGATTCCTCGTGGCCGACCACGAGGAACCCGTAAAATGTCATTCCCGCTAAAGCGGGAATCCAAATAACAGAGTTTTTGGCCCCGGATTCAGAAGGCAACCATCCAAGTGTCGTAGATCAACGTTTAGAAGAACATTTTGGACTCAAAAACTCCCATTAAACTATTCAATGCTAGAAAAGAAAGCCATAGATTATGAAAAGGCGGTGCTTATTGGAGTAATCAATAAGGATCAAAGTGATGCCAAGGTTAAAGAGTATTTGGATGAATTGGAATTCTTGACCTACACGGCCGGTGGGGAGGTCACCCAAAGGTTTACCCAACGCATTGAGGTGCCCAATCCAAAGACATACATTGGTAGTGGTAAAATGGAAGAAGTGCAGCGCTATGTCAAGGAAAATGAAATAGGTTCTGTCATTTTTGATGATGAGCTTTCCCCAGCCCAACAGAATAATATTGAGAAAATTCTCAAGTGCAAGATTTTGGATCGAACCAGTTTAATCCTGGATATTTTTGCCCAACGCGCCAAAACAAGCTATGCCCGAACCCAGGTGGAACTGGCCCAATATGAATATCTGCTTCCGCGTTTGACCGGACTTTGGACCCACTTGGAACGTCAGCGTGGGGGTATTGGTATGCGAGGTCCAGGGGAAACAGAAATTGAAACGGATAGACGTATTGTTCGTAATCGAATTGCGTTATTAAAGAAAAAGCTGTCAAAGATCGACCGCCAAATGGAAACCCAAAGGGGTAACCGCGGCGCTCTGGTCAGGGTAGCTTTGGTGGGCTATACCAATGTGGGCAAGTCTACGCTTATGAACGTCATCAGCAAAAGTGATGTTTTTGCGGAGAACAAGCTTTTTGCAACTTTGGATACCACAGTCAGAAAGGTGGTCATTGGCAATCTTCCTTTTTTGCTGAGCGACACCGTTGGTTTTATCCGAAAATTGCCCACCCAATTGGTGGAGAGTTTCAAGAGTACCCTGGACGAGGTAAGGGAAGCGGATCTGCTGTTACACGTGGTGGACATTTCCCATCCCAATTTTGAAGAACATATAGCCTCCGTCAACAAAATCCTGGATGAGATTAAAAGTGCGGATAAAAAGACCATTATGGTCTTCAACAAAATTGATCAATACGAAGCGGAAGTAATCGAAGATGACGATTTGGTCACGGAAAAGACCAAGGCGCACTTTACAATAGAAGAATGGAAAAAGACCTGGTTCAGTAAGATTGGTGATCGCGCCCTTTTTATTTCCGCGCTGAACAAGGAAAATTTGGACGAGTTTAGAAAACGGGTGTACGATGAAGTAAGAGACATCCACGTAACCCGTTTTCCTTATAACAACTTTTTATACCCAGAACACTTGGATCAATATTAGTCCAATCTGGGTTTCGGTTGGGAGGTTTCAATCAAAAAAATACCCGACAAACAATTGAAATACCCGATTGGCGAATTTGTCCGGGTCCTCATCCAAATCATTTACATCCGAACCCAAGATATATCGAGCCCCAAAATTAAGCCCATTGTCCAATTTGTATCCCATTCCAAAGGCAATGCCCAAATCGGTTGATTTGGTAATGTCCTTTAAGTCTGTGGTTTCTCCATTGTCCTCTACTTCGGCCTTGAGTAAAATCCCTATTTGTGGTCCAGCCTCAATACTAAGGTTTTCGGCCACATAAAACTTGGCCAAGATGGGAAGGGTCAAATAATCCAATCTAACAATCTCATCATCATCAGATTCATCCTTTGTCCCTTGGGCAGAGAACAATAACTCTGGTTGGATGGACAGTTTCTCTGAAATGGAGACTTCAGCTACCGCTCCCAAATGGAGGGCTGTTCGCGTGGTGGGGTCATTCAAATCAGGTTGAAGAATGGCAAAGTTGGGTCCAGCCTTAGCCCCAAACTGAACATCTTGAGCCTGCAGCGTCAAAAGGGGCAAGATCAAGGTCATTGAAAACAAAATCAATTTTTTCATTGTAAAAGTATTTTTGTTTGACATTATGGGGACACTTTGGAATCTCTCCAAAACTACTTGCAGTATCTGTTTTACGCTGACAGTTTAATCCCAGATGATGACACTTGTGTTCCTGGAAGGCAATTAATAGGAAGAAGGGGAAACCCCGTAGAGTGCTTTAAAGCATTTGGCGAAATAGGAGAGATTGTTGAAACCTACTTGATAGGCAATCTGGGTAACCGAATCCGACTTGCTGGAAAGAAGTTGCGCCGCCCGTTTTAATCTAAAATTTCGAAGAAGTTCTCCAGGGGATTCATTGGTAAGCGCTTTTAATTTTCGATGCAATTGGGTTTTGCTCATGGCCATGGCTTCTTGCATCTGGGGAACTCCAAATTGGGGATTTGAATGTTCTTCTTCCAAAACTTCCAACAGCTTTTCCAGAAACTTTTGATCCAATGAGGTAGTTGCCACTTTGGAAGGATCCACCTTGTTTTCTAAATCGGTAAAATGCTGTTTGAGGCGCTCTCTTTGGGCAATCAAGTTTTTTACCCTGGTTCTAAGTTCCTTTGCATTAAATGGTTTGGTCATATATTCATCCGCTCCACTTTCCAGGCCTTCAATCTTGTTATCCATTCCCGCCCTAGCGGTCAGCATAATGATCGGCAAATGACTTGTTTCCAAATCGCTCTTCAATATTTGGCAAAGTTCTATCCCATCCATTTTTGGCATCATCAAATCGGTTATTACCAAATCAGGTTCCATGCTTTTGGCCTTTTCCACCCCAGCCGCTCCGTGATGTGCTTCGGTTATTCGGTATAAATCCAAAAGATTCCCTTTGATGAACTGTCTCATATCCGCATTGTCCTCCACCAATAATATTTGAGGCAATTTTCGCTTATCTGCCTTGGTAAGCTCAAAGGGGTTTGGACGTTCTTTGTCTGAATCTATCTGACGAATTGCATCCGCCTTTGTCCGCCTTGTCTCAATTTTGGTTACCGGTAGTTGCACGGTAAAAAAAGTACCTTTTCCTTCCTCACTGGTTACTGTAATAGTTCCATCCATCAATGCAACCAAATCTTTCGAAAGCGATAATCCAATACCTGAACCTCCCTGTTCCCTGGTACTCCCTCCATCAACTTGATAAAATCGATCAAAAATAAAAGGGAGTTTTTCTTCGGAAATGCCTTTTCCCGAATCGGAAACCTGCAAATTGAGCTCCCCCTCCTTATAACTGGCCCAAAAACTAATCAAGGATCCATCTGGGGTAAATTTGAATGCGTTGCTCAATAGGTTATAGACCACTTTTTCCAGTTTGTCCCGATCAAAAGAGGCCCACAAGGGCGTATCCGGTATTTGCACGCGGTAATCCATGTTCCGCTGGGCCGCATGTGAATTAAAGGACGAGGTAGCGGCCCAAAGACATTTGAACACATCACCCTCCGTAGGTTTTAATTTTAACTTCCCCTGGTCTATTTTGGAAAGCTCCAACAGCTGGTTGACCAACCCAAGAACTTTATTTGCATTCCTTCGTATCATTTTCACATCCTCCCGATCCAGACTTTCTTCAGGATTTTGTTCCAATCGTTCAATGGGCCCTTTGATCAGTGTCAAGGGAGTTCTAAATTCGTGCGAAACATTCGCAAAAAAATTGGACTTCAATTCATCCAATTCACGGAGTTCCCTATTGGCTTTTTTCTTGATTCGAAACTGGTTGTAAAACAACCCTCCCAGTAAAAGCGACAGGAGGGTCAGCACAATGATTCCATTTCTTTCGGTTTCCCTTTTTTTTAGTTGGAGGGATTGAAGCTCCTTCTCTGATGCCAAGAGTTCTATTTCCTTGGTCTTTTGATCGTTTTGGTATTTGGCCTCCAACTCGTTGGTGACCGAAAGCATATTTTTACTGTACAAACTATCCGAAAGAACCTGTCTTTGAAGGGCGTGCGAGTGGGCCTTTTCAAAATCTCCCAGATTTGCGTAAGAACCTTGTAGATATTTGTGAAGTTTTAGATCCAGCTCCAAGTCCTTGAGGGGTTTGGATTGTACCATTAAATTTTGGGACATGCGAATGCTTTCCTCAAAATTCCCTAGACCAAATGCTGTAGCCACTTTCCCAAACATGGCATCGGAATACAGGTTCTTGTCTCCCACCTCTTGGGCCAGGGCAAGCGCCTCATCAAATTTTGGTCCTGCTCTTTTAAAGTCTTCGAGCTTGTTATAGACCACCCCAATATTGTTCAACACCCTGCCCTGTCCCAATCTATCATTCATCAAAATTTTAAGTTCCAGCGCCTGTTCATGATACTTCAAGGCATCTTCAAATCTGTCAACTTCCATGTATACACCAGCCAAATTGGTTAGACAAGCAGAAATCCCTGGTTTAAAATCGAGTTCTTCAACTAGAGCCAATGCGTTTTTATAATGGGATATGGCCTTGTCGTACAGCTTTTGCTTTTTATAGATGCTGGCTACGTAATTTAGGATACGTGCCTCGTTGTCCTTGTTTTCAACTTCCTTGGCCAATTCCAAGGCAGCAAAATAATGGTTCAGGGCATCCTCAAAGTTGGATTGGATGTGATCCAGGTAGCCAAGTTCGGTCAATACGTCGGCCTCCATCTTTTTATCATTCAGGCGGACAAAAATTTCTAGGGCTTCATCCAATGCTGCCTTGGCTTCCACGTTCCTCCCCAAACCTGAGAGCGCAAAACTCTTTACCCGTTTGGCATCTGCATACTCAAATTCACGATTAAGTTTCTTTGTCAATTCTTCTGCCGCCAAGGCATAGTTGAGCGCATCTGGGTAGCTATTTCGAAACGTTTGCCAATACAGGTCAAAGTATGCTTTTACTTTGAGGCTGTCATCGGGCATGGATGGTAATTTATGAAGTATACTGTCCACCTTCGATTGGGGGAACGCAAAAATCGAAACAAGAAAAAAAAGGATATGGAGTTGCCGTACCACCTTTGGGCCTATTACCTACAAGTTATTCAAATTGAACGAATAATGGTAGTACAATCTCATTTGGAACACTAACAGGGAAGTTCCATTTTATCCCATTTGTGTATCCAAAACAAGATTTTCAACGGCTATTCTCAACTATTGTCCAGAGGATTCCATCGCTTTGGAAAAAGACCAACGGTCAAGTTCTTCGATGAAGTGTTTGCCCCCTCATCTTCCACCACAACTTTTGGATTATTCACAACAAAAGTTTAGGCACAAACAACAGATAAGCTACTTTCATAATGTTTTTAAGTGTTAGTGTTACAACCTGGTCTTCCATAAGCTTAACCTACTTAGACCTTGGTACACAAAACACCCCAAATTGTAAAATAACCCCACAAAAAAGCCCTCCATTTTGAGGGCTTTTTTGATTGTAGAAGTGAGCTTAAGTTAATTAGTCCTTCGAGCCAATTCGAGTAATTCGTGTCAGACCATTAAGCCAAGTATTGAAGCTCCTTACGGTTCTCGATACATCCCGAATTTCATTTGGGGCACTCGAACTGACGGTGAAATCGATTTTCCCTGTTCCTTGATCTAAAAGGAATAGCTCAGTCCGAAAGTCCAATAGGTTTGCAACTCATTATCAATAGTGTCAAAGGTTGCAGTTGGGTCTGGTGTTGGAGCGTTGTTTACTATATAATTCAGGGTCTCCTGTTTGTTGTTTCGCAAACCAAAATCAAACCCAACCCCGATGACCTTCCATAAGGTATAGGCGAATGAGTTGGTCCAGGTCCAGTTACTTAAATCCCCACTCTCATAACTTTGGAACATGGACAAATTGGTCTTAAAGCTTACGGCTCCCAATTTCTTGGTATAGTCGGCCACAATCTTTGCTCCAAGTGAAGAATTGAATATGGTGTCCTCATTGCTAAATACAAAGTTGTAGTTCAGTGGATGGATAACCACCACCAAATCCGTAACGGGTGTCCAAGTTCCCCCAACACCCAAATCCAAATAACCCGGGTCATTAAAGTTGCTTAAAATGGTGGTTCGATATTCGCCTAATCCCGAAACTGCAAATTTGTCACTGAGTTTTCTTCCATAAAGCGATGAGATGTTGAACACATCCGTAGCTTCTCGGAATCCGTCATCATCGGTAGGATCGTCCTTGTCGTCCAGTTTTACCCAACTTAAATTGATGTTGGCTGCATTGCGCCAAAAGAATTTTTCTTCCTGTTGGTTGGCAAAGGCATTCACGGTGAACCCAATGGTACCTGAACTGTTGTTGGGCAGGCCTTGGGCAAACCAATTGTTAAAGTTGGACAAGCTTCCGCCAATGGTTCCAAAGGCACCCACCTTCCATCCTGGCAGGGCATCCAATTGGGCTTGAAGTGCATCCACACGCCCTTGGATAGCAGCAATTGAATCTTTTTTCGGAGCCATTTCGGCTTTGATTTCCTCGGCCGTCTGGGCTCGGGATAAAAATGCAGTAAGCAGCGCTGTTGCAAAAAGTAGTCGTTTCATAGTATGGAGTTTAATGCTTAGAACCGTAAAAATAAAAAAGGTCACATAGAATCTCGAATAAAGAATCAAGTTCAAAATACAAGCTCAAGTTCAATGACCAATGTCTGGTGTTTGGTGTTTGGTGTTTGTTGCTGGGTGCTGGGTGAAGCTGATAGCTGTCAACCGTGAACTGTCAACTGACCACTGATTACTGATTACTGATTACTGATTACTGATTACTAAAGAACAATTTTCCATTTTCAACTAAACCCCTACCCCTTTTCCCATTAACCCAAATATGCCATCCATCAATCCAAACAGGGCATTCGTCAATTGGCACCCAAAACTGCAATCATTTTATACTTCCTTGCGCCTTTAATCTAAAATCCAAAAAAGATGAAAAAGATTCCCTACTTCGTTTCCATGCTACTTTTGATAGGAATTATAGTTGTGGCCTGTAAAAAAGATGATGACTCCACGCCACCTGGTGCTAACCATACGGTGACAGGTTTTACCCCTGCCAGCGGGTCGGTTGGAACCTTGGTGACCGTTAACGGAACCAACTTTACAAATCAAAACATTTCCGTGAATTTTAATGGAGTTGATGCCACCGTAAGCAGTGTCAATATATCCGGTAAATCCTTAATGGTTTTTGTTCCCGAAGATGCCGAAACTGGAAAAATTTCCGTAACCATAGATGATGTAGAGGTCAAGAGTGCTGCAAACTTTACTGTAACTGATGAGGTTTCTGGGCCAGAATCCATTGAACTTGCCGATAACTATTTGGAAATGTACACTTTGGATACCGCCAAATTTCCAGAGATTACCAATTGGGACGAGTTCCCCGATGGTTCTTCCATTCAGATTGAATCCAACAACCCAGACATTGTTGACATTAATGAAGATGGGGATTTGGTCGCTTTGCAATCTGGGGTAGCTGATATAACGATCACCATTGGTGAACTGACTGCTACTGTGGATGTGGATGTAAATCCCAGTATTATTGTGGCTGGTTATGATACCGATGACCAAGACAATTCTTTTGCCACCTTATGGATCAATGGTATACCAACCAGACTAACAGATGGCAACTCCGCCGCTGCTGCCGATGCTGTTGTTTTGGAGGGTCAAAAAATTTATGCTGCTGGTACCGATCACAATGGAACTACATATGTTGCATATACCTGGGAGGTTGATGGTACGACCAAAATTGCCACAGAGTTAACAGAAGGAATTTATAGTGCGCGAGCGCGTGGAATTGCAATTAAAGATGATATAGTTTATGCTGTAGGTTATGAAAGTAATGGCGATACCACAAAAGCATATCAGTGGGAGAACATAAATTCAGTTGAATTGAGCCCAACAACTTCCGTTGCTAAAGCTATAACTCTTAATGGAGATGATGTATTGGTTGGAGGCTATTATTTTAAAAACGGAAAAGATATTGCGGTAGTCTGGGAGAATAAGCTTCCTACTGATTTGACCTTGGGGGAATTTGATGCAAGTGCTAATTCGGTCTATGCCTACAACAACTATTCCTTTGCAGCAGGTTACGAAAAAAATGAAAACAACAAAAGGGTTGCAAAAGTGTGGGTCAAGGATGTATCCGTTCATGAATTGACCGACGGAACCAACAGTGCTGTGGCATACTCTGTAACCGCCAATGGCTCGCAGGTCTGCGCTGTGGGCAATGAAACCATAAATGGGGTAAATGTTGCCAAGTTTTGGATAATAAAAGATGGTATAATCACATCCAAGGATATTACAAACGGAGAAATGGATGCAGGCGCAGATTCAATTTTTGAACTCAATGGGGTTTATTATGTAGCTGGATATGAAAATGATGGAGGAAAAGATATTGCTGTTTATTGGATTGTTGACCAAAACGGAGTTGTCATTGATAAAGAAGAATTATCGTCATATTACAGCTACACTCATTCCATAATTGCAAGATAATTTTGGAAATAAAATATCATTTAAGGCCGCCCAAAGGGCGGCTTTTTATTTCCTCTTATAAAGAGGCACCGCAGAACAAGCCTCACCGTACATTACGCTTTTGGCAACCTGTTGTATTTGGGTCATGGCCAAGATATAGGCGTTTTCCGGTACGGGTTTGTTGGAGCAACCTTTAATAATAACGGGTTTATCCTTTAAGGGTTCCAAGTCCAATTGGAGGAGTTGCTCTTGGTAAAGTGCAGTTTCCAAAGTTTCTAAATCGCCCAAAACCACTTTTTTGGCAAAAGGGGCCAATTTGGAGGTCACCAACATATAGGCCCAACCCGGTACTATGGCATCTGTAGAACACGTCAAAGCCACATAGGCATCTTGGTATTGGGACCAATCTTGAATATCCAAGTGGGCCCTATATTCCTTTTCCCGAAGAATGAAGCCTTCATGCAGCCAATCTTTAATATCCAATACTTCCCTGCGACCTTCTTGGTATAGATCCTCAAGGTCAAAGGTGATCAGTTTGCTTTCTGCTACTCTGTTTCTTATTTCTTCCATCTGTCATTCCTGTGAAAACAGGAATCTTTTTAAACTAACTGGATTCCGCATTAAATGCGGAATGACATTCCGTTCCCTAGAGAAGTCCCAACTCCAACTTCGCCTCTTCACTCATCAAATCCTGGGTCCAAGGGGGGTCAAAGGTGATTTCCACCTCAACATCTTTAAGGATATCCAAGGATTTTACCTTTTCCTCTACCTCAACTGGCAAAGTTTCTGCCACCGGGCAATTGGGCGTAGTCAAGGTCATAAGAATCTTCACATCGTAATCCTCATTAACAAATACGTCGTAAATCAATCCCAGTTCGTAAATGTCCACTGGAATTTCCGGATCATAAATGGTCTTCAACACCCCAACGATTTTCTCTCCGAGTTCTTGGGTATCTATAGTGGTTTCTTCACTCATTTTTTTAGTTTAGGTGTTTAGATGTTTATTGTTTAGAAGGCCTATAAACTCCCAAACTCTTGCCCTTCTAAACTCAATTCAATTGTGTCTGATAGGCCACAGCATACAACTTCAGTTGCTTGATCATGCTTACCAAACCATTGGCCCGTGTGGGCGATAAATGTTCCTTAAGTCCAATCTCATCAATAAATTCCGTATCGGCATCTATAATATCCTGCGGTCTTTGGTTGCTAAAGGCCCGAATCAAAATGGCAATGATTCCCTTGGTAATAATAGCATCACTATCCGCAGTAAACACCAGTTTGTCATTGTCCAATTCAGCATGCACCCACACTTTACTTTGGCAACCTTTGATAATATTGTCCTCGGTTTTGTATTGCTCTTCTATCAGGGGAAGGGATTTGCCCAGTTCAATCATGTACTCGTACCGCTGCATCCAATCGTCAAACATGGAAAACTCGTCAACAATCTCTTCCTGTATTTCAGCTATGGTCATCTATAAATTTTGTTCAAAAATACGATTCAGGCTCTTGCCCATCAAACCTTTAAGATAAAGATAACTTTAGGCTAGAGCAGCATGTTCCTGGCCCGCTTAACGCCTTCAACCAGCACATCCACTTCCTCTTTGGTATTGTAAAAGCTAAAGCTTGCACGTACCGTTCCCGGAATACCATAAAAGTCCATGATAGGTTGCGCGCAGTGGTGCCCAGTACGTACCGCTATGCCCAATTTATCCAAGATGGTTCCTATATCGTAGGGATGAATGCCTTCAATATTGAATGAAATCACAGACGTCTTGTCCTCTGCTGTACCATAAATCCGAAGTCCTTCAATACTTAACAACTGCTCCGTGGCATATTCGAGTAAGTCCGATTCGTATTGGGCTATGGTTTCCATTCCAATGCCGTTCAGATAGTCCAGCGCCGCACCAAATGCAATCCCGCCACAAATATTGGGTGTGCCTGCCTCAAATTTATGCGGTAAATCAGCATAGGTGGTCTTTTCAAAAGTAACCTCTGCAATCATCTCACCTCCACCTTGATGGGGAGGCAATTTCTTCAACCATTCCTCTTTTCCATATAACATTCCAACCCCCGTTGGGCCACACATTTTATGAGCTGATGCGGTATAGAAATCCACATCCAAAGCTTGCATATCGGCTTTGATATGGGCTGCTGCCTGTGCTCCATCTATCAATACTGCAGCACCTACCTTATGGGAAGCTTCAATAATTTCTTCAATGGGATTTACCGTACCCAATGCATTGGAAACATGGTTGCAGAACACCAGTTTAGTTCGGTCTGAAAGCAGCTTATGGAACTCTTCCATCACCAATTCCCCATTTTCGTTCATGGGAATCACCTTCAAGACTCCTCCAGTTCTTTCACACAACATCTGCCAAGGCACAATATTGGAGTGGTGCTCCATGGCCGAAACCAAAATCTGATCGCCTTCGTTCAACAATGAAGTAAATCCGCTCGCTACCAAATTGATGCCATGGGTAGTTCCCGAAGTTAGGATTACCTGGTAAGCTTTGGCAATATTGAAATGGTTCTGGATTTTTTCGCGTGCAGCCTCATAGGCATCTGTGGCTTCCTGGGACAAGCTATGCACCCCACGATGGATGTTGGCATTGTACCTGTGGTAGTAATCCACAATCACATCAATGACCTGCTGAGGGGTTTGGGATGTTGCCGCGTTGTCCAAATACACCAGCGGCTTTCCATTCACCTCTCTTTGCAAAATGGGAAAATCCTTTCGGATTTTTTGGATATCCAAGCCTACTTCCAACATAGATTACAGATCAAATCCCACCCTTACACCAAGGGTGTTTGCGATAATTTTGTTGATGCGTTTTTTGAGTTCGGGAATGCGAACACTTTCCAATACGTTGTTGGCAAAGGCATACATCAATAATGCGGTGGCTTCCTTCTTTGGGATTCCCCTGGATTGCAGATAGAACAAAGCATCTTCATCCAATTGGCCTATGGTACAACCGTGGGAGCATTTTACGTCGTCCGCAAAAATTTCCAATTGGGGCTTGGTATTAATTGTTGCCTTGTCGCTAAGTAGAATGTTATTGTTCTGCTGAAAGGCATTGGTCTTTTGAGCTATCTGATCTACGATGATCTTCCCATTGAAAACTCCAGTTGACCTCTCCCCAAAAATTCCCTTGTAATCCTGATGGCTTTCACAATTGGGTTGTGCATGGTGCACCAAGGTGTGATGATCTACATGCTGTTTTTCACCCAAAATGGTCACCCCTTTTAAGGTCGAATCAATTCGTTCCCCGTTTTGATAAAAATTAAGGTTGTTTCGCGTTAGTTTTCCGCCAAAGGAAAAGGTATGCACGCGAACAACGCTGTTATCTTTTTGGGAGATATAGGTGTTATCCACCAAGGAAGCGGTCTTCGCATCGTTTTGAACTTTGTAGTAATCCACAATGGCATCTTTGGCAGCAAAAATCTCCGTCACAGCATTGGTGAACACTTCGTTTTTGGTTAAACTTTGATGACGCTCAATAATCTGTACCTCAGCATTTTCTTCCGCAATGATCAAATTCCGGGGTTGAAGCATCAATGCAGCTTCGTTTCCAGTTGCAAAATGTACAATCTGAATAGGTTTTCTTGGCGCTTTGTTCTTTGGAATATAGATATAGGCACCCTCTCTACTGAAAGCGGTATTCAATGTGGTAAGCGACTCATCCTTGGAGGCCACTTTATTAAAATAAAGCTCTATGATCTGCTTGTACATGGGCTTGCTGAATGCAGCACTCATCAAACAGACATCTACTCCGTCATGTGTAGTTTCCGACAGGTATGAGCTATAGACCCCATCAATAAAAACAATCTTGTAGGTATCTATCTCGTGAAGGAAATATTTTTTGATGTCCCTGTACTCCAGGGTATTTTCCTGTTTTGGAAATACACTGAAGTCGACCTTTTGAAGATTGTTCAAGGAAGTATACTTCCAGGCCTCTTCTTTTTTGGAAGGAAACCCTTTTTCCTCAAAATTCTTGATGGCCTCTGACCGAACTTCGTGTATCGGATTATCCAAATCCACGTTGTTCTCAAAAGCTATAAATGAAGAAAGTAATTTATCTTTTAAATCCATTTTCTTTCTCGTTGTCATTCCCGTGAAAACGGGAATCTTAAAATTTTCGGTTTATCACATCAAAGGATTCCTACGACCGTAGGAATGACGTAGGACTTAGACAACCGTCTCCTGCTTTATCCAGTCGTACCCTTTTTCCTCCAATTCCAATGCCAATTCCTTGGTGCCCGATTTTACAATTTTTCCGTCGTGCAATACGTGCACAAAGTCGGGAACAATATACTCCAGCAATCTTTGGTAGTGGGTAATCACAATGATGGCATTCTCTCCACCACGTAACTTATTTACGCCATTGGCCACAATGCGCAATGCATCGATATCCAACCCTGAATCCGTTTCATCCAAGATAGCCAGTTTAGGTTCCATCATCGCCATTTGGAAAATCTCATTTCGTTTTTTCTCTCCTCCAGAAAATCCTTCGTTCAATGAACGGGACAAAAACTTGCGGTCTATTTCCAACAGCTCAGATTTTTCACGAATCAACTTTAGCATCTGGTTGGCAGGCATATCCTCCAAGCCCCGTGCTTTTCTGGATTCATTGATGGCCGTTTTCATGAAGTTGGTCACCGATACCCCTGGAATCTCAACCGGATATTGGAAGGAAAGAAAAATTCCTTTGTGCGCTCTTTCTTCAGGAGCCAATTCTTCCAAATCTTCGCCTTCCAAAGCAATGCTTCCTTTTTTAACCTCAAATTCTTCCTTGCCCGCAATTACCGAAGCCAAGGTACTTTTCCCGGAACCATTGGGCCCCATAATGGCATGAACCTCTCCTGGATTCACCTGAAGGTTGATTCCCTTAAGGATTTTTTTGTCCTCCACGCTGGCGTGTAAATTCTTTATCTCTAGCATTTTCAAAATTGTCTTCTTTGTTTGAATTATTTGATTTCGGCTACGCTCAATCACCCTGATAGGTAGCTGAGCGGAGTCGAGGCTATCCAACTGAGCCTTCCAGGCTTATTTCCAATAATTTTTGGGCTTCAACGGCGAACTCCATGGGAAGTTTGTTCAAAACCTCCTTGCTAAATCCGTTTACGATCAAGGCTATGGCCTTTTCCGTATCAATCCCTCTTTGGTTGCAATAGAAGATTTGATCCTCCCCAATTTTACTGGTCGTGGCCTCATGCTCTATTTGTGCCGATTTATTTTTTGTTTCGATATACGGGAAAGTATGCGCACCGCAACGGTTGCCCATCAAAAGTGAGTCACACTGTGAAAAGTTTCTGGCATTTTCTGCTCTGCTGTTCACCTGGACCAAACCACGGTAACTGTTTTGTGATTGCCCCGCAGAAATTCCCTTGGAAATAATGGTACTCTTGGTGTTTTTCCCCAAGTGGATCATTTTGGTTCCCGTATCTGCCTGTTGGAAATTGTTTGTTACTGCAATGGAATAAAATTCCCCAATGGAATTGTCTCCTTTTAGCACACAGGATGGATATTTCCAGGTCACTGCCGATCCCGTTTCTACCTGTGTCCAAGAAATTTTCGCGTTTTTCTCGCAAATCCCTCTTTTGGTCACAAAGTTGAACACACCCCCTTTACCTTCTTTATCACCAGGAAACCAGTTCTGTACGGTAGAATACTTAATTTCAGCATCATCCAGGGCTATAAGTTCTACCACAGCGGCATGCAATTGATTTTCATCCCGTGAAGGGGCTGTACACCCTTCCAGATAACTCACATAACTTCCTTCATCCGCAATTACCAAAGTTCTTTCGAACTGACCCGTACCTGCTTGGTTGATCCTGAAATACGTGGAAAGTTCCATGGGACATCTAACTCCTTTCGGGATATAACAGAAAGATCCGTCAGAGAAAACTGCCGAGTTCAATGCTGCATAAAAGTTGTCTTTTTGGGGAACCACGGTCCCGATATATTTTTTGACCAATTCTGGATGTTCTTGGATCGCTTCAGAAATGGAACAAAAGATGATTCCTTTTTCCGCCAAGGTTTTTTTGAAGGTCGTCGCCACGGAAACAGAATCCATGACAATATCCACCGCAACACCTGCCAACTTTTTCTGTTCATCCAAAGAAATTCCCAACCGCTTGAAAGTGTCCAGCAACTCGGGATCTACCTCATCCAAGCTATTGTACTTGGGTTTTTTGTTCGGCGCGGAATAATAGGAGATGTCCTGAAAATTGGGTTTCTCGTATTGCACATTGGCCCACTCCGGTTCTTCCATGGCTTTCCAGGCACGGAAGGCCTCCAGACGCCATTCGGTCATCCATTCGGGTTCCTGTTTCTTTTGGGAAATGGCAATAACAATGTCCTCGCTCAATCCCTTGGGAAAGGTGTCCGATTCAATATCTGTGTAGAAACCATACTCGTATTCCTTGGTTTCCAGTTCTTTCTTTAATTCTTCCTCTGTATAAGCCATACTTTACATTTAGCCAATGAGCAATGGACAATTAACAATGTTCAATTAGAGTGAAAAGCTTTCTCCACAGCCACATGTTCTTTGGGCGTTGGGGTTGTTGAAGACAAAGCCTTTACCGTTGAGTCCCCCTGAATATTCCAGTGTGGTGCCCACTAAGTATAAAAAGCTCTTTTTATCTACGATAATTCGCACTGCATTATCCTCAAAAACCTTGTCGTTTTCTGCAGCGGATTTGTCAAAATTCAGTTCATAGGATAATCCACTGCAGCCCCCACTTTTTACACCAACCCGAACAAAGTCCGTGGATGCATCGAAGCCTTCCTCAGTCATCAAGCTAACTACCTTTTGTTTGGCTGTTTCCGAAACTTTAATCATTCTACTTGGATTTATTCTAAATAGCGTACAAATATAGGTCTTTAGTGGGGTTTTACCATAGTTCCTAACATTATAATAACGAATGCTGGAATAGGGGTTATCTATGGAACAGGGAAGTTATTTTATTTTGATGACCACAAGATCGCTCAGTCCTTTGGGCACGAGGCCTGGGAAGTCATCACTGGCGCTCTCTCCAACAAGCACCAAACTGCCATCGCTGTTCTCTACAACATCAAAGCCAAAATCGATTCCGGAACCCCCGAAAGTTTGTTGATATTCGATATTCCCGGATGCATCTGTCTTAATGACCCAAAGGTCGTTTTCCCCCTGGTTTTCCAGGGCATCTCCGTCAGTGCTTTTGGAGTTCCCCGCAATCAATAATCCCCCTTCTGCAGTTGCACTCACAGACTGGGCTGCATCAAAGGCCGTTCCCCCATACGTCCTTTCCCAAATCAATGCGCCAGCATCACTAACCTTGATCAACCATACATCGGACTCTCCATTATTTCTCGAAATATCGGTATCTGTGCTGAACGTGTTTCCAGTAACCACATAGGCCCCATCCAAAGTTTTTGCTATGCCATAGGCCTTGTCAATGCCTGTTCCTCCAAAAGACTGCTGCCAAATCAACTCTCCCTGATTGCTCACTTTGAGCACCCAAAAATCATAGCTTCCTTTGGGATCGGTAATATCAAAATCATCGCTTTCCGAAGCACCCGCCAAAACAAATCCGCCGTCGTCCGCCTGAACCACCCCATAGGAGCGGTCATTGTTGGTGCCTCCAAAATATCTACGCCATTCCAGATTGCCCTGTGCATCCAATTTGGTTCCCCAAAATTCTCCAACCCCATGCCTTGTTAGATAACCGCCTTTGCCCTCATTCCCTGCTCCGCCAGAAGAGGTTACATCCAAAAAACCTGAGAAGAAGAACCCGCCATCGGCCGTCTCAACAACATCATACGAATGGTCGTGACCAGAAAACCCAAAGCTCTTTTCCCAAAGAATATTTCCAGAATTGTCCAATTTCAAAATCCAGTTGTCATGGAACCCTTCGTTATTGCTCCCATCTCCATCATCACTCATGGCATAGCCCACTATGGCATAGCCTCCATCCCTGGTTTGAATCACGGACTGCCCCCGGTCATCTTTGGTTCCTCCGTAGGTTTTGCTCCAACTGAGATTGCCTTCTTGATCGAGCTTCAACAACCAATAGTCATTAACATTGGTGGACTTACCTGCCAAATCCCCATCCATACTGTTGCTATAACCTAAAACCGCATAGCCGCCATCCGAAGTTTGGATCACGGATTGGGCAGTGTCCTCCCCACTTCCTCCAAAACTTATCATCCAATCCACCTCTCCCACAAAGGTTCGCTGTAAGGGAAGATTTGTTGGTGAATCGTCATTGAGGCAACCCACTAGCATTGCCAGTATCAACATTCCTGCTAACTTCTTCATGGGACAATTTTAATTGGATTTTTGGATGACAAAGAGCCCGCCAACCGTATCACTGATAATAATTTTACCGCTTTCAAAAAATGGATATACACTCCAAACCCCATCAAATCCAGCAGTATTGTTGGCTGGAAGGGTGTCAAAAAAAGCTTTTTCCGAAATATTCTCATTTTCAATGTCCGAAATGTCAAGGACTCTCAGTCCAGCGGAATAATTGGCCAGGTAAAACTCATCTCCCAACACATAGCCGTTATGGTCAATTGCCCCTGTGGGACCCAAATAGGTGGTATGTAAAGTTGGGGTGTCCAAGTCTATAAAATCAAAAATGAGGGTTCGGGAATTGAATCCAAAATCGGGTTCGTCCAGTTCATCCCCTAAAATAAAGTAGCGGTGATCCTCGGTAAACCATCCCTGATGGGTATACCCCACATTGGTATAGGATAAAGTAGATATCCCTACTGGATTGGACTTGTCCGTGATATCCACAATGGCAATTTGGTTTTCATTGGCTCCAACAAAAATCTCTTGACCAGTGTAGTCCGTGTCCGGTCCTTGATAGGTAATCACTTGGGCATCATGGGTGTATCCGTTACCACCGTAGCCACCAACACCAGACGGACTGGTGGGATTTTGAACATTAATGAAATGAACCCCTCCGTTAAACATGTCGTTACGGGCCGTTCCTACAGGATAGGCATAGCCCATTTCTTCGTTGATGACAATGTTATGGGCATTCCCTATCCCTGTGTACCTGGCATCTGCTGATAAAACTTGGGGTGGGCTTTGCACATTCCGAAGTCTGGTTAAATCAAAAACCTGCATCCCATGATCAGGGGCTTCCGAAACAACAAAGGCATGGTTATTATAGACTTTTATATCTCTCCAGGTGCTATTGTCCGTTGCCGTTGGCATTTTTCCAACGTATATTGGATTTGAGGTGTCGGTAATATCCACAAAAGCAGTTCCATTGTTTAGCCCAATCAACGCATACTCCCTACTGTTTTCGGTATCTGTCCATCCCCAGATATCATTCCCGGAACCCGCGCTCAAGGAACTCAAATTCATATGGAATAACAAATCGTACCCATCACAAGGATATATTGCCGCCGTTCCACTTTCACAAGGTGTGGCTCCACGTGTTACATCCCCGCTTCCTATGTCTACAGTATTGCCTCCGCCATTATTGCCCCCATTGTTTCCTCCATTGTCTATGGGAGAAACAAAACCGTCATCACTGGAACACGATAGCATAATGAAAACCAAAAGGATGGTAAAGTGAGGTTTTACCATTTCAAAGCAATTTTAAGTTTAACTTAAAGATACCATTTTATAATTATCCTATTTACTTTTGCAAAATGCTAGAAAACAAGAACTCGCAGCGAACTGCCCTAGAGCAAATGGGTGAATTTGGCTTGATCAAACATCTGACCCAGCATTTTGAACTGACCCAACCTTCATCTTTGAAAGGGGTGGGCGATGATGCGGCAGTTTTGGACTTCAAGAACCAAAAAACCATTGTGTCCACTGATCTTTTGGTGGAAGGCGTACATTTTGATCTAAGCTATATGCCCCTAAAGCATTTGGGTTATAAGGCCGTCATGGTAAATCTTTCGGATGTCTATGCCATGAATGCCTCCGCAACACAGATTACAGTTTCGCTTGCAGTTTCCAACCGATTTCCTTTGGAAGCCCTTGAAGAATTCTACGCAGGCGTTGTCCAAGCCTGTAAATTATACAAGGTTGATTTGATAGGGGGCGATACCACCTCATCCACCAAAGGAATGTTGATTAGCGTAACGGCGCTAGGGGTTGCCAATGAGGATGATTTGGTTTATCGATCAGGCGCCAAAGCCAATGATCTATTGGTGGTAACGGGGGATTTGGGAGGTGCCTATTTGGGCCTTCAGGTTTTGGAACGTGAAAAAGAGGTGTTCAAGGTTAACCCCAACAGTCAACCTGATCTTGACCCCTACTCTTATATTGTGGAAAGGCAGTTAAAGCCTGAAGCTCGCAAAGACATTGTTGAACTACTGGACAAACTAGAGGTAAAACCAACTGCAATGATTGATATCAGTGATGGACTTTCTTCGGAAATTTTGCACCTCTGCGAGCAAAGTGGAACGGGTTGTAATCTTTTTGAGGATAAAATTCCATTGGACCCCACAGTGATTTCCACCGCTGAGGAGTTTAAAATGGATTCCACTACCATAGCTTTAAGTGGCGGGGAGGATTACGAATTACTCTTCACCATTGACCAAGCAGATTTCCCAAAGATCAAAGCCAATCCCAACCTAACGGTAATTGGTCATATGACCTCGAAAGAAGAGGGAACCCATTTGATCACCAGAGCCAACACAAAAATTGCTTTAACTGCTCAAGGTTGGAGTTCCTTCAACAAATAAAAATCCCGAAAACAAGGGCAACACTCGAAAGACGGTCTTGGGGCACGCGACTGCACTGAACGAGTTGCTTACTTAATTTCCGGGATAGCCCTTGAAATTTTTAATAGTGTGACGCTTACTACGCCACTTGGGGAACTTGTCTATTACGTCTTTTGCGATACATATCTGCCAAAGTACTGTTGATGTCCTGTCGCTGTGGGGTTAAAGCAGAAAGTTTACCACTTGCATCGGTGGTCACTTCTTTTTGACAATGCAGACATTTGTACTCTTTAATATGTTCTGTGACCTTTTTGGAAACTACGTAATGGTGTCCAAAAATGTTGCAGAAGAAAGAAGAAAATTTGTTGCCATGGTTGTGGGAGGAGGAAGTCTTCATAAGTTGGTGTTGTTTGGGGGGCATTCAAACGATTTGGGGATCGAAAAATGCGGTAACATTTAACTGTAATTCTATTTTATAATTCTAATGTTTTAGATTAGACATTTATTACTGCAACGGCTGTTGATAACTTTTTATTTTGTGAATCTAGCTGAAAAAGTTTTTTTTCGATGAAATACACACTTATCGATAAAAAGGGGCATTCCGCCGTTGACTTACTTGTTCGAAATATAATTATTTGATTTATTTTAACAAAAAATTATTAACACTTTATGAACAAAAAAACTGTCGCCGTAACCGCATTTGCACTTTTCTCCCTTTTTTTTGGCGCAGGTAATCTTATTCTACCACCGCTTATGGGTTTTAAGTCTGGAGATTTATGGTGGTTGGTTGCGCTAGGGTTTTGTTTATCGGCGGTTCTCATTCCCATTCTGGGAATTCTCGCCCACGCAAAATTACAGGGCACCATGTTCGACTTTGCCAAGAAGGTCTCTCCTACGTTCAGTATCGTCTATTGTTATATTGTATACGCCATTTCTATTGCCTTGCCGTCCCCCAGAACAGCATCGGTTACTCACGAAATGGCCATTCAACCCATTTGGGATTCCTCTTCCCTTCTGACTAGTATTATCTATTTTGTGTTGGTCTACATTTTTGTGGTCAACCGTTCCAAGATTTTGGATGTGATAGGTAAATTTTTGACTCCTGGAATTTTGATCGTGTTGGTATTGATCATGGGGGCAGCCATTTTTGGCTTGGATTTCAATTTTGGGGTTTCCCAGTTCAACAACTCCTTTACGGCCGGAATCTTGGAAGGTTACCAAACCTTTGACGCTATTGGAGCTGTAGTGGTAGGCGGGGTAATTATCATATCCATTAACCTAAAGGACAAGCAGGCCTCTTATGAAACCAAAAAAGGTCTTATCGCTAGAGCTGGATGGTTTGCTGGTCTGGGACTGTTTCTTATTTATGCAGGCTTGATCTTAACAGGATCTCTCTTCGGTGATTCTTTTGATTCTGAAATTTCCCGAACAGCACTGCTTAGTGGCATAAGCCAAAAAACTTGGGGAAACACCGCAGCACTATTGCTCAGTATCCTAGTGGGCCTTGCCTGTTTTACAACAGCCGTTGGAATCGTCACGGGCACCGCGGATTTCATCAAAGGACGATTTAATGATTCCCAAACAGCATATACCATCACCGCTATTATTGGCTGTATCCTTGGGGTACTCATGGGGCAATTCAATGTTGGGTATATTATTGCAGTGGCCTTACCAGCTCTGATGTTTATTTACCCCATTACCATTGTTTTGATCATTCTGAATGTGTTACCCGAAAAGTGGGCTTCGGCCAGGGTTTTCCGTTGGGTAGTGGCAGCCGCTATTCTATTTAGCGTTCCCGATTTTTTAAGGAGTGTTGGTCTCAAGGAACTTGTGCCGTATTATTTAACCAGTTTTCCTTTAGGCGAATTTAGCTTGGGCTGGATTTTACCCGCTATATCAGCATTCATCCTTAGCAGTATTAAACTGAACAGTACTATGCCCCACAAGAAAATTGCCCTTAATCATTTCGGCCTGTTCATAGGACTTCTAGGCTTTTTCTTCATCTTCTCCGAAATTTTAGTGGTTAAATTGTTCGGAGAAATTCATAATGTTATTCTCTGGTTACAAATGTTATTGGCGGGAACGATATTGTTGTTCCTTGTTACATTACTTTCATACTTTGTTTTTATCCTAAAAAAAACAAGAAAGTAAAATGAACAAACTCATTATTGTAGGTAACGGTTTTGATTTGGCTCACGGACTTCCAACATCATATAGACATTTTATTGATGATTTTTGGAGAAGTTTGAAAACCACTTATGGAAATGTACTAGACTTTTTTTCATCTTTGATTGGTGTAATAACCAATTTATCCTGCACCCATTCCACTTGTACGTATTCCCCTAATCTGAATCCCAACGCTTCCAACCATTTCCCTTCAATTCTAATCTCGGGAATAATAATTTGATCATACGTTCTTTTTCTATGCTTGGGTTGAATTTTAATTTTTTTCATTCATGAATTTTTATTGGGTTTTGCTCAAAAATAAGAAACTTATTTTCGTTTTACGAAACTTTATTTTCGAATATAGAAAATAATTGTTGAATTTAAGATGTTTTTGAATCAACTATTTTTGCGCTGCATGCAAATTAGTTGACTTAATGTCAAAACCTAGATATAACAGAATTAAGATTGTTCTTGCAGAAAAAGAAAAATCTGCAAAGTGGTTAGGTGAACAGTTAGGTAAAGATAAATCCACTATTTCTCGATGGTGTACAAATGATATGCAACCACCCGTTGAAACATTTTACAAGATTGCTGAAATTTTAGATATCGAAGTAAGGGAACTGTTCGTTGCTTCCAAAGAATAGATTCTATAGATGGACTTTTTGTAATAATGTATCAGGATCCCCTTTTCTTTTTGTTATAATGGTATATCGCATAAGCGATTCCCACCAGAACCACAAATGGGAGGTAGGAACCAATAACCACCCCTATCTCATACCAACTGTCCGGAGCCTCCTCTATTTTCTTATCTATATCTACTTGAAGTAAGCCTAAAAATCTCATTTGTTCCTTTGTCTTAATTGTCACTCTGAACAAAGTGAAGAGTCCAACTTTTTAATGCTGCAATTAGATGCTTCGCGATACTCAGCATGACATTGCAGCCCAAATTTCTAGCTACTAGTTCATCAACTCCTCAATTTCCTCAGCTTCAATTGGGATGTTCCGCATAAGGTTAAATGGCTCCCCTTTCTCTTGGATGACCACATCATCTTCCAATCGCACCCCAAAGCCCTCATCCGGGATATAGATTCCAGGTTCCACGGTGAACACCATATTGGCTTTCATAGGGGTCTTGAGCTCCCCATAATCATGCGTGTCCAATCCAATATGGTGACTGGTGCCATGCATAAAGTACTTTTTATAGGCGGGCCAATCTTTGTTTTCATTTTGTACATCCGCCTTGTCCAATAGTCCCAAGCCCAAAAGTTCCGAGGTCATAATCTTCCCCACTTCTTTGTGGTACTCTGCCCAAATTGTTCCAGGCACCAGCATTTTTGTAGCCTCGTTTTTCACTCGGAGTACGGCATCATAGACCGCTCGTTGCCGGGCATTGTATTTCCCGTTTGCCGGAATGGTTCGGGTAAGGTCACTGGCATAGTTTGCATATTCCGCTGCCAAATCCATAAGAATCAAATCCCCGTCCTTAAGCTGTTGATTGTTTTCAATATAGTGCAATACATTGGCATTGTTTCCCGAAGCAATGATCGGGGTATAGGCAAAACCTTTGGAGCGATTTTTTACAAATTCATGGAGAAACTCTGCTTCCATTTCATACTCCCAAACCCCGGGTTTGGTGAATCCCAATATCCTTCTAAATCCTTTTTCGGTGATATCACAGGCCTGCTGCATCAACGCAATTTCCTCTGGCTCCTTTACCCCTCTAATTTGCTGTAAAATAGGATTGCTCTTCGCCCATCTATGCGCGGGAAAGTCTTTTTTACACTTTTCGATAAATCGATCTTCCCTGGTTTGGGTTATCACAGCCTGCCTGTAGTGTTCATTGGTATTAAAGTAAACGGTATCTGCTTCCGTCATCAAATCAAAGAAGATCTTGTCAAAATCGGTAAGCCAATAAACCGTTTCAATTCCAGAAACCTCCGTCGCTTGTTCCTTGGTCAATTTTGCTCCTTCCCAAACGGCAATATGCTCATTGGTTTCCCTAACAAACAGGATTTCCCTGTGTTTTTTATCCATGGCGTCTGGGAAAAGCAGCAATATGGTTTCCTCCTGATCAGCCCCACTTAGATAAAAAATATCCCTGTGTTGTTCAAAGGCCATGGTGCTATCCGCACTAATGGGATAAATATCATTGGAATTGAACACAGCAATACTTTTGGGCTCCATTTGAGCCATAAATTTCTTGCGGTTTTTAACAAAAAGCTGATTGCTGATCGCGTGGTATTTCATGTTTCAAAAAGGTTTGTCCAAATGTAGGTAATTGCTATACCGATGACAAATTCATACCTTCCACAATGAAACAAAACAGCTAGTTCATGAAACGATTCCTACTCCCATTACTGCTCCTTCTTTTTCAAGCAATTCCAGCACAACAAAAGCCCACCGAGGCCCATACGGTAATTGAGGCTTTGTCACATAAAACACAAATGACCCAAACATCATTGGTTAAAAATATTCCCTTAAAAAATATTGGCCCTTCGGTGATGAGCGGTAGGGTGGTGGACTTGGATGTCAACCCCACTGATCCAACAGAATTTTATGTGGCTTATGCTTCCGGGGGATTATGGTATACCCATACCAATGGGATTTCATTTACCCCGATCATGGATAATTCAAATACCCAAAATATAGGGGATATTGCTGTGGACTGGAACAATGGAACTATTTGGGTGGGAACGGGCGAAAATAATTCCTCCCGTTCTTCCTATGCCGGCATCGGCGTTTTAAAATCCACGGACAAAGGGGAAACTTGGCAAAATATGGGATTGCACGATTCGCACCATATTGGTAGAATCTTGATCAATCCCAACAATCCAAATGAGGTTGTTGTAGGGGTAACGGGTCATCTTTATTCACCAAATAAAGAGCGAGGAATCTATAAAACCACAGATGGTGGACAGACCTGGACACAAACACTTTTTGTAAATGATGCAACGGGAATCATTGATATGGCCTTTGCACCCAACAACTTCAATATACAATATGCCGCGGCCTGGGAAAAGGATCGTAAAGCCTGGAATTTTACTGGAAATGGCTCAGCTTCGGGTATTTACAAAAGTGTGGATGGTGGTAGCCACTGGACATTGATCAGCACTGAGGGCAGCGGTTTCCCAACAGGAAATGGTGTAGGCCGTATTGGACTGGCGGTTTTTGATGACAACACTGTTTATGCCGTTCATGATAGCCAGTTTAGACGGGAGAAAAAAGAGAAGAAAAAAGAGGATGGGTTGACCAAGGACGACTTTAAGACAATGGATGTGGAAGTATTTCTTGCTTTGGATGATAAAAAGTTGAACGAATATTTGAAGACCAACGGCTTTCAGGAAAAGTATCGGGCCCAGAACGTAAAACAATTGGTTCGAAGTGGTTCGGTGAAGCCTGTGGATTTGGCCAAGTATTTGGAAAATGCCAACTCACTTTTATTTGACACCCCTGTAATTGGTGCGGAAGTATATCGCAGTGACAACGCAGGATCCAGCTGGCAAAAAATGAATTCAAACTATATTGATGACCTATTCTATAGTTACGGTTATTACTTTGCGCAAATCAGGATAGACCCCAACAACAAAGATCATATTTATTTGGCCGGGGTGCCTCTGGTCAAGTCTGAAGACGGAGGGGATACCTTTACATCCATTGGCAAGGAAAATGTGCATGTGGACCATCATGCGCTTTGGATCAACCCAAATCGGCCAGGGCACTTGATCAATGGTAATGATGGAGGGCTCAACATTAGCTATGACGATGGGGAAAATTGGGTAAAAAACAATTCGCCCAAAGTGGGACAATTCTATGCCATCAATATAGACCATGAGGAACCCTACAATGTATATGGTGGTTTACAGGACAATGGGGTTTGGAAAGGGGCACACAACAACAAAGAAGATCGGGGATGGCACCAAAGTGGTTCCAATCCTTGGAAATCCATTCTGGGAGGGGATGGCATGCAGGTCCAGATAGACAATAGAAACTCCAATACAGTATATACAGGGTATCAGTTTGGAAATTATTACCGTTTGGATTTGGAGAATGGGAAGCAAAAGTACATTCAGCCTAAGCATGAGTTGGGCGAATCCCCGTACCGTTTCAACTGGCAAACGCCCATCCTGTTGTCAGAGCATAATCAGGACATCCTCTATTTAGGTAGTAACAAATTGCACCGATCGTTGAACCAAGGTGACGAGTGGGAAACCATTTCCAACGATTTGACCCAAGGAGGCAAACCCGGTAATGTGGCCTATGGCACCCTGACCACATTATCTGAATCGCGATTTAAATTTGGGTTATTATATACGGGAAGTGATGACGGTCTGATCCAGGTTTCCCAAAATGGAGGTGGAAGTTGGGACCTTATCTCTGGTTCCCTTCCCCAAAATTTATGGGTAAGTGAAGTGGCAGCATCCAAACATAAAATGGAAAGGGTGTATGCAAGCTTGAACGGCTATCGCTTGGATGATTTTACTCCTTATATATATGTAAGCGAGAACTATGGAAAGTCTTGGAAGAATATTTCAAGTAATATTCCTGCATCACCGGTAAACGCCCTAGTTGAGGATCCCGAGAACGAAAATCTACTATTTGCAGGAACGGATAACGGTTTGTACGCCAGCTTTAACCGAGGAGAAACCTGGGAACTTTTTCAAAATGGAATGCCCAATGTGGCCGTACATGATTTGGTTATCCAACCAGAGGCCAAACATCTTTTGGTTGGAACCCATGGCCGAAGCATCTATAAGGCAGATATTTCAGTGTTGCAGCAAATGACACCCGAAGCTATTTCCAAAGATTTGGTTGTTTTTGAGGTAAATGCCATTAAGCATTCCAAGAGTTGGGGCAACGCTACCTACACTTGGGGCAAACCGGATACGCCAGGCTTGGATATAAATTTCTATTGTTCAGCTCCAGGTTCTTGCGTTGCCAGAGTGTTGACCGCGAACGGCACGGAAGTCAGCTCCACTGAAATGGAAGCTCAAAAAGGACTAAACATCCTTTCCTATGATTTGGCCTTCTCCAAAAAAGGGAAAAGTAACTTCCTGAAACGAAACAAAATGAAATTGGAAGAAGCCAAGGATGGAAAAACGTATCTCCCAAAAGGAAGTTATGCCGTGGAAATTTCCGGAAATGGGCAGACCCAAAAAATTGAATTCTCCATAGAGTAGTTTCCATCAGGTTTGTGGGACTTTCTTCACCTAATCAGTTTGAAGAATAGTTCCAAGTGTATCAGTTTGGTAATCAGCTACAAAGAATTAAAGATTTTCTTAAATTTAGAAAACTTGATGGTTCAATTGCATCCTTCCCCCACTTTTGGTTGAACCCTTTAGCACTGGCGAATACATCAACCTAAACCTTTCAAATCATGGAAAATGATAGACGAAAACGCATTAAGTCCATTGACATGTTGCGCGGACTTGTAATGATCATCATGGCATTAGATCATGTTCGTGATTATTTCCATGCCGACGCCTACTTTTTTGATCCTTCGGATTTAACCCAGACTAACGTGCCATTGTTCTGGACCCGCTTTGTGACCCATTTCTGCGCCCCAGTTTTTGTTTTTCTTGCGGGAACCTCCGCTTTTTTTGTTGGACAGCGTAGAAATAAAAAATCACTTTCCGTTTGGCTTCTGAAAAGAGGGATTTGGTTGATCATTGCCGAGTTTACCATTATTAAGCTAGCTTGGATGTTCAAATTGGACTATTCAGGAGTTCTCCTACAGGTTATCTGGGTGCTTGGGGTAAGTATGATATTCTTGGCCGCATTTATCCATCTTCCCAAAAAATTGGGTCTCGTCATTTGTTTAGTGGCGGTTTTTGGTCATAATTTATTGGATTCGGTTGCCCCTACCACACCATTGGTGGCCGGGCTATGGACCTTTCTGCATTCGTTCAATCTTGTTGATCTGGGATTCATCCAGCTTTTTGTGGCTTACCCCATGATTCCCTGGATTTTCGTAATGCCCCTTGGTTACTATTTGGGTGAACTTTATAAACCCTCTTTTGATCCCAAACTGAGAATTTCCCGATTGTTGCAAATAGGTTTGGGTTTAACCCTTTTATTTTTTGCCCTGAGGGCCATCAATATTTATGGGGATTCGTATCATTGGGCCACACAGGATTCTGTCGGACTCACTGTAGCATCCTTTTTCAACATTACCAAATATCCCCCGTCCCTTCATTTCTTGCTGATAACCCTTGGCCCCTCTTTGGTGTTCTTGGCGCTTGTGGAAAACTGGCAGAACAAATGGACTGAAAAAATGGTGGTTATTGGTAGGGTTCCCATGTTTTTTTACATCGTTCATATTTATGTCATTCATGCGTTGGCCGTAATTGCCGCAATGATGACAGGCTTCAGTTTTTCTGATATGGTGATCGATCTTTGGATTACCCTCCAGCCCCAATTGCAGGGGTATGGCTTTAATCTTTGGGTAGTTTACCTTATTTGGGTTGTCCTCATTATTGCGCTTTATCCCATTTGTAGCTGGTACAATAACTATAAGACCGCCCATAGGGAAAAATGGTGGTTGAGTTATTTGTAGCTAATTTTATGGCAGACCCAGACTTTCAATTGGCCTAATTGACAAAGAATGATAGTAGATATTCAGCGGTATTTTGAGCGACATCCCAAGTTCAACAAACTCATGGGTGACAATTATTTGTTTGTGGAATACAAATGCCCCATCGATGTTGAGAATTTTCAGCTATTTACCGATTCCCACATCATTAACTATGTTATAAGTGGTAAAAAAGATTGGTTCGGACCCAATAAATCTTATGCAATCCAGGGAGGGGATGCTCTTTTTGTGAGGAAGGGGGTATATACCACACGTCAACATTTTGAAGTGGACTACTGCGTAATCCTCTTTTTTATAACGGATGATTTTGTGGTCAATTTTTTCAAGGATCACCCAGATTTAGAATTTAACTCTTCCCAAACCGATTTTGACCAGATTTTTGAGGTTGATGTAAACGATTCCTTCGAGGCCTTGATCTTGAGCATCTTCAACTACTTCAAACAGGATGGAGAAATTCCTCAAAGTTTGGTGGAGATAAAATTTCGGGAGTTACTTTTCAACATCCTTTTAAATCCAAGAAACGGAAGCTTGGCACAGTATCTCTATTCCCTACTCGATACTCAAAAGTCAGATATGGAACATATGATGTTGCGCAACTTTCAATATGATCTTGGCCTTGATGAATTTGCTCGACTTTGTGGACGTAGTCTTTCTGCATTCAAGCGCGATTTTAAATCCCATTTTAAGGAAACCCCGGGTCGCTGGATCAAGAACAAACGGCTCGAATATGCCAAAACCCTCTTGAACCAATCTTCGCTGACCATCAATGAAATCTGTTACGAAAGTGGGTTCAAAAACACCTCTCATTTCAATAGTATCTTTAAGGAAAAGTATGGACTACCTCCCCTTCAGTTTCGGTCCAGAATACAATCACATTAACTGCAACATTCTGTTTTTAAGTTGAATGGCCTGGGCTCTAGCACAAACTATTTGGGCTTTTGGGAAAATCAATCCTTTTAAGGTTGTGCCAATTTTGCATGGTAATCAAATTAGAAAACCATGGAAACAACAATCAAAACAGAAAACTGGACCCACTTGGCCCAACAATTGGGCGCACTTTTTGCCCAACGGGCCAATGAAAAAGATCATACGGCTTCCTTTGTCCATGAAAACTACGAAGACTTAAAAGTCCATAGGTTCTTCTCCGCGCTCATCCCAAAGGAGTTGGGCGGTGGCGGGTTATCCTACACAGAAATGTGTGAGATTATTCGAATCATTGGTAACCATTGTGGATCTACTGCCTTAGCCTTTTCCATGCACCAGCATTTGGTGGCAGCAGCGGTTTGGAAATACAAGAACAAAAATGAGGGTGCCGAAACATTGACAAAGATTGCAGACCAACAATTAGTCTTGGTCAGTACGGGAGCCAAGGATTGGTTGGACTCCAATGGATCTCTTAAAAAAGTGGATGGAGGATATTTGTTTTCCGCCAAAAAACACTTTGCGAGTCAATCTGTAGTTGGGGATGTGGCCGTAACCAGTTCTGTGTTTGCAGACGCGGATGATGGAGAATATGTGCTTCATTTTTCCATTCCGTTAAAACAGCAAGGGGTTTCCCTATTGGATGATTGGCATACCTTGGGGATGAGGGCCACGGGTTCCCAAACCATCATTTTTGAAGAAGTGTTTGTTCCCGAGGAAAGTATCGCGCTAAAAAGGGAAAGGAATGAATTTCATCCTGTCTGGAACGCAGTGTTAACAGTGGCCATGCCATTGATCATGTCCGCCTATATAGGTATTGCTGAAAAAGCTGAGCATCTGGCCATAGCCGCTGCACAAAAAAGAAGTCAGCACCATTTACCCTATAGTCTTGGAAAACTCCACAATACATTTTTGGGTTGCAAAGCACAATGGATGGCCATGCGGTCCTTTGTCAACAACCTCAACTTCAAACCTCTGGGATTAACCTCGGCCGATGTTCTGGCTTATAAGACCAATGTGTCGGACTTGGCACGGGAGACTGTTAGCTCAGCAATGGAAATAATCGGGGGGCAGGGGTTTTATCAAAAGCACTTGTTGGAACGCTTGTTCAGGGATGTTCAGGCATCACAGTTCCATCCCTTGCCCAAATGGAGCCAGTACGAATTTACCAGCAGGCACCTTATCGAAAATTATAAATAGTAATCCTAAAAAACCAAAAAATGAAAAATAAATTATTCAACACCGCACTTTTAGCGTTGGCCTTGTTCACGACTGCCAGCGGACAAGAATTAGATCTATTGGCCTATAACCAGATAGATGAACCTAAGAGATATGCTTCTGTTTCCTTAAGCAATCCCAAGGTACCCAATGCACACTATGTTTCGAAGCTAACTTCAAGTAGTTTCCATACTTCAGTACAACCTTTACAGCAAAAAGTGGCCAACTTTGAATTGAATGCTTTGCAGGAATTCGATGAAAACGAACCGTCACGTTATCATGTTGTTTTCTCCAATGAAAATGCCTTGGTTCATGCCTGGTATGATAGTAAGGGGGAACTTAGCAAAACTATAGAACGATATAGAAATCAAGTCCTCCCCTTCAAGGTCAGACAAAAAATCGCTTTAGAGTATCCAAAGTGGTCATTCGGAGACAATGTGTTGGTTGTTCGATTTGTCCGTGGGAAAAAATTGCGGCACTATTTAAGACTGCAATTGACCCTTGGTAAAAATCGAAAAACGGCAAAATTTAGCTATTAGAAAAAGACCCGTAAAAGAAAAACCTCAATCTTTTACGGGTTTTATTTTTACAGATATCCTTGAAAACCCCAATTACAACAGGGTGTTTACTTAAAAAATACGAACATAATCCTCAAATTTCTGGGAGATTAAGCCCAATAATTCCTATTTTTATGGTTTCCAACCAACCTTTTTCAATCTTTTTAACCAATTACCTCTTTTTGGAACGTATGCAACGTGTTCGGGAAATAGCATTCTTTAAAAATATTCGGGAAATTCGTGAATATGAGTTTGGGGTATTCTATTTTTTTGATGGGCTTGTTATTTCCGAAATCAAAGAGGGTGTGGTCTTTAATTGGTCCATGGCCCAAAAAGCCATCGATGCCGCTTATGAAGTGATTGGACAAGACAGACCTATCGCCTATGTATCCAACCGAATCCACAACTACTCTGTGGTGCCCACGGACTGGATCAAGTTCTATACTCACCGTCATAAACTGGAACTTTACTCGGTTGTAGCTTATAACAAAAGTGGACTCGCCAGTATTATTCTGGAGAAAATGTTCTTCAGGAACAACATTCGCCAATTTTCTGATTTGGAGACTGCAATCAATTGGAGCATATCAAAAATTGAGGCTAAAAACGAACAGCCAACCATTTAACTCCCTAAATGAAATAGAGCATCTCCTTGGTTAACCACTGCCTGATGGTTAATGCAAAAGATATATCCATCAAAGGGCGCTTTTATTTTCTTGTTTTTTTTGGCGTCCGTATCGGTGATCATCCCAATGACTTCACCCTTAACCACGGCACTCCCATTGCTTTTTTGGGGAATAAACATGCCTGCTCTGGAAGCCCTAAGCCAGCGTGTTCTATTTAATTCAATAGACTGTCGTTCCCGTGATGCCCCTTTTTTAGAGAGCATTCCCAGAGAATTCAATACATTTTTAATTCCAAGGATTCCTTGCTCAATTGACCCTTCATCAAAACGCATGCTTTCTCCTGCCTCATACACTATGGTTGGGATTCCCATCCTGAGCGAAGCCTTCCTAAAGGAACCTGCAATCAATCTAGAAGCAAAATAAAAGGGAGCGTTAAAAGCCTCCGCCAATTTTTTGCTTTGCTTGTCTTCTTGGGAATACCTGATCTGTGGAAAATTGAACCGCTGTCCACCTCCGGTATGAAGGTCTATTCCATAATCGATTTGGGGTAAAATTTCAGAGGTGTAGGTATAGGCGATCCTACTTGCCAAGGAACCTGTTTTTCTTCCAGGAAAACTCCTGTTCACATCCTTCCCATCCGGAACATCCCGTGAAAAATGAATAAACCCAAAAATATTTAGAATCGGCACCACAATTACAGCTCCTTTCTTGATATCAAACAAATCGTTCTGAAGCATTCTTCTGACCGTTTCCACCCCATTGATTTCATCGCCATGCAAGCCTGCCTGCACCAAAACCGTTGGGCCTGCTTTTTTTGCATTAAAAACATGCACGGGAATATGAATCAAGGTGCCCGTTGGTAATCGGGCAATATCTATCTGCACCAACTTATTCTGTCCTGGAGCCACTTTCTCTCCATTGATGGCAATGGTTTTATTTTCGCTTTCGATACCCATTTTTTTCTACAAATTGAATAATGTGCTTGGCCACGTTAACCCCGGTTGCAGCTTCAATGCCCTGTAAACCTGGAGAGGCATTGACCTCAATTAGAACCGGGCCTTTCTTGGAGCGCATTAGATCTACACCAGCAACGCCAAGTCCTAAATATTTGGTGGCATTCAGGGCTATGTACTGCTCCTTGGCGGTAGGTTTGATAGCCGTCGTATCTGCCCCGCGATGCACATTGGATCGAAAATCGTCCAAGTCACTGGTTCGCTTCATACTGGCCACCACCTTGTTGCCCACCACAATAATTCGGATGTCCTCCCCATTCGCCTCGGCAATATAGCGCTGTAAAAGAATACTGGTATCCATCTTGTATAGAGTATCTATGATGGATTTGGCCGATTTTTTGGTTTCGGCCAAAATCACTCCCATTCCATGGGTTCCCTCTTGAAGCTTAATGATTACCGGGGGGCCGCCCAACAATTTGATCTGCTCCTCAATGTTATCAGGATTGATGGAAAAGACCGTCTCGGGAATTGGTATGCCCTTGCGTGCCATAATTTGTAGAGTCCGTACCTTGTTTCTTGCCCTGGTGATCCCGAGGGAACGTGCCGTGCTGAACACATTGTTCATTTCAAACTGTTTTACAATGGCTGCTCCGTGCCTGGTAACCTTGGCTCCAATTCTGGGGATAATGGCATCAAACTCATTGGTCACGTTTTCCTCATCCAGATAAATCTGGGGGTTCCCCTCACCCAATTTTACAGAGCATTTGGTATGGTCAATAACCTCCACATAATGTCCGGCATTCTGGGCTTCCTCAACAATCCTCTTGGTAGAGCGTACATTAAGGCTCACGGATAAGATGGCAATGTCCATAAGGGATTTTGGTCAGTTACAAATCAATTGTAATATCGGTTAAAAATCCCATTTGTTGGAAATTTATCCCAATTAAATGCTTCAAGTTGAAGCCATTCCGAGCTTAGGTTATAATCGGTCTAAATAAGACACTTATGGCTGTTGAAAGCTTGTTAAAAACTCAATCGTGACGTAAATTTGTAGCTAAAACCAACGCTAATGAGTGGATTGATAAAATCTTCGATTGCCCGCAAGGTAGTGATGGCACTTTCGGGTCTCTTTCTGGTAATTTTTCTAGTACTGCACGTAACCATCAATTTAGCATCGGTCATCTCCCCCGATTTTTTTAATGAAGCTTCCCACTTTATGGGATACAACCCACTGGTGCAATACCTCATGCAACCCATTTTGATCATCGGGGTCATTGTACATTTTGTGATGGGGTTTGGTCTTGAATTGCAGAACAAAAGGGCTAGGGGAATCAGCTATGTAAAATATAGTGGCAGCGCCAACGCTCCCTGGGTTTCCAGAAACATGATCTATTCCGGTCTAGTTATTTTGGCATTTTTGGGATTGCACTTCTACGATTTTTGGGTTCATGAAATGACCTACAAATACATCGAAATGAATCCTGAAAACCCTACCCGATACTATGCGGAAACGGTTGAAAAGTTTGCCCCTTTTTGGAGAACCGTCATTTATGTGGTTTCATTTGTGCTGCTAAGTCTACATCTGTGGCACGGATTTTCTTCCTCCTTCCAATCCATGGGAGTAAATAACAAATACACCCCAGCCATTAAATCTTTTACAAAAATATTTGCGGTGGTAGTGCCTTTGGCCTTTGTGTTTATTGCACTATACCATCACCTTAACCCAATAACACATTAATTATGGGCATATTGGATTCCAAAATTCCATCCGGTCCTTTGGCCGATAAATGGACCAAACATAAAAATGACATCGACTTGGTTAACCCAGCCAACAAGCGAAACATTGACGTGATCGTGGTTGGAACTGGATTGGCGGGTGGAGCCGCGGCAGCCACATTGGCCGAGTTGGGTTATAACGTGAAGACTTTTTGCTACCAGGATTCTCCTAGAAGAGCGCACTCCATTGCGGCACAGGGAGGCATCAATGCAGCCAAAAACTACCAAGGAGACGGGGATAGCCCTTATCGGTTGTTTTACGACACCATCAAAGGGGGAGACTACCGTTCCAGGGAAGCCAACGTATATCGTTTGGCGGAGGAATCGGCCAATATCATAGATCAATGTGTGGCACAAGGTGTGCCCTTTGCCCGTGAATATGGCGGTCTTTTGGACAACCGTTCATTTGGAGGGGTTTTGGTCTCCAGAACCTTTTATGCCAAAGGACAGACAGGACAGCAGTTGCTCTTAGGTGCCTACGCAGCTATGAACCGACAAATCAATCGAGGGAAAATCCAAGCGTACAACCGCCATGAAATGATGGATTTGGTTTTAGTGGATGGAAAAGCTCGGGGCATTATTGCCCGTGATTTGGTTAGCGGAGAAATCCAAAGGCATAGTGCCCATGCCGTAGTTTTGGCAACTGGGGGGTATGGAAATGTTTTCTTCTTGTCCACCAACGCCATGGGAAGCAACGTGATGGCAGCTTGGCGCGCCCATAAAAAAGGAGCCTTCTTTGCCAATCCTTGTTATACGCAAATCCACCCAACCTGTATTCCGGTTTCCGGAGAACATCAATCCAAGTTGACACTGATGTCAGAATCTTTGAGGAACGATGGTCGTATCTGGGTGCCAAAGCGCAAGGAGGATGCCGTTGCCATTCGCGAAGGGAAATTAAGACCCACCCAACTAGGCGAGGAAGAACGTGATTACTATTTGGAACGTAGATACCCCGCCTTTGGAAATTTGGTTCCCCGTGACGTGGCTTCAAGAGCCGCTAAAGAACGATGCGATGCCGGGTTTGGAGTAAACAAAACCGGTGAGGCCGTCTATCTTGATTTTGCCGCAGCTATAGAACGTTATGGTAAGGAAAAGGCGATGACCTCTGGTATCAAAAATCCAGATAAAGAAACCATCACACTGCTGGGAGAGGAAATTATAGAGGCCAAATACGGTAACCTTTTCCAGATGTATGAAAAAATCGTGGATGAGAATCCATATAAGACCCCAATGATGATCTACCCTGCGGTGCATTATACCATGGGAGGTCTTTGGGTGGATTATAATTTACAGACCACCATCCCTGGTTGTTACTGTGCTGGAGAAGCCAACTTCAGTGACCATGGCGCCAACCGACTTGGAGCTTCAGCCTTGATGCAAGGATTGGCAGATGGTTATTTTGTACTACCGTATACCATCGGTGACTATTTATCAGACGACATCCGCACAGGAACCATTTCAACGGATTCTCCAGAATTTGAAGCTGCCGAAAACGAAGTTAGGGGTCGTCTGGAAAAATTGATGTCAGGGACTGGAATCCATTCCGTGGATTACTATCATAAAAAGTTGGGCAAAATCATGTGGAACAAATGTGGTATGTCCAGAAACGAAAAAGAATTGGAGGAAGCCATTGGCGAAATAGCCGAATTGCGAAAGGATTTTTGGGAAAATGTAAAAATTCCTGGTCAAGCCGATTCCAAAAACCAAGAGTTGGAGAAAGCTGGAAGGGTTGCCGACTTTTTGGAATTGGGAGAACTTTTTGCCAAGGATGCCTTGCATAGAAAAGAATCTTGTGGAGGACATTTTAGGGAAGAATACCAGACCGAAGAAGGAGAGGCCTTGCGTGATGATGAAAACTTCAAGTATGTGGCTGCATGGGAGTTTAAGGGTGAACCCAAGGATGCCGAGCTGCACAAGGAGGATTTGGTCTACGAGAATATTGAATTAAAAACAAGAAGTTATAAGTAAGTATTTGGGTTAACCGTTATTGGTTAATAGGTAATGGATGTTGACATTAAGACATTTGAAGATTTAGAATGCTGGAAATCCGCAACCAAGTTGCGAAAGGCCGTCTCCAAAGTCATTAAAACGTTTCCAGATATTGAGAAGTACGAACTGACTTCTCAAATGCGAAGAGCATCCAGATCCGTTACCCACAACATTGCCGAAGGATATGGTCGTTTTCATTTTAGGGAAAACGCGCAATTTTGCAGAACCTCCAGGGGCTCTGTTTACGAATTATTAGACCAGATCTTGGTTGCTTATGATGAAGAATATATCGATAAAGAAAAATATGATGAGTTAAGGTCTATGATATTTGATTGTCTTAAGATTTTAAATGGATATATCAATTATTTGATTAAGGCAGACAACACCAAATAACATTTAACTCATTAACCAATAACTTAGAATAGCGAAGCTATGAAGCTAACATTAAAAATTTGGAGACAAAAAGATGCCGAAACTAAGGGTCAAATCGTGGATTATACCCTAGATGGTGTTGAGGGCGATATGTCTTTTTTGGAAATGCTGGATATCCTAAACGAAGAACTGGTTTCAAAAGGTGAGGAACCTGTAGAGTTTGATCACGATTGTAGGGAGGGTATCTGCGGAACTTGTTCGTTACAAATCAATGGGGAACCCCACGGGCCCGATAGGTTGATCACCACTTGCCAATTGCACATGCGCAAGTTCAACGATGGGGATACTATCGTAATAGAACCTTTTAGGGCCAAAGCTTTTCCTGTTATCAAGGATTTGATTGTTGACCGAAGCTCATTTGACCGAATTCAACAAGCAGGGGGGTTCATCTCTGTAAATACCTCGGGGAACACTGTTGATGCCAATGCCATTCCCATTCCAAAAGAAGATGCGGACAAAGCCATGGATGCTGCAACCTGCATTGGTTGTGGGGCCTGCGTAGCAGCCTGTAAAAATGCCAGTGCCATGCTGTTTACCTCAGCAAAAGTTTCCCAATTTGCCTTATTGCCCCAAGGTCAGGTGGAGGCCTCTGATCGTGTACAGAACATGGTCCGCCAAATGGACTTGGAAGGTTTTGGAAATTGCACCAATACAGGAGCTTGCGAAGTGGAATGCCCAAAAGGAATTTCTTTGGAGAATATTGCCCGAATGAACCGGGAATATCTTTCTGCTACAACAAAAGGATAAAATTCCAATACTCATAAACCAAAACCCAAATTCCTTAAGGAGTTTGGGTTTTTTGTTACTCAATTGTTCTAAGGAGGTTGGCATTTTTATCCCATAAAGCAATCTTCCCCTCGCTGCTTGAAGTTACTATGAACTTTCCATCAGGACTCCAATCCACACCCCATAGATAATCATTTGCCGATGCCGATTCAGCTATAAGCTCTCCTGCTAGGGACCAAATCCGCAATGCATCACTTGCACTGGCCAATCTTTCGCCGTCAGGGTTCCATCTTATATTTCTGTATTCGGCCTTTTTTGGTTTGATTTCATGAAGCTTTTTACCATCACTATTCCAAAATTGGAGGAGTTTGTCTTTATCGCTTACTTTATTCTCAAGTAGGCCATAATCCCCAACAGCAAAAAAATCGCCAGAAGTATGCCATTCCACACACAGTACAAGGGTCTCTTCATTTCTTGGTAGAAAAGCATTGATCGTATCACCCAAATGCGTGTAAATCCCTATCTGATCCCCGACTGTGACCATAATGTTTTTTGAAGGATGCCAATCCAAGCCAGCAACTCCCTTTGAGTCGGCTAAAAATCGACTTACACGGCTCCCATGCATGGTATAAACTGACACCGCATCTTCAAGTTCGGAAACAGCGAGCAGTTCTCCAGTATGATTCCAGTCCAGTGCTCTAAAGCCCGATTCCAAATCCTGCAGCTCTCTCCATTTCCCAGTGTCCAAATCAAGTATTTTGGCTTTAAAGGTTCTTCCTTGGGTAATAACGGCCAAAAGATTTTTGCTTGGATGCCACTTTAGGCGACTTAGTTGTACCCCTGGAACCGGGTAAGTGTTCAACAGTTCAAAAGTCTTGGCATCAAACACTTTTAGTACATCCTGATTACCCCCTGTTGCGATGTATTTCCCATCCGGACTCCAAGCTACGGTCCATAGGGTTTCTTTGTTCTCAACCTGCTCCTGACAACAGATATTGGTCAAGGTGTACAACAACAGAAAAAAGAAAAGCTTTTTCATTTAACACCCTGGTTTGGTCACCAAAACCACCTCAAAAGCGATTGCATCTGAAATGATGCTTTCCTTGACACTTCCAATAATCCCTTTGGATTCATAGCTAATGCCCCAACGGGTGCGGTCAATTGCAAACTTGGATTTAAACACATATAGCTGATCTCGCTGTTCAACGCTCATGTTAAATTTGACGGGATGGGTAACCTCCTTTATGGTCAACAGCGCTTCAACACCTATTTCGTCTTCTTCAACATACAGGGCCTCCACAATCTTTAATTGGGCAATGGGATGGTTTTCCACATCAAAGAAATCCTCATTTTTTAAATGGGACACCAACATATCATTGAACTTGCCATCGGTATTGACAATGGAATTCATGTCCGCCTCAAAATAGCCTCCCATGACCATATCTCCTGACCAAAAAATGGTGCCCTTTGAAAACGCTACCGTACCATAATGCTCATTGAACTGGAACAGTTTAGATCCCGACCATTTGATCACACTCTTTTCTGTATCAATATTTATGGTACCTTGTCCATACATAAAGGCGTTAAACCCAATGCCCACAACTAATAAGATGATTTTTTTCATTGTTTTGTTTTGGACAAATCTAGGTTTGGGGGTCTCAGGGGAGGTGAATAAAATGTAAATGAAGTGCAAAAAATTGCAAATTTTTAATTTGACAAAAATCCGCCATAAATGAAAGTTGTACTCTATATATATAGCGCGTTGTTCGTGTTTGCACTTTCTTTTGCGGTGATCAAAAATGAGCCCAAAAACCAAGATGACACTTTTTCAAACCGGGTAAAGGTTGCACTTAGGAATACAGGAAACACCTTGTTGTTGCAAAGCCAGGATTCCAGCTCGTTGGTCTTGCCGGTAATACAAAATGGGCCTCAAAGTTTTCAGCTGACTTTTGAAATGGAGTTACCCATAGTTCCGGATAGCTTAGTGGCATCGGTAGAGCGAAATTTTAAGGCCATGAACCTGCCCAGTGACTATTTGGTGGAAGTAGTGGACTGCCAACAGAACGAAGTGAATTACAGCTATGCGGTCTCAGATAGTGAAGAGCGGAACATTGTACCCTGTTTGGGCAGAAATCTCCCCATGAATTGCTATTCCATCCATGTGATTTTTCCCAAGCCCACAGATGTCAAAGAATCCAAATTGAGTGCCCCATGGTACACGCTAGTGGTGTTTGGCACTTTAGGAATAGGTCTGTTTTTCCTGGTAAAGCGTAAGGAATCGTCAGAACCCCAAAATACATTGGCCTATATACCCCTTGGCAATTACGCTTTTTACACAGATCAGAACAAATTGGTCAAGGATGGTACGGATATTGGGTTAACCGCAAAGGAGACGGACTTACTTAAAATTTTTGCCGACAACATCAACCAAGTGGTTAGCCGTGATCAATTACTCAAGGAAGTTTGGGAAAACAAGGGTGTGTTTGTTGGTCGAAGTTTGGACACCTTCATCTCCAAACTCAGAAAGAAGTTCAAGGACGAGGATCATATCAATCTGATCAATGTGCATGGGGTTGGTTATAAACTGGAAATACTGAAGGATTCCAAGAAATAATCCGCACAAGAAATCCCATCGGAATGAAATTTAAGCTTCCCTTTTTGCTATCTTGAAACATGCCCAAAAACTATCCCAAAGAGCGCATTAAAGTTCCTCGGTTCAATGAGGAGTCCGGTTTTTATACCACGCCTGAACGTTCCAAGATCATGGGCAAGATCCGCGGCAAGAACACCAAACCAGAATTGGCTTTTAGAAAAGCATTATGGGCCGCTGGCTACCGTTATCGCATAGATTATAAAAAGTTGATTGGAAAGCCGGACATTGTGCTTAAAAAGTATCGAACAGCCATATTTATTGATGGGGAGTTTTGGCACGGCCACAATTGGGGGGAACGCAAGCTCAAAATCAAAACAAACAAAGAGTTCTGGATTCCCAAAATAGAGCGAAACATACAACGTGATCAAGAGGTTAACGAAGCCTTGGAAGAAATGGGATACACCGTATTTCGATTTTGGGAAAGTGAAATCAAAAAAGAACTTGATCGTTGTTTGGATGAGGTAATTGTATGGTTAAAAAAGCAACCCGAATGATTAAAATCAACTCCAAATTGCCCAATTTAGGCACTACAATTTTCACGGTCATTGGTCAGTTGGCCAAGGAACATAACGCCATCAACCTATCCCAGGGGTTTCCCAATTTCTCCCCCGATTCCAAATTGCTGCGGTTGGTGAACCAGGCTCACCAAGACGATTTTAATCAATATGCCCCCATGCAGGGTATTTTAAGTCTTCGGGAAACCATTTCAGAAAAAACGGAAAGTCTCTACGGCAAATCCTATCATCCCGAAACAGAGATTACGATTACTGCAGGGGCAACTGAAGCCATCTTCACCAGCATTGCGGCCTTTGTTCGGCCCAAGGATGAAGTCATTGTACTTCGTCCAGCCTATGACTGTTATGAACCCGCCATTGAACTATTTGGTGGCATGGTGGTTCCCATTGCATTGGAGGGACCATCATTTAAGGTAGATTGGAATGGACTTAAAAAAGCCATCTCCCCTAAAACCCGAATGATGATCATCAATACGCCCCACAATCCCACGGGCACAATTTGGTCCGAATCAGATATGCTACAATTGCAGGAAATCCTTAAGGATACCAATATAATCTTGCTGAGCGACGAGGTCTATGAACATATCACCTTTGATGGGGAACAGCACCATAGTGTATCCAAATTTCCTGATTTGGCCTCACGAAGCATCGTTTGTTCCTCCTTTGGAAAGACCTTCCATGTTACGGGTTGGAAAATTGGATATTGTGTGGCCCCCAAAGCTTTGATGCAAGAGTTCCATAAGGTTCACCAGTACAATGTTTTTTCGGTAAACCATGCGCTTCAAATTGCATTGAATGAATACCTGCAATCTCCTGAACATTATCTTGAACTAGGGAGTTTTTATCAAAAGAAGCGAGATTATTTTTTAAATGCCATCCAAGGTTCAAGGTTTGAGGCCGTGCCTTCTGCTGGAACCTACTTTCAATTGTTGGATTATGGAAAAATAACGGATGAGAAAGACATGGATTTTGCGATACGTCTCATCAGGGAACATCAATTGGCCAGCATTCCCATTTCGGTATTTTGCGGGCCTGATTACAATCAAAGGTTCCTGCGGTTTTGCTTCGGGAAAACAGAAGATGTCCTTGACCAAGCGGCAGAAATACTACAACGAATCTAAGCGGTTACAGCTGTCTTCTAGCAATCCGAAAGATTTGGAGCACATCCTTTCCCGAAAGCTCAAAATCCTGGAACTCGGGTGCCTTGTTTAGATTGTTACACTGGAAAACATCTTTTTCAACATTATAGTTGGTGATTCGCTTACAGATAATGCGGTCCTTGCAGACCAAAACATACGATTTGTTGAATAGCCCATTGTTTTCCAAAGCAAACTCCTTGACGTCCACCTCTACGCCTAGAACTATGGATTTGTTGGGAATGGAATCTATGGTTCCGTCATACATGGAATTCCCCGTTATTTCAAAAGCCATGTGAAGTTCATCGTCAATGGAGTCCATCACAAACCCTGTTTCGAATGCATTTTGGGAAACAAGACCGGTTTTTACACGGGTAATATATTCCTTTTGCTGCTCCATGAGCACCAAAGGGGACATTACCAATAGTTTTCCGTGTTCCAAAGGGTAGAACACGCTACCCTGTTTGGCGTAGGGTTTCTTTTTCCCATAGGTATCGTTGGGGTCGTGGAACTCATGAATGACGAGTTCGGGGATGGTCATATCAAAAAATTGGGCAATTTTCTTTAAATTTTTATTTGGAATATTGGCGTCTCTTCTCTCATAAAGCTGCACGGTTCGCAGGCTAACACCAATGGCATGGGCAAATTCTGTTTGACTTATTCCTTTTTTTCGTCTTAACTCTTTTATTATGTGCATAAAATCACTATCTTGTGTAATATTTTTACGCATACCCATAAAAATGCGTAATTCTCAACTTCACCTTTGTACTTCCCTTACGATCAAATATAGAAAAAGGGAATTATTTCATTTATTACAAGTTTAACTTAACAATTTACATGTATGGGCACGCTCAAATCTTCCGACCTACGAATCAAATACGAGGAAATGTTTACCAGCTCCGATTTTGGTAAACCGATTGGACAGGAACTTTCCACGATTTTAAGAAGAAACCTGAACAAGGACAATTTGGCCAATATTGCTTCAGGGTGTAGTATCAGTTTTTCCACGGTAAGGGACCTGGTTTATAGAACCAATAGTTTAACCGAAGGTAACTCCATGGCATTGGCCCTGCTCATCCACGCAGCCTTGGAAAATTCCGTAGCAAGGAAATTGCAGTCTGAAGGAGACATTATGTTTTTGGATGGTATTTTAAAGCATTAACCGAAGCAACCAATCCGTTTGTTTGTCGTTCCCGATGTAATACGGATGGGTGCCAAACTTGGTAAACCCATGTTTTTGGTAGAATCTTATGGCTCCTGGGTTATGTTCCCATACCCCTAACCACACATAGGCCATGCCTTTATGTTTGGCCAAATTGATAATTTGTTGGAGCATCCATGCCCCAATGCCCTTGCCTTGGTGACCGTCAACAACATAGATCCGTTCCAATTCCAACGAATTATTGTCTTTAACATCTGTTTGCGCTTGGCCGTTGTTCACTTTGAAGTAGCCCACCAAATCCATATTTTCAAAAACAAAATAGAATTGGGAGTCGATATTCAACAGTTCCTTTTGCAGTTGTTCCCTGCTAAATGCTGATGCTATATATTCCCTGAAATCCTTGGGTTCATTTTCTGCTTCAAATGCTGCGATAAAAGTGTCTTTGGATATTTGGATTAAGACATCCAAATCCGACAATGTGCATTCCCGAAAAGTTAAATGATTGGAGGGCTTATTCATCCCTCTAAATTATGGAATAAAAAAAGAGCCTAACAATTTTGTTGGCCCTTACATTTTTTCATTTTATGGGTCTTAAAGCATAAAAAGCTTCTTGATCAATAACATAAATCCTGTGAAAAAATCGTTTCTGTAAACTTGAACGTTGTCCTCTACTGAGGAGCGGAAAAATTTGGGTGCCATGGTGTTGATTTTAAGGATGGTTAATTTGGGAAAATTATTCAACACTACCAAAATACAGCTAAAGAAAAATCAAATAAAAAATTTGTTGTGAAGCTGCGGTATATTGTGGTAAACAAACTGATTGGTATAGAGACTATATTTCCATCTCGGGAATCTCCCCCTGCACCTGTAGCTTACCTTCTGTAGCATTCACCACATCTTCCACAGATACCCCAGGAGCCCTTTCCAATAATTTAAACCCATCCGGGGTCACCTCCAATACGGCCAAATTGGTGACAATTTTCTTTACGCAACCCACTCCTGTCAGTGGAAGCGAACATCTTTTAAGCAATTTGGATTTTCCAGCCTTATTGGTATGCATCATGGCCACTATGATATTCTCAGCCGAGGCCACCAAATCCATTGCACCGCCCATACCTTTTACCATCTTGCCCGGAATCTTCCAGTTGGCGATATCGCCATTTTCTGCCACCTCCATAGCTCCTAAAATGGTCAAGTCCACATGTTGCCCCCTAATCATGCCAAAACTTAGTGCAGAGTCAAAAAAAGAAGCTCCTGGAAGGGTGGTTATGGTCTGTTTTCCAGCATTTATGATATCGGCATCCTCTTCGCCCTCAAACGGGAATGGCCCCATGCCCAACACTCCATTTTCGCTCTGAAATTCCACACTGATATCTTCCCGCACAAAATTGGCCACCAAAGTGGGTATTCCTATCCCTAGGTTCACATAATATCCGTCCTTGACTTCTTTTGCAATCCGTTTTGCGATTCCGTTTTTATCCAACATGCTTAATATGCTAATTTTTCAATTTGGCAATGTGCCAATTCCTTATTTCTTTGAATTTCTTTTACTTGTACTTACAATTTTGCCTAAAATCAATCCCAATTCCTTGGTCATTGGTCCCAGTTCGGACTTTGATGGATAGGTAGGGGCCTTTTCACAAAGTTCCAACCAGTATTTGGTCTCCTCCAACTCTTTGGCTGCAATTTTTAGCTTATGGATGAAGTAAGCCCTGCTTTCTGCATGTTGCGATTCTCGAATATTTGCCCCAACACTTGTTCCCGACCTTAATAGTTGCTTGCCCACAACAAACTTCTTTTTTGCCTCAAGCACTTCGCAAAATGAAATTATCTCCAAAGCCAATTCCGTAGATTTTACCACAACAACGTTCTCCTTCATTCCCACAAACTATTAGGCCATTTTTACATTTGCTCATTTTCAAATTTCCACATTGGACAATTAATCAACTGACCGAACGGTCCTCTGCTCTATCCTTTTCTCGTACCGCTCTCCTTGAAAAATGCGCTGTACAAAAATCCCAGGGATATGAATTGTATTGGGATCCAGACTTCCTGCAGGAACCAATTCCTCCACCTCCGCCACCGTTATCTTGGCAGCACCACACATACAAGGATTAAAATTTCTTGCGGTTCCCTTGAAAATCAAATTGCCCGCTTCATCCCCTTTCCATGCTTTTACAAAGGCAAAATCTGCTTTGTATGCAGGTTCCAAAACATACATCTTGCCATCAAATTCACGAGTTTCCTTTCCTTCAGCGACCTCGGTTCCATAGCCCGCTGGGGTGTAAAATGCCGGGAATCCCGCTTGAGCCGCCCTACATTTTTCTGCCAAAGTGCCTTGGGGAGTCAATTCCACTTCTAATTCCCCACTTAGCATCTGGCGCTCAAACTCATCGTTTTCTCCCACATAGGAAGAGATCATTTTTTTGATTTGATGTTGTTGCAGCAAAAGCCCCAATCCAAAATCGTCAACCCCTGCGTTGTTGGAGATACAGGTAATGTCCTTAATCCCTAAGCTTACCAATTGCCCAATGGCATTTTCCGGGATTCCGCAGAGCCCAAACCCTCCTAGCATAAAGGTCATTCCATCCGCTACCCCTTCCAAAGCTTGTTCTACAGTTGCTACAGTTTTCTTGATCATCCAATTCCAATTTTATTGCTGTTGAAATTACGATAATTAAAGAATTCCTGAAACCGTTTTGTTTTCAAAAGAAACCCTAAGAGTGCATCCGCATGGTTTCCTGCAAAAGCAGGAATGACAATGCCACGGAATCTATGCCGTTAATGTTGTGATTCCAGTGGCAGAAAAAAAGCCCCAAGGAAGAATCTTCACATGGAGCTTATTTTTCAGTGTTTTTTCCTTTGGCCTAAAAGCCTATATCCTCGTCCAAATCGTCCTCGGTATCCGTTTCTTCCTTGAGTTCCTCCAACACTTTGGTACAGTCCACATTAATGGACAACTCTTCGGGCTCCTCAAAAGCTTCCGTGGATACTCCCAACTCCTCATTTTCATAGTTCTTCTTCATGTACAATGCCCAAATAGGCAAGGCCATTGAAGCTCCCTGACCGTACGTGAGACTTTTAAAGTGTATGGATCGATCATCACCGCCTACCCAAACTCCTGTGACCAAGTTGGGTACCATCCCCATAAACCATCCATCACTTTGATTTTGCGTAGTTCCCGTCTTTCCCGCAATGGGATTGGTCAATTCATATGGGTATCCTGTTATAATATCTTGGTAAACCCGCTGTTCTTTTGCAAAAGTATGGCGCAACCTGGTACCAGAACCTCCCTGGGTCACTCCTTCCATTAAATTTACCATGGCGTAGGCCACGTCCTTGCTCAATACATCTTTGGTCTCGGGAACATACTCATATAGTACGGTTCCATTTTTGTCTTCAATCCGGGTAACCATTACAGGCTTAACATAGACCCCCTGGTTGGCAAAAGTGCCATAAGCCCCTACCATGTCATAAACTCCAAAATCATGGGTGCCCAAAGCAATGGATGGCACTTCTGGAATATCATCGCCCAAGCCCATATTTTTAGCAATATTGACCACCGATGCCGGACCAACTTGATCAATCAATTGGGCAGTAACCGTGTTCACCGAATTTGCCAGTGCATTTTTAAGTGTCCTGTTTTTCCCTGAGTATTTTCCATCAGAGTTTTTGGGGCACCAAGCCTCCATATTCCCATGCTTTAATGGCTCTATACAATACTGATTGTCCGGCAGCGAATCGCAAGGGGAATAGCGAAGTTGGTCAATTGCCGCGGCATAGACGAATGGTTTAAAGGTAGATCCCGCCTGGCGGGCACCCTGAATTACATTGTCATATTGAAAGTGCTTATAATCCACTCCACCAACCCAAGCTTTCACATGACCTGTTTGCGGTTCCATCGACATCATGGCCGTTCTCAAAAACATTTTATAGTAGCGAATGGAATCCAAAGGAGTCATAATGGTGTCCTTTTCATACGAATCGCTATTCCAATCAAAGACGGTCATTTCCGTTTTTTCATGGAAAGATTTTTTAATTTCCTCTTCAGATTTTCCTTGTCTTGACATACTTCTCCAACGCGCTGAACGCCTCATAGCGCTCCGCATTATCGTATCGATGGCCCCGTTAGTGATATCCAAAAATGGTGCCGTAGGGTTCCTTTTTGTGGTGTTTTGATGGAAGAACTCGGCTTGAAGATTCTTCATGTGTTCCTCCATGGCTTCCTCTGCATTCTTCTGCATGCGGGAGTCAATAGTGGTGAAAATCTTTAATCCGTCCAAATAGATATTATACTTCTCCCCGTCTGGTTTTGGATTTTCCTTTACCCATCTGTTCAGCCATCGTTGGGCATACATCCTGAAATAGGTTGCCAAACCCTCTCTATGGGATTCTGGACTAAAGTTGATGTCCATTTCCATCTTTTGAAGGGAGTCTTTTTCAGCTTGTGTTATGTAATCATACTTCGCCATTTGTCCCAATACCGTATTCCTTCGGCCTAAAACCATTTCCGGTCTTCTAATCGGATTGAATAGGGAGGAGTTCTTCAGCATCCCCACCAAAACAGCGGACTCTTGTGTTCTCAATTCCGATGGCTCCTTTCCGAAATAAATTCGGGCTGCGGAACGAATGCCATCTGCGGCATATCCAAAATCATAGATGTTCATATACATGGCTATGATTTCCTCCTTGGTATAATTGCGTTCCAAACGGGTGGCAATTACCCATTCCTTAATTTTTTGAAATAAGGCGTTGGTTGTACTTTGCTTGTCCCTTACCCCTATGAAGAGTTGTCTTGCCAATTGCTGGGAGATCGTACTTGCACCTCCCTTTCGTCCTAAATAGGCAAAGGCGCGTATGGTTCCCCTGGCATCTATCCCTGCGTGGTCAAAATAACGGGCGTCCTCAGTGGCCACTAAGGCGTCCACCAAATTTTGGGGCAGCTCCTTAAAGGCAACAGGAGTTCGGTTATCGTCCAAGTAAAGTTTTCCCAGGGTTTCCCCATCCGAAGAAATGATTTCCGTGGCTAAATTGGTGTTGGGGTTTTCCAAGTGCTCAAAAGTGGGCATTTCACCAAAGGCGCCCCAAGATGCCAATAAAAATATCAGTGCTGCCGAGAGAATCCCGACTCCGAAAAGAATCCAAAACCATTTAATGAAAGGAAGAAAGCTCTTCGGCTTCTTCTGTTTAGCTTTTGCCATTGCTTTATTGGGTGCTTTTTTCAATTTCCAAACCTACATCGGTAATGCCCTCCAAAATGTGAAGACCTTCTACCTCGCCATTTTTACGCATGGCGTGCGCCACACTCAATTTATATACGCCAGAATCGGGGAAAACGATGTTTTCCTTGTACCAAAGCTTGTTTTCCTTGATACTGCCAAATCCTTTGCCCAGCCATTCCCCAGTGGGTTCCGCCATTTTGTATTCCAAGGTATCCTTCTGGGTCTGGCCATTGGGAAACTCCAGTTCCGTAATCAAAAAGAGGTTGCTGAACGGGTAGGTATTGTCGTTTCTTATATTGATGAACATGTTATGGCCCTGTACCGAATCCAATTCTGAAAACTGGAAATCCACCAGCTGATCCATTTGCCATTTGCCATTGGACATGGGTTCAAATTCAGAAAATACCAGATTACTGTTACACGATACCAAGCCTAGGAATAAAACCAAGGCATAGTAAATTTTATTGTGCATTGGAAGAAGATTTTGGTTTGTTTTTTCTTCTTTTCTTGTTGCGTTTCTTTCGCTTGGGTCGATCAAAACGGGTAAGGCTGTCCTGCCCCACCACATTTTCAAAGGCCATTTTTTCGTCGCTTACATTGTCTTGGGCATATTCCTCCAAGCTAGCGATTTTTTCATTCTTCTTGTTCAGTTCCAAGATTTCCAGCACATGGTCCTTGTCCAAGGCATGCCAGGTGGCCGGGTCATCCCTATAGGAAAACCAAAGGGTCTGCTTAAAAATATCCGCTTTTTGGCAAAAGGCAACTCCCTTTTTGGTCTGAAGCTTGCTGTCCTGGGAAGGGAAATCCTTCAATGCCTCCAGATACATGTCCAATTCATAATTGAGGCAACATTTGAGCTTTCCACATTGTCCTGCCAGCTTTTGGGGATTCAATGCCAATTGTTGGTATCGAGCCGAAGCTGTGCTTACCGATCTAAAATCGGTTAGCCAAGTAGAACAACAAAGTTCGCGACCGCAAGATCCTATCCCGCCCAAACGTTGGGCTTCTTGTCGGTAACCAATCTGGCGCATCTCAATACGGATGCCAAAGGCTTTGGCCATGTCCTTGATCAACTGCCTAAAGTCCACCCTTTCCTCGGCAGTGTAATAAAAAGTTGCTTTGGAACCGTCACCTTGAAACTCCACATCGCTCAATTTCATTTCCAATTTTAGGGAAATGGCTATTTCGCGCGAGCGCTTTTGCACCTCCGCCTCCTTGCTTCGGCTTTTTTGCCAGATGTCAATATCGCGTTGCGAAGCTTTTCTATAAATCTTGGGAAGGGTTTTGTCGTCCAGCGCTACTTTTTTTCTTCGCATCTGTACCTTGACCAATTCCCCGGTCAACGTTACAATCCCCACATCGTGGCCAGATTTGGCCTGGGTGGCCACTACATCCCCAATGGAGAGCGGAATGCCGTCCACATTTCTAAAGAATTCCTTTCTACTGTTCTTGAATCGTACCTCAACGCAATCAAAAGGTTTTTGACCGTTGGGCAGCGACATATTGGAAAGCCAGTCAAAGACTGTAAGCTTGTTACAACCATCTGTGCCGCAAGTACCGTTGTTCTTGCAACCCCGCGGTTGTCCATCCTTGCCGGTTGAACAACTGCTACATCCCATATTTAATATCTTGATTTAGAGCGATGCTGAAGCATCAGTCTAAAAAGGGTTCATAAAAAATCTTGAGGTAAAGATAGCATAAATTGGGCAGTGGAGAAATGCTACTTCTGTGTCATTGGCTATTGAGCCTTGCCAAAAACTTCCTCTTCATGCTTTATTAAATATTCAAAGGAAACATTTACCACCTCATTCAGCTTTAGCTTTCTTTTACCTGCTATAAGGGCAAGATCCCTGTGGCGATCAGATCCTGTGCGCACATTAAACACCCCTTTATAAAATTTATCGGGTTCTTTATCCATCTCCTTGCAAGTATGCAAATAGTCATCTACAGCTTCCATGAAGGCGGTTCTGAGCCCATCAACGGAAATTGCCTCAAAGTTTATCAAGTCGTTTATGCCCAACACTTTGCCATATAGAACATTGTCTTCTGCACTAAATTCCACGGAGCCTATATAATTTTTGTATTCTAAAAAACTTCCCATACCTATAAATTCAGTTTTTCCAACACTTGCCTTATAACATATTGTTTTACAATGTTTCCTGGATGGGGTTTGTGCAAGCTGATAATTTCTTTATCACTATTGCCAAATTTTACCCGAGAACCTCCTGTTTTTCCTTTCTTTCCAATCTCGTGGTATCCAAAATGAGCAAGGATTTTAATCAGTTCGCTCCAAGTAAAATCTTTTGGAACATTTTTAAATCGCTCTATTAGTTTATCAATTCTGCTCATGGCAAAGGTAAAACAAAATATGTAACTAAAAAATAGTTACAATTAAAATTGGTTATTGGTAGTCTGAAACCCATGGTTAAAGCTGGTCATTTTCCAGTCAGCTGGCAAAAAATCCGTCAACCCAAAACCATCATCCATCAACTCAAAACCAGCATCCGTCAGTTGGGTCTGCTCAGAATAGAAAATAGAAAGCACTTTTAGGCCTTTAACTTTAAACCCAAAAATTATGAAACTGAAAATCCTATTTCCAATTATGCTATTTGGATTGGTCTTCCTTGCATCTTGTGAAAAAGACAAAGTGCAGGAAAACCGACCCCCTCAAATAACGGTCTTGGAGTATGATGCCCAAGAAAATAGCTCCCCTGTTGATGTAATTACTACCATTCAGGCTTCCGATGCTGATGCCGACGCTCTATCATTTGCCATTGTAACCAATGATAATGACCTTTTTGTTATTTCTGATCGAGGTGAACTACGAGTTGCCAATGGACAAAGCTTGGATTATAATACGGCCACCTCACACGAAATTGTAATCAGTGTTTCTGACGGCGCCGAAACTACCACAGCCACTATCACAATCAATGTAATCAACACGAATCAAGCACCACAAATTTCATCACAAGCATTTGAGGTGTACGAAGATGCATCCAGTATTGATATAATCGGCACCCTTGACGCAGAGGATCCAGATGGTGACGAAATTATGTTTGAGATTATTACCAATGACAATGATTTGTTTGCAATAAACAGCAATGGGGAATTGTTCTTAGCGGACGGTGCAAGCTTGGATTATGAAACAGTGACCTCCCATGCTATAACTGTGGAGGTAAGTGATGGCGGTAAAACTGAACAAGGGGTAATTACTATTAATGTGTTGAACGTTATTGATGACCCTTACCACTTGGAAGAAAGCTCCTTTGTTTTCACTATGGAAACCACTGAGGCCAATGAATCGGTTACCCTTGGAATTGCCGAAGGAGGCGATTATAACTATATCCTAGATTGGGGTGATGGAACTATAGAAGAGGTTACTGGTTACAATACCCTGCCTGAACATACATATACAGTTGCTGATGTTTATTCTATATCTATAAATACAGATGGTATAGAAAATGGGGCGTTTTCCAGGATATTATGGGATAACAGTCCTCCCAATGCTGCAAAAGTTAAGAGCATAGAACAATGGGGCACTATTGAATGGGAAAGTTTTACTCTAGCCTTCCGTGGTTGTACCGATATGATTTATAATGCCGAAGACGCCCCTGATCTAAAGAATGTAACAAGCCTCTATGGCATGTTCGTTGATGCCTCTTCCTTTAACGGTGATTTGAACAATTGGGATGTAAGCTCTATAACCAGCACGGCGTACATGTTCTTTGGAGCCTCTTCATTTAATCAAGATCTTAGCAATTGGGATGTATCCAAAGTGGAAATTATGACCGCAATGTTTGATCATTCATTTGCATTTGACCAAAACCTAGGTGGTTGGGATATTAGAAGTGTCCAAACCATGGAGCATATGTTTACCAGTTCTGGGCTTTCTAAAGAAAATTATAGTAAAACTTTGGTGGGTTGGGAAGCTCAAGAGTTTACGCCTATTGGTATCACCTTGGGAGCTACTGGGCTAGTATATTGCGGTGCGGAAGCAATAGCTGCTCGGGACATTTTAACAGATCCTAACGGACTGGATTGGGGTATACTAGGAGATACTGAATGTCCGCCAGATCCTTGATTAAGGATGCCTTTAACTATTTAATTGTAAATGGGGGCCTCGGAATCCAATTTCTGGGGTTCCTTCTTAGGATAACACTTCCCTGATTTCGCTCCGCAAAATCTTTCCCTTCTCAAGAAGGGATTTTGCTCAACTGCTCCATAAACAGCTTCCCTCTTAAGAGGGGTTGGGATGTGGTTATCAATAGGAAATTCTTACTGCTTCGACTATGCCTACGCTAAAGTTTCAGCGACACGCGTACGCTCAACCGCCAAGAATTTTACTCGAACTGACAGGTATAGACCTCTCGACTGCTCCTTCGACTGCGCTCAGGATGACAGCTCGAGGTGACCTAAAGGTCACTTTTTATATTTCAACACTTCGGAACGGCCCTTCTTAAAAATCTTGTTGCTGGCATGTTTCCCTTTTCGTAAGCGTTTTTGTTCTTCGTAAGGCAGGGCATGTACCTCCTGGCATTCGGTGGAGCAACAGTTGTCCATGGCCTTGGCGCAGTCCTCGCATTGTATAAAGAGCAAATGACATGCCTCATTGGCACAGTTTACATGGGTGTCGCATGGTTTGCCACATTGGTGGCAGTTAGCTATCACATCTTCGGAAATACGCTCTCCTCTACGGTGATCAAACACAAAGTTTTTGCCCAAGAACTTGTTCTCCAAGCCTTCGGCTTTTACTTGGCGAGTATATTCAATGATCCCTCCTTCCAATTGAAATACATTTTTAAATCCTTTATGTTTGTAGTAGGCACTGGCTTTCTCGCAACGGATTCCCCCAGTACAATACATCACCAATTTTTTATCCTCCTTGTGTTCTTTTAAATCTTCTTCAATAATGTCCAAAGAATCCCTAAAAGTGTCCACATCTGGGGTAACGGCATTTTTAAAATGGCCTATCTCACTTTCGTAATGGTTACGCATATCCACCAAAACCGTGTCTGGGTCTTCAATAAGTTCATTGAATCTTTCGGCTCCTACATGAACGCCTTTATCGGTTACGTCAAAAGTGTCATCGTTCAGGCCATCCGCAACAATCTTGTTGCGCACCTTTACTTTGAGTTTAAGGAAAGATTTGTTGTCCTGCTCCACGGCAATGTTCAAACGAACATTTTCCAAAAAGGAAATACTATCCAAATGGGTTTTAAAGGCATCAAAATTATCCGCTGGAACAGATAGTTGGGCATTCACCCCTTCGTAAGCCACATAAATTCTGCCCAGAACATCCATTTCGTTCCAAGCAATAAATAGGTGGTTCCTTAAAATCTGCGGATTTCCAATGTGTGCATATTTGTAGAAAGAGATGGTAAGCCGATCCTTGCCGGCCTCCTCAATAAGCTGTTCTCTTTCCTTTGCACTTAATGTATTGTACAGTTGCATGCTATACCAATAGTTAAGATTAAAGAATAGATTGTCTAAAAGTGGGGCAAAGTTATAAAATCCAACCAGCTAAAAAAGAAAAAGGGTTTCTTAAAAAGAAACCCCTCCCAACCGATTAATCCTTTTTCATAGCGCAAATTTTCCCTTTTGCCAAAGGCAACGAGCCCTAGTTAGGCCCGCTATGATAATACGAGTTAGTACCGTTTAGATACAGTTGTTCAAAAAGGTTGCGTGAGGCTGTTGTTGCGTGCCAAAAGAAATGGTATTTTTAGCCTTCCAAATAAGATGATACCATGAGCAACGAGAAAGAAGCAAAGTTAAAAGCCTTAAAATTAACCCTGGATAAATTGGACAAAACCTATGGAAAAGGCGCTGTCATGAAACTGGGGGACAGTGTGGTGGAAGATGTGGATGTTATCCCATCTGGATCCCTAGGTTTGGACATTGCTTTGGGCGTTGGCGGTTACCCAAGAGGTAGGGTCATCGAGATTTATGGGCCTGAATCTTCTGGTAAAACTACCTTAACGCTTCATGCCATCGCCGAGGCGCAAAAAAATGGAGGCATTGCCGCTTTTATAGATGCGGAACATGCTTTTGACCGTTTTTATGCCCAAAAATTGGGAGTGGATATTGACAATCTGATCATTTCCCAGCCCGACCATGGGGAGCAGGCTTTGGAAATTGCGGATAACCTAATTCGTTCTGGTGCCATTGATATTGTTATTGTGGATTCCGTCGCAGCCCTGACCCCAAAAAGTGAGATTGAAGGGGAAATGGGAGATTCCAAAATGGGGTTACATGCTAGATTGATGTCACAGGCTCTACGTAAGTTGACCTCAACCATCAGCAAGACCAATTGTACGGTCATCTTCATCAACCAGCTGCGTGAAAAAATTGGGGTCATGTTCGGGAACCCCGAAACCACTACAGGAGGTAACGCCCTTAAATTTTATGCTTCGGTTCGTTTGGATATCCGTCGCTCTACCCAAATAAAGGATACCCATGGTGGTGTTCAAGGAAACAAGACCCGTGTTAAAGTGGTAAAGAACAAAGTGGCACCACCCTTTAGGACTGCGGAATTTGATATTATGTACGGAGAAGGCATTTCGAAAATTGGGGAAATCCTAGACCTCGGAGTGGCCTATGAAATTGTAAAGAAAAGCGGTTCCTGGTTCAGTTATGGAGACACCAAACTAGGCCAGGGAAGGGATGCCGTAAAGGCATTGCTACAAGACAATCCAGAGCTTTCCGAGGAGCTGGAGGGCAAGATCAAGGAAGCCATTTCCTTGGTAAGTGCATAGCACTCACAGCAAATAACTGGATTTAAGGTTGCAAATCTTACGCAACCCTTATGATTGCTGTTCATCTAGGAATAAAAAAGGAAATTTTTATGATGAGAAAGGCAATAATGCTTGTCATGCTTATTGGAACAGCGGGGCTGTTCAATGCCTGTGATTTGGATGATGGTCAAAACTTTCGTTTTACTACCTTGTCCATTGTAGATGCCAACGTCCCCGAATCCTTTGAACTGAATGAAACCTACAGCATTGAGGTCACCTATGTAAGACCTAACGGCTGTACATTTTTTGAAGGATTTGATGTGGCCAGAACGGCCCAAACCGACCGAGAAGTGGTTGTTATTGGTTCTGTTCTGACCGATGATACGGCATGCACTCAGGTAGTCCAGGAAGTTAATGCTTCATTTGATTTTCAAGTGTTGTATTCCGGGGAATACCATTTTAGGTTTTATACTGGACAGGATGAAAACGATAATTCCGAATTTTTGGAATTTACCATTCCCGTAATTGAGTAATCGTTACATTAAGGGCATCCTTAATCCAAAATTGACCAACATTTGGATATAAACGAGCTGATACATAATTGCAAAAAAGGCAAAAGGCAGGCGCAGGCCGAATTGTACCGGAAATATTCCGGTATTCTTTTCGGTATGTGTCTCAAGTATTCTCGGAACCGAACGGAGGCCGAGGATAATTTGCACGACAGCTTTATGACCATCTTCAACAAGATCGATCAGTACAAGTTCAATGGGTCATTTGAAGGTTGGATCAAAAGAATCACCGTAAACACGGTGCTTCAGAAATATAGAAAAGAGCAGTACATGGATGTTGTCTCTGAAAATGTTGGCGAAGAGGTGGAAGTAGATACGGAGCAGACAGACATAAGCCTTTCCACCTTGCTGGGGTACATTCAGGAACTGCCCAATAAATATAGGTTAACGTTTAACCTGTACGTTTTGGATGGCTATAGCCATAAAGAGATCAGTGAGATGTTGGGGACATCCACAGGCACCTCCAAGAGCAACTTGGCCAGGGCCAAGATGATCTTGAGAGAAAAGATAGAAAAGGAAAACATAAACATTGCTTAGATGGGGAAAAAGAATTTAGAGCAATTGTTCAAAGAAAAGTTGGGAGACTTTCAAGAGCTTCCGGATGATGCAGTCTGGAAATCCATTGAAGCCTCTTTGGACAAAAAGAAACAGAAGAAAAGGGTTGTGCCCATTTGGTGGCGGCTTGGGGGAGCTGCAGCCGTAATGGCCATCCTGTTGTATGTGATCAATCCATTTGGTGACAGTGACAACAATGAACCAATTATCATTTCGGAAACGGAAAACACCGAAATCCTTGATGAACAAAACAATGCTTCGGACAAGATTGAACAGTCCACTATTTCTGAAGAAGATGGATTGGTGGACACTCAAGAAAACAACACCTTGGAATCCAATCAAAATGACGTTGTGGAAACCAGCGAGGGAAAATCCAATTCGGTAAGCTCCAATCCAAGTCAATTTGTGAGCGGGCAGGAAGTTGCAGAAAGCCCATTGACTGGTAACCAGAATCCAACCCAAGCCGATCCGTTAAGGAAAGATGCGCCAAAAACCCATGAATACGCTGATGTTGCGGCTACCGAATCTTCGGAAAAACGCAATGCTGTTGGTCAAGAAGTGCAAAACAAGGAACGTAAAGATGTGTTGGATTTGGCACCTCAACCTGAGAAAGAAGCAGTAGCTACCAACAATCCAAATCAGCAGCAATCCAAAACCAATTTGCTGGAGAATGCGACCCAGGAAGAAGATGCTATTGTCCAAAATCAAGTTGAAGAAACTAAGAATGAAGGACAATCCATTTTTGATGCCATTGCCGAGCAGGAAGAAGACGTGGTTGCCCAAAACTCTGGTAGTAAATGGTCCGTTGGACCATCCATTGCTCCCGTTTACTTTAGTGCTGCAGGCGAAGGGTCTCCCGTGCACTCTTCATTTGCCTCCAATTCCAAATCTGGAAATGTGGATCTAAGCTATGGTGTTTTTGTGGCTTATGAGGTGGGTAAAAAATTAAAGGTGCGTACCGGGGTGCACCGTGTCAATTTTGGATACGACACCAATGACGTGGTTTTCTCCTCTTCTTTGGATGGCTCCTCTGTTAATCTTATTGACAATATTGATTATGCCAGACAATCCGAAAACATTGTAGTGGAAAGTAGGGATAAAGGCGCCCTCAGTTTGGATAAGGAAGAAGTTAACTTTAGTTCCAGTGCGGTTTTGGATGGAAAGATGATCCAAAATTTGGGTTATTTGGAAATTCCCCTGGAACTGAACTATAGTCTTATTGATAAAAAGTTTGGAGTAGACCTAATTGGTGGTGTAAGTTCCCTTTTCTTGGTGGACAACTCCGTTTTGTTGGAGTCCGAAGGTTTGGTGACCGAAGTGGGTGAAGCCAACAATGCCAACTCCATGAATTTTAGTACCAATGTTGGGCTTGGGTTCAACTATAAGTTTTCGCCTAAAGTGCAATTGAATCTGGAACCCGTATTCAAGTATCAGTTGAATACGTTTTCCGATACTTCTGGCTCCTTCAGACCATTCTCGGTTGGAGTTTACAGTGGTTTCAGCTTCAAATTTTAAATAAACAGGGGCCACCTATAATTTCCTGTTGGGCTGAACGGCACAAAGACGTTGGTTAGGTTGATTGTCCCTTTAGACAATCATGAAGCACCCTGCATTCCTGTGGGGTGTTTTTTTATGTTGTCATTCGAGGTATGTCAGATTTTTCCCTTGAACTTGTTTGTAAAATGTGTCGCAGTGACAAAAAATCCTTAATTTACTCTGCCTTCTAAGTCCCTTATACTTGAAAACTAACCAATTTGAGGACATACTTATCTATTTTTCCAAATCGCTTTTAGGAAAGGAAAATGAAGATGAGATCTTATGGGATCTTGCCAAAAACTGCATTGCCAAACTGGGATTTGTGGATTGCGTAGTCTATTTGATAGACCAAGACCAAAAGCTACTGGTACAAAAGGCGGCCTATGGCCCAAAAAATCCAAAGGACCATAATCTGTACAATCCGGTGGAAATAAGTTTGGGGGAGGGCATCACTGGAGCGGTAGCCGTTTCTGGCAAAGCGGAAATTGTTCCGAACACCTCCAAGGACTCCCGCTATATTGTGGATGATGATCAGCGACTATCCGAAATCTGTGTGCCCATTTCCAATGAGGACATCATTTATGGGGTAATTGATTGCGAACATCCCGAAGAAGGTTTTTTTACCGAGCACCACCTAAAAATGTTGTCCGCCGTGGCATCCATTTGCGCTATCAAAATCAAAAGCGTACGGGCCAACAGAGCGTTACGGGAAAAACAGGAAAGCCTGCTTCAGATTAAGGAAGAAATGATGGAGCTTAAACTCAAGGCGCTCAACTCCCAACTCAATCCCCATTTTGTATTCAATGTGCTAAATGCCATTCAATATTATGTGACTTCCGAAAACAAAAAGTCCGCTTTGGAATATTTATCCACCTTTAGCAAGCTTATCCGACATAACCTAAAACATCTGGGTGCTGAGGTGGTGGAACTCAAGGAGGAAATTAAAATGCTGGGGTGGTATTTAAAACTTCAAAAGTTGCGATATGATGACCAATTTGAATTTACTTTGGACGTAGGGAACCCTGTGGGACAATGGGACGCTACGGTTCCTGCAACACTTATCCAAACCTTGCTGGAAAATACCATCGAAAACCTGATGTCGAGCAATCGAAGCAAAGTTCATCTGAACATTGTCTTTAAACTTTCAAAAGATCAGGTTTTATTGGAAATCCAGCATGAGCACAATGAGATGAATTCCCTGTTGGAACCTACTCCCCAATATCAGGAGCACAATGCGCAACTTTTGGATCAGATTCGGCTTTTAAACACCCACAAAGGGTATCGGATAAGCAAGGAGGACTTTCTGGATTCAAATGCCAACAAGAGTACAATTGTATTGGCCATGCCCAATTTATTTAAGCTCATTTAAAATCACCTCCCTCACTTCTTCCCGTAAAGTAGATTTATCTTCCTCACCCAAAATCCCCGTTTCAAAAAAGGGATGTACTTTGGCCCTGATCCTACCAGGCCCCCCGCTAAAAAAAGTAAAGGAAAAACGCTTTTTATTGTCGTAAAACGTAATGGGTACCACAGGAATCTTATGGGCAATGGCCATCTTAAAAGCGCCATCCTTAAAGGCATCCAAAATAATGTGCTCCTCTGGCACACCGCCTTCGGGAAAAATACAAATGCTGAGCCCTTGATCCAACCTTCGTTGCGCCCGTAGATATACTCCCGTTCTGCTTTTAATGCTGTCTCGATCTACCATAATGCAGACACGTTTGTAGAAAAAACCGAAAACGGGAATCTTCACCAGCTCCTTTTTGCCCACAAAAACAAAGGGGTTTTTGCTTACCACCAACATGAGCATAATATCCAACATACTGGTATGGTTGGATATGAGCATATAACTCTTCCCTTTTTCCATTTGTTGTTCCCTTTCAATTTTTGGGAAACAGCCCATACCATATAAAATGGGTTTGGCCCATAGGTTTCGGGCCAACCAAAAAAACTGCGGATAGGTCTTTTCGGAAAAGACAGTCAGGAGTAAAAATGGGAAAAAGAGAAAGATGGGAAGGGCAACCAACACATAGAACCAAATTCGGTAGAGGACATGCCCAACGTTCCTGAAAAATTGAACCATATTTCAAAAGTAGAATTTTTGAATATCTTTAAGGAAACAACCTAAAAAACTTGATTATGGGAATTTTGTATGCCATTTTAGTTGGAGCGGCGGCCGGTTGGCTGGCGGGAAAAATCATGAAAGGCGGCGGTTTTGGTGCCTTGATCAACATTATCCTGGGTATTGTTGGTGGTGCCGTGGGCAACTGGCTCTTTGGCACCTTGGGTGTTCAGATTGGCTCAGGTCTAGTGGGCGACTTGATTACCGGAGTTATTGGTGCCGTGGTGATTCTTTTTGTAGCGGGCCTCTTTAAAAAATAACATTTTACCCTCTTTTTCGGCAAGCGGTCTATCCTTGCTTTTTTTATCGCATGCGGATTGTTACTTTTACGGCCAAAATTAAGGCATGGCCAGAATCTTAACGGGAATCCAAAGTACGGGGGTCCCGCATTTGGGAAACATATTGGGGGCAATTGTTCCTGCCATTCAAATGGCACAAGACCCCAACAATGAATCGTTTCTTTTTATTGCGGATATGCATTCCCTTACCCAAATAAAAAATGGGGAGGAATTGCGAAACAACACCTATGCCACTGCGGCAACCTGGTTGGCCTTTGGTCTGGACATTGAAAAGACTGTTTTTTACAGACAAAGTGATGTTCCCCAAGTAACGGAACTGGCCTGGTACCTGAGCTGTTTCTTTCCCTACCAACGCCTCACCTTGGCACATTCGTTTAAGGATAAAGCGGATCGGTTGGAAGATGTTAATGCAGGGTTGTTCACTTATCCCATGTTAATGGCTGCTGATATTTTGTTGTACGATGCCCATATTGTTCCTGTTGGGAAAGACCAACTGCAACATTTGGAAATGACCCGTGATGTGGCTTCCAGGTTCCATCATCAATTTGGGGAGACTTTTGTTTTACCTGATGCCAAGGTTCAAGAAGAGACCATGTACATACCAGGCACGGATGGGGAAAAAATGAGCAAGAGCAAGGGGAACCTTATCAATCTGTTTCAACCCGATAAAAAACTGCGTAAGCAGATTATGGGAATTGTTACGGACAGTACTCCCATGGAAGACCCCAAGGATCCCACCAACGACAATGTGTTTGCCTTATATAAAATCTTGGCGCAACCAGACCAAATTGAAGAGATGAGTGCCAACTATCTTGCAGGAAACTACGGTTATGGCCACGCCAAACAAGCCCTCTTTGAGGTCATCATGGAACGGTTTGCCGATCCACGGGAAAAGTTTGAATACTACATGAATAACTTGAAAGAGGTGGATGAGGCTTTGGCCATTGGGGCTGAAAAAGCCAAAAAAGTGGCGGATGGGGTGCTTGCCCGTGTTCGTGAGAAAATAGGGTATTAAAACTGCCTTTAAGGTCATTCTGAACCCCAACAAAGTGAGGGTGAAGAATCCCACTAAGCCCTTCAATTGCCAAGAGATACTTCGCTTTGCTCAGTATGACTGACAGGAATATTCTTAGACACTAACCTTATTCGGATACAACCATAAAGTTTCACAGAAACAAGTGTTCCAAAAACTCCATCTCTGGATTCATGGTTTTAATCAATTTCAACTTTTTCACCCTGAGCCAACCTTTGATTTCTTTTTCTCTTGCTATGGCATCGAGAATCCGAGAGAACTGCTCATAGTAAAGCAGATGTCTACAATTGTATCTGGCCGCAAATGTCCGCTTTCTCAATATGATATTTTCATGATGTTCGGACAATCTTCGTGTCAAATTGTTAGTTACTCCAGTGTATAGAACAGTTTTATTTTTATTGGTTAAGATGTAGATATAATAGGTGCGCCAAGGATAATTCATAATAATGGTTTGAGACTCTTCGCTTCGCTCAGAATGACGTTTTAGATCGCTTCAAACAACTTCCCCGGCAGGGCACGTACCAAGCCCTTCATTTCCATAGAAAGAAGTGTGGATGAAACCTTGAAAATGGGCAATTGACATTCCACAGCCACCAAGTCCAAAAGCTGTTTCCCATTCGATTGCAAATAAGAATAAATGGACTTTTCGGTTTCATCCAGTTGCACAAAAAGTTGTTTTTGAATGGGAGCATTGGCTTCATCTGGTTCCAGTTCCCAACCTAAATGGTAAACCAAATCCGCGGCGGAAGTAAGCATATGGGCCTGCTGTCGCTTAATAAGATTATTGCACCCTATGCTATACTTATCTGTATATCGTCCTGGAACTGCAAAAACTTCCCGATTATATCCATTGGCCAAGTCCGCGGTAACCAAGCTGCCTCCCTTTTCCGCCGATTCCACTACGAGCGTAGCTTCACTAATACCCGCTATAATCCGATTTCGTTTTAAGAAGTTCTCTCGGTCAGGATTGCTCATGCTCCAAAACTCGGTGAGGAACCCACCATTTTTCTCAACTTTGGAAACATACTTTCTATGGGCCTTGGGATACATTTGATTTAAGCCATGTGCCAAACAACCAATGGTCTGCAAACCGTGCTCCAATGCCAATTTCTGAATTGTGATATCCACCCCGTAGGCAAAACCACTAACAATAATCGGATTCAATGGAGCAATTTCTTCAACAAAGGCCTCGCAGAACGCCCTGCCGTAATTGGTGATGTTTCTTGTGCCTACAATGCTGATTATCTTCTTGTGCTTTAAGTCAATGTTGCCTCGATGAAAAAGCAGTAGAGGCCCATCTGCACAGTGCTTTAAATAATCAGGATAGGTTGTATCCATAAAATAGGAGTAGTCCAACTTTTCGTGGGAAACAAATTCAAACTCACTTTCAGCTTCATGGGCATAGCTGGAATCATGAAGTCCCTTAAGAGTCATTTTTCCAATGCCCTCAATCTTTAATAAGTGTTGCACATTATCTTGAAAAACTGCTGTTGGACTACCGCAGTGGGCAATCAGTTTTTTGGCGGTCAAATCCCCAATATTTGGGACCGCCTGCAGCCGAAGAGCCGCAAGAAATTCATCCTCAGTCATTTATTAAGTAGGTTAAGTTGTTCACAAAGTACAGATTTTCAAATGTTAATAAAAAGTTATCTGGCATATTTTGTCCTCAGGGTTTTTTTGCAATATTTGTGTCGATGCGTATCGACTCGTACATAGAAGATTTGTTGTACAATTACAATTGTGTGGTGGTTCCTGAATTTGGTGCCTTTTTGGCCCATGGGAAATCTGCTGCGTTGGATTTGTCCACCAATACCTTGATTCCTCCCACCAAGTCTGTTTCCTTTAACGCGCAGTTGAGCAAGAATGACGGTCTTTTGGTTTCCCATATTGCAGAGGTAAAAGGTCTGACCTATGACGAGATACTCTCTGAAGTGGAAGCTGTTGCCGAGGATTGGAAAAAGAGATTGAACCAAGGAGATGGCATCGAGCTTTTTGGGGTTGGAAAACTATGGCTCAATAACGAGCAAAAAGTGCAGTTTCAGCCTGAGAATAAAAACAACTTTCTAACCTCTTCTTTTGGGTTGTCCGCATTTGCGGCTACTCCAATCCAAAGAGAATCCCTTAAGGAAGAAGTGGAGGAACTTGAAGAGCGAATCCCATTTATTATCACCCCGGAAAAAAGAGAACAATCCTCTTTTAGACCGTGGTTAAAATATGCGGCCATTCTGCTATTGGCTGTTTCAGTGGGAACTACATCCTTTAAAGCCTACCAACAATTACAGGAAAACCAATTGGCCACCCAAGAGGCTGCTCGGAATCAGGTGGAACAACACATTCAGGAGGCCACTTTTTTTGACAGTGCGCCTTTTGAACTTCCAGCTTTAAATATTGAGGTAACCAAAAAGCAGTTGGGCAAACACCATGTCATCGCTGGTGCGTTCCGTGTAGAACAAAATGCCGAAAAGAAGGTGACTCAGCTAAAAGAGCAGGGGTACAATGCCTTTTATTTGGGTGTTAACCGCTTTGGGCTCCATCAAGTGGCCTATGACAGTTTTGAGGATCCCAAGGAAGCTCTTGCCTACCTTAAAAAGATCAAAAGAACGGAATCACCAGATGCTTGGTTGTTGTCTGAGCGATAATCCCCGTCTCTTTTCTTTAATACCCTAATTCTCTTCAATATCTTTGCGCAAAAATTAGGTATGCGCCCAAAAAAGCCCAGTGAATCAAGAACGGTGATGACCGATATGGTTTTGCCCAGTGAAACCAACCCATTGAACAATCTATTTGGTGGCGAACTTTTGGCCCGAATGGATCGGGCTGCCAGTATAGCTGCCAGAAGGCATAGCCGTAGGATCACGGTTACGGCTTCGGTGAACCATGTTGCTTTTAACCGCTCCGTCCCTCTTGGAAGCGTTGTTACTGTGGAAGCCACAGTCTCTAGAGCTTTTAGAACCTCTATGGAAATCTATATTGATGTATGGATGGAAGACCGATTTACAGGGGAACGCGCCAAGGCCAATGAGGCCATCTATACCTTTGTTGCGGTTGACGATACTGGAATTCCTACTGAAGTGCCTCCCTTGGAACCTGAAACCGAACAGGAAAAAGAACGGTTCGCGGCAGCCTTGCGAAGAAAGCAGTTGAGTTTGGTTCTAGCAGGCAAAATGAAACCTTCAGACGCTTCGGAATTAAAGGCTTTATTTACTTCTTAAAATATTGTCTGGTCGAGCGCAGTCGAGACCTATTTTGAGTTGTTAATTTCATGCACTTCTCGACTGCGCTCGAAGTGACAATTCCAAAAATTAACAAGTGCTAGTAAGGCCTTACACGGTTCTTTTTCTGTTTAGAAATCGAAATTGTTTGGGTCAGGGCCAAAGCGCTGGCCACGGTCAAGATTGTCCAATACATGAACATCTTCCGCGCTCAGTTCAAAATCAAATAGGTCTGCATTGGAAACAATGCGTTCGGGTTTTGAGGATTTTGGAATGGTGACCACCCCTTTCTGCAAATCCCATCGCAGTACAATCTGGGCCACGGTTTTGCCATATTTTCCCGCCATCTGCTTTAAAATGGGGAGGTCAAATATATTCCCTTGCATCATGGGGGACCAGGCCTCGTATTGAATGCCTTTGCCCTTACAAAAATTGACAAGGTCTTGCTGCACCAAATAGGGATGAAATTCCATTTGATTTACCATGGGAACTATCTCAGCATCGGTCAATACATCTTCGAGGTGATGCTGCATAAAATTACTTACCCCTATGGCCCGCACTCTCTTTTCCCTGTAAATCCGCTCCATGGCTTTCCAAGTTTCTTTGGAGCGTTCACCCTTAGGCCAATGAATCAGATATAGGTCTAGATAGTCCAATCCGAGCCGTTCCAAGCTGGCATCAAAAGCTCTTAATGTTGAGTCGTATCCCTGGTCAGCGTTCCACACCTTGCTCACCACAAAAACATCCTTTCTGTCCACATTGCTTTCTTTGATGCCAAGCCCAACGCCCACCTCATTGTTGTAGATTGATGCCGTGTCCACATGTCTATACCCATGTTTAAGTGCAACCTTAACGGCGTTTGATACTTCTTCCCCATCCTTGGCAAGGTATACACCTAAACCAAAATATGGCATCTGAACCCCATTGTGCAATTCAAAAGATCCTTGTAAATCGGTAATTTTTCCCATGCTATAATTGATATATCCAGTCTTCTGGATTTAATCGATTTGTATCTTGATAAAGATAGAACTTAAGTTTGGTGGTTCCGTCAAACCGATTGGTATAAACGTCTCCCAGAACGTCTTTGGCCGCCACTTTGTCCCCTTTTTTCACATAAAGATTCGTGAGATTATAATAGGTGCTGATATAGTTACCATGCTTTACAGACACTCCTTTACTACCTCCTGGCACAGCTATTACCGCAATGACCTCCCCTTCAAAAATGGCCCGTGCCTTACTTCCCTTATCCGTTGCAATAGTGACCCCATTGTTTCTATGTTTTATTCCCGGATAAAAGCGATCGGCGTAAACGCCATACCCCTGGCTTTTAATCCCTTTTTCCACTGGCCAAATCAGCTTTCCTTTGTTGGCCGAGAAATTTGTCGCCACCAATTTGGCTTCGGGGGTCAATACAAACTTGGTTCTTGAGCTTGAAGAGCCTGCCTTTCGGTTCGTGCTAGCAATCGCGCTTTTAATAAGTCGCTCAATCTCCCGGTCTATCTTTCGTGCTTCCCGCTGTTTCTTCTGAATGGCCGCTGTATACTTACTCTCATTTTGACGAATGCTCTGCAACAGATCTTTTTGCGTTTGGATTTCATCAAAGAGACTTGCTTTTACTCTTTTGTTTTCCGCTAGTAATTGCTCCTTGGACTTTCTTTGTTGAACCAATTCTTGGTTCAATTGAGCCAATTGGTCTGTCTTTTTCTGAATATCCTCCCCCTGCTTTTTTCTATGCTTTGCATATTGCTCCATATATTGGAGCCGTTTAAAAGCTTGAAAGAAGTTGTCTGCTGACAATAAGAACATCAAACGATTGTTCTGTGCCTTATTCTGATAAGTTTTGCGGATCAATTGTGCATAATCCTCCTTTAAAATCTTTAAATCTTCCCGAAGCTTGCTAATGCTTCTGATGTTCACATTGATTTGTCTGTTGAGTAAGTTGGACTGCTGATTGGTTACACGAATCAACTCCTGACGAACATTGATTCGATTATCCAAAGCCTCCATTTGATCCAAGACGTTCCCTTTTTCCTTCTTTTCCGCAAAAAGTAATCTGTTAATTTCCTTGATTTCTTTTTGAAGTCGCTCCCTTTTGGCCTCCAATGCTTTTTGTTCACTTGTTTGCGCAGATATCGAACCAACACATAGCAATGTAAAAAGCAATAGGTAAGCACAATATGGCAGTTTATTGAACATATTACTTTAATATAATTTTATCAAACCCTTTCGGAATTTTATAGGGAAAATTCAAGGGTCTGTTCAATTCAAGGCTTCTAAAACTAAGGTCAATTTTTGTGTTCTCATTATTTTCCAATGCAACAATATGAATCTCATTGGGCAATACGCTTCCAGAAATATCCTGATAGGTATATTCAGCCGTTAGCAGTCTGTTGTTTTCTGGCTGTGCTATTTCCTGGGAATGAATTTTAAAATTTCCAGGTTCCAATTGGAACAAGATCTTAAACAATTCCCGGGCCTTCTTAGGTTTTAACTGATAATTGCTCCCATTTATTGTGGAAGTATATTTTTCATCCCTCATATCTAAAACCGCTGTGCCTAAAAGCAGGTTCTGCACCTTGGTAAAGTCCAAGTCTGTCCCCAACAAATCGCTTAGGTAGCTAAAGTCCCCATCAAAATATTCGTTCTGAAGCTTGTTATAGAAAGATACCCGCTCTGGGGTAATATGAGCCTTAACCATTCCCAATGGAGCGCTGATCCAAATCACCTCATCTTTTTCCATTCGAAGACTCACCGTGACACCCTGGGCATCCTCACCATCAGAATAATCAATTTTGACCCGCCCGCTTAGCGTTTTAAATTCGAGCTGGTTCGCATAATGGTTCTCAATAATCCGTTTGGTAGATAGCCTGGAATCCACTTCACCACCAGTTACACTCTTGGTAGATTTACAAGCGGTAAAACCCATCAGCAGGGCCAACGCAATTGCGGGATAAAGATTTTTTAGATTAAACTGAATGCCCTTCATTACAATCCCGGTTTTATTTTGTTAAGATATTCCGTTGCCTTGGAGGAATTTCCAATTTTGGTGTAAGCCTTGGAAAGTTCCTTATATATTTTATTGGCAAGAGCATCGTCATCAAATAAAAAATCCAAAGCTTCTTCCAACACTTCTATGGCTTTTGCCGTGTCCGATTTTCCATTAAGGGCCGCTCCATAGGCATAGTGAAAATAAGCCTGCAACGGATAAGCTTCCAGTGCTTGTTCGGCCACTTTTTCCAAAGCCCCATAGTCCGATGTCCCTAAAAGCTCCTCCATTTTGGCTATATTCTGGGACACTGGATCATCTTCTTGGGGAGTATGTTCCTTTACAGGTTTTGCCTGGGAGTCCTTGTTCTTCTTGTTCAAGGAATCCTTTATTTTCAATCCAAGCTCATTGGCAAATTTGGAGTTGCCCATTTCCTTTAAAACCTTTTGAGCCTCCGCATAGTTAGCCTTTTTGAAATAAATCAATGCCAGGTTCTCCTTTAGCTTCAAATTTTCTAAAGGTAACCGCCCCTTCAACGATTCCATAGAACTCCCTTGCGCTTCAATAATGTTGACGAGGTTTTCCAAATACCAAAAATCCCCTGATTTGGCCATGAGGGTTGCAATGGCATATTCTTGGGCTTGGATATATTGCTTATCCAAAAAATAGGTTTTGGCCAATTGGTAGTCAATAACATCACTTGAAACATCCAATTGCTTACATTCCAAAAAAAGGTTGATGGCCTTATCATAATTTTGGATGCTCTTCTGCTTTACAGCTTCAAAGAAGGTCTCTTGAAATTCGTCGGTATATTCCTCCAGATAGACTTCTGCACTCTCTTCTTCTTGGGCATAGTTTGTATACCCCGTTCCGAGGAACAGAGCCAATACAGCCCAAAAATTCAAGTGCTTTTTCATCCGTCCATCACTTATATCTGCCTGTTATTTATGCCAATACGGAATAGTCCCCAATACTTATGGATTCGAAGTTGCCATCAAAAACCACATTGTTACCAATCATGGCATTATCCAGATTGGCATTGGAAATCCTACTGTTGCTTTGGATCAAACTGTTTTTTATGGTAGAGTTCTCTACTACAGTGTCCGCCCCTATGGAAACATATGGACCAACGGTCGTGTCTTTTAGTATTACATTTTCGCCAATGAAACAGGGTTCGATAATATTTGCGTTTTCCTGTTTTACTGAATCAGCGATCAAACTTTCACCATCCTTTTCCAAAAAGCCCAACATCCGTTGATTGGTTTCTACGGTTACATTTTTGTTTCCGCAATCCATCCATTCATCCACCTTTCCTGGAACAAACTTCATGCCCTTCTCCATCATCCGTTTGATTCCGTCATTGATTTGATATTCCCCGCCATGCACAATGTTGTTATCAAGTACATATTGAAGCTCATTTTTCAGGACTCCAACATCTTTAAAATAATAGATGCCAATAACTGCTAGATCAGACACAAATTCCTGTGGTTTTTCCACCAACTCAACGATCTCATTGTCCTCATTTAGGTTGACCACCCCAAATGCTTCTGGGCGTTCTACCTGTTTTACCCATATTACGCTATCAGCCGACTTATCCAGATCAAAATCCGCACGAATTAAAGTGTCCGCATAAGCAATTACCGCAGGGCCGCTAAGGGATTCCTTCGCACTCATAATGGCATGCCCGGTTCCGAGCGGTTCATCTTGCCTGTAAATGGATCCTTTTGCTCCCAATTCTTCGGCCAAGTTCATTAGGCTCTCAACCACATCATCTCCAAAGAACGCAGGATCTCCCAGGATGAAGGCTACTTCCTCGATTTGTTCATCCAGCACCTTGGCTATATCCGTCACCAAACGATGCACAATGGGCTTTCCTGCCACAGGTATCAATGGTTTGGGAATGGTTAATGTATGTGGTCTTAAGCGAGATCCCCGTCCCGCCATAGGTACTATAATCTTCATGCTTATGAGTATATAACGTAGTTAGTGTTTTCCTCTATTGTCTTCCAGTACTTCCAAACCCTCCAGCTCCTCTATCTGTGCTGGAAAGTTCTTCCACCTCGATCCATTCGGCCTGTTCGTGTTTGGCAATGACCATTTGGGCCACCCGCTCACCATTTTCAATGGTAAAATCCTCTGCGGACAAGTTGGCCAAAATAACCCCGACTTCCCCTCTGTAGTCGGCATCGACTGTGCCAGGGGCGTTCAAAACCGTGATTCCTTTTTTGGCCGCCAATCCACTTCGTGGCCGCACTTGGGCTTCATAGCCAACAGGTAGTTCTATATAAAGACCTGTTGGAATTATGGTCCTTTCCAAGGATTTTAATGTGATGGGTTGGTCGATATTTGCCCTCAGGTCCATTCCAGCCGAAGCTATAGTTTCATAATGGGGCAATGGGTGGTTTGATTTATTGATGATCTTAACTTTCACGCTGCAAAAATATGGTCTTTAACTTATCCCCTTCCATTTTATAAACTAACATCAAAAATAATAAAAGTAACAGGCCTCCAGCTATTAAATTTCGGTTAAAAACATAGAAGGAGAGGGCAGAAAATATCAGGGAAACGGACATATAGAAAACGATTTTCCTCATGTTGTACGGAACGGGATAGTACTTTCTCCCAAAGTAATAGGACATGAGCATCATGCTTCCGTAAGCGGCCAGGGTTGCAAGGGCGGAAGCCATATACCCAATTTTATCAATAAAGGCTAAATTAACGATCAAGGTGATCAAAGCTCCAATTGAGGAAATGTAAGCGCCAAACTTAGTCTGGTCCGTAACCTTATACCATACCGATAGGTTATGATAGATCCCCAAGCAAAAGCTGGCCAAAAGAATAATGGGTACCACCCGAAGCGCTTCCCAATAGGTAGAATTCCGTATCAATAGTTTTCCCAGAGGCTCCACAAAGACAATCACCGTAAGCAATATAAGGCTTCCCAAAATGACAAAGTAGTTGGTGATCTGCGCATATGTTTTTTGGGGTTTCTCTGAATTTGCATGACTAAAAAAGAAGGGTTCCACCCCCATTCTAAATGCGGTTCCAAAAAGGGTCATGAACAGGGCCAATTTATAACAGGCCCCATATTTGCCCACCTCGGCCTCGGCCACATCAGGATGTAAAAGTTCGGTCAATAGAATTTTGTCAAATACCTCATTGATGGTAAAAGCAACCCCTGCTACCATTACGGGGCCTGCATATTTGAGCATGCCTTTCCAAATGGAAAAATCGAAGCTGTAGGACGTTTTAAAATAGGTTGGCAACAATAATAGCAGCGTTATCCCGCTGGCAATAATGTTGGAAATGAAGATATACTGAATTTCCCATCCTTCATGGTACATTCCCGCCAAAAACCCTTCTGGATTTTGCTGCGCGAGTCCAGGGAGAATCAAAAGGAAAAACACATTGAACCCAAGATTGATCGCCACATTGATCGTTTTCAGTGTGGCATATTTCATAGGTTTTTCCTGAGCTCTTAGCAATGCAAAAGGAATGATTACCAAGGCATCCAGCACCAAAATATAAGTGGTAAACTTGATATAATCGATATTAATGTTGGTGATATTGGCCAAGTTCTCTTTGACAACCAAAGCCAAAATCAAAAACAGCAGCGAGGAACATAAAAGGGAAATCAAAGAAGTGGAAATGACCGACCTTTTATCCTCCTGTTTGTGATAAAATCGAAAAAAAGCGGTTTCCATTCCATAGGCCAAAAACACATTGAATATCGCTATCCAAGCATAGATGTTGATATACTGCCCATAACCTGCCGCGTTTTCAAAAACCGAAGTGTACAAGGGAAGAAGGAAGAAGGAAAGCACCCTGGGCAAAACGGTGGCCAGGCCATAGATAAAAGTCTGTTTAAAAAGCCGCTTAAGTGGGTTCAATAGAAACTCCTTGTTATGATATCATTCCTTTGAAGAGTACAAGTTACGCAAATCGTTTTGGTTATAGCTTTAGCGGAACAATTTGTACCTTTTTGACTTGTATAAATAAATCAACCCAATGCAAACCATTTCAAAAACATTTTGCCTCATCTTTTCAACCCTATTGTTAGTCTCATGTGCAGAGAAGAAAAATGAAGCCCAAACCGAAAATCAAACAAGACCTAACATCCTGTTTATCATGTCAGATGATCATGCCTATCAGGCCATAAGTGCCTACAATGACCATCTGATCCAAACCCCACATATTGATCGAATAGGAAAGGAGGGTATTGTCTTTACCAATGCCTGTGTTACCAACTCCATATGCGCTCCGTCCAGGGCCACAATTTTAACGGGAAAGCACACCCATATCAATGGCAAAGTGGACAATTTAATGCCCTTTGACACCACTCAGGTGACCTTTCCACAGTTGTTCCAAAAAGCGGGCTACCAAACCGCTATGTTTGGAAAACTCCACTTTGGGAACAACCCCAAAGGAGTGGATGACTTTATGATTCTTCCAGGCCAGGGTCAATATATCAATCCTGATTTTATCACTCAAAATGGGGATACGACCATAACAGGTTATGCTACGGACATCACAACCGACATCACGCTCAACTGGTTGGATAAAAAACGAGATCCCAACAAGCCGTTCATGCTGATGTATTTACATAAGGCCCCCCATAGACCTTGGTGGCCAACCCCGGAAAAATTCAAGGAATTTTATGGAAAGGAATTTCCGATTCCTGAAACTCTTTTTGATGATTATAGCAATAGAGGTTCAGCAGCAAAAACAGCAGAAATGAACCTATTGACCCATATGAAGTATGTTTATGACACCAAGGTTTGGCCAGAAACCATTGCAAGCATGGGCAAGGTGACTCCAGAAGTACCGGATTTGGTGAATGCCTTTAATAACCAATACAACCGTGCCACGGAAGAGCAAAAAGCCCATTTAAAGCCCTTTCTAGACGCCATAAGCAAGGATTTTGAAGAGAACTGGCCCTCTATGAACGATAGGGAAAAGATGATTTGGAAATACCAACGTTATATGCAGGATTATCTGGCCTGTATTTCTTCTGTTGATGATAATGTGGGGCGCGTCCTGGATTACTTGGATGAAAATGAGCTATCGGAAAACACCTTGGTGGTTTACACTTCGGACCAAGGATTTTATCTGGGTGAACATGGCTGGTTCGATAAGCGATTTATTTATGATGAATCCTTTAAAACCCCATTATTGATTCGATGGCCAAACAAAATCAAGCCAGGAATCACCAATGAGGAAATGGTTCAAAATTTAGATTTTGCCCAGACCTTTTTGGAAGCCGCACAAATTGAAATTCCTGATGATATGCAAGGGGAAAGTTTAATGCCTCTTTTGACATCGAACGAGGAGAAATGGACAAGGGATGCCGTGTATTACCACTATTATGAATATCCTGCTGAACATCAGGTGATGAGACATTATGGGATTGTTACTACAGACTATAAATTGGCCCATTTCTATTATGATGTGGACGAGTGGGAGCTCTATGACCGTAAAAAGGATCCACAGGAGATGAACAATGTTTACAGTGATCCAGCTTATGCGGAAGTAGTGAAGGAGCTAAAGATAAGGTTGGAGGAACTTCGGGTTCAGTATAAAGATTCAGATGAGCTCAACCAGTACTATATTGATTTGCACGAGTCCAGAAGGGCCAAATCACATTAGCCGTGTGCATGATAAAACGAAAAAGGCCGCTCCAATGGAGCGGCCTTTTTTATTCCTATTAATTGACACTAGTTGTTCAATGCTTCCGCACTTAAGCTATTTGGCTTCACCATGTATCGCCTAATTGTTTAGTGCTTCCGCACTTAGGCTATTTGGCTTCACTATGTATCGCCTAATTGTTTAGTGCTTCCGCACCACCAACAATTTCCAAGATTTCATTGGTAATTGCAGCTTGTCTTGCTTTGTTATAGGTAAGCGTCAACTGATCTTTAAGTTCGGAGGCGTTATCCGTTGCTTTGTGCATTGCCGTCATACGGGCACCATGTTCACTGGCAAAGGAATCACGGACCGCTTTGTACAATTGGGTCTTTAACGACTTTGGAATCAATTGCTCCACGATTTCAGGCTTTGAAGGCTCAAAGATGTAATCGGCAGCACCTGTGTTATCTCCTTCAACAGGGACAATGGGCAAAAACTGCTCGGTCATCACAATCTGTGTCGCAGCATTTTTGAACTTGTTGTATACCAACTCAATCTTGTCATAATCCCCTTCCGTGAAGTGGTTCATCAAAGTCTCAGCAATGGCTGCAACGTTTTCAAAGGTTAGGTCATCAAAAACTTGGCTATGATTGGCAACAACATTCCCATTCTTGCCTAGAATATCATTTCCTTTTTTACCAATGGCAATAACATCAACCTGCTTTCCAGCATAGGTTTCGTTGATCAATGCATTGGTCTGTTTGATGATGTTGGAATTAAACGCACCACACAACCCACGATTGGATGTAATGGCCACTACCAATACTTTGTTGACGGCTCTAGCATCCGCAAATTTGCTTCCGGCATCCCCGTCCAAACTTGCACTAAGGCTTTGCAGCAATTCCGTAAGTTTATTTGCATAGGGGCGCATAGCGGTAATGGCGTCTTGGGCCTTTTTCAACTTGGCAGCAGATACCATTTTCATGGCACTGGTAATCTGCATGGTCGACTTTACCGATGCTATCCTATTTCGTATTTCCTTTAGATTTGCCATTCTTCTTATTTGTCATTCCGCACTTGATGCGGAATCTTATTATTATGGATTCCCGCTTTCCTTCGACTGAGCTCAGTATGACGGCGGGAATGACAACTTTATGCACTATACTTTCCAGACAGGTCTTTACAAACCGCTGTCAAAGTATCAGTAAGCTCATCTGTCAATTTACCAGCCTTAAGCGTATCCAATACGTCTCTATGCTTGGCATTCATAAACTCGATGAAATCTCTTTCAAATTCCTTTACCTTGTCCACAGGAACATCCCTCAACAAGTTTTTAGAACCTGCGAAGATGATGGCCACCTGATCTTCCACGGTAAATGGATCGTTCTGGGCCTGCTTCAAGATTTCCACGTTTCTACGACCTTTCTCAATTACGTTCAAGGTAGCAGCATCCAAATCAGAACCGAATTTGGCAAAAGCTTCCAATTCACGGAACTGGGCTTGATCCAATTTCAAAGTACCTGCTACTTTTTTCATGGATTTGATCTGCGCCGAACCACCTACACGGGATACAGAGATACCCACGTTGATCGCTGGTCTAACCCCTTGGTTGAACAAATCCTGCTCCAAGAATATCTGACCATCCGTAATGGAAATTACGTTGGTTGGGATATAGGCGGAAACGTCACCTGCTTGGGTTTCAATAATTGGAAGTGCCGTTAAAGAACCTCCCCCTTTTACCATAGGCTTAAGCGCATCCGGTAAATCGTTCATGTTCTTGGCAATATCATCATCCGCAATCACTTTTGCAGCACGCTCCAACAATCTTGAGTGCAAGTAGAATACGTCACCAGGATATGCCTCACGACCTGGAGGTCTTCTCAAAAGAAGGGATACCTCACGATAAGCAACTGCTTGTTTTGACAAATCATCATAGATGATCAAGGCTGGACGACCCGTATCCCTAAAATATTCCCCAATCGCAGCACCGGCGAAAGGAGCATATACCTGCATCGGTGCAGGATCGGATGCATTAGCCGCTACGATAGTGGTATAAGCCAAAGCACCTTTGTCTTCCAAGGTTTTGGCTATAGCTGCAACAGTAGAAGCCTTTTGACCTACAGCAACGTAGATACAATATACAGGCTCCCCAGCATCGTAAAATTCTTTTTGGTTCAAGATGGTATCAATACAAACGGTGGTCTTACCTGTTTGACGGTCACCAATAACCAACTCCCTTTGTCCTCTACCAATTGGAATCATGGCATCGATAGCCTTAACCCCGGTTTGCAATGGCTCATTTACTGGCTGACGGTAAATAACCCCAGGTGCTTTACGCTCCAATGGCATTTCGTAAGTGTCACCAGCGATAGGCCCTTTACCATCGATAGGGTTACCCAAGGTATCCACAACACGACCAACAATTCCTTCACCTACATTGATGGATGCGATACGTTGTGTTCTTTTTACGGTTGCACCTTCCATTACTTGTTTGGATGGGCCCAACAATACTACACCAACATTATCTTCTTCCAAGTTCAAAACAATACCTTCCATGCCCCCATCGAACTCCACAAGCTCTCCATATTGAGCATTGGAAAGTCCATAGACGCGGGCAATACCGTCACCTACTTGTAATACGGTACCTACTTCGTCCAAGGAAGCGGATGCCTCAAATCCTGATAATTGTTCCTTCAAAATTGCTGATACTTCAGCGGCTTTTACTCCTGCCATTTTGACTAGATATTAGACTTTAGACGATAGATTTTAGATTGCTATACGTCTTATTTTAATTCCTATATTGATATAAACTCTTAGTCCGTAGCTCTTTGCGAAGGGCTATAGACTGTTTGTAAATTCTCTTTTTAAACTGTTCAATTTGTTGGATACGCTGGCATCGTACTGTAAATCCCCAATGCGCAACACAAATCCACCCAAGATGTTTTCATCCACCTTGTTTTCTATAGTGACTTTGTTTCCTGTGATTTTATTCACTTGGGCCAACACCTCTTTTTCCAAGGCTGCCGTCAATGGAACCGCAGTGGTCACATAGGCTACATCCTCACCTTTCAATTGCTCATGAAGGATAATGTACTTGTAGGCCACCTCTTGCAACAGACCAACCCTTTTATTGTCGGTCAAGGTATTGATCAAGCCCAAAGTAATTTGGTTAGACCCTTTGAATATCTTTTTTAGCGCCTCCTTTTTTGCTTCACCTTTAATGACCGGGCTTCCCAATAAGCTCTGAAGCTCGGCATTATCGTTGATGGTAGCAGCAATGCTTCGCATATCTTTTTCAACGACTTCTGCCGCTTTCTTTTCGATAGCGAAATCCAAGGTTGCTTTTGCGTAACGTGCGGCTGCCCTACTTTCGTTCATCTATTCTTAGTTCAATTCGATGTCACCCAACATGTCCTTAACAAGCTTTTCCTGCTTCTTCTTATCGGACAGTTCTTCCTTGATTACTTTTTCTGCAATATCTATGGAAAGATTGGCTACCTGAGCTTTGATATCGGCAACAGCAGCTTTCTTTTCACTTTCGATGGTTGCTTGGGCTTGTTTGATCATTTTGTCGCCTTCCACTTGGGCCTGCTCTTTGGCATCGGCAACAATTTTGTCCTTGATCTCGCGCGCCTCCTTTAATAGGGTCTCACGTTCTGCTCTGGCCTCTTTCAACAACTTCTCGCTATCCGCAGTAACGTTCTGCATTTCTTTTTTGGCCTCCTCAGCAGCATCCAAGGCATTTTTGATGCCTTCCTCACGGTCATTGATTGCATTCAGGATAGGTTTCCATGCAAATTTCCAAAGTAGGAACAACAATAATCCGAACAATAAAGTCTGCCAGAAAAACAATCCCAACGAAAACTCTTCCAATAACTTTTCCATAATCTATTCTATGCTTTTATACTTTGAATTCTTAAACTAAGTAAAAGCTGCAACCAACCGTTACAGCCTTTACTTTGTGGGTTTGATTATACTGCGAATAGGGCAGCGAAACCAATACCTTCAATCAACGCTGCTGCAATCAACATCGCTGTTTGGATTTTTCCGTAAGCTTCAGGCTGACGAGCGATAGCCTCCATAGCAGAACCACCGATTCTACCAATACCAAGACCTACACCGATTACTACCAAACCTGCACCTACCATTACTGGAATTTCCATATCTATCTAGTTTAAAAATTAAATATTCAATCTTTGATTCCTGCTTTCCGTCTCGACTGCGCTCGACATGACAGCAGGAACTACATACTTATTAATGTGCAACCTCTGCGTCATGGTCGTGCTCATGTTCTTCGGAAGCGAATCCGAAATACAGAGCGGACAACATGGTGAAAATATATGCTTGCAGCAAGGCCACCAATACTTCAATCAAAGAGATGGCGAAAGCCAGTCCAAATGACAAAGGACTTCCCAACCAGCTCTTAAAAATGAACATCAATCCAATCAAACTCATCAATACGATGTGACCTGCTTGCATGTTTGCATACAAACGAATCAATAACGAGAAAGGTTTGATGATCAATCCCAACAATTCGATGGGAACCAAAATAATGTACAATGGAATTTTACCATACCAAGGCAGGGATTTACCCAATGGATCAAACTGGTGCATCCAGTAATCCTTGGTTCCTGTGAAATTCGTAATCAAAAACGTCATGATGGCCAAAGAAACCGTGATGGCAATATTTCCTGTCACGTTAATTCCAAGGGGGGTCAATCCAAAAATGTTCAAAAACCAGATAAAGAAAAAGATGGTCAACAAGAAAGGCATGTACTTCCTGTATCTTTTTTCCCCAATGTTTGGTCTTGCAATATCATCCCTAATATATAGGACTATTGGTTCGAAGAAACGGCCTGCACCTGTGGGAATACCATTGTTCTTTCCATAAGATCTTGCTAAACTGGAGAACAACCACAACATCAACAAGCCAGTTACGATAATCATCACCACGTTCTTGGTAATGGAAAAATCCAAAGGCTTTACATTGGTAGCGTGGTGGTCTTCATCATAATGGATGGTCCCTTCTGCGTCTGTTTTATATATCTTGCTGTGATAAAGCTTGTAATAGTTACCATCAACTTCGGCCAAAGTTTCGCCGTGATGGAATTTTGAAGAGGAAAAAACTTTCAATCCGTTATCCCAAAGAATAACCGGCAATGGAAATCCAACATACTTGTGCTCCCCATTTTCCTTGGTATAGGAAAACAATGAAAAATCATGGGCATCTTGAAGGTGATGGGCGATGTATTCCTTAATTTCTGTCTTAAGGTCCTTGCCGTGTCCATCGGCTTCTTCTTTGGTTTCACTTGCAAAAGTGAACTGACCTAAAAATAGTGCTGCAATAAGAAGAAATCTCGTAAAAAAAGTTTTTCGCATTTCGCTCAAAATATCGGTCTCTCAAAATCGGTGCAAATGTAAGTCATTCTCACAAAAAGAAAAAAGCTTTCAAACTTTTATTTTTGAGCACCTTGAGTGGGATAATTTTAAGGTCTATCCTATAGGTTTTTGAGCATTTTGGAAGTATAAAATGTCTCCAAAAAAAGTGAGATGGCGTAGGGAACAAAAAATGCGGCAAACTCCAAGCCGGACATATCGCCGTCACTCTTGTAGGTAGGATAAAAAAGCAAGAAGAAAAAAACAAACTTGAGCAGGCTTCCGCCCATGAACAAAAATCCAATCTGATTCTTCAACTTCTCCCTGAATTTATACAGCAAGAGGAAAATTACGGCGGCCAAAATTGCGTTGACCACATAGGAAAGCACAATAAGGTTGTCAAAAAGAGGAAGGTTCCTCAGCGACAGGATTCCTAAATGCGCTCCAAAGGACAGGAGCAACAATAACAGAAGAAGTGCAATAAATTTGGTGGGCAAATTGAGATTGGGCATTAGTATTTTATCCGTTTTAGCTGTTGCAAAACTACCCAAATAGAAATTGCCACTCCCAATAAAGTGGCAATTACCGTGAAAATATTTTTTTCGTTCCCGTAATGGGCATCCAGCCATTTCCCTCCCTTAACGGCAAGAAAAATTATGGCTCCCATTTCAAACGCAATGCCGGAAAGCATTGCAGCATTCTTAAAATTGTTCTTTTTTTTAGGAGACTTTTGCTGGTTCATTGGTCTTGTTGGGCTGCAGTTTGTGCGTTGAGGCTGCAGCTGGTGCCGAAGCTCCCTTGCCCATGGTACAAGCAGCATTAAATGTGGCTCCAGGTTCTACTGCCAACTTGGAAACACTAACCGTTCCCTCTATAATTGCAGATGCCTTAAGGGAAAGTAGATCATTCACTTGAAGTTCGCCATTGAATTTCCCTTCAATATCGGCATTTACACATTCTACTTTTCCTTTGATGTAGCCATCTTTTCCGATAACCACTTTTCCGGAAGTTTTTACGTTGCCTTCGAGTTTACCATCGATTCGAAAATCGGCCTCTGAAGTAATGTCACCCTTAATTTTGGTGTTCTTCTCAATTCTGTTGGGTTGTCCTCCAAATTCTGTCATAGTCCGAGGTTTTTTGTTGTCTGAAAACATTGTTTTCTAGGGTTTTGGGGTTAAAATCTGCGCTTTGTACGCAGCTAAATTTTTGTGTACTTGTATGATTTTATAATTGTTGGATAAAACTACAAAATTCTCATCGTAGATGCGGTAGTCCTTGTTCTTTTTTATAAGCTCTGCATAGCCTAGGGCAAAGTCCTTTGACTTAAAACCGTGCACTACTACAAATTGGTCCTCCAACGTATAAATATCCTTGGAAACCACATTTTTATAATTAAGGTCCTTGATGGATGCCTCCAATCGTTCCTTTAATTTCAACGCTTTTTCGTTGTCCTTTATTTTGAATGGGAAAACTACTTTCCAGTTCCCAGCCCCAGTTGATCCCGTTTCAGGAGAAAATTCCTTGGTTTCCAATTTGGGTAATTGTTCCGCAACCATGGCTTCGGCTTTTTTCCCTTCTGGATTGTTGGGATAGGTCAGCGCCACAAAATTCAGTGCTTCCCTGAACGACTCAAATCCTTGCAGTCGCCCAATGGCATTCGCTTTCAACATTTCAAACTTGGGAACAATGGGGTCCCCTGTAAATTTATTGATGTAATCCTGGGTCAGGGTTATTACCTGAAGATATTCTTGCTGTTCGTACAATTTGTAAAGCGAAGCATACCTAGCATCCGGACTATCTGTATTTCCAGCCAGAACGGCTTGTGGATTCAATAGGATTTCGGCATATCTGGTATCAGGATGGTTCGTGATGATATCCTGCTTCATATTCTGCGCCAAAGGACTGCCTGTTTCCTCATATATTTTGTACAGATTGTATTTGGACGGAAGGATCAAACGCTCCTCTGGATTTAAAGCCAGCACTCTTTCCAGTTTACCCGCGGCCAATAAGTTCTCCTTGAATTTTTCCTTATAGATCAATCCCAATTGATAGTTGGCAAAATTGCGTTCCCCCCAAAGACTGTCAATTACCTTTTCATCGGTGGGTATCTGGCTTAAATAAAAATCCAGCGAATATTTTTGTTCCTCCGAAATTGCCGTAGCGGGCTGACCATTCGCAGAAACAACTTCTCCGGTTGCTTCCGAAACCAGGGTTCTGCTTTTATTACTCCAGCGCCAATCGTCCTCCAGGGTACGATCGCCCCAGCGGGTTCTAAAATCATTTTTTCCGTAGCCCAAACTGGTAATGTTGTAGAAGTAGAACTTGCCCTTGTTTTCTTTTCCTCCCTTGGATTCGGCAAACGTGGCAAAGCCAGCGGTTGTTCGTTCCAATTCCGCCTGGGCGGCTTCCTCATCCTTGCGTTTGAGCTCTGCAATTAGTTCTTCAAAATAAACCTTGCGTTCTGCTTCCGGCATTTCGTACAAAGTGATTACACTATCAGCGTGCTGAACGATGTCCTCGTACTTGATCACATCTTCCAAATTGTCCAACTTCTTCTTGATCCGACGATGCTCCTTGGTGTTCACCACAAGGTTGGTCAGGGTGCTATCGTAATATGCTCCAGAAGTTTTGTAAGCGTCTTGATCAAAGTAGTAATCCCCCAAATCCTTATAATTGAGCGCATTTAATTTACGCTCCCCCGTATTGGCCCTTAAAGATTTGTTGAAATAGACAATGGCCAGGCTGTCCGATTGGGTGTTCAAATGAAACTGTGCAATCTCTCGATAGATCTTGTCCAAAAAAGGGCGGTTTTCCCTATTCTCTTCCAGCTCGGTCAGATATTCCAATAATTCTTCCTGATTGGTATCCGTAATCTGCGTGTTCTGGATTTTTTTTAGATGGGCATTGATCATGTAAACTCTTGGGGACTTCCTGTTCAATGCAATAACCTTGTCAAAAGCATAGTTGGCGCTATCCTTGAATCCCAAACTGTTGTACAGTTGACCGATGATGAACAGGTATCTTCCTTTTTCAGCATTCTTTCTGGTATAGGCCTGGGCTATTTTTAATTTTTGGATGGCCGTGTCCTTGGCCTTTAGGTTGATGTAGCACTGGGCCATCACTGCATTGGCATCGGCATGCTCCTGGTCTTTTAAACGCTCAAACTTGAACAATCTTTCCAGATTCTTGATAGCCAGTTCGGGATTGTCCAAACGCATGTTGGTCTTCTCCCGCCAGATGGTGGCTTCATTCAGCTTATCGCTTTCGGTATATTTTCTCAGAATGTAATTGAAGGATTCCAAAGCCGGAATATAGCGTTGGTCAAAATAGCGGGCCTTGCCCAACAAAAGAAAAGCCTCATCCGTTTGTGGATTGCGCTCTTCATCCTTAATGTCCATGCTGTGTTTTTGGATGGCCTTGGTGGCCTTCTCCTCGGCAATGATAAAATTGGGGTTGTTGTCTTCAGAGTCCAACTTCACCTCATCCGTCACTTCCAAGCGTTCCACCGGTAAGATTTCCCAGTAATCATCTCGGTAGTTGGCATTGAGTTCTTCCCTTCCTTGCTCAAAGGCAATGTTGCCGTTGTAAAGGGTGTTGTATTTGGTGTTTAGGGCGTGCCAATTGCGATTAAGGAACTTGTCCTTTTTTGTGGAACAGGAGTTAAAAAGCAATCCTCCGCAGACAATTGCGCCAAAAATGATATGTTGAAGCTTCAAAATTATCGATAATCGTGTCTAACCTTAACTGAAAAACATCCAGATTATTATAAGGCTCATCGGTAAAATGCAATAATTTTTTTGCCTGAGCGAAACATTAACCAAAAAGGAGCATTTACCAGGCCGAAGGTCTTTCAAAATTGGTCCTGCTTCTATTGTATTTTGACTTGTATGCCACTGGGGAAAGTCCCACATATTTTTTAAAGACGGTCCGAAACGCTTTTTGATCCGCATAACCCACCTGGTACATGACCTCATTGACGTTTTGTTGGGTAGATTCCAAGCTTCTTTTCGCAGCTTCAATCTTCACTCTTTGAATGTATTCCAACGGGGTGTTCTGGGTAGCCTTTTTAAATCTTCGCACAAAATTGCGACTGCTGATTGCATATTTCTCTGCCAAACGTTCCACAGATATCTTGCTCTTCACATTATTTTCAATGTACTTCTGAGCTTCTTTTATTGCATCATCCTCGTGATCCTTTTGTGCTTGAAAAATCGCAAATTGGTTCTGGTCCTGCCGATCCATATCAATCTCAAAAAACTTGGAGAGATAAATAGCTGCTGGTCGGCCACAGTATTTTTCCACCAAATGTAGGATAAGGTTCAAAAAGGAAAAAGCTCCGCCACTTGTATAAATGCCATCTTCGTCGGTCACAATTTTGTTGGACACCAAGTTTACTTGTGGAAACATTTTCCTGAACATTTCCATCCCAGCCCAATGGGTAGCGCATTGTTTCCCATCCACCAATCCCGTTTGAGCCAACAAAAAAGCGCCCATGCACATGCTGGCCACTTCGGCATTGTTCTGGAGTCGCTGGTTCACAATCCATGGAATAAAATCCTTGTTCTGATCCAAATCGGCATCTAGTTTGTCCGGCCTTAAGGCGGGAATAAGAATCAAATCCGTCTTTTTAATATCATCTATTGTACTATCGCAATGTATACTGAAAAGTCCTTCGTACAATGAATAGTCATGATCCAAACCCACCAAATGCAGTTCAAAATAATCATCTTCCCGAATCCCGGCTTTTTTCAAGAACTGATTGGCGGCCATCAATATTTTAAATGGGCCTACCACACTACTTAAAATGGCATTGCCCTTGGGCACCAATATACTTACATGTTTCATTATCAGCTTTTTTACACTATAAATGTAGTGGGAATACTTGGCACAATCAACCCTTAAAAGTGTCATATTTACCCTTTTACCTGCATAGGCCTCTTTTGTAGCTTTGGGATATGGAGTTCGAAAAATTCTTGGAAATACGGGATAAGCTTTGCTTACAAGAGGCTGGTGTTACCGAAGGCAAAATGATGAGTTCCCAGGCCATTCACTATAAAAAGAAGGTGTTTGCTTTTTTCTCAAAAAAAGATAAAATGGTTTTTAAGCTGGGACAGCCATCTGCTGTGGAAGGAATTGAAGTTGAACTTATGGAATTTAACCCTTTCAAGAACAAAGGGCCATTGAAAGGTTGGTATGAAGCGGACTTCCAATACCACGAAAGTTGGGGGAAATTAGCGGACATCGCCTTGGAAAAAATCAAAACGGACTGAGCCATGATACATGTATTTGTACCGTACAAGGTAAGACCGGATTCCCTTGAAACTGTAAAGGAAATTGTAGGCAAGTTCATTTCCCATATTAAGGAAAATGAGCCTGGAACCTTGTTGTACAAATCATTCCAGGATGCTGAAGACCCCACAAGTTTTACACATGTGATGACCTTTGCCAACCCTGAGGCTGAAACGTTACACAAGAAGAGTAGCTATTGCAGGGAATTTACGGATGTGCTATATCCGCTTTGCGAAATTATGCCCAGGCCAGTGCTCCAAAATGAAATCCAATAACAACCTATGCATGATCACAAAAGCCTATACTTCGTTCTTTAAGGAATTGGCCAAAAACAATAACAAGGACTGGTTCCATGCCAATAAAAAGCGGTACGAAAATGATGTCAAAAACCCTTTTTTGCTTCTTTTGGAAGAATTGATTCCCGACTTGACCGAATGGGATCATAGAATTCTTGCAGACCCCAAAAAGGCCATGTTCCGCATTAACAGGGATGTTCGTTTTTCCAAGGACAAAACACCCTACCACACTATTTTAAAAGCTGGCTTCTCCCCTAATGGGAAAAAGTCTGTTTTACCAGGGTATTATTTGGGCATTGATGCGGAAAACATCCATGTAGGTGGTGGACTTTTTATGCTGCGCCCACCAGAGTTAAAGAAAGTGCGGGAACATATTGCGGATGACCCAGAGGTTTTGATCAAGCTTGTTTCAGACACTTCCTTTACCCAAAATTTTGGCAAGCTCAAGGGCGAAAAAGCCAAGCGTCTGGATAAAAGTTTACTTCCTATTGCAGAAAAAACAGATTTAATCTATCACAAACAATTCTATGCCATGGCAGAGTTTCCTTTGGAGCCTTTTTATGGAAATGGGGAACTACAGGCCGAGGTGTTATCCCATTTTGAAGCCATTAAACCTTTGAATACTTATCTGGGACAAGCATTGGATTGAAAACAAGTTTATTTATTAATCATAAAAACAGAAACAAAATGACAACACAAGAAGTAGCAGACAAACTAGTGGGCCTTTGTAGGGAAGGCAAATATGAGGAAGCTTATGGTCTTTATGCCAAGGATGCCGTGAGCGTGGAGATGCCAGGTGTGCCCAACGAAAAAACCGAAGGACTGGACAACATACTTCAAGGTTTTGCCCAATGGGCCAGTAATATTGAAGAATCCCATGGCGGAACCGTGGGCGACCCCATGGTAGTGGGCAACCACTTTGTGGTACCCATGACCAGTGATGTGACCTTTAAACAGGGAGGCCGTATCAACATGGAAGAATTCTGTATGTACCAAGTAGAAAATGGCCAGATTACCAAAGCCCAGTTTTTTTATGATCCTTCTGTGATGGGGGGGTAAGAATAGTGTCAGTTCGAGCGCAGTCGAGAACTTTTTAAGCTTGATACTACTGAAATGAAAAGGCTCCGCTTTAAAAGCGGAGCCTTTTTGTGTGCTAAAAACAGAATTGTGCTAAGACTTAAAGTTCTTTGGTTAAGTCCTTAACTCATCTTAGCCCGTTTATCTCACCACGATATCGTATGCTCTGGCATTAAAGTTACCATCTGTAAGCTCTTCTGTTACAATGTCGCCTTCTCCATCTCGCCACCAATATGTTGCCACATTTATAGTTCCATTTGTGCCACTTCTTTCATATCCTGAGAAGTACGCAATGTTGCCATGAACAAACACTGAATGAGCTATGGCATAATATTCACCATCAGTTAGCTCTACCTCTTCTTCCACATTTTTCCAATACTTGGCAATTGCCGTTCCCTGAAATTCAAATCCGGTTACGTAAACGTTTTCTCCATTAATAAGCATATCCAATGCTCTGGCGTGATTCTCTTCTGTTAGGTTGACACCTTGCCCAACAATCCACAATTTAGCTGTCCCAATATTGTTAGCGTCATTCTCATGTCCGCACATCCCAATTACATCATCTTCAATAGCAATTGATGAAATCTGTATATCATAATTGCCATTGGTTTGAGTATCAATCAGATTACCATTCATCCATACTTTACCTTCTCTATAATTCCCATTTTTCTCATATCCAGCGCAGTAAATATTATTGTTGCTATCAACTGCTATACCAAGTGCTTCGGCATGATTATCACCATTGGTCAATACAAAAAGTTCATTGCCATCTTGCCAAACCTTGGCCACCTGTACATTCTCATCATTCATTTCATAACCGACTGTAATTACATTACCATTAAGTAATGCTATATCATGCGCTTTGGCATCCCTGTTACCAGTTGTTATCTTTGTTTCTTGTCCATTTTTCCAATATTTAGCCACAAGTTTGGAGCCATTGGACTCGTATCCAGAGGCATATATATCTCCTGTTGCGGGGTCTACAAATCCTGCCAAGATTTCAGCGTTGTTATCACCGTTCGTCAGATAATCTGCAACGCCATTTTTCCATACCACGGCCCTATTTTTTGATCCATCACTTTCCGCTCCAAAAGCAATAACATCATGTTTTACGGTTATCAACCGATTTGTTGAAGCATTATCAACTGTCACGGTTATTTCTGCTTCCCCTGGAGAAATTGCAGTTACCTGTCCTTCTTCATCTACAGTTGCTACTTCTTCATTATCTGAAATCCATACCGCTGCGCCAGTACTTTCAACCTCTGATTCAATGGTAAGCTCTAAGTCCACCGTATCATCTCTAAAAAGCTCAATTTCTTTGGGTGTTATTTCCAGTGAATTTACAGGCCCATCTGCCACAGTAATGACACATTCTGCGGTTACTCCATTAAGGGAAGCGGTGATGGTGGTGGTTCCCAATGTCAAGGGGGTTACCTCTCCATCTTCGTCTACAGTAGCTACATCGGTGTCGCTGCTGTTCCAGTTAATGGTTGGGTTTTCAATATTGGTAGTGGCCTCCAAAGTTTCTATATAATGTTCGTAAGGATAGAGAGTTAGTGTGGTTTTGTTCAAGGATAGGGTGGTATTTCCATCACCTGTGGTTACCTCAAAATCATCTTCGCTGGTGTCAGAACCTCCAGCGGTGGTCACCTGGATCTTGCCTGTGGTGGCATTTGCGGGCACCTCTCCCGTCAATTTGGTGGTTTTGGCCTCACTTAGTGTTACAGCCACCCCATTTAAGGTCACGGTATTTTCCGCAATGGAGGCCCCAAAGTTGGTGCCGTTTATAATCAGGGTAGATCCAACAGGCCCACTTTCCGTATGGCTTACAATATTTGGGGCTTTGGCCTCTGGTGCATTTGGCCCATCATCTTTGCCACAGGCGAGTACTATTAAAATCGTTGATAGGGCCGCAGCGGCCCATTGCGCAATTCTTTTCATCATTTGGGTTTTTATGGTTAACCCATAAAGTAAAATGATGATGTCCAAGCAGACACCTCCCAATTGACGGATGCCCTATATGAATTGATGGATGGGGGTTTGGAGTTGATACAGTTTTTTCGAGACCGTCAGTTCGAGTGTCCCGAACTTTATTCGGGATGTATCGAGAACGACACACCCCTGCCCCTCTCAAGAGGGGAATTTTATGTTGGGTAACAGTCAGCCTCCCTTCTTGAGAAGGGAAAGATTTCGGGAAACCGAAATCAGGGATGTGTATTTTAGGTACAGGTCAAAAAAGTTAAACGCCTCCTTCGCATCCATATGAGTAGGGATTACCCCCCAAAGAAAGTTTCCAGTTCTTGAAGGGTTTCTTTAGAGGTCTGGATATCCTTTACGATTTCGCCCTTGTTCAAAACCACAATGCGCTCACAGACTTCTGTCACATGGGCCAGATCATGACTGGAAATCAAAACGGTAACACCTTCCTTGGCCGCTAACTCCTTGATGATCGCCTTTAGGCGGATTTGAGTAGTGGGATCCAAATTGGCAAAGGGTTCGTCCAAAATCACCACTTCCGGGTTGCCAATAAAGGATGCAACAATGCCTGCTTTTTTCTGGTTTCCCTTAGATAGGTCACGCAAATATTTCTTTTGCCCCAGAATTTCTCCGTGGAAAAAGTCTTCAAACGAGGCCAACAGCTTATCCACATCGGCTTTGTTTCTGCCGCGGAGGTCACCAATAAAATAGAAGTACTCTTCGGGGGTTAAATAGCCTATCAAAAAAGATTCATCAATAAAGGCGGAGGTGAAGGGTTTCCAATCCTCGCTGGCATTGATCTGAATCCCATTGTTTTCCACATGCCCGGTAGTGGGTTGGATCAAATCCAATAACAGACTAAAAAAGGTGGTCTTCCCAGCCCCATTGTTCCCGACCAAACCAAAACTCTGCCCTTTGGGTATATCCAGGAATTCTATATTCAATACTAGCTGCGATCCGTATTTTTTGGTGAGGTTTTGTGAAGTTATCATAATGATAGAGTATCAAGTTCAATATTAAAGTTCAAGCTCAAAAGTCAAGTTCAAGTTCAATCTTTTTTTTACCCAAGTCTATTCGAGCCATTCGTGAAATTCGTGTCAAACTATTATAGGTGTCATTCGTGAAACGTGCCTGCCGGCAGACAGGTTCGTGTCAAACCACAACACGCAATAGTTTTACCCTTCCTTTTCTTTAAAGCCGGCTATCATGCCATATTTTTTCTTTCTATAGCGTTCCGTGATGGCATCCAAGAGTTTACTTTTCAGCGCAAATCCGATAATTCCCAAAACGGAAAGTGTAACCACAGCCGCTTCCAGTGAAATAAGAAAATACACCCCGGTAAAAATCAAAATGGGAAGCCCCAAAACCGGTAGGATAATCAAAAATTGCGTAGCACTGGTGCCTTGCATATTCCCCAAAGGACTCTTGTCCAAATCGATTCTTTTCTTATTGAACGACCCAAAAAATAGGATAACCGGAATGTTTACACCGAGGTTGTAAAGTGCGCTTCCAAAATTGATCGCAAGGGCATTCCATCCAAAATAGACATAGGGAATGGTCAACAAAAACATGACCGCCACACTGACCGAAATCAAACTGGCTTTGGATTCCAAATATTTGCGAAGGGGTATGTTCTGGGACATCATCATACTATAATAGGAGCTATCCCAAGCCGGTATGAATTGTCCAAAATTGGTCAGGAAAATGCCTGTCATGAAGATGCCCAAGAATGCCAGCATGGGCATCATATTGGCGAATTCTTCCTGCGAATAAAAAATCAAGCCGTAAAAAACAAAGAGCAGGGAGATAACTACTTGGGCTTTGGTCCTCTTGTTGCGCCAAATCATTTTAAGATCCAATTGTAAAAAAGGCGCCATATCCCCAAAGCGTTTGGTCCAAGCCAAATCTGATGTTTTGGCTTCCTTGGATTTGGTCTTGAGCGAAGCATCCAAAAATATACGGTTCCTCAAATATCTGTAGTTAATGTAGTATGTAATTGCTGCCAGGGTAAGCGGTATCAAAACCGTAATGGGATATTGGTACAATCCATGAAATAGCGGCCCAAAAAATTCCCTGACAGGAAGCAGTTGAAAATAATCAAGCCCATAAAGTAGGAGCAAAATTCCACCTATGATCATCAAGGCCTTGTCACTCTTGTTTACTATAAAATTGAGATAGTTGATACACAAGACCAAGGCCATAATGGACACCAACCAAAGACCTACGTTTAATATGGGATAACCTCTGGATAGCAGCACCAATCCATAGGGAACAAATAGGAAAAATGCCATCAGGTTGTACACAGAAATTGCCGATTTTCCAAGAATATAATGTGTGATGGCACTCTTTTTAATTGGCATGGACAAGAGTGGTTTCACATCCATTACAGGAAGTTTTTGCATGAAATACCGGAAGAAGAGCTCCACCAAAATCCAGTATACCATAAACTGGCTCAGCATCCACATTGGATTTTGATCCGGGAAAATCTTTCGGAGGACAAAGTAGAGCACCACCCCCAAACCAACCAGGGCAGACAACAAATAGAGTCCAAAAAAGATCATCACAATTTTTAGAGCCAGCCCCTTTCCGAAAGAAGAAGACCGGAAAAAGGATTTCCACTGCAGCTGGATAAAACGTTTAAACATGGTTGGAGGTTTATCGATTGGTTAGTAGCCCATTCCGTTCATTTGTTACAAAAAGTACTCTTTTTTAAAAATTGGCACTCCAAAATAGCCCGAATCCGTAGTTTTGCACAAAAATTGATTACAATGAGCGAATTCCATGCTTTGAAAATAGCTTCGACGGAAGCATTGACCCCAAATTCAGTTGCACTTACTTTTGAAATAACCACGGACCTAAAAGATACATTTTCCTTTGCCGCTGGTCAATATATCACGCTAAAACATGAGGTGAACGGAGCCGAGGTCCGACGAGCTTATTCCATTTCCTCTTCCCCATCATCAGGCCAAATCACTGTGGGGATTAAGAAAGTACCCAACGGTACATTTTCTGTTTATGCCAATGAACAATTAAAGGCTGGGGATGTATTGGAGGTAATGGTGCCTGAGGGTCGTTTTGTGTTTGAACCAAATTCTTCCCCAAAAAATGTTGCTGCCTTTGCCGCGGGCAGTGGAATTACACCTATTATGAGCATTGCCCAAACAGTTTTGGAGTCTCATCCAGAAAGCACATTTGTGTTGGTCTTTGGGAACCAAAATCCTGATGAAACCATGTATTTAAAGGATTTAGAAGAATTACAAAGAAAATATTCCGATAGGTTTTTTATTCAAAAGGTGTACAGTCGTTCACAGGAAGAAGGCGCCCTGTTTGGAAGGATTGAAACCTCAACCGTCAACTTTATTGTAAAAAACAAGTTCAAGAAAACCGCTTTTGATGCCTTTTACCTTTGTGGCCCAGAAGAAATGATCAATACGGTATCTGACACTTTGAAAAACAATGGGGTTTCTGAAGATAAAATTCTCTTTGAGCTATTTACCGCCTCAGAGTCCGAAGATACCTTGGCCGAAAACTTGGATGGAAAAACCCAAGTAGAAGTAGTGGTGGACGATGAGACCTTTTCTTTCGCCATGGATAAAAAGAGCCTTGTACTCGATGCTGTATTGAAGGAAAAAATAGATGCTCCCTATTCCTGTCAGGGCGGTGTTTGCAGCAGCTGTATTGCCCGTATTACGGAAGGAAAGGCCGAGATGGTGAAAAATCAAATCCTAACTGACGGGGAAGTTGCCGAAGGGCTAATCCTAACCTGCCAAGCACATCCGTTGACGCCCACTTTAAAGGTGGATTATGATGATGTGTAGGTAAAAGGTGCTAAAGGTTAAGGGTTAAGAGCTTGCGGGCATATTATGGAACCAGTTTCAATTCGATAAATTGGTGAAACCTGCCTGCCGGTAGGCAGGTTCGTGTCAGGCTAATTTGGAACGCTTGCTAGTTCTAACGCCCTGCTCCCATGTTCATATCCGATATTAAAGGCCTTTTCTATCCCTTTTTTGTCCAGAACGCCAATACCTTCCAACTCTCTGGGCTCTATACTGATATCACATTCCAACAACTTCCTGTGACTGGAGGCATAGATCATTAAGCCAGTTACCCTTCCGGCCAATAAAATGGAATTTCGGATGGCTCTTTTGTCAATTTCATCTGCAATGGAAACATTACTGCCAATGATGAAATCCGCTTTGTCATCCAAGTATTCCTTTGGGAAGTTGTTCATGACCCCGCCATCTGCATAAAGAGTCTTTTCAATTTCAATTGGACTAAATACTGGCGGTAAGGCTGCCGAAGCCAACAGTGGCCTAATCAATTCTCCCCGAGAAAAAACCTTTTCTTCTCCTTTAAGGAGGTCGGTTGCAACTACAAACAATGGAATTCGCAATGCCTCAAAAGAATCTTCCCGAAAGTATCCCTTAAAAATCTTGAAATAACGTTCAGTGTCAATAAATCCGGGCTTGTTGATGGCAAAAAAGTCATATTTGAACAAAGGGGTTTCCTTAAAAAACTGCAACATCTCATCAATGGAATTCCCGTTGGCATAGAGCGCTCCCACCAAAGCTCCCACACTCGAACCCGAAACTACTTGTGCCCGAACGCCCTTTTCCTCCATTGCCTTGAGCAGTCCAATATGGGCCATGCCTCGGATACCACCTCCAGATAGCACAAGTCCTACAGATTTTGCATCAGAAATTACTTTGTTCATAGATTCAAGATTTTAGGCACGATAAAATTAGCTTCCAATAGGGAAAAATCCAGTTTATACCTGAAAATTTATGGAATAGTTACAGACTGACGGGTCGGTTTGAAACACAAATTGGGATGGTTTGTGCATTTTATCGAAATGTCATCGATTTTAATCTGGACTTTTTTGAGGGTGCCTTTTTCGTTGACCGACTGGGGAGTCGGTATGTTAAAATTTGGAAAAAGCGGCATAAAATGTAAACTGAAAACCCATTTTTCGACCTAAATTGAAGCCTAGATTGTTGTAAGTTTACTTACATATAAGCTGTTTTAATCAAAGCGCATACAAAACATACTGCCATTTTGCTCTTCGCCAATTCTGCCGAAGAGGATATTCGCGCAAAAAAATTGCATGCGGACAGCGGTTTGTTGGAATCCCTCAATCAACACGTTATAAAGGTTATTGAGGCCACTGATCTTCCCCATTTTCATTTCTCAGAAAAGGAACAGGTTGGAAATTCCTTTGGAAAACGTTTTGTTAATGCTATTCAGGCCATATTTGACAAAGGCTATCTCAACGTTATTGCCATCGGAAATGACAGTCCCCATCTAGGAAAACACCATATACAGGAAGCCTCAAGGCTGCTTTTACAAAAGAAGGTGGTTCTTGGCCCTTCATTGGATGGTGGATTTTACCTTTTGGGAATCACGAGAGAACATTTTGACGCCAATGGGTTGGAATCCCTTTCCTGGCAGACTTCAAACTTATATCGGGACACTCTTGCTTATTTTGATTCCGTTGCTTGCCAACTGGCTACATTGGAAACCTTATCGGATGTAGACTCAATAATCGACATTAAACATCTCTCTAATTTTGCGAAAACATTGAGCAAAAATTGGTTGTCCTTGTTTTCCAAAATGTTGAAAACAAAACATCGCTTCATTTCAACTATAGAAATATCTCCTGAAATCCTAAGTCGACAAAATCCCTTTAACAAGGGCTCGCCGGTTCGTTTTACCCAACTCTATTAATTCTTGAACCTGAGAAAGGTTCTTTTTCCCATTTAATTATTAGTGATACGCTATAGCGTTATTCACATTTACGAACCAAAAAAGCAAAACAGATGGCAAATTCATATTACGATCCCGCGGACTTACGGAAGTTTGGAAAAATCACCGAATGGAGCGAGGAATTGGGCAACAAATTCTTTGATTACTACGGAAAAGTTTTTGAGGAAGGCGCACTTAGTGCTCGTGAAAAATCTTTGATCGCCCTTGCAGTGGCACACGTGGTCAAATGCCCATATTGCATTGATGCCTATACCAAAGATGGGCTACAGCGAGGAATCACCAAAGAGGAAATGATGGAAGCGGTTCACGCTGGAGCTGCCATTGAAAGTGGCGCTACCCTAGTGCACGGAGTGCAAATGATGAACAAGTACAACAAATTATCTATGTAAGCATGGACGCGCTGCGCTCTTGGATATTAGACCGCTTCGCTTCTAGAAACAAGACCAAATAATTGAGTTTACACAAATGGAACAAAGCATATTACCTCAAATAAAAAAAGCGGCTAAAAAATCCCTTAAGGCTAGGGAAAATGAGCTTGCGGAAACCAACAAGCAATTGGAAATCCTGAATGGGGGAATTTTCGCCGATGGGGAGCTTCCTTATTTTAAGGATAAGATTGCGGAGATTGGGCATTTTCCACTACGACCGAATAAGCTGGAAATTTTGCAAATCAATGTAGGTTACATGTGCAACCAGGTCTGTGAACACTGTCATGTGGATGCTGGGCCCGATCGGAAGGAAATCATGACGCGCGAAACCATGGAGTTGTGTTTGGAGGTTATCCGGAACACGGGCGCCCATACCTTGGATCTTACAGGGGGAGCCCCGGAAATGAATCCGAATTTTAGATGGTTTGTTGAGGAGGCCGCCAAAGCAGGCATCCAAGATTTTATTGTGCGTAGTAACCTCACCATTATACGAGCCAACAAGAAGTATTATGATCTTCCTGAGTTCTTTAAGAAGCACAATGTTCATGTGGTTTCTTCCATGCCGCATTATACCAGAGGTAAAACGGACAAACAGCGAGGGGATGGGGTTTTTGACAAGTCAATCAAGGCGTTACAGGAACTAAACGCCGTGGGTTACGGTATGCCAGGGAGTGATTTAAGGTTGGATTTGGTATACAATCCTTCGGGCGCTTTTTTACCTGGAGACCAAATGGCCATGGAGCGCGACTTTAAGAAAGCACTGGATGAAGATTTTGGAATCCAGTTCCATAATCTGTTTGCCATTACCAATCTGCCCATATCCCGTTTCTTGGATTATTTGATTGCATCGGACAACTATGAGGACTATATGTATGCCCTTGTGGAGGCCTATAATCCCTCAGCGGTTTCAAATGTAATGTGTACCAATACCATTTCCGTAAGTTGGGATGGATGGTTGTACGATTGTGACTTTAACCAAATGCTGGAACTAAAAGTAGCCAGTAAGGTGAAGCACATCAAAGATTATAACGAGGACTTGCTAAACGACCGAAACATTGTAATATCCCAACATTGTTATGGTTGTACCGCTGGGGCAGGTAGTAGTTGCCAGGGAACGGTAGCCTAATCCCTTCTATGCGTTAGCATCGTTACTTTTCCAAGAAGTAGTCCCAAGCTGCTTTGGAAATGTCCGCTATTATTTTCTCATTGGCCTCAAGAGTTTCAGATGATTCAGAGACAAAGACGCTAATTGTAAAATGCTCCCCGTTAGGCAAGAAAACAATTCCTATGTTGTTCACTGCAGCGGTTATCCCTGTTTCCTTATGTTTTCCAGACCAGCCTGTTTTATGTGCCACTACGGTTTCCTCAGGTAGGTGTCCGCGTAATCGTTTCTTTCCTGTTTTGGTCCCTTTCATTATGTCCCAGATAAAATCATAGCTCTCCTTAGAGAGCAGATTGTTGTCGTCTTTGTAAAATGTTGCCAATATCCTGTTGGCTTCTTTTGGAGTTGTCCAATTTAGGAACTGAAGATCCCAATTACCTTGCATGACCTCTTCATTTATCTTAACCGCAAAATCGGTAAAGCCGAGATTGGCAAAATACCTTTCAACGGCCTGAGGTTGCCCCAGTAATCTTAACAGCGCATCGCAACCCACATTATCACTCAAAGCGACTGTGTACTCTATAATTTCATCTATGGAAATCGAACCCCCTTCTGGATATTTTTTTCTTAACGGACTCCAAAGACCAGGTAGTAATTGGCTTTTCTTGATGTCAATTTTTTGGTCTAGGGTGAGATGGCCTTTATCAACTTCAGCTAAAATGGTCAACGCAATTGGAAACTTGAACACGCTTTGCATAGGAAAGTGCCTTTGACCGTTGATGCTCAAGGTATCTTTAGTATCCATCCCATTGATGGCCACCCCAACCGTGGCATTTTTGGAACTTATTATGCCCTCGATTTGATGTCTTAAGGTTTCCATTTTTTGCGAATAGCCCTGAATGGAAACTATGAATAAGGTCAAGATTGCAGCAAGCGTGTATTTTGTCATTATTTATCTTTTGTTTTTAGGTGTTATTTAAATTAAAGAAGGGTTATAGTTCTTTTTGCCAAAGTTTAAATGTGGAGAGTAGGAAAATGGGGTTGAAAATTTTATTCATAATGTAGGTTAAGATTGAAGAATTACCTCCAAAAATGATTTTTATGGCAAAATGTGCCTAAATGGACTTGTAGAGATGAAGTTCGGAAAATTTTGGTTAAAAATCCTATCTAAATTTTTGCTTATCGGTTTTGGCTTTATGTTTTTAATCCCAAAAAAGAACCCCTTAAACCGACCCGCTGGTCGGTTCCATTTTTTTGCCTCTCAAGATTTGGGGCCTTTTTGGTCACTTCACCGATTTTTCTTACAAATACATCCTTGATTCTTGAGCCTGGGACAAAACTGGGGAAACTTTGTAACCGACTTAACAGTCTGAACAAGGAATTTCCGAAAATTGAAATTCGCTTGTTTGGATTCCCGCGGTTGCGGGAATGACAGTTAATCGGAAACCCCGCAGTGAACTGCGAGGAATTCGTTAAGAATCCCCCAAAACCCAAATCTTATGGACAAAAACCTAAAAAAACGCGAAACCATGCACCGCCTGTGTGCCAAAGGCCTGGAAGTTTTCCATGAAAAAGGCTATTACAACACCAATCTGGATGACATCTTAAAAGACCTTTCTTTATCTAAAGGTGCTTTTTACCATCATTTTAAATCTAAGGAGGATTACTTTATTGCCATTGTGCAAAATCTAGTTCAGCAAAAAGTTTATGCACTTTTGGTAGAACCTTTAAATACCCATGAAAATCCCTTGCCGGTAATTTTGGATAGTATTGAGAAGGCCTTAGAACCCGGTAGGCCCAATGAAATTGCCTATGGCTTTATGTTGAACGATTTTATCACGGAATTCAGCAAACGAAACGAAGAAATTGCCACCTATTTGCGGGATATCCTAAAAGTATGGGAGGTCAACTTGGTCTCCATTCTAAAACGGGGAAAAGTGGATGGCTATATTGCCCGACATGTGGACTGCGAAGGTGCAGCAAGCTATATTATTGCCTCTTATTTGGGTATGCGAACGCTTTTATCTGAAAGTACAAACAGGCAGTTGAAGTATAATTATGTTCAGCAGCTGAAACTGTATTTTAATGCCATTGAGGAAAGACAGGTAGTAGCCTAAATCAGTTAAGAATTCGTCACTCCGAGTTAAATGCTGAAAGCATCTAGTATCGAGAAGTGCTTAAAGCTCGCAATTTTCTTGTTTTCGACACACCAAATCTTTGATTTGCCACTCAAACTGACAAAAATTTTCCTCTTAATTCTCCAATATGTTGATAAGCCTATCTACCACTTTTTGCGGTGGAATGGATTCCATCACGGATTCGTATCCTTTGGGCAGTTTGTTTCCATATACCGATGTGGGAACCAAAGGAAATTCATTTCGGTCTGATAGCAGCGCATTCTCCTTGGGCTGTGCAAAGGGTGCAAAGCCCGCAAAGGGATGGGTAACCCCCCAAAGCGTTACCACCGGAATACCGTAGTTGGCCGCCAAATGGGCGTTGCCACTATCCATGGAAAGCATTACATCCAGATTGGATATTAGTTCCAACTCTTCGGCCAAACTCAACTTTCCTGCCACATTTTGAATGTTACTATTGGATACTGCAATAGCATTTAGCTGTTCAACTTCACTGGCCCCTCCCCCAAAAAGCAATATTTTATACTTATCGGTATCTGTTAGTGCCTTAACGACTTCCCTCATCAGTTTCAGCGGGTACATCTTGCCCTCATGGGCCGCAAAGGGTGCTATACCCACCCATTTCTTGGCATCTTGTGTCACCGCTTTCAAGACATTTTCTGAAAGTTGCAATCTGGCTAGTGGTTTTGCATCCTCCAAATTAATTGGGTAACCCAGTTCGGAGAACACATCCGCATATCGCTGGTGGGTGGTCTTTAATTGATGGAAGGCTTTGTTGGATTTCTGTGTTAATGCCTTTTTTTCTTTTCTTCCTTTGTCAATTTGAACAAAGGGTACCCCATCCAAGGCAAAATATTTCTTCAAAATCCGACTTCGGAGGACATTATGAAGATCCGCAACCTCATCAAACTTAAACTTGGACAGTTCCTTGTACAATCGCCATAGCCCAATTAGGCCTTTATGCTTCGTTTTTACCTCAGCGTGGTATACAGATACCCTATCCAGTTGTGAAAAAATGGGAGCAAAATGTTTTTTGGTAAGAACAGTAAATCTCACTTCTGGATACGCATCCAAAACAGCACTTAAAACAGGAATGGTCATGGCAACATCACCCATGGCCGAAAGCCGGATGACCAAAATGTGGACAGGTTTACCCTTTTTGTCCACGAAGCACCGGATTTAGTTCATCATCGTTGTACATTTTCATCTGTTTGTAGACTTTCATGTACTTGTTTCCCGCTTCAATATCGGCCAATAGTTGATCAATGGCGGAAGAAAGATCCTTTTTCTGTTCTTGTAGCACAGCAAGTTTGGCCGAGCACTTCTCAATGTGCTCTTGCGAAGCATCGGTACGATCCACCTCCTCTTGCATGTGGTAAATCTTCAAGGCCAAAATGGAAAGACGATCTATGGCCCAAGCTGGGCTTTCCGTATTGATGGTGGCATCTTCCTTCACTTGAACCGATTGGTATTTTTGAAAAAAATAGCTATCAATGTACTCTACCAAGTCCGTTCTGTCCTGATTGCTGGCATCGATTTTTCGCTTTAAATCCAGGGCTGCCGTGGGTTCAATGGCAGGATCACGAATAATGTCCTCATAATGCCATTGTACCGTATCTATCCAATTTTTTCGATATAGCAAATGTTCCACTTGATCCTTGGGATAGGGATTTGTAAAATCCTGGTATACGTCGTCCTTAATATGATAGGTGTCTATACTCTCCTGAAAAATGCTAAAAGCAAACGCGCTAAACATGTTGTATCAATTTGCGCAAAGATATTGCTTTATGGTTTATTGGTTTAGGCTTTGAACAAAAAGCAAAATGGGAAGCACTATACAAGCGGCCAAAACCAATTCCTTGATTCTTGGACGCTTTATAGTTTCCAAAAAATTGGTCAGAAAAACAGCGGCAGGGAAAAAAGTGATCAATATGGTAGCTGTTCCGTTTTGGGTGAGAAAACAAAATATGGCTCCCAAAATAAAAGCCAGAAACAATATGCGTAAAGGTACCAACCTACCACCTCCTTTTCTTCTTACTTGAAGGAACACCAAGGAGGCCATCGCCCCTACCAGAGACAAATAAATTAGCGACAGCAATACGCCCTTTTGAGTGAAAACCCCATCTTCCAAAAAACCAAAGGAAAATCGATAGTTCATTTGATAAAACTCAGAAATGCCAAACAGTCTTGTAATCCCAAATGTTAAAACAAAAACGGTAAAAATAGCCATGAAGGGAACTATCCAATTTTTTACGGTTTTCCTGTCATATACATTGATCACCACAAACACCAAAATTAGGAACACAATAGCCCAATCATAGAACAAACTGGCCACACATATTAAAAAAGAAGCATCAAAAATCTTGTGTTTCACATTTTTGATTGATCTAACGGCCAAGAGTCTCCAAATGGCAAGCAACAGAAAAAAGGAGGCAAAAATTGCATTTTTATCCTGAATAATGTTAGAAAATGCGACCAAGAGCAAAACAAAAAACAACATGGCATAGGAGCTAAACTCAGTGACTTTTTCCGTTTTAATAATCTGATTGATTACAAAAATGGTCAGGATCAACGTGCCTAAGGTCAAGACTTCCAATGGGATAGAAAGATTCCTTTCGCTACCATGGATTTGAAGAATTTGGAACAAGCCATAGAACAGAACCAAAAAGACGGACAAAACAATGTAGTTTATGGGTTTTGTTTTTCCGAAAAAGCTTGAAATCATCGCGGGTTTTACTACTTTTGCAAAGTAAATATAGCCAACATGAGCAAGTTTTTTTACGGCATTGAAGACTTATTTGTAAACTACCTTTTTGCCCCTTATGATTTATTCCGTTTTATGGAAAGCTGGTGGGCCTCCAATACTGTAAACTGGATCTTTACCATTATCGGTTTTGTAGCCATGGTTTATTGGATGAAGGAGTTGAAGATTTTCAATGACAACGGCGAGGAAGACAAGAGTATCACTTCCCACACTTACCTATAATATCTCCCCGATATTCGTTTTCTTTTTTGGGATAATCCTGGCTATTTGGCTATAGGTCAAATCCTAGGTCTTTGCGGTAGTATATCCCGTCAAAATGGAGTTTTTCCATGCTGTTGTAGGATTTTTTCAGGGCTTGGTGGAAATCTTCTCCAAAAGAAGTCACAGCGATTACCCTTCCGCCATTGGTTACCACTTTACCTTCTGTGGTTTTGGTTCCCGCATGGAATACCAATGAACCTTCCACCTTATCTATCCCCGTTATCTCCTTGCCCTTTTCATAAGCCTCTGGATATCCGCCTGAAACAGCCATAACAGTGGTTGCCGCCCTTTCATCAATTTGAAGGTCTATTTGATTTAGTGTTCCATTTGCCATGGCGGTCAGAATATCCACCAAATCTGTTTGGACCCTTGGGATAACCACTTCGGTTTCCGGATCTCCCATTCTAACATTGTATTCTATGACCTTGGGTTGATTCCCAACCTTGATCAATCCAATAAAAATGAATCCAACATAAGGCAACTGATCCTTTTTAAGGCCTTCTACGGTGGGTATAACAATTTGCTCCTCTATCATTTGCATGAAGGCATTATCTGCAAATGGAACGGGAGAAATGGCGCCCATACCGCCTGTATTTAATCCTGTGTCTCCCTCGCCAATACGTTTGTAGTCTTTTGCGGTGGGCAAGACTTTATAATTGGTTCCATCCGTGAGTACAAAGCAGCTCAATTCTATTCCGTCCAAGAACTCTTCGATAACCACTGTTGCGCTGGCCTTTCCAAATTTGGAATCGAGCAACATGGCACTAAGTTCTTTTTTGGCCTCTTCGAGGTTCTGGAGAATAAGAACCCCCTTCCCAGCAGCCAAGCCATCTGCCTTGAGGACATAAGGAGGTTGCAAAGTTTCCAAGAAGGCATAACCTTCTTCCAGATTATCAGAAGTAAAACTTTGATAGGCAGCGGTAGGAATGTTATGTCGCATCATAAATTCCTTGGCGAATTCCTTGCTCCCTTCCAAGGCAGCAGCTGCCTTTTGCGGGCCAATAACGGACACCTTTTGCAGTTCTGGGTCGTTCAGGAAAAAATCATGTACTCCATTTACCAACGGATCTTCCGGCCCCACAACAACCAGATTGATGTTCTTGTCCAAAACCAAATTTTTGATTCCTTCAAAATCATTCACCCCAAGCTCAACATTGCTGGCAATTTGGGAAGTGCCCGCGTTACCTGGAGCGACATAAAGATTGTTGATTTTTGGGCTTTGTGAAATCTTATGGGCAATCGCATGTTCACGACCCCCGGAACCAAGGACAAGAATGTTCATCAATCAAAATTTTGGCAAAAATAGTTCAATTCGAGGACCTCTCTGCCGCATAAAAAGGTTTATTTCCCATTTAAATGTGAAAAATCCCGATGTTCTTTTTGGTGTAATTCTTCGGGTGACAAGGACTTAAAGTAATCATAGACCTTCTTCAAACCTTCGGAGCGATGCACTTTGGGCTCCCAATTTAATATTTCCTTCGCCCTTGAAATGTCTGGTTGTCGTTGTAATGGGTCGTTTACTGGCAGGGGTTTAAATATAATTTTTTGATTGGTGCCTGTCAATTTTATGATTTCATCTGCAAACTCGAGAATGGTAGTTTCGTCAGGATTTCCAATGTTAATTGGTTCCACGAAGTCACTCATCAATAAGCGAAATATTCCCTCAACCTGATCGTCAATATATGTAAAAGACCGGGTTTGCGAACCATCCCCAAAGACCGTCAAATCCTCTCCACGTAGTGCTTGCCCCATAAAGGCCGGCACCACTCGGCCGTCATTCAATCGCATTCTGGCGCCATAGGTGTTGAAAATCCGAACTATACGGGTATCCAAACCATGATGACGGTGATAGGCCATAGTAATGGACTCCATAAAACGTTTGGCCTCATCATAAACACCACGAGGGCCAATGGGGCTCACATTTCCATAGTACTCCTCATTCTGGGGATGAACAAGGGGATCACCATATACCTCGGAAGTGGAAGCGACCAAAATACGGGCATTCTTTTCTTTGGCCAGGCCCAAGAGATTAAGCGTACCCAAAGAACCCACTTTTAGGGTTTCAATTGGAATTTTCAGATAATCAATGGGACTTGCAGGAGACGCAAAATGTAGAATATAATCCAACTCGCCTCCCAAATGGACAAAAGTGGACACATCGTGATGATGGAACTCGAAACGTTCCAATGGGAAAAGGTGCTCTATGTTCTTTAGGTCACCTGTAATGAGGTTGTCCATCCCAATGACATGGTATCCCTCTGCAATAAATCGATCACAAAGATGGGATCCCAAGAAGCCCGCCGCTCCGGTGATCAATATGCGTTTAGTTTTCATATAATTTCATTTAAAGCACAAAAATAGAAATACCGCCCTGTATTCAGCAGAAAGTTTTTAAAAACTAATGATTGGAATCAATATGCCTTATCCTCACCCCTAAAAGCATTGACTATTGTTTGGACAATTATCTTAAAATCCAAAAACATTGACCAATTCTCTATATAAAAAATATCAAACTTGATTCTGTTTTGAATGTCAATGTCGTTTTCGATCTCACCCCTATAGCCTCTAACCTGTGCAAGCCCTGTTATCCCAGGTTTAACAAAGTGGCGCACCATGTACTTGTCCACACTCATCGCATACTCGTTGGTGTGCTTGACCATATGTGGCCTTGGGCCCACCACAGACATTGTACCAAAAAAAACATTGTAGAACTGGGGTAACTCATCAATGCTGGTGCGTCTTATTATTTTACCAATCTTGGTTACCCGCATATCATTTTTTGTTGCAGAATGACTGTCCGCGTTGTTGTTTGGGGCCATGGAGCGAAACTTGTAGCAATAAAACTCACGATTATCTATACCATTTCTTGCTTGCCTGAAAAATACTGGGCCCTTGGACTCCAAAGTAATCAATATTGCCAATAAAGGGGTTAGCCAAGATAAGAGACCTAAAATTACAAGTAAGGAAAAAAAGATGTCAAAACTTCTTTTCAAAAAAGCATTGATTGGATTGAGCAAGGGAATATCCCTTAATGACAATACTGGGATATAATCATAGTATTCAAACTTTAGTTTTTTGGCAAATATGTTTTTGTTGTCTGGAATGAACTTTAGCGTTTTAAGATTATTGTCCGCAAAATTGATGAACTGAGTCAACTCATTATCCTTAAGTTCAGAAACGGAGCAATAGATTTCATCTATTTTGTTCTCCAAAATAAAGTTATAGCAACTTTCAATATTGTATTCTGTTCCCTTCAAAGAAAACTGTTTTACAAAATTATAGCCATATTCCGTGCGCTCCTTAAACACCGATATTAGTTGATCTGTTTTCTTGTTTTTACCCAAAACCACAACATTTCTTATATTTCCCTTTGTCCTTCCTCTATACTTCATCAACAAATAATAGTTCATAAACTTAATGGTTGAAACCAACACCAAGGACATTGATAAGTACTCCGCAATCGCCAAGCGACTCATATTTGGTTGTTTAAAAAGCCCAATAAATGCATATTGGAGCAAGAAGAAGAAAAAGAACTGCCTAAATATCAATACCAAAACACGAGTGACCTTGGTATAGCGATGAATAAGATAAAATTGAACTTTGAAAGCCGTAACTATCCAAGCTATTGTGATATAAGAATGAAAAAGAATCGGATATCTAAACTGAAGAGGGAAGTAATAGGCCAATAGATTTATTACTATCAAATCCAATAAAAGTGATAGGGGCAAAATAAGGCCTGAATATCTATAGTTACTAAAGAACAAATTCGATAAAGGTTTAGTTATGCGGTCTAATCATGTAAACATACTATTATTCCTTTTGGCACTCTATATATTTACCATTTTATGGGCTATCCGAATCCATTTTATAATCAAAAATCATCTGGTGCCACGGATTTCCAGTGCTCTAAGGATTTCTCGAAATCGTATCTAAAATCAAATCCATTTTCTATCAGGAATCCAGGTTTGATATTTGTGGGGAAACTTGCCTTTTTTACCCTAACTGGATGAATATCCGATTTTTTACCCACTATCCGGGTAGCCACCTGTATAATTCCCGCAATAACAGCCAGAAACGAAGTGGGCACCGAAAGTGCAGGTCTTGAATACCCAAACTTTTTTCGAACTATTTGTGTCATCTCCTTAAGTGGAACCAATGGATTTTCCGCATAGTTGTAAACTATAAGTGGTTCTTTTCTTGAATCCATAGTGAACATTACACTTTCCACAAGCCCAAACACGTAACCATAGGCTTTTATAACTTTTCCTCCGTTGGGTAAGACAAAGGTCCCCTTTTTCAATGCCTTAATCATTCGTAAAACATTACCTGGGTCATGAGGTCCATAAATGACAGAAGGTCTAACAATTATGAGCCTTTTCTCTGCCCTATTTTGGTTAAGCCATTTTTGATGAATCTGTTCCGCGATTGCCTTGGAAATACCGTAGCCCGTTTCTGGATAAAGGCTAGAAGATTCATTTCTCTGTTCCCTAGACCTCCCATATGGAGCAATACTACTAGTGAAAAAAATGTTTTTAACTCCCAAATTATTGGCAAAGTCATTCACATTTTGTGCTCCTGGTATGTTAGTGTCGAAATATTCCTTAAAGTCATGACCTGGTTCTCTATGTACTGCGGCCAGATTAAAAACCCAAGATTCTTTTCCATCCATTTTAATGCCAATGTTTGGTAGTGTTTTTCTAACATCAGCTCTTACGAATTCAACTTTTCCAGAATCAATTTCATGTTTAAACCCCTCCAAAGGGTTAATGTCCATTACAGTGTATTGGTCAAACCTATTCCTATCGAGAAAGTACAACAATAAGTTTCTGCCTATATACCCCGATCCTCCAATAATTATGGCAACTTTACTATTCATATATGTATATCCGGCTTAAAAATAGTTTTATTTTTGACGGTATGAAAAAAATAAAAGTTTTGCATATTACGGAACCTTTTGCCGCAGGGGTTTACAACTATGTAAAAGAAATTTGTGGTTTTTTTGACTCTGAAAAGGAGTTTGAAAATTATGTGATTTATAGCCCAAACCGCAATGGGACCGATTTCGATAAAATTGCAAAGGACTTCTCTAAAAAAACTACACTGATTCAACTACCAATGTCCCGTGAAATTAATCCCGGGTCAGATTTAAGGGCAATAGCTTCTTTGGTGAAACAAATCAGGAAAATACAGCCGGACGTCATACATCTTCACTCCTCAAAAGCTAGCATCCTTGGGCGTGTTGCTTCGGCCTTCTACCGAAAAGCCAAGGTTTATTACACTCCAAATGGGTACTCCTTTTTACGAGAAGATGTAAGTAATAGTAAAAAAAGGTTCTTCCTCTTTGTGGAAAAGTGGATTGCGAAGATATTTGGTGGTACAACAATAGCTTGTGGCGATACGGAGTATGAGCATGCCAAAAAAATTGGGCGTGCCTTATTAGTGAGAAATGGGGTGTCTCCAAACGAAATTTCCGAATTCAAGAAGCCCCATAACAACGGGAAGTTTACAATAGGGACCATGGGACGCCTCAGTCCTCAAAAAAACCCTGGTCTTTTTAACAAAGTAGCTCTAGATTTCCCAGATATCGAATTTGTATGGATAGGAGATGGTCAATTGAAAACCGAATTAACCAGCAGCAATATCCACGTTACCGGATGGAAAATCCATTCCGAGGCAATAGCGCTTGTGAACACCTTTGATGTTTACATCCAAACATCGCTATGGGAAGGACTCCCTTTCACCATTATTGAGGCCATGGCATTGGAAAAACCAATAGTTGCCACCAATGTGGTGGGAAACAAAGATGCTGTTGAACATGGCCATAATGGTTTTCTGTGCGATAATCTTGAAGATTTTACCGTCGGTATTGGAGAACTCTACAAAAACCCCGAAAAGCTTAGTAGCATGGGTCGAAACTCTGAAAGTAGATGTAGATCTCTATTTGACCAACATAAGAACTTTACTACCTTAAAGGAAATCTACTTGACGTAAGCCTATGGGTTCCAAAAAAGCGCGCTATTGTCTTTTGTTAATTTTTCTATGCTTTTCCTGTGACACATCAGATTATGAGCCTGAAGGGGAAGTGTTCGATTATTACATCAGTGGTTTTCACGATTTATCTTCCAACGGACATGTTTCTGAAGGTGGACTAGCTAGGCTGGGCGAGAATAATGTTGTTGCCATTTACAGAAAGGATTCCTCCTTCTCCCATGTTAGCAACTATGGAAAAATCGTGGGAAAAATAAGTCCAGACAATGGGGTCTCTTGGGGATCCGAGTTCGATATTTATGATAGCATGTTTGACGACAGAAACCTGGTAGTGGGAACCTTGGGCTCTGGTGAAATTATTGTGGTTTTTAGAAGGTTTGATGCAGAAAATTCTACAACGATTGATTCTGGGTTCATTAAAAGTAGTAACGGCGCTGAATGGTCTGACTACAATGAAATTCAAAACACTCAGAACATTCCCAATCAACCTTTTGGGATGGTCAATTCCGATTCAGGGCAGCATTCCTTTTTGGTTGCATTTCGGAATGGTACTGTTCGTAAGTATTTTTCAAAAGATAACTTCTCAAATCATTTGGATGATTCGCTAATCATCCAAGAACCTTCTATGGAATTACAAGAGCCTTTCCAAATTAATCTGGGAAATGGCAGAAGCATTATTTTGTGCAGAAATGGAAGTGGGGAGGAAGAAGCTCCTTCTTTTTTTCAGTTTAGTTCTTCTGATGGACTGAACTACAGTTTTGACGGCAATACCAATTTATTTGCCGATTTTGAATATTCTGTCAGATGCCCTGTGTCCATGGCTTATGACCCTATTAGTGATATGTTGGAAGTGGTCGGAAACACCAGGTATCTATACAATACTTCAAAAAATCACGACAATGAGCTCAGGGTTTATAGACAAACGGCCACTATGGTTTTTGAAAACGCACAAAATTATGTGCATGTACAAACACAAAACAGACCTTTGCCTTCCAACCATTGGTTTTATGGTTATCCCAAAAGTTTGGATTTGGACTTAAACAATCGGCTATATATGGTGACCGATGCCAAAATTCATCAAATGGATGGAACCTCGCATCTGCAAAATGAGGATGCAAACTTATATTTGTTTCAAATAAGAAAAATTAAGGAAAACTGATTTTTGTCTAAATCAAGCCACTTTTTTCCTGAGACTTCGACTGTCCTTTTCCACCATAGTTAAGCTTAGAATTATTGCAAAAACAAAAACTCCTTTTTGTCTTACTAAAATAGACTCCGTATTGAAGGCCAAAAACAAAACCACAATGCATAAAAGTTGCTGCCAGTTTTTTTTCTTGATGGCATGATAAGCCAAAACTATAAAAATTGAAAGCAGGCTAAATAGCCCCACCACTCCGTGGTTCAACGTAGTAGTCAAGAATTGGTTATGAGAATTGAATCCTTCCAGATTAGAATACCCATTTCTTTGATACTGTTCTTCCAAAAATTTCTGAGATCCATTGGGTCCAAATCCAAGTATAGGCTTGGATTTGATCAATTCGAACGAGCTGCTCCATAACATGGTTCTCAATGACATTTTATGATAATCCGACCCTATCTCGGAGACATATTTTTCGGTTCCCAAGCCAAAATTGGATAGTGTATCAAAGAACTTGTCTTTAGCATATTTGCTACTGCTGATCATAAGAACCGCTACTATTCCTAGAATAATTGCCTTTGCCACGAACTGAAGACTATATATCTTCCTAAAATTCTTTATAAAGTATACCGTACTGATTACACCGAAAGTAAAAACCCCCATTCTAACCCCTGAAAGAAGAATAAAAATGAAAAAAACGGCGCCCATCCATCCACGAAAAGTCTTTAACTTCTCCTCACTCAAAAGGAAAACGTATGCTATATTGATATACAGCACATCATATGGATAATGAAAGTGGTACATTGACCTTTGAATAAAGTTATAGTTTAACCTATGCTCATAATTTAAAGCCAGGTTATAACCGAGTGTTACAAACGCAAGGATACAAAGTAAAAGGCAGGACCAAACAAAGACGTATTTGGCCTTTTTAATTTGTTCTTTTTCAACATTTGCTATAGAAACAAATAAGGGAAGCAGCAATAAGGGAAGTTGTGATGCTATTCTGCTATACTTGAATCCAAGTTGATAGGAATAGAACAAGCCAATTACCCCTATTAGATAGTATATAAAAAATAGGGGGAAAACCTTATTCCCCATTAAACGGGATTTTGTCTCCTCCCAATTACCATATAACAGTACCATTACCACAAATAGTACCATTACTATTGGGGCCAAAACCATCAAAAATGGCAATGAGGCCATTAATAACATAAGTGAATATGCTATCAGTTCCCGTCCAGTGGTTTTCCCCAATATTCCTCTCATCCAGTTCACTTAAAACAAAGGGTTAGGTTAATGAACTCTGCCTACTCTGATATACCATAAAAGCAAAGAATGTATAGAACAAAACAAAAATCACTGGGATTTGAAGTTTGTAAAAGTATCCCATTTTAAACGCATAAACTACCCAATTGAAAAGCTGGAAAGAAATCACCGCAAAGACTACGTTTTTACCTGTAATAATTTTCTTGAACATCCAAAGAAGGGGGCCAAGAACAAATATCATAAGTACGGCATGGGCAAAATAGGAAAGATAAACAGGGAAGATTCGCAATAAGATGGCAGGATAGGCATTCGTAAAACTAAATCCGATACTAATAGATCTATTAAGCTGTTCAATATCCCCAGGGTAAAAATGCCTCATAAGGTGGTGCATACCTTGATTTAGTTCCCAAACCCTCCATGTATTTTCCATACCATGAGTTACGTAGTTTTCAACACACCCCCAAAATATGTGGGCCTGTAATCCGAATGCTCTATAAATAATGGCCTCAAATGGCGTTTCAGCACCTGCGCGCACGAAGGGATTGTGTAAAGAATACTTGTAATAAACAATAGAGAATAGGGCTAAAAAAATAAGTGCTGTTCTTACCGTAAGGAACCTTCTTATTCTTATTTGCGTATTGGACCCGAGCCTCATAACTATAGGGAAAAAAAAGGCATATAATCCGCTAATTATTGGTGAGAACTTTTGGCCTATCAGTACCATATTTAGAAAATATAGCACGAGAAGTGCAATCGCCAGATATCTATATTTTCTAATCAATATTCCAAGGGCAAATGGCACAAATATGGAAGTATTTCCAAAAACCCCGTTTAGAAAACTCAGCCTTGAGTTTTGCCAATAGGTAAATCGGGTGACTTCGGAACTAAAAATTGGGGATGGTGATAGGTAAACATTTAAATACAAAAGAAAAAGAACCAATACTATGAAGACCAGCAGGAATCTATAACCTATCCTTAATTTAAACAAAGAGATGTTGAAATCTGAAAAGGCCAAATTCTTGTCAAGATATTTTATCGTTTTTTCGCACAGAACAATGGTAAGGAAAAAGAAAACTATGTAAAAAAATACCGAACCAACAAAGTATCCGTCCCTACCCTGCTCATTTATAAAGACCCCTTCTTCTATATAAGTAAGAGACGCAATGGTGTTAAACCCTTGAAAATAAAAAAGCAAAAGAATGTAGAAAATCTTGAAGTCTCGTTTCAGAGCATAGTACGAGAAGGTCAAAAAAATCAAAAACAAAAATAAATTTAATGCCAGGGTAAATGTCATCTCAATATTCGTATTCCAAACTTCTCAAACAATTCAACCAATCTGGGGGCAGAGGCAAATGGGTGCGCATAAAAACAAACATCAGAGTCCTCTGCCAAAGCCAACTTGATGTTAAGAAGTCCTGAAGAACTAAATGAAAAAATTTTACTTGGCCTTATGTCCGATACCATTTCTTCAATGGGTGTATTGTCCTCATGCAGTTCAAAAGCATCTCCAAAATTGATCCTGCCATACTTCCGTGCCAGGAACGAATCACCATTTCTGTGCGGCTTATAAATCAATCTGTCTCTATGTTGATCAAAGTTTGTTATCTCGTTGATTTTACTAAAAAAATAAGCAATTCTTTTTTCATATTCTTCGTTGCCACAGACGTTGGCAATTATATCCTGGCCTATGAACAAGAAAGTGCCGTCCAAGGGAGTATATGCTATTTTATCAAAAGGAAGTTGTACCGCCTTTTCCGGAGCAATGGCAACTTCAGGTAATCTTACATACTGTTTTTTTACATGCTCGTAATCTATCCCTGTAATATTTCCTTCAAGAAATTTAAATGGTATGTTGTGCAATCTACACAGAAGGAATTTGATAAAGTATATAAAAGACTTATTGTTTTCAATTTTTCGTTCATAATAGTTCAATATCCCGTCTTCAACAACGATTTTTTCTTGGGGCTTTGTTTTCCTAAATGAAAAGAAAAAATAATTGTTCAACACATCCTCTAAATGAGAATAATAAATAGCATAACTCGCAGCACTTTCAATATTGCGTTCAATATGGACTATAAACCTTTTGTACCACCTTATCTTATAAAATTGGTACTTAATTTTTTTTATCCGTTTCGTTTCCTTTGATACCGACAAATTTCCATTAAACACCTCATCCCATAATTTACCATCATATATAAAACCTCCTGGGTTCAATAAAATATTTTGCCCTTTTAAGTGTTGCGTTGAAACAATACTTTCAAAGTTCCGCGTGTGCATGGGAGTTATCGAAACAAAGATATTAAGATGAGTATTGCCCATTCTCAAATATTAAATCCTTATTAAACCTAAACCAATTGATCGTTTTAAGAAAATAGATTAGAATAAAACTTGCGGCAGTAGCAATTGCCGCTCCAATAATATTCTCTAAAAAGAACAGTAAAATCAGATTTAAAGCTATGTTCAAAAACATTCCCAGAACCATAGGTGCGATGTTCTTCTTGTCCTTGTTAAAGGAATATAGCAAATAGTGTGGCAAGAAAGATAGGTTTAAGAAAACATTGCCTATCAGAAGCAAAAAGAACCCAGTAATAAAAGTATTGTATTCTTCCTTGTTTATCCAATCGAGAACTGGAAAAATAGTTATTGCAAGCAGAATACTTATTCCAAAGGTTACCAAAATCAATTCCTTTCTGAATTTTTTCTTATAGAAAATGTACTCTTGGTACCGTTTTTTTTTGACCGAAGACACCAATTTTGGGAAAATCATAAGGGTTACCACAGTATTGACAATAATGTTCACAACATTTGCATAATTGCTAAACAGGCCATAGATTCCAACTTGCTCCTTTCCCAATATTATATCTATAATAAACCTGTCGGAGTATTCTATTAATTTATATGAAATAGTGCCAACCAATATTGGAATGCAAATCATTAGCGCTTTTCGAATCTTTGAAAAGTCGATATCCGAAAATGAAAAAAAATTGGCCATTGGTTGTGGATACTCCTTATAGAGAAGAAACAAGCCAATTAAAAAGGAGAAGAAACTACCAAAAATCCAATAGGTCAAAATTAGTTCTGTTGAGAAGGAGTGTATCTCAAAAACCTGCACATCCAAACAAATCAATACTACCCACAAAAACGTTCTAAAAGCCAGCAATATATTGGAGGTCAAATGTTTATCGTGAAAAATGAAAATTCGATAAAGCTCCTGTGAGAAATGTTCCAAAACCAGCAGAACATAAAATGCTATAAAAAAGTCTGCGGAAAGAAATTGCCTGCAAAATAGGTATATCAATGGGGCAAAGCATAAATAAACCAAGCTGTGAAAAACAAACTGATGCTTAATAAACACAAATTTTTTGTCCCCCGAAGTAGCCAAAATCTCTCTTGCGGTATAGCTATAATAATCAAGTCCCAACAAGAACATCAAAAATGTTATACTGGTCACCATCAAGGTATATTCACCATATTCTTCAACTTGCATGAATTTGGAAACATAAAGGGCAAACAAGAATTTTGCTCCCATTGAAATGCCCCTCAAAAAAAGGTTGGAAAATTTGTAATAGGTGGAATGAGTTAATCCAGATACTCCCATTTCAATGCTTCTCCTTTGGCTATTTTGACCTTTGTCCTTTTGCCCAGAATATTTGGCAATTCTTTTGGGTGAATCCCATAACCGGGTCTAATGGATCTAACGTTCTTCGAGCTTATTATCTCACCTGGTTCTAGATCCTCCGTTACGAAAAGTGACCGTCTTCTGTGTTTGTTGTTTTCCGAGACCTCATATGAAATGTTTCCCAAGGATTTTTCCGCGTTTCTTACGCCGTCAACCATTGCCTTGAACTCTTGGGGCTCCATAGAAAAAGAGGCGTCCGGACCTCCCAAACTCCTGTCCAAAACAAAGTGCTTTTCAATTACGGTAGCTCCCAAAGCTACGGAAACAATAGGTACAATACTTCCCATGGTATGGTCTGAAAGACCCACCTTGACATTGAAAGTCGATTTGAGATGTGGTATTGTTATCAAGTTGGCATCTTTAATTTCGGCAGGATAGTTAGAGGTACATTTTAACAATGTAATGTCATTGTTGCCAACCTCCCTGCATGCATCCACCGCAAGCTTTATATCTTCTTGCTCTGCCACTCCAGTGGAAATTATCATAGGTTTTCCCTTCGAAGCGGCATACTTTATCAACGGAATATCCGTAATCTCGAAAGATGCTATCTTATATATAGGGTTCCCCATACTTTCCAGAAAATCCACAGCTTCTCTGTCAAATGGCGAACTGAAAAATTGCATCCCCAATTTTTCTGCGATTATCTTTAACTTAGGTTGCCAATCGTAGGGCATAGCCGCTTCTTTGTAAAGTTCCCATGGCGTGTATCCTTTCCATAGACCTTCTGTTTTGGGAGCAAAATACCCCTCGTTTAAATCCAGTGTCAGGCTTTCAGGTCTATACGTTTGAACCTTTACGGCATCCGCACCCGCCTTTGCCATTTCTTCAATGGTTCTAACCGTCAACTCAAAATCATTGTTGTGGTTAGCTGAAAGTTCAGCAATGATAAAAATATTGGAATTGTCTTTTGCCATGCTTCTAACTAGGTTATTGTTGTGGGACTTTGGAAAAGAATATATTTCCTATTATTTCACCATCAAATGCTATGCTTGATTTAGTGATTTTTGACCCTATGTTTTTTATCAATTGAATTTCGATGTTAGATGCCTTAATTGGATTAACATCTTCAGACACTTGTAATCGAGCAAAATACCATTTTCCGGGGTCGGGTAGAATATGGCTTAATAAAATCTTGTTCATTGCGACTACAAGTTCAATATTGGAAAATTTGTCTTTAGGGGCTAATCCTATCCGCTTTTCTTGGGCATGGATTACGGCCATTTGTTCAATTTCACTTTCGACGTAATCATATCTTTCTTTAACGTTCTCATCTGTTTCGGATAAACCCACAAGATACTTTTGTCCTTTATGGTTAAATTTAAAAATGCACGCTTGATTGGAAAAACCCAAAGAATTGTCCTCCTGCTCCAATACGAGCATTTTCAGTTGCTTGTTTGCAACTTTGTGGAAACTTAATTCCAGCATTTCAAGTGGTTCATATTCTTGCTTAAGCACCTCCACAAGTCTCGTGTAAATATCGGTTCCGTGAACGTAATCTCTGTCGCCTTTAAATTTAAAATTGAGGTTCATTTTCTTCAAATTAAGATTTTTTCTATTTCCTCAGCCACCTTTTCAACCCCTTTTGGGTTTATCATTCCTCTTAGATGGTCAAGTCTTGAATAAAATTCAGTGGTTCCCAAAACCAATTCTTTTTCCAAAAGTTCAAATTTTTTAATGGATAATGGTTCATCATAGTTTGATATGGTTAACCCATAGTGCTGGTCATTGAGAAATTTTGCAATTGGTTTTTCTCGAGGAGAACTCGAAAGCAGAATTGTACGCAATCCCAATAAAATGGATTCCCAATATACCATTCCAGGAGAACACACAGCAATTGCACATGACTGCATTATCTCCTTCATTCTAATCGTATTGTAATAAACGCTCACATTTCCAACACCGGAGCACATCTCCATTATATCATCTAACTGCGGGTTCAGTGGACCGACCACAACATGGAAGTTAATGTGTTCCAGTTCTGTCTTGGTCAAAATAAATTTCATTAACTGAAAGGTGTAATTACATGGGTCCGCACCGCCAAAAGCAATCAATACATCTCCATTAGTTTTTGTTTTTTTCCTTACACCTTCATCCCTGTATTCGAGTTTGTATATAAAGTATTCCGGTCCAAAGAGTGCTCTTGTCTCTTTTGAAGTATCATAGTTCTGGGAGAGGGAGAGTATGTTTTGGTTTAGAATTAGATGGGAAACATACTTAAAATTGGGATTCACCGTAATGATCATCAATTTCGTTCCCGTTTGGATTACGGCATTCTGAAAATCGAGTTCATAAAATTCGGTTAAGTCGCTATCCACTATTAGCAAATTACGCCTTTGCTTGCCTGATTGTCCATTCAAGTATTCCGTAAATCCCTCTTTTAGAGTCGTATTTAATGCAGTACCTGGATATTCTTTTTCAGCAAGGACTTGTTGTAATTTATCAGATAATGAGGTGTACAAAAAAGTTATTGCCAGTTGCCTTTTCCTAAGTTCATCTGCAATATTAAGACACCGCCAGAAATGACCGGATCCTATTTTGGAATTTCCATTACAGTAAACAAAGACATTCTTTTGCACTGTTATTTTTCTCTATCACCTATTTTTCTTGCTGGATTGCCCAGATACAAGCTATCTGGCAACGCATCTTTTATAAGTACTGCCCCTGTGCCTATTTTGCAGTTCTTTTCTACCCTTATATTGTCAGTAAGAGTAACACCTACGGCCAACCAACAATTATCCTCAATAACACAGGCCCCGCCAATAGTAACTCCAGAGGAAATGTAGCAGTTTTTCCCTATTTGAACACTATGTCCAATGTTAACATTGTTGGCAATCCTGGTTCCGGACCCAATGACAGTGTCCTCCAACATACCCTTCAAAATGCTGACATTGGATCCTATGGTTACATTGGATCCTATTTTCACCCCGCCCAGGTGCACAAATTTATGGTAGCTTCCTTCGTGCCATAAATCTCCCAACCCAGGAAGACCTATCACCGTTCCAGACAAAATTGTGGAATGACTCCCAATCGTTGTTGGATTAAAAAGGGAAACATTGGGATAAACCTTGCAGTCTTTACCCAAATCCACCTCCTTTTCAATGTATGCCATCCTAGAAATCTCCCCGTTCCCTTGGACCTCTTTTAAATCTTGCTCAAAGAAAGTGTCTACAAAAAAATCCTGGAGCAATTTTAAGAAGGTATATTTGGGCTTAGGAGAAAACACTATAGCGCCTGAGTTAAAATCCCCAACCAATGATTGAAGTTTTGAATCAGCAATGACTATTCCGGCATTAATTTCTTCAAGGTAAGCCTTATCGTGTCCGCTATAAAAAATAATTGAAGTACTATTTGCGGTTCGAAGCGATGCAATATTATCCGCTTCAAAAGTCCCACTACCATGAAATGGCAATTCAAAATAGTCAGGGGTAGTTGGTGGGATGTTAGTGTTCACCTATCTTTTCTTTCAGATAATCAAGAATATCATTAATCGACTTCATCTTATCAATATCATCATCCGGTATTTGAATCCCAAAGGTTTCTTCGATATTTAGATAAAAATCCAACATGTCCAATGAATCCACTCCTTGTTCCGTCAAACCGTTCTCATTGTCAAATTCCTCCACTTTCTCTCCCAGCGAAGAAGATTTTGATAACACCTTTTTTAGGTTCCCAGCTGTTAATTCCATATAGTTTATCTAATTTTTTCTTTTTAAAATAGAGCTTGACCAAGAAAGACCAACTCCAAAGCCGCAAATTAAAATAGTCCTCACTTCCTTGTTGGCCAATTGTTTTGCTATAATCAAGGGTATGGAGGATGATACCGTGTTTCCATATTCCATGGCATCAAAAATGACTTTTTCTTTAGGTAATCCAAGTTTTTTTGAAATTGTATCAACTATATACTTGCTTCCCTGGTGAAAAACAAAGCTGTCTATGTCTTCAATCGTCATCTTGTTTTTTTCCAACAATTGATTTACATCTTTTGGAACATATCTGGCAGCAAAGTTAAAAATACTTCGGCCATTCATATTCAAATATCCATTCATTGTATGAAGCCCCTCCCAATCCTTGCCAATTGAACCAAAATTGAATTGCCCAGCCAACAGTTCCGGCTCATCTGAAATGTAAGTTGCTGTTGCTGCATCTCCAAACAGTAAAGAAGTGTTTCTATCCTTTGGGTCAAGGATTTTAGTATAAGGGTCTGAAGTAAGTAATACCCCATGTTTCATGCCATTTCCCTTCATAAAATTCATGATGACGGACAAACCATAAACAAAGCCTGAACAACCCAGAGAGATATCAAAACACGCACATGTCTCTGGTAACTCCAGTGCCTTATGTACCAAGGCTGAGGTATGGGGAATATTTGAGTCCGGTGACTGGGTTACCAAAATTAGCACCTCAATATTTTCTTTGTCTATTTCTATTTTGGATTCAAGGTTCCCAAATGCCTTGATGGCCAAATCTGAAGTGTCTTCTTCATTGGCTTTAACGGCTACACTCGAAATTCCTATTTTGTTGAGAATAAAGTCCTCGTTGGTATCCAATTCCTCCATTCTTTCAAAATTGGATATCCTCCCCGATGGGATATATACTCCTATTTCTTTTATTCCTAACATGCTTAGTTATTTTAAAATAATCCCTTAGCCAAACATCTGTTTGTACTTTAATTCCGCCAACAGCCAATCCTCATTATAATCTATATCCTGTACCTCCCTTTCGTCGATAATTATGGCGCCTTTGTTTTCACTTTTTAATCCTGATTCTACCTTCATCCAATAGAATTGTCCTGCATCATGATATGCCGCTTCCAAATCTTGGGATCTATGATTGAAAAACTCCGGATTCATAAAACTAATTCTATTATCCGAACTTATCCTAATCGCCCTTTGAATGGGATAACTAAATTTTGAAATTGGTCGCACAGAGTCAAAACTATTTTCAATAAGTACTTTTAATGCCAAGTCAATATTCTGAGCTTTTATCAAAGGTGCAGTGGGTAAAATACAACATGCATACGTATACTTGTCCTTATATGGTTGTAACACTTCCTCCATTACGTCGGCCAGCGTCGCAAAATCATCAGAATTTTTGTCTGATCTCATAAAAGGGACAGTTGCCCCATGTTTTTTTGCTATGTCCCCAATCTCATTGCTGTCTGTTGATACTATTACTTCGTCAAAAAGATTACTGTCCAATGCAGCGTTAATTGAATAAGCAATGATTGGCTTTCCTAAAAAGTCCTTTATATTTTTCTTAGGAATCCTTTTGCTTCCTCCCCTAGCGGGAATAATTGCCAAGTTACCCATGATGATGCTCTAAAACCTTATTTATCACAAACATCTGCTCTTCATGCTCCAATGTCGGATACATTGGCAGGCTAATACATCTCTTATAATATGCTTCGGCACTTTTTAGGTCAGCTTCACCATATCCTATTTGCTTGTAATAAGGCAACTTATGTATTGGGATGTAATGTATTTGAGCAAAGATGTTATGTGCTCTTAAATGTTCATATAGATCCAATCTATTCTCAACCTCAATAACGAATAAGTGATGGGCATTGTAAAATCCCTCAGGTAAATCTTGGTACTTTATCATGTCCCTAAAGGCTTGTTGATACTTCTGAGAAATTAGATTGCGTTTCTTAACCCCTTCATGATTTTTGGACAACTGCGTTATCCCTAGGGCACATTGTACATCGGTTAATCTATAGTTGTAGCCCAACTCCTGCATTTCATAATACCATCCTCCATGGTTTTCCTCCATGTTTTGCTTTGTAATACCATGTGTTCTTAATAACTGCAGCTTTTGGTACAATTCTTCTTTATTGGTGGTAATCATGCCTCCTTCACCACAGGCAATATGCTTGACCGGATGGAATGAAAACACACTTAGGTCTGCATAATTTCCATTCCCACAAAACTGTTTCTTGCCCGTTGAATCAACAAAATAACCTCCAGGGGCATGACATGCATCTTCAATTAGCCACAGCCCATGTTCGTCGGCAAGCTCACGAAATTGCTCCAAGTCTACTGGGAGCCCCGCAAAGTCGACAGGTATGATTCCATTAAAGTACCCCTTTGGTTTACTTTCTATCAGTTCTTTCGTCTTTTGATAGGATAGAAGATACGTGTCCGGGTCAATATCAGCAAACCAGACTTCACCCCCAACATAGCGAATACAATTTGCCGTAGCTGCAAACGTAATTGGTGTGGTAATTACGCGATCATGCTTTTTTGTTCCCAATGCCGCAACTGAAAGGTGTAGCCCTGCAGTTGCATTACTGACAGCCACCGCATATTTGGCGCCAACATAGTCCGCGAAACTTTTTTCAAATTCTTGGATTTTAGGGCCCTGCGTTAAAAAATCAGAAGTTAATGTTCCAACAACTGCGGCTATGTCCTGTTCGTCAATATGCTGACGGCCATAAGGGATTATTTTATTCTTCATTTACTTTAAAGCTTGAATCCACATGTTCGGCGATGAGGTTTCTAAGACTGTCCACGGTTTCCCATTCTTCGTTCTCCCCAGAATTGTACTTAAATCCATTGGGAACTTTTTTGGCGCTAAAGGTTTTGATAAAGTCGTCCAACTTCCATGAATGGGTAACGGGGAGTATTGCATAGTATTTTCCTAGGTCATAAGTATAAAAAGAGTCCGATACGGTTATCATCTCCTCATGTACTTTTTCTCCCGGCCGTATGCCAACGATAGGTTTTTCACATTCGGGGCCTATGGCTTCCGCTACATCCATTATTTTGTAAGACGGTATTTTTGGAACAAAAAGCTCTCCTCCCCAAGCATGTTCCAATGCATGCATAACCATATCGACGCCTCCTTGTAGTGAAATATTAAAGCGTGTCATTTTTGGGTCAGTTATAGGAAGCTTTCCGTCTTGCTTGCTTTTCTTTATAAAAAAAGGGATTACAGATCCATTGGATCCCATCACGTTTCCGTAGCGAACAACTGAAAACCGTATGGGGTTGCTCCCTTTAATGTTATTGGCGGCTACAAACAATTTATCAGACGTAAGTTTTGTTGCCCCATACAAATTGATCGGGGCACAGGCTTTGTCCGTTGAAAGTGCAACTACCCGCTCCACATTTGTTTCAAAACAGGCATCCACAACATTTTGTGCTCCACCAATGTTTGTTTTGATGCACTCCTCTGGATTATATTCTGCCAAATGCACATGTTTCATCGCTGCGGCATGAATTACATAATCCACACCTTTAAAGGCTCTTATCAATCTATCCTTATCGCGGACATCGCCAATAAAGTATCGTATCTGAGGATATTTATCAACAGGATATTCCTGAGCCATTTGAAACTGCTTTTGCTCATCTCGTGAGAAAATAATCAATCTCCTTATTTCAGGGTGGTTTGATAAGATATCCTTAGTCAAAGCCTTGCCCAAAGATCCCGTACCCCCTGTAATTAATAGTGATTTACCCTCAAAAGTCATAGTCTAATTACTTGATTTCTAATTATTTATATTGTTTTAAAAAAGTGTTCAAGCGCAAAATCGCCAATATGAAAAATACCATCCCTAATAATATCAGCGGCAACAAAACTTTATAACTTTTTAAAAGCCCTTTCTGTTTTACTCCTCGGGTTGGGAAATCGGAAATAACATTTAAAATCTCCGATTTGTTTGCCCTTTCACGGTTTAGCTCAACCAGTCTTTCTTTTAACACCTCCCGTTCCTGTACCAAAGCCAGTTCCTTGTTTTGGGACTCTCCATTTTCTGCCAAGTTAATATTTGTACCCTGCATGGGTTTGTCAGCTCCCTTGATTAAAACTGTTCTATAAAGGCTTTGAAGCGAATCTATTTCAGTTAATTGCTTCTGGTAAATTCTTTCTTGTAAATCCAAGTTTTCATCATTGATTCTCTTTTGTAGTTTGAAATAGTCATTTACCGAAATAGACCCAATGATAGCCTGCTGCATCTTTTTTGCCACTTTATTGTCTATACTTACAACAGAAATCTGATGAAATCTTGCGTCAAGGGAATTGAAATTCTTTAGATAATTTTCAAAATCTATGGTCTTTATCGTTGTGGTATCCAAATTTTTGATAAAGCCATCAAAAAGTTCTATTTTTTGGTTCTCGTCAGAGTAAGAGTCAACAAAGATCTCCTTGATGCTTCCAGCTTCATGTTCAGTTATGTTCAGTGCTGTTGCCAAAGTGGTTGAATCCTGGGCTTTGGCCAAATCATTGTAAAAATCAATGTTGTTATACAATTGTTGGACGCTGTTAAAATTCGGCTCCACGACCATTTTGGAAATATACTTTTCAGGTAAGTTTTTGTCTAAAAAATATCCTGCAACGCCCCCAGCTACTACAGCAATTGAAAGAACAATGAAATTCTTTTGAATAAAAAGAAGGAGTAGAATAATCCAATGGAATACTCCTTTGAAAAGAGAACCTATAAAGTTGAAGAATCGCTCAATTACCCTTCCGACCATTTGGAATAACTGGCCCAAGTCTATTTCGTCCGAACTACTGTTGTTATTTGGTTGATCTGCCATCTTATGAATTGAATATTTGTTTTAAAATCCGATCTGTTATCAAGTACGTTGGTTTTACCCCTGTGGTTCCTAGTCCTCCTGATGCCAAGGTACTCCCTGTTTCCAATGGGTTATCCGAGGCGTAGTACGCATACCGCACTTTTACATCCTTTTTAATGCTTTTCCGAATCTTGGAAGCTGATTGAATAGCCTTTTGATAATGCACCCCCTCCATCTCCAGGCCGATCACGTTCCAGGTAGATTCATGAAAAAACTTGAGGATATCCTTGTTCTGCAAGGACGTGCCCAAAACAGTTACCATTGCTCCTTCCAAAACCAGTAGGTCATGCCCTTCAAAGTCTTCCTTGCACAATTCGTTGTCAAAAGGGTAATTGTCAGCAGATCCTTCAAAAATATGGGCCGAAGGAATCATCAAATCCCCCTTGCCTCCTTCCAAGATCCCAGCTTTACCCATAACGGAGATGGAATCCACATTCAAAAATTGCTTCTTTCCCTTATACTCTATTGGCTTTAATAGCTCGTCTATAGTCTCATACGCCTGTTCACCAAATGCGTAATCCATTACAAAGATAACAGGTTTGTCTGCCTCAGAAATTCCATCTGGAAAGTCATAACAGCAAGCGTTGGCACCAAATTTGGCCGAATCGAAAATTTGAACATCAATATTGGCTCCGGACGCGTCATCCAAAAACAGCATCCCGTTCTTTTCGGCCACTTGCTGCACTTTTTTTCTTAACTCTTTGTTTTCAGACGAACTCAAAGCTTCATAAATGTCCAAGGATTTTGTTTCCGGCAATTCCTTGGACAAGGTTTTTTTGGCAAACAAGGAATTCATGACACTGTGCATGTTAGCACTGATAATGTGAAGGGGTCGCTCCAACAAACCGTTTTTGATCAAGGTTTGTTTGATCATGTCCGCCCATCGTTCTCCATGAATATGATGCCCCAATCTTTCACGTAATAGCGGGCTAAAAGTGATGGTCCGTTTTAAGCCTGTTGTTTCTTCCTCAATGGCCAACTTCCCAAGCCAATAAATCACATCCAAAAAGCGATCAGGATTTTCCTTTGTTCTAAGTTTATCCTGAATCTCAACCACCTCCTCAAAAGTCCTGCCTAGAATGTTGGCTGCATGAATCATGGCGATTTCCCGTTCAGCGCTACTCTTTTCTTCACTTGTGATAAATTCCGAAAGCTTATCCCAGTCCCTAATGGTTTCGGTTTGGTCCACCAACACCCGTTTGCAGATCTTTCCCGATTCAATGTACAGAAACGTAAGGTGGGTAAGAATATCATAGATATCGCTTCGGCCACGAGTAATTTCAATGTTCATTTGCTCCTCATCAATACGGTAGCAATTACGTCTTCTTTTAGGGGGAATGATGGCTGACAAATGTGATTTGGAAAATCCCTCATCCGAGGTAAGATTGATAAATCGGCATTCCTCTATGCCTTCCGGCAATCGCTCCAAAACATAAATAAGTCCGTTCAGCTCTGCCTTATCCTCTGCAACAGAACCATAAATCTCAGGCCTTAATAACAGAAGGGCGGTCCTAAGGGCATTGCCCGATACTCCCGATGGCTTATAAAACCCGCGGTTCAGTAAATGGCGCATGGTAATATAAAGTCGCTCTATGGCATTAGTGGATTCCTGTGCGCGAGTCGCCTGTTTTACTTTGGTGGTCATCATAATTTAGCGACAAAAATACATGAATTCCTACGAAAGCTGAGCCTAAATGCTAAATCAAATAAGAATAAGCTACAAGCCGGCAGAATGCTTGAAACAAACCCTAACAATGCATTCTGGAATACAGGCCGTTATTTGTTGGTTAAACTACCATACCGGCAGCCACCGTTTCGTTGGTGTTCTCGTCAATTAAAACAAAACTTCCCGTAGTTCTGTTCTCCCTATATGAATCGATCAACAACGGTTTTGTGGTCCTTATTCTCACCTTGCAGATATCGTTCATTCCCAATTCAACATCGTCTGGCTTTCTATTGAGCGTGTTTATGTCAATTTTATAAACAACCTCTTTGATCATGGCTGTCTGCTCATTGGAGGTATGCCGGATCGTGTATTTTGCTCTTGGTTTGGCAGGGTCATTGTGCAACCAACAAAGCATGGCTTCCACATCTTGACTGGGTTCTGGTTTGTTGTTGGAGCGTGCAATCATATCGCCTCGGCCTATGTCAATATCATCCTCCAGTGTAATGGAAACGGACATAGGGGCAAAAGCTTCTTCCAGCTCCCCATTATTGGTGTCAATAGATTTTATTTTTGAAGTAAACCCCGATGGTAGCACGGTCACTTCGTCCCCTTTCCTGAACACCCCACTTGCAACCCTCCCAGCGTATCCGCGATAATCACGGTATTCCTCACTTTGCGGCCTCAAAACGGTTTGCACAGGGAATCTGGCATCCACTTTATTGATATCGCTGCTGATGTGCATGGTCTCCAAGGTATGTAGCAAAGGTGCTCCTTGATACCAGTCCATATGTTCCGATCTGTTGACCACATTATCCCCCAACAAGGCACTTATTGGAATAAAACGAACGTCTCTCACCAATAATTTGGATGAAAACTCCTCGACCTGACCAATTACGTTGTTGTAGGCTTCCTCTTTGAAGTCAACCAAGTCCATTTTATTTATACACACAATTATATGTGGAATTTGTAACAAGGAGGCAATGAACGCATGTCGTTTGGTTTGTTCAATTACCCCATGTCTGGCATCTACCAGAATAATTGCGGCATTGGCCGTAGAGGCTCCTGTTACCATATTTCTGGTATACTGAATATGACCTGGTGTATCTGCGATGATAAATTTCCGTCTTGGGGTGGTAAAGTAGCGATAGGCCACATCGATGGTGATTCCTTGTTCCCGTTCGTCCCGCAACCCATCCGTAAAAAGTGCTAGGTCAACACCCTCATGTCCTTTTTGCTTGCTCGTGTTTTCAATGGCTTCCAATTGATCCTCAAAAATGGACTTGGAATCGTAAAGGAGTCGCCCAATTAAGGTGCTCTTTCCATCATCTACACTTCCAGCAGTGGTAAATCGTAATAACTGATTGTTGTCTAACATCTGTCTGCTTGTCTAAAAATAACCTTGCTTTTTTCTATCCTCCATGGCAGTTTCCGAACGTTTGTCGTCGCTTCGGTTACCCCTTTCCGTTTTCCGCATAGCGGCCACTTCTTGGGCAATTTTTTCCACAGTATCCGCATCCGATTCAATACCCCCCGTAATGGTAATGTCCCCTAGGGTTCTGAATCGAATTCTTTTAGTTTCAATTTTTTCGTCGTCCTCCAACTTTAAAAACTCGGAATTTGGAATCCAGGAATCATTTCTCCACACCACTTCCCTTTTGTGGGCGAAATACAGGGATGGGATTTCTATATTTTCCCGGTTGATGTAGTTCCAAACGTCCATTTCCGTCCAATTGCTAATTGGAAATGCCCTAAAGTGCTCCCCTTCAAAGTGCTTTCCGTTGAAAAGGTTCCATAATTCGGGCCTTTGGTTCTTGGGATCCCACTGACCAAAATCATCACGGTGCGAAAAGAAGCGCTCCTTGGCCCTGGCCTTTTCCTCATCCCTTCGACCTCCACCAATAGCGCAATCCACCTTGTTGGTTTCAATGGCATCCAAAAGGGTGGTAATCTGAAGTGCGTTCCGTGTGGCGTTTTTTCCTTTTTCCTCGGCAACTCTTCCAGTATCAATGGATTCTTGAACCGAACCCACAATTAACCTAACCCCCAAATCACTTATAAGGTCGTCCCTAAATTTTATGGTCTCCGGGAAATTATGGCCCGTGTCAACATGCATCAGGGCAAATGGGATTTTGCTAGGATGAAACGCTTTTTTCGCCAAATGGGTCACGACAATGGAGTCCTTCCCGCCCGAAAATAAAATCACTGGATTTTGAAATTGCGCCCATACCTCACGAAGTACATATATGGCCTCTGATTCCAGTTCATCCAGATAGTTCAAATAGTATTTGCTCATGTTTCTTATGTTCTAATTTTTCACGAATAGCCCGATAGTTGATTTCGATGCTATCCGATCACTTTTTGCTTTACCTTTTTTAATTGGTTTCCAAATCTTTAGGGAGCATTCGGAAAGATTCTGCCAACCACAAGTCAAAATTAATCCCTCTTAAGATATTTTCAACCTTTAACCTGTATGTTTTTATGCCCGAATTGAATAGAAAGTGTTATAAAATCAAGTTTTAAGAGTTATCCCTACCTGATAAAATTCGCAAAGGGGGTTCCCGCTTGTTCAAAAATCTTTATTGCCGCTACTCGTTTTACGCTTACAGTATATTTAATTGACTTGAGGTGTCAAGTGGTTACCTCATGAAATCGAATCAAAATAATTCATGAATTCTACAAGAGAAAAGGCTGTAGGCCTTCTGCCACCTTGCGATCGTTGGAAAGGCGTTGCACCTTGTTTTGTCCGCCCAGTTTGCCAATGGTCTTCATGTATTCTTGGAATCCGCCTGTTTGTACTTTGGAAATTTTTAGCGGTTGTAGAATATTTCCAGCGATCAAATCCAAATAATAGCTGTTTTGGCCCTTCATACTTTCTTCCAAATGGGATATGAAGGTCGGCACATCTGAGGGTTGCTTTTCAAATTCTATGAGCCATTCGTGATAGGGAAGTTCTCCAGTGGGCGGGGAGGTCTGGGGAGCCACAGTAAATTCATTTACTATGGCATCTGACTTTGAAATGGCGGTTTGAATGGCTTGCTCCACTTCTTTGGCAATCACATGCTCGCCAAAAGCAGAAATGAAATGTTTGATTCGCCCAGATACCACCACCCTATAGGGTTTTGCAGAAACAAACCGAACGGTATCTCCTAGGTTGTAGGCCCATAACCCCGCATTGGTGGAAATAATCATGGCGTAGTCCACACCAACTTCCACATCCTTAATGGTTATTCGTTTGGGGTTTTCGTCAAAAAACTCGTCCGCCTTGATAAATTCATAGAAAATTCCCGCATTGAGCAATAGGAGCATTCCCTCTTCCTTCTGTGAGTCCTGATAAGCAAAGAAACCTTCGCTTGCAGGGAACAATTCAATACTGTCCACCTTTTTGCCCATCAATTCCTCAAATTTGGCCCTGTAAGGTTCGTAATTCACTCCTCCATAAATGAACAACTGAAAATTTTTGAACAGCTCCCCGACCTTCCTGCCTGATTTCGCATTCAATTTTTCAAAGTACATCTGGACCCAGGACGGAATGCCGGCAATCACCGTCATGTTTTCATTTTCGGTCTCCTCTACAATTTTATCCACTTTGGTTTCCCAATCTTCAATACAATTAGTCTCCCAGCTAGGTAGCCTGTTTTTCTGTAGATAGTTGGGAACGTAATGGGCCGATATTCCGGAAAGTCGTCCCAATTTTATGCCTCCTTTTTCTTCCAATTCCGGACTTCCCTGTAAAAAAATCATACGGCCATCCACAAAATCTGCATTGCCAGTCTCATGGATGTAACTCAGAATTGCATTTCTGGAGGCCTCAACCTGATGTTTAATGGATTCCCTGGTAATGGGTATGTATTTGGCTCCTGAAGTAGTTCCCGAAGTTTTTGCAAAGTAGACCGGCTTTTCTGGCCATAACACATCATTTTCGCCATCAATAATTCTATGAACGTAGGCTTTGAGCTCCTCATAGTCCCGTACAGGAACCTGCCTGGTAAAATCCGAATGTGATTTAATCCCATTAAAACCATGATCTAAACCAAACTGGGTGTTTTTGGCCCTCGCAATAAGATTTTGAAATAGCCGATCCTGAACTTGGACAGGGTTGCTGGACCATGCCCTTGTTTTTTTGGCTATTCTTTTGGCAAAAAGTTTTGCTGCAAATGACTTTAGGGACATTTATTTGAAGTCGATATAATTTAATGGATTCACGGGCTTGCCCTTTTTCCAGAGTTCAAAATGAAGATGGGGGCCTGTAGTCAACTCGCCAGTGTTTCCAATAGAAGCAATCACTTCCCCAGCTCTCACCAAGTCTCCCTGTGATTTGCTCAAGGAGCCATTGTGTTTGTACACGGAAGTCAAGTCATCCTGGTGTTTAACAATGATTACATAGCCCGTCTCGGCCGTCCATTCTGAAAAAAGTACCGTTCCATCGGCTATGGACTTAACGGGAGTGTCCTTGGGTGCCACAACATCCACCGCATAATGCTTGTTGTTGGGATCAAAGCCTTGGGACAATGTTCCGCTTAAGGGAGCAAACAGTAAGGTGCCAACATTTTCAATGTTTCTTTCGAAAAGATTGTACTTATCTTCAAGATCTACTTCTTCCCGAAGCAGCAAATCCTCCCGAATAGGAGTTAAATCCACCGTTGAAGGGTCTAATTTGTACTTTTCAAAAAGCGAATCCCTGTTGACCTCATTGTTTTCCACGTCTCCTCTCAGCACTAAACGGACATTGTCCAAATACCTATTGGTATAATTCAGAACAGTTACCAAGGAATCCGTCTTATAGGTAAGCTCCGTAGCCTGTCTTTTTAGTCGAGTAGAAGAATAGCCGGGAATATATTCCCGAAGAGGTGTAAAGGCAATGATCAAGGTGGTCAGTCCTATTAGGACGATTATAAAAAGAGTTCCGGTAACAAAAACATTGAGTCTGCTTAGCTTAAATGAGATTTTTTCCTCAAAAGTGCTCTCGTTCAAAATCACCAAGCGATACTTGTGTAGAAGCTTTTGCTTGAATTCTTTTCTCTTCTTGTCCTTTGCCATGATGGACAAAGATAGCCTTAGATTTTTATATAGATGTTAAGCTTTTATAAAACCCCCTTCGCTGGCAACTATTTGTTCCAGAAACAGCTGGAACTGCTAATTTTCGTTAATCACCTAGAGCCTTACAGTTCTTTTTACTAATTTTACCGTTCATTTAAAGGCATTGCGATTATGATTGCTCAAACTTTTTTTCTTGGTATGCTAGGCCCATGGCAAATTGTACTTATTGTGGTAGTTGTTCTTTTGCTGTTTGGAGGCAAAAAAATCCCAGAACTCATGCGCGGTTTGGGAAGCGGCATTAAAGAATTCAAAGATGCTTCCAAAGAAGACGAAAAGCTGGAAAGCGGCAAGGAACCCGAAGCTTAAATCCATTTTTTTGGCAGATTTTTCTTACTCACAAATTCCCAGTATTTATAGGGGATTGTCGATGAAAAACAACATATTTGCCTAGTTCATGCCATAATTCCCCCCTTTCACAACAAAAACTTATTCGCGCTAATACCATATTTTATTTTAGCGGTAGATATGCTACTAATAGGTTAAAGGCCTATGTAGCAACCATACCAAATGGTGTGTAGTTCAGAAGGAGGGACTATGAAAAGACCTATTTTTATTTTATTCCTAATGCTGGCCTTGGGGCTTAATGCCCAATCTGTGTCCTTTTTGCAATTTGAGGATGAAGATCTATATAAGGAAACCCAGGGCGTTCGCGAAACATATTCCTCTCAAACCGCATTTTTAAAACATCTGGAAGGGATGAGCAATAAATCCCTTTCCAAATTTGTCCGTAAAAAAGGAGTAACGGAAAAGCTCATAAAGCAAGCCAACGAATTTTTTGATAAGATGTGGTATGCAGAAGCAGCGCGCATTTTCGACATTGTTCTTGAAAAAAGTGAAGCAGAGCACACTTTTGAGCTGTTGTCAAGAGCAGGGGACTCACACTACTTCTCAGGCAATATGGAAAAGGCCTATAAGTGGTACCACGAATTGTATTTGACCTTTACCGACGATATCTCCGAGGAAAAGTTTTTTAAATATGCCCATGCACTTAAGGGCACAGGGCGTTACCGCAGGGCGGCCAAACTAACCAAGTTGTTTAGGCAAAAAAGAAACGAGCCCTTGAACGAACTAGGGAAAGACCCAACCACTTGGAAGAGTCCCCGATTGGTAGAGGTCAAGAATTTGGCCATTAACTCCAAATATTCCGAGTTTTCACCCATGTTCCATAATGATTCTGAGGTGGTTTTTGCTTCTTCGTTGGATTCCTCCTTTCTGACTACCCGAAAATACCGCTGGAACAACCAACCGTTTTTGGACCTTTATGTGGCAAAAGCGGATGTTGAGAACGACAACCTGACCCAACCCAAAAAGTTCTCAAGGAAAATCAATACCAAATATCACGAAGCTTCTGTTTCCTTCTCCCCAGATCAAAAAACCATCTATTTTACCCGCAACAACTATGGGAAAAAATTAAAGCGGGGCAAAAATGGAATCAACCACCTTAAAATTTATAAGTCCCAACTAGTGGATGGCGAATGGACCAAGGCTGTTGAATTGCCTTTTAACAGCGAGGATTACTCCACAGGGCATCCTTCAGTGAGTCCTGATGGCAAAAAAATCTATTTTGTTTCTGACAGACCAGGTGGATTTGGGGGAACTGATGTTTACGTAGCGGACATTCTTGAGAATGGGAAATTTTCTGAGCCTCAAAACCTGGGGCGGACCGTTAACACCAGCAAAAAGGAAATGTTTCCCTACATCACCAATGATGCGCTTTACTTCTCTTCAGACCGAACCATGGGGCTTGGTGGATTGGACATTTATAAGTCTGATCATGTTGATGGGATCTTTAGTGTAGGTATCAACCTTGGAGAACCCATAAACAGTAATCGAGACGATTTCTCCTATATTATAGAAGAAAGTGGTGAAAAAGGATATTTTGCTTCCAACCGAAAAGGAGGCAAGGGAGATGATGATATCTATTCCTTTAAAAACATCCTCAATCTAAATGCCATTTCTGGAAATGTTTTGGACGACCTAACGGGTGAAGCCATAACCGAGGCCGAAGTGATGCTTTTCGATAAGGACGACATCCAAGTTGCACAATTGCAGACGCAGCCAGATGGAAGCTTCATCTTTAAAAACCTTCAACCAGTTTCCAGATACACATTAAAAACTGTGAAAAAGGGCTATTTTGATGCTACCACCAACGTAGATACCAAAGAAAATGAGGATATCTCATTGATACAATCGCTTAAACCCTTGGAAGAAATTATTGCGGAAGATGAGGGAGTCTTAAAGTTGGAGGTGGAAACCATCTACTTTGATTTTGATAAATTCAACATTAAACCTAGAGCAGCGCAAGAATTGGACAAACTAGTAGCGGTCATGACCGAATACCCCGATATGGTCATCAAAATTGAATCCCATACGGATGCCATTGGTACCCGTGCGTACAACAAATACCTGTCTGACAAACGGGCTAAATCAACACGGGATTATATTATTGCACATGGGATAGACCCCGGCAGAATAGAAAGTGCTGTGGGCTACGGAGAGGAGCAGCTGCTCAACGACTGCTCAGATGGAGTACGGTGCGGCAGAATAAAACACAGCGAAAACCGCCGATCGGAATTCATCATTGTGAACATGTAACAACTAATCAACCAAATATTGGGCCCCGAAAACGGGGCCTTTTTTAGTTTATAAATCCGTCCATGCACTTTATCGATCAAGTCCCTCGATAAAGCAACATCCTTCCCTTTACCGTTGGTCGATGAAAGTTTTACGTTAGTGGGGTTTTCTAAGAATTTGATTGCATTAATCAAATTTTTACGCCCGTTCATCCCGTTGTTTTCCAATCCGTTTGAGCTTGCATAATCTTTGTAATGTCTTTAAATCTTAAAACTTATACTTATGAAAAAACTATTACTCATTAAAGAAATCTACTTAGAGGGATTCCGAAACTTAGGTCATATTCTCTTGGAAAAATATTTTAAGGCCTTTTCCTGGTTCTGTTTCATCATGTTCTTTATAGTTCTTTATGCTTTTGTTTACAGAATTGCTACAGGATTTGCCTTTGACTAAAAAATACGTTTAAGCATTTAGAGAACAAAAAAGCCCGGTATGTTCCGGCATACTGGGCTTTTCTGTTTTTGTTTTATCCAATTACTTCAAGGGCCAGATTTGAACTCTACTGTCTTTAAGATGGCCTCCAGCTGAAACATATAATCACGCTTTTCCTCATTAGGGGCAAAGGTGAAACCTTCCAGTACCATTTTTCGATTGTTCTCCTTATCGTTGATAATATAGGTGACGAAAGGGCCTGCCATTGGATAACCCTCAATTTCCCAGGTTCCTCTTGTTTCTGCTGCCTTCTTTCCACCAACTTGAGCCGGGAAAACATAGGGCGAAAAAGCCTTTTCCGTAATCATATAAGTGCCATCATAAGGTCCTGGAATGTATTTCTTTCCAATACTGTCCCTCATTTTTACAATATCCTGCACAAAAGTGGAGTCCGTGGCAAAACTGTCCCAAGGCATTTCATAGGCCAGAATATTCATGGAGCCTTTGGGTATCTGGATATCCATCCAAACAAAATTATCTTCATGCTTTCCAACTGTATACAGCGAAGGTACCTTTAAACTGATTCCAAATTCATCTTCGAAAACCGTTTCTTTGGTAAGAGAGCGGGTAAACCTACGTTGGGCCTCTGCAATCTCCACCTTTTTAAAAGCGGCAATGGCCATTCCAGCAATGGAGTCCAAATTACCGGCCAAATCGTTATAGGTTTCCCCAGTAACCACTGCAATCCTTTGAGGTTTGGCATACACATTTGTCTTTATGTGCGCTGCGGATACCGAATCCTGTTCCAGAAAAAGAACAGATCGCGAATAAGCTGTTGCTCCTTTGAATACTTGAGGGGGTATTTGGGTGATGGTAAACTTCGGTTCTGCCCTGGGAAGACCTAGTATAGGCGCGGCAAAATGCTCCCTTACCTTATCTCCTATACCGCCCTTCCAGAGTTCGGTATCCATTACAACCATCAAAGAATTGATTCCCCCTGTTGAGGGCGGCAAAAAGCGTTGTTTGGGGCCAGAATCCCCACATGATATCCCCACCAAAAGAAAAATGGTGAAGCATAGTGTTCCAAGTTTTTTCATATCGTGTTCAATTTACGAAGAACAATCGCACAATTTTAGTTTTGTGCCGGGTTTAAGATTGTTCCCGCTAAGACCGTTCCATTCTCGAAGATTTTCAATGGAAACTCCAGGATATTTTCTGGAAATGGTCCAAAGGGAGTCCCCTTCTTGCACCGTATGAACCTTGTTGCCGCTAGCCACCGAACCAGAACTGGCCTTTGAGGCCGTAGATTTGGATGTTGTTTTTCTAGGGATATAGGGTTTTCTTGGGAAAATAGTCAGTCGCTGCCCAATTCTCAAGTTATTGCTTCGCAATCCATTCCATCTTTTGATCTGGCTAACCCCAACGCCGTATCGCTCTGCAATCTTTCCTAAATAATCCCCACTTCTAACCTTATAGCGAATCTGATTCTTGGTTTCTACAAATTGGGGTAAAGGTTTTTCCAGGGAATCCAGCTCCTTTTTTACAAAAGCATAAATCTCATCTTCATTGCTTACAAACTGGCCAATTTTGGTTACTGGTAATCGCAATACGTAGTCCTTCCCCTTTACCTTTGGAATGATGTTGAGCTTGTAGGAAGGATTCAACATTTCCAGTTCTTCCGTGCTTATATCCACCAGCTTGGAAATCTGGTCAAAGGTTATCAGTTGCTTTACATGGATTGTATCGGTTTCAAAATAAGGGCGTTCTGCCTTTTTATAATGAAGTCCGTGCTCCTCCGCATATTCAAAAATGTACATGGTAGCCAAAAACGCGGGTAAATACCCTGCTGTTTCACGGGGAAGATTTCTACGGATGTTCCAATAGTTTTTATATCCCCCAGAACGTCTAATGGCCTTGTTCACGTTTCCTGGGCCAGAATTATAGGCAGCAAGAGCCAAATCCCAATCATTGAAAATGTCATACAATTTGGACAAATATTTACTGGCAGCCTTGGTGGCCAAAATGGGGTCATGGCGTTCATCCACATAACTGCTCACATCCAAACCATACATTTTTCCCGTGCCGTACATAAACTGCCAAAGACCTTTTGCCCCAACTCGGGAACGCGCCTTTGGGTTTAGGGCAGATTCCACAATGGCCAAATATTTTATTTCCAACGGAATATCATGATTGTCCAGTTCCTGTTCAAATAATGGAAAGTAAAATTGGCTTGCCGTGATCATGCGCTGCATCAAGTCCTTCTTTCTAACCAAAAAGGATTTGATAACAGATTCCAAAGAAGAGTTGTATGAAATATTGAAGGGTGTTTTCTCGTCCAAAAGGGCCAACCTTGCCTTGAGTGTATCCGTTGGCAGGTCTACCATTTCAATTTCTTCCTCGTTCGGGTTGATAATTTCCAGCTCCAACTCGCTGAACAGCTGGGCACTCTTATACAATTCCCTTAACCAAAGACTGTCATATTTCCTGGCTTCCTCCCTGTCCTTTAAGACATACTTTTTTTCACCATTGGTTTCAATCACCTGAACACCATCAATGGGTTTTTCGGTATTTTTTATCTCGAATGAGCTTGCATTGGGGGTAGAAACGGAATCGGTAATCTGTGTATTTTGCTCCCCAGAATCGGTTTGGGCAGTCTCTGTAGACTTGGCCTCTTGGGCGTTCATCAATGGAGCCGAGAATATCAGCGCCACTACAACAGCTTTTCTAAAAACTTGGTTCATGCTGGATTGGGTTTGATTTTGGGGCAAACGAAAATGGGGTTTTTTTCCGAAAAATTAAAGTTTTCGGCCAAAAACCTAACACTTTTAGGATTTCTCCTATTAATTCATAACGTGTGGGTTAGCCCAATATTGCAGCAATTCCAGGGAGGGTTCTTCCCTCTAAACTCTCCAGCATGGCGCCTCCTCCTGTAGATACATAACTGACCTTGTCCTGAAACCCAAATTGCTTCACGGCGGCTACGGAGTCCCCTCCGCCAACCAAAGAAAACGCCCCGCTTTGGGTAGCTTCGTCAATGGCATTTCCTACGGAGATGGTTCCCTTGGCAAAGCTTTCCATTTCAAAAACACCTACAGGTCCATTCCAAAGTATGGTCTTGGATTCCAAAATAACTTGCTTGAAGTTTTCCAGGGTTTGTGGTCCGGCATCCAGGCCCTGCCAGCCATCGGGAATCTGGTTCACATCCAAAAACTGGGTATTGGCATTATTGTCAAATGTGTCTGCGGCCAAAACGTCCACAGGCAAATGAATCTTTACTCCTTTTTCATCGGCCTGCTTTAAAATATCCAGGGCCAATTCCATTTTGTCGTCCTCGCAGATGGAATCGCCTACCGTACCTCCCTTGGCTTTGACAAACGTATAGGTCATTCCGCCACCAATGATCAAGTTATCTACCTTGTCCAAAATATTTTCGATAATGGTAATCTTGGACGAAACTTTGGCCCCGCCCAAAATGGCGGTAACAGGTTTTTCCCCCGTTTGCATCACCTTTTCAATCGCTTTGATTTCCTTGGCCAACAAATACCCAAAACATTTGGCATCCGCAAAATAGTTGGCTACAATGGTTGTGGAGGCATGTGCTCTATGCGCCGTTCCAAAGGCATCATTTACATAAATGTCCCCTAACCGGGAAAGCGATTCTGCAAAACTTGGATCCCCTTTCTCCTCTTGTGCATAAAAACGAAGGTTTTCCAAAAGCAATACCTCGCCATCCTGTAACTCAGAGACAGCAGCTTCAACAGTGTCTCCAATACAATCATTCACAAATTTTACCTGTACCCCAATAATTTCTGAAACCTTTTCAACGATATGGGACAATGACATGTCCGGATTGGCCTGTCCTTTAGGTCTGCCCAAATGACTCATCAGAACAGCAGCCCCACCGTCTTCCAAAACCTTAAGAATGGTTGGCTTTGCTGCCTCAATTCTACTGGTATCGGTAACATTGAAATCCCCGTCCAACGGTACATTAAAATCAACACGGATCAGTGCTTTCTTCCCTTCAAAATTATAATCGTCTATGGTCTTCATCTATCTTGGTTTAAGGTAAGCCCAAATGTAAAGATTTCCTACTTTTCCTGCCTTGGGGATGGGCCATATTTTTAAACTTTCAACAAAAAAGATGGGAAACCACACAGAACCTAAAAAATGTATCTTTGGCTTATGCTGTTCAAAGACGTTTTGGGCCTCGAGCACATAAAAAAACACCTGGTGACCACGGCAGAAACCGGACGGGTTGCGCATGCCCAACTTTTTGTTGGCCCAGAGGGTTGCGGAACACTTCCCATGGCCATTGCTTATGCACAATATCTTCTTTGCGGAAATACTGACGGAGAAAATGAGGGAAGCGACCTGATCTGTAATACCAAGTGCCATTCACTGACCCATCCCGATCTTCATTTTGCATTTCCTGTTTCCAATTCAGATAAAGTTAAATCCCATGCGGTCAGCGATCATTATCTGGAAGAATGGCGACAGTTTGTGCAGAATCAACCTTATGGAAATCTCTTTGATTGGTACCGCTTGATTGGGATAGAAAAGAAGCAAGGTCAAATTGGGGTTGACGAGGCTCAGGATGTGGTTAAAAAACTCTCCTTAAAATCTTATGAGGGGGGATACAAGGTTTTGATCATCTGGATGGCCGAAAAAATGAACATCTCCGCCTCCAACAAACTGCTAAAATTAATTGAGGAGCCGCCAGAAAAAACAGTTATTCTTCTAATTGCGGAGGATGAGGAGTTGATCATCAACACCATTCGCTCGCGCTGTCAGATTTTACATTTTCCGCCCCTGCCAGAAACTGCAATCCTAAATGCATTGCTACAAAAGGGTGTGGCCGATGCCGAAGCCAATTCGATGGCACAAGAAGCCAATGGCAACTACAACAAGGCACTGGATCTGCTCAATAAAGATTCTGAAGATTTAGTTTTTGAACGCTGGTTTGTGCAATGGGTAAGAAGCGCCTTTAAGGCAAAAGGCAATAAAGCTGCAATTCAAGAACTCATTATGTGGAGTGATGAAGTGGCCAAAACCGGACGGGAAGTGCAAAAGCAGTTTTTACACTATTGCCTTACTGTTATGAGACAAGCCCTGCTTCTGAATTACAATGCCAATGATTTGGTTTATCTAAAAATCCATTTGGAGGGGTTTGACCTCAAAAAGTTTGCTCCATTTGTACATGAAAACAACATTTTGGCCATAGTTGAGGAGTTGGAAAAGGCCATTTTTCACGTGGAACGCAATGGGAATGCCAAAATCATCTTTACCGACCTATCTATAAAACTAACTCGTCTGCTTCATACCAAAGCAGCATAAAACCAACATATCATGGAACATTTTACATCCAATGCGGCACAAGTTCTTTTGCTCGCAGGCCTCACCATTACATTTTTACAGAGCGGATTTGACAAAATTTTGGATTGGAAGGGCAATCTAAGCTGGCTTACTGGACACTTTTCCAAAACGGTCTTCAAAGCAATGGTGCCCGTACTCCTTGGAGTGGTTCTTTTTGGAGAATTGGCTTCAGGGGTTTTATGTGCCATCGGTATTTATGAATTTCTATATTCTGGAAGCGGCTCCATGGCATTTTGTGGTGCGGTCCTTTCCTCCATCACCTTATTGATGCTGCTTCTTGGACAACGAATTGCAAAGGATTACGAAGGGGCCAAGACCATTGTGGTTTATCTTATTTTGGCCATCTTTTTGGTTTACATTCTACAATAACATTTTAGTCAAATTCAACCTCATGAAAACGTGTTTTCCCTTACTTCTGATAGCGCTCTTGGTCTCTTGTCAAGAATCCGAAACAACAAAGGACTATACTACCAAAACCTATCAAGTATACATGCGCGACAACCTTGCCGGTTCCCATACCAGCTCAATGGATTCCTTGGGCAACTATGTATATACTTTTGAGTTTAATGACCGGGGAAGGGGGCCCGAAATCTTGGAAAAAATCAGATTGGATGAAACGGGCAACATTTCTTATTTGGAAATTACTGGAGTCAATTATTTGAAAGATACCGTAGCAGAGACCTATTCCTACCTGAATGGCTCAGCAGAATGGAAAAGCACCTCCGAAGCTGGTGAAAAAGAAACAGACGGCAGTCCGTTTTACTCCAGTGTAAACAGTACGCTTGGGGATAACGAATTGTTAATTCGTCGCCTGCTCTCTGCTGAAAACCATACCGTGGAATTGCTCCCCAGTGGAATAGCCGCTATTTCAAACATTGAAAAAATTACTGTGGATTCCATTCCGTTGCGCCTAGTTGAAATCACAGGTTTTGGGTTTACCCCATTCTACGAATGGATTGATGAGGATGATCGGATTTTTGCCTCTGTCTCTTCTTGGTTGAGCATCATTTCCGAAGAACATTCCGGAATGATTGAATCCCTGTTGGAGATCCAGAAGAAAAAGGAAGATGCGTTTTTTGCTTCCTTGGCTATGGAACTAACAGAAACTCCCGAAGCCAAAACCCTGATTCAAAATGTGAACCTGTTCGATGCAAAAAATGGGCGTGTTGTTCCTGGCCAATATGTGGTGGTCAATGGGAACAAAATTGAATCAATTTCCAGTGTGGTTCCAAACCTTTCCGAAGGAACCAAAATAATCGATGGAACTGGAAAAACGCTTTTGCCAGGGCTTTTTGATAACCATTGCCATGTGCAAAAAGAGGATGGCATATTGCATTTGGCCGCTGGAGTGACCTCGGTTAGGGACATGGCCAATTCCATGGAGCTTCTGGAAATCAAAAAACAATTTGATGAAAACAGCAATATTGGGCCTCGGGTGGTCACATTGGCTGGGTTCATAGATCAGAAAGGGCCCTTTGCTGGACCTGGCCTTACCATTACCAATGTTGCCGAAGGGGAAGAAGCAATCCAAAACTATAAGGACCACGGCTATCATCAAATTAAACTCTACAGTTCCATTGACCCCTCCTGGGTAAAGCCACTTGCGCAAAAAGCCCATGATTTGGACATGAAACTGAGCGGGCATATTCCTGCGCATATGTTGGCCGAAGATGCGATAAAAGATGGTTTTGATGAGATTCAGCACGTAAACATGGTCGCTTTGAATTTCTTGTCCGATACCATTGATACCCGAACACCTTTGCGGTTTTCCGCTGTTGCTGAAAACACCCATAATTTGGATTTGGATGGGGCCGAATTCAAAGCATTTGTCCAACTTTTAAAGGAGAAAGAAATAGAAATAGATCCCACAGTTTCCATTTTTGAGGGCATGTTCTCTACAAAAGCTGGAGAGCCAGACCCCCAATTTGAAGCTATAATAGACCGTCTGCCCATCCAAGTTCAACGTGGCTATTATTCTGGGGGCCTTCCCGTTCCCGAAGGGAAGGAACAACAGTACAAGGATTCTTTTTCCAAACTCTTGGAAATTCTTGAGAACCTGCATTCCAATGGGATCACGCTTCTTCCCGGCACGGACGCCATGCCAGGATTTGCTTTGCACAAGGAGCTGGAAAATTATGTGAAGGCAGGAATTCCTGCCAACGAAGTACTTCAACTTGCCACGATTGTATCCGCAAAAAATGTTGGTATGGAAGATCGGTTGGGATCCGTTGAAAAAGGGAAAATGGCCGACCTGGTTTTAGTTGATGGAAATCCAGTTGAAAACATCAGTGATATCCGACGGGTGGAACTTACCATCAAGGACGGTAAAGTTTTCGATGCGAAGGAACTTTATGGATCCCTCGGTATTCAACATTACAAATAAAAAAGCCCGTTCTAAAGAACGGGCCATTTCCTAATTTGACTTTATTTTAGGTCTTACTTTTTGTACTTGTCGTTCAAGATTTTGACAATGGCATCTGTAAGGTTTTGAGGGTCTTGTCCGTAAAGCACAGCGCCTCCTGTTCCCCCAGTAAGAATATAAGTGAAGCCATTGGCCTTCCCATACTCCTTAACCTCTTTTCTTACTTTGCTCACCAAAGAGTCCATTTCGGTTTGACTGCTCAACTGCAATTGCTGTTCTTCCTGTTGTAGTTGCTGCCCCATAAATTGCCCTCTTTGTTGTAATAAGGCGTACTCTTCCTGAGCACTTTTTTGGGACATTTTTTGTGATTTAGTTTGGAACGCTTGAAGCTCCAATTGAAAAGCTTGGGAAATACTATCCCTTTTTTTGGTCAAGGCATCAACCTTGGTTTTGTACTTTGCCTCAATATCTACTTTCTCCTGATAATCGTCCAGTAGTTTAACATTATCTACATATCCAATTTTGTTCTGCTGACAAGCCATTGCGCTCATCGCCAAAACAACCATCACTAATTTTTTCATCTTTTTCTTTTAAGGATGCGCTAAAATAGAAAAGCTTTTTGATATGTCGTTATGGCCTCAATTTAAGGCTATAGAAAACATCTATTGTTCCAAGAGCAATCGATAAGGTTCAATTATTTTCCTGAAGTCTTAGCACGCATGCTGTGCGCTTATTTTTTGAACTCGGGTAGATAGGTTTGCTATAAAGCCCGAAATGTCCGTAAATCAGCTTAAAATGGCTATTGCCTCTTTTTGATGAGATAAATTACAGATGAATACTCTTTGCTAAAAAGCGCACTTATATTGGACCATAGACCAATTAAAAATGCACTAAAGAAATAAAATTTGTTTCCTCTATATTTTTCTGATAACAGGGATACGTAGAAAGAATCAAAAATCATTGGATGTGTTTTAATCACCTCCATTTGATGCCGCTCAAACAATTTGGAAATGGATGTTTTTGAAAAATGCCATAAATGTCTAGGTGCATCATAGGCGGCCCAATGCGATTTGTAGTGTTTGGCGTCAAAGGATTTATAGTTGGGTACGGCAACAACCAATAAGCCATCCTCCTCTAAAAGTTCCTTTAATTCCTTCAGATGCCCTTCCAGATTTGGAAGGTGTTCCAACACATGCCATAGTGTAATCACACCGTATTTTCTATTATGTAAATCCGTAAGGCTTTCGCTAAGTTCAATTCCCTTTTGTTTCGCCCGGTCCCTAGCCTTTTTATTGGGTTCCACCCCATAAACCTCAAATCCCCTTTGGTTTGCAGTAGCCAGAAAATCCCCGGTTCCAGCACCGAAATCCAAGAGTTTTTTGTTTCTAGTGCCTTGATTTTCAGCGATTTGAATCTTTTTCCTGAGATTAAACCCCTTTACAAGCTGATATAACTTATCCACAACGGAAGTCTTAGCGTCTGTATGGGATATATAGGCTTCACTTTCGTAATATCGAAATAGGTTTTCAGGTTGTGGTTGAGTAACCAACATATCCAATTCCGAATCATAGAGCAAATCAAACTCCTCATTGGAGACGGAATAATCTTTGGTTTTTAGAAACAACTTCATAAAGGTGTGACAACTAAACTTCTTTTCTGGGATTTCGAAGATACGCTATAAGCTTGTTTGAATAGAACAAGATTGTCTAGATATTCCCAGCTGAAAGAAACAGGTAAAATAATCAAGGGTATATTTTGTTCCACGTGGAACATTTTGGGCTATCTTCCTAAGAAAACCAAAAGAACACTAACATCCGAAGGAGAAACCCCGCTTATTCTAGAAGCTTGAGAAATTGTAACAGGTTTTATTGCTTTTAATTTTTCCCTGGCTTCGGATGAAAGCGATTTTAATTGAGAATAATCAAAGTTTTCAGGAATGCGAACATTTTCTAGACGATGCAACTTGTCTGCGTTGTTTTTTTCCTTTTCTATGTAACCTGAATATTTAACCTGTATTTCAGCTTGCTCTAAAATTTCAGAATTTAAATCATTTTCATCCACGAATTTTGAAACCGACTCCAATTGTAGCATATGGTCCATAGTTACCCTTGGTCTGGAAAAAACTTTAAACAACTTATCCGATTGTTTCACTTGGGAAGAATCCAATGATTCTAAAATTGGATTTATCTCCTCAGGAACAAAACTGGTTTTTCTAAAAAACTGGATGAACTTATCAGACTGAGCTTCTTTTTGTTCCATCTTTCTCATTCGTTCCTCCGTTGCCAATCCAATCTCATGGCTCATGGGAGTGAGTCTTAAATCAGCATTGTCTTGACGTAATAAAGTTCTGTATTCTGCCCTTGAGGTAAACATCCTATAGGGCTCCTCGGTTCCTTTGGTAATCAAGTCATCAATCAACACCCCAATGTAGGCTTCATCTCTTTTAAGCACAAAAGGCTCTTTTCCATTAATCTTAAGATGCGCATTGATTCCTGCCATTAGTCCTTGGGATGCCGCCTCCTCATATCCCGTAGTGCCATTTATCTGACCCGCAAAGTAGAGGTTGTCCACCAATTTGGTCTCTAAGGTGTGCCGTAGTTGAGTAGGAGGGAAATAGTCATATTCAATCGCATAACCTGGCCTAAAGAACTTTACTTCCTCAAATCCCTTTACCGACTTTAGTGCCTTATACTGGATGTCCTCTGGTAACGAAGTTGAGAAACCATTTACATAAACCTCAACCGTGTTCCATCCTTCGGGCTCCACAAAAATTTGATGGGAATCTTTGTCAGCAAAGCGGTTAATTTTGTCCTCAATGGACGGACAATATCTAGGACCAACACTTTTTATTCTTCCGTTGAACATTGGAGACCGGTCAAAACCTTCCCTCAACAAGTCATGAACCAACGCACTTGTATGGGTCATATGACAGTCCCTCTGAAAAGTCAATTTTTGGGTGTCCAAATAGGAGAACTTTTCCGGCTTTACATCTCCTGGCTGCGGAATCATCTTGGAATAGTCTAGAGATCTTCCATCAACTCTAGGGGGAGTTCCCGTTTTCATCCTGCCACTATCAAAACCAAAATCAACTAGCTGTTCAGTAATCCCCGTTGCAGCTTTTTCCCCCGCTCTTCCTCCCCCAAATTGCTTCTCACCAATATGGATCAATCCATTTAAAAAAGTTCCGTTTGTTAGAACCACAGCCTTCGCTCTAATATCAATTCCCAAAGAAGTTCTGACCCCAACGATTTTACCATTCTCTTCCAACAGTCCAGACACCATTTCCTGATAGAAATCTGCATTTGGTGTACCTTCCAAAGCAATCCTCCATTCCTCAGCAAACCTCATTCTGTCATTCTGTGCTCTAGGGCTCCACATCGCAGGGCCTTTGGACTTATTGAGCATCTTAAATTGGATTGCAGACTTGTCTGTTATAATTCCGCTATAACCTCCCAACGCATCAATTTCCCTTACAATCTGACCCTTTGCAATACCGCCCATGGCCGGATTACAAGACATCTGACCAATGGTTTGCAGGTTCATAGTCACCAGTAAAGTCTTAGACCCCATGTTAGCGGCAGCAGCCGTAGCTTCAGCTCCTGCATGCCCCCCACCTACAACAATTACGTCATATTCCTTCTCAAACATACCTATGGTTCCACGTGGAACAATTTAATCTTTTCATCTTCCTTCTGTCGCATGACTTTGGCCTCATTTCTGCCTTTGTCTTTATATCCCATAAGGTGCAGCACTCCATGTGCCATCACCCGCTTAAGCTCATTTTCAAAAGCCACATCAAACTTAGTTGCATTATCCCTTATCCTGTCTACGGATATAAAAATATCACCCGAAATCAGGTTTGTATCTGTATAATCAAATGTAATTATGTCGGTAAAAGTGTCGTGGTTTAAATACTCTTGATTAAGGTTCAACAAGTACTCGTCCGAACAAAATATATAATCAATCTCACCACATACAAAAGCTTCAGAACTAACAACCTTTTCTATCCAATCAACATACCTTAATGACTCTTCCAGTTCAAAATTCGCTTTGTAATGAAACTCAATCATTGTTGAAATAACCCTTTACCCTGTTTTCATAATTTCGCCGCAAAGGTAAGGCTTGTCTGTTTAAAATCTCAATGTTATTGTTCCCCCTATTCAAAAGTGACGGCTTGGTAGTTATAGGGTTAGCGAACTCATCTATACTGGTATCACTTTCTCTTTCTTTCTTCTCTCCCTGTTTCAATGCAGCATTCTCCAGTTTCAGCAACTCATGTTGTATTTGGTTCACCTTGTTTTGGGTGCGCTCGGTAATCCCGTTTTCCAATAAATCGTTTTCAAATTCCTCCATCTGCCTAACCAGCTTCTTAGCCAAATTCCTGTCTGCTTTCTCAATCAAATTATTTAACTGCTCCTCCAATTTCCTCCGCAATGCTTGTTGTTGTTTATAAATCTCATAGATTTCATTCAATCCCAATTCATCGCCCTGACCAGATGCATTTTGGTTGCCAGATTCAGAACCATTACCTTCAGTACCGCTTTTACCTTCATTGCCGCCCTGCTTGCCTCCTTCCCGGTTCCCATTCCTTCCACTTTCATTTCCATCATTACCTTCTCCATTTTCTCCTCCTTGTTCACCTTCCTTGCCAGATTTACCCTGACCTGAGGAACCGTTCATTTTATCCTTTACACTCTGCTGTCCTTGAATAATGTCCGGAAGTTGAAAATCACTGCCCTGACCACCTCCTTGACCAGGCTTCATACTCTGTTGCATATTCCCCAAAACATCCGCCAAAAACTCAGCCAACGAATTGGTGGAATTAATCACATACTGCTGATATGAAGCGCCCTTATAAATTTGGTTGTCAGCAATACTTTCCAAAGCCTTATCAATATTATAATATACCTCCGTTATCTCCTCATTAACAAACTCAGATAATTCAACCCTTCGCAGCGACAGCGCAAACAAGCTATCATCCACATGTTCAAACAGTCTCCTAAGTTCCTTTTGATCCCTAACGGTTTCCGAGAAGCGTGAAATATCAACATCGGCCTCACTAACCTTGTCAAACAAAGTTTCTTGCTTGAATGAAAAGACGACTAAATTATCCAACACCTGCCGTAACATTTCGGCATCCTCCGTAATATTCGACCCACCCCCTCCAGAAGAGCTATCACCAAGAGCTTCACTCATTTCCTTCATTTTCTGTGCAGCAGACTTCTGTTTCTGCTTTACCTTATTGGCTCTTTCCCTTGCTTCCTCCTCATTTGTGCCTTGTTCACTTTCAGTGCCCCTCTTTATCTCATCCAATGCCTCCTTTTGGTCCTCCTTAACTCTATTTTGATCCTTGGGTGTAACATCAAGGCCAACAGGCTTACGTAAATCCTGATCATCCTTCCTAAGTTCATCAAGCTCTTCGGACAATTGTTCAAACCTATCATTTAAATCCCTTTGTTGTTCCTCATCCAAATTCCCTCCCAATTCTTCTTCAGAAAGCTTACTTTGCTCATCAGATAATCTCTCGAGTTCCTTCGAAAGCTGCTTCATCTTCTCCGTTACATAATATCTTTTTGTCAGTTCCAGAATTTGCTCCAGATTCCGAGTACCCGAACTTTGCTTTTTGCCCAGCTCTTCCAGCTTGCTCTTTAATTCCTCTTTGTTAATCTTATCCGCTATCTTGTTAAGTTCCTCCAACAACTTTTTGTTTTTCTTAGCTTCCAACTCCTGCCGTTCCAAACGTTCCTCAAGCATTCTCTTAAACTCATCATTTCCATCAGATTCAGAAACACTCCTCTTTAAATCCTTAGCAAATTTCTCCATCATCAATTCCTGGGCCTGCTGCTTTTGTAACAATTCCCTTATCTCCCCTTCCTTTTCAAAAGACGATTTCTTATCTACAACTTCCTTTTTATTAAACTCACTTACCGCCTGCCCATTATTTTTATACTCCAGCAAAGACCTTTCAAAATCTCTCAAATCTTGTCTGTTGTAATCTAACTGTCTGTTTTTCAGCTCTTTATCATCATAAATTCTGGATCTAAAGGTTCGACTTTTAGTAACTTTTCCACCTCGAAGACCATCGTTGTCAACCACCTCAAAATGAATCAAATAATCCTTGCCCTCATCAAGCCTCAACCCAGACGGAAACGTGTAATAAAACTCCCTAACAGCTGTATTGGGTCGCTCCAAAACCAGCCTTTGGGAATCATTTTTACTGCCCACAACATTACACACAACCCTTACTTCCTTAATTCCATGATCATCATTTGCCAAACCGGTATACCAAACCACATTAGGGTTTAACGAGTCCACAGTTTGCTCCATATCCAATGCAGGATAAGCATCCTTAACTACCTCTATCTCATATCCCAATCGCTCATAGTCCTTAACATCCCCATTTGAGGTTGATACTTGATACCTAAAATCATCAAAAATTTGCCTTTGCCATTGAAATCCATCCTCCAATCGATTCATCAAAACCAAGGTGTCGGCATAACCAAAACTCACCTCGTCAACATTACTTCCCTCTATCAACCAATCTATTCGGGTTCCTTCAGGCACTACGCCATTACCCGTGCCCGAAATCACATCATCAGGTATAGCTAAATAACCAGGATACCTCAACTTCATGACAAAACCCTTTAGAACAGGACTCTGTAATTTGCGTATCTCATAAACTCTAGAATCCCAACCATTAGCAGTAAAATGAAAGCTGATATCTTCCCCAAGTAAATTAACCAAATGAACAAAGGAACTTCCATCCCACTTCATCAAAATCTCCTTGTCCTCAGTCACCAAGAAAACATCCTCTGGAACAGCATCCCCTACAACTCCCACTTTAATCTCCAGCGGCTCTGAATCCAAAACCTCAAGCTTCTCATTTAACAGAACAAACTGAAAAGGAGCGGGTCTTTCATACGCAACATCATAATTGACAATTCGAGAATGGGAACTCATAAAAGAACTTATATCCCCTAGAACCCAAAAACCAACCAATATCGCAGCAGGAATAATTAAATATCTCCAATATCTAAATCCCTCCATTACTTTAACAGCGCGAGCAAAAGGTATAGGCTTCAACTCCTTTGCCCGCTGATCAATACTAGCCAATAAAAGTTCACTGGAGTTTGTGTCATCTGCTAAATCCAACAGATTATGAAGTCGATCACTAACATTCGGAAAATGCCTGGAAATAACTTTTGCAGCATCCCTGTTTGAAATTCCCTTTCTCAAGCCGAACAAGAAAATCAACGGAACAACAACGAAGCGATACAAAAGCACAAGCTCAACCACCACAAAAACACTAAACAGGGCAAGTCTGCCTTGCTGATTCAACCACAACATATATTCCAAGGACAAAACAAGCAACCAAAACAACAAGCCCAAGGACACGAAAAGTAGCGTTCCCTTAATTAGGCGCTTGGTATAGAACTTTTTTGAGAAGTCCTCTAGCTTATCCAATATGTGCCGATACTCACCCAACCTTTTCATATTTATAACCAAGATACCCGATACAACACAATACGATCGAAAATTATTTGTTAAAACCCATACAAAAAGACTAAAACGGATAGGATTTAGCCTTTTTTCATCTTTTAAACCGAACTATCTTTGCAGGCAAATAAAATGTCTATGCCCACTAAAGTTCGGGTTCGCTTTGCCCCCAGCCCAACAGGCCCGTTGCATATTGGCGGTGTTCGTACCGCCCTCTTTAACTATCTGTTTGCTAAAAAACATAACGGAGATTTTGTGCTGCGTATTGAGGACACAGACCAAAATAGGTACGTAGAAGGTGCTGAAGACTATATTATTGAAGCCCTAAATTGGTGTGGGATTCCGTTTGACGAAGGCCCTGGAAAAGAGGGTGGATTTGGTCCTTATCGCCAAAGCGAGCGCAAAGATCTCTATAAAAAATATGCGATCCAACTTATAGATCAAGGGAATGCCTATTACGCCTTTGATACGCCAGACACCCTTGATGGCCACAGAAAAGATCATGAGGCCAAGGGGAAGACTTTTATTTATAACTGGCACAACAGGTTAAAACTGACCAACTCCCTATCCCTTTCAGCAGAGGAGGTCCAAAACCGACTGGATTCCGGGGAGCCTTATGTAATTCGTTTTAAAACCCCGCAGAACCAACTTCTTGAGCTACAGGACAGCATAAGAGGGACCATAAAAATCGATACCAACATCCTGGATGACAAAATTCTTTTCAAAAGTGATGGGATGCCTACCTATCATTTGGCCAATATTGTGGATGACCATTTAATGGAAATTTCACATGTTATCCGTGGAGAGGAGTGGTTGCCATCCTTGGCACTGCATCAACTCCTATACGACTCGTTTGGATGGAAAGCTCCTGAGTTCGCCCATCTTCCATTGATTATGAAACCTGTAGGGAAAGGGAAGCTCAGCAAACGAGATGGAGAGAAAGGTGGTTTCCCAATATTTCCATTATCCTGGAACGAATCTGAAGGATATAGAGAAGCCGGGTACTTTCCTGAGGCCGTTGTCAACTTTCTTGCACTTCTTGGATGGAATCCTGGCACAGAGCAGGAGATCTTCGATTTGTCCACATTAATAGACAGCTTTAGTCTAGATCGCGTAAACAAATCCGGTGCGCGTTTTGATCCAGAAAAAACAAGATGGTACAACCATCACTATCTGCAGCAAAAAAGCAATGAAACTCTCGCGTCTGATTTCATGCCCATTCTGGCAGGACAAATTAAAACGGATAAACTACCCGATGACGCCTACATCACATCAGTAATCGAACTTATTAAAGAACGGGCGGACTTTACTAAAGACCTCTGGGAACTGGGAAACTTCTTTTTCCAAGCTCCCACGTCCTACAACGAAAAGGCAGCTAAAAAACAATGGAAGGAGGATACATCCCATCTTATGACACAAGTGGCCCAACTCATTTCCGAGACAGATGATTGGAATTCATCATCATTGGAATCCAACATCAAAACTTGGATAACCGACAGTGAACTTTCCTTCGGAAAGATCATGGGTCCACTAAGACTACTATTGGTTGGCGATCTAAAAGGCCCCCATTTATTTGACATCATTGCCTTGTTGGGCAAGAAAGAATCGACAAACCGTATTGAATCAGGGATAAAAGCCCTTGATTAAGCACGCAGAAAAATAAATTCCTACTTTTAGGAAGATAACCAACCTTCCTAAAAACCTCATGTACAAGTACATACACTTAGTGCTTCTTCTTGTATGCATTATGGTCATGTGCCCCTTTCAGACAACTTCAGCCCAACATAAAGGTGACGACCTCCACCTAAAAAATGGCATATCCAAACCCAATACCTTGGCCACCCATCCTTTTGGAATACTGTTCTATACTTTGCCTCATAATTTTAAATCCAGACCAGACAATGCAACCCTGTTTGACATTCACCTGAGTAGTGGGAATATATGGGGACAACCAGTTGATGTTTTTGTCCCAAGCCTAGCAGCAGACCAAGCAAGAATGGAAGCTCTGTCGTTTTACAGCCGTGATTCTCGGTTCAATCCATCTGAGAGTCCCTCCGACTCTTACTTCTTCCAATATGATGGTGTGATCAAAGATTTCCGGTTGACCTTATCCATTCCGTTGAGCGAACGAAACGAACTTAGGGTTTCCACCCGGTCCTTTCTATTGACTACGGGCAAATTTCCTTTTTCAACCATAACAGGAGACCAGTTTGTTGAGTTTTTTCACAGCAATGTGGCTGGTGGTGAGGATCCCTTTGGGCGGAGGGTTGTGGGAATGGATCAGGCACAAATCCAATATATTGACCGCCACGGCAACTCCTTTAATCTAACAGAAGATTCCTTCATATTCTCAGGAATAGAAACAGTCTTCTACACCTATTCCAACTTGTTTGCCAAACAACATATCATCCTCAACATTGGAGCACACGCCGGACTAAATCTTAGCTCAATAAATACATCCCTAGATCTAGGAGCCTCGGTAGGAGGAACAAAGAACTTTAGTCCAAATCGCAAGGGTCAATTCTTGGTTGGCCTGGGTCTCAATATTTTAAGAAAAAGGGCTGTAGGCTTTGACAGTAATCAGGTCGATTTGGGAACCAGTTCCGTCTTTGGGAGTTTTGAAGGCCATTTGGAATACTCCAAGCAAACACCAAAAGGCGCATACCATTCCTTTGGGTTAAACTATCGTATACAGACTCCATACAACAATAAAAAGGAGGAGGGTCATTATGTTCCCTCTAGCCCTGACAGGATTGCCAGGTGGCACGAAGCCGCCCGACACCTGTATAAATTTCCAAGTTATTGGTCCTTAATCTACTCCTTCACCAAAAAAACAGAAATATCGGTCTACTTACAGCAGGATATGTTGGTCAACAATGCACCGGATATACAACTGGGCGCGAACTTGAAAATTCCATTTTCCTTTTAATACCATCTGCCTCACCTTGTAACAAATGCGTCAATTTGCCTACCTATCATATTGAAGGGTTTTGTACCTTAAACGTCTAATCTAAAATCTATTTATCCATGAGCAATTTTTTCTTGTACCCACTTCTCATAATTATAGGGCTCTTGTTTTTCATCTCCCTGGTTTTCATTGTTAAACAACAAACTGCTGTACTTATAGAGACCTTTGGAAAGTTTACCAGTGTAAGACACTCTGGAATCCAGTTTAAAATCCCGTTCATTCAAAGAATTGCCGGAAGACTCAGCCTTAAAATTCAACAGCTGGATGTTATTGTTGAAACCAAAACCCTGGACGACGTATTTGTGAAACTGAAAGTTTCTGTTCAGTATGTGGTCATAAGAGAAAAAGTTTATGAGGCATTCTACAAACTCGAATATCCTCATGATCAAATTACTTCCTATGTTTTTGATGTGGTGCGTGCTGAAGTTCCTAAGATGAAGTTGGATGATGTCTTTGTTAAAAAGGATGATATTGCCATTGCCGTTAAAACGGAGTTACAAGATGCCATGTTGGAATATGGATATGATATCATCAAGACTTTGGTAACGGACATTGATCCTGATGCCCAAGTGAAGGAGGCCATGAACCGAATCAACGCTTCTGAACGAGAAAAAATTGCGGCGCAGTTTGAAGGTGATGCCGCAAGGATCCTTATTGTGGAAAAAGCCAAGGCCGAGGCCGAGAGCAAAAGACTTCAGGGGCAGGGTATTGCAGACCAACGAAGAGAAATTGCCAGAGGTTTGGAAGAATCTGTTGAGGTGTTGAACAAGGTTGGGATCAACTCGCAAGAGGCCTCCGCCTTGATCGTGGTTACACAACATTATGACACCCTGCAATCCATAGGGGAGGAAACCAACACCAATTTGATTTTATTGCCCAACTCCCCTCAAGCTGGAAGTGATATGTTGAACAATATGGTGGCTTCATTTACAGCAAGTAATATGATTGGGGAGCAGATGAAGAAAACTGGGGTTACCAAGAAAAAGGAATAAGTAAATCTGCCTGACCAAAATTCATAGGGGAGCTAAATTGCTCCCCCTTTTTATTGATCATATATCTTTTAACCTAAAAATATTGGCCTATGCCAAAGACAATCCCATTGGTGGCATTGTCTCCCAAACCAAAACCATAATCCAATCGGAAAACCGCATTAAAAATTCGCTTGTGTATAAACCGAACCCCAAGGCCCGGGTATACCCTAATATTGCTGCTGTCGAATAAGTCGGAAAACCCTTCTCCGGGATTTCTCCATGTGCCCGTATCCAAAAAAGCATTTCCCTGTAGCACAAACCAACCCTTTTCATACAGGGTATGCCTATATTCTGTATTCAACACAGCAGCTGCAATTCCCCTATCAACCGTGTTCCCAACTCCTCGGATGTTCAACTGATTGTCCAAAGTGAAAGGCGCAAAAGGTGAATCCTCGTTGCCAAAAGTAGTTGCCAAACGCAATCTGCTTGCCCAATTTCCATTTTGCCCGATCCTTTTATAATAGATTGCATCGTTACGCAACGACACAAAGGATTTTAAAAATTGGTTTCCCAATGCGTCGCCGTTCAACAAATCGATATACTGTGCGGTAAACTCATTGATCAGCCCATCAAAATATTGATAGTCGATATCCAAATCCACATAACGATACTGGCCCCGATAAATCAGTTTGTCAGCTTCAAGAAACAACAGATCATTAACCGCTTTGTCTTCGCCCAAAAATTCATATTGCTCTTTTACATAAGAAACGCCAAGTTCCGCTTCGTTGTTAAAATCAAAAGAAAATAACAACGCTCCTTCAACATTTCTAGCATTGAAGCGATAGTTTTCTGTTCCCTCTTCAAAAAAGACAGGCTCCTGTGTTGTTCGATCCTGATAATTGAACCCTATACCCAACTTGTCGCTGAACAAAAAAGGATGCTCCCAAAAAATCCCATACGAATCAAAAACATCGCGTTCATAGAATCCGCCCAAAAGTTGGTTGTTACCAAAAAGGTTAAACTCAAAAGCTGACAATCTGAAAGCAAACTCCCCGTTGTTGTCTGTTGAAATTCGAAGACCGGGGATGATGGTAAAATTTTCCTCTATCTCATAAAGCACCTCAATCCCATCATTAGTTTTCCGGGTTGAGAAAGAAGCGTTGGCAATTCCAGGTAATCTTTTCAAACGCTCAATATCTTCTTTGATCAAAATAGAATCATAGGCAGCATTGGGTTTTACCTTCACCAACCTTCGCAAAAAAGATTCCTTTGTCCGTTTTAGTCCTTCAAATTCTAGATTGTGTATTTCTTGTTCTTGTGCATACGAGTGCGCTCCGTAAAAAAGGAGGACAACCCAAATAAAGTTTCTCATCAAAGCAAATTTTAGTACTAAGACGAGAAATCGCGACCCACCCTACAGGTGTAGGGGCATTTTTTATTTTAAGCGCTTCTCCCGCAACTACTCCTCACAACCTAAAGCAGTGCTTTCCCAAAAGATGAAATGGGCAGAAAACCAGCCTAAAATTGGTTGTTTTAATAGATAAAATAGATGTGTTTAAGAATCGGGATAAGCTTTTCTTATGCTAGGATTTTTGCTCCAATTTTGCCCAAGTATCCCTTAAAGTTACTGTCCTATTGAAAACCAAATTTTCCGAAGAGGAATCCAGGTCTACGTTAAAATATCCCAATCGCTGAAACTGAAATCGCTCACCCGGTTGGGCATCTTTAAGGCTTGGTTCCAAAAACCCAGTAACCTTTTGCAATGAATTGGGATTCACAAACTCCATAAAATCCCTATCCTTATGTCCGTCGGGATTTGGATCATTGAAAAGACGATCGTATAATCTCACTTCTGCTTCCAAGGCATGTGGAATGGAAACCCAATGTAAAGTTCCCTTAACCTTTCTCAAACTTTCCTCCGTTCCACTTCCGCTTTTGCTTTTGGGATCATAAGTGCATTGAACCTCAATGATATTACCATCTTCATCCTTGGTGCAGCTTTCCGCTTTAATGATATATCCATTTTTTAAACGTACCTCACCTCCTAGTTTCAGTCTAAAAAACTTGCGATTTGCTTCTTCCCGAAAATCTTCCTTTTCTATATACAATTCTCTAGAAAAAGGAATCTTTCGACTTCCTGCAGACGGATCTTCTGGATTGTTCTCTGCTTCCAGCCATTCCTCATCACCCTCGCTATAGTTAGAGATAACAACTTTGAGCGGATTCAGAACCGCCATAACCCTGGGGGCAATTTTATTTAGATGCTCTCGAACATGAAATTCCAATAAGGAAACATCCACAATATTCTCACGCTTTGCTATTCCAATGGTATCAGCAAAGTTTCTAATCGATTCGGGAGTATATCCTCTTCTTCTCAATCCAGATATGGTCGGCATTCTTGGATCATCCCATCCAGAAACATCCCCATTCTCCACCAATTGAAGCAACTTTCGCTTGCTTACAACGGTATGACTAAGGTTTCTCCTTGCAAATTCCCGCTGTTTAGGCCGTAGCTTTTTCGAATCTACCAATTGGTCTAAAAACCAGTCATAAAGCTCACGGTGTGGAAGAAACTCCAGTGTACAAAGGGAATGGGAGACTTGTTCAATATAATCGCTCTCCCCGTGTGTCCAGTCGTACATAGGGTAAATACACCAATCGGTATTTGTTCTGTGGTGGGCTTTGTGAAGAATTCTGTACATAATTGGGTCGCGCATCAGCATATTGGAAGAACCCATATCGATTTTCGCCCTAAGCACATGCTCGCCTTCCTTGAATTCACCATTTTTCATGGCCTCAAAAAGGTTTAGGTTTTCTTCAACGGATCTATTCCTAAACGGGCTTTCCTTTCCAGATTCGGTCGGTGTTCCTTTTTGATTCGCGATTTCTTCAGAAGTTTGGCTATCCACATAAGCCTTTCCCTTCTTGATCAACTCTACCGCCCAATTGTAAAGCTGCCCAAAATAATCTGAGGCATAGCACTCCGTATCCCAGCTGTATCCCAACCACTCAACATCGGCTTTGATAGCCTCAACAAACTCCCGTTCCTCCTTGGCAGGATTGGTGTCATCAAACCTCAAATTGACAGGGGCATCATATCTCAAACCCAATCCAAAATTGAGGCAAATAGAGCTGGCATGACCTATATGCAGGTATCCATTGGGCTCAGGAGGGAAACGAAACCGAAGGTCCTTTTTGGCATAACCATCCTTCAAATCATCCTCGACAATATGCTCTATAAAATTTAATGATCGCTCTTCTTCCGACATATTCTAAAATTGAAGCGCAAATGTAGCAAAATGTAGGGTTTATAGCTATTCCAACCCCATAAGTGTATACAAAGAAAGCCATTTCACAACACTTTTACTGCCCCCTACAACAATATCTTTCTGTTCGACGAAAATAAAAGCATATTTGTTATTAGAACATTATATGGAATAGTTGGCGCTTTTGGCGCCCTCATAACTGAACAACATTAAGGGGCACAACATAGGCATTATTGCCACAACCCTCTTAAAACTAACGCTGATGAGGAAAACTAGTTCATATAACATCATTTTTGTGATAAGCTTCACAATGATGTTGCTTGGTGCAAATATGCTAACTGCCCAAGTACTCAACAAACCAGTTGCGGCGGACAATCCCAATCTTGCAGGTAACTCTGCCTGGACCGCTGCCTGTGCTTCCGATAGTTTCAACGAATACTTTGTCAATTTTACGTGGAGCCCACCTTTGGTAGCTTCCGACAACGAATTTGTTTTAGAACTTTCCGATGCCAATGGAAACTTTGGCTCCCCAATTGAGCTTGCCCGTGTTGATGACAAAAACGCAACATTCGACTTTGAATTTGAGTTCCAGGTCCCTGGCGACGTTCGGGGAGAAAGCTACAAAATGAGGGTCAGAAGTACCAATCCGGCCAAGACAAGTCCACCTTCTGATGCGTACCCTATGCACTATGTGGATTTTAGTTCGCCTTTACTTATCAGTCAAGATGGAAGTGGTGACATCCCTCCTGGAGGTAGCATACAACTTTGTGGTGCGGGTGATGTAACCCTGGAGCCGCATAACATATCCAATGCCGATACCTATATCTATAATTGGTATAGAAGTGGAACGTTGCTCGCAGAAAAAGGTGCGAGCCTTACTGTTTCTAACCCAGGCATGTACTATGTAGAGTTGGATTATGGATCCGTTTGTTCGGGTTCTGCCAACACCCTCTCGAACACCATTGAAATTACAACAGGTTCAAGTTCGGGCATTGCTTTGAATGGCTCTGACGATGTAGGCCTTTGTGCCGGTGACACCTATCAATTGGAAGCAAATATTAGTGGAATGGGGCTAACCTATACTTGGTATAAGGATGGATCTGTTGTTTCTGGGCCAACCTTGGAACAAACCACCTTTGATATTAACACCTCCGTTTCAGGTTTTGAAGGTTCATACGAAGTTGAAGTAGATGGGCCATCAGCCTGTTTGGAGCGTTCTGCCTCTGTGGTAATAAGAAACTTAGGCGACTTTGAGGTAACGCGGGAAAACGATTCCAATATTGTGCTCTTGCCGTCCCAAACAACAACGCTTTCCGCTTCATCAACAGCAACCAGCCCGTCATATCAATGGTACAAGGATGGTTCGCCGATTACTGATGCTACAAATTCAAGTTTGGAAATCAGTGAAATTGGTGACTACCATGTCCGCGTCATCGAAACTGGAGGTGGATGTTCGGCTTCGCCCGTGGATTCTCCAACAACAACGGTAGAAGCACCAGAATCCTTTGAGTTTGTTGTGGAATATGCAGGAGCCTATACTTCTTGCCAAAGTGGCGATGTGACCCTAAGCTTGTTGCGCATCAATGCTGTAAGTGATACAGGAGCCAAAACAGATGTTACTTCAGAATTGGAATCCACTTTTACCTATCAATGGATGCATGATGGAAGCGCAGTTACGGGGGAAACGTCCAAAACCATGACCATTTCCACTTTTGAGAATAACGGAGACTACTCCTTAACAGGTACGGTGGATAGCTTCAATGCCACATCCAATGACCTTGAGGTTACCATGTCTGCCAATACCACCTTGTCCATTTCAACCAATGGCACCGTTTTGTGTGAAGGTGCAGATCCCATTCGATTTGATGCTTCCGAAAGCCTTGGAGGTGAAACTTTTGAATGGTTAAGGGATGGCGAAGTCATTGACACGGCAACAGAAAGTATTACGGCAACAGAAGTAGGAGTTTATCAGTTACGAATTCTTACCCATGATTGTCCAATTGTTTCCAATGAACTTGAGGTTCGCGCTTTTGATGAATCCTTGTTGAGCTTAGATCGCTCAGAGGAACTTATCATTGTTGAGGGCGATACGGAAACCATCACAGCAAGTGGGGCGGAGTCCTATCAGTGGTTCGATGCAGAGAACAACCTTCTTGGAGCCCAAGATTCCTATGGTTTTCAAGAAGAGGGTGAATACCTTTTGGTGGCCAGTTTTGGAAACTGTACAGTGAGCAGGGTCATTAATGTTACCTATAGAGACCTATTTGCAATCCCAAATGTGATTACAGCCAATGGGGATGGAATCAACGATTTATGGGTATTGCCCAACAGCTACTCAAGACAAGACGACGTACTTGTAACCATATATGACGAACGAGGTAAAGAGGTCTTTAGTCAGACCAACTATGAAAACAACTGGCCTGAGTCCGTCACTCAATTCAACAAACTAAACATGATTTTCTACTACCGGGTAACCCGTGAAGGGGAAAGTCTGAAACAAGGAACCATAACAGTCATTAGATAAAGCGAATGCGCACCAACAAACCTCTACTAATACTAACCTTCTTACTGCTTGCTTTTTCTGGAATCCGCGCCCAGGAAGAGACTCCTTTTGTGGTATATGATGTGCCGTCCCAAAACTTGTTGAAATTCAACAGGTTTTTGATAAACCCTACATTTTCAACGGTTAGGGAGGACAAATCCTATATCAACCTTTTTCACAGAAACCAATCGGTATCTTTTGATGACAACAATCAGGTTTACTTCCTAAGTTACAGTGGAAGGGTAAGCGATAGAAGTGGTGTTGGGCTTAGCCTATTTACCAATAGGGAAGGGCTTTTCAACAATTTTGGTGTGCATGCAAATTACGCCTATGGCATACGATTAAGTCCAAAAAGCAATTTCACATTTGGTGCCAATATTTCATATTATCAAAGCTCTTTCAATCAAGACAGGGCCAATGCGCTAGACAACGATCCTTTCTTAAACTCATTGGAGAGCAGCTCATTAGTATTATTTCAGCCAGGCTTCAATCTTTCCTTCGGAAGTTTTGATTTTGGAGGTTATGCCGAAAACCTATTCGATTACAACCTCAAATCCAGTGAATCTGTAACGGAATTTGACGAGAAGACCTTTTCGGGTCATTTGCAATACACCCATACGTTTGAAAATGCAGCCGGAATTCTTGAACAAGCACGTTTAATGCCTTTGGCCAGGGCTAGGGTAACAGGTCAAAATGACGTAACCCTTGGCGGAAACCTTATCCTTGACCTTCCAAAACTTGGATGGATTCAGGCAGGATATGATGATTTCTATGGAGCTTCCGCAGGTCTTGGTTTCAATCTAAACAAGAACCTTTCCATTGGCTACACGGTAGAAAAAGGATTGTCCAGCAACTTTGAAAACTTTGGTGTGAGCCATGAAGTTTCCCTTGCTTATTCCTTTACGCCCAACCTAACCGAAAATCGTGTGTTATTGGATGACGAACTTGACTTGGTTTCGACCGATAGCATTCCACAAGAAAATCTAAGCCTTACTGAAAAGGACCTGGAAATTGCTCGATTACAAAACAAGCTGGCCGAAAACGATGCCATTTTGGACGAACTATTGCTACGCCAAGATTCTATGGAACAGGCTAGGGTGGGCGACCTTGAAAAAAGATTCGAAACCGTTATGAAAATGGTTCGGCGGGAAACTAGAGGCGAACGACCCGACCTTGAACAAAAGGCCAAAGAGGTCTACTTTGCCAATATGGACAGCACGGATATAATTTCCAAGCAAACTGTACAACCTCTTGCCAATCATGGTCTTACAAATACAACCGCAGCAAAGAAAGTCATTCGTTTAAGCGATTCAAAAAACAATGCGGTGGCCAGAACCTCAACGGTTAAAAAAGACAAGACCACTAGAGCCTCAGTCAAGAAAAACACAAGGTTCCGACCCTTTAATATTCCCAACGTGGAAAGTGGGCATTATCTAATTGCCAATGTGTTTAAGAATCCAAATAATGCAGACGCATTTGTGGCCAAGCTACAAAGCCAGAACATCAATGCAGATTCCTTTGTGAACCCACGAAATGGAATGATCTATGTTTATCTGGAAGGATTCAAGAACAAGAGTGAAGCGCTTGGCGCTTACCACTCCCAGCTCAATGGCACATACAATGGCGATGCGTGGGTAATGAACGTTAATGGCATTGACGCCCTTAATCATGTAACCCCAACATCACGCGGTGCTTCTTCAAAATATGGGGATAACACATTGACCAAAAATGTGACCAAGACAAATAGCACGGGAAGCGGTCAGGTTACCTTTAAAACATACAAAATCAATGGCCTTGGGTCTGGATTCTACATTATAGCCAATGTCTTTGAAAAGCCCTCCAACGCCAGAAGATTTGTTCGGGAATTGAACTCCCGAGGCTTAAACGCCAGCTATTTCATAAACCCAGAAAATAAGTTAAGGTATGTCTATCTCAAGAAACATGAGAACTGGACCAATGCCCTTACCTCATACTATTCCAAACTAAATGCCTCGTATGATGACGAAATGTGGATCATGCGGGTAAAACCAAACTCCCATAGTTAAAATGACCAATCGATTTTATAAAGTACTTCTAGGTGTCCTATGTCTTGTTGGCATAGGTTTCAATGCCGCAGCTCAAGAGGTTCCTTTTACACCGCGTCTTAACGATGGTGGAAATACCTATTTGAACATTAAGGGGGATTATACGTTTTTGTCCAACAGTGTCATGAACTCTGTGTCCAATGGCCATGATGTGAATACGCCTTATAACGGCAATGGGAGTAACAACAGCTTACATGTGGAATACGTTGATATCGACTCCGATCCCTCAACCTTCAACTCCAGTAGTTCAACCCTATCTCTCCCTGCTTGTTCGCAGATTTATTGGGCAGGATTATACTGGGCAGGAAACTACGATGTTGAGCGGGACGGTGATCATCGAAGCAGATATGTTAGCGGCTATACGGACGACCCCAATCACTATGACGTTACCCAAGTAAAGTTTAGGGTGCCGGGAAGTGCCACCTATATAGATCTACAGGCCGACACAGCCGCCGATCCGGTTGGGGAAGAGGATGATATTATTGTCAACGGATATAATACGTTGCCCAATGACCCATATGTATGTTACAAGAACGTAACCAATATTCTCCAAGGCCTCGCCGACCCAACAGGAGATTATTTTGTGGGTAATGTGAGAGGTACAAGAGGTGCTACCACTTATGGTTGTGCTGGATGGACTTTGGTTGTTATTTATGAAAACCCAACGCTCCCAGGAAAGTACATTTCTGTTTTTGATGGGTACGAAGGGATTACCACCCAATCAGGAAACTCAACTGCTGACATAACCGTATCCGGGTTTAATACCATTCCTGTTGGACCAGTTAATGCCCGTATTGGTGTAAGCACCTTGGAAGGTGAAACTTCGCTTTCTGGAGATACCTTTGGTATTGTCTCCAACAGTAGTGCAACATTCACAGATATCTCAGATTCCGCAAACCCCAACAACAACTTCTTTAACTCCACAATTTCTGAAGATGGAGCTAACGTAACTACAAGAAACGTAAGTAGTACCAATGCCATTGGATTTGATTCCGATGTATTTGATCTAAACAACCCGGGCAATAGTATCATAGATAATGGAGATACCAGCGCTACCCTAAGATTAGGGACAAGCGGAGATTGGTTTGCTTCATTCTTGGTGACGTTTGCTGTGGAAATCATTGAACCTACCATAGTCTTGGAAAAAAAGGTGGAGGATATCGGAGGTAATGACATCACTGGTTTAGGAGTTAACCTTGGACAGTACTTGGATTATGTCCTTTCCTTTGTTAACACAGGAAATGATGACGCGACCAATTACACGATCAGGGATATTTTACCGGCAAATGTTACCTTGGATGAAACCACCATTACCGTGCCAACAGGCGTTACATGGACATATGATAATGCAACCAGGGAGGTGGTGTTTAACATTCCGGACAATTTAGTGGAAGAAGGCGATCCCGTTTCTGAAATAAGAATGCGGGTACAGGTAGCTGAGAATTGTTTTGATTTTATAGACGCCTGTACGGACATTATTGAGAATTTGGCATACTCCACCTATGAAGGGATTATCAATGCCAACCAGATTAGTGATGACCCCAGTGTATCCGACTTTGATGATTGTGGATTTACTACCCCCGGGGCCACTAACTTTCTTTTGGATGATTTATCCGCTTGTAACTTTACGCGTACCGTGGAATTGTGTGGTGCGGATGTACTGCTTGATGCTGGGGACAACTTTGATGCCTACATCTGGTATTTGGATGAAAATGGAAACAACCTAATTGACGCTGGAGATACAGTAATAAATGACGGAGATCCGGATGGAGACCCAAGTACCTTCTTGGCAGACGCTCCAGGAACTTATATGGTAGACAAGCAAGTGGCAGATCCGTGTAAGGATTTTGCCGAAATCATCATTGTGGACTTGTTTTCTGCAGGTTCCGGTCTTACCAACCCCATTACCGCATTGATCAATGACACATCCAATACTGTTGATGGCGAAATTGTTATCTGTCCCAATGATGGTGCGGAACTTCCAGAAGTTTTCCTTTGTGGACTCAACGACACAGAACTAATCCAGGTAAATATCCCAGATGCGGATAGTATTGATTGGGAACAATTGGACGAAACTTCTTGCGCTGCATCAACCCCGGATTGTGCCAATACAGACAACTCCTGTACCTGGAATTCTGTAGGAACAGGAAATGATTTCTTGGCCTCGGATGCAGGGCAATACAGATTGGTGGTAAACTACCAAAATGGATGTTTCAGAAGATTCCATTTCAATATCTATAAGAACCCTCTTGACCCGCAATATACCTCCAGTGATATAATCTGTAACACTGATGGTAACATTACGGTAACCAATATGCCCATCGATTATGAGTATCGATTGATTGATCAAACTACAAGTACGGTATTGGTTCCTTATAACGCCAATCCAAGTTTTGACATTACTACCAATGGTGCTTACACGGTTGAGATGAGACAACAAGGTGTAACCGATGGTTGTGTTTTTGTTTTGGATAACATCGGAATCCTTGATCGCGATTTTCAAGTTGACATTGAAACCAAAGACACGGATTGTAACGGTTTGGGTGAAATTGAAATCTCCGTTTTAAACGTTGAAGCACAGTACTATTATGAAATATCGCAAGGTGGAACCATAGTTGACACTTTTGGTCCTTCCAACGACAATAACTACACCTTCGTAAATCTAAATGATGGGGTTTACGATGTGGAGGTTACAACAGATGATGGCTGTTTGCATAATGAGCAGGTAACCATTAACGATGTTACCGATTTGGCCGTTACCGCCGTAACCACTAAAAACATCGATTGTACCCCTGGTGTTATCACCGTAACGGGTTCAGGTGGATTCCCAAACCCAAACTACAATTATGCCATATGGAGTTATAACGGTGTTGACTTGTATGCTAGCGTAGGGGATATTCCTGGAGGCGCATATCAACAAGCTAATGACTTTACATTTGTCAACGGGGAAGAGGGCAATTACGAATTTGTGGTTGTTGATGGTAACAACTGTTCTTTTATCTCAAATACAGCAACCATTGTTATTGCACCTTCAGTGGTTTACACAACCGCAGCCACCGATGAAACTTGTTTTGGAATCGAAGATGGAACCTTTGCTGTAAACGTAACCAATTCAAATGGATACAGTTTGTCCTATACCTTGACATACCCGGATACCTCCACAGCGACAAACACCTCTGGATTGTTCACGGGCTTACCTCAAGGTTCCTATTCCTTGGACATTACACAAACCCAAGGAGCTGTTTCCTGTGATTTTACAGAAACCTTTACCATCGGCGGGCCAACTTCAGGTATTTCCGGCGATGCCGTATTGATACAAGATTATACCTGTTTACAGGATGGCATAATTGAAGCTCAAAATGTGGCTGGTGGAACTGCTCCTTATGAATATAGCATTGATGGGGTTAACTTCTTTAGCGGTGCTGGAGCAGAACGATTCTCCAACCTGACCAATGGAAATTATGCCATTACAATTAGAGATGCCAACAACTGTACGTTTGTTACAAACACCATAACTTTTGACCCATTAAATCCTCCCTCGGACTTAACCTTTTCTGCTAGCACTCCCAACTGTCCTGCACTAACCTCTGATGTGACTGTGACCGTTGTTGACGGAAATACACCTTTCGTTTTTGAGATTACTGCGCCCGCACCTATTGCGGCCACTTCTATCTCAGGGAACACCGCAGATTTTGATGGGCTTGCCCCTGGAACCTATACTTTCCGGGTAACTGACAATAAAGGATGTGTTTATGATGAATCCTTTACCATCGACCCCGTTTCACAAATCAGTGTGGTTGGTAACTTGGTCAGCAACATTACCTGTTTCACGGATACAGATGGAGAAATTGATTTCATCGTTTCCGACTTCAACACGGACTATGACTATTCCGTAACTGGGCCAGCCAATTTCTCTGGAAACAACCAGACAGGAGGAACTATTTCCTTAACTGGATTGGATGATGGTACATATACAATAGTTGTAACCGACAACCTAACCAATTGTACCGCTACCACAGATGTTATGGTGAATGCTCCTGCCGCGGCTTTGACGCTAAGTGCTGCAGAAACCCAACCCACCTGTATCACGGATGGAAGTGTAACACTTTCTTCAACCGGTGGCTGGGGAGGAAATACCTTTGTCCTTACTAACCCTGACACTACTCCCTTTGGCACAAACAGTACGGGAGTATTTAACAATCTAACCCAAACCGGAACGTATAGCGCAACAGTAACTGATGCCAATGGCTGTGTGGTCAATACCGCCTTTACATTGAATGCTGCTGTTCCACCAGTTCTTGCAATTGTTCCCAACGACACCTGCTACGACGATGCCGTTGGATTAACATTAACAGCCAACGTAACTTCTGGTGGCGATGGTAATTATCAGTATAGCTTAAACGGAGGGGCTGCCCAGGCAAGCAATGTGTTTGCTGGATTGACCTCGGGAACCTATACCATTGAAGTTAGGGACGGGAACAACTGTACCGACACAGCCTCCATAACTATTAACCCAGAATTAAGCGTTTCTGCGACAGCGGCCAACATTACCGCTTGCGGCACAGATACAGATATAGATATTGTTGGTGCTGGTGGAGATGGGAATTATGTATATGCTGTTGTTGCTGATGGTGTAGTTCCAACGGCTGGTGATTTTGCGGCTACTAATCCTGTGTCCGTTACTGGAGCAGGGGATTACGATGTATATATCCGCGATAATAATGGAGCTGCTGGTTTTTGTGAGGCTTCTTTTGATATTACAATTGCCCAAGACGCGCCTTTGGCGATAACTCCAAGTTTTACTCCGGTAAGTTGTTTTGGAGGGTCTGATGGAACTATCACTTTAGTGGCATCTGGCGGAGAAGCCCCTTATCAGTACAGCATAGACAACGGAACAAACTATCAGGTTTCTGGGAACTTCATCAACCTAACCCAAGGAACATATAACTTAAGAATTAGGGATGCCAACAACTGTGAGGCCACGGGGACGGTAACCGTTACCGAGCCCAATCAATTGGTGGCCGAGGCACAACAGACCCAAAACTATACTTGTTTACAATTAGGACAAATTTCCGTAGGAAGCGTTACCCCTACCACTGGAGGCTCTGGAGATTTCCAATATAATATTAATGGAGGGCCTTGGACCGCTTCCACCACTGGTGGTCATGTCTTTACTGGCTTAACCGATGGAACCTATACCATTCAGGTACGGGATGCTAACGAAATTGGCTGCTTTATTACCCTTCCGGATGTAATTATAGCTCCACTACCCGTAGAGCCTACATTGACCACTTCTGTGGCATACAACTGTGATGGCACAGGGGATATTACCATATTGCCCAACGACCCCTCCTATACCTACAGCTTAAATGGAGGAGCCGCCCAAGCAAGCAATGTGTTTACTAGTGTAGCTGTGGGGACACATACCATTGATGTAAATTATGGTAGTGATTGTGTTACTCAGACCACGGTAACCGTGGAACCTGGAAACGCCTTTACCGCAAACATAACTGCATTCTCTGACATCAGCTGTAATACTGGAACTGACGGTTCCATCACTTTTGAAATAGAAAATTTTGATGCTGTCAATGGCTTCGAGTACCAGATAAATGGGGGAGGTTTTTCTGCCCCACAAACCACAAGTCCGATTACAATCAATGGGCTTGCCGCTGGCGCCTACGCCATTGAGGTAAGGGATGTGTTGGACAGCACCTGTTTGATTACCCTAAATCAGACCTTGTCCGAACCAGCTGCGGTGGTAACTACGGCATCAATCACCTCAGTATTGACCTGTACCAACGGCGGGGCGACCATTACGGCCTCTGCAACGGGTGGAACACCGGCTTACGAATATCAGTTGGAAGATAATATTGGAACAATCTTAACGGCTTACCAAAGCTCCAATGTGTTCACAGGACTTGCTGCCGGAGATTACATCGTAAGGGCTAGGGATACCAATCTTTGTGAAGATCCCATCGATACCGCTTTGACTGTGGTTACTCCAACACCTATTACATTTACCTCAACACCAACCGCATGCTACAGCGGAAGCAATGATGGAACCATTCAGGTAGATGTTACCGCTGGAAACGGGGATTACCAGTTTAGCCTAAATGGCGGGCCATGGATTACCCCAACTCCAGCTACGGCAACAACTCACACGTTCACTGCTTTGGCCGCAGGCAACTATACAATCAATGTAAGAGACGGGTTCGGTTGTACGGGAACCTTGCAAAATATTACCATAAACGATGCCCTGGTAGCCACTGTTGATGTGGTTGATATCAGTACGTGTGCAAATGGTAGCATTACCGTAACTGCATCTGGTGGAGTTCCCAATTTGGAATACGCATTCGTGCCAACCACCACCAGTCCGACAGGTCTGTTCACCACAACCAACACCTTTACGGTAACAGCTGGAAATGATGGTGACTACGATGTTTATGTTAGGGATAATTCGGCTACAGTACCCTTCTGTGAATTCATGGAAACGGTAACCGTTAATCCAGCAACTCCACTGACCATTACAAGTACCCCGACCGACCCAGAATGTCATGACGGCTTTGGTTCCATTCAAGTTGATATAACTTCAGGAATTGCCCCATATACCATCCAAATTATTGATTTGGACAATGGGGGTGTGGGTAACGTAACGGATACCAACGTGTTGGTAACCAGCAGAACTTATTTCAATTTGCTATCTGGTGACTATACCATCAATGTAACAGATGCTACTGGATGTTTGGTTACAGATACACCTGTAAATATTGCCAACCCGGATGAGTTGACGGCCACCATTTCAGGTGTAACTCCAGCCACATGTACTGGAGACCCCAATGATTTTGGTTTTCAATTTACTGCATACCCAACTACTTTGGGCACAATTCAATTTAGTGATGATGGCGGTGCTACCTGGACTGCTGGTGACAACTCTGTTCCCGGAACCACCGATGTGATTACTGGTTATAATTCTGGAGATATTGTTAATCCTTCCATGAGAACCGTGGATGGTTTGGGCAATACCATTTGTCAAACCGATTTCCCTCCATTTTTGATTCCTTATCCTTTGGATGATTTGGATATTACTATTTCGGCTTTGGTCGTAAACTGTAATGAGCTACAGGTCACCGTTCAAGGGTCTGAGGGAGCTCCAGGATATGAATATGCCTATTCTGACGACCCTAACAATTTTAACCCCGGAACCGCTACATGGTTCCCTGGTGACAGTGTGGACAATCTTGGAAATCCTGTGACCGCAGGTCATGGTAGATACATTTGGACAGGTTTGGTGCCTGGTCGAACATATCTTTTCTACGTAAGGGATAGTGGTGGATGCGTTAGACAAAGTAATGTGAACGTAAACGACTTAATCACAGTTCCCTTAGAAATTACTTCCGCCATTACTCCATCTTGTAGCGGGGCCAATAATGGAAGTATTACGTATACAGTAACTGATAACCAAGCTCCATTTGGAACAGAATTTAGATGGACGGTTTATGATATGACCACAGGTGTTCCTGTTGCAGTGGCCAATAGTGGTGGAAATGTTCCTTATACATCGCCACAAAATGTAACCGTTACTGGTTTGGGCGCTGGAAACTACTTCATTGAGGTAGTTGAGGTTGATGGAGGTTTGGACAGTTGTGTAGGAGCAACCGAAAATGAACTTTTGGACGAGCTTGATCCTTTGACTGGAACCCCAGTTGTATTACAGAACATTAGTTGTGATAACCCCGGTTTAATTCAGGTTCAAAACCCTCTTGGTGGCGGTGGAACTTACACCTATACCGTAACGGGTCCCGTTCCTTTTGTAACTATTACATCTACTTCAGATAATCCAATAGAGATACCTGCCAACTCTCCTGCTGGAAACTATCATGTTACCATCGAAGATCAATATGGCTGTTCTACCCCTTTGGGTAACGTTGCCTTGACCTTGACCCCGGACCCAACCATTGATTCCACCAATGTGGATAACTGTTCTGACCCTGCCACGGTTACTATCAACGCGACAAGTGGTGCTGCACAGATATTCTATTCTTTGGATGGTGGAACCACCTACCTGGACAATGGAGGTGTTTTCAACAACGTTGCTGCTGGAACGTACAATATTTCCATTCTTGACAGTAACGGATGTACCGATACAGATGTAGTGACCGTGCATCCTGTTTTGGAAGTTGATGTTGCCTTGACCAAGCTCTTGGATTGTTCGGTAAGTCCAGATGCTGAAATAACCATTGAGGTCCTTGCGGGATCTGGTGATTACGACTATCAAATTACGGATGGTACTGGAACGGTAGTTGCAAGAACGGCACTTCCATCGAATCCGTTTGTGTTTAGCACAACTACTGTTGAAAACTATACGATTACAGTCTTTGACAACCTGACTTCAACACCTTGTACAAGAGTGTTCAATATCCCGGTTGCCCCGGCCTTAACGCCATCTTTCAATATTACTTCAACTGCAGATGTTACTTGTAATGGAAATGATGATGGAACCATAGATGTTGCAGCCGTTGATAACGGAACTGGTCCGTTCACTTTTGAAATTATTTCTGGGCCTGGTAGTTCGGCTACTTTCCCGTTAGCACCAACAAGCAGTAATGCTACTACTGCATCTTTCACTGGGCTTGAGGGAACTGCAGCTGGAATCACCTATACCATAGAAATCACAGCGGCCAATGGATGTACTTCAACACAGACACAGACCATTACCCAACCGGATGTGTTGTCCAACATAAACACAACTGTGGTAGAGTTCGGTTGTACCACTGGAAACAACATGAACAACGCTACAATCACCGTCGATACAGCATCTATAACCGGTGGAAGTGGAAACTATGTGACCTATGAGTTCATTGACGATCAGGGAACTGTTCCTACTGGGGACGATGTTGTGGTTCAAGTGGGCCCAAGCAATGTGTACACCGAAACCAATACGGCTGGTGGTAGCTATATCATCAATGTTTATGACGACAATGGTTGTGTAGGTACTGTTACAGAATCCATTGCGCCATTTGACGAGCTTGTTTCGGCCAGTATTGCCATCGACGCTGCTGCCACTTGTTTAGCTGGTGAAAATATTACCATCACCGCCAACGGATCCATAACCAATTCTGGAACAACTCCTGCTAATTATGAGTTCAGGTTGTTGCCTGCCGGAATTTTCCAAGCCTCTGGAAGTTTCACTGGTTTGGCCGTGGGCACACACAATTTTGAAGTTAGAAATGTGGTTACAGGATGTGTCTTGGCCACTTCGCATACGGTAGCCGATCCAGAAATATTGGATTTGGTTGTGGTCAACACCACCAACATTACTTGCTTCGGAGACACCAACGGAGCAGTGGAGCTTGATCTACAGGATGCATTGGCAGTAACCTATGCAAGTGCCACTACTTATACTTTGTACTACGATATCAACAACACCCCGGGTAATTTGGCAGATGATATTGTTACTGCTGGCGGCGATGCCGATGGCAATTTCAACATTACAGGTTTGGCCGCAGGTAATTACTATATTGAAGTGACGGACACCAACCCTCCTGGTTCTGCCTGTGTTTATGCAGAGTCTTTCACAATCGCCGGACCAAGCGTGGGCATTTCTGCCAACACCCAGGTCACAGATGTTACTTGTGCACTTAACGATGGTATAATTGAAGTTATAAATCCAGCTGGAGGTTGGGGAAGCTACACCTATTTCGTTGACTTGGCTTCAAACCCTGCACCTACCTTCCCAGGAAGTTATCAAGTTTCTCCACAGTTCTCCGGTTTGGCCGGTGGAGCTGGAGCAGGAACGGATTATCAGGTTTGGGTGGCAGACGTAAACGGATGTGAATTCCAATTGCCCAATGTAAATTTGGTAGACCCAACCCCAATAACGGCAACCCTACAAATCAACCAAGAAAACTGTACTGCGCTTCAAGGTGAAATTGAAGTAGTTGGCACAGCTGGAGGACAGGGAAGCAACTATACCTACCAATTAATCAGAAATGGTAGCAATGTAGGTTCGCCTCAAACAAGTCCAATTTTCTCTGGTCTTGGAGAAGGTTCATATGAGGTACTTATTGCGGACCAATGGTCATGTACTACCACGATTGGTCCAGAAGTCTTAATCGAATCCATGTCTGCTACGGCAACAGTGGTTAAACCAATGGACTGTACGGTAGATCCAGGTGGTCATATCACCATAAATGTAACAGGCGGTTCCGCCAACCTTTCTTATGATGTGCTATTCCCTGATGGATTGACCACAGCAAACAATACAACTGGTGTTTTTACCGGCTTAACACAAGCAGGAACTTACACCTTCACCATTACTGATGGAGATACGGTAACCCCTTGTACTGTGGTATTGACCCAGGATCTGGATGCTCCAATAACTCCCGTAATCGATGATGTGGTTATGGCTCCGGTAAGCTGTAATGGCGGTTCCGACGGTAGTTTGACTGTTGTCTTGGATCCTGTTACCGTGGTAAACCCAGTGTATACCTATGAGCTGTACGAAATCACAAATTTGGCAGTACCATACAGAGTAGCACAGACAAGCAATGTCTTTGACAATCTGCCTCAAGGTGATTATAGAGCCCGAGTTATTTCAGGTAGGTCTTGCGATGATTTCTTTGATCAGACCGTTACCGAGCCTACGGTATTAAATGTTTCTGCTTCAGCTACAGCATTTGTGTGTAATGCAAGCAATGCAGTTAACACCTCAACAATTACTGTAACAGCTTCAGGTGGAACAGGTCCATATCTGTATAGCATTGACAATGTGAACTTCCAGGCCTCAAACACTTTTGATGTAGTGGATACGGGAGTTGTCCAAAACATTACAGCTTATGTAACCGATGCCAACTCTTGTGCGCAAACGGCAGTTGTGGCTCCAATTCAGCCTATCAATGTATTCACGGTTGCGGTTACACAAAACATTGGTATTACTTGTGCCAATCCTGAAGAAGTTTTGGTTACCGTTACGGATGATGGAAATCCAGCCAACACCTATACATTTGAGTTGTTGCCTGTCGGAAACCCTGCAGGGACTCTAACGGCAACCCCAACCAATGTAACAGCAACCTTTGAGTTGACACAACCTGGAAGCTATACATTCAGAATTACGGACAACACCACTGGTTGTTATGTGGATACAGCTCCTTATAATATCGCTCCATACGATACCATCGATGTTGTGGCTACGCCAACAGCGCCTGCTGTTTGTTTTGGAGACACCAACGGTGCATTGGAAATTAATGTCACTGGATATACAGGAGCTTATGACTACGAAGTTTTCAACTCTGATGGAACCACAACGGGGGTAACGGGATCAGCAAATACAAGCACCAATCCATTGCCAATAGCAGGATTCCCAGGAGGCAACTATTATGTACGTGTTACCCAAACAGCCAATCCATTATGTGTTGAGGATTCCAATACCATAACCATAGCATCTCCGGATATGGCCTTGGCCGCAACACCGATTGAGGTGGCCAATGTGACCTGTGCCAATAATTTAGGAGAAATAGAAGTCTCGCCTACGGGAGGTTTCGCTCCATATGATATCCAATTGACCAACACTACTACCGCTCAGGTTTACAATGTGTCCAATGTAGTCAGCTTTGTGTTCCAGGGCTTGTCTGCCGGTCTTTTTGATGTAGAAATTACAGATACTGCTGGTTGTACAATCAATGAGCCTATTACGTTGACACAACCAGCGCCAATTACGGCCGATATTGATGCCACGCCAACCACCTTAGTGTGTTACGGCGACACCAACGCAACAGTAACCGCTATAAACGTATTGAACGGTAGAGGGGTCTACTTGTACGAATTGAACACCTACGACCCAACTGGAACCACCATTGTTTCAACAACAGGGGCACAAAGCAATGCTGCCTTCACCAACCTTGGAGCTGGAATCTACAGCATTACTGTCTCTGATGGATGGAGTTGCGATGTAGAGACCGTTCAGGTTACCATTTCCGAGCCTGTTGAGGTTATGGCCAATTTGATTCAGCTTTCACAGCTAACCTGTACCGCTCAAGCACAAATTGAGCTAACGGCTGCTGGTGGAACAGGACCATATGAATTCAGTTCAGACGGTGTGCTTTATACCAATATGTCTGGTGGAAACACCCATACATTTACGGTTCCAGCCGGAGCATACCAATACTATGTTAGGGATGCCTTTGGATGTGAGGCCATGATTTCAAATCAAGTGACCGTAGATCCTATCATTCCTTTGGATGTGGTTATTGATGACAGTGCAGCGACCATTAATTGTACTGGTGAAGCCTCGGCAACCATCAGAGCTACAGCCGTTGGAGGTCTTGGTAACTACTCTTATGAACTATTTACGGATGCAGGTCTCACCAACTCCGTTGCTGGACCACAAAATGACGGTGAATTCAGTGGATTGATTGCTGGAACATACTTTGTAAACGTAATCAGCATGGATTGTCAGGTAACCAGTACGGCTATCAACATTACCGATCCTGCACCCTTGCAAATTGACCGACAAGAATCCACAGATGTAACATGTTCAGGTTTGGACGATGGTACCATCACCGTAGAGGTTTCTGGTGGAACCGGTGAAATTTTCTATGCCATCACACCTAACTTGGATCAGTTTGACACGGTAGGAACTTTCGAGGATTTGGCACCCGGCATTTATGATGTAATTGCTCAAGATAGAAATGGATGTTTTGAAACCTTCCAATTTGAGATTTTGCAACCAGAACCTATCCAAGCTCAGGCCATCAATGTAATGCACGAAGTTTGTTTCAATAGTGCAGATGGTTCCTTTGAATTGGACATTACAGGAGGTACTGCGCCTTATTTCTCCAGTTTGAACTCGAATGCCGATGCGGATTATGTTCAAGATCAAATCTTGTTCCAGAACCTACCGGCAGGAATGCATGTGGTGTTCGTAAGGGATGCTCAAGGCTGTGAAACCAACATCATTGTAGAAATCAACCCTGGTGTTAATCTTGCAGCGGAAGTTACCCCGATCTATGAGTGTGATGGAAATCTGCCCACAAACCGTTTGGATATTGTCTTTGAAGACACCTCTGTTATACCAGATGTGATGTATGCCATTGATTCCACGGATCCAGCTGACCTTCAACTGACATCCGACTTCATGAACATAGTACCAGGTGATCATTTCTTGACCATTGCGCACGCAAACGGGTGTATCAATACCATCGATTTCAGCATAACCGGATTTGAGCCATTGACCTTGGTGTTGGAGAACAACAACATCAATGAAATTACGGCCGTAGCCGAAGGAGGTCTGGAAGATTACACCTTCATCTTTGATGGCGTGGACAACGGAACGGACAACACCTACATTATCAACAGAACCGACACCTACACTGTTACGGTTATTGACCAAAACGGATGTGAGGTAACCATGGAAATCTTTATGGAATTCATTGATATTGAGGTACCTGACTTCTTTACTCCAGATGGTGATGGATTGAATGACAACTGGTTGCCAGACAATCTTGAAGCCTTCCCTAACGTACTAATGATCATTTTTGATCGTTATGGTAGAGAGCTCTATCGTATGCGTTATGGCGATGCCGGATGGAACGGAATCTACAATAACAGTGAGCTCCCAACTGGAGATTACTGGTACATCATCAAGCTCCAAGGCGAGAATGATGACCGTGAATTGGTTGGACACTTTACCCTATATCGAAATTGATCCTTTAACCTACAGCATCATGTTAAGAAAAAGCATAACCTCAATTTGTATACTACTGCTCTCCCTCGGGGCAGTGGCACAGGAACTGACCATTCCGCAGCTTTCGCAATACATTGCGGACAACCCTTTTCTAATGTCTCCAACCTATGCGGGAATTGGCGATCACATCAAGGTTAGACTTAACGGTCTTACACAATGGGTGGGTATTGAGGATGCCCCGGACACCCAAACTTTGGCTGCAGATGCTAGAATAGGTAATAGGTCGGGCCTTGGGATGCTTATGTACAATGATAGCAATGGGGAAACCAAGCAGCGAGGGGCTCGGATATCCTTTGCGCACCACTTGACCTTGGATAGATATGAGGATGTCTTCCTGTCCTTCGGTATTTCCTATAACTTCAACCAGTTTAGGATCGATGTGGAGAACTTTACCGATTTTGGGGGTCAAAGACCAACTGATGATAAGGCTACTACCAACCACAACTTTGATTTGGGCGTCTTATATCGATTCAGTAAATTTTATATAAGCTTGAACGCTTCCAATATTTTGCCCAAGGATTTGGCCCAGTTCAATCCTGTTTTTGAACCCAACACCTTGAGAAACTACTACGCCTATGCAGGGTATAGTATTTCCAAAAACAAAAACAGCAAACTGGAGATAGAACCTTCGGTTTTCTATCAATATTTTGAAAGTGATGGTCGATCGGTGACAGATTTAAATGCCAAATTCCGTTTTCACGATTTTGAAGATTATTATTATGTGGGTGTTACCTATCGCTTCTTGAACGATCAGTTGGGTAAACCTTTGTATATAGCCCCTATTGCAGGATTGAAAAAAAACAATTTCTACTTTGGCTATTCCTATCAGGTCATCACCAACGAGATTTTGGGATATAGTACAGGTACCCATGTTGTAACGGTGGGTATGGATCTCTTCCAGGGTATCAGTAACTGTAGGTGTATGTACTAATTACTGGGTTTCACTTATTTTTGTCCCACCAAAGCAACAATTGTGGGGAAAATAAGGCTCAACAATATTAGAGTGCACTCCAACCATGGGTGTTTAAAGGAAGAAATGCTCATTGGAAGTGATTATCGGGTAGATTTGGAAGTATATACCAACTTATCCAAACCATCTGTTTCCGACAAGCTCAGTGAAACAGTTGATTACGTTCATCTCAACAACATTGTAAAGGAAGAAATGGCCATTCGTTCCAATCTTTTGGAACACGTGGCCAAACGAATTCTAGATCGTGTTTTTATAGAATTGACCACCGTTTCCAAAGCTGAAATAGAGGTCGCAAAAATCAATCCTCCAATAGGAGGGGATGTGCAGAGTGTAAGCGTAGTTTTAAAGGCCGAAAGACCTGCCTAAAGGTTTGGGTAAGCTAAAAAAAGTAGTACATTTGCACCCTGAAATGGCATCGTGGCCGAGTGGCTAGGCACAGCTCTGCAAAAGCTTGTACAGCGGTTCGAATCCGCTCGATGCCTCAAGAACCCAACCAAATGGTTGGGTTTTTTTATTCGCTAATACGTTCTATGCCTTCTTTGATATCAAACTTTTCCTTGGGTAAAAACCCTTTGATAATCAACACGATTCCACAAACAATGATTACCAATCCAAGCACCTTCTTGATTAACACAATGCGTTCCTTGGTCAAATACTTTTTCAATTGCTTGGCCAATAGAATCTTAAAGACGTCCGTGATAAAATAAACAATAATCATGGTGCTGAAGAAGACCAAAATCCTATTTGGACTGTTGTCCAAACTAGGTCCCACGATCACAATCAATCCCAACCAAAAAGCCAGTACCCCAATATTGATAAAATTCAAAAGAAATCCTTTTATCATTAGCCCAGCGTAGGTGCCTTTGGAGGCTTTCAGGTTTTCTTTTTTGGAAGCCTTTTTCGCAAAAATTACGATACCGTATACCAGTAGAATCATTCCTCCAAAAACAAACAGACCTGGTTGGTTGCTTAAGTTTTCCAAAAGCTGAAAACTACTGAAATACGCTATCAACAAAAAGACAACGTCAGCCACAATCACTCCAAAATCAAAACTAATGCCAGCCCTAAATCCTTTGGTTGCGCTGGTTTCCAAAAGCACAAAAAAAACAGGGCCTATCATAAAGGCCAATAAAAACCCCAAAGGTATTGCTGCTTGAATGTCTTCTATCATACTAATCCATCCGAATTACTTTCCCACCAAAAACTGTCTTTTCATCCATCTTTAAAGGGTCTCCGTACACTAGCACCTCTCCTCCAGCTTTAACATTGGCCTTAACGTATTCTGTAGCATAAATTGCCCCATTTCCGCCAGCATTCACGGTAATTGTGGAAAATTTGGTCTTGAGCTCCTTTCCGTTATATTCTCCCCCTGTGTTGATAATCACATCCTGGGTGTCCGCAAAGCCCTTAACCTCAATTTGACCACCAGTGATTGCTTTGACCAAAAGTTGTTCTGTTTGACAGTTGATTTTCAATTCCCCTCCTTCTTGAGCCCTTAAATCCAATACACTTTGAACCATGGTTTCCTCGGAGCTAATTTTAGCATCCTCATTGACATCTATTACCACAAGTTCCCCTGCATGGAATAAATCAACAAAAGTTCTATAACCACTAAAAATTTTGTCAATTTCCATTCTAATTTTTAGCACACCATCGTTATTCACAATGGCCACTTTTTGTGTATGGGCCCCTTTGATCACGGCTTTGTTTTCACCCGATTTTATCAGATTGATGGAAATTCCATCAAAACCCTTTACCTCCGAAAAAGATTCCAGTTCTTTTGTAAGCTGCTCTTCCTGTGCCTGCATCAGCTGAAACGAAATGAACAGCATCAGTATTATTAAAGCTTTCATGTTTCAAAGTATTATGCGCAATTGGTTCACAAAATGTATTCCAAAAAAATCACTTTTTCCGCCCCACCAGGGAAAAATCCAAATGTCTTTTTATTAAATCCGTTTCCTTTACCATCACATAGACCTCGTCCCCTAATTGGTACATTCGTTTGGTACGCTCTCCCACAATGGCAAAATTACGTTCATCAAAGACATAATAATCATCTTTGATATCCCGTATGCGCACCATTCCTTCACATTTATTCTCAATAATCTCCACGTAGATGCCCCATTCGGTAACACCAGAAATCACCCCAAGGAATTTTTGATCCCTGTGGTCCTCCATAAATTTAATCTGCATGTACTTGATGGAATCCCGTTCAGCATTGGCAGCCAACAATTCCATATCCGAAGAATGCTTGCATTTATCTTCATATAAAGTATCCTTGGGAGGTTTGCCTTTATCTAGGTAATGCTGTAGTAATCGGTGCACCATTACATCCGGATACCTTCGGATTGGTGATGTAAAATGGGTGTAGTATTCAAAGCCCAAACCGTAATGGCCAATATTTTCGGTGGTGTAAATGGCCTTGCTCATACTCCTGATTGTCAAAGTGTCCACCAGGTTCTGTTCTTTCTTCCCCTTTACATCCCTTAAGAGCTGGTTTAGAGAGCTGTTCAGACTCTTTTTGTCCCTGAGGTTAATGGAATGTCCAAACCTTGAAATAACCCCGTTTAAGGCCATTAATTTTTCCTCATCAGGTTCGTCATGAATCCGATAAACAAAAGTCTTTTTTTGTTTGCCAATAAACTCCGCCACCTTTCTGTTGGCCAACAACATAAACTCTTCTATAAGCTTGTTTGCATCCTTGGATTCCTTGAAATAGACTCCTTCGGGTTCATTCTTCGCATTCAGGTTAAATCGCACCTCTATTTTATCAAAGGAAATGGCCCCGGCATCCATCCGTTGTTTACGCATGATCTTCGCCAATTTATCAAAGGTCAAAATTGCCTCAACAACATCCTCCGAAATAGTATATGCATCCTCCCGAATGGATACTTCCTTTGGAATCTTGTCTTGTTTGGTTTCAATCACATGCTGCGCCTCCTCATAAGCAAAACGCTCATTGGAATTAATGGCAGTACGTCCAAACCATTGATTGATCAACTTGGCATTTTCATCCATTTCAAAAATGGCCGAAAATGTATATTTTTCTTCATTGGGTCTCAGGGAACAGGCTAAATCGGAGAGTACCTCAGGTAACATGGGAACCACCCTGTCCACCAAATAGACCGAAGTCGCTCGCTCATATGCCTCGTCCTCCAAAACCGTATCGGGCTGCACATAGTGCGACACATCCGCAATATGAATCCCAATTTCGTAGTTGCCGTTTTCCAATTTTTGGAAAGAAAGGGCATCATCAAAATCCTTGGCATCTTTTGGGTCGATGGTAAAGGTCAACACATCCCGCATGTCCCTTCGCTTGGCAATCTCGGATTCTTTGATGGAAGTATCCAGGGTTTTGGCAAACTGCTCCACTTCATACGGAAATTCATACGGCAGACCATATTCTGCCAAAATGGAATGGATTTCGGTATTGTGTTCCCCAGGTTTACCCAAAATTTCCAATACTTCTCCATAGGGAGATTCGGCATCATCAGGCCAATTTCCGAGTGCTACCACCACCTTATCCCCATCTTTTGCCTTTTTAAGTTTGTCCAGGGGAATAAAAATATCGGTATACATCTTTGGATCGGTGGGTCTGACAAAGGCAAAAGTCTTCTGCTTGTCCACAATGCCAACATAGCTGCTTTTTCTTCGTTCCAGTACTTTGGAAATCTCCCCTTCTGGTTTCTTTCCATTCCGTCTGGGTCTCAAAAATATCTCGACCATATCGCCATGAAAAGCCTTGTTTAGCTTATTGTAAGGAATAAAGATGTCATCTTCAAAATCTTCGGTAATGATATAGGCATTCCCACTGGTGGTCAAATCCACCTTTCCAGTGTAATAGGTATGTAAAGTTGGCTTTTTCTTGAACTTGCCGCGTTCCACTTCCAAAATCCTATCCGTGGCCTTTAATTGCCCCAATCTTTTGATCAAAGCGTTCCTATCACGGGTATCCGTAATACCCATTTTTGAAGCTATTTGCTTGTAGTTGAAGCTTTTAGAAGGTTCTTTCTCCAGTACTGTAAAAATGCCTTTGGTAATCTCGTTCTTGCGTTGACTCCTGGCTCTCTTCTTTTTCTTTGACATCTACAGTTTAATTTTTTGAAAATTACGAATTATAATAAGGCAGCATCATTTTATGGCAAACAATCGTTTCACAAGAATTGTTTTATCAACATATATTAATATTCTTTTTTCTTTCTTTTTTAAAATTTATAAAAATGATGATTATGATAGCTTGTTGAAATGTGGAATAAATTATTTACGAAAAAATTGACTTCAACAGATAAGAAAGTTTGTGAACAAACTATCAATGGAAAAGAAAATTAAAAATCAACGGATTAGATTTTTAATGAACATAATTTGATAAGTGTTTTCAACATGGAATTTTTGAAAACTAAAATCAAATTTATTGTTGACTACGGGAAATAATTGTTGCTTAAAAGTTGATTACTTTCTGATGGATTAAACGCACAATTTTGAATTTTAATATGTAATGCCAATATTTTTTGAATAATAAAAATTTAATTCCCTCAAGTTTTCTACGAACGATCAACAAACCACCTTTTTTTTCAAAGTTCTGAATATGAAGCCAATGGAAATAATAGGTGATTTTTATCAACATCCCAACTTTAAAAGAATCGTACCTTTGTATTTACCAATCTAAATCTTGAACAATGAAAATAGCTATAGGAAATGACCATGCCGGTACAGACTACAAACTGGCAATTATTGGCTTGTTGAAATCAAAAGGAATTGAAGTAACCAATTACGGAACGGATGGAACGGATAGCGTAGACTACGCTGATTTTGTACACCCTGTTGCCGATGATGTTGAAGCAGGTAAAGTAGACTTGGGCATTGTCATCTGCGGCAGCGGAAATGGGGCTACCATGACCATCAACAAACATCAAAACATAAGAGGAGCGCTTTGCTGGAATAAGGAAATCACAGCTTTGGCCCGTGAACACAACGACGCCAACATTTTAAGCCTTCCTGCTCGCTTTATAGCACTCCCACAAGCCCTGGAAATGGTAGAAACTTTCTTGAATACCGAATTTGAGGGCGGTCGGCATGAGCGACGCATAGAAAAAATTCCCTGCAGATAAGATGGATTAATGGGGCACCACCACCATCATGGACATTCGCATTCCCACAATGATTTAAAGGGAAGGAATCTTCTCATATCCATAGTTCTCAATATTGCCATTACCGTTTCTCAGGTAATAGGTGGTCTAATTTCTGGCAGTCTGGCGCTCTTGTCCGATGCCCTGCACAATTTCAGTGATGTTCTCTCCTTGATCATCAGCTATGTCGCCGCTTTGTTGGGACGAAAAAAGGCCTCAAAAAACAAGACTTTTGGTTATAAACGAGCCGAAATCTTGGCCGCTTTTATCAACGCTGCAACTTTAATGGTGGTAGCCGTTATTTTGATGATTGAAGCCGTGGAACGCTTTTTTGAGCCCCAGGAAATAGAGTCCAGCTTGGTGATTTGGTTATCGATCATAGCTATTTTGGGCAATGGATTTAGCGTGTTGTTACTTAAAAAAGATTCTGAGGACAATATGAACATGAAATCGGCGTATTTGCATTTGCTTACGGATATGATGGCTTCTGTAGCGGTCTTGGTAGGAGGTGTATTGATGAAATTTTACCAAATTTTCTGGGTAGATGCTGTGCTGACCATGGCTATAGCTCTTTATTTGATTTATATGGGCTATGATTTATTGAAGGAATCCACCAAAGTGCTGATGCTGTTTACCCCATCAACCATTGAAGTGAAGGAAATTGTGGAATCCATTTGTACCTTGGAACCGGTTAAAAATGTGCACCACGTGCATATTTGGCAGCTGAACGAAGAGGAAATTCATCTGGAGGCGCATATCGATTTTAAGGAAGACATTAAATTGTCGGAATTTGATAAGATTTTGGTGGATATTGAAGAGCATGTATATCATAAACATGGTATAAACCATGTAAACATCCAGCCCGAGTTTGACAAATGTGATTCCAAAAGTGTAATTGTACAGGATTGATGGAAATTCAGATAAAAACGTTTGACCAATTAACTACCAAAGAGCTCTACCAGCTTTTGCAATTGCGCAGCGCTGTTTTTGTGGTGGAACAAGATTGTGTGTACCAAGATGTGGACGGAAAAGATCAAAAGGCAATCCATGTTTTGGGAACAAAAGAAGGCAAACTTGTAGCTTACACCCGAATGTTTGGCCCTGGGGATTACTTTGATAATCCAAGCATTGGAAGAGTGGTGGTAGCCCAGGACGAAAGGCAATATGGCTATGGCAAGGTGATTATGGAAGCTTCCATCCAAGATTTGGAATCTCGATATCCAAAGAAGACTCTAGAGCTTTCCGCACAGACCTATTTGTTAAGATTCTACAACAGTTTGGGTTTTAAAGAAACGGGTGCGGAATATTTAGAGGATGGTATTCCGCATGTGAGGATGGTGCGAACCCAATAAAGCACTGAAATGCCTAATTTTATGAGTCTATGGCTAGATAAAGGATGACTTTTTACGAGAAGGAAATACATAGAATTGGCCGTAAGGTTTATGCAAACCAATCACAGATCAATGCCGTAATTAGAACGCGCCAGCATTTGGAAAACAACTATGGGGCCAACACCAATTTGAATTATTTGTCCAGTGTTGGAGCCGTATCCAAATATCATTTGTTGCGCCTATTCAAAAGATATTATGGCCTAACACCAACACAATATGTAACGGACAAACGGATTGGAAAAGCAAAAGAACATCTCAAAGACGGAATGTCCGTAACCCAAACTTGTTTTGCTGTTGGCTTTCAAAGTTTGGGGTCTTTTAGCACCCTTTTCAAAAGGAAAACAGGAAAGTCCCCGCATCAATATCAAAAAGAGCAACTTTCGAGAAGCATTTAGTGTCTTGATTTTGGAACTTGCCCGCTCTAATCCTAATTGAAAAAGCATGAGAGTAACTTTAATAAGCATTCCCGTTCTGGATCAGGAAAAAGCGCTAAAATTCTATACGGAGAAACTTGGTTTTATCAAAAAAAGGGACATTCCGTTGGAAGGTGGCAATAGATGGTTGACCTTGGTTTCCGCAGAGAATCAAGACGGCCCCGAACTTTTATTGGAGCCTGCCCCCTTGCATTTTGAACCCTCAAAAGTATACCAAGAAGAGCTTATGAAAGCTGGAATTCCCTATACCCAGTTTGATGTGGATGATGTACAAAAAGAACACGACCGACTTGTGGATCTCGGGGTGGAATTTAGCGTAAAACCCACCGCAATGGGTACCGTAAAAGTTGCAGTTTTTAATGATACCTGTGGTAATAACATTCAGTTGGTGGAGGAGATTTAAAAGTGTTCCAATAAAGATTTTTAAACCCAAAGAACTATGTGTTCAAACCCATTCACCACCAATGGTTATATTGGATTAGAGGTTGATTTAGTCAAGTATGGTAAGATAAGGGATTAACTTAATTGGCATTAACAACTTGACCACTACCAATGATTTGCTGGGTTATTGATGGCGCCCCTTGGTAGTTCACGTTGCCGGAGCCTTTGATGGTAACATCTAGATTATTTTGGACCCTCACATTACACTCACCGCTTCCAGCGGAATAAATGGTGGCATGTTTTACCGGGATTTCATACAGATTCAAATCACCACTACCGCGAGTATCTATCCTTAGGTTTTGTAGGTCGCCAAAACCTGAATTTGCTTTGATGTTTCCGCTGCTCCAAGAAGTGATACCAAGGTTCTCCATCGCATCAAAACCATTAATGGTGATGTCCCCGGAACTTTTGGAGACCACCTGCTCCAATTCTGGTAGTACGATATCTATGGAGAGTTCAAAGCTGGAATAACAACCCTCTTCCAAGGCGATGGTCCAACCCCCATGGTTTACTTCAGATTCCAATCTGTTGATTACATTGGCATGGCCAGTGGCTGTGACAATTTGCTCATTGCCTTGCGAAATACGAACATCGACCCCTTGTAGGTTGATTACCTTTTTAAAATCTCCAAGATAAATTGATTCGGTAACAATGGGTCCGGTGCCCACAACCTTTAAGGTTCCATTGCTGCAAAGCAAATCTTCGTCCACAACACCTATGGCGATATCCGAATAGCAGGCCGATAGTGCCAACGCGGTGGTGGTTAGTAAAATACAAACTCTGTTTTTCATAACGTTTATATGTTTTTTGATTTCTATTTGTTTTAAAACCGGGTTGCACACTCTAGTCGAAGAACCATTTCCTGACTGGGTAAATGCCTGTATTTTTTTATCGGCCTAAAACCATATTTGTTATAGAAGGCCCTGCCTATCTGGTTTTTTACAAAGACTTCTACCTCCAGTTGTTCAAACAAGAGGCCTACATAATTGACCAAGGCCGTTCCTATGCCCCTGGCATGCTCGTCTGTCAGCACAAAGAGTCCGCCTATTTCATTATTGGCCATGGAGATAAACCCAACGACCTCTCCGTCTTCTTCATAGACCCAGGTTTGGGAATCGGGCAGGTACACCTCCCTCATGTCTTTTTCAATTTTACTTACGAGGTCCGCATCTAGGAAATGGTGCGCCAAAGCTGTGGCTTCCCTCCAAATATGGATCAGTTGCTCTAAGTCCGCCGAGGTATGTTTTCGTATCATTTTGTTGTTTTTGTTTTTTAAATGGTTTGCCTACTGAAAGTTTATCCTGCACCCAGTAAAAGGATTAGAAGTGCAATTAGAAATTTGGCCAGTACGCCCATATCGATGATTTTAAATGATTGACGTGGCAAAAGTGCGGCCTCTAAATCACCTAAATGCCTTAAATGATGATTTGAGACCTTTTTGTTGGGAGTTGTACGGCCTACTTTGTAAACTGAGCCTTTTGAAATTCCTTTGGGGAGCTTCCAAGCTGCTGACGGAAGATGCGGTTCAGCGTAGCTTTGGAGTTAAAACCGCTTTCAAGACCCAGGGCAAGAATGGTATATTTCTGGTTTTCGGGCTTTTTTAAAAGTGCCGATAAATGCTCCACCCTAAAGGAGTTGACATAATCAAAAAAGGACTTTTCGGCCTTTGTGTTTATGGTTTGGGAAATCTTGTGGGTGGTTACGCCAAGGCGTTCGGCCAGACCATGAATTTTAAGCTGGGGCTCCAGAAATACCTTTTCCTGTTCAAACAAGGTGTTGATCTGCTGAAACAGGGCGTCCATATCTCGATCGGAGAGCGATGAGGTCTTGTATTTTTCACCTCGGGCAACGCTCTTTACGGGATTTCCATCCTCATTCCGTGGGGCATCTCTAAAATCGGCCAGGGCATATTGTTTGATGCCATTATAGCATAAGTAGAAGAGGGAAAGCACCATCACCAGATAGGATATGGCAAAGGGTGTTTTTATATCCTTGAGCACCCCTATATCGAAACCCACAAAAATCAGAAACCCAAGTATATCATTAAAGAGAAAAATAAGGGTAAAGTTCCGGAACCATTTTAAGTGGATAGGGTCTATAAAGGAATAATAGTTCCGGATGTCTTGGCCATAGCGCTTCATTTTTCTTAAAAACCAGATCAAGACAACAATTTCAAAAGCATAATGGGCCTTATAGAAAATCATGTAGCCCACAGGAGGGTCATTATACAGTTTGATGATTTTTTCATAAGAACCATAATCATTAAACAAAAAGAAATCCATCAGCAAAAAAATGGCATAGGCCAATGCAAAAGAGGGAACCCACCACCATGTTTTTCTAAGGCGGTGCTCCTCATCTGTAAGCACCAATCCATATAGGATAAAACTTGGAAAAAGAAAGCTGGAGACCAGCATTTGAAAAAGGTATTTTGGAGCGGTCAACCCTTGGGCAATAAGAACATAGGAGAACAACATTGCTGCAATAAGCAGAATGGCCAAAACAAGCAAGTAATCGCTGGTCCCTTTCTTTTTTTTAGGAAGAATGAACAAAAGAAAAATGAACAGTACGGTAATCCCTACTATATTTACATAGACCATATTAAAATCCCACGATGCCTTAACCTACAACAAGATAAAAAATCCCACAGAATCCAATGGTTGATAGGGCAGTAGAGCAACATCTTGGAGATTAAAACGGCGTTTCGATAAATGAAAACAATCACTTGGAAGTTACATTTAAAATCTAGCCCCGAGACGGTTTTTGAGCTTCTTTCCACATCGGAGGGGAGGGCAAAGTTCTGGGCCGAAAAGGCAGATGAGGAGAATGGTATGGTCCACTTTGTATTTCCCAACGGCCAGACCTATGGCAGCAAAGTTTTGGAATGCATTCCCAATCAAACATTCTGTTTGGACTACTTTGAAAGCTTGGTTAAATTCCATTTGGAACCTTCGGACAATGGTGGAACCGATCTTACCCTGATCAATGAAAATGTTGCGGAGGAAGAGTTTCATGAAGTTCATGCCGGATGGGTCTCTGTGTTGATGAACTTAAAAGCTACGGCAGACTTTCAATGCGATTTAAGAAACCATGACCCAAACAAGACATGGGACCAGGGGTATTTGGATAATTGATGACTATCCAGCACCCAAAATAATTCCTTACATTTCCTATCACAAACAATTTTCGAGGAGTACTTGTAAATCTAAAATCAATAAAATTGGCACAACGTAATTTTGGTAAAAGAGTTAAAACATTGGCCATCTTGTTTGGCTTTATGGCATTAATGGGGTGCAGTAACGATGCAGAAATATCACCTGACGCTATACTTGGTGAGTGGCTAACTGTGGGGCGTGAGACAAAATCCGGTGTTCCGGATGAGATATCATTTTGTGAAGCTCGCATTTACAGGAAGTTCAACACGGATGGCAGTATGGTCGCCAAATGGACAACAGGTGATGCCCCAACGGAATGTGCTGATTTGAGCCTCTCGACCTTAAAATGGAAAAACATTGGAAACAATAGATGGGAGCTGGGTACCGGGGTACTTGTTTTGGGAATTTTACGGTTAGAAGGAAACCGAATGGTGGAAGAGAACCAGGATAACGAGTGGGTTTACTTTTATGAAAGGAGATAGTCATTTGACATGGCTAACAGCGGAGGGATAAAGTGCGGAAGCAGATGAAGGAAATTTACGAGCCAAAATTTGTCGAGAACCTATTTGACAAAATGAGCAGCTCTTACGCTAGGGTCAACTATATAACCTCTTTTGGATTTAGCGAAAGATGGCGGCGGCAATGCGTAGAAGAACCCAAGATTCAAGAGGGAAAATATGTAGTCGACCTAATGACCGGCATGGGTGAATGCTGGAAACACATTCTAAAACCTTCCGACGAAAACTCAATTCTCATAGGGCTCGATTTCTCATCGGAAATGGTTAAACGCGCCAAGAAACGCAGGCATAGACACAAAGACTCTAAAATTGAGGTTCTGATGGAAAATGTCTTTGACAACTCGTTTGAAAGCGGAGTTGCAGATTATGTTATCTCTGGATTTGGGTTAAAGACTTTTAATCATGGGCAATTGGTAAAGTTGGCTGATGAAATCAGTAGAATTTTAAAACCGTGCGGGGAATTTTCACTCATAGATGTGTCCGTTCCCCAAAACAAGGTGCTGCGAACTTTCTATATGCTCTATCTAAAGAAAATCATCCCTATTTTAGGAAAACTCTTTCTGGGAAATCCAGAAACCTATAAAATGTTGGGCATTTATACGGAGAAGTTCGGTAATGCGAGAAACACGCTTCAAATTTTTGACCGCCCAGATTTTGAAGTGGAATATGTAGAGTATTTTAATGGCTGTGCCTCAGGAATTAAAGGAAGAAAAATAAAATAGCCGCGACCAACAACACATGTTCTGGAACAAAAAGAAAAAACTGCCAATAACCCAAGAGGACAAAGCTTGGATTGATGAAGACCTAAAATGGATGTGTACCGAATTTGGCGAGGAACACTTTTTGGAAATTCAAACCGTAACCCCAACCAAGGATTTCTATGAAAGAACCTTTGATGGCACCGAAAAAGATGCGGAATTCATTCTCGAACGAACCATGGAGTTGATGAATATTCGAGATACCAAAATAAAGCTGGAGTTCTTTACAGACCAACCCATTGAAATGGCCGATGGTACAATTTTGAGCACACCTGCAGACATTGATGGGAGTTGGGACAGTGCAGGCGGGACATATCAAAAAACCAATAAGGAAACCATAATTTCTATTGAACGGAGACAGCTAAAAACCCCAATATCATTAATAGCAACAATCTCACACGAATTGGCGCATCAAATTCTATTAGGAGAGAACAGGATAGAAGAAAATGACGAATATTTGACTGATTTAACTGCTATCGCTTATGGATTTGGGATTTTTATAGGCAATTCACGTTTTCATTTTTCGGCATCGGGCTTTGGGTGGCAATCCAGCGGACAAGGATATTTACCAGAACAAATTATTGCTTACGCAATGGCCTGGTTATCGAAACTTCGGAATGAGAATACTGATTACAGCCAGTTTTTGGACAAATCCCTTAAAAAATACTTTGACCAGAGCTACGGATGGTTGATGGAGAATGAGAAATAAATATTAGAATTTACAGATGAAAACACCAGACCACATTAACCTCAACGGCTATAAACATGTTTTATATGAAGGAGAGACGTATTCTTCAAACGAGTCTTTAGAGCGTAGCCAAGAATTTCATGAATGGTTGGATAAACGCAGGTCAGTTCGGGAGTTTTCGGACCAAAAGGTGCCCAAAGAAATCATTGATAATTTGATTTTAAGCGCCTCCACAGCACCTTCTGGTGCCCACAAGCAACCTTGGACCTTTTGTGCAGTGTCAAATCCTGCCCTGAAGACCGAAATACGAAAAGCTGCGGAAGCCGAAGAAAAAGAAAGCTACGAACACCGGATGAGTGAACGCTGGAAAAAGGATTTGGAACCCTTGGGAACGGACATGCACAAGCCTTTTTTGGAAATTGCTCCCTGGTTGATTATTGCCTTTAAAAAGGTCTACGAATTTGACGAAAATGGAGAAAAACACAACAATTACTACGTAAACGAGTCCATTGGGATTGCTTGTGGCATGTTGATATCTGCCATCCACAATGCGGGCTTGGTGACCTTGACCCACACCCCCAGCCCGATGAATTTTCTAACCAAAATTCTTGATAGGCCGAGCAATGAACGGGCCTTTTTATTGCTTCCAGTGGGCTATCCAAAAACCCCTACCTATGTTCCGGATATCCATAGAAAGGGACTGGATGAAATCGTTGTGTATTACGACTAAACAAATCGCTTTCCGACACCAATTCGGGTTAAGAACTCCAATTTCAAAATGAGGTTAACGGGCTTTTCTACCTTATTTCTTCTCGAGAAAAAAAGATAACCTTCCGAATACGAGTCGAGGCTTTCCAATTGCATTTTCCCATGATAATGGGGTTGGGAACACGCCAGTCCCATCATTTTTTCGCGGGTTATACCCTTGGAATTCAAGAAATCCAGCAGCTTTTTACGGTTTACAAAGGTGATGTTGCAAGCGGAAAATACGTCCTTCTCATCAATATAAACCCCAGTGACCAGAGAGTAGAAATCTGTTTTTTTGTTGGCGTCCAGAAACCAGCCTATTTTCTGTTCCCCACCTTTTTCATAACAGAGCTCGAAAGCAAAAGTGGGGAGGTTGGTGTTGAGGTAATCCAACTGAGCCTTTTCGTCAATATGGTATACCGCACCCGTTTGTTTGTGGGTGAATGTCAGGTCAACTCCTAATAGCTGTTCTTCTATATGGGAAGTACGTTTAAAAGAATAGCACTTCAAATACTTTTGGTACTGGCCATCAAGAAAATGGGAAAATAACCGCTCCCTGGATAAATCGTCTTTAAAGCTACTCTTCAAATTCCTGGGCTTTCCGGAACAGGGCGGCACCAATTTCTTTCACCACACCCACCACTAAGGCATTGCCCATAAAAAAAGCACGCTTGGCATCAGAAATGCCCTCAAGTTGGGTGTGATTGTCCGGAAACATGTTCAACCGTTCCAATTCAACTGGGGAAAGCCTGCGCATTCCCTTGGGTGTTTGCACCACATGTTTAAACCGGGATGGGGACTTTCCGCCCTCTCCGGTAATAATGGTTCTGGAAGGTTGATCAAGGGCATCTGGGAAAACCATACTGCCCTCACTGTAGTTATATTCAAAACCAGCTTTGGTTCTTCGAATTTCTTTTTTGGCCCCTTTTAAATATTCCCATTTTGGCCGCTCCTCTTCGGAGATAAACAGGCTTTCATCTGCACTTCCGTTTTCCAAAATATCGGCAAGCACCTGTCCCGTTTTTTGCAGAAGCGGTTCCGTTTTAAAGGAGGACACCCGTCCGTTAACGCACACTCCTGAATTTAAAAAAGGTGAAAGCCCTTTTTCAGTGTTGAACTCCTCTGAAAGTTCTACCAAACTTTGGTCTATGGAAAAACGCTGGACTTGTTTCGAGCTAGCTTTAACGGCAAATGCCGAGGCTAGCGTTCCTTGCTCCAAAATCCAATCTTTAGCGGAGGCTTTTTGCATGGATTTAAATAAAGGGGAAGATTTGTGGTAGCCCAGAAAAAAAACCCGCCTTCGGCGCTGGGGCATTCCATATTCGGCGGCATTGATCACCCGCCACTCCACCGCGTATCCTAGGTCATTGAGACTTTTCAACATGATGGCAAAATCCCGTCCACGTTGCGAAGAAGGAGATTTCAGGAGCCTATCCACATTTTCAAAAAAGAGGTATTTGGGCTTGTTTTCCTTTTCCGATAAAATCCGGTGGATGGACCACCAAAGCACCCCCTTTTTTCCAATGAGCCCCTTGGAGTTTTTTAAGGTTGTGGCCACGGAATAATCCTGGCATGGAAATCCCCCTACCAAAACATCATGGTCCGGAATTTCATCGGTGGATACTTCTTCAATATTTTGGTTGGAATGGTTGTCGGCCCCAAAACGGGCCTCGTAGACCATGGACGCATGCTGCATTTTTGTGGAGGGTTCCCACTGATTGCTCCAGACCACGTTAAAGTGCTCGGTGTCCTCCAATCCCAATCGGAAGCCACCAACTCCGGCAAAAAGCTCGCATACCGTCAACTGCATGCCCAAAAATAGGATTTTCTACAAGTCCTTCAGGATTCTGATGTAATTTTTCCACGGGCCCACGTCCGTGGCATAATGCTTTACCATTACCCGACTCATTTGATTAATATGAGCCAAATCATGCACAGTCCAAGTGGAAAGCAGCTGTCTTAAACTCACTTCCCCTAAATCGGGATGCACACCTTTTTTGTCCAAATCCTCCTCACTTAATTTCCAGGATTTAAGCTGGTTCAATGACGATTCACGAAGGCTGGCAAATTCCTCCAGCAGATCTTCCATGGTTTTCCCTTGGGACAATTTTTCCTGTGCAAAACGGTCAAAAGGCTCAAAAGTTTTATCGGAACCATCACCCAGAATTATTTCTGCCCTGGGAACCCAATCGGTTTGCTCTCCATGGATCAAATGGCCCAAAATGTCATAGGCGCTCCACGTGCGGGGACCTTCATTTATGGTGGCCCAGTTGGCGTCCAGTTCGTAGAAAAGGGCCTTGAAAACAGCGGGAGTCCGCTCCAAAATTTTGATGGATTTGTCTATATCGAAATTCATGATCATTGTTTTTTGGCCTTGGCCAATGATTGTTTAAAAGAAGCTACGGCCTTGGAAATATCATCTTCCGTAGTGGCCCAAGAGCAAATGCTCACACGGATAACCTTTCGGTTTTTCCATTGCGAACCTCCAACCCAACAGACACGTTCTTGTTGAATGTTGAACATGGTGTTCTGGGTCAGTTCATCTGTTTCGCATTGCACCAAAACTTGGTTGAAAACGACATCATTAAGCACTTCAAAACCTGCTATTTTTGAAATTTCATTTTTAAACTTGGTTGCCATGTGGTGCATGGTTTCAACCAGGTCTGTTACCCCTTCCCTGCCCAAATATTTCAATGCGGCCCACAGTTCAATGATTCGCGCTCGCCTGGACATTTCGGGGGTGTAGAACATCCCGTCCCTTTCTTCGCCTTTAACAATATAGCTGCCCGTCATGTGCAAAGCAGATTTTAGCGCCTCGGGATGCTTGCAAAGGACAATACCACTGTCATAGGGAGTGTTCAAGGTCTTGTGGGCATCCACGGCCCAGGAATGGGCATGCTCCATACCATGGGTAAGGTGGGAGAGATTTTTTGTGGCCCGGGCCCAAAGCCCAAAGGCCCCATCAATGTGAATCCAAGCTCCTTTTTCAGCCGCCTTTTTGCAGATTGCCTCAAAATCATCAAAGGAGCCGGAATTTACATTCCCCGCCTGTAGAATTAGAATACAGCTATCATCAAGTTCTGGGATTTGGGAGGGGATGATTCGGCCTTGGTCGTCTGTGTCCACCCATTCAATATTTTTATAGCCAAAACCTAGCAAGGAAATAGCCTTGATCACTGTGGAATGCGCTTGATTGCCCGTAATAACCCGCAGTTTTGGACTGCCGTTTAGACCATTTTCATTCACGTTCCATCCCAATTTTTCAAGTTGATGGAATCGACCAGCCGCTAAACCGCAAAAATTGGCCAAGGAGGTGCCGCTGACAAAGCCCGCGGCGGTATTATCGGCCAGATTAAACAGTTGCTGTAGCCATTGCTCAACAACGGACTCGAGCTTACTTCCGATTGGGGATAGCACTTGCATGGCTGGAGCCTGGTCCCAAACAGTTGACAGAGACTTAGCCGCAAGGGTAATGGGGAGTGAGCTGCCATTTACAAACCCGAAGTAACGGCCACCAAGAGTAGCAACAGTAGCGGAACCTCCATGAGTGTTCAACTGTTCCAGAATTTGCGCGGAATTCCCGCTTTGTTCAGGCAGGTTCTCTTCAAAATGTTTCAAGTTTTCCAGGGCTTCCTCGGAGGGGTATACATTTCTGCCGAATACGGTATCAATATATGATTTGGCATAGTCGTGAGCTGCTGTCAAGTCGGATTTGGTTTCCAACTCTTGAAGCATTTGTTCCTGCAGATTTTTCATATTGATATATTGAAAACTATCGATTTAAAAAGATAAAATTTTTAGAGCTCTTTGCTCATTTCCTTTACATAGGCTTTAATGTTTTTCTCATTGCGTTGAAAGTAGGTCCATTTTCCAATGCGGGTAGGGGTGATGAGCCCAACATTTTGAAGCTGGGATAAATAATTGGATATAGTGGACTGTGAGAGGCCGGATTTCTCAAAAATATATTGCCCACAGACCCCAAATCTAAAATGCCCCAATTCCTTATGCGGCGGAAATTCCTTGGAAGGTTCCTTCAGCCATTTAAGGATATCCACTCGGGTTTTGTTGGAGAGTACTTTATTTATTTCAATGACATTCACTTTTCAAATATAGTAAATATCGAGATATGTCGATATATAAACTTGTCAAACACGGGCAGAAAACGGAATTATTCAATCAAATTCTTGTCTTCATCATAGAGGCCTATTAAGAGGCTATTGCCATTTCCATCCACTTTGACACCGCCATATTTGGCATTTTCATACTTCTCTCCTTCACCTTCCTGAAAAAAATAGGATTCGGCTCCAATGTTGATGTTGTTCCAGCTCTTTTTGGTATAGTTGATTAAAAATTCACCAGGGTTCAATGGCAATTTTTCACGCTGTACCCTAAAATGGTCAATGGTGTTGTCCGAATGGAGGGTAACTACGCAGAAACCAGTTTTGGAGATTTTATCATAATCAATATCACCAGATATGCCATAACGTAACCTCATATAATCCCCCTGAATTAGGGAGCGGGGATCCACTGGGGCGAGTTCTAGAAGGATGAGCTGTCCATCCTCCAACAGTTTCTCCTTTTGAACAACAGAATTGCTGAACAGCACCAGTACCAAGACCAAGTTTACCAATATTACAATTTTCTGAATGTGGTTCATTTCTTGGTCATTTTAAGGGTGAACAAATAGAAAAGTAGAAATACCACTCCAGATGAAAACAAGATTATAGACTTTGTCAGCAGGGTCAGGTTGAGGTCGTAGTAATATTGTGAAACAAAATAGGTTAGAGCAATGATTCCAATAGCCAGACCCGTTTTGTAATTTATTTTATAACTCAATAATATGATCAGGATTGCACCTGAGATTGCGGGCGCCATGACGGCGGGCAACAATACCGCCACGCTAAGGATGTAAATCAGGGTTTTGGTATTACCAGAGACCACGCCAACCACCTTTATCAAATCCCTTACCAAATAAAGCACGGCCAAAAAAGATACAACTGAAGAGAGCCAGATATAGTTTTGATCAATGGGAAACAAATCTCGCTTGCCCAAGGCAATCAATCCAATTAAAAAGGAAAACAGCAATCCAATTCTTAGGGGGCCGTACAGTTTGGAAAGCTTATTACCCGATGTAAGGAACTTGGCCTCGTTGAGAAAACAATATACCAACAACAGCGCATAAACCGCTAGGTACAAGTGAATCGAATTATACTGGTCATTGGAAATGATCAAAATCAGCAAGCAGCCACTCACTCCAAGAATGGAGAGAAAGGACAGCATATAGGTCTGTGTAACAAACAAACTGCCCAAGGCCGCATTCAAGACCAAAAGAGTAACCATATCCTCATTTACTTCCAAGTTCAATAAACTTATGATGACCAAGGCAAAGCCTATAAGGTAAATGGAGATGCTAAAAGTGTCTATGATGAGCCGATCGAACATTTTGTTCAAGATCAAAGCGCTAGATATTAATAGTACACCCAGCACCATCATTCCCACTTCGGAGTCGTAGACCCCTAAAATGAACAGAAAGCCCAAAAATGCCAAGGAAGCCAAAAAGCCACCAAAAATGGAAAGCACCTTGATGGCCAAACTGGAAGCTTCTCTCTTATCCTGACCAAGAGCTTCCAAAATGGCGCTTTCATCAGATTGAAAGTGCTCCCCTTCCTTTTTTTGGATGGTTGCTAGAAAAGTCTTTACCCGATTTGCGCGTTCCATTTTCTGTGAAGTTTTATGAGCCACATGATTAACAAAGTCACACTGCTTATAATGAACAAGCTAATAATCAGAAACATTCCAGCATCACCCGATAGTTTGATCAGAAATGCAGAAAACATAATAATCGAGCTAAAGCCAATGACGGAAAGGTAAAAGGCACTTTTGTTCTGTAAGCCATATAATACCCCTGCCACATAAAGTAGCAGTACAGTAAACAGGAGCATATAAAATGCAGTCTCTGGCGGGTCAAAAATTCCTATACAGACACCCATGGTGGCATAAACAATGGCTGCTAACGCAATCAAATGTGTAAACCAGGACGGGGTATTTATATTTTTAGCCCATTCGGAACCCAAAAGAAATACTACGAGAATAAAACTATTGACCCCAAACAACAAGGAATGAAGAAAGACATCTGACCAGCCATGAGCGACCTGCTCTGCATAAAGAACAATAGTAATGTTTATCAAAGTGATGAAAACGGTCCATAGGGGTGCAAAATTTACAATGGCTACCCAAATGGCAATTAGCAAAGTCCAATTGAGAAATAGGTCATACGCATTGGCACCTGTCTGGTACACTTGCCCAAAAACGGCTAGGAATAACCCAACCAAAACAGCGCTTGCCGTAAGTAGGGCCTTTTTAACCAATGGATTCAGCTTGGCCAATACCGCTGTTAAGGTAGTGGCCACCAAAAGGCCGCTGATCAAGCCGAGTTTGGCAAACTTGTGAAGCGCATCCCAATTATAGGCAAAGAAAAAGATGATACCTGCCACCGTGAAGGAGACTCCGAGGCCCAAGAAGAAGACTTTCAAGAATTTTAACCAGTCCCCGGACGCATTGTAAATATGATCATGTAAAGCCTTGGACACTGAAGAAGTAGACCAGTTGCTATTTTTTGCAATGATTCGAATTTCCTCCCTGCGGATTTTTTCCATATGCAGAAAGATAACAAAATAGTAGGTCTGTTTGGCACTAAATTGATGGATGGCTCATTTGACTTTATAGCTTGGAATGGAGAAAGCTTATTTTGCGGTTCTTCGTTGCCGTAAGATCAAAAGGGTAATTAGATAAATCAATACAATCCCAAAAGGGATGGCCACAAACCGATGTTCAGGCAAAGCATACCAGAGACCTAGAACCAGAAGGGTTCGGGTAGCTGCATGGAAGATCCCAACCCAATGTTTAATGATCCAAGAAAAGGGAATCCACATTCCCCCCAAAAGGATTCCAACCGTTAAGGGAAGGGAAGTGTAGTCCACTAGAAAAAAGGGTATGGCAATGGCGTAGACCATTACGGCCTGACCTACGGTATAAAAAAACAAAGCATCAAACTCGTTTTTGGCCTTATTCCTGGCTAAAAAATTCTCGCCGGTAAACTTGGAAATGAACATGGCCAAATACACAATACTCCCAGTTCCGATGAAAAGCACCCAAACTGTGGCCTTGGCAGAAAGGAAAAGGGAAGCAATGCCCACCAATGCCCACATAATGGCGCCTGCCAAAGGAGTTGCCAAGAATTTGCTGCTTGCAAAAGCGATGCGTTGTTTTTCCAAAGAAGCTCCCTTGTTTTCCATAGTAGACATGTATTTGCTTAGACCTTAAAACTGACTAAAGAACCGTGGGTTTCAAAACCCAGTTTCGCATAGATGGGTTCTCCCAATTTGGAAGCGACCAGAAAAACCTTTTTGGTTCTTGATGCCCCAGCTTTGGATAATAAGGCCTGTGTCAATCTTTTGCCCAGCCCCAATCCCCTGTAAATGGGAAGCACCCCGATCATATGGATACCTGAATTTCCGTCACCATCAAAATAAACCATACCGCAACTGGCGTAGGTTCCTAAATGCATGCCCAAATATAAATGAAACTGTCGATGTCCAAGCAATGCATTTATCGTACTTGGATGAATGGTATAACCAAAAGCCTTGGAAGCCACAGCGGCAAATTCAAGGGCATGTTTTGAGCTTCCAACGACAACGATATCATCTGACAAACCGCAGGGATGATCTTGATTTGATGAAAGACACATGGCCTTTACCCTGGAGATTTCCTTAAAGCCAATGAGCTTCAATTTTTCGATTAGTTTTTCGTCCTCCCCTATGGAAAAAGAATTGGGAAGAATCCCATTCTGCATACTTCGTTGGATGTATTCAAAGTCCGTTTTGGAGGAATCGGTTATAAAAACTTTACTTGGCCAAGAATTGGAAGGGGCAAGGGTAGAGGTATATCCCAGCCCCGTCTTGGTGAACCCTCCTTGGTTCCCAATTTCGGACCAAAACTCAAACAGATGGGCCACTATCTCTTGGTTCAAAGTATTCATAGCACTAGACCTGTGAAGCTTCTACAAAGGCCGCGGAGTCCTCATAAAACCTGTACTCCTTGATTTTGTCATCTTCAATAATGCTCATTTGGGCCCAATCGCTGACGAACATTTTTCCTGTTGCTTTTAGTTCGTGGCTAAAAGAACCATTGGCAAACACCACGTTATTCTGTGCCACAATTCGTTCCACTTCAAAACTTTTGGTGTTGAAGAGGGCAAGAATGTTGGCGATAAATTGTTCGGCTTCCTTTTTAGTTCTGTAAATGCCGTGCAATTGTTCTTTGGGTCTTTGCTGCTCTTTTACACTTACAATAAGGCAGTCTTCGTGAAAGGAATCCAACACCTGAATTGTATTTCCATTTTGAAAAGCCGTAAAGTAGTCGTTAACTACCTGAATGTTTCGATTTGATTTTTCCATGATTTGATTTTTCTATGAATGAAGTATTTGTAAAAAGTTCTGGATGACGCCGTCAAACTTGGCAGCCTCTTCCTCATTTGCAATTCTATTATTGATAGGGTCAAATTTGTGATTGAAGCTACCAAGGGAGTACGAATCCGTAAGATTGCCGCCCCAAATAGGCAGGAGTTTTTCCAAAACTTTTAGATTGGAAGCCCCACCATTGTATCCTGGGGATGTGCTTAGGAGCAAAACAGGCTTATCGCCAAAGAATTTTTGATCAATTCTCGAAACCCAGTCAATGAGGTTCTTTAAAAAAGCCGTGGGGAGCCCATTGTGTTCTGGAGATGCAACAATAAAACCATCTGCTTGTGCAAATTCCTTGAAAAGCAATTTAATGGGTTTTGGCAATCCCTTTTCCTCCTCTTGAGGGCTATAAAGGGGTACATCCAATGTGGTTGAGGCTATCCTTTTGATTTGGGATGAATGAAGCGCCTCCAAAGCGGCGGTCATTAATTTTTCATTGATGGAATTTGGGCTGTTACTGCCCGTTAAAGCAAGTATCTTTTTCATTGTACCGTGATTTACGGCACAAAGTTTCTAAACTCCTGGGGCCTGAATCTTAAGGTATCTTAAGAAAGAAGGGTCAAGGAGAATTTTTTCGCAATGAGCTTAAAAACTCAGGGGTAATCCCCAGATAAGAGGCAACCATGTATTGAGGGACCCGTTGTTCTATGGCACGGTACTTAGAACGGAATTCCTGATATCGCTGCTCGGCCGTTTTGCTCATGGTATCCATGGTACGCTCTTGAAAAGCCACATAAGCTTTTTCAAACTTCAACCGAAAAAAACGCTCAAGTGAAGGGATATCATGTAACAATTGGTCAAGGGTGTTTTTTGATATTTGAACTACGGTGCTGGGCTCAAGAGCCTGAACAAATTGTTTGGCCGGGGTTTGGGTAAGATAGCTGTATAAGTCATTGATCCACCAACCCTCTATTCCAAATTGGACCACATGTTCTTTAGCCTCGGAATCCATATAGTAGGCCCGCAAACATCCTTTGGATATGAACCTCATGTGTTTGGAAGTATCTCCTGCAAAAAGTAAAACATCTTTTCTTCCAAGCTCAATAACCTTACAGTGTTGTTTTATAAGATGTGCCTCTTCCAAAGAAATCGCTACTGAGGTTCTAAAATGATTTAAAAGATGTTCAACTGGATTCACCTAGGCGCTAATTAAGAAGGAGACTTTCAAGATAGGGAATTTGAAGCCAGCTTACGCTACCACATCCAATGCTGCAGGGATGTGTCCCTCCATTTGGCCTTATAGTCCGAGTCCACGACATAAATGATCAGATCAGCCTTATAATCGGCTTCCACGAAATAGACTTTTTTGTCAGCTTTATAATCTGCATCAGTGAAAAACCATAGCCCTCTGTTGTCTTGTGCTTTATAATCCCTGTCAACTTTATAAACCAAGAGATCTGCCTGGTAATCGCGATCGGCAACAAAGACTTTTATATCTGCTTTATAGTCTCGGTCCACAGCAAAAACTTTTTGGCCGTGCATGAAGTGCGTGCAAAATAGAAATACTAGAAAAGAAAATAGCGCTTTCACGGGTTTTGGTTTATTCTTAGGGCACCAAAACCATGCCAAGCCACCTAATTGGATTTTAACAGCTCAATAAACTCATTTATAAATGTAGACTGGGCACTAGATTGTGCATGAATCAACTCGTTTTTCCTCGAATACAATCGAACAAACAAATCAAATCGGACACGATAGACCATATTTTGGACTTCTGTATTTTCCTTATCCTTGAGTTTATCCAGTTTTCCCAGTTCTTTTTTCCACCATTCCCAATTCACTTTTTGCGGTTGTGCAAAGTCCTCCCGTAGTTGTTTGTCCCAAGCCATCACCCATTTTCGTTCCTGTTCCAACGTTTTTCCCAACTGGGCCAATTTCTTTTTGAGCAGCTTGGATTTCAGAAGCGCTGTATATTGGGTTTCTATACTGTCGATGTCCCAAATTCCTTTGTAGTCTTTGATGATCCGTTCCAGTTGTTCTGCTTCAAACAAAAGCCGTTCTCCTGCTCTGAACTGCTTTACTAGCTCATAGTCTTTTACATATTGAGCTCGTAATTTATCTGTTGGAATTGGCTTTTTCTTTTTGAGCTTTTGAAGATTTAACCAATCAAAGGCGCGCAGGATTTGTTCCTGCGGTGGCCATCGATGCTCTTCATCAAAAGTAATTAGGGTGCTGTTGAAATTGATGAGGTTTAGGAAGCCTTTGTTTTCTACCATTTCCTTATAGTTCATGTCCCTGTTCCCGCAGAGGCCCACATAGGCGTAATCATGGGCCGCTGGCATATGCTCCTTGATTCCTGAAAACCCCGCTCCACAACCTACGACCCCGGCAAACTTATTGGTCAGGGATGCGATGGCACTTGCCAAACGTGAACCCCCGGAAAAACCGGAAGCATACATCTCATCCTCTTTTATATTGAAATGGGAAAAAACATGGTTGAACAAGTTGTTGGCCAAGGCAAAGTTTCTTTCGTAGGGGGCATTTCTGGAGTTGTTGGAGCAGATGAGAATATGACCATACTTTTCCGAAGCGGGAATAAAAGGTTCAATGCCGGCCACTCCCCTGGCAGAAGGATCAAAAATAAAAACAATGGAACTCAGCTCCTGGCTGGAAAAATTCTGGGGCAAATAGAGCGCAAAGGTCTCTTTTTGGGCTCCATTGACTGGGATAGAATCGTGTATTTCCCCTTTTTCATAGCCTTGCTGACCGAATAGGGGAATGTTGAAAACCAGTATCAGAAATAGGCATGGGCTATACCTTTTCATGACTTACCGAAGAATGCCATTGTATTTGGAATCATCTCCGAGCAATGCCGTGGCACTGAGAATGGCATCATCATGCTTTAGGTAATATTGATAAAGACCTTCCCTATAGAAATATCGTTTGATGATCTCGTCTTCAAGATTTTTTTTGATTTCCTTTTGATAGGTATCCAAAGCGGAAATTTTACCATTATTGATGGCCAATAACAAGTCCTTGTACTTTTCTTGGACATTGGAACCCAACAAGTGATCCTCGGAGTTCATGGTTTGTTCCAATAACTCTTCTGTTTCGGTCTGGAATGAAAAATCCTGTGTTTGCGCATATTTTTTGAATGCCCCAAAATCCGAATCCGTAAAAGTGAAATCACCTACCGTGTCAAAGGAATGGTCAAAATAGAAATCAGTGGCAAAGTCAAAGATGATGTTATTTTGCTGTAAAGCATCAATAAGGTTATTGGTTCTGATGGATGCAATTTCCACATCGGGCATTACCCCTCCACCGTCCTGTACCTTGCGGCCATTTCTTGTGGTGAACTCCTGAAATTGGGTGTTCCTGACGGCGTTTCCTTCTTCATCCCTGTTCCAATAATCCAAAGACTGGATACACCTTCCTGAGGGGGTATAATATCGGGAAATGGTTACTTTAAGTTGGGTGCCATATGTAAGTTTGAGCGGGCGCTGCACCAAGCCTTTTCCAAAACTACGGGCGCCCATGACCACGGCTCGGTCCAAATCCTGCAATCCCCCGGAAACAATTTCGCTGGCTGAGGCACTTCTACCATCCACCAACACCACGAGCGGGATATCCAAATCTTCTGGCTGATTTTTGGTCTTGTACTCCTGATTGAACTTTTTGACCTTGGATTTGGTGGTTACGATCAGCTCTCCTTTGGGAACGAACAAATTGGTCACATTGATGGCTTCTGTAAGAAGACCCCCAGGATTTCCCCTTAAATCGAGAACCAGTCGCTCCGCGCCTTTACCCTTTAGATCTTGTAGCGCCGATTTGGTCTGGCTGGAAGCCTTTCTATTGAATCGGGAAAGCACGATATAGCCCGTTTTTTCGTCGATCATGTCATAAAAAGGAACCGCATCCACTTCCACTCCTTCACGGTTTAGGGTAGCGGTCTTGGTTTCTCCCTGTCTTACAAAGGTGACATCTACGGAAGTGTTGTTGGCCCCTTTGAGCAATTCACTGGCGTTATCATCAAAATCGGCAACCGTAATGTCTCCAATCTTTATGATTTCATCCCCAGCCTTCAATCCAGCCTTATCAGCAGGATACCCTTTGTAAGGTTCAACAATGAGCAATTTACTCTCATAGGACCGAACCAAGGCCCCAATACCTGAATATTCACCTGCGTTGTTGATTTTATAAGCCTCCACATCCTGTTCGTTCAGAAAACGGGTATAGGGATCCAATTCTTCCAACATGTTCTTAATGGCTGAATCCATCAATTCCGCAGGATTCGTCTCATCCACATAATTCATGTTGAGTTCCTTGAAAAGTGTCGTGAAGATTTCGATTTGTTTTGCTATCTCGAAGAAATCGCTTTTAAATCCGGAAGAGGCAACCAAAATGGTGAGCGCTACAACTGGAACCCAAATTCTTTTATTGATCAGGTTTTTCATGGGATTCTTTTTTTATGAATGCTTCCAAAAGCTGAGTCATGGCTTTGTCCACCTCCTTGGCGTTAGGCATCGTATTACCAAGGTATAAAAATAGAAACGCAAAGTTTCCCTCTACATTGTTAAAAAGAAGGTGCTTGCTCAACCGATAAGATTCCCGAAGAAGGCGCTTTACCCGATTCCGATCAACGGCATTTTTAAACTTTTTCTTTGGAGCTGCTACACCGGCCTTGAACTGAACATCATCGAATTCACATTTGATGTAAAGCAGCCTTATAGGAAAGGCCTTGACACTTTTTCCTTCAACAAAAAGTTGCTCAATCAGCTTTTTGCTCTTGAGTTTTTCTTTTTTGCTGAAAGAGGCCATTTTAGTCTACTTAAATTTTCTCGCTAGAAAGGAACTTCGCCCAAAAACGAAGGCCGCTCTGATCTTAAGGCTGCCAAACGTTGTTTTCCCCATTTACATCGGCCATGAGTTGTGATGGATCAATGACCAAAGCTTGGATATCGCCCAAGGGCTTGTCAATGATCAACTCATAGGTGGGATGCGCCCAAGTCCAATCTTTTGCCACGGTTCTTTTCAGGTTGGGATAGGGGTTATCCTTTTCACCTCTCATCATTTGTAGCGGGATGTAATAAGTTTCCTGGGTACCATCCGTATGGGCCACCAACAAATCAATGGGCATGGGCATATCTCCAATTCTTTCCAGGATCACCTTGGTCTGGTTCCCCAAGGCCTCAACACTTTTAATGGCATAGTCAATCGTATTGGTTGTTTGGGTCCAATCCACCAAATACCATTCGAGCTCCATTCCAGAGACTTTTTCCGCCACGCGTTTAACATCATTGGGAACAGGATGTTTGAACTTAAAATCTTCATAGTATTTCCGCACCGATTCCATGAGCTTATCCTGTCCTATAACATATCCCAGTTGGGAAAGGAAAATGGAACCTTTGCTATAGGCGGCAATTCCATAGGCAAAGTTGGTGCTATAGCGATCGGCGTGGGTGGCCTGTGGTTTTTCCAGACCTGAATTTACCAGTGCGTAATACCCTTTATAAGAACCCTCAAACGGATTTTCCTTGCCCTGTTCCATGATCTCATTCATACACAAACTGCTGATGAAAGTAGTAAAGCCTTCATCCATCCACTCATGCTTGGATTCGTTGGTGGCCAGCACATGTTGAAACCAGGAATGTGCCATTTCATGCACCATCACGCCAACCAAACTTCCGAAAGAACGGTTACCGGTGATTAAGGTACTCATGGCATACTCCATTCCGCCATCCCCGCCTTGAACCACCGAATATTGCTCATAGGGATATTTGCCAATATTCTTGTTAAAGAAACGCATGGCATCAGCCGTTTTTGGCTGCAAATTTTTCCAGTTTTCTATGATTTCCGGATTGTTTTTGTAGTAGAAATGAAGGGTGGGCCCATCCTCCATTTGCAAGGTATCATGAATGTATTCAGGGTCCGCTCCCCACATAAAATCGTGGACATTTGGCGCCTTAAAATGCCATGTCAAGGTTTTGCCCTTGGTTTTAACCTTGGTGCCAGGGGCCTCATATCCATGTCCCACCTCTTGCGGGTTTTGAAGATAACCTGAACCACCTACCACATAGTCCTTGTCCAAAGTCAATTTTACATCAAAATCCCCCCAAACTCCGTGAAACTCTCTTGCGATGTAAGGGTTTGCATGCCAACCTTCAAAATCGTATTCGGATAATTTAGGATACCACTGACTCATGGAAAGGGCCACGCCTTCGGATGTGTTTCTGCCTGACCTTCTAATTTGGGCAGGCACTTGTCCTTTAAACGCCATATCCAAAGTAGTTTTACCACCCGAGGGAATGGGTTGCGCCAAATCCACCACCAAAATGGTTCCTTCTTCGGTAAAAGATACAGCTTGACCATCTTGGGTAAGGGTTTCCACATGCAAATAACCCATTTCAGATTCAGATAGGGAGGCAATCCTACTTTTCCCATTTTCCATCATCCTGCCATCGGGATCTTTAATGCTTTGCAAGCGGGCATCCATCTGGCTGCCAGGCTGAAAGGCATTAAAAAACAAATGGTAGTACACCCGATTCAATGCATCGGGAGAGTTGTTGGTATAAATCAGTTTTTGCGTACCCGTATATTGAAATGTCTTTACATCCATTTCAACATCCATGGTATAATCTACATGCTGCTGCCAATATGAAGTGTTCTGGGCAGGAAGCGAAAACACAGCGGCAAAAGCCATTGATAAGAAAAACCAGGCCTTTTTCATCTTATTTGGTGTTGTTGCTAAGGGTTGCTTTTCCTTTGGTGATGCTTTCTGCTAGTAATAAGGCGTTGTACGCATTCACCATTTTCCCAGATTTGGAAATCTTATCAAAAGTTGAGGCGTTGGCCGGATCTCCCGAAACAATTACGGAAGCCTTGGTGCCCAACCCTGATTGAATAATAATCTGTTTTACTTGTACCGCTGACAACTGCGGGTAGTAGGATCGGACCAATGCCGCAACACCTGCAACAGCTGGTGCGGCCATTGAAGTACCTCCCATGAAATCATATTTGTTGTTCGGCAAGGTGGAATAAATGGCATCTCCAGGCGCAAAAACATCCACGTTTTGGCTGCCATAATTGGAGAAGGTTGCCACCATTTTGGAACCATAACTGCTGGTCAATGCCCCAACCGTGATTACGTTGTTGGCAATTTCCATAGCTCCGAACATATGATCATTGGGGTAGTTCGGATTTTCTGGATTATCCAAATCATTGCCATCGTTTCCTGCAGCATGTACAATTAAAACATCTTTTGAAGCTGCATATTTTATGGCATCATACACCCATTGTGCGTTGGGAGAAAAGGATTTTCCAAAACTACAGTTGATGATTTTGGCACCATTGTCCACAGCATATCGAATGGCCAAGGCAACATCTTTGTCATATTCATCGCCATTGGGTACCGCGCGCACACTCATGATTTTCACATTTTTGGCAACTCCGTTCACCCCTTTTCCATTGTTCCGTTCCGCAGCTATAATCCCGGCAACATGGGTTCCGTGGCTTTCGGTATCCACTCTATTTTTCGGATTTCCGTTCCCGTACTTTTTGTCACTAAAGTCATAAGGATTGTCCCCAACGGTCTGTCTTCCGTCAAAATCCTTGTTGAGGTTGTAGTTGACCTGATCCGTGAAGTAGGTAATGCCCTCGTTGAGTTCTTCCATTACACTGGGAATACTCTCCCCGTAGGTGAACATTTGGGTAAGTACGGCAACATGCTGCTGCATTTCCTCTGTTTTAGGCTCAATGGACAACAGCTCTTTTTTGGTGTATGAACTTTTGCCCAATTCTTTTTTCACAGCCTCATCAGCACCCTTAACCACTTGGAAAATCTGCTCGTATTGTTGTTTGTTCTGCAATGCTTTTGGATAAGCTTCGTCCAGTTTTAAGCGAGCTTTGGCTCTTGCCGAGGCGTCCCCAACACCTACTCGGAGCATACGTACATACTCCAATTGTTCGTTATAGGCTTCGCCCAGGAAATTATAGCCATGGATGTCATCTATATAGCCGTTTCCGTCATCGTCCCTACCATTATTGGGTCGCTCACCTTTGTTGGTCCACAGCACGCCGTCCAAATCTTCGTGTTCAATATCGATTCCCGAATCAACCACGGCCACAATAACGGTTTTCCCGTTTTTGTTCTTGATGATTTCCCGGTAGGCCTTGTCCACGCTCATGCCGGGTATGGTATCCGTAATGAGGTCTGCATGCCCCCAGGTTTTTTTCTGATATTCTGACAATTCCGATACCTTAAGGGGAATGGTATCTATATTTTCAACGGGTGTTGAAACAAGGGTAGTGGCACCGCACCCCATTAGGAAAATGGAAGCGGAGACCATAGAGAAAGAAAGATTGAAATAACTGCGATTCATATAGATGATTTTAATTGAAATGTAAAACTTTATTGTGAATTGAATACTTCATCAAAGGAAAACAATTGATCCAGGCGCACGCCTTTTTCTGTTTTTTTGAGGGAGCACAATTGATTGTGCGCATCGTGCTCAAAAAAGAGGAGGTAGTTGTTTTCTGCAACCGTATTCAAAAAATTAGCCTTTTCTTTTAAGGTTAGTAAGGGTCTGGTATCATAACCCATAACGTAAGGTAAGGGAATATGCCCAACTGTTGGAATCAAATCTGCAACAAAAACCAAGGTCTTGCCCTTATATGTAACATGGGGCAACATTTGTTTTTCCGTATGTCCATCTGCAAAAAGAATGCCGAACCCCAACTCTGAACGCTCTTGAAATGCACCTTCTTTTCGATCCACAAAATGAAGTTGGCCACTTTCTTCCATGGGCAAAAGGTTTTCTTTTAGAAAAGAGGCTTTTTCCCTAGCATTTGGATGGGTTGCCCATTCCCAATGATCCGTATTGGACCAAAATCGTGCATTTTTAAAAGCGGGCTCATACCCCGTTCTATCGGTATTCCATTGGATACTTCCCCCGCAATGGTCAAAATGGAGATGGGTTAAAAAAACGTCTGTGATATCATCCCTATGAAACCCCAATGCTTCCAATGAAGCATCCAAACTGTGGTTTCCCCAACGGTAGTAGTAGCTGAAGAATTTTTCTGATTGCTTGTTTCCCAGACCATTATCAACCAAAATGAGCCTGTTGCCATCTTCAATGAGAAGACAGCGTGCGGCCAAATCGATCATATTGTTGTTATCTGCCGGGTTGGTTCTGCTCCAAATGGATTTGGGCACCACTCCAAACATGGCCCCCCCATCCAATTTAAAATTTCCGGTCTCAACGGGATAAATAGTCATTCAGAAAAGCAAATGGCGTGCAAAATAAGAAAAGCAAGCCTTAAATAGTTAAAAAACATGGGTTTATTGGCCGTATTTTAACAAAAATCAAACAGGCACGGATGGCCTCAAAAGTTTGGTGAACTGCCGCCCAAAATAGATCAGGGTCTTGGTTTCTTGAACACTCAACAACCGTCCTTTTTTAGGAATGGGGCTTCAAAATATCACAATATGAAGAAAGAAGTGGCCAATGTCATAAGTTTGACAAAATTCTAAAAGAAAAACGTTAAATTTCAAGAAAACTAACTCATGGTAGAGCTTGCGGGCATTATAATTTTGGGAATCATTGCACAATGGGTGGCATGGCGCTTTAAACTTCCCGCTATTTTACCGTTGATTCTGATTGGGCTTTTGGTGGGCCCTATTGCCACTTTGTACACTGAGGATGGAGGTAAACTAATAGAGCCTATTTGGAATGGGAAAAAGGGACTTTTTCCTGGAGAGGGCCTCTACTATTTTGTGTCCTTGGCCATCAGCATCATTCTGTTTGAGGGAGGACTTACCCTTAAACGGGCTGAAATAAAAAATGTGGGCCCGGTAATCACAAAGTTGATAACTGTGGGGACCGTGGTAACCTTTTTTGGGGCTGGAGTTGCGGCTCATTACATCTTTGAACTTACTTGGCAAATTTCATTCCTGTTTTCTGCATTGATCATTGTCACGGGGCCTACCGTAATAACTCCAATCCTGAGAAACATCCCGTTAAAGAAAGATGTTTCCGCAGTGCTTAAATGGGAAGGTATTTTAATAGATCCCATCGGGGCTTTGGTGGCGGTTTTGGTCTTTGAATTTATTAGTGTGGGAGAAGGTCAGGCGTTTACCAAAACCGCATTGATTGAGTTTGGCAAAATCCTATTGTTTGGAACCACCTTTGGTTTCACTTTTGCCCATGCCTTGGGGTTTGTCATCAAAAAAAACCTGGTGCCACATTATTTGCTGAATGTGGTATCACTTTCTGTGGTGCTGTTGGTGTACGTGGAATCCGATGTGTTTGCCCATGAATCCGGATTATTGGCCGTGGTGGTCATGGGAATGGTCATGGGGAATATGAATTTGCCCAATTTGAAGGAGCTCCTTTATTTTAAGGAATCGCTAAGTGTTTTGTTGATTTCCATCTTATTTATCCTTTTGGCGGCCAACATTAATATTAGTGACTTGGAACTTATTTTCAATTGGAACACGGCCATTTTGTTTGCCGTGGTTGTTTTTGTGATACGGCCGTTGGGTGTTTTTCTAAGTTCGATGGGTTCCGATTTGAAACTCAATGAAAAGCTTTTTATTGGTTGGGTTGGCCCTAGAGGTATTGTTGCGGCGGGAATTGCTTCGCTATTTGGCTCCAAGTTGTTGAGCAAAGGGGAACCAGGAGCAGAATATATTACGCCTTTGGTGTTCATGATAGTGCTGGGAACCGTACTATTGAATGCGACTACAGCCCGTTTTGTGGCCAAAATTGTGGGGGTGTTCTTAAAGAAATCTGAAGGGGTATTGATCATTGGCGCTTCCAAAGTATCCCGTCTTATTGGGAACTATCTCAAAAAGAACAATCGGCATGTAGTATTGATAGACAACAACCAAGCCAATATTGAAAAAGCACAACGTTTGGGACTTGAAGCGATGACAGCGGATATTTTCTCGGACTCACTGGCGGACAATATTGAACTGAACGACATGGGATTTTTGCTGGCCTTAACGGGGAATTCGGATATTAATGAATTTGCGATTGAAAAATTCCAACGGCAATTTGGGGAAAACGGGGCGTTCAGATTGGTAAATTCCGATGAGATGAACGATCCTGACAACAATCCACAAGAGGGGCTGTTCTCCCATACGGACGACTTCATCAAATTGATTGAAGTGGTACGGAAATATCCTGCCATTCAAGAAATAGACCTTAAGGACAAACAACATTATGATGATCTGATCGATCTGGCCCAAAAGGACAGCGAGATCATCCCTGTTTTCACAAAAGCTCCAACCGGGGTCATAGACGTTATCCCTGCAAACAGCAAGGACTTTTCTCCAAACGGGAATGGCTATAAGCTGGTGTACATGGGAAAAACCATTAATATTGACTAGAATCCCAGTCTTAGGATTCCTCTCAAAACTACATTTTTAGCAAAAATCCCTTCATCCGTCAATTGAAAAGGGCCATTCGTCAATTGAGCGCCTAAAAAAGTACTGTTGGGCGGCTACATTACTCCATCTTTAATTTTAGTCTAACCTAAATCTTGTTGAGATGAAAAAAACAGTACCACTTACGGCCTTAATGGCCATTTTGTTTATGGGCTGTTCTGTGGACGCAGAGCAATTATTGAAAGACAGACTTGCCGAACCTGAAGTCACCACTTCCTCGGTGTGCTTTTCCTGTGCAGATCAATTGGGGTTCAAGCTCGAAATATGCAGTAATATGGATGGAACCTATACCTTATTGTATAAAGATGTAGAGGTAAAGACCATCAATGCTGAAGAGCTTGAAGGCATGAGCCCGAGGGAATTTGTCGCCGAAGGATGCAAGGGCATTCCAGATTTTGAAAGCTAAACCTAGTCGTTCAGTTTAAGGACTGCCATAAAAGCTTGTTGTGGAATCTCCACGTTCCCCACTTGGCGCATGCGCTTTTTCCCCTTTTTCTGTTTTTCCAAGAGTTTACGCTTTCTGGAAATATCACCCCCGTAACATTTGGCAGTAACATCTTTCCGAAGCGCTTTGATGGTTTCCCTGGAAATGATTTTGGAACCAATGGCCGCTTGGATAGGAATATCAAACTGTTGCCTTGGGATAAGCTCCTTTAATTTTTCGCACATCTTCTTCCCAATACTATGGGCGTTATCAAAATGAACCAATGCGGATAAGGCATCAACGGGCTGCGCATTCAACAAGATATCCACTCGGACCAATTTGGAAGTTCGCATTCCTATTGGGGTATAATCGAAAGAAGCGTATCCCTTTGAAACGGTTTTCAATCGGTCGTAAAAATCAAAAACGATTTCGGCCAGGGGCATATCAAAAGTGAGCTCCACCCTTTCCGTCGTCAAATAGGTTTGATTGGTAATTTGACCCCGCTTTTCAATGCACAAAGACATCACGTTGCCCACAAAATCAGACTTGGTAATGATAGTAGCCTTTATATAAGGTTCCTCTACGCGATCTACTGTGGAAGGATCGGGTAAATCCGAAGGATTATTAACAATGATTGCTGTTTCCCTGTCCTTGGTAGAGTATGCGTGATAGCTAACATTGGGTACGGTAGTAATAACGGTCATGTTGAACTCCCGCTCCAATCGCTCCTGGATGATTTCCATATGCAACATGCCCAAAAATCCACATCTAAAGCCAAAACCAAGCGCGGCACTGCTTTCAGGAGTAAATACCAAGGAAGCATCGTTCAACTGCAATTTTTCCATGGAGGAGCGAAGCTCCTCAAAATCTTCCGTATCCACAGGATAAATTCCAGCGAAAACCATGGGCTTAACGTCCTCAAAACCTTCAATGGCGTTTTGGGTGGGTTTATTGGCATCGGTGATGGTGTCCCCAACCTTGACTTCCCGAGCGTCCTTGATTCCCGTAATTAGATAGCCCACATCTCCAGAGGAAATAACGGGCTTGGGAACCTGATTTAACTTTAAGGTGCCAATTTCGTCGGCAAAATAGTCCTTGTTGGTGGCCACAAACTTGATTTTCTGCCCTTTTCTTATTTCTCCGTTGATGACCCTAAAATAGGTTTCCACACCTCGAAAGGGATTGTAAACAGAATCAAACACCAAGGCCTGTAGGGATTCATCTGGGTTTCCCTCGGGAGCGGGAACCCGCTCTATGATGGCCGTGAGGATATCTTCTATACCAATACCGGTTTTGGCACTGGCTGGAATCACTTCCTCTGGGGTGCACCCCAAAAGGTCAACAATATCGTCCGTAACTTCATCTGGGTTGGCACTGGGCAAATCCACTTTGTTGAGCACGGGAATGATTTCCAAATCGTTTTCGAGAGCCAAGTATAAGTTTGATATGGTTTGGGCTTGGATACTTTGGGCCGCATCAACCACCAAAAGGGCTCCTTCGCAGGCTGCGATGGATCGCGAAACCTCATACGAGAAGTCCACGTGTCCAGGAGTGTCAATCAAGTTGAGGATATAAGTTTCTCCCTCATGGACGTATTCCATTTGAATAGCATGGCTTTTGATGGTTATACCACGCTCCCGCTCCAGATCCATATTGTCCAACAGCTGATCCTGTTTTTCCCGATCGGTAACGGAACCTGTAAAGTCCAATAAACGGTCTGCCAAGGTACTTTTACCATGGTCTATATGTGCAATGATGCAAAAATTCCTAATCCTCTCCATATCAATAACTGCCCGTAAAATCTAAGGCTTTAAAGCAACTGCAAATATAGCTCTTTTAGCTGCCCAACTACTGGTTTTTTGCAAATATGACGCAATGGCGACGTACATGGCTCTAAAATATTTTCTTAGATTTGATATCCAACCCCAAGACTAAATGAGACACCTTGCCTTTATTTTTTTATTGGCGTTTTTCCCCTGCACGCACTTGCATGCACAGACTTACCAGATTAGCGGAAAGGTTGTAGATCAAGAAAATAATTTAATCCCATATGCCAACATCCTTTTGTTACAGGCAGTTGATTCCACTTTTGTTATGGGAACATCAGCGGATGAGGGGGGTTACTTTTCTTTGAATGAGGTTGAACCAGATCTATATTTATTACAGGCCAGTTATGTGGGTAGAGGCTCGGAACCAAGAGCATTGGATATTGCCGGCAACATTTCATTGGGAGCTTTGATTATTCCTCTGGAAACTAATACCCTGGACGAGGTTGTGGTGACCGCAAAACGACCAACACTGCAAAGATTTCCAGACAGACTGGTCTTTTCCGTTGAGAACACCATCGTTTCACAGGGAAGTTCTTGGGACATATTAAGAAGCACTCCTGGAGTTATTGTAAATCAGGAAGACTTACAGATAAAGGGGCAAAGTGCCACGGTTTATCTGAATGACCGAAAGGTGCAGCTCTCTGGTCAAGAGGTAAAGGAATTGTTGGAAGGCTTTTCAGGGAATAACATAAAATCCGTGGAAGTAATTGCCAATCCCCCGGCCCGCTACGACGCTGAAGGTGGGCCCATATTGAACATTGTTACCTCCAAAAACATTACGCCAGGATATAAAGGAAGTATCAATGGGAGCTATACCCAGGCCTCGTTCCCAAAATTCGCCGCAGGGATGAGCCACTATTTCAAGACGGACAAACTCAATCTGTTTGCCAACTATTCCATAAGCCCGAAAAAAGAATTGCAGAAGACAAGAAAGGGAACAAATTATATGGATGATACCAATTCGATTTTTTCCAGATGGACCACCTTATATAATGAAACGCTGTCCTCCCAAGCACAGAACGCCAGCTTTATACTGGACTACGATTTTGATGAAAGGAACAGCCTTAACCTCACTTCCAATTTGGCCTTTAATTTTGGACAGGAAAGGGAAATAGACTTGAATGCGGAAATTAGGGATGGACAGCAGCAGTTGGATTCTACTTTTATGACGAGGAATATTGCCGATTTGGACAATTCCAATTTAGCCTTTGACCTTTCATATGTCCACAAACTGAAGAAACCAGGTGCCAGCCTCACTTTTAATGGACATTTTACGAACTATAATGGGGAATCGTTTCAAAATCTGAACTCCAATTATTTTGACAACAATGCCATGTTCATACGAAATTTTGCCTTTGACACGGATTCCAAGCAGGACATACAAATTTTTACTGGACAGGCGGATTTCTCAACGCCTCTGGGAACCAGCTCATTTGAAACAGGGCTTAAGATGTCCTCCATTACTTCCGAAAGCAGGGTGGACTTTCGGAATTTTATCGGTTCGGACAATGCCGTAAGCCCATCCTTGTCCGATGTGTTTTCCTATGATGAGAAGGTTTATGCGGGATATTTGAGTTGGGTAAAGAGCTGGGATAAATGGTCCATGAAATTAGGTGTTAGAGGGGAATTAACCGAAGCCAATGGAACATCACAAACCCTAAATGAGACCAATACTGTGGACTTTTTTGAGCCCTTTCCTTCCGTATATATTCTGTACTCTCCATCAGACAAACATAGCTTTGCCTTGGACTATGGAAGAAATGTGGCCAGACCCAAATACAATGACCTAAACCCCTTTAGAGTCTTTTTCAATGAAAGTGATTTTGAGGAGGGCAATCCCAGTTTAAGGCCAAGTTTTAGCAATAATTTTAATTTTAATTACTCCCTGAACAGCGAGTTCTTTGTTGACATTTATTATCGAGACAATGGACGCAATATCGGGTATTTGGTTTTTCAGGACAATGATGAGCAAACCTTGGTGGAGTTGAAACAAAATATGTTGGCCAGTAAGTCCTATGGTTTGGATTTCACGGTCAGTAAGGGGATAACCCCGTTTTGGTTTATGTATGCGTACACCTCCTTTTTTCATGAAGAGGAGACGTTTCTCGCGGTGGAAAGCAACAATCAGGAATACACCAACGAAGTGGATGGGGTTTATGGCTATTTGGCCAACTACCTGACCCTATCCAAGGACGGCACCTTCACTGGAGAACTTACCATGACTTATATATCGCAGTTCTTATTTGGTTCGTATATCTCAGATGAGCAATTGAATCTGACCCTGGGATTGCGCAAATCGCTCTGGAACAATCGAGCCAGTATTTCTGTGGCCGCTGAGGACGTGCTGGAGCGATACCTTACCACATATACCTCAAGATACCTTAATCAGTACAATTTTTACAGACGCAGACCTGAGGCCCAGTTTATCCGATTTGGATTCACTTATAATTTCGGAAACTTTAGGCTACAGGATAATGAGCGGGCCATCGAGAAAAAAGAACGTGACCGATTGGAGGCCGACTAACCCACTGATTTTCCTGTATTTTGTATTTTTGCAATCCTAAAAAAGAAGGATTTGCCTAAGATTGGAAACATAGAACTCCCTGATTTCCCGTTGCTACTTGCTCCCATGGAGGATGTAAGTGATCCCCCATTTAGAGCCTTATGCAAAGAACAGGGTGCGGATGTGGTCTATACGGAATTCATTTCATCAGAAGGGCTTATCAGGGATGCGGCCAAAAGTGTGATCAAGCTGGATATTTACGAAAAGGAACGCCCTGTGGGAATCCAGATATTTGGTGCCGAACTGGATTCCATGTTGAAGGCTGTTGATATTGTTGAAAAGTCCAAGCCCGACATAATCGACATTAATTTTGGGTGCCCCGTGAAGAAGGTGGTCTCTAAAAATGCTGGTGCGGGAATTCTTAGAGATATTCCGTTGATGGTGAAACTAACCGAGGAAATGGTAAAGCGGACACATTTACCCGTTACGGTTAAGACCCGATTGGGTTGGGATTCGGATTCCATCAAGATTGTAGAAGTCGCGGAGCGATTACAAGATGTAGGAATCCAGGCTATCGCCATTCATGGACGAACCCGGGTACAGATGTACAAGGGCGACGCTAATTGGACTCCAATTGCAGAAGTAAAGAATAACCCCAGAATGCAGATCCCAGTATTCGGAAATGGGGATGTGGACACTCCTGAGGCGGCTGTGAGAATGCGGGATGAATTTGGCCTGGACGGAGCCATGATCGGAAGGGCAAGCATTGGCAACCCCTGGTTCTTTAAGGAGGTGAAGCACTACTTTAAGACAGGAACACTTTTGGCACCTCCCACCATGGAAGAACGCGTGGAAGCTGCACGAAGACACCTGCAAATGGCCATTGATTGGAAAGGTGAAAAGTTAGGGGTTTTTGAAACCCGTAGACATTATACCAATTACTTCAAAGGAATTCCCCACTTTAAGGAGTACCGCATGAAAATGGTAACCAGCGATGATTCCTCAGATGTTTTTGCAGCTTTCGATGAGGTTTTGGAAAAATTCGGAGATTTTCAGTTTGTTTAGGAAGCAATCAAACGCCTGCTAATCCTACTACTGGCTATTTGTGAAGAAACAAACCCAAGCACTACGATGGTGCCAAGTACCACCACAACATTCATCAAATTATATTCCACTGGATAGGCCAGGGAAGGTGTAATTTTTAACCAACCGAAAGCGAGTTGCGACCCAATCAAAAGTGACCCAATTAACACCCCGATAAGTCCACCCAATGTGGTAACAAGAAGACCTTGGGTAAAATAAATGGAGCGCAGCTCTTTAATGGTAGCGCCAAGACTAAAAAGGGTTTTGGAGTTTTGTTGTTTGTCCAAGATCATCATTATGATGGCCCCAACCACATTGAACAAAGCAATGATCAGAACCAGGGTAAAAATCAAATAAGTTGCAAGATTTTCGGTGTTGAGCATGCGATAAAGGGTACTGTTTTGCTCCTGTCGGTTGAGCACCAACACCTTATTGCCCAAAATTGTTTTGAGTTCGTTTCGAACGTCTTCCAAAGGAAGTTGCCCATTCAATTTAAAGTTGATTCCAGAGATTTGTGTACTATCCTTTTCCAAAAAAGTCTGCACAAGGGGCAGCTGGGCAAACACATATTTTTTATCTAGATTTTCCTCAACCGCATAAACCCCGCTCACAACCAACGGCAATTCATTATAAGGTTTGGAGCTGAAACTCTGTTGCGAAATAGAACCCTTTCCAGGTTTTGGCACCAAGGCAGTCAAAGGAGTTTGGTAATTATCCAAGGGAACATTAAGTAAATTATATATACCAATTCCCACCACTCCGTTGTATTCTGTTATTCCCCAATTGCCAAAATACAGTGTGCTGTCCACGCCGGTTACAGATCTGTAATTTCCATCAATGCCTTTGATGTAGGCAAAATGGCTTTTGTCCCTAAACGTGAGATAGACCCTTTCCTCTAGTTCCTTGGAGTAGTTGGCCAGGCCCTGTACTTGTTGCAGCTTGTTTTCTTCCTCCGGAGTAATGGAAAAGTGCTTCCCATAGGCGGGAAGTGCCTTAAGATCCGGATCAAATGTATTGGTAAAGGAAAGACTAAACGTTTTTAGACCAGCAAAGGCAGAAAGCACAACGAAAAGCGCAGCTGACCCAATAACGATCACTAAAAAAGTGATGAAATTGATAATGTTTACCGCATTTTGACTGCTTTTTGACCGTAAATAGCGCTTTGCGATATAAAATGGAAAGTTCAAAATCAGGATTTCTTTCGTTTGGCAAGCAAGTCCCTGTTCTCAATCGGGTTTTCTTCCCCCTTTAATGACTTTTCAATTTGATCGATGTATTCCAAGGAATCATCATGATAGAAACTAAGTTCCGGAACGCGGCGCAATTGATTTTTGGTCCGTTGTGCCAGCTCGTGCTTGATCAGGGGCTGATTGGACTTGACCCCATCCAACAATTCGTTGGCCTTATCGTTTGGGAATATACTGAGGTAGACCTTGGCAATGGAAAGATCTGTGGTCACATAGACCTTGGAAACCGAAATTAATGTTCCTTTTAAACCTCCATCTGTTGCAGCTCGTTGAAGGATATCCGCAATATCCTTTTGAATGATTCCCGCAATTTTCTTCTGCCGCTGTGTTTCCATACTGCAAAATAACGGAATAAATGACGAACCTCATGATATCATAAGAAGACAGTGCTTAATTTTGGAGGGAATTACCTGCAAACGATTAAAAAAAGCAAGAAATATGGATAAAATAGAACATATTGGGATAGCCGTTAAAAATATTAGGGAATCAAACAAATTGTTTGCAAAACTGTTGGGCGTTGAACCGTACAAGATGGAGGAAGTTGCTTCAGAAGGGGTAAGGACTTCCTTTTTTCAATCGGGGCCCAATAAAGTGGAATTGTTGGAAGCAACTATTCCAGATAGCCCCATTGCCAAATTTTTGGACAGGAAAGGCGAGGGGATTCATCACATTGCCTTTGCTGTGGAAGACATTGAATCGGAACTACAACGGTTAAAGAAAGAAGGCTTTAGAATATTGAATGAAACACCCAAAAAAGGGGCCGACAACAAGTTGGTGGCGTTTTTACACCCCAAGGGAACCAATGGGGTTTTGGTAGAACTTTGTCAGGAGATAAAGGAAGAGTAGCGGTTTAAAACCTTGCGACGAACAAAAATAAGTAGTAATATTGCATCCGCAATTTGCGGGTCCTATAGCTCAGTTGGTTAGAGCACCTGACTCATAATCAGGGGGTCCCTGGTTCGAGCCCAGGTGGGACCACCTTAAACACAGAGAGTTACACGGTTTTTATCGTGCAGCTCTTTTTTTTGTGCAGAAAATTTGCAGAAAACAACTTGATTTTAGGGTAATTCAAAGCTTAAATATTATTAATCCTAAAATTTCAAAAAATGCAAAAGGACCAGAATTTTTACAAGATTGCTAAAGAACTTTTTGTGTACGCCAGCGCAAAAGAAATAGGTGAACACTTATCCCTGACCACTTCACAATTTATACAACTGGATATTGGAGATTACGGCAGCGAGGTAGATGGAAATTATTATAGCAACTGTGTCTTTATGACCACCACATTAATGAACTTCATCCACGAATTGGAAAAGGAGTACTTTAAACGTGAAGAAAGTTTGCGGGCTCCTGAGCTAAAAGCAAGCTGACCACTCTTTGACCTGGGCAGATGACTAGCAGAAACGCAAATGCCAATGAGATTGGTGAGCGGCTATCCGTAATCACTTCAGAATTCATCCATCTTGATATTGCAAATAATGATGGCCAAGCAGATGGCCTTTATTTTAGCAATTATGTATATATGATAACCTCTTTAATCAACTTTATCCACGAACTGGAAAAAGTATCATGTTGGAGTAAAAAGTCTTTTCAGGATTCAAACCTAAAAGCTAGCTAAATGACGCTTGCACCTATTAGCGCATTTTCTCTTGAATATTATTGGACTTTAGAATTTTGAGCACTAAGTTAAAATGCGCTAGTTCCTTTTCATTGATGGAATTAATGGATCCAGGGCATAAAACAATAGAAATCTTAAATCAGAACTAATGGTAAAATATCACTTGTATTACCCTTCTTCAATTATTCGCCTCGTTATAAAAACCCCCATTATTTCAGCATTTGGAAAGCGTTTTTGGAGAATTCTTCTACATGCTACAAAGTGAGAACCGGTTGTTATCATATCGTCAAACAATAAAATAGTGCCTGGCTCAGTCTCACATAAATCCTCATCGATTTGAAGGCACCTCATTAGTTCCGTTGGAGGAGGGCGATCATCCGATAAATGGGATGACCTTATTGTTTCGGTGAGGGTTATTAGTTCACGCACATCTCCTTCAGTGCCCCTGCAAATGCCTTTCAGGATTTTGGTCATTCTATCATCATATTCTGCATGCCCTTTTGCTTTTGATGGGGGAATAGGGACCAATGTTACATCTCCACTTAGATATTGAGGAGAAAAAATCTTTCTATATAGATCGATGACCACCCTTATTGCCCAGCCTTTCCATTTATATTCAGGCCTTCCTTTTTTTAATGGGGATTTTTTAAGATTATATATAAGGTCTGTAACTTGGTCCTCTGAATAACTCAGTCCAGTTTTATATTCCATCAAATAGTAGCAATTGTCTTGACTACCAAGATAAGAATGTTGGTCTATTACCAGCTTATCAATTTTCCGGAGTCTCTGACACATCTGAATTCAAGGCATTTATAATATCGTTATAGTCCTTAACCCGAATTGCTCCTTCTTTCTCAAATCTGGATGGCCACGTTATCTTGGGATTCTGAAAATTACTTTCGAGAATAAAGAGCTTTCTCTTTTGATACAAAGCGGCTTTTGCTTGAATGAGGGTTCCGGAAGTTTCACCAGCCTCTATTATAACTGTGGCTTCTGTCAAAGCCGACATAGTTTTGTTTCTCTCAGGAAAGAATAACCTATTTCCCCGAATACTTTGCTGTTCATATCTCCAAAAAGGCACCTGACTTAATAGTAAGTGTTCCTGAGCTATAAATTGCTGAAGCTCCTTATTTTCCTTTGGATAGTATTTGTTAAGTGGCGTTCCAATTACAGCAATAGTATTTCCATTGCTGTCAATGGCCGTGCTATGTGCTTCAGTGTCTATTCCTTGCGCAAGCCCTGAAACGATAGTAAAACCGTCATTGACAAGCAGCTTTACAAGCTTTCTGGCCCGCCTTCGCCCATAATCTGTGGGTTTTCTTGTGCCAACAATGGCAATAGATCTACTGTTAATCAGCTCTAGATTCCCTTGATAATATAGAAGTTCTATGGGTTCTTTGGCGTCTCTGAGCTTAAGAGGGTAATCAAATGTGGAATTAATCAGGAAATTGGGCTTATTTTTTTTTAGAAAATCCTTGAGAGCTGTTTTGATATATTGATAGAATTCTTCTATATCTTTTTCTTCAACCAGGTCAGAAGGTCTAGAATCCGGATTGTTGGCAAAAAACTCGGCGAGTTTCTTAAAGCTTACACCTTTGTTTTTCCAAAGTGCCTCGTACGCAGCCATCTCTTTAATGGGTTCTATGGAATCATTAAAAGGATTGCCCGACTTATTCAGGTATAAGGTCGCTTGCATATTCTAGTTATAATAAAGTTTAGTTGGTTTCTGTTACGAATATTGTACTGGATTTAATTTTATTTACTGATTCAATTTTCGCAATTTAAATAATATTTTAGTCACAAGTGATCAGCGGTCAGCGAAAAAGGTCAAGACTAGCCCAAAAGCGTGCATCTGGCCCATGGGCATAAAACCGCTCCATGCACAATACGAATTTCTACTTAAGCATTTAAATTATCCGTTCTAGAAAAATAATATACTCTTTAACCTTCAAATGGTATTCTTCAACCCCATAAATCCCAAAAGAAAGAATCTCCATTTCTTTTGCGGCATACTCCTTCATCGTTATTCCATTACTGTGTTCCAAATAGTTTGACCAAATGACTTGTTTGAAATCATTGGAGTTTTGGATTTGGTTTGCAAGTTTGAAAGGATATATCATTGATTTTGATTGGGTCATTCCTCAAACGGATGTGTTGTTTACTGATTGGGTTAAATGGCGCTTATTTGGATTACATGAACATCAACATAGAATGCTTTGATTAATTCATTTATAGGCACTTTTTTGATAATGGCACCTGATATCAAATTTATGATTACCCGGTGCTTTTTAAAATCAAATTCTGATTTGAAGCTTAAAGAGTCAGAAATAACCTCGGGCATGTTGTAATAATATCACTCGTGTAGAGAGTTACCAGTACGTTTCAAAAAAGCTATCGGAGCTCTATCCTATTGACCTAACGTCAAGGACTCTAAGTTTAGTATTTACTGCCAAAATATATACATTTTCAATAAATGGAGCCTACCAGATCAAAAAAGTTTCTAAATTCATTGATTTCGTGAAAAGCTTGGTGGAGGAACTGATTATGTCTTTCTCAAGAGCTGACTTGAAGTATAAACCTCTATCTTTTGGATTCTTATAAAGAGTTATTGTTTCTATCGCTCATTTGAAACCATATATCTGATTCGGCAAAGAGAGCGAAAAAGGGACTTATAAATGTGCTTATGGATATATTTGGCAATGATTTCATTGGTTCATCTTTCGGAGCAAATAGTAAAGAATGGAATGAGAAAAAATTTGAGGCGATTGGCAATTTAATTGGCAACAGGGAGGACGCTAAATCATTTTTGGCCACAAGCACTTGGCAGACGTTAATTGAGTCACCAGAATTTAGAACATTATACAGCGACAATAGAGAAGCTAAATCAAACATATTAAATCGTGAGAAATATATTGTTTCCTTGAGTAAAGACAGTTATGGCCTTTTAATATTCGACCCCGATTTTAGTGGTAAAGAACCGGGTGTTTTTGATTTGGCATCTTCAATTACCTCAAATTCTGTCGCAAGTGGATTCCAGGCCTGGAAAAGAAAAATGAGAAATGCTGTAAATCGTCAAAGAAAATACCTCTCTTTAGGCCAACGAAGTAATAACTCCACTGCCTTAGTTGTTCAAAAACATGACAACACATATAGATTTTTTAACAAGAACATCCTCAAAATAACCGACTTCGACCTTTTCAAGGATGTTATAGCTAATTTTAGTTGGCCTGTAATAATTACAAAACCACCTATTCAAAAGGTAACAAATGTGTATCAATCGCTCTCAAATCGGGTAAGAGAGTTTGATGGAGGTTATTATTTAGGGTCGCTTGCCGGCGTCTGCACATATAATTCCAACCACGAATTCGGAGCCACAATACCTCTCCACTCTTTTAAAAACATAGAGGTAAAAGTTGACAAAACAAGGGTTTATATCGGGGGCTTCCCTGGAACTATAAGCTCGGTGGATAAAGTCAGTGATAGTTGTTTCGTTAAGTTTGACCCAGGAATTACCAGCATCCCACATACTATGCGGGTAAATGGACCAATAGTAGGAGTATCCCCTAGACAACATGAAAAATGTTCATTTATAAATAAAAAAAGGGATAACGTGTCTGCGGAAATAGTTGGTTGGTCTCCCACAATTAATTATTTTAATGCTAATAATCAAGTGAAAGTTCTGACCAATCCGGTTACAAATCCAGGAGATTCAGGAGCCGCTTTAATGGACTCTTCTCAAAATGTTATTGGATTTGCATTTTTTAGAACTGCGGTGGGTGAGACTTTTGAATACTCTGCTTGGATTTGGGCAGCTTCCGTGTTTAAAGCGCACAAATTAACCTTTTAAATCTAGAAAATGGGATGGTTCCAAAGCATTTTTAAATCTGAAACACAGGATTGGTTTTTTTCAAAAATTCCATTTAAGCAAACTCCGGGGGATATTAAGTATAGTAAAGTCGATGCAGAGAGTAGATACATAGAGATATTTCTTAAATCAATGCGAATTGTAAATCTAAGAAAAGGCTTCTCTAAATTTTACCCAACTGTGCACAGTCACATAGAAATAGCTCATAAGACTGGTAAATCCGCAAGTTTCAATGTTGTAACAACATCTAGCAATTTGGAACTGTTGGATTCCAAAAACATTGACAGGGTTATAAATTTTAATCGACGACTTTTAGGTCCTATTCCGTATAGAGGTTCTGATGTAAAAATTGAAGCCGGACTTTTTGCGGTTAAAGAAGATAATTTAGCTAAACAGTTTATTGCATTGCTTGATGATATATCCTCTTTAGGTGGGGTATCATTTATTAGCGCCGCACTTCCGTATGTCCAACCGTTGGAACATGGAATTGAATTGCTAACAGGAAGTAAAGAAAATGTAACTTTAGAGATTGGCTTAAATGTTGAATTGAATAAATTGGAAACAGGATACTATGCCATTATTAGGGTAGATAAAGGTCAAATTAATGTCAAGGATTTATTGATTGACAAAAAAGATTTTAGACTAACCGACAAAAAGGGGAATCCATTCAAAGATTATCCATACATGGTGCTCGAAATTTCGGCAAGGAAAAAACGCGATGATTGGTATAGTATTCCTGAAATATCTAAATCCTACAATAACTTAAAACAAGAAGTTTTAAAGAGGGATTATGTAAACGCGTCAGATGCGTTAAAGGCTTTTAAGTATGAAATATTGACTTGTCCCGATTTGTTGTATAAAGATGCAAAGTCAATTTACCAAATAGTAGAAGGCGAAATAAATGAAGTATTAAGCACTACTGAGACTAGCGGTACAGACAATGTTGAGCTAAAGGAACTCCGGGATTATCAAATATAAAAATCATTTAAACTCTAATTCCAGGCATCAATTAAGGGGGATGAATTAAATCATCGAGTTGGCAAAACGATATAAACTATTCTATCGGATGACTTCTTTTTTGATTTGCACTTTACCCCCCCCCTCTAAAAAATTACTCTAAGTAAAATTTCGACTGGGGTAGGATATACGGACTTTATTACCTGGGGTGTTTTGACCCCCTACCCCCTTTCTCCTTGTAACCGTGGGCTTCCTTACCACTTTTGCGGTTGTGGCAACTTTTACAGAGTGCCTGAAGGTTTCTTTCATCATATGGTTCACCACCATCCTTTATCCTAACAATGTGATCGGTAACTTCCGCCTGGGTTATTCTGCCCTCCTCTTGACATTTAACACAGAATGGATTTTTTTCACGATAGGCTGTTGATGTCTTTCGCCACTTGCGACTATTGTAAAAACTATGGTCTTCCCTTACACTCTGAAAAGGTTTGTAATCATCTCTCCATGGGCGTTTCTTTTTTTCTGGTCTGTACGGCATATCTTTAAGTTTTAAGATTAATAATCATTCTTGATCAGATAATTTTTTAGTTGTTCAAGCCTGTTGTAGTAGGGCCTATAAACGCTTTTGCCATTATGCAGTTTAACTGTGTGCAAGCTGGTTTCCACGAATTTGCCCAGATCCGTAATGGTGACCGATGAACTTAAATTGATGGGGCCGGCCGGTAATTCCGCTTCCTTGAAGAAGCCCACTAATTCATCGACGGGCCATATCTCCTTGCCCACCGTTTCTATTTTCTCGGATTCCATGAAGAAGCGGTCCTTAGAATCAATTTCATCACTATGTAAATTGACATCCTTTTTAGGCTTTGCACGTTTCAGTTTGTCATTGGAAGCTTTTCTGGTAGAGCTCTGTGGTGGTTCCGTAAGAAAGTCGGCCATATCATAGCCTTTCTTCAATTGCTCCGCGGTCGCCTTGTTCTCGATCAGTTGGGACACTTGGATATTGGCTATATCCTTAAGTTGCCTGGCCTTGTTGAGCCATATCTGATAGGCACCGGCATCTGGGTATAGGGTGACCGCTTTTCCCTTTAGGCACTGGATCCGTTTTATTGAAAGGTTGTTCAGGTTTCCAGATGCCAGCCAGAGGAAATCGGGACAATGAACGGCACAGAGCATAGCGGTCTTCTCGCTTTCCACGATAGCCACCGGTTTGAAAGGGTGTTCCTTTAAAAGGTGCTCACCGAAGAGGCATTGGTCCAGATTGTAATCCTTGTAGCCAGCAAGCTTATGTACCCAGTTGATATGCGGATAGGGTTTCTTTACCCTTTTGCCAGTAATGGGATCATACAACATTACCTTACCAGTACGGATCCTGCCTTCCATATCGATTTGCCAAAAGACGTTGGCTCCTTCCCAGTGCCCAGAGGTACCCAGGAAATATTGGCCAGCAACTTGCTCGGCCATTTCTAGCCCCAGTCTATTGGTCAAAAAGACCGCGAAATGGTTTTTATCAAAGGACCTTAAGGTCCTCTTTAAAGTCTCAAATGGTATTAGTGAAATGGGTTTTTCTTGTACTGGTACCACGGCTTTTTTTCTTGCTTGTCGTTCAGGATTCTTGCTTGTGTGTGGACCGGTATGTTGGTTATCCAAAAAGTACTGTTTTGGACTATAGTGGTAACCACACTTGATTGCCCTATTGCAAAGCCCTACATTATCCGCCAAGGGCTCCCCCGTGTCCATATCAACATAAAGGGTAAACTGACCCTTCTTGTGACAGTTTGGACAGATATGCCTTGTCTTGGACCCCTTGTAGGGTTCTAATTTATATTTATGATTACCGTTCATAAGTTCATGATAAGTTCACGCGGATGAACATTTTTTGACGTGTCTATGTAGTTGTTTATCAAGGAATTATGGACGACGGGGATTGCTAAGTTCATAAGTTCACGGTATCCATGCGTGTTCGTGACCTCGGTCGGGGAAGGATACTTTGTTTTATCCGTGAACATGTGAACTTTTCTGGGTTTGCCTGAGCTAATCATTTAAGAATCAAATATTTACATTTGTTTTTAAAAGTTCATATGCGTGAACTTAGCGTGAACTTATCAGACAAGAGTTAAGTTTGAATCGTTAGGACCATCGTTCTGCTTTTTGGCCTTGTTCCTACCTTTGATTTTTGTTATATCCTTGGTGTTCTCGCTTACCCAGCCCCTTGAAACACCCAGCTTGTCCTGTATCTGGTCAATTGTTGCGCCCTCTTCCTTCATCTGCCTGGCAAGAACCCTTTTGTCATCAAAAGAGTTTTCCCGGTTGATCAAGAGGTCATACTCAGTGGTGTAATATTGAAATTGGAACATTAGGAAGTTGTCCGGCTTGGCTATTTGGCAGAGCATCACGTTGTTGGCATCAAACTTGAACTCTGTGTTTCTGGCCTTAATTTGTTTAAGGTACCTTGCGCCTTTATCTGCCTGGCACTCTCCGATTGCAAAGGAGGAATCACAGAAATTGATGAGCATCTTGGACCCTTGGAGGTCATTGCGGGTAATGGGCTTGTTTTGGTCCCTTTTGGGTGTATGTGCCAGGGCCAAGATTGAGATGCCGTGTTTTTTCTTGAGTGCTTTGAGCTGCTTCATCAGCGGTAGGGCATCCTTTGCTTTTTCGGTTTCATTTTTTAGATAGGTAATATTGTCCACTATCAATGTTCTGGCACCGGTCTCTTTTATGGAGGACTCCAATGAGGAATGGAGAAATTCCTCAAATTTCCCCTCAGGGACATCGGTATCGGGGTCTATTTCTGCCCTTAGGAAGTTATCACAGAACAGGTAGTGGTTTTTGTAATTGACCGAATATCTGATTTCAAACTGTTTGTCAGAGAGTTCAAAGTCCAGATACAATACCTTGTGTTTATCTGCTTCCAAGGTGAAACCGTGTACCGGATTCCCGGTCGCTATACTGTTTCCAATTTGTACGGCCAGAATGCTTTTTCCAACGTTTGTGTCGGCGAACAGGATGCATAGCTCACCCTCGTGCCAAAATTCACTGAACAACATTCTTGGGGCAGGTCGGTTCTTGGCCTCTTCAATCCATTGCGCGCCTGTTTTAACGACAAACAATCCTTTTTTCGAAAGGGCCTTTAGGGCATCGGACTTCAGTTGCTCAGTCACCTCCGAAGTCGTCAAGCCCGCATTTTTGGCGACTTGCTTTTTTATTATTTCATCATTGAATTTTGGATCCATCATCATAGGGATGTTGACCCTTTGGCACCACCTTTAACAGATGTTTTATTTCGGACTTGAGACACTTCGTTTTTTTGACCGCATAGAACCACGTCAACCTCTTGAGAAATAACTGTTTTGGTTTTGAGCTTGCCTTCCTTTATGCTATTCAGAAGTTCACTTTTTAGGAAGTATCTTTTCCCAAATTTCTTATAGCTAGGGATGGTGGCCTTAATCGCCATGTTATAGATAGTTCCTTCCGCTAATTTCAACATCTTGGATGCTTGCTTTACATCAAGTAAATCTGATTCCGGCTGGTGGTTGGTCGTATTGTTGGTCTGAAGTTCGTCAACGGTATATTGTAGCTTGTCAAGCTTTTCTTCAATTGATTTAAAAGGATTTTCCATTTGCGCTATTGATTACGGCACAAATGTTCGGTAAGAATTAAGAAGGCTAGGGGTTGCTAGGGGTTGCTATTTTTCTTGACGTCTAATTTTTTCGTCAAGACGGGACAAATCTTTTATGGCCCTACTTACATTTTCGCCTGAAGAAAGGAAGCGGATTACTTTTTCAATATCTTTTTTGGTCTTTTTTGGGGAATGTTGGTTCAGCCTATCAGTATTGGAACAGACCTTTAAATAATGATTATTGTAAAGATCTTGTCCAGACCCATGACCATGAAACTGCGTTATTTTGTTTGCAACATCACTTTGCTTTCCAGGCTTGGGAATTACGATACCTTCATACCAACAAATCAAAGCTATTTGTCTTTGGGTTAGTTTTTCTCCCTCGTTAACTAGATATTCCCACTTCGCGTTTATGTCAGCAATTGGCCTTTCATTCCACTCAACATGTGGTTTAACATCTTTGGACTTAGGCAATTTATGAAAGCTTTTATCTAATGTCCAATGCCAACCAAGGACATTGAGAACAAAAGTTGCTGGACCAAAAGACCCAGACATGTTCGTATGGACTAGATACTCCAGCCATTTTTCTTCAGGAAGGTCTTTTGGGAAGTTATTGGCATTCATTACTTCAATTTGCCTAAAAGCATAGCTTAAACGATGCTTTATTTTTTCTATCGTGTATTGTAGGAGTTTGTCCTTTTGATAAATGGTTAAAGTAGTTACAAACGAAGGTATTTGTACGGTCTCGTCGAACCAGTCTGAAAGTTGAACCTTAGTAGGAATCATTTTCATTTTTGATCAATCAAAATTTAAGAGGCTTTCACTAAGCTTTTGTTTGACATCATTTGAGAAACCAGCAAAGTAATTTTGTGTTGTCGAAAGGCTTTTATGTCCGAGACTTTCCTGTAATAGCTCCATACTGGCCCCTTTTCTTATTGCTTGAGTAGTAAAACTATGCCTTGCCCAATAAGTCGATATTTCATCAGTAATGCCATTTTCCATCGCCAATTTTTTGATATGTTGATTCACGAATCTTGTAAAGTCTTTTACCTTGTTTGCAGCTTGTAAGGCGGAGTCGCTTTGCGAAAGGATGGGAAAAATATAATCCTCACTTTTACTATTCTTATTACCGTATTCTTCAATAACATTAAGAGCAAATACAGGCAGCATTGCCTGAATTAACTTTGGGTTGCTTTTAGTGGTCCTTTGAGTCTTTGCTCGGTAAAAAGAAATGCGGTTATCGCTAAGGTTGCCATATTTGAGCTCGGCAATATCCTTGAAATTCATCCCATTTGCCAGATAGCTAAAGAACCAAAAATCTTTGGCCTTTTTCTGTTGATCATTCTCTGGTTTAGATTCAAATAGGGTTTTTAATTGTTCCGGAGACAATGCTTTTTTCACATTCTGTCCGGTTGGGATTTGGTATTGTGATTTCCCAAACGGGTACATTGATTCCCTAAGTCCTGAATTTGGGTCGTTGATGGCAAGGTTAAAAATGGCCCGCAATGGCCTCAAATAGATTCCAATTGTGGCTAATGAACACCCCTCATTGACTAGGTATTTCTCATATTTCTTTAAAAAACCAACAGATATTTTTTCGAACGGAATGTCATCCAACTTTTTTATTCGACTTAGATTTATATATCCTTTCAACCTTCTATAGGACAGGCTATAGTTTTCAGCAGTTCTAACTCTGCCCTCTTGTTCCAAAGCTTCTATCTTGGTTTGGTAATAATCACCAATGGACAATGCGGCAGACTTGTTATAGTACCTTTTTTCAAATGCCTCAAACGAAAAATTGGGGAGGTTCTTTAGAATCAATTCAGCTTTGTTTCGAAGGACATGAAGTATTTCAGATATTTCTGCCTTTCGCTCTTTTCTTATTTTATTACCCCCTTTTGCAGGCCTCAGTTTCACTGCCTGATCATATTCCGCAATGGTAAAATAGTAACCAGTACGGAAAAGTTTTTCTTTAGTGCTTGGGGGGTGGTATAACCTTAATTTAAGCGGAAAAGTGTTTTTACCCTTCTTACGCCTGGTGTCAAAGTAAAAGGTAATGGAATACTCCTTACTCATCGTTCATTTTTTTTACTAAATAAAAATGGTTCAGATTATTTGCAGAAAATTTGCAGAAAAATAATGAAATTTTGTGAGATAGGATTAAAACTTATATTTTTATGCTGCTGAAAAACAGTAAATTACTATATCTGTGTTAACCCTAATTAAGTATATGCGAATGACTCATAATCAGGGGGTCCCTGGTTCGAGCCCAGGTGGGACCACTTAAAAATCCGTAATTAACTAATAAACAGTTTGTTGCGGATTTTTTGTTTTTAAAATTGTACGATATTTGCTTGGGTAAAGTGTTTCGGATTTAGTACAAATTCTTTAGACCACCTTGCATAAATAAGAGTATAATATTCAGTTGTGGCTAGTGTTAATAAGAATGTCAGATGGTTATTCTCTACTAGTTGACATAGTATATCAAGGAAAGTCTGAATGCACCCAACAACTGCGAGCGTTCTTAAACCTCTTATAGCGACAAAGATTCTTTTTTGTGATTGTTCCCACAAAGAACTGCTTTGGAGGCCAGGGTTCGAAGCGAAACACTAATAAAACAGACACCCTTGGCAAAATTGTGGAAATACTCTAGGAAATCGAGTAAGATTTTATTTTTAGTATTAGCCTTCGGGCTCTAGTATCAATGTAATTTTGTTGAAATCAGCTGCCGTATTAATCACTTTTCTAAACTCCTCAAATATAGATGGAACAACAATATTGGTTCTATAATGTTCGTCCGCAGTAATGCTCAAAACATTATCCTTTAATTCATAAAATGAGATAAATGAAAAGAGTTCTTCTCCATTCTCATCATATTTGTTTTCAATGTTGAGTTCATCCAGATTTACCACCCTGTAGCCTTTAGGTAAAGTAATGTTGAGTGTCCGGTAATAGCTTCTAGTATGCTCGTTTTCCAAAGGAAGCACACGTTTTTTATCCTGATACATTTCTATTTGAGGGCCTATTAGTTCACCCAATTTAAACAAGTATTTTCGTCCAGCTTTTTCAACAAAAGCGTCAGACTTTAAATCTACTATGAACTGTATTGGCTTTATTCCGAAAAGGTCTGGGTTTTCATTGACCAATTCCATTTTTTTAACCTCGATATTCTCATTCATGGTTTTTGCCAGCCCCTCCATCATTTCATTCCTGTTATCTCCAATTATCTGATCCATGTAGGGATGAAACGGCATGGCATAGTAACCCGAAAAAGAACGTTGCAGCTTTATCAAGTTATAGGTTAAATCTTCCTGGTCGAATTGGACATCAAGTACCATTTTATCAATGGTTTTATCCGCACTTAAAGGCTCAATATATTTGACCTTCCCTATAGCAGATTTAAAAGAGCCAACACTTACCTCCTTTATGAAAAGACCATAGTTATCCGTTAAAAAGGCAGGAGGATAACCATATCTGGATTGCATATCTGTGGGAGAAAGGTAAGTTTTCAGGTCGGGAAAGTAAATCAAGAAATCCTTTAAAAAGTTATGGGCTTCAAAATCCTTGTCAAATTTTAAAACTTGACGATCAGATGTTATAACAATTTCATGGGTTATTTGAAGGTGCCTCAACAGCGCAACATAAAGCTTTATCATTCCTGAGGAACTGGCCACTTTCTTTTCAAGGATTTCCTCCAGATTAGTAAGGTTCTCATCTCCAAACTCCGATAAGATAAATCCTGATTTTATTTTATTATCAATACTTCTGATTTGGGTTTCTAAATCATCATTGTTTTTGGCTGAGGAGGTTGCAAACTGTTGAATTAGAGAGTTAGCCTTCTTGCTTGGTTCCGTATAGTAATAGTTATAAATATTCTGAGCAACCTTGCCATACGAGGATAGGTCACTTTTATTGGTTTTTAGATTTTTGTCAAGCTTATAAATCAAATAGCCACGAGAAGCAGCGTAAGGGGCTTGTTCCTCCTTCTGTAAACCTTCTAGATTCTTTAGGTTTAAATTCCAATGTAATCTGTCTTTTGATAATGTATCCTGAACAACTTCCGGTAATCCATTATAGGATTTAAACTGAAATACCAAGTTCGAAGGAGAGTATACATCAAAATCTATATTTTTTTTGTCAAAATCCGACTGCAACCGAAATGCTATCCCACTATAACTAGGGTTCTTCTTTTCTATATAAAAGTATTCAATGACACTACCTTTTTCCACACCCTCAAAAGCAAAATATTTGTAGTGTTTCCCGGTTTCTTCATCTTGCGCCGTTAGGATTTTAGATTCGTCCAATTCAATGATTTTAGAATCCTTTGTTATTACCCTTGCTTTACTTACAAGCAACACAGAATTGGCGGAATAAGGCAAATATATTTTGTTATATGCCTCAATCTTATCGTTACTGTTCAACCAAAGTGCCTTGTGTTCAAGATAGTGTTCGGTGAAGGCATTATCATTTGAATAGGCAAACTCTGTAACGTATTTTTCCTTTAAAGCCATCATTGGCTCTTCATTGTTAACGGGTAATTTATATTCAGGCGTTTTATCCCAATTGTAGCTTGACACAAAAAGGTCGTCTTGGCCATGAATCGAATAGGATAAAAAAACAAGTGCCAGAAAATAAAGATTTTTCATAGGGGTTATGGAAGTTATATTAATGTTTTTTGAGCACAACAACCTCTTTATGTTGCCGCTCAATTTTTTTTGCAAGCTGGTTTACTTTTTTTTGGGCATCGGAATCAAAAACCAGTGCATTAAGCCGAAAGTTGCGTTTATATATTATTTGGTTTGATTGAAGTTCATAAGCTATGCCATAATCAAAGTATTCATTTGATAGGGTTATTCCTTCAGGTAAATAATCAACTATGTAGCCCTCAGGAATATTAAATACGTATTGATACTCACCTGAATCTAAATATCTGTGCTCCAATGGAACAGTTCGATTATCATCTGTTTTCAGGTTAGAAACAATGGTCTTGCCCAGATTCAAGTTAATGTAGATTTCATCTCCCAAAGTTTTGGCATAATTGGGCACACTAAAATCGTATTCCACAATGAGGTTGTCATCATAACTATATTTGTTTGTCTCAGTAAAATTGGAAATTTGGAAACTGTTGTTCCCCTTTTGAAAACCTGAGTTGTATATATCTAGAAGTTTTGTTTTGGCATTGTTCTTTTCCAAGCGATAGAAGAGGTCTATTTTCCCGTAACCAGCTAATTCAGACCTTGATTTCCCTTTCAAATTATTGCCTTCCAACTCAATGATAGAATAATCTCTATAGATATTTTTTAATGGATCGATTATGGGAACTTTTTTTATCATAAATGAATCTCTTCCCATCGAAACCAATGCTTCCTTCCCTTGAATAAAGGATGTTGGCATTTCCATTGCGTTGAACCTTCCGGTAGCATCCAAAAAATAAGATTTCCCTTGATACTCATAATGTAAAATCATATGATTATCAACTGATGGGGTTGGAACATCTTTATAGCTATATGGGATACTTCTTGTGCCAATCCAAGCCAAGTTTCCCTTAATATTAGCTATATCGAGCATTTTTAATAATAGACTTGAATTGTCTTTACAATCACCATACTTTTTACGAAACACTTCACTTGCTTCCCTTGGAACGAATCCGCCCAAGGCATATTCGAATGCTATGTATTTTATATTTTCCTGAACCCAATAGTAAATGGCTCTTACCTTTTCAAGCTCATTTTTTTTGTTGGCCGTTAGATTTTCAACAAGTTGTACCAATTCTTTGGGAGCTGGCTCATCATTTAAGTTTTCCACAAGTGAAAAGTACCACCTATACAAATCCGACACATCTTCAAGAAGGTTAACCGTTTCCCCATTGGACTCATATGAAACAATTATTGGGATGATATGTGGTAAAATGCTCTTATAATCCGGTGCTTTTTCCTCATATTTAAATTCATCGATGTTTTTTACTTGCCAGGTATATATGTTGTGTTTTCTAGTCTTTTTTTCAGTGAATTCAACAAGCAAACCGTCCATGTTAACCTCTTGAAATCTAAGCTTAACAGTATTGTCCGAAATGATGGTGAATTTGTTGTCTTTAATAGGGTAAAAGTTCCCGAAATAGAAGGCACTCAAAAAACGCGGATTCTTTATGATTTGCTTATAACTTAGTCTAGTTTTTGCCCCTGGACCCAAACTTGGAAAGATAAAATTGATTGATTTTACATCATCGTAAAATGACCCCTCCAATTCATCTTTATCCTTAAAATTGGAAACTTTTAGCTCTTCATACTTATTGTCCCTTATCACAAATGAAGATGCCTCTATTTGTTCCAACTCGTAAAAAGAGGAGTAACTCAATGATTGTTTTGCATCATTTTTAGCACTATCATATAGGAATATGTCTTCCTCCAAGGACTCTTGGGATATTACAAATTGTCCCTTGTCAAGGCCAATATTCAAAACTGCCTCTTGGTTCAATCTAACAGATTGGGAGTTTGGATACTGTTCCTTGTACTTTTTATAGTCAGTCGAAATTTGTGAATACGAAGTATACCCAAGCAGCAGAATAATAAGCGTTCTTATTCTCAAACCCTTTCTATTTGGAAGTAGATGAAATAATATCGCCATTGAAATAAGTTTCTTCAATCATTAGTTTCCCGTTTTCATTGTACTTCTTGGAAACACCTTCTTTGATATTGTGTAAATAAGTTTCCTCCTTCTTCAAATTGCCGTTGTCATAGTACTCCCTTACAATACCGTTTAAATTCCCCAATTGATACTGGCGTTCTTTTTTTATGTTACCATTGGAAAAGTACTCCACTCTTCTTCCTTCAATTTCTCCTTTGGCATAATGTATTTCTTCCAGCAATTGTCCTGAATAATAATATTCTTTGTATACATTGACCAACTTCCCATTGCCATACTCAATGTCCATGGATATCTTCCCGTTATCATAATGGGCCAACATTTTGCCTGTTTCGTTCTCAATGGGAATCATCGGCATCTCTTTGGAGTTTTCATCCTGATAGCTGTAACCTTTTAAACGCCCATATTCATAAAATCTAACAAGTTGTAACTTACCGTTTGGGCTGTAAATTTCTCTTCTACCATGTCGCTTGTCATCATAATATTCGCCTCTACTTTTTATGCTGCCATTTTCATAATAGCTGACAGCATTCTTTTGGAGTTTTCCTGAGCTATAATAAGTTTTGGTATCTAAAGTCCCATTTTCATAATAATAAATGTAATCCCCGTCCAATTCTCCATTCACATAATTTGCAACGGTTTCCACCTTTCCGTTATCATGATACCAAGTCACCTCTCCATGTAACTTTCCGTTTAGGTAATTACCTTCAGTTTTCTTTAAACCATAGAAATCAAAATATGAAAAAGGGCCATGCCTTATACCGTTGACATAGGTTATTTTAGTACTTGGCTTTTTGTTTTGATGCTTATAGCTCAACTCATATTTTTTTCCGCTTTTATCATAATCGACTGTATGGTATACGTTTCCATCCACATCGTAATAAATGTCTTTTGATTGATTGCCGTAATTGTAAATACTAGCTTGAGTTTTAAGTCCTTTTCCAGAAAAAATTAATTGTTCTCCATGGAATAATCCTTTGTGATAAAAGTTTATTTCATTTACAACACCATCTGGGGCATATGATTTCCATTCCCCGTGGGCATTATTATCCTTATACCATCCTTGTCTTTTTATTTTACCGTTTTTATGGTAAATGACATAATAACCGTTTAGTGTGTCATTTTTATAGTGGGAACTGGTCTGCAACTCCCCGCTGGTATAATATTCTTTATATTCTCCTTGTAATTTGTCGTCTTCATATACCCCTTCGTCAGTTAAAATACCGTGTTTGGAATAATACTTCCACTTGCCTTTCTTTCCCCCTTTAATGTCATATAATCCTTCGGACTTAATTTTACCATTTGGCGAATAACCTTTGTAGTAAAACTCACCTCCCTTTTTGCGGTTTTCTTCAATTACATTACCTTCTTTGTCATAGTACTTATAGGCAATGAACTCACCTTTACGGTATTCAAAAATATAGTGCAGTTTTCCATCAACGTCATAGTATTTATATTCTCCGTCAGTTTGACTTTTGTCATCGTAGTTAAAATCACTTTCTAGAGTACCATTGCTATAAAAAGTTTGCCAGTGTCCCACATAGTTGCCTTCAAAAGATTGCCCAACTTCTTTTGGCGACCCGTTGGGATAAAACAACTTGTAATACCCATCTACAAATCCATTTTTGCTGTTTAAATCTGTATATAACTCACCATTTAAATAGTATTTGGTCTCTTGACCGTGAGCCTTTCCATCCTTAAAATTTATTTCGGAGCTTATTGTTCCAGTTGGAAAGTACTCGCTATACTTTCCTTTTACTTTTCCCTTTGCATACGTCGCCTTGGATTTTATTAACTCTTCACCCACATCATGGTACGAATAAAACTCGCCATCCAACTGACCATCGGTGAAGTACTTTTTTTGCTGCAATGCACCTTTTTTGTTGTAAAGCAAATACTCTCCATCCAAATTATCATTCTTATAATTGGCAAGAATATTTGGTTTTCCATTCTCATGATATAGAACGTTTTTGCCATTCAATTTTCCATTTATATATTGAGCTGATTCCTTAAGTTTTCCTTGCGCATTGAAGAATATCCATTCCCCATCTCTACCACCTTCAGGACTAAATGTTCCTTTTGCGGTCAATCTTCCCCTGTCATTAAACAACTCCCAAGCTCCCACAACAACATTGTTTGCAGTTTGACCAATGCCTTTGGTATAGCCATCTTCAAAATAATAGGTCAACGTTTCTTCTTTTCCATTTTGTTTGATGGTATTGTTTTTTACAATATCTGCCCATTTCTGTTTGGATAGGTCAAAAAACTCCTGAATCTCGTCTATCTTCTTTTCGATAACTTTTGCGTAAGTTTCATTCTCAATGGAATATGATAGGGTATAGCTGAAAGCATCAAAAAGCCCTTGATTCACAATCCATTGATAGAATGGGACAAACTTGGTGTCCCAAAACCCCCCATTCCCGGAAAAGTTCTTTAGAGACTCCATAAGGGCATGGTTTTGTCTTATTATGGCAATGTCAATTTCGTTCCCTGTTTCATACTTTTCGTTCAGTGCAACTCTGTTGTTGATTATCAAGTCAATTTCTTCGAATGATGCATCATCTTCGGAAACTTTTATATCAGGATTCTTCTCATAACTATTCTTACTTTGAGCAGCGGTGTTGAGCAGCTTTAGAACACTAAACGCATTGTCCGCATCAGGTTCAATCAGCAAATACATGTTATATGACATTAAAGCCTGACTAATTAACTCTTGTTTGTAACAGATGTCTCCCAATTTTAAATAAGCACTTTTGTAAAAGGGGTCTAGAAGGATTGTCTTTTGATATGCTTTAACTGCTTCTTCCCATTTATCTCTTTTTTCCAAACAAACTCCTTTGTTATACCATAGTGTCTTATTCTGTGGAAATCGTTTTAACCCTAACTCACAGAGATCTAGAGCATCTTGATTTTTGTCCTGCCCTAAGAGCGAAGCCACTTTGTTAACGTAAAATGAACTATGTAGATCATAGCAGTTGGAACCCAGCCCTTCGTCGGTTACTGCAATAGCCTCATCATATTTTTTTTGAGCCATTAAATAATATGATTTTGTTACCATTACTGAGCAGTAGGTAGAGTCATTTTTACTAATCTTTTCTAGATATTCTACTGTTTTTTCATACTCGCCCTTTTCGGCGGCTTCACTCATCTTTTCGGACACAGAATCGTAATCTATGAAAGGGATTTTTTCTTGGGCTGAACTGAGGAGGCTAAAAAAAAGGGATAGTAGTAGGGGTAGGTATTTCTTCATTTCTCAAATATAAAAAAGCACCTGATAATTCTACTCTTCTTGTAGGGAATTTCGATGTTAAAAGAAATAATCTCGTTTAACTTGCAAATTCGTATACTTAATCAAGTAGCAAGAATAACCTTTTGGGATTTCCAGTTGGAGTTACTTCAGGAAACTACTAAAGGAGATCATATTTGGGACTTGGCAAATAAAAGATTACAGCATCAAATAAAAGGACCTATAAAAAGGCCGCTTAACAAGACTATGCAGAAATCAATAATGGTTTAACATCAGTTTAGTTTTTTTCTTCATTTCTACTTCCTACGTACCTACAACTTTTCCAATCGCCCTTTTATTTCTTTCAGTCGCAACCAATTTTGATAAAACATGGGTAAAGCAATTACGCTTTCTATGTATTGAAAAACATAGATGATCAACGAAAATAAAGCTCCGTATGCCACATTGCCCGTACTTACCGAAAATACGATGGAGAGCACCAAAAAGGCCATCAAGACCAACCACGACATGGAAAAATTGAATACCTCCAGATCAGATAGTTTAATATTCCATTTCATCATGTTTTTTAGATGGGACGCGAGCAATGTACCGTCATTTGTTGTGATAACATCTACCTGTTTTTCAAACTCATTGTTATAGGCACTATTTAAATCTGTGGTCCTATTACTGGTCAAAAAATAAATGAGAAAGACCAAAAATGTGGCAGCTAGACCAATATAAAATACGTTGAGGTTCAGACTTGCAATGATGATGACCACTCCCACCATTCCTATAATAGTAGAGACCAACATCGGAAGGGAATTTTCCAAAAACTCGACAATCTCATTGATCATTCCCAATCTTGCGGTTTTTATTGACGACCGGTTCCCATCTATTTTCAAGAGCATTGTATTACCCAGCCTTCGGTATATCTTGGCATAAATTCTTGAATCGAAAAATCGGCGTCCCCCGCCAATCAGAATAATAAGTACTCCCAATGCGCCAAGTTGAAGGGCACCCATATAGCTTCCGTTAATGGCACTGTCTATTGCAAAACCAATGAACAAGGGAATCAGTAATTCGATAGCTGATTCGACCAAGATCAAAAAGAATACAAGGCTGAGCTTCCACTTGAATTCCAACAACACGGACCGTAGGGTCACCCTTTCAGCATCGAGTCGTTTTCGGATACCTTTCCAGATTCTTTCCTTATCGAACATATGCCGTCCGTTTAGCATTGGAAATTACTTTAATCGTTTCCAAGTTTCATTATCGGAATAGCCCCATGCCGAATAGCTTACGACCAAGGTGTTGTTATCACTCAATTTAAGGTTCGCCCTGACCTCATAATTTTTCCCTTTATGATCAATTATGAACTTTCCAGTACCTTTTTCCCCTTCAAAAACGATGTCCTTTATTGCCAGTGATTCGTGTTCTTCACCACGCCCTTTATCATCTTTGATGTAGGTGGCATAACAGGTAGGCTTTCCATTTTCATTTCTGAATTCATAAGTCACATAGAATTTCTCATTGTTCTCCTCATACTCCGCTTCCCATTTTCCGGTCAATGGATTGTTTTGGGCCGTCAAATTTGTGATTGACACTAATACTACCACTAGGGTAGTGAATGTTGTTAAGGATTTCATACGACTATTTTTAAAGAATTAAAGTCAAAAGTAGCCTTAGCGATTTGCAAGAATGCCGCTCCCTATAATACTGAACATAAAAACTGCCTTGAATCATGACCAAGGCACTTTGGACAGTGATACGATTTTTATTGGAGCTAAATTTTTGAGGCCTTTTTAAATTCTGTGGGGGTCTGGGAAGTCACTTTTTTAAAAGCGGTATAAAATGCCGCTTTGCTATTGAACCCCACATCGAGAGAAATGGCGAAGATGGTGTCTGGTTTTGGCATGAGCAGCCGCTTTTTGGCTTCCTCAATTCGAAAACCATTGATGAAATCAGGAAATGTCATGCCCGAATTTTGATTGATTGCCTGTGAAACATGGTGGACGGAACTTCCCAACTTTTCAGATAATGTGTTCAATTTTAAATCAAAATCGAGATACAATTGTTCTTCCCTTACCAAGGTGCTTATTTGATCAAAGAGTTCAGACGAATCTTTCAATGAGGATTTGGCATATTTTTTTTTGGTTTCTTCTGGTAAATCTTCAAAATCTCCCGAAAAGGCAAATACGGGAAAATGCATAATGGAATAGGCAAAAATGAAAAAGAATATAGCGATCAACAGCGATTCAAACTTCATGGAGATTTGATAGGTGTCCAGAGTATAACCGTTGACGACAAGGTTGATGAACATGCCCAGTTGCAAAATTACAAGAGTGATCAATATCAATTTAGCCCATTTGTACTTGAGCCTTTCTTCTTTGGTAAGTACCAATGCCATCGGCGCCTTTCTAAAACGATAGTACGCCAGGAAGAAGAAGAAAATGTTGAGCAAGGTGACCAAAAGGTATTCCAATGACAACCACTCGGCATAATCTGAGGTCTGTAATAATGTAAAAAACTCATCAATACTTTCATGTTCAAAAAGGGGATAAAAGAACAACCATCTCAGAATGGTAAGGCCTATAATGATAAACACCCATTTTTTAAAAGCTACCGGTAGTTTTATCAATAGGACGATAAAGTAATAGAACAGAAATCCTACCAAGTGGTGGAATATATAGGATACCCCAAAGTACCAATTGCTCCCGGGTTCGCTTAGGGTGGTATAGTAATCAAATGATACGAATGCAAAATAAAAGACCAGTGCCGCCAAAACATAGCGAAGTCTTTTATCCCTGCCCAGGCCTGATTTTCTGAACAAAATGAAAACAAACAAAAATACCCCTACGGTGAGACTTAATAAGGGGGCTATGTTTAAAGCATCCATAGGGCAAATGTAGCACTTAATGCCTATAAAAAATGGGACATTCCCCCCGTTTCCTATGGAATGGTTTTATGTGACTTATTGTTACTGCTGCACAACTAGCGAATCAATTAAAGGAGTTCGTGTTCTTTCGGATTTGTAAATACAAGGCTAGTCATCATTGGACAAAGAAGAGGATCACCAACACATCTATTGTCAGGATCAATGCCAAAATAAGTACCCAGACCCACAATTTTACATGAAAGTTTTTGGCCACGATCACTTCTGCCCACCACCACACGCTGATATACCCGATCCAAATCCATGTATTTTGCACTTGATGGACGATCATAATGATCATTCCTATCAAGAAAACTATCATTACGGCCAAAAACTTTACAATTTCAATTTTTGGTGGTTTCATCCGACTGCCTTTTTTTGCCTTCTACTTCTAATGACATAAAACAAAGAAGGAATCAGATACAGGGTCAGCACAGTGGAGGTGATCATCCCACCAATGGTCACGATGGCCATGGGGATTCTGTATTCCGCTCCCGCATCGCCCAGACCAATGGCGTTGGGTAGCATTCCAAATATAATCGCAACCGTGGTCATAATAACAGCCTTCATTTTGGTTTTCCCCGAAAGAATGGTAGCACTATGAATGTCCATTTTCTTTTTATGCATCAATTGTTCGGTATAGTCGTGGATCAAAATATCGTCATTCACCACCAGACCCAGCAGGGTAATGATGGCCATTAGGGACATGATATTCATAGTTGTTCCAGCAAAATACATGATGATAAAAACCCCTATCAAGGCCATGGGCACGGTAGTAAAAATGACCAAGGGCTGCCATAGACTTTCCATTAGGGAGGCCAGAAGCATGTACATCAACACTAAGGCCAATAGAAAGGTAACAGTCATATCGGTCACCGTGTTGTCCAATTCCTCTACATTACCGCTCCATTGGAAATCGACACCGGCGGGTAGATTTATTTCGTTGAACTTTGCATCGACCATTGCCCTAACATCTCCCAATATATAACCGGGGGCCAAGGTGGCGCTGAACTCGGCGGTCTTTGACTTTTCTTTATGGAGGATTTGGGCAGGGGCGGTTTCATAGGACACCTCGGCCAACTGCCCAACAGAGTACATACCCGTCGCTGTATGGACAGGGAGCTGTTTGATATCTTCGACCGAGTTGGCCTGGGCAACAGGAACCTTGATATTGATGTTGTACTCCACATCGTTTTCACTCATTACCGTGGCCTTGATACCCGTAATGGCACTACGAATAACCAATGCCAATTCATGGACCGAGATGCCCAGTTCGGCCAACAAACGCTTCTTGGGCTTGAACTGAAGCAAGGGCGGACCATTTCGTAAGCTAGATTCGAAAGAAATCAAACCTTCCACATCTTTTAAAAGATTCATGACCTGATCGTTTGCTTGAGACAGTTGTCCGGCATCATTAGATTTTAGGGAAAATCCCAAATCACCACCACTTTCTTCAGAATTGATGGTCGCTACCACGGGTTTTATTTCTGGTATCTCCTTGAGGTCGTTCAATAGTTTCTCGCCAATTTGCGCATTCGATAACTCCCGTTCCACCCGTTTGTTGAGCTTCAATGAGATATTGGTGTAATTGGAGCCGGTGGTAAAGGAGTTTTTGCTTCCCAACATACTCAATACCGCCTTTACCTCAGGATATGAGGCAATCTTCTGTTCGACCAGTTTGGTCAGTTCCCTGTTTTTCTCCATTGATGTGCCCGGTTGCATTTCAAGCTCAACGAACAAATCCCCGTTATCGGATTCCGGTTCAAATTCAAATCCGATTTCCCCCAGCAATCCCAGACTCATGATAAAGAAGAAGAACATCACGGCAAATAGGATGATGGGATTGCGTTTTCTTGACATCAACCTTCGCAATGATCGTTCATAAATTTCTTGAAGCCTGTCAAATGATTTAATGATCCAATTGGAAAACTTGGAGGGTTTTGGATCGTTCTTCAATAAAATTGATGCCAGCATCGGGGTTAAGGTAATGGAGACCAGAAGCGAAAAAATAGTCGCGAACGAAATGGTCAGGGCGTATTCCCTAAAGAAAGCACCAACTATGGAATTCATCGAGGCAATCGGCAAGAACACCACCAAGTTGGTGCCCGTGGACGCCAAGACAGCCGTAAAGACTTCTTGGGTACCGGTGACACAGGCCTCATTCATGGGCAAACCCTCTCTTTTGAGGCGAAGAATGTTCTCCAAGACCACGATGGAGTTGGAAACCAAAGCCCCAATGGCCACAGCAAAGCTCATCAACGACAGCATATTGAGCGACCCATCAAAAAGCCTCATGGCCAAAAAATTGATAATGAGCGATACGGGAATGGAGATGCTCACGATTACCGTGGCCTTAATATTGTTTACAAAGAGAAATAAGATCAAACCCGTGACAATGATTCCCAGAATAACATTCATCATGGCATCGTTCACCGAACTTTCTATATATTCCGAGGAGTCGAATGGCAAGCTCAGGGTAACCCCTTGGGGCAGGTTTTTTTGGATTTCGGGAACCAGTTTCTTTACCGCCTTTGCTATGGATACTGCGTTTGCAGTGCTGCTTTTCTGCACGCTAATACCCACAATATTGTTCAGTTCTTTTTTTTCAATTCCATCGTAAAAGAAGGCATCATTTTTTGAAAGTTGGAAGCTGTCTTTTACCGTGGCAAAATCGGTCAGTTTCTTTTCCCCATAAGGGGTGGCGATATAGGTGTTCTTGACGGATTCAACAGAATTGTACTTATTGCCGGTCTTGATGATGGATTCCCTGTCTTCCCTTACGATATCACCGCCTGACATATCCACATTGTTGTCCTTTAACTGTGTGGCGACCTCCGTGATGTTCATGCCCAGACCGTAAAGGCCGCTCTTGTCGACCTCCACATGTATTTCACGTAATTTTCCACCATTGAACTCAATTTTGGTGACCCCATCAATGCGAGATAGTTTATCCTTGATTTCCCTTCTCGATAGTTGGTAGAGTTTGTTGGCATCCACATTTCCGGTAATGATCAGATCCACCACGGAACCACTGTTCATGCTAAAAGGTGCCAACAGGGGTTTGGATCGTTTGCGAACAAACGGCAACTTGGCCTCCTTGGGCAAAAAGGAAACCACCAGATCTATCTTGTTTCGCAGTTCGGCCATGGCCTTGTCTTGGTCTTTATCCAGTTCAAATTGAACGATGATCATGGACATATTGGGCATGGAGTACGATTGCATAAGCTTGAGCCCATTGATGGTTGCCACTTCCTTTTCAAGCAGGTTGGTAATCTCGGTTTCCACTTCCCCTGGGGTTGCCCCGGGATAGTCCGTAATGATGACCATGGCTGGTAGATTGACCTCGGGCATTAGGTTTACCGGCAGTTTTACATAGGACATAAATCCGAATAGCAATAGTGCCAAAAAGACCATTGAGGTGGTAACCGGCCTTGATACTGCGAATTGGGTAATTTTCATAGCTGATGTATTTTACTGAATGATTGAAACGGGGCTGCTTCTTTCTACTTTTTCCGAGCCGGCGGTAATCAAATGCTGTCCAACTTCCAGGCCCTTAATGATCTGCACTGAAGTTTCGTTTCGCTGCCCTATTTTCACATCGGTTTCAATGGCTTTGCCATCTTCGATGACGAACACGTAATGCCTATTCCCAATTTGTTTCAACGATTCCACAGGTATCCAAATACTTGAAAGTGAAACTCCGGTTTCCAACTCGATTTCAACATGAGTGCCCGCAAACGATACACCTTCGTTCTTAAATGAGGCGGTGACCAGAAATGCTTTTCGTTTTGGATCCATTTGGATGGATGTCCTTGTGATTTTCCCTTCAATCTTTTTATGGGGAAGAATCAAATAGGTTGTTGCTCCTACTGCTATAGGGGCAATGTCTTGTGGAGTTACATAAAAATTCACCTCCACCGCAGCCGTTTCCGCCATGCTGAACAGGGGTTGCCCCATGCCCACTTCCTCACCGACCTTGACTGGAACATGGGTAATGGTTCCACTAAATGGGGCCTTGACAGTGTTCATATTTTGTACTTGCTGGGTCGTTTTGTCCAGAACATCCAATTGGGTTTTATATGCATCGACGGACACTTTGGAGACAGCACCTGCCTTGAACAGTTCTTGTTGCCGCTCATAATCTTTGGTCATCTTGTTTTGCTCAATTCGTGCCTGCTCAATCTGTAATTGGTGATTCAAGGGAGGATATACGACTACAACTGTACCCTGCCGCACTCTCTGACCGGGCATAGCATTTAATTTGGTTACTATTCCCGACTGTTGTGCGACAAAACTTGCTGATTTGGAAAATTGCAGTTCCCCGTGATAGACCTTTGTTTTATTGTAAGGCTCTTTTTTTAAGATGATTGCCTTTACATTGATCTGTTCTTCCTTAGTGGTTTCCTTTGAGGTTTCCGGCCAATAACAGGCCGACAGGAGTATGCTTGAAATCAGCAACATCGATAAACGTTTTATTGTCTTCATTTTTTGCTACTTTATATTTTATAGTTTGCCATTGGATTGACCTGTGATTCGTGAAATTTGAAGTTGCGCGATATGCAAGTCCAAATACGCATTGAGCAATTCCAATTTGGATTGCGTGAACCTCAAACGACTTTCCTTGAATTCGACGGTAGTGACTACGCCCAGACTCAACTGCTTTTTAAAAATTTCCAGTTCGCTTTCATTGAGCACAATAGTCTCCATATACGTTTCAATATTGGTCACGGCACTGTTATAATTGTTTTCGGCCGTACGTAGTTGGTTGAGCAGATGCTGTTTGGTCTTTGCAAGCCTGAGTGCCGCCGTTTCCCTTTCAATGGAAGCCTTTGCAATTTTCGCCTTGTTGCTCCCCCCGGAGAAAATGGGAACACTGACTCCCAGCTGCACAAGGAACAATTTGTTCTCGTTAGCACTGAAATTAAGATCATTGGCCTGGGCATCATAGTTATAGGCTGCAGTCAGATTGAGCTTTGGATACCAGAACTTTTTGTTGATTTTGATATGCTTATCGGCAATCTCGACCTCTTTTTTTAGGGTCTTGAGCTGTGGCCGTTCCTCCAGATCCGCTTCAACAGGATACATGGTATTGTCGATGCCCATGGTTTCAAGATTGTCCGTTAATATGATGCGCTCTTCCAAAGGAATATTTGCCAGTTCTTTTAGGCCGTTCACCAATTTTTCAAATTGATTTTTGGCATTTTTAAGGGGTGGGAGTGTCTTTTTATAGAAAACCTCGGCTTGTTGTGCCTGTAGATCACTTACCGTGCCCTTGCTGTGTAGTTTTTCGATTTGGGCCAACTGTGCTTTGGCCAAGCTCGAATTTTCATCGAGTACGGCAACACTCGCTTTGGTAAAAACCGCCTGCCAGTACAAAGTGGAAGCTTGGGTAACAAGCTCATCCTGAAGCTGTTCGTCATGTAATCCACTGATTTCCTCGGCAAGTCTTGCAATTTTTGCAGCGGAAAAAATGGCTGGATCAAAAAGGGTTTGGTTCAGCGTAGCATTGGCACTGACACTGTTGTTGAAATTGGTCCGTAAGCGTGTGATGCTTCCATCAAAATCATTGATAAAAAGGAAATTTCTATTGAAGTCCCGCTGATAAAACCCGTTGATGCCCACATTCGGCAATAGTGCGGATTTGGCTATTTTGGTTTCCTCCTTGGCAATCAAAACCTGTTTTCTACTCTGCTTTAAATCGATGTTGTTTTGTTTGACCAATTCGATATACGATTGCAGATCCAGTTCCTGGGAATACAATGGAGGGTGTATTCCTATGATAACACAAAAGACCCAAAAGAATAAAGAGTGCAATAGATACTTCATTTGCTTCGTTGTTTTGTGATGGAGGGTAGCCCCCATTTTTCGAAGCAAATGTAGTTTTGCCTTATACCGTATAAGACTTGCCCTATAAATCAGGACATAATAATTAATGATAAAAATGTCTGGATTTAACGGGGACATGGTCTTATACCATTGGCGCTCCATTGCCCTAGCCCTTGTCGGAAAGTACTCTCCTATTTCATCTCCCAGTCCCCGTCATTGGCCAGCGTATTGCGGGTCAACGCTGCTACTATAAATTAAGTACGCTGCATGGCCCATAAAAAAAGCACCCTTTTGAGGTGCTTTAATGTGTGGAGAATACCGGATTCGAACCGGTGGCCTCTTGCCTGCCAGGCAAGCGCTCTAGCCAACTGAGCTAATCCCCCGCAGAGCGCAAAGGAAAGACTTTTTATGAAAGTTTCAAAATAGGAATGCCTAAGCCTACACTTTTTTTACGCTTAGGACCAAAACAGGAATGGGAACAAAAAATTCAGATTTGGGAACGGTGTTCTTTTCCCACAATTTCTTGAAGAACCCACGTTTTCTTCGGAACACACACAGCATATCGGGCTGCTCTTTTTGAAAGTACTCCAATACGCCCAAATAGGTAGATGCCTGCTCTGTAATGTTCAATTTTTGGCTAAGATCCAACAAAGCGGTATTAACCTGTAAATCTTCCTCGGAATAGCCAGGCCTTTTTACCAAAAGCAAGCTTATGCTGGCCCTGAACTTATCCTTAATGGCCACCAAGGGATTTAAAACACGATTTCGTTTCAAAATCCCGGAACCAAAGGCGGTCATTATACTTTTTATGGGCTTGAATTTTGTTCCTTTGGGGACCAATAGTGCAGGGATGTTGGTCTGCTTCACTATTCTACCAGAGGTGTTCCCCAAGTAAAGTTCTTCTTTGATATCATTGCTTCGCGGGGCCATAATAATCAAGTCTATGCCCAGCTCCTTATGGATGCTTTTCACTCCATCCACAATATCCCCATTGTAAGTGGCTATTTTGATGTCCACCTTACCAGTATTCACCGTGTCAATGATCTCCTTAATTTGCACTTTGCTGCTTTGGGCCACTTTTTGTTCCACATTGGCTAGACTTCCTGCTGCGGATATTACAGTGATCACATCCATGACATAGACCTGTGCCCCAAACTTGGAAGCAAAGTCAATGGCATATTGAAGTGTGTCGGAAGAATTAGGGGATGTTCCAATGGGTACAAGAATGTTGTTCATGGGTTGGTGGTTATTATTATAGCTTAAATTTACAATTAAATTGAAACCAATCCATGATAAGACTCGCAAAGATCTCAGATATTGATGGTATTCTTGAAATTACGCGCGCTTGCGCGGCAAAAATGGAGAGCGATGGAATTTATCAATGGAATGAACACTACCCCTCAAAACAAGCCTTTCTAAAAGATTTGGAAAGAGAGGAGCTCTATGTAACGGAAGTTGAGGGCAAGCTAGTTGGAGCAATTGTAGTTTCCACTTTTATGGATGAAGAGTATGTCCCTATTGAATGGTTGACTCCCAACGGTAACAGCTCCTATATTCATCGAATTTGTGTGGACCCCAATCTTCAGGGCAAAGGATATGCCCAAAAACTAATGGATTTTGCAGAAGAACTATCCAAAGAGAAAAGGTTTACTTCCGTAAGGCTGGACACCTTCTCCCAGAACAAAAGAAATCAGCGGTTTTATGAACAAAGAGGATATCAAAAACTGGGGGATATCTTCTTTCCTAAACAAAGTAGCCATCCTTTTCATTGTTACGAACTAGTGCTGTAACTTGCACCAACTTTGGCAACTGCAGTTAATTTAAAAAGCATCAACCAGCTGGCAATTCCGGCCACCATTTCAGGGATTGCGGAGCCTATTCTATCCATAACGGATACGGCAATAGTGGGTAACATTCCCGTTGATGGACTTGAATCCCTTGCCGCTGCGGGCATCGTAGGTTCGTTTTTATCCATGCTCATATGGGTTTTGGGCCAAACACGAAGTTCAATTTCGGCCATTATCTCGCAATATTTGGGCGCTGGAAAATTGGAGGAGGTAAAAAACCTACCGGCCCAAGCTATTTTTTTCAATATCCTGTTGAGCATTGTGGTCCTCCTCTCAACGATTTTCATTATCGAGGAAATTTTTAGTTTGTTCGAAGCCTCGGGCAAAATCTTGCAGTATTGTATCTCGTACTATTCCATACGGGTCTGGGGATTTCCTCTAACGCTATTCACCTTTGCGGTTTTTGGTATTTTTCGGGGACTGCAGAATACTTTTTATCCCATGATCATTGCTTTGATCGGGGCAGCCCTAAATATTGTTTTGGACTTCGCATTCGTATATGGCATAGAAGGAATTATCCCGGCCATGTACTTGGATGGCGCAGCATGGGCCAGCCTTATTTCCCAAGCCGTAATGGCCTTGATGGTTTTTGTGCTGCTCATCAAAAAAACTGAAATAAGCTTAAAGCTGGTCTTCCCATTGAACAAGGAACTAAAGCGATTGATTTTCATGAGCCTCAATTTATTTGTTAGGGCCCTGGCGCTGAATGCGGCATTGATCATAGCGGTTAGGGAAGCCACTGCCTTGGGGGATCGTTTCATTGGGGCGCATACCATTGCCATCAACCTATGGTTGTTTGCCGCCTTTTTTATCGATGGATATGGTGCTGCGGGCAACAGCATGGGTGGAAAATTATTGGGAGCTGAGGATTACAAAGGACTTTGGCGATTGGCAACAAAGATTATGAAGTACGGAATGGTCGTGAGCCTAATCCTAATGCTTCTCGGTTTTATTTTTTATTATTCGGTAGGAGAGATTTTCTCAAATGACCTGATTGTTTTGAACACCTTCTACAGCATTTTCTTCATAGTAATTCTTGGCTTGCCCATGAACACCATGGCTTTTGTTTTTGATGGCCTTTTTAAAGGACTTGGAGAAATGAAGTATTTGAGGAACGTTTTGCTTTCCGCTACATTTCTAGGGTTTGTTCCCGCATTGTATTTGGGCAAATACCTGGGTTGGGGATTTTATGCCATTTGGATTGCCTTTGTGGTTTGGATGATGATCAGAGGGCTGGCACTGGTATGGAAATTCAGAAGAAAATTTAAGCCGTTGGTGCAAAACCGTTAATTTAGTAATCTTATATTCTGAGTTCTGACAACTGATTGCTGAAAAATATATGTCAACCAAGAGAATAAACGGAAGCCTCTACACTAAAATTGAAAACAATATTGCCTGGGTCGAATTTGGACATCCGGCAAGTAATTCGTTTGTTTCCGAATTGTTGGCCAGACTGGCTTCTGAATTTGATAAGATATCCGAAAACAAGGAAGTTTCCTTAATTGTTTTAAAATCGGAAGGGGACAGGGCTTTCAGCGCAGGCGCCTCTTTTGACGAATTGGTGGCCATTTCCAATCTGGCGGAAGGTAAGGCGTTCTTTGCGGGTTTTGCCAACGTGATCAACGCCATGAGAAAATGTAGCCAGCCCATTTTTGGACGGGTTCAAGGTAAAACGGTTGGTGGCGGAGTAGGTCTTGCCTCGGCCTGCGACTATGTGTATGCCACTGAAGCGGCCTCTATCAAGCTATCCGAAATTTCTATTGGAATAGCGCCCATGGTCATTGCTCCCGCAGTGGAGCGCAAAATTGGGAAATCCGGTCTGGCAGAACTTTCCTATGCGCCCACAGAATGGAAAAATGCATATTGGGCCAAGGAAAAAGGGCTATATGCCAAGGTGTTTGACTCCATTGCCGAAATGGACAAGGAGTTGGAGTTTCACGTTCAAAAAATGGCAACCTATAACGCCGAATCACTTGCTGAAATGAAACGTGTACTTTGGGAAGGCACCTCGCACTGGGATCAATTGCTTATGGACAGGGCAGAGGCATCCGGAAAGCTGGCGTTATCTCCCAACACCAAAGCAGCATTGGAAAAGTTCAAAAAATAAAAGCATGGACATTCTTTCATATTTAAATAGCGATCTTGTTTTTCCCATTTTGGCCTTATTGGTCATCGTGGTTTATATTGTAACACGGGTTCGGAACAAAAAAAGGTATAAACGATAGCCGAAATGGCAGCAAAAAGGTACACCATGTGGATTTTGTTGTATGGATTCTTCTTTGTTCTAGGCTTGATTCTGGCATCGGTTGCAGCGCAGCAATATCAGAAGACCCAAAAATTATTGGAAGAAGGCATTAGGACAACAGCTGTGGTCACCACTCTTTTGACTAAAAGCGACAGTGATGGCAATACCTATACCCCAGTTTTTGAGTTCAAGGACCGATCAAACACCACTCAAACCTATAAAAGCCCAATTAGCTCCAGTCCGCCAGCTTATCGGGTGGGAGATAAAGTGAAAATAGTCTATGACCGAAGGGATAGCGACCATGTAAAAACGGTCACCTTTTGGGGGCTTTATCGCGTCAGCGTAATTCTTTTCATGATTGCATCACCGCTATTGGTCATAGGAGGCAGCTATTTGCTTTACACCTACAGATAAGTTTCCGCTCAGTTATTGGTTATCTTTAACCCCAATGAAAGACCTAACACTACCAGAAGGAAAGAAAGTCTATTTTGCAAGTGACAATCACTTGGGTGCACCCACCAACGAAGACAGTATGCCCAGAGAGAAAAAATTTGTGGCTTGGTTGGACTCCATTAAGCAGGATGCGGCGGCCGTTTTTCTGATGGGGGACCTCTTTGATTTTTGGTTTGAATATAAGACCGTAATCCCAAAGGGATTTACCAGAACACTGGGCAAGCTGGCGGAACTTTCGGATATGGGTATCCAAATCACCTATTTTGTGGGTAACCATGACCTCTGGATGAATGGGTATTTTGAAGAAGAGCTAAACATTCCTGTCTACCATAAACCTCAGCAGTTTTTAATCAACAACACCTCTTTTTTCATTGGCCATGGAGATGGTCTGGGTCCGGACGACAAGGGCTTTAAACGGATGAAAAAGGTTTTTACCAATCCCTTTGCGAAGTGGTTGTTCAGATGGCTTCATCCAGATTTGGGCGTGAAGTTGGGCAGGCATTTGTCCGTCAACAATAAAATTATTTCTGGGGATGCGGATGCGAAGTTTTTAGGGGAAGATAAAGAGTGGTTGGTACTCTACGCCAAGCGAAAATTGGAAACCCAACACTATGATCATTTCATATTTGGGCACAGACATTTGCCCATGGAAATTAAACTCAATGAAAAATCTACCTATACCAATCTTGGGGACTGGATTTCTTACTTTACCTATGCCGTTTTTGATGGGGAACAATTGGCTTTAAAAAGGCTGGAGGAATGATAACATCCAAGGAAAACAGTGAGCATTACTTCTGGGGAGATAAATGTAGCGGTTGGCATTTGGTCAAGACTGAAAGTCTCAGCATCATTGAGGAATTGATGCCACCCAACACCCAGGAAAAGGAACATTATCATCAACATGCCCAACAGTTTTTTAGAATTTTAAAGGGCACCGCCACTTTTGAAGTAGCAAACAAATTGATACAGGTTCCTGCGGGATCGGGAATCCACATTCCTTCTGGTACACGCCATAGAATCAAGAACGATCAGTCGGAAAACTTGGAGTTCTTGGTCATTTCGCAACCCAATACCCGAGGAGATCGAATAGAAGACCCAGCCTAATCCTTATTGTGCTCTTCCACATCTTTGGACAAGTCCAATCGCCTAAAGCTTGGGGAAACAATGGCAGTTGTTCCCGTGGTCAAGATGGTCATAACACCTCCAAAGACCACAGCTGTTACCGTGCCTAATAATTTGGCAGCCAATCCGCTTTCAAAAGCACCCAATTCATTGGAGGAACCTACAAAAATCGAATTGACCGAAGCAACACGCCCCCGCATATTATCTGGGGTTTTTAATTGTAAAATGGTCTGTCTGATGATCATGGAAACACCATCTACAGCGCCGCTTAAAAACAAGGCTACAACAGACAGCCAAAAAGAGGTGGAAACCCCGAAAACGATGATACAGACACCGAAGGCAAACACGGCCCACAACAATTTACTCCCAGCATTTTTGTGCAGCGGAAATCTAGTGGATCCCAACATGGTTAAGGCAGCTCCGACCGCGGGTGCGGCCCTCAAAATACCAAACCCTTCCGACCCTACATGCAAGATATCCTGGGCATAAATGGGCAAAAGAGCCACAGCGCCACCAAACAAAACTGCAATCATGTCCAAGGTGAGCGCACCAAAAATGGCCTTGCTGCTAAAAACAAATCGTAATCCATCTTTTAAGCTTTCAATTACTGGCTCTCCTATTTTAGGATTCAAGATGGGTTTTCTTGATATCCGTAAGAGGAAAATGAGCGCGACCAATGAAAATCCAAAAATCAAACACATGGACCAATGCACCCCGATCCAACCAATACTGAATCCAGCTAATGCGGGACCCATAACCGAAGCCACCTGCCATGTTGAACTGCTCCAGGTGGCGGCATTTGGGTATATCTTTTTTGGGACGATCAGTGCGATCAAGGAAAACACGGTAGGGCCAATAAATGCTCGGACCAGCCCTCCAAGAAACACCAAAAAGTAAATGGTGTACAAAATAGTACGAGAATCGAGTTGGGTTTCCAAATCGGGATCACTTATAAAAAAAAGCCCAAGACTAACTACGGAAAACGCCAAAATGCATTTGATCAACAAATTCCGTTTTTCCTTTTGATCAACAACGTGACCTGCAAACAGGGCCATGCCAACAGCTGGAATAACTTCCATCAACCCAATAATACCTAAAGAAAGAGGGTCCTTGGTCAAAGTATACACCTGCCATTCAATAACTATGAATTGCATGGACCAAGCAAAAACCATAGCAAATCGCACCACCAAAAAAATATTGAATTCTTTGAATCGGAGCGCCGCATAGGGGTCAATGGCGTTTTTGGTCATAGGTTAGGTTGTAATCTCTATTCGGTTGCCTTCAGGATCCAAAGTTACACTTTCATAATATCCATCACCCGTGGTTCTAGGTTCACCAATTATTGCGTACCCATCCTTTCTAAGTTCTTCGGTAAGGGCATTTACTTTTTCCTTAGAGCCCACAGATATGGCAAAATGAACCAAGCCCAACCGTTCTAAATCCTGACCCACAAGGTTTGGAATCTCAGGATTGTGCATCAATTCCAAACGTGCGCCATTTGAAAAACTTAAAAAGTAGGAGGAAAAGTTTTTCTTTGGGTTGGTATATAATTCGCCCCGCTGTGCCCCAAAGTACTTTTCGTAGTACGCACAGCTAGATTCCAAATTTGTGACCCATAAGGCCAAATGTTCTATTCTCATCGGAGATCTCGTAACTTCAGTTGTAGGCTCACTTGCCCGTTCCATTCATTTTCTTCCAAAGAAAATACCACATTAAAAATACCCTTGTTTTTAACCTTGTCCAATCGGGAACCCAAGTTAAATCCTATAGCGCCATATGCCTTTTCAATACCACTCAGCTGGTTGGCTGACTTGACCCTAAGTTTTAAGTGCTTTTCATCTTCACCCACCCCTTTGGCATATCCAGTATCCATTAGTTTTTCGGCCATAAAAACAGGCGTCATGTTCCCAGGGCCAAAGGGAGCAAATTGTTTTAGGACACGCATTAACCTTGGACTTATTTGACTCAGGTCAAGCTGGGCATCTATGGAAAGTTCGGGTTCCAAAAGTTTCGGACTAATGGTTTCCGACACTACTTTTTCAAAATGGGTTTTAAAGTTTTTGTACTGCTCTTCTGAGAGTGTCAACCCCGCGGCATATTTGTGTCCTCCAAATTGTTCCAAATATTCGGAGCATGCTTCCAGGGCATTGTAGACATCAAACCCTTTTACGGAACGCGCCGAAGCCGCTAGTTTGTCTCCACTTTTGGTAAAAACCAAGGTGGGTCGGTAGTAGGTTTCCATAAGTCGGGAGGCCACAATACCGATAACACCTTTGTGCCAGCTTTCATGGAAAACTACCGTGGTAAATTGGTCTTCTTCCCCATGGTCTCGAATTTGCTCCAAAGCCTCTTCGGTGATCTTTTTATCCAGGTTTTTCCTGTCGGCATTGTATTCTTCAATTTCCGAAGCGAACTGTCTGGCTACTTCCAAATTGGTCTCCACCAGTAGGTTTACCGCATGTTGCCCGTGTTTCATTCGCCCAGCGGCATTTATTCTGGGGGCTATGATAAAAACCACATCTGTAATGGTTAAGGATTTTTTATTAATGTTTTCAATTATCGCTTTGAAGCCCGTTCTCGGATTGCTGTTAATGACCTGAAGTCCAAAGAAAGCCAGCACCCTATTTTCCCCTGTGATAGGAACAATATCAGCACCAATGGCAGTGGCCACCAAATCCATATAGGGAAGCAAATCTTCGGTGTTCAATCCTTGTTTGGAGGCCAAAGCCTGAATCAGCTTAAATCCAATTCCGCAACCACAGAGTTCTTTATAAGGATATTCACAATCTTCCCGTTTTGGATCCAAAACCGCTACTGCATCTGGTAGCTGGTCTCCTGGTCTGTGGTGATCACAAATGATAAAGTCCACCCCTTTCTCCTTGGCATAAGCCACCTGATTTAAAGCTTTTACGCCGCAATCCAAAGCAATAATCAAGGAAATATCATTGTCCGCTGCAAAATCTATCCCTTTGATGGATACCCCATAACCTTCAGAATACCGATCGGGGATATAGGTGGCAACGTTGGGATAATAGTTTAGAAGATAAGATGATACCAAGGCCACCGCAGTCGTTCCATCCACATCATAATCACCATAAACCAAGATATTCTCATTGTTTTCAATAGCAGATTCAATGCGTTTCACGGCCTTGTCCATATCCTTCATTAGAAATGGATCGTGCAAATGGGTCAGTTCTGGACGAAAAAACGTTTTGGCCTCCTCATAGGTGGTTATTCCTCTTTGCGCCAACAAATGGGCCACCAGTGGTTCCACCTTTAGTTCTTTAGCAAGGTTTTCAATGGTGTCAGGGTCAGGTGTAGGTTTTATGGTCCAGCGCATAATGAATTTGGATTTTGATCAACGTCAGTTCGAGTTTTTCGAGCTGGACTGAGGAAGAAGGCCAGATTGAAAAGTATCGAGAACAAGTTATTGAAATTTCTTTTTAGCAAGATTTGGCAAGAGATGATAATTTTCTTCGATTAACGCTTCTTTCTTTGCCCTTGACCATTTCTTGATTTGTTTTTCTTTTTCAATAGCAATTTTGATACATGAAAATTCTGAATAAAAGACCAAAACAACGGGTCGTCTCCAAAAAGTATAACTCGACGGGTATTTTCCTTCAGAATGTTCTTGAATGCGGTTTCCAAGATTGGACGTGACACCTGTATAATACGTGTCGTCTGAACATTTAAGGATATATAGATATGATTTTTTCATTTTCTACCCCACTGACTTCTCGATACATCCCGAACTTGCTTCGGGACACTCGAAGTGACGTTACACAAATCTTGGAATGATTTATTTATGAGGTCGACTTATGAACTTAAATGTAATTCAATTTTTTGAACTTGAAACTTGAATTTGAACTTGTACTTGCGCCTTGAACTTATTTGTGATGAAAAACCGTTTTGATATCCAATTCGGCAAACCTTCGGAACATTTCCATGACACCACAGTACTTCTCAACGGACAGATCAATGGCTTTTTGAAGTTTCTTCTCGTTCAAGTTGCTGCCATGAAAATGGTACTCAATAACCACCTTGTCATAGTATTTGGGGTGTTCATCCGTAAGGTTGGCAATGGTCTCAATTTGGAAATCATCCACCTCCAATTTCATTTTCTTGATCAAGGAGGCCACATCCAATCCAGAGCATCCCGCGAGAGAGGAAAGCATTAGCGCTTTGGGTCTAAAACCTTCTCCTTTTCCCCCATCATCGGGGCCTGCATCAATTTTAAAAGTATGTCCCGATGGGTTGTTACTTTCAAAGGCCATTTCGCCCAACCATTTGGTAGTGATATGATTTGTCATGAAGTCAATTTTTTGTTTCTTGTAGCTTTCAAAAATACGATTAAAACCGCACTTATGGCATTAGTAAACCCCCTTGACCCGAACCACGATATTGAGACCAAAAAGCTCGCTGAATTCTTTAACGAAACCCTGGGCTTCTGCCCCAATTCGGTGTTGACCATGCAGCATAGACCTGCAATTTCCAAGGCATTTATCAATTTGAACAAAGCCGTAATGGCCAATGAGGGTAGGGTGACTTCGGCCTTAAAACGAATGATTGCCTGGGTAAGCAGCAATGCCACAGGGTGCAGATATTGCCAAGCCCACGCCATACGAGCTGCTGAGCGTTATGGTGCGGAGCAAGAACAGCTGGACAATATTTGGGAATACCGAACGCATCCCGCTTTTTCTGATGCAGAACGCGCAGCTCTTGATTTTTCCTTAGCTGCTTCCCAGATTCCCAATACGGTGAACGGTGATATCAAAGCGCGCTTGTACGAGCACTGGAACGAAGGTGAAATTGTAGAAATGCTCGGCGTGATTTCCCTGTTTGGATACCTCAACCGTTGGAACGATTCCATGGGTACTTCCATAGAGGACGGCGCGGTGGAAAGTGCGGAGCAATATTTAGGTGACATTGGTTGGGAAAAAGGAAAGCACGACGGATCTAGATACTAGATATTAGACTTAAGATTTTAGAGACAAGACCGCTTCGCTTTTAGATATTAATGCCATGGTGTAGTTTGATGAAATTTGTCAGTTCTCGATACGATTTTTCGTTCCTCAAAATCACTCGAACTGACGTTTTGGGTTGGAATGCTATGCGGGTACTGAAATCTGACCTCAGATTTCTGAAAGCGCTATTTCTTGATTTGCATCAACATTTATTGGCCCAACTTGCCTGAACTTTGTTGGCATCAAAAAACGAACAGTTATGGCAAGCTTGCTCATCACTTCCGAAAACCAGATTCAGCGTTTAAACCAGATTGTAAACAAGGTAAAAGAGCTACAAGCATTGGATGTTTCCCAACTGACCACCCCTCCCCACGCAAAGTCATGGAATGTTGTTGAGGTCATTGAGCATTTGAACATTGCTTATGGGATCTATATGCCCAAACTGGATGAGGCTTTTTCCAAAATGCCAACCCTTGATGCTGCCCCAAACGAATTCAAGGCCAGAACATGGCAAAAAATTGTGATTGCGGGGCAACGACCCAAAAATGGGAAGCGAAAATGGAAATTGAAGACCCTAAAACGTTTTGAACCTTTGTTGGACAAGCAAACACTGACCCAAGAAAAAATAGATGCTGTTTATGAAACCTTTTTTGCCCATCATGCCCACCTTAAAGAGGCTATCCTAAAAAGCAGGAACAAGGATTTGACCCAACTTAAGATAACTTCTGCCATTGGGCCTATTGTGAATTTTTATTTACCGGAATGTTTTGAGTTTTTGCTCTGCCATTTGGAACGGCATATGGTTCAGATTGATGAGATTTTGGGGTGAAGTTATTAAAAAGCTTATTGTTCAGTCCCTCAAGTTATCTGGTATATCGATATGCCATTCGGCCATTTCCACCCCGGATATAGAAGACTTTTGAGAATAAGCTGCTGTCTGACTTTCAATTGAGCCATTTAATTCCCAATGATATCCTATTAGTTGACCCGTTTTGATAAGTTCGAACATCAATTCTTCTTTCGTGTTACAATCAAATAGCAAAGTAAAACTTCCAGAATACTTTTGAGTATCCCAATGCTTTTCAAATTCAACCTCGGTTGCAAGTCGTCCAAGTTCGACAATTACTTGCTTTAGGATTTTTTGACTCTTATCCTTTGTGTTAGTATTTGTTGATATTTTCCAAAAAGACCTATGCATTTTCTAAGTTAATTTGTGGTGGCACAAAACTATAATGAATTATAGCCATTGTTCTACTCAGTTTTTCTTGTTTTAATGAGTTCGGTCAGTTTGTCCAACTTGGATTGCTCAATTTTTTTCCATGCAGAAGATTCAAATTCAATGGTAGTCCATTTTTTAAGTCCACGATAGATTGGTAAAATTAAGTCCTCAAATCTGCCATTTGCCCGAAATATTTCGGTTTGATTATATCCGTTTTTATCCGTTTCCAGAATTTTAAAAGAGTAAAAGGTATTCATCAACTCGAACTTGAAAAAATAGCTGATTGGTTGCTCAGTCCAGTACATTTCTGATTCAACACCGCTTGAAATTAGAATTAACGCTTCACATAGCTTGTCCGTGGGATTTTCTGGAATTTTCGACGAAGTAAATTCAAGAATGAAATCATCAGATTTAAAATAAACGGGTAACCAGCCCGAAATTGGTTGTCCTAGATTAAATTCCATTTTGCTTGGATTTTTCAAAATGTATAGTCACTCGTTTATAATCCCAATTTACCCTTTTTACGCGGTTAACCTTCAGCTGGAAGATGAAAGTGCATATGCCACAGATTGATGAGATTTTGGGGTAACACTAAACCAAAATGAAAAATAGTTATTGGCGAGTGTTGCTATTTTAAGTCTTCAAGAGTTTTTTATCATACCAGACATCCTCATAATTTGTTCCGTCTATTAGAAACCTATACCCAGAAGGTAAATCCAAGTATTCCAGAATATCGGAATCTAAATAATTGGTCAAATCTTTAACGCAAACTGGAGAGAAGAAATCCTTGTCTTTGGAGTATTCTCCACACCATATAAACCATCCATTGGAATTTAGTTTGGATGGATGTCTTAACCCATGCAATATTCCATTTTGAAGTGAGCTAATTGCCAATCCCACAACCGAATCCGGATTGGGTTTTTGAGGTTGGACATTTTGCCATTCGCAAACTGTTTTTGTTCTTCCTAGGCGCATATTCTTTACACACAACGTTTAAACAATAAATCGTTCTAATGGCCCTTAGCCATCAACTAGTGAAGTTACCCCTTTTTGACGTAAAAATCCCACCATTTTATTTTAAGCTGTATCTTTAAAGTGCGAAACGTATTATTCTAGATGCCTACAACCTCTTTATGTCTTAAATAGATAAGTATAGGATAGGCAAATGGGTGCAAGTCCCAAAAACATTCAGGGCATCGCTTTGATACGTTTCGCGGTGACCTATCCTCATTTATTAATCTATTTAATCTTTTTGTAATGCGAAACGTAGAAGATGGCCAGTCATGCCCTTATTGTAATTCGCCCATGGCCAAGGGCAACGTACCCAAACTTACCCCCGCACATGTAAAACTATTGCAGTATGTAGATGCCCTGGATGGGCCCAATAGGGTTAAGGCCCTTAAATGGGTTCACGATGTAGTGGTCTACGACTCCAACGAACCCTTGTACTGTGAAGAAAAAGAAGCACTGTACCAAGTAAAAGTGCTTTGGCAACTAATCGAAAAGACATTAAACAATGAGCAATGTTCAATGAACAATGAGTGAAGGGAAGGTGGTCAAAAGGCTTGGTTTTCGTCAAACTGAACTTGTTTCAGTTTCCCATAAACAATAGTACCTATCTAGTGAGATTCTGAAATGAATTCAGAATGACGTTTTCAGTTGCTTTTTGGACTGCCTTTCTTTATGTAGTTACTGGAGAGTAGAACTGCAGTCGAGAAACAACTCCTAAAGACTTCTCGATGCTCCTTCGACTGCGCTCAGGATGACATCTCGAAGTGACTTTCTGGACAGGAGTATTTTGGTTTATTTTTGGAAAAAATATCCTTCCGCAATGGATGATTCCTCATTTACCCAACTAAAAGCATTCTTTCCCCAGGTTCAGCTTACTGCAGAAGATGAAGACCATTTTAGGTCTTTGTGGTTGGTAAAGACGTTTAACCAATACGACCTTATCACCGAAGCGGGGAATATTGAACGCTATTTCTATTTTGTGCTGGAAGGGGTGCAAGCCATCTACATTCTTAACGAAAAAGGGGAGAAAGTGGTGCTGGGCTTTTCGTATTCGGGAAGTCCTTCTGGAGCATTTGATTCGTTCATTAAAAAACAAGCTTCGGATACTTTTTTGGAAGCCTTGAAACCTTCAAAAATGTTGGCGATTTCCTATGAAGATTATCAAAGCTTGTTTGAAAAACATCAAGAGTTTTATGAGTGGGGGCATCAGTTTTTTCAAAATATTCTGTTCGGGCGACTGCATCGGGAAGTGGAGCTTTTGACCCTCTCCGCAGAACAACGTTATAAAACTTTTATGCAACGATGCCCAGATGAACTTAAGGTGATTCCCCAGAAATATTTGGCCTCTTACCTCAACATGAAACCGGAGACTTTTAGTCGGTTGCGGTCATGTACTTCCTATTGAACTTCTCGATACCAAATTCCTTTGGAATTTTACTCGAAGTGACGGCTTAAGAATTTAACTGTTTGGCAATTTGTTTCTGAAACTCTGGAATCACCTCCTTTTCAAACCAAGGGTTCTTGCTCAACCAAAATCGGTTTCTTGGCGAGGGATGGGGTAACACAAAATACTCAGGAGCGTAGTTGCCAAAATTCCGAACCGTTTCCGTCAAGTTTTTTTCCATTCGATTTCCCAAATAATGGCGCTGCGAGTACTGGCCAATCAAAATCGTCAATTTTATGTTGGGCATTTGATCCAAAAGCTGTTGATGCCATTGTGGCGCGCATTCGGGCCGTGGGGGTAAATCCCCTGATTTTCCTTTCCCTGGATAACAGAAGCCCATGGGCATTTGGGCTATTTGGGTTTCATCATAAAAAGTTTCATCCGAAACGCCCATCCATTTTCGGAGCTGTTTCCCACTTGGGTCATCCCAGGGAATTCCTGTAGCATGCACTTTGGTTCCAGGGGCATGGCCAATGATCAGGATTTTGGCATGGGGATGGGCGGCCACAATGGGCCTTGGCCCCAAAGGAAGGTGGGTCTTGCAAATTTCACACTTGCGGATATTAATAAGTAGTTCTTTCATAAGGTTACATTGAATATACCTAAAAAGAGGAATGCCCCAACTAAATGTCAAGGCAATCCTTCATCACACAATCCATCACAAATACTCCCATGTATTTGAATTTCAAGACGGTTTAATTACTCACTTCAGGCTTGTGCAGGCTCACCACAATTAACACGGCAACCCCATTGATCCAATAATAATATCCATCCAACCCTTCAAAAGACAGCACAAAAGGAGCCAAGATAAACACCACGGCAACCAAAAAATCTACCAATAGGTGATACTTATATGGAATTACACGAAATACTCCCAAATGATGATCTGTCAGCAAAGTCAAGGCCAAGGCCGCAACGCCCACCACAACGGAGAGTTGCAATGCCAAGGGATTGGAACTCCCCAAGCCCAGTAAAAAGGGTAATGCCATCAGTGCAATTGCCACTGGATAGTCCAAAAATGCATGTATTCTTTTTGTCACGAATTTCATACCATTAAATTTTAGTTGAACTCTTTATCTATTTACACTAGTTATAGGTTTTACTCAGTTTTTCCCAGTTGGTGTCCGCGGTGTTCTTTAACTTGCCATGGTTGTTTTCTGCCAACCATAATTGTTTGGCATCCAATTCCACATTGTTCAAAAACAAGTAATATTTGCCATCCTTCACCATAAATTTGTTGGGATCCACTCTAAACTTTGCTCCTGCATACACTCCAAAGGCACAGTATCCGCCATACTGTGGCATGTACCTTTCTGGGTTCTTGTCAAACGTCTTCTTTTGCTCTTCTGAAGTGAAATAATACGCCACCTTTTTGTATTCGGATTTGTAGGCTTTGTTCCCTATCTGTGCCAATCCTAAATCCAAGTAGGATACGGGACTGTAGCCCGCGAGAGCAATATTGCTGTTGTCAATGTTGTTCGCTTTCTTGTCTTGTCCAAATGCGATGGATCCCATTGCAAAAGCAAAAATTAGTACTGTTGTTTTAATTGTATTTTTCATCTTTTTGTTTTTAATAATTGTCTTAATTGTTTTTTAATTCTAATTAATCGAGGTAAGCATCGGCATTGCCTATTTAAGGTGCCTTTAAGTTTGGATCTCCATAACAGTTGGCACCTTCATGATCTACCTGTGAAGCAGTTGATGTTATCCATTGCGCTCTCGTAAAAAGAGCACCAAAATCAAACCTTTTCTGGTTTAACAATCGGTCACGGCGTGTAGTGTTGGTGGAATACATCTGAACTTCATTATTGTGCATTAAAGTATTCTTCCTGAACCACCTCTCCATTTTCGTTCCAGATACGTCGAATGATCTCATGCCAGTAAATTTTACTGTCGTCTTTCATGTTGAAATCAAATGTGAATTCAGAAGCTGATACATTTCCATCCACAATAGTGTGGTGATGCGTAATGCCGTTTACTTGGGCAATTGCTCCTGCAAAGCCCTCCATTTTTTCAACCATTTGTTGTTTGTTGGTCGTTGCAACGCCATTGTAATCCGATGTGGTGGCATCCTCCGAAAAGTATTGCTTTACCGCATCTACAATAGCACCTTTGGCAACAACACTGTCCATTTCTGTGGCTAATGATTTAATATCCATTGCTTTTATTTTTAATGATTAAACAAATTTTAGTTTGTAATTACATTGCAAATTTCAGCATGGAATGGTCCTAAAGACCTACAAAAAAGACGCTAAGAATTGTACTTTTTGATCCGGTAATCAGAAGGTGTGGTACCTGTGTATTTTTTAAAGAAGTGCGAAAAGTGGTTGGCTTCCTCAAATCCCAATGTGAAGGCCACCTCATTTATGGGTGCATCCTGGGCAAGCATTTTTTTTGAGGTGGAAATCAGCTCGTTTCTTATGAGCTGACCTAGGGAAATATTCATTTTTGCCCTTGTTTTTTTGGAAAGTGCTTTGACTGAAAGGTGCATCTTGTCTGCGTAGAATCCTAACGACCGTTCCTCTTTGTGGTGTTGTTGCAAAAGATGGGTAAGGTCTTCTATGAAGAGATCTTTTCGGTTAAAATCAAAGTGTTCCCTAAAATCGGAGGGGTTTTGACCAGTGCTCTTTTTGAAAACACGATTAAAATAAGCTGGATCCTTGAATCCCATATCATAAGAAACCTCCTGAATGCTTTTTTCGGTAAAGGCAATGTCCTTTTTACTCTCCGTAAGCCTTTTGTTGGCCAACATGGTCTTTATGGTAATTCCCAGTTTGTCCTTGACAAGAGCTTGGGCATTGAACCCATTATCTTGAATTAAGGCCACCAAATCCCTATTGGTCAAATGGTTCTGAAATTCTTGATCCACCACTTCCTTAATGTCAAAAATAACCTGGTATTCGTTCTGACTGGCGTTAAAGGGATTTTGCCAATACCACTGCTTTAATGAAACATCTATGATTCCCTTAGTGTTTTCTGCAAAAACAGTGCTGGATAGATACTTTTGGCATTCATCGCATTCATCAAAGTTGATGTATCCCAGAGAGATGAGGTGCTTGAACAGCACCCTGACCTCTTGGTTTTCAAAAATCTCTTGATTGGGAAATTCTATGGTTCTCACCACAAAGTCCCCAGACAGGAATTTAATGTATTGCCCTTTTTCCAGATAGATGGCCTTGTCCTGCCAATTATTGTAATTTTTAAAGTCCACCTGAATGCTCCCAGAACCCGATAAAATATGGAAGAGGGTATATTGGTTGATAAAGTAAACCTTGTTTATTTCAGGAATTAGTTTTTGAACCATGGTTGGGCGGCTGTCCTATTTTGGTCGGAATTGGGGTTGCTAACTAACGATGTTGCACCATTTTCAGCTGTAGCCTGATCAGGACACATTAAGCTCATCCACCAAGGAACTGAACAACTCCCCTGCACTTTTGTGTCTAAGAATTTCGGTAGGTTGTCCTGCCCAAAATGCCATTAAATCCATTTTTCCGTTTTCCGCATACTTTTTACGAAGGGGAGCTAAAAAAGAACTCTGTAGTGGATAGGGAGCAACTTTGGTGTTCACATTATCCGCAACAAAAGGGGATTTAATTACCCTGCCATATCTGCCTGTAAAGACCTTGGTCAGTGTGGTTTTATATTCAGTTTTGGAAAACAGCCGATTCTTATGAACACCACTGGCTCCAGATTCCTCGGTGGCCAAAAACACGGTTCCCAGTTGTACCCCAGAGGCACCTAGGGCAAACATTTTTTTGATGTCCTTGGAAGTCGTGATTCCTCCCGCAGCGATAACTGGGATTTTTACTTTTTCAAGTGTTTTTGGGAGTAGATCTTGGGTTTCCAAAAAGGAGGTTGCCTCTGGATTCAGGAATGCGGCCCTATGTCCACCTGCGGCATTTCCCGTGGCCACTACCAAATCTGCCCCCCTTTCTTCAATGTATTGCGCTTCCTCCACCGTTGTGGCAGTACCGATGATTTTGCTTCCCCCTTTTTTGAGCTCCTCGAGTACATCGCTATCGGGTATGCCAAAAATAAAGCTGGCCACAGGGGGTTTGGATTGGATAACAGCTTCGATTTGATAATCATAGTCAGGCCCGCTTGAGGAGACTGTGGCTGGCTCCTCCATTTTTTCAGCCTTAAATAAAGGCAAAAACTGTTTTTTTACCTCCTCAAAATCTTCATTGGTAAAGGTTTTAACAGGGTCGTTTTTTAGGGGCACCCATAAATTCAGGGCATATGGTTTATCCGTTCGTTTTTTGATTTCCTTGCTGACCTCCAAAATCTCTTCGGGCTGATAGGCATTCAATCCAAAAGAACCCATGCCTCCCAAATTGGATACCGTTGAAACCAGTTTGGCAGTAGAAAATCTACCGCCAAATGGCCCCTGAATTATGGGATATTCAATGCTTAAAAGCTCCGATACTTTGGTCTTATTCCACATGGGCGAACAATTTGTTTACGATGGACCATTTTCCATCGGCATAATATAGGGATAGAAAATCGTAGTAGTTGTAACCGAGCATGGGTAAATGCGCTTTGACCACTGCCAATCTTCCCATAAGCTCCACGCCCACAATCTCCATTTTAAAATCCTCCTTTAGGTCTTTTGGACTCTTTCTTTGCTTCACAGACTCCAAATAGGGGTCCAACTCCTTTACATAGGGCTCTCCTTTGATATCTCCATAGAGTATCGCGTTTTTGCTGAAAGCGCTTCTCAAAAGTTCAACATCGCCTTGGTAAACTCCCTTGAAATAATCAGATACGACCGCTTCTATTTCTTTGATTCTATTTCCAAACAAAACCGCTTGTTTAAATGGCGTGCCCAACCGTGTGACCCCCGGCCACATTAATGGTCTCGCCAGTTACAAATTCTGCTTGGGCCAAGTAATAAGCTGTTTCAGCAATTTCATCCGCCTCCCCAATTCGGTTCAACAAATGCAATCCCGCCAGGCTATCAGCATCTTCCACTCCAATTTTACCTTGCAAAGGACTTCTTATGATTCCAGGTGAAATGGTGTTGATTTTAATGTTGTCCTTCCCATATTCCGCAGCCAACTGCCGTGTAAAGGTGTGAATGGCACCCTTACTTGAAACTGCCGCACTAGCTGGGAACCCGGAAATGGCATGATCTACCAGTACAGTTCCAATGTTGATGATACTGCCACCCTCTTGTTTCAACATTTCTGGTATTACAGCCTGACTGGTATAGTAGGTTCCTTTAAAGTTGGTGGTCAGGTAGCGATCCAAGTCGCTTTCTTCTACGTCCAAAAATGGCTTTGGATGAAACACCCCTGCGTTATTGATCAGTACGTCCACAGAGCCAAAATCACTCAAGGCAACCCGCACCAATTCCTGTCCTGTTGTTTTTTGACCTACATCGCCACTAACGGGAATGGCATTGGTAGGACTGCCCAAATCCTGATATGCCTTTTCCAATCGTTCTGGATTGTTGGCATTCATAATCACGTTGCTTCCTTTTTCAATAAATAGCTTCGCAATGGCATATCCAATGCCCGTGGAAGCTCCTGTTACAATTACTGTTTTTCCTTTCATTTTAGTTGTGCTTTTTTAATTCTCCATATTGTTCTCCCCGCATACCCCAGTTGTTTACATGTACTTCATCTATAACTATATGTGTGGTTTCTGGGTCTTTGTCCAAGACATTGACCAATAGCTCTGTTACTCCCTGAATGAGTTTCCTTTTTTGTGCTGTGGTGACTCCCTCATCGGTCACCTTAATGTTTACGTAAGGCATTTTGATTGTTTTAAAAACAAGGCAAAGTTGGGAACAACGCATTCCATGTGAAATGAGCTATCTCACAAATTTGAAGTGATGTAGGTCACAAATTGGACGCTTGGGAGAGTTAATAGAGTCGGCTTAGGGTTTCTCTGGACACTCCTAAGTAGGATGCAATCATTTTTTTAGAGACTCTTTGTATGATATTGGGGTATTGGGCGGACATCAATTCGTAGCGTTCCTTGGCGGTATTTTTTAGTAGGGAAAGCACTCTGTTTTGGGAGGCGATGTATCCAAATTTGGTTTTTTTGGCCCAGAACCGTTCCATCTTGTGAAATTCCTGGCTAAGTTTTTCTCGATCACTTTTGGTGATGTAAAGCAATTCGCAGTCTTCCAGGCAATCGATGTAGATCTGGGATTTTACCTGTTTTTCAAAGGCCTGGTAGTCGGTAACCCACCAGTCTTCCAACGCAAACTGAATGATGTGTTCCCTTCCTGACTCGTCCAGCACATACGCTCGCAGACATCCTTTGATTACCCAATATTCCTTATTAATTAACTCCCCTTCTTGAATGAGGTACTGATGTTTGCGTTTTTTTATGGGAGTGAAATGATTGAGAACATGGTCGAACTCAGAATCTTCCAAGGAAATGACTTCCTCTATATGTCTTCTTAAAGGATGCATCCTAAAATTTACGAAGATTTCTTTCCGCCCACAACCACAACCAACTCGCCTTTTGGGGGCTTGGCGGTGAAATGCTCCAACACCTCTGCCAAACTGCCCCTTATGGTTTCCTCGTACATCTTGGTCAGTTCGCGGGAAACCGAAGCGGGTCGTTCTGCACCAAAGTACTCCACAAAGTGGGTCAAGGTCTTTACCAGTTTGTGCGGGGATTCATAAAACACCATGGTTCTTGATTCTTCAGCCAAGAGTTTCAATCGGGTTTGTCTGCCTTTTTTTACGGGAAGAAAGCCTTCAAAAACAAATCGGTCGTTTGGCAATCCGCTGTTGACCAAGGCAGGGACAAAGGCCGTGGCCCCAGGTAAACACTCCACCTCAACGCCATTTTCAACACAAGCACGGGTCAATAAAAAGCCAGGATCGGATATGGCTGGGGTTCCCGCATCTGAAATCAACGCCATTTTGGTGCCGCCCTTCAACTTTTGCACTAAGGACTCCACCTGTCTATGCTCGTTGTGCATATGGTGACTTTGCAACGGGGTGTCAATTTCATAATGTTTGAGGAGTTTCCCACTGGTACGGGTATCCTCTGCCAAAACCACGCCCACCTCCTTTAGCACCTTAATGGCTCTAAGGGTGATATCCTCCAGATTTCCGATAGGAGTTGGAACCAAAAATAATTTTCCCATAGGCCAAAGTTAAGGCCTTACTTGCTTTCCTGTAAAATAAGAGATCAAAACAAAAACAAGGCCCATTCCAGCTCCCCATTGACTGCCATCACTGATCATATAATGCGCAAAAAAGGCGAGGAGCGTATTAAAGAAGAATCCGGCGTAGGCCCATTCTTTCAACCATTTAGAAAAGTTACCCCAGATAGCCAACAGACCCAATAGCTTTGCTATGGCCAAGGGATAAATGAGATATGTGGGATAGCCCATGGCCTCAAAAAAGCCTCTAATAGCCTCATGGTTGAAAAAGTAATTAAAGATGGAAAAACACATTAGGGCTGTAAGCAAACCCGTGGACAACCAAAAGGCAATCTTTTTGAATTTCATAGGAGAATTTTTAGGATTGAAGTCTTCCTAAAAATAAAAAAAGTAAATGGAAAAAGGATTTTATGCGAACCGACGTTCAATCAAGGCCATAAAACGAGCTTCATAATCTTCTTTGCCCTCCCAGTTGCTGTATTCCGGCTTTACCATGTTTTCAATAAAGGCAATGGACCGTTCTTCCGTATTTATGGTATTCAATTGGGACAGTACCCGTTTGTACTCCTCGATATTATCGTTGAACAAATGTTTAACGAAAGCAAGCTTGTCATTCAAACCTATTTTTAAATCCCTGACTAAAGAATCATTTAGAGATTTGGCCCCGCTAGCTTCTTTTTCTGGAGCGGATAGGATTTCCTTCTCATTTTTTAGGGTTTCGGGTTTGGCCACAAACTCGGTAAAAACATGCTCCACAGCCGTATCCGATGGCATTTCGGAAACCATGTCCTTAATGGTGTCCATTCCAGGAATGATGATGTCTTCCTCATGTGGATTGGTCTCGGGCACAGCTATATTGCCACTTAAAACGGCATTGGCCATTTTCTCGAACCGCTTCGCTATCACATTTTTGGATACATCCACCTCAACATCGGCCAATTTTTCATCTATAAATTTTAAGACCGCCAGTTTTTCATAGATCTCCTTGGCTTTGTCATATAGTTCCGTAAGCTCTTTATCTTCTCTTGCTGTTATAATGTCCGTGGACAGTTTAATCAACTCCTCCCTTAATTTCCGTATCATCGCCATTATTCTTTACTATAAATTTAGTTGGATTTTGCTTACAAGCTTACGAACAAAAGGTTAAATTTTATTCAAAAACCTTGGCATATTTTTTTAGTAGTTTTGTGTTTCTTATAATCAAACGAAAAAACTACCCAATTTCGTTTAAAAGTACGGTATGTTTCTCGAAAATACGGTTAACCCTAAAGAACAGTTTGGATGGATAGAAGTTATCTGCGGCTCCATGTTTTCGGGTAAGACCGAAGAGCTTATCCGTCGCTTGAAACGCGCCCAATTTGCCAAGCAAAAAGTAGAGATTTTCAAACCTATTGTGGATACCCGTTATCATGAGGATAGGGTAGTTTCCCACGATTCCAACGAGATACGATCTACGCCCGTTCCCGCTGCTGCCAATATCCGACTGTTGGCAGATGATTGTGATGTGGTTGGGATTGATGAAGCCCAATTCTTTGACGATGAGATAGTTACAGTGTGCAATGATTTGGCCAATAGAGGGGTGCGTGTGGTTGTTGCCGGCCTGGATATGGACTTTAAAGGCAATCCTTTTGGGCCAATGCCCGCCCTAATGGCAACTGCAGAATACGTGACCAAGGTGCATGCCGTGTGCACAAGGACTGGAAATTTGGCCAACTATAGTTTTAGAAAAACCAATGATGAAAATTTGGTGTTGCTCGGAGAGACGGGAGAGTACGAACCTCTAAGTAGGGCTGCTTTTTATAAGGCCATGCTGAAGGAAAAAGTAAGCCAAATGGAGGTTGAGGCCGAAGAAGTGGATGCCAAAAAGAAAACGGCCAATGGGTAAGATTGGTGAGACCACCCTGGAAATAGATCTAGCTGCGCTGGAACACAATTTCAAGTATTTAAAGTCAAAGATTGACAAAGAAACCAAGTTTCTGGCCGTTGTGAAGGCATTTGCATACGGCAGCGACATGCTGACCATTGCCCAAAAAATGGAAAAATTGGGGGTCGATTATTTGGCTGTAGCTTATACCAAGGAGGGAGTTTTACTGCGGGAAGGAGGAATCAAATGTCCCATTTTGGTACTGCATCCGCAACCAGCCAACTTTGAAGAGCTCATTCAATATCATCTGGAACCAAGCATTTATTCCCCAAAGCTTTTAAAGTCTTTTCTGCAATTTATTGAAGGGCAGCAGTCGGCATATCCGATACACATAAAATTTAATACAGGACTAAATCGGTTGGGGTTCTGGGAAAACGATGTGGACTTCATAGTAGAGCACCTTAAAGATCGAAACGAAATAAAAGTAGTCTCTGTGTTTTCGCATTTGGCCGCCTCGGAGGATCCCAATGAAAAGGAATTTAGCCAAAGGCAAATCCAATCGTTCCAAAAAATTTGCGAGCACCTTAATGGTAAACTGGGCTATACTCCTTTTAGACATATGCTCAACACTTCGGGAATCATTAACTATCCCGAAGCCCAGTTTGAGATGGTCAGAAGTGGTATTGGCTTGTACGGATATGGCAATGAGGAAAAAGTGGATAAAAAGCTAAAGCCTGTTGCTAGTTTAAAGACCGTAATTTCCCAAATACATCGAATCGAACCCAACGAAAGTGTAGGGTACAATCGGGCATTTACATCCGAAGGATTTAGAACAACAGCTACCTTGCCTTTGGGCCATGCCGATGGGATTGGCAGGCACTACGGAAATGGCAAGGCCCATGTCATGATCAAGGGCAAAAAAGCACCGATCATTGGTAATGTGTGTATGGACATGATTATGGTAGACATTTCGGGGATTGATTGCGAAGAGGGAGATGAGGTGTTGGTTTTTGGTCCAAACCGTTCTGCAGAAGCATTTGCTTTCTCTGCCCAAACCATTTCTTATGAAATATTGACGGCCATTTCCCCAAGGGTTAAACGGGTGATTATCAACTCCTGAATCTTGACGCACTAATTTGGCAGAAACCCTCTTTTTTGGTTACATTGTAGCTCAATTAACCTCTTAAACTATAAAATTATGTTGAAAGAATTCAAGGATTTCGCAATGAAAGGAAACCTGGTGGACATCGCCGTAGGTTTCGTTATGGGTGCCGCATTTAACAAGGTAGTGGCCTCTTTTACGGGCGGAATTGTATCACCATTGATCGGCTTGCTGTTCAATGCGGACTTTAAGGATGTAAAATACATTATAAAAGAAGGAACCATGAACGACGCAGGAGAAAAGGTAGGAGAAGTGGCAGTTCTTTGGGGAGAATTCGTTACCAACGTAATCGACTTTATCATTGTTGCCTTTGTCATGTTTATGATTGTAAAGGGTGTCAACAAGATGAAGAAGAAAGAAGAGCCTGCTCCTGAAGCTCCAAAAGGACCAACCACTGAAGAATTGCTGGTTGAGATTCGGGATGCACTGAAGAAATAGACGAAACGATTTCCCAATAGGGAAGCCGCTACACCACAATTGTAATCTTAAAACCGTCAAGTTGTTTCGCTAACAGCCTGGCGGTTGTTTTATTTATAACATTTTGTTATTTATTGCTTAATACTTGCTTAAATGCTTGTTTAGAACCTATTCTGTTCTAAATTTGTTCCCTCTAAATAAGATAAAATGAAAGTAGCGGTTGTTGGAGCCACTGGAATGGTAGGCGAAGTAATGTTGAATGTATTGGCGGAGCGTAATTTCCCTATAACAGAATTGTTGTTGGTGGCCTCTGAACGTTCAGTTGGGAAGAAATTGCTATATAAAGGCGAAGAGCATACGGTAATAGGACTTTCAGATGCGGTAGCCGCGCAGCCAGAGATTGCTATTTTCTCAGCAGGCGGGGGAACTTCCTTGGAATGGGCTCCAAAGTTTGCTGAAGTGGGCACCACCGTTATTGACAATTCATCCGCATGGCGAATGGATCCAGATAAAAAATTGGTGGTTCCTGAAATCAACGCAGACCAATTGACTCCAGAGGATAAGATTATAGCAAATCCAAATTGCTCCACCATTCAGATGGTCTTGGCTTTGGATCCCTTGCACAAAAAATATCAAATGAAGAGGGTGGTGGTTTCTACCTATCAATCTGTTTCAGGAACCGGGGTAAAAGCGGTTCAGCAATTGGAAAATGAAATCGCCGGGGTGGAAGGTGAAATGGCTTATCCGTATCCCATTGGCAAAAATGCATTACCCCACTGCGATGTGTTCTTGGAAAATGGTTACACTAAGGAAGAAATGAAACTGGCCCGGGAGCCACAAAAAATTCTTGACGACCGTACCTTTTCAGTATCCGCAACCGCAGTGCGAATTCCAACAGCAGGAGGTCATTCTGAATCGGTGAATGTGGAATTCCACAAGGATTTTGACCTCAATGAGGTGAGACAACTGCTCAGCGAAACTCCAGGGATTATCGTACAGGACAATCCAGAAACCAACACCTACCCCATGCCGATTTATGCACATGGCAAGGACGAGGTATTTGTGGGGAGAATCCGTAGGGATGAGACCCAGCGCAATACCCTGAACATGTGGATTGTGGCCGATAACCTAAGAAAAGGTGCCGCTACCAATGCCGTGCAGATTGCCGAATATTTGGTGGCAAACAATTTGGTGGCCAATACTTCTGAAGCTGTGTCCTAAATTCCAAGCGTTTAGATTTCCCGTTAAGGGAAATGCATATTTGCGTATTTTTATCGGCATCAATCAGATAAAAATGAAAAAATTCAGTCTATTAACTGCTGTAATCGCAATGACGGCCTGTCAAAACACACCCCAGAGAGAACCCATAGTCGTGACGTATCCTAACACTAAGAAAGTGGACACTGTTGACACCTATTTTGGAACCGAGGTCAAAGACCCTTATCGTTGGCTTGAAGATGATCGAAGTTCGGAAACCGAGGCTTGGGTAAAGGAACAAAATGCCGCAACTTTTGGTTATTTGGATCAGATCCCTTTTCGGGAGGATCTAAAGAATCGTTTGGAAAAATTGTGGAACTATGAAAAAGTGGGCTCCCCGTTTAAAGAGGGGGACTATACTTATTTCTACAAAAACAACGGTCTGCAAAACCAGTATGTGGTTTACCGTAAAAAAGAGGGAGGGGAAGAAGAGGTCTTTTTGGATCCCAATAAATTTTCGGAGGATGGAACCACCTCTTTAATGTCGCTGAATTTTACCAAAGATGGTTCCAAAGCCGCTTATTTGATATCCGAAGGAGGAAGTGATTGGCGAAAAGGGATTGTGATTGACACTGAGAGTCGAGAAATTGTGGAAGACACCTTGGTGGATATCAAATTCAGTGGGATTTCCTGGAAGGGGAACGAAGGATTTTTCTATTCCAGTTATGACAAACCTGACGGAAGTGAATTATCTGCCAAAACCGACCAGCATAAACTCTACTATCATATACTGGGCACCCCCCAATCCGAGGATCCTGTTATTTTTGGCGGCACTTCTGAAGAAAAACATCGCTATGTGGGAGGAAATGTATCCGAAGACGGGAAATATCTTTTTATTTCTGCGGCTACATCAACTTCGGGGAACAAGCTGTTCATGAAAGACCTTTCCTCATTGGAGAATCCGTTGGTCACTATTTTGGACGACACCGAATCCGATACTTATGTTATTGATACAGATGGTTCCAAACTCTATATGGTGACCAACCGAAACGCCCCAAACAAGAAGATTGTTGTTGCAGATGCGTCCAATCCAACACCGGAACACTGGCAAGATATAATAGCAGAAACGGAGCATGTATTAACCTCAGGTACCGGGGGAGGCTACTTCTTTGCGGAGTATATGGTAGATGCTATATCCAAAGTAATGCAATACGATTATGAGGGAAACTTGGTTCGCGAGGTAAAGCTTCCAGGAGTTGGTAGTGCCAATGGTTTTGGAGGTAAAAAAGAGGATGAGGAGTTCTACTTCTCATTTACCAACTACAACACTCCTAGCTCATCCTATAAATACAATGTTGAAACGGGAGCGTACGAGCAGTATTGGAATCCCGATATAGATTTTAATCCAGAAGATTATGAATCCACACAGGTGTTTTACAACTCAAAGGATGGCACCAAAGTACCCATGATCATTACCCATAAAAAAGGATTGGAGCTCAACGGTAAAAATCCCACCATCCTATATGGTTATGGTGGATTTAATATTAGCCTTACACCTTCCTTCAGCATTACCAATGCCATATGGATGGAACAAGGTGGAATTTATGCCGTTCCCAATTTAAGGGGTGGGGGAGAATATGGTAAAAAATGGCATATTGCAGGAACCAAACAGCAAAAACAGAATGTTTTTGATGACTTTATTGCCGCAGCCGAATACCTGATTGACCATCAATATACGTCCAAAGAGTATTTGGCCATTAGGGGCGGTTCCAATGGGGGACTTCTGGTGGGAGCAACCATGACCCAACGCCCAGATTTGATGCAAGTGGCCTTGCCAGCGGTAGGGGTTTTGGATATGCTGCGCTATCATACGTTCACGGCAGGTGCGGGATGGGCCTATGATTATGGCACTTCTGAAGAAAGCGAGGAGATGTTCCAGTATTTGAAAAACTATTCCCCTGTACACAATGTTAAGGAAGGAACGGCTTACCCTGCCACCTTGGTCACCACGGGGGATCACGATGATCGAGTGGTACCAGCCCATAGTTTTAAGTTTGCCGCAGTGCTTCAAGAGCATCAAAATGGGGATAGCCCTACCTTGATTAGGATTGAAACCAATGCTGGACACGGCGCGGGTACTCCCGTAAGCAAGATCATTGAACAATACGCAGATATTTTTGGGTTTACCCTGTTCAATATGGGTTTTGACAAGCTTCCCAATCAGGCAGTATTGAAAGAATTTAAGGATTAACCATACAGTAACCTCTTTAAAATCCGTTTCATTAGAGACGGATTTTTATTTTCAACCCTATGCTCAACGTTCAGATTGATGCTTTTTCCTATCAAAATGAAGCCACATTAAAGGATATTTCCTTTCAAGTGGACAAAGGGGAGCATATGGCCTTAATGGGAGAAAGCGGTTCAGGGAAAAGTACCCTCCTCAAAATCATCTATGGGCTTTTGCATATAGAGAATGGCCATGTGCTTTGGGGCGATAAACAGGCTTTGGGCCCCAATTTTAATCTTGTGCCAGGGGAGTCCTATATGAAATATTTGGCGCAGGATTTTGATTTGATGCCATTCACTACCGTTGCTGAGAACATTGGCCAACATCTATCGGTTTTTGATCGGGAAAACCATGAGGCACGCATTCAAGAACTTTTACTGCTCATTGAACTTGAGGATTTTGCCAAGACCAAGGTAAAAAACCTTAGCGGCGGACAACAACAAAGGGTGGCACTGGCAAGGGTTTTGGCCCAAGAACCGGAGCTTTTGTTGCTGGATGAACCCTTTGGACATATAGACAATTTTAAACGAAATTCGCTCCGAAGAAATCTGTTTGCCTATTTAAAGGAAAAGGGAATCACCGTACTTACCGCCAGTCACGATCCCAATGATGTGTTGCCCTATGCAGACCGAACGATAGTGTTGGAAAATGGCAAAATTATTGCTGACCAAAAAACGAAAAAGCTATACCAAAACCCTCCAAACTATTACACGGCCTCATTGTTTGGCGAGGTCAATGAAGTTCCTATCAGGATGCTAAAATCCTATGCGGCCATCGATAAATCCGTTTTGATTTACCCCCATGAATTCCAGGTATCCGAAACCTCAGGACTAAAAGTGGTTGTGACCCATTCCTTTTTTAAGGGAAGCCATTACCTTAACGAGTGTGAAGAAGGGGAAGGCATTGTTTTATATTTCAATTCTCCAAAGAAAATAAAACCAGGCGAAGCAGTTTTCCTTAACGTATCTTTGGAAACCATCAATAGCCGACTCCAAGTTGAACAAGGAACAGATTCAGAAAGAACTTCAATTTAAGGCCGTGCGAAGCAGTGGTGCCGGAGGGCAGCATGTGAACAAGGTCTCTTCCAAAGTTGAACTTAGTTTTGACATTCACCAAACCTTGGGTCTTTCAGATCGGGAAAAGGAAAGACTATTATTAAAATTGGATTCCAAATTGACCAAGGAAGGGATCTTGAGATTGCAATGTGATGAAGCCCGAAGCCAACACCAAAACAAGAATCTGGTCATTAAACGCTTTTACGGCTTATTGCAAACTGCGCTTAAGGAAGCAAAAAAAAGGAAAGCCACAAGACCTACAAAGTCCTCAGTGGAAAAAAGACTGAAATCCAAAAAAAATACCGCGAACAAAAAAGTCAATCGGAAACCACCGGAATTGGATTAGGACAACTCTTCTAACTCAAATCAGTTCCAAGATTTTGTGGTTCTTTCCATTAAATACAAAGGTGTCGCCAACTTCTTTGCCCAGCAATAATTTTGCAATAGGGGTGCTTGGTGAAATACAAAAGATGGGGTTTCCGTTTTCTTCTTTAAAAGCGCCTACGGAAATCGAAATGAAGTAATGGGCAGTTGAGGTTCGCACCAGATTGCCCAATCCTACTTTTTGGGTTGGTGCACCTATGTTTACCAATTTTAAGACTTGGGCCATTTTTTCAATTTCCTGTAGCTGCTGTCCCAACTTTTCCTGTTCCAGTTGCACCATGGCCCGCCCTGTTTCATGCTTGTCTCCGGCACTGCTCTTGGTTTCCAAATTCAAGGACTCCTGCAGAGTAGCGCCTCTTTTTTTGAGCACTTCCTTTTTTTGACGCACATAGTCTTGGCAGAAATGCAATAAGGCTTCCTTGATTTCCATGATGGCTTTTAAGCAAAAGTTAATTTGAACACTGTCTCTTGATGGGGAATGGAATGCACTTTCAAAGTTCCACCGTGCAACTGCACTACCCTTCTGGAAAGGCTTAGGCCAATACCCGTACCTTCCGTCTTGGTGGTAAAAAAGGGCACAAAAATCTCATCAATAAGATCAGCGGGAATCCCAGGACCATTGTCCACCACTTGAATATATTTGTTGCCATCGCCATCTTCCCCAGCTAGCAATCGCACCTTTCCATTTTCTGTTTCCTTTACAGACTGAAGCGCATTTTTGCTCAAATTGATGAGTACCTGTGAGATTTGCTTTTCATCAATAAAGAATTCCAATTTATCTGGATCACAGCTAACCTGAAAGTCGGTTTCTTGTTCCAGTTTAGGGGACATGAGCACCTGGATTTTCTCCAAAAGCTTACTTCCTTTAACGATGGCTTTATTGGGTTCGGGTACATTGAGCATACTTCTATAGGATTGCACAAAATCCATAAGATTGCTTCCTTGTTCCTTTATGACCTCCAATCCTTTTAATGTATTCTTGATCTGGGTTTGGTCCAAATCTTCCAATGCAACTTGCTTACCCTGTTTGCTATAATATTTAATGATGGAATCTGAAATAGAGGCAATAGGGGTTATGGTATTCATGATCTCATGGGTAAGCACCCTGATCAACCGCACCCAGGATTCTGTTTCCTTTTCATCCAACTCTTCATGAATATCCTGTACCACAACCAACAACAGGGATTGACCATCCAGTTCCAAAGGAGTCGACTTTAGCGCTAGTTGATTTTGTTCCCGTTCATTGGTCAACTGAAACAAACGTCTCTCAAAAGGCTTGAACGATTTAAAAACTTCATACAACCCCTCATCAACTTGGGCCAATTGTTTGATATGGTTCAAAGGGGAATAATTCAGTAGTTTTTCCAAGGTGGGATTGGAGAACAGGATATGCCCCTTTTCATTAAAGGTCATGATTCCAATACTTGCTTGTTTTAGAATCTCCTGGTAATACTGTTCCCGAATTTGCAACTGCAAATGCACTTCTTGGATCAGCCCGTTGACCCGATTAAGGCTTTGGTTAAGTTCCTTGAATGATTTTATCGTGACTCTTTCAGGGAATCGGAGCGTGAAGTCCTCATTTCGGATAGCATCAAAAAAATAGGCGATTTTACGGTTGGTTCTATTGATGAATCGGATCAAGGCATGCACTTGGGCTACCATCAAAATAATGGCTAGTCCCAAAGTAAAATACCAGCCCTCAACAACAGACCAAGCTAGAAGCAAAGCCGTAAGCGTAATCAAGATAACACTAAAAACAAGCTGCAAATAAAAATTCCGACTGGCCATTACCTATTCTTTTTTTTCATTTTGTTGTACAGGGTCTGTCTGGAAATTCCCAGCTGATCGGCCGCAGCACTATAATTTCCGTCATGCTGTTCCAAGGCTTTGGAAATCATTTGTTGTTCCATTTCATCCAAAGTTGCAGGTCCGGCATCAAAAGATTGTGAGGGTTTGGAGTGTAGTAAAAAATCCGTGGGTTTTAAAACATTTCCTTCGGAAAGAATTACCGCACGTTCCATGGTGTGCTGGAGTTCTCTTACATTGCCCGGCCATGGATATTCCATTAGCTTTTCCTGGGCCAAATTGTTGATTCGCAATCCCGGTTTATCGTATTTGCTGGCGAATTTCTTCAGAAAAAAATCGGCTAAAATCAAAATATCCCCTTCCCGCTCCCTTAAGGGAGGAACTTCTATATTGATGGTGTTGATCCTATAAAGTAGATCTTCCCTGAACAATCCGTCGGCAACCATCTGTGGCAAATTGCAATTGGTAGCACAAATGAGGCGTATATCAACATCAATGGGTTTGTTGGAGCCAACCCTAACCACAGTTTTGTTTTGTATGGCTGACAATAATTTGGCCTGCATTTGTAGGGAAAGGTTTCCCATTTCATCCATGAACAGGGTACCTTTATGGGCGGCTTCAAATTTACCGGCGCGGTCATCCTTGGCATCGGTAAATGCTCCCTTCATATGCCCAAACAGCTCGCTTTCAAACAGATTTTCTGCAATAGACCCCATGTCTACTCCAATGAAAAGCTCGTCTTTTCTTATGGATAGACGATGCAATTCCCTGGCAATAAGTTCTTTTCCCGTGCCATTTTCACCGGTTATCAAAACATTGACATCGGTCTTGGCCACTTTCCGAACCAAGTTTAACACGGAAGTCAACGCTTGGGAATTTCCTATTATGAAATTCTTGTCCTCATTAATGACCTGCTTGAGTTCATTTTCCTTTTTCTTGAGTTGATGAATTTCTTGTTTGGATTTCCTGAGCTCAAATGCGGATTTAACCGTGGTCAACAAACGCTCGTTGTTCCAAGGTTTTAGTACAAAGTCTGACGCGCCCTGCTTCAAAGCCTTAACGGCCAGGTCAACCGCTCCGTAGGCAGTCATCATAATTACAGAGGTATGGGGGGATTTTTTCTTGATTTCATTCAACCAGTACAATCCTTCATTGCCCGTGTTCACCCCGGCAGAAAAATTCATGTCCAAAAGCACAATGTCTATTTGATCCATATGGGCAAAAGAGGAAATTTGGTTGGGGTTGAAAAGCGTTTCCACACTTTTATACTCAAATTGCAATAGAATTTCCAGAGCACTCAACACGCTCTTGTTATCGTCTATCACTAAGATTTTGGCGTCCGTCATGGAATATCTATTTCGACTTTGGATTTAAAACTACAAATTGACCCACATAGTTTTGGAAAAGTGTAAAATAATTTGACATTTTTTGTATAAATATTTTACACTTGGGCAGCAGTCTAAATTATGGCAATCATGTTAATTGCTGAAATTCAACATGTTGAGTATTTGGCACAGGAATAGTAATAAGTTTGGCACAGTAAATAAAAAATGACTTTAAAACATCATATTTTCTTCTTTGCCTTGCTGATTTCAACAGCCGCCCTGAGTCAAAAAACGTGGTCGTTGGATGATTGCGTGGCATATGCCATTGCCCATAACCTTCAAGTGAAGAACACTTCCTATACGGAGGACTCCAATCAGGAAAGTTACAGGCAATCGGTACGGAATCTTTTGCCCAGTGTTACAGGTTACTCAGATTATAGAATACAGTTTGGTAGATCTGAAGATCCAAACACCAACGATTTTGTCAACACCGAATTTTTTAGAAACAACTATTCACTTGGAGCCAATTTGGATGTATTCCGAGGGTTTCAAAAAATCAATGCAATTAAAGCTTCCAAGTTTATCTATAAGGCGGCCCAGGAAGATGTGACCCAGCAAAAGTTTCTGCTGGCCTTTAGGGTAATGAGTGCTTTTTATGACATCAAATTTTTTGAAGGTGTGGTGGCCAATTCTTTGGAGCAACAAGAAATTTCCCAATCCAACTACGATTTGGTTCAAAAACAAGTGGAGTTGGGCATGATGGCCGGAGCCGATCTCTACGAAGCGGAATCCAATTTGCTGGGGGATAAATTACTGGTGACCCAAAATCAAAACTTGTTGGCCAATGCCAAACTGGTGCTTTTTCAGGAAATGAACTATACGGAAAATGAGGAAATCACATTGCAAACCGCCATTGAATCGGTTGGAGATGCCAACACCGAAGACGTGTCTTTGGATTCGCTTTACCAAACAGCGAGGGGATTTGTTCCCTTGGTAAAATCCCAAGAATATCGCCTAAAAGCAGCCAAAAAGCAATTACAATCAACGCGTGGAAATTTGTTCCCATCATTGGCATTAATTGCAGGAATTGGGACCAGTTACTTTGAGACCAACGTGGACGCCGATGGCAACCTCATTCCCTTTAGAACACAGATCAAGGACAACACCTCCAAGTTTATAGGAGCGGAGCTCAACATACCCATAAGCTTGGGTTGGTCCAATCGTTCACAGGTAAAGCAACAGAAGATCGCTTATTTACAAGCCAAGAACAATTTGGAAATTCAGGAACAAGAACTGTTTCAATTGCTACAGCAATTGGTTCAGACGCAAAGAGCGTTGGTGGCAGAATATGAGCAGAGCAATAAAAGAGTGCAGGCGCAGGAACTTGCCTTTACCATTGCCCAAAAAAGATATGAGAAAGGGCTGATCAATGCACTGGATCTTTTCCAAGCCAAGAATTTGTATGGGGTTGCCCAAAATGAAAATTTACAGGTAGGACTGCGGTTGAAAATAAACAAGAGCACGATAGATTTCTACAATGGACTACCAATTTTTAATATCAACTAAAAAGTAAAATGGATATACAACTCGAAAAAAAGAAAGGACTGCGTCCAAAACACTATGGCTACATTGCCCTAGGGCTATTGCTATTGTTTGTGGGATGGAAGTTGCTTTTCTCCACTTCGGTATCAACTTATAGAACCCAAAAGGAACGACTTTCCATTGCGCAGGTGAGTGAAGGTAAGTTTGACGACTTCATTACCATCAATGGCAACGTGGCACCCATAGCCACCATATATATGGATGCCTACGAAGGAGGGCGCGTTGCTGAAAAACTGATTGAGGAGGGCACCATGGTAAAGAAAGGGGATATCATCCTGAAGCTGGAGAATATTGGACTTTATGAGCAGATTCTTGCCAGCGAAAGCAACTTGGCCTTGAAACAGAACGACCTTCGTTCCACCAAACTGACCTTTGATTCAAGACAGGTGGAGGGACGTCGAAATTTGGCCACGGCGGAATACGACCTTCAGCGGTTGAAACGAAATTATGAGCAGAATGAAGCGCTCTATCAAGATGAATTGATTTCGAAAGAAGCCTATTTGTTGTCCAAAGAAAATTATGAGCTTTCCAAAAGACAATTTGATATTGTAAAACTGCAAACCGAGCAAGATGATGAGTTGCGCAAAACCTCCTTGACCAGTTTGGATGTGGACCTACAGCGTATGCGGCAAACCTTGTCCATGGTCTATGAACGTTTAGATCACCTAAACGTACGCGCTCCCGCGGATGGACAGTTGGGGTTTTTGGATGCTGAAATAGGACAGAACATCTCTCAAGGACAACGTATAGGACAAGTAAATGTCTTGACAGATTTCAAGATTGAAGCTGAAATTGACGAACATTATATTGATAGGGTAAAGCGGGAATTGTCCGCCACCTTGGAGCGCAACGGAAACGAATATGGACTTAGAGTCCGCAAAGTTTATCCAGAGGTGAGAAATGGAAGGTTCCAAGTGGACTTGGTCTTCACTGGAGAAAAGCCAGAAACCATAAGAACCGGACAAAGCTACAATATCCGATTGCAGTTGGGAGCATCCAATGAGGCCTTGCTTTTGCCCAAAGGAGGATTTTTCCAGAGCACTGGAGGACAGTGGGTCTTTGTGGTCAATGAAAATGAAAACGAAGCTTTAAAGCGTAATATCAGAATAGGAAAACAGAACTCGAGATATTTTGAAGTGCTGGAAGGACTGCAGCCCGGGGAACGGGTCATCACCTCCAATTACGACAGTTTTGGGACCGCGGAAAGAATTGTATTAAAATAAAATTGAAGTGTCACATCTAGCGCAGTCGAGATGTCTTTACATACAGAAGTCAAATTAGATAACAATCAAAAAATGATACAAATACAGAAACTAAAAAAAAGCTTTAGAACCGAAGAAGTGGAGACCCTGGCCCTTAACGGGGTAGACCTCAACGTTGCCGAAGGGGAATTCGTTGCCATTATGGGTCCTTCCGGATGTGGAAAATCAACTTTGCTCAACATCATTGGTATGTTGGACAATCCCACGGAAGGCAGTTATGAATTTGCTGGTCATCAGGTGGGTGGGCTTAAGGAAAGTCAACGCACCCAATTGCGGAAGGGGAACTTAGGTTTTGTTTTTCAAAGCTTTAACCTGATTGACGAGCTTACCGTCTATGAAAATGTGGAATTGCCACTCATCTATTTAAAGATGAACAAAAGCGAACGCAGGGAGAAGGTGAAAAAGGTTCTGGAGCGAATGAAAATTGCGCACCGCGAAAAACATTTTCCACAGCAGCTTTCTGGTGGACAACAACAAAGAGTCGCTATTGCCCGTGCCGTTGTGACCAATCCAAAGTTGATCTTGGCGGATGAGCCCACGGGTAATTTGGACTCCAAAAATGGGATAGAGGTCATGAACCTGTTGACTGAATTGAATCAAGAAGGGACCACCATCGTTATGGTGACGCACTCCGATCGAGATTCGCATTATGCGCACAGGGTCATCAACCTCTTCGATGGGCAAATTGTAACCCAAAGTCAAAACAAACCAATGGGAGCTATGGTTTAAAAGTGCTCCCGAGTTTATTCATCAATCTATGCTGAACTTGATTCAGTATCAAAAATCAGCCTGTGTTAAACCACAGGCACAATCAAAAAACGAGAACCATGTTTAAGAACCATTTCCGAATTGCCTGGAGAAATTTAATCAAGAGAAAGGTATTTACCGCAATCAACATCCTTGGACTTGCGGTAGGATTTGGTAGTAGCATCCTGATCTACCTGTTCTTAAACTATCATCTTTCATTTGACAATTTTCATGCAAATTCGGATCGGATCTACAGGATGGTCACCGAGGAACACAGGGATGATATTGAATATGACCCCAGTGTTCCCCCCGCTTTTGCCAAGACTTTTTTGAATGAATATGATTATGCAGAAAAGGTGGCAAAAATTGTCAACTATGATGGGCTGGTGGTCGATACAGAAATCAATGGTGTGGAAAGCAAGTTTAAGGAAGACATTGTTTTTGCCGAGGAAGATTTCTTCAAAATCTTTAATTATCCTCTTGTAGACGGAAGCAATAATATCTCCCTTGCAGCGCCCAATAGTGCGGTGTTAACGGAAACTGCTGCAAACAGACTTTTTGGGGAAACCGATATTGTTGGCGAAACTTTTGTGCTTGAAAATGACAGAACAATCCAAATCACAGGGGTTTTAAAAGATCTTCCAAAAACAACCTTCCTTAAAAGTGAGCTGTTTGTTTCCTTCGACAATGTCAAGGATTTCTTTGAGTTTGCAGGCTCGGAAAGCTGGGGTGGGATCACAACCAATCTTCAGTGCTACTCCCTGCTTAGGCCAAATCAGGATATAAGTACTATTGAAACAGCGCTTTTGGAACTCCCAAAAAAGCATAGGGCAAAAAGTAAAAACAAACATATTTATAAGTTGCAACCTTTAGCGGAAGCTCATTTGGATCCAGCCTATGGAGGTTTGGATCCAACCCTTCTTTGGGTGTTTGGGATTATCGGACTTTTCTTGATCATCATTGCTTCCATCAATTTCATCAACATATCAACGGCACAAGCTTTCTACCGATCAAAGGAAATTGGTGTGCGTAAGGTCTTGGGAAGCTTTAAACAACATCTGTTTTGGCAGTTTCTTTCGGAGACTTTTGTAATTGGGTTGTTTGCACTCCTTATCGGTATAGGATTGGCCATTTTGTTTCTACCGTCGTTTAATGCATTATTTCAGATTGAGTTATCGGCGTATAATCTTTTGAACACACAATTTATTGTCTTTTTGACCCTGGTATTATTGATTGTTTCCTTCCTTTCGGGAAGTTATCCTGGCATTCTCATGTCGCGTATTGTTCCCGTCCTTGCCCTAAAAGGAAAACTGGACCACAATGATACTGGAGGAGCAACTACCCGAAAAATATTGGTAGTTGCCCAGTTTGCCATTTCCATCACCTTGATTGCGGCCACTTTGATCATCTCCAGACAAATTGACTATGCCGTAAATACCGATTTAGGGTTTGACAAAGATTTTGTTGTCATGGTGGACATTCCTAGCGAGTTGGATCCGGTTCAGCTGAATGGGCTAAAGGAACGACTAGGTCAAATTGCTGGAGTTGAAAATGTTTCGGCTTGTTTAAGCAGCCCAGGGGGCTCCAACAGCAATTGGGGAACAAGTATAAAATATCACAACAAAGCAGAGTCGGAGGAATTCAGTATTGAGATTAAGGCGGGCGACACCAATTACCTGAACACATTTGATATTCCTTTGGTTGCAGGTCGCAACTTCTTTGAAAACGATTCCCTTGCAGAAGTATTGGTCAATGAGAGATTGGGAGAGAAACTGGGCTTGAATTCGCCCGAGGAGATGTTGGGCAAAAAATTTGAAGCCAGTGGAGGAAGTGTAAAAGCTACCATTGTTGGTGTGGTCAAAGATTTTCATGACACCGATTTTACCCATGCGATCAATCCAGTTTTTATTGGTGCCAAAAACTCCTGGTTTTCGGAATTGGCCATCAAGATAAACAACACCAATACCGCGCTTACCTTGGAGCAAATAGGAGAAGAATGGTCCAACGCTTTTTCGGGATATATCTACGAGTATCGCTTTTTGGATGAGAGAGTGGCAGAACAATACGAAACGGAACAACGTTACCTATCATTGTCCAAAGTCTTTTCGGCATTGGCCATTTTAATAGGTTGTTTGGGCCTATATGGTCTCATCCTATTCTATGTGGGGCAACGTACCAAGGAAATTGGGATTCGAAAAGTTTTGGGAAGCAATGTAGCCAACATATTGGCGCTTTTTTCCATGGACTTCTTTAAGCTTATCCTCATTGCGGGCTTGTTTGCAACCCCAATAGCCTGGTATTTAATGGAACAGTGGCTACAAGGGTACACGTATAGAACAGAGATTCATTGGTGGGTTTTTGCCTTGGCCATTTTCTCCATAATGGTGATTACCCTGCTTACAATAAGTTACCAAACGTTGAAGGCGGCCATAGCCAACCCGATTAAAAGTTTAAGAACAGAATAAACAACTTGCCCTGAGTAAAGTCGAAGGGCCAAATAGAAAAACGAACAGTCATGTTTAAAAATCATATAAAAATCGCATGGAGAAGTTTAAAAAAGCAGCCCTTTTTTACTTTTCTGAATTTATTTGGATTGGCCATTGGGATTGCAGGTGCGCTCCTGATTGCCCTTTACATTCAAGATGAACTGAGTTATGATACCATGTTTGCCGATGCTGATCGCATTCATAGGATAAATGCCGATATCAAATTTGGAGGTGAGGACCGCAAGTTTGCTGTAGCCCCGGCACCCTTGGCGGAGGCTTTGGACAACGATTTTGCTGAGGTGGAACTCACCACAAGATTTCGCACCAGGGGAAGTGTCCTGATCAAACGCACAGGGACCGAAGTGAACGTAAAAGAGCAGCAATCTACTTTTGTGGATTCCACCTTTCTAAAAATGTTTGGGCTAAAACTACTGGCAGGAGACCCCAACACAGCTCTAAAATTGCCGAACACACTATTGCTCACCAAAACTGCAGCAGAAAAGCACTTTAATGTTAACGAAGCTGTGGGCCAGACCTTGGAACTGAACAACACCCAGACTTTTACCGTGGCCGGGGTAGTTGAGGATATGCCAAAAAACTCGTTTTTAAGAGATCACTCTGTTTTTATGGCAATGTCTGGGTATGAGGATTCCCGAGTGGTAAATTGGGGCAGCAATAATTACCAAACATTTTTTAAGCTGATTCCTTCCGCCAAAGCTGCGGATTTGGAGGATCCGCTCCGCGCATTTTTAGGGAAATATGTTATTCCAGGAGTTCAACAATTTATGCCTGGAATTACTGAAGAACAATTCTTGGCCGCTGGAAATCATTTGTTCTATCATTCCATTCCACTTACGGATATTCACTTGAATTCGGATCGGGTTGCGGAAATAAGTCCAAACAACAATATCCAGAGTATTTATATCCTGTCCTTTATTGCCATTTTCCTCTTGGTGTTGGCCTGTGTAAATTTCATGAATCTTTCGACGGCCCAATCGTTGAAAAGAGCCAAGGAGGTTGGAGTACGAAAAACATTGGGATCCAACAAAGTTGATCTGATCCGTCAATTCTTGGTCGAGTCGGGACTGGTATCTTTTGGAGCCTTGCTCTTGGCCATTTTAGTGGCCGTTATTGCTTTGCCATTTTTCAATGATTTGGCGGACAAGGCAATTGTATTCCCGTACGCGAGTCCTGCTTTTTGGTTTAGTCTTGTGGCCGCTGGGGTCCTCCTAGGTGTTTTCTCAGGAAGTTATCCAGCATTCTTTATGTCAAAGTTTATTCCTGTAAAAGTATTGAAAGGCTCCAACAGCAATAGCCTCGGCGGAAGTAAGGTGCGCAACGGACTGGTTATTTTCCAGTTTGCCATATCTGTCTTCCTGATCATTGGCACCCTTGTGGTCTACCAACAGTTGGAGTACATTCAAAACAAAGATTTGGGCTTCTCCAAAGAACAGGTACTCGTTGTGAACGATGTATATACCGTAGGTGATCAGGCGGAGTCCTTTAAGGAAGAGGTCAAAAAATTGGGATTTGTAAAAAATGCGACCTTGACAAGCTTTTTCCCTACCCCTTCCTCTAGGGGCGATAGCACTTTTGCTCCAGAAGATGGGGTAACCGATCAAGAACGGGCTGTAAGTATGCAGACGTGGTATGTGGACCAAGACTATGTCAATACCATGGGATTTGATCTAATTGCCGGGCGGGACTTTGACAGAAGGTTCAAAAATGATTCCACCAGCATCATTATCAATGAATCCGCTTTGGCCACTATGGGTCTTTCCCCAGAAGAAGTGCTTGGAAAGCGTTTTACTAGCGATTGGGGATTGGAAAATCCCAAGTTTTATTCTGTAATAGGAGTGGTAAAGGATTTTCATTTCTCTCCATTCCGTGAGGACATTGAAGCCCTTAGCCTTTTTCTGGGCGACGATACAGGATCCATGGCCATTAAGCTGGAAACCGCAGATTTTCAAGGAGCTTTGACCAGCGTACAGGACATCTGGAGGAGATTGGCCCCTGGCCAGCCATTTGATTACTACTTTATGGAAGATTCCTTTAACAAGACCTATAAGGCTGAGCAACGCCTGGGCAGAATCTTTTTCATCTTTACCACCCTTTCCATCTTAATTGCCTGTCTTGGCTTGTTTGGTTTGGCGGCATTTAATGCAGAAAAACGCACCAAGGAGATCGGGGTCCGTAAAGTGTTGGGTGCCAGTGTGGGTCAAATCACATACAAGCTTTCTGCTGATTTCTTGAAATTGGTTGCGGTAGCCATTGTGATTTCGTTACCCGTGGGATGGTATGCCATGAACCAATGGTTGGCGGATTTTTCCTATCGTATAGAAGTGAAATGGTGGGTTTTGGTACTAGCCGCGGTCTTGGCAGTGGTTATATCGCTGCTCACCGTGAGCTACCAAAGTATTAAGGCAGCTATTGTTAATCCTGTAAACAGTTTACGCACCGAATGAAATAAAGAATTTATCATCAATCAACCCTGAGTGTAGTCAAAGGGTCTAAAAACGGACAATCATGTTTAAAAATCATATCAAAATTGCCTGGAGAAGTCTAAAAAAGCAACCCTTTTTTACTTTTCTGAACACCTTTGGCCTTGCCATTGGGATGGCTGGAAGCTTGCTGATTGCATTGTACATATATGATGAATTGAGCTATGACACCATGTTTACCGATGCCGATCGGATCTATCGTATAAATGCGGATGTTAAATTTGGTGGTTTGGCGGAAGAACTGGCAGAGGTTTCGGAACCCATGGCCGCCACCTTGAAACGGGATTGTCCTCAAATAGAAGAAGTTACCCGACTCGTAAACAACGGAAATCTACTGCTCAGGAAAAGCAATGTTACCACAAACATCAAGGAATTGCATACGGCATATGCAGATTCCACACTTTTTAAATTATTTGACCTAAATATGTTGGTTGGCAACCCCAACAATGCGCTCAGCAATCCCAATACGTTGGTAATGACCAGGACCGCTGCTGAAAAACACTTTGGCATAAACAATGCCGTGGGCCAAAAAATGGTCGTCAACAATTCACTAACCTATACAGTAACGGGGGTAATTGAGGATTTTCCCAAAAACTCCTTACTGCGCGACCATTCCATCTTCATGAATATGTCCGGCTATCCAAACATACAATTGGGGCATTGGGGGAGCCACAATTATTACACCTTTATCAAACTGGTTCCGTCTGCTCGTATCTCGGATTTAGAAGCGCCCTTAGGATCGGTTATCGGGAAATATCTAATACCGTGGATTCAGGTATATTATCCGGGCATGACCGAGGATTCCTTTGCCGCATCAGGCAACTATCTGAGGTATAGTACCATGCCTTTAAAGGATATTCATTTACACTCCTCCAAGAAGTCAGAGCTGAGTCCTAATGGCACCATGCAGAACATTTACATTCTTTCATTTATTGCGTTGTTCCTAATGGTTTTGGCCTGTGTCAATTTTATGAATCTTTCAACCTCATATTCCTTAAAAAGAGCAAAAGAAGTAGGCGTAAGAAAGACATTGGGATCCCAAAAAACAGATTTGGTGAGGCAGTTTTTGATTGAATCAGGGCTGGTTTCCTTTGTATCTCTCCTCCTGGCCATTGGGATTGCGTTACTAGCCATGCCTTACTTCAACGAATTGGCAGGGAAAGACATCGCTATCCCATTTTCCAACCCAATTTTTTGGTTGGTTTTGGTAGGAGCAGCGATAATTTTAGGGTTGTTTTCGGGAACCTACCCCGCCTTTTTTATGTCCAGGTTCATTCCTGTGAAAGTCTTGAAATCTGGTGGGCAAAATAGTGTGGGCGGCGGAAAGGTGAGGAATGCGTTGGTGGTTTTTCAATTTGCCATTTCGGTCTTCTTAATTGTGGGCACCTTAACCATTTTCCAACAACTGCGCTTCATTCAAAATAAAGAGTTAGGGTTTGAAAAAAGTCAGGTTTTGGTCATCAACGATGTTCGAAATGCGGGCAATCAGGTGCAATCTTTTAAGGAGGAAGTTACCCAACTTGCACAGGTAACCAATGCAACCTTAAGTGGTTATTTACCAACTCCGTCCGTTCGGAGCAGTAGTACCTATTTTAAGGAAGGTGCAAGAGACCAGGAAAATGCCATAAACATGGAGAATTGGAGAGTGGACCATGATTATGTCTCAACCTTAGATCTTGAAATTATAGCAGGAAGGGATTTTGATGTCAGGATTCCAACGGATTCTTCCGCAAGTATTGTGAATGAATCCGCTTTAAAGGTGCTTGGAATAGCACCCAATGAGGCCATCGGCACAAGAATTTCCACAGACTTGGGTTCAGAGAACCCATCGTTCACAACAATCGTGGGAGTAGTAAAGGATTTCCATTTTGAATCGCTAAGAGAACCCATTGAGGCTCTGGCCTTGACCATTGGCACTTTTTCAAACGCCCTGGTTGTAAAGTTGAATACGGAAAACCTATCCCAAAGCATCTCCAGTATTGAACAGCTATGGAACCAAGTGGCCCCAGGTCAGCCTTTTGACTACTACTTTATGGACGAGTCTTTTAACAACACCTATCAAGCGGAGCAAAGACTGGGTCGGATTTTTATGATTTTTACGGTTCTTTCCATTTTAATTGCTTGTCTTGGACTATTGGGCTTGGCTGCGTTCAACGCGCAAAAAAGGACTAAGGAGATCGGAGTCCGCAAGGTTCTAGGTGCTACGGTAAGTCAGATTACCTACCGATTGACGGTGGACTTTCTTAGGCTGGTTGGAATAGGAATCCTTATTGCGTTGCCCGTGGGTTGGTTTTCCATGGACCAATGGCTGCAAGATTTCTCATATCGAATTTCAATCAGTTGGGAGGTATTTGTGCTTGCCGCCATGCTGGCTGTAGGAACTGCGGTTCTCACGGTGAGCTATCAGAGTATAAAAGCCGCTATTGTAAATCCTGTAAAAAGCTTGCGTACGGAATAGAAAATGAAATGAACCCATGTTGAAAAACAATATCAAAATAGCTTGGAGGAGTATTTGGAAAAGCAAAATATTTTCCTTGATCAATATCGTTGGTCTTTCCATCGGTTTGAGCGCATCCTTTGTTATAGGTATTCTGATATATTATGACTTTACTTTTGACAAATTCCACAAGGACGCATCCCAGATTTATAGAGTTACTACGGATTGGTTTACTCCAGAGGGAGAGTTATATAATCGAGGGGTGGCAGTTCCCTTGGCGCAAACACTGAAAAGTGATGTTCCTGGAATTGAATCCGTTGGAACATTTTTCAACACCAACATATCCAAAGTAGAAGATCCCAGGAGTGAAAAAGCTTTCAAAGAGATTAGGGATGTTATCTATACAGATGCCTCGTATTTTGAAATGTTCAGTTACGAATGGCTTTCTGGAAGCCCCAAGGAAGTATTGTCCAACCCAATGGAAGTAGTCCTTACCAAATCCAGGGCAGCCAAATACTTTCCGTTGGAAACTGCCCAACAAATTCTGGGACATACCTTGATCTACAATGATTCCATTACGGTAAAGGTTGCTGGGGTGGTGGAAGACTTTAAGGAACGAAGTGATTTGAACTTTAACGAATTCCTTTCCCTTAAAACGGCAATCTATTCCCCACAAAAGACCTCAATCTTTACAGACTCTTGGATCAATACGAATTCAGCGACGCAGGTTTTCGTCAAGCTTGGAAACCAAAGCAGCATCGGAAATATTAGAACGCAATTGGACAAGATTGCGGAAGACAATGCCGATGAAAGTCTTACTGCTCTAGGCATGACCAGGGCATTTAAGCTGCAGCCCTTGTCAGATATTCATTTCAATGGAGCTTATGGTAAGTTTGACAACAATAGCGGTGTGGCCAACAAAGAAGTTCTTATGGGTCTGGCTATGTTAGCCCTATTTCTACTTTTACTGGGCTGTGCCAATTTTATCAACCTAAATACGGCCCAGGTAACCAAAAGAGCAAAGGAAGTAGGGATTCGAAAAACACTCGGAAGTTCAAGGAAGCAATTGGTCAGTCAATTTTTGGGAGAAACCTTTATTTTAATCTTAAGTGCCACGGTGCTCTCCTTGCTTGTTTCATTTTACTTGTTTCGCGCGTTTTCGGATTTCATTCCCTTTGATATTGGACTCCATCTATATTGGAATCCATTCGTTGTAATTACTATAGTGATTCTATTGCTCGTGGTAACTTTGTTATCCGGGTTTTATCCGGCTATGGTTCTTTCCCGATTCAGACCGGTAAAAGCCCTCAAGAGCAAAAACCTAAAGGTTGGGAAAAGCGGATCCTTGCGTAGATATCTAACCGTCTTTCAATTTACCATTGCCCAAGTTTTAATTGTTGCGACCCTTTTTGTCGGGAAGCAGTTGAATTTTTTGATGTCCAAGGATATGGGGTTTAAAACTGAAGCCAATGCTTATGTTCGAGCTTGGCATGGGGATCTTGGTAAACGCATCAATTTTGTCCAAGCCCTTGAAAGTATACCGGAGGTTTCCGCCATCAGTTTGGCAAAGGACCCTCCTGCTTCGTCAAACACCAATTCCACCATGGCAACCTTTTTTAAGGAGGGCCAGGAAATAAACACGGAGTTACAACAACTTTTTGGCGACTTGAATTACCTAAAGCTATATGATATTCAATTATTGGCTGGCCGGGACCGATTGAATGATACCATAAAAGAGCTTGTCATCAACGAGACTTATTCCCGAAATCTAGGGTTTGACAATCCTCAGGATGCACTGGACCAACAAATAGCTTTATGGGAAAACGAAACAGGGACCATTGTAGGAGTTATGGAGGATTTTTATCATCGCTCATTACATTTCGGTATCCGACCAATGGCTTTGATGGGGGATACGAACAGGGAGAGCTACACTCAGTTTAACACGATACATTTCTCCTTGGAAAGCACTGGAATGGCCAATCTGGACAATTCAATTGCAAAGGTTCAGCAAGTCTGGGAATCCATTTATCCAGAAGAAGAGTTTGAGGTAAACTTTGTAGATGATGCCATTCGGCAGTTTTATGAGCAAGAACGTAAAACGGCCAATTTATTAAAATGGGCCACAGCCTTGGCTATTCTAATTAGCTGTCTGGGCTTATTGGGATTGGTAATACATTCCACAGAAAGAAGAACCAAGGAATTAGGTATCCGAAAAGTTCTGGGAGCATCCATCCTGCAACTCAACCTCCTGCTTTGTAAGGAATTTTTGGCTCTAGTGGTGATAGCATTTGTGATAGGCGCACCCATTGCTTGGTATAGTCTCAATAATTGGTTGGAAGGTTTCGCATACAAGACTACACTAAGTTGGGGAACATTTGCTTTTGGGGGTCTAACGACTCTCATAATTGCCTTGCTGGTAATGAGCTTTAGAACAACTGTGGCCGCGAATACCAACCCAGTAAAAAGTTTGCACACGGAATGAAAAACTTGTAAAACGGACAATCATGTTTAGGAATTATTTAAAAACTGCCTGGAGGAACCTTTTAAAGAACAAGGTTTATTTCTTGATCAACACCGTGGGATTATCCATCGCCATTGCCGTTTCCGTGCTCATGCTGCTTTGGGTTTTTGACGAGTACAGCATGAACAAATATCACGAAAAGGATGATCAGCTTTATCTCGTGAAGCGAACCATTCCTTTGGAAGATGGCATCTTGGATGTGTATGCAGGTATTTCCTATCCGTTGCTAAACGCAGCCAAAGAAAAGTTTCCAGAGATAGAGGACTATATTACCTTGGGCGCAACTTTTGAAGACAACCTTAGAATAGGGGATACCGATTTTAGGGCTCCAGGCGCATTTACCAATGCTGCATTTTTTAAACATTTTACGGTTCCAATCCTTTTGGGAAACGTGGATGATTTGGATAACAAGCCCGAATCCATAGCTATTTCCGAAAGTTTAGCCAAACGGTTTTGGGGCGAGGAATGGGCAACCAAAGCGTTAGGAAGTCCAGTGCATATTTATGACAATGGTGATTATGCTGTGGCCATGGTTTATGAGGATTTTACAAGTCAATCTTCCATCCAAAACGATTTCTACTACGGATTCAACCGCCACCTTAGTCAGAACGATTGGTTATTGGAATGGGGCAACAATGGGATGCAGGGTGCATTTTTGTTGCGTGAAGGTTCAGATATTGCGCAGGTCGTTCCCAAAGTGGAGGCCTTGTTCAAGGAAAACATTTCTGGGGAGTTTAAGGAAGGGATCGTACTTCAAAAATTTTCAGACAACTACCTACACAACCAATTTGATGAGCGAGCACAAGTCTCCGGAGGGCGTATTGAATATGTTCGAATCTTCACTTGGGCGGCTATCTTTCTTTTGGTGATTTCCTGTATCAATTTTATAAACCTTTCTACGGCCTATGCTACCAAGAGAGCCAGCGAAATAGGAGTCAGAAAAGCCATTGGTGCCAAAAAGAACATGCTGATAGGGCAATTTTTTACGGAAACCTCATTGATAACCGCAACATCTTTTTTGGTGGGCATAGTGATTACATTGTTGCTGTTGCCCTTTGTAAATGTACTGACCAATAAGAATCTTGGCTTTGATATTTCCGAACCACAGCTTTGGCTCACTCTGCTTGGCGTTTTTCTCTTGACCACATTTTTGTCCGCGGTGTACCCCTCATTCATTATTTCCTCTTTTAAACCGGTGGCCGCCCTAAAGGGATTGGGAAAAGAACAGAAGAGTACCACTTCATTCCGAAAAGGATTGGTGGTGCTGCAGTTCTCCCTGGCTCTGTTGCTCATTATTTCGGCACTTGTCATCCAAAAGCAGGTGGATTTTGTCAATAAGAAGGATTTGGGAATTGCAAAGAACCATATCATATCCATTCATCAAGATGAGGTACTGACCCAAAAATATGAAGCTTTAAAAAATGAACTCATGGCTTCAGATGGCATAGCAGATGTAACCTTGGTAGGGCCATCCCCGCTATCAACTCCAGCCTCTAGTAGTGGGGTAAGCTGGCCAGGGAAAACCCAGGAACAGGAAAATATTGAATTCGCTTTACTATGGACTGCCCACAATTTTCCAGAAGCTTTTGAAATTCCAATAAAGCATGGAGCCTATTATCGGGAAGGAACCCAAGACACACTTAATTTGGTTGTCAACCACACAGCAGCCGAGCTAATGAATCTGGGTGACAATCCCATTGGAAAAACAGTACAGTTATGGGGTAGCAAAAGGCACATTATTGGAGTTGTGGAAGATTTTCATAACCGCTCGCTGTTTGAACCCATTCAGCCTACCGTGTTTCTTTTGGACCCCAATGATGCGGGGGAGATGATGATAAAATTGGATGGAAACCAAACCAAGGTGGCTTTAGCATCGGTGCATGCAGTTTTTGACAAAGTACTCCCCGATAATCCGTTGCATTACGACTTTCTGGACGAAGAATATGCTGCCAATTACAACGCTGAAATCTTGACGGGAACCCTGGCGCGATATTTTGCTTTGATTTCTGTCATTTTATCCTGTTTGGGGCTATTTGGGCTAGCAGCATTCACGGCCAAGGAACGTACCAAGGAAATTGGGATTCGGAAAGTTCTTGGGGCCAGTGTACAAAATATAACCTTATTGGTGTCCAAAGACTTTTTCAAACTCATTGCCATCGCCATTCTAATTGCCTCACCACTGGCATATTATTTTATGAGCAACTGGTTAAATGGTTTTGCCTATAGCATAAACATTCCAATGTTTGCCTTTGTCATTGCAGGGGGACTGACCTTGTTGGTAGCATTGCTTACTATAAGTTTTCAGGCGATTAAATCAGCTACAGCTAACCCAGTTAATAGTATACGAACCGAATAAATCAATCAATCAAAAACCCAGTCAGTCATGTTGAAAAATTATCTCAAAATTGCTTGGAGGAACCTTTTAAAGAACAAGGCCTATACCATCATCAATATTGGAGGATTGGCCTTGGGGATGGCAGTTACACTGATCATCGGCCTTTGGATGGAAGATGAACTTACGTACAACAGTTACTTTTCAAACAGGGAGGAAATCGCACAAATCTACCAATCGGAAAACTTCAACGGCACCATCGGTACGGGACCAGCCATTCCACGTCCTTTGGAAAAAGCTTTGCGCGAAGAGTATGGAGCTAGTTTCAAGCATATTGTGATGTCTTCCTGGAGCACTTCCCAGTATTTGGAATACATGGAAACCAGTATTTCCAGGGATGGGAATTTTATGCAAAGTGAGGCACCTCAAATGCTGGATCTGAACATTCTTAAGGGTGAAAAGGATGGATTGAGGGATATAAATTCCATCATGCTAAACGAATCCACTGCGCATGTTTTGTTTGGAAATGAGGACCCTATAGGTAAAATCATCACCGTTAATAGTGAGTCTCCAATGACCGTGACCGCCGTGTATGAAGATATTCCTGTCAACAACTCGTTCAAACACCTAAGCTATATTGTTCCCTGGGACAAGTATGTGGCCTCCATGGAATGGGTGAAGAATTCTGAGGATAATTGGGGGAACAATTCTTTTCAAATGTTTGTGCAGATAGCGGAAAATACGACGATGTCGTCCATTAGTGCCGCCATCAAGGATGTAAAGAAAGAAAGTGGTGAAGACATTGCCGAGTTTGACCCCCAGCTTTTTCTCTTTCCCATGCAAGAATGGTATTTGCGCGGGAATTTTGAAAACGGCAAGCAGGTTGGTGGAAGAATAAAATATGTTTGGCTTTTTGGCATTATCGGTGTTTTTGTTTTGCTATTGGCCTGCATCAACTTCATGAATCTGAGCACGGCCCGATCCGAGAAACGAGCCAAGGAAGTAGGTGTTCGTAAATCCATTGGCTCCCAAAGAGGACAGCTTATTTCCCAGTTTTTAAGCGAATCCTTTTTGGTGGTTATGTTGGCCTTTCTCATGGCTATTCTTATAGTCTTGATTTCCTTGGATGGATTCAATGACCTATCCCGCAAGAGCATAGAATTTCCATGGAGCAGTATTAATTTCTGGGGCATCTCTCTAATTTTTGTGCTTTTGACCGCTCTTTTGGCTGGAAGCTATCCTGCCTTGTACCTGTCTTCTTTTAAGCCTGTTCGTGTATTGAAGGGAACATTTAAGGCCGGAAAATATGCCAGCATGCCTAGAAAGATTCTGGTGGTATTGCAGTTTACGGTTTCCGTTGCCTTTATCATAGGAACCGTAATAGTAATGCAGCAAATCAACTTTGCCAAGAACAGACCTGTAGGGTATGACAAGGAAGGATTGATTCAAATCCCAACTTTTAGTGAAGATTTTACGGGCAAATACGATTTAATGCGAAGTGAGTTTTTAGCATCGGGCGCAGCAGTTGAAATGTCAGCCTCCAGCTCTCCCACTACAAGAGTATGGTCCAACCGAAACGGTTTTGATTGGGAAGGCAAACCTGAAGGATTTCAAGAAGATTTGGCGTGGACGGACGTCTCATCTGAGTATGCCAAGTCGCTTAATCTAAAGATAATCAAGGGCAGGGATTTTTCCCGCGAATTTGCTTCTGACTCTGCAGCAATTCTCATCAATGAAACTGCAATGAAATATATGGGACTCACCAATCCTATTGGAGTGCTTTTGAAGGACAATGCACCTACAGACCCAGACCCTCCAGTAAAGATCATAGGGGTGGTGGAAGATATGGTTGCCCAATCTCCATACGAGCCGGTCAAACAAGCGGTATATGCTTTTAATAGAGAGGATTATACCAATTTTTATAACCTTCGACTCAATCCCAAACAAAGCACCAGTCAAAACCTGGCAATTATTGAGCGGGTATTCAATCAGCATTTTCCGGGGCTGCCTTTTCAATATCAGTTTATAGACGAGGAATACGGAAAAAAGTTTGCTGCGGAGGAGCGCGTGGGGCGGCTTTCGGGAATTTTTACGGCCCTAGCCATTTTGATCAGCTGTTTGGGACTGTTTGGCCTTACCTCCTTTGTGGCCGAACAGCGTACCAAGGAGATTGGGGTAAGAAAAGTACTGGGCGCCACAGTTTTCAACGTATGGAATATGCTGTCCAAAGACTTTTTAAAACTGGTGATCATCTCCTGTTTTATTGCGGTTCCCATTGCGTATTATGTGATGAATGGGTGGCTGCAAGAGTACCCATATAGGGTTATTCTTAAGTGGTGGATTTTTGCTTTGGCCATGATCGGGGCTATGCTGGTCACGGTGGTCACGGTCAGCTTTCAAGCCATTAGAGTGGCAAAATCCAATCCAATCAAGAGTCTTAGAACAGAGTAAGTGTATCGTTATGATCAAAAACTATCTAAAAATCGCTTGGAGAAGTCTCCTTAAGAACAAAGTCTTCACCTTATTGAACATCATAGGGCTGTCCGTTGCATTCGGAGTGGCTATTTTGCTGTCCATGGCGGGGTTTTTTGACCTGTCTTTTGATAAATTCCATGAGAACGGTGACGCCATTTATAAAGTGTATTCCATATGGCAAAATCCGAAAGGGCAACAGGTTAGTGAAAGCCATGGGGTACCGCTAATGCCAACCTTAAAACAAGAAGTTCCGGGCATTGAAAAAGCGACCCGCCACCTAGAGGAAGAGGTTATCATCTCCTATGGAGAGAAAGAAATCAATATGGAGGTTAGTTGGGTGGATGCCGATTTCTTTTCAATGTTCACATTTCCGGTTGTCAAAGGGAAAATGGAAAATCCATTGGAAAAACGTTCGGATATTGTTCTCACCGAAGAAATGGCCCATGTGTTGTTCGGTGGGGAAAATGCCGTGGGAAAAACAGTTCAGGTACTCGTTGATGGCAAGGACAAACCTTTCAACATTAGTGCCGTGGTTGCCAATATCCCTGAAAACAGCAGCATTGATTTTGAAGTGGCGATGCGATTTGAAGAAGAAGCTTCCTATCAAGAAAATATTGATGCATGGGATTCCAGATACCATAGCGTTTATCTACAACTATACAAAAACATGACTCCCACGCAATTTGACCCTGCCACGCGTTCACTCATAGACATCAATTTTGCACAGCGGATAGCCAATGCCAAACGTGACGGTGCATTACCGGATGCAGATGGTAGGTTTTACCGCTTTGAACTTTTACCATTGGGAGATGAAAATTTTGTAAGATTCAAAAATGGTGCCTTGGAAGTGGTACGGAGTGGTCCCTTTTTGGTTTTGGGGATAGCCCTTTTGATTCTTTTTATTGCCTGTGTCAATTTTATAAACATGAGTGTCGCCCAAAGTGGGCAACGACTCAAGGAGATAGGCATGCGAAAAACGCTGGGAGCCAAACGCAAGCAACTTTTCTTTCAATTCTGGAATGAGAGTCTTCTTGTCTTTTTGGTTTCTCTAGGTATTGGGGCATTCCTGAGCGTCCTGTTTCTAGAACAGTTCAAAACTATTTTTGATTCCGAAGTTTCATTTGATGTTATCATGACCCCGACCATTATATTGATTTTTGCTGGGGCAGTTATGATGATCACACTACTTGTTGGAGGTTATCCGGCCATGCTGTTGAGCAAGTTGGGAACGCTACAGTCCCTAAAGGGCAAAATTGAGATTTCAGGAGAAAATCGGGTTCGTGACACCCTTATGGTAGTTCAGTTTAGCATTGCCATCCTGCTGATTACGGGGACATTGGTGCTAAGGAGCCAGCTTGATTTCATGCGAAATAAAGATTTGGGTTTCAACAAGGAACAGGTAGTTTCTTTTCCCATGGATGGAAAGAAAAACAGCTATGATGCCCTTGATCTTCTTCGTCATGAACTAGCGGGCAATCCCGATATATTGGAAATATCAGGGGCGGATAATAATCTGGGCTATGGAAAAGACGGTAGTATCTCCAAGAGCATGTTCGGTTTTGAATATAAGAACAGAATCATTAACACCAACTACCTAACGGTTGATTATGATTATGTGGAGACTCTGGATTTAGAGCTTGTTGCAGGGCGTAGTTTTAGCAGGGAATTTTCGAGTGGCAACTCAGGGGTGGTCATCAATGAGGCCATGGCCAAAGAGTTTGGTGAAAAAGACCCGTTGACGGCCTATATAAGTTTTAATGATTCCATACGATTTCCAGTGATTGGGGTGGTCAAAGACTACCATTTTGAAAAATTGGACAGGTCCATAGAACCTATTTCCATGATGATGGGTAGGGACTATCCTTTATTCTATGCTTACGTCAAGGTCTCTCCAAAAAACATAGCCAAATCCTTTGACGCCATTAAGCAAGCATGGGCTAAAATAGAGCCAAACGCTGAATTTTTGGGGTCTTTCTTGGACGAAAACGTCAATCGCACCTTTAGAAAGGAGGAGAAAATAAACACAATGATTACCTCGGGTTCAATCATAGCTATTATCCTAAGCTGTATTGGGCTTTTTGCCATTTCATTATTGGTCGTAACGCAACGTACCAAGGAAATAGGTGTAAGAAAAGTTATTGGGGCGAGCGTTGCCAACATTACATTTTTATTGACCAAGGACTTTTTAAAACTAGTGCTCATTGCATTTTTAATTGCCTCGCCCATAGCTTGGTGGTTTATGGACGAATGGCTACAAAACTATCCGTTCAAAATAGATTTAAGCATCTGGTTTTTTCTAGCATCGGGATTATTGGCCACGCTTATTGCGCTATTGACAATTAGTGCAAAGACCATTAAAGCCGCTTCGCAAAACCCGGTTAAAAGTTTACGAACCGAATAAAATCTAAATGATGGAGATAAAATCTTATATAAGACATTTATTGAAGAACAAATTGTATGGTTTGGTTACCGTACTTGGATTTGCCATTTCCATGACCTTTGTATTGCTTCTGAGCATTTATATTCAGGAGGAGTTGGCCGTGGATGAATTTCATGTCCATAAAGACCGCATTTATAGAATGGAGAATGAAGCGGTTGATTTTTCACCTCCCATTGCCCAAGACCTGAAAAATAGCATCCCAGAGATTGAAACTTTTACCAGGGTTCTTGATAGCGATGGAAGAATTTCCACTGCAGATAGTCAAAAAATGAAGTTTGATTATTTGGGTGTTGATGATTCCTTTTTTGAGATGTTTTCCTTTCCCTTGATAAAAGGAAGACCCAAAGAGGTTTTGCAGACCCCCAATAGTATTGTATTGTCCAAGTCTTTGGCATTGCGACTTTTTGGAACCCTTGATGTTGTTGATAAACAGGTTTCGATTAACACCGAGCACAAGTTTATGGTTACTGGAATCATGGACGACTTTCCGAAGAACACACACTTTAAACCACAGGATGCCATTGTTAATTTCAAGGCATTCAAAACGCTCTGGGGATTTGAAACCATTTTGGAAGAATACGGATTTGCTTCCGTGAGCATGTATTTTTTGGCAAAACCCAACACCAACCTTTCGGCTAAAGCGCCAGAAATCTTGGAACGGTTCAAAAAAGAGTATTGGCTTTATAAGGATGGTTGGGCCCACTCCCTGGTTTTTACCCCACTCCAAGAGCTTTATTTTAGCCCTAAAGAAGGCAACGGGACCCAAAGCAACAGCAAGACCTTGGTAGTTGTTTTGTCCATTATTGTTTTGCTTATCCTGATATTGGCCATCGGTAACTACATCAACCTTACCATAGCCCAGGCAACGTTTAGAGGGAAGGAAGTGGCCATAAAAAAACTGTTGGGAAGCTCCAAAGGGAGATTGCTGCTTCAATTTGTAAGGGAATCAATGCTCCTCACGGGTATTGCCCTGCTTTTATCTTTGGTTTTATTGAAGTTGGTGGAACCCGTATTCAATTCCCTTTTAAACACCCAAATTGACCTGGATGCGAAAATTGGTTTCTGGAACTTGTTAAAAATCGTATCTGTTTTTGGCTTTATTGGGGCATTTTCTGGGATTGTCCCCGCACTCAAAATATCAAGTTTTAGGCCCATTGAAGTTGTACGGGGCCAACTAAGGAAAAAAGCCAAAACAGTTTACGGCAAAGTGTTCATCACTTTTCAATATACCGTTACCATTGGTCTGCTGATCTGTAGTTGGATTATCGTCAAGCAAACCAATTTCTTGCGTAGCAAGGAGCTGGGATTCTCCAAAGACAATATTGTACAAATTGAATATTTAGGAGCGATGAACGAAAAGGCAACCATTAAAAATGCGTTGCTTAACATTCCAGGAGTAGAAGATGTTTCACTGACCTGGCAAAGCCCTCTTGATGGGGGTAGTAACCAGACTTTTGATTACAATGGAAAGCCCATGAGTTTTCAAGAAATCGCTATTGATTCCTCTTTTTTCAGCGTCTTTGATATTAAAATGACGCCTACCCAGGTCGCAAAAGCGCAAAACGGAGTGTATCTGAATGAGGCTGCAATTAGCGCATTGGAAATTACGGATGATCCAGTGTCCTTTAAGATGGAGCAATTTACCGTGCCCATTATTGGGATTACCAACAACTTTAATTTTAACCATTTACGCGAGAATATTGGGCCGTTGATGCTGAGGGATTTGGGGGAATCCTTTTACCCCCAAAACATCTTTGTCCGGATTAATGGAAAGGGAATGTTTAAAACTTTGGATGAGATAAAGTCCACTTACGCTGGTCTGTTGGACAAAACCCCGTTTGAAGTCAGGTTTGTGGATGAAACCATAAACAATTGGTATATCAACGAAGAAAGAACGGGGAAGATTATTGGATATTTTACCCTATTATCGTTTATTATTTCCGTAATGGGGATAGTGGCAATGTCTGTTTTTTATATGCAGCAAAGGAGAAAAGAAGTGGGAATCAGAAAGGTGAATGGCGCATCAATTACGCAAATTCTGTCCATGTTGAACAAGGATTATATTAAATGGGTGGGAGTGGCTTTTGTTTTAGCCGTGCCCATATCGTGGTATGCGCTACAAAGTTGGCTACAAGGGTTTGCATACAAAACAACACTCAGCTGGTGGGTTTTTGCCCTGAGTGGTTTAACAGCGCTGTGCATAGCCTTATTGACCGTGAGCTGGCAAAGTATAAAAACCGCATCCGCCAACCCTGTTGAGGCGCTTAGGGATGAATAAAAATTACTAAAGATAAAATCATGTTATTACAACTAAACAACATATTCAAATGGGTCAACTCTGGAGGCCAACGTATCTTTTTATTGAAGGACATTAACCTTGAGGTCCAGGAAGGGGAATTTATTTCTGTGATGGGCCCTTCTGGCTCTGGGAAGTCCACCTTGCTAAACGTTATCGGAATGCTTGACGGGTTTCAAGAAGGGGAGTACCATTTTTTGGACGAGTCGGTGCATAGCCTTAAGGAGAAGCACAGGGCCAACCTATACAAGGAATATATTGGGTTCGTTTTCCAACAGTACCATTTGTTGGATGATCTTACCGTTCAGGAAAATCTGGAAATGCCTTTACTGTATAAAAAATTAAAGGGGGCCGAACGTAAGGCCAAAGTTGCCGATATGTTGGACAGATTCAATATTGTTGGTAAAAAGGATTTGTTTCCTGCCCAGTTGAGCGGAGGTCAACAGCAATTGGTGGGGATAGCCCGGGCATTGATTTCCAATCCCAAATTGATTCTGGCAGATGAGCCTACGGGAAACCTAAATTCCAAACAAGGGGAAGAAATCATGGATTTGTTCAAACAGTTGAATGAGGAAGGAGTTACCATCATTCAGGTGACACATTCTGAGAAAAATGCGGCCTATGGCTCCAGGATCATCAATTTGTTGGATGGAAGAATGATTTGAAAATAGAAGCCTGCAGAATACACTTATATATCTGCGAATTCAAGTAAAAAACAACTTCTTTTTTTTTGATGACTTCGCGCAAATTAGTGTAATTCGTGTCAAACAGTTGCCTTTAATTTAAACCTGTTAAAATCGAAAAATCTAAGCCAGTTCCGCTAGCTCTTTTCCTACCAAGCTTCCCAATGCAACACCCATTCCACCCAAACGGACACCACAACTTATGTTGTTGGAAAGTTGTTTGACTATGGGCGATTTCTGCTTACCAACACCCATGATACCACTCCATCTTTGGGCGATTTCAACTTGTTGCTGGGGCAGTATAACGGTGTTCAATAATTTTTCAAGATGGTCTTGAATAAGTGTGGTTTGACCAAAATTGGAGGTTTCCTCGGTTTTCATATCCAAGTTTCTGCCACCCCCGAACAAAATTCGGTCATCTATATTCCTGAAGTAATAGTATCCCTGATCAAAATGGAAGGTGCCCTTGATTTTCAGGTTTTTGATTGGAGTCGTGATCAATACCTGTGCCCGGGCTGGAACTACATTTTCGGAAGGAAGCAGTTTTGAGGCAAACCCATTGGTGGCCACAAGCACTTTTTTGCTTTTAAATTCAAACTGACTTGTTCCCACCACTGCGGAAGTTCCCAAATCGGATAACTCTTCCACAGTAATTCCGTTGAGAATATGAATGCTCTTTTTTAGGCATTTTTGAAGTAGGGTCTTCATCATTTGACCCGTGTCCAGCTGTCCTTCAAACTGCTGCGAAATGTAATTGGATTGAATCTGTCCAAATCCAAAAAGATTGTCATTTTTCACAAAGGGATTTTGTCCAAAAATGGGTTTGAGCAGCTTGTTCAACCTCTGCATATCGTGCATGCATTGTTCAAACAAAGCAGAATCACTTTCTAGAAAGAGTTCATGCCCTCCTTGCTGTTGAAACCCTATATTGTCATCCCCTAAAAGCTTTCGCATTAATTGGATGCCCCGGTAGCGTCTTTGAACCAGGGTAAACACTTCCTCCTCTGTATGTGATTTTAGGTCTGATAGGATTTCGGAGATGCTTCCAAAACAGGCAAATCCGGCATTTTTGGTGCTGGCTCCTTGGGGAAGACTCCCTTTTTCCAACACCAAAATTTTACTTTGCGGATATTTTTCCCTCAAATGTAAGGCACAGTTAAGGCCTACTATACCACTTCCCACAATGGTAAAGTCTACTTTAGAAAACCAAGATTTATGTTCCCAATAACTAAGTTGCACGCCTATTACTGTTTGATACGAATTTCACAAATTTTCTCGAATCAATTCTATGTGCTTCCCAGAGTTAATCTAAAAAACACTATCCCTTGATATTAATAAAAAACCCCGACATAAATCGGGGTTGGTTTTAATCTTGATATTTTGGATCCATTTCAAAGTCTTCCATGAACTTGGTGGTATAATTACCAGCCAAGTAATCTGGATGTTCCATAAGCTGTCTATGGAATGGAATGGTGGTTTTTACTCCTTCGATCACAAACTCATCCAAAGCTCTTCGCATTTTGTTGATGGCCTCCTCCCTGGTCTGGGCTGTAGTAATCAACTTGGCGATCATGGAATCGTAGTTTGGCGGAATCATGTACCCACTATATACGTGGGTGTCCAAACGTATTCCGTGACCTCCTGGGGTGTGCAAAGTGGTTATTTTACCTGGAGATGGTCTAAAGTCGTTATAAGGATCTTCCGCATTGATTCTGCACTCAATGGAATGCAATTTTGGCAAGTAGTTCTTTCCAGAGATTGGAACGCCTCCAGCTACTAGAATCTGCTCTCGAATCAAATCGTAATCCACCACTTGTTCCGTAATGGGATGCTCCACTTGAATACGGGTGTTCATCTCCATGAAATAGAAATTTCGGTGTTTGTCCACCAAAAATTCCACGGTTCCAGCACCTTCATACTTGATAAATTCAGCGGCCTTGACAGCAGCAGCTCCCATAGCTTCCCGAAGGGAATCTGTCATAAATGGCGATGGGGTTTCTTCTGTCAACTTCTGGTGCCTACGCTGCACGGAACAATCACGTTCAGATAGGTGACAGGCTTTTCCAAACTGGTCACCTACAACCTGAATTTCAATATGTCGAGGCTCTTCAATAAGCTTTTCCATGTACATGCCCCCATTGCCAAAAGCAGCAGTGGCTTCTTGAACCGCACTCTCAAAGTTGCTTTCCATCTCATCTTCGGACCATATGGCACGCATTCCTTTACCTCCACCTCCGGCAGTGGCCTTGATCATAACGGGATAACCCATTTTCTTGGCCGTCTTTTTAGCATCATCCACATCTTTCAACAAACCGTCAGACCCGGGGACGCAAGGTACACCTGCCTTTTTCATGGTCTCTTTGGCGGTTGCCTTATCTCCCATTTTATCAATTTGTTCCCCAGACGCACCAATGAATTTAATCTCGTGCTCTGCACAAATCTTGGAGAATTTGGAATTTTCAGAAAGAAAGCCATATCCTGGGTGGATGGCGTCGGCATTGGTGATTTCCGCAGCCGCTATAATGTTGGGAATTTTCAGATATGATTCATGACTAGGTGCCGGTCCTATGCAAACAGCTTCGTCTGCAAATCTCACGTGAAGACTTTCCTCATCCGCCTTGGAATAAACCGCTACGGTCTTGATTCCCATTTCCTTGCAAGTTCGAATAATTCGAAGGGCAATTTCTCCCCTATTTGCAATCAATACCTTTTTAAACATAATACCTTGAATTTTCAATGCTCAAATTCCAAATTCCAAAGCGTTTGTTGGTATTTGGAGCTTGGGTATTGTGATTTAAATTAAGATGGGTCAACCAAAAACAAAGGCTGATCAAATTCAACTGGTGAGGAATCTTCCACCAATACCTTTACAATTTTACCAGAGACTTCGGATTCAATATCGTTGAAGAGTTTCATGGCTTCAATAACACAAAGAACATCTCCTTGGCTAATGGAGCTACCCACCTCAACAAATGCCGGTTTATCCGGAGCAGGTTTTCTATAAAAGGTTCCTATGATAGGAGATTTGATGGTGATGTATTTCGAATCATCCGCTGCAGGTTCTGGAGAACTGGCTGCAGGAGCGGGCGCTTCAGGCGCAGCAGGTGCAGGAGCAACAGGTACTGCCGGAGCCTGCGCCATTGGAATTTGTTGAACAATAGTGGTCTCTGGAGTAGCAGTTGTGCTACCTGTTCGGATGGTGATTTTTACGTCTTCCATCTCCAGCTTTACCTCGCTGGCACCAGATTTGGCTACGAACTTGATTAAACTTTGAATTTCCTTAATGTCCATGGAATATGATTTAGTTAGTTGTGCAATTTATGGATTGTACGCCCATTTTAGATAAATGGCCCCCCAGGTAAAACCACCCCCGAAAGCGGCAAAAATTAAATTGTCGCCTTTCTTAAGTTGCTTTTCATAATCGTGCAACAACAAGGGCAGCGTTGCCGAAGTGGTATTTCCGTATTTATGTATGTTGATCATTACTTTATCGTGCTCCAAGCCCATTCGTTTGGCAGTGGCATCTATAATTCTTTTGTTGGCTTGATGTGGCACCAACCAGTTGACATCCTCATGGGTAAGTCCGTTACGTTCCATAACCAGAGCAGAAACGTCGGCCATATTGGACACAGCAAACTTAAAAACAGATTTCCCATCTTGATTGACAAAATGCTGTTTGTTCCTCACCGTTTCTTCGGAAGCCGGAAGAATAGATCCACCTGCCTCGATTTTCAAAAACTGACGCCCCACACCATCGGTACGCAAATGTTCATCCTGTAGCCCCAAACCTTCATCATTGGCCTCAAAAAGTACGGCTCCTGCACCATCACCAAAAATGATACACGTGGTACGGTCCGTATAATCTATAATGGAGGACATTTTATCTGCCCCTATCAACAATACTTTCTTGTATTTGCCAGACTCTATATAACTAGAGGCAGTAGACATCCCATATAAAAAACTAGAGCATGCAGCTTGCAAGTCATAGGAGAATGCATTGGTAGCCCCAATTTCAGATGCTACATAAGCTGCTGTTGCTGCAACGGGGAGGTCAGGGGTGGCTGTAGCCACCAACACAAAATCAATTTCCAATGGATCCAGCCCGCGTTTTGCAATTAAATCTTCAGCGGCCTTAATGGCCATGAAAGATGTGCCTTGGTTCTCCTCTTTTAAGATTCTACGTTCTTTGATTCCTGTTCTGGTAGTAATCCATTCGTCGTTGGTATCCACCATGGTTTCCAACACTTTGTTGGACAATACAAACTCCGGAACATACGCCCCCACAGCTGTAATAGCTGCCGTAGTTTTCTTCATATTAGTGTCTTTTTTTGTCAAAAACGTCCAAATTTGACCCAAAAGCTGTGAAAAATAGTCATTTTATATGACTTTTTATGCAGAAAAGGGTTTTTTTGGATTTAAGTATGATCCATAAAAAAACTCCCGCTGTAAATCAACGGGAGTCGTAATTTCTTTGTAAGAAATCCGCCATTAGGCAGCAGTTTCCTCTTCGGTTTTGTCAATCAACACTTGACCACGGTAATACAACTTACCTTCATGCCAGTGCGCTCTGTGGTACAGGTGCATTTCTCCTGTTACAGAATCTTTTGCAATAGTAGGGGCAGTGGCCTTATAGTGGGTTCTTCTCTTGTCCCTTCTGGTTTTTGATATTTTTCTTTTAGGATGTGCCATTATATAACCTATTTATCCGTTAATAACTTCTTTAAGTCGTCCCATCTGGGATCTGTTTTATCTGATTCTTCCTTGATTTCTTTTGGCTGAAGTTCTTCCAGCTTGTCCAAGATTTCCGATTTCAATGATCCGTCCTCAACGCCGGGATGAACCCGTTTGGGAGGTACTGCCAAAGCCAACATTTCATACACGTATTGGGCTATGTTGATGCGGTACTCACCATGGGGAATAATCAATATTTCATCGTTCTCATTATTGTACTCCTCCCCAAATTTGATAACCAGTTTTAAATGCGATGCAATGGGCAAATCAAAAGGTTCACCTGTTAAATCACAATCAACATTTACTGTTCCTTCCGCTTCCAGCTCCAACTCCATCATATTGTTCATCTTGTCCAATATGGCGGTAAGTACTATTGCGGCAGCATTAAATTCTTGGTATTCAAAAGATTCAAAGAACGTATTGTCAATTTTGTACTCAAACGTGTGCTTCCCCAACTTCAATCCTGAAAAAGGAATAAAAAACTCCTTTAGCTCCATCATATATACACTTAAGGTTTGTGTACCAGCCCCATAAAGGCGGGGGCAAAGATACTACTTATTTATAAATCTACAATTCCAAAACCATATTTATGGCCTTGTTCTGTAAATTTTAACTTGCCTTTTTTGTCTTTTGTTTTTGCAGGGGATTTTTATTGAGCTTTATATACTCTTCCCTGTTCCGTAAAACCTGTATGGCGGCAAACACAGCTTCCTTGAACGAACTCTCATCTGCTTCTCTCTTCCCTGCAATCTCATAGGCGGTTCCATGATCTGGAGAAGTCCGTACCTTGGACAGTCCAGCGGTATAATTCACCCCTTTGCCAAAAGAGAGTGTTTTGAATGGAATAAGTCCTTGATCGTGGTAGGCAGCCAACACGGCATCAAAATTTTCATGGGTGTTGGAGCCAAAAAAACTGTCTGCCGAATAAGGCCCATAAGCCAGAATACCTTTGTTGAACAGATCTTGCACCACAGGTTTAAGAATTTTATCGTCTTCCTCCCCAATAGTGCCATTGTCCCCGCTATGCGGATTGATTCCAAGCAACGCAATTTTAGGTTTTCTGATTCCGAAATCCATTTTGAGGGAATTGACCATGGTAGAAACCTTGTCCCTGATCAACTTTGGGGTTATGGCCTCGGCAACATCCTTAACGGCTATATGATCCGTTAACAATCCTACGCGCAACGAATCGGCCACCATGAACATTAGGCTCTCCCCATTTAACTCTTGGGCTAGAAAATCGGTATGGCCGGGAAACTTAAAATCTTCAGCTTGGATATTGTTTTTGTTGATGGGCGCTGTGACCAGCACATCAATTTTATCGGTCTTTAGGGCTTGCACTGCGGCACGAAGGGACTTGATCGCATATTTGCCCCCTTCTTCAGTTGCTTTTCCAAACTCAATTTTGGGAACTTCCTTCCACACATTTACGATATTGATTTTTCCCTCAATTACTTGGGATGCATCCCTAACCCCGTTGAAACCGACATTCAATCCCAATTCATTCTTTTGTTGGGAAATGGTCTTGTTGGAGGCAAAGATTACAGGGGTGCAAAAATCCATCATACGGGAATCCAAAAATGTCTTTAGAGCTACCTCACAGCCAATCCCGTTTAAATCCCCTATGGAGATTCCAAGTTTTATTTTTCCCTTTTCCTTCATATAATTTATGCCGTTATGGCTACATTTACGCTACAAAACTACTCAATTAAAAAGATTCATGTTTACAGGTATTATTGAGACCTTGGGAAGGGTAGAAAAGTTGGAAAATGAGGGCGATAATCTGAATATTACCATATCCTCCAAAATAACCCCAGAACTTAAAATTGACCAAAGTGTGGCCCATAATGGAGTGTGCCTTACCGTGGTCAAAAAAGAGGGGAATGCTTATACGGTAACCGCCATTGAGGAAACCCTGAACAAGACCAATTTGGGGGAACTAAAGGTTGGGGATCAGGTAAATCTTGAAAGGGCCATGGTATTGGGCGCCCGATTGGATGGACATATTGTTCAAGGTCATGTGGACCAAACCGCTACTTGCTCGGCATCCGAAGAAAAAGACGGAAGCTGGATATTTACCTTTCAATACGATTCGGGTTTAAATAATGTAACCATTGAAAAAGGATCTATAACGGTTGATGGGGTGAGTTTGACCGTTGTCGATTCAAAAAAGGACAGCTTTAGCGTGGCCATTATTCCCTACACCCACGAGCATACCAGATTTAATGCCTATAAAAAGGGAACTATCGTCAACTTGGAGTTTGATGTGATTGGAAAGTATGTGGCTCGTCTGTTGGATGTGAGAGGCTAGACTCAAGTCCAAGACAAAATAGCAAGCCCGTGTTCCATTAGCCCTGCCGTTCAAGATTTCGATTCTTAAATCTAGACCTTAATAAAGATTTTCCTTTTGTACATCACATAGGCCAATAGGCAGTAGAAGGAAACCACAGCAAGACCGTACAGCATGGATGAGAATTTCATGGACATGAAATCATGCACAAAGACGGTGTTGAACAGCCAACCATGAACCGAAGTCTCCCCATCCACTTTAATCAGATAAAACAACTTGGTGATAAAGCTGGATAAAAAGTAAACAACAATTGCGTTTGCACCTGCATATCTGAACACACTTCCAAACTGGATTTTCTTTACATCGGTAAGGAAATAAATCAAAGCCAAAAATATATTGGCCCAACCTGCGGTTACCAGCACAAAACTACTGGTCCAAAGAGCTTTGTTGATAGGAAAGGCAAGGTCCCAAAGATGTCCCAAAGCCACTAGTGCGGCACCCAAAATCAACATGAGTCTGGTTTTGTCCTCCCTTTTTGAAGTCAAAATTAAGCCCGTAAAAATTCCCAACAACGAACTTACAATGGCAGGAATGGTACTTAATAATCCCTCAGGGTCGAAGTCGGGTTTGTAGTTATGGGTGCCAAAAATTTGCACATCCAAATAGTTGGCAAAATTGTTGGGAGCCCTTTCCAAGGTAGAAGCCACACCTTCAACTGGAACAAGGGTCATCAAGGCCCAGTAGCCCAGTAATAGAGCAACCGAAAGCCCAATAAGTTTTTTCCAATCAAGATTTAAAAACAGGATGGCTGCAAAAAAGAAAACAACCCCAATGCGTTGCAAAACGCCTGGAAAACGGATGGCTTCAAATTCCTTGATAAAAGGAAAACTTATGGTAAAAGCGCCAAGAAACAATCCCAGCCCTATAAGCTTAAGACTTCTGATGGTAATCTTTTTATACGTAGCGGCTTCAGCCTTTTTGTTTTTATAGGCAAACACAATTGAGGTTCCCACAATAAACAGGAAAAATGGAAACACCAAATCCGTTGGGGTATATCCATGCCATTGGGCGTGCAAAAGTGGGGCATATACATTGGACCAAGTTCCAGGGGTGTTTACCAGAATCATCAAGACAATGGTCAAACCCCTAAAAATATCTACTGCCAGAATCCTGTTCTTCATACCGTCTTATAATATGTTATCTTTCATTTTACCCCAGACCCGAATAAGCAAGAGTCCAGAAACCAATGCTATGACAGACATGATAATTGCCGAGGTGGTCTTGCCATAGATCCAATGTCCTGTAGAGAACATTAGGGAGTAAATCAATACTACCCCCAGTAGCATGGCACCGATTCCTGAAGGCACGGTCCACTTTTCTCCTTTGTCAATCTCAATTCCAGAATCTTTAGCTTCATCAACCACCTTACTCCAACCAGGGCCTCCAGGTTGTATTTTTTTGTAGAAGGATTGCAAGACTTCTTTGGATTCCGGTTGTGTTACAAAGGTGGCCGTTAACCAGATAATACTGGTAACGATCATCACAAATGGAATTTCTCCCCAATCTGGAAAAACGCCCCCATCTGTGGCAAACAACATTGGTCCCAATGGGGTCGCTTTCAAAAGGATGGACAAGATTCCTGATGCGAACATGGCAGAAATCTCCGTCCAGGCGTTAATTCGCCACCAGAACCATCGAAGTATAAAAATGAGACCTGTTCCTGCCCCAAAAAGCAAAAGCATATCAAAAATCTGCATGGCGTTTTGCATGGCCAAGGCCAAAAAGGCACTTAACACCATCAATATTACGGTGGACAAACGGCCTACGTTTACCATTTGTTTTTCCGTAGCGTCTGGATTGATTTGTTTCTTGTAAAAATCAAAAACGATATAGGATGATCCCCAATTCAATTGGGTGGAAATTGTACTCATATAAGCGGCTACCAAGGAGGCCAAAACCAGGCCTAATAGCCCGCTGGGCAATTTGGTCAGCATAGCTGAATAGGCCAAATCATGACCCAGTTTATCTTCACTGACGTTTGGAAAGGCCTCGGAGATACTGGCGATGTCCGGATAGACTACCAAGGAGGCCAGGGCTACCAAAATCCACGGCCAAGGTCTTAGTGCGTAATGCATGATATTGAAAAAGAAGGTGGCGCCAATGGCATGATTTTCATTTTTTGCCGCCAACATCCGTTGCGCAATATATCCACCCCCACCAGGTTCCCCGCCTGGATACCAGGAACTCCACCATTGCACGGCCAGTGGAATAACCAACAAGGTAATCACCATTTTGGTATCGCTAAGTTCGGGTAGTATATTCATTTTGGACTTTACCAAGTCATTGGACATCATGGCACTGACTCCTCCCACTTCCGGAAGGTTCACAAGATAAAAAGCCGCCCCAATAGCACCAACCATGGCAACAAAAAACAGGAGGAAATCGCTATAAACAACGCCCTTAAATCCACCAAGCGCACTAAAAACAACCGTAATCAATCCTGCGCCAACCACCGTTACCCAAGGCTCCAAATCCAACATAACCCCACCAATCTTTATGGCTGCCAGGGTTACCGCCGACATGGTGATCACATTGAATATCAATCCGAGATAAATGGCTCTAAATTTTCGCAAAAAGCTAGCAGGCTTTCCTCCATATCGCAGCTCATAAAACTCAAGATCTGTTTTGACATTTGATTTACGCCATAGTTTGGCATAAACAAAAACGGTCAACATCCCTGTAAGCAAAAAACACCACCAACCCCAGTTGCCGGAAACCCCTGTGTCACGGACAAAATCGGTTACCAAATTGGGTGTGTCCGTTGAAAAAGTAGTGGCCACCATTGACATTCCCAGGAGCCACCAAGGCATGCTCCGACCCGATAAAAAGTATTCTGATGAGTTTTTTCCAGATTTTTTGGAAACGTACACACCTATGAAAAGTACAATTGCGAAAAATCCGAAGATTATGAAATAATCTAATGTTTGTATGTCCATTTGGTTAAAGTTGGTTAACCACTAAAGGTATGATTTTTTGGGATACCTTTGCCCATTGTTCGCTAAACATCAACTTTGACCCTATCGACAACATTGGAGCCTTCTTTAATGGCTTGGAGCCTAGCTTTTAGTGCTACTTTCCTTATGGGAACGTCCAAAGCAGGGCTCAAAGGACTTGCCACTTTTAACGTGACTTTGTTCGCACTAGCGTTTGGAGCACGGATGTCCACGGGATTGATCATCCCCTTGCTGATAGTGGGAGATATTTTTGCGGTTATTTACTACAATCGCCACACCCAATGGAAGTATATTGTTAAGTTTTTGCCTTGGATGCTATCCGGAATTTTGATTGGGGTCGTACTTGGAAAGGACTTGCCGGAACAAGAATTTAAACTGGGCATGGTGATCGTTATTTTTATCAGTTTGGGACTCTTGATTTGGTGGGACAAACGTAAATCGAGCCAAATACCTACCCATTGGTTGTTTGCGGGACCTATTGGAATTATGGCGGGAATTTGCACCATGATCGGGAATTTGGCAGGGGCCTTTACCAACATATTTTTTCTGGCCATGCGGCTTCCAAAAAACGAATTTGTAGGTACAGCTGCCTGGCTGTTTTTTATCACCAATCTCTTTAAACTTCCCTTCCACATTTTTGTTTGGAAAACCATCACTTGGGAAACCTTACTTATAAACATCAAGTTGTTACCCGCAATAGCACTAGGGCTCATTACAGGGGTTTTGGTGGTAAAAAGGATCAATGATAAAAACTACAAACGTTTTATTTTGATTGTTACTGGGATTGGTGCCGTAGTTATGTTGATCAGATAGGGCTATCCGTTGTTTAATTCTTCAGAAAGCTTTTCCAAATCTGCTTTGGTCAAAGGTTTGGTTATATATCCCTTGATAAAGTCGTATTGTTTGGAAAGATTCAGGTCCTCAGGGGCGATTGAAGATGTAAGGATATGGATTTGGACTCCTGTTTTGATTGCGGCGGGACCATCTTTTAATTCTTCCAATAATTCCCAGCCGTTCATTACGGGCATATTGATATCCAATAAAACCAACTCAGGTAAATTTGAAGGAATTTCTGCCAATTGTACCAGTTCTTGGTATACTTGAAGCCCATTTTCAAAATGCGAAATCTCATCGGTCAATCCAGAGCTTTTGATCAACACCTCCGCCACTTCACGAAATACAAAGTCGTCATCTACCACAAACACCTTGGGTTTTGTCATTGCTTGCTGTTTTTGGGATTTGGAAAAGTTAGTGTAAAAATGGCTCCCTGACCTTCCTCGCTCTGTGCGGATATTTCGGCATTCATGGCATCCATTTGATTTTTGGAAATGAACAGCCCTACACCTTTTGCATCCTTGTTGCCGTGAAACGTTTTGTACATCCCAAATAAGTTTGATCCATGTTTTTCCAAATTGATACCCTTGCCATTATCTTGGAAGGAAATGATGGTCTGATGGATTTCGGCTTTGGCTTTTATTTTTATGATCAGTTTCTTTTTGGGATTCCGATACTTCAAGCTATTGGTCAATAGGTTTAAGAAGATGCTGGAGATATAGGCGCTTATGCCATATATCTTAAGATCTTTTGGCACTGCTAATTCAATGCTGGGTTGGATTTCGTCAATATGGGCATTTATACTTTGCAACACGCTGTCCAAAGTTGTTTTGATGGAAACCCATTGGGATTTTTGGTTGTGGTCTGTTTGAATTTTGATTACCTCGTTCAGTTGTACCACGGTTTCATCCAACCGCTCCGAAGATATTCGAATCATCTCCAGAAAGCGTTGTTGTTTGGCAGGCGCAATATCATCCAACAACATTCCTGTAAGCATGGAAAGATTGCTGGAATTTGACCGAAGGTTGTGTGAAACAATGTGGGCAAAGTTCAACAAGCTTTTGTTTTGTTTTTCGGTGGTATTCAATAATTGCCTAAGACGATTGTCCGCTTTTTTAATTCGGGAAACATCGGTATTGGCACCTATCATTCGCAATGCCGTTCCATTTTCATCCCTAAAAACTTTTCCTTGACCATGGATATGTCTAATGGCCCCATCTGCGGTGATTATCCGAAATTCTGTGTTGAAGTCCTTTTTACCCGCAATGGCAAGCTCTACCTCTTTTAGGCTTTTCTCCTTGTCATCTGGATGAATGGTCTGTTCCCAGGCGGCTACTTCACCACTGAACTCGTTTCTGTCTATTTGGTAGAGATCGTACATATTGTCGTCCCAAACCAAAATGTTGTTTACAATATCGTAGTCCCAAATGCCAATGTTGGAACTTTCAACGGCTACCCTCATACGATCCGTAAGCACCTTAATTTTATCGTTGCTTCGTTTGGATATATCGATGTCCTTGAATACCCCAAACAACCTCGCAGCTTTTCCATTGATCATTTCCGCTTTACCAATGGCCCTGACCCATTTCTCATTGCCCTTGGCGGTTACTATGATGAGTTCAACGTCGTAGGGAGTTCCATTTTCAATAGCTTCGGAAACCACCTCAATTATTTTATCGCGATGCTCTCCTTCCTTATAAAAGTTAATACCGGTCTCCAAGTCCGGAACAAAATCGGAAGGAACCTCATGGATTTCCTTGGTCATCTCGGACCAAAATATCTTGTTGTTGACCAAATCCACTTCCCAACTTCCTATTCTTGCGGTCTTTTCCGCTTGTAGTGACAGATCTAATGCAATTTTCTTTTTGGTAACGTCATCAAAATATATGTAGTAATGAGCTGATTCAGAAGATGGATGTAGTACCATCTTGTACCATTTCAATTCGTTTTTTCTGGTGATGTGCGTTATGAACTCGTTAATTTGTGTTTTCTGAAAGCGTTTGCTCTTTTTAATTTTAAGAAGGGATGGTGGGAGTTCACGAATTACAGTTTCCAAATCCAAAAAACCCTCCTTGGGGCGTTCCATTCCAAAAAATTTATAGAAGCTATGGGAACAAGCTTGGATATTCATATGCTGGTCAACCATTACAATGGGGAAGGGCAGGTTTTGGATGGTAGACAGGGGTTGTTCAGTAATTTTCATTGGGCTTGTAAAAAGCATTAAAAATCAAACGTAGGAAAATTCCTAATATTGTACGATTGGATTGGCCAAAACCTGGCCCGCATATTTTAAAATGACATTCCACTATGGTATTTATGCGGACATTGTTTTTCAAACTTGCCCACTTAGTCTAATTTTAAGGTTTAAATAAAAGATTATGGATTTACAGGGAAAAGTGGCCTACATTACAGGTGGAACCAAAGGGATAGGACTTGGTGTTGCCAAATGCCTTTTGGATGAAGGAATGAAGGTAGCTATCAGCGGAAGAAGCCAAGAAGGGGTTAAAATGGCCGTTGAATTATTGGGAGATAATGAAAATGTTCTGGGAGTTCAATCTGACGTGACCAAGCTGCTGGATGAGCAGCAGGCGGTAGAACAGATTCTGGGACATTGGGGCCGATTGGATTTGGTCTTAGCGAATGCTGGGGTCGGTCATTTTGCACCTGTGGATGAGCTTTCTGAAAAAGCGTGGGAACAAATGATCAACACGAATCTCAATGGTGTTTTTTACACCTTAAAGGCTTCTGTGGAGGCACTAAAAAAGTCCGAAGGTTATTATATGACCCTGGCCAGTTTGGCAGGCACCAACTTTTTTCCTCAAGGAGCTGGCTATAATGCCACAAAATTTGGTGTAGTGGGCTTTACCCAGGCTGCCATGTTGGATCTTAGAAAATATAATGTCAAAGTAACCACCATTATGCCTGGCTCGGTGGCCACCTATTTTAATGGAAATGAGCCTTCTGAGAAAGACGCATGGAAGATTCAGGCTGAAGACATTGGAAAATTGGTGGTAGACCTGCTTCAGATGCATCCGAGAACCTTGCCAAGTAAAATTGAGGTAAGACCAACTCGCCCTGACCTAAAATAATCAGGATTCCTTTTCAGCAAAGGCCACTTTTGGATCACAAATTTCAAGAATAATCTGATGGAGATAACTTTCAAAGGTGTGCATGGTCTCTCGATTGATTGAAGTACCTGAAGTGGAAAACGGGAGAAATCCATGCTTTAAATTTTTAAAGGAATACAACCCGGCAATAAGAGTTTCTGTACTGTGTTTGCTATGGTACAAATAGGCATAACATAGCAGTTGAAAAGCTTTGCTTTTGTCATAATTGGAAATTAGGCTGTCCCAATCTTTGATTTTTACATGGGACGGTTCAACCCTTCCGGTTTTGTAATCCACGATCCGAATGGTGCCATCCACCTGGTCTACTCTATCCAATGTCCCTTTTAGTTTGACGGGAAAATCCAGAGCAGGGATGTTCAAGGTTGACTCGTACTTTTCTTCCAACGCGAGGATTTTAACCTCATGTTTTTGAAGCTGTGCCATTTCCATATCCATGAAATTCTGAAGGTACTTTAGAATCACATGGTAAACTAGAAGGTATCTTCCTTTGTTGATATCCACCCCTGGAAGGGTTGATGCAAATTGGGAAGACACCACTTTTGGAATTTGGGCCTGGAGTGATTCCATGTCAGCTTTTTCAAGCACCTTATTGATCAATGGGCTGTACAGCACCTCCAAACTATCGTGAATTATGGTACCAAAGGTGTTGGCCGCAATGGATTGTTCCACCTCCTCGGCATCATGGATTTTAAGAATGTTCTTCTTGTAGAAATCCATGGGATTTCTAATGTAATTGGTAATTGATGTGGGAGAAAAACCATTACTGGCAAAGGTTCGGATGTCCTCCACCAATAAGTTGCTTTTTTCAATTTGTGGGAGGGACGAAGCATCGATTTTCAATTCTGGCGAGGCAATGGAGTGCGTTATAAAGCGCGATACGTTCTTATCGGTTAAGAGCTGGGAAATCAATCGGCTTTTTTCACCACCCTCCAATACATCGGGCTCTGTATTATAGATAAGGTGTACATTTTTGGCCCTCTGGATCAGTCGATAAAAGTGATATGTATATATGGCATCTTTTTCCTTGTAGGTGGGCAATCCAAACTCCCTTTTAACATCAAATGGAAAGAAGGAGTTGCCAGATTTTCCTGCTGGTAGAATGCCTTCGTTGACAGAGGCAATGATGACTGTTTCAAAATCCAAATTCCTACTTTCCAACATCCCCATAATCTGTAAACCGGAAAGCGGTTCCCCTATAAAGTCTGTAGTTTCCAAAGCTGCCAATTGCTTAAAAAAGCTTTTTACGGATTTTAGCTGTTTGATGAAGTTAACGGACTCAATATGTTGTTTGAGTTGATTGAACAACTTATGGAATCGATATAGATACTCCAGTTCCATAAGGTCGTTTTGTTCTTGGCTTATGGTCTTTAACTTTTGGATGAGTTGGAGACATCGGTTTATCCAATCCAATGGAGTTGCAGGATTGGCGGGAAACAGCAAACCCAAGAGCTCTGATAGGCCCGAATACTTCTCAAGATATTGGTGATTGAGATAAAGCCTGTTGTGTTGCTTGATATCTTTGGCGATTGACGCAAGGGCATCCACCTTTTCAGAAGAAGAAAGTGAAAGGCAAAATGGATTGGAGAAAAAGCTGAGGACATCTTCAAAAAACCACCCTTTTTCGGATTGGGCCAGTTGAAGATCCAAAAAAGATAAAAAGAAGGAATACAGAACCGTTTTGTTCAATGGGAAACCCATGGTAATGTTCACCTTGGAAATGGAAGAAGGAAGGGTCTGGAGCATTGGATTGAGCAACGATTCGTCTGCCAGAACCAAGGCCGTATCGCGAATACCATCTGAGGTGCTATCTTGTATTTCCGCCAAAATATTTCCTACATATTGGGCTTGGCTGATACTTTTTGGTACGCCGGTTATGGATATGTTCTTCTGGGTTAAAAAGTTTTGATGGACGCCTTCCAGTTCATTTCGTTGATAATAGGGCCAAGCTTGCTTGTAGTTCCTAATAAATAGTCCGGCATCGTGGATAGAGCTGTCAAGAAAATAAGCATCTATGTCCCAATAAATGTGATTGGCGGGACTATCCAAATAGTGTTGAATGATTAAGGCCTCGGCGGTATTGAGAGCGTTGAACCCAATGAATACAATTGGTGCTTCCTGAAAGATGGAATGGCCAGTATCTATATGCTTTGCGGCCCATCGGTACAAAAGACCCTGATAGCCCTTTTGTTGCGCTATAAGAGTTTTGGTAAAGGCCTCATAAATCGTGCTCAGATTGTTCCAAAGTGCGAGATAGTTCTTGACCAATTCAGATTTGTCCTTTTGCATGGACCAATGATTAAGTTCCTTTATGGCCGATAGATAATTAAGAATTTCGTTTGGCGGAATAAGGTACCGATCTATTTCATTAAAATCCTGAAGCAGGATCTGTCCCCATTTCAGAAAAGTGTCAAAGTCATCGTGCTCTTTAATTTCGGTCTTTTTATAGACCGAATAAAGCTCGAGAATAAGATCTACGTTGGAAGCTTGGGTCAGCCCCGAGATTTGGGTCACAAAATCTTCAATGGCTAGCACATTTGGGCTAAAAATGTTCTTCCCAATGATTTGCGCCATATGTTTTTTAAGGAAGGTCCCTGATCGCTTACTTGGAAGTACATAGGTGCATTCGGTAATGGAGACACCTTTTTGCTGAAGATCATTTAATACGTATTCAAGGAAGCTTTGTTGCATGGACTAAAAATAAAAAAGGCTCCCGACATTGTCGGGAGCCTTTTTTCAAGGAAATCTAAATTCCCTTTATTATTTGATCAAGTTGATTTCAACTCGTCTGTTTTGCGTTCTACCAGCTCTTGTGTTGTTGGTAGCGATTGGCTTGTCTTCACCGTATCCGATGGCAGTCAATCTACCAGCATCGATTCCTTTGTCAATCAAGAAATCACGTACAGAGTTAGCTCTCTTCTCAGATAGAGACTGGTTCAATTTAGCGCTACCTACGCTGTCAGTGTGACCTTCAACAGTAAACTTAGCGTTAGGATACTCGTTCAAAATTTGGATGATGTCAACCATTACTGAAGTAGACTCAGCTTTGATGGAAGATTTACCAGTATCGAACAAGATAGTTCTAGCGTAGTCGTTCAATTGCTTTTGAACTTCTTCTGTTACTTCAGGGCATCCGTTGTTGGCAACAGTACCAGCTACGTCAGGACACTGATCGTCTTTGTCAAGAACGCTGTCACCATCTCTGTCTGGCCAAGGGCATCCGTTGTTCTCAGCAGGACCAGCTTCGTTAACACACTGATCATCTCCATCTCTTACACCGTCACCGTCAGCATCAGGACAACCTGCCAATGCAGCAAGACCAGCTTCGTTAGGACAAGCATCGTCTTTGTCAGCAATTCCGTCACCATCGGTATCAGGGCAACCGTTCATTTCTTTGGAACCAGCTTCGTTAGGACAGCTATCCTTGCTATCTTCGATTCCGTCGCCATCAGCATCAGGACAACCGTTGAAAGCTTCCAAACCAGCAACCTCTGGACAAGCATCGTCTTTGTCATAGATTCCGTCACCGTCAGTATCAGTTCCACCAAATTTGATGCTAATACCTCCCATGTGTTGGAAATGTCTTACCAAGAAATCTTCGAAAGCATGCTTGTATTGAGTTTGTAGGGTAAGACCAACATTTTCGGAGAACCAAATGTTAACACCAATACCACCATTTACCGTACCAGCACCAATTTCATCAACCCAAGTATAACCACCACCGATTTCAGCAAAAGGATCGATAGTTGTGTTTTTTAGGAAGTTGTATTTGATGGTACCATCTACAGCATAGTGAGAAAGGTCGTCAATGGATTGGTCACCATTCTTTTCAAGTCTGTTCAAAGAACCTCTTGCTCCAATAGAGAAACCATCCCCTATATATTTAGAAACAGCCACATAAGAAACGGAAGGCAAAATATTCCAGTGATCAGATACATTGAAATACTCATCGAACAAAGTAGTACTTGAGAACGGGTTGTCCTCGTCGTTGGTTGGGTAAGTGTCAATGGCGTTTACCCCAAAACTGATCTGCCATGGATTATTCTCGTCTTGCGCTTGTACGTTGTTAAAGCCCAAAAAGACTAGGGCAACAACTAATAATTTGCTAAGATGTTTCATGCTCAAAATTTTAAGTTTAAGTGTTTATCAGCAGCAAATGTAAGTTGTTAAGACTTATTAACAAAATCAAATTTTCTTTTTTTTTGGTGCATTACATAGAAGTTTTAGTGCAGTTCAACGATTTTTAAAGCTTTTCCAACTTCGGTGAACGCTGCTATGGCTTTGTCCAAATGATGCTTCTCATGCGCTGCGGACAACTGAACCCTTATCCTTGCCTTTCCCTTGGGGACTACGGGATAAAAGAACCCAATCACATAAATACCCTTTTCCAGGAGCATATCGGCCATTTCCTGGGACAACTTGGCGTCATAGAGCATTACCGGAACAATGGCGGAATCCCCATCTATGATATCGAATCCGGCCTCTTTCATACCTTTTTTGAAATATTCCGTGTTCTTTTGAAGCTTATCCCGTAAGCTGGTGTCTTTATCCAGCATCTCAAACACCTTAATGGAAGCGCCCACTATGGCAGGGGCCAAGGAATTGGAGAAGAGATATGGACGTGAACGCTGTCGCAGCATTTCTATAATTTCTTTTTTACCCGTGGTATAACCTCCCATGGCACCCCCAAGGGCTTTGCCCAAGGTTCCTGTAATGATATCTATTCGGTCCATTACACCTTTTTCTTCCAAGGTGCCCCTGCCGGTTTCTCCAATAAACCCAGCAGAGTGGCATTCATCAATCATGATCATGGCATCATACTTATCTGCCAAATCACATATTTGGTCCAATGGGGCCAATAGGCCATCCATAGAGAACACACCATCTGTAACTATAATTCTGAACCGGGAACCGTCTTCATGGCTCTGCTTAAGTTGGGTCTCAAGATCGGCCATGTCGTTATTGGCATATCTATAGCGTTTGGCTTTGCATAATCGAACCCCATCTATGATGGAGGCATGGTTAAGGGAATCTGAGATAATGGCATCCTCTGCGGTCAACAAGGGTTCAAACACCCCGCCATTGGCATCAAAGGCAGCAGCATATAATATAGTGTCCTCGGTACCGTAAAAATCAGCAATCTTTTGCTCCAGTTTTTTATGGATATCTTGGGTGCCACAGATAAAGCGTACCGATGACATCCCAAAACCATGAGTGTCCAAGGTATCCTTGGCAGCTTGAATTACCTCTGGATGGGATGAAAGCCCCAAATAATTGTTGGCGCAAAAGTTGATTACCTCCTCTCCAGTGGATATTTTGATGACAGCATCTTGTGGGGAGGTAATAATGCGTTCCTTCTTAAAAAGGCCCGCTTCCCTAATGTTGTCCAATTCTTGGGTCAAATGTTGTTTTATAGTTCCGTACATAGTTTTTTGTTTAAAGGAAAAGGGGTTTTATTTCGTGATCAATATATACAATAATAAGATGCTCAAGCGTAAAATCCATGGCTTTTAAAGCATCTGCATATTCCATGATTTGTTCGTGGTGCGAAGGGGCGGGTTTACCTGTTTTGTAATCAATAATGCTAGCCTTTCCATCTTTGATGGCGATTCGATCGGGCCTTAGGGTTTTACCATTGCCCAGAAGGATTTCCTGCTCGTTTAATATTTGGTAGGCCAAGGAAAAGTACTCCCTGAGTTGGGGGTGTTCAACCACCGCTATAATTTTTTCTTTGACATATTCCGAATCGGCCGCCGTAAGCTGGCCTGATACCTGAAGGTCATTTAAAACTGAAGGAACATCATCCGCAGTCTTAATTTTGCTCAAGGCATGGTGAACCAAATTGCCAAGTTCTATCGCTTCCCTGCGTTCATCATCCCACAGATGAACAGATCTGGTGGAAATGGCAAATCCAGTATCCTTTTCATCTTTTGTTACCAATGGAATACCGCTGCTCGGCATGGTCGGTTTCTCTTGTTCCTTATCCCTATGGGTCAATTCCCCAAAAGTATACTTCCCTTCCTTGTTTTCTTCCAATCCTTGTTGATCAAGGAAATATTGGAACAAGTTGAAATAGGAGTTGGATTGTTCCAAGCTGTTTACAGCTTTGTCCGTTTCGGAGATAACAAAAAGTCCTTTTTCGGCTCGGGTCAAGGCCACATAAAGTACATTTAGGGCATCCAGTTCGGTTTTTTCCATTTCCTCCAAGTAGTTCTTGGAAGTGATCTCGTTGTACTGGAGCATTTCCTTTTTTGTATTGATGAGGAATTCGTCCAATCCAAGTTCTTGTTCCTTTGAGGAAGCACCCACCCAAGATTTCTTTTGCTTTCTGGGGTCATGGATCAAGGCATTCGCAAATGGGAAAATCACGATTGGAAATTCAAGCCCCTTGGATTTATGGATGGTCATGATTTTGACAGCTTCAATATGTTCCGGTGCTGCAATGGATAGCTTGTCTTTTTTCTGCTCCCAATACTTAAGGAAGGCATGTATACCCGGACCTTCCCTCTTTTCAACCAACAGCACTTCGTCCAACAGAAAAACCAAATAGGCTTGGGATTGATCCGCTAGCTTAAAATGTCGAATAGCCTTTTCCAAAATGTTGATTGTAGGCTGGGTCTGGAGCTCATTCATGGAAAACCCGTAAGATTCCAAAAGTAATCCCGTTATGTTGTTCAGATGACCTGAGATAAATTGATGGGGGTCAGAAATGTCTTTGGATAGATAGTACAAAAGCGAATAGGCAGCCTCTTGATCCGCTGGATTTCCCATGATCTTCAACAGAGAAATCAGAAAGCCCACAGTGGAGTTGTTTTTCAACAAAAGCGATTCTGATGAAACCACAGGAATTTGATTTTCGGATAGAAAGTTGGCCAAGAGCATGCCATGGTCGTTTTTCCGAACCAAAATGCAGATGTCGGAATATGCATAATCCTTGGATTGTAGATTCTTAATGGTCTTGAGCACCTGCTGACACTGTTCTTCCGCCTTATCATCAACCTCCTTGTCCACAAAGGAAAATTCAATATAACCCCCTTGTTTGTTGTTGGTCTTCTGCTGGCATCCTTCCAAGAAAAGATTGCGATATTCCATATTCCTTAATATAGGTGCAACGGTGCTGAAAAATTGGTTGTTGAACTGAACGATTTCACTGTAGCTCCTCCAATTGGTATCCAAAGCAAATGTAGAAGGGCCAACAGAAAAGGGTCTGGATTTGCCGCTGATCAGGTTTAGGAACTGCTCCGCTTTGCCCCCTCGCCATCTGTAAATGGCCTGCTTAACATCCCCAACCAAAAAAAGGGTGCCCTGTTCGTTTTTCTCGTTCACGCTTTCCAGAGCATTTCCAATTAAGGGAACCAGATTTTCCCACTGCACTTTGGAAGTATCTTGAAACTCATCCAAAAAGTAGTGCCTGTACTTTTCACCCATCCGCTCGTAGATAAAGGGAACGGGTTGGTTCCTGACTTCTTTGGATAAAAGCGAGTTTAAGGCAGAAATGGGAATGATTTCGCGATCCAGTTCAATGTTCTTGATTTCCTTGGCGATTTCACTCAGCAAGGTCAGGGGAACAATGTTGCCATAAATGTTACGCAAATAATGGCGTTGGTACAGTGTTTTCTTGATGGTTTGATAAAGATCAAGGATAAAGGTGGCCAAATGGGAACTATCCCGCTTGTCTGAAGTTTTTAAAAGTCTGCCAGCTTCAAGGGACTCTTCCAGTTTGTTGGCGTAAAGTACTTTGATGTTGAATTCCTTCCCACAGATTTTCTTGAAGTGGTTGGGGAGCGTCTGTCTGGGGAAATCTTCAGGAGCAAATCCTTGCTTTTCAATTTCCTGTAAGACCAAAGTGGCCTGTTGGGTTGCGGAGGTCTCCAAAGCAGCAATTTGTTTGGAAATCTTTTGTTGGACTTCCTTAAAATCCTGAAGGGTTTTGGCTTCCAATGCAGCAATATGGTCGGCATGATCTTCTTGAAAAAGCAGCTTGCCAATTTCCATCAAATCATAGGAAACATCCCAACTTTTGTCCTCATCAATTTTTTCCAGGGAAAATGCAATGAGGGTTTTGGTCAAGGCTTCATCGCTGCCCGCTCGTTCCAATAATCTGCCTACGGCCTCGTGCAATAATAGATCGGTATCCAGCTCCACTTCAAAGCTTTGCGAAAGCTGCAGGTCGCGGGCAAAGGTTTTGATGATTTTATGGTTGAACTTGTCTATGGTGGAAATCTCAAAAAAGGAATAGTTGTGCAAAATCCGTTGCAGTACCGTTTGGGAACGTTGCTGCAATTGTTGTGGACTCAACGCAAGTTCCTCTCGAATTTCATTAAAAAGCGAAGATCTCTTTTCAGGGGGTATGTCCAATCCAAAACTATACAGGCTTTCCAAAATCCGCGACTTCATTTCACCCACCGCTTTGTTGGTAAAAGTGATTGCCAATAGCTGCCTGAATTTGGATGGGGAGCCATCCTTTAACAACAGTAAAAGGTACTCCTTGGTCAAAGAATAGGTCTTGCCGGATCCGGCTGATGCGCTGTATATTTTAAATTGGGGAGACTCCAAAACCATTTTCCTGCAAATTACGGATTACCCGCCTTAAGTTAATCTCCGAGAGCATGAAATATATCCCATAAAGCCGTATTTTTACAGGAATCAATAATAACTTAAAAACAGTACAATTATGGCTTTTGAATTACCAAAATTACCCTATGCATACGATGCCTTGGAGCCACATATAGATGCCAGGACCATGGAGATACACCATACCAAGCACCACAACGGCTATACCACCAAATTAAATGGTGCAATTGCCGGAACGGACTTGGAGGGACAGTCCATAAACGACATCCTTTCCAACTTGGATATGTCCAATGGTGCGGTTAGAAACAATGGTGGAGGTTTTTACAACCATTGCCTTTTCTGGGAAGTAATGTCGCCAAATGGTGGAGGTGCCCCAAGTGGGGATTTGGCTGCTGCCATTGATGCGGCATTTGGCTCTTTTGATGCGTTCAAGGAACAGTTCAGTGCTGCTGCCGGAACTCGATTTGGATCTGGATGGGCATGGCTTTGTGTGCATAAAGGAGGGAAGCTGGAAATCTGCTCCACACCCAACCAAGATAATCCGTTGATGCCGGATACAGGTTGTGCAGGACATCCCATTTTGGGCTTGGATGTTTGGGAACATGCCTATTACCTAAACTACCAAAACCGCAGACCTGACTATGTTGCCGCATTCTTTAATGTGATCAATTGGGATAAGGTAGCGGAAGGATATGCTTCCAATAAATAATAGTTAAACGTACTTCCGTCACTTCGAGTGCCCCGAATTTACTTCAGGGCGTATCGAGAAGTGGAGACTGAATAAAATTACATGATTATAGAGGCCGCACTAGCGGCCTTTTTTTTACGTCAGTTCGAGTATCCCGAAATCTCTTCGGGATGTATCGAGAACTCCTTTATAAGGCAAGTGTCATGACATCTCGACTACGCCCGTCTGTCGACAAAGGCAGGCTCGATATGACCTTTTCTTTTTAAATCAAATTTCCTCTGCAGATGAGCTAGGGTGTATTAACCCAAAACCTCCATCCGTCAATTGAAAAGGGGCATTCGTCAATTGGGAGACTCTTGGCCAAGCGCATTGCACTTCTTTTAAAGTCTAAACCAAGGAGGTGAGGAGTAGAAGGATTTTCAACCTGTTATTTGCGATGCTTATTTTCTCTTGCGGCAATGACGATAGCCTTAATGACCCTAAAGGTAAGCAGACCCAAATTGAAAGTGTGGAACCGATGAGCGGCGCAATAGGCGAAATTGTGGTTGTTGAAGGAAAAGATTTTGGGGATTTGATGGAAGAAAATACGGTGAAATTTAATGGCCATATAGCCTCTATCATAACTGCGAGTACAACAAGATTGGTAGTAACGGTTCCCAATGGGGCAAAGAGCGGCCCAGTAACTGTAAAGGTTGGGAGTAAGACAGTAAAAAGTGATACTGACTTTGTTGTAAAGCCCTAGGCGGTCAATTGGCTTAGTTCAGAAAAGCAATACTGTAATAGTAAAATATTTTTTTTGGGGTAATTGGATTTTTTTTCAATTAGGGGCGTCTTTGGCGTCCCTTTTTTGTGCTTAAATACCCCAAATAGAAAAGGGCGAGGAAGCCCTCACCCTTTTCGTCCCAAATCTTACCATAAACTTAACCTACTTATGCTATGGCGAAACTAAATTACTGGTATTGTGAGAAATAACAAAAGTTTTTGCAGAATTTTTTGAATTGGAACCAAAAATGGAAGGGAAGATTTAGGCAACATTTTTGGTAAATCGTTGGGGTTCAAACATAAAGAAGGCGGACATTGTCCGCCTTCTTTCCCCAAATCTTACCATGAACTTAACCTACTTATGCTATGGTAGCTCCAAAAGTAAGGCAAGGGGTTGTTTTGGGAACAAGCTTTTAGATGAAACTCCTGTTAATTGGGTGAATGGATCAGGGAGGGGTGTGGACGTTCGGGAATTCAGGAAAAGGACTACGGGGAATTATGGCAACCCCTAAAAAATAAAGCGACCGGAGTATTCTCCGGTCGCTTTCCCCAAATCTTACCATGAACTTAACCTACTTATGCTATGGTCCTCCAAATGTAAGGCAGAGCACCGCTTTGGGAGCAAGCTTTTAGACGAAAGCCCAGTTGTTCGGGTGAAATACAATTGTCGTTGAAAAGGACTACGAAATTTGTTGGGGAAAGAGGAATGTAAAATAAAAAAGGTGGAATAGCTTCCACCTTTTTTGCCCCAAATCTTACCATGAACTTAACCTACTTATGCTATGGCAATACTAAAGTAGGTTTGTAGGTTGCCCAGTAGGCATAAATCCGTTCATCTGCACGTTTCATCGATGAAATGCACAGGTAATCCCGATAATGGGAAAACTAGTACGCCCTCTGGTTTTTTCCTTCGTAAAAATTAATGAATGCCCTGTTTACAACACGGTTGCCTCCTGGTGTAGGATAGTTGCCTGTAAAGTACCAGTCCCCCAAATTTTTGGGACAAGCTTGGTGCAAGCCTTCAATACTTTGATAAATGATATCCACCTCCGCATTGATTCCTTTCGGACTTAGGATTTCGGCAATTTTTTTCGAAATCTGATCCGCGGTGAATGGAGCGTAGAATTCCTTTACATAGTTGACCACCTCCTTGTCCTTAGACTCAGTTTGGGTGAGGCACTTTTCATAGATCTCTCGGATCTTGTCCGTGGTGCCATAATCTTCATGTAGCGCTTGGGCCGCTTTGAAGGCTACAAAATCCTCCAGCTTGGCCATGTCTATTCCGTAGCAATCCGGATAACGGATTTGCGGAGCCGAGGAAACCACTATTATCTTTTTGGGAGATAAGCGATCCAAAATTTTTAGGATACTCTTCTTTAAGGTTGTCCCTCTAACAATACTATCATCAATAATTACAAGGTTGTCGCCCTTTTTTACAGATCCATAGGAGACATCATAAACGTGGGCCACAAGATCGTCCCTACTACTATCTTGGGTAATAAAGGTCCTTAGCTTGGCATCTTTAATAGCCACTTTTTCTATGCGTGGGCGAACATCCAAAATTCGATGCAGCTCCTCTCCCGAAATGTTCGGCCCAAGAGCAAGAATTTGCTCCTCCTTGAGTTTGTTGAGGTAGTTCTGTGCCTCTTTGACCATTCCAAAAAAGGAAGTTTCCGCCGTATTGGGGATATAGGAAAAGACCGTGTTGGCCAAATCATTATCAATGGACTGAAGAATTTGTGGGAATACCAATTTCCCCAGCATCTTTCTTTCTTGATATATTTCCTTGTCACTCCCTCTGGAGAAATAAATTCGTTCAAAGGAACAAGCCTTTCTTTCTGTAGGTTCTTGGATTTGCTCCAAATTAACATCACCTTTTTTCTTGATGATCAAGGCATGCCCCGGATCCAGTTCTTTAACCGAATCATAGGGCACATTGAATACGGTTTGTATGGCAGGACGTTCCGAAGCGACCACCACCACTTCATCATCTTGGTAATAATAGGCCGGTCTGATTCCCGCTGGATCCCTGACTACAAATCCATCACCATGACCCAATAGACCACCCATGGTATAACCTCCGTCCCAATTTTTGGAAGCCTTTCTCAATATTTTGGCAACATTTAGGCGTTCTGCAATTAGGGGTGAAGCTTCCCTTTTGTTGTATCCTTCTTTTTTGATTTGTTTGTACAATTTGGCTACGGCATCGTCCAGAAAATGTCCAATCTTTTCCATCACGGTTACCGTATCTGCCATTTCCTTTGGATGCTGACCCAGGGTAACAAGGTTCTCGAACAACTCGTTTACGTTGGTCATATTAAAGTTACCTGCAACAATGAGGTTTCGATGCATCCAGTTGTTCTGCCTTAAAAAGGGGTGAACGCTTTCTATGCTGTTCTTCCCAAAAGTGCCATATCGAACATGCCCCATCAACAACTCCCCTATATAAGGAATGTTGCTTTTCTGCAGCTCCACATCATTTTCCAAGCCTGGATTTTGTTCCAGAGCCGTGTTGATGCGATCGTTGATTTGGGCAAAAATGTCTTGGATGGGCTGTTGCTGGGCGGAACGTACCCGGCTCATATAGCGCTCGCCAGGCTTCATATCCAATTTAATACTGGCAAAACCGGCTCCATCCTGACCTCTGTTGTGCTGTTTTTCCATCATGAGGTACATCTTGTTGACCCCATAAAAAGCAGTACCGTATTTTTCCTTGTAGTACTCCAGTGGTTTAAGCAATCGGATCATGGACAATCCGCACTCGTGCTTAATAGCATCACTCATAACAAACCAAAATAAAAAAGCCCCGAAACGTGTCAGGGCAGTTATTTATGTTAACTCAATATTGAATTGCGTCAATTCTTTAAATTGCATAAGGCGGCGTTCCACCTGCTGCTTCTCCAGTTCCAGCATTCGTTCCGTGCCAAATCGTTCCACACAGAACGAGGCCAGGTTAGATCCATGGATAATGGCATTCTTCAAACTTTCAAACGAGATATTTTTGGACTCGGCCAAATAACCTGCAAATCCACCAGCAAAGGTATCCCCAGCTCCAGTGGGATCAAAAACCTCTTCCAAAGGCAAGGCGGGTGCAAAGAAAACATGTTCTTTATGAAACAAAAGTGCACCATGCTCCCCTTTTTTGATTACCACATATTTAGGCCCCATCTCCTGAATTTTGGCCGCAGCCTTTACAAGGGAATATTCGTTGGTCATCTGTCTTGCCTCTTCATCATTGATGGTAATCACATCAATCTTTGCAATGACCTCCATCAACTCATCCCAAGTATTGTCCATCCAGAAGTTCATGGTATCCGCTATAATAAGTTTTGGTCGTTCTTTCATCTGTGCAATTACACCCAATTGGATGTTTGGATGAAGATTACCCAACATAACCACATCGGCATCCTTGAAGTTGTCCGGGACAATGGGGTTAAAATCGGCCATGGTGTTCAACTCCGTGACCAAGGTGTCCCTGGAATTTAGGTCGTTGTGGTACCTGCCTTTCCAGTAGAAAGTCTTACCTCCTTTTACCACCTCAATTCTGGAAATGTCAATATTATGTGCTGTGAAAATATCTAGATATTCTTGAGGAAAATCTTCTCCCACCACAGAAACTACGGCTGACTCTACCTTAAATTGTGAAGCTGCCAAACCTATAAAGGTGCCCGCGCCACCAAGAATTTTATCACTCTTCCCAAATGGCGTTTCAATATCATCAAAAGCCACGCTGCCTACAATAAGCAATTTGCCCATGCGCTAAAATTTGCTGCAAATATACGGTTAGATATTCCATTTCCCACCACTTGGCATTTAATTAAGAAAATGGCAGGAAATCTATTGGATATGACCCTACTTTCTTCCAAAATCTGCAGGAATTTCACCCCAAGCTTTGGTCTCCCATTTTACAATAGGGGTGTTGTACCTATTTTTTTTCAACCAACTTTCTGCTCTCTCTATCAGTTCAAAGAGCTGGGCATTTTTGGCATTTTTTTTCAGTTTGGTGCCGCACTTTTTCTTTCGTACCCAGCCAATGGCTATCCTGGAATCGGAATAGATCACACGCTCACTTTTTCTTTCCTTTAAAAAAGCAAGGCCATGCACCAAAGCCAAAAACTCTCCTATATTATTGGTTCCTTGCTCAAACGGCCCCTGCTTGAACAACACTTTTTTGGATTTGGTATCCACCCCTTGATATTCCATTTTACCTGGATTGCCACTTGACGCGGCATCCACCGAAATGGAATTGTAGTTGGGGTCGCCGATTCTCAACAACTCTTCCGGGGATAGTTCCTTTTTTCCCTTGGAAGTCCCTTTGTACTCCAAATAATTGCCATTGTATGCTTTTTTGGCCTCTTCAAAAGATGAAAAGGACTTGTATTGGGCACCTTTGAAACCTGTTATCTGAGCTTTGCAGTCGTCCCAGCTCTCAAATATTCCAGGCCGTTTCCCCTTCCAGACCACATAGAATTTTTTCTTATTCGCCATGTTGGATCAAGAGTTTTTCAATCACTTTGGGAAAGTGCTCGTATTCCAATTCGTGAACTTTAAGGGCTATGGTGTCAGGGGTATCCTCTGGTGTCAATTTCGTTTTGGCTTGAAAAATAAAGGCGCCCTCATCATAATTCTCGTTCACGTAGTGAATGGTGATACCCGTTTCCGTTTCCCCGTTTTCTTTTACAGCCTCATGTACTTTGGAACCATACATGCCTTTTCCGCCATACTTAGGTAATAGCGCAGGATGTATGTTGATGATTTGGTTTGGAAATGCATGGATAAAACTTTCAGGAATTTTCCAAAGGAATCCGGCAAGAACAATAAGGTCTGGCTCAAGACTTTGGATCATCCCCAAAAGCTGGTCCGTTCCTATAAACGATTCCCGATTAAAGTAGTAGGCGGGAACCTTCAGCCTTTTGCACCGTTTTAGTACTTGGGCAGTATTTTTATTGGTAAAAACCGCTGCGACTTTGGCTGTTTTATGCTCCCTAAAATGGGTAATGATTTTTTCGGCATTGGAACCGCTGCCGGATGCCAGAATAACTATCTGTTTTACGTTGGGTTTCTCCTGCAAATCGCTATACATGTTTAAAAGGCTAAATTACTGCACGCGTATGTAATATGTTTAATTTGAGGTACATTTTATCGACAAATGGTGTATTTAATCCAAAGTTTTATATTTTTGCCCCGATTAAATTTTTAAAACCGATATAATTATGTCAGACATTGCATCAAGAGTAAAGGCTATCATCGTTGATAAACTAGGTGTTGATGAAAATGAAGTAGTAGCTGAGGCTAGCTTTACCAACGACTTGGGCGCGGATTCCTTGGACACTGTTGAACTTATCATGGAGTTTGAAAAAGAATTTGACATTCAAATCCCTGATGATCAGGCAGAAAACATTGCAACTGTTGGTCAAGCCATTAGCTATATAGAAGAAGCCAAGTAATTTTATGATATTTTACTAAAGATTTTAAATTATCCATGTGGTGAGGATCACATGGATAATTTTTTTTTAATTTAGGTTCATAAGGGTAAATAATAGTTCAATGCAGTTAAAGCGAGTTGTGGTTACTGGAATGGGTGCGTTAACACCTATAGGTAACAATTTGGAGGCTTATTGGGAAGGACTAAAAACAGGGAAAAGCGGTTGCGCCCCCATCACGTACTTCGATACGGAAAAGTTCAAAACCAAGTTTGCCTGCGAACTTAAAGGCTATAAACCTGAAGATTATTTCGATAGAAAGGAAGCCAGAAAACTAGATAGGTTTGCCCAATATGCATTGGTTTCTTCCGATGAAGCCATTGCAGACTCCGGTATCAATTTAGATACGGTCGACAAATTTAGGGTAGGTGTAGTTTGGGGTGCTGGAATAGGCGGTCTGGAAACCTTTCAAAATGAAGTAATCGGTTATGCCGGTGGAGATGGAACTCCAAGGTTCAATCCTTTCTTCATCCCTAAAATGATTGCCGATATTGCCCCTGGAAATATTTCCATCAAGCATGGTTTTATGGGGCCTAACTATACTACGGTATCTGCTTGTGCCTCTTCTGCCAATGCCATGATAGATGCGCTCAATTATATTAGATTGGGCCACTGTGATGTTATTGTAACAGGAGGTAGCGAAGCGGCGGTTACCATTGCAGGAATGGGAGGATTCAATGCCATGCATGCCCTATCCACGAGAAATGACAGCCCAGAGTCGGCTTCAAGACCTTTTGATGCCACTAGGGATGGTTTTGTTTTGGGAGAAGGTGCAGGAGCCCTGATTTTGGAAGAGTACGAACATGCCAAAGCAAGAGGCGCCAAGATTTACGCAGAGGTTTTGGGTGGCGGACTTTCCAGTGATGCCCACCACATGACAGCCCCTCATCCAGAGGGAATTGGAGTGGTTAAGGTTATGGAGAATTGTCTTCAGAATGCCGGACTAAACCCAGAAGATGTAGATGCCATCAATACGCACGGAACATCTACGCCTTTGGGAGATGTGGCCGAATTGAAAGCCATCTCCAAGGTGTTTGGGAAACATGCTCCCAACATTAATATCAATTCCACAAAATCCATGACAGGGCACTTATTGGGTGCTGCTGGGGCCATAGAAGCTATTGCTTCCATCCTTGCCATGGAACACAGTATGGTCCCTCCTACCATCAACCATAGTGTTGTGGATGAGAACATTGATCCTTCATTGAACCTGACGCTTAACAAGGCACAGGAAAGGGAGGTAAATGTGGCCATGAGCAATACCTTTGGGTTTGGCGGACACAATGCTTGTGTTCTGTTCAAAAAAATAGGGTAGTTTTGTAGTGTAATGAAATTCCCCTCCAAAATATTCAATTCCCATCCGAAATCGGATGGGGATTTTTTTTTAGGTATTAAGTCAATTCTGGGATTTAAACCCAAAGATCTTGATATTTATAAAAAGGCATTTCTACATCGATCCGTAAACAAAAGGGATAAAGACGGTAACCCCATGAATTACGAACGATTGGAATTTCTTGGGGATGCCATGCTGGGAACCATTATTTCCAAACACCTATATAATAAGGTGCCTGGAGGAGATGAGGGATATCTAACCAAAATGCGTTCCAAAATAGTCAGTAGAAAACATCTTAACGAGCTTGGAAAGGATTTAAAACTGCTTAAATATGTAGAGAGCAGAATTCCCAAATCCCATTTTGGGGAAAACATTCACGGCAATGTTTTTGAAGCCTTAGTAGGAGCTATTTATTTAGACCGAGGCTATACCTACTGCGAAAAATTCATCAATTCCAGAGTTATAATGCCCTATGTGGATATTGAGCAGTTGGAAGGAAAGGTGATCAGTTACAAAAGCTTGCTCATAGAATGGTGCCAAAAACAGAAAAAGACTTTTCACTACGATGTTTACGAAGATACCGGCAATGACGAGCTAAAGCATTTTGCAGTTAAATTGACCATCAACGAAAGAGTTATGGCCAAAGCACGGGCCACATCCAAAAAGAAGGCAGAGGAAAAAGCTTCAAAAAGAGCCTATTTTGCCCTTCAGAGCAGAATAGAAAATAGTTGACTTTAAATTACGGTAAACTCAAACGTTTTCGTTGTGTTAAAAAGGGTATTGTCCCCATTAAGCTAGGCTGTCAAAGGGAATAGGAGTATATTTGGGGTTCGTGTAAAAGAGATGTTGACGACCCATAAGATATCTGAGGATTTTTATGACGACAACTTTCAGCTTATTGCAATTCATAGTGGGCTGGAAGATTTTGCGATGGGCTATGCCGTTAATTTAGCCTGTGGACTACAATTAAGTAGAAGGAAAAACGACCTGCAATTTGATCAAGACCTCACTTTTTCAGTCTTTGATTGGGACGATGAATTGAGTGACACTTTTTGGACCCTCATGTCCAACAAATCTGCTGTTGAAGAGACCATTCCGTCCATTGGACTTTTTCAGGATAGAACTTCTTCCAGGGCAGATTATTTGATCAAAGAACGCAAGGAAGTAGATTACTTTTTGAAGGTTGATGGCGTGGACGGGCCTACCCTGGTTCACAAAATAAAGGCTATTAACACCATTCCGAAAGTGGTTACTGCGTACCCACTAGAAACACAAACTTTAAAATCAAAAAGAAACCTAATCTTTTAACAATGCCAACCGTTAAAAAAACAAAAATAGTAGCCACCCTTGGACCTGCCACCAGCAAGAAGGAAGTTCTTCAGCAAATGATGGAAGCTGGGGTGGATGTTTTCAGAATAAATTTTTCCCATGCTTCACATGATGACGTAGCCGAGCGTATTAGGCTCATAAGGGAATTGAATGACGAACTTGATACCAACACCGCGATTCTGGCCGATTTGCAAGGACCAAAATTAAGAGTCGGAGTAATGGGAGGTGAAGCTGTGGTGGCACCTGGCGATGAGATTACCTTTGCCACTGGAGAACCCTTTGAAGGAAGTGCCAAAAGGGTTTATATGAACTATGCCAGCTTTCCCCAGGATGTGAAACCGGGAGAGCGCATTTTGTTGGATGATGGAAAGCTGATCTTCGAGGTGAAGTCAACCAACAGGAAGGATGAGGTGAAGGCCGTTGTGGTACAAGGAGGACCATTGAAATCGAAAAAAGGGGTTAATCTCCCCAACACGGATATCTCACTTCCAGCCTTGACTGAAAAGGATATTAAGGACGCCGAGTTTGCCATTTCCCAAGAAGTGGATTGGATTGCACTGTCCTTTGTTAGGCATAGCCAGGACCTTATGGACCTGCAAAATTTGATCAATAAACATTCCGAGCACAAGATTCCGATCATTGCTAAAATTGAAAAGCCAGAGGCAGTGGACAATATAGATAAGATCGTGGCTTATTGTGACGGGCTTATGGTTGCTCGTGGGGATTTGGGAGTGGAAATACCTGCACATGAAGTACCGTTGATTCAAAAACAGTTGGTATTGCGGGCTAAAAAGGCAAGGATTCCCGTGATCATTGCAACACAGATGATGGAAACCATGATCACCAGTCTTACCCCAACCCGAGCCGAGGTCAATGACGTGGCCAACTCTGTTATGGATGGGGCTGATGCCGTGATGTTGTCTGGAGAAACTTCGGTTGGAAATTATCCAGTTCAGGTTATCGAAAAAATGACCAGCATTTTGATGAGCGTGGAAGGTTCCAATCTGATCAGTGTTCCACAGACACCACCCCATATTCGTACGAAAAGATATATTACCAAGTCCGTTTGTTATCATGCCGCCATTATGGCCAACGAAATAGAGGCCAAGGCCATTTCAACCTTGACCAATAGTGGTTATACGGCTTTCCAGATTTCCGCTTGGAGACCCAGCGCCCATATTTTGGTGTTTACCTCCAACAAAAGAATCCTGACCCAACTGAATTTGCTATGGGGAGTAAAAGCGTTCATGTACGATAAGTACGTTTCCACGGATGAGACCATAGAGGATGTAAACCAAATTGCCTGCAAAAAAGGCTATTTGGATGTTGGGGACATGCTGATAAGCTTGGCAGCCATGCCCATAAAGGACAAGGGAATGGTGAATACCCTTAGGGTAACAGAAATAGAAAGCTGTAGTTTCTAGGCGACTTTTTCAAAAGCAATAAAATTGACCAACTTGCCAGCCTTGTCGAATACAGGGCTGCTTTTGATGTGGCATTCGTAGGTGGTGCCATCTTTTCTGTAATTGGTCAAAACCACTTCAAAGGGTCGTTGGTCCTTAATGGCTTGAGAAACTTGACTTGTGGTTTCCCTACAGGTGGCCTCTCCTTGGAACATTCTAGGTTGTTTACCCAAAACCTCGTGCGGCTGATAGCCATTCATTTCAACCATATTTTGAGTAGCATAAACAATGTTCAAATGGGTATCCGTAACAACTACGACGAGGTCTTTTCTAAGAATTTCACTGCCAAAATTGGCCATTTTATGCCATTTTCCGGATAATGCCATGATTTCCAAACTTTTGACATCGGCAAGGTTGCCAGACAGTCGATCAAAAGATTGGGCAAACAAATCCATGGAGTGGAGAGGGTAGCCATGCACATCCAATTTATTGTAAAAAGTATGTGCAGCTTCGTCGTAAAATCGCATCTTTTCCATACCCAATACTATAAAAAGGAATATGGACCAGAAAATCTACGCATAACATTAACACTCTTGTTTAAGAATTTACCTGTTATAGATGGAAATTGGGCTGTAAGTATCAACAGTATTTAAGGACTAAAGTCCAGAAAAACCATCATTAAGGCTTGGAATAAGGCAAGCTTGCATAGCATGAAATACGAATATTCAGATCCAAAACTGGGGGCCATATTAGGACTTACCGATGACATAAGAAAAGACAAAGATTACTTTTCATCAACGGCCAACACCATTAAATTTTTATGGAACCGAAACCCTGAACCCATAGGTCTTGAGGTAGATGGATTTGATTTAATTCTGGAACCTAATCAAATTGTAACGGTAACCTATCTACAACAAGTGTCTTTTGCGAAGACCAGACTGCCGCTGTCTTCGGTGTTGTTCAATAGGGAATTCTATTGTATCTCGGATCATGATGCCGAGGTGTCCTGCAATGGCATCTTGTTTTTTGGCACCCAAGATTTACCCATCATTTCCATACCTACTGATCAAGAGCGAAAATTCAATCTATGGTATGAAGTCTTTGTGGAAGAGTTTTCCACTCCGGACAATATTCAAGGAGATATGTTGCAAATGCTGCTGAAGAGATTGATCATCATGAGCACCCGATTGGCCAAGGAGCAGCTGATCGTAAAAAGTTTGGACAATACGCAAATTGATACCATCCGTAAGTTCAACTATCTGGTTGACATCCACTACAAAACCAAAAGAAAGGTAAGCGACTATGCAGACATGCTCTTTAAGTCGCCCAAGACTCTTTCCAACCTCTTTTCCATTTATAATCAGAAAACACCCCAACAGATTATATTGGACAGACTTATGTTGGAGGCCAAGCGCCTGATCCATTTTACCGAAAAACAAAACCAGGAAATTGCCTACGATTTAGGGTTCAACGACCCAGCTCATTTTAGCCGTTTCTTCAAAAAAATGACGGATATGAGCCCCTCGGAATATAGAGAAAACCTGCTCATTGCTCCCTAAGGGAAATTTTGGCAAGCGGTCGGGAAATCCCTCCTAACACCTCCCCTCTTTTTCGTCACATCTTTGCTCTGTAATTAAAAGAAAGGTAAAGATGAAATCACTGGAAAAATCTGTTTTCAATCTCATTGAGATCTTCAGGTCTGCACGAAGACCAGAAACAAAGTCGATTATTTCTCCCGCACATTGCGAGCAGAAATACCATCACGATTTTTATTGTGATGCAGAAAAACCGTTTGTAAAGAATTTTTAACCCATATAACAATTAATAGAATTTATAATCATGAGCAATTTTAATGTACCAAAAAGAGAAGAAGTAAGTAGTGCCAATCAGGCCATTTTTGACAACTTGGAAAAAGCAGTTGGTTTTGTACCCAACCTTTATGCAACCTATGCATATTCAGAAAATGCCCTAGGGAATTACTTGACTTTTGCCAACGCGAAAACATCGCTTAAAGCAAAAGAGAAAGAAGCAGTGAACCTTGCGGTTAGTGAGGTAAATGGATGTGAATACTGTTTGTCTGCCCATACTGCCATTGGTAAAATGAATGGATACACAGACGAGCAAATTTTGGAATTGAGAACTGGAAGGGCCTCTTTTGACAACAAATTGGACGCATTGGCCAGATTGGCCAAAAACATCACTGAAAACAGAGGTGCAACCGATGCTGCAGTCCTTGAAAATTTCTTCGATGCGGGATGGACCAAAGAAAACTTGATAGATACCATTGTTTTGGTTGGTGACAAAACCATCTCCAATTATATCAACAACACAACACAAATCCCTGTGGATTTTCCAGTGGTACAACCTTTGGAAGCAACAGTTTAATTAAATACAAGAAAACAACAAGTAATTATGAAAAAGACAATTTCAATTTTAGTAGTAGCGCTAGTAACCGCATTTTCTGTACAGGCTCAAGACAGTATGAAAATGGACAAGAATGTCCAAACCATAAAGTTAGAGCAAACACCAGGTGAATTTACCCAGAAAAGCCTAACGGTTTCAGAAGGCACCTATGTATTTGACATAGCCAACAACGGTGTTGGACATGATGTAGGATTTGTTTTGGTGAAGAAAGGGCAGGATTTAAGCAAGCCGGAGAACCATATTCAAACGGCCTATGTGACCAAAGCGGTTGCCACTGGAGCTTCCCAAACCTCCAAGCCCACCAAACTAACAAAAGGCGAATATGTATATTTCTGCCCTTTGAATCCAACATCAACAGACAATATTTTGACGGTGAAGTAGATGGATTGATGTATGGTTGTAGAAGCCTCTTCTGAAAAGAAGGGGCTTTTATTTTACCTCAGAATTGGCAAAAAGGGAAGGGGCCATGTTTTTTGCCATGTAAATGGGCCAATCGTTTTTGAACAGGTAACTTTCAGTGATGGCACTTTCATACAAAAGATAAATTCCCCCTGATATTTTCTCGATTTCCGCTTTGGAGACATTGATGATGTTTTCTCCAACAACTTCCCCCAAATAAAGCAAAAGCTCCTTTTTGTGCTTTTGGATTACCGCAATGATTTTTTTTTGCTTTGGCGAAAGCTCCCCAAACGTCTTAAGCCCCCAGCAACCATGAAAATTCTCTTCACGATACAAATCCCTAAGAAAATCGAAGATGGCCAAAAGCTGGTTTTTTCCGGTCTTTCGCTTGGATACAAAACTCCTTAGTGAATCCAAGAGTCCGTCATGTCGTTGCTGTAGATAGGCAATGCAAATCTCTTCTTTGGACTTAAAATGGCTGTACAAGGTAGCTTTGGCAATACCGCATTTTTCCACGATCTCATTGATTCCCGTGGAGTTGTAACCGTTAAGATAAAAGAGGTTACCCGCAGTGGTTATGATATGTTCATGTAATTCAGGACGTTGCACTGATACAAATTAAGTAAGAAATGGGGTATCCGTGAAATTAAAAATCAAATTTTAGCTGAACCATCACCGATTCTTTGGGAGATTCCTCTTTTTTCTTTTCTGTATTGAGGTTGGCCAGGGAGATTCCCAGTAACCTCACTGAATTTTCCAGTTTGGATTGGTACAACAGTTCTTTGGCGGTCTCTAGGATGAGTTCTTTTTTGGAAACAAAATAGGGTAGGGTTTTGCTTCGGGTCTGAAGCGTAAAATCACTGTATTTGATTTTTAAGGTAATGGTTTTGCCAGCTATTTTCGATTTTTCCAATCGCCGTTCCAATTCATTGGCAATATGATCTAGCCTTTCCAGCATGAATACCTCGCTACTGAGGTTTTCGCTAAATGTACGTTCGGCACCCACGGATTTTGGAATACGATGCGGTTTAACCTCGCTGGTGTGAACCCCGCGCACCACATAATAATAGTACCGCCCACTCTTTCCAAAGTGCTGGTCCAAAAATTCCAGGGATTTTTCCTTAAGGTCGATTCCTGTGAAAATACCAAGCTTGTACATTTTTTCGGCAGTGACCTTCCCCACCCCATAGAACTTTCGGATATCCAGTTTTTCCAAGAACGCAATAACCTCTTCCGGGTTTACCGTTTTTTGTCCGTTGGGTTTGTTGTAATCACTCGCCACTTTGGCAATAAATTTATTGATGGAGATACCAGCAGAAGCAGTCAATCCCGTTTTATCCAGGATTTTCTTTCTAATTTCCTTGGCGATCAAGGTGGCCGAAGGGTTCCCTTTTTTGTTTTGGGTGACATCAAGGTAGGCCTCGTCCAAGGATAGGGGCTCCACTAAATCGGTGTATTCAAAAAATATATCCCGTATTTGATGAGAAACTTCCTGGTAGCGGTCGTAACGGGGCCGAACAAAAATCAGGTCAGGGCAATTTCGCTTTGCGATATAGCCAGCCATGGCACTCCTAACCCCAAATTTTCGAGCTTCATAACTGGCAGCGGAAACCACCCCGCGTTTAGAGCCTCCACCTACGGCAATGGGCTTGCCTTGGAGTTCAGGATTATCGCGCTGCTCTACGGATGCGTAGAAGGCATCCATGTCCACATGAATAATTTTTCGCAATGGAAGGTCCAACTCCATACCCAAATTTAGGCTATATTTAGTTTGATGGAACACTTGGAAATTGAACGGAAATTTTTGGTTAAATCAGAGGGCTACAAGCATCAGGCAAATGAGCAGATTCGAATTGTCCAGGGGTTTTTAAATACGGCACCTGAACGCACAGTTCGCGTAAGGATAAAAGGAGATAAGGGTTTTTTGACCGTGAAAGGAGCCAGCAACGTTTCTGGAACTACCCGATTTGAATGGGAAACGGAAATCAACGTAACTGAGGCGACCAACTTAATTGATTTGTGCGAAGCGGTTATCCTGGAAAAAAACCGATACAAAGTTCCTTTTGGCAATCATGTTTTTGAGGTGGATGAGTTTCTTGGGGAGAATAGGGGACTGGTTGTGGCAGAAGTGGAACTGCAACATGAAGATGAGTTTTTTGATAAACCGGATTGGTTGGGGAAGGAGGTAACAGGAGATGTTAGGTACTATAATTCCCAACTCAGTAAAATCCCGTTTAATCAATGGTAGAAAAACTTGATTAAGGGAGCGGCAGGCTCAATGGCCGCTATTTTTCTTTGATTGGAATCCAGATTTCTTCTTCGGAATTAGGGTCGTTGTTTTTGTATTTACTGCCCAAAACTTCAAAGTGCGGTCGGTCGTCCAATACGTACTTGGAATTGGGGAGCCATTCCATAAAAATATATTGGAAAATGGAAGTGTCAGCACTGGAACCTTTGTAATGAAAAACAGCATAGGTCCCACTTTTTAAGGTAAAACGGGCCATTCCATCAGGGATGTTTTCATGGTCTTGGACTTCTACACTGGCCCATTTTACAAAATTGTTGGTGGGATTGAAATTTATAAAATAGGAAGGGTCGTATACTTGCATGGAAATAAAATCAGAAGAAACCCTGTTCTCTATTTCGTGGATTCTTGACCTGAATTTTCCCCATAGCTCGAAGGTTTTATTGTGAACCAAGCTCATGGAGGTGCGCATACCAACAAGTTGTTTCTCCTTAAGTTCGGTGATTTGGGGTTCCATTTACTTTTTAAAGGGAACTTTTAAATTGCTCCAGAAAACGAATGTCATTTTCACTCAACAATCGGATGTCTGAAATTTGGTGAAGTAGCAACGCAATACGATCAATACCCATTCCAAATGCAAATCCTGAATACACCTCAGGGTCAATATTGCAATTCTTCAATACATTGGGATCTACCATACCGCATCCCATGATTTCCAACCATCCTGTACCCTTGGTCATACGATAATCGGTTTCGGTTTCCAACCCCCAATACACATCCACCTCTGCGCTTGGTTCTGTAAACGGGAAATAGGAGGGGCGCAATCTAATTTTTGATTTGCCGAACATCTCCGAAGTGAAATACTGCAAGGTTTGTTTCAAATCCGCGAAAGAGACGTTTTTGTCCACGTACAATCCTTCCACCTGATGAAAGAAGCAGTGGGAACGTGCTGAAATGGCCTCGTTCCGATATACCCTACCCGGGGAAATGGTTCTTATGGGCGGTTGGTTGTTTTCCATATACCGCACTTGTACACTGGAGGTATGCGTGCGCAAAAGAATGTCAGGGTCGGTCTGGATAAAGAACGTATCCTGCATATCCCTTGCTGGATGATATTCTGGAAGGTTCAAGGCCGTAAAGTTATGCCAATCGTCTTCAATTTCCGGACCTTCGGAAACATTGAAACCAATTCTTGAAAATATATCTATGATTTGGTTCTTTACAATGGAAATAGGGTGCCTGGCCCCCAAAGGGATTGGTTCACCAGGGCGCGTTAAATCCCCAAATTTACCCGCAGTCTCTGCTTGGTTTTCCAAAGCGTCTTTCAGGGAGTTAACCTTGTCGGTGGCTGAGGTTTTCAATTGGTTCACCACCTGCCCAAATTCTTTTTTCTGCTCGTTGGGAACATTCTTGAATTCGGCAAAGAAGGAATTCAGTAACCCTTTTTTCCCTAAGTACTTAATTCGAAAAGCCTCAATTTCATCTTTGGATGCAGAAGTAAAGTTCTCAACTTCAATCAAATGCTCCTTTATGGTCTCAATCATCTTTGTTGGCTGTATTGGCCGACAAATTTAGCAAATTGTCCTTGAATATATAGGCTATGAGAAAATGAACTGCTACCCCACCAAAGAAATGCCATAACCAATGGGTGCCCATAGGAAAAAATGTCTGGGTAAGATCAATACTTCTAAAGTAAATGGCAAGAGCAAAAACCAAAAAGGCCAAACTAGCCAGCCCCGCATTTTTCCATTGGGTTTTATATAGGTGCCAGCCCAAGGGCAATAGGATGGTAAGTGCTGTAATCACGTAGCCCAAAGAGATTCTCAATCCTGATGGGATGGGTAGGGTCCGCAGTAAAAAGGAAGCTCCCAAAATAGCCACAATCAAGAGCAATCGAGACCACCATGTTTGAGCCAGTTTGAAAATAAAATAGATGACCAAAGCCAAACAAAGAAACATGATGGGCATCCAATCCAATCGAAGCCAAAACTCGTGACTACGCGTGGCATGAAACATAGTGCCGCCAACATAGCTGATTGCAATTATGGGGAGCACCCATGCCAAAAACTGATGTTGTTTTGGGTTTTTGTATACCTTCAATCCCCAATAGACCACCAGTACTACAAAAATGAGATTGCTGTAGGTGTTGAAAGGTTCCACAGGAAATCTTCCTTCCAATGTTTCCAGATATATGGGCCCTGTATCGTTCGGGAATTTGGTCAATGGAATCAAAAGAAAATCTTTAAACAAACCTTATTAGGTGTCCATATCCTTTACATTTTCCTGAATCCATACCAAACAGGAATCAAAGTCTTCAAAGATATTTTCTCTCGGAATCAAATCGGGAATAATATCAATACGTTCCATCATATACTTGGGTTGATCTAGGATCCCCACCAACATAACGTGAATATCCTTTTTCCTAAGATCCTGTAGTACATCTTCCATGGCGTACAATCCGGATTGATCCATGTATTGCATCCGATCCATTCGGATGACAACATTGGATGCCGTGGGAGGTATTTGTTCGGCCAATTGTTGGAAATCACTAGTGGAACCAAAGAAAAGCGGCCCTTTTATGTGTTTAATGAAGACTTCTTCCCTAAGTTTTTGTGGAAAATCCTTTTCATCTGCCCAAGGCTGTTCTTTTAGTGGTTTAACGTCAGAACGGGTTGCGGTCAAATCGCCAATTTTCTTCATAAACATAAGGGAGGCAATTACCAGGCCAATCCCTACGGCATATACCAGATTCCAAACAGATGAAAGTACCAAGACGACCAGCATCACAATAACTTCGGAACTGAGTTTTATGGGACCCACTTTCATATCTTTCGGCAAATAGGGGATAGCTTTTAGACCTTTATAATCCATTACTCCAATCCCAACGGTTACCAAAATACCGGCCAAAACAGCTGCTGGAATTTGTGATGCCACAGGACCCAATGCCAATAGAATGACCAAGAGCAACAGACCCGCAATCATTCCTGAAAGACGGGTTTTACCCCCTGAATTGATATTCACCACGGTTCTAATGGTAGCACCTGCACCTGGAATCCCTCCAAAAACGGCCGCAATACTGTTACCAATTCCTTGCCCCACCAGTTCCTTGTTTGGTTTGTGTTTGGTTTGTGTCATGTTGTCGGCAACAACAGACGTCAACAAAGAATCTATTGCCCCTAAGAGTGAGAGGGTAAGTGCAGTAAAAATGTAAGGGGTGAGCGAAGACAGTTTAAACTGGGTAAAGATGTCCATTTGAAGGATTGGAAGCCCTTCGGGGATTTTTTCAATGGGTCTGTAATCCCACCCAAGCCCATAGGCTAATCCAGAGACCACAATAAGTGCCACAAGGGTACTGGGTACCGCGGTAGTGATCCTTTTGAATCCGTAAATGATGAAGATGGTGGCCAAGGCCAGCCCCAATTCCAACCACTCGATGTTCTGTAGGGCACGTGGAAGTACTTTTATGGTCCCGACAACCCCAGAAGCATCTTTGGCAGCCAAAGTCTTGGCCTCCTTTTGCATGTCCTCAGGGGTGATCTGGTTTGCCCTTCTAATGGTTTCCTCAAAATCCTCGAGTACCAGAATTCCTTCACCAGCCTCTTCCTTTAGAATGTTTTCCAGAATCTCCTCTTCTGCAGCTGCCTTAAACTGATTCACATATTCGGTATCCTCTTTTGGATAGTAACCTACCGCAGGTAGAATTTGGGTAACCAGAATGATCACACCAATGGCTGTCATGAACCCAGAAACTACGGGGTACGGAATATACTTGATATACTTTCCGAGACCAATGAGCCCCAGTCCTATTTGCATTAAACCAGACAATAGGAATACCGCCAAAATAATGGGCAAGGCCTTATTGACATCCCCATCATGAACGGCAAGAATTCCACCAATAATAACCATACTCACGGCAGTCATAGGTGCGGTAGGCCCAGAAATCTGCGTGTTGGTTCCTCCAAAGAGGGCTGCAAAAAAACTAATGAAAATTGCACCGTACAATCCGGCACTTGGGCCCAATCCGGAGCTTACCCCGAAAGCAAGAGCCAGGGGCAAAGCCACAATCCCTGCGGTGATTCCCCCAAATAAATCCCCTTTAAAATGCTTGAACATACCTTACAGTTGGTTATAAGTTGTAATGTAAGATAGTGATTTTAGAAAATTAAAAAAGGCCAATGAAATGTTAAACACTGGCCTTTTCGAAATTGTTGGGGAAAGGGGCTTTACATATAACTCACCTTTCCGTTGGAGATGTCGTACATGCCTCCAACAATCAGAATCTCCCCATTGTCCTCCATTTCTTTTAAAACAGGGCTTTGGGTTCTAATGTTATCCATGGTCAACTGCACGTTCTTCTCTGCAACTGTATTTACAAAATCCAAATTCTTGGAAGTTCTTTCCGAAGCTTCGGAAGGTTCTGAAACGGCATTGACAGCGGGCTTAATTTTACTAAGTAATTCTGTAAGATTTCCCATTTTCGCATCGTCACAGGCACCTTTAACTGCTCCACAGGCGGTGTGGCCAAGTACAACAATGATCTTGGTGCCAGCAAGCTTGCAAGCAAACTCCATGCTGCCCAAGATATCCTCGTTTACAATGTTACCGGCTACCCTAGCGCTAAAGATGTCTCCAACCCCCTGGTCAAAAATCAATTCTGCTGACACCCTTGAATCGATACAGCTTAGGATGGTGGCAAAGGGAAATTGCCCTGACGATGTTTGGGCCACTTGAGCCAACAGATCGCGATCGGCCTGGTTCGTTTCTACAAAACGACTATTGCCTTCTTTCAATAGATCCCAGGCAGCTTGAGGTGTCAAAGCTGCTTGGGTTTCTTTCGTTTGTGTTATCATAATTTCTTCGGTTGTCTTTAATTTAAAGTGTTAGCAAATTTTGTGCTGCGCTTTCCAGCTAAAAGGAAAGGCACATTAAATTTACCAATTACATTTTTAACATTGATATTGGCCTTGGATGCATCTTCCAAATCCACGTACAGCAAATCAACATTTGTTCTAGAGAGGTAGGTTGCCATGTTGTTTATGGCATTGTCCTGTGGCTCAAAAACATATTCCACCATTTTTGGCCCCTCCTCGTCTTGAACGCCTTGGTCCTCACGATTGGCAATTTTGAATGATTTTAGAGGCTGGGAACTTTGAGCTATCAACTTCTCCATCAAATCCATGTTCCCAAAATCTTTTTTGCCATTCACTACCCCCAAAGAAAGTTCTTTGTTGTTGGAGATAACCTGTTCGTGGGAAGCAATCATTACCAAGCCATCAAAAGTTGACATGACGTGTTTGGTGATTCCATCTCCCAAAAATTTGATTGGAATGGATTTTCGTTGACCCAAAATGATAACATCAGGGCGCATTTCCTGGATTTGTCTGTTAATTTCTTCCTTAACGTTACCCACTTTAAACGTAGTGTCGATTTTTAACCCAAAATCCTCTTCAATGGGCTTAACCAACTGTTTAATGTGTTTTTTAGAGGTTGTATAGGTATCATTGATCGATCGTACCGCAGACAACTGATTGTCTTGTTTTACAACAACCAGAGGTTGCTTTACATGTAAAAGGGAAATTTCCCCTCCAATCATTTTCGCCAATCCGGCGGTGTTTTTCAAAATAGTATCGGTCTTTTTCTTTAGATCCGCAAGGATCAATATTTTATAATTCTTATTTTTCATAATAAATTAATTTAAGCTTAAACTTGATTTTGGGCGAGTTCTAAAGAACTCAATAAAACTGGCGGGGTTTTCTTCAATCCCGCGCTTTGACACCAATTTTATATCGATATTCCTTTCTTTGGCCTTAAAGGCAAAATCTTCGAGAATTTCGATGATATCATTGTCGAGGTATCTAGTATTCAAAAGACTGAGTTCCAAATAGGTGTCATTGGGAAGACTGTCCAATTCTTTTAGAATGGCTCCTTTGTTAAAGAAGGTCACCTCCTCGGCCAATGTCATTTTAATTTTATGCTTCCCGTTGCTCTTATCCTCAATATGAAGGAAGTGCGAGTTTTGGTAGCTCTTCAATAAAATGACCACAATCCCAACCATCAGACCCAATCCGATTCCGATGAGTAAATCTGTGAAAACAATACCGAACACGGTAACCACAAAGGGTACAAATTGTTTCCAGCCCAGTTCGTACATTTTTTTGAACAATGCCGGTTTTGCCAATTTGTATCCAACGATGAACAATATGGCTGCCAATACAGATAGTGGAATCATATTCAACAGTCTTGGAATTAAAATAATGGATATCAACAGGAAGAATCCATGAATAATTGCAGAAGCCTTGGTTCTACCTCCAGATTGGATGTTGGCAGAACTTCTAACAATAACCTGCGTTACAGGTAATCCCCCCAACAAACCAGAAATACTATTTCCCACACCTTGTGCAAAAAGTTCCTTGTTAGTAGGGGTAGTTCGTTTATGGGGATCTAGCTTATCAGTCGCTTCCACACATAAAAGGGTCTCTAAACTGGCCACTAAGGCAATGGTGAAAGCCGTTATCCAAATTTCAGAATTACCTATCACGCTAAAGTTGGGAAAGCTAAGTAAGGTACCCAGGGTATCAATACTTTCGGGAATCGGCACACTTACCAAAAGTTTATCGGAAATGCCAAAGGTGGAATCATCTTTTGTGAAAACATAAAACAAAATCCCCAAAACCACTGCAACCAACGGGCCTTGTACCAATTGGAAAAATTTGGATTTTTTGCTAAGCACCTTATCCCAAAGCAATAGAATTGCCAGCGCCACAATAGCGACAATGGTCGCTCCTGGACTGATATAGTTTAAGGAGTTTATAATTTCCGTGAAAGTGTTTTCCCCATCTACCTGGAAAAAGGCAAAATTTCCTTCTGTGTTTTCACTATATCCGAAGAAATGCGGAATCTGCTTTAAGATGATAATAATACCGATTCCAGTAAGCATTCCTTTAATTACAGAAGATGGAAAGTAATAGGCAATAACCCCAGCTTTTAGGATACTGAAGAGAATTTGAATTAGACCACCCAAAACAACGGCAACCAAAAAGTTTTCAAAACCACCTAAAGTTCCAATAGCGGTCAATACGATGGCCGCCAAACCTGCGGCAGGACCACTTACTCCAATTTGGGAACCACTTAGGGCACCCACTACGATTCCCCCAATAATACCGGCAATAAGACCCGAAAACAAGGGTGCTCCACTGGCAAGTGCAATACCTAAACATAGTGGCAATGCAACAAAAAATACTACGATACTTGCAGGCAAGTCGCTTTTAATATGCTTGAACATGAAATAAAAAGTTGTTGCCTCCGCTATAGTTTTTAGGTTGGAGGCGGTTAAAAATTGATAAAAAAGTATTGGGTTATACCAATTCTTCTGGAGGGGGGAGCAAAATCTCGGTTGTTACATCCAATAAAAGAGATGGGTCTTCTGTATTTTCAACCTTTGCATTTTGGTCAAAAAAGTTATTGTCAGAAGAGAATGGACTTAGAAACAAATCCTTTTCGCCAAATTTTTTCTCAGATTCCTTTTCCGATTTTTTTTCTTCATCGCCGGAATCCATGTGTATAGCAATAGAGCAATCCCTATCCACCAAAGGTGCTATTGATGGTGCCAATATGGAGAATATTAGCATTAAACAAATAAAAGGATGCGCTATGGCCTTCAACATTTGGGAAATTTTAGACAAAAATAAACTTATGTGGTTTTATTATTGTTAAATAAATTTTAAAAATCTTTCAACATTCGTATACTTTCTTTAGGCAACCAACCCGTTTGCCCATCAGCCAATTGGATTTTTTTCCATTCGTCCAACTGATCCAACACCTTAACCTTGGTTCCTTCGTGAAGCGTAAACACAACTTCACTGTTGGAATTGGGCTCTGAACTGATTTTTACTTCCTGACTAAAAATTATCGCAGGATTATCATTTTTAAATTCCTGATATTGCAAATAGGCCAATAGCACGCACATTACCCCGAGGATTAGGGCAAATACACTGGAAATAAAAGCAATTCGTTTTTGGGTAGCGTGTCGTAAAAAGAAGTAGGTCAAATACGCCAAAACAAACAAAAGAATAAGCGCTACGGCCAAATACGCCCATTGATCAAATGAGAAAAAGTTGACCAATCCGTAATAGAATTGCGCGATTTCTGTCTTTGGCATTTCCTCCACGGCATCCAACCTCATGTTTTGGGCGTACCCTAAATTATTTAGAATTTCCTTGTCGTTTGGCTTTAACAATAAGGCTTTTTCATAATACAGAATACTGGGCCCGATAGCATTTAATTTGTAATGGCAATTCCCCAGATTGAAGTACAGTTCTGCAGAGTGCTCCCCATTTTCCAAGATTTTCCCATAGTTTTCAATGGCCTTGGTGTATTCTCCTTTATTATAAAATTCTGTAGCCTGTTTAAACAAGGCACTATTTTGGGCGGTTACCAAAACGACTGACAAACAGAGGGTCAAGGTCAAGAGGAACTGTCTCATAATTGTTTATCCAGTTTAGAGATTACTTCACTTGCCTTTGCATAATCATTTTGCATTTGCACATCGGAGAAAGGGCTGTACCTGGCCTTTTCACAATTTTGCAAGAGACTTATAAAACCTTCAATATCGGCACTGTCTACATTTTTGTCGGATAAAATCTGTGTAATTTTTTCCTTGCTAAATTCCGAGGTCTCAATCTTCAACTTGGCCTTAAGGTAATTGTGCAATCCTTTTTCCAAGGCCACATAAAATGCCTCTTTGTTCCCTAGCTCCTTTTTGGCGGTGGAGAGATACTTTCTTGCCAACCTATTGGCCTTCTTGATCTTATTGCCTACCACGTCGCTTGCAATGGCTTCCCTTTTCTTAAAGGAGAACACCGCAATTGGAATAAGAACAAGTGGTGCAAACAACAGAAGATAGAAGGTATTGGAGCCAAAGAAATAATTGGTGCCGATCTTGGTTAAATTGGGATTCAATTTTATAAAATGAAACTGCTTTCCTGTGGGAACCACCAACTGCCTATTGGCTGCCGTAGCCGTTTCACTTTCTGTTGAGCCCAATGGGCCTTCCAAAACTTCAATGTTGATTTCTTCAGAATCAATGGTTACATATTTTGAGGTTTTGGGATTGAAATAGCTAAATGAGATGCTCGGAATAGGATATTTGCCTCTATAAGACGGAACAATGGTATAATTATTGGCCACGCGACCTTCCATACCCGTGCTAATGGTGCGCACCTTTTCGTCAAATTCAGGTTCATAAACCTCCAGGGCACTGGGCAGTTCAGGCTCAGGAAGTTGGAAAAGCTTAAGATTTCCCTTCCCTGAAACCTCCACTTTTGCTTGCAGGGATTCCGAAGCATTGAGTGTTTGCTTGCTCGTGGTCACCTTAAAATCGAAGTCTCCAACGGCCCCTCCAAAGTTGGCTGGTTTGCCCGCTTCAGGTAGTGACATTACACTTAAGGTTCTTCTTCCGGCGGAGACCGTTTTGGTGGTTTGGGTGAAAATTCTACCTCCAAAGAAATCCCTTCTATTGGTGGGCACATCTACATAAATTTCCAAAGCAAGTGGCTCAATATCCAATTTTCCGGATTTCTGGGGATACAGGACTACTTTTTTCAGCACAACGGATAAATAGGGCTTACCGTTATAAGTTGTGTTTTTTGGTTTGGGTTTGGAAACGTCAATTTCCTGACTCCAAAAGTTATTATAGGTCGGATTGTCCAAGGAGCGGTAGTTGGTCACCCTAATGGAATGGCCTACATAAAGTTTATAGGTAACCGTGACCGCCTCGTTCAAATAAGGGCTTCCGTTGGATACTTCTGCTACCAAATGAAGACTTTCGTCCGCAACATCGTCCACCGTTTTCTGATCATTGGGCTTGTCAACAGCAGCGGTTACTTCTACCGTCTTTGGTAAAGTTTTATAGGTTTCGCCACTGATTTCTATGGTAGCCTGCTTAATGTTGAATCTCCCTCTGGCCGTAGGAACCAAAATATAGGAGTAGGTTTTGGAGAAGCTTCGCTTCCCGTTGACCCATGAAGAACTAATGGATTGGGATGGTCCCATGACTACTTTGAATCCATCAAAGGAAGGTGGATTGAAATTATCTCCATCCTTGTTCATGGTAAACTCTACCCTTAGGCGCTCGTTTATGCCTAGTTTTTCCTTGCTGAGGTTCATTTCAAACGTAACCTCTTCTTCCTGTTTTTCTTGGGCATACAAAGGATTGCCCAAAAAGATTGGGGAACAAATCAACACCCATAAAATGGACCATTTGATTTTCATTACCAATCCTTCTCGTTTTTGATTTTTTTGCCTTTCACTTTTTTAGCCTCCATCTTCTCCTGTACTTTTTTCTCCTCGTTCTGCATGGCTTCTAGCAGATTTTGAATCTGCTGTTTTGAAAGTTGGTTGGGGCGGGGTTGTTGTTGCTTCTCATCTGGCTGATCCCCCTCGCTGGGTTTTTGCTCTTGCTCCTTCTTTTCGTCACCATCGCCCTCAGTATTTTCTTCAGGTTTGTTTTCTCCATTTTCCCCATCATCGCCTTGATCTTTGTTTTCATCCTGATCTTGTTCCCCTTCTTGATCTTTGTCGTTTTCCCCGTCGTTGTTTTGGTCTTGGTTCTTGTCTTTTTGATCTTGTTGATCCTGCTGATCTTGGTTATCGTCGTTTTGGTCGTTGTTCTGCTCGTCTTGCTGATTTTCCATCATTTTTTTGGCTAAAGCAAGATTGTATCGGGTCTCTTCATCCGTTGGATTGTTGCGCAAGGCCTCTTTATAAGCTTCAACCGCTTTTTGGTATTCCTTGTTCTTCATAAACACATTGCCCATGTTGTGGAACGCTTTGTGCTTACCCGGTTTTTCCTTGGATTTTTCTCCCGCTTGTTTGAATCGGCCAAAGGCCTCCTCAAAACTTTCTCGGTTATAATAAGCCGTTCCCAAATTAAAGGGCGCAACGGTATTGTCCGAACTCTTTGAAATGGCTTTTCTGTATTCACCCTCTGCGGCGATAAAATCATTGGTGGTCAATTCCTTATTGGCATCCCAGGTTAGATTCGTGGACGCCTGCAGTGCCTTCTCTGCCTCTTTGGCCGCTTCGCCTTCTTGTCCATAAGCCCAAACGGTACAGAACAAGAGACCCAAAATCAATCTTAGCTTATGCATCATCGTGTTCATTAAAAAGGTTTAGTTTTTTCAACCACTTGGTTTTTCTATCCAGCAAGAAAACGTCCAAAAATAAAAAGAAAAGACCTATGCCCAAGAACCACTGAAACTGGTCTTTGTATTCGGCAAATTGCTTGGCCTCGAATTCTTTTTTGTCCATTTGGTTCAACTGTTCCTTGATATATTCCACAGCATTTTCAGTGTTGGAACCATCAATATATTCCCCATTGCCCTCTTGGGCAATTTCGGAAAGTACAGCCTCATTCAGCTTTGTGATGACCACTTCCCCTTGGTTGTCCTTCTTTAGGCCCTCAACAATGCCATTTCTTTTGAGTGGAATGGGTGCTCCTTTGGGTTTTCCTACCCCAATGGTAAAAATGCGAATACCATTTTGAATGGCATTGTCCACTGCTTCAATGGTAGAACGTTCTGAATGATCCTCACCATCGGAAACAATGAACAAAACCCTATTGGTCTGTTCTGCATCGTTGTAATAGGTACTTGCCAAATCTATGGCCGCATTGATTGCCGTTCCTTGGGAGGACAACATATTGGTGTTCATGCTTTGAAGGAACATCTTGGCCGCACCATAATCCGTGGTAATGGGCAGTTGTGGATAGGCCTGCCCTGCATAGGCAATAATTCCAATCCGATCGCTCGCCAATTGATTGATAATCTCTGAGACCAGGCGTTTGGATTTCTCCAGTCGGTTGGGAGCAATGTCCTCAGCCAGCATACTTTTGGAAACATCTACTGCAAAAACAATATCGACCCCTTCCCGTTTAACCGTCTCCAACTTGGTTCCAATTTTGGGGTTGACCAAGCCCAAAATCAAAAAGCTTAGACCCAGTAAAAGAAAAATGAGTTTAAGGGCAGACTTAAAACTTGAACGATTGGGCGCCAACTTGCGCAAAAGCCCAACTTCTGCAAACTGCCTTTGGGTTCTCTTCTTCCAAACTTGAAGAAAAAAGAAAGCCACCACCATTACGGGGATAATGGCCAAAAGATAGAAATATGCTTTTTCGTCAAGCTGAATCATTGTATTATATAAAACTTTTAAAAACAGAGTTGCGCAACGCCCACTCCAACAACAATAGAATGCCCGCAAGGAAAATCAAGGGGCGGTACTTTTCGTCATATTTATAATATTTAAATTCCTCTATCTCGGTCTTTTCAAGTTTGTTGATCTCATCATAAATCTCCTCCAACTTTTCGTTGTCGGTTGCCCTGAAATATTTTCCGCCTGTTACTTTGGCGATGTCTTTTAGCAAGACCTCGTCTATTTCCACTTGGCGCATTCCGTATCTAAATGTACCGTCTCTATTGTAAGCCACAGGAGATAAGGCGTTTCCGTTCGTTCCCAAACCAATGGTATAGGTTTTTATTCCAAATTCCACAGCTAGATCTGCTGCAGTTTTGGGCTCTATAAAACCAGAATTGTTGACTCCGTCCGTCAACAAAATGATCACCTTGCTGATGGCCTTGCTTTCCTTTAACCTATTGACTGAGGTTGCCAATCCCATTCCAATGGCGGTGCCATCCTCCAAATCGCCATAAGAGATTTCCCGAAGTGCATTCAGTACGATGGACTTGTCACTTGTAATAGGAGTTTTGGTATAGCTTTCTCCCGCATATCCCACCAAACCAATCCGATCATTTGGGCGTTTTTTGATAAACTCACCTGCTACGTTCCTTAAGGCGGTAAGTCTATTGGGCTTGAGGTCACGTGCCAGCATACTTGACGAAACATCAATGGCCATGACAATATCTATTCCTTTTGTGGTTTTGGTCCTAGTGGAAATATCCTCAATCTGTGGACGGGCCAAAGCGGTAATTATGGAGGCCAGGGCCAGCAGTCGCAGCGCAAAAAGCACCGGCCTTAGTTTTGAGGCCAAACTGCTAACGGTAAAACCTTTGATACTTGAGATTTTTAAGGACGCCACTTCATCCCGATGCTTGAAAAGATACCATAGCAAAGCCATCGGCAGCAGAAGGAACAGCCAAAAAAATTGTGGGTTTGCAAATTCGATATTATCAAACATTTATACCTGTGTTTTTACGTCAAGTGATTCCAACATGCGCTGTACGATTTGTTCTGCATAGGCATCGCCCCTTTCATGATAGATGATTACCTGCTGTACAAATCCTTTACCTCCAAAGCATAAAATCATATATTCAATTTTGGCAGATTTCTTGGTCAACGGATGTTCGAACGAACCCGACCCATAGGTTTTTAAACCGGCCACTCCGGATTTTGTATTGAACTCATCGGTCTTGGTAAGCATATTTCTTACCCCCATGCTTTCAAATTGGGCCAGATTGGCCTCAACCACTGCTTCAAAATTGGGATCTACAGCTTCTTTATAAGTGGTAGAGTTGGTCGATACAGAAAATAGACCGTCCACTTTTCCATTCATGAAGGTTTGGTGCGATTTGATCACTTCGGCTGCCTCTGTAGGCAATTCCACCTCTTGCCGGATCAACACCTGCGGGGTTTCAATTTCTATCGGTGGATATCCATAGGAACTGGCCACCCATTCGCCCTCCAACAAATCCTTGGTAGGATGACCAAAAACGGTATCCTTGACTTCTTTGAATCCAAAATAGACTATGGAAGAAGCTCCTCCAACTACAATTAGTCCCGCAAAAATGGCAGCCGCCAAAATAATGCGTTTCCGCTGTTTTTTCTTGGCCAATTCCAATTGGTATTCCTCCGTAAGCATGAGTTCTTCTTCCGTGGGTTCCGGAAGGGCATCATGGGTCTTGACCACAATTTGTTCTACCATTTTCCGATCTTCCTCTGCTACGGAAGTGGACGGCTTTGACTTGGCAAATTTGACCAAATCAGCGGTTTGGAGAATCTTTTGGAATTGAACAATGGTCTCATGATCCAAGTCCAGCTGTCCTGCATCCTTCAGCATTTCCAATTTGGAAATAAGCTGTGCCGTAGTACTTTCCAATGCAGAAACATGAACATCTTCTTCCAAATAAGAACGTACAATGTCCGTTAGTTCGGAATAGTACTTTTTGTATTCGTCCTGGATAAGATATCTCGAATTTTCGAGCTTTTTCAGCTCTAACAAGGCACGGTCATAAGGCGGTAACAAGGCTTCTTTTTCTTCCTCGGTCAATGGCTTTTTTCGCAAAAAGAACCAATAGACCAATCCACCTATAATCAACAACGCCAACAGCACCCAAAGCACGATCATCCATATTTTGGCGTAACTTTTATCCACTTCGATAAGTGGCTTAATGTCGTACATCTTCTGTTTGGTGGTGTCCACCACAACATCGGCCACTTTAATGTTAAAAGAGTCAGTGAAAAAGGGTTGTTCGTTAATGGAAATACGCTGAGGCGGAATGGTATACGATCCACTGTCAAACTGGGTTAATGCATATATCTGCTGAAGGATTACCCTGTTGTTGTTTTTGACGGTATCCTGCATTATGGCCTCCACGGACTCCAAAGGGGAAAAGGTTTGTCCTTCCGGAAAATGGACCACGTTCAGGGAATCGGTTTCTACCGTTATGGTGTATTTGATTTGTTCCCCTATTTTGATCCCTGTGGTGTCAATTTCCGCAGTGACTTTGGAAACTTGCGAAAAGCCAAGGGTAGGAAGTAAAAAGAGACAGAGTAAAACCACACCGCACAGCAGTGAAGATTTTCTTTGAACTTCCAACATGGGGGAACTTATCTGCTGCATTATCCTCTTCTTTTAAAGTAGCCCAACAATTTTTTCACATAGCTTTCATCCACACGGCAATTGATTACCCCGCAACCTGATTTGGTGAAGGAATCCATGAAGTACTCCACTTTTTCCTTATGGAAAGTGCCATAGGCGTTCCGTACTTTTTTGGACCTTGTGTTCACTAGTTGGAGCGTTCCAGTTTCAGCATCAAGCATTTGAACCATACCCAAATTTGGGATGGACTCCTCCTTGGAATCATATACCCTAATCCCGGTTACATCGTGTTTGTTGCCAACAATGCGCAAGGTGTTATCATAATCATCAGTAATGAAGTCCGACAGCACAAATACGATGGCCTTTTTCTTCATCACATTGGTCAAGAATTTCAGAGCTTCGGCAATATTGGTCTCACTACTTTGCGGTTTAAATTCCAACAATTCCCGAATGATGCGCAAAACATGGCTTTTCCCTTTTTTAGGTGGGATAAAGAGCTCAACCTCATCCGAAAACAGGATTAAACCGACTTTGTCATTGTTTTGAAGTGCCGAGAAAGCAAGCGTGGCTGAAATCTCAGTAATAACTTCTTTTTTGAATTGGTTGGTGGTTCCAAACAGCTCGGAGCCACTTACATCAACCATCAGCATCATGGTAAGTTCCCGCTCCTCCTCAAAAACCTTTACGAAGGGCTCATTATATCTTGCGGTAACATTCCAATCAATGGTTCTTACATCATCCCCAAATTGATACTGCCTTACCTCACTGAACGTCATACCTCTACCTTTAAAGGTAGAATGGTATTCCCCACCAAAGATATGGTCGGAAAGACGCCGGGTCTTTATTTCAATTTTACGTACTTTTTTAAGTAACTCTTTCGTATCCATCAGTAAGCAAACCGTATTTAGGTTTCAGTTTTAGGTGATGGTAGGTTGTTGTTGGGAGATCACCTGTAAGGCCAAAGATCCCGTTAAGGAACTTCTACCTCATTCACAATCTTGTTGATGATCTCTTCGGAAGTGATGTTCTCAGCTTCGGCTTCATAAGTAATCCCAATACGGTGCCTTAGTACGTCATGTACAACAGCCCTTACATCTTCCGGGATAACATATCCTCTTCGTTTAATGAATGCATAGCATTTAGAGGCACTGGCCAAATTGATACTTCCCCGAGGAGAGGCACCAAAACTGATAAGGGGTTTTAAATTTTCTAGATTGTATTTTTCGGGATAACGGGTGGCAAACACCAAATCCAAAATGTACTTTTCAATTTTTTCGTCCATGTAGACTTCCCGTACCGCCTGTTGCGCGCTCAAAATTTGTTTTAGGGTAACTACAGGTTTCACTTCCTCTGTGGCGCCCTTGAGGTTTTGCCTAATAATGAGCTGTTCCTCGTTCAGTTTGGGATAATCAATTACGGTTTTCAGCATAAAACGGTCCACCTGGGCTTCCGGAAGCGGATAGGTTCCTTCCTGTTCCACTGGGTTTTGTGTGGCCATTACCAAGAATGGGGCATCCAGTTTAAAGGTTTCATCCCCAATGGTCACCTGCTTCTCCTGCATGGCTTCCAAAAGTGCCGATTGTACTTTAGCAGGCGCCCTATTGATCTCATCCGCCAAGACGAAGTTGGCAAAAATAGGCCCCTTTTTTATCGAAAAATCGTTCTCTTTGATATTGTAGATCAAAGTACCCACCACATCAGCAGGCAAAAGATCGGGAGTGAACTGAATTCTACTAAAACTTCCCTTAACCGCTTTGGAAAGGGTGTTGATGGCTAAGGTTTTAGCCAGTCCGGGAACACCTTCCAAAAGTATATGCCCTTGACCCAAAAGTCCAATTAGCAGTCGTTCCACCATATGTTTTTGCCCAACAATGGCTTTGTTCATTTCCTGGGTCAGCAGGTCAATAAAAGCACTTTCCTGGGCAATTTTCTCATTCACAGCACTAATATCTATAGTAGTGTTTTCTTCCATATAACCTTTTATTCTTTAGGTATTTCTGTCAATTTTTTTCTAGATGTGCAAAATGAAAATTTATTTAAAATCCATCTGTTAATTAATGGTTAAAAAAATCCCTGGAGCCCCAGTTTTGTGAAGGTTTTAAGGGTTTAATTTTATACTTTCACCTCTGATGCAAAATACAGATAAATATTCCAAAGTTATTGCTGGAACCATGACATGGGGGAGTTGGGGCAAACAACTTTCCAAACATGGGATGATTGAATTAATGGAACATTGTCTGGAAAACGGGCTTACCACCTTTGATCATGCCGATATTTATGGGGACTATACTACCGAAGCGGATTTTGGGAAAGCCTTTGCTGAAAGCGGTATAGATCGATCGCAAATTCAACTGGTAACCAAATGCGGCATTCAGATGACATCTGGTAGGGACAACCGCCTAAAGCATTATGAATACGGAAAGGACTACATTATTTGGTCTGCTGAGGAGTCTTTGAGAAAACTGAAGACGGAGTACCTGGATTTGTTCCTGTTGCATCGCCCCAGTCCGCTAATGCATCCTTTGGAAATTGGAGAGGCCGTCAACCACTTGTTGGAGAGTGGAAAAATCAAGCAATTTGGAGTGTCCAATTTTACACCTTCACAGATAGCAATGTTGGAAAGTGTGGTGAAAGTTGAAGCCAATCAAGTTGAGTTTTCCTTAACGCATACGGCGCCAATGTACGATGGAACTTTTGATGATTGCATAGCCAATAAAAGGCTGGCCATGTCATGGAGTCCTCTTGGGCTGGTTTTTAGAGAGGAAAATGCACAAACCGTGAGAATCAACAAAACCTTGTCCCAACTTGGAAAGAAATATGGCGTGGAGGAAAGCGAAGTTCTTTTGGCTTGGATGCTAAAACATCCTGCCGTTCCCAGACCTGTTATTGGAACCACCACCAAGGAAAGAATAGCTTCATCTGCCAAGGCCGTGCAATTGGATCTGGAATTACAGGATTGGTTTGCACTTCTGGAAGCAAGCCAAGGGCAGGAAGTACCTTAAACTTTATGTATGGAATTGAAGACTGCATTGATAACGGGAGCCACCAGTGGAATTGGTAAAGCAACCGCCGAGCTTTTGGCGAAGAATGGATTTAATTTGGTGCTATGTGGCCGACGAAGGGATCGTTTAGACCAACTTCGGAACACATTGGGGGCAAAGACAGAAGTTCATACCCTAACTTTTGATGTTAGAAATCGAGAGGAGGTTTTTAAGGCTTTGGAAAGTTTACCCCAAAACTTTTCCCAGATAGATGTGTTGATCAATAATGCCGGCAATGCACATGGGATGGATTTTATTGATTCAGGAAGTATGGACGATTGGGATGCCATGCTTGATATTAATGTTAGGGGATTGCTTCATGTTTCCAAGGCCATCATGCCGCAAATGGTGGAAAGAAAGGCAGGGCATATTATCAATATTGGATCTCTGGCAGGGAAGGAAGTATACCCCAAGGGAAATGTGTATTGTGCCAGTAAATTTGCTGTTGACGCCATTAGTCAAGGGATGCGAATTGATCTTAATGCGCATGGTATTAGGGTTGGAGCGGTAAATCCAGGTCTGGTGGAAACGGAATTCAGTGATGTACGATTTAAAGGGGATGCCAATCGGGCAAAAACCGTTTATCAAGGCTATCAAGCACTAAAGGCGGAAGATATTGCCGACATAATTCACTTCGTCATTACAAGACCATATCATGTAAATATCGCCGATTTGTTGGTGTTGCCAACTGCGCAAGCTGGCAGTACAATCGTGAACAAAAAAGTGTAGTGTTTCGGGATACGGGTTGAAAGTTGGGTGCAGAAGTTAAATAGTTGAGAAATGAAGGGTTTTGAGGAATTGGAAGTTTGGAAAATGTCCCGAGAATTGTGCAATGAAGTTTGGCAAATTATTCTGAATACAACCCTGGCAAAAGATTTTGAATTAAAAAATCAAATGAATTCGGCTTCAGGTTCGGTTATGGACAATATTGCAGAAGGATATGAAAGAAATGGCAATCGAGAGTTTATTCAGTTTTTAAGCATATCCAAAGCATCTTGTGGAGAGCTTCGTTCGCAATTATATAGGTGTTTGGACAGAAGGCATATTTCGCAAAAACAATTTGACGTTATTTATAATATGACATTGACCTTGGGTAAGAAATTAGGCGCTTTTATGTCTTATTTAAAGAAATCTGAAAGAAAGGGTTCTAAATATGATTGACCAAGTAACGCGAAACTTGTAACGCACCGCCCGAAACTAAAGAAAATGATCAACAAACGCCTCCTTGTTAAAAACCTGCTTGCCCATAATGATGAAAATAGTTTTTACGACAAAAAACGATTCATCGCCATTGGGGAAAAGGAAGGGAAGGCGAAATTCTTAAAACATGTTTGCGCCCTTGCCAACAGTAACCCTTTGAATAATTCGTTTATTGTGGTTGGGGTAGAGGATGAAGACAATAAAATTGTTGGGGTTGATTTTTTTGACGATAGCAAAATCCAAAACCTGGTCAACGCCTATCTGGACAACCCGCCCATAATTTCATATGAGAACATTCCCTTTCCGCACCTTCCGGAAGGTAAAGTAGTGGGTCTGGTTACCATTCGTTCCAATGGTAAGGTATGTGCCCTTCGAAAAAATATCTGGAAGTATTACGGAGGAGCTGTTTTTTTTAGGGAAGGAAGCATAAGTCTTCCCAAAGCTTTTGATATTGAGCTCAAGGACATCAATTCAGAAGCAGTGGCCACCATAGAACAGCACGCCCGCAATAATATAGAATTGACCTTGGATGCCGTCATCAATTTTATAAATAACAGACACGCGGACCTCACTAGCGATTACAAAGTATTTAAGGAACAGTTTGTGGTTTGCTGGGCAGGAAACAAGAAAATAGTTAAGAACAAGACGTACTTTTCCAGGGTAGATATTGAACTGATCAACGAGCAGGTCAAATTGTTTTATTCGGCCTTGGATGAAATCACGATAGACTATACCGAAGATTCCTTTACCATGCTGGAATTTGTGCAATTGGGATTGGGAACCGAACAAAAATATTATCCGTTGGAAGAAATGGTGATTACTTTTTCAGAAAATGGGAAATATACGATTAACAGCAAACTGGTATTTGAACCACCCCAATATGACAAAAAAACGCTGCACCATGTCTTGAACACCAACAATACGCTATTGCAAAAATTGGAAAAGAACATTGGGCTCAACAAAGTTGAGACTGCGGATTTGATGCATTTGCCGGCCACCTATCTCATTTGCTATCTCAATGGATTTGAAGAGGCCAAGGAGCAAATGGAACAAGCCCGGCCACTCATAAAACGACAGGACGCCAATATTTATCAATCCCTTAAAGAATCGTTGCGAATACTTCGAAAGGTGAGGTACAATTAGGATTTTTTAAGCCAGATCATTTGATAGGGGCGGAGTTCCAACAGTCCACTTTTCACATCAATTTTTTTATCGGTTACCAGATCTTTTGGATTTCCTTTGGTGAAATACCCCAATTTCATCAACCAGCCTGAATCTATTACTTGAGGGTTTTCATCAAAATTGCAGATCACGATAATCCCTTTCTTGGTACCTTGGGTCCTTTCAAAAACCAGCATATGATTATTTCCACTCTGATGCAGGACTAGATTGTTGGTGTCGGCCAAAACAGGGTTGGCCTTACGGACGGAGATTAGATGTTTGAGGGTGTGATAAACTTTGCTCTGGGGTAAATCCCCATTCCCAAGTCTTTTAACCATGGCCCAATCTTGCTGGGGGCGATTCACCCATCGGCTATCTCCACTTTTGCTGGAATCTGCAGTATAGGAGTAATCGTTTAAGGTGGCAATTTCATCCCCGGCATAAATCATGGGAATGCCTCCAAATGATAGGACGATTCCGTGCAGCAAATTGATTTTGGAGATAGCTTTTTCTAGTAGGTCTTTATCCTCGTTTTCCAATGCCGATTCCAATCCCAATAAAGAGGCAGCACTTCCTGTGATTCTTCCGTCCCCTGTTTTGGGATTGTACATGAATAGCAAGCCTTTGGCAGGAGACCAATCCAATCTTTGACAATAATAATCCAATAAGAATTTTCGGTGCTGCTGCGGATTCCATCCCATTTCACGGATAAAGGAATCATCGTATCCAAGACCTATGTCATCATGGCAACGGATGTAATTGATCCAGGTGCATTCTTTTGGTTTAGCAGGAACTTTCGTAAGACTTTTATACAGCAGTCCTGTTTTTTTGGTGGCTATGGAGTTCCATAAAAGGGCCATAAGCGATGCGTTGTAGGCTACTTCGCACTCATTGCCCAGTTTTGGCCCTTCGCCAAAATATTTGATGATGTCCTTAGGGGCCACAATGGCCTCCGCCAAAAAAATAGTGCCGGGAGCAACCACCTGAAGACACATCCGGAACAAGGATACCAAATTGTGGGCTTCGGGCAAATTTTGGGAGATGGTCCCTATTTTCTTCCACAAGAATGCCAGGGCGTCAAACCGAACCACATCAACACCCAAATTCACCATTTTGACCAAGTTGGTCAGCATCGCCATAAAAACTTCCGGGTTGGTATAGTTCAAATCCCATTGATAGCTGTTGAAAACGGTCATCACCCAGCGATCCATTTCTGGAACATATGTGAAGTTGCCCGGTGAGGTTTCAGGGAATACTTCCGGAAGCACCTTCTCAAAGGCGTCAGGGATGGTCCTGTCTTCAAAGGTGTAGTAGTAATCCAGATATTTTTGCTCCCCTTTTTTGGCCTTTTTGGCCCATGGATACTCATCTGAAGTGTGGTTCACAACAAAATCCAGCATCAATAAAATACCTTGTTTCCTAAAGGCGGAGGTTAACTTCAGCAAATCTTCTTGGGAGCCGTATTTTTTATCGACCTTCAGATAACTATTAACCGCATATCCACCATCACTTTCTCCCTTAGGGCGCGTGGTAATGGGCATTACATGAATAAAATTGACCCCAAGATCTTTGAAGTAGGATATTTTTTTATGTAAACCCTTCAGGTCTTTGTTGAAGTTTTCCACATACAATTGCATCCCTACAATGTTCTCGTTTTGGTACCAAGATTCTGCATCCAAGCGTTCCAGATCCTGACGCTGAAGTTCGTCTGGCCGAAGGGCATATAGTTTGGGTAAAAGTTTTAATAGTTTATCAAAATCCTTATCGTGCTTATCTACGGGATATAGCGAAAAGAAGAGCTGTTGGATCAAACTAAGATTGGTACTTAGCCTTAAATCAAAAAGGGCTTTGGGAGTTTTGACATTGAGCCGATTTGAAACGAGCTTATGTAAAGCAGCTTGGTTCATTAGGCTTCCAATTGTGATCTAGAAGGCAGCGAGGGGATGGCTCCGTAGTTAGTGGTAGTGATGGCTCCTGCTTTATTGGCCAAGGCCACCATGGGAAGAAGGGAATCGAAGTCGTCCAGGAGATGTTCAAAATTATCCATATCCGCAATTTGTTTCAACAGACAACCAATAAAAGCATCTCCCGCACCTGTAGTATCAACGGGCTTGACCTTGATACTGGGAACAACTTGTTTGTTTTTGTCCATGCTTACCAAAGTGCCTTCCTTGCCCAGGGTTACCGCAATAATTTTTGTTCCAACGTGATGGAGAAAATCGCACGCCTCATTTAGGTCGTCCTTTCCAGATAGTAATTGGGCTTCCTCCAAACTGAATTTGCACAAATGGGATTTTTCAATGAGGGGCATACATTTTTTAATGAACCGTTGTTCGTTGTCTTTCCAAAGATCTCCCCTAAAATTTGGGTCAAAGCTGATAAACATCTCCTTGGTAAGGGCATCAAAGAGGTATTTGCCATATGCCTTCTCCAGTTCACCTCCCAACAATGCGGTTGCAGCCCCCAAATGCATAATGTTGCCGTGAAAATCTTTCCTTAGCGATGGGTCATAGGTCAACTCCCGATCGGCACCCCTGCTGAAAACAAAGTCACGCTCACCATCTTCGGCAAGGGAGACAAAAGCAAGGGTGGTAAAAGTTTTTGAAATTTGGGCAAGGGATACGTCGACACCTTCTTTTTTTATGACATCCAGCAAGAACTTCCCAAAGGGATCTTCGCCAACCGCACCAACAAATACACCTTTACCTCCCAATTTGGAAATGGCACAGGCCACATTGGCTGGAGCGCCGCCTGCTTTTTTGGTAAAGATGGTGGCTTGGGTAAGGTCACTGCCCTGCTTTTCAGCAACAAAATCAATTAGTAACTCACCTACACAGAATACTTTTTTCATCCCTACATCTAAATAGAAGACTCAATGTAAGGAGAAAAAAGCGGCTAATCCAAAATTTTGTGGGCTATGACGGTAAAATATGTTGTGGAAGCATCTTCACACAGGGATTCCCGCGCTTTGGCCTCTAGTGTTGAATTGGCTTGAAGTTGTCCAGGTTCAAAAAGAAATGCGACTGAAATTTGTTGATTTTCTGAAACTTTTTGCTGGAGACTCCCTCCAGATTCCATGATTTCCAAGACCTCAATCTTGTACAGATGATCCTTGGTAACACCACAAATTTCCTTGTTGTCCTGAACGGCCGAAAGTACTTTTATCTTAAATACTATTTCATTTGGACCTAGCATTTCTTGGTCAGTTGCACCATTGGCTTCTTCGTTTTGACCCGCGGATTGTTCCTGTATCTGGGAGTTTTCAGTCATCAAACCTTCTTGCGATTTTGAACAGGACTGCCCCAAGATAAAAACTAGTATGAAGATTAGGGGTTTCATATTGATTGCGTTTTAATGATATACGGAACAAGCCATTGGATTGGATGTTAAAAAGGCGCGATTACCATCGCGCCTTTTCCAAACTCTTCTACTATTATTTTTTTATGATTTTAAAATTTTCATTCGTGGTCAAACCGCTAATTTTTACAAAGTAAATTCCGTCAGGACTATTGGAAGCATTCCAAATAAAGGGTTGCGAACTATCCACGTTTTGCTGATCAAAGACTTTTTGTCCAAGAATGTTGAAAATTTGGGCGCTAACCTTGCTGTCCCTATTGTTTTTAACAGCAAAATAGAACTGGTTTGTGGATGGGTTGGGCCATACCGCAGTGATGACTTCCGTCTCCAAGGTCGCCAGATTTTGCTGGACTTGGTCAGCTTGGCCAGACGGAGGAATTTGCATGGCAATATCATCAGAGGATCCGCTGACCACTGTTCCATATATTTGGAAAACCTGATCCGTAATTCCATCACCGAAAGCTGCTGACTGGGCCGTCCAATCTACCGCACCTGTTCCAAAGAGGTCAACGGCATCCTTAAATACAGCTTCGTTGCCAATTAAACCTGCCTGTGTCAACCAGAACCACTGCGTGGCATCAGGCGAGAAATTGAGATTGGCATAGACCGATATCCAATAGGTACCTGCCTCCAAAACCAATGGTTCGGGAAGCTCAATGCTGATATTGCTATCTGTTGGTTCTGAAGAGGGAACCACAGCGCCACTATCATAAACCACTTCACCGGGCTGTCCCCCATTGTCAGCGTAAATCACCACATTGGCACTTGTTAGCAAAGGACTATTATTGCCGCCTCCAAAGGCAACAACACTATTCACAGTCCACTGGCTATCCGCAGGAACAATGAAATCATCAGCGGATTGGGCCAAGGCCCCGCCAAAGTCAGGGAACAATTGGGAAGGTCTACTTCCTATTGCCGCTTCGTTCTGCTCGTAAATTGGCAATTCCGTTAAGGTCACTGTAAAGCCTTCCGCAACCTGCTCTTTTCCAGATGTGGCAATTAAGCCTATGGCAGCGCTTCCTTCCATACCAGGTGCAAAGGACAATTTGATGATATCCCCATCCATTTCGGCGGTGACCAGCTCTGGATTGGAATTGGTCATCTCAATGGAAATATCCCTGCCTCTGGAATGGACAAATAAATCTTTTACATTCACTTCCTTGTCCGGACTGCTTATAGGCAGTACAAGATCGGGCAGCAAATAGGCTACGCTTAGCTTGGAGGTTGGAGATTTGGAGGCATAGAATTTTGCATTGTAAACCCCATTTCCATGGGCGGCAACAGCAACAAACCCATCTGTTCTTGTGCGCACTTGAGGCACAACCACATTTCCAACAATGCAGGGCTCCCGATACCAACGTGTCCTATCCCCATTGAGGTAGTATGTTGCATAAAGCCCTGTACTGGTACCTACATAGTATATATTGTTGTTCCCACCTATGGAAAACCATCTTGCGGATGGGCCATTACCTGTACCGTCATTGTTTTCTTCCAAATTGCCACTGATACTTTCCCAAGTCTCGCCAGCATCACTACTCATGAAGATACTTTTGATATTGTAGTTGGAAAACACCGCAAATACTTTATCCGAATTGTTGGGGTCCACATAAATCTGGTTGATGTTTCCAGCGGGCAGACCTTTACCGGTTGAAATATCCACAGGGGGTTGGTCATCAATGTTGGCATTTTCCATTTTGAAAATCATACCTGTTGAGGTTCCGTAATACAATCTGTTGGCCACAGGATATTTGGACACATCCAAACCAGTAATCAGGGAGCCATCTGGGGTGGCCGTTTGATCTTGGCGAACCCAGTTCACCGTGGTCGGGGCATTGGAGAACAATGGAATTTCATCCAGATTGTTATTCCTCCACATGCGGTCCCCTGCGGGCATATACATAATGTTGTCGTTGTTGGCATCCAGAATAAATGGAGCCACAAAATCAAATCCACTGGCACCGGAAGGCTGTACCCTGGTAAAGGAGATAAACTCACCCGCTTCGTTAAAATTAAATCGGAACACCACACCGAACTGGGCGGAGACATATCGGGTCAGTCCTCCATCAGCTATGGCATTAAAGGAACCATCGCCCCCAAAATCTTCCTCCCATGGATCTTTTCCGTTAGTGGAGTTGGTGAACCATGTGCCATTATCCTGGAATCCTGCCACTACATCTTGGCTGTTCCCTTCCGGGTCTACGGCAATGGCATAAGGCTGGGTGGTTATGTAACCGTTATTCAAGGATGTCCAACTCACAGGTTCGCTGGCAATTGTTATATCCTCGGTGACCTGAACACCACCATCGTTTGCCGAAATTGCCTTATTGGGATTGGATGGAAGAAAAACCAAATTGTGCTGATCGGGATGATGATTGGGATACAATCCAAAGCTGTCACTAAAAATGGTGTAGCCCCCAATCCAGGTTTCGAATCCAGCTGGGGTGGTGAACCCAGAATTTGAACGATACAAATTGGTACCGCCCAAAAAGACTATATCAGGATGGGTAGGATGTACTTTCACCACCATATTATATCCTCCCTGCAAGTTTAGATCACTGGCGATACCACCAATTCCTATGGGCAAATTGGCCGTTAGATCTACCCATTGTTCCTCAGGGGTGGCTGCATCTGCTTGGTATCTCCACAAAAAGGCCTCCCCCGCATTGCTTAAATCATAGGAGAAAAAGTAAATTCTATTCTCATCAGATGGATCGTATGCCATGACGGTTCTTCCGAAGGAAGGGAATAGTCCTACAGGAGTAATGTTGGTCCAACTCACCCCATCTTCAGAGGTGAAGAAACCTGCGTTTTCCCCTCCAAAAATGTCCACTGTTCCGTAAAGGGTACCACCTGGAGTAACCATAACTTCAGTTTGACTATCGAATCCACTTGGGAGCACTTCATCAAAAGACCGCCCGCCGTTCTTGGAGCGAAACAAACCATCAAAAGTTGCAGCATAGACATGACCCGTGTGTGGATGCACAACCAGGCTGTTGATCAAATCAAAGGATGAGAAAGAGGTTACATCGTTATCCGAAGTGTTGCGCAACGGGAACCAGCTTCTACCATTATTATTGGATTTAAATATACCGGAGCCTTGGTAAAAAGCTCCTGGCGCTCCGGCCGAGTTACCAAAACGCTCGCCCGAGGCATAATACCAAATATGTTGTTTGTTTTTTCTGGGATCTTGAACAATAGCCGTAATGCTTGGGGATTGCCTTCTACGGGTTACTTTGCGCCAGGTGTTCCCCGAATTGGTGGATCTCCAAAGTCCACCCGAGACGCCCCCGGCAAAAATTATGTCTTCATTTTTCATGTCCAAGGCAAGTGCCCTGGTCCTTCCCCCAACGTTAAATGGGCCTCTATTCCTAAAGTAGAAATACTTCTTTTTTGAAGCTTCACTCCCATAGGATTTGGACATTTGGGATTGGATATCGGTTGAATCAATTTTACCAACAAATTCCGCTTCCCGCTCTTTGATGTGCTCTGGAATTTTTTTGGTAAACGGATCTTGAACCTGTCTATGCTCGTAGGCCATTCGATCTAAGGCTCGATCACCAATGGGCTTAGGTGCAACGCCAACAGGTCCTTGTTTACTATCGTAAATTTTGGTTTGCTTGTACAGATTATGCCCTTTCTGTGGAGCGTCATCATGTGTCTTTTTTAGGTTCTGTGCCTGTAAACCCGAGAAGGAAAGGGAAATACAGATTAAAAAAGAAAAAAGAAGTTGATAGGGTAGTGTTCTTTTCATATAGTAGAGATTAAATGAATTAGCTTTTCAATATAACAAAAAGAAGCGTCATTGTTAAAAAAATCCAAAGAAATCGATTAACAGGAATCAGCTTACAAAGCTAAATTGGGAAATTCCCATTGATGGAAAATGTTTTCACCGAAAGTTTAGCCTGATTTTGGTCCAAATTTGCTTTTGTTGTGTATCATTGCCCAAAATTTGGTTCATGAGAACTTTGGTAATTGGAGATGTTCATTCCGGCTTTAAAGCGCTAGAGCAATTACTTCAGCGAGCAAAGGTGACGACGGATGATCACCTCATTTTTTTGGGGGATTATGTGGATGCTTGGAGTACTGCTGTGGAAACAGTTGATTTTTTGATGGAACTGGACAAGCGTTACCAATGTACTTTCATAAGGGGCAACCATGACGAACTATGTAGGGAGTGGTTGATTACCCAAAAAGAAAACCCACAGTGGTTGGCCCATGGAGGCGTGGCAACAAGGGACTCTTATTTGGCTGCAAGCAAGGAAAAATGGGAAAAGCATTTGGAATTTTATGCTGGGCTGCAAAACTACTTTTTGGACAAGGACAATAGACTGTACCTACACGCTGGATATACCAATTTAAAGGGTGTGGAATATGAGTATTTTGACCAGCTTTTTTACTGGGACCGAACCCTTTGGGAACTGGCCAAAGCCCTGGATCCCAACATGTCTCCCGATGATCCTAACTTCCCGCAAAGGTTAACCCATTACAAGGAGGTATTTATTGGGCATACCCCACTCTCCAAAATAGGGGAAGCCGTACCCCTAAAGGGCGCCAACGTTTGGAATGTGGACACGGGAGCAGCTTTTAAGGGAGCTTTGACCATGATGGATGTGGAGACCAAAGAGTATTGGCAAAGCGACCCCGTTCACACCTTTTATCCAGGAGAAAGAGGGAGGAACTAACTTAAAATTTACCCGATTTGTGCTTGTCTTGCCATTTGGCCAACTCAGCCCATTGCCCTTTATAGGCCATTTTGGCCTGCATGGGCCAGGAAGCCGGGTCGTGAATTCGGTAGCGATCCCCTCCTGAATTAAGTACTTCTTGACATTTTACAGTGGATATTTCCGAGAGGTCTTTCCAGGTCTTGATTCCAAAATTATGGAACAGCCCTTCTATTTTTGGCCCTATACCCTCTACTATCTTGAGGTCATTTTCCTTTACTCGCTTTTTCAAGGCAGCTTTGGCGGCATTGGCATCAAATCCTTTGGTTTTGCTTGTTGAAGGAGAAGCAAGGGAGTTGGAAATGGCTTCTGTTTTTTCCGTTGCTGCTTCATCAACCAGCTTTTTGTTGCAAGCTTCCAGTTCAGCTTTCAATCGGGCATTCTCTGATTCCAGAGTTGCCAGTTCTGCAGAGGAATCAACAACTGCGGCATCCTTGCCTTTTCCAATTAAATAACCCAAGATGCCAGCAATTAGGCCTACCAAAGCTGGAATAATCCAACACCAAATATTAATATTTTCAGCACTCATAATTAGTGGTTTAAGGTTTTTCTTCTTCCTTCTTCTGAATCAATGCATACGACACAGCTCCTAAATAAACATTGCCTTCCTTTTCTAATTCCTCATCTAGTTTTCCCAACACTTTAATTTGATCGGAAGGGATTCCCGAAATGATAAAATGGTTTTTAACGGATTGTGCCCGTGCCAAACCAAGATTGGAATATGAGGTAGTGTTTTCTTCTTTAGGTGTAAAATGTCCAATGATATTGACAACGGAAGAGTCGTTGGCAATCAAATAGTTCCGTAAGGTCTCAATCCCATCTTTCAAATCCTTCGAAATGGGCATTAGAAAGGTAGGGTTGGAAGGATTGAAATCAAAATTGTCCTTGATGTTGAGCGTAAAGCTCCCGTCACTAAGGGCAAAAGGGTAGGCCAGCTTATCACTTGACTGTTTTAGAACTACCGAATCTTCCAATTGACGGGGTTCTTGATTTGCTTCGTTAAGACACCCGCTGCAGAGATTGAGATACATCCAAGTTCCAATAGCAATAACTGCCACTATCCCTAGCAGGTATAAATTCTTGTTGGACATCGGAACAAAAGTTAGCGTTCGTTCCTACAAAATATTAAAAAAATGCTAAAGAATCAGGGTTTAACCGATAGAATCCGAGGGACTTATGTCAATTATACGATTTTGGAAAGATATCATTTCAACGAAAGAAGTATCAAAAAAGACCAATCATACAGTTTTCATGACCAATGGTAACTTTCCGATGGAACCTCAAGCGGAATAATGGGAAATTTGTACCATATATATTAGGTAAGGAACCCTATTTCTCCCGACCAAGTTCCGGCATTGAAATAGGGTTTAATTTAAGTTTGAGTTAGTTAAGTTGGTTTAAAGAAAGCCGATGCTGCGTTTGTACAGCAACGGCTTCTTTATTTTTAAAGATCAAATTTGATGCCTTGGGCCAACGGAAGTTCTGTAGTATAGTTGATCGTGTTTGTTTGCCTACGCATATACACTTTCCATGCATCAGAACCACTTTCACGTCCACCACCGGTTTCCTTCTCACCTCCAAATGCTCCACCAATCTCCGCTCCGGATGTACCTATGTTTACATTGGCAATTCCGCAATCACTTCCAGAAGAGGACAAGAATCGTTCCGCCTCTCTAAGGTTATTGGTCATAATAGCAGATGATAAACCTTGGACAACACCATTCTGTTGTGCAATGGCGTCCTCAACGTTTCCTGAATATTTTAAAAGATAAAGAATGGGCGCAAAAGTCTCTTCCTGTACAATCTGAAAACTGTTTTTGGCCTCCACAATAGCAGGTTTTACATAGCAGCCACTTTCATAGCCTTCACCAGTTAGAACACCACCCTCTACCAAAACGGAACCACCTTCCTTCTCGGCTTCTTCCAAGGCTTTTTGATACATGGCAACCGCATCGGTGTCAATAAGGGGACCAACATGATTGTTCTCATCCAGTGGATTTCCAATCCGAAGTTGTTGGTAGGCATCGGTTACCGCTTCTTTTACTTGATCGTAAATAGATTCGTGGATGATCAATCTACGGGTCGAGGTACAGCGTTGTCCTGCGGTACCCACAGCTCCAAAGACTGCCCCAATCACCGTCATTTTGATATCGGCATCAGGGGTAACAATGATAGCGTTATTTCCGCCTAGCTCCAATAGTGATTTACCCAATCTGGCAGCAACCGCTTGCGCCACTATTTTACCCATGCGGATAGAACCCGTGGCAGATACCAAAGGCACTCTTTTATCCGTGGTCATCATTTCTCCCACTTTGTAATCGCCATTGATCAAGCAGGAAATACCTTCGGGAAGGTTATTTTCTTTTAAAACTTCGGCAATGATATTTTGACAAGCAACACCACACATTGGTGTTTTTTCAGAGGGTTTCCAAACGCAAACATCTCCACATACCCAGGCTAAAGCGGTATTCCAGGCCCAAACGGCCACAGGGAAGTTAAAGGCCGAAATGATTCCGACAATTCCCAGAGGATGGTACTGTTCATACATACGATGCCCTGGTCGTTCCGAGTGCATTGTCAATCCATGCAATTGACGGGAAAGGCCAACTGCAAAATCACAGATATCTATCATTTCCTGAACTTCCCCCAAACCTTCTTGGTAGGATTTTCCCATTTCATAGGAAACCAATTTTCCAAGAGGTTCTTTAAGCTCGCGAAGTTTCTCACCAAATTGACGAACCATCTCACCTCTTTGGGGAGCAGGAACCAATCGCCATTCCTTGAAAGCCGAAGTGGCGGCTTGCATTACTTTTTCGTAATCTTCGGATGTGGTGCTCTTTACCTTTCCGATCAACGCTCCATCCACAGGGGAGTAGGAAGCTATGGTATCTCCTGAACCGAAGTTGTTTGAACCGGTGGAAGTACCTTCGTTTATTTGGTTTAAGCCCAATTTTTGAAGAGCTTCATCTATTCCAAATGATACTGCAGTTTCTGACATTTATAACTTTTTATAGGTGCATTGTTATATTTCGCAAAAATACGAATATTCCCGATGAACATAGCGAAGATTTCCTAAAGGAAAAAATGGATGATCAATAATCCCAATCCAATCAAAGCAGGAAGTGCTTGGATCGTAAAAATCTTTTTTGAAGCTGTCAATGCTCCATAGATTCCTGCCACAGAAACACAGCCCAAAAAGAACATGGCAACATACACTTGCCATTCTGGATTTTTAATGAGTAAGGACCAGATCAGTCCTGCTGACAAAAAACCATTGTACAGCCCCTGATTGGCAGCTAGGGTTTTGGTAGGTTCAAACAATTCCTCCGGAAACTTTCGGAACACTTTTTTGGCTTTGGTGGTCCAGGCAAACATTTCCAACCACAAAAAATATAGGTGCAAAATGGCAACTAAAACGATTAGTATTTTGGCGATTATCAGCATGATCAATCTTTTGCAGTAAAACGTTCATCAACAGGCATGACCGTTCCACAATTATCACAGGTTCTTAGTTCTTCGGAACCATAAAAATGCTCAAAATGAGATAAAAAATCCTTCTCAATATCATGTAAGGTAAAATAAGCCTCGTAAAGTTTATGGTTACAATTGTCGCAGAACCACAAAAGTCCGTCATCAACGTTCATGTGGTCCCGTTTACGTTCCACAACCAAACCTATAGAGTCTTTATGCCGCACGGGTGAATGGGGTACTTTGGCTGGGTGGAGGTACATATCCCCCGGTCCCAACTTCATTGTTTTCTTCTGTCCTTCCTCTTGAATGTGAACCTCAATATTGCCTTCCAATTGATAGAACAATTCTTCCGTTTCGTTGTAGTGATAGTCCTTACGGGCATTGGGCCCTGCCACAATCATTACAATATAATCACCAGCGTCTTTATATAGATTCCTATTGCCCACGGGAGGTTTTAGGGTATCCCTATTTTCCGCTATCCACTGATTTAGGTTGAAAGGAGCTTGTGCTGCCATGTCCAAGATTTTTTGAAAGGTATAAAAATCCTTTTTGTCAGCATAGGCTTTAACAAAAAGACCCATGCATAGCATGGGTCCGAATAATATGTTGACGTATAAATAAGGTCTATTGCGCCTCTACCTTCATAAATATTTGGGTAAAGTATGGCCTACCTTCTTTATCCACTTGCACACTTAAAGTGGTATGGGTAAAATCTCCTTCCAAAGTGGTTTTATGGGAGCTGCTATTTAGCCAGCCTTCCAATGTCTTTTCGGCTGTGGAATAATATCGGGCCACATTTTCACTCACCTGCACCGCATTTATTTCCGATGCAATCTTGGAAGCTCTGGCTTCAAAATTATCGTGGCTCAGCTCGTTCTTGGAAATCATGTAGTTGTTATGGTCCTTGGCATGCCCATAAGAGGAGGGACTATTTTCTAGTGTTGTTGCGCCAATGGACGATCTGTGTTCGTTCACCAGATTCACCAATTCAGATTCCATCTCCTCGGGATCAACGGTCATCTTTTCATTCTGAAGAAAGGATTCAGCAATAGCTTTTTCCTCTTCAATCGTGGACGACGTGCTGCACATGGTCAAACCTACAACAGCTGCCGTAAGCCATAAGGTGTAAAATACTCTTTTCATTTTCAGGGCTATGCTTTGGGGGATGTTTTGGCACCCCATATGTTCTAGGTGCTAAACTAGCGGAGAAGCTTCCCCTAGCCATAAATTTTCCATGGGAACACGAAATTATCCGTTAAGAGGTCAAAAACCCCCATTTTCAATCAGAACTGGATGAATCCCAGTTCCTTTCGTCGAGAAAATTTACCGTTTAAATGATGATGTTTTGCTCTGAAGACGTTGGATCCTCTTCAGGATTTGGGTTGGGCTGCTCAGCTTCCAAAACCCAAGAAAATACCAGAGCACCTATTTCCTTTACCGGATGGTAAAAAAGGGATTCTTTTTTTGTATCCTCATTGATAAAATTTAATGGAGCCGTAAGTCGTTCAAAGAAGATAAGTAGGGCACCGACGATAATGGCAACCTTGAGCATCCCAAAAATGCCTCCAGCCACCTTGTTTAAGAGACCAAGCATTGCAAAATCGGCAATTTTGGTCAGGAACTTGCCAGCAAAGTGAACCAACAGAACGATACCAAAAAAAGTGATAAGAAAAGCAGTGATTTTTAAATACTGTCCATTCCAACCCATGTTTTCAGACAAATGGTCCGCAGTGAGATATGAAAAATGAATGGCGCCATAAATTCCCGCTATCAGGGCCACAAGGGAAGCAATTTCTACGAAAAGCCCATTTTTAAGGCCTTTATACAATCCCCAAATCAAAAGAACACCTATAACAATATCCAGAAAGTTCATTGCTTCGATTTTAACAAATATAGGATATTGATTACTACCTTTGGTGACCGTCAAACAAAGGGATATGGCAAGGGACGAGGAACTTAAGGAACGATGGGATCAATTGGTTGTAAAGCTGTCCGAACAATTTTCGGATGGGGATCCTTTGGACATAGACGGAATGGTCTATTTGGTAGGTGTACAAGAACTGGGAAACTACCATAGAACTTTTAAGAAGGATGAAAAAGTCAATCTTATGCATATTGCCATTTGCAGATTGCTGGAGCCTTATGGGTATTACGACTTTGATTTTTATGACGATGATGGTTGGCCCCATTACACGGTCAAAGAACAACTACCTCCCCTAAAACCAGGGGAGCAATCCATTTTGATGAAGGAGGCCTTGGTGAACTATTTCCTGGAAAAAGAGTACATTAAATAATTAGAAATCCAAAAAATGGAAACACCCTTAAGTTTTACCAACCTTGAAAGGAAAAAAAAGATTGACAAGGCTATAAAAACAGACTTCGACCTTGTGGTCATTGGTGGCGGAATAACCGGCGGGGGTATTGCCTTGGATGCAGCCTCTAGAGGGCTAAAAGTTCTCTTGTTGGAAAAACGGGATTTTGCTTCCGGCACTAGTAGTAAGTCTACCAAATTGATTCATGGGGGTCTACGATATCTCAAACAATTCGATTTTTGGTTGGTCAAGGAAGTGGGTTCCGAAAGGGCCATTGTACACAAGTTGGCTCCCCATTTGGTTTTGCCGGAGAAGATGCTTCTCCCCTTAATTGAGGGTGGTTCTTACGGGAAATGGTTAACCTCCATTGGGCTTAAGGTATATGATATCCTTGCCCAAGTGACCGGAGATGATAAGCGGCAAATGCTGGAGAAAAAGCAAGCCTTGAAACTGGAGCCTCTCTTGCCCAAAAAGATATTGAACGGGGCAGGATACTATGCGGAGTATCGAACAGACGATGCCCGTTTAACCTTGGAGAATATCAAGACCAGTCTTCAATATGGGGCAGACGCCCTGAACTATATGAGGGTAACGGGATTTGTTTACGAGAATGAAAAGGTGTCAGGAGTCAAGGTGAGGGATGAGGTCTCTGGAACGGAACACCAAATCAATGCGAAATATGTAGTGAGTGCCGCAGGCCCTTGGGTGGATGAGTTACGTATCATCAACAACTCCAAAAAGGGTAAGCGTTTGCATTTGACAAAAGGGGTCCATTTGGTATTCCCAAGAGAAAAATTGCCCGTAAAACAATCCGTCTATTTCGATGTACCTGATGGGCGCATGATGTTCGCGATTCCACGGGGCAAAATAACCTATGTGGGAACTACCGACACCAATTTCAACCTGGACAAGGATCAGGTTCGCACCGATTTGGCAGACGCTATCTACCTTATTTCTGCAGTCAACAATATGTTTCCGGAGATTCATTTGGAAATGGAGGACATCATTTCTTCTTGGGCTGGCTTGAGGCCTTTGATTCATGAGGAGGGAAAATCGGCCTCAGAACTGTCCAGAAAGGATGAGATTTTCACTTCGGATACGGGACTGATCAGCATCGCTGGAGGTAAACTGACCGGGTATCGCAAGATGGCGGAGCGAACGGTAAATCGGATTGCCCAAAAAATGCAAGAAGACCATGAGTTGGAGCTTCCATCCAGTCAAACGGAAAACATTCCGCTCTGTGGAAGCAATTTTAAGAAATTCAAACAGGTCAAGAAATACATTGCAGAAGTGCATGAGCGCATCCAAGCGGATGGTTTGTCTGAGTACGATGCATGGTACCTCGTCACCACCTACGGAAAGCAAACGGAGCTGATATTGGAACTTTACGAAGCCCAGAAACAGCAAGATGCTTATGAACGGATGATTCGAGCAGAGACCAAGTTTTCCATTGCTCATGAAATGGTGCTGAACCCCATGGATTTCTTTATACGAAGAACAGGAAGGCTTTATTTTGACATTGAGAGCGTTAAATTGTTCATGGAACCGGTTTTGGATGAATTCCAACAGGCATTTGGGTACACCAAGGAAGAAAACCAATCCTTTAAGGAGTCGTTGTTGCACGAGCTTGATTCCCATTCCAATTTTTCCTTGGATAGGGTTTAGGCCCTTCCTTTGCCAACCAATGCAGCTATAGGAATTCCCTATATTTGGTTAAACTAAACTTCCGCGTTTCCAATGGACGCCAACCTTTACTTTTTCTATGGCTGGTGGCAGTTTGCTGTCTGCCTTTTCGCATTTTTTGCGTTGATTGCCATTTGGTGGCAGATTGGAAAAAAGCAAAATGATTTCGGACAGGTCTGGCTGGCCTTGTCCATACTTGCTTGGGCTTTTTCGGGTTTGTTGGAAGTTTATTTTACTGGAGTTTCACAAACTAATACCCTATATCTGGACAGCGGGCGGAGCATATTCTCCTTGTTTAACAGTTTGTTCATCTTGCTGGCCTTACCATGGTTTAGATACCTTCCCAAACCCCTTGCCCCAGTTATCAAAGGTGGTTTTTGGAGATATATTGTTGGGGTCCCATTCTTATTTTGTTTGGCGTTTACCGTTCACAAACTGGTGGTAGGAAGGGAATATGGCTATATCCAAGAACTTGATGTGTATTATGCGGTTTTCACCCTTATTTTTTTGGGAGGAGTACTTTGGGAATCCTTCGCAAAAAGAAGATTAAAAGTGCTGTCTTGGCTTTCGCTGGTATGCATTCTGATTATTCTAGTGGCCCAGTTTTTTAAGCTATCGGAATCTGAACATATACTGTTGCTTTTTTCAGCCATTTTCAAAACAAGCTTGATCATGCTGTTTTTTGCACTGGCACTCAGCTGGGTCAAGGAGTTGGCAGAAAACATCATACCCAAATCGGCTCATTTGAGTTTGGTTTTTTCCAGGGAGAAGGACATATCAGGAAAATGGATGTCCACCGTGGTGTTAAACGGTTTTCCTGGAACCAAGGAGCGGAAAATTGTACTTACTCCCAAGTTGCATTCGTTGCTTTTGGAGTTTGCCCAGCGATGCAAAAGTGGCGAGAAACCCTGGCTCGAGATCAAGCCGAAAAACTTCACAGCAGGAGAAAAAAACTACGACATTGGGGATTACAATCAAATAAAACGATTGCTGAATGCACTTCTGGATGGACTTTTTGGTAAGGGGAATTGGAGCAGGGAACAGCATTTAATACCCCTAAAAAACACCTTGTTCGAAATGTCGGAAAGTAGAAATCGAAAGATTCGAATGATTCTTCCACCAGAAAACATATTCCTGTAAAACAGCAACTTACAAAATATTTGTCGGTTCACAGACTTACCGACATCGCATAAGCTTTTCCGACAACGGCTTCTATTCATTGCGTCTTTTTTCAATTTCCCGAAAATCTGAAAATAGGATCCATGAAATTCAAGCATCTCTTTTTGTTGCCCCTACTTATTTTTTTGCCTCAGCTTTCATCTGCCCAAGGCTTGGATCAGCAAATCAATGATTCCTTCATGCCCTTCGCCATTTGGTGGGAGGCTTTTATACTGGGCACGGTACCTATTGGTGGTGCCAATATCCCCATAGTTTTGATTCTCCTCATTATGGGCGCTCTCTTCTTTACCATCTACTTTAAGGGAATCAATGTGCGACTTTTTCCAGTAGCAATCAATGTGGTCTGGGGGAAGTATGATGAAGTGGAAGCTGCAGCATCAGAAGGAGAGCAGGGAGAGGTCAATCATTTTCAAGCTTTGGCAACAGCTGTATCGGGTACGGTTGGATTGGGAAATATCTCCATGGTGGCCGTAGCTATATCCATTGGCGGGCCAGGCGCCACTTTTTGGATGATTTTGGCCGGACTTCTAGGGATGTCCACCAAATTTGTGGAATGCACTTTGGGGGTGGCGTATCGGGATATTGATGAAAATGGAAAAGTATTTGGCGGCCCCATGTATTATTTGTCAAGAGGACTAAAGGGGAAGGGATTTAAAACTTTTGGGAAACTATTGGCAGGCATTTTTGCCATCCTATGCGTTGGCGCATCCTTAGGAGGAGGGAACGCCTTTCAAACCAACCAAGCAGCGGCACAAATAATGGGCCAATTCCAAATAGAACACGAAGCTTCGGGAACTATTATTGGGATGATATTCGCCATTTTTGTGGGAATCGTGATTATTGGAGGTATCAAACGCATCGCCAATGTGACTGGGAAAGTTGTCCCTTTTATGGCCTTGCTCTATGTGTTGGCCGCGCTATTTATCATTTGTTCCAATATATCATTGGTGGATGACGCACTATCCCTGATTGTTAGTGAAGCATTTACCCCCAAAGCTACCGTAACGGGCGGTTTTATTGGGGTAATGATTCAGGGTTTCCGAAGGGCGGCCTTTTCCAATGAGGCTGGAGCAGGATCATCTGCCATTGCACATTCTGCCGTGAACACCCCTTTTGCTGCATCGGAAGGTTTGGTTGGACTGCTGGAACCTTTTATTGACACGGTCTTGATTTGTACAATGACGGCCATAGTGATCATCCTCTTTAATATGGATGGCATGTTTGTATATGGTGACGTGGTCAACGGCAAAGCTCTAATGCTTGACGGATCTAGGATTGGGGGAATCAATCTTACTTCCCAAGCTTTTGAACATGCCATTCAGGGGTCTTCCTTTGTGTTGGTTATAGCGGTGATTCTCTTTGCATTTTCTACCATTCTTTCCTGGTCTTACTATGGCCTTCAGGCTTGGAAATACCTATTTGGAAGAAGTAAATGGACGGATCTTAGCTATAAGGTTTTATTCCTGATGTTTACCATACTTGGTGCAGCCATCACTTTGGATGCTGTGATAAAATTCTCGGATGCCATGATTCTTGCCATGGTTTTCCCCAATATGATCGGACTGCTCTTTTTGTTCCCAAAGGCCAAAAAGGAACTCGGGAAGTACTTACATGCTATTAAAGTTGGGACTTCAAAATCTTAGAGTTATGGAGATACCATGGGAGCTAGACCCACTATTTCCCGAGCCCAATTAACAATAAGGTTGATGGTTCCTTCGTCCCATTTCCCAGGCTTTCCTTCAAAAGAGTTTTTGGGGTTCTCGTGAATGGTGTTCCAATGATCCAATCCGGGATACTCATGCAAAATATGGTCTTTATGTTCATTCCTTTTTAGGACATCGATAATCATTTGATTGTCAAATGAGGACATGATCCAATCGTTGGAACCCCTTAAAATCCTAACAGGAACTTTGACTTTTTCCCATTGTCCGGCAAGATCAATATCCTGTAGTTGTTGGTAATAAGCAACTGGACGGCCATACATGTGGGCGGCTGAATGATAATTGTAATTTGCTAGGGCAGGTTGCTCATCCACCACTTCCTGATAGGTTTTCTTTTGAATCAACATTCCATAATAAAGTGGGATATAGTATTTGTTCATTTTATCCACGATCTCGGATTCCGTGTTGCCCTTAAATTGAAGAAGACGCCGCTCGATTTCCAACATATGTTCAAACCAGGTCTTAAAAAAAGTTCCATCAGAAATAACACCTGCCAAATCAAATTCGTTGGCCAATAGCGGAGCTAACGCGCTGCCCATACTGGAGCCATATACCACAATTTTGGAAGGATCCACATAAGGCTTGGCCTTGAAATTTGCTATGGCAGCACGGTAACCAGCTAGATCAGTTATAAAGTCAGATTGGCTGCAATCCCCATCACTATCACCTACCCCTGGCTTTTCTATGCGCATGACCACCATTCCCGATTTTTTAACCAGATCTTTAATGGTCTGTACCCAATTACCCTTTCGTCCTGGATAGGTTTCAATACTGGAACAACTTAGACCCCCAATAAGCACCACGGCGGGTTGTTTTCCCTGTTTTTTGGGTTTGGTGATAATGATGCGTTGGGTGATACCGTGGGAACTGGTCACTTCTTCATAATAGGTCTCCAAATTTTTATGGATTTCCCGTTCCAAGGGATTGAAAGTCACCTCCTTTTCAATCAATTTCTGATTTCTAATCGCCTTGATTTGAGTTGGCACCTTGGCTCTAAGACCATAGGATATCTCCGTCCACTTTTCATCAGAGTTGGCGGCAATTCCATCGACTTCAATAATCAAATCATTGACCAAGAATCCCGCTTTGGCCAACGGGCTGTTGTCTTCAATTTCTAGGATTTTGGCTCCTGGATTGTCCGCTTGCGGACCTTGAATTTTAGCTTCCCAAGAGCTTCTTCTGCCCAGTTGCTGAGCTTGGATGGAACTGGATATGGATAACAATAATAAAGCGATAAATAAGGAACAGTATTTCATGACTGATGTTTTATGATTTCCTTAAAAGTAGATTGCCTAATTTTAGACAAGGGACAATTTATGTCTACGACCTTGTTTTTTATACGTAAGCCACTTTGGTAATGACATAGGAAAAGCTTGTTCATGAAACCGAATACCAACTTTTATCTATTTGGATCAAGGATTGCCACCCACTGCATATTCTGGGTACTGTACTATATCTTGTTTGGATTGATATGGGTGAGTGAGGAAGGCTATTTAGCCTCCTTTTATTTGGAGTTTGTATTGCTGCCCATCCGAATTTTGGCAGTTTATATCACCCTATATTATCTATTGCCGCAATTTTTGCTCCAAAGAAAGTACAAGGAGTTTTTCCTGGGCTATGGTTTAACGCTGCTGCTGGGAGGGGTGTTGCAAAGGGTATTGATCCATCTTTTTTATGAGGAGCTGTTGTTGAACGATTCCTCTGCTGGACTTTTTAGTGTAATGATGTTGGTGCGTGCCATCGTGTTGATCAATACCACGGTACTCTTTGTACTGGGCGCAAAACTTTTTCAACTGTGGGCCTTGGAGCAGGAAAAGAACAAAAGTTTGGAAAGTGAGATTTTGGAAATCCGCTCCAACAGAAAAACGCATCGAGTTCCCGTGGATAGCATTCTCTTTGTGGAGGGATTGGGAAACTACGTCACTTTTCACCTAGAGGACAAATCCAAGATAACAAGCTATGGAAGCATTAAAAAAACACTGGAACAGCTCCCCTCAAATTTTAGGCGGGTTCACAAGTCCTTTATTGTAAACAAGGAACATATTAAATCCTATGATGCCTTGACGATCGACATTCAGGATAACTCCATACCCAGGGGCAAAAGTATTGCGGACGATGTTTTGCTGAACTAGTTCAGCTTTTCCGTCAACTTTTTGAAGACTTTTTTCGGATTTTTCTTTTCATACAGCACTTGAAATACGGCATTGATGATCGGGGTTTTGGTCTTTTTGATCCTGTTTTGATTGATGAGGTGTGCACTCTTGGTGGCATAGTAACCTTCCGCTACCATGTTCATCTCCATCATGGCACTTTTCACGGTATACCCCTTGCCAATCATGTTCCCGAACATTCTATTTCGGCTAAAGGTGGAATATCCGGTGACGAGCAAATCGCCCAAGTAGGCCGAATTGTTGATGTTCCGTTTCATTTTATAGACTTTGTCTATAAACCGTTTCATCTCCCTAATGGCGTTGCTCATCAGTACGCTTTGAAAGTTATCGCCATAACCAAGTCCATGGGCTATTCCAGCAGCAATCGCATAAATGTTCTTCAGCATGGCGGCGTATTCAGTGCCGATGATATCATCTGAAATTTTAGTACGGATGTAATGGCTTTGAAGCGCATTGGCCACACTTTGGGCTTTTTGCTCATCCGCACAGGCAATGGTGAGGTAAGAAAGACGTTCTAAGGCTACCTCTTCCGCGTGGCATGGCCCAGTGATTACCCCAATATTTTTGAATGGAATTTGATAGACATCATGAAAGTGTTCCCCAACGATCAATCCACTTTCAGGAACTATACCTTTAATGGCAGAAAAGATGATTTTGCTTTCCAAGGAAGCAAACAGTTTTTTGAGTTCTCCTTCTAAAAATGCGGAAGGAATGGCAAAAATGAGCACGTCGGAACCGTTAACCACGGTGTTCATATTATTGCTTAGTTGAAGCTTGGAAATATCAAACTCCACAGAGCTCAGATAGTTGGGATTGTGCTTTTCCTTTAGAATATGATCAATAGCTGATTCGCTACGCATGTACCAAGCCACTTGATCTTGGGTTTCTACCAACATTTTCACAATTGCAGTTCCCCAACTACCACCTCCAATGACTCCAAAACGAAGTTTTTTGTCCATCCATCTAATTTGGAAGCAAAGCTAAAAAATATATTCAACCACCTATTATCATCTGATTATCAAAAGGTTACGGTTTTGGCATGGTGCTTGGTTTATATAAAAGGAATCAAAACGTCCAGATTATGAAAATGGGAAAACTACTTTTTGGAAGCTTAATTATAGGCCTTTTGGCCAGCTCTTGCTATACAGATGTTGTCTTTGAAGATGACTTTATCGAAGAATCACCAGTTAATACAGCCCTGGTTTTGGAATCTTATGATTTATGGTACGTGGATATCAATGCAACCAAAGGAAGTGGGGAAGTTCCTTTTTTGCAAAGGGCCTTTACCATATCCTTTGATTATGGAACGATAAGGGCCAACAACAACCTGGTGGGTATAGGAAAAACTGGGAATGGATTGGGAATTGATGTTGGGGATTACGGAACCTTGTTTGGCGCTGTTGAAATTGACCATGATGTGGACGGTGTTTGGGTACTGGATGTTTTTGCGGTCAATAACAACACCTTGGAATTGTACGATTCCCGTTCGGATACTTCATACATTATTAGAGGGTATCAGCGGAATAGTTTTGATTATGACCAAATATTCTACGACAACCTCCATTACTTTTTGCAGGAATATGAGGCATGGGAAAAGACCTATACCAGCGAAGTTGGGGCCATCAATGAATTTGATGATGAGAATTTCCTTCAATTTTTATCCGGAACCGATGGAGACTTTTTTAGATCCTCTGTGGATGGTTCAGGAACCGCAGTAGCAAATCTGCATTGGGATTTTGAGGGGGATTATGAAATATTTGATGTGGCGAACGATCCCACCCTGAAAACTTTAACACTGGATTATGACTTCTTGGGCAATGACTATTTTGAGCTATACGTTATAGATGATAGTACCATAGAGTTGTACCATGTGGACAGCGAAACGGTTTATGAGTTTCAAGGTAGAGGATATATCGAGTTTTTGAAGTCTGGAGACAAAGTGGGAAAAAAGCGTTCAAAAGTTAAATCTTCCTTAATGAACGTAACAAGGCAAAGAAAAATGTAAGGAGAAAAAATAGTGTTCGACTATTTAGACAAGTTTTTTGGTTGGTTATTTAGTTAAGAATCGCCTCAAGTTCTCAGCTTGGGGCGGTTCTTCTTTTATACATATAGTAAAGAGTTAAACCTTCCTTTTAAGATTGACCAAATATTGTCTTTTAAAATCGGACGGGTTTTCCCCACTTATTTTTTTAAAAGTCCTGTTGAAGTACGAAAGACTTTCAAATCCGCATTCGTAACAAGTTTCGCTCACATTCTTCCCAATAAGCAGTAACCTTTTGGCCTGACTGATACGGTACTGGTTTAAAAAATTGGTAAACGTATTTCCCGTACTCTTCTTAAAATATCTACAAAAGGCCTCTTTGCCCAAATTGCATAGGGCGGCTACCTCGGCAATTTCAATTTTTCGCTGATAGTTCTTATCCACAAAAGCATGTAAGTCCCTTAATCGTGCCTGCTCTTTTTTTCGATAGCGATTCACAAACGGATATTCGTGCAATAAAAAATAATCGTTGCTACTGGCAAGTTCCTTTAAAATATGGATGGATTCCATAAACAAGTCAAAAGGGGAAAGCAGGTGCAGTTTTTTCAATCGTTCCCCAATACGTTTTTTGGTATCCCCAGTGAACACGATTCCATATTTGGATTTTTCAAAGAGCGCATTGATGGATTCCAGTTCTGGAATGTTGGTCAACAGCTCATCCTTAAAGCTGGGCTTAATATGAAGTACTTCCTTAATGTAATCCGTTTGTACCCCATAATCAAAATTCAAGTGGGGAATATTCGAGCCAATAAAGACCAGGTCGCTTTCCTCAAAATTGGAAATACTGTCCCCTACATGTCGGGTGGCGCTGGCACCTTCAATATAAACCAACTCGTACTCTGGATGAAAATGCCAATAGAACAAATGGTTTAAACGCGGGAGGTGCAAAAGTCGGAATGGACTTTTGGTATTGGGCGCTATGGTCTCTAATTGAATCTTCAATTTTCACTTTTATGTCTATTAAAATATACATTTTGCTCGGAATTATCAATATAGTTCAAATTTATATCAATATGAAGGTTGAGAAACCCTAAGGCGCTATCTAGTTTTATCCCATAGAATTTAGAAACGGAAAAAATAGAAAACATGGAAAAAGAAGCAAAAATGGAGATGGCCAACAAGGCCCACGAGGAAATTCCAGGAAATCCATCCACAGCAACGAGCAGTAAGATCAGACTAAATGACCGATCTAATGGAAAGTCACTTCGGGTACTTTCAGAAGAAGATTGGGACTTTTGGATTCACAATGGCTATATCGTAATAAAAAATGCCATTCCGAAGGAGCAAGCAAAAGCAACTGCCGATTTTATATGGGAATTTGATGAAAAAGATCCCAACGACCCCAATACTTGGTACGCTCCCGCGAGGGCAGAAATGAAAATGAAGGAACTCACCGGAACGGGAATGGTAGAGGTGTATAACCATCAGCATTTATGGAATAACAGACAAATGCCCAGAGTGTATGATGCCTTTGTGGATGTTTGGGGCACAGAAAAACTTTGGGTAACCATTGACCGTGCCAATTTGAATTTCCCATTGCCACCTGGTTTGGAGAAAAAAGGATTTATCCATTGGGACTATGATCCCGAGACCCGACCACAAAATGTTCAAGGGGTTTTGGCCCTGGCAGACCAGACGGATGAGAACATGGGAGGTTTCCAATGTATTCCTTGGCTGTACCGAAATTATGATACCTGGAAATTGACCCAGCCCGAAGATCGTGATCACTTTCAGCCAGACTTGGAAGGATTGGAAGATAAAATCGTTAAAGTAAAGATGGAGGCTGGGGATTTGTTGATATTCAACAGTACGCAACCCCATGGTATCAGGCCCAACAAATCCAAAAACAAGGTTAGGATTGCCCAATACATTTCCATGATGCCCGCGGAAGAGGAAAATGAGGAATTGAGACAATGGCGTATCAATTCTTGGAAGAACCGTGTGGCTCCAGAAGGATATGCTTTTCCAGGTGACCCTCGGAATTGGGAAAGGGATAAATACGGAACCGCAGAACTTACCGATCTGGGACAAAAGTTATTGGGGTTAAAAAACTGGTAACTTTAAGCATTGACCAAACCAAACCTTTATGTTAACCAATATTAGTAGTTGGGATATACTTATTATCCTTGCTTATTTTGGAATTATTTTATGGATTGCCAAATGGGCGTCAAAAGGCAAAGGTGGCTCTGGGGCCGCGGCGGATTATTTCTTGGCAGGACGTGACCAAGGATGGCTGGTGGTGGGAGCATCGCTTTTTGCATCCAATATTGGTTCCGAAATTATTTTGGGAGTCTCTGGAGCTGGGGCAAGAGCGAACATGCCCATGGCCAATTTTGAGATTTTGGCAGCCCTGGTGCTTATCCTTCTAGGCTGGGTTTTTGTTCCCTTTTATCTTAGAACGGGAGTATATACCATGCCGGAGTTTTTGGAGAAAAGATACTCCAAAGCCTGTCGTAACTACCTCTCCATGGTCTCTATTTTGGCCTATGTGATCACCAAAATTTCCCTGATCATATTTGCTGGTGCGCTGGTTTTTGAAACCATAGGAGTACCCTTTTGGACAGGGGCTATCGTTACCGTATTGGCTACAGGGTTTTACACCGTTTTAGGTGGATTGAAGGCGGTTATATATACCGATATGGTACAGGCGGTGATTCTATTGCTGGGAACCATTGCAGTTACCTTGTTCGGGATTCACCAGTTAGGGGGATGGGAAGGTCTTATAAGCACTTTGGATATGGCCGCAAACACTGAGGGTAATCCTCCAACGGAACGTTTTTTTAATTTATGGCGGCCCATGACGGATACAGAATACCCTTGGACAGGAATGCTCTTTGGAGCACCTATACTTGGGGTTTGGTATTGGTGTACGGACCAATATATTGTGCAACGTACCCTCTCCGCAAAGGATGTATCCAATGCCAGAAAGGGAGCATTATTTGCCGGATATTTAAAACTGTTGCCGGTATTTATCTTTTTTATTCCTGGGGTAATCGCTTATGCATTGATGCAAAAAGGGGAGATCAATTTCGCCTTGGAAAATGCAGACCAGGCGCTTCCGGCCATGATCACCAATTTTTTGCCATTGGGATTAAAAGGGTTGGCCATAGCAGGACTTTTGGCCGCTTTGATGAGCTCTTTGTCTTCAGCGTTTAATTCAAGTTCTACACTCCTGACCATGGATTTTTACAAACAGTACAGACCACAAGCTTCAGATAAAAACTTGGTCAGATTTGGTCAGTTGGCAACGGTGGTTTTGGTCATTGTAAGTCTAGGGTGGATTCCCTTCATGAAAACCTTGATGGGTGGGGGAATATTCCATTATCTGCAAAGTGTGCAAGCCTATATTTCACCTCCAATAGCAGCAGTATTTTTATTCGGACTCTTTTACAAGTGGATCAATGCCAAGGGCGCCATCGTGGCCCTTTGGTCTGGCTTCTTTTTGGGGATACTTCGCTTGGTAACGGAATTTATGGCCAAAGAAGGAATCTTGATGGTGGGCGAGGGCTCCGTCTTGGCTTTCTTTCTGGACATAAACTTTCTACATTTTGCTCTTTTCCTGTTTGTGTTTTGTGCCTTGGTATTGGCCTTGGTCAGCAAAACCGGGCTACCCAAATCGGATGAGGCATTGAGGCTGGTTACCTTTCAGAAAAAGGACAAACTTCCTTCCAAGGAACGCTCAAGAGATATGGTATTGACCATAGTGTTGATTGTTTTGGTCTTGATTTTATGGGCTGTCTTTAGTCCATTGGGATTAGCAGGTTAGTTATGGATTTACAGTTAAAAGGGAAAACAACATTTATTTCAGGATCAACCGCGGGGATTGGTTTTGCCTTGGCCAAAAGCATGTTGGCAGAAGGAGCTGAGGTCACCCTCAACGGGCGTTCATCAAAGTCGGTGGACAAGGCCCTGGAAGAGTTACAAAAAGAATTTCCCCAGGGCAAAGTAAATGGCATTGCCGCGGATTTTGAAAATCGAGATGATATAGAGCAACTCCTAGATCAACTACCCGAGGTAGACATCCTAATCAACAATATTGGAATTTATAAGGCAGAATCCTTTTTCCAAATGAAGGACGAGGATTGGTATCAGCAGTTTGAGGTTAATGTGATGAGTGGGGTGCGTTTGTCCAGATTGCTTCTGCCCAAAATGTTGGAACGCAATTGGGGCCGCATACTATTCGTCTCCAGTGAATGCGCCTCCTTGGTGCCTCCAGATATGTTGGCCTATAGTACTACAAAAACAGCTATGTTGGCCATTTCCAAAGGACTGGCTCAATTGACCAAGGGTACAGGAGTCACCGTTAACTCGGTTTTACCTGGATCCACGCTCTCCGAAGGAGCAGAGCAATTTTTGGAAACTGAGGCGGAAAAACAGGGAAAAACCAAAGCGGAAGTAGAGGCGGATTTTTTTAAGGATGTACGGACGTCATCGCTTTTACAGCGTTTTGCATCCGTGGATGAAGTAGCCCATACCATTACGTATTTGTCAAGCCCCCTTGCCGCAGCTACCAACGGAGCGGCCATTAAGATTGATGGTGGTAGCACAAGCGGAATTTTTTAGAAATCAGCACATTATCTTCCGAAATAGTGATTTTCTTGAGCTTGGGATCATGAATTCGTGAATTCCCACATAGGGATTCGTGTCATAAGCTGAATAGTGCTATTTTTGCCGCCTTCAAACAGAAGCTATGAAAAAGTATCTCAATCTTTTCGACTTTTCACAAAAGGTAAACTACCGAACGGAAGTGCTTTCCGGATTGACCGTTGCCTTGGCTTTGGTACCCGAAGCCATTGCCTTTGCTTTGATTCCTGGGTTTTCTCCCTTGACAGGATTGTACGCTGCGTTCGTTTTAGCCTTGGTGACTTCCATTTTGGGCGGTCGTCCAGGTATGATTTCTGGGGCTACAGGAGCAGTAGCCGTAATTTTTGTAGGCTTGATCTTGGAGCTTAAACAGACCTTTCCTGGAATAGACCCAACCACCATTTTGAACTACACTTTTGCCACTGTGATCATAGCAGGAGGTATACAGATATTGGCAGGAGTACTACGATTGGGAAAATTTATTCGCTTGGTACCACATCCGGTGATGTTCGGGTTTGTCAATGGCTTGGCCATTATCATATTTATGGCCCAATTCCCAAATTTCTATGTGAAGGGAACTAGCGATCTCTTGTCTGGATCAGCACTCTACACCATGTTGGGATTGACTTTGCTTACCATGCTCATTATTTGGGGATTTCCCAAGTTGACCAAGGCAGTTCCGTCCTCCTTGTTGGCTATAATTGTGGTTTCTGCCATCGTTATCGGTTTTGGGATTGATACTCTCACGGTTGCTGACACCATGCAGGAAGGAGAGAGTATCAAAGGGGGATTCCCACCCTTGTCCATTCCCAAAATACCATTGACCATGGACACGTTCCTAATTATCATTCCCTATGCCGCAATTGTTGCTGGAGTAGGTTTAATTGAGAGCTTGCTGACCTTGAACATTATTGATGAAATTACCGAAACCCGAGGTAGTGGAAACAAGGAGTGCGTAGCTCAAGGAACGGCAAACATACTTTCTGGTTTCCTATCTGGAATGGGGGGTTGTGCCATGATCGGTCAAAGTTTGATCAACACTTCCTCTGGTGCTAGAGCAAGGCTTTCAGGAATCACCGCGGCAGTAATGCTCTTGGTGTTTATTATGTTTGGAAGTAGTCTTATTGAGCGGTTGCCCATGGCCGCCTTAGTTGGGCTTATGTTTATGGTTGCCATTGGAACTTTTGAATGGGCCAGTTTTAAAACCTTCCGTAAAATGCCCAATTCTGATGTGATTGTAATGGTATTGGTGACTTTGATCACAGCCATAACCCATAATTTGGCCATTGCGGTTTTATTGGGGGTTGTTATCTCGGCTTTGGCTTATTCTTGGGAGAATGCCAAGCGCATTCGAGCCAGAAAACATGTAGATGAAGATGGAGTTAAACACTATGAAATCTATGGCCCACTTTTCTTTGGATCCACCACCTTGTTTGCTGAAAAGTTTGACGTACAGAACGACCCGTCAGAGGTAATTATAGATTTTCAGGAAAGCCGTGTGGCAGACATGTCAGGTATTGAAGCCTTAAACAAAATCACGGAGCGTTATGCCAAAGCGGGTAAAAAAGTACACCTAAGACATTTGAGCAAGGACTGTATTCGCCTTTTGAAAAACGCAGAGGACATCATTGAAGTTAACGTCCTTGAAGATCCAACTTATAAGGTAGTTGCGGATAGGGTTTAATCCCTCAATTTGCCATTGAACATACTAACCTTTGGGTGAATGGGATTACCAGACGCACGGCGCATTAGAGTAATTTGACCGGCGTGGTAAATGCAATCCGATAGCATCCCGTTGATCAAATTCCAATAAGGATACTTGGACTCTTGATCACCACGTTGAAAAACTACGCCTGTTGCTTCAAAATCCTTAGCCTGTTTCCCAAGCATTTTGGTGCTGGCGGCTTTTAGGTTCAACAAGGTTTCCCTCCTAAGCTCTTCAAAGGAAAGCTCTGGCGGATTTTCCACTCGAACATTGGGTGTAGCATCTGCTGCATTCAAGATCATTTTGGACATACCGTGAATATGGCGCAAGGTCTCTATGCAGGCCCTGCCATCTTCCGAAGGTTTGTATTCCAGGTCTTTTTGGGTTAGACCTTGGGTGGCCCAATAGTATCGAAAGCCTAGACCATCTATCATTCGGGCGGCAACATTTCCAGGACTATAGTCCTCGGGATAATCTGGAATTTCGTGATACGGTAATTCTTCCTGTGCACTCATTGGGTTACATAAAAATAGGGAAAGGAGCAGCACCAAAGTACTGACGAGAGGTTTCTTGGTTATCATATGCATTTAAATAAGGAATCAAATTAACCGTTTTGAATGTTACCGCCCAGCGTTTTGACAAACATTTAGCATATAATTACTTGACGAAGGTCAATTCCAATGTTTCACCCTCACCCAAGGCATTCCATTGAGCTAACAAGTCATTTAGGGATTGTTGAATTTTAGCTAAGGAATCCGTGTTAAGACCATGGGGATAAGGTAAACCTTCCCGAGTCAAAATTTCTTTTAGGGTTGGGATAAGATCCATATGCTCCCCGCCAGATTGAAGGTTAGTTAACAACAGGTTCACTAGGTGCTCGGTTTGCAACGATTCAGGAGGAAGGTTTGCAGGAACCAACGCTTCAGGTCTTTTATCCCGTGGCAATTCAAAATCCTCAATATTGAACCCATCGGACAGCATGCCGTAAAAGGCCTTTTTAAAGTCCAAAACGGTTTCCACGGCAAAATGGGCAAGGTCATGGACTTCAAAATTTGGATGTATTTGGGACCAAGTAACACTGCCATCTTCCCTAATACAGTTGAGTATACTGGCTTTGCCTTTTCTTTTTTTGAACTGAATTTTCATAGGGCTAAATCAGACTTAAGGGTCCGTTCATAGGCTATTCAATGCATCCTTTGTAGAAGGGAGCAAAGGGATGGATTTCCAGCTTAAAAAGTTTATGTTGAATGGCCAAATCCGCATGAAGCATGTCTGTCACCTCCTGAAGATCCTTACCAAGAATAATCAACATTCCTGTATCACTATAGCGTGCTCCCACAGAGATTTTCTTTTCCTTCCGCAGTTGGGACAAAAAGGAAGAATGCTCTTTAAAGTACGCTTGTTCGTGAGGTTCTTTTTCCGTATCCCAGTTTTCACCAAGGGTGTATAGGGCCACAAAATGGGACGCTGTTTTTTCTTCGCTTTGCGAAAAGGAATGGAATGGCAGAACCCATAAAAACAACCAAAGGATTAATGTCTTGGGCGTTTTGATGACATCAATTACGTTTATGTTAAGATTGATTTTCATTGCTTTCGTAAACTCCAAATCTCATAAAGGGGTGCACCCTTGCTACTGAATCCTGAATGGTGCCAATCACCATTTTTTAGGTCAAATTCAAACTCTAGGCTTGCCCCAACCCGAGTGTTATCCCTGGAGAAAAATTTGATATTTTCCGTGTACTTCCCGTCAACGGTAGTATAAGTTCCGCCTCCGGTTCCCATGAATTGTTTGGTTTCGGTATTATAAGCAATCCATTGAAAACGGGTGCCGGATAAAATTTTCATGGTTTTTCTTGGCCTGTTGGTGTCACGGTGCCGTAACGTTCCATCTGTTTTTCTCCCAGACATGAGCCATGCTCCAGCTAACGCACCAGGAGCACCATCGTCCAATCTATTCCATGTGCGCTCGCCATCTTTTACTTTAAGGGAATCTTGCATCAAAACAATTTCAAAACTGATTTGGGTTCCGACCCTGTCCGGATTTTTAGTGTCAAATTCCACCGTTTCGGTCAACACAGTGCCGTTTAATTCCCATCCCCCACCATTGGTGCTGATAAAGGCTCCTGTATTGGCATCATACCAAGCGGCTACTTGGAATCCTTTGGAAAAGATGACCACATTTTTTATGTCCTGTCCTTCTTCATTGGTGTACACATTCTCCCAAGCTCCCAATAAACTTTGACAGTGGAGGGCATTAAAAAAGAGACAGCTAACAAATGCAAGCAGAATGGTTTTCATGTGTTAGAATATCTTAAGTGAACCACTAAATCCTTTCCAATAGAAAGTTTAGAAATACCAAACCGAATTCCCAATAATTGGGAACCGTTACCTATATCGATCTTGCGCCTAAAGTGTGCGCAAGTATTCCGCCAAATCCCGAGCCTGTTCCTCGGTCAGGTTTTGGTTGAGCATAATGGCATTGTTATATTCTTTCAACAAAGCCTTTGCAATGGGATCTTCCCGTAGCATAACATCAGGGTTGAGCATCATGTTCATGACCCACTCAGGGCTTCTGCGCTCGTAAACACCTTTCATGGCCGGGCCGATCATGCGCTGATCTACCATATGGCAAGCCACACAGATGGAATTGAAACTAGCCTCTCCACGAGCTGCCATTTCTTGATCAATCTCATCTGGGAAAGTAAGTTCTTTAATGGGGCCCACACCTTTGTTGTCCAAGTCCACGGGAACACCTTCGCTAGTATCCGCCTTTTTGTCCTCGGCTTTGGAACGACTTACTTCAAAACCGTCTTTCTTTTCTTCTTTCTTTCCACCACAGCTTGCTACGAAGGCAGCTAAACATAAAAACAGGAGTATTTTTTTCATTTCAGTAGATTGTGTTGTAGTTAGTTGAATTTGCAGCTACTAAGATATATAAATAGCGGAGAACTTTTTACCCCTTTATTTTGACGTCTATAACAACTATCCAGGTAGTTGCAGTTAGTATGAATTAAAAAACTCCAAGGCTCTGGCTTCGGTATAGGTAGTTCCGTTCTGAGCCCAAAAGCCGACATGTCCTCCATGTTTAGGAATTTCTAAATGGATGTTTTGGTTCTGTTCGGCTTCCGCATAAGGATAACATTTTGGGCCCAAGAAGGAGTCATCGGCAGCATTGATGATCAGGCTGGGAACTTGAATGGAAGTCAAAAATTGCAGGCAACTGCACTGGGTATAATAGTCCAGCGCATCTTTAAAATTATGCGCTTTGCTGGTGTAGATATCATCAAAATCCTTTAACGTCTTTATGGCCTTTATATCCGGATTGGAAATTAAATGGGGAAACATTTTTTGCTTTTGCCTGAGCTTGGCGATCAAATGTTTTTTGAATCTTTTGGCGTATAGAATATTTTCAAACGTCAACAACTTTTCGCAAGAACTTTGCAAACTACAGGGTACAGATACAGCAACGGCAGCGTGGACTTCCTTTGGAATCACATTGCCCTCTCCCAGATATTTGAGGGCTAGATTGCCGCCAAGACTAAAACCTTTTAGATAAATATTCTCATAGTTCTTGGTTGTTAATATATGATCAAGAACTTCCTTCAAATCTTCAGTGGCCCCGCTATGGTATGAGCGATATTTTGAATTGGGCTCCCCACTGCATCCCCGATAATTAACTGCACAAGCATCAAATCCTTTGGTGTTGAACAGCTTGGCGCTCCCCGTGATATAGGGCCGTTGCGCGTCGCCTTCCAAGCCATGCAACAAAACCACCAGTTTTTGGGAAGTATTTGGAGCATAGCTCCAGTCCAAATCCAAAAAATCCCCATCAGAAAGTGTAATTCGCTCCCTTTTTTGGGCAACGCCTTTCACTATTCTAAAAAGACCATTGTAGATAGTGGCCAAGTGCCCATTTCTAAAAAAAAGCGATGGCTTATAAGTGGAGGAAACCTGCGGCATTAATACAGAATATTGTGCATAGGTTGGATTTTTGGAGGCAGGTTTTCTTCATCCAACATATCCCTTAGGTCAATTTCGATAGTCCTGCATAAGGCAGTCATGGGAACATCATTGATACGGCCTTCAAAGGGATCCTCACTGTTACTGCCCACACTCTCCATGGTGGAGAAAATCCAGGAAATTAGAATGGAAAAAAAGATCATCAAAACAATATACCACCAATTGTTGCCTACCTCTAGTTCCCTGAGTTCCGTTGCAAATACGTTTAATAAACCAAAAGGGAGTAGCAGTAAAAATATCCAGGTGAAAACGGTACTGAAATAGGCATATTGTCTGGGAAATGGAGTGTTTTTGATTCGTTCGCACTTGCCCTGAAGGTTATACATTTCCTCCAGATTGCCATGAAAGATTTGTTTGTCGAATTCAGTGATTTTGCCCTCAGCCAACAACTTTTTTAGATGGAGCCCCTGTTTTTTCACAAGATGCGTGGCTACGTTTTTACGATTTTCAATGGAATCCACTTCTTGAGGCCCCAATAAATGATCCATTCCGCTGCAAACAGGATTTCTTTCGCCATGGCGATCAAACAATCGTTCCACAGCTCGATTTTCTTTTTTGGAAAAGCTGGTAGGCTGCCGTAATTGAATCCGCAAAGCGTTGATCCAAGCAATGTGCCTATGGATAAGAACAATTTGGGCATCGCGGTCATTTTCCACCAGACTCAAAACGTTGTTGGCCCATGTTCTTGAATAGTTTACGATACCGCCCCATATTTTTCGGGCTTCCCAAAAGCGATCATAGCTCTGGCTATTTTTAAAACCGATGTAAAACGCAACAGCAATACCTATTACTGAAATGGGCTCAAATGGAATATCGATATGGGTCCAGTTCAAAAAATAATAGAGATAAAATACAATGGAGGCGTAGACGGTAAAGAAAATCAACTTTCTCCAGGCAAACCTTAAGATAAGCGCCCAGCTTATGTTTCTTTTAATGTACATGTTTCTTCAGATGGTTTTAGGTCTACCCAAAATACAAAAGAAAAGTAAGAAATGCGCTTAGTACTTGGGGTAGCGCTCCAGCAATTGGGCCTGTTCCTCAATAGCGGTTTTAAACTCTGATTTTAAAGTTGATACAAGTTCCGAAACGGGGAGCACATTGTCTATGGTGGTAACCCCCTGCCCGGCAGACCAGATGGTCTTCCAAGCTTTGGCTTCGGTATCCAGTTCTTTCCCGAAATCAATTTTGTGGTCTTTTTTCAAATCTTCCTCAGAAATACCCGCGGCTTTTAAACTGGCTGCCAAAAAGTTGGCGTGTACGCCTGATATAGCTGCTGTGTAAACCACATCGCTTGCCCCCGCTTCAATGATCATCTTGCGGTATTCTTCCGGAGCCTTGCTTTCTTCCGTATTGATAAAACGCGTACCCATATAGGCCAAATCGGCCCCCATTTGCATGGCCGTGGCAATATCCTTGCCTGTACTGATGCAGCCAGAAAGGATGATGGTTTTATCGAACATTTTTTTCACTTCTGCCACCAGACTCATAGGGTTGATGTTTCCAGCATGTCCTCCAGCTCCTGCTGAGACCAAAATAAGACCGTCCACACCTGCTTCAGCTGCTTTTTCGGCATGCCGTTTTTTAATGATGTCATGAAATACCAGACCACCGTAGCTGTGAATGGCGTTGACTACCATGCTTACCGCACCAAGGGAGGTAATGACCAAGGGAACCTTGTGTTTCATGCAGAGTTTCACATCGGCCTCCAATCTAGGGTTGGTGGGATGCACAATTAGATTGACCCCAAAAGGAGCGGGCTTTTTACCCGTTTCCTCTTCAAATTTTTTGAGTTCCGATTTAATTTCGATGAGCCATTCCTCAAAACCTTCACTGGTTCTTTGGTTAAGAGCAGGGAAGGTACCCACAATCCCATTTTTACAACACTCGATTACCAAGCGAGGCCCGGAAATTAGAAACATGGGTGCCGCAATGGCAGGCAAACTTAAATCTTGGATAAATTCAGCTTTCTGACTCATGATAACTTTCTTGGAGTTTTAAATTTAAGGTTAATTGTGCCTTCAGATGGGACCCATTTCTGAAAAGTATGGTAATTTTACAAATATTATGCATGCATAACAAATAATCAGCTTATGTTTTTTAAGGAGTTCGAGGTACGATGGAACGATTTGGATGCCAACAGGCATTTGGCCAATTCGGCTTATATCAATTTTATGAGTCACACCCGAATGTCCTACATGACCAAAATTGGCTTTGGGCACAAGGAGTTTGTAAAATACAGCATTGGTCCAGTGGTGTTTTATGAGCATATCTACTATTTTAAGGAAGTCTTTCCCGGAAAACCCATTAAGGTTTCTTTGGAACTCAAGGGTATGAGCGAGGATGGCATGTTTGTGGAATTCCATCACAATTTCTACGACAGCAATGGAAAACACCTCTCGCATTGTGAGATGCTTTTTTCTTGGATCAATATGGAAACCCGAAAACTAACAGCACTCCCCAATGAAGTTTTGGAAGTTTTCAAAAGTCAGGAAAAAGCATCGGATTTTAGGGTATTGACCAAGGAGGATACCCGAAAGTATGCCAAAGTTCCTAAGGACTTGCCTTAGGTTTTCTACTGGCCAAATATACTCCCAAAAGCACCAAGACCGTCGCAAGAATTTTGACGGTTGTTAATTGATCCTTGCCAGAAAACAGCGCAAACAGGATACCGATAAGCGGCTGTAAATATACAAAGGCACCTACCGTTGAGGCTCTCAATTGAGTTAGGGCAAACACATTAAATAGATAGGTCATAAAGGTGGTACCGATAACCACAAAGGCTATTACCCCATATACCCACAGTGGTAAAGTAGCCCATTCAATTGCGGAATATTCTGGGTAGGTCACTGGAAAGGCAATTACAAACCCGATTGTGAAAAGCCATTTCATCAAGGTAAAGGGATGGTACTTTTCAAGCAGCTTTTTTACCAAGATCAAATAAGAACCATATACCGTTGCGTTCAGTACAAAAAGGATATTGCCCAAGGGAATATTGGGTGCATCTTGTCGGATTTCAGCCCCAAATAAAATCAGCCCCAAAGCCCCAACAAAACCAAGGAAGATTCCCAATCCCTTGTTCAAAGTCACTTTTTCCTTAATGAACAAGGCCGATAGCACCACCACAATAATGGGGGTGATGGTCACCAGCACCGAGCTGTTGATGGGAGTGGACAATTGTAATCCTTTGAAAAAGGCCAGCATATTAATGGCCATCCCTAAAAGGGAGCAAGCCAGAATGCGCAACCAGTCCTTTTTTTCAATACGCTGTTTGGGTCCCAAAAATGAAATGGCCCAAAAAAGGATGGAAGCACCCCCCAAGCGCAACATGATAAACCCATATGGGCCCACGTAGTCGGGCATGGCTCCCTTGGCTATGGTATGGTTAAGACCATAGATGGTGGTAGCCCCCAAGGCGGCCAATAAAGCTAGGGTACGTTTGTTCATGAATGTAGCGCTGCTTTGGCGGCTTCTACCACCTTTTTGGAATTTCCAACAAAAATTTGATCCTCCAAGAGCAATACCGGTCTTTTTAGAAAGGTGTAATGTTCCAAAATCAGATTTTTATAGTCTTCTTCCGTGAGTTTTTGTTCATGAAGCCCTCTTTGCCTGAACAACATGGCCCGTCTGCTGAAAAGCGCTTCGTAACTCCCAGCCAATTGTGCCATCTGTTCCACTTGCTCAGCGGTCATGGGTTCCGATTTTATCTCTTGCAGTACAACACCATCCAATGGTTCCAAATCTTTAAGGATACGTTGGCAGGTAGAGCAGCTTCCTAGGTGGTATATTTTTTTCATTTTTCAGAGTTGTGATTCCCAAGAACATAGGAATCTATAATTATCCAATAATTCAATCAAAGGTCGTGCATTTGAAATTAAGACAGCGCAAAATCCACTGCTTTCTGGGCGTGTATTTTAGTGGTATCAAAAGATGGAACCGCTATTTCTTCCGACGGGATAAGAATGGGCAATTCTGTGCAACCCAAAATTATGCCTTCCGCCCCTTGGCCAATTAATTTTGCAATGATTTCCAAGCACTGCTTTTTGGACGCTTCCGTAAAGACTCCCTTGACCAGTTCGTTATAAATAATGGATTGAAGGGTGTCCATTTCGGCATTGGTCGGAACCAGAATCTCCAAACCATATTTTTCCTTAAGGATTTTGGTATAGAAGTCTTTTTCCATGGTGAACCTAGTACCTAGGAGAGCCACTTTTTTCAAACCTTTTTTTTGGATTACCTCTCCAGTGGCGTCCGCAATGTGCAGAAAAGGAATGGAAACTGAATTGGTGATATGGTCACTCACCAAATGGATGGTGTTGGTGCAAAGTACCACCATATCGGCGCCGGCTCTTTCCAATTTTGCGGCCTCGTTTGCCATGGATTCGCCAATTTTATCCCAATCCCCTGAGAAGGAAAACTGCTCTATTTCATCAAAATCCACGGAAGTAAGGACGGTTTTGGCCGAATGGGAACCACCCAAGCCTTTCCTGACCATTTGATTGACATGCTGGTAATAAATTTTGGAGGATTCCCAACTCATTCCCCCAATCATCCCAATTGTTTTCATGCTAAATCTGCTTTATTTGATTTTTGACCTGTCCTCTGCACCATCCAGGGTAAAGGACGTAAGAAATTTTGTGATACGTTCATTTAATACTTGTCGGAACGATATCTTGACGGGTTGCTCTATGCAAGTACAGCTTAAACAGTTTTCCATACATTTCACATTTAGATATTCATAAATATCGATTTATAAAACAAAAAAATAATACCTTGCTATAAGTATTGTTTAACAAAGCTATGAAACATTTACATATTTATATTTATAGATATGTTAAAAATGAAACATTTCCCTTAAATGGAAAAACAATTTGACATCCTCCTTAAAAACCGGATCATCTTCAAACGCTTTTTGGACCAGACCCCGAAAGAAGATTTGTTTCGAATTCCAAATGGTTTTAAGAACAATATCTGGTGGAACATTGCCCATGCCATGGTTACACAACAATTGTTGATTTATAAGCTCAGTGGGGTGGGATTTGGTATTGAAGAAGAACTGATAGACAAGTACAGGAAGGGAACTGTACCTGAAGCTTTACCATCCGAATCGGAATTCAGTAAAGTCTCGGAATACCTTATTAGTACCGTGGAGCAGTTACAGAAAGACTATTCGGAAGGTTTGTTTACCAATTTTGAGCCCTATATGACCACTCCAAAAGTTGGTCTTGAAACCGTAGAGGATGCCATTTCATTTTTGACTTTTCACGATGGGATACATCTCGGGGCTATCTTGGCCCTTCAAAAGGCCTTAAGAGCATAAGCTCTATTTTTTTACCGGGCGTTTCAGGTATTTATTGGCTTCAGCGAAGGGTATGGTCAGGATTTTTGGGCCATCCGCATAAGAGGCAATCTCATACTGATTGTATATTAACTGTATGCCATCCTGGGTATAGCCCAGATTTTCAGAGAGATGAAAATGGTCGCCCTCAAACATAAATCCCGTGCCATTTATGTTTGTGTCTTGAGGGACATCTTCCTGGATTCGAAATTTGGTTTCCGCATAGTTCACAAAACCTTCTTCATCATCAAAAAGTTCCCACTGTTCCGTTTCTTGTCCCTTGATTTTATCAAAATTAAGGAAGGTTACGGCGCTATATCCGTGTGCACCTCCGGTAAAAGTGTATGCATTCATTACCAAAGTCAGAATAGACTTGTTCTCAAAAGCCACATCGCAATTGATCTTGGCTTCCCATCCCACAGTTTCATCAGGAAATTTGTTCTTAAGCTCCTTGAAACTCCCTGAAAAAGAATTGATGGCATCTTCCATTGTTTCAATTTCTTTATCCTCGTCCCAAGCGAGTATGGCTATAACTTCTTCCTCCAAGGCAGTATTAATGGCCTCTGCCAAAATGGTTTCATCCAAGGCCTTTGGCAAGGATATCTGAACCTCTGGGCAATCATCGCAGGATTCGCCTTCCAGCTGCTGGGTTTCAAAAGTAAGTTTATGGTCATTTTCGCAACCAAGGGAAAGCAATAAAAGCAGGAGTAGATAAATGGACTTGTTCATTATAAGGGGTTTATGGACTTCAAAAATAAGACTTCATTGATTACTCCAAAAGATAACAATACATTTGCAGCAGACTAATATACAATGAGCAAAAGAGAACTTAATTTCAATAGCAAAACGATTCACGGGGGACAGCAACCTGATAAGGCCTATGGGGCCGTAATGCCCCCAATTTACCAAACATCTACCTATGCCCAATCCACACCTGGTGGGCATATGGGGTATGAATATTCCAGAAGTGCAAACCCTACGAGAACAGCCTTGGAAAATGCACTGGCCAGTATTGAAAACGGCAACTATGGTTTGGCATTTGCAAGTGGACTTTCGGCCATGGATGCGGTGATCAAATTACTCAACCCAGGTGACGAGGTGGTATCCACCAATGATTTGTATGGAGGAAGTTATCGCTTGTTCAAGCAGGTGTTTGAGAAGTACGGGATTACCTTCCACTTTATAGGAATGCAAGACCCAGCGGCCATTGAGGCCAAAATCAATGAAAAGACCAAGTTGATTTGGGTAGAGACCCCTACCAACCCCATGATGAACGTCATAGACATTAAAGCAGTTTCCGAGTTGGCCAAAAAGCACAATTTGCTTTTGGCAGTGGACAACACTTTTGCCACTCCGTATTTGCAAAGACCATTGGATTTGGGAGCGGATATTGTAATGCACTCGGCCACCAAATACTTGGGAGGGCATAGCGACGTGGTTGTTGGGGCCTTGGTGGTTAAGGACAAAGCCTTGGCGGATCAGCTTTATTTTATTCAGAATGCAAGCGGAGCGGTATGTGGACCCATGGACAGTTTTTTGACTCTTCGTGGGATAAAGACCCTTCATGTGCGTATGCAGCGCCATTGCGAAAACGGACAGGCCATTGCTGAATTTTTGGTCAATCATCCAAAAATTGAAAAGGTGTACTGGCCTGGTTTTGAGAACCATCCCAATCATGACATTGCCAAATCACAAATGGACGGTTTTGGTGGCATGATATCCTTTATCACCAAAGGAAGCAGTTATGAGGATGCCATTAAAATTGTGGAAAAATTGGAAGTATTTACGCTGGCAGAATCTTTGGGTGGGGTTGAGAGTTTGGCGGGCCATCCGGCAAGCATGACCCATGCCAGTATTCCCAAAGAGGAACGCGAAAAAAGTGGAGTGGTGGATGCCCTGATCAGATTGAGCGTGGGTATTGAGGATGTAAACGATCTTATAGCGGACCTGGAACAGGCGATAGGATAGCCAATTTTGAAAAATTTTCAGAAAAAGGCTATTTGAATTATGTAAATAGTATAATTTTGCCCTCTAATTCCTAATTTGTTAAAATTCTCCGAAATCGAAATCGGGGAAATTAAACTTGAAATCCGTTATATGGAAGCAAAAATCAAAGCATTTATGGATGAGGTGATTGCCCGAAATGGACATGAACCTGAGTTTATCCAAGCGGTACAAGAGGTGGCCGAAACGGTTATCCCTTACATTGTCAAACACGATATTTACCATGGCAAAAATATCCTTTTGCGAATGGTGGAACCAGAGCGTTTGATATCCTTTCGAGTAGCCTGGGTTGACGATAGTGGAGAAATTCACGTAAACCGGGGATACCGAATTCAAATGAACTCGGCCATTGGCCCTTATAAGGGAGGACTTCGTTTCCACCCAACGGTGAATGCCAGTGTCCTAAAGTTCCTTGCTTTTGAACAAGTATTCAAGAACAGTTTGACCACACTTCCCATGGGAGGTGGTAAAGGAGGTTCGGATTTTGATCCGAAGGGGAAATCGGATGATGAGGTCATGCGTTTTTGCCATGCCTTTATGCTGGAATTGAACAGACATATTGGCCCCAACACAGATGTTCCCGCAGGGGATATTGGAGTGGGCGCCCGTGAAATTGGATTCCTATTTGGAATGTACAAAAAGATACGAAACGAGTTTACCGGGGTGTTGACCGGGAAAGGTCGTTCTTGGGGTGGATCCCTGATCAGACCGGAAGCAACCGGATATGGAACCGTATACTTTGCGGATAGCATGCTCAAGACCCAAAACCAGTCTTTTGAAGGAAAAAAGGTGGTGATTTCCGGCTCAGGGAACGTGGCCCAGTTTGCCGCTGAAAAAGTGATGCACTTGGGCGGAACGGTATTGACACTTTCAGATTCAGGAGGATATATCTACGATAAGGATGGTATTGATGAAGACAAATTGGCCTTCGTCATGGATTTGAAGAATAACCGAAGGGGAAGAATCTCTGAATATGTGGATAAGTACCCATCAGCAGAATACCACAAGGGCAAAACACCTTGGGAAGTAAGCTGCGATGTAGCTCTACCTTGTGCCACTCAAAATGAGCTGAATGGGGATGATGCGGCCACCTTGATCAAAAATGGTTGTATTGCTGTTGCCGAGGGGGCAAACATGCCTTCCACTCCAGAAGCTATTCATGCGTTTCATGATGCCAAAATCCTGTTTGCACCGGGTAAGGCGTCCAATGCCGGGGGTGTGGCCACCTCAGGTTTGGAAATGTCACAGAATTCTTTGCGAATCAGCTGGACTAGGGCAGAAGTGGACGAGCGTTTGAAGGGGATCATGGGCGACATTCACGATTCCTGTATTGAATTCGGAAAAGAAGAGGATGGCTATTGCAACTATGTAAAAGGAGCCAATATTGCTGGATTTGTGAAGGTAGCCGATGCCATGTTGGCCCAGGGGGTTATCTAAACACAGATTCCAATTCCATAAAATCAGAGTGGGCGGTTGTTGGTCAATCGCCCACTTTTTTTATATTGGACCAATCCCGTTGTTCAGATGCAGGTAACCACCAAGGCCATTGTACTTTCTTCCATAAAATATGGCGATACCAGTCTTATCGTTAAGGCCTTTACCGTGTCCGATGGTTTAAAATCCTATCTGCTCAAAGGAGTGCTCAGCTCGAAAAGGGGAAAATTGAAAGCCGCTTATTTCTTACCCTTGATGCAGTTGGAGATTGTGGCCAACCACAAAAACAAGGGCACTTTGGAAAGCATCAAAGAGGTAAAAGTAGCGGTGCCTTATAAGACACTTCATACCGATATCATCAAGAATAGTTTGGTGCTTTTTTTGGCTGAAATGTTGGGAAATAGCATTCAAGAACAAGAAGAGGACAAGGCGCTTTTCAATTACTTGGAGTACACCTTGCATTGGTTGGATGAAAATGCTCCCCCACCCAGTTTTCATCTTTTGTTTTTATTGAACCTCACTAAGTTTTTAGGGTTCTATCCCGATACTTCCTTTTTAAAGGCTTCCTACTTTGACTTATTGGAAGGGAGTTTTGTCAAAGCTCCTTCCCTTAACCCCACGATTCAGGGAGATGAAATTGTCCATTTCAAAACGCTCTTGGGCATAAATTTTGATGCACTTCAAGCGATACAAATGAACCGGCACCAAAGACAGGAATTGCTAAAAAAAGTTATTCTGTATTTTGAATTACATTTGCACGGATTTAGAAAACCGAAGTCTCTGGCCGTTTTAAATGCAGTTTTTGAGTAGTATGCGCAACATTGGTTTTGTCCTCCTTTTCCTTATGGCCTCCCTTTCTGGTTTTTCGCAAGAAATCACTGTTTTGGATGCTGATACAGGAAATCCCGTGGCCAATATTGCCATCTTTAATAAGGATAAATCCAAAACCTCCGTTTCCAATTTAAACGGGAAGGCCAACCTGGATATTTTCGATGCCAAGGAACGCATCACCTTTCGACATATCAGTTATGAGGAGCTGGTGACCACCCGTGCAAAAATTGGGAAAAAGGGGAATCGTGTGTATTTGGGTTTGAAACCTGAAGAATTGCAGGAAGTGGTCATGTCCGTATCCAAATGGGAGCAACAAAAAAAGGATATTCCCCAAAAGATTGAATCCATTGATGCCAGAACCATAGCTTTTACCAATCCGCAGACCTCTGCCGATTTGCTACAAAACAGTGGAAAGGTTTTTGTGCAGAAAAGTCAATTGGGTGGAGGGAGCCCCATGATAAGAGGTTTTGCCACCAACAGATTATTGCTTTCCGTGGATGGCGTACGGATGAATAACGCCATTTTTCGAGGCGGGAACGTACAGAATGTTATTTCGGTAGACCCTTTTACCATCAGAAATACGGAAGTGATTTTTGGTCCTGGATCGGTAATTTATGGAAGTGACGCCATGGGAGGGGTCATGAACTTTTTTACCAGAAATCCCAGATTTTCGTTTACGGACAGTCTTACCGTATCGGGCAACGCCACATATCGCTTTGCAACAGCCAATAACGAGAACACGGCACATGTGGATTTGAATCTTGGGCAACAACATTGGGCATCTTTCACCAGTATCACCTACAACAATTTTGATGACTTGGTTATGGGAGAAAGCGGGCCAGATTCCTATTTAAGGAACCAATTTGTGGTTCGGGAAAACGGGATGGACGTGCTTCGGGAAAATAACGATCCAAGAAAACAGGTGACATCAGGATATGATCAAATCAATTTACTGCAAAAATTCACCTATAAGCCCAATGCCACTTGGAACTACGATTTGGGACTTCATTACTCGGAAACCTCGGAGTTTTCCAGATATGACAGATTGATTAGACCCAATGATGCAGGTGATGGACTGCGTTCAGCTGAATGGCAATATGGCCCGCAAAAGTGGTTTATGGGCAATTTTCAAGTCACCAAACAGGGAAAGAACAAATTTTATGATGGGGTAAAGCTCACTACCGCCTACCAGTTTTTTGAAGAAAGCAGGATCAATCGGAATTTTCAAGCTGTAGACCGCTTTACCACCACGGAAAAGGTGGATGCCCTTACCGTTAGCCTGGACTTTGAAAACAAAAAAATTGGAGACCTCAGACTGTATTATGGGGCAGAATATATTTTCAACAAAGTACATTCCGAAGGACGCCAGACCAATATTACAACCGATGTGGTTTCGGCTGCGGCCTCCCGATATCCTGATGGGGCCACTTGGCAGACCTTTGCTGGCTACATTAACGGGGAGTATAAATTGATGCCCAATTTTACCCTGCTTTCCGGGGCACGGTATAGCCAAGTTTGGGTGGATGCCCAGTTTGATAAAACCTTTTATCCTTTTCCATTTGATGAGGCTGATTTGATTACGGGAGCGCTTACTGGCAGCGTGGGATTTAGCTGGTTTCCAAAGGCCGATTTACAGATTACCTTAAACGGCTCTACAGGATTTAGAGCGCCCAACATTGATGATATTGGAAAAGTCTTTGATTCTGAACCGGGGGCTGTAGTGGTTCCCAACCCTGAATTGGAACCCGAATATGCCTACAATATGGAATTGGGGATTCGGAAAAATGTCCAAGATAAAATAGTATTCAAAGGGGCCGCCTTTTACACCTATTTGGTTGATGCCTTGGTAAGACGGGATTTTACCTTCAACGGAGAAAGCGAGATTATCTACAATGGGGAATTAAGTACCGTGCAGGCCATTCAAAATGCTGCGAAAGCGTATGTGTATGGTGTGGAAGTGGGACTTGAGGCATTTTTAAATGAGAACTGGGCCATTGCCAGCAATTTGACCATTACGGAGGGGACAGAGGAAGACGATACTGGGGAGGAAAGTGCCGCTCGGCATGCCGCTCCCACCTTTGGCGATGTCCATTTGATTTGGCAAAACCAGAAATTGAAAGCCGACTTTTTCCTCAACTATAACGGCGAAATTGGGTATAACGATTTAGCCTTATCCGAACGGAGCAAGTCCTATATTTATGCTGTGGATGAAAATGGAAACCCGTATAGCCCATCCTGGTACACATTAAATTTTAGGTCACAGTATCAAATAACCAATGCCTTAAAAGCTACACTGAGCTTGGAGAATATGACCAACCAACGCTACCGAACCTATTCCTCAGGAATTGTTGCCCCAGGCACAAATTTTATCATGGGGTTGGGCTATAACTTCTAAAATAAAAAGCCCCGAATAATCGGGGCTGAGTATTTGGTTGGAGCTTGATTTTTTAATGATCCAAAGCCTCTTTGGTATCTTCCGCCGCCTTTTTCAGGTCATCGCCCATTTCTTTTGCTTTGTCCATGGTTTCCTCACCGGCTTTTTTAATGCTGTCCAAGGCTTGCTCACCAGCTTCCTTCACATCTTCACCAGCCTCCTTCACGGCATCCATGGCGTCATTGGCGGCATCTTTTAAGTTGTCACCAGCTTCTTCCAAGCTTTGTTCCGTTTCTTCAGCCGCTTCCTTAGCCTTGTCTGCGGCCTCTTTGCATGATACCAAAACGGACATGGACAGGGTCAAGGCCATGACCCCAATTACTACTTTTGTCATATTATAATGGTTTAGTGTTAAAGCTGTCAAGATATAAATTTTAAAAGAACTGGATCAGAGCAACATATCATATTTAGGTTAAGCAACTTAAAGCATTTAAAACCCTCATTTAAGCAACAGTTATTCCATCTAAATTTTTAATTTTGCAAACTTGGAATTCTAGAAGAAGTAGCAGTACATATGAAGTTTGCGGAATATAAGGGATTGGATTTACCTAAGGTGTCCGAAGAGGTTTTGGATTTTTGGAAAGCCAACGAAATATTTGAGAAAAGTGTTTCCACACGGGAAGGCAAGGAAAGCTACGTTTTTTACGAAGGCCCACCCTCTGCCAATGGGATGCCAGGAATCCACCATGTAATGGCCAGGACCATAAAGGATATTTTTCCCAGGTACAAGACCATGAAAGGTTACCAAGTGAAGCGTAAAGCCGGTTGGGATACCCATGGACTGCCCATTGAGATTGGCGTTGAAAAGGAATTGGGCATTACCAAAGAGGATATAGGCAAAAAAATCTCAGTTGAAGAGTATAATGCTGCTTGCAAGAAAGCGGTGATGCGCTATACCGACGTGTGGAATGAAATGACCGAGAAGGTAGGTTATTGGGTAGATATGGATGACCCCTATATCACCTATAAGTCCAAGTATATGGAATCCGTTTGGTGGTTGTTGAAGCAGATATATGACAAAGGCCTCCTTTATAAAGGGTACACCATACAGCCCTATTCGCCCAAGGCAGGTACCGGATTAAGTTCCCACGAGCTTAACCAACCGGGCACCTATCAAGATGTTACGGATACCACGGTTACGGCACAGTTCAAGGCCAAAAAAGAATCGCTTCCAGATTTCCTGAAAAATGTAGAGGGAGACATCCATTTCTTGGCTTGGACCACTACCCCATGGACCTTGCCATCCAATACGGCCTTGTCCGTTGGGCCAAAGATTGAGTATGTTCTGGTAAAGAGTTTTAACCAATACACTTTTGAGCCCATCAACGTAGTGCTTGCAAAAGCTTTGGTTGGAAAACAATTTGCAGGAAAGTTTTTTGAAGCCGAAAGCGAAGATGACTTTGCCAATTATAACCCAAGAGACAAAAAGATACCATATCAAGTAGGTCAAAGTTTTGTAGGGAAGGATTTAGTGGGAATTCAGTACGAGCAGTTGTTGGATTACACCCTACCTTATGAAAATCCTGAAAATGCCTTTAGGGTAATTAGCGGGGATTTTGTTACTACGGAAGATGGTACAGGAATAGTGCATACGGCTCCCACCTTTGGTGCGGACGATGCCCTGGTTGCCAAACAAGCTACCCCGCCTGTGCCGCCCATGTTGGTCTTGGATGAAAATAACAACCCGGTTCCATTGGTAGACCTTCAAGGAAGGTTTAGACCCGAGATGAAGGAATTGGGAGGCAAATACGTCAAGAACGAATACTATGACGATGGTGAGGCACCTGAAAAATCAGTGGATGTTGAGATTGCCATCAAACTAAAAGAAGAGAACAAGGCCTTTAAGGTTGAAAAATATCTGCACAGTTATCCCAATTGCTGGAGGACTGATAAACCGGTACTTTATTATCCTTTGGATTCGTGGTTTGTTAAGGTAACGGACATTAAAGACCGTATGTTTGAGCTGAACCAATCCATTAATTGGAAACCCAAGGCAACAGGTGAAGGTCGTTTTGGGAACTGGTTGGCCAATGCCAACGATTGGAACCTTTCCCGATCCCGATATTGGGGGATTCCGTTACCCATATGGCGAACAGACGATGGCCAAGAGGAAATGATTATTGGCTCTGTTGAAGAGCTAAAACAAGAAATGGCCAAGGCCATGGAAGCCGGGGTTTTGGAGAAAGACCTTTTTGAGGATTTTGTGGTAGGCGATATGAGTGAAGCCAACTACGAAAAGATAGACCTACACAAAAACATTGTAGATCAGATTACATTGGTGTCTCCTTCTGGGAAACCCATGAAACGGGAATCCGATTTGATTGATGTTTGGTTTGATAGTGGTTCCATGCCTTACGCACAATGGCACTATCCTTTCGAGAACAAGGAACTGGTGGATGACGGAGTCGCTTTTCCAGCTAATTTTATTGCAGAAGGAGTAGACCAGACTCGAGGATGGTTCTATACATTGCATGCCATAGCGACCATGGTTTTTGATACCGTTTCCTATAAAAATGTGGTATCCAACGGGCTTGTGCTGGACAAAGAGGGCAAAAAAATGTCCAAACGATTGGGCAATGCAGTGGACCCCTTTGAGGTATTGCCCAAGCATGGAGCAGATGCTACACGATGGTATATGATTTCCAATGCCAACCCTTGGGACAATCTTAAATTTGATATTGAGGGAATAGTTGAGGTGAAACGAAAATTCTTCGGAACACTTTACAACACCTATTCCTTTATGGCACTGTATGCCAATATAGACGGGTTTACCTATTCTGAAGCTGACATTCCGTTGGAAGAGCGGCCAGAAATCGATCAATGGATCCTGTCAGAGCTGCATTCGTTGATTGAAAAAGTGGATGAAGCTTATGCTGACTATGAGGCCACAAAGGCTACCCGAATGATTTCTGACTTTGTACAGGAGAACCTGAGTAACTGGTACGTACGTTTGAGCAGAAGACGTTTCTGGAAAGGGGATTACCAACAGGATAAAATTTCTGCTTATCAGACCTTGTATACCTGTTTGACCACTGTAGCAAAACTTTCTGCTCCTGTGGCCCCGTTTTATATGGAGCGTTTGTACAAGGATTTGGACAATAGTACCCAAAAAGAAGAGGTTGAAAGTGTGCATTTGGCAGATTTTCCTGTTTTTGACCCCAATATGGTCAACAAGAAACTGGAGCGGAAAATGCAATTGGCACAAAAGATATCTTCCTTGGTGCTGTCCATACGTCAGAAAGAGAAGATTAAGGTGCGTCAACCTTTGCAAAAGGTGATGATACCCGTTTTGGATGCTGACCAAAAAGAAAGTATTGAAGCGGTCTCTGACTTGATCAAGTCCGAAGTGAATGTCAAGGAGATTGAATTGTTGGATGATGCTTCGGGGATTTTGGTAAAGCAAATAAAGCCTAACTTTAAAGTTTTGGGCCCTCGGTTTGGCAAGGACATGAAGGCGATTGCGGCAGCTGTAAACCAGTTGGGACAGGAAGAAATCCAAAAAATTGAGCGAGAAGGCGAATTAATGCTTGCATTGGAAAATAAAAATATTATTTTACAGTTAACCGATGTAGAGATCAGTTCGCAAGATATTGAAGGTTGGTTGGTGGCAAGCTCAGGTGCTTTGACGGTTGCCTTGGACATTACCATAGACGAAAACCTTAAAAAAGAAGGTATTGCGAGGGAATTGGTCAATAGAATTCAGAATCTTAGAAAAGAATCTGGCTTTGAAGTGACCGATAAGATTGACATCAAAATATTAAAAGACGGTTTGGTGGAACAGGCGGTTTCCAGTAATGAGGAATACATCAAGACAGAAACGCTGACCGCCCAACTGAATTTTGAAGAGAATTTAGAGGAAGGCATAGCAATTGCCTTTGACGAAGTGAATACAAAATTGTTTATCCAAAAACACTAGAAATGGCGCAAGATTTAAAAGTAAGATATTCTGATAAAGACCTTGAGGAATTCAGAGCGTTGATCGAGGAAAAAATTGAAAAGGCGAAAAAGCATTTGGAGTTGCTGAAAAGCTCTTATATGAATGATGGCAATAATGGTACGGATGATACTTCCCCCACTTTCAAAGCCTTTGAAGAAGGCTCCGAGACCATGAGCAAGGAAGCCAATACCCAATTGGCCATTCGTCAAGAGAAGTTTATCCGCGATTTAAAAAACGCTTTGTTGCGTATAGAAAATAAAACCTATGGAATTTGCCGGGTCACTGGCAAATTGATCAATAAGGAACGACTAAAGCTTGTTCCACATGCCACGCTGAGCATAGAGGCCAAGAACATGCAGAAATAGAAAAACGCCTTAGGGCGTTTTTTGTTTATGAGATTCCTGTTTATTTTATTGGGCTTGTTTGGATTGTCCAATCTCCATGGGCAAAAGGAAATCAAGAAAGCGCTGTTGGATTCGGATATTGAATTTATCCAGATCAATGCTGATTTCTGCTATCAGGTTACCCTTCAAACAGCCAAAACGGATGAAGTTTATGTTGCGGCCCAAATGGAAGGTGAATATGCCAAGGATTTGCTGCTAACCTTGGAAGAAAAAGGGGCAACCATGCTAATTGGCACCGGATTTCATCCCAACTTTACCAACCCCAACGATAAATTGAGTGCCCATAAGGTAATCTCTATTGCTTTAGAGATTATTGTCCCAGAATATAGGAATGTGTCCCTTTACGGCACCAGCAGCAATGTTGATGTCCTTGGGAGCTATGAAAAATTGGAAGTGAAATTGGCGAACGGAACATGTAGGTTGGACAATGTGAGGGAATATGTGGATGTCAAAACCCAAAAAGGAGATATTCTGGTAAGGGCATCCCAAGGAGATTTTCAGGCAGCATCTACCTATGGACAGGTCATAAAAGAGGAAATCCCAATAGGGAGTAACAAGTACATTTTAAGCTCAGTGGAAGGCACCATACAACTTAAGAAAACAAAATAATATCCCTACTTTTGCGCAATCTCTTTTTGAAGGCATGAATCTAAAGAAGTCCCTAATAATCATTGTGTTGGTCTTGATCGTAGATCAAATCAGCAAAATATATATCAAGACCAATTTCCTGTATGAACAATCGCACGAGATTTTTTCGTGGTTCAAGATTTATTTCATTGAAAACTCAGGAGCGGCCTGGGGAACCAAACTCAGCGATTTTCTTCCAATATCGGAATCTACAGGAAAATTGATTTTGACCATTTTTAGACTTTTTGCCATATCTGGAATTGGATACTGGCTTTGGGATATTATAAGAAAGCAATCGCCCAAAACCTTGATTTTGGCCGTGTCACTGATTTTTGCCGGGGCGGTAGGGAATATTATAGATTCGGTTTTTTACGGTGTTATATTCAACGACAGCCATGGCCAAGTGGCCACCCTTTTCTCAGATGATCCCTATGGCAGGATATTTCATGGAAAGGTTGTGGACATGCTATACTTTCCTTTGATCGATAGTACCTGGCCCGATTGGGTTCCATGGGTTGGTGGCAACCGATTCCGTTTTTTTGAGCCCGTTTTCAATATTGCCGATACCGCTATAAGTACGGGTGTAGGTGTCCTGATTGTTTTCAACAAAAAAGCTTTCCCTAAAAAGCAGAAGGACGAAACTTCAGACTAGAATTTATAGATTTTCTCTGGCGTGATGCAGTAATCCAGAGCCACATCATTTTCGTGGGCATCTTGGATGGAATCTTCGGCCTCAAATAAAGACAGGCCAATTTTAACGGTTTTAGCGTAGCACTTGCGGAGGAAGTTATCATAGAACCCCTTACCGTAGCCCACTCGGTTTCCCTTAAGGTCAAAGGCCATCAGTGGCACAAACACCACTTCTATTTTATTTTCTGGGACGGGGATTCCGTCTATAGGTTCTGGAATGTTCCATTTGCTCAGTTTAAGCGCGGTACTGTCGGTAAGGAGATAATTTTCCATGGAATTGTTGGAAACTACTTTGGGGACAACCACGTTCTTGTCCCGGCCTTGGAGCAGGGTGATTAGTGGAACAGTATCAACTTCTTGGTTGGACTCAATGCTTAGGAAAGTATGGAAATAAAAAAAATCCCAAATTGGGATTTCTAGTACATGATTTGCTAGAATGATACTCGACGCTGAGATTTGTTCCGGACTCATGTCCAATCTCAGGTTTTTATACTTTTTTCTTAGTTCATGTTTCAACATCGAATGTTGAAAATTTTGGGGTTGGGGGTTTTGGGGGATTTGGTCTATTCTCTAGTCGAAACCGAGAAAAAGATTTTGAAAAATAACATCAAAATCAAATACATTCCCAAAACGATAACATAGTTCTCCATTGAATTGTATTTATACGGTTAAATGTAGGTAAAAGAATTGGAAAAATCACCATGAAATGCACTTTTTATCGATGAACAGCATCATTTTTAGCAACAGTTTAACATGTAGCCCCTATTTTGGATGCCTTTTCCCACAAAGTTTAAACATATTGTTATGAAAAAGTTTTGTGCTCCTGCTTTCAATTTCATTCTTAGGAATTTAGCCTGAATCATTGAGCATTAAAATACTAAATTAGGAGTCATGCACGGTGTTCAATTTTGCATCCATGAATTCCCTGCTGCCAACCATCAATTCCTAACAGGATTTGATCAATTTTAACAAAAAACCAGTAGTATTAAAACCTACTTTTGTTAGAGCGTGGATTTTTGAGAAGTTTATGTCCGACTTACCCTCTATTAGTGTTCAAATAAGTGTTTTACCCAGCAATCCGGGCGTATACCAGTTTTACGATTCGGAAGGAAAAATTCTGTATGTGGGGAAAGCCAAAAATCTGAAGAAAAGGGTGTCCTCCTACTTTAACAAGAAACAGGAGTACGGCAAAACAAGGGTCTTGGTAAAGAAAATCCACTCTGTCAAGCACATTGTGGTGTCCTCCGAATCCGATGCGCTCCTGCTGGAGAACAACCTGATCAAGAAACTGCTGCCCCGCTATAACGTATTGCTTAAGGACGACAAGTCCTATCCTTGGATTTGTATCAAAAAAGAGCGTTTTCCAAGGGTGTTCTCCACGCGTAAATTCATTAAGGACGGTTCTGAATATTTTGGGCCGTACACCAGCATGAAGACCGTACGGACCTTACTGGATTTGGTCAGAAGTTTATATCCCCTTAGAACCTGCAATTATGACTTGTCAGAGGAAAAAATCAATGCAGGGAAGTACAAAGTTTGTTTGGAGTACCATCTTGGAAATTGCCTGGGCCCATGTGCGGGCTTGCAATCCGAAGCAGACTACCACGGACAGATTGAAAACATCCGACAAATAATCAAGGGAAATTTCAAGGGGTCCATCCAGCATTTTAAGCAGCAGATGAAAACCTTGGCAGAGCAAATGGAGTTTGAAAAAGCCCAGTTGATCAAGGATAAAATTGAAATCCTGGAGAATTATCAGGCACGTTCCACGGTGGTCAACCCCAAGATCAACAATGTGGATGTGTTCTCCATTATTTCTGATGAGACCCATGGCTATGTAAACTTTTTGCAACTGTCCCATGGCTCCATAGTTCGTTCGCATACCCTGGAAATAAAAAAGAAACTGGATGAGACCGATGAGGAACTGCTTCAGTTGGCCATAACCGAAATTAGACAGCGCTTCCAATCCCAATCCAAGGAAATTTATCTGCCATTTCCAGTCCTGGTTGAGGACAATATCAAGATTACCCTTCCCAAATTGGGGGAAAAGCGGAGAATTTTGGAACTGTCGGAACGCAATGCACGTTTTTTCAGGCAGGATAGGTTCAAACAGATCAAGATTACAGACCCAGACCGTCATGTAAAGCGAATTATGGCCCAGATGAAAGCCGATTTAAGGCTTGGTGAAGAGCCAACCCATATAGAGTGTTTCGACAACTCCAACATCCAAGGGAGTAATCCTGTGGCTGCCTGTGTGGTATTTAGAAATGGCAAGCCTTCCAAAAAGGAGTACAGGCATTTCAACATTAAAACCGTTGAAGGGCCAGATGATTTTGCGAGTATGGAAGAAGTGGTTTTTCGCAGATACAAGCGATTGTTGGGAGAAGATGAAGCCCTGCCGCAGCTTATTGTGATTGATGGCGGAAAGGGCCAATTATCTTCCGCCTTAAAAAGTTTGGAAATTTTGGGATTGAGGGGCAAAATTGCCATCATTGGCATTGCCAAACGTTTGGAGGAGATCTACTTTCCTGACGACCCCATTCCGCTTTATCTGGATAAAAAATCAGAAAGCCTTAAAATTATCCAACAGCTAAGAAACGAAGCCCACAGATTTGGCATTACCCACCATAGAAACCGAAGAAGCAAGGAAGCCATAGACTCCGAGTTGGAAAACATAGAGGGAATTGGAAAGAAAACGGCAGAACAATTGCTGAAAGAATTTAAATCGGTAAAAAGGGTCAAGGAAGCAACCATTGAGAGTCTTGCGGAATCTGTAGGTATGGCCAAGGCCAAAAAAATTTATAAATCCTTCCATTAAAAACCCATGAGATTGAAGAGCGTATTGTTAGTGATTTTTGTTTTGATGGGGATTATGGGCATGGCCCAAGACGAATCTCCCAAGGTAGGATTGGTGCTCAGTGGCGGTGGCGCCAAGGGCATGGCCCATATTGGGGCGCTCAAGGTAATTGATGAGGCAGGGATCAAAATCGACTACATAGGCGGAACCAGTATGGGCGCGATTGTAGGGGCCTTGTATGCCTCGGGCTATTCCGCCCAGGAGTTGGATTCCATTTTTAGGGTGACCGATTTTACCGAGCTTATTCAGGACAACGTACCAAGGGGAGCCAAGACTTTTTACGAAAAAGAAGATTCTGAACGATACGCTTTGGGATTGCCTTTTACCAATTTCAATGTTTCATTTCCGCAGGCCATCTCAGGAGGCCAGAACATTTACAATGAGCTGGTTCGATTGTTATTTCACGTAAAGGATGTTCAGGATTTTGGCAGTTTGCCCATCCCATTTTTATGTGTGGCCACCAACGTGGAGACTGGGGAAGAAGTTCTGTTGGATAGAGGCTATTTGCCCGAAGCCATTATGGCAAGTGGAACCTTTCCCTCGCTATTTGAGCCATCAGAGATTGAAGGAGAGGTACTGATTGATGGTGGTGTTGTAAACAATTATCCAATAGATGAGATCAAGGCCTTGGGAGCGGGCATCATCATAGGTGTGGATGTACAGCATGGATTGGCAACTAGGGAATCCTTGGAATCTGCTACAGAGATTCTATTGCAGATCAACAACTATAGAACGGTCAAGGACATGAAAAAGAAGGCCCAACAGACAGACATCTATATAAGGCCTGATATTGATGATTTTTCCGTGATTGACTTTGATAGGAGCTTGGAAATTGTGGAGAGTGGTGAAATTGCCGCCTATACCCAAATGAAAGCGTTGAAGGAGATTGCCGCTAAGCAGCAAACAACCCCAGCTCCCAAAAAGAGGATTGCTGTAAAAGATAGTCTGGTCATCAACCGTCTGATTTTGGAGGGGAACGACCGCTATACCCGAGGTTACATTAAGGGTAAGTTACGGCTCAATCTTGCTGAAAAAGTAGCCTTCGAAAAACTAAAACAGGGGATAAACAACTTATCCGCAACAGGAAACTTTAAGGCCATTAGATATGAATTGGTATCCAATGGTTTGGGCACCGATCTCATTCTCAAACTCAAGGAGAATCCTACAAAGATGTTTATTAAAATGTCTGCCCATTATGACGATCTCTATAAAAGTTCCGCTCTGATCAATCTGACCAAAAAGAACTTTTTGCTCAAGGACGATGTGGCTTCCTTTGATTTTATTGTAGGAGACAATATCCGTTACAATATGCAGTACTACTTGGATAAAGGGTACTACTGGAGTTTTGGGATAAACTCCAAATTCACAAATTTTAATGAGGAAATTGACTATAACCTGATCAGAACCAACTTTGATGCTCCCAATGACCCCAACATTAGGGAGATCAATTTGGATGTTACGGATTTGACCAACCAAATATATCTGCAGACGGTGTTACGGGAAGAGTTTGCATTTACGCTGGGGTTGGAACACAAGTTGCTCCGTTACAGTACCAGAACTTTGAATCAATTTACCGATGAAACAGCGGAAGCCTTTTTGCCCGAACCTTCGGAGCGCACCTTTTTTGATGATTCAAGCTATTTTAGTGCCTATGGTAAAATAACCTTGGACACCTATGATGATAAATACTTTCCTTCCAAAGGACTTTTCTTTGATAGCGATTTTCATTTGTATCTTTTCTCCTCTGATTTCAACGATAACTTTAGGGAATTTTCTGTAGGAAAAGCAAGAATGGGGACAGCGTTTACATTATTTCCAAATTTGAGCCTTAATTTGGAAACCGAAGGGGGTGTAAAATTGGGAACATCAGGCGTAACTTCCTTCGATTTTGTGCTAGGGGGCTATGGCAACGATTTTGTAAACAACTTTACCTCCTTCATGGGCTATGATTTTCTTAGCCTTCCCGGCAATAGTTTTGTGAAGGCCTATGGCCGTTTGGATTATGAAGTAGCTCCCAAGAACCATATCTTGTTCACCGCCAACTTTGCCAATGTGGCCGATGATCTTTTTAGGACTGGCGACTGGTTTTCAGAACCCACCTATTCAGGATTTGGCTTGGGTTACGGACTGGAATCTTTTTTGGGGCCGGTCCAAATCTTCTATTCCTGGAGCCCGGAAGTTTCGGAAAGCAACTTTTTCTTTAGTGTAGGCTACTGGTTTTAGTTTGGGAATCCCTTATTTATTGGCAAAACCTCTTAAAAAACTGTCAATTTTTTCCCTCTTCCATATCAAAATTGATAAAAGATAGTTAAAGTCGCCTTAAAACTTATTTTCCTACAAAACCTTGGCTTATCTTTGTTGGCATAAGGGGTGGTTCCCTTATAACTTTAAGTATTGGTTTTTCATAATTTAAAGTTTGGTTGGTTATTTAGGAAAAGCCCAGTTTTTACACTGGGCTTTTTTTATACATACTATTTTGGAACAAGATTTGTTTATGTAATAGTAAGTTAACCTGCTAAACATGTGATTTTAGTAATTTTATGACGACAAAATAGTTATGAAAAAGTTTTTTGCCCTTATTATCTTATTGCTCTTGACCCCTATTGCAATACTTGGCCAATCTCCTGCATACAAGAGTGGGGAATGGTTAAAATTTCGAATTCACTATGGTATTCTCAATGCAAGCTATGCCACCTTGCACCTAACTTCTGATACTATAGAAAAAGTACCCGTTTATCACGTTGTGGGATTGGGAAAAACCACTGGCTTTGCCAGCATTTTCTTTAAGGTGGATGATAGATATGAGAGTTACTTTGGAAAAAATGACGGGAAGCCCTACCGTTTCATCCGTAAGATCAGTGAAGGCGGATATACCCGAGATGTGGAAATAGACTTTAAATATGACCAGGACAAAGCCATTTTAACGGACAACAAAAATGGCAAGGTCATGGACATTCCGGTGCACACGGATGTACAGGATTTATTATCAGCCTCCTATTATTTGAGAAACCGATATGGGCTGGATGATTTTGAAGTGGGCAAGTCCATTGATCTTGATATGCTGTTTGATGATGAAGGAATTTACAAGTTCAAACTAAAATATTTGGGAAAAGAAGTGATTCGCACCAAGTTTGGCAAGGTAGAATGTCTTAAATTTAGGCCCATTGTACAATCTGGCCGTGTTTTTAAGGAAAAAGAGAGCCTTACCCTATGGGTTTCCAATGATCTCAACAAAATTCCTATACGTATCAAGGCCGATTTGGCCGTTGGTTCCCTAAAAGCGGATTTGGATGGTTACAACGGATTGCGAAACCAGTTTAAAATAATAATGAGATAGTAGTTAATGAGGAATGATGAGCGAATTGAGTCCCAAATCAATAAGCTTGAAGAGAAGTATAAAAACTCTGGACAAGACCTAAGTTCCTACCTAGACGGGCTCCTTTACCAAAAATATCTTACCTACTGGGATTATATCCATTTAGACACCTTGTTGAGTATTCAGGTGCCCCGCACCCATTTTCCCGATGAGGAGATATTCATCATGTATCACCAGATTACGGAGCTTTATTTTAAGCTCATTTTGCACGAGCAAAAGCAAATTGTGGAGGATAGGTCCCAAGATGTGCAATATTTCATTGAAAAGGTCAATAGGATAAACAGCTATTTCAAGGCACTTATATCCTCTTTTGGAATCATGATCAAGGGGATGGAACGTGAACAGTTTCTCCGATACCGAATGGCATTGCTTCCGGCCAGTGGGTTTCAATCCGCTCAATATCGGATGATTGAGATCTATGCAACACCTTTGGAGAATCTCATCCACCATACCGAACGGGACTCTTTTTCAAACAAAAACAGTATTGAAGAGCTTTTTGAGCATATTTACTGGAAAAAGGGCGCTACCGATTTAACCACTGGAGAAAAAACACTAACCCTTAAACAGTTTGAGTTTAGGTATACCCCACGCTTGTTACGGATATCCAATCAGGTTAAAGAAAGTACCATTTATCACAAGTACCTGCAGCTGCCCGAAGAGCATAGAAAAAATGGGCAATTGATCAAATCCCTTAAAGAGATGGATGTCAATGCCAATGTCAATTGGCCCTTAATGCACATGGGCTCTGCCTATAGATATTTGGCCAAGGAAAACAAGGAGGTTGATGCTACTGGAGGAACCAATTGGAAAGACTTTTTACCCCCAAGTTTTCAGAAAATAATATTTTTCCCAACTTTGTACTCGGAAAATGAGCTGGACACATGGGGAAAACAGTGGGTTGACCACATTTTTAACCCAGCAAATAAAAGATAGAAATGCAGAAATTTTTTGGGGCAATTCTCGCATTGATGGTACTGATATCCTGTAAGGAGAAACAGGAATTGGTACAGCAACTGGAGCCGGCGGAACCGGTTCAAAAGCCAATTGTAAAACGCTTTGGCTTCAATTTGGAGGAGTTCAACGTGGTTTATGATACCATACAAAAGGGGGAGACCTTTGGCGAACTTATGCTCAAGAACAAGGTGGATTACCCCAAGATCATTCATATTGCGGAAGAGTTTAAGGATACCTTCGACATTAGAAGAATAGACAGGAAGCCCTACGTGCTTTTAAAATCCAAGGACACTTCTGAATCAGCTCAAGTCTTCATTTATCAGAATGACAAGATCAATTACACGGTTTTTGATTTTAGGGACAGCACGGCCAATGCCTATAAGGGAAGAAGAAAGGTAAATTCAGTGGAGCGTGAAGTTGGTGGGGTAATTGAGAACAATCTTTCCGAAACTTTGGATAACCTGGGCGTTGACTACAATGTGACCATTGATCTGTCCGAAATTTATGCGTGGACCATAGATTTCTTCAGATTGGAAAAAGGGGATAAGTTCAAGGTCATTTATGACGAACATTTCATCAATGATTCCGTATATGCAGGCCGTGGACCTATAAAAGCGGCTTTGTTTGAACACAAGGGCAGGCCCATATATGCATTTCCGTATGTAACGGATTCGCTGAAAAACATTTTGGATTACTATGATCAGGAAGCCAATAACCTGCGAAGTACCTTCCTGCGTGCTCCAATCAAATTTGGATATCGTTTGTCCTCCCGCTACAACCTAAAGCGAAGAATTGCCTATTATGGATACAAGGTAAGACCACATAAAGGAACGGACTATGCCGCTCCAATTGGAACGCCGATCATTGCTACGGCAGATGGTACGGTCACGGAATCCACAAGAAGAGGAGGCAATGGCAAATATGTAAAGATTAGGCACAATGGAACGTACAGTACCCAATACCTGCACATGAAAAAGCAGAAGGTGAAGCGTGGGGAATTTGTCCGCCAAGGCGATGTAATTGGATGGGTTGGGATGACCGGAAATACGGGAGGCCCACATGTTTGCTATAGGTTTTGGAAAAACGGAAGACAGGTGGATCCCCTTCGGGAAAAGTTACCTGCCGCAGAGCCCATTGCTGACTCCTTGCGAACCGGCTATCTAGCGCACATTGATCCTTTAAAAACCCAGTTGGACTGCATTGAATATATCCTCCTACCCAAAGAAACCGAGGATTTACTTGACTCTGAGCTTGAAGAAAACCAACTAACCCTTAACCCTTAAAATGGCATTACCCAAAATAAACCCTACTACCACCCAAGCCTGGAAAAAACTTCAAAATCATTTTACCCAAACCCATAAAACCCATTTAAGGGAGCTTTTTGCAAATGACCCACAGCGTGGTACAAAGTTTAGCTTGCAGTGGGAAGATTTTCTGGTTGATTTTTCCAAGAATAGAATAACCCAAGAGACGGTTGATTTGCTTTTGGAATTGGCCGAAGAAGTAGGCTTGAAAAACTCCATTGACAGTTACTTCAAGGGGGATTTGATCAATCAGACAGAAGGAAGAGCTGTTTTACATACTGCTCTGAGGGCTCAAAAAGGAGATGAGGTTTTGGTTGATGGGCAAAATGTGGTTCCAGAGGTTTTTGAGGTAAAGGAGAAAATCAAGACCTTTTCCCATGCTGTAATATCGGGAGAAAAAAAAGGGTTCACAGGCAAGGCATTTACCGATGTGGTCAATATTGGTATTGGAGGATCGGATTTGGGTCCAGTAATGGTCACCGAAGCGTTGAAGTTTTATAAAAACCGTCTGAACACCCACTTTGTTAGCAATGTGGATGGTGATCATGTGCACGAGGTTCTAAAAAACTTGGATCCAGAAACCACCCTTTTTGTAGTGGTGTCCAAAACATTTACCACCCAAGAAACTTTGAGCAATGCGCTAACCATAAAAAAATGGTTCTTGGAGCACGCTTCCCAAGCGGATATTGCCAAGCATTTTGTCGCGGTTTCCACCAATCAGGATAAGATTGATGAATTTGGGATAGCCCAGGAAAATGTTTTCCCCATGTGGGATTGGGTAGGAGGCCGTTTCTCACTTTGGAGTGCGGTTGGACTTTCCATCGCATTGGCAGTGGGTTATGATAATTTTGACGCACTACTTTCAGGGGCCAATCAAATGGATTCCCATTTTCGGGAAGCTCCGTTTGCAGAAAACGTTCCGGTTCTTTTAGCCATGTTGAGTGTTTGGTACAACAATTTCTATGGAGCCGAGACCGAGGCAATAATTCCCTATACCCAATACCTAAATCGTTTCTCGGCCTATCTACAGCAGGGAATTATGGAGAGTAATGGCAAGAGTGTGGATCGAGCAGGCCAAAGAGCCAATTATGAGACGGGAACCATTATTTGGGGCGAACCGGGGACAAACTCGCAGCACGCTTTTTTCCAACTTATTCACCAAGGAACCAAATTGATCCCCACAGATTTTATTGGATACAAGAAATCTTTACATGGGGATGTGGATCATCACAATAAATTGATGGCAAATTTCTTCGCACAGACAGAAGCCTTGATGAACGGTAAAACCGCCGAGGAAGTCAAAGTTGAATTGCAGGCACAGGGATTGTCCCAAGAACAATTGGAAACCCTGCTTCCCTTTAAGGTTTTTGAAGGCAACAAGCCCACCAATACCATTCTAATTGACAAACTCACCCCAACCAGTTTGGGAGCTTTGATAGCCCTTTATGAGCACAAAATTTTTGTTCAGGGCATTGTTTGGAACATCTTCAGTTACGACCAGTGGGGCGTGGAGTTGGGCAAGCAATTGGCCAAGAATATTTTGGCCGATATTGAGAATTCAGGAATTGGCAAGCACGACAGCTCAACGCTTCATCTTCTGCAACATTTTAAGAAGTAAATTAGTGGGTTAGCATTCTTCGGGAAAAAAGCTAAATACTTCTTTGTCAGCTCATTTTAAATGTTAATTTTATATTAATATTTTAGCTTTTTCTTAACTTTCCCTTAATCGGGATAACTCAGAAATACAGCACTTTTGCAGGGCTATTTAAACTATTTAAACACTAGAAAATGAAAACAATTTACTTGGCATTTGTGGCTATGCTTACTTCGACTATGGCATTTTCACAAGGGACCATCACTGGTACAGTGGTGGATGGAGAACTGGGAACCGGGCTTCCCGGGGCAAGTGTGGTGCTTCAAGGCACAGACAATGGAACATCAACCGATTTTGACGGTAATTTTACACTGGAAGTATCAGGTGACTCTGGTACATTAGTAATCTCTTACATTGGATTTGTTTCCAAAACTGTTTCTTTCAACTCAACAGGAAGCGTAGGAAGCATCTCATTACTTCCGGATGCGGAAGAACTGGAAGGCGTTGTGGTTGTAGGAACAGGGATTATTGACTTGGCTAGCGATAGACAAACCCCTATTGCTGTTTCGTCAGTGCCAATTAAGATTATTCAAGAAAAAATTGGAACACAGGATGTGACCATGACCTTGGTGAATACTCCTTCCGTTTATGTATCTGGTCAAGCAGGTGGTTTTGGAGATACCAACATGAGGGTAAGAGGATTTGATCAAGACAATACTGCCTTCCTTTTAAACGGGCAACCCATCAACGGTATGGAAGACGGATTGATGTACTGGTCCAACTGGTCTGGTCTTAACGACATCGCTTCTGGGGTACAGATTCAAAGAGGTCTAGGTTCTTCCAAGCTTGCGATTTCATCGGTTGGGGGTACAGTGAACTTTGTGACCAAGGCCACTGAAATGAACGAAGGTGGATTTGGTTACACTACGGTGGCCAACAACAATTACCTAAAGACTTCTGCTGGATATAACACTGGAATCTCAGAAAAAGGATGGGGTGTTAGTGCTATGTTCTCCCACTGGCAAGGTGATGGTTTCAACGAAGGAAACTATGGAGAAGGTCAAACGTATTTCTTGTCCATTGGATACAGACCCAATGATAAGCACAATTTCAACTTCTTGATTACCGGTGCTCCGCAGTTCCACGATCAAAACTTTACCAAACCCATCGCCGATTATTTGGAGTACGGTTTGAACTACAACAACAACTGGGGTACGTACAACGGGGAGTACATGACCGAAAGAAGAAACTTCTACCACAAACCTGTATCGAACCTAAACTGGGACTGGAACATCAACTCCACAACCAATTTGTCTACCGTTCTTTATGCCTCTTGGGGTAACGGGGGTGGAACAGGTAACCGTGGTAACCGAATCAGAACAGATGAAGGTAGAATAGATTATAATGCTATTTACGCCCAAAATGCGTTGGTGCCAAATGGAGCTGGGGTATACTTTGGTGCTGATGATGCTTACATTACAAGAGCTTCCATGAACCTGCACAGTTGGTATGGGTTAATTTCAAACTTGGAAAAACAACTTTCCGATAACCTTACTTGGAACGTAGGTTTTGACCTTAGGACTTACTATGGAAAGCACTTTAGGGTAGTTTCCAACTTCCATGGATTGGAATCTTGGAGAGAAAACATTCGACTAAGAGACCAAAACAACAACCACGATACTTTTGGGGGCTTTGGAACCTACAAGTTTGTGAATGCTACGGAAAGCTTTAGACCTTCAGGATGGTCCGCAGCCTTCAACAGTTATGACGAAACTGAAAAAATTGCATACAACAATGAGGAGCGTATTTCTTACGGAGGTTTGTTCACACAGTTGGAATATGCTACCGATCAGTTCTCTACCTTTTTCCAAGGATCTATTTCCAATCAGTACCACCAAAGATTTGATTTGTACCAGTACGCAGATCAGGCCTTGATCAACGGAACATCTCCACAAGGAACGGATGAGCCATTGCCAGCTGGAATCACTGATGGGGTGGATTCTGAAAAAGTAAACAACTTTGGATATAATGCCAAAGCAGGCTTTAGCTATAAGCCAACTACCCAGCACAGCTTCTATGCCAATGTTGGATACTATAACCGTCAGCCATACCATGACAACATCTACCTAAACTTTACCAATCAAGTAAATCCATTGACCGAGAACGAAAAGATTTTTGGTTTGGAAGGTGGATATGGTTTTAGAACCAATGTTTTCTCCGCTAACGTTAATGTGTACAGAACTTCTTGGAAAGATAGGGTTGTAACTAGCTCTGATGTTGTGGATGATGTGGTACAGTATACCACAAACTTTGGTACAGAACAGTTGCACACAGGAGTTGAATTTGATGCCAAAGTCAGACCTAACGATGTAATTTCCTTTAATGCTTTTGCATCCATTGGTGATTGGCAATACAAAGGGGAGGCAGTTACCCAGGTTACTGATGAAGAGCGTAACGTGATCAGCACTGAAAACAACGACTTTGATGGTGGTAAAGTGGGTGGTGCCGCTCAACTTTCAGGTGGACTTGGCGTAAACGTTAGGTTTAATGACATGTTCTCTTTTGATTCCGATTTTAGACACTACGACAACCTATATGCAGATGTGGGCGCTATCAAGGAAAACTTGAAATTGCCATCCTATAGCATTGTGGATGCGGGATTGACTTTCACCATTCCTGTAGGGGCTGAAAAAGCCAACAGATTGAAGGTGAGAACCAATATGAACAATGTTTTCGATACAGAATACATTTCAAGATTGACAACTGCCAATATGGTGGAGGCTGGAGACGAAACCTATGATGGTTTAAATGTCTCTAACCGAGGTTATTTTGGATGGGGTAGAACTTGGAACTTGACGCTGAGATACGATTTCTAACAGCTGCTCCTTATAATATCAAACCCTCGCCAAACGCGGGGGTTTTTTATTTGCAAAATCCGTACTTTTAGGATTCACAAACTAAACTCATGGAGATTCTAAAAAACCTGCATTCCTATTTCGCTTATATTGTTTTGGCTATTTTGATTTTGGCCTTCGTAAATGCCCTTATGGGGCTATTGGGCAAAAGAGAGTTTGCCATGCACAAAGATTTAAGAATAAGTCTTTTTGCCCTGATCTTGACCCACATTCAATTGTTAATAGGTCTTATCCTCTACTTTGTGTCCGCAAACGGCCTTCAGGCCATACAGACCTTGGGCATGGGTGGTCTTAACTCCGCAGCCCGCTTATTAGCCGTGGAACACCCTTTTGTCAATATCTTGGCGGTGGCTTTGATCACTATCGGATGGTCCAAGCATAAGAAAAAGGAAACCAGCAACGCTAAGTTCAAGAGCATTACGATCTTTTATGGATTGGGATTGCTGTTTATCTTAAGCCGTATTCCTTGGGGACAGTGGTTTAGCTAGACTCCCTTCCTAGCTGGCATAATGAATAGATAGGCCTTATTGATTTTGCCGGCCTATTCTGTTTTCGTATCTTGGGTTCAACAAAAAAAGCATAGCCCTTTGCGCCTAGCGCAGAGGGTTTTTGTGTTCTAATGGGAATCATATTCCTGTGTCCAGCCTCTATTCAACCTCACGGTAGCGTATCTATTAATTAAATATAAAACCATGAGAATCTTAACCTATTTATCCAGTTGTATAGCGGTCATTTTTTTAATTGCCTGTTCAGGAGGGTCTTCAATAAAAGACATTACCCAATCCCCCTATTATTGGTCACCCATGGAAATTGACACCACTAAGCTATTGAGTCAAAAATTCTTTAGCAAAATCCATAAAAACAACTTGGGAAGCTATGTTTTTGCCAATGAAACTATAGAGAGGGAGTGGGAGGACGAAGGCAAATTTGTTACCACCTATGATATGTCCAAAATGGATGAGGAACCCTTGTTCTGCAGATTGTTTGTAAACTACAACACAGGTCCGGCGGAAATTTTTAAAAGGTTCTCCGTGAACCCTGGGATACCAAGAAATGCCCATTTGAGGTACGACTATTTTGTGGACAGCCTACAGGCAGAGTATTACTACAACTACAAAACCTCCAAAGAAGAAAGGGGTTGGGAATCTGTTCGCTATCCCATTTTTGAGCCAGGAGTTCTGGAAGAATCGGATGAGGAAGAAACCGAAATTAGCATACAACAAGCTCGGATTTGTGAAGCCCTACTCAAGCACCAAGGCTATATAAAAGCCAAAAAGGATAACTCTGTGCTGCTGGGATTAAAATATTCCTTGGCCGATGGAAGTTCTGGTGGTGGATGGGCTTACAAAGATACTTTGGAAATGGCCTATGGTCAAGTACGCCTGACCAATGTGAAAGAAGGATTGGAATGGATCAGCAAGATTCCCAAATTTAAGGTTCCAGAGGCATTCGAACCAGATAAAAAGTTGGAAAAAGAAGCCTTGGAACTAATGAAAAACTATGCCAGGAACAGCGGTTGGAAGGAAAAGTTTAAGAAGGCGATAAAAACAAGCGATTATCGCATCAAACGAAATAAATTCTCAGGTGTAATTGAAGGCAGGACCATTACTTTTGCCCTTATTGCCGAGTGGCCCGATGGTTCATGGACCAGCCAATATTTCAACACCTATCAGGTTCATGAGGGAGGAAATGATTTTGGAAGCCTTAGTTACCATGGCACTGGAGATCAACATTTAATTTGGGGTGATGCAGTTGATCTTTAGGGTCCTATCCTAGTTAACCTCTTTTATCAAAAACAAATACACCGGAAAATGGTCACTGTACCCTCCGGTGTAGTTTTTTCCAGAATAAGTGCGTTTGGGATACCCCTTATATTTTCCATTTTGGGTTTTAATAAACGGGGGAGCAAAGATTTGGGCTTGCCAAAAGAAAAACCCAGCTTTATTGTCATGGACTAGGTTGGGAGTCATAAAAAATTGGTCAAAAAGATTCCATTGGTCTCTATAAGCCAAAGTTCCCATTCCTCTTTTGTACATTTTTTCCATAGGATTAAAAAGGGAAAGACTGTCCAACTTGGATACCGTTCCTCTGGTTCTTAGTATCCTTTTTAAACTATGGTCCCTAGGATCATCATTAAGGTCTCCCATTGCAATGATCTTTGTATCTGGGTTCAACCTCCTTATGGAATCCATGATTCTTTTGTTAAGCAAGGCAGCCCTAACCCGTTTGGACTGGCTTTTAGTGGCACCTCCTCGTCGGGAAGGCCAGTGGTTCACAATAAAATGTAGTTCTTCCAGATCCATTATACCGCCAACTACAAGCTGGTCCCGGGTATAATCCCGTTCTCCCATTTCATCAAACAAAAGCAGCCTATGGCTTTTAAAGGAGGTAGGGATAAAAACGGATTTTTTATAGAGCAAGGCCACATCAATGCCACGGGCATCCGGAGAGTCAAAATGGACAATACCGTAATCTTTTGCCTGTAAATTGGGATGATTCACCAAATCTTCCAGTACCCCTTTATTTTCCACTTCGCAAAGTCCTAGAATGTCAGGTGATGTCCCGGTTTTTTCCTTGCCCAATTGGGCCAAGACCTGCGATATGTTCTGGATTTTTGCCTCGTAGCGATTTTCTGTCCAGCGGTAGGCACCTTCAGGAGTACGGTCATCATCAAAGATCAAGGTGTCGTTGGTGGTGTCAAATAGATTTTCAACATTATAAAAAGCAACAGTTCTGATTTTGTAGCTCGCTTCATTTTGTCCCCATAGACAAAACGGCAATAGTAGGAATGAGTAGGTTAAAATTTTCATTTGGGTTTTGTTTTCTGTACTAAAATTACTAAGATTGTTCGCTTTTCTTACAAAACATCTAGTAATAACCCCAAATTTTATTCTGATTAACCTACAAAGGCTAACATATGAGAACAACTATGTTCTTTGTGCTGCTATGCTATACCAACCTCCTATTTGGACAGCACAGTATAGAAATTTCAGGGACCATAAAAGATGGATCAAACCAAATTCCTGTTTCGGGGGCTTCTATAAAAATAGAAGGATTTCAACAAGAATATCATACCGGGGTTGATGGTAGTTTTACCATTGCCCTGAATTTTGAGGGGGATTTTATAATTCATATATCGGCACCGGACTACTTGCCCAAAACATTTGAGCTTTTTCTGGAAGGTGAACCTATTGATTTGGGAGACATTTTTTTGGAAAAGGATATTACCCTGGAAAAAAGTGACAATCTCATAACCTTGACAGATAACGAACTTTCGGATGAGGATGGTTTGCTTTCAGGATCTATGGGAATGTTACAGTCCACTAGGGATATCTTCCTTACTCGAGCAGCATTTGATTTTGGACAGGCATTTTTTAGGATTCGTGGATATGATTCCCAAGAGGGGGAGGTATTGATCAACGGAATCCCTTTAAACAAAATCTGGGATGGAAGACCACAATGGAACAATTGGGGCGGACTCAATGATGTAATCCGAAATCAGACGTATACCCATGCGCTGGAAACGAACCCAAATACGTTTGGTGGAATCTTGGGAAACACCAATATAGATATAAGACCTTCTGGATTTAGATCAGGTCTGCGGGTTTCCAGTTCTATGTCCAACAGAACGTATAGGAGCAGGCTAATGGCGACCTACAGTTCAGGCCTACTGGAAAGTGGTTGGGCCTACTCCCTTTCTGCCTCTAAAAGATGGGCTAATTCAGGCTATGTTGAAGGTACTTTGTATGATGCCCACTCCCTTTTTGGCGCTCTGGAACATAAATGGAACAACAAAAACAGTTTGGTCATAAGTACAGTTATGGCAAACAATAGAAGAGGTAGGTCAGCGGCACTGACCGAGGAAGTATTTGACTTGATGGGAAATCGCTACAATCCATATTGGGGGACTCAGAATGGGGAAACTAGAAACTCAAGGGAACGCAAGATTTTTGAACCTATGTTCATGGTCAATCACTTTCTTCAATCCAATAAAATGAACTGGACTACAGGAATTATGTATCAGAATGGTAGTGTGGCAAAAGATAGACTGGCTTACTTTAACGCACAGAATCCTGACCCTACCTATTACAAATATGTCCCCAGTTATCATGTCAATGGTTCTTTTGGAGCCGATTTTGCCAATGCAAACTTGGCCAAGGAAGCTTTATTGGATCATCCGCAATTGGATTGGGAACAGATTTATGCGGTGAACAGCAATTCTACAGATGAGCCTGCCTCCTATGTGCTTTCTGAAGATGTACAGAACGAAGAACGGTTCATGCTTGCAAGCAATATGCAATTAGACCTTGCGGAGAGTTTGGAATTGGGTCTAGGAGCAAACATGGAAGTTTCCAGTATCCAGAATTATGCTAGCATCAAGGATTTACTTGGAGCCGAATTTCTAGATGACAGCGATTCCTTTTCATCTACTCGGAACGATGTTTTTGGGAATCCAAACAAAACCGTAGGGGATAGAATAAGCTACAACTTTGAATTGGATTCCAAAAGGCTCAAGGGGTTTGCACAAATGCAGATTAAAAGAAAAAAATGGAATGCATTTGTTTCAGGAACACTGTTTCAATGGAACGCACAGCGGAATGGATTGTATCAAAATGAACGATATCCCGATCACTCATTTGGAAATGGGGAGGAAATTTCATTCACAGGGCTAAGCGTAAAATCAGGAATGACCTACTTTTTAAACGGGAGGCACTGGATAATGATCAATGGCGCAAAAATCAACCGAGCTCCAGTACTTCAAAACCTATTTATTAACCCAAGAGAAAACAACCTAATTGTTCCTGATATTCAGAATGTAGCAATATCCGCAATTGATGTTGGTTACTATATCCGGTTACCGGATTTAAAAGGCCGCATTAGCGCTTTCTATACCAGATTTCAGCACGCACCGGATGTCAATTTCTTTTTTGTGGATTCAGGCCTGGGCTCGGATTTTGTTCAGGAAGTGATTACGGGTTTGGACAAGTTACACAAAGGCTTGGAACTGGGTTTGGAGTACAAGGCCTCCAACGAGCTTAAACTTTCCATTGCGGGTAATTTGGGCAGCTATGTGTATGCCAGCGACCCAGAGATTCAGCTCTATTTTGACACTGCTGGCAACGAGGAAGACCTAATCAATAATGAAGGGAGTGTGCAATTGGGAACAGCGACAATCAAGGGGTTAAAGTTGGCTCAAGGGCCACAAACAGCGCTATCACTTGGAGTGGAATACAGAAGTCCAAAATATTGGTGGCTGGGGACAACGGCGAACTATATGGATCAAAGCTATGCAAACCTAAGTACCATAAAACGCACCCAGAGTTTCTTGTTGGATCCTGATACACAAGAACCACTTCCAAATGTTACCCATGCCGATGTTGGCAGATTACTAAAACAACAAAAGTTGGATGAAATTTATCTATTGAACCTTGTTGGCGGAAAGTCCTGGTTGGTGAATAAGAAATACATAAGTGCCTTTTTGAGCGTGAACAATGTATTCGATTCCGTATTCAAGACTGGGGGATATGAACAGAGTAGGAACGGAAATTATCGGCAAATGCTACAAGATAATTTAAGTGGAACCCCATCTTTTGGCCCCAAATATTGGCACAGTTACGGCAGGACCTACTTTTTAAATCTTGCTATAAACTTTTAAAGATGAGCAAATGAAAATGAAAGTGAGGATTCTTTTAAAAGGGTTGGTCATGTCAACAATAATTTCAGCCTGTGTTCCGAATTCCGATTTCAACGCACCTCAGCCGAACTGTGATAATATTTTAGCTGCCAACACAACGTTTCAGGAATTGGAAGAGATGTATTCTGGTGACGCATTTCGGATACAAGAGGATTTGATAATTGAGGGTTATGTCATCTCTTCAGATGAAGCAGGTAACTTTTTCAATGAGGTTTATCTCCAAGATAAGACCGAAGGTCCAACAAAGGGGCTTCTTTTGGAAGTGGAACTAAGTCCTGCATACCTACATTACCCACTTGACACAAAGGTATTTGTCAAGCTAAAAGGATTGTTTTTGGGAATGAGTGGTGAAACCTTGAAGCTAGGAAGCTCGTTTACTTCCTTTGGCAATGTTTCCGTAGGGCGATTACCCGCTTTAAAGGTACAAGACCATCTTATAGCTGCATGTGATGAATCGGGGTCGGTGGTACCGATACCCACGACTATTGCGCAGTTAGATCAGGTGGGATCAAATACCCTGATCAAATTGAAGGATGTAGAATTTGGCGAAGATGAACTTGGCCTAAACTATGCTGAACCCCAGGAGGAGACTATTCGTATCCTCCAAGATTGTGAGGAAAATAAAATAGAGTTATTGACCAGTGGTTATGCCGATTTTCAGAAAGAACTGCTGCCGGGAGGCAAAGGAAGTATCACCGGGATCTTAAAAAGGGATGGTGAAAAATATCAATTAGTGATTAGGGATATTACAGATTTGGATTTTGCCAACGAGCGGTGTCCAGAGATTATAACTGAGTTTACTTCCAAAGACATTTTCATTTCGGAATTGGCAGATCCGGATAACAATACTGGAGCCCGTTTTGTGGAGTTGTACAATTCATCCAATCAAGCCTTGGATTTAAATCTTTGGACCTTGCGCAGATACACCAATGAAAAAACGGAAGTAAGCTCCTCTATAGACTTATCGGGCCGAGTGATAGCCGCAAAAAGCACCTTCGTTATTTCTCCCAATGCGGAAGAATTCGAACTGGTTTATGGTTTCCCTCCTGACATGAGCGTTTCCACCAACAGCCCTGCTGATTCCAATGGGGACGACAATCTTGAGCTTGTGGATCCCTTTGGAACCATAATTGACGTCTTTGGTGTGGTGGGAGAAGATGGTTCTGGAACCAACCATGAGTTTGAGGATGGGCGCGCACTTCGGAACTCGGAGGTAACCCAAGGAAACCCAACCTACACTTTTGGGGAGTGGATCATTTACAATGATTCAGGAGATGCAGGGACAATCAACCAACCCCAAAATGCCCCAGGAGATTTTACCCCAGGCCATTTTGATTAAAAGGGTTTGTATCCAAACTTTTGTCCCCCCACGGAGGCATCGGCCATAAGGCCAGCTTTGGGCAGGGCAAATACGGCAACACCATCCTTGTATTTGGCATTAAAGGCAATCCCGGATTTCAGGGCAACCGCACTAGTTTCCGCAGCAAACTGGAATTTTCCTTCCTTAAAGCGCTCCAAGTCTACCTCGGTTTCAAAAAAGATAATCTCAATAATGGCCTGTCCACCAGCTTGCAATCCCACGTTCAATTTTTTCAGATTGGCCATGCCTACTACCTCTCCATTTTCATAAACCGCCCCATTTCCAGAAGCACCTCCTATTATAAATCCACCTTTGCCCACATTGGGGAAAAGCACGTAGCCGGCAGAATTGTCAAAGAATCGTTGTAGGCCCCTATCGGCTTTCAAAAGGGTTTTTTTGGCCCGTTTGGCATCATTGATGATCTTACGGTCTTTTTTATTTTGGGCTGTGGCGGTAAATGCGAAGAGCATAAGAGCCACCAAGGCAAAGGATTTAAATAGTTTCATGTTCCTGTTCTTTTTTATCCCATCAAAATTAAAAAATAAACCCCGTCCAAACAGGAAGGGGTTTGCCAATAATTGTTAAACAATGAATCAATCCACATTGGATGGAAACAACTTGTGATTCATTACTTCCTTCATTTGGTTGACATGTCGTTCCGTATGGCCGGACATAAACAGGATCAGCTGCACCCCGTCTATGGTTCCAAAGGGTAAATCGCTACTGTAAAGATTTCGTAGGTCATCCTCTGTGCTTTGCATATAGGAGATGTGCTCTTCCCGCTTGTCCATGAAAGCTTTCACGGTGTCGTCATGTGATCCAAATTTTCCTGAAGGTTCAAACGGTTCGGCGGTTTTTACCTTGTTGGAACGATCCAAGATGATTCCCATAAGCTGTTCGTCATTCATTTTTACGGAGTCTTTCAAAGCAGGATTGGGCCCAGCAGCCACCGCTTTTTGGATCAGCCCCCCAAAAGCATTTTCTGAAATGGTCAAGTGCTCTACGCAGTCTGCAATGGACCAAGCGTCTTCTTCCGGTTTAAAGGTCAATTGGGCCTGGCTCAATCCTCTCAAAACTTTGGACATCTGGTCCCTAGTTTCCTTAAGATGTTTCACTACCTTCTTCCGATCATCGTTGGAAAGTTTATTGGTATCTGCACTAAAGCTGAATAACAAGAGTGCAACTAATGGCAAAATCAATTTTTTCATGTGTGATGGATTTTAGATTACTGTAGGTACCTTATTATATGGACGTTTAAAGATAATCCAATTGGACATCTTTAGGAACTTATTTCATCTGGAGCTAATAGGGTCAATTCAAAAATAAAGCAATTTTCCGCTACTAAGGGGGTCATATCCGCCAAAATATGGTTGAAATTGGGCAATTGGGGAGAGGTGTGAACAGCAATGTTGAATAGATAATATTTATGTTTTAATAGTATTTTAATATGAATTGTCTATTCTTCGGAAAGGGGATTTCCTATCTTTATAAAGGTTAAAAAATCACATTAAAACAACATACTATCATGAGCAAAGAATTAGCAAGTTCAGCAGGGAATGGAATGGATGAGGGCATGTGTCCATTTCTCAACGGAACGCTGAAACAAGGAGCGGGAGGGGGAACCTCCAACCGGGATTGGTGGCCCAACCAACTCAATTTGAACATCCTTCGCCAGCACTCCAATCTGGCAGACCCTATGGATGCGGATTTTGACTATGCCACCGAGTTCAAATCCTTGGATTTGGATGCTGTAAAAAAAGACCTTACCGATTTAATGACGGATAGCCAAGACTGGTGGCCAGCAGATTATGGCCATTATGGACCCTTCTTTATTCGCATGGCTTGGCACGCAGCCGGGACCTATCGTATTGCAGATGGTCGCGGTGGTGGTGGAACAGGCTCTCAAAGATTTGCACCCTTGAACAGCTGGCCGGACAATGCCAATTTGGATAAAGCTAGATTGTTATTGTGGCCTGTTAAGCAGAAATATGGCAAGAAAATTTCTTGGGCCGATCTGTTGATTTTGGCTGGAAATATTGCCCATGAATCCATGGGACTGAAAATGTTTGGGTTTGCGGGAGGCCGAGAAGATATTTGGCAACCAGAAGAGGATATTTATTGGGGTTCTGAAGCTGAATGGTTGGGGAACAAAGCAAGGTATAATGAGGATGGAGAATTGGAAAAGCAACTGGGAGCGGCCCATATGGGATTGATTTATGTAAATCCGGAAGGACCCAACGGTAACCCTGACCCTATAGCTGCTGCCCATGACATAAGGGAAACCTTTGGCAGAATGGCAATGAACGATTATGAAACCGTGGCTTTGATTGCTGGGGGACATACGTTTGGTAAGACGCACGGAGCGGCCAGCGATGCCGAATATGTGGAAGCTGAACCGGCTGGGGCCTCTATTGAAATGCAGAGTATGGGCTGGAAGAACAACTTTGGTTCTGGTAAGGGAAGCGATACCATTACGAGTGGTATTGAAGGAGCCTGGACAGATACCCCTGCTCAATGGAGCCATAAGTTTTTGGAAAATCTTTACGCCTATGAATGGGAATTGACCAAGAGCCCTGCTGGAGCCCATCAATGGAAACCTAAAGATGGAGCTGGAGCCGGAACTATTCCAGATGCGCATGACCCTGAGAAAAAACATGCACCTTTTATGCTGACCACGGATTTGTCCCTGCGTATGGATCCAGAATATGGGAAAATCTCCAAACACTTTTTGGAAAATCCAGAGGAATTTGCTGATGCTTATGCTCGCGCTTGGTTTAAACTGACACATCGTGATATGGGACCGGTAAGTCGTTATTTGGGCTCGGATGTACCCAGCGAGGAATTGATTTGGCAAGATCCTGTTCCTGCCGTTGATCACGATTTGGTGAATGATGGAGATATCTCTGAGTTGAAATCCAAGATCCTTGACTCTGGGTTGTCTATTTCGCAATTGGTATCAACAGCATGGGCATCTGCGTCCACTTTCAGAGGTTCAGATTACCGGGGAGGGGCCAATGGGGCACGAATTCGTTTAGCGCCGCAAAAGGACTGGGCGGTAAACAACCCGGCCCAATTATCCAAAGTTTTGGAGACATTGGAAAATATCAAGAATGACTTTGGAAAAAAGGTTTCCCTGGCTGACTTGATCGTTCTTGGAGGTTGTGCGGCTGTTGAAAAAGCGGCCAAGAATGCAGGCCATGACATAACCGTACCTTTTACACCGGGTAGAACCGACGCTTCTGCAGAGCAGACAGATGCAGAATCTTTTGAGGTCCTGGAGCCGGTAGCAGATGGTTTTAGAAACTATTTAAAACGAAAGTACTCCGTGAAATCAGAAGAGTTATTGGTGGATAAAGCCCAATTGCTTACCCTAACCGTTCCTGAAATGACAGTATTGGTCGGTGGAATGCGGGTCTTGGATACCAATGCTGATAAATCCCATCATGGGGTGTTCAGCAATCGTACAGAAACCCTGACGAACGATTTCTTTGTTAATCTTTTGGACTTGAATACCACATGGTCTGCAACTTCTGATGATGATGAGGTGTTTGAAGGACATGACCGTAAGACTGGGAATTTGAAGTGGACCGGGACCAGGGTGGATCTTATTTTTGGATCCAATACGGAGCTGAGAGCCATTGCTGAAGTTTATGGAAGTAGCGATGCCCAAGGGAAATTTGTGGGCGATTTTGTTTCCGCTTGGAACAAAGTCATGAACTTGGACCGATTTGACCTTGCGTAAGAAAGGTCTTCAATAGAAAAGGAAAATTAAACACAAAAGACTGTCACACCCACCAAGGTTGTGGCAGTTTTTTTTATAATTTTAATTGATCAAATGAGCAAGACAGAAGAGCTTTTCAATGCGGTAAGAAATGGTGATAAGGTTGCCGTTTCCGCATTGTTGGAAAATGACCTAGCCCTCTTGGAAACCAAAGATGAAAGAGGGTCTACCCCATTAATTTTGGCCACATACTACAATCACAAGGAAATTACGGAATTACTTTTGGCCCAAGGCGCCAGTATAGATGCCACGGATGGATCGGGCAATACTGCCTTGTTGGGCGTTTGTTTTAAAGGATATACGGATTTAGCTGAACTGCTGATCAAATCGGGCGCCAATGTGGACCATGTAAATAGCATGGGAGCCACGGGCCTAATATATGCCGTTACCTTTAATAGATTGGATATGGCACAATTACTTATCCAATATGGAGCCAATATTGACGTTAAAGATGGAAGGGGAAACACTGCATTGGATCAAGCCAAAATGCAGGAAAATGAAGATTTGATAAAATTATTGGAATCAAAAACTTAGCCAATACCATATGGATTCAAAGGAACAGCTTAACCTCATCAAACGAATAAAGGCCTTGGCAGAAGCTGGCCTGGTGTTCACCCAGGACGACTACGATAAGGAACGTTATGAGGAACTCAAGAACATCAGTTTAAAATTGATGGCATTTGTGGCTGATGAACCCATGGAAGTAATACAGGACTTTTTTATGCCCCAACAGGATTATCCCACACCCAAGGTGGATGTTAGGGGTTTTGTCTTGAATGAAAAGGACGAAATTTTGATGGCCAAGGAAAGTGTGGATGGCAAATGGGCCGTTCCCGGAGGTTGGGCCGATATTGGTATAACCCCATCTGAAATTGCCGTCAAGGAGATTGAGGAGGAGACTGGACTAAAGACAGAGGTTGTTCGCTTTTTAGGTGTTTACGACAAACAGGTTCACCCGCACCCGCCAGAGCCTTACTACATCTATAAACTATTTTTTCTGTGCAGGATAACAGGGGGAGAATTAAAGGCAGGATTTGATATGCTCGATGCTGAGTTTTTTCCTCTGGATCAACTCCCAGAACTTTCCCAAGAGCGCATTTTGGAAAGCCAGTTAAAACATCTCTTCCAACTGGCAAAATCTTCGCAAACCGATGTTTATTTTGATTGACGCTTATGTCTGAAAAGCTAAAAGTAGCCCTGGTCCAGACGGCGTTGCATTGGGAAAACCCAGAGGCCAATAGGACCATGTTTAGTCATAAAATCGAAACAATCCAGGATGATTTGGACCTCATTGTGCTACCAGAGATGTTTACATCGGGCTTTACCATGTCTCCCCAAAACATCGACCCCACAGAAGGAACTAAAACGATAAGTTGGATGCAGGATTTGGCAAAAAAATCCAGTGCTGCCATAGTGGGAAGCGTGGTTATCCAGGAAAACAATCAAAACTACAATCGGTTGATTTTTGCGCACCCTGACGGGCACGTAGATAAATACGACAAAAAACACACCTTTACTTTGGCAGGAGAGGACAAAGTGTACACCGCAGGAACTGAGCGGTTGGTGATAGACTTTAAGGGATTCCGTATTTGTCCTTTGATATGTTACGATCTTCGTTTTCCAGTTTGGGCACGAAATACAGAAGCCTATGACGTTTTGATCTATGTGGCCAATTGGCCCAAGCCAAGAATTGGAGCATGGGATGCTCTTTTAAAGGCACGTGCCATAGAGAATATGTCCTATTGTATTGGGGTTAATCGAATTGGAGTGGATGATCTAGCTTACGAATATTCTGGACACTCTGGGGTGTATGATGTGCTTGGTAATACTTTGGCGTTTTCCGAAAAGGAAGAAATCCTCTATGTGGAGTTGGAGAGAGAACACATTACAACCTATAGAAACAAACTTAAATTCTTGGAAGACCGAGATGATTTTAGTTTGAAACAATAAAAGTCTGTTCCAATTCCCAATTGGCACGAACGTCAATGGGATCTGGATAGTAACTGACTCTTTCGGGCTGAATTTTCTTTAGATAACTGCCGGTATCCCATTTACCATTTCCGTTGTCATCAAAAATTACTCTAATATTGTATTGCCCGGGTTCCAAGTTTTTGAATTCGAAAGTCTTGGGTTGCTCTGCAAAAAGTTCCCGTAGCATATTGCCACGGTCGTCCGTTAATTGGGCAATCATGGGGTAACGAACGGCCCCGCCAACATTCAAACGCAGGTTTCCGTAATCAGCGTAGCTTCCTGTTGAAAATCGGTAATTGAGGGTATCGTTCTGTATACCAAAAAAGTCCGTGATGGCGCCAGGCATGATTTCAAAGGAATAGCTTTGGTTGGGTTCCAAGGCAAAATCAAAATCCACCTTGTTCTTGATGGAGTCCAAGGAATAAGTAAATGGCGTATTGATGGAATCGCTTATAAAAAGTGCGATCTGATTGGAATCCAAAGCGGCAATGGGTGTGCTGGCCAATATGCTAAAGGTATCCTCAAAATTGAATTGGCGGCCAATGGAAGTGCTAAGTTTGAGCGAATCCAAGGGCAAATTTCTGGTTTTCACCGTAAAAGTGTCCACCTTTTGCATCTTTTCATTGCTTACGGTAAATATGATGGAGTCCAAATCCGTGGGGGTGATCCAAAAATCCAAAGTGTCTTTTTCGCGATCTTTCAGAATCAGTGTTTGGACCGAATCAGCAAGCTCCGTTATACTTTCAATTCTGATATCCCTGTGATCTCCTTGATAGCCAAACAGGATATGGTTTTTGGCGACATAACTCGGCACGGAAGCACTGTAATCAGGTTCTTCCAAAAACATGTTCAACAGATAAACGGAATCTGTGGGTACAGTAATGGTATCATATAAAAAGCCAATTTTATCCTGCCGTTGGTTAAACATGTTGTTCTTGTTTACATCTTTAACGGCCACAAGAGCATATTTTCCAGCCTTTAGATTTTTTAGTTCAAAAAAGGGAAGACTGTCCAACGTATTGGTGATGTAATTTGGTACGGTCTTATAAATGGTGGAATCGGTATAAGCGGTGTCAATCTCATACAACATAACACTTACAAACTGATCTGCCCTTCGGTTAAAGGCGTCCTTTACGGCCCCAGAAAGAGAAAGGGAATCAATATAAGTGCCTGTGGAAAACACATAGGTAAGAAAGCTGTTGGGATTTCCTTCATTGTTGTCCACTATACTTTGACCAAAATTCAAGGTATAGGTGGTATTTTCCTGAAGGGTATCCTTTATAGTCACCTCAATGTATTTGTTTGCCCCTCCCAAAGGTGTGATTTCTGGAGAGTATTTAAGAGGCGGGGATACGATCAATTGGTTTTGTACGTCTTCCAATTTGATCAGCTCATCAAAGTACAAACGGATTTTCTCAGCCTTGAATTCCGTGGTAAAATTCTCCGGTTCGGTTCGTATCAATTGGGGTGGGGTCAAATCCTTTGGGCCACCCGATGGATTGCCTCGTTTTGCACATTGCCAAAGGGCCAGAGCCATCAGCAACAAAAAAGAAAGACTCAATAGTTTTTTAAGGTACTGCATGTAAAACTAGTGTGGGACAAAGAAACAACTAATTTAAAAAAGGAAAACATGCCTTAATAAATTTTAACCTCTAGGGAACCACGGCCATGCTCAGCACCGATATTTTAATTGGCCCCATTTTGGCTAGGGTTTGGGCACAGGCTTCCAAAGTGGCTCCCGTGGTGATCACATCGTCAACCAGAAGCACATGTTTTATGGAATCATGGGCTTGGGGCGTCAACTGAAAAACATCTTTGGTGTTCTCCCACCGGAGCTGCCTGTCCTTTTTTGTTTGGGTTTTGGTGTTGATGCTTCTGATCAAGATGTCATCCCTGTATTTGGCATTGATGGAAACAGCTATTTTCTCTGCAAAGAGTGCTACTTGGTTGTACCCCCTTTTCTTTTGTTTTTTAACATGCAAAGGAACGGGAACCACGGTATCAACATCCTTCAAAGAAGATTCATGTTGAACGATAGAGCCATACCACTCGCCTAAAAAACCACCAATTTGCTCTTGATTTTTGTACTTTAAGTGGTGCAAGATGTTCTTGACAATACCATTTTTCTGGAAAAACATAAAGGAAGCTGCTTTATTTATGGGGATTCGTCCATAAAAAATGCGGTCTACTGGGTTTTCATCCCCAAAGTTGTAATCGGTGAGTGGCACCTCATGTCGACAAACGGTACACAACACGCTTTCTCCTCTGGATAAATGCGCATTACATCCAAAACATACCATTGGCAATAGTATGTTGTGAATCTCGTTTAGTATCTTAGCCAACCTTTTAGGGATCAAATCTTATACGCGTTATAGTAGCCAATTAACCTCATGGATGCCCAAGATAACAATTTCAACTACAAGATTATCTTTGCTGCACTGCTTGCAGTAATAGTGGGTATTCTCATAGCTTTTTACTATAGCTATGCACAATCCAAGAACCAGATGAACTTTTTGGAACAGGAAAAGTCACTTTTGGTCAAAGATCTTACTTTGATGAAAGCGGAAGTGGACCGTTTATCAGGATTGAACGAAGTGAGCGAAATTGAACTGCAAACATCCCGTTTCCGAGTACAACAATTATTGGATTCCGTAGGTCGGTTGAATTTTAGCATTATGAAGCTGAAAGAAACCCGAAAGGAACTGCGGATGTTGGAAATCAAATTTGATAGCCTAAAACTCAAGAACAATTTCCTTCGTTATAACAATAGTTTATTGGCCAATAGGTACGAAGAGACCCAAAAACAATTGGACGAACTTCGTGGAAGGGCCAGTAACATGGAAAAAGCGGAATCGCTTTTGCGGGAGACCAATAGGGAGCTAGCACGGGAACTTAAAATCAAAAGCTACCTAAAACTTCAGGATGCCGAAGGCAGTGGATTCCGACTTAGGGCCGGGAGACCCTTAAAGACCAATAAGGCCTCTACCATAGAAAAATTAAGGGGTTGTGTCACCGTAACCGCTGATCCCAATGAAACAGGGAACGTTAGGGTATTGTACCTTCAGTTCCTTGATCCCAATATGTCCATTATTGAGGATAATGCCAATACCATTTCAGTAAGTGGTAACACCTACAGCAAAAAAGTAGAGATTCCGTATACGGGAAAAGAGATCAGCATTTGCGATGCAATTACCGTTCCTGAAGGTTCACTTTCCGAAGGAATTTATACCCTTAACGTGTTTGAGGACGAAAGACTTCTGGCCTCTGCCGAATTTCAGTTGAAATAACCCTCGTTTTTTAGGTAAAGTTCTATTTTTGCCGCATGGCAAAACAAGAAGACGTTTTTAAGAAGGTAATCTCCCATGCCAAGGAGTATGGGTATGTGTTCCAATCCAGTGAGATTTATGATGGCCTGAGTGCGGTATATGACTATGCACAAAATGGGGTTGAATTAAAAAAGAACATTAGGGAGTACTGGTGGAAAGCCATGGTACAGCTCAATGATAACATTGTGGGTATCGATGCTGCCATTTTTATGCATCCCACTACCTGGAAAGCTTCGGGTCACGTAGACGCCTTCAACGATCCCTTGATTGACAACAAAGATTCCAAAAAGAGATACCGTGCCGATGTTTTGGTAGAGGAGCATAGGGAGAAGATAAATGACAAGATTCTTAAGGATGTCAACAAAGCCAAAAAACGCTTTGGGGATGCCTTTGATGAGGAACAATTCAGGGAAACCAACCCCAATGTGTTGCGTCGTCAAAAAGAAATAGATGAGATAAGTTCCCGACTGGCCGAGGTTCAGGAAAAGGGAGATCTAGAGGGGTTTAAACAACTGATCTTGGATTTGGGCATTGTCTGCCCTGTTTCCGGTTCCAAAAATTGGACGGATGTAAAGCAGTTCAACTTAATGTTCGGTACCAAATTGGGAGCATCTGCAGATTCCGCTATGGATCTTTACCTAAGACCTGAGACCGCCCAGGGAATTTTTGTGAACTTCCTCAATGTGCAAAAAACCGGACGGATGAAAATTCCCTTCGGGATTGCCCAAACAGGAAAGGCCTTTAGAAACGAGATTGTCGCTCGCCAGTTCATTTTCCGCATGCGGGAGTTTGAACAAATGGAAATGCAGTATTTTATCAAGCCGGGAACCCAACAGGAGTGGTATGACAAATGGAAGGAAAAAAGATTGAGATGGCATCTTTCCTTAGGGATGGGCGAAGAGAACTATCGTTTCCATGATCATGACAAACTGGCCCACTATGCGGATGCTGCCGCAGATATCGAATTCAAATTCCCATTTGGTTTCAAGGAATTGGAAGGAATCCATTCCCGTACCGATTTTGATTTGAGCCAGCACGAGGAATACTCAGGTAAAAAATTACAGTACTTCGACCCTGAGGAAAACAAAAGTTATGTCCCCTATGTGCTGGAAACCTCGATTGGACTAGATCGCATGTTCTTGGCCGTGTTCTCCAACTCGCTCCAGGAAGAGGAACTGGAAAACGGAACCATACGAACCGTGTTGAAAATCCCAGCGGTTTTGGCCCCGACAAAAGCAGCTGTTTTGCCACTGTTGAAGCGAGACGGATTACCAGAAGTTGCCCACAAGTTGATCGATGAACTTAAGTGGGATTTCAATGTGATATATGATGAAAAGGATGCTGTAGGCCGTCGTTACCGAAGGCAGGATGCTGCTGGAACACCTTTCTGCGTTACCGTAGACCACCAAACTTTGGAAGACGATACGGTGACCATCCGCCATAGGGATACCATGGAGCAACAACGGGTAAAGTTGTCCGAAGTCAAAGAGATCATCTCCAAGGAAGTGGACATGCGCTACTGGTTGCAGAAAATCTAGAACAACCCAGTAATCTCTCCATCGTCGTTCACGTCAATTCCCTCGGAAGAAGGAGTTGCAGGTAATCCGGGCATACGCATAATGTCGCCTGTTATGGGAACCAAAAAGCCTGCGCCGACCGCAATTTCAATCTCTCTTACGGTGATAATAAAATCTTTGGGCCTACCCAAAAGTTTTGGATTGTCCGATAAGGATTTTTGGGTCTTGGCAATGCACACAGGTAGGTGGTCCAAGCCCAGATTGGAAATTTTCCTGAGATGCGCTTTGGCTCTGGAGGTATAGTCCACATGCTCTGCTCCGTAAATTTCAGTGGCAATGGTGGCTATTTTGTCCATGACTGGGGAACTCCAATCGTAAAGAGGTTTAAAGTCGGACGCTTTGGATTCCACCACGTCAATAACATGTTGCGCCAGTGCTTCAGCACCTTCCCCTCCTTTGGCCCATACCTCGGCGAGCGCCACTCGTATTCCCTTGGATTCGGCCAACTCCTTGATCACGGCAATCTCTTTGTCTGTATCGGTCACAAATTTGTTGATGGCAATCACTGGCACCACATTGAATTTGGCTATGTTTTCCAAATGCTTTTCCAAATTGGGGAGTCCTTTTTTCAAGGCTTCCACATTGGGTTCCGTTAACGATTTTAGGTCGGCACCGCCATGATATTTTAAAGCTCTAATGGTCGCCGTGAGCACCACGGCCTTGGGTTTCAACCCTGCACTTTGGCACTTAATGTCGAAGAATTTTTCCGCACCAAGGTCAAAACCAAATCCAGCTTCGGTCACGGTATATTCCGAGTGCGACATACCCATTCGTGTTGCAATGACCGAATTGGTGCCTTGAGCGATATTGGCAAAAGGCCCACCGTGGATAATGGCGGGATTCCCTTCCATGGTCTGGACCAAATTGGGTTTGATGGCATCTTTAAGCAAAGCCGTCATGGCACCTTCGGCTTTCAAATCCTTGGCATAAATGGGCTCTTTATCAAAAGTATATCCCACAAAAATGTTTCCCAATCGCTTTTTGAGGTCGCTGAGGTTTTCCGCCAGACAAAGAATGGCCATGATTTCGGAAGCAGCGGTAATATCAAATCCCGTTTCACGGGGTACCCCAGAGGTGGTTCCCCCCAGACCTACAATGATGTCCCGTAACGCACGATCGTTCATGTCCATTACCCGTTTCCAGCCAATGGTTCTGGGATCAATGCGCAGAGATCTGGTTTTGCTTTGGATGTTGTTGTCAATGACGGCTGCCAAGAGGTTATGTGCTTTTTCAATAGCGGCAAAATCCCCTGTAAAGTGAAGATTGATGTCCTCCATGGGCAAAACTTGGGAATATCCGCCTCCCGTGGCCCCTCCTTTGATGCCAAATACCGGCCCCAAAGACGGTTCCCTAAGCACAACGGTAGTCTTTTTGCCCAAACGATTTAGTCCCTCGGTAAGACCAATGGACATGGTGGTTTTTCCTTCTCCTGCCGGAGTTGGGGAAATGGCAGAGACCAAGATGAGGTTGCTCTGTTCCGCTTTTGTTTTATCAATGGCTTGTAGGGGGAGTTTGGCCTTGTATTTCCCATACATTTCTATGGATTCTGGATCCACTCCGAATTTTTCGGCAATACTGGAAATAGGTTGTAGGGTAACGCCTTTGGCGATTTCCAAATCGGTCATAGGTAGCTGTTTTGAATTAGTCAGGCAAACGGAAAGGTGTTCCTATTTGCGCCATACAAGATACTATAAACATAGAAGAAAATAGGAAGCTTCAATGGCTTAAAAGAAAGATTAATTCTCAGCTTGAAAACAGAGTTTTATGATTTCGATATCTGAAAAAGATGAGGTGCCCGTCAGTAAATACATCGATTTTGATAATTCCATAAATTCCTTATTTTTAAATAGTTAGATTGATAGCTTTGATTCGAACTTTACTCGTTCTTCTTTTGTTGTGTTCATATGGCGTTCAGGGCCAACTTTCGTTTGAGGAAAGTGCGGCGGCTTTGGGCGTGGATCGCACCTATGGTTTCAGTTTTTATGGCGGTGGACTTTCTTTCCATGATTTTGATGGGGATGGATGGGATGATGTCACCTATTCTTCCACCTTGGACCAACAGTTGTACTTTTTCAAAAACAATGGCGGAACTTTTTCCGAAGTTGACCTTGGTATAGATAACACCTACGAGACCAAGCAAGTGCTATGGGTGGACTATGACAATGATGGCGACAAGGATTTCTTGGCTACCAGCATAACAGGCCTGAACAAGTTTTATGTGAACGACGGAAACATGAACTTTACGGATGTTTCCGAAACTTGTGGTCTTTTCACGGACAATCTCTACACCTACGGGGCTACATTTGGTGATATTGACAACGATGGAGACCTGGATGTCTTTATTTCCAACAGGGATGAGACCACCTTTGACCAGCACAACTACCTTTACATCAATGAGAATGGGGTATTCATTGATATAACCGAATCGGCAGGGATTGTTTTGGACAATGAACTTTCATTCTGTGCCTCCTTTTTTGATTACGACAATGACGGTTTGCAGGACATTTATGTGGCCAATGATAAGATCAACAACATCAACCGCTTGTACCGCAACCGGGGAGACCTCACCTTTGAGGATGTTTCCATTTCCAGTGGAGCGGGAATTGCCATAGATGCTATGTCCACCACTATTGAGGACTACAACTATGATGGTTGGTTGGATATTTATGTCACAAATACCTCTGCTGGGAACTACCATTTGCGCAACAATGGCGATGGCACCTTTACCAATGTGGCCACGGAATTGGGAACCGTTTTTTTCAGCATTGCCTGGGGCGCTGTTTTCTTGGATGCCGATAATGATACCGACCTTGATCTATACGTAAGCGGTATGCGGGTAGGCGAAAATGAACAACTGCCCTCGGCCTTTTATGAAAATATAGGGGAGAGTTTTGAGATCCCCGAAGGTATCGGTTTTGAGAACGACAACCGTATTAGTTTTGCCAATGCCAAAGGCGATGTGGACAATGATGGCTACCCGGATATTATTGTGCTCAACGATACGGAGGACAACTTCCTTTGGAAGAATACCACTACCAACAATAACAACTGGCTCAAGGTAAAGTTGGAAGGTACTACCAGCAATAAGGAGGGGATTGGCAGTACCATTGAGGTCTTTGCCAATGGGATGCCCCAGTACCGATATACGGTTTGTGGTGAAGGCTATTTGGGGCAAAACTCCAGTTATGAATTCTTTGGTTTGGGAGATGCCACTGCCATAGACTACGTTCAAGTAAAATGGTTGAGCGGCATAGTGGATCGGATTGAAAATGTGGACATCAACCAGGCCATGACCGTGGTGGAGGGTAGCAATGCCATTGAACAGGAGGAAGAAGAAGAGGAGGAGGAAGAGGAAGAGCTTCCACAAGATGATCCCGTAGAAGAAGAAGAAAACGAGGAATTGGCCTTTGAAGAACTGTCCGAAGAACCCCCTTGCAAGGGCTGGCCCTTGTTAATTTTACCCAACCCTTCCACAGACAGATTGGTAGACCTCTGTGCCGATTTTGGTGGATCCTTTGCCGTTGCCCATGTGTTCAGCATGAGTGGGATTAAGCTGAAAAGCCAGACCATTGCTGCCACCGCACCCATGTTGGATTTGGCAGGACTCCCCAGCGGACTCTATTTGATTAAACTGGAAGTGGGGGATAAAGTGGTGGAGACCAAGCACATTAAGCTTTAACCTTTTGGGCTCGTTTTTCCTGTTTTTGTTTAAAGTAGGCCTTATTGGCTATGTAGATTAACTTCTTAACCTCGCAGAACACTTGGGATTTATCCGCATTGGTCAAATGCGTGGTCTTTACAATTTCAAGCTCATTTTCTTGGGCCACTTTGGTTTTGATATCCTCCAATTCTTCAAGGGAATATTGAAACTCTGCATACAAATGTTCCTTGGCAGGGCGCTTAAAACGGATCTCGGCCGATTTGTCCCAGACCACATAGTCCGGACCCAACAGATGGATTAACTGCACCATGGGAATGGGATCCACGGCAGAAAACATGCTTCCCCCAAAAATGGAATTGACATAATTCCTGTTTTTATAGGTAAGCCGCAATTGCATTTGCACCAGCAATAAATCTTCCGAAACATGGGTGATCCTGCCCGTGCTACGCCTGTACATGGGCGAGAAATTAAAACCGTGTTTAAGCAGCTGGTGTTTTTTAAAGAACCGTTCTCCAAATCCCATTAAGTTTTGATAGAGTGACATGTTGTATTCATAAGCCTGAACCATTTTGTTGACCTCAACAAAATGGTCCTAGATTGGTTTAGCCACGGGCCCATACAAGATAGCAAAAGAAGGAGGCCTAATCAAAACCTTCGCTGAAAATTAAAAAGCTACTAATTAGTAGTGGTGAGGGAATTTTCACATTAGTACATTGGCCCCATGCTAAAAGAGTCCCAAATTGAACAATTGAATAATTTGATAAAAGATGGTTACGGCTCACCTGAGCGGATGGCACAATGTTTAAGCCAAGTGATTTTTATGCTGCACTACTTAGAAGAGGAGGTCTTTACCCAAAGAGAAGTGCAAAGTTCCGTAGATTTGCTACAGGCGTTGGGGGAGGTTTTGAGGTGAGGATTAGAATTACCTCTCCGTGGTTTTTTGTGGTTATACATTGTGGCAATAGTTTTTATTCTATTCGTTCAATTTTGTATTCTTCTTTTTTTAAATCTATGATTATTTTATATTCAGGATGCCATAATTTATTTGGATATTTCTCTCTATTCAAACTATAGATATTCCAGTAATATAAGTTTTCGTCTAATTTTCCTTGTAAACTTATTGATGAGGCTTCGTTTTCTCTTTTTATTATTCGTAACACCTTTTTAATATCTCGCTTATCTTTTATAATGTCCGAAGCTTTTTGAATTTGCTCCAATTCAAAATCAACACTTTTTTCATAACGTTCTTTAGCTCCGATACCATAAATGCTATCCATTCTTTTCCAAAGCCCGATATGAACAGTTTTAACGCTATCAACAAGTTTGCGAGAAACCATACAGCCAGCAACTCCTTTTACTTCAATTTCATATTTTTCGGCTGCAAATTCCATTGCTTTAATTCTATGGAAGGTCATTAATCCATAAAATAAGACTTGATTTTGATTGTCAGGTAGGGCAGACTTTTGCGAGAATCCGCTATATGAAATCAATAATATCAATATGTAGATTATCTTTTTCAATTTATTTCCAACCTGTTTATATAGCTATAATATATACCCATATACCCTAATATAGCGTATAAACGCAATAAAACGTAAGGGATATCTGCAACAGAATTTGCTAACAAATTTAAGCTGGCACCTTGAGTTAAAAAGACACTTGAAACTGTACCACCTCACTCGCCTTAAACCCAATCCTGTGGGCTACGATTTCCAATTGGGTGCCGTTTTCAACGGTAAAAGGAGCACAATAAACGTGCCATGCGGAGGGGAGACTATCTTGGAGGGTTCGGTAGCCAATACTGGCCCCTTGGGTAGGGCATTCCATGCTAATTTCACTGTCCACTTGCAGTACCACAGGCTTTTGGGTCACGGGTTGTTGTTCAGCGCCTTGCCAGAGTTGGGCGATCAATTCCCGTTCGGGTAGGTTAGGTTGGTCGCCAATCTCAGTAAGCCAACGGTCCATTTCTGTACTTAGCTCTTGGAGTTTTTCGGCATGCTCAGGTTGGCCCGCCAAATTGTTGATCTCGTGGGGGTCGTTTATGCAATCGTAGAGTTCTTCTTTGGGTTTACTTTCCCTAAACCAGATAGACTGTACCTCGTTAAGTGTTCCCTTGTCGCGCATGCGCAAGAGTTCCTGCATGGTGGGGATGCGCTCACGGTATTGGTTTGGCAGATAATTGCCTTGTTCGGGTCTATAGTTTCGTACATATTTGTAGCGATAGTCGCGTACCGCTCGGATGGCATCGGTTACGCCATCAAATCGGTCTGCAGCTCCGTGGATGTATTGTCTTTGTTCCTCATCTCCCAAAAATGTTTGGCCTTGTAAATAATCGGGTGGGGTTTGTCCGGCCAAGGTAAGCACCGTTGGCACAAAATCTATAAAGCTTATCAGCTGGTCATCTATGGTTCCAGCATTCTTTTTATCAGGGAAGCGCACGATCATGGGTACGTTGAGCCCAGAATCGTACACCAATCTCTTTTGTCTGGGCAAAGGTCCGCCATGATCGGCATAGAAAAAGATGATGGTGTTGTCCATAAGCCCATCTTCTTCCAGTTGATTTAGAATTTCGCCGACCTGACGATCCATCAGGGCAATGTTGTTGTACATTTTCCAAAGGTCACGGCGCACTACTTCGGTGTTTGGCAAATATGGTGGAATGGGAAATGGAGTATCCTTGGGGATGACTTCTTCCCTTTCGTAAGGTTCAAAAAGCCCAGATTCATGGGTGACCCCAAAATTAAAAATGGAATAAAAAGGCTGTCCTGGAGCTCGGTTTCTCCAATGGCCATCTTTGCCATTTTGGTCCCATGCGGTCACGGGCGCTTTAAACTGATAATCATTTTTGGCATTGTTGGTACAGAAGTAGCCCACCTTTCGCAATTGTTCGCTCAACATCTTTACCTCCGCAGGAGGAATGGCCTCGTAAGCGGGTAATCCAGTTACTTCGGTATAGGAATGGGTGCGCATATGGCTGGCCCCAATGCTTGTGGGGTACATACCTGTAGCTATGGCCGCCCGACTGGGAGCACAAACCCCGGATGGTGAAAAGAGGCGGGTGTAGCGAATCCCTTCAGAAGCCAATTTGCTGAGGTTGGGGGTTACCACGGTAGAGTCCCCAAAAGGAGGGATATAAGGCCCCATATCTTCTACCACCAACCACAAAATGTTGGGCGGAGGGGCAGTTGCCTCGGTTGCTGTAGTGTTGTCCTTGGGTTTGGTGTTGCAGGCCCATATCAAGATCAAAATACATAGGGTCAGCGAACTTTTTAATCTTAACATCATGATGCAACGGGAATTGTCTATCCAAATATAACTTTTAGAAGCAACAATGTAAGATTTTATCTGCTGAGGTGTGGAAAGCCAATATTGGAACCCTTTGCCAAGAACATTTTAGTATCTTGTTGGAGGTCAATACTACTTTCAAACCCATCAAACCCAACAATCATGAAAGCCAAACTATTTTGCTCCCTTGTTTTTCTATTGATTCAGTTTCAATTTAGCAATGCCCAAGCAGAGGTATACGAATTCCGAACTTACGAGTTGGAATTTTTTAAATCTGCGGATGTGTTGCACAACTATTTTAAGGATGCGCTCATTCCTGCCCTAAACCGACAGGGAATCCAAAATGTTGGGGCTTTTGAAGAAGCTGGGGATGCTTTGCCCAAGAAGATCTATTTGTTGGTGGCCTATGCCAATATCCAGGCGTTTCAGGATAGTCAGGATGCCTTGGCCCAAGATGAACAATACAAGAAAGATGCCCATGATTATTTGGTAGCCGGAGCTGCCGTGCCCTACAAACGCATTTCCACCAGCTTGATTCGATCCTCGACAGGCTTTCCCAATTTGGTGAAACCCGATGACGCGTCCAACCTTTTTGAGTTACGGATCTATACAAGCGCCAATGAGGATGATTTACGCCGCAAGGTAAAGATGTTCAATGATGCAGAGTTTCCCATTTTTGCGGATGCGGGACTGCCCATGGTGTTTTTTGGGGTGAATATGGCCGGGGGACAAATACCTTGTTTGACCTATATGCTGGCCTTAAAGGATAAGGAAGCCCATGCCGAAGGCTGGTCCAAGTTTATTGCCCACCCGGAATGGCAACGAATCATAAAAATGGAGGAATATGCCAATTCCATGAACAATATCCTCCGGGTGTTTCTAAAACCGTTACCATATTCCCAGCTTTAGTCTAAGAAGGGACAGAAAATTAAAAAAGCCCCAACTAATCGGGGCTTTAATTCGTTAAAGGGGAAGCTGGATTACTCCTCCTTTTCATATTTTTCTTGGTACTCCCCAAGACCTTCATCAATAGTCAAGGTTAGTATATTTTCTTCGATGACATACCCCACTTCACGGGTTTCCTGTTCGTTATAAACCAATTCCAAAATCCCGTCGGAAGCATAGGACCACTGCCCGGTCTGATCTCCACGGGTAATACATTCTTCACCTTCAATATAATAATAGGCAAAATCAAAAGTGTCGTCCTCATTAAACCGGATAAAATCATTGTTGTCACAGCCATTTGGATCTTGTTGGCCCTCGTCGTCTATGTAGGCAATAAAATACCAGGTCCCAATAAGGGAAGTATTTTCATTAGGGTCTTCTTGCTTTTCGGCATCTGTGGAACAGGACATAAAAAGTAGGCAAAAGGCCAACAATCCACCTAGGATGGGTTTCATAAGTTTGGGGTTATAGGTTGATGCATTTAAAAACGCAAACGCAATTTTGATATTGTGCTAAAAGCTGGGGTTTTTCCAACTTAAAGTCCGCACGGACGGTCTATACAATTATTAAATCCATCAGGGCAAATGGTCTCTACGCAATCTTCTTCCTTGGAGCAAGAAGCGATGGCAATAAGTAGCAGGGCAAAAAGAAATTTTAGGGCTCTATTCATGGTTGAGGGTTGGATTAAAGTGGATAAATATAATATATCCCATCAAACCATAAACAAGATTGTCTTTGCTTTTAGTCGAAAGGCAACAGGTCGGGTTCCATATACTTTTTCTTGGCTTCTTTGGAGTTAAAAATATCCATGGCATAATGATCTCCGATCAATTCCTTAAAACGGGTCTTGAGTTGGGGAAATTCCAAGATAAAAGTTGGAAAATTGTCCGAATTGGATTTGCCCATAAAATGACTGACCATCTTTACCGAAGCTACCGTTAGCGTGACATTGTATTTATCCCTTGCCCCAAGATGTTCCACATAAGCTACGAGTTGGGCGCAAATGTTCCGAATGGCCATTTCAAGTCCATATTTTTTAATATGGATCCATGCCAATCGCAGGTGGGCTTCGTGATTAAATTGGGAGGGAGGGACTTCAAAATTCCCAAAGGCTGTTTCAAATGCATTGTCGGATAACTCAGTATTCATAGTTATATGTTGTAATTAGAATACAAAGCAAGGGACAAAGCTGCTCTTTCCCGTTTACATTTGTTGAGAAAACTGTTTTCGGGCCCTGCTTAGTTGTGTAGGGGTGATGCCCAGATAGTTGGCAATGTAGTAATGCGGAATTCGATTGAGCAATCCAGGATAATCCTTTAGGAACCGCTCGTATTTTTCCAGGGAGGTCAAGTTTAAAAGTGATACCAACCGCGACTGCAGTTGATTGTTCAGTTTCTGAAACTCCCGGGTAATGATCTCCGTAATTTCCCTGTCCTTGTTCACGTAGGACATCACTTCGGCATAATTGGCAATGGAGATTTGGCAATCCTCCATGGCCTGAATGGACATCGTCATTTGGGTATTGGGTAAAAAACTTCCTACCACCATATCACCCTCTTGATAAAAATGGGTGGTAATCTCATCACCTTCGCTATTGTATACAAATCCCCTTAGCACTCCCTTTTCAATTTTGCCAATCTTCACACATAACTTTCCATGTTCCAGAAAATAGGCTTCTTTTTTTAGGAATTCGGTGCTATGTAAGGAATCGCTTAAATTCATCTTTGAACCGGTTACGGCGGTTCTTAAATTTAGAAAAGATACCCCAATCGGACACCTCCATATACATTGCGGCCGTTGCCTGGATAAAAATAACGGGGCGGTGCACCTCCAAAACTGGAGGCATTGATCAATACACTTTGGGCATAGTTGGTGTCAAAAAGATTGTTAACCCCTGCATTTAATCCCAAGGAAATGTGGTTAGACAGACTGGTCTGATACGCAAGTTTTGCATGCAGAACGTTGAAGGATTCGCTGTTGAGCGAGTTGTTGTCCCGTAATGGAATCTCATCTACAAATTGATGGGTCAGATTCAGTTGCAAACCATTGGCATGCTGCAAATCCAAGCCAGAGCTAATGCGATGTTTGGGCACCCCGGTCAATGGATTTCCCGAATAGTCGTTGTCCTCATCCACAAAATCCACAAAACTATGATCGTTAAGGGTATAGCTTATGTAGGGAGAGAGTTGTAGGCCTTCACAAAGTGGCAGTACATATTTGGCATCCAGTTCCAAACCTTGATGGCGGGTTTCCCCTGCATTCCTTCCAATAAACTGATCTTCACCTGTGCGCTGCGCCACCAATAGATCGTTAATGTTCATTCTATAAAGTGCAAAATTGAAATAGAGTTTGGGCTTTAAAAAAGTGAGCTTGCCGCCAAGTTCGTAGTTCATTCCAGTTTCCTGGGCAATATCGGGATTGATTACCCCATCAGGCGTCAAGGTTTCTTCCAAACTGGGATTGGAAAACCCTCGGCTTACATTGGCGTATAACCACCCTTTTTTCAATTGGTATTTCAACCCTAAACTGGGCAACAAAATGGCATCAAAATCCCTTTCGGCAGAAGTGTTGGCAGCTCCCGTGTTGAACAAATCCCTGAAATCGTAATTCGTACTGTTGAGGTTCAGGCCAGCTTGGGCATACAAAGCATTGGACAGCGGAAGGGTAAAGGTTCCGAAAAGGTTCAATTGATCTCGGAATTCCCGATTACGACTCAAACGATCTCCTTGCAGACTCCCATTGCCATTGTTATCCCCAAAAAGGTTTTGAAAAGTACCCCAATGGTATTCGTCCTTGTACAGCTCAACGCCAAAACTATATTCACCCGTGGAGAGATTTCCTCCCTGAAACTGGCTTCGCAATCCAAAACCATTGGTGAATTCGTCTAGAATATTGAAGGGCCGTGGCTCGTAATGATCTAAATAGGTGTAAAAAATGCTGGTAGTGTTCTTAAAGTTTTCGGTAAACTCTTGTGTATACGAAAGACCTATCAAAGAATATTTGTTGGCCTCAAAACCTTGTGCGGCCAACCAGTTTCCGGCAGCACGGGTGGGGTCTTCATCAAAATCACTTTGGTTGATGGAACTTGGAATCTGGGCGGTATAGTCAATATAGTTTACTAAAATGCCCAAACTGCTTTTGGTGCCGAGATTTATCTCTGATGCCAACAAAAATCCATCACGTTCAAAGTTGTTGTTCTGCCGATACCCATCTGTTTTAAAATGATTGTAGCTAAAGCTAAGGTTCAAACGTTCTTCGGTATGCTGAAATGTTAGATTGTCCTTGACCATGCTATACGATCCAACGGTGAAGCTATTGGTCAATCGGGTTTCGTTTTCAAAAGCTGGTCTGGTATCCAACAAAATGGCTCCACCCAAATTGGCCCCGAATGAGGTGCCCTTGGGCCCTTTGATGACCTCCATGGAACCTAAATTTTCAAAATCGAAGGCCTCTATGGTGGAAGAACCAGTACCGTTGGTCACGGGAATGCCGTTAAAATATAAGCGAAGCTTATCTGTCCCGAACAAGGTGCGGGCGCCCACCCCACGAATTGTAATTCGATTGGTGTTCAAAGCTCCTGATAGGATATACACCCCTGATACTTGGTTAATGGCTGAGGCAATATCGATGGGATTAAATTTTTCAAAAGTGGAGGGTCCCAAGGTAGATGATGCCGTTATTCCGACGGCTCTCTTGGGAACCACATCTTCGAGTAGTATAATTTCATCCAATTGGGTAATGGAATCCTGTGGGGCCTGTTGGGCACTGGCGGCAATTGCCATAAGACCGAGGAGGAGGAGCGAAGGAATTTTTTTCATGAATGGGCTGAGTTGAAATAGCGATTGATGATTTTATTTTTTTAGGGTGATTGTCTTGCCTTTTTTGGCACTTTTTCGGGCCGCATCCAAGATTTCCATGACCACCAAGTTGTTTTCTATGGAATACAGATTATGGGGAGGCAACTTAATTTTTTTTCGTACTACCGCCTCAAGCAATGCAAACGGGTCATTGTATGGGGCTGGCCGTTCTTCCAAAACCATGGTCTCTTCATTATAGCCATCATAGCCTTCTGCCATGCGGATGCGGAGGGTGTTTCGGTTATCGGCATAGATGGCTCCTGTTAGTCCGTAAACTTCCATATCCTTGCGTCCCATAGGCCAATTCCAGGAAGGTTCCAAAATGGCTTGGGCATCGTCATAGGTCAGGATGATGGTAGCATCGTCGTCCACTTTGGGATTGTTTTCAGGTTGCAGCTGTTGGGTAACTGCTGTAACGGTATTGGGCCGCTCCCCGTTCCGAAGCCAAGTCATAAGATTGGCTCCATAACAACCGAAATCCATGATGGCACCACCGCCATTTTCCACAGGATCAAACAACCAATCCAGAAATTCTTGATTAATGCCCAATTTTGCCGGACCCCTGTGGCCATCACGAACGATGACTTTTCTTAAATCGCCCACCTTTCCCTGTTCCAACAACTCCTTGGCCTTGTGGTTGGTTGGGTACCAAGTAGTTTCATAATTGGTGAGAAGTTGGATGTTATGCTTTTGGGCCAAAGCCGCCATTTTTTTTGCATGGTCCAAGCTTACGGCCATGGGTTTCTCCACCATCACATGAATGCCTTTGGGCGCACAGACCTGTACGACTTCCAGATGATTATAGATTGTTCCGAAGGCAGTTACAGCCTCTGGTTTTGTGGCAGCGATCATCTCTTCAAGCGTATCATAAACCAAATCCATGGAATAGCCATATTGGTCTGCATACCGTTGGGCCAAGTCCTTGTTGGGTTCTACCATACCCACTAACTGGATATCACCTTTGTCTTCCCTTCCCAAAATCCAGTGCACGTGGGTATGGGTCAGACCTGCTACCCCAACCCTTAAGGGTTGTTCTTGGGCAAACGAGGAGGAAAAAGACAATAAAATGGAAAAGATAAAAACAAGTGTAGTACGGAGCATGGGTTGTATTGGACTTTGATCTTATAAAAATAAGAAGGAATTAGCCAAGTTCCTGTAACAAACTTTGGGTATCCTGTATGCTGGCGAACTCGTCTTTGAGGTTGGCCAAAGCAATTTTATGAGCCAAATCGGCGCTATATTTTTCTCCATCAATGCCAATTTTATTGAAGGCAGCGGTGGCATCGGAAATCAAGGTGGTGTTGAATCCTAAATTGGCGGCCATTCTTGTGGAGGTGGATACACAGTGTTCCGTGGTAAGTCCAACAATAACCAAATCCGAAATGTTCTGGGCTTTGAGCTGGGATTCCAAGTCCGTACCTATAAAAGCGCTGTTGACCGTTTTTTGGAAAATGGGTTCACCTTGTCTTGGTTGGACCAAGGGATGAAAATTGTTGCCGGGTTTATCCGGGTGAAGTGGAGATTCAGGATTGATAGAGCAATGCTGCACATGGAAAATGGGAAGCCCCTTAGCTCTAAAAGCTGCCAAAATTTTGCCGCAATTGGCTTCCGCTTCGGGATTATTGCGTTCCCCCCCATAAAAATCGAGTTCTTGGAGACCTTGTTGTATGTCTATCAGAAGTAAGGCTGTCATTGGATAGGATTAAGCCTTAAAATTACAGCTTAAAACCTAAACCCAACAGACAAGGCACCACGAAACATAAAAGTGTCTTGGAAAGCCTCGGGGTTTACATTTCTACCAACCCCGCCGTAAATTTCCAAGGTGAAATTATCGCTTGGGGTAACCCACTTATTTCCCAGTCCCAACCCAAGTGCAATGGTACTGAAGTTGTCGTTTCTTAACCGTACGTCTTCCTCAAGATTCTCTTCGTCCCAAGTATAGTAGAGTCCAAAGGCTTCCACAAAGAGGCCAGTTCTAGGTTGATATCCAAAATAGGCCCTAAGATTGGGACCTATACCAAAATCGCCATTGTAATCTGTAGCGTCATTATTAAAATAAACGGTTCCCCCAAAGCTGGTGTCTTCGGTAAAGTAATATTCATAAGAACCTTCCACCGATCCAGTCGCCAGAAATAGGCCAGCATTGAACTTCAATTCGTGGTTGTTGTCATATCTAGGGTACGCCTGTGCGTTCATTGCTAATCCAGTGAGCAAAATGCTCAAAATCAAGAGTTTTTTCATGATTAAAAATTTGATTTCATCATGAATAATCAATTAGTGTTCCAAAAATGGGAACTGGATGATTCAATATCGGAAACCAATGCCTTCCTCCAGAAGTTGTTCATATTTGGAGGAGTTGAAGGAATAGAGGTAGGGAGCTTTGTTGGCCGCTCCCGACATTAGTTTTTCGTGACGGTCCAGGAAGCCAATCTTTAAGATTTTACGTTGAAAGTTGCTGCGTTCCAAAGACCTACCCAAAATGGCCTCATACAATTTTTGAAGATCGATCATGGTGAACTTTTCAGGAAGCAGAGAAATGCCGATGGGTAGGTAATTCAGTTGGATTTTAAGCTGGTGCATGGCTTGCTGAATGATTTCCGCATGATCGATAATAAGCTCAGGAAGCTCCGAAACATTTTTCCATTCACACCTATCACTCAAAAAATCGGGTCTTGGGGTGGCTTTTCCAATATCGGTCAGTGCAAAATATCCCGTAGTAATGAAACGATGGTCAAACCAATCGATGAAGATCTGCTGATCTTGCTTATTGGGCTTCATCAAGGCCATAATTTTTTTATGGTGCTCTTGCTGACTGTGATCTGACCGTTTAATTTTTCCAAAAGTGTGGAATTGTTTTAGAAAAATGGAGGAAAGACCTGTCCGTTCTTCCAAAACGCGTTGGGCAGCATCGTCCATGCTTTCGTCCTTGAAAATGAATCCTCCTGGCAGCGCCCAAAGGTCCATTTGCTTCCAATTCAACAAGAGGACCTTAAGTTCTTTTTCCTCATAACCAAAGATGACACAATCCACGGAATGTCCGGGAAGGAATTTAGGAATAAGATCTTTTAGGGTCTTGATTTGAGATTCGATATCTGCCATTGAAGCCAAAAATACAAAAAATCTAATGTGTCAATTTGATACATTAAAATAAAATTGTATTATTGTGTCGAAATGATATAATAAACATGAAAAAGTTCCTAAAAATTCTCAAATATGTGCTGCTCACCCTTATCACCTTGCTTCTGGTGGGATGGACTGTACTGTACTTTTCGAAAAAGGCAAAATCCAATGATAATATGGATTTGCTGGGTGAAGAGGCTCCAACCCTGGTTGCCCATGGGATAACATTCCGGGACCTTAACAAAAATGGTAAGCTGGACGTTTACGAAAACAAAAATGCTCCCATTGAAGACCGGGTAAACGACTTGGTGAATCAGATGACCTTGGATGAAAAAACAGGATCGCTGTTTGTGACCATGATTGGATCCACTCCGAGTGGTAAGCCGTTGGAGACTCCCGTCTTATCCTTGGATCCCATAAACATTATTATGTCTTTTGTGCTTCCCTCCAACTCGGAACTCATAGCCAAGAAGAAATTGAACAGCTTTAATATTCTGACTTCCTTGGATGCCAATCTTATGGCTGAATACAACAATACCATTCAGAAAATGGCAGAGCGGACCCGACTGGGCATACCCATTACCATAGCAACGGATCCCCGCCATGGCACATCCAACAATCCAGGAGCTTCCTTGTACACCCCTGCTTTTTCACAGTGGCCCAGTTCTTTGGGGTTGGCAGCCTCCAGAGACACCCTCATGGTCAGGGAGTTTGCGGATGTTGCCCGCCAAGAATATTTGGCCGTGGGTATTCGGTTGGCTTTGCACCCTATGGCCGATTTGGCCACAGAACCTAGATGGGGAAGGACCAACGGAACTTTTGGGGAGGACGCAGACCTGTCTGCAATGATGACCAAAGCTTATGTTCTGGGATTTCAAGGAGATTCTTTGGATACCAATAGTGTGGCCTGTATGACCAAACATTTTTCAGGAGGAGGCCCACAGAAAGATGGCGAAGACCCCCATTTTCCATACGGAAAGGAACAAGCCTATCCTGGGGACAACTTTGATTATCACGTAAAACCTTTCATCAAAGGAGCCTTTGAAGCGAATACCGCCCAAATTATGCCCTATTATGGAATTCCTGTTGGACAGACAAGTGAGGATGTGGCCTTTGGGTTCAACAAGGATATCATTACCGGACTCTTGCGTGATTCGCTCAATTTCAAGGGGGTGGTCTGTACGGATTGGAATATCATCACGGATACCAAAATGGGTGAAGGTCGTGCCTGGGGCGTAGAACATTTGACCATTAAAGAGCGCGTTAAAAAGGTTTTCGACGCTGGATGTGATCAGTTGGGAGGGGAAAGTATTCCTGAGATCATATCTGAGTTGGTAGCGGAGGGTCAGCTTACGGAGGATCGCATTGATGTCTCGGTTCGACGCGTCTTACGGGATAAGTTCAAGTTGGGTCTTTTCGATAATCCATATGTGGATGTCGAGGCATCTACAATTATAGCTGGAAACAGCGATTTTAGAAAAAGGGGAAAATTGGCGCAACAAAAGTCAACCGTACTACTCAAGAATGAAGGCTTGTTGCCCTTGAAAAAAACCATGAAGTTATATGTTCATGGTGTTGAGAACAAAGAGGCCTATGCAAGTTTGGGTGAATTGGTCAACAATCCTGATAAAGCGGATGTGGTCATAGCCCGAATCCAAACTCCCTATGATGAGCGTACCGATTATTTCTTGGAGTCTTTTTTCCATCAAGGCAGATTGTATTACTCCGAGGAAGAGAAAAAAGAAATCTTGGACCTGATACAGGACAAACCTTCCATTGTTGTAGCTACACTTGAACGACCCGCGATACTAACTGAGGTCAGTGCAGAAGCCAATGCTTTGCTCGTTGATTTTGGCACCAGCGACGAAGCATTGGTAGGCCTCCTCTCGGGCGAAGTAAATCCGATGGCAAAATTGCCATTTGAGTTGCCTTCCTCCCAAGAAGCCGTTGAAAAGCAGTTGGAAGATGTGCCCTACGACTCCGAAAACCCTTTGTATCCCTTCGGATTTGGTTTGTCCTATTAGGGGCGAAAGGAATTGGAAACATTCTTTTTCCTAACGGATGACATTGGTTATTTTTAGAGAAAATTTTTCCAATGAAGATTGTTTCCTACAATGTCAACGGTATCAGAGCCGCGTTAAACAAAGGATTTATTGATTGGTTACAGGCGGTGGATCCCGATGTGATTTGCCTGCAGGAAACCAAGGCCATGAAAGAACAGGTGGATGTTTCCCTTTTCGAAGCTGCGGGATATCAGCACAACTACTGGTTCAGTGCCCAAAAAAAGGGGTATAGCGGAGTTGCATTGCTTTGCAAGGAAGAACCGGACCATGTGGAGTATGGCACTGGAATTGACTACATGGATTTTGAAGGGCGGAACCTAAGGGCAGACTTCGGTGATATCTCTGTGATGAGCATGTACTTGCCATCAGGCACCAACATGGACCGTTTAGAGTTTAAATTGACCTATATGGCCGATTTCCAAAAATATGCGGATCAACTTCGAAAGGAGCGACCCAATCTCATTGTTTGTGGGGATTATAACATTTGCCATGAGGCAATAGACATCCACGACCCGGTCAGAAATAAAAACGTTTCAGGGTTTTTACCTGTGGAACGGGAATGGATTGGGAGTTTTATCAAAAGTGGATTTATTGACAGCTTCAGGCATTTTAACAAGGAGCCCCATAACTATACGTGGTGGAGCTACCGTGCCAATGCCCGTGCCAATAACAAAGGTTGGCGATTGGATTATGGCATGGTTAATGAATCATTAAAGGACAGGCTTAAACGTTCAGTGATTCTTTCTGACGCCAAGCATAGCGACCACTGTCCGATTCTTCTTGAGGTGGAAAAATAACATTTCCGTTAAAAAGCCAAAATTCCTATTGCTTATTTTTGCCAATTGTAATTTGATGGCCCAATGAAATATACTAGAATACCACATACCAATATTAGAGTAAGTAAAATCTGTTTGGGAACCATGACCTGGGGGAGGCAGAACACCGAATCAGAAGGACATGAACAGATGGATTACGCCCTTGATCAAGGTGTGAATTTCTTTGATACGGCCGAGCTTTATCCCATTCCGCCCAAGAAGGAGATTTATGCCGTGACGGAAGAGATAATCGGGAGTTGGTTCAAGAAAACTGGGAATAGGGATAAGGTGGTCCTAGCATCAAAGATTGCAGGAAGGGCTGATTTCACCAAATATATTAGGACGACAGGCTTCAGCAAGGATTCCATTATTAGTGCGGTCAACGGAAGTTTGCAACGGCTGCAAACCGATTACATTGATTTGTATCAATTGCATTGGCCGGAACGGAATACCAATTATTTTGGTCAGCGTGGATTCAATTCCCAGATCATGGATCCATGGGAAGATAACATCCACCAAATATTGGAAACACTTAGGGATTTGATCAAAGAGGGGAAAATAAGGCATGTGGGCCTTTCCAATGAAACACCATGGGGAACCATGCGTTATTTGGAGGAGAGCAAGGTACACCAAGATTTGCCCAGAATGCTTACCATCCAAAACCCGTATAGCTTGCTTAACCGACTTTTTGAGGTGGGATTATCCGAAGTTGCAACCCGTGAGAGCATCGGTCTCTTGGCATATTCACCTATGGCCTTTGGCGTGTTGAGTGGAAAATACTTGGATGAAATCAAACCCAGAAAAGGAAGATTGACCTTGTTCCCGCATTATGATCGCTATAGTAGTGATAATTCCACCAAGGCAACACAGCAGTATCAACAATTGGCCCAATACCATGGTCTAAGTTTGGCTCAAATGTCCTTGGCATTTGTGAATACAAGGCCATTTTTGACGAGCAACATCATTGGGGCAACAACAATGGAACAGTTAAAGGAGAACATTGCAAGTATTGATGTTGACCTTTCCGATGAGGTTTTGGACGGAATTGAGGCCATTCACAATGCCATACCCAACCCCGCTCCTTAAACTTATTTAAGGGTGTAGGCGCGGTATTCATCTCCCGAAGGAGTGCCCATTTTGCCGCCGCCACATGCTATGACCACATACTGCTGACCGTCAACATCATAGGTTGCAGGGGTGGCGTAACCCCCAGCTGGGAGCTGGTCCTCCCATAATTGCTGGCCTGTTTTCATATGAAAGGCTCGAATTTTTTCATCCTTGGTCGCGGCAATAAATAAAACCCCTCCTGCAGTAATTACCGGACCACCATAATTTTCTGTTCCTGAAACGGGAATGTTTGGGTCGTTTAACTGCTCTTCATGTCCAAGTGGAATAGTCCAGAGATATTCCCCCGAATTTAAATCGATGGCATTGAGTGTTCCCCATGGTGGTTTTACCACTGGGAACCCTCGATCATCCTTGAATCGACCAAATCCAGCCACTGCATAGGGAACTTTTACCGAAGTTTCTTCAACTCTATGGTCTGTTTCCTCCGTAATTCCAGAGATAAAATTGGATATGGCCCTAATTTCAGTATCATTTAAATTGGGCATTCCAGGCATGGCACCTCGCCCGCTTTTGATCACGGTTGCTATGGAATCCACAGAAAGCCGGTCCTTTACGGTTTGTAATTCTGGAATCCCTGCCAAGCCTTGGAACTCTCCCCCATGACAACGGGCACAATGGATCTGGGCAAGGGACTGTCCTGGATTGCTTTCCTCCCCATCTTTGCCCCCTACCTCCCGCATGCGTACAATCCAGGCCATTTCGTTGGAATTCACATACATAATACCACTTCGCGGATCTAAAGCAGCACCTCCCCATTCGGCTCCGCCATCTGCGCCAGGATACAACATGGTTCCGATGGTATCTATGGGAATAAACTGTCCTTTGGAAGTTATCCCTTTGAATTTTTCCAACACCGTCGGGGGGTCAATATTTTGATCTTTGTCTACAAAGTCATCTACAAAAGCTGGTCTGTTTGGATCATAAAGATCTGTTTCGTTCAATATTTGGCGTGCAAAGGGCTTGGGTTTGGTCGGCAGGGGCTGGGTTGCGTAGGACTCTTCACCTACCAAAGGAGATGAAGGATATGACTTTTCCTCAATCGGAAATAAAGGTTCTCCGGTAATACGGTTAAAAACAAATACGTGTCCGCTTTTGGTTACTTGAGCCACAGCAGGAATCGTCTCGCCATCCTTTTCCATTTCGAAAAGATTGGGTGGTGCGGGTAAATCCCGATCCCATGTATCGTGATGAACCATTTGAAAATGCCATTTGCGTTCCCCAGTGTTGGCATCCAAAGCCAAAAGGGAATTGGCAAACAAATTAGCGCCTGCCCTATCTCCTCCATACCAATCAAAGGCAGCAGATCCTGTGGGAATATAAACCATGCCCCTTTCTTGATCCAATGCCATTCCGGGCCAACTGTTTGCCCCGCCCACTGTTTTGTATGCTTCTTGGGGCCAAGTTTCATAACCCATCTCACCAGGTTGCGGAATGGTGTGGAACGTCCATTCAATGGCTCCGGTTAACACGTTGTATGCCCTGATATGCCCTGGGGAGGAACCAGGCCCCTCTCCAACACGGGTTCCTTGGATAAGCAAGTTTTTATGAATAATTCCCGGGGTATTTGCAACTACGGACAGTTGTTGGGGGTCTCTTCCCAAACCATCCCTTAAATCAATACTACCATCATTCCCAAAGGAACTAATAGGTTTTCCATCCGATATGTTGATCGCAAAAAGGTTGGATCCAGATGAGAAAAAAATACGGCTGGGATCCTCTCCCTGGGACTCCCAAAAGCTCAATCCACGATTAACTCCCAAACCTGAATCCTTTGATTCCGGCGGTTCAAAATTCCATATTTCCTCCCCTGTAGCGGCATTAAGGGCAAACAGCTCCAAAGCTGCGTTTACGCCATAGAGCATCTTATCTACTATCATTGGATTAGTTTGGATTTGGGTGGTTCTTTCATCTTCCAAGCCGCCACTTTTATAGGACCACGCCAATTTCAACCCTGCTACGTTGGAAGTATCTATTTGTTTTAGTGTTGAATAGTGGGTCTGTTCGGGATCACCTAAGTAATGCTGCCAAGTGGTATGATATGTCTTTACCGGATTTTCTTTTTCCTTGGCGCAGGAGAAAATGATCAAACACACCAATAGGGTGAGGGTCTTTACGGATTTCATATATATGTTTTCTTAAATATAAAATATAAGACCCTGAAAACCAGAATTGAGCTGGGAAAATATCTTGTTGGTTAAAACAAGGAGTGGACTACGTCCTCAATTTTTGAAACCAATTGAATTTGAATTGCCGTATTTTTTAATCCGATCTTGTTGTTTTTGGAAACGAAGATTTTGTTGAAACCCAATTTTTCGGCTTCAATGATGCGCTGATCAACACGCTGTACGGGTCTAATCTCCCCGGCTAGACCAACTTCGGCAGCAAAACAAACTCCCTTTTCAATGGGAATATCAGAATTGCTGGACAAAATTGCTGCCACCACAGCCAAATCAATGGCGGGGTCATCCACAGAGATTCCCCCTGTAATATTCAGGAATACATCCTTGGCGCCCAACTTAAACCCAGCTCGTTTTTCCAAAACCGCCAAAAGCATGTTCAGTCTTTTTGCATTGAATCCGGTGCCCGAACGTTGCGGGGTTCCATAAACAGCGGTACTGACCAAGGCTTGGATTTCTATCAGAAGAGGTCGCATTCCTTCTACGGTTGCTGCTATGGCCGTTCCGCTTAAATCTTCTTCGTTTTTGGAAATAAGGACTTCCGAGGGGTTGTTTACTTCCCTTAGGCCACTGCCTTGCATTTCATAAATGCCCAGTTCAGCTGTGGAGCCAAATCTGTTTTTTAAAGAGCGGAGGATACGGTACACATAGTTGCGGTCTCCTTCAAACTGCAATACGGTGTCTACCATATGCTCCAAGATTTTGGGGCCGGCGATGGTACCATCTTTGGTAATATGCCCCACCAAAATGACTGGGGTGTTACTTTCTTTGGCAAACTTGATCAGTTCTGCCGTGCACTCCCTTATTTGGGAAATACTTCCCGCAGCCGATTCAATATAATCCGTATGTAGCGTTTGTATGGAATCTATTACCAGCAGGTCCGGCTCCAGGGCACTTATCTGTTGAAAGATGTTTTGGGTTTTGGTCTCTGTGAGGATATAACAGGTTTCACTGTTGGGATGAATACGGTCTGCCCGCATCTTGATCTGCTTTTGGCTTTCTTCACCCGATACATATAGGGTTTTGTAGTTAAGTTTCAAGGCAATTTGAAGGAGGAGGGTACTTTTTCCTATCCCGGGTTCGCCACCTAAAAGAATCAGGGAACCTGGGACAATGCCCCCTCCCAATACTCGGTTAAACTCCTGGTCTTTGGAATCCAACCGCAGTTCTTTTTCGTTGGTAATTTCGGCAATTTTTAAAGGACGGGATACCTTTTTGGAGGTACCACTATCAGTTTTCCAGCTTCTTTTTTCCTCTTTTTGAACTACTTCTTCCACAATGGTATTCCACTGTTTGCAAGACGAACATTGCCCTACCCATTTGGGGTATTGGGCACCACAGTTTTGACAAAAGAAGGCAGTTTTGGTCTTGGCCATTTGTTGTTAAAGAAGACCCCAAAGATATGGAATATGATGTATGGATTTTTAGATGGTTGCATTATAGGATTTCCAGGATTCATTTTTCGAAAAATCCATCTATCCAATAATCTAACTTTCCAAGAGATTAATATCCAAAATCCGCCTTAAGGGCGTCAATTTTATCCAGGGCCATGTCTTTGGTAAGAAAATCGATTTCTTCCATTTGGAAGGCTTTTTCAAAAGTTTTAAAGGCTTTCTTGGGTTCGCCAAGCTCCTCGTAGTATTCCCCTTCAAAGTAAAAGCCCATCATGGTGTCCGGATACTGTTTTTTGCAGATTTCGGACAGGGGTTTCAAGGATTCAAAATCGTCTTTTTTAAGGCAGGCCGCATAGATGGCCATGATGTCATTGAGCTCCACAGGTTTTCTGAAACCGAGCAGATTTTCAATCATGTCATACCGATCTTCAAGATATTTAAATACAGGCTCATCCGAAGTAAGAATTTCCGTTTTGTATTCTTTGGGGCTTATCGGCCTAAATATCTTGAACACGTTGTCAAAAGCTTTGCTTATGCCATAAGCGGCTATGGAAACATGGTCGGCATTGTTATATTCATCAAAAAAGTAATGCAAGCTTTCCTTATCTATGGATTTGATGGCATTGTTCATTTGAAGAATACGCTGTCTGTCCTCTGTTTTTTCCTTTTCCAGAACCACATTGTAAAAAATCTGTTGGTTTAGGTCGGACAATCTTGAAGGGACACGACTTTCCATTTCCGTGGCCAAAACAGGGGAAATGGACAGATAGGAGTTGAATAGTGAACGATCCTTGAATAAAAAGTAATTTCCAAAGTTGGCGGTTATATCGTAGCCCACAAACATTTTAAAAGGGGCAATATTGTAGCTGGTTTCTAGATAGGGAATAAGTTCCGTGCCCAAAAACTCATAAAAGTTGGCACCTTTTTCTGTAGGGAGGCCAGTGGTCTGTTCAAAATCACAATCTTCCCATCTGATGTCACCCTCGGCTTGATGAACCCCAACAATAATTGTCTCCGGCATTCTTTGATGCTCACTATAGAATTTGGCATTGGCCACCACCAAATCAAACAGGTATTCTGCATCAAGGACCACGATCAGAGGATATTTTTGGTCTTCTGAATAATTCTCCGGGAAATAATAGGAAACATCCCTGCGCTCCTGAAGTTTGAAGGATTCAAAGATTTCTTTTTGAACTTGGGCACCAAGCTCAAGGCACAATAGGCCAGTTAGAACCAATAGCCATTTTTTCATTGGATAGGATTTGATGGTAGGGGTTTACCGATTTCTATTCAATAACGGCAACACAATAAAGGATATTGTGCCAAAAACCACCACCATTAAGGTCTGTGCGGTCCACATGATCCATCCATAGGCGTCGCCGGATGTTTTGCTAATACCGTATACCGATAAAGCTGCTGTTACCATGATGGGGAAAAGCCCCAAACCTCCATTGGTGGTAGCCATGGCAAAGGCGCCGGCCACAAAGGCTACCAAAAAGGCACCGAGAGGTAGATCAGTGGTTTCGGGGACAGTAAATTTTATCACCCAGAACATGGCAATGTAGCATGCCCATATCAGCAAGGTGTGGAAAACAAAAGCGCCCCTGCGCTTCATTTTAAAAATACTGAGCACACCATCCAAAAGACCGGTGAGAAAGGTTTTTATTTTGACTGCAAGCTTGGATGAAGACTTTTTTATAAGCCTAATGGAAATTAGAAGGCCAACAACTCCCACCAAGAGCAGTGTCAAAGACCCAGCAAGTCCAATTCCATTTTCCTCAAGAATGCCCAGAATCACATCGGTTTGCACTAGCAACGCGATGGTAATGATAAGCAGCAACATGATCAGATCAATAATTCTTTCCGTAACAATGGTGCCAAAGCCTTTTTCAAAAGGAACATTTTCATAGGTGTTCAACGCTGTGGCCCTTAAAAACTCTCCTGAGCGCAAGACCAAGGTATTGGCAAAATAACTGGTAAGGATAATGAGCACATTATTGACCAATTTGGGACGATATCCCATGGGATCTAAAAGATAGTTCCAACGGATTGCTCTGGAGACATGGCTCAAAATTCCAATGGCAACCGACAACACCACCCAAATAGGGTCGGCATTTTTAATAGCCTCCAAAATTTTTGTTCGATCCTCCGGGGTTGTTGAAGCGTAGGAATAAAACACCAGCCCCAAACCGATAAGGATCGGAACGGCAATTTTTAGGAATTTTTTGAGGGAATCGCTCAAAACTAGTTTAGCATATTGGTTTCCTCGTTGGGGAAGACCAATGCAGGATTAAAGGATTTGGCTTCCTCTATACCCATCCATGCATAAGTGATCAAAATAAGTACGTCGCCAACTGCAACCTTGCGTGCAGCGGCACCGTTAAGGGTAAGCTCCCCAGAACCCCTTGGCCCTGGAATCGCATAGGTTTCCAATCGCTCACCGTTATTGTTGTTCACGATTTGTACCTTTTCTCCCCTGATGATATTCGCAGCATCCATAAGGTCTTCGTCAATGGTAATACTCCCAATGTAATTGAGATCGGCACCAGTGACCTTTACTCTATGGATCTTTGATTTTACTACTTCAACTTGCATGGCGCAAAATTAATTAATTCAATCTTAGATTGTCTATCAATCGGACTCCATCAGCATAAACGGCAATGAAAGCCCTATATTTTTGGTTTGCCTGTTTTTTGTTCATTGGGGTTAAGGTGTCTTCATCCGTGATTTCAAAATACTCCAACTCCAATGTTTTGTTTTCGGCAAATTGGGTATTAACCCAGTCCTTAATTCCTTTAGCACTTTCCGTGCCAAATTTAGCCTTGGCAGCTTTTAAGGTTTTGTATATAAATCCAGCTTCTTGCCTAGTCGAAGGAGAGAGGCGTTCATTACGTGAGCTCATGGCCAAACCATGGGCTTCCCTTTCAATGGGGCAACCTATTATTTTATAAGGTAGTTGCTTGGCTTCCACCATTTTCTTAATGATTTGGAGTTGCTGAAAATCTTTCTCTCCAAAATATGCCGTATTTGGGGATACTGTTCTTAAAAATAATTCCACGATGGTTCCAACACCGTCAAAATGTCCTATTCTAAAGGCCCCTTCCATGACCTTGTCAAGTCCGTCAAAATCATAGGATTTGGAGACTACTTGATCTCCATAGATTTCGGATGCTGTTGGAGTAAACACTACAATGTTTGGGTCAACACTTTGGAGTAGGTCCAAATCTTTTTCAAGATTTCTGGGATATTTCTCCAAATCTTCTTTTTGATCAAATTGGGTTGGGTTTACAAACACGCTTACAACAACAACATCGGTTTCCAGAATGGCCTTTTTTACCAAAGACAAATGGCCTTGGTGCAACGCCCCCATGGTAGGTGCCAAGCCAATGGTACGATTTTTGTTTCTTTCATTTTGCAGGAAGGATTGTAAATCCTTCTTACGGTCAAATACGTGCATAGCGCAAATCAAAAGCGTGCAAAAATACTATAAATACTGCTAATCAGCATAATTTTTGTACTTTTGCGCCTACGTTTTTCGGATAAGCAAAAGAAAGTGTTTATGAATGGTAAAAAGATATTGTTTGTATCTTCTGAATTAGTGCCCTACCTCCCAGAGAATCAAGTTTCCTTAATGTCGTACGAAGCGCCCAGAATGGTTAACAGCAATGGGGGTCAGATTCGCATATTCATGCCCAGATACGGGAATATCAATGAGCGGAGACATCAGCTTCACGAGGTTATTCGTTTATCAGGGATGAATCTGGTAATCAATGATATGGATATGCCGTTGATCATTAAGGTTGCATCTATTCCAAGGGAGAGAATCCAGGTGTACTTTATTGATAACGATGAGTACTTTAAAAGAAAAGCAACCTTTGCCGATGCGGAGGGCAATCTTTTTCCTGACAATGATGAACGTGCCATTTTCTTTGCCAAAGGGGTGGTTGAAACCGTAAAAAAACTGAATTGGTCTCCAGATATTATTCATGTTCACGGTTGGATGGCTTCCTTGCTTCCCTTATATCTAAGGGAATACTATTCCGATGAACCCTTGTTTGCGGATAGTAAGATTGTTACCTCCGTGTACGATAGAGGTTATGAAGGAGAGTTGGATGGGAAAATGATCAACAAAATTGCTTTTGACGGGATCAAGGAGGAGCAGATAGCTTCGCTTACAACACCTGACTATAATAATTTGTTAAAAGTTGCAGTGGATTATTCCGATGCGGTTATTTTAGCCTCGGAGGAGATTTCAGAGGACTTGAAAAGCCATATTGCAAATCTTTCCAAACCCGTACTGCCCTATGTTTCTCTCCAAGAGGCAGAAGAGGCGTACACAAATTTCTATAAGACAGAAGTTTTAAAATAAATTGCATGAAATTTTCTAGGATTATATGGGTTTCAGCCTGGGTTGGAACTTTATTTCTAATCAATACATCCTGTGAGGAGGAATTGGGCACCCTAGGTGAGGGTGTGGTTGCGGGAGAACCGTTTACCACGGGGAAGGCGGAGTATGAAGTTTTTGCCTTTAACAAGGGAGTGGAAGCCGTTCAGACCAACAAACTTCCCCTTTATCAGTTAGGAACCTTGAATGATGGGGTATATGGAAAAAGGAATGCCAGTATAGCTTCACAACTTTGGTTGCCAAATGGCGGACAAGGAAATCCGATTTTTGGTGAATTTTCGCAAGAGACAGAGGACAATGCGGACAATGACGAAAATGACAATACCATTCAAGAAAACGAGACCGTAAAGGAGGTCTTTTTATACATACCATTCCAATTGCCCCCAACTACGCTGAGGGACAATGATGGCGATGGTGTGGAAGATGAGTTTGATAACGATTCAAGCGACCCTAATTCCGATGAGGATGGGGATGGGGTTTCAGATAATGAGGAACGCATCATTGGGTCTGACCCTTTTGATCCCGATGAGGATGGAACAGGAGAGGATTTCATTGCCAATACTTTTGCAAAACGTTTCGATTTGGACAGTATTTTTGGGGATAGGACCCAAGCCTTCAATCTTAAGGTTTCTTCTTTCACATACTACCTAAGGGACTTGGATCCGAATACCAATTTTGAGGAGGCTCAAGAGTATTTTTCCAATCAGGATTTTTCGGCATTTGTGGATCAAGAGCTTTTTAGTGGAGAGGTCATTGTAAATAACGAAGAGGAGCTGGAGTGGTTTGAGGACGATCCTGAAACAAGTGACGTGGATGAATCGCTTCAAGTAGAAAATAGAATTGCGCCTGGAATTCGCGTTCCCTTGAACAACGCTTTTTTCCAAGAGATTTTGGACAAGGAAGGGGATGCCGAATTAATCAGTCAAGCCAATTTTTCAGACTATATCCGCGGCATACATTTGGCAGGTTCTTCAGATAGCGAGGAACTTATGTTTTTATTGGATTTGACGCAAGCCACCATTACCATCACCTACGAATTTCAAGATTACAATTCCACCGAGGAAGAAGTAGAAACGGTGGAACGTGATTTTGTCCTGAACCTTCTGGTCAACAATAATGGAACGATTTTGGGAAATGCAGTCAATATTTTGCAAGATGATATTTTGCCTGCGGATATTGCCAACGCCCTTGATAATGGTGAAAATGCGTCCAAAATATACGTCCGTGGAGGTACTGGAACCTTTACGGAAATAAGGTTGTTTGAAGAAACCATCAATGGCGGCGGGGATTTGATAAATCAAATCAAGCAGAACAATTGGATCATTAACGAGGCCAATCTTGTCTTTTATGTAGACCGTACTACCTTGGATGCATCAATGGGGATTTCCGATGAACCATCCAGGTTGTACCTATATAATGCGGAAACCAATCAGCCAATTTATGATGCCACAATAGAAACCAGTAACACCAATGAACCCTTAGGGCTTTTCTTGGATTTTGATGGCATCCTTCAAAGAGAAAATAATCAGGGGACCCAGTACAAGTTTAGAATTACGAATCACATCAATGATATCGTGGTAAGGGATTCTACCAATGCCAGATTGGCGCTAACCGTGACTTCCAATATTGGAATTGCTGCAGTTTTAGAGGCTATGGGTTCGGTTGAAGAAATTATTGACGTACCTGTTATGTCCAACATTAATCCTTTGGGAACTGTATTGTTTGGTAGCAACGTAGATGCCGCCGATGAGGACAAAAAACTCAAGCTTGAAATTTATTACACGGAGGCCAACTAGGCATACCATTCATAGACTTTTTTCGTTTTATGACTTACAGGCGTCAAAATTTCCCTTTTTGGGACTAAATTTGGCAACAAAGTCATTCATCAAATAGCTTAAAACTCAATCATATGTGCGGAATTGTGGGGTATATTGGTCATAGGGATGCGTATCCTATTATTATTAAAGGTCTGCAACGTTTGGAATATCGGGGCTATGATAGTGCCGGAATAGTTCTGTTTGATGGGGTGGACACCCATTTGTCCAAAACCAAGGGAAAGGTAGAGGATTTAAAAAAGAAGAGTGAGGCCACCATTACCATGGATGGTAAATTGGGATTGGGCCATACCCGATGGGCTACCCATGGTGTGCCCAACGATATTAATTCACACCCACATTATTCCAATTCCGGGGATTTGGTCATAATCCACAATGGAATCATTGAGAACTACGAATCCATTAAAAAAGCACTTACAGAACGCGGTTACACCTTTGAATCGGATACGGATACCGAGGTTCTGGTTAATTTGATTGAGGAGGTAAAGAAAAAAGAAGGAGTGAAGCTGGGACAGGCTGTACAAATTGCCTTGAACCAGGTGGTAGGGGCTTATGCCATTGCTGTGTTTGACAAAAACAAGCCCGATGAAATTGTGGTGGCAAAACTGGGAAGTCCCTTGGCCATAGGAATTGGTGAGAACGAATATTTTATAGCTTCCGACGCATCTCCCTTTATAGAATTCACGAACAATGCCGTTTACCTAGAAGATGAAGAAATGGCCATTGTGAGGATTGGAAAGGAAATCAAATTACGCAAGATCAAGGATGATGCCATAGCCTATCCAAATATTCTTGAGCTTCAAATGAATCTTGAAGAAATAGAGAAAGGCGGCTATGAACATTTCATGCTCAAGGAGATCTATGAGCAACCACGTGCTATTCTGGATACTTACAGGGGTCGCTTACTGGCCGATCAAGGCATTGTTAGAATGGCGGGAATTGACCAGAACCTGGAGAAATTCCTTAATGCCAACAGAATTATTATTGTGGCCTGCGGTACCTCATGGCACGCCGGCTTGGTAGCAGAATATATTTTTGAGGACATGGCACGCGTTCCCGTTGAGGTGGAATACGCTTCCGAGTTTAGATATCGAAACCCCGTTATCACGGAAAACGATGTACTGATTGCCATTTCCCAATCTGGGGAAACCGCAGATACCTTGGCGGCAATCAAATTGGCCAAAGAAAAAGGAGCATTTGTGTTTGGGGTATGTAATGTAGTGGGTTCCTCCATTGCAAGGGAGACCCATGCAGGTGCCTATACCCATGCCGGACCGGAAATTGGTGTGGCTTCGACCAAGGCGTTTACGACACAGATAACAGTACTGACCCTGATTGCATTGAAACTTGCCCACGAAAAGGGTATTTTCTCTGAATCCAAGTACCACGAGATATTGACCGAGCTGGAAAGCATTCCATCCAAGGTGGAAAAAACTTTGGAATCCAATGCGCTGGTCGAGGAGATTTCAGAAATATATAAAGATTCCTCCAACTGTCTTTATTTGGGAAGGGGCTATAACTTCCCTGTAGCGTTGGAAGGGGCATTAAAATTGAAGGAAATCAGCTATATCCATGCCGAAGGCTATCCAGCGGCCGAAATGAAACATGGCCCCATCGCCTTGATCGATGAGCAAATGCCTGTGGTGGTCATCGCCACTAAAAAAGGTCATTACGAAAAAGTAGTGAGCAATATTCAAGAGATCAAATCCAGAAAGGGTAGAATCATTGCCATTGTAACCGAAGGAGATGAGCAAGTGAGGGAGTTGGCCGATCACGTTATAGAAGTTCCAGAGGCTACTGAATGTCTGACACCTTTATTGACAACCATACCGCTTCAATTGCTTTCGTACCATATTGCCGTGATGAGGGATTGCAACGTAGATCAACCCCGGAATTTGGCCAAATCGGTTACCGTGGAGTGACCTTCAGAATTCGATAATACTTTAAAAAGCTTTCGATTTTCACAGTTTTTTTGTTAAAATGGTAGATAAAACGCACTTTTTTTAGCAATAAAGTACTATGCATGCATAATTTTTTTTGATTTTGACGAAATCAAATGAAAAAAAATGTATCTTCCGCCTGCAATGCTTAACACACTTTTAAAACTATTTTAACTCAAATTAAAAACTGATGAGAAGACTAGTCATTCTTTCCTTCATGTTGTTTGGTTACCTAACTTATGCGCAAACAACAGTTCAAGGAACAGTAGTTGATGAAAATAATGAACCCATTCCTGGGACCAATGTTGTCCTGGTTGGAAAAGCAGAAGGAACCACTACGGATTTTGATGGAAATTTCACTTTCAATACTTCAGAACAGCCCCCGTTTCAACTTCAGTTTACGGCCATAGGTTTTGCAGATTATGTAGCGGATGTAACCTCAAACAATTAAACACTTTCAATTGTGATGTCAGAGGCCTCTACTTTTTTAGATGAAATTGTAATCTCCGCTTCCCGAACCCCTGAACGAATCTTTGAATCTCCGGTATCTGTGGAACGGTTTGGTCTTAAGGAAATCAAAAACACAACCGCGGAGTCATTTTATGGAGGACTTCAAAATTTAAAGGGAGTAGATATAAACACCAACAGTCTAACCTTCCAATCCATTAACACCAGAGGTTTTGCCACTTTTGCCAACAACCGTTTTTTACAGTTGGTGGACGGCATGGACAATACTGCGCCCGGACTAAATTTTGTGCTGGGTAACCTGGTGGGGATGTCAGAATTGGATGTACAGAGTGTGGAAATCCTTCCAGGAGCATCTTCCGCACTTTATGGTGCTGGCGCCTTTAATGGTATTTTGTTCATGAGAAGTAAAAACCCTTTTGATTTTCAGGGAATCAGTGCCTATGGAAAAACGGGAATTACTTCCCAAGAAGCTGCTGGGGATAACAATTATTATGATTTTGGTGTAAGGGCCGCCCATGCATTTAGTGATAAGTTGGCAGTTAAAGCAAACATTTCCATTTTAAAAGGGGAGGATTGGCATGCCAACAGCATTTTGGACCTGGCTAATCCTGGAGCCGATCGTTCCAATCCAGCATATGATGGTTTGAACGTTTATGGGGATGAGGTTTCAACTACCTTGGATTTTGATGCCGCTGCCGGGCTACCCAGTGGAACCGTTGGAACGGCAACGATTTCAAGAACAGGATATGATGAAAGGGATTTGGCAGATTATAATGCAGAAAGTGTAAAGACCGATTTTGCCATTCATTACCGACCTTTTGGGACGGATTTGGAGTTGATTTACAATGGACGGATTGGTCGAGGTACAACAATTTATCAAGGTTCGAACAGATATGCTGTTAGTGGGTTTTCCATGCAGCAGCATAAATTGGAACTTAAAAATGACAACTTCTTTATTAGAGGGTACCTAGTTTCTGAAAATTCTGGGGATGCATACGATACCCGTTTTGCGGCAATCAATTTAAACCGAAGATGGAAGGGAGATACCCAATGGTTTACGGAATATGCAGGAACTTATATCCCTACTTATCTTGGAGGGATACAGCAAGGAGGTCTTACCCCTGAGCAAGCTTCAACCGCCGCGCATGCAGCAGCTAGACAGGCAGCAGATACAGGACGACTGATTCCGGGAACGCCTGGATTCCAAAGTGCATTCAATGCGGTAATCAATGACGGGGATTTGACTACAGGTGCCAAGTTTATCGACAATACCAAATTCCGTCATATTAACGGAAATTATAACATAGCACATTTAATAGATGATTGGGCGGACATTCAAATTGGCGGATCGTTTAGGGAATATGAATTGAATTCAGGAGGAACAATCTTCACGGATTCAGATGGCCCTATTACCTATAATGAATATGGAGCTTATGTTCAAGTGCAAAAAAAGTTTGCAGACGATCGCTTCAAATTTACTGGGTCCGCACGTTACGACAAGAATGAATTTTTTGATGGGTTTGTTTCTCCTCGAGTTGCTTTGGCATACACCGCAGGCGAAAACCGTAATCACAACATCAGGATATCTGCCCAGCAAGGTTTTAGAAACCCAACCACCCAGGATTTGTTCATTGGTTTGGATGCAGGTGCTGCCATATTGGTGGGTTCTGCTCCGGATAACTTGGATAGGGATGTAAGAACTTTTGAGGTAAGTCAAAATGGTCAAGGCCTGATTGGTCAGTCGACTGTGGACATTGTGGGAAGAGCAGCCTATGAGAATGCCTATTCCCTGAATTCTGTATTAAGCGGTGCTCCTGAAGCAGTTAACACATCCGTAATCAAACCAGAGGAGATTACGACTTTTGAGGCTGGTTATCGTGGACAGATTGGAAAGTTCACTATTGATTTGAGTGGATACTACAACAGGTATAAGGACTTTATTGCCAATGTAACCGTTTTGGTTCCGTACTATGGAACTGCGGGTGACGGTGGTCTTTCATTATTGGCCCTACAAAACGGAGATAGAAAACCGTATCAGACATATACCAATTCCACAGTGGATATCAATTCATACGGAGGAACCGTTGGAGTGGACACCAAAATTTTTGGAGATTTTGATTTGGGGGTTAATTATACCTATACTGAACTTGATTTTGACAAGGCCAGGTTCCCGGATTTCAGAACCAACTTCAATACCCCCAAGCACAAGGTCAAGGCGTCTTTTGGAAATACAGAGCTTTTCAAAAACTTTGGATTCAATGTGAATTATAGGTGGAGTGATAGTTTCTTCTGGGAAGCTTCCTTCGCGGATGGGGATGTGCCTTCCTTTACGGTACTCGATGCGCAAATGAATTATACTGTGCCCAGTATCAAATCCGTGTTTAAGGTAGGGGGATCAAACCTTTTGGGAGATGAATACTTTACTGCTATAGGTACTGGAAATATAGGTTCTATTTACTATGTTTCTTGGACCATAAATCCATAACAATTGACATTAAAAAAGTGAATAAGGGCACTGCTAAAAACAGTGCCCTTTTTGTTGCTAAAAAAAGCCGTTTTTAAGTTTTTCATTACAATGTAATAGTATATCTTTGCAGCCGGAAAAAAAGCAGTTTTTTCCGTCGTATTCAATTAAAAATAAACACAATAATGTCTAAAGTTACAGGTAAGGTTGCCCAAATTATTGGCCCCGTCATTGACGTTGAGTTTGAATCGGGCACAGAGATTCCGAAAATATACGATTCCTTGGAAATCGATAAAGCTGACGGTACCAAGTTGGTGCTTGAGGTGCAGTCGCACATCGGGGAAAATACGGTTCGTACCATTTCCATGGATTCAACAGATGGTTTAAGCCGAGGTGTTGATGCCCATGCTACTGGAAATGCAATCCAAATGCCAATTGGTGAGGATGTGTACGGTAGACTTTTCAATGTAATTGGAGACGCTATTGATGGTTTGGAAAACCTTCCCAAAGAAGGAGACAACGGACTCCCAATTCACAGGGAAGCTCCAAAATTTGAAGATCTTTCCACTTCTACTGAAGTACTTTTTACAGGTATCAAGGTAATTGACTTGATTGAGCCTTATGCCAAAGGTGGTAAGATTGGATTGTTCGGGGGTGCTGGTGTAGGTAAGACCGTATTGATTCAGGAATTAATCAACAACATTGCAAAAGGACACGGTGGTCTTTCTGTATTTGCCGGTGTGGGTGAAAGAACTCGTGAAGGAAACGATTTGCTTCGTGAGATGCTGGAATCCGGAATTATCAAGTACGGTGATGATTTCTTGCACTCCATGGAAGAAGGGGGATGGGATTTATCCAAAGTAGATAAAAAAGCCATGAAGGAGTCCAAGGCAACTTTTGTGTTTGGACAGATGAACGAGCCTCCTGGTGCACGTGCAAGGGTGGCCCTTTCAGGATTGACAATTGCGGAATATTTCCGTGATGGTGCTGGAGATGGACAAGGAAAGGACGTACTTTTCTTCGTAGATAACATTTTCCGTTTTACTCAAGCTGGTTCAGAGGTATCTGCCCTATTGGGTCGTATGCCTTCTGCGGTGGGTTATCAACCTACCTTGGCAACAGAGATGGGTGCCATGCAGGAACGAATTACCTCTACAAAAAGAGGATCTATTACATCGGTACAGGCGGTTTACGTACCTGCGGATGACTTGACGGATCCTGCTCCTGCAACTACCTTTGCCCACTTGGATGCAACTACGGTACTTTCCCGTAAAATTGCTGAGTTGGGTATTTATCCTGCTGTGGATCCATTGGATTCCACTTCCAGGATTTTGACTCCTGAGATTTTAGGAAAAGATCATTACGAATGCGCACAACGTGTTAAGGAGTTGTTGCAACGTTATAAAGAGCTTCAGGATATTATTGCCATCCTTGGTATGGAAGAACTTTCCGAAGAGGATAAATTGGCTGTGGGTAGAGCAAGAAGGGTACAACGTTTCCTTTCCCAACCTTTCCATGTGGCTGAGCAGTTTACAGGTATCCCTGGGGTATTGGTAGACATCAAGGATACTATCAAAGGCTTCAACATGATTATGGATGGTGAGTTGGATCACTTGCCAGAATCGGCCTTCAACCTTAAGGGAAGCATCCAAGATGCCATTGAAGCTGGTGAGAAAATGCTTGCCGAGGCGTAGCCAAGGTGAGTGCTGAGCACAGTCGAAGCATTATTAATTATAAAAGATTCCCGTGAAAACGGGAATGACAATAAAAAATGTATTTAGAAATCGTATCACCAGAAGCCACTTTGTTTGCGGGAGAAGTAACCTCGGTCACTGTTCCTGGTATTAATGGAGAATTTCAAATGTTGCAGAATCACGCGCCCATTGTATCCCTTTTGCAAGAAGGTGATGTGAAAGTACAAGGTGACATTCAGATAGAAGAGGAATTTCAGGGCAAATTTTCAAAAGGAGCCAATGGGGAGACAGTTTTGTCCATTACCAGTGGCACTATTGAAATGAAGGACAACAAGGTTATTGTTTTAGCGGACTAATTTCCCTCTTGAAAAATAATATTGGAAAGGCCACTCTTTGGAGTGGCTTTTTATTTTAATACAATCAATACCCAGTCTTTGCCATTATCTCCTTGATATCGCTTGAGCTCAGTGAATCCGATAGCAAGATGCGCATTTAGGGAACGTTGATTCTTTGCGTCCACCTCGGTAATTATCGTATCCATTCCCATGGGAAGTTTTTCTTTCATGGTTTCATATAACTTCCTAAAAACCCCCTGGCCCCTATGACTTTTAGCAACACAGATTTGCCCCATCACCATAAAGTTTTGACGTCCGCCAATTGCCAGATTTATTTCATGGAACATGGGTTTTAATACCTCGATGCTCTCGGAAAATTTAGGATGCATACAAAGGGCATAGGCTACCACCTTTTCATTGTCCAATGCGATGATGTGCCCACATTCGTCATTCATCTCCTTTAAAACGGAAAAGGAATGTTCCACCGTTAAAAAACCCTCATTTTTCAGTTCATCCGCGGATAGATTTTTGGGAAGGTTCTGCTGCTGGAGTTCAAGAATTTGTTCCAGATGGTCATCGTTGGATGCCTGCGTGTATAGAACCATTTATTCCGTTTTGAGCCAAGATTTTCGGAAGGCCACCATTTCCTCGGAAGGTGTTCCCTCCATATCTTCCATAAGCTTGATGGAATAAGAAGGGCTTGGTGTCAGGACTATGGCCGTAGTTTTTTTAATCCCAAACCGTCTGTAACTTACTTGAAGTGGTTTTTCCAGCTCAAATTGTTCCAGGTAGGCACTGAAATTTTGTACTTCTGCGAAGGGAATGGCATTGATATTTAGTATAACATCCCCTTTGGCCAAACCCGCCTTGTACGCTGGAGACCCAATTGCTGGGTTGCGCCTAATACGTGCTCCATCTTCGCTCATAGAAACAAAGGAGCCAAAATGGGGCTGCTCTCTTTTTTGAGCCAAGTTTACGCCAGCAAGTTGCAGAAGTGTCTTGTAATTGGGCATCCCGCTTTTGTATATAAAGGTATTAAAGAAGCCATCTCCAAACGCTTTTCCCGCATATTGATTGAGGGTTTCATGAAGATCTGTAATGGTATAGGGAATCTCCTTTTTCCCAAACTTCTCCCACACCAATTTCATAAAATCGTCCAAGGTAAACCCGTTTTGTCGCAGTGATAGATCCAAGGCCAAGCCTAAAACACTACCATAGGAATAATAAGAAATAAAGGTGTTTTCGCGGTTAACGGGATCTACGGATGTTGCCGCATCCACAAAGGGAGCTTGATAACTCATCTCTATGGGATTAAAGAACCGCCTTGCCGGGGACGTCCAAACATAATTGAAGGTACCCGTAAGGCCCTCTACATATTCCTTTGGAGAAATTAAGCCAGCTCTACACAAGATCAAATTGGTATAATAACTGGTAAAGCCCTCGGCAAACCAGAGCTCCCCACTCATGTTGGCTTCCTCAAAGTTGAAGGGTTCCAGGCTTTTTGGGCGAATTCGCTCCACATTCCAGGCATGGAAAAATTCATGGGAAACTGTCCCAATATTGCGTACTATTCCACCTTCCGACAAGCTTCGGGTACTGGTGAGAATGGTAGAATTTCTATGCTCCATTCCATCTCCCGAAGCGTTGGGAATATAACAAGCTAAAAAGGTATAGGTTCCATAATCAAAATTGGGAAGTTCCCCATATACCTCCTTTTGCGCCAAAACGGTTTTTTTCACTTTCTCAAAATAGGTGTCAGCCTCCTCCTCGGTTCCGTTGTGATGCAATGCCATTTGTATCGTCTGCCCGTCCAAATCAAAAGATTTAAGTGTAAAATTGCTGATTTCGGTAGGGCTGTCCATAAAGTAGAACAAATTGGGCGCGGAGTAGGTAGTTCCAGAAACCAACGGCAATTGGGTAGCCACTTTCCAACCCAAATCTTTCCGAACATTAAAATTGACTTCAATTTGCCGTTCCTGTAAGGCAGGGGCATACATAAAAGTGGCCGGAATGTTCAAATGGGCGTGTGTTTCGTCTATCTGGGAATAGGTGCCGTCCCCGCGATTCGCGAACAGGATATAGCTTATTTTAATGATGCCATCATGATCAGAGACCATCCATTCATACGGATTTGGCCGCGTCACGACCAACGGATTTCCCTTGCCATCGCTCGCCTTAAAATCGTATACATTTTTAGCAAATTCATGAAGTGCGTATCGCCCCGGAGATGTACGGCTCATCCGCAACGCAAGGGTGTCGGTTTTTATAGCGGGAAAAGTAGCTGTAATTAAAGCTTCGTGATGTACAGCATTTTCAAAAGAAATGGAATAGGAATTGGTTTGACCCAGTAAGGGTAAAACCGCAAGTAGGGAAATTAGGGAAAAAAGTAGCCTCATTTGATTGCTATTAGAAAGCAACTAATTTAATCATTTAAAGAGAGTAAACACTAAATTTGGGGCATGGGGAAACTGCCATCAAAATTGGAATCCAAACTTGCGGAACGTTCGGCAAATCAGTCCGTGAGAAACTTGCCCAAGGAGACGGATAGGGTTGATTTTTCCTCCAATGATTACCTCGGTTTTACTCGGGAAAGGAAGATAAGTGATATGACTCGGGAGCTACTTCAGAAGAATGGGGAACCGAGGCACGGAGCTAGCGGCTCCAGATTGCTTTCAGGGAATCACGCACAATACCCAAAGTTGGAATCTTTTTTGGCTAAACACCACCAAGCAGATGCAGCTTTGGTCTTTAATTCGGGATACGATGCCAACCTTGGACTGTTTTCATCAGTTCCCCAACGTGGTGATGTGGTTTTTTATGACGAACTGATACATGCCAGCATTCGGGATGGAATCAAAATGGGGAATGCGAAGAGCTATAAGTTTGCCCATAAGGATATTCAAGATTTACAAAGCAAGGTTGAAATGTCACTTCGAGCGCAGTCGAGAAATCTTGAAACCGAAATTTACATCGTCACCGAATCTGTTTTTTCAATGGATGGAGATTCACCAGACCTGAAGGCACTGGTTCAATTTTCCAAAGAATACAATGCACATCTTATTGTTGATGAAGCCCACGCAACAGGGATTTATGGCGATGGAAGGGATTTGGTTTGCGAACAGGGACTTCAGGACGAGATTTTTGCAAGGGTGATCACTTTTGGAAAGGCCATGGGTTCTCATGGTGCTGCTATTTTGGGCAGTCGGGATTTGAAATCTTATTTGGTAAATTTTGCTCGAAGCTTGATTTACACTACGGCACTTTCACCACATTCCGTAGCAGGAATTATGGCATCTTATCAATTTTTGGAGGTTGAAGGGATGGGCCAGGTTCAAAAATTGAAGAAAAATATCAAGTATTTTAAAGAGCTGATTCGTCAAGAGGGGTTGGAAGGAGATTTTGTTGAAAGCGATTCCGCGGTGCATTGTCTCATTGTTTCTGGAAACCAACAGGCTAAGTCCATGGCGGGTCATTTGCAAAAATCTGGTTTTGATGTCAAACCCATTCTTTCACCAACCGTCAAGTTGGGAGAGGAACGGCTGAGATTCTGTTTGCATGCCTTCAATACCGAAGCGGAAATGAGTAGGGTTTTAGGTGAAATCAAAAATTACAGGAGCCGATGAAACAAGAGTTTTTTACTTTGGGAAGCTTTGAATTTCCAGCAGATGTCCAAATTATCAAGGGTAAGCTGGAAGCTGAGGGCATTCAGGTGTTTTTGAGGGATGAAAATACCATAAATTCCGATCCTTTGATCAGCAGCGCCATAGGAGGGGTTAAGCTGCAGGTGTATACCACGGATATGGAAAGGGCCAAACGCATATTTGATGAAGTGCGAAACTATGCCACTGATATGGGGGGCAAACCCATTGTTTGTCCAAACTGCAAGGCGGAACGATCGGAAATTTATTATTCGAGAAGCAGTATTTTTTACAAACTTTTCCCCTTCTTTGAGCCCAAGAAATACAGATGTACAAGCTGCAATTTTATTACAAAACCTGAATCATGAGCTATTTTATTACCGGGATATCCACCGAAGTGGGTAAGACCGTTGCTTCGGCCATTGTGGTGGAAGCCTTGGAGGCCGATTACTGGAAACCTGTACAGGCTGGAGATTTAGAATATTCCGACAGTCATAAAATCCAAGAATTGATTTCCAATTCCAAGACCAAGATTCATCAGAATAGTTATGCGTTGCAGACTCCCATGAGTCCACATGCCGCTGCAGAAATTGATGGGATTCATATAGAATTGGATAAGATGATACCCCCTAAAACTCAAAACAGACTGGTGGTTGAAGGTGCAGGAGGATTGTTGGTTCCTCTAAATGAAAAGGATACCATTTTTGATTTGATTCAACCCGAGGACAAGGTGATTGTGGTCTCCCGCCATTACTTGGGGAGTATTAATCATTCCCTTTTAACCATTGAAAAACTCCAGGAAAAAAATCTTAGGATTGGAATCATTTTTAGTGGGGATGAGCATCCCACTACCGAAAGCATAATACTTAAGAAAACAGGGATCACTTTCCTAGGAAGAATTAATGAAGAACAGGGATTTAATAAGGAAATGGTAAGCAAATATGCCGCTAAATTCAAGCAAGCCCTGGAATCATTCTAACCGCTGATAGATCAATCCACGGTCAATAGTTTTCACCAGTTTATAATGCTGGGCTAGATAGACATCTATATAGGCGTTGAATTCCAATAGTTTTTTGTCAAAAATGGTTTCACGCTTTCTTGTCACCAAGGTTTTCGGCTTGATTTCCTCCATGATATAACGAAGTTCTTCCATGCCTGTTGTTCTTGGGTTGTCCATAAATGGAAAGAGCTTGTCCCTGGTTATATTGCTAGGGTGGGTCGCAGCTTTGGTCGGTGGAGTTTCCCCCAAAACCCAATACCCAATATGATATTCCGTAAAGAAGATGTTCTTGGTCTCTAGCTGGTTTTCAATGATATAGTTGGGGACGTCTATTCCCTCTCCATTAAAAAAGGAACCCTTTTCCATTTTATTGTTGACAACATTGGCGTACTCCAAATAGGCCTCCATCGGAATCAGTACAAGCAGAACACCTACGACCATTTGGAGATTTTTTTTCAGAGGGGGCAATTTACTCACAGCAATGGCCACCAGAATAAGTAAAAAGGGATACAGCTGTATTAGATAATGACCATTGACCTTCCCCGTTTGCATAAATGAAATAAGGACGCCTAAAATAACCAGCAGCAATACCTGGATTTCCTTGGATTTTATATCGATAAGCCTTTTGCCAATACCCAAACCAAGTAAGAGAAGGGTGCCCAAAACCACTGGTAGTGCTTTAGCTATGGAATGAAATTTAGATTGCGAATAGGCCAAAGGAGCTTCAAAAATAGACCCCCACCATGTAGTCAGTTCCCCTTGAAGATAATAAGGAACAGCAGTTAAGGTTACCAATAAACCAAATCCGATACCCATCCAGATTAGATGTTGCAAATCTTTCCAGAAATGTTGCCCCTTAAACGCGGCCCACAGCAAGTAGATACCAAGGGCCAGTATGGGATAGGCCATATTCAGTTTGGACATTACCGAAATTCCAAGGAGAAGCCCTATAACCAAATGCCACCCTAGTCCATTCTTGGCAAGCAGTAAATAAAGAGCCATTACCAAGAACAGCGTGCATATATGCTCGGACATAACGCCTTGTAAACTACCAAAAAGACTCAGGAAGAAGACGGTAAACATGGCGCACCAAAAGCCCACTTTCTTGGTGGTTATTCGTGTTGCCATACCATAGGTGAAAAGTGCGGTAAGTGCAACCAATAGCGTTCCAAACAAGCGGATGGCAATAAAACTCTTCCCAAATACAGCAATAACCCCAGCAAAAAATAAAAAGGTAATCGGAGGTTTTAAATCCCACAGCTGGGTATAGGGTAAATGTCCATCTACCCAGGATTGCGCCATGATAATAAATGTGCTCTCATCCCGATCTACATAGTCCCTAAAAAAAAAGGGAAATCGAATAAATAAGGCAACCAAAAACAACACAAAAAATACCGTTTTCCAGTCTAATCTGCTGTTTAGGGAATCAAGAAATCCAATAGCTTTCTTAAGCACGGTGTGGTTGGTGTTTTTTAGGTTTTAATTACCATCTTTGCAAGATATATAAATTGAATCGTTTGACTAATCCCACAACATTGGAAAAGTTATCGGATCGGGACAAAAAGCATCTTTGGCACCCACTTACACAGCATAAGACCCATTCGGAAATGTTGGCCATTTCCAAAGCCAAAGGCGTGTTACTTTTTGATGAGGAAGGAAAGGAATATATAGACGGCATTTCCTCCTGGTATACTTGTATGTATGGCCACTGTCATCCCTATATTCTGGAAAAGGTGGGGAACCAGATGCAGCAGTTGGATCAAGTGGTTTTTAGTGGGTTTACCCATGAACCAGCGGTGAAACTTTCAGAAGAACTGATCAAAATATTGCCTGCCAACCAAGAAAAACTCTTTTTCTCGGATAATGGATCCACGGCTACGGAAATTGGGATTAAAATGGCATTGCAATACCACTTTAACCGAGGCGAAAAACGCAATGTCCTGTTGGCCTTTGAGGAAGGGTTCCATGGGGATACGTTTGGGGCGATGTCCGTTTCAGGCTTATCTGTGTACAATGGACCATTTGAGGATTTCTTTATAGAAGTGGATCGCATTCCCGTTCCAACGCAAGACAACATCGAACCTTTATTGGCAGAGTTGGAAAGCAAACTGAAAAACAACACTATTGCTGGATTTATTTATGAGCCCCTGGTTCAAGGTGCCGCAGCAATGAAAATCCACGATGCTGACGGACTTGACCGAGTATTGGCACTTTTAAAGAATCATGGGGTGCTCACTGTTGCGGATGAGGTTATGACTGGATTTGGTAAAACGGGGAAACACTTTGCTTCGGACTATTTGGAAACCAAACCGGATATCATCTGCTTGTCCAAAGCGTTGACCGCGGGGCTTGTTCCCATGGGATTGACTACCTGTACCCAAGAAGTGTATCAAGCTTTTTATAGTGATGATATAACCAAGGGCCTCTTCCATGGTCATACGTATACGGCAAACCCATTGGCCTGTACTGCTGCCCTGGCGGCTGTTGAGCTATTGCAAACCGAGGAAATTCAGGAAAACATCCAAAACATTATCCAGTGGCATAAAGCATTTGATGCGGAGATTAAAGACCATCCAAAGGTCGCCCAAACCAGACAGCTTGGAGTAATTTATGCGTTGGATTTGGATATTCAGATGGAGCGCTATGGCAATCTAAGAGACAAATTGTTCAAACATTTTATGGATGAAGGTGTTTTTCTTAGGCCTTTGGGGAATACGATATACATCCTCGCGCCTTATGTAATATCAGAGATTCAAATGAACAAGATTTACCATACGATAAAATCAGCTTTGGAAATTGTATAGTCAATCAAAAATGTTGGAACAACCCATTTCCATAACCGCCCTATCTTCCATTTCTGCATTGGGGAGCTCCATGCCAGAAGTCTGGAATTCTTATCAAAAAGGGAATCATAAGCTAACCCACGCTTATATTGGTGACCAAGAAGTTTGGGCCTCTTATCTTCCCGAATCTTTGAAAGCTGAGGTTTCCGCCCTTAAGCAATCCGATTCCAAATACGAACAGCTGGACGATTCTGTGCTTTTTGCACTTTTGGCGGCCAGAAGGGTCATTGAACAATCAGGTTGGGATGCTACTGCCAATTTTGGGGTGAACATTGGGTCATCTCGAGGTGCGACCGGCTTGTTTGAAAAGTACCATGAGGCATACTTGAAAGACGGGAAATCCTCCACCTTGTCTTCCCCGACCACTACTTTGGGAAATATTTCGTCCTGGGTAGCCCATGACTTAAAATCAAAAGGACCGGCTATATCCCATTCCATAACCTGCTCAACGGCCTTACATGCAGTTTTAAATGCGGTGGCTTGGCTACAGAGTGGCTTGACCGACAAATTCTTGGTGGGTGGCAGCGAGGCACCACTGACCCCTTTTACCATTGCCCAGATGCAGGCCTTAAAAATATATTCAAAAATGTCACCTCGAGCGCAGTCGAGAGGAGCCCGAAAAATACAATACCCTTCTTGTGCCATGGATTTGGAGAAGAAACATAATTCCATGGTCTTGGGAGAAGGCGCGGCCATGGCTTGTTTGGAAAGAGGAAAACAAGCAAATGCCATGGGCTACATTATTGGGATCGGGTATGCCACCGAACCCTTAGAGCATAACGTTTCCATTTCCACTGATGCCCAGTGTTTTCAGGATTCCATGAAAATGGCCTTGGGCAATCTAGATTCATCCGAAGTGGATGCCATTGTGATGCATGCACCCGGTACCGTAAAGGGAGATTTGTCAGAATATAAGGCCATAGAAAAAGTTTTTTGTAACAAAATTCCATTTTTGGCAACCAATAAATGGAAAGTAGGTCACACCTTTGGTGCATCAGGACTTTTAAGCGTTGAGTTGGCCCTGCTCATGTTACAGCACCAAACCTACATTACCACTCCTTTTTTTAGTCAAGAACCGAGGTCGAAAGCCATCAAAAATGTGATGGTAAATGCCGTAGGCTTTGGAGGGAATGCCGTGTCTATTTTACTTTCCAAATAAGACGTTTTTTATTACACAAAAGTCTTATCTTTTTAATCAAAATAACAACCTAAAACTATTGATTATGGAAGAATGGTTTACCGCGCTCACCCTTTTTGAAAAAGTCTATTGGATAACTGCACTTGCAGGTTCGGTAGTACTGCTCATCTTAATGATTTTGACCTTTGTAGGTGGGGATATTGATGATGTTAGTGGTGATATAGATGCAGATATTGATGGTGATGGTGGTATCGGGTTTCAATTCCTTTCCTTTAAAAATCTTGTGGGCTTTTTTACCATTTTTGGTTGGTCTGGAATCTCTTGCATTGAAAATGGACTTTCAACAGGCACAACCATTATTATTTCCGTGGTTTGTGGTTTGCTTATGATGTTGCTCATGGCTTCCCTGTTTTATTACCTCAGCAAGATGCAGAGCAGTGGAACCTTAAAATTGAAAAATGCTCTAAATCAAATTGGGGAAGTTTACTTGACCATAGGTGCCAATCGCTCAAGTATTGGCAAAGTGAGCATAAATGTGCAGGGAACCTTGCGCGAATTACAAGCCTTGACAGATGAGGACATGGACCTGACCCAAGGTAATGTGGTCCAAGTAAAAGAAGTTACCGATAACGGAATATTGATTGTTAAACTCCTAAATAAATAACCATATGCTATTATTACCCTTACAGCTGGGCGGAGGAGCTTCGCTCTTAGGCATTGGCTTTGCCATTTTATTCGCCTTTATTATTATCATTTCTTTTATCCGGAGGTACAAAAGGTGTCCTTCTGACCGAATTTTGGTGGTCTATGGAAAGGTTGGATCTGGCAATTCAGCCAAATGTATCCATGGTGGCGCAGCCTTTATCTGGCCCGTGATTCAGGACTACGAATTTTTGGATCTGACCCCAATTTCAATTGAAGTTGACCTTACCAACGCCCTGAGTAGACAAAATATTAGGGTTAACGTGCCTTCCAGATTTACTATTGGTATATCTACCGAGCCTGGAATTATGCAGAATGCTGCTGAACGACTTTTGGGCTTGGGCATGCAGGAAGTCCAGGATTTGGCCAAGGAAATCATTTTTGGTCAACTCCGTCTGGTTGTGGCTTCCATGGATATTGAGGAAATCAACTCGGATAGGGATAAGTTCTTGTCCAATATTTCTCAAAGTGTGGAGTCTGAGTTGAAGAAAGTTGGTCTGAAATTGATTAATGTAAACATCACTGATATCGTAGACGAATCTGGCTATATTGAAGCCCTTGGAAAAGAGGCTGCAGCACATGCCATCAATGCCGCAAGAAAGTCCGTTGCTGAAAAGAATAGGGATGGTTCCATTGGAGAGGCCAATGCCCTGCAGGACGAACGAACCCAAGTTGCCGCGGCCAATGCAAAAGCTGTGGAAGGAGAAAACGTAGCTAAGATTGACGTGGCCAACTCGGATTCTTTGCGTAGACAAAGAGAGGCTGAAGCTGAACGTACTGCTATCGCAGCAGAAAAAGTGCAGGCGGCCAAAGCTTTGGAAGAATCCTATGCTGCTGAAAAAGATGCTGAAATGGCGCGGGCAGAAAGGGAGCGTAGTTCCCAGGTAGCCGATATTGTGGTTCCTGCAGAAATAGATAAGCGTAAAGTTGAGATTGATGCGGAAGCTGAGGCGGAAATGATTCGAAGAAAAGCCAAAGGTGAGGCGGATGCAATTCTCTTTAAAGCAGAAGCGGAAGCAAAAGGAATTTTTGAAGTATTGACCAAGCAAGCCGAAGGGCTGGACCAAATTGTTAAAGCTGCTGGTAATAACCCTAAAGACGCTGTGCTGCTTTTGATTGCCGATAAGCTACCTGAACTGGTGGAGAAACAAGCCGAAGCCATCAAAAACATCAAAATTGATAAGGTTACGGTTTGGGATTCTGGAGGCAAGACCGAAGACGGTAAGAATTCCACGGCCAACTTTATTTCGGGAATGTACAAATCGGTTCCGCCCTTACAGGAAATGTTCAACATGGCAGGGATGCAATTGCCTGAATATTTGAAAGGAAAAGAGATTCCTGAAACCAACGCAGACAAAGCTGCCGGCAATAAGCCCAAGGATAATAAAAAATCAGAATAACAACTTGATTTTTTGAAGAATGAGGTCATGACTTTTGTCATGGCCTTTTTGTTTTTAACGCCATATCATTGTACGTTTAAAGGAATAAGGGCTATTTTTGACCCTGAATTATACTCAACCCATGATTGCACCAAGACACGACTGGACCAAGGAAGAGATTCTTAACGTGTACAACAAACCCCTTATGGAATTGTTGTACGACGCAGCTACCATCCACAGACAACATCATGATCCAAATACCGTACAGGTTTCTACCCTATTATCAATCAAGACGGGTGGATGTCCTGAGGATTGCGGGTATTGCCCACAGGCCGCCAGATATCATACCGATATTGAAGGGAACGATTTGATGAGTGTGCAACAAGTAAAGGCCCAGGCACTTCGTGCCAAGCAAGCTGGAAGCTCCAGGGTTTGCATGGGTGCGGCTTGGAGAAACGTAAAGGATGGCCCCGAGTTTGACCAGGTTTTGGAAATGGTGCGAACCATCAACAAACTGGATATGGAAGTGTGCTGTACTTTGGGTATGTTGACGGAAAATCAGGCCAAAAGATTGGCCGAGGCTGGACTGTATGCCTACAACCACAATCTGGATACTTCAGAGGACTACTATAAGGATGTAATTTCCACTAGGGCTTTCCAAGACCGTTTGGATACCATAGACAACGTGCGCAAAAGCAATGTAACAGTCTGTAGCGGTGGAATTATTGGCATGGGCGAAGCCTTGGAAGATCGGGCCGGGATGCTTGTGGCTTTGGCTTCATTGAATCCGCAACCGGAATCTGTTCCAATCAATGCCTTGGTTGCAGTGGAAGGAACGCCAATGGAAGATATTGAGCCTATTTCCATTTGGGAAATGATTCGCATGGTAGCTACCACCCGAATTGTAATGCCCGAGACTCAAGTTCGTTTGTCCGCAGGGCGAACCGATATGACTAGGGAAGGACAGGCCATGTGCTTTTTTGCAGGAGCCAACTCTATTTTTGCAGGAGATAAATTGCTTACCACACCTAATCCCGACGTGAACGAGGATATGGAAATGTTCAAGCTTTTGGGTTTGAATCCGCAGAAACCCTTTACCAAAATTTCCCAACCCAAAACCGTGGAAGCCGAGGATTCCCAGTTTGAGTCCAAAGGTGAAAAACCCAAGTGGACTCGCCCAGGACATACCATTGAGCGCAACGAAGTTGCAAAAGAGAAAGGGAAGCTAATTACCAAGGAATAGGACTACAAATACCCGTTTAAAAACCTTTTATTAATTTAGCTGTTTCAAAATCATTGAAATTTTGGAGCTTAACCTTGACCAAATTCCTCGCGAAAAGACCCTGACCAAAAAGGAATTTCTTCGCAAATACTTCCGACCGCAAAAGCCGGTGGTTATCGAACAATTCATTGAGGATTGGCCAGCGCATTCCAAATGGAACTTGGACTATATCAAGGAAATTGCCGGAGAGAAAACGGTTCCGCTCTATGACGATAGACCTGTTAAGCATGATGAAGGGTTCAACGAGCCCCATGCCCGCATGAAGATGCGGGACTATATTGACCTGCTAAAAAGAGAGCCCACCAAGTATCGGATTTTTTTATGGAATGTCCTGAAGGAAGTACCCGAACTTCAAAAGGATTTTAAATATCCCGATTTTGGATTACGCCTGATGAAGGGTCTCCCAATGCTCTTTTTTGGCGGAAGCAATTCCCACACCTTCATGCACTACGATATTGATTTGGCCAATATCTTCCATTTTCATTTTGAAGGAAAAAAACAGTGCATTCTTTTTCCGCAATCCGAGACCAAATTTTTATATAAGATTCCACATTCTTTAATTACCCGGGAGGATATCGATTTTGCAAACCCTGATTTGGAAAAGTGGCCGGCATTAAAGCATGCCAAAGGTCATATTGCCCATTTGGAGCATGGCAATGTGCTATATATACCCGAAGGGTATTGGCACCACATGAAATACATTTCTCCTGGATTTTCCATGAGTCTTCGTGCCATTGCCCGCAGGCCCAGAAACTTCGGAAAGGCGGTTTATAACATTATGTTCATGAGGCATTTTGACAATTTGATGCGGAGGCTAAAAGGTCAAAAATGGATTGATTGGAAAAATGAGAGAGCCATTGCCAGAACCCATAGTGTAGTGTTTCCGAAGTAAGAATTTATCCTATTTTAGGATTATCCCGATGCACAAGCTCCATCAGCTTTTCATACACCAGATGGCTTTCCCACCCGCGATACAATAAGTAGTCTGCCGTTTTTTTCTTTTTCTTTTGAATATTGGGTTCCTGTAGCTGCTCCCATCTTTTTTTGGCAAGCTCATCCAGTGCAACCCTATAATCTTCCTCATCGATTTCTTTTAATGCACTTTTGATATTGAACCTTGAAATCTGTCGCATTTTTAGCTCGTTGACAATCCTATTTTTACCCCACTTTTTGATGTTGAATTTCCCACGTGCAAAACTCCTGGCAAAGCGTTCTTCATTTAAATAGTTTTCCTGGATCAAGTGGGCCATAATGGTGTCAATGGCCTGAGGAATCATACGCATGCCTTTGAGCTTGTCAACCACTTCCTTATGACAACGATCTTGATAGGCACAGTAATGTTCCATTTTTCGTAATGCTTCCTGCACGGAAATGTGCTTATGGGATGGATTTGGGAAGGGCATATATCCTATTCTCTGGTTACAACCAATTTGTTTCCGCTTGCGGTAAACACCGAATACTGATTGCTTTCTGTAGTGGAGGCTTCCCCTTCAGTTATAAGGTAGCTCCCTTTATCCAACTCCAATTGGATTTCCCATTCCGGATTGGTTTGTTGCACTTCTATGGTATCGCTCGTATAGTGAATGGAAATTGCGTTGTCGGCAATCTTTACATTTTCCAAAGAGGCCCCTTCTTTCCAGGCGGTGGGCATTTGAGGTCTTATGACGACTCTTTGTTGATTGGCCATTGGCCGAATCCCGAAGAATTGCTGCACAATGGGAATGGCATAAGAATAGATGTTCCAGGCCTGGGTCATCATCCCATAGTCTGGGGAAACTTCGTAGATGCTTCCAGGGAGGGCGTAACTGAAGGTTCTGGTCATTCGTTCCAGATAGTCCAAGGCCTCATCGGGTCTTCCATAGTTGTTCTCGGCAATGGCCTGCACTCCAGTGGGCAAGGTCATCACCGCTCCTGTATAGGAAAACACCTTGCTGCCTTGAAACGATCCAAAATCCTTGCCTGCTGAATCGTCACGATCTATCCCAGTAACAAATACCCCAAAGGGATTGGTAAACTTTTTTGCCGTATCCAAGGCGGTAATGGCTTTGGCCGAATCGGCTATGCCCATTTCCATGGGGGTGTTAACCACCCAGTTATGATGGAGTACAAAAGGCCTTAGGTCGGTGGATGGGTTTTTAAGAATTTGTTCCTTAGTGGCTTCGAGCTCCTCAATGGCCCAGGGTTTGTTCAGAGTGTCGGCACGGATAATGGCATCTTCGATGAGATGAATGGCTTGTTCATCGGTTCCCAAAAAATCGGCATACGATCCAAAATCTTCAGACCAAAAATCTTCATTGATTTTTTCTTTGAGTTGAAGGGCCAATTCCGTGTATTCATTGACCACATCTTCTTGGCCCAGTTCAGAAGCAATTTTAGCGGCATCATCAAAAGCTCTTTGGGTGTAAGCAGCTACATCGATCATTTCGCTGTTCAAACCATGAATTTCCATCATTCCGAAGCCGTCAGGGAAAAGATTTTTGTTCCCATCGTTTTCTTCAAGCAGCCAGCCAAGTCCTTTTTGTATGGTGGGAAAGTACTTCTCCAGAAATTTCTTGTCCCCGTTCCAGGTGTAAATTTCCCAAATTAAGGATGCAAACTGAGGTGTCTCATTGATGTTTCCTGGATTAAAGACAAAACCGTTGGTGGACATTTCGTGAAGAATCTTTCCATTTCCGTTAACAGCCATGGAAACGCTATCCAACAATTTGATGGTTTCTTCCACTATCTTATCCTGACATATGGCCATGTATCCTTTTAAGGCATATTCACTATCCACCCCAAACCACCACGGATAATCGGGAATCCCCGCCCCGATTCCTGTCCCTATTTCGGGAACAGTTCTTACCAACCAATCACAGTTGTATTTGAGCCATTCAAAAGTTTGCTCCAACTGTTTATCAGGGATAGTAAGCTTGGTTTGTGAGGCCAGTTGCCGGTAGCGTTCTTTTTTTGCCAAAGCCATAGCAATGAAATCCTTCTGTATAGCCGTAAAAGTGTTTTGGGCATCTTCTTTTGAAATATAAGACCCAGAAACAACAAAATTTATAGCCGTGGAAGAATTACCATCCAATTCTACAGAATAGGTTAATGCGTTTGAACTTCCATTTCCTTTTCCACCCAGGGATTCGTGGGCTGTTGGGATTTGGTCAGATCCAAAAATATTAAACCAAGGATTGTCATCATCCTGCACAACCCATTGTCCGGATTCAAAACTGGAGGAGTCCTTGGCATCGATCATTTGGGTTTTTTCCCCCAACCAGGTAGGTCTTAAGTCTGTATGTCCAATGAATTGAAAGGACGATTTCTGTTTGCTTTCCGTGTTATTTCTAAAGACGTATTGGATGACCAGTCCCTGCATATTGTCCGGGACAAATTGCCATCTTTCTACCTCGATGCCTTTTGATGGCCATTCAAAAACGTGCAGATTGGCAAATGGGTAGTTGACAAATTCTGATGCTTGATTAAGGACTAAGGTGTCATTTTCTAAGATTAGCTTTCCGTCAAAGCCATCCATTAGTTTGATGGGATGGTTCCAAATTCCTCCCATTTCACCTTTGATATGCCAACCTAAATCAGGGAAGCTTCCATCTTGATGGCCCACCATATAGACCCTGTTGCCTGCGGTTACAAATGGAGATTCCAAATATTCCTTATTCCCTTTAATTGAGGGAGACTCCGCTAAAATATCCGAAAGTGAATTTTGTGTCGTGTTGGAACAGCCTAAAAAAAGGAATGTTCCAAGGAGGAAGGCTACAGTTTTCATAGAGTGCAGGTTATATTTCAAAAATACCATATTGCGACTAAATGGTTTACAGAATTTATTGTAACTCTTTTTTTCAATCTATATTTTGGTGCTTTTAACGAGCAAGTTTTTTAAATTGATGGTTTTTTATGTAATTACCAAACCTCCCTTGGACCCAAGAAAATTTGAAAATGAAGCATGACTCTTAAAGTTCTTAGTGGAGATAAGTAAAGTAGCTTTAGCAACGGAAAACCTCGATATGAAAAAAGCAATTTTGTTGATATTGATTTTGTTTGTCCTTAATTCTTGTGAGGAAGATGGAATTGAAAACCAAGTTATGGTGGAAAATGTAAGCAGCACTAGCTTGCTAAACAATCCAACATTGTATGAGCCCATTAACCTAAGTATTGCAGTTGACAATTCGGATGCAGTGGTGGATTCCATTAATATTTATTTGGATGAAGAGCTTATATCAAGCAGGACAAATGCGACCAGCTTCAATTTTAGTTTTAATCCTGAACTGTATGAGCCTGGAGAGGCTGTGGTGAAAATTGAGGTGATTCAACCCGGAGGAAGTACAATTACCCAAGAATATCCCATTACCATACATAGAAAACTTCTCGATGTAATTTTGGACAATAACTTCTTTGGCACGGGATATCAGGATTTTTTCCTTTTTGCTTCTGCAGCTGATGGATCCTTATTGGCCAGTGAACTAATTGAAACTTTACCCGCAGCTATTACGTTGACTACGGACAAAAATGTTATCGGGGACACTCCTTACTATTTAAATATCGCGTCAAGGTTTGTCAATAATGATATAGAAATAGTTTCTCTAAAAACGATAGATGATCTAAGTATTTCATCCTTGGATAAATTTACTCCAAAGTCCCCTAGAAGACGTGATGATGGGCAGCGGTGGAATTTACCGACTACCGGATTCACGGAAGATATATTGATTATTGGGAGGAACAGTCCAGATTATGCATACGGATATGACCATGTGGATTTTGATTTTTCATTTATCAAATGGCAAAACTTTAATGGGATACCGGCCACGGAAGAATACTATATTAGATCATCACATAGAGATGGATCTGAGCAAAAATATAAGTGGATCACGGATGAAGATCTAAACAATGGGATCATTTTGGATGTAGCTGATTTTATTAGCGATAATCTGGTCGAAGGAGAAGTGGACGTCACATATGTTGATGGCTTTGAAAACGGTCATGATAGAAGACTCGGAATCTACGGATATCGCAGTGATGAAGATTTTAGCAATGGCACTGCCCACAATCTTTGGTTGAGTGGATTTCATACCTTGCAAGCTCCCGATATGTTTATTCGCCCCACAGAAGACTATGTGTTAAATACCTCGTTCCACAGCTATGCTCATTTCTTATTCTTGGAAGATTACCTTACCGTGAGGAGAGGAACCCCATTGACCAACTATCCTATTCCAGATTGGCAATTGAATTTTGAGATTACGGGAAAGGAGATAACATTTAATGCGGTTGGTAATGACCATTATGTTGGAAAATTTTCAGTTTCCTCTGGTAATGTGACTGATGAACTACCAATTGTGGAAGGGAAGAAGGTCTTATATAACTGGGATATTTGCTTTAATAGTGCTACCAAGGAATCATTGACTTTACCTGAGTTTCCTGATTCTATGAAGAATTGGAGTTTTGGAAAGTTCTATGAAACAAATACACCGAAAATCAAATGGGGGAGAGTAGAACGCTATGATGGAATTTTGGACTATGAGCAATATCTAAATGAAATTATCAAGGAAAATAATGACCCCTTGCTGTTAAGTCCAATATTTGAGGCCAAGTTCAGGTCTAACGAGGAGTTTAGCTCGTTTTACTTTGAAATGAAGGACTTTTTTAACTAGGGCTACCTATTTCAGTGCGATGATATTGTGTTGAAATAAAAGGGTCATAAAACAAAAAAAGCGACTCCATTGCTGAAGTCGCTTTTTATTATCTAATTGTTTTACCGTCTTTATCTTTAAAACGATACTCAAGGTATGTGTACGCATCCCTTGGTTGGATCTTAACCCATTTTTTGTGTTCCAAAAACCATTTGAAACGTTGTGATGGGAATCCTTGGTTAAGGTAGGCAGCAATAAAAGGATGGGTGTTCAGGATAATACCATTATCCTTGTACTTGCCTTTCATGATCCGCTCCAGATCAACATTAATTTTGTCGATCAAAACAATGGGAGCTTCTACCTCGGTGCCAGATCCATTGGGGTTTTCCTCGCTGGTTTTGATGTTGACCTCTGGTCGTACCCTTTGTCGGGTAATTTGGACCAGACCAAATTTACTTGGAGGTAGAATTTTGTGCTTGGCACGGTCATCCTTCATTTCCTCCCTTAGATGATCAAACAGTTTTCTTCTGTGATCACCCTTGGTCATATCAATAAAATCCACTACGATTATTCCGCCCATGTCCCTAAGACGTAATTGCCGCGCAATTTCCGTGGCGGCCAATAGGTTTACCTCTAGGGCAGTGTCTTCTTGGTTCTTGGCCTTGTTGGAACGGTTACCACTGTTCACATCAATTACATGAAGCGCTTCGGTATGTTCTATAACAAGATAGGCACCCCTACTCATGGAGGCGGTACGACCAAAAGAAGTCTTGATCTGTCGTTCTATCCCAAATTTTTCAAAAATTGGGGCCGAACCGGAATAATACTTTACAATGGATTCTTTTTGAGGTGCGATTTCGTGCAAATAATCCTTGATTTGATTATGGAGCGTCTCATCATCAACATGGATTCCCGTAAAGGAATCATTGAATACATCCCTGAGAATGGATGAGGCTCTATTGAGCTCTATCAATACTTTTGATGGATGCGGTGCTCGCTGCAATCTCTTGCACATGTTTGTCCATTTGGACAACAGATTCTGAAGATCTTTGTCTAGTTCTGCAACTTTCTTGCCTTCTGCAACGGTACGAATAATAACTCCAAATCCTTTGGGCTTAATACTCTTTACAAGTCGTATAAGCCTATCCTTTTCTTCCTTGGTCCCAATTTTTTGTGACACGGAAACCCGGTCGGAAAATGGCACCATGACCAAATAGCGCCCGGCTAGTGAAAGCTCGGAGCTGATTCGAGGTCCTTTGGTGGATATGGGTTCTTTTACAATTTGTACCAATAATGACTGATTGGCCTTAATAACATCGTTAATACTGCCATTTTTGTCTATATCTTTTTCAAATGGAAAATCTTTGAGGGAATAGTCTTTTAGCTTTCCCGTTCTAATCTTCTTAATGAACTTAAGCATGGAGGACAGTTGCGGTCCAAGGTCATGATAGTGCAGGAACGCATCTTTTTCATAACCCACGTTTACAAAGGCCGCATTTAAGCCAGTGACCGGCTTTCTGATTTTAGCCAGGAAAATGTCACCAACAGAAAAGTTGTTGTCATCCTCATCCTTATGTAATTCAATAAGTTTTCCATCCTTTAACAAGGCAAAATCGACTGCATCAGGACTAGATCTAACGATTAATTCTCTATTCACCTGAATCGATTTTTATCCGCCGTGGCGGATGATTAAACAATATGTAGAATCGGTTTGTACCGATTGAAATTCTTTTTCTGAATCTCTATGTCAAAGAACGTATGGGTGTAAAATGAAAAAGTAGTTGCAACAACTACTTTTTCTTGTGTCGGTTAGCTCTTCTACGCTTCTTGCGCTTATGGGTAGCTACCTTATGTCTTTTTCTTTTTTTACCACTTGGCATATGGTTCTTCCTTTTGTGTTAGTTATCTTATTTTACTTGAACGTTGCTCTTTACGCCTTCCACAAAAACCTTTGCAGGTTTGAAGGCAGGAATATTGTGGGCAGGAATTTTGATGGTAGTGTTCTTTGAAATGTTTCTACCTGTTTTTTCCGCTCTGGTCTTGATGATAAAGCTTCCAAAACCTCTTAAATAAACATTATCTCCATTCTCCAAGGACGATTTTACCTCCTCCATAAAAGATTCCACTGTTGCTTGTACGTCTCCTTTTTCTATACCTAGTTTTTCTGAGATTCTAGTTACAATATCTGCTTTCGTCATTTCGTATTACTGTTTTCTAATTTTTTAGGCTTGCAAATATAAAAATTAAAATTAATCTTTCGTTTAAACCCTTTAATTTTAAGTATATAAACTGCTACTTTTAACCCTTATTATTTCCTTGCATGTCTTTTTCCCGAAAAATTTTGGATTGGTATCAGGTTCATAAGCGTGATCTACCGTGGAGATCTACCACAGACCCCTATAAAATCTGGCTTTCGGAAATTATGCTGCAACAGACCAGGGTGGCTCAGGGCATGCCTTACTATCATAAATTTTTGGAAAATTTTCCTACTGTTCAGGACCTCGCCAACGCTTCTGAGGAAAAAGTGTTAAAGTTATGGCAAGGATTGGGTTACTATTCCAGAGCTCGAAATCTTCATGCCACGGCAAAGATGGTTGTGGATGACCATAAAGGTAATTTTCCAGATACTTATAAAGGATTAAAAGCCCTAAAAGGAGTTGGGGATTATACCGCTAGTGCCATAGCTTCCATTTGTTTTGATATTCCCGAACCCGTGGTGGATGGCAATGTGTATCGGGTTTTGTCCCGCTATTTTGGAGTGGATCTGGCCATCAACAGCACCCAGGGAGTCAAATACTTTAAAGATTTGGCCCGGGAAGTCATGGATGTCAACAACATTCGGGATTACAATCAGGGCATCATGGAGTTTGGAGCCATGCAATGTGCTCCCAAGAATCCTTATTGTGAGGGTTGCCCGCTGAATGAAAGTTGCGTGGCTTTAAAAGAAAACAAGGTGTTCCGTCTGCCTATCAAAATAAACAAAACCAAAGTAAGGCAACGCTATTTTAATTATTTGGTTTATTTGGACGGGGATAAAAGAACGATTTTGGAGCAACGGCAGGGGAAAGGCATTTGGCAAAACCTGTATCAATTTCCATTATTGGAAACCGAGGATCTGGTTGAGCACAATGAATTGACCCAAATCCTGAATGGGAAATTGAAAGATGCTGCCAATACAGTTACCTTGTACAATAAGGAACCCATAGTCCATAAATTATCACACCAGCATTTGCATACGCGATTTTGGATTTTGGAGACGGACGAACTGAATTCCGAGGGAATCTCATGGGAGAAAGTCCATAATTATCCAGTGCCGGTTTTGTTGGCAGACTTTATAAAGACATTTAAAATTTAGTACTTTTGATCAATTAAAGAGTTATGAGCGGAACATTGAATAAAGTGATGCTGATTGGGCATTTGGGAGACGAAGTAAAAGTCCATTATTTTGAAGGCGGGGGATGCGTAGGACGCTTCCCGTTGGCCACCAATGAAACCTACACCAACCGCACTACTGGTGAAAAAGTCACCAATACGGATTGGCACAACATTGTAGTACGAAACAAGGCGGCGGAAATTTGCGAAAAGTACTTGAGCAAGGGGGACAAAGTCTATGTGGAAGGCAGATTGAAAAACAGGCAATGGCAGGGAGAGGATGGGAATACCCGATATACTACTGAGGTGCACGTACAGGACTTTACCTTTTTGTCCACCAAAAAGGAAAGCCTGCCTACCGTACAGGCAGGTATGGAGAACGCCCAGCAAAATCCGCAGACGGCACCGCAAGCGGCGCCAATAAAATCGGTGGAGCCTGCTCCAGCCGAGGAAACGGATCAGGATGACGACCTGCCGTTCTAACTTTTAGCATAAACCTGTAGAAATTGGATCCCGAGCCCTATTGTTTGGCGTTTTTCTTGACTATCTTTAATGGTATGTTCACCGCGAAAGTGATTGTACTGTTGTTCCTGCTAATATGTTCCGCACTTATTTCCGGTGCAGAAGTGGCCCTGTTTGGACTCTCACAAACAGATTTGAATGAAATGGGGGAATCGGACAGTTCCAGGGACAAACTGATTGTTCGCTTATTGAATCGACCCAAAAAGCTATTGGCCACCATTCTCATCACCAACAATGCCATTAATATTGGGATTGTTCTTCTTTTTAGTTCCATTGGCAATACCATATTTTCCAATGTTGACCAGGTATTGTTTGGGGTGGTTTCGGTACGCTTTCTTTTGGAAGTGATCGTGGCCACTTTTCTAATCTTGATGTTCGGGGAAATTCTCCCAAAAATCTATGCCAATCGCAATCGCGTCCAATTTTCCCAGTTCATGTCGGTTCCAATCCGCATTTTGAACGCCCTATTTACCCCTTTTAGCGCCCCAATGAGTTCCGCAACAGGTTACCTGCAGGAAAAACTGGGAAGGGAAAAATCCAACCTCAGTGTGGACCATTTATCGCAAGCACTGGAACTGGCTTCGGAAGGGGATACTACCAAAGAGGAACAAAAGATTTTGGAGGGCATTGTGACTTTTGGAAACACCGATACCAAGCAGGTAATGCGCCCCCGAATTGACATTTTTGCCCTCAATGAGGAGATGAAATTCCCTGAAGTGCTTGAAGAAATCAAGAAAAATGGGTATTCACGGATTCCGGTATTTTCGGAAAATATGGACAACGTATTGGGCGTTTTGTATGTGAAGGACCTTCTTCCCTACATCGATAGGAAGAGTTTTAACTGGATGTCCTTGATTCGCGAACCTTATTTTGTGCCAGAAAACAAAAAACTGGATGATCTTTTACTGGAATTTCAGGATAAAAAGAACCATTTGGCGGTTGTGGTTGATGAATATGGTGGAACGTCCGGAATTGTGACCTTGGAAGATATCATTGAGGAAATTGTGGGAGATATCAGTGACGAATTTGACGATGAGGACCTTATTTTTTCCAAACTGGACGATTTCAATTATGTCTTTGATGGAAAAACAACCCTAAAGGATTTTTATAGGGTGGTCAAGATTGAAGATGAAGAGGATTTTGAAAACCAAAAAGGAGAATCTGAGACCATTGCAGGTTTTGTGCTGGAGATGTCGGGAAGTTTCCCAAAAAGAGGAGAGAAAGTTTGGTTCAAAAACTACCAATTTTTGGTGGAAAGCCTGGATAAGAAAAGATTGAAACGTATAAAAGTTACACTCCCCCATGAAGCATAATTGGCTGGTATTTTTGGTTCTGTTTTCATTATTGGTAAGCTGCAAGGATGATGTTTTGCCTAAACCCAATGCCATGCTGCGCCTTGCATATCCTGAGGCATCCTATGGCCCATCATCCAACGATTGCCACTATACTTTTGACCAAAATACCTTGTCCGTTATCAAGGAAAATAAAGACTGTTCCTTGGTTTTGGACTACCCCATGATGAATGGCTCTGTATACATTACTTACAAACCTGTTCAGGACAACTTAAAGACCTTGCTTACGGACGCGCAAAAGCTGTCTTATGAGCATGTGGTAAAGGCGGACAATATTGTGGAACAGCCTTTTATAAACCCAGAAGATAAGGTTTACGGAATGTTCTATGAGGTAAGCGGGAACGCCGCTTCCCAATCCCAGTTTTATGTGACGGACAGCACCAACCACTTTGTAACGGGCTCTCTGTATTTTTACGCCAAACCCAACTACGATTCCATTCTTCCTGCGGCGGTATATCTGCAACAGGATATCCGAAGAATTATGGAGACGCTCCGTTGGAAATAGTCCCTATTCCTTCTTTAAAAGCTCTTCAGCCTTGGCGATACTGGTGTTGATTTGCTCCTTTAGCGCTTTGACCTTCACCTCTTCCTCATCCAGCCACTTTTGTTTTTCCTCTGTGAGTTCCTTGCCGTTCAGAATCTCATCAGAATTGAAACGGTCTCCAAATCCCTTCATCCAATCCATCATGGAGTTGTGGGAGGCTTGAAGATCTCGCATTGCGGCTTCATAGGCTTGGCCTGTTTCTGTGGTGTCCACTTTGGATTTTAGCTCCCCGACCAATTTGCCCAAGGTGCTCATTTTGGGCATCACCTCATCATGGATGGCCATAACCTGGTCCATTTGCGTAACTCCATCTTCACTTTTTTTATCTGATTTGCAGGCAACGATCAATAACAATGCTAGTGTTGCCAAGAAAATATGTTTTTTCATTTATGTCTTTTTTTTCTAAAAATTCTTGATGTAAAAATATACAAACTAAACCCAGAAAGAATGGTGAACAATCCAAAAAGTGCAAATGCTCTTAGCAGATAGTTATTAAAATTATCCCGCCCTTCATAATCCATCGTATGTAACATCCAAAAGAAATCAAAGGCTCTCCAAGCATTGCTTCGGAAGGTTTGGATATCCCCGTATTCTTTGGAAACATATACCGTAGTATTCACGGGTTCTGCAAAACTAATGGCATAAGCTGGCAATGGTCTGCCTCGATATTCATGATGCTTACCCGTAGTTGTAAGATATTCTACTTCCGTCACCCCGGCTTGTTTGTTTAAACCGTCCATAGCCACCAGAATAGCCTCTTTTTCAGATAATGAAGCTTTTGGTTTTCCGCTGGACGCGTGGAACAATCTGGCCTTCTTTTCCATTTGTGAGGTATAAATGACCCTATAAATGGGCTCGTCCAGAATATTGATCAATTCCAGCGACATGACAGAATCTGTACCTTTAAAATGGGAATCAAGAAATACATTGGGAGAGACCATACCAATCGACGACTGGGGGAAAGGGAGTTTTTCCTTTAGATGCTCCCCGCGAATTTCTTCGATATTCGTCCAACTAAAATAAAGGCCTCCAAGCGTCCAAAGCAAAAATTGAATTCCCAAGACAACGCCTAAATAGCGATGCCATTTTCTAGTGTACTGTATGATTTTTCGTTTGGTCATGAGCAAAGTAAAATGGGGCGCAACGCGCCCCTGTAATATACTATAAGGAATACTGAATCCCGAAGGTCAAGGTCTCCTTGTTTTTTAGTTGAATGCCATTCAAATCTTGGAGAAGAGGCGAGGCCAGTTCAAAACCAAGCCTTAAATTCTTCAAGGCTCCCGAGGGCGCATATATATTGAACCCTAGTCCGCCATTTAAGAAAGTGCCGCCTGAGTTGTTGGTGTCTGCCGTGATGACCAGCATTGGGTTGAGGTTGGGATCGGAACCTTCAAGTTCTCCAATAATCAACCCTTCCAATCTAGCAGAAAAGCTGATCCAGTTAGCGGCTTTGACGGCCAACCAGTTGTTCCAACTGTATCTATTTCCATACCGATACTCCCTATCATTTTCCCCAAAACGGAAAATACCTTTAAGTTGGCTTCCCCAAGAAACTGTTTCTCCTTGCCCAAGATAGGTCAAGGCCAAAGATGGATCGAGCGTTCCACTTCCAATCTGCATGGGATAGGGAAGTTCTGTTTCGTTAGGAGCTGATGCCGGGGTTACGTCGCTTTCCTTAACGCTTCCTGTAGGTACGGAAATCCCCAGTTGCCCATGCAGACTTTGTCTGTTTTTATTAAAAAAACGGTACATCAGCGATACATTGATATCCCCCAATCCACTTGTTTCAGTAGTGAACGTTCCTCCCATTCGGGTTAGGTGATCCATTTCCATACTTAGATAATTGAACATGACCATTAGGGTTGCCTTATCACTTGGAGCATACATGGCGCCCAACATGTGCATGTTCATGGGCATTGTCGTTGGAGTTGCCATATAATCTGCAAGAGCATCTGTTGTGGTTGCATCATCTGTTCCAGCTCTTAATTCATCCATATTCATGTGCATATAGCGGTAGGAGAACATCCATTCTCCCTTCCCATGCATATGATCTCCCATGACGGAAATAGGTGCGTGTCCGTCAGGCCTTCCCGCCGACCATTTTAAAGATTGGGTATTGGTTTCTTGTGCATAAAATGCAATTGTGGCCACTAGAAACAGGGCCGAAAAATATGTTTTCATCCTTATTGAAATTGAAGTTTTGGCGAAGATTGATTCGCCTAAAAAATTTGTACGATACGTTAGTTGCTATGATAGCATACTTGGCGGATGAAAATTGAAAGGAATGTACAAATAGGTGTAATGGTTGTGATAGTCAAACTCGTTTTGAATAGGAGGATTTTCGACTTTGTCCTTGGAATAGTCCAGGAGCTCCACAAACCCAATGGGGTATTCCTCCATTGCAATCTTTGGAAGATTTTGTTTCTTTTCCTCGTTTTGTTCCGAAAGCCGTTGCATCAAATAACATTTCCCCTCACATTGGAGTTCTTTTTTTTCCTTGTTGATACAGAGAAATTCAGCAATATAATCTTCGTAAATAATATATTCTGCCAACGGAATTACCGGCCGTAACATGGCCAAAAAGTAAAGAAGTACAAACCAATGGGCGGCAAACCGTTTCAAAGGATGGCTGATTTAGAAATGCAAAATTAGCGATTAATTGATTTCAAAAAAAGACGCTCCAAAAATGGAGCGCCCTTTTAAAATTTGAAAAGGATTTTATTCAAAGTCGGAAGGACTTACACCCTCGTTGACCTTGATTTCCTTGACCACGAACTCAAAGTTCTGTGGCCCAAATGTCTGTCTCATACTGAAGGGAAACTTAATTCCAGATACTTCTTGGTAATCATCAAATGCCAAAGTATTGGTCATGGCCTGCCCTTGGACATCCTCGATGCTTACTTCTTGCAATTTGAGACCAGTCTCCACGTCATAGTAGCAATGCTTGTTTTTCGTAATTTTTAGTTTGTACGCCTTTTTGTCCCCAACAGCTTCGATCCCTTCTATGGTAATATCACCAGCTGCGAGATAATTGAGTTCTGGAAAAGCCGCGGATTCTTCCTTGATTCGTTCAATTTCCTCTGGCGTTAGGTCTTTTCGTTGACCTTGGGCCATGGCATATCCTTTGTCACCGTCCAACACCTGCTTTTGAACTGAGTTACCCATAACCTTGATGTCCTGCATAAATTGGTAACTGCTGGTCTTCTTCATTTCAAGTTCAAGGGTCATTCCCTGCATTTCGGCTTCCGCAGTCAAGGCATAGGATTCCACGTTCTCCAATTTGGATTTACCTCCAATGGCCTCCATATATTTTTCCAGGATGGATGTAACGGTTACCCCTTCAGGTAAGGGAGCGGAATAGTCAGGCTTTTCTGTTTTGGATGCGTATGCATCATAATACAGTACAGGTACTTTTTTACCGTTAAAAGATACCTTTTCAAGATTTTCCAGGACTTCACTGCCTTTGCCGGTAACAACAATTCGGGCGTTGCTGGTGGAGAAATATTTTTGGGCGGCCTTCTGCACATCTTCTACGGTAATGGCATCGATTCGCTCTAAATAAGTTTTATAAAAATCGCTAGGAAGACCCTCCGTCTGGATATTTAAGGCATAATTGGCCACGGTTTCAGGTTTTTCCAATGCCATAACGAAGCTACCGGCGTACTTGGCCTTGGCATTGGTTAACTCCTCCTGAGAAACGGGATGCTTGGCAATACTGTCTATTTCCTTTAGTATTTGTACCACGGAACTATCTGTAACCGCGTTCCGAACTTGCGCATAGGCATTAAAACGCATGGGACTGTATTTGTTGGCCCTGATTCCTGAATATGAACCGTAAGTATAAGCTTTATCTTCCCTTAGATTCTTGAACAACCTAGCTTGGGAGCCCCCGCCTAGAATTCTGTTGGCGAGAAGTGCGGCCAAATAGTCCTCATCCTTCATCTGAAGCTCGGTAATATTTTGTACAGCCACTTCCGATTGGACCGCATTTGGCATATCCACAAAATTGATTTGATTGTATTGGGCATCCGTTGGTTTTGCGTAGCTAAACGATGGTGGGGTGGCCTTGGACCAAGGAGTGAAATAGGTGGTCACCAGTTCCTTGGCCGTTTCAAAATCCACATCCCCCAAAATGACCAAATAGGCGTTTGCAGGCACAAAATAAGAGCGATAATGCTGTTCCACATCCGCCAGGGTTACACTGTTCACGGTGGCTTCCGTGGTAATTTCCCCATATGGGTGGTTTTGACCATAGGCTAGGGCCAATTGAACCCTTGTTGCGACGGCAGATACATCTTTTTCCTCTGATTTGATTCCTGTTAGAATCCGATCTTTTTCCTTGTCAAATTCCTTTTGGGTAAAATTGGGATTCAGGGCAGCATCTGCCATAAGCTCCAATATTCTCGGAAAGTACTTTGACAAGCAACTCGCCGAGGCACTTTGGTCACCGATACCGATACTCGCACCCAAGAAGTCGACTTCCTCATAGAAATCCTCTTTGGAAATGGTTTTGGACCCTTTTCCCAAAAGACTGGAAGTGAGGTCTGCAACACCGGCCTTTTTTCCTTGCAAAATAGGTGGGTTGTCAATAGTCAGGTGCATGGATACCCTTGGGAGTTTATGGTTTTCAACAACCATCACTTTTAATCCATTGTTCAATTCAAACCTTGCAGGTTCCTTGAGATTGATTTCTGGAGCAGGCCCAGGTTTGGGTGGGTTGCTGCGATCTATTTGAGCATAGGAAAACACCATGCAAAGGGACAGTACGGAAAAAACAATATACTTTTTCATTTTAATTGGCATCTTTTTGTTCTGGTAAATACTCTAACTCCACTCTTTGGTTCACCTTGAGGTACTTTTTGGCAACCTCCATAATTTCTTCCCTGGTTATGGAGCGGTAAATTTCAATTTCAGTATTGATCAAGTTGGTGTTGTCCCGCAGCATATAGTTTTCAGCCAACGAATTGGCTATTCCTGAAATACTGCTGTTAGCATTGACAAAATTGTTCTCAAACTTGTTCTGGAGTTTCTGATAATCTTTTTCGGAAATCAGCTCAGATTGGATTTTGAGAATTTCGGCATCAATCTCATTTTTAATGTCCTGAATGGAATTCTCCCCAACGGGCAATCCGCCTACCACATAGCAACTATAATCTTCGGCAACTATTGGTACAGAAAAAACCTGTAGCGCTATCTTCTTTTCATCCACCAATTTCTTATAAAGCTTGGAACTTTCCCCATCACTGAGATAGGTGGATATCATATCAATGACATAGGCATCACGTTCCGCCTGGCCTGGCGTCCTATAGGCCAACAATATGGCTGGAATTTGAATGTTGGGGTCGTAATAGTTTGCCTTTTTGGTATTTACGATAGGGTCTTCAACGACGGTATTTCTTGTAATTTCCGCTCCTCTTGGGATGGGGCCAAAATAATCCGAGATCATTTGTTTTGTTTTGGCGGTTTCAAAATCACCCGCTACAACCAAAACCGCATTGTTGGGCACATAATAGGTTTGGTTAAATCGCTTGAAATCGTCCAGCGTTGCACTGGCTATGTGATCTAATGAGCCAATGACTCCCCAGCGATATGGATGCTTGGTGTACAGGTTTTTAAGCAGTACTTCAAAGAAAGCCCCGTAAGGCGAATTGTCTACCCTTGTTCTCCGTTCCTCCTGCACCACTTCTTTCTGGGTGTCCACCCCAATCTGACCTATAATGGGATGCATCAATCGTTCGGATTCCAACCAAAGCCCCGTTTCCAAACTGTTGGAGGGAAAGGTTTCGTAATAATAGGTTCGATCTAGAAAGGTGTTGGCATTGCCACTACCTCCATTGGATGCCACGATTTTATCCCATTCCCCTCTTTCTATGTTTTTGGTTCCTTCAAACAATAAGTGCTCAAAGAAATGAGCAAACCCGGTTTTCTCTGGGTCTTCATCCTTGGAACCCACATGGTACATTACCGCGGTAGTTACCACGGGAGCTGAATTATCTTGATGTAAGATTACATGTAGCCCATTGTCCAGGTCATATTCCTCAAAAGAAACTTGTTGGGCTACCATTAAGTTTCCTGCAGTGAATAGGAACAATGCCAATACAATATGTTGTTTCATATCAAATAGTACGTTTAGGTATATAAAAATGATTAGTGCGGAATTTATGATTGATGTTACGTTAAATATAGAATAAAGTTATCAGAAGATCGGGACTCCCAAAGGCTCTTTTAAAAAGAAATTGTGGGATAAGTCGTCAACATTCAGTAAATTAAGGATCCACCCGAAAATTTGGTAAAATGAAAAATCTCACCCTCCCCATCCGGTTTGGCATCGTAACCAGCGCCTGTTTGATGGCGTATTTTCTCATTTTGGCACTCATGGGAAAGCATACCAATGTATTCTTTAGCCTTTTTAATGGGGTTATTACAGGATTCGGCATCTATGAGACCATCAAATACACCAAAATGCGGGAAGGGAAGGCGTTTACCTATGGTAAAGGATTTACGGCGGGCGTTACAACGGGTTTTATCGCCACCTTGCTGTTTACCATTTTCTTTGCTTTTTATTCCACAGAATTGAGCAGTACTTTTCTAAGTGATCTTTCGGAGGTTTGGTCCAAGGATTACAGCAATTTTGAGGGAATAGTGTTCTTCACTGTGGCTATTATGGGCTTTGCAACAACCTTGGTTCTTACCTTATCGTTTATGCAGTTGTTCAAAACCTCCAACAATCTTAAAAAATAAATGGGGAATTGCCCCAAGATTACTTGTAGATTAAGGATTTAGCAGTATATTTGCACCCGCTAATTTTAGCAACGCGAAAGTAAAATAATCTAATTAACGCATTATGTACGCAATTGTAGAGATGGCAGGGCAGCAATTTAAAGTTGCAAAAGACCAGAAAGTGTACGTTCACCGTTTGCAGACCGAGGAAGGTAAAAAAGTGACTTTTGATAAAGTTCTTCTTTTGGATGACGGAGGTAACGTAACTGTTGGCGCCCCAGTCATAGAAGGTGCGGCTGTTGAAGCCAAAGTAGTTAAGCACCTAAAAGGAGACAAGGTAATAGTCTTTAAAAAGAAAAGACGTAAAGGATACCGTGTTAAAAATGGACACAGACAGTCCTTGACCGAAATTGTGGTGGAAGGTATTGTGGCCAAGGGAGCCAAGAAAGCTGCCCCAGCTAAAGCAAAAGCTGAAAAGCCAGCCGCTGAGCCCAAAAAGGCGGCTGCAAAAGCAGAAGCTCCAAAGAAAGCCGCTCCAAAAAAGGAAACTGCCAAAAAACCAGCTGAGGATTTGAGCTCCAAAACGGTGGCAGAGTTGAAAGAAATGGCCAAGGCAAAAGGAATTGCAGGTATTTCTTCCATGAAAAAAGCGGATTTGATAGAAGCGCTTAACAAATAAGATAAAGAACTAAAATTTATATATCATGGCACATAAGAAAGGTGTAGGTAGTTCAAAAAACGGTAGAGAATCAGAATCGAAACGCCTTGGCGTAAAGATTTTTGGTGGACAGGCCGCTGTTGCCGGTAACATCATTGTTAGACAACGTGGTACCAAGCACAATCCTGGTGAAAACGTATACGCCAGTAAAGACCATACCCTACATGCCAAAGTAGATGGTATTGTTAAGTTTCAGAAAAAAGCAGGTGGAAAATCATTTGTTTCCATAGAGCCTTTTGAAGCATAACACTTTAGGTAATAAAATGTACAAACCCTCACTTTTTAGTGGGGGTTTTTTGTTAGCCCAGTGTTAAGCCAATTTAAAATGCTTCCCTACAAGCGCTAAACATTACGTATTCTTAAAAATTAGCTAACTGCCTTTTCCAGCTATATCCAATTTCTTTGTGGTCTGAATCAACCACTTAGAAAATGAAGAAGTATTTACAGATTTTTACCCTGATTTTTATTCCCCTATCCTTTTATGCCCAAACAGGAAATATCCAAGGAAACATTTCCGATGATAATGGGATTTATGTACCTGGAGCCAATGTACTCATTTCAGACTTGGGCAAGGGAGCCATTACAGATTTTGATGGCAAATTTACCTTGGTAAATGTGCCCGAGGGAACCCACAACTTGCAAATTTCGTATTTGGGTTATGCCCCTATTCAACAAGAAGTGAACGTGGTAGCTGGTGAAACTACCGTAGTAAGCCTGATCATGAACCCGAGCAATGTTGAATTGCAGGAAGTACAAGTGACCGCCTACGGATTAAGCGGCCAAGCCAAGGCATTAAATACCCAAAAAACCAACTTGAACATCACCAATGTGGTCTCCACAGATCAAATTGGAAAGTTCCCGGATGCCAACATTGGAGATGCAGTCAAACGAATTCCTGGAATCACCATGCAGGTGGACCAAGGAGAGGCCAGAAACGTCATCGTCCGCGGATTGGCTCCCCAGTTAAATTCCGTAACATTAAACGGTAGCCGAATTCCATCTGCCGAAGGTGACAACCGAAATGTACAGATGGATCTGATTCCTTCGGATATGATCCAAACCATTGAGGTGAATAAAGCCGTGACTCCTGATATGGATGGTGATGCCCTTGGAGGATCGGTCAATTTGATTACCCGTTCGTCCCCGCAGAGTTTCAGATTGTCTGCAACCTTAGGGTCAGGGGTTAGCCTGATCAATGATGAACCTATATATAATGGTAGTTTTTTGTTGGGTGACCGTTCCAAAAACAAAAAATTTGGTTGGATGGTCGCTGCCTCCTATAACAATGTTGATTTTGGTTCCGACAATGTGGAGGCGGAATGGGTCAATGAGGCCGAAAGCCCCCTGACAGAGGAAGATATTGATGTGAATCCTTTTGTGGAGGAATCGGATATCAGAACCTATTTGGTGCAACGTATCCGCAGAAGTTTTTCCGCCAATGTGGATTATGCATTTGATGCCAACAACACCGTTTTCATCAAAACCATGTACAATTGGAGGGATGATCGCGAAAATAGATTTCGCTTACGTTTTAGAAGCATTGAGCCGGTTTTTGCGGATGGAACCGAAAACATTGTGGGTTATGAAGGTGAAATCCGAAGACAGACCAAAGGGGGAATTCCTGGAGGTAGAATCAAAAACACGCGTTTGGAAGATCAGCGTATGCAGAACTATAGCGTGGGAGGTAACCATTTGTTCGGTAGTCTAAAAATGGATTGGATGGGATCTTTTGCCAAAGCATCCGAAGAACGCCCCAACGAAAGATATGCCGAATATGAAATTGGCGATGCCATTGGAATCAACGCAGATTTGGACAATCCTAGATATCCGTCTTTTAGGCCCTCCAACTCGGCGGACGCTACCTTGGCCAATTTTGAATTGAAAGAATTTACCGAAGAAAACCAGTTTACGGAAGAAGAAGATGTTAACGCATTCTTGAACTTTGAATTGCCCTTGGACATTTTTGGAGCTGGGGATGGAACACTGAAGTTTGGCGGAAGATATAAGTCCAAAAATAAGGTACGGGACAATGATTTTACAGAAGCTGAACCCATCAGTGGGTTTGAAAGCTTGGCCGATGTGGAAACGAGGGACTATTCCAAATCCGATTTCTTGGCAGGAAGCCAATATGCTGCTGGCAATTTCGTTTCCCCGGAATTTTTGGGCGACCTAAATTTTTCGGATAATACACTATTTGACACCACTGCGGTTCAGGACGAGTTTTTGGCCGGAAATTATGATGTGGATGAAAAAGTTTACGCTGGTTATGTGATGACCAACCAAAAATTGTCAGATAAGTTGTCCATGTTAGCAGGTCTTCGTGTGGAAAACACCAAAATCAACAGTTTGGGCAATGAGGTTATTTTTGATGATGAGGGCGATTTTGACAGCTTTAACCAGATTAGGGATGAAAGTTCCTATACCAACTTCTTGCCAGGTGTGCACTTCAAATACAATCCAGGCAACAACACCGTATTGCGTTTTGCGTGGACCAATACCATTGCAAGACCCAACTATGTGGATTTGGTACCCTTCCGTAATGTGATCAACGAGGATGAGGAAGTAGAGACCGGAAATGCCGAGTTGGATCCCACAACCTCCATGAACTTTGATTTGGTGGCTGAACACTACTTTGAGTCAGTGGGGATTATATCTGGAGGGATATTTTACAAAGACATCAAAGATTTTATCTATGTCTCCCTTTCTGAGGATACGGCCACAGGATTTGATCTCTTTCAACCTTTGAATGGGGATAGTGCTTCCATCTTTGGGGCCGAAATCGCTTTCCAGAGACAATTGGATTTCTTGCCAGGTTTTGCCAAAAACTTTAGCATCTATCTTAATTATACCTTGTTGACCTCTTCAACTGATGGTATTCGAAATGGAGATGAGATTCGTGAGGATATTGACCTGCCAGGAACGGCACCCAACATGTTCAACGGATCTTTGGGATATGCCGATAAAAAATTCAGTATTCGTTTGTCCACCAACTTCTCGGATGCTTATATAGATGAACTGGGAGGCAATTCATTTGAGGATAGATACTACGATAAACAGTTCTTTGTGGACTTGAACGCTTCATTTACCATTAACAAAAACCTGCGACTGTATGCAGATTTGAACAATCTTACCAATCAGCCATTGCGATATTATCAAGGTGTTGAAAACCGTACGCAACAGGTGGAGTTTTATGAAAAACGATTGACGTTTGGATTGAAATATGACTTGTTCAAAAAATAACCTACCAAAGTAAATGTCTTTAAGGCCGCCCTTTGGGCGGCTTTTGTCTTAATTTGTTTCTATGAAGTTCAATATTCTTTCAATTCTCTCCATCCTAACTTTTGTGGCCTGTTCCACCAAAAGCACCCTACCACCTCTGAAACCTGATGTGATTACAGAAACCACCATCAATGATACGGATGACCCGGCCATTTGGGTAAATCCCCAAGATGCTTCCAAGAGCATTGTTTTTGGAACAGACAAAGAAACCAATGGAGGTATTTATGCCTTTGATTTGGATGGGAAGATCATCAAGGATAAATCCATTTTGAATATTCAAAGGCCCAATAATGTTGACGTGGAATATGGTTTAAAACTCAACGACTCCACTTTGGTTGACATTTTGGCTTTTACCGAAAGGGAAAAACAGCAGATAAGGGTGTTCTCGGTTCCTGATATGACCCCATTGGATGGAGGAGGTTTTCCCGTTTTCGAGGATGCCAACACTTTTGATGAAAAACTGCCCATGGGCATAAGCCTGTATAAATCTCCAGTGGATTCTACTGTGTATGCCGTGGTGGGAAGAAAAACAGGCCCAAGCGATGGATACCTCTATCAATATGCATTGGAGGCTACCAATGGCAGTGTTAAAGCAAGCTTGGCCCGTAAGTTTGGCAAGTTCAGTGGACAAAAAGAGATTGAGGCCATAGCTGTGGATGATGAGCTTGGATACATTTATTATTCGGACGAAGGGGTTTGTATCAGAAAGTACCATGCGGAACCCAACAAGGGAAATGAGGAATTATCCTGTTTTGGCGGGCAACTTTTCTTGGAGGATATTGAAGGTATTGCGATAGCAAAATATCCGAATGGCCAGGGATACCTGATCGTCTCCAACCAGCAGTTAGGAGAGTTCAATATTTTTTCCAGAAAAGACAATTCGTTTGTAAAGGCAGTCAACTTGACCACCCTGGAAACTGATGGTTGCGATGTGGTTACGGTTCCTTTAAACGAGAACTTTCCCAAAGGATTATTTGTGTCCATGAACGATGAACGCAACTTTTACTATCACGATTTATCCCGATTTTTGGAAATCTCTGAAAAAGATTAAAACTGGAGCTTTCGCTTCCGAGCGCTAATTTCCCAAGAGTCTACTTTTTGTCCACCATCAATAACCGAGACCTCGTCATGAAGGTTGATGGTTGGACAAATGTGGTAGGGCACCCCGTAAAGCACATCCCCTATTTGAAATTGATCCCAATCAGAAACCTTGATCACGCCATGCTCCTCACTTTGTGAAAGCAGTTGATAATCAGACAGATTAAGGAATTTTATACGCTTGTCAATGGGATTTTCAGGAGCTACGGATTTATGTCCCATATCCACCGTGATGATTCCCTCGGTAGGTTTGGAAATAATTCGGGTAACCACAAGAGCAGCATATTTGAACTCCTGTTCTTGAAGTTTTTCAGAATAGCCAAGATCCCACAGTACACAGGTTCCCGGACTGGTAATTCTACTTTTGTCCAGAAGATGGGAGGTGAAGGAGGGAGTGCCTCCGCAAATCATTTTAAGCTTGGGATTTTCTTGCTTCATGGTTTCAAAATAATGGGAAACTTCTTCCAGTCCTGTTTCAATTTTTTGGTTTCGTCGATTAAAATCAACATCTCTTAAATGCCCATCGTACACATGTAAGCCCATAAAATGAAGAGAAGCGCAAGCTGAAATAAACGCAGCCAATTCCAACAAATCTTGACCAGCCTCTATTCCAGAACGATTCATGCCGTTGTTTACATCAATGTATACATGGGCGCTTATCCCTTTTTTGGTGGCTTCCTCGTTCAAGATTTTAGCAGTTTCAATGGAGTCCAGGATAGTGGAGAACCTCGCATTGGGGAAATGGAGACTCAAGTCCAAAAAACGGTTCACTTTGGGTCCCACCAATTGATGTGCGATCAAAACGGACTTCGCCCCGACTTCAGCCGCAATTTCCGCTTCGGAAATGGTGGAGGCCTTAAAATTGGATATGTTGGATGCCAGCAGCATTTTCATCACTTCCGGCATTTTATTCGTTTTGATATGCGGCATAAGCCTGTCCGTTTGGCCATCTACCAAAGAGACCATATGACCAATGTTGAACAGTAAATGTTGTTTGTATAAAGCAATGGAGGGGGAATCCACCGTGTTGACATTTGTTATTTCGAACCAACGTTCATTCATGTGCTTAACTTGTTTTCTTTGAATTTTTAACGATGTCCCTGACAATTTTTAAATGATGTCGGGTATGGATTTTTAGAAACCGAATACTTTGTTTTTTATTGATAACGCTGAAATAGGGATGCTCAAAATGGGCATTTTCATCCAACCCCTGGATGGTTATTAAGCCTGCTTTGGCAGCGTCAATTTGAAGATGGAGATCCTCGGTCAGAATAACATCCGGAGGTCTTACCACCCTAGGGGATTTGGCTACCCCTCTAGGGAAATCGCCCCAAGCGTAGATGACTGTCCTGGTAAAATTAAAATTGGATTTGTATTCCTCGGGCTTTGAAGCCTCCAAAGATTTGCAGATCACAATAACCGTTTTTAGCATATGGTCCAAATGCCAAGCAACATCCACTTTGGATACTTTGGGATTTATGGCATCCCTTTGTGAAATGTAAGATGCTATTTTGGAAAATTCCGGATCTAAAAAAGACAAGTGCGACTTTTTATCTGTAGCCAAAAGGGCAAATTAAACAATGTCATAAAGCTAGGAAATTCCTTCAAGCTAAATGGAAACTGTAATCCTTTTGGAGCAAATCTTTTGTAGATTTAGAAACGTTAACTATAAAATTTTTTATCATGAAGAAAGTCATTAGTTGTTTAATGTTGTCGTGTGCCATTTTGTTTTCTAGTTGTTTGGGCTCTTTCAGGGCCTTCAATAATTTGAAAGATTGGAACCAGGGCCTAACCGATAGCAAGTTTCTGGATAACCTCATTTTCTGGGGGTTGAACATTGTACCTGTGTATGGGTTGTTTTTCTTGGGGGACGCTCTTATTTTCAATGTTATTGAGTTCTGGTCGGGATCCAATCCCATTGCTATGAAAGATGGAGAGTCGGAGACCCAAATGGTGGAACACGATGGAAATACCTTTAAAATGGTAGCCACCAAAAATAGGATTCAGGTTACGGTTGTGGAAGGGCCTAAAAAAGGCAAGAAAATTGATTTGGTGTACAAACCTGATGAAAAATCTTGGAATGCCATTAGACCCAATGGTGAGGTGATTAAATTGTCCTCGTTTGAGGAAGGGTTCTACATTGTGTACATGCCAGATGGCACCCAGGTCAAGATAAATCCGTTGGATTCAAGGGAAGAGGGCTTGGCAATTTTGAAAGAGAACAAGCTCTGTTATTATTCCGAGGGAATGTTGGCAGAAGCCAACTAAGAATGATAAAAGAACCCCATGGTTTACCATGGGGTTTTTCAACACTAAAACTGAAAACGATAACCAAAATCCGGGAAGAAACCTATTTGGTCCTCTCGATCAATATTGTTGGTTAGTCTGTTGTATCTTCTGGAAAAGATGTTGTTTTTGTTGGTGACGTTCTGCATGTCCACATAAAACTGGTGCGACTGCTTTTTACTTTTGCTGTTTATCTTAAGCCCCAGCTTTATATCCCACCTAAAATAGCTGTCGTATTGTTGACTGTAGGCCAAATCATCAAATAATACCTCATAACCCATATTCCTGGAGGCTTCCAGATCTATTGGGGTATAATATCTTCCTCCTGAATAGGTAATTCGGGTATCTGCAAAGAATTTGTTCTTTTTGGATTTACCAACAGCCCATTCCTTACCCCCCAGCAAATTCACAACCTGCCCATTGTTGAAAGGAGAGTTACGTTCTATACCATCACTACCGGTGTATTTACTTTGGTAGAACGAGGAGGTCAGTAGCACATAGTAATCCTGACTAAAGAACTTTTCCAAAGTCAGCTCAACACCCTGGTTGAATGCAGTTCCGTTGTTGACCAGGTCAATTGCATCTGTACTAAATCCAAAATCGGCCCCCTCGGTCAGGGTGGAGTAGCTGGAGGCAAATCGGTCCACAGGAACGTTGTCAATGTCTTGATAATAAGCTTCCAGTTTGGCGCGCCATTTATCCCCTAATTTTACATCATATCCAAAGACGTAATGTGCACTTCTCACAAATTCCAAATCCCTGTTGGATTGTACTGGGGTACCATTGATCTCTTCATTCAAAAACAAAATAGGCGTTGGATTGTTTTGGGAATGCAAGCCATAGCCCAAACTGAATCGGTGCTTGTCATTGGCCTCAAAACTAAGTCCGGCCCTTGGTTCCATTACAAATTGCTTGTTCAGGTCACTGTATAGTCCATGCACGCCAGCATTCAAGGTAAGTTTCTTGGACAGTCGAAATTGACCTTGGGCAAAAGGTTGATATAAGGCCAGGCTTTCATCCATTTCTATCAAGGTTACCAAATCGGAAAAGCCATCTCCATCCAAATCAGCTTGCTCCTCACGATCTTGATTGCTGTAATCCAAAGCAAGGTTTTCGTATTGGAGTCCAGTTCTGAAGGTTATCTTATTATTGATTTTGGAGTTGAAAAGTGTGGAAAATGTAAGCCGATTTTCCTTTTCGTCATCCTTGGTGTACAGTAGAAGGGTTTCTTGTGGGGTGTCCTTCTCAAAATAACGGTCGGCAGTATACTTGCTGGAAGAAGTGGAAAGCCCAGCTACGGTTCTCAAATAGGATTTTTTCCCAAAGGGGATGGTGTGTTTAACTCCGATGACCCCAAAACTTGATTCCACATAGGCATCCTCGTCTTCTGCTGCAAATAGGTCGTCCGCTTCAATATTATCACCCAAAAATTCAATATCCGAAGTTCCTCCAATACCAAACAGGGATAAACTTCCCAATTTGCCTTTTCCAAAGTTCAGATTGAAGGAGAAATCCCCATAATTTGGGTTAGCGGAGGTACCCGCCCCGGCTGATCCGATCAAACCGACAAGCGAATACCTTCCTGCAACCAAAAAAGAACCTTTATCGCCCAAAGGGCCCTCAGCCGTGGCTTCCACCCCGGAAAATGCACCTACCTGGGCCGCAAACTCATAGTCGTCCGTATTCCCGTTTCGCAAGCCAATGTCAAAAACCCCACCTATGGCATTGCCATATTCCGCAGGGAATGCTGAAGTAATAAAATCCGAATTTTTGAGCATATTGGGATTCAAGGCAGATACTGGACCGCCAGTTGTTCCCGCGGAAGAATAGTGATTGGGATTGGGAACTGGAATCCCTTCAATACGCCAAAGGAGTCCAGTTGGGGAATTTCCACGGATAATGATATCGTTTCTACTGTCATCTGGTGCAGAGACCCCGGCAAAATTTGCGGCCAATCTACCAATATCTCCCCGTCCACCAGAAAAACGACCCACCTCCTCAATGCCAAATTGTCTGGCAGATACTGTGGCCATTTTGTTTTTGGGCTTGTCCAAGTTGGAGTTTGAGGTCACCACCACTTCGGTCAGGGTGTTGAAACTCTCAGTTAGGGTAATGTTCAACTGTACATCCTTGCCTGTAGTCACTTCAATATTGGGCACATAGGAATTCTCGTAGCCTAAATAACTTATTCGGATGCTTTGCCTGCCAATGGGAACATCCTTTAGGGTAAATCGACCGTCAAAATCGGTAATTACGCCTGTAGCAACATCCACATTGAGAAGCTCTATGGTGGCCCCTTCCAATGGGTTTTCGGATTGTTTGTCCAAAACAACTCCTTTAATAACTCCTGTTTGGGCAAATGCCAAGGAAGAGATCATCAGCGCTAGGGCCAAAATGGTTTTTTTCATGATGGGTTTATTTTTTTTGTTTCTCCGAAAGTCTTGGAATCCTTTGGATTGTCTGGTGGCAGAATGGGTGAATTGCTTATTTGCTTCCTGAACTGATATTCTGTCCCTTAAGGCTTATTGGAAAGGTTTGGACCCCCATTTGGTCAAATAAGTCTGGTTCCTGACAATTCAATGGGATTATTGACGGTTCAATGGGTTGATTTCGAAGCGAAGCCCCTTGCATGCGTATCTTTACACCAATATGAATTTACATTGAAGAAAAAGGCGATATATAAAATTCTGTTTCGGTTGTTGGTGATCAATGTGGTCTTTTTTCTGGTAAAGACAACCATGGAGCATGATGATGATACAGTTGGGGGATTGTTCAATCCCACGAGTATTTTCTATTATGTAACTGCATTTTTCCTTTTCATGTTTACTTGGGAGACCAATGATTGGCTCCTCAGAAAACAACGCTTGAAAGGCGGGCTTGATTTTAGAAGTAGTTTGATCATCATTGGAAAAAACATGGCATTGTTGGCCCCGGTAACTGCCTTGATTTATTATTTAGGCTTGTTTGTCTTTAGGGAGCGTTGGGGGATTATTTGTGATGACCCTCCGCCAGTAGAGTTTGTTACGGATTTCTTCAGGGCCACTTTACTGGGCTTGACCGTGATTTTCTTTAATATGTTCCATTTTTCCATGACCCAAAGGGAAGAGCTTGCCAAACAGATGGAAGACCTGAAGCGGGAAATGCTGGCCTCAAAATACAGTTCGTTGAAGAACCAGATAAGCCCCCATTTTCTGTTCAACAGCTTAAATACACTTACCTCTTTGATGTATGAAGATCGGGACTTGGCTTCGGACTTTGTAACCCGATTGGCATCTAGCTATCGCTATATTTTGGATAATCGGGAACAAGATCTGGTAAGCTTAAAAAAAGAGTTGGGCTTTTTGGATGCCTTTGTCTTTATGATGAACGTAAGACATCGGGATGCTGTGGTCATTAAATCGGAAATTCAAAAGTCATCTGAGCAATTTCTTATACCCACCTTATCGGTCCAAATGCTGGTGGAAAATGCACTGAAGCATAACTACTATAGTAAGGAGAAACCTTTGGAAATCCAGATTTCAACTATTGGTAATGATGCCTTGACGGTTAGGAATAACCTTAGAAAAAGAAAGCTAAAGGAAGAAACCACCCAATTGGGATTGAAAAACATTAAAAAGCGATATTCTTACTATACCAATAAACAGGTTTTGGTTCGAGAGGAGGTTGATTTCTTTGAAGTGATCATTCCCTTGTTGGATAAGGAAGTTACCGACATGAATTTGATAGCTATATCTTAATATGAAGGCAGTAATCGTAGAAGACGAGGAATTTGCAGCCAAAAGATTGACTAAATTGGTGGGAGAGCTGGCCCCTGAGATTGAAATCTTGGCCAACATCAACTCTGTGGAAACTGGAACCCAATGGTTTAAATCGAACACACTTCCCGACCTGGTCTTTTTGGACATTCAGCTCAACGACGGCTACGGATTTGATATTTTGGATGGTATGGATGACCATCCGCCCGTAATTTTTACTACCGCCTACAATGAGTTTGCCATCCGTGGCTTTAAATACAATGGGGTGGATTATTTGCTTAAGCCCATTGTTAAGTCCGACTTGAAAACGGCCTTGGAGAAGTTCAAAAAAAATGTGACCCAAAATGGTCGAGGCTCCACGGAGAATCTGGAACATCTTAAGCAATTGTTCCACAAGGAGTACAAACATCGGTTTATGGTCAAGGTGGGCAATCAGTTTAGGTCATTCAATGTGGAGGATATTGCCTTTTTCAAATCACATGAAGGGATGATATGTTTGTATACCCACGCAGGACAGAGTTATCCAATTGAATACACCATAGACCAATTGGAAAACATATTGAATCCCATTCATTTTTTTAGGATTAATCGCAAATTTATGGTCTCCGTTAAGGCAGTGGTCGAAATCCATAGTTACTTTAACAGTCGCTTGCTGCTAAAGCTTCTTCCAAAGGAAGAAGAGCAGGTAATTGTATCCAGGGAACGAACCACCAACTTTAAAAAGTGGTTGGATATGTAACGAATCTTGCTTTCTGGTTACCAATCATCATCAGAGCGCTTTTCTAACTATATTCGCTTATCATTAATCTTAAAAACGTAAAAGGATGAAAAGGTTTCTTACACTGATGATTTTGTCAGGACTGGCCATGTCTTGCAAAACTAAGAACATATCAAATGATTTAGCAACCCAAAACCCCATCACGGCCCAATTGGATTTGGTGAACCTAGAGAACGATAAAGTTCAGGTTACCATTGATCCAGGAAGGTTTGTGAGTGATACAGTGGTCTACAGATTGCCAAGAGTGGTTCAAGGAACCTATGCGATCTCCGATTTTGGAAAATATATTGAGGGACTGAAAGGGATGGACTATGATGGCAATGAAGTGGCAGGAACAAAACAAGACACGAATACCTGGGTGTTCCCCAATGCTCAAAATCTTGACAAAATAACTTATTGGGTCAATGACACTTTTGATCAAGAAATTGAAGGAGGCATAGGAGCTGAGGTGCCATTTTCACCTTCTGGAACTAATATTGAGCCGAAACAGGTAATGCTCAACCTTCATGGCTTTGTGGGTTATTTTGATTCCCTTAAAAACAACGCCTACCAAATTGGAATAACCGCTCCCGATACGTTTAACTATACCTCGCCATTACAGGAAATCAGCACCTCCAAAAGTGAGGATGGCAAGACTGCAACCTCTGTTTTTTATGCCAATCGCTATTTTGAGGTGACGGACAATCCCATGATGTATGGTGAAACTGAAGTGGAAGAATTTATGGTGGGAGACATCAAAATTGTACTAAGCGTTTTCTCACCTAATGGAGTGCATACTGCCAAAGAGATAAAGGAAACGGTCCATAAAATGATGTTGGCCCAGAAAGAATATTTGGGAGATTTGGACAGTACCCCCCGTTATGATGTTCTACTGTACCTCTCCGATACTGAAAAAGAAGATTCGCCAAAAGGATTTGGAGCTTTGGAACACCATACCTCAACCGTGGTTGTGCTTCCTGAAAATATGCAACCAGAGGCTTTGGCAGAGTCCATGATAGATGTTGTGGCACACGAGTTTTTCCATATCGTCACTCCTTTGTCTGTACATTCTGAGGATGTGCATTACTTTGATTACAACGAACCTACTTTTAGCAAGCATTTATGGCTTTATGAAGGGGTAACCGAATATTTTGCGCAGCATTTCCAGGTGTATGAAGGTTTAATTGACGAGCCTGAGTACTTTTCCAGAACGACCCAAAAAATAAATGGCTCCCGATCCAATTATGATGATTCCATGAGTTTTACCCAAATGAGTGAGAACATATTGGAAAGCCCGTACAAAGAAAACTATGCCAATGTGTATCTAAAAGGAGCACTTATAGGGATGTGTGTTGATATTTTAATGCGGGAAAACAGCAATGGTCAACGAAGTCTTCGTTCCCTTATGGCAGAACTATCCGCAAAATATGGAAAAAACAGGCCTTTTGTAGACGATAACTTGGTCGCTGAAATTACGGCAATGACATACCCTGCAGTTGGAGAATTCTTGACCACTCATGTGAAGGGGACAACGCCCATTGATTATGATACATTCTTTGAGAAAGTTGGACTACACTTTGGAGAAGCTAAGGTTGAGACCAACTATATTCAAAATGCAGGAAACTTGATTGTTGGTGCCGACCGTGAAAAGGGTGGAATCAAGTTTAATGATTTAGTGACCAACAACAGTTTCTGGACCGAAAATGGGGCACAACCCAATGATTTGTTCAAATCAATCAATGGTACCGAGGTGAATTTGGCCAATGCGAACCAAGTTTTTGGCGAGGTGTTTTCGTGGAAACCCGGTAAAGAAATAGAAGTGGTGCTATTGCGTGAAGGAGAGGAAGTTTTGATCAGTACAACCACCACACCCTCTTATACCAAAGCCAAAACATTGTTGGAAAATCCGGAAGCAACCGCATCCCAAAAAGAATTGAGGAATGCTTGGTTAAAGGGATAGGAACAATTAACAAGATAAAAAAGGCCCCAACATCTGTTGGGGCCTTTTATTTTTTTAACTATAGCTTAAAAAAGGTCTAGTATCTATAATAATCCGGTTTATATGGGCCTTGTACCGTAACACCGATGTACTCAGCTTGATCTTCCCTAAGTTCGGTAAGCTCCGCTCCCAATCTTGAAAGGTGCAGCTTGGCCACTTTTTCATCCAAGTGCTTTGGCAACATATATACCTCATTGCCATATTTGTCACTATGTTTCCACAACTCAATTTGGGCTAGGGTCTGGTTGGTAAACGAATTGCTCATCACAAAACTTGGATGTCCAGTTGCACATCCCAAGTTGACCAATCTTCCCTCTGCCAAAACAATGACATCCTTGCCGTCAATGGTATACTTATCCACTTGGGGCTTGATCTCATCTTTGGTATTGCCGTAGGCACCGTTCAACCAGGCCATATCGATCTCGTTGTCAAAGTGTCCAATGTTGCACACAATGGCCTTATCCTTCAGCGCACGGAAATGCTCTTCACGGATGATGTCCTTGTTTCCTGTGGTGGTAATCACAACATCGGCATTACCTACAACAGTTTCCAATTTCTTCACCTCGTATCCGTCCATACAAGCTTGTAGGGCACAGATGGGGTCAATTTCCGTAACGGTAACAATGGCTCCGGCACCTCTAAAAGAGGCCGCAGTTCCTTTACCTACATCACCATAACCGGCAACAACCACCCGTTTCCCCGCCAACATGGTATCCGTGGCTCTTCGGATAGCATCCACAGCGCTTTCACGGCAACCATATTTATTATCAAATTTTGACTTGGTCACAGAATCGTTCACATTGATAGCTGGCATGGGAAGGGTTCCATTCTTGACCCGGTCGTACAAGCGATGTACTCCAGTTGTAGTTTCTTCAGAAAGACCCTTTACTCCAGCAGCCAATTCCGGATATTGATCCAAAACCATATTGGTCAAATCCCCACCATCATCCAAGATCATGTTCAAGGGTTGTCTGTCCTCACCAAAAAACAAGGTTTGCTCTATACACCAGTCAAACTCTTCTTCGTTCATGCCTTTCCAAGCGTAAACAGGAATTCCGGCAGCTGCAATGGCTGCGGCTGCGTGATCCTGGGTCGAGAAAATATTACAGGAGCTCCAGGTCACATCGGCACCCAATTCAACCAAGGTCTCTATCAAAACAGCAGTTTGGATGGTCATGTGCAGGCATCCTGCTATGCGGGCACCTTTTAATGGTTGCTCATCCTTGTATTCTTCACGCAACGCCATAAGACCGGGCATTTCCGCCTCTGCAAGTTCAATTTCTTTTCGCCCCCAATCCGCAAGCGAAATGTCTTTTACCTTAAAGGGTACATAGGGAATTGTCTTTGTGCTCATCTTTTATTTTAATTAACTTTATGTAGCTTAGCTCTAACAGTCAGCAAAGATACGAATCACCTAACTAATAGTCGTGCCATTATACAAAACCATACCTATTTCGCCAACTACATCTGTATATGTTTGGAAGGTCACCGAACCGGAAGATGAACTTTCCAAAGGCATAGAACTTACCCCACATTGCCAAAAAAGGATAGAAGGGATGAAGTCAGAGCTTCATCGCAAGGCTTTTTGGAGTATCAGGCATTTAATGGCAGAAGCGGGATATGTGGACAACGACATGTTCTACGACGATTTTGGAAAGCCTCACCTACACGATGGAAACCATATTTCCATTACGCATTCCCGTAATTTTACAGGCATTATCCTAAGCAAAACGGATGAGGTGGGTATCGATATTGAAATGCAACGGGAAAAGATTCTTAGGATAGCCCATAAATTTACACCCCTGGAAGAATACCGCACCTTGGCCAATACCGAGGCCATTATTAGAAAACTGACCATTGTTTGGGGTGCCAAGGAATCCCTGTACAAGATTTATGCAGAACAGGGGCTTAGCTTTCTTAGGCATATAGATGTGATGGATTTTGCCTTTGATGACAAACGCACGGTAGCCAAAATTGCTTACAAGGGTAAAAAATCCCACTATGGAATCGAGTTTTTGGAGTTTGAAGGTTTCACTTGTGTATTTGCACACAAAATGATGGGTAACTGATAGGGTCTTTTTACTAGCTTTGCTGCTTAAAATTCTGCATTACCCATGAAGATTTCCGTTGAACTCACCTTGACTCCACTTCAGGACAATTTTGAACCTCCAATCATAGCATTTATCAAAAAGCTAAGGGCATCTGGCCTGCAGGTTCTTGAAAACCCATTGAGCACTCAAGTATATGGGGAATATGACGAAGTGATGGGCTTGCTTCAATCCGAAATAAAGCAAAGTTTTGAGGAATTGGAACATGTGGTACTGACCATGAAGCTTGTAAAATCTGACCGAAGCGGGTATGAGCCACATTTTTGATTGGATTTTTTCGCAATACCAAGGCGTTCCAACGCATATAGTTGTATTGGAACTGATCAGCGTTGTCTTTGCTTTGCTCAGTGTTTGGTATTCCAAACGGGAAAATATCCTGGTCTATCCTACTGGAATTGTTGGAACTGGAATTGCAGCATACATTTTGTTTTTTTATGGTTTGCTGGGTGATATGCTCATTAACACCTACTATTTTATTATGAGTATCGTAGGGTGGTATCTGTGGACTCGAAAAGTAGATGAAACCCATTTTATTCCCGTTTCCAAGACTACAAAAAACGAGAAAAAATGGTCAGTACTGTTGTTTGTGGGAACCTTGATTTTTGTCTCCATTGTTTATACGGCAGCAGACAAGTTCAATGTGTGGACGGCCTATGTTGATACCGTAACAACAGCCATTTTCTTTGTTGGGATGTGGTTAATGGCCAAAAAAAAACTGGAGAACTGGGTATATTGGATTATAGGTGATGTGATTACTGTACCTCTGTATTGGTATAAGGGACTAATTTTTAGTTCCCTGCTTTATTTTTTGCTAACCATAATTGCCATCTATGGCTATAAGGCATGGAAGAAAAACTTGGGCAAGAGCCCTCAGACCTTGTTAAAGTAGTGCTTTTTGGACCCGAGTCCACTGGCAAGACTACACTTTCCCAGCAGCTCGCAAGGCAGTACAATACCGTATGGGTTCCAGAGTATGCCCGCGAATATTTACAGAACAAATGGAACAACGAGCGCAAAACTTGCGAACCAAAAGATTTGTTGCCCATTGCAGAAGGGCAGATAAGACTGGAGAACGAATTGACCAAAAAGGCATCTGATGTCCTTATTTGTGATACGGATTTATTGGAGACCAAGGTGTACTCAGAAGCTTACTATTTGGGCTACTGTGATCCGGTTCTGGAAAAGTATGCCTTGGAAAACACTTATGATCTGTATTTTCTAACCTATATTGACACCCCTTGGGAAGCGGATGATTTGCGGGATAAACCCAATGAGCGGGAGCGAATGTTCGCATATTTCCATGATACCTTGAAAAAATATAATCGGAATTTCGTTATCTTGAAAGGAGATAAGAAAACAAGGCTGAAAGCCGCAGTCCAACACATTGATAAACTTCTCCAAAAAGCATGATCAACCTGAACCAAAAAGACCTGGAACAGCTTCAAAAAAAAGGTGTTTCCCAAGAAAAAGTCAATAACCAAATCGCTACGTTCAAGGCAGGAATCCCATTTGTGAACTTGCTAAAAGCTGCTGTTGTTTCCGATGGGATATTGCAATTTAGCGAAGCGGAGCAAGCTGAGCATATTGCCTATTTTGAAGGCGCAAGGGGAGACCTTGAGCTTTTGAAGTTTGTACCTGCTTCCGGGGCCGCGTCCAGAATGTTCAAGGCCACCTTTAATTTTTTGGATGCCTTTGACCCATCCAAAGAATCCTTAGAGTCCTATCTGGCTAGTACAGGGGATGAGGCCATGAAAAAGTTTGTTGAAGCAATGGAAGCCTTTCCGTTCTATAAGATTATCATGGATAGAATTCAGGGTAAAGCAACATCCAAAGATGAGGAAGCCCATCTGTTTGTCAAGGAAATGTTGATGGCCGATGGCTTAAACTATGGATTTTATCCGAAGGGATTGCTCCCTTTTCACCTATATGGGGGAGTTGGTGCAACTCCTTTTGAAGAACACTTAAAAGAAGCTGCCTTGTATGCCAAAACAGCTGGCAAAGCTAATTTGCACTTTACCATTTCTGAACAACACGATGCGATGTTCAAAGCGGAGCATGCCTCGGCAGGACCAAGGGTGTCCAAAAATACAGATACGGAATTCAATGTTTCGTATTCCAATCAAAAACCTTCTACCGACACCATTGCCGTAGACATGGAGAACATGCCGTTCAAAAACAGCGATGGCTCCATTTTATTTAGGCCTGGGGGTCATGGGGCGTTGATTGAGAATTTAAATGATCAAGATGCCGATATCATCTTTATAAAAAACATTGACAACGTGGTCATAGATCAAAATCTGGAAGCTGTCTCCAATAGCAAAAAGATGCTGGCTGGAGTTTTGAAAAGGGTGCAGGATAAGGCCTTTGGATATGCCAAACAACTTGATGAGGGAAGTGTTTCCGATGCAGAAAAGGAGGAAATAAAGTCCTTTTTGGAGCAAGAGCTCAACGTTCGTTTTGAAGAAAGCTACAATGGCTTGGATTCCCAAGGGCAATTGGAAACGCTTAAAAATAGAATTAACAGACCTATCCGAGTATGTGGAATGGTCAAAAACGAAGGAGAACCCGGTGGGGGTCCGTTTTGGATCAAGGATGACCAGGGCAAAGTATCACTTCAAATCATAGAATCGGCCCAAATAGATATGGCCAATAGTGAACAAGCTTCCATTTTGAAGAATTCAACCCACTTTAACCCCGTTGATTTGGTGTGCGGAGTCCGCAATTATAAGGGAGAAAAGTTCAATCTACTTGAATTTGTGGATGAAAAGCAAGGATTTATTACGGAAAAGACCAAAGAAGGGAAAGACCTAAAAGCCCTGGAACTACCAGGTCTTTGGAATGGCGCCATGGCGTTTTGGAACACGCTTTTCGCTGAGGTGCCCCTAGTGACCTTCAATCCTGTAAAAACGGTGAATGACCTTTTAAAGCCAACGCATCAAGTTTAATACCTTCTGGACTAATAAGATAAAGCCCCTTTTTTGGGGCTTTTTTTGTGACCCGATGTGACCTATCAAAAAAAATAGTGTCTTATAAGTGCAAGGGTATAATGAGAGCATGCTGCTCTCTGGAAAATATAAAGTACCACTAAGCTTGGACGCTTAGTTTTTTGGTTGGTTGATTTGGTTAAAAGGTCGTACTATGTACGACCTTTTTTTGTGACCTATTTGAAAAATAGGTGTCCCATATATCAGAAACACTGAAAATGCTATTTACCATAGTTCTGACATTGAGCATTTTGTCATTTCTCATAGCCCTCATCTTGGTGGTACCTTTTTTGAGAAGGGAATACAGGGCAAAAAAATTAAAAGAAAAAGGATAATGCTATGCAAACACTAACCATGCGTTGTCCATAACGCCAGCGATCATATCTCTTTGTAGTATGGGGCGGTGATACGTTGGCACTTCTAAGGCTGCTTCGGCAGCCTTTTTTTGTGTAAAAAGTAACCAATTTGGGAGTTGGGATATACATAATTACACACTTCTTCTACAAGCTGAAATCCAATAAACAACTGATAATCAGCATTTATGATGAGTAGTGGATTAGAATAAGCGTGATGGCATCAATTTTTCAATGGGTAAAGCACGTATAATTTAAAAAATAGAATACCATGAAAAATTTGATTTTAACCACTGTTTTGTCCTTTGTTGGTCTATCGGCTTTTGCCCAAGATGTAGCTATCAACGAGGTTGAAAGCGTTGCAACGGAGATTGCCCTAACCCAAGACTTTCAAGAAATTGATGTTGCCGACCTCCCGGCCGCGGTTATAACGGCTGTGAAAAAAGATTATCCAACTGCAACCATTAACAAGGCGTATAAAAACGAATCTAATCAGTTCAAATTGGAACTATCCTTAAAGGATGGGGCCTCCGGAACTGTCTATGCAGATGCCGATGGCAATTGGATAGAGCTATAGGCCGGGTTTGATTAACGTGTTAGGTTAGTTTGGTTAGTTAGGGGCCTGCAATTGCAGGTCTCTTTTTTGTGATTTTTTTACCAAAGTTTCAACATCTTAAAGTACTTCGGTATCGTATATCAGATACTGAGATATGCCCAAAATCTTAATCATTGAAGATGACACTGCATTTAGCCAAATGCTACAAAAGTTTTTGGCCAGACATCATTTTGATGTTACCCCAAGCTCCAATTTAAAGAAGGCGAAGACCCTTCTGGATCAAGAAAATTTTGACCTTATCCTTTCCGATGTTAGACTTCCGGAAGGGGACGGGGTTTCCTTTTTGTCCGAAATAAAAGGGAGACATCCACAGACACAGGTAATTTTGATGACCAATTTCGCAGAAGTAAAATCTGCGGTTAAGGCTATTAAAAAAGGGGCGTTCGATTATTTAGCCAAACCATTTACTCCTGATCGGATGTTGGAAGTAGTTCAGAAAGCATTAGCTGCCAATCATGTAAAGGATAAGGCTTCAATTTCATTGAAAAGACATGACGAAGACGTATTGAGGTATGACGCAATGCACCTTATGGGCCAAAGCGAGGCTTCATTGAAATTGCAACAGTACATTTCCTTGGTAGCCCCTACAAATATGTCGGTTTTGCTTATCGGGGAAAGCGGCACGGGCAAGGAAGTAACTGCTAGGACGATTCATAAATCCAGTGCCAGGGAAGGTAAAAATTTTATAGCTGTAGACTGTGGTGCTATACCCAAGGAATTGGCATCCAGTGAGTTTTTCGGACATGTAAAGGGCAGCTTTACAGGGGCCATCGAAGATAAAGTTGGTTTTTTTGAAGCGGCCAATGGAGGAACCCTTTTTTTGGATGAAATTGGCAATTTGTCCTATCAGAGTCAAATTCAATTGCTACGGGCAATTCAGGAGCGCAAAATTAAGCGGGTGGGCAGTACCAAAGAAATTCAAATTGACGTACGGATTCTGGCTGCAACCAACAAGGATTTGACCGAAGCGGTAAGCCAAGGAAGTTTCAGGGAAGATTTGTTGCATAGGTTAAATGAGTTTACGCTGGCCATACCTTCTTTGCATAATCGTGCCGAGGACTTGTTCTTATTTGCCAACTTCTTTTTGAAGCTTGCCAATACGGAACTTGGAAAAAAAATTGAGGGTTTTTCAGAGACGGCGAGGCAAAGGATGATCCAATACCATTGGCCAGGGAATCTTCGGGAACTTAAAAATATGGTCAAGCGTTCGGTGCTGTTCACTCAAGAGGGATTAATCCAGGAAAGTGCTTTGCCACAAACTTTGTTTTCCACTGATTTGCAAAGGAAAGAGGAGAATTTCTCCAAACAAGAATATGAGAAGGATTTGATCCTTCGAGTATTGAAAAAAACCAATTTCAATAAAAGCGAGGCGGCCAAACTTCTTAAAATGACTCGCAAAACATTGTATAATAAAATTAAACGGTATCAGCTGAAAGTGTGACCAAATAGGCTTGCATTTGTTTTTTCACAGGCAAGAAATCCGTTTTCAAAGCGGTTATGACTTCCTGCAATTCCACCACAGAATAACGAGATTCTGCCCGTTCCAGTGCTTCCAATCTTGGAAGCATGGAATAAATTTCCAGTTGATGGAACATGGGAAGCATTTTATGGACAATATTTTCAATGGATTTGAAATCCTTCTTTAAGGAGGCATTATTTAAATGTTCAAGGTTTTTATGGGTCTCTTCCAAAAATGTTGTAAGCACTTCATGCAATGCTTTGGCATCATCAACAAAAGAGTTGATTCCATGTGTACTAAATAGATTCTTAGAGCTGGCCTGGTCTCTTGTAGGTGTACCTAAATCTTGCAAATTGGAGTTGGAAAATTGGAATAGGACTTCCAATAACTGATGATTGGAAAATGGTTTTCGCAATACTTTGTTAAACCCAGCTGTTTTAAATTGTTTGTGGTCCAGATTCCTACGCCCTGTCATGGCGATAATGGGTTGACCGTTATAGCTCTTGATATGGCCATCCATGAGGGCTTTTACTATTGAAAATCCGTCATGCTCGGGCATCTCAATGTCAGTCAAGATATGGGTGTACCCAACTGGAGAAGCCATGCTAAATGCATTAAATGAAGAAAACGTAGTGCATTCAATTTTGTGAATTTTACAGATTTCCGAAATAAGGGACAAAAGCGTTACATCGTCGTCAATTACCACTAATCGAATGGTTTCTTCATTTTGAAGTTTTGGTGCTTTTTTGTTCGGCTTATTTTTTTCATGACTTGGTTTCCAAGGTAGCTTAAGCGTAAAAATGCTGCCTTTGTTTACTTCACTTTTAACTGTTAATGTGCCGCCCATAAGAAGGGCCAATTTCTGGGAGATGGTCAAACCAAGACCATACCCGCCATGATAATGTTCCTGATTGGTATCTGCTTGAACAAATTCCTCAAAAATAGAAATCAGTTGGTCTTTACCAATTCCAATCCCAGTATCGATTACCTGAATTTTCAAATAGCTATTCTCCTTTTCAATGGCTAAAAATGCTTTAACAGACACATGGCCCTCGTGCGTAAATTTAAGGGCATTGGCTATGAGGTTTGTCAGTATTTGACGAATTCGAAAGGAATCCCCAAGCAAGGGTTTTGATGTTGATTCATCCAATTCCAATAACAAAGGCAAATTGTTATAAGTTTCAAGACCTTTAAATCCCTGGATTACTTCCCTCATGAGATCAGCGGGAATAAAAGGTTTGTTTTCAATCTCTACTTTTCCGGCCTCCAGTTTGGAAAAATCCAACAGGTCGTTGGTGAGATGTTCCACATAATCGGAAGCTGATTTTAATTGTTTGATGTAGTCCTGCGGCAATGGGTTTTCCGATTCTTGTTGCAATAGTTCCGTATAGCCTTTAATGGTAGTCAATGGCGATCGTAGATCGTGGCTTACAGTGGAAATAAGTTGTTCCCTGCTCCTTAGCAAGGATTCTGACCATTTTTTTTCTTTTTCCAGTTGTTCACGGTACAATTGGACTTTCCAGTAATCATTGGCAGTCAAGAATGTAAAAAGTAAGATCGTAAACAGACCTAACAGGCCCACAACCCAAGCCCATTGGGTACTTCGTCTTAACATTCGCTGTCTTCCCAGGTTCTCCTTTTGGGCATCCTGGAATATATCCTGTTCAAAGGACGCAATGATCTCTCTAAGTTTTCTAGAAAGTTCTAGATCATTCTTATGGATTTGGAGCTCTTTGTGAAACAATGAACGTTCAATTTTTGAATGTTCCTTCTTGGCGTTGTGCAGTATGGTTTTGGAAAAATCGAGAATGGAATCCACATTGGATTTTTCGGTCGCTTCTAATCTGGTTCGTGGAATGTTTCGGTTGAGAATGGCAACATAGTCCTTAATTGAATTTTGCGTAGCTGAGGGAAGTTGATGAAAATTGGGAACCAACTGTTCTGGGGTAATTCTGCCCAGATCCATTTCCAATCGGCCCAATGCTATAAGCAAGGAGTCAATGGGTGCTTGATCGTTTTCCTGTTGCTTTAGTTTCCGCAGTTCAGCATTGTTGTAGACTTTTTGTTGAAGCAGGTCTTGGACACTGTCCAGTTTTTTAATTTGAAGATCTTTCTGAATCAACCCCTTAAGACCCTCCAAAATCATCAGAATGGAATCTACTTTTTTTGCATAAGTAAGAAATGTGCTCCTTTTCTTGTCCTGGAGAGCCAGTTTGGATAAGTTCTCCGCATCATAAAGAGCGGTTAGCAGTTGATTTGTGTGCAATAATTTATCATCACCGACTTCCTTCGGTTGTGAATCTAAATAGGGTTTAAACTCGGAATAGATAAAAAAGGCACCTAACACGATCAAACTGCCCAGTATAATATAACCAGATAAGAGCTTTAATGTGAATCTATTTTTGGACTTTGGGGACATTCCATGGCATTACCTTATTATATACGGAAAATTGGGTTGCTCCCGTTCTTCAAAAAGTGTTAATTATGTTACTTTTTTGCTATGATAAATTAAATGGGCGCACTACATTTGTGCCATCTCAAAGGGGTGCTTTTTTAAAAGGCTGAGATTATACCCAATGAACCTGGGCGGGTAATGCTGCCAAGGGATTGCGCTAAGCGCATCTTGGAATTTCTATGTTTCCTTAGAAACACAAATCAATTTTTAACCGGAATAATGGCCCCTTTTATTCGTAATATTTTTTACGGATGAAACCATTTTGTTCAAAGCGACAGCCAAAAAAACACATAAGGCGCTACGCTAAAACACTATTTTCAACTTTGGCCCTTTTGGGGCTGGCACTTTCTGTAAGTGCGCAACAAAACCCAACAGATTCCCTGGAAGGGAAAAAAATCGTCCTCGATGAAGTATTGGTACAGGCCGTTAGGGTCACCAAGGAGTTTCCCATTACGTTTTCCAATTTGGATCAGGAGGAGCTTGCTCCGCGAAACTTGGGACAGGACATTCCCATTTTAATGAACTACCTGCCCGCCGTGGTAACCACTTCAGACGCTGGAGCTGGGGTGGGATACACAGGTATTCGTGTGAGGGGAAGTGACGCCACGCGTGTGAACGTAACCATCAACGGAGTGCCCTATAATGATGCCGAATCGCATGGTACCTTTTGGGTGAATATGCCCGATTTCGCCTCTTCTACGGAAAGTTTGCAATTGCAACGCGGAGTGGGAACATCAACCAATGGGTCAGGTGCGTTTGGTGCCAGTTTGAACATTCTTACCGATGCATTTTCGGAAGAAGCTTATGGTAGAATCTCTTCGTCCATTGGAAGTTTCAACACCCTGCGCAACAATGTCAAATTCAGTACGGGACTTATTAATGAGCACATAGAACTTTCCGGGCGATTGTCCAGGATTACTTCAGATGGTTATATAGATAGGGCAAGTTCTGAGCTCGATTCGTACTTTCTTCAAGGAGCATACAAGGATGATAATACCTTGATCAAGGCCTTGCTATTTGGAGGGCACGAGGTCACCTATCAAGCTTGGTTCGGGATAGATGAGGCTACACTTAACTCGAACCGAACTTTCAATCCTGCCGGAATGTATACCGATGAGAATGGGGTGACCCAATTTTATGATCGGGAAGAAGACAATTACAAGCAAGACCATTTTCAACTGCACTGGAACGAAAGATTGAACTCAAGATGGAATGCCAATATTAGTTTACACTATACACGTGGCAGAGGCTACTTTGAACAGTTTAGGGAAGATGACGATTTTGATACCTATGGCTTTGAACCCATTACTGTGGATGGAGAAACGGTAAACACCACCGATTTGATCCGAAGAAGATGGTTGGACAATGATTTTTATGGAACCGTTGTATCGTTGAATCACCAAAACGAAAATCTAAATCTTATCATTGGAGGAGGATACAATGTTTATAAAGGAGACCATTTTGGTGAGGTCATTTGGGCCAGGTTTGTTGGGAATAGCAGCATCAGGGATCGCTATTATGATGACAACTCAACCAAAACGGATGTTAATACCTATGTAAAGGCCAATTATAAGTTGGATTCCCAATGGTCTGTTTTTGGAGATGTCCAATACAGGGGAGTAGGATATGAAGCCAATGGAGAAGATACTGGTTTGGTGGATGATACCTTCAACTTTTTCAACCCAAAAGCTGGGATTACGTTCGATTTAAACCCAAACCACAACTTTTACCTGTCGTATGCCAGGGCAAATCGGGAACCCAACCGGAACGATTATGAAAATGGAAGCCCAAAACCGGAAAAGCTCAACGATTTTGAATTGGGGTGGCGCTATGTTTCGCCCACTTTTCAATTGAACGCCAATGCGTACTATATGCGATACAAAGATCAATTGGTGCTTACGGGCGAATTGAACGATGTGGGAGCACCCTTAAGGGCCAATGTTGGGGACAGCTACCGTTTGGGCTTGGAATTGGATGCCAACATAGCGTTGGGCGATCAATGGGCCCTCAGACCCAACATTGCTTTGAGCGATAACAGAAATGTGGATTTTGTTTTCCAAAGAGATGGGGTGATACAAGATTTGGGGAACACCAAAATAGCCTATTCTCCCAATCTCGTAGCGGGCAACATCCTTGCCTTTATGCCTTCGGAGGAGCTTCAGCTGTCCTTACTGAGCAAATTTGTAGGGAAACAGTATATGGGAAATATCGATTCTGAGACATCGGAGCTGGACAGCTACACCCAAACGGATTTGAATATCCAGTACGTGATCGAGACCAATTCCTTTGTGAAGAGCATAGTGCTTTCTGGATTGGTGAACAATATTTTTGATGCCGATATTGTTTCCAATGGTTTTTTCTTTACCTATGATGACGACTTTTCCAATCCTGGAACCATTACAACTATAGAAGGGGCCGGTTTTTACCCTCAGGCAGGAATCAACTTTTTGTTGGGGGCCACGGTGAATTTCTAAAAAGAACCAAATACAATTGAGAAAGGGATTCTGTACATTTATGATCATGACAGAATCCCTTTCATTTTTCAATAAGACCCCTGTTCGATGGGGTGTGATTGGCTGCGGTGGTGTGGCCGAGAAAAAAAGTGTTCCAGCCTATCAAATGGCCAAAGATTTTGAAGTGGCCATGGTCATGCGTAGGGATGCCGACAAAGTGGAGGACTATGCCCGCAGACATCATGTTCCGCATTATACTACCAATGCCCAAGAGGTGATAGAAAGTTCAGAAGTGGATGCCGTGTATATTGCAACCCCACCAGATTCACATAAGGAATATGCTCTTATGGTCGCCAAGGCGGGGAAACCTTGTTGTATTGAAAAACCTATGGCACCCACCTATGCGGACAGCTTGGCCATTTATAAAGCTTTTGAGGAGAAGAATTTACCTCTTTTTATAGCCTATTACCGCCGATCATTGCCAAGGTTCAATCAGCTAAAGCAATGGTTGGATGAAGAACAGATTGGGGAGGTAAGACATATTCATTGGCAAAAGACCAAACCTCCATCAGAAGTGGATTTAAATGGAACATACAATTGGAGAACAGATAAACTGGTAGCCCCAGGAGGTTATTTTGATGACTTGGCTAGCCATGGGTTGGATTTATTTGTACACCTCTTGGGAAACATTCAAAGTGCACAAGGCTTTACGGCTAATCAACAGAGACTGTATAGCGCTCATGACAGTATAGCAGGCAGTTGGGTTCATGAAAATGGGGTTACAGGTACTGGAGTTTGGAACTTTGCCTCGCATCATAGGGAAGACAGGGTTGAAATTTTTGGTTCCAAAGGAAAAATCACCTTTGCTGTGTTGGATGAGGCCCCATTGGTTCTGGAATGCGGGTCTGAAAAGACAGCTTTGGAAATACCCAACCCAGAGCACGTACAACAATACCACGTCCAAAACATTCAGGATCACCTCATGGGATTGGCTCAGCACCCATCCCAAGGAAATTCTGGCCTTCACACCAGCTGGGTCATGGATAAAATACTGGGGAATTAGTTGGATATGGTCACAACGTTTCCACTTTGCGTGGCCCTATAGAACAAAAGGTCATAATAACGGGTGCCGTCATCAGGTCTATTCAATTGCTGACCTGTGAATAGGCTATAGGTGAAATCTTCGCAGGAGCAGGTCACATTCTGACCATCAATGGTCATGGTGGAGCAACTGTTTGGGGTATGGTTGGGACAACTGGCTTCAAAAGCAAAAAAAGTGTCCAATCCAGTACGCATTACAAAAGCACCCCGTGTTCCTACGCCATTATTTCCTACATAAACAGGGTTGCCAATAGTATTCAGGTTGTTGTATAAGGGTAGATTAAGGTTTAGATCAAACCGAAAATTGACCTCCTGTAAATAAGGATTTCGGTTTGTTGGATCAGATTCACAGGAGATTAGGAAAAATAACAAAAGACAGCCCCAGATGTACTTCATAGCGTGGATTTCATGGTATTACAGCGGCAAAATTGGGCAAAAATTGCCTATATTTGCGTTAAATCCTCGCAAAAACTATGCTTGACATAGTTCCAGTTGAGGATTTTTTGTATTTGTACCGAAAAAGCGCATTGGGAAAATAAACACATTTTCCTCAATGTTCTTTTGCATTAAAAAATGACGATATGAGTAAAATATCTTACTATACAGCTGAGGGATTAAAAAAACTTAGGGAAGAACTAAACCACCTTAAAGATGTGGAGCGCCCCAAGGCATCGCAGGCAATTGCCGAAGCTAGGGATAAAGGAGATTTGTCTGAAAACGCTGAGTATGATGCAGCCAAGGAAGCTCAAGGACTTTTGGAGATGAAAATTTCCAAAATGGAAGAAACCTTGTCCAACGCCCGCTTGATAGATGAATCCCAATTGGATACCTCCAAGGTTTTGGTTTTGTCCACGGTAAAACTCAAGAATCAGACCAACGGAATGGAGATGAAGTATACCTTGGTTGCTGAAAGTGAGGCCGATTTGAAAGCAGGTAAGATTTCGGTAACCTCGCCCATAGGGAAAGGATTGCTGGGGAAATCTGTTGGGGAAGTGGCGGAAATCCAAGTGCCCAACGGAACGTTAAAGTTTGATATTTTGGAAATCACCCGAGAATAAAACACATTTAATTGTATAATTTTAATCCCGTCCTTTGACGGGATTTTTTATTTCAAACCAAACAAAACCAAACCTAATGCCCAGTATTTTCACCAAAATCATCAATGGGGAGATTCCCTGCTATAAAATTGCCGAGGATGCAGACAATTTTGCGTTTTTGGACATTAACCCCAATGCCAAGGGCCATACCTTGTGCGTACCTAAAAAAGAAGTGGATAGATTGTTGGATTTAGATGAGGATGCCTACCTAAAACTCATGGCTTTTTCCAGAAAGGTGGGCCAAGCCATTGAGGCAGTGGTTCCCTGCGAAAGGGTAGGTATGAGTGTTATTGGGTTGGAAGTGCCCCACGTGCACGTACATCTAATTCCATTGCAAAGCATGAAAAATGCAACCTTCCAATATAAGGAATCCTTGACTGCTGAAGAGTTTGAAAAGGTTGCCGAACAAATTAGCGGAGCTCTTAAATAAGTCCTTCCATTCTTAAATAAAATCCACCAGCCACTAAAGCCAAGACTAGAATGAGCAAGATAAAGAACAAGGTGGTGAATCGTACCTGGGGTCTGTCCGGTTGAACCAGTTTGTTGTAATAGTCAAACACCCGCTCAATATCCTCGGTCCAGTTTACGGGATAGATAATGGAGTAACATTTCTTACATTTTATTTCATGGGTAACCACATCCGTGGTCCTATGAAAAAATGGATTGAACGTATGCTTCTGATAGAAGGTAAGCTTAAGCTGCTGGTTAAAACATTCGGGGCAGTTGTTGGTAATTTCAGCTTCCTTTATCGCAATTTGTTTTTCTTTTGCCATGGCATCTAAACATTTGCCTTGAGGGAAATTTGCATTATTGTTCCTTCTTTACTTGACGAAAATACTTTAATTTTTCCTTTGTGGTATTCTTCCACAATTCTTTTTACCAAAGAAAGCCCTAGGCCCCAGCCTCTCTTTTTGGAAGTTACACCCGGATTAAAAATATTCTGGAAATCGCTTTTTGGAATCCCATGTCCGGTATCCGAGACCAAAACGTGTACGTGTTGACCCTTCTGTTCAATTTGAATACTGATGCTCCCTTTACCCTTCATGGCATCTATTCCGTTTTTCACCAAATTTTCAATACTCCAGTTGTATAGTGGAGGATTCAGCATCACGGGAAGCTTCTCAATATCAGAAGTAAAGTCAAAATGAACCAACTTGGAACTTCTTCGTTTAAGATATTGGTAAGCTTTTTCAGTTTCTGATACAATATCGTGTTCTTTTAATTCCGGGGTAGATCCAATTTTGGAAAACCGTTCCGTAATGGTTTGCAAACGGATAATGTCCTTTTCAATTTCCTTGGTAATGTCGGGATTGATATCCTCGGATTTCAATAGTTCATTCCACCCCAAAAGCGAGGTAAGAGGAGTTCCGATCTGATGGGCTGTTTCCTTGGCCATTCCTGCCCACAATTTGTTCTGTTCCGAGGCCTTGTTGGTCTTGAAAAAGAAGAAAATGACCGCTCCAAAAAGGAAAATAATCAGTAATAGGGCCAAGGGATAGTACTTCAGCTTGTTCAACACCTCCGAATTTCCATAGTATAAAGTTTCCAAAAGCTCCCCTTCCTGCACAATGTGGATAGGTTCGTTTTCACTGGCAAACTGCCTGATTTTTCGTTGGATGTAGGCGCTGTCCGAAGCTCGTTCAGGTGCAATGTTATGTGTTTTGATAGACCCTTCCTCATTCACCAAGATCATTGGGGTGGAGGTGTTGTTTCCCATAACCTTTAAGGTAAGATTGCCCAATTCTTGGTCTACGGAAGATTGAATGAGCTCCAATTGGGCAGTGGCCCAAATCTCCATTTTGAGTCGCTCTTCCTCTTTAAATTTTTTGAAAAAACTATTGGTGTTCCACAGGATGAGACTTACAATGACAAAAGCGGAAATCAAGAGGGTGATGTTGGACGCTTTGTTTTTGGGGCTGAAGTTCATGCTTTGGTGGAATTCTGATTAAAGATAGGAGAAAAGTGAGAATTTGTTGATAGTTCGGTATGCTTGGTCGTTTTTATTGGAAGGCATTTTATGTATTTTTGGGGCTTATTGAAAATAGCATATATGGAAGTTCAGGGTAGAATAAAAATGATTGATGAAACCAAAACCTACGGTAATAACGGTTTTAGGAAAAGAGAAATTGTAATAACCACGGAAGAACAATATCCGCAGCATATTTTGGTGGAATTTGTTCAGGATAAATGCGATTTACTGAACAACTATAGTGTTGGACAGCAAGTGAAGATCAGTATCAATCTAAGAGGAAGGGAATGGGTAAATCCCCAGGGAGAGACCAAATATTTCAATTCCATTCAAGGATGGCGTATAGAAAACTTGGAAGCTGCCCAACCTTCTGCCGATATGCCACCTGTACCGCCCATGGAGGCTTTTGAACCCGCTGATGACCTAAACGAGGAAGATCACGACGATTTGCCATTCTAAACCGTTTTGGCACTTACCCAGGTAATAGAACGTATGTTTAGACGGTATTTACCGTCGCCGTTCACCATTGCCATTTTATTGACCATGCTTACCATGGTCTTGGCCTTTTGTTTCACGGAAAACCGCTCTGAGGGGAGCCATATAGCGGCTATTCTATCCTATTGGGAAGACGGTGTTTGGAACAATGGGCTTTTGGTGTTTGCATACCAAATGATGCTCATTTTGGTTTTGGGCCATGTATTGGTGCTGAGCAAACCTATGGAGCGACTCATCCTTCGGATTACAAAACTTGTAACTTCTACTTCCAATGCCGCAGTTCTGGTAGCCCTTCCTACTATGTTGGTTGCTTTTTTTAACTGGGGGCTTGGGCTCATTTTTGGGGCCATTTTGGCAAGAAAAGTGGGTGAGTGCGCCCAGGCCAACAATATTCCTATCAATTATCCTTTGGTTGGGGCTGCAGGCTATGGTGGATTAATGATTTGGCATGGGGGCATTAGCGGATCTGCCCCTATAAAAGTATCTGAAGCTGGCCATCTGAGGGAACTGATGCAAAATGTTTCGGACAATGCGCTTTTTGACCAGTTGCCAGAACTGATTTCAACCTCAAGTACCGTTTTTAATCCTTGGAACTTAGCCCTGTTCGTCTTGGTAGTGACTGCCATAACCTTGACTGTTCATTATCTTGGGAAAAAAGCCAAACCTACCGTAATGAACCTGAAGGAGTATAAGTTTCAGTCCATTCAAAAGGAGAATTTGGAAGGGGCAGAAAAGTTGGACTATTCCAAAATAGCAGCTTCTGTTTTTGGGGTTTTGATTTTACTTACCTTTTTGATTCAATACTTTCCGGCCCTGAGAAAATTGAACATTACCCCTAATATGCTCAACTTTTTCATGCTGGGCTTGGCCATAATTTTGCATGGAAGCTTCAAGAGCTTTTTAAATGCGATTGAAGAAGCCATCGGAGATACTGCTGGAATTCTGATACAGTTTCCCTTGTATTTTGGAATTATGGGTATTATGGCCAATAGTGGAATGATCAATGGGATTTCCGACTTTTTTGTATCCATTAGTACAGAAACAACACTCCCCATATTTACCTTTCTAAGTGCTGGCCTTGTCAATATTTTTGTGCCAAGTGGAGGGGGTCAATGGGCCGTGCAGGGGCCATTGGTTTTGGAGTCTGCACTGCAATTGGGTGTGCCCTTGCCCAAAGCCATAATGGCTCTGGCCTATGGAGATCAGGTGACCAATATGCTGCAACCCTTTTGGGCGTTACCCCTGTTGGGAATTACCAAGTTGAAGGCCAAGGAGATTCTTCCCTATACCCTAATTTTCATGTTGGTAGGGTCCCTTATCTACATTACAGGGCTTTTGATCTGGTAAACTTTTCATTAAATTTATAGAAAACTGCTTTGGAAAATGGAAAAGGATGGAATCAACATCCCATTACACTTTTTGGGTGATCAATTGGAATTTCCGCCTGTGGAGATGGCCAGTTCTGATGGTCTTTTGGCCGTAGGGGGAGACTTGTCCCCGGAACGTCTTTTATTAGCCTATAAAAATGGCATCTTTCCTTGGTTCAATGAGGATGCGCTGATTCTCTGGTGGAGCCCTGACCCAAGAATGGTACTCTTCCCCCAAAAGGTAAAAGTGTCCAAGAGTATGCGGAAGGTCATGCGAAGCCAGCAATTTTCCTTAACACAAAACCAATGTTTTGAACAGGTCTTGGATTATTGCGCACAAGTGGAACGAAAAGATCAGGAGGGAACCTGGATTACCCCAAATATGAAGTCGGCATACATGGAACTATTTCAAAGGGGGATTGCCCGTTCTTTGGAAGTCTGGCAGGAAAATACCCTTGTAGGCGGACTATACGGCGTGGATTTGGGTCATGTGTTTTGTGGCGAAAGCATGTTCAGCCTAACCTCCAACGCTTCCAAATTTGCCTTTGTAAAATTGGCAGAGGAATGTCTGGTAAAAAACTACAAACTTATAGATTGCCAAGTGCATACACCCCATTTGGAAAGCCTTGGAGCAGAACTCATTTCCAGATCGGATTTTATGACCCACCTAAAGGGATAATTGAACACCGGTGAGCAGGAATAAGATATGATCCGGTTGTGTGGCCGTATAGTTTTCAGCTCGATATTGTGTGCCCACAAGAAGTTTAATGCCTTTATCAAACTTCCAGCCCAATTGACTTGTGACACGGGCATCATATTCCGGGGAAGAACTTTTGGCAAAACTGGCCAGACCTTCTAAACTGACAACTAGAAAAGGCTCTCCTAGATTCAATTTTTCTCCCTTTAAAGGAAAGTCAACAGCAAATCGATAACGGAAACGATGAATGGTCATTAATTTGGTGATTCGCTGTTCTGATCGGAAACGATGTCCAAAACGAACCACTAAAGGCTTTTGGGTAAAATTATATTGTTGGACTAGTCTAAGTTCGTTGGGATTTTGTTCGAATAGGTCTCGGTAACGATACTGAGTACCAAGGGCAATACTCTGATTATCACTGAGCTCCAATTTGGAAAAATGTACCAAATCCAAATGTCGGCCCCTAAACCCAGATTCGCCTTCGTCCACAAAATAAATACGGTGTGCCAAGGAGAGATTATGGGAATAAGTTCCTGAAACCTTATAATTGACAGCCATTTGGGGTTGCCAGAATCCAGTGAACTCCCCTTGCCCCCAAGATAGCAAGGGCAACAGACAAAACACCAATCCAATAGGCCATTTAATAGAGGATATGGTCATAGTTGGATGTGAATGATTGACGTAACTTTAGCAGTGTTCCTTCTGAATTGAACAAAGCTTCATAAGTCTTGAATTGTTGTTTGTCCTTGGCTGCAAAAACCAACTCGTAGTTGATGTAGGATAAAATCAAATTCTGAAATGCCTGTTGCATTACTTCTTTGGAATCCCGATCCTTGCAAGGATACTGTTGCTGTATTTTTTTGATTCTGAATTTTTTGAACTTGGAAGTCAACTTATTGGTCATATTGTTCCAACTGTCCTCCGGGATATCCCCTTTTTGGATGATAAACTCAACATCTTCCAGAAGTCCTTGTTCATTGAATTCTATGCTGTAGTGGAGTTTTCGGTTTTTAAATTTTACCTCATAACTTCTTTTGGTGCTATCCTGCTCGTGATAAAACCGTACTCTTTTTGCATCTTCTAGATAAGGGGAAACCAATTCAAGTGCATTGGACGGAAATTGTGCTTTCGGAATCCTGGTTTCTTGCTCATATTTACCCTGGGCCGACAGCTTTAAGGTCGCGACCAAGAAAATAGCGAGCAAAACAAATCTAGACTTCCTCATATCTAAAACAACCCATCTCGTGATCGTTGACCATTCCAGTGGCCTGCATAAAAGCATAAATTACCGTGCTTCCCACAAACTTGAATCCCCGCTTTTTCAAATCCTTGCTTATGGCGTCGGAAAGTGAGGTTGTAGCAGGGCAATCTTTGTAGTTGTTCCATTTGTTTTTGATGGCTTTCCCATCAACAAATCCCCAAATGTAGGCGCTAAAGCTTCCAAATTCCTTCTGAACGTCCATAAAGGCTTTTGCGTTGGACACCGTTGCGTGGACTTTCAACTTGTTTCTGATGATTCCGGAATCGGCCAAGAGTTCATCAATTTTATCTTGGTTGTACTGGACAATTTGTTCGTAATCAAATTGGTCAAAAGCTTTTCTGAAGTTTTCCCGTTTTCGTAAAACGGTAATCCAGCTAAGCCCTGCCTGAAAGGTCTCCAATACCAAAAACTCAAAAAGTGTAGGATCATCCCATACAGGGACTCCCCATTCTTCATCGTGGTAGGCTTCGTACAGCGGATCCCCTTCGCACCAACCACATCGATGTTTAGCCATAAATAGGTTTTTGTTTAAAGATAGGGGAAATTGAATTTTTTATGGAAAGTAAAGCTGGGGTAAAACAAGATTTATTTCGCCAGTGGATTTTAAAACAATTGGATAACGAAAAGATACAGGGGCATGCCTAATGTGATATTCATTGGCCAAGAAACCAATGGCCAAACTGTCCGTCAATCAGCAGATGGGACGTATTTGCCTTGTCCTCAATCCCCTCTGAACTGGATTTGGACCACAATTTCTGCCACTTTTTCATCATAGGATAACCCTTTATCGTACAATAGCCGCTTTGCCCTTTTCAGGAATCATCTTTAATTCTCCTGAAGCTACAGCCTTGTCAAAGTCAGCAGTCATAGTTTTGTAAACTCTAAAAAACTTCTTGCCGTCTTTGCGCTTGAAAGTGACTTTGGGCTCCTTGCCATTAAAAATTTCGGTAATGGTAACGGTGGTTTTGTTTAAGGTTGACAAATCTGCAATACCCCCTCTTTTGATGATAAAATTCTTACGGGGAACATCCACAAATTTGTAGTGGCTGCCCGAAGGATTTCCCAAAATTATCTCATCGCCAATTTCAATTTGATCCACATACCGTTCTTGAGCTTGCATGCCCACACAAATAAATGTGAAGGCCAAAGTGTAAATAAATTGTTTCATATCAGTCAGATTTACAATTAGTTCTTAGCCGTGCTATCGTACCAAAATGGCTTTGATGGTAGGTTTAAAACCATAAAAATTTCTACCGTCTTCCCGCCGCAAAACCACTTGAACACTCCCGTCAGCCATGGTTTCCATTTGATCCACAGTTACTCGATGTCCGTGGAAATTGAGCTGTAGGCCAAATCCCGACGAAGAATTCAAGGAATTCTCCACAAGCACCATTTTGGAGTATGGGATTTCCAACAGCTTCCCATGTTCAAAGTCTCCACGACTTTCAGTAAAGTGCATTACCTGCATACTAAATTGGTTTTGCTGTGCACTGCCAGCATAACCAAAAAGAAGCAGGCTTATTAAAGGTAATAATCTTTTCATAGCAATTTATTTCCCATTTTTTTCAAGTTAAAGATAGAATTAATCGCCATAAAAACATAAACACTATTGTTAAAGAGTGTTAAACTATTATAATTTAATAGTATTACTTTTATTTTTGAAATCAATATCAAATAATGCAAAGCTTATGGAGCGGTTAATGCAATCAATCAAAATTGGAATAAATGAGAAAATCTATCTAAAAGACCCTGAATCTTCAGATTTGGGAAAAAGAATCGTGGAGCAGAGTATTTTAATGATTCATGAAATGGGATTTGAAAGTTTCACCTTTCGAAAACTTGGGGAGCAAATTCAATCCAATGAAAGCTCGGTATATCGGTATTTTGAGAACAAACACAAATTACTGCTCTATTTGGCTTCTTGGTATTGGGGTTGGTTGGAATATAAAATGGTCTTTGCCACCAATGGCATTCCAAATCCTACAGAGAAATTAAGAAGGGCTATTGAAATCCTTACCCAAACCGTAAAAGAGGACGTCACCTTTTCACATGTCAATGAGGTACTGCTCAATAAGATTGTTATCAATGAGTACTCCAAATCCTATTTGACCAAGGAGGTGGACCAGGAAAACAAGGAGGGCTACTTTGTTATTTATAAAAGATTGGTGCAACGTTTACATGAAATGATTAGCACAGTGGACAAGGATTATCCCTACCCTTCAAGTTTGGCCAGTACCATTTTAGAAGGGTCATTGCACCAGTATTTCTTAAAGGAGCATTTTCCCAATCTTACAGATTGTGATGACAATGTTACCCCTACCCAATATTTTACCGATCTAGTTTTTCGCACTTTAACGCCTAAAGCATGACAGAAAAAGTTCTAACGGCTTGGCAACGCCTAATGGGGTTGCTGGCATTGGATAAAAAGGACATACTCCAAGTTTTTTATTACGCCATTTTTGCCGGGGTGGTCAACCTATCACTTCCGTTGGGGATTCAGGCCATAATCAATTTGATCCAGGGAGCTCAGGTGAGCACCTCGTGGATTGTCCTGGTGATCTTGGTTACCTTGGGAGTGGCCTTTGCAGGTACTTTACAGCTAATGCAGATGCGCATCATAGAGAACGTACAACAAAAGATTTTTACCCGTTCCTCTTTTGAATTTGCCTACAGATTCCCCAAAATTAAAATGAACGAACTCAGGAATTACTATCCGCCGGAGTTGGCCAACCGTTTTTTTGACACTCTAACCGTTCAAAAGGGATTGTCCAAAATACTTATTGATTTTCCAGCGGCCTTACTGCAGATTGTATTTGGTTTGTTGCTGCTTTCGTTCTACCACCCTTTTTTCATTCTCTATGGTCTGCTTTTGGTATTGCTGATCTATGTGGTCTTCAAATTTACGGCACAACGGGGCTTGGATACCAGTTTGGACGAATCAAAAAACAAGTACAAAGTAGCCCACTGGATTCAGGAAATTGCGCGATCCTTGGTCAGTTTTAAACTTTCAGGGAAAACCAGCCATGCCGTTGACAAGAACGACACTTTGGTGGCTGATTACTTGGATGCCAGGGAAGGACATTTTAGAGTATTGGTCCTACAGTTTATCCAAATGATAGGATTTAAGGTGCTGGTAACCGCAGGATTACTGTTGATAGGAGGATTACTGGTACTGAACCAAGAAATGAATATAGGTCAATTTGTTGCCGCGGAGATCATCATCATTTTGGTGATCAGTTCTGTGGAAAAAATGATCTTGGGTCTTGAGACCTTTTACGATTTACTGACCTCCTTGGAAAAATTGGGGCAAGTTGTGGACAAAGAACTTGAGCCACAAACCGGGGAGAAACCTTTTGGCGAAGATGAGGGCTTTGTTTTGGAATTGGATGAAGTGTCCTATAATGTTCCAGAAAGGGACAAAAAAATTGTGGACAATGTTTCCATGACCATAACCCCGTCCTGCACCATTTTACTTCAGGGATCCAGTGGGTCTGGAAAGTCAACATTGCTCCGCCTGATTGCCGGTATTTTGGAACCTGATGAGGGAAAGGTTTTTGTGAACAATGTGGCCTTGCAGGGAATGAACCTCAATTACTATCGATCAAATTTGGGGCAATCCCTCAGTGAAGAGAGCCCATTTGAGGGCACTTTATTGAACAACATCACTTTTGGGAATTCATCCATCAGTAGGGATGATGTGTATTGGGCCCTTGAAAATACAGGTTTGACCGAGTTTGTCAAGGAACAGCCCCAAGGATTGAATACCATCATTTACCCGGAAGGGCGACAGATTCCCTATGCCGTTTCCAAAAAGATAGTCTTGGCCCGAAGCATAGTTAGAAAACCAAAATTATTGGTTCTCAAAGACCCTCTGGACCAATTTGGGGAAGCGGAGGCAGAAAAAATCATGGATTTCTTAACGGATCCAGCCAATGGATGGGCCTTGGTCATCGTAAGTGAAAATCCAAAATGGACACAGCGATGTGGCAGAATCATCACCATGGAAAAAGGAAAATTGATCAACGAAAGATAGAAGCATGCTAAATATATCACCCAACAAGTTGAACGAAAAGGTAGATTTGAGTGGTTACAAGGCTGCCCAAAAAGTCTTTGGAAGAAAGCACAACAAGCATTTCAACCGCTTGCTCGCCGTATTCTCCATTATAACCTTGATCGTAATGTTCCTGCCCTGGACACAGACCATATCAGGGAAGGGGTATTTGACTACTTTAAAGCCAGATCAACGTCCCCAAACCATTCAATCGCCCATACCAGGTCGTATTGAGAAGTGGTATGTACAGGAAGGGGACTTTGTGAAAAAGGGAGACACAATTCTTCATATTTCCGAAGTCAAGAGCGAGTATTTTGATCCCAATTTGGTCGCCAGAACAGGTAAGCAGATCAAGGCAAAATCCATGGCCGTGACTTCCTATCAGGAAAAAGTAAAGGCCCTTAACCAACAAATTGCTGCCCTAAGCACGGAGCGTCAACTAAAATTGAAACAGGCTCAAAATAAATTGGTGCAATCCCGACTAAAGGTTCAGAGCGATAGCATAGATCTTGAGGCGGCCAAAACCAATATTGCCATAGCCGAACGCCAGTACAACCGAATAGCCGAGCTGGAAAAGGAGGGCCTAAAAGCCCTGACCGATGTGGAGGAAAAAAGATTGAAGTTACAGGAGACCCAGGCGAAGCTGATCTCTCAAGAAAACAAGCTTTTGACCAGTAAGAACGAGGTCATCAACACCCAAGTTGAAATCAACAGGGTGCAAGCGGAATACACGGATAAAATCTCCAAGGCAAGAAGCGATATGCTCACAGCCCAATCCAATCAGTTTGATTCCGAAGCGCAGGTGACCAAGCTCGAGAACCAGTATACCAATTATGAAATCCGTAATAGCATGATGTATATCAGGGCGCCGCAAAGCGGATTCATCAATAAGGCTTTGCAATCAGGAATTGGAGAGACCTTTAAGGAAGGGGACCGACTGGTGGGCATTATGCCCGCACAATATGACATGGCCGTGGAGACCTTTGTGGAACCCATAGATCTTCCTTTGATCCATATTGGGGAAAAGGTAAGAATACAGTTCGATGGCTGGCCTGCCATTGTGTTCAACGGTTGGCCCAATGTTTCTTTCGGGACCTTTGGAGGTAAGGTGGTGGCCATTGAAACTTTTATCAGTGACAATGGCAAATACAGGGTACTTCTGGCACCGGACAATGAGGACGGGGAATGGCCAGAGGCTTTACGCGTAGGCTCTGGGGCCAACACCATTGCCCTTTTGAACGATGTGCCCATCTGGTTCGAATTGTGGAGGCAGCTCAACGGATTCCCACCCAATTATTATCAACCGCAAAACAAAGTGGCCGATGCTGGTAAAAAATAGTCCTAAATTTTATTTGTGGATGTGCCTGTTTTTCACTCTTGGGGTCCAAGCCCAAGATTATAATCCCGTGCTCGATTTTGGGGAGTATCTGGGGTATGTGAAAAAGTACCATCCCATAGCCAAGCAGGCGCAGTTGAATATTGCCATAGGTGAGGCCAATTTAATGCGTGCAAGAGGTGGTTTTGATCCTAAAATTGAAGTGGATTACGATAAAAAGGAATTCAAGGGCACGGAATATTGGGATCGTTTAAATACCACCTTCAAGATTCCAACCTGGTTTGGAATTGAGCTTAAAGGAAATTTCGAGCAAAACGAAGGTATCTTTATAAATCGCGATGAAAGCGTTCCCATGGACGGACTGTACAGTGCTGGGGTATCCATGTCTTTGGGTCAGGGATTTTGGATCAATGATCGTATGGCCACCCTACGCAAGGCCAAGTTCTTCAGGGAGCAATCCAAGGCTGACCAAGATCTTCAGGTGAATGGGATTTTATACAAGGCTTCCTTGGCATATTTCGATTGGTTAAGGGCTTATTTGGACTATAATGTCTATGATGATTTTGTAAGAAATGCCGATGTGAGGTTAGATGGTATTAAACGTCGGGCTATGGCCGGAGATATGGCCATAATTGACACCGTTGAAGCCAAAATTGGGCTTCAAAATCGGGTTTTGGGTCGGGAGCAGGCCAAGGTGAAGCTGATGAAAGCTTCCCTGGCATTATCCAATTTTCTGTGGATCAATGATGTTCCTGTTGAACTGCAACCCGAAGTTATTCCTGACGTTCAGGTAGCCTCAAAAATTGATGCCACTTTACAAATTGCCGGTCAGGGATTGGATAGTTTGATCTTGGAAAACCATCCCAAGCTACGTTCACTTGAATTCAAGATTGATGGAATGGAAGTGGATAAGCGTTTGAAGGCTAACAAATTGTTGCCTAAATTGGATGTGGAATACAATTTTTTGACCGAATCACCGGAACAGATCAATTCGTTTATCACGGATGATTTTAAAGGAGGTGTAACCTTTAGATTCCCACTCTTTCTAAGAAAGGAAAGAGGAGAATTGAAGCTTGCAAAATTCAAGCTGAGGGACGTACAATTTGAGCGGGACAATGCCCAAGTGGAGCTATTGAACAAGATTACCGCATTATATCAGGAGTTGGACTCTTACGTTTTGCAGAATCAACTTATAGTGGACATAGTTACCAACTATGTGAGTCTGCTGAATGCCGAGGAAAGAAAGTTCTCGGTTGGGGAAAGTTCCGTATTCTTGATCAATTCAAGGGAAAGCAAACTGATTGACGCACAACTAAAGCAAAATGAACTACAGAATAAGTTCTTTTATGTTAAAGCAAAGCTCTTTAAAAGTTTGGCTATCAACCCCATTGAATTATAAATTTTAGTCATGGCACCTAAAAAAAGCATATTGGCCGCACAGGGAGGCAAAGGAGACTCCAAAAGACTATTGAAGGATGCATTTTTCATTTTGATAGGGATTTTTGCCGCAGCTTTTGGCTTGGAAAGTTTCCTTTTGCCCAATGTTTTTATAGATGGGGGAGTAACAGGGATTTCTCTATTGGTTTCTGAAGTGACGGCTGCACCCTTGTGGATACTGATTGTCCTTATTAACCTGCCTTTTATTTTTATGGGGTACAAGGTCATTGGCAAACAATTTGCCTTGAAGACGGCGGTGGCCATTTTGGGGTTGGCACTTACCTTGGTCTTAATCCAATTTCCAGAGGTTACACAGGATAAATTATTGGTGGCTGTTTTCGGTGGATTCTTCCTTGGGGCAGGAATTGGACTGTCTATCAGAGGGGGGAGTGTTTTGGATGGCACAGAGGTCCTGGCCATTTTTTTGAGTAGAAAATGGGGTGTCAAAATTGGGGATATCATCATTCTGGTCAACGTCATCATCTTTCTTGCTGCTGCGTATTTACTTTCCATTGAATCTGCACTTTATTCCATGCTCACCTACTTGGCTGCCTCCAAAACCTTGGATTTTGTAGTGGAAGGAATTGAAGAGTATACTGGGGTAACCATTATTTCAAAAAGAAGTGAGGAGATTCGTAAAATGATTGTGGAGAAAATGGGTCGTGGTCTTACCATTTATGAAGCTAAGGGTGGATATGGAAGCCAGGGCGAGCAGAATGAGTACAACGTAATTTATACAGTGATCACCCGTTTGGAGATTCGAAAATTACACAGCGAGATAGATAAAATTGACAATTCGGCCTTTGTGGTGATGAGTAGCATCAACGATACCCGTGGTGGTATGGTGAAAAAGAGATTCCTCGATTCTTAGTAACACCAAAATTGTTGCCTTTCTTTCGGATTGAAACAAGCTTGTAAGTTTTTGGTCCATTTTCCAACCAATGACAAATATCAGATTTTTAGTCTCTTATGGGGACTATTTTTGAAGTATAAAAAAAGAGAATGGAAGTAGCGGAAGCAAAAATACAGAGGAACCCGTGGGAACTTATCCAAGAAGGGATTTCAAAGGGCATGGAATATGGGGAGTACCGTAGTATGGTGGAGCAATTGGCCAAAAATGGACAGACCACAGGCCCGGAGCAGTTGGAATCCCTGATCAATTATACGGAACTCAACGACCGCCGAATGAAACGGTGGGACAAGACCATCAAAATATCAGAAGAAGCGCAGCAGCGGATTGCAAAAGTGAAGTCCAAACTTGTTTTTCTGGTTTTAAGTGAAAGCTGGTGTGGGGATGCCGCACCGAGTCTACCCGTAATGAACAAGATTACGGAGCTAAATCCGAATATCGAATTTAAAGTCGTGCTTCGGGATGAGAACCTGGATTTAATGAATCAATTCCTGACCAACGGCTCACAATCCATTCCAAAGCTTATTGTTTTGGATAAGGACGCAGATGCAATAGTTGGGGAATGGGGTCCTAGACCCAGCATTGCAACCCAAATGGTGGAAGACTTCAAAAAAGAACACGGAACATTAACGTCCGAGTTCAAGCAAGATCTTCAGGTTTGGTACAACAAGGACAAAGGGCAAAACACCTTAAGGGATTTGCTCGATTTACTTCCCTTGGAATAGATAAGTAATCGTTCCAATCTGTGAATTCTTGGAATCTGGGCTAAACCGCGCCTTTAGCGCATAGGTAATGGCATTTTCAATGAGGCAGTAGTTTGTAGTACCGGAACTGCTATCATTAAAATCAGCTTCGGTAACGTAGCCGTTACTATCCACTTTTATATTGATGACCACCTTTCCTCCTTCAATACAGGTGTAAATGGGGGGAGGTAGGGAATATGCATTTCTATCAACCAATGAAAATGAAATGGAAGTACGTCTATCCTTTAAGTAATTGGTGAATTCTTCCTTTTGAGCCTCTCTTTCTCCCAGCAGCTCCTTTTTTTCCTCCCGTTTTGCAGCCAATTCCTTCAACTGGTTGGCAAAATCGCTGTCCGCGTCCGAAAATTCGCCCTCCTCACTGTTCAAGGCACGCTCTTCCATGAGTTCTTCCAGGGTTTTTAGAGGCTCAGGATTGCCTATGGTGGGTTTGGCCGTTTCATTAAAGGCCATATGGCTTTTTATGGGTTCGTTGTTGGCCAATTCTTCCAAACGTTCCTCTTCTTCTTTCAACAACTCCTCGATATCTTCATCATCCAAACTCATTTCAATAACATATTCTTCCTCTTGCATCCCGCCCAAATGAATGTTGAAAAGCAACAAAACGATAATGGACATGGAGAAAAAAGTTATTAAAAATGATAACTGGTTTCTGTTCAGATTCATGGTCTTATTATAACCGCTTTTTTTCAAAATTATTTTACACCAAAGGTTGCCGAAACTACTGGAATCAGGAAAGAGAATTACCCTTCCATTCCAAGATTTGTCTTGAAAACCATTGGTGTGACGGAATTATCTACGTTAAAATCACCTATTTTGGTTCTTCTCAATGCAGAGAGATAGGCCCCAGAATGTACGGATTTACCATAATCATGGGCAATGGATCGGATATAGGTACCCTTGCTACAAACAATTCTGAAATCCACATGTGGCATGTCGATTTCGGTAATTTCGAAGGCGTGGATTTCAACTTTTCGGGATTTAATTTCCACTTCCTTTCCTTCCCGAGCAAATTCGTATAGCCGTTTCCCATCCTTTTTTAAGGCTGAGAATACAGGAGGTACTTGGTCAATTTCACCTAGAAAGCCAGTTGTTGCATCATAAAGTAGCTCATCCGTAATATGATCCATGGGAAAGGTTTGGTTTACTTCAGTTTCCATATCATAGGAAGGGGTGGTGGCACCCAAAGTAAAAGTCCCGGTATATTCTTTGATCTGTCCCTGGAGCTCAGGAATTTTTTTTGTGAACTTTCCAGTGCAGATAATCAATAGGCCTGTCGCCAAAGGATCCAAGGTGCCTGCGTGGCCAATCTTTATTTTTTTTAAATCGAATTTCTTCCGAATGGCCCACTTCAAGGCATTCACCGCTTGGAACGAACTCCATTCCAATGGCTTGTCAATGAGCAATATCTGCCCGTTTAAGAAATCTTCTTTGGTTTTCAATTCCCTATAATTTTTTGGGACTAAAGGTAAGAATCGTTATGGAAAGGCTATCCCCAAATGCTCCAAGCTATGGCAATAAGACCTATGATCAAGCAATAAATGGCAAAATAGGTAAGCTTACTTTGCCGAACCAATTTGATCATCCAGGTACAGGCAGCCAAACCAGCGATAAATGCGGCAATAAAACCTGCTCCCATGGCAACGGCTTGATCCCCAACAAAATCTATCTCACCACTTAAGATGTCTTTGGCCATTTTCCCCAAAATCAAGGGTACTACCATCAAGAAAGAAAATCGGGCTGACTTGGACTTATCCACGCCCAATAGAACGGCTGCGGAGATGGTGGCGCCACTTCTGGAAATACCTGGTAAAATGGCAACGGCCTGCGCCATGCCAATTACAAAAGCACTGCGGTAAGACACTCCCTTATCCGTGGTCTTGGCTAAATCGGCCAAATAGAGTAGGATGGCGGTAATCAGCAACATAATGCCCACAATGATGATGGCACCATCAAAAAAGACCTCTAGAAAATCCTCCAAGAAAAAGCCAACAAGCGCTGCAGGAATCATGGAAATGATGATTTTCAGGGAAAACTGGGTTTCTTCATTCCATTTGAACTGAAAAAGCCCCCGAATAATTTCCCATACATCTTTCCGAAAAACCACGATGGTGCTCAGTGCGGTGGCAAAATGAAGCACCACGGTAAACAACAAGCTCTCCTCTGGAAGAGATTCCGCGCCTAAAATGGCTTTGCCCAATTCTAAATGTCCACTTGAAGATACAGGTAAAAACTCGGTAAGTCCTTGAATAATACCAAGGATAATCGCATCGATTAACTCCAAACTATTTTTTGTTTTTGTTAGGGTTCAACAAAATGGCATAGACCTGTATTCCAAGACCTATGAGCACCAAAGTGGGTGCCAAGCGTATTCTTCTAAAGCTGTAGATATCGGGATTGAAAACATTGGGGTCGTCGCTGCCACCACCGCTCATCAAGATAAACCCAAGGGCAATAAAAGCCAGACCTATAAAGAGAAACACATAGTTTTTCTTTTGGAAGATAAAAGGTCTGTTTGCGTTTGTTGCTTTCTTACTTTTCTTACTCATATTGTAAAGTTAATAATAAAGATCGTCCGTTCTCAGATTTAAGAACCGTTGGGTGGCAATATGGGTGCTGCCCCAAGAAATGATGACCCCGAGACCGAAGACACCTCCAAATAAAAGAACCAGAACCAGTACGTCCTGGAAGATATTCAACTCTGGGAAATTTGTGTTCACATAATACAGGACCACTCCCAAGGCAATCAACGCCAAGGTGGCACCCAACATGCCCAGTCTAATGTTTTGCCAGATAAAGGGCTTTCTAATAAACTTTTTGGTAGCCCCAACCATTTGCATGGTTTTAATGATAAATCGTTTGGAGTAAATGGAAAGCCGGATGGAACTGTTGATCAATAAGACCGCAATAGCGGTAAAAACGGCACTGGCCACCAAAATCCAGATACTGATTTTACGCGCATTATCATTGAGCAATGAAATCAACGGTTTGTCATAGCTCACCTCTTCCACATACGTTTTGGTATTGATATCCGATGCAATTTCCTCTATCTGGTTGGGAGATACAAAATCTGCCTTAAGGTTGACGTCTATCGAATTTTTTAGCGGATTATAGCCCAAAAATTCCACAAAATTCTCCCCAATGTCCTCGCTATACTGTTCTGCGGCATCTTCTTTGGAAACATAATGAGCAGATTTTGTATAGTCTGCCAGGGCCAAGCTTTTTTGCAATTGCTCAATTTCCACAGCTTTGGCATTGTCCTTTAAGAATACGGAAATGGTGATCTGTTCCTTAAAATGATCCCCGAGTTTTTTGGTGTTCAAGACCAATAGTCCTAAAACCCCTACTAAAAATAGCACCAAGGCAATGCTTAAAACCACGGAAAAGTATGAGGAAATTAGCCTTCTGCGCTGATATCGTTCAATATATTGGCTCATATGGGAAAATCAGTATGTAAAAATAGAAAAGTAAATCGTAATTAGGGGATTAAAGCTATTTTTGCAATTCGAAAATGACGCGAAGACCATGGATTACAATTTCAGGGAGATAGAAGCCAAATGGCAAAAATACTGGGCCGAGAACCAAACGTTCAAAGCTTCCAACAATTCTGACAAGCCCAAATACTATGTTTTGGATATGTTTCCTTATCCATCCGGGGCCGGATTGCATGTTGGACACCCCCTGGGATATATTGCCAGTGATATCTATGCCCGCTACAAAAGGCACAATGGGTTTAATGTGCTGCATCCCATGGGCTATGATTCCTTTGGTCTTCCTGCGGAGCAATATGCCATACAAACAGGTCAGCATCCTGCCATTACCACGGAAGCCAACATCAAAAGGTATAGGGAGCAGTTGGACCAACTTGGGTTTTCGTTTGATTGGAGTCGGGAAGTGCGAACATCGGATCCTAAATATTACAAGTGGACCCAATGGGTTTTTATCCAGTTGTTTAATTCTTGGTACAACAAAACATCCGATAAGGCCGAAGATATTTCCACTTTGGTTTCCATTTTTGAGAAAGAAGGTAACACCAAAGTCCAGGCCGTTTGTGATGATGACGTACAAGAATTTGGATCTAAGGATTGGGCTGGATTTTCGGATAGGACCAAACAGGAAATACTTTTGCAGTATAGATTGACGTATCTGGCGGATACCGAGGTGAATTGGTGTCCCGCATTGGGTACGGTTTTGGCCAATGATGAAATTGTGAATGGGGTTTCGGAACGGGGAGGACACCCTGTGATCCGTAAAAAAATGACCCAGTGGAGCATGCGGATTACCGCTTATGCCCAACGTTTGCTGGATGGATTGGACAGCATTGATTGGCCCCAACCGCTAAAAGATTCGCAAACCAACTGGATCGGTCGCTCTGAGGGCGCACATGTCGAATTCAACGTACAAAACGAGGATTACAAAATTGCGGTATTCACCACACGCCCGGACACCATATTTGGAACCAGTTTTATGACCCTGGCCCCAGAGCATGAACTGGTAGCTAAGATTACCACAGCAGAACAAAAAGCAGAAGTGGAGGCCTATGTGGAAGCCACGGCAAAACGTTCTGAAAGAGATCGGATGGCCGATGTAAAGTCCATTTCGGGGGTATTTACCGGGGCTTATGCAGAGCATCCGTTTACCAAAGAGCCGATTCCTATCTGGATTGGGGATTATGTGTTGGCCAGCTATGGTACGGGAGCCGTTATGGCCGTTCCTTGCGGAGATCAACGGGATTACGATTTTGCCAAACATTTTGATATTCCCATTCCCAATATTTTTGAAGGAGTGGATATTTCCGAAGAGGCTTTTGCCGATAAGGCCAATACCATTATTGGCAACTCTGACTTTTTGAACGGACTGAATTTTAAGGAAGCCACAAGAAAGGTCATTGACGAATTGGAAAAAATTGGACAGGGAGAGGGAAAAATAAACTATCGACTTCGGGATGCTGTTTTTAGCAGACAACGCTATTGGGGAGAACCTTTTCCGGTCTACTATGTGGATGGAATGCCCCAGATGATTGCTGATGAGCACCTGCCCTTGGAACTTCCAGAAGTGGAAAAGTACCTGCCCACAGAAACAGGGGAACCACCTTTGGGCAATGCTACGCATTGGGCATGGAATACCGAATCCAATACTGTGGTGGCCAACGAATTGATTGATGACAAAACGGTTTTCCCATTGGAATTGAACACCATGCCTGGTTGGGCAGGGAGTTCCCAGTATTTTAACCGCTACATGGATTCACAGAATGATGAGGCTATTTACTCAAATGAGGCTATTGCATATTGGCAGGATGTGGATCTGTATATAGGAGGAAGTGAGCATGCTACGGGACACCTTTTGTATTCCCGTTTTTGGCAGAAGTTCCTGTTTGATAAAGGGATTGCTCCCAAAAAGGAATATGCCAAAAAGCTGATCAACCAAGGGATGATTACAGGAACCAGTGCCTTTGTTTACAAGGATATGAACTCCAATGCACTTTATTCCAAAGGATTGACCAATGGGAAAAATGTGATTCCAATCCATGCTGATGTTTCGTTGGTGAATGCTTCGGATGAATTGGATATTGAAGCTTTCAAAAAATGGCAACCCGATTATCAGGAAGCGGAATTTATCTTGGAGGATGGGAAGTATATCGTAGGTAGGGAGATCGAAAAAATGTCCAAATCCAAATACAATGTGGTCAACCCAGATAATATCTGTGAAGAATATGGAGCAGATTCGCTGCGGCTGTATGAAATGTTCTTAGGGCCTTTGGAGCAATCCAAACCCTGGAATACCGCTGGAATAACTGGAGTGCATTCGTTCCTAAAAAAACTCTGGAAGTTGTACACAACTATGGAGGAAGCTGTGCAACCCACAGCTGACAACTTAAAAACCCTGCACAAGACCATTAAAAAGGTAGAAGAAGATATAGAGAACTTCTCTTTCAACACTTCGGTGTCTACTTTTATGATCTGTGTGAATGAGTTGACTGCACAAAAGTGTAAAAGCAAAGCCATATTGGAGCCTTTGGCAGTTTTGGTATCACCTTATGCCCCGCACATTGCAGAGGAGCTTTGGGAAAAATTGGGACACCAAGAATCCATTTCAACAGCTGCATTCCCCAAATTTGATGAAAAGCATTTGGTGGAAAACAGCAAGGAGTATCCCATTTCCTTTAATGGCAAGATGAGATTTAAGCTGGAGTTGCCATTGGACATGGGAAAGGATGAAATAGAGGCGGTGGTGATGGCTCATGAAAAAACCCAGGCCCAATTGAATGGACGTGAGCCCAAGAAGGTGATTGTTGTGCCGGGCAAGATTGTAAATATTGTGGGTTAAACATAGTTCTGGATAGCCCATATCCTAATAACCAATAATGGATACCATTGAAATCATTGGGTTGGTCGCCGCCAGCCTGACCACCAGTGCCTTTGTACCGCAGGTGTACAAAACTTGGAAGACCAGATCTACCAGGGACATCTCATTTACCATGTATAGTGCGTTCCTTATTGGAACCATACTTTGGTTGTATTATGGGATTTACCATAGCAGTTTGGCCATTATTTTAGCCAATGCCGTTACCGGTATTTTGGTGGTGTGCATGCTGGTTCTCAAACTACGGCACAAATAATTTCCTTTTAAGCCTACGTACATTTTGTCAGTAAATTGACAGCTTTTTGGATTGGCTGGATTTTTGCTTTAGAGTTGATATCTTTATAAGACTAAAACAGGAAACTATGATGACATACTATATATTAATCGGTGGAATAGCTTTGATCAGTTGGATTGTAAGCAGCCGATTAAAAAGCAAGTTTAAGCAGTACTCCAAGGTGCATCTTCGAAATGGAATGAGCGGAGCGGAGATAGCACAAAAGATGTTGGATGATCACGGCATCCGAGATGTGAAGGTTATTTCCACGGCAGGAATGTTGACGGATCACTATAATCCCAAAAACAAGACTGTAAACCTAAGTGAGGGGGTGTATAGCCAAAGAAACGCTGCCGCTGCGGCTGTAGCAGCCCATGAAGTAGGCCATGCGGTGCAGCATGCACAAGCTTACGAATGGTTGACCATGCGCTCCAAATTGGTTCCCGTGGTGAGTGTTACCTCAGGGATGTCCACATGGATTGTGTTTGGAGGTATAGCCCTTATGGCAGCTACTGGTGCAGCTGGTGGAATAGGATTTTATATTGCGGTTGCGGGCTTGGTAATGATGGGAATGGCCACCATTTTCAGTTTTATCACCCTTCCAGTGGAATATGATGCCAGCAACAGGGCTTTGGCCTGGTTGAAACAAAAAAACATGGTGAGCCAACAGGAATATGCTGGGGCTGAGGACGCCTTGAAATGGGCGGCAAGAACCTATTTGGTAGCAGCTTTGGGAGCCTTGGCTTCCTTGGTGTACTGGGCTTTCCAAGTGTTTGGCGGAAGGGACTAACCTTTTATATAAGCATAAAATAAAAAACGGAGCCATTTGGCTCCGTTTCCTTTTTGGTAGATTATTTAGTTAATTGATCCAATTCCCCACATGATCATCAATGACTTGTAATCCTACACCTTCGGTGCCGGTCACTGCAATCATATCAAGAATATCACGGATCGTGTTTTCTTCTTCTACCTGTTCCATAACGAACCAGTCCAAAAATCTTTCGGTAGTGAGGTCACCTAGTTCTCTGGCTTTCATCACAATATTGTGAATGGATTTGGTCACAGCTATTTCATGATCCAATGTGTGCTCAAAAACATCCACAATGGAGGAGTAGTCGTGATTGATATTGGTCACCTCAGGAGAGTAAGGGCTACCACCTGCATCAATCAAAAAATTGAATATTTTCATCATATGCTCGCGTTCTTCCTCGGCCTGTTTGAAAAAGAACTTGGCGCTGGTAAAAAAACCATTTTGTTCGCACCATGAAGCCATGGCCAAATAGGTGGCCGAGGCATGTGCTTCCATCTTGATTTGGCTGTTGAGCAAATCCATGGATTCTACCTTTATGCTCATTGCTTGTCTAGCTATATCTTTCATCTAAATAGATTTATCGTCAATAATTCATTATCCAACTATAAAAGTATGGAAATTAACCTAGCTAATGGGCCAAGTACTTTATTTATAAGGAGTTTTAGATTGAATAAAAATAAGCAGCACTAATCTACATGGAGAGCGCTTCCGAATTGGCGGATACCCCAAGCAAAACAAATCCCTGGTCAACAAGTGATTTTAAATCCAACACCTCCAAGGTATTGAGAATAAAGAGGTGTTCTTTGTTGCAGAGTTGCAAAAGTTCAAAGCCGTGTTTGTTCAGGTCACTGTCAAAGTGGTCTTCAATGGGGATGGATAATACTTTATGTCGAAGAGCCAATAGTTGACAAAAGGACATCTTTACAGTCTTTTGCACAAAATCAACATAAAAGCAGCGCTCGCTTTCAGATTGGTACAATGTATAATATGTGGATTGGTACACTACCCTCATGGAAGAGCAAAAATAATCTTTATTTAGATTGAATACAAATACCTTTGGTAAAAGTATGGTTTCTTGTTACCAGCTACGGCTATAGGCAAGCACAATATAGGCATGGGATTTGGAACTGGGGGTTTCCGCCGTATTATATCGAATCCCAACGCGGTAATCATGAACATCAAAGCGATGGTTGAAATCAAACCCGATACGGAAGAGGCTGTTTTTTGGAATGCCCAATACAGGCGAGTTGTCACCAAACAAATTACCTTCTATCAGACCATTGTAAAATACCTGCCTGTACATGAACCTAAGGGCAAAGTAGATTTCCCTGGCATTACTGCCCAAGCGGTTGAATGCAATGCTCTTGCTTATCGGATTACGTCTGCCAAAATGAAAAATGGCCTCACTACTGGCATAAATATCCCTAGATCCAACTGCCAATTGTGGCTGTGCGGCCAACCTGATGCCAAAAGGGTTGGGAGCAAGTTCCCATTCCTTGGTATAGGTCACATATAGATTGGTGTGAAAACTATTATGTAGTTCCTCCACCCAAATGGGCGAATCCGAAATGGCAATGGCCCTGTGGTACCAGCGTTGCAATCCTCCCGCTCCAGAATCAGGCCCCACAAAACCTAAAAGGGACTCCACCTCAAACAGCTGATTTTGCTTGCTTAGCGACCAGTTGGTCCAAATTCCCGTAAATCCTGCATAAGGCCTATCGAATACGTTTGTATTGGTGCTTTGGGTTTGCGACGGCGTATAGACCTCTTGTCCAAGTTTGAAACCAAGTTGTTCATTCTCGCCAAAAATCCCTTTTGATAACAACTTTCGATACGAGATAAACAGCCCGGAAGAGTAGTAGCGGTCTGTCAATGCCAGGAAGTCATTATCATGCTGCACCTGTATTTGGCGCGAATAAATCATGGGATCATAGCTACGCTGGGCATATGAACAGAACATGGAGAGTCCCAATAAAAAAGCAAACAAAAATTGTTTCATGAATGACCTAAATGGAAATCTGTCTGTCGATTTGCTGGTGGAGTGAAATAAAAGTTTCTGTTCGGGACACTCCTTCAATTTGTTGGATTTTTTTATTGAGTACAGTCATCAAATGCTCATTATCCTTACACAAAACTTTAATGAGGATGGACCAATTTCCAGTTGTGTAGTGGCATTCCAGTACTTCAGGGATTTTTTCAAGCTCTTTTACAGCTTGCGGATTGGACATGGCTTTATCCAGGAAAATTCCGATGTAGGCCATGGTAGTGTACCCCAATACCTTTGGATTGATAATGAATTTGGAACCAGACAAAAGTCCCGAACTTTCCAGTTTGCGAAGACGCTGGTGAATTGCTGCCCCGGAAATGCCAATACTTCTTGCAATTTCCAAAATAGGCTTGCGCGCATCCTCCATCAAAAACCTTAGGATTTTTTTATCTATACCGTCAATCTTAAAGGATTTGTTTGTGTTTCTCATCAAAAGCTTCTTATTCGAAACTAAAGATACCTAAAAACAACAAAAACCTAATTTCCTATGGAATCTGGATTATATCCTAAATAGGGCACTTGGTATTCGTTAAAATGAATGCCATAGGACTTGAGTTCTTCAAGTATGGGACCATATACTTCCTTGGCAATAGGAATTTGAACCCCGGGAGTGACAATTTTTTTGTTTAGTATTTGCAGTGCGGCCATGGCAACGGGCAAACCCACCGTCTTGGCCATAGCGGTGAAGGTCTGATTCTCGCCAAGCACTACCATATTGGCATCCAGTTGCTTCTTTTTGCCGTCCAACTCGTATCCAAATTTGTGATACATCACGATCATGTCCTTTTCGTCTGGATTTAAGGTCCAGCTATCTTCCAAAATGTACTGCAGCATTTGGGCCGGAGTGGCATTTTTCAACGGGATTTTCTTGGAATCGTCAAACAGATTGAGTTCAAGTAATTTTCCCCATCGGATGTCATCTTGATCTATTTTGAGATAATGACGCAACTTCAGTTCCACCGAATCTGTGGGCGAATAAGGAAGGAACAGGTTCACAAATTCGCGGTAGGACATCCCTTCGGAATTTTCTACCACGTACGTATCGTCCGTCATGCCCAGCATTACAAAGATGTGCCATGCCTTGGAGAAACCAACGCGCCGCATGGTACCTCTAAAAAGAGTCAAGGCATCCTCTAAACCATAGGCCTCCCGATATTTGAGGGAATCCCTATTAGGGTATACCTCAAAATCGCCATAACCCTCAATTTCAACCAACTCTGTTCTTCTAAAAATTTTCTGATAGGGGATGTATTTATAGGATCCCTCTTGGATAAATTTAGCAGCACCACCTTGGGCCGCCACCACCACATTACGCGGGTTCCAGGTGAACTTGTAGCTCCAAAGGTTGGAGTCGTTTTCCGGAGCGACCAGACCTCCGGTAAAAGATTCGAACAACAACATTTTTCCGCCCTTGTCCCTAATACGGTCTATCACCTCCATGGCACTCATATGATCAATGCCGGGATCTAAGCCTATTTCGTTCATGAAGACCAGCCCATTTTTCTTGGCTTCGGCATCCAGGGCCTCAATTTCCTTGCTGACATAAGACGCAGTGACTAAATGTTTTTTGTAAAGGATACAATCCTGGGCAATTTTGATATGCATACGGGGAGGAAGCATGGAAATCACCAAAGAAGAGACTTCTATGGCTTTTTTTCTGGCATCATCATTAAGGATATCCAGTTGGATAACATCGCAATTGGGATGGGATGCAATCTCAGCTGGGATATTTTCTGGACGTAGATCACCTATAATCAACCTAAGTTGCTCCTCTGTTGATTTTTTAAGCAGATAATCCAGCAAATACGACGTAGACTTGCCGGCTCCAACGACCAAAATAGTTCGGACCATGTGATTTGGTTACTTTTGATTAAAACGGCTACTAAGGTATCAAATTGTTATATTTCTAAAAAAACATAGTTATAAAGTTATGAACAGAACAATATTGTTGAGTGGAATTGTAATGGGTTTATTGGCCATAGTATTGGGTGCTTTTGGCGCCCACGGCCTAGAAAAATTGGTGCCAGCGGATGCGGTGGATAGTTTTGAAACCGGGGTACGCTATCAAATGTACCATGCCCTTTTGCTTCTTTTCTTAGGGATATGGAACGCACTGGATCTTAAAAAGCAAAAAACGGTTTTCAGGCTGGTGTTGATAGGGGTCATCCTGTTTTCTGGTTCCATCTATTTATTGTCCATTAATAGTTTGGTGGCTTTTGACTTCAAAACCATCGCGTTATTGACTCCTCTAGGGGGCACTGTTCTCATTTTTGCATGGGGCATTTTGGCTTACTTCGTTTTGGCTAAAAAATAAGGGAATTAATCACAAAATTGGTTTGGTAGCAGTTAGATTTTTCTAGCTTTGTACCAATTTTAAAACATCAAAATGGATACCTATACACCAGTTACGAAATCGATTTCGTTAAAGCAGTATGGAATAGCGCACAACAATGTGCATTATCAGTTGTCTCCCAAGGAGTTACACGGGCTGACGATAGAAAAGAAAATGGGAAAGGAAGCTTCTTCAGGAGCCTTGGCGGTCAATACGGGAGAGTTTACCGGTAGGTCACCTATGGACCGATTTATCGTTAAGGACAACATCACCGAGGAAAAAATCTGGTGGGGAAACATCAACATCCCATTTGAACCGGAGAAATTTGACAAATTGTATGACAAGGTCATTAATTATCTGAACGAAAAGGAGCTTTTTGTTCGGGATTGTTATGCCTGCGCGGAAGATGATTACAAGCTCAACATACGGGTAATAAACGAGTATCCTTGGTCCAACATGTTTGCGTACAACATGTTTATAAGACCAACTGCGGAGGAATTGGAATCCTTTGATCCCGAATGGACCGTGGTAAACGCGCCGGGATTTATGGCTGATGCCGAGATTGATGGAACAAGACAACACAATTTTGCGATTCTCAACTTCTCAAGAAAAATTGCCCTTATTGGCGGAACTGGATACACCGGAGAGATCAAAAAGGGGATTTTTTCCGCGTTGAACTTCATTCTGCCGGTCTTTAAAAATACCTTACCCATGCATTGCTCTGCCAATGTTGGGGAAGATGGGGATACCGCTTTATTTTTTGGCTTGTCTGGGACAGGCAAGACTACACTTTCCACGGATCCCAACCGTAAACTGATCGGAGATGACGAGCATGGGTGGACGGCCCGGAATTCCGTATTTAATTTTGAAGGCGGATGTTATGCCAAGGTCATTGATCTTTCTGCGGAAAAGGAACCTGAAATCTATGGTGCCATTAAGCAAGGTGCCATTTTGGAAAATGTGATTTTGGATGACCAAGGAGTTGTTGATTTTACCGACACTTCCATCACACAGAATACCAGGGTTAGCTATCCTATTTATCATATTGAGAATATCCAGCAACCTTCCATCGGAAAGAATGTTAAGAACATTTTCTTTTTAACGGCCGATGCTTTTGGGGTTTTGCCTCCCATTTCAAAACTGACTCCCGCCCAGGCGGCATACCACTTTATTTCCGGATATACGGCAAAAGTAGCTGGAACAGAAGCTGGGGTGGTTGAACCACAACCTTCATTCTCCGCCTGTTTTGGGGCTCCTTTTATGCCTTTACACCCTGCGGTTTATGCGGAAATGTTGAGCAAGAAAATGCAGGAATCTGGAGTAGACGTTTGGCTTATCAATACTGGATGGACCGGAGGTCCTTACGGGGTGGGCAAACGAATGGAGCTGAAATATACCCGAGCCATGATCAGTGCAGCTCTAAGTGGGGAGTTGGGTCTTTATAGCTATGATAAATACCACATTCATTCTGTTTTTGGTGTTGCACAACCCAGGGAATGCCCTGGCGTGCCTACCAGCGTACTAAGTCCGCGGGCAACCTGGAACGATGATGAGGCTTACTATAAAACAGCATTCAAGCTGACCAATGCTTTTCGGGAAAACTTTAAGAAGTTTGAGGCCTATGCCAGCGAAGAGATAAGACGAGGAGGGCCGCAGCGATATGCCTTCTAAAAGAAAAAGCCCCGATTTATCGGGGCTTTTTTTTATGCTAAGAATGTAGTATTCTTTTATTTGTTCACACTGGTGATATACTTCTGAAGAGCCATGGTCATGGATGGCGTTTCAGGAGTAGGTGCCTGAATGTCTATTCGAAGACCAGCGTCAGTAGCTGCCTTTACTGTGCTATTTCCAAATACAGCAATGCGTGTATCGTTCTGTTCGAAATCCGGGAAGTTTTTCAATAGGGATTCAATACCCGATGGGCTAAAGAATACCAAAACATCATAATAAACATCCCTAAGATCGGAAAGGTCGCTGATAACCGTTTTGTAGAAAATTCCTCTTTTCCAATCCACTCCCAATTCATCAAGGGCTTGTGGAACAATCGCTTTTAAGGTGTCCGATGAAGGTAAAAGGAACTTTTCGTCCTTGTATTTTTTGATAAGTGGAACCAATTCAGGAAAGGTTCGCTTACCAACATAAATTTTCCGCTTGCGATAGACCACATACTTTTGAAGGTAGTAGGCCACAGCTTCGGACTGACAAAAATATTTCATGGTATCCGGCACCTTGAATCGCATTTCCTCAGCTATTCTAAAGAAATGGTCCACAGAATTTCTGCTGGTCAAGATGATGGCGGTAAAATTGTTGAGATCAATTTTCTGCTGCCTCACGGTCTTTGCCTGAACTCCCTCAACATGAATAAAAGGTCTGAAATCTACCTTTACTTTTTCTTTTTCGATGAGTCGTGAATAGGGGGAATTTTCTATTTTGGGTTCTGGTTGGGAAACCAAAATTGTCTTTACTTTCATAAGCTTTCAATCTTTTAGATAGCTTCCAACTATTACTAGGGGCGCAATTTCGAGTGTGCAAAGGTACAAAATAAAATAGAAAAAGTGGGAAATTATGACTTTTTGATGGTTCTTCATCAGCTTGAAGATTCCTATGGCATTAATGGAAATAATTAAGATTAATGCCGCATAAATAGCAATCTGGGAGTCCTTATATATGTATACCAAGGCAATATTGGCAACAAACATGACCAAACTGCTATGGTTGAGGTAGGAAGTTTTGTTGAACAGTAAATCTATGATCATTCCCTGGGTATTAAAAACAATCCCTTTCCCTAGTTGCAGCAACATTTTTAGTAACTGAAACAACAACACAGCGCCAAATATGATGAAGAAACTGTACAGATAATCTTCGGTCGCAATTGGGTAAAAGGTTTTTTGTATCAAAAAAAGGAACAAGGATAAATTGATCAATTGAAAAATCGTCAATAAAATATGGAACCAGTTCAAAAGCCTTCCCTTTTTATTATACAGGACCACGTACTTGTTGTTGAACGGGAGTATCATAAAATTCAGGAACTTATTTTGGAACAGATATTTTCCCAAGGCAAGCACCATCATGCTAAAAAATAGCACCATGGTCATCCAATCCAATGATTCAACCGTTTTGCTAATGGGTTCCATCTTCAATCTTTATGGGAGTTCCATTCAGTCCGGGGATTAGGCTTCCGTACCCCAAACCAATCCTAAAATAGCCCGCATTTTCCAATTTTTCGGACTTTGGGAATTGAAATTTATAGTAAGCCGTATCCTTCGACTTAAGGATTGTTTGTTGTGGGTTTACAGGTTCTACCTTAAGTGGTAGGCTACCCCTGACCTTCTTGTAAGCATCCGTGTAGGCAACAGCATATTTTAAACTGTCCAGTGCAACATCAAAGGGATAGGGATTATAAACCTTTAGATTCCATTCCCCGTTGTCCGTGTTCTTTTCCGAAATGCAGGCCAATTTGCGAAGGGAATAAAAATCGTCCATAAAAACCCCAAAAAATTGCGTTCCCTTAGCGTTGGTGTAGGAGATATCACCACTCTTTCGGTACATGGATATCATGGCAATATTCTTACCTCTCATTCTTTCTTCGGAACCGTCAATGGAATACTGATTTTTTCTGTAGAAGGCATTGTTCAAGGAAAAAGAAGGTTTTCCAGCATAAAACTCATACATGGGAGCCCTGCGATAGGAATTCTCAAACACTACGGTGGCTTCCCCTAATTTGGAATCCAGATTGTTCACCCAAGCCTTGTTTCCATGGGCTTCATAAACCAAGGGTAAAAGGGGTTGATGGATTAGCCAGGCCCTGGCATAGAACATCAAAATGGCACTGGCAATGCCCATTCTAAACATCCATTTCCGACTTTGGGCATTTTCAATCAAATGCTTAAAGGCAATCATGGCCAAGGGGATGGAAATGATGATTACCCATTGGGTCTGTACCCTTCGGTTAAAACTGGATACAAAAAAGAACAGGATAACCCCATATGTAAGAAAGCGAAGCGCCTTTGAAAATTTATCAGATTCTTTGTCCTTGATCAAGGCAAAGTATACCCAATAGAACAAGAGACCAAAAATAGCCACGAGATTAAGGATGTATCCCAAGGTGAATTTTTCAAAAGAATAGGCTTGATTGGGCCTTTCAAAAAGATGGTATTTAATGGAAACAAAGTCATTCTCAAACAACCACATAAAATGCGGAACGTAGCACAATAGAGCCACCACCACGGCCAACCACGCTTTTCCGTTGAACACCAGTTTTATATTCGACAGAAAAACAAAGAGGATGACCAAAACGGCATGGTATTTACTGTACATCAAAGCAGCCATGACCAAGCCTAATGCAATGGTTGTCCAATAGGTGGGGTTTTCCAGAAACTTTTTATACAGCAGCAGAAACAAGGCTGTAAAGAAGAGCAACGGAGTGTCCGGCAGCGTAAAGAAACCGTAGGCGTTCATCAAAGTCATGGAGAACAGCAGCAGGAAGAAGTGCCATACATACTCCTTTTTCTTGGGATGATCAATTGCTGACCATAACACCACATAGGTGCCAACCGACAGGAGGCAACTCATGAAACGAACCCCCAATTCACCATCAAAGAACCAACTGCTAATCTCAATCAGGAAGGCCACCATGGGCGGATGGTCGAAATACCCCCAATCCAAATTTTGGGCATAATACCAATAATAAGCCTCGTCAAAAATGAGTTCCGTGAAGGATGCCTGAATGAGATTGAGAACAAAAAGAGCGGCCAGAAGAAGATAAAACAACCTGGGAAACTTTTGGGTCATCAATTGGAGTTTAGATGGCCCAAAGGTACAAATAAAGGTAAATACCTTAATTGGAACAGTGCTAAAACTGTAGCCTTCCGCTAAGCAGAAAAGCTTATTTTTGCACTCTAATTGTGCGCTAATGGTAGATGGCATTGTGATCATACCCACCTTCAATGAAATTGAGAACATTGAGGCTATCATAAAAACGGTTTTTGATCTTAAAAAGAACTTCCATGTTTTGGTGGTTGACGATAATTCCCCTGATGGCACTGCACAAAACGTACGCACACTGCAAGAGCAATTTCCTGAGCGCCTGTTTCTGGAAGTCCGAAAAGAGAAGTCTGGACTGGGAACAGCCTATATTCATGGTTTTAAATGGGCTTTGCAAAGGGATTACGATTACATTTTTGAAATGGATGCGGATTTCTCCCATCGCCCTGCCGATCTTTCCCGATTGCACAGAGCCTGCTTAAATGGGGCAGACGTTGCGATTGGGTCCAGATACAAAAAAGGCGTCAATGTGGTGAATTGGCCCTTGTTCCGAATATTACTCAGTTATGGGGCCTCCTTCTATGTAAAGATCATCACAGGAATGAAGGTGCATGACCCCACAGCCGGTTTTGTTTGCTATCACAGAAAAGTGTTGGAAACCATTGATTTGGACAAGGTGCGATTTATTGGCTACGCCTTCCAAATTGAAATGAAATACCGAGCATATCTCAAAAAATTCAAGATTGAGGAAGTCTCTATCATATTCACCGATCGTGTCAATGGTAAATCCAAGATGAATTCTTCCATTGTCAGGGAGGCCATTTTTGGTGTGATTGCCATGAAGTTCAGAAGTATATTTTTCAAAAAGAGTTTTTAGCATGTCAAAGACCTTATTAAAGAATGCCAAAGTTGTCAATGAAAACCGGATTTTTGAGACAGACATACTTTTGGATGGAGAATTGATTTCCCGGATCGATCCAGATATCTCTGACGAACATGCCCGGGTCATAGATTTAAAGGGCGACCTTTTGCTTCCAGGAATCATAGATGATCAGGTGCACTTTAGAGAGCCTGGTCTTACCCATAAAGGTTCCATTGCCACAGAAAGTAGGGCAGCCGTTGCGGGCGGGATTACCACCTTCATGGAGCAACCCAATACCAATCCCCAGACCACAACAATTGAGAAACTGGAAGAAAAATTTGCCGTAGCGGCTAAGGATTCCTTTGCCAATTATTCCTTTCTTTTTGGGGGCACCAACGACAATCTGGAGGAATTGAAGCGTCTGGACAAAAATGCTTGCACGGGAGTGAAACTGTTTTTAGGTTCCTCTACAGGTAACATGTTGGTGGATAATGAAGAGGTTTTGGAAAAAATCTTTTCCAACACGGAAATGGTGATTTCCGCTCATTGCGAGGATGAAGGAACCATACGCGCAAACATGGCGCATTACACCCAGCAATATGGGGATGACATCCCTATAAAACTACACCCTGTTATCCGAAGTAGTGAAGCCTGCTATCTTTCATCTTCCAAGGCTATTGCTTTGGCCAAAAAAACAGGGGCAAGACTTCATGTTTTCCATGTTTCAACAGGCGTGGAGACCGATTTGTTTACCAATACCATTCCCTTGGAAGACAAGAGAATCACGGCTGAGGTCTGCATTCACCATTTGTGGTTTTCAGATGAGGATTACGATGAAAAGGGAACCTTGATCAAATGGAATCCTGCGGTCAAGACGGCAGCAGACAGGGAAAAACTCTGGGAAGCACTATTGGATGACCGAATTGATATTGTGGCCACAGACCATGCCCCTCATACCTTGGAGGAAAAAAACAACCCGTACACCAAAGCACCATCAGGAGGGCCACTGGTACAGCATGCACTTTTGGCCATGTTGCAAAAGGAAGAGGAAGGCAAAATAGGTTTGGGAAAAATGGTGGAAAAAATGTGCCACAATCCTGCAAAGCTTTTTGATTTGGACCGAAGAGGTTTTATTCGGGAAGGATACTATGGCGATTTGGTACAAGTGAACCGAAATTCACAAAATCCGGTTAAAAAATCCAATATTCTTTACAAATGTGGCTGGTCTCCGTTTGAAGGTGTTACTTTTGGTTCTGAAATAGTACGGACCTTTGTCAATGGTCATTTGGCATTTGACCAAGGTAATTTTAGCGCCGAACGCAAGGCTAAAAGGTTAACTTTCAATAGATGATAATGAAGCGTATGTTTCTTTGCTGCTTAGGGCTTCTACTGTTGGCATGTGGGGAAGCAGTGATTGAAAAACCGGATAACCTGATTCCCAAGGAAAAAATGGTTGAAATCTTCCATGATTTGGCATTGCTCAAAGCAGGAGGCGACAATTTGGAACCTATATTGGAATACAAGGGAATCACCATTATGGAATACCTGTTCGACAAACACGGAATAGATAGTGTCCAGTTTGTGGAAAGTGATCTATACTACGCTTCCGTACCCTTGGAATACCAGGCCATTTACGAAGAGGTGGATGCCATATTGGAGCGAAGAAAAAATGCTATGGAAGGGGTTACCAAGAAAAAGAACGACAGTGTGCGAAAAGCTCGAAAGCAAAAACGGGATTCCACCAACCTTTCAAAAACCTCCAAAAAGGAGCAAGAAGTGAACTAGGATTTAAATTTCTCGCAACAAAAATCCAAGGTTTCATCTAGATTGTCATACGTAAAATCCAAGGCCCTTTTTATTTTGGTGTTGTTGTAGATTTCCCTCCTGTACATGCCCTTAACCATATTTTTCGTGAGTCGTCGCCTTTTCCCTCTAAGTTTGCTCCGCAATCCGTCCCAACGCCAAAAGAGTTCCAGCATCCAAAAAGGGATGGGCTTATCTGGAGGGGTTACACCCAAACGATTACATATTCTTTTAAAAATTTCGGAGTAGGTCAGGTTCTCGTTTACTAAAATGAATCGTTCATTGTTGAAGTTTGAATCCATCAATAGGGTCATGGCCCTGGTGACATCATTGACCGAGACAAATCCAGTTCCTCCGGGAATAAAATGTCTTTTGCCTTTTTGCGCGTAAGTGAAAAAGGAACCGCTACCTGATTTCCAAAAACCCGGACCCAGAACCACTCCAGGGTTCACGACTACCACTGCCAAACCTTCCTGGCTTCCCCGCCAAACCTCCAATTCGGCATCGTGCTTTGTAAGGCCATAGACGGAAACGTTGGCTTCGTTCCATTCATTTTCTTCGGTGGCCATCTTTCCCTTTACACTCGGGCCAATGGTAGCAATGGAACTCACATAACAGAGTTTTTTCACCCCGTTCGCAATGCAAAGATTTACCATGTTGGCAGTGGCCTCGGAATTGGCTTGTATGAGTTGATCCAATTGCCTGGGGTCAAAAGAGATCAATGCGGCACAGTGGTAGACATGGGTCACATCCTTAAAAGCCTTTTCCAATGAGCCTACATCGGTAATATCAGCTTGAACCCAAGTAATTTTGTCTAAAAGCGATTTTGGTTGGTCTGTGTAGTAATCAAATATCTTGGAGACTTTTTCCAAAGATTTTTGGGTACGATAGGTGGCTTTTACCGACTTTCCGTCTTGCACCAATTGGAATAGCAAATGGGAGCCTATTAAACCCGTACCTCCTGTAACCAAAATCATGGGATAAAAATACCTATTTGCATTGGATTTATTGAAGTAAGTAAGATCTTCATTTTATATTTGCAGCTATGCTAAAGCAATGGTAATGGAAAAGAATTTTGTGCAGGAACTGCAGTGGAGGGGAATGGTTCATGATATAATGCCCGGAGCCGAGGAGCATTTATTGGAAGATATGCAGGTCGCCTATGTAGGGATAGACCCAACCGCGGATTCCTTGCATATTGGCCATTTGGTCAGTGTAATGATGCTGCGCCATTTTCAGTTGGCCGGGCATAAACCTTTTGCTTTGGTTGGGGGAGCTACCGGTATGATCGGTGATCCATCCGGAAAGTCTGCAGAGCGCAATCTTTTGGACGAAGCTACGCTTAGGCACAACCAAGAAGCCATCAAATCCCAATTGGGGAGATTCTTGGATTTTGATAGTGATGCTCCGAATGCTGCTGTCTTGGTAAACAACTATGACTGGATGAAGGATTTCTCATTCCTGAATTTCATCCGGGATGTGGGCAAGCACATCACAGTCAATTATATGATGGCCAAGGATTCTGTAAAAAAGAGACTTTCTTCCGATGCCAAGGAAGGGATGTCCTTTACGGAATTTACCTATCAATTGGTTCAAGGATATGACTTTTTATACTTGTACCAGCACCATAATTGCACCCTGCAGATGGGGGGCAGTGACCAATGGGGGAATATTACCACGGGAACCGAGCTGATCAGAAGGATTGGCGGAGGAAAAGGTTTTGCTTTGACCTGTCCTTTGATCACCAAGGCCGACGGCACCAAATTTGGAAAGACTGAAGGAGGAAATGTCTGGCTGGATGCCGAACGCACTTCTCCTTATAAGTTTTATCAGTATTGGTTGAACACCTCGGATGAAGATGCTGAGAAATACATTAAAATTTTCACCTTTTTGACCCAAAAGGAAATTGAAACACTTGTGGAAAACCATAAGCAAGAACCTCACTTGAGGGCCTTGCAAAAGAAATTGGCAGAGGAGATAACCACCATGGTCCACTCCAAAGAGGACTTGGAAAATGCTATCAAGGCCAGCAACATTCTTTTTGGAAAATCCACTTCGGAGGACCTCAAAACCTTGGATGAAAAAACATTCTTGGATGTGTTTGATGGAGTTCCCCAAGCCACCGTTTCCAAAAGCGAGCTGACATCTGGCTTGGATATGATTGGAGCCTTGGCGGCCAAGACGGGATTTTTGGGATCCAACGGGGAGGCACGCAGGGAATTGAAGCAGAATTCCATCTCCGTGAACAAACAAAAAGTAAAGGAGGATTACCTGATTTCCAATGAAGACCTAATCAACAACAAGTTTGTATTGCTTCAACGAGGGAAGAAGAACTACTTTGTTCTTGTAGCAGAATAAATCGCGCAACGTTCCACAATTTTTTCATCTTTAAAGGGAAAATCGCTTTAATGATGAAGAAAGTCATATTCTTATTTCTAATCCTTATGGTCTCGGGATGTACTTCGGATGATGATATCAATCCAAGTGATGACAAGTGGGTTTTGGACAATGTGGTTTGTTTTTGCTTTTTTGGGGAGGATTTCGATTTTAGTGTGCATTCCATCCGCTTTGATAAAGATTCTGGGATGGTGACTATTGAAAATTCTGGGGATTCCCAATTTATAGCCCCTGCCGGAACCTATCCGTTTACGGATAATGGATCAGTCATAGGCATTGAAGGGAGGGAGTACACTTATGAAGAAGATGGGGATTCCTTGATTTTAACCTATGTGGACAATCCCCAGATTGCTGACGATGAGATTACCTACTATTATTCCAAAGACTAAAGGGCCATTAGGTTGCAGCCCCGAACATCAGAGTGGTCAAAACGGCCCAAAACCTCGAAAGATCCATCAGCATAAGTTTTACCCAAATCCTGGGTCGCGATAAAGGAGCAGGAATTTATATTGGCCAAATCAATCACGTTTATTCCGCCAGTTTTTTGATGGGATTGTAAGCTCAAGGGATCTTCAGTATCCCGAGTCAAAATTTTCATCCATGCTGGGGTTTGGAAAATACCATTGCCTTTGGAATAGGCCTGGGATAGTAATTCGGTCATCCCGTATTCGGAATGGATCGTTTGCACCTTAAAGGCGTCTTTTAATATTCCATGTAGTTCTTGCCGAATTAGTTCCTTTCTTCGTCCTTTCATTCCCCCCGTTTCCATAATGGTGGTGTGTTTTAAATCCATCGGGAATTGTTCGGCCAAATCCCACAGGGCAAAGGATACACCAATAAGCAACGTCTGGGTTCCTGAAGCTTCCAGTGCCAGCAATTTTTCTTTTAGCGTTGAAAGTTCATCAAGATAAAAACCACTATCAGGATGCTCCGATCTTGAAACCAAATCGTTGACCATATATACCAAGGAAGAACCTTCTCGCTCTAAATAAGATGGTAACAAAGCAAGAATACAATAGGATTTTATACCGCCATAGAAAGCCTGAAATGCAGTGCTAAAACTTTGCTGATAAAGACTTAGGTCGCTGATATAATGTTTGCTGGTAGAGCCAGCGGTGGTTCCGCTGCTTTCAAAAATGGCTTCAATGGGATTATTGGAAGATGTGATGCTAAATGACTTAAAGAACTCGATGGGCAGGAAGGGGATGGCCGTGATGGAGTGCACCTTGTTCGGCGATTTGCCCAAATGTTCGCAATACGTTCTGTAGACTTTGTTGTTTTGGTATTGAAATCCAAAAATTTCCAAGGTCAATGCCTCAAATTCCGCATCGGTAGCAATAGAAAAAATACGTTGGGATAGCGAACTGTTCATTGGGCCATAAAAGTACCCAAAAAAAATGCCCTTCTAAAGAAGGGCGGTATAAGTTGCGGCTATTTTATGACCAGTTTTCGTGTCATGGTTTTTTTGTCTTCCGTCACTTGCAGTACATAAACACCTGGAACCAATCGGGATACGTTTAGTGTATTGGTAGAGATTCTGTCCGTTAGTACAACTTCGCCAAACACATCATAAATCTTAATCTGCTTGGTACCGTTGGTTGCAGTGGTAACGTAGACCTCGTCCCCATAAACGGGATTGGGATACATTTTAAATCCCTGAAGCTCCTGTACCTGTTCAGTGTTTACACTGACCAATTCCTGCCCGAAAGAGAAAAGTGGTAAAGCCATAATGAGAATAAAGTAGATTTTCTTCATACATGCTGATTTGGGTATAAGCAGTATAAAAGTAGATAAACACAGCAATAATGGCTATAAAATGTTGTGAAACAAGGAAATGTGTTGGGAAAGTGGGTTATTTTGATGTGTGTCCGATGAAATGCAACCTAAAATAGGGGAAACTACTTGATAATGAGCTTTCTGGTGGCCACTTTATTATGTTCAAACACTCTTAGGATATACACTCCTTTATCCAGATTGGACAGGTTGAGTTCCTTTCCTAAAATTGTGGTTTGAAGTACTTGGGTACCCAAAACGTCAAAAATGAGAATTTTCTTGGGCGCATTTTGTGTGGTCTCAATATAGACCTTGCCATAGGTAACTGGATTGGGGTACAACTTAAACCCGTCAATATCTGAACCTGCTTGGGAACTCTGGGCGAATCCAAGGGAACAAACAAAAAAGAAAAAGACGAGGTAAAGGTGCTTCATAAAGTATTGGTTACAAAGGCTATGCCACAAATATAAATAAATTGGTTTCCGAATGGGAATTGGCTAAGGAAAAAACCCACACTTTTCGATGAAGTGCAAAAAGAAGCCCCCGTAAGGGGGCTTTTTTAGTAAAAACAAACTTTTGTTAAGTCTTAAAAACCTGTGGTCCAGCCATCTGCCCAAGTGGGTTGATCGGCACCGTTTCCAGCTCCTGTATTATCACCTTCCACAATGAAATCTTGATTGGCACCAGTATAATCTGTCTGTTCAAAACCGGTAGCAGGGTTGGCAAACTGCATTGGGTTTATAGATAGGGCATCCGCCTCAATTCTAACGGCCGCTTCTGTGTCAGTATCCTTTACCGTGACTCCAAGATCCACTCCGCTGGTGTAGAAGTTGGTAATTGTAAAGTTTCCGCCTCCTTCTTTGAAGAAGAGGGCACCTTCGGTCACAGGACCTACAACCGTAATGTTGCTCAAAGTGGTTGTGGTCACAGGAGTGGCATCTCCGTTGTCCCCATTGTTGGAGCCTTCAATACCAGCTTTGGCACCGCCGGCAATATACCAGTTGCTACCGTTTCCGGTCCAACCATCTGCAAAATCAACGGAATCATCTCCACTGCCAATGGAAACCAAGTAGTTACCGTTTACGGTACCACCGAAGAACTCAATACCATCATCACCACCGTTATAGGACTGTACATATTCGAATGTCGTTCCGTTACCAACTCCAAACAAGGAAACTCCGTTAAATTCCTTATCGTTGGAGAAAGTAGCACCTGTGTATTCAACACGTAAATAGGTTACGGATCCCGAATCGTCATCAGCAGCATCACCACCATAAGTAAGGTCACCCACCTCCGTAGTGATATCGTTTCCTTTATTGGTAGGAGCATTTCCAGCAATTACCAAACCACCCCAATCCCCAGGAGCAGGAGTGTCACTGGAAGAAGTCATTACCACAGGGTTGTTGGCTTCTCCATTGATAAAGATTTGAGCTCCTCTTTCAACTCCAATAAAGGCAGCAGTACCGCCAGCAGCCTTAATGGTTGTTCCAGCAGGAATGGTCAAAGACCCACCTGATTTAACGATGAATCCGCTGGTCAAGAAGTACTCAACAGCTGCGTCAAGGGTAACGTCCCCTGAAATTTCACCAGCCAAGTTTTCCGTACCAGCTCCACTATTGTCCAATCCTGTTGTCCATCCTGCAGCCCAATTTGGAGAAGCAGCCCCGTTGCCAGCACCAGTAGCGACACCTTCTGTATAGAAGTCGTTGGCGCCAGTATAAGTTGTTGCTTCAAAATCCGCTGGGGTATCAGAAAATTGGATGTTGGTAATGGTAAGATCACCGTTGTCAATTCGGGCAATAGCCTGGGCATCTGTATCATTAACACTTATCCCGATTTTGGCGTTGCTTACATAGAAGTTGTCGATAGTAAAGTTACCACCACCTTCTTTGAAGAACAAGGCACCTTCATCGTTGGTAGGACCAACAACGGTGATATTGCTCAACATAGTTGTGGTAACAGGAGTAGCGTCACCATTATCTCCATTATTGGAACCTTCAATACCAGCTTTGGCACCACCGGAAATGTACCAGTTGCTACCATTTCCAGTCCATCCATCAGCAAAATCAATGGAATCATCACCACTACCGATGGACACCAAGAAATCACCATCAACGGAACCACCAAAGAATTCAATACCATCGTCACCTCCGTTAAAGGACTGTACATATCTGAAAACAGTTCCAGAACCTACTCCAAACAAGGATACTCCGTTAAACTCCTTGTCATTGGAGAAAGTTGCACCGGTATACTCAACTCTCAGGTATTGGATAGATCCTGAATTGTCATCAGCAGAGCTACCACCATAGATCAAGTCACCCACTTCAGTAGTAATGTCGGTTCCTTTGTTGGTTGGAGCATCTCCAGCAATAACCAATCCACCCCAATCACCTGGAGCAGGATTAGCAGCACCGGAAGTCATAACCACTGGATTGGAAGACGTACCGTTAATAAATATTTGGGCTCCTCTTTCTACACCGATAAAGGCAGCTGTACCACCAGCAGCTTTGATCGTTGTACCTGCAGGAATGGTCAAAGAAGACCCGGATTTAACAATGTAGGCATCGGTCAGGTTGTATTCCAAAGATGCATCCAAGGTAGTATCCGTGTTAACATCACCAGAAAGTTCTACGGCATTTACCGGGCATTCGTTGCAAGATGAACCTCCACAGTCCACTCCTGTTTCATCGCCATTTTGGATGTTGTCATTGCAAGTAGCCAAAATAGTGCTACTTCCTCCATCATCACTACTACAAGAGACCACGAAAGTCAGGGTAGAAAGGCCAAAAATGAATTTTAAAAGCGTTTTTTTCATTGTTTTAGTTTTTTAAGAAGTAAGTAATTGAGAATTTATATTTGGTCATTAATAAATTACACTTGGTCTTAGAATCTATAGGTCATGGATAACCTCAAATCGATTCCTTTTTTATACGTAAGGATGTCTACCTCTTCCTCCAACACACCACGTTCTACGAAAATGGGATCTATGTTGCTACTGGCATTGTCTTGGTAACGTTCCACGGATGGATCTAAAAGGTTCTTGGCGTTCAGGCCAAAGGTCAAATGCTTGTTCAACTGAAATTTGGTCACCAAATCCAAAGTGGGAACACCTCTATCAATAAGGTTACCCCTACCTTCTGAACCAAGGGCAAATACTCGCTCCGAAAAGTAATTGAACGCCATGGTGGCCTGGAAATTTCTATCCTCCCGCAATTCGGCAAAGTAGCTTACATCGGCATTTACTATAAAGTCAGATGCTCCACTTAACTTGGTTTCGGTAAAAGTGGGTCTTACCGTAAATGTGGTTTCTTCCGCAATTTTATCGGGATCCAATTTTTGGTTGGTGTTCAAATAGGAGAAATTGGCACCAACTGTAAGGCTTTCCGAAAGGATGTTGTCCGCGGTTTCTTTTTCTATTTCGAAAAGTTGCTTTCGCACTTCAAGTTCAGCTCCGATGGCAGTTGCATTGTCCCCAGTATTGGCCCAACTGATATCATTGGCAGCGGATGCTACCGTGATTTGGTTGATGGGGTCCTGGATGAAACGACCAAAAGCCGTTAAAGAAACCACCTCACTGGCGGATGGGAACAATTCCCATCGAACATCAAAATTGTAGTTGGTGGAACTTTGCAAATCTGGATTACCAAAGGAATCCTGGTTGACCTCTTCTTGAAATAAGAAAGGCGCTCTTTCCTTAAATTGAGGCAACGTGTAGGTCTTACTTGCAGCCAATCTCAAGTTTTGTTTCTCGTTTAGGGCATATTTAAAGGAAACAGAAGGCAGTACCTCAAAGTTGTCCAATTCATTGCTGCCTTCCCCCTGGATTACCGTGCTCCAATTGATGGATTGGTTAATCTGTTCTCCACGAATCCCAGCAAGCATGGTGATTTTATCACTCACCTTATATTCGAAATTGAAATAACCGGCATGGATGTCTTGACTACCATTATAGAACTGGGGTTCCAATGCACCTGCAAAGGAAAGAGGCCCTCTAAATGTTCTTATTTGATACAGCCCATTGACAAGGTTTTCCTGATTGAAGTAGGCATCAATGTTTCTGGGATCCACCAAAGGTTGATCTATAGGGTTGTTATTGGAATCCCGAAGTAAAATCTGGAAGTTGAACTGCTCTGCCTCAAAATCCACATCCTTGAACCTACCACTATAACCCAAAGTTAACTTACCGTCAAAATCATCGTCTTCGTTGGCCTTGAACTTATAGGTAAGGGCCAGATTCCCAGAAATCTCCTCCTCGTCCAAATCTTGGAAAAAACGGTGATTACTGGAGGCTGCGGAAACCAAACGGAAGGATTTTGGTCCATCAGGTTCACTATTATTGTCTGGAAGAACGGTATTTTGTCTTCTGTCCGGCACTTTGTTGGCCAAGAAGTTATAGGCTGCTCCCCAGTTTACATCAAAACGATTTCCCAGTCCATGTTCGCCCAATAATTGGTGGACAAACAACGTATTTCTTTCAAATGTGGCACGCTGAACAAAACCACCTCCTTGGGGTGCGTCATCTTCACGGTCTATGATTCCCTCAAACTCGTCCTGTCTTTGGGTTGAGGTGTTAAGGAACAAATAGTTGTACTTAATGGAGTGGTCTTTGTGTCTTAATCCCACATTACCCATTGCTGTGGTATTGGTGGAATATCGATAACCCACGTAATCGTACTCGGAGTTGGGCAGTGCTGTACCAATGTTTACGCCCCCATTGTTAATCCCTTCCCTGTATTGGAATCTATTGCTGAATGAACCGGTTGCGAAGAAATTGATACGTGTATTTTCACCTAAATTAAAGCTGTTTCCACCTCTTATAGAACCGCCAATATTTGCGGGAGTTCCGCCATCTTCACGATCCCAGCTTGTAGTAAAGTTGTAATTGTTCAATGGAAACTCTGGCGAATTTGTATTGTAGAACCCAGAGTAATTTGGACCTTCGTTTAAGTAGAAATCCTCTCCGGCAGCAACGGTGTTAATTCCAGATTGCAATCCTACTTCCAAGAAACCAGATCCGTTATAGTCTTTAGAAACAATATCTATGTTCGCACCAGCAAAATCTCCATAGTTATTTATACTATAGGTCTTATCAATACCGATGGATTGAACAATGCTTGTACCAAAAATGCCCAAATCAATGTTCTTTCTGGAAGGATCGTTGGAAGGAAGTGGCAGACCATTCAAAGTGGTTACATTATATCGGTCGCCCAAACCTCTAACAAAAACGTTTCCAGAACCTTCTTGTTTGGAAACCCCTGTAACTTTGGAAACGGCTGTGGCCACATCACCAACACCTTTTCTTGCCAATTCTTGGGCCCCGATGGAAGTTTTTATTTCTACCGCTCTTTTCTGATCTAAAAGCAATGCGGCTTCAGAATCCTGACGCGCAACTGTGGTTACCACCACTTCATCCAAGGCAAGGCCAGCGGATGCACTCATAGGGACATCAATATTGGTTACTTTGTCCGCTATAATTTCAACATTGGGGATTTCAACCGTTTCGTACCCCAGATAACTGAATACTACCGTGTAAGTTCCTGGCTCGATTCCAGAAATCTCATAAAGCCCATCAAAATCGGATGTGGTACCTTGAGTTGTACCTTTAATTAGCACATTTGCAAAGGCAAGTGGCTCGTTATTTAATTCTTTGTCTGTTAATTTACCCACGACGCTTCCCGTGGTCTCTTGCGCACTAATTTGTAATCCTACAAACAGTGTGAAAATCAATAAAATATATTTCATTAGGTATTAAATCTAGATGGCGCAAAGAAAGACCTGTGCTGTAAAAGCGATGTTACCCGCGTGTTAAGTGTTTTTTTGAAAATTGTTACAATAATGTTACCACATTAAATGAACGTTAAGCATTTATGCGGTTATAGTATTATCTTTACATTTGGATGAATAACATATTAAATACCATCCCATGAAAACCAAGGACATTAAGATATTACTCGTTGATGATGAGCCAGATATCCTGGAAATTGTGAGCTATAATCTTGCTGCTGAAGGGTACGAAGTCTTTACCGCCAAAAACGGTGTGGAAGGGGTGGCCAAGGCTAAAAAGAAGAACCCACACCTTATCATTTTGGATGTAATGATGCCTGAGATGGATGGTATTGAAGCCTGTGAGATCATCCGTAATACCCCAGGTCTTGAAAATACTATCATCACCTTTTTGACCGCTCGTGGGGAAGACTACTCCCAAGTGGCCGGTTTTGATGCAGGTGCTGACGACTACATTACCAAACCCATCAAGCCAAAAGTCTTGGTAAGTAAGGTGAAAGCACTTCTAAGAAGGTTGAAAGAAGAGAAAGCCGAAACCGAGGACATTGTCAAGGTGGGCAACATCATCATTAATCGGGAGGAATACAAGATCATCAATAAAGGGGAAGAGATCATTCTCCCAAGAAAGGAATTTGAACTACTGTCGCTTTTAACCTCCAAACCAAGTAAGGTGTTCAAAAGGGAAGTGATTTTGGATAAGGTCTGGGGCAATGAAGTGGTTGTTGGCGGTAGAACCATAGATGTACATATAAGAAAGCTACGTGGAAAAATTGGGGATGAGCACTTTAAAACCGTTAAGGGCGTAGGGTATAAGTTTGTCCTATAATGGCCGTACAACTCAGGAAATCATTCACTTTTGCCATAAAATCCTCCTTACTGATTACCCCAGTACTCACATTGCTGTTTGTGGGAATTCTCTATTATTCAAATCAATTTAGCTGGTTACCCACTATTCTCTTTGCGCTATTGTGTTTTGTGGTTTGCTTTTCCATCATACAGATAAGGGTAGAGCGATTTATTTACCGAAGGATCAAGAAAATCTACGATGATGTGTCTTTATTGGAGTCCACATCCTTCTCCTCCAAACCCGTGACCACCAGCATGAAAACCCTTACCCAAGAGATTGAAAAGTTTGCCCAGGACAAGAAAATCGAGATTGACACCTTAAAAATTAGGGAAGAATATCGCAAAGATTTCTTGGGGAATGTCTCCCACGAATTGAAAACACCACTGTTCACGGTACAGGGTTACATCCTTACCCTTTTGGACGGTGCCATGAACGATAAAAAAATCAGGGAAAAATACTTGACCCGTGCCAACAAGGGGGTGGAAAGACTGATTTACATTGTTAAGGATTTGGATCTTATTACCAAGCTGGAGGTGGGAGATTTAAAACTGGAACGGGAGGATTTTGATATTATCGAACTCATTCAAAATGTGTTTGATCTTCTGGAAATGAAGGCGGCCCAAAAAGAGATAGCACTCACTTTTGATATGGAATATACCGAGCCCATTTTTGTGAATGCGGATAAGGAGAAAATCCAGCAAGTGGTGAGCAATTTATTGGTCAATTCCATTAAATATGGCCATCCAAACGGAACCACGGAGGTGAGCGTGGAGAACTTGATCAAAAACAAGGTTATCATCAGAGTCACGGATAACGGTGAAGGAATCCCCAAACAGCATATTCCCAGACTATTTGAACGGTTTTATCGAGTAGACCAGAGTGGAAGTCGGAGCGAGGGTGGTTCAGGACTAGGCCTCTCCATTGTAAAGCACATCATTGAGGCACATGACGAAAAAATTTATGTGGAAAGTGAAGTGGAAGTAGGTTCTGAGTTTTCCTTTACTTTGGAAAAAACGCTAAAGAGTTCGGAATAATTCACTGAAGTCTCAAATCGATTCAACCCTTCAAAATCTTCGATTTGATTGAGCATTTCCAATCTAAACTCATCCTGGGTGCAGCTTGGGGCCAATTGCTGTTTTTGCAATCGTTTGGCTAAATAAACCTGCTCGTATTGCCCGGGAGTGGGGATAAAGAAGGCCTTCTTTTCCAGCTTGGCCAAATCCATCACGGTGGTATAACCTGACCTACATAACACTTTTTCACTTTGGTTGAGCGCGACTTGCAATTCGTTGCTCTGCATAAAATTGAACTGGGTAATCACTCCTTTTTGGGTATGGATTTCCTCCCTGGTCTGGTCAGATTCAATTTTACCCTTGACAAACAATACCCTGCCTTCAAAACCTTGGAGTTCATTCAAGATTTTTTCCTCCAAAAATGAGCGTTGGGGTTCCGGGCCGGAGAGAAGAACCATAAGATCATACTTCATTTCGGTTTCCATTTTCTCAAACCGACTCAAAGGACCCAGATAAGCAATGTTGAACTTCTCCTTTTTTAAATGTCCCAACTTTCCAGTAAGATTCGGTTTGCCCATTACATCGGGAACCCAGCATGCATCAAACTTTTTAATGACTTTCTGATGGGCTTTGGTACTCATCCAGGTAGTATTCCCGGACAGCACGTTAAGCTGATGGGTAATAAAAATACTAGGCACCTTTTTAAAGTAGGCTCCCATTCGATTGTCCGAAATAATTCCATCCAAACCGTGTTCTTTTACCAATTTTTTCACGGCTTTTTTCTCCTTTGCCATAGCCTTGATGACCTTGGGGGAATCCCATATCATTTTAATTTTGAAATTCTTCCCTTTTTCGGCATAGGTAATGTTGTAGGAGGGCAGGGCAAAAACGGGTAAATTTGGGAACTCCTTTTGTAACAAAGCCAGCGCTACACCGTCTGAAGCTATATAAGGTTGATGTCCTTCAGCCAATAACGCATTGATTATGGGAATGCATCTTGTGGCATGACCAAGTCCCCAATTGAGTGGGGCCACCAAAATACGTTTGGAACTTTGCATGAATACAAAAAAATGAAACTTAATTTGCCTTTGGATTTCCTTAGTTTTGCCAAAACATTAAATTTTACCCAAACGTACCGTGGGAAGTAAGAACAAACTGAAACGATTTAGGGAAAACGAGACTTTTTCCAATGTAATCCAACCCACTAGGGATGAGATTTTGGAGGGATTCGGATGGAAGGGAAAATGGACGTCCTTTTTTCAAAATAACAATCCAATTGTGCTGGAATTGGGCTGTGGAAAAGGAGAATACACTGTTGAACTGGCTAGGCGAAATCCCAACAAAAACTTTATTGGGATTGATATAAAAGGGGCGCGTTTTTGGAGGGGAGCCAAAACAGCGATTCAAGAAGAAATACAAAATGTGGCCTTTCTACGCACCCAAATTGAATTGGTGGATCAACTATTTGGAGCCCATGAAGTGGACGAAATTTGGATTACATTTCCAGACCCGCAAATCAAATACAAGCGAACCAAGCACCGCATGACCAACCCGGAATTTTTAAAGAAATATGAACAAATTTTGAGACCTGGAGGACTATTGAACCTAAAGACGGACAGCGAATTTATGCATGGTTATACCTTAGGCCTTTTACAAGGTCTTGGGCATGAAATTGTATATTCCAACCACGATGTTTATAAAAATGCGGGGAGTCCCGCAGAGGTAACTGAAATTCAAACATTCTATGAAAATCAGTATCTTGAAAAAGGAAAGCCAATAACCTACATCCAATTTAGGATCAACTAACCAATGACGCATATACTTATTCTTTTCTTTGCCACTTTTTCGGCGGCATTCATGGCAACGGTACCTCCTGGTTTGCTCAATATGAACGCGGCCAAGACCAGTGTTGAAAAAGGAAAGTTGAACGGAGTTATTTTTAGTCTGGGCGTTTCTTCCATGATTATGGTTCAGGCGTATATAGCCGTATTGATTTCCAAGTTTTTATATCGAAATCCCGAGGTAATAGACATACTTTTAAAGATTGCCATTCTTGTCTTTGCCTTTTTTGCGATTTACTTTTTTGTAGTGGCCAAAAGAAAAAAAGAGCAACAGCTCACGGATGTCAACCTGAGCAAAAAAAACAGCTTTTTTAAAGGGATACTATTGGCTGCACTTAATCTGTTGACCATCCCCTACTATAGTGGCCTTAATGCCATGTGGAACGAGGCAGGCTGGATCAAGTTTGAAGCCGCCGATATTGTGACTTTTGTGTTGGCAGCAGGGACAGGAACCTTTTCCGTACTCTATTTGTATACCTTCTATTTTAATAAATTGGAACGCAAAACCAACCGTTTTTCAAGGAACTCCAACTATATTCTCAGTGCCTTAATGTTGGTTTTGTTAGTGATTACCTTGTTTAGGATTTTTTACAAGTAGCACTATATTTCCCTTAGGCGGGTGCATTGGACCCTCTAAACCATTGTCAAGGTTTGTGAAATTCGTGTCAAACCATTTGAATATTGATCATAATAATGATGGAAGAGAAAAACTTTTTTGACAAAGTATATGAAGTGGCCAGGCTGATTCCTTACGGAAGGGTAACATCCTACGGAGCTATCGCCAAATACTTGGGAGCTGCCCGTAGTGCTCGAATGGTGGGTTGGGCAATGAACAACTCTGGAGCCAAAGATGTTCCTGCGCATAGAGTGGTAAACCGAGCTGGGGTACTTACAGGAAAACAGCATTTTGATGGAACCAATCTTATGCAACAACTTTTGGAAAATGAAGGCGTGGAGGTCAGGGACAACCAAATTGTGGACTTTCAAAAGCATTTTTGGGATCCGGCCAAGGAACTGCTCTGATTCAATTAGCAATTTACAGTTAACAGTAAACATCGAAAACACGGACATTACCCTTCACCATTTTGCCCTTTTTATAAATCAAGTTCAAACACAAAATCCAAATGTTGGTTTTTAACCGCTTAATTTGGATTTCACCCATCACCCATCACGCATTTTCCACTTTCCATTTTCCATTTCCCATTTCCCATTTCCCATTTTCCACTTTCCACTTTCCATTTTCCATTTCCCATTTTCCACTTTCAATTTTCCATTTCCCATCAGCCATTAATCCTACCTATTCCACCATCTTTAATTTCAATGCGCAAACTTCTTAGTCTAAGCACCATGGCGTATCTTTGTAATTTAGAATCAGTTTAAGCGACTGCAATCAAAATAAGAGCAATGAAGTTGAAAAAAGCGGACATACTTAAGGCTTTGGAACTGATATCTGCTCCTGGAGAGGGACAGAATCTGGTGGAGAGCGGTGCCGTTACCAATGTGCAGGTTTTTGGTGATGAGGTAGAGGTAGATGTCACCATAAAGAACCCAAGTCTTCAGGCGAGAAAGAAAACGGAGGTTGAGATATTGAAGATTATTCATAAAGAGGTGTATGAAAAGGCCAAAATAAAAATCAACCTTAAGGTTGATGCTCCAGCTAAACCCAAGGTTAATCAAATTAAGGGGAATCCCATTCCCGGAATCCAAAACATAATTGCGGTGGCCTCTGGTAAAGGAGGTGTTGGAAAATCTACTGTTACCGCTAATTTGGCCGTGACATTGGCCAAAATGGGATTCAAGGTGGGACTGTTGGATACGGATATTTATGGGCCTTCCATGCCTATTATGTTCGATGTGGCCACGGAAAAACCACTTTCCATAAATGTTGATGGCAAGAATAAGATGAAACCCATAGAAAATTATGGGGTCAAGCTTTTGTCAATTGGCTTTTTTACCCAGCCCAACCAAGCGGTGATATGGCGTGGTCCCATGGCGTCCAAGGCGTTGAACCAGATGATTTTTGATGCCCACTGGGGCGAGTTGGATTTTCTGCTCTTGGACCTTCCCCCCGGAACTGGGGATATACATTTAAGTATCATGCAATCGCTTCCAGTCACTGGTGCGGTTGTGGTGAGTACGCCGCAAGAAATTGCACTTGCGGATGCTAGAAAAGGTGTGGCGATGTTCCAACAAGAGGCCATCAATGTGCCAGTGCTAGGGATTGTAGAAAACATGGCCTACTTTACCCCAGCCGAGCTCCCTAATAACAAATATCATATCTTTGGTAAGAATGGTGCCAAGAATTTGGCAGAAGATTTGGATGTCAAGTTTTTAGGGGAGATTCCACTGGTACAAAGTATTAGGGAAGCAGGTGATGTTGGAAGACCCGCGGCAATGCAGACGGCTACCCCAATTGAGGAAGCCTTTGAGGAACTGACAAAAAATGTGGTTCGGGAATTAGTGAGTAGGAACACCGCTCTTCCACCCACAGAAGCAATCAAGATTACAACAATGGCGGGTTGTGCTGCCGTTAAAAAGAAATGAGCATGACATCGGAAGAAATAAAAAATAACGTTGAAAAAGCTTTGGACGAGATAAGACCGTTTCTGCAAAGTGATGGAGGTGATATTTCGTTGATTTCCATAGACAATAATAGTTTGGTGAAGGTGAAGCTTGAAGGAAATTGCATAGGTTGCAGTGTCAACCAAATGACCTTGAAAAGTGGTGTGGAAATGACCATAAAAAAGTACGCCCCACAGATTGAGGAAGTCATTAATGTAGGCTAATCTGATAGAAGTCATGTTTCTTCTCTTCCCTAAACCCTAAGTTGCACGGATATCCAAATACCATTACTGCATGATTAAAACCGATATATTGATTATTGGGGCGGGACCTACGGGTCTTTTTACTGTTTTTGAAGCAGGCTTGTTACAACTTAAATGCCATTTGATTGATGCGCTTCCGCAGCCAGGGGGGCAATGTGCCGAAATTTATCCGAAAAAACCCATTTATGATATTCCAGGCTTTCCAGAGGTGTTGGCCGGAGAATTGGTGGATAACCTTATGGATCAAATCGCGCCATTTCAACCTGGATTTACCCTAGGTGAACGGGCGGACAAAATTGAGAAACTGGATGACGGCACATTTGTGGTCACTACCAATAAAGGAACCCAGCATAATGCCCCTGTGGTAGCCATAGCTGGTGGATTGGGGAGCTTTGAACCCCGAAAACCCCTATTGGAAAATCTTTCAAAATTTGAGGATAAGGGCGTTGCCTATATGATCAAGGAACCGGAGGTTTATCGGGACAAAAAGGTACTGATTGCAGGAGGTGGTGATTCGGCCTTGGATTGGTCCATTTTCTTGGCAGATGTGGCATCCGAAGTTACCTTAGTCCATAGACGTAACGAATTTAGAGGCGCTTTGGATTCCGTGGAAAAAGTACAGCAATTAAAAAATCAGGGAAAAATCAATTTAATAACCCCGGCTGAAGTGATTGAACTACGAGGTGATGATAAGTTGAACGGTTTAGTTGTTAGAAAAACTGATAATTCAGAAGAAATTGAGCTAGAGGTGGATAATTTTATTCCCCTTTTTGGACTTTCCCCTAAATTGGGCCCTATTTCGGAATGGGGATTGGAAATTGAGAAAAATGCCATCAAAGTGGACAATACCTTGGATTACCAGACCAACATTCCTGGAATCTATGCTATCGGGGACATCAATACCTATCCGGGAAAGCTAAAATTGATTTTATGTGGATTTCACGAGGCTACCCTAATGTGTCAGAGTGCTTATCAGAGGATTTATCCAGATAAAAAGTATGTAATGAAATATACCACGGTGGGTGGCGTTACCGGTTTTGATGGAAGTAAAAAAGAAGCGCCAAAAGCGGTTGTCAAAGCTATTGAATAAGAATGTCAGATATTAAGATTAAGGTTACTGATCGAGATGGAGTACTGCACGAGGTAGACGCTCCAACGGATATGAACATGAATCTTATGGAAGTGGTTCGCTCCTACGAACTTGCTCCAGAAGGAACCATTGGTATTTGCGGGGGAATGGCCATGTGTGCCTCATGCCAATGCTATGTAAAATCGAATCACGATTTACCTGAAAAATCAGATGACGAAGATGCCATGTTGGCGGAGGCCTTCTTTGTAGAGGACAACAGCCGATTAGGATGTCAAATCCATATTACCCCTGAACTTGAAGGTTTGGAGGTGGAACTCGCCCCTGAGGAACAATAATCTGCGCATTTTGTCATTCTGAGCACGGCGAAGAATCATCAAATGCCAGGTTCAAAAGCTCCATCAAATCCTTGCTTGATAAGTAAAGAGGTTGTAATACCTTCCTTCAGCGGCAATAAGTTCTTCGTGGGTGCCTTGTTCCATGATATGCCCACTCTCTATCACTAAAATCTGATCCGCTTTTCGAATAGTGCTCAAACGGTGGGCAATCACAAAAGTGGTTCTTCCTTTGGTAAGCTCTGCCAAACTTTTTTGGATTAAGGCTTCGGATTCGGTGTCCAAGCTGGAAGTGGCTTCATCCAAAATCAAGATTTTGGGATCGGCCAACACGGCTCGGGCAATGGCAATTCGTTGCCGCTGCCCTCCGGAAAGTTTTACACCGCGTTCCCCAATGAGGGTATCCAAGCCTTCATCAAAACGATCGGTGAATTCGTCCACATAGGCTGCTTTAATGGCATTTTGCAAATCAGATTCAGCAGCATTGGGTCTTGGAAAAAGGATGTTTTCCCGAATGGTGCCTTCAAACAAAAAATCGTCTTGAAGAACAACCCCTAAGTGTTGCCTAAAACTTTTAAGGTCCACTTTGGATAGATCTTTTCCATCTATGGTGATTGTTCCAGAGTCTGGATTAAGAAAACTTGCTGCCAAACCGGCTATGGTCGACTTACCTGAACCAGAACTCCCCACTAAGGCAATTACCTGTCCGGGCTTAACTTCAAAGCTTATGTTGTGCAAAACTTCCTTCTCCTCTTCATAGGAAAACGACACATTCTTAAAATTCATGTGGCCAACTATTGAATCCAGTTGAATCACCCTTTGTCCAAGCTGGGATTCTTCGTCGGTATTCATGAGCTCTTCGGTACGATCTAATCCTGCCAAGGCCTCGGTCAATTGACTTCCAATATTGCTCATTTGAACAATGGGCGCGATCATCAATCCCAAAAGCACCGTAAATTCTACAAATTGGCCTATTGTAAGGGTGCCTTCAATAATTTTATACCCGCCAAAACCCATTACGCTGGTGGTGGCCACTCCTAACAAAAAGGTTGAGGAACTGGTCATAAAGGCCGTGGTGGTCAAACTCTTTTTCACATTTTGATACAAGCGATCTACCCCGACTTCAAAAACTTCATGCTCTTGATTTTCTGCATTAAATCCCTTAATGACTCTAATACCACCCAAGGTTTCTGTGAGTCGACCTTTTACTTCGGCATTTATTTTTCCTCGGTCCCTAAAAATGGGTCGGATGATTTTAAATGCCTTTAAGGCAATCACCGCAAAAATGATGAGTGGAATAAAAGTGAACAAGGTCATATAGACATCGATATCCAATAAGAGAATCAAAGAAACAACAGCTGTGATCACGCCGCCTACCAATTGTACCAACCCTGTACCAACCAGGTTTCGTACCCCCTCAACGTCGGACATGATACGAGAGACCAATGCCCCTGATTTGGTATTATCAAAAAATCGGATGGGAAGCGCCAAGACCTTTTTTTGCACTTGAGCTCTCAACTCACTGATCAAATATTGCGCCTGCACGCTTAAGATGCGCGTCAAAAGAAATGAGGTTACAGATTGCACAAAAATGGCCAACATTACCCCTGCAACAAGGTACTTGAGCATATCAATGTCTTTATTGACAATGACATCATCTATCAAATACTTGGAAGCAATGGGCGCAACAAAACTAGCCGCTTTGCTGAGTGCAATCAAAAGCAATCCAATGAAAACCAGATTCCGCTTGGGCCAAATTATGGTTTTGAAAGCGGTGAGGATACTTACTTTTTTATCTGACATTTTGAGAATTAAAGTCAATGCAAGTTAACTGAATTTATACCAGCATTTTAAAGCATTAAAAAAGAATTAACGCTGAGGCTCTTAACCGCTGAACATATAGTATATTTAAATAACTCAAGTACGTATATATGGCATTGAAACACGCAATGATAGGGCTATTTTTCTTTGTTTCCCTATGTTGTTCTGCCCAGCAAAATTATCTGGAACTCAATCAGATTGTTACGGATAGTGCAAGAATTTTCACAATCCAAGAAATTGAGGGGCTAAAGACAAAGCTCACCAACTTTGAATCGGAGACAAGTAATCAATTGGTGGTATTAACCATTGAAGAATTGGGATACGGAACCATTGAGGAATACGCCTACGGAACTTTCAATCAGAACAAACTGGGCCAAAAAGATAAGGACAATGGCATTCTGATCGTCTTTGCTAAAAATGACCGCCAGGTTAGAATTGAAGTGGGTTATGGATTGGAGCCTTACATTACGGATGCTGTTGCCTCAAGGATTATTCGAAATACCATGATACCCGAGTTTAAGGTGGAGAACTATTTTACTGGGATAGATCTTGCAACTGATCAAATCATCACCTTTTTAAATGAACCGGATGCTTTGGAGGAATTTAAGCAGGAAATAGCTTCGGAAGGAGATATTAATGGATGGGTAAAGCTCTTCATGGGTCTGTTTTTGTCCATATTTGTTGCTGTAGGAGGTTTTCTTTTTTACAAATCCTATGCTGGGATTGTGGAAATGTTTCGGGGCATGATGATTGGAAAATTGGGCCTGTTACAAGGGATTTTTATGGTACTTTTTGGGATGATTCCCATGTTGTTTGCCTCGGTTTTTGTTGGAATGCCTTTGTTTTTTGCCACTATGATTTTCGATATGGGAATCCATTGGGAGGAACACGAAAATTTGTTGGATGATTTATCTTGGGTGTATTGGATTATCGGAGGCTTTTTTCTTCTTACATTGGCACTGGCGTTGCTCAAGATACTGCTCAAGGGCAAGGAGGAGTTTAAACTTTCCTTGTTAAAGAACGACCCAACCTATATGAGGAAGACATTTTCGTCATCCGGGTCCCATTCCTTTGGATCCAGTTCAGGGTCTTCCTTTGGAAGTTCCAGTAGCTTTTCAGGGGGAGGGGGTAGCTCAGGGGGCGGTGGCGCCAGTGGAAGTTGGTAACAGCAAGTCAATTTTGACACAACAACAAATTATGAGAACACTTCTTTTAGGAACTTTGGTTTTATTGCTGTCCTGTGGGCAGGAACAATCCCCAGAGATTAAAAAATGGAAAACCCAGGCGGAAAACGTCACCATAATTCGGGATGATTTTGGAGTGCCCCACATTTATGGCAAAACGGATGCGGATGCTGTTTTTGGACTGCTGTATGCGCAATGTGAAGATGACTTTAACCGCGTAGAGCAAAATTATATCTGGGCCACGGGAAGACTAGCGGAAGTTGAGGGTGAGATAGGACTGTACAGCGACCTGCGCGCCCGATTATTTATGACCAAGGAAGAAGCAATCCAAAACTATGAACAAAGTCCAGAATGGCTCAAGGAATTGTGCAATGCCTTTGCAGATGGCATCAACTATTATCTGCATACCCACCCAGAAGTAAAACCTCGAGTGATTTCCCATTTTGAACCCTGGATGCCCATGTATTTCAGTGAGGGATCTATTGGGGGCGATATAGAACGGATTTCCATCAAAAAAATAAAAGCCTTTTACGAAAGCGGAATGGAATTGCCAAAGATGGAGCAATTGGAGATTCAGGAGAAAGAAGAAATGGCAGAACCCCAAGGATCTAATGGAATTGCTATTTCTGGAGATCTAACGGAGTCAGGGAATGCCTTACTGTTGATCAACCCCCATACTTCATTTTATTTTAGAGGCGAAGTGCATGTGGTAAGTGAGGAAGGACTCAATGCCTATGGCGCTGTAACTTGGGGGCAATTCTTTGTGTACCAGGGATTCAATGAAAAAACGGGTTGGATGCATACCTCTACCTACACTGATGTGATGGATGAGTTCAAGGAAACGATTGTTCAGAACGATGGGAATTTGTTCTATCAATACGGGGAAGAATTACGACCGGTTGCAAAAACGGATGTCGTTCTAAAATACAAGGAAGGGAATCGGATGAGAGAAAAGACCTTTCCCATGTATCGTACCCACCACGGGCCCATTACACACGCGGTGGATGGTCAATGGACGGCTTCGGCCATGATGTGGGAACCTGTAAAGGCTTTGGAACAGTCCTACATTCGCACCAAGCAAAATGGCTATGATGGATTTAGAAAGATGATGGACATCAGAACCAACTCCAGCAACAATACCGTTTATGCCGATGCTGAGGGGAATATTGCGTATTTCCACGGAAATTTTATCCCAAAAAGGGATACCATTTATGATTTTACCAAACCTGTGGACGGTAGCAACCCCAAGACCGATTGGAAGGGCTTACATACTGTGGATGAAAACATTTTGGTGCTGAATCCGGACAACGGCTGGATTCAAAACTGTAATTCCACGCCGTATACGGCAGCTTTGGAAAACAGTCCCCAAAGAAGTGATTACCCCAAATATATGTCTCGGGACCAGGAAAACTTTAGAGGCGTCCATGCCATTGATTTATTAACGGATAGAAGTGGATTTACCTTGGATAATTTAATTGAACTGGCCCATGATCCGCATTTGCCAGCTTTTGAAGCATTGATTCCTGGCTTGATCAAGGCCTATGATACCAACCCAAATCCGGCATTGAAGGAGCCGATTGAAGTTTTAAGAAATTGGGATTTCAGAACTTCCGAGACTTCTGTGGGGATGACTTTGTCCCATTATTATGGAACCTTGTGTTATCAGAAAGCAAAACGACCGAAAGGACTATATGCCATGCAACTGGTGCAATATTGGGGGTCGGAATCTCCAGATGAGGAAAAGTTGAAGCTGTTTCAAGAAACTGTGGAACGATTGAATAGTGATTTTGGCACTTGGAATACCCCATGGGGCGAGGTAAATAGATATCAGCGCCTGAATGAAGATATCAGACAGGCTTTTGATGATGCCAAAGCCAGTATCCCAATCGGATTTGCCAGTGGGAGATGGGGCGCCCTGGCGGCATACGGTGCTAGATATGATAACAATACCAAGAAAATCTACGGGACACGAGGCAATAGCTTTGTGGCGGTGGTGGAATTTGGGGATAAGGTGAAAGCCAAGACTATGTTGGCAGGTGGACAGAGTGGAGATCCCGACTCACCTCATTTTGATGATCAGGCACAACGCTATGCTGATATGGATTTTAAGGATGCGGCCTATTACAAGGAGGATGTACTGCAAAGAGCCGTAAGCACATATAAGCCAGGAGAAAAACCTTAGGGTTGGTAAGACACGAGATAAAAGAAGCAAGAATCAAGACAAGTATTTGAACTTGAACTTGAATTTTGAGCTTGAGTTTGAATTTTGAACTTAGAGGTTACTCTTCCTCTTTGATCACAATAAGACTGGCAGTAGATCCTGTGGATAGGTTCCAACGATTGTTGTGAATGACCTCCCCTTTTTCATCTGCAACGACTACTTGAGCCGTGTTGGGCCCGGAAGACCCCTGATTGAGGGCCACAAAATCCAACCTATTAAATCCTTCAATTAAATCTATGTTGACCCCCTTGAAGGAACCGGAAAGCAGCATATTGTATTCAACGATTTCACCGTTCAACAGAATTTTGATGCGATCGCCATCTACATACTCATGATCACGGCATACTATGCCCACGAATCTGGCCTTGGTCTTTATATCTCCTAAATATTGGTCGCCAAAATGTTCCTTGGAACCCTTTTTTTCCTTTTCTCCGATGTTGGGACTAAGTTTAAGGTCATGACCTGCCTGCACCAGTTCGCGATCTGGGAGCATTTTAACTCCGGGTTTATCATTTTTGGATGTTAAACTCTCATCCAAAACGGAAGGAATCCTGAGGGAGGTACCTTGATTACTAGGTAAAATATCCAAATTGTTGCGTTCGCCAATTTTGAGAGGTTTGGTCGTGGGAATATCCCCTTGGGCACTGACCATGAGGAACCCAAAGACAAAAAAGGAACAGAAAAAAACCAATTTTTTCATAGCAACTTGGTCGATAACTTTTCTTAAAGTTAACAAATACCCTGCCAAATAGTTGGTAAATCGCTGTTAAATGTGGGGATATTTCGATGTATGTCAACTTCAACCCATAATTATGAAATGAGGTTGACCTCTTAGGTTTATTTTAAAGGTTAAAAATCGTAAATTGATTCATTAGCAAGGTGTTATACATTCCTTTCAACCCTTAAGTGATGAAAAAAAGACAATTTTTAAAGCGTTTGGGTCAGGCGGCCATGGCTGTTCCTTTAGTGCCTATGACTGCTAATGGTCAAAAAATGACCTCTGAATTACCACCATATCCTGGTGGTAGTAGTGAGGACTTTTGGAAACGCATTCGGCAGGATTTTGACTTAAAACCGGACTATATCAATTTGGAAAACGGGTATTACTGCATTACCCCAAAACCCATTATGGAACAGCTGCACCAGTACACACAAATGGTAAACTACGAAGGGTCGTACTATATGCGCACCGTGCAATGGGAAAACAAGGAAAAGGTTACCGCGCGATTGGCAAAGTTCGTGGGATGCAGTCCAGAAACCTTGGTCATTACCAGAAATGCAACCGAATCCTTGGATTTGATCATAGGGGGATTTCCTTGGAAAGAAGGAGACGAGGCCATTTTTGCGGTTCAAGATTATGGATCCATGCGCGATCACTTTTATATGATCCGAGACCGATACGGAGTGGTATGCAAAGAGGTTTCCGTACCCAACCATCCCAAATCGGATGAGGAGCTTGTAACATTGTATGAATCCCAGATCACGCCAAGAACCAGACTGCTCATGGTTTGTCATATGATCAATATTACAGGGCATGTCCTGCCTATAAAAAAGATTTGCGAAATGGCACATCGTCATGGGGTAGAAGTGATGGTGGATGGTGCCCATGCCGTGGGACATATTGAGGTCAACATTTCGGAATTGGGCTGCGATTATTATGGTTCCAGCCTGCACAAATGGTTGAACGCGCCCTTGGGGGTTGGATTATTGCACGTAGCGCCAAAAAGAATCTCCAAAATATGGCCGCTTTTGGCTGAGCATAATACGGAACCCCAAGATATCCTTCGACTAAACCACACGGGAACCAACCCTGTACATATTTACCTGGCGATCAACGCGGCTTTGGACTATATCAATGTTATCGGAGTCCAACGTAAGGAAAACCGACTTCGCTACCTGCAAAAGTATTGGAGTGATGCATTAAGGGACGTTCCCAATATTATTGTCAACACACCTGTGGAGGACAAAAGGTGCTGTGGCATTGGTAATGTTGGAATTGCCCACTTCCCTCCAAAGGAATTGGCAACAATCTTACTGGAGGAGTTTGGGGTTTGGACTGTGGCCATTGATGAATCCAATGTGCATGGTTGCCGAATAACCCCAAATATTTATACCACAACAAGGGAACTGGATACTTTTATAGCTGCTATGAAGACCTTGGCCAATCGAACTTGATGCAGTTATTTGGGTTTTACTGTACTTCTTTTCAACCCAAACAGTGGATGCAAGGGTGGAATTTTTAGGATAATGAAATCATAAATCAGCCAACTTAGTCCAAAAGTTCCCAGCACCAAGACTGAAGTTTTGGCAAAGAACCCCCAGTTTAAATGCATGATGTAATAGCCCAAAGCCACAGTTATGGTCTGATGTAAAATATAGAATGGGTATACAGCTCTGTTGGCATAAGCGAGTTGATTGCTGGGGCGGTTCAAAAATTTGGCAGCGTAGGCAAACAACACCAAAATCCAGGACCAAATGTTGGTCACCTTTAGAAAAGCCTCCACAATATGAACAATCAAACCATCTTCTAAAAACAACCAAATAAAAACCTGTCCGGAGAATGCCAAAATGCCCAGAGTCAATGCTTTTGATTTTGTTTGATCCAACACCTTCCAAAATACCTCTCCAGTTGAAATTAGAAGAAATCCATAAAAAAATAAGATGATACTAAAGGTGAAGTTGAACCAATCATCCACTAAGGCATGAGTGACATCAAAAAAGGGCTCTATCAAAACCTCAACAAAATATAGAGGGATAACAAAGACATAAAAACCCCAAGTCTTCTGAATTGTTTTGGTGACCCAGGCCACAAACTTTGTTCGATGCTTCCTCAGATAAACAAATAAGGGAGAGAGCAAAAGAGAGAAAATAAAAAGATAGGGCAAAAACCAAAGGTGATGCCAACTCAGGTTACCGTCCGGATAGATTCCTTCAAACGCAACTGTGGTAAAATATGTCCAATAGGAACCTTCAAATTGCCCATTGGCCAGCCGTTCAAAATAGACCTGTGGCGGAACAATTAGCAACATACCCACAGCTAACGGGATTCCTAAACGTAGATATCGTTCCAGATTGAATTGCCAGATGTTTCGCTTACCCAGGGCATAGTAGGTTCCCATACCGGAAATAACGAACAGGATGGGTAGTCGCCATTGGTTCAGGAAGAGCATGGGCCATCTGAGCCAATCATATATGACATTGTTTTTGACATGCCATCCCCAGGGAACAAAAAACATCCCCACGTGATAAAAGATCAATAACCCAAATACAGTGACCCGCAACCAATCCAAATCGTACCGACGAACTTTTTCCATCTAATTTTCGTTTGGCACCAAAGGTCGTATGGAGCATCGGGAAAACTTGTGATTTGAACAGGAGAAGTGTCCCAAATTACAATTGTGGAGAAATTGCTATTTGGATTTTTCCTTGATAAAACTGGAAGGTGTGGTACCTACATGCTTTTTAAAAGCATTGTAAAAGGCTGATTTAGAGGTGAATCCAACAGAGTTGCCAATGGCCTCTACGGTTAAATGGCGGTATTCTGGATCAAGGAGATGTTTTTTGGCCACCAATACCCTTTTTTGATTGATGTATTCATTAAAGTTGTATCCAGTATCCGAATTGATCACTTTAGATACTAGATTGGGGCTTTCGCCCAGTTGCTCAGCCAGGTTTTTAAGTGTCAGGTGCTTTTCCAAAAAGAGGCCGTCTGCCTGTAAATGTTCCTCGATGGTATTGAAATGCAAGGAATTTGTTGTCAAGGTTTCGTATTTATCGGCAACCCAGGATTTTTCAAAAAAACGGGATTCCGATAGTATAAAAAAGGAACTTATAAAGGCGATAAGCCCAACAAACATGACTATAAAATGATCACCTCCATCATCGTCGTAAGACAGGTAAACTCCCAGAGTAAGCATCAATAACAAAACGAGTAGGTAAATGGTAATCCTTGTGAACTCATATTTATCAACCTTTATTTTATTGGTGGGCAATTTCTTTAGTTTTCCATGCTTAAGAACGAGAATTGCACATAAAACCAAGTAAACCATAAAACTTGTCAGCATCAACCAACGAAATTCATCTTTGATTACTTGATATCCATAAGTGACTCCATCAGGCACGGTGACCATGGGAATATCATCATGGTAGGCATCCAAATAGGCATTCAGCTTTACGGATATGGGATTTAGAAAATAACCGAGTTGCGTTATCAAATAAAGAAAGGGCAAAAGAAAGTGAACACCATGTTTTTTTAGGGTAATTGGCTTTCGCTCCAATAAGGCGTAGGTAAAGAAGTATATCGTTGGCGCAATCAGTAGCACAAATACTTCGGTGGAATCATTCCAAAGAATCACATATTTCATCAGACCGGTATAACATAGGTAAGTATCTGTACATACAACCGCCTGAAAAAGAAGAGACCATCCAAAAATTCGAATGGCGGAACCCTTGGTCGACCTTAGGAATATGATTGACGCAAGAAAAAAAGCCTGGACGATTCCAATGAGCATAAAATGTGAATAGAGGTTATGCCGAATTGGAATTTGATCCAGAATTTGCTGCACGCTATCCATGACTATTCCTCCATATAATCCACCAATTTCTCAGGACCTTCCAACAAAACCCGAACAATTTGTAGCGTACCATCAGGTTTGGTGGCAATCTGCCATTTAATCAAGGAAATTTTCCCTTCCTCAATTTCAATCCCAGTGATACTCCTTGGATGAACGCAACTCCCGTCATTGAAAAATGGAATTTGGCCAGGTTCTGGGAAACGGGGTCTGTGGGTGTGCCCGGCAATAGTAATCCTGAGGTTGTTTTCCAAAATCCAGCGTTTGATTCTTTTCTCGATACGAATCAGCTCTTTGTAGTTTTTTGCCGGACTGGTTGGGTCGTGAATGCCCACTACTTGCAGCGGCTTCCATAAGATTCGAACCAAAAAGCGTCCAAACCGCCAGCAAACATAGTTCCACCAATCTGCCTGATGACCATGGGTGCAAAAGAGCTCCTGCTGGGTCTGTTTGTGTTTTAGCACCAGGGCTTCGTGATAGGTGATTCCTTCAAAAAGCTCCTTGTCCTTGTCCTCGATAGGTTCAAAATAGCTGGAAAGGTGCTTGTCCACATAATTCTTTTGCTTGTACACCATATCGTGGTTGCCCCAAACCATATGCAGTCGGTTTTCCAAATGGAATTGTCTAAGGAGCTGGTACACATTCTTATGGGCCTCAAAAATGACCTCAAAATGCAAGTTTTCCCAGAGTTCGTCCCCATCTCCCAACTCGCAGTACTGAAACCCTTGTTGGTAGTAATGGTTCAGCGCATGGAAGTAGATGTTCCTATTGTTGGCAAAATCGTCGGCAAAACTGTTGTCCCCCCTATGGCAATCACTAAAAAAGATGAACTTGGAAGTATCATCAAAAGGGATGGTTTTGGCATTTTTGTACGCCCTGTTTAGCCTAGTTCTTGAGGACATGGGTCAAATTTGCTTAAATATCCAAAAAAAGGGAACAATAACATAAAGAATCCCTTAACAGAGGGGCATTTTTACTTTTTGTAACTTTACATTTCAAAACTCGACTAATTAGGCGTATGAAGCAGAAATACAATGAAGAAAGCCCAATGCACCATCTGGTAAGCTTTAACAAGCTTTTGGGGCATTATGACGAGCAGCTAAAAAGCAAGGATAAACACTTGGCGGAAAGGGCCAAATATATTCTTGACGCACAGGCTCCTTTTCCTGAACTTCGTGATGGATTCACCGACCTCTCCTTGTTGGATAAGCACAAGGATATTATTGGCATCATACTTCAAGATACGTTTTCATCGGTACTCACCCAAAATGAGATAAAAACGGCTTCCACCCCTTTTGAAAACAATATTTTCAATTCGTCCGAAAGATTCAAAAAGATATTGAAGGAAGCAGGTAAGGGATTTGAACTTGAAATCCGAAATCTGCCCATGGATGTAAGCTACATCATGAAATGTACGGTGGTACTAGGCTTTCATTATGGATATAAAATGGACTTTAGACGTCCGCTTTTCTATGATATCCCGGATGCCAATGGCGTAATGCGCCACTATAGAATCCTGTACAATGCGGATTTTATGGAAATAATTCCCACAGAAAAGGCTAAGGATTTGACGCAAGAAGATGTGGATGAACTATTGGCCAATTTTGACAATCTGGAGCTTTGGAAGGATAAAATTCCACCAGGAAGTTTCATTTCCAAAGGGTTCGTGATTTCCAATATGTTCGACGTTACCGCGGAACATTCCATCTCTGGAATTAAATCCACGCTGATTGGAAATAACAAGAGAGGCAATGAAGACTTTATGGAAAGTTTTCAGGATACCTTTAGGTCGTTATTCAATCTGAAGCACATCAATGTTGGCTTTACGGGATATGATTCCAAGGCAAACCGTTTCCTCAAAATTTATGGGAAGGGAATAGAAAGCTATATCCTTAAGGGCAAGGACATGGAGTCTTGTGACAATCTGCTATGTGATCACTCCAAGAATACCTTGATAGGTAAGGAAACAGGATATTATGCCATATCCAATGTAGAGAAATACTACAACTTGTCCGAAGGTGGACAACCCTATAAAAACTTGCACGAACAGGGTATAAAAAGTGCCATCTTGGCGCCTATCATTGACGATGGTGTTCTCTTGGGGGTTCTGGAATTGGTATCCAATACGGTGAACGAGCTAAACAGTGTCAATGCCAACAAGTTGGAAGATGTAATGCCCTTTATCGTGTCTGCAGTAGTTCGCTCAATAGAAGAGGAGGAAAATCTTGTGGATGCCATTATCCAGCATGAGTGTACTACAGTGCATTCTTCTGTGTACTGGAAATTCCAAGAGGAGGCCAAACGTTTTATGGCGGATGAATTGGTTGGTAATCAAGCGATTTTTAAGGAAATCGTCTTCAAGGATGTATATCCCCTATATGGTCAGGTAGATATTAAAGAGTCGTCCAAAGAACGAAACTTCTCCATCCAAAAGGACTTGATGATTCAGTTGTCCGAGATCAATGAAGTATTGGAGGTGGCCTTTAAGATTCACAAACTTCCTATTTATGAGGAGTTGATGTTCCGGGTAAATACCTATTTGGAAGAAGTAAAAGAAGCCCTATATACCCATACGGAGCAGGCCATTTTTGACTTCGTCAAGGAAGAGGTAAATCCAGTTTTCAAACATTTGAAGGATACGGATACGGATGTGGCTCCCTACATTCAAAAGTATGAGGACAGTATTGACCAAGAAACGGAATCCTATTACGATCACCGTCGCAATTACGATCAAAGCGTGATGGAGGCCAATATGCAATTGGCTGCTTTACTGGATAAAAAGCAGGTAGAGGCCCAAGAAATGTTCCCTCACTATTTTGAACGCTACAAAACGGATGGCGTGGAACATAATATGTACATTGGAAGCTCCATCGCCAACGATAGAAAATTTAATGAACTCTATCTGAGCAACCTTCGCTTATGGCAGCTGCAAGTGATGTGCGATATGGAGGACAAGTACTATGCCCTAAAGCCCACTTTGCCAGTGAAACTGGATGTGGCTTCCTTGATTTTGGTTTACAGTACTTCATTGGCCATTCGCTTTAGAATGGACGAAAAGCGTTTTGATGTGGACGGGACGTACAATGCCCGCTATGAAATCATCAAAAAACGTATTGATAAATCCTATATCAAGGGAACCAATGAGCGGTTGACCCAGAAGGGCAAATTGGCTATTGTTTACAGTCAGCGCAAGGACGAAAAGGAATATATGCGTTACATTAAATTCCTGAAGGCCAAAGGCTATTTTACCAACAATATTGAAATTGTGGAGTTGGAGGGCCTACAAGGTGTAACAGGGCTTAAAGCTATTCGCGCAGAAATTCTATACTCTGGGGATAAGGATAAGAAATCTGAAAGAACCTATACCTACGAGGATCTTATGGAAGAATTGAAATCCTAAATTCTAACGGATTACAGTCTTTCTGTTCCACCCAAGAAATTAAAGGACAGGGCAAATGCAATAACAGAGACTACAATACCAACTATAAAGATGGTATAGGTCAGTCGTAATATCTTGTACTTTCTATTCAAGACCAGTCCAAGGAAATAAAGGTCCTTGGTCAAGGAGGAATAAATATAATCCTTGTCTTTGACCAGTTCTTGAATGGCCCATTCGTAATCCCCAAGGCTCATTTTGTGGAAGTTGCCAAAAAACAAGAGGTTCACTTTTTTGTCTTCAACATCCTTTTTGGTGAACTGTCCGCTGGTTACATTGGGGCGAGTGGCCAAAACAGCCAATATCATGGAGACCACACTGAAGGTAATAAATATGGCCGTTGGGAATATCAGGTATGTATTGGTAGGATTGTCCAATTTTGGAATAAGATTGGAGAGCGCCACCGAAATGATAATCGCATTGACGGATAGCAGGATATTTGCCTTGGTATCCGCAATATCACTTAAGGTAAGGTGATTTTTAAGGGTAACACGGAACAACGTTTGGATTCCACGATCGGGACTTTCACTTTTGTATTTGGCTTTTAAAGCTTCTTTTTTAGCGATTTCCTTCTCCGTTTTTTTCTCCTTGACCAGTTGTTTTAGATTCTTTTCCTTCCCCTCTTCCCAATTATCCTTGGCATAATCCGTGTAAAACTGGTGTTCATTGCGGAACATTTTGATGTTGATATCGCGCCATTCCTTATTGGAATAATTGGCGATATCCAGTTCCTTGAGTTCCTCTTTCAGGAAATCCGTGGTTTCCCAATAACTTTTCTTTGCAAAATGGGAGGCATCTGCATCCCTGATGATCTCTTCTGTGAGATTGGAAGGTTCATGGAACCTTTTGGTGGCCAAAATGGCGGCACAGATCTGTTCAATGTCTTCTGGGTTGTAATTTTCACGCTTTAAAAAATCCGTTGCAATCTTGCAACTGGCCTCCTCATGGTCTTTGGAGCCCTTGGTATAGCCCGTATCGTGAAACCATGCCGTCAATAGTAACTTTTCCTCATCTGCCGGGCCTAGTTTGTAAAAATTGAGTAATTCTTTAGTACTTTTAACTACACGCTGCGTATGTCGCAAGTTGTGGTATAGAAATTTTGGGTCCAGTTGATTCTCCAGAATTTCGGTGACAAAGGATTCAGCTTTTTCTACTATTTCCGACATAACAATTATTTGAACAACCCAAAATACAAAATTTTGGCATCAACCTCAGTGATATGAAACAACATTACTTTTTTATCCTCTTGCTGATTTTGGCATCTAGTTGTGCTACCTACGAAACAAAATACGCTTCTCCATTTGTTCAAGATACCAAAGGTACAACCAAGGAAGTTGAACATAGCTTTTATTTGATTGGTGATGCTGGAAAATCACCTCGTGGTGACCTTAACCCTGCTCTTAAGTCTTTAAAGTCGCAGTTGGACCAAGCGGATAAAAACAGTACTGTCATTTTTCTGGGGGATAATATTTATCCTGCAGGATTTCCGGACAAGGATGATGATCCCGAAGGTCATGCTTTGGCCAAAAACCATTTGGATGCACAAATAAAGGCTGTTGAAGGCTTCAAAGGAAGAACGGTCTTTATTCCAGGGAATCACGATTGGTACAGCAAGGGATTAAAAGGTTTGGAACGCCAGGAAAAATACATTCAGAAAGCGCTGGATAGTAAGAAGGTTTTTCTGCCAGACAACGGCTGTCCTATAGAAAAAATTGAAGTAAGCGATGATATCCTTGTGATTGCCATAGATACCGAATGGTTCCTAGTGGATTGGGACAAACACCCAACGATAAATGATGATTGTGAAATCAAGAATAGAACACGATTTTTTGAAGAGTTGGAAAGCCTGATCAAAAAAAATGTGGATAAAACCACTATCATCGCCCTGCACCATCCCATGTTTACCTACGGGTCCCACGGGGGATATTTTTCCTTCAAACAACACATTTCCCCAAGTGGGGACATCCCTCTTCCCATTTTGGGAACTGCAATCAACTTACTTAGAAGAACCTCTGGGGCAACTGTAGAAGACCAGTCCAATAAATTATACAATAGGCTAAAAAACAGAATAGTTACGCTCTCGCAGTTCTCTGATAAGGTCATTTTTGTCTCTGGACATGAGCATACGCTTCAATATATTGTGGAAGAAGGAATCCCTCAGATTGTAAGTGGCTCCGGGGCAAAAACCGGGGCAACCAAATTGGCCAATGGAAGTGAGTTTTCAACTGGTAAAATGGGGTATGCCGTGCTAAAGGTGTTTACAGATGGATCTTCCCATGTGGATTTTCATAGTGCCGAACCAGCAGAAGGGGTGCTGTATCAAACTGAGGTACTTCCGCCCAACCGCACGGGGGATAAACCCAATTATTCTGACAATTTTCCAGCGGTTAAAAAAGCCGCCGTGTACACCGATGAAGAGGTGGACAAAAGCGGATTTCATAAATGGTTATGGGGTGAGCGTTACCGAAAGTACTACGCAACCCCGGTTGAGGCGCCAACCGTTTTGCTGGATACCCTCTATGGTGGTTTGTCTGTAGTGCGAAAAGGAGGTGGGAACCAATCCAATTCCCTACGGCTCAAACATAAGGACGGTAGGCAGTTTGTGATGCGAGACCTTAGAAAAAGCGCCGAACGGTATTTACAGGCCATTGCCTTCCAGGAGACCTATATCATTGGCAAGTTCGAGGATTCCTATCCCGAAAGATTGTTGCTGGATCTATATACAGGAGCGCATCCTTATGCGCCGTTTACACTGGGCCCTCTTTCCGATGCGGTGGGATTATACCACACCAATCCCAAATTGTTTTATGTGCCCAAACAGAATGCTTTGGGTGACTTCAACAGAGAGTTTGGTAACGAGTTGGTCATGATTGAGGAGCACGTTTCCGAAGGACATGATATAGAAAGTTTTGGTAAAACAAAGACGATAGAAAGCACCTATGATTTTATCCAGAAACTACGAAAGGATGAAAAATATAGCTTGGACTCAGAAACCTATGTTCGCGCGAGGTTGTTTGATATGCTTATTGGGGATTGGGACAGACATGTGGATCAATGGCGCTGGGCCGAGTTTGATGGTGAAGATGGCAAAAAAATCTATAGACCCATACCTAGGGATAGGGATCAGGCCTATTCCATTTGGGGGGATGGATTTGTTATGGGATTTGGTTCCAAAACGGTTCCCGGCTTACGTATTTTTGAAGGTTTTGGGGAAGAAATCCGTAGTGTAAAAGGGTTCACTTCCTCTCCAAGGACATTTGCACTGGATATGGCTCTTCTTTCCGAAACCACCATGGAACAATGGGTGGAACAGGCTAAATACATCCAACAGCGTGTGACAGAAGCCGTAATCGATGAATCTTTGTCCCATTTTCCACAGGAAGTACAGGATGAAACGGTGAACCTAATCAAGAAAAAACTGCTATCCAGAAAAGCCAGTTTGGAAGATACGGCTAGAGAGTACTTTGGAGTAATCAATAAGTACAGTGTGGTTACCGGAACGGACAAAGATGATTATTTCCAAATTACGTCGGATAATGATGGGAACTTGGAGGTAAGGGCCTATCGCATAAAGAATGGGGAGCGAAAGGATTTGTTTTTTCAAAAAACGTATAGTCCAAAGTATACCAAAGAAGTTTGGGTCTATGCCTTGGATGATGACGATGTTTTTGACATCAACACGGCCACCTCGGAGATTAAACTTAGACTTGTGGGGGGACAAAACAACGATGTCTACAAAGTAGCTGAAGGTTCCAAAAAGGTTCACACCTACGACTTCAAGACCAAAAAGAACACCTATGATGAAACTTTTGGGGGCAATATTCATAGGATCAATGATTATGATACAAATACTTACGACTTCTTAAAGATTAAGGCCAGTAACAATCAGTTTTTACCCACCATTGGGTTTAACCCCGATGATGGTTTTAGAATCGGATTCACAAATACCTACACCCACAATGGTTTTAGGCAAAACCCATTTACACAGCAACATGTTTTTAATGGAGCTTTTTATTTTGCCACCAATGGCTTCGATTTTGGTTATAAAGGCGAATTTGCAAATGTGCTGGAAGGGGTAAACTTGGAGTTGGATGCCCGATTTACCAGCCCCAATTTTTCCATTAACTTTTTTGGTTTTGGGAACGAAACGGAAAATCTGGATGACGACCACCCATTGGGATTGGACTTTAATAGGGTGAAACTGAGTACCATCAAACTGGCGCCATCTTTGGTATGGCGTGGTAGATTGGGATCAAAGGTGAGTCTGGGGGTTACCTATGAAGACTATGAGGTGGAAGAGACCGAAGACAGGTTCATTAACGATTTTTATGTGGCCAATGGAGAGGAAAATGAGCAAAGCTTTTTTGGGGTGGATGCAGGGTATAGCTATTCCAATACCGATAGCGAAGCATTTCCGACACTAGGGATGAGTATTTCGCTCCAAGGCGGATTCAGAACCAACCTCACGGAATCTGGAAGGTCGTTTACGTACTTGATTCCCAGTTTATCCATGGATCATAAATTGTGTTCCAACGGAAGATTGGTCTTGGCAACAAAAGTAAAAGGGCATATCAATTTTGGAGATGAATTTGAGTTTTATCAAGGAGCCAGCATTGGAGCCAACGATGGACTACGAGGTTTCAGGTTCCAGCGATTTACGGGAAAATCTACCTTTTACCAGAATACGGATTTAAGATTGAGCTTTAGAAAACGAAAAGCTGGGGTGCTTCCAGTTACTCCAGGTATATTTGGCGGATTTGACTACGGTCGGGTGTGGTTCCCTGGTGACGATTCCGATAAATGGCACAATTCCTACGGAGGTGGATTTTTTGTGAATGGCGCGGGTATATTGTCAGCTAATTTGGGTGTTTTTGGAAGCTCCGACGGAATGCGCTTTGCCTTCGGGCTTGGATTCGGATTCTAGTCCAAGGAATAGGAGTAGAGGTTTCTCCCCTTGGTCTTGGACTGCTCATCCGCGATTAGGATGGTGTTATTGTCCTTGAAGCAAATAGATTCTTGTTGGGTTCTGTGCAATACATCTATGGTCTGCAACTTTCCTTGGGTAAAATCATCAGAGTCAAATTCTGTGAACAACCAGATAAAACCGGAACCCAATAGAGCCACTTTTTTACCATCAGGGGATATGTCCGCTCCCGTAATGGAGCAGAATAGAGGATCTGTACAGGATTTAAATTCTCCAACCAATGCTGCTGCATGCTCGCCTTTTTCCGCTGGCACCTTATAGATATAGGCCTTTCCCAAATAGGGTCTCGAGCGATCTTTGGTGATGAGGTATAGGAAGTTGTTATGGTAAAAAAAGGCCTCACAATCGAAATGCAACTTGGATTTTTTGGGCGGAAATTTCTTTTGTTCCGGATAGTGGAACTTGATTTTTTCCACCTTGATTTTTCCCTCTGTGGCATCATCTGGATTGGGAACTTTTAAAATCCGAAGATTTTCTCTCTCGTTGTTGTTGTTTCCAAAATCCCCGACATAGATGTTCCCTTCGGGATCTTTGGCCAAATCTTCCCAATCGTGGTTTTTGGCATTATCAATTTTGAACTGTTTGATCAAATTGGCCTCTAAGTTTACCGCGTAAATCTGGTTTTTGTTGCCATTGTCCTCAATGGCCCAAATGGTCTCTCCGTCATTTGTGGTTATACCGGAGATTTCGTTCAGTTTTGATGGAAGTTTGCCCAGATAGGTAAGATCGCCATACCAAGGCTTTTGCGCACAGGAGTGCAGGAAGGCAAGAAGTAATATAAACGGAACCTTATTCATTACGTTCTTTAATGGGCATGTAGATCTCTGCTTTCCATTCCAGCTCGTCACCACCCATATTGGGATTGTTAAAGAATACTTCCACGGGATTGGGTTCAACCTCAATGTTGTTCTTCTTGGCATAGTCCAGCAATGCATACCAAGCCCTGTCCGAGGTAATGTAATTTCCGTGATAGACGGCTTTTAAGGCTCTTTTTTTGAAAATACGCTTGTACTGTATTTCGGTATCCATGGGAAGTTTTTCAGAGCGAATGATTGGATGTCCAAAATTGTATTTAAGGCTATCCGTTTCCATATCCCAATCGGTTACCTGAATCATTGGTGGGCCGTTGAGTTGTGCTTGGTTTTCCAAGATAACCTGACTTACAAATGACAAATTTTGCATCATTCCGCGTGCCTTTTGAATCTGGGTTCCCGCTACGGGTACATAGGCAAAATATTTTTCAGGAATCTCGTCTTCCCCAACAATGATCACCTTAAACTTATTGATATGATCCTCAATGTTTTCCATAAGGTCGAGAACCGTTTTTCTAGACCGTTTTTCAAAATCGGTATCCGAAAAAGGAACTTGCAATTTATTGGCCAAGCTATGTTGCTCATCCCTGACATTTACAATGACCTTGGAGAGCGAATCGTTTATGGGAACTATTTCCCAAGCATAGGTATGAATGGAGTCATTAAATTGCAATTTTTGACGCAGTTCGTAAAGACTTCCGTCCTGCGTTGCAGGGGTTACGGCATCCAAGGTTTTATCCCAGAATTTGATGGTTTGGTTGATGGCTCCAGGAAAAGTTTTTACTTCAAAACGTATGGTATAGTCCGAAGGTTTGAGAAAAAGATACCACACCAATGCTATCACAATGACTGCCGAAAAGAACCAAAGAAACTTCTTCATATCCACATCCTCTTGTACGGGAACAAGAGTTAGTTCATATTAAGATTGTCAACAACGAATTTGCCCAAGTCCCTACCTTGTTTTACGCCAACATCCACAGCAGCTCGGTAGTGGATTCCTCCATACATTCTGCTGATGGCGGCTTCGTTGGCTGCCTCACGGAACGAATTGAACGAACGGACAGGTAACCCATAAGGAACTTCGGTATCGTCATCAAAGGCAAAGTTGTCCCCAAAAATGTCGGTTAAGGCTACTGCTGCTGCTCCTGAGACCACGCTATGTCCACTAGTATATTCTGGAAACGGCGGGGTTTGCAGAACGGGTTCCCAACTATCATCAATGTGTTCATTGATCAGTGTCTCGGGACGGATGAGATTACTTCGGTATTTTTCGTCCCAACAGCTAATGAACGCATCTGCAATGGCAATGGATGTTTGCGTATAGGCATAAACGGTTTTGGCGAAGTCCGAATTGGTCTTACGAGTCGCTATTTTGGTGATTCCGATCCAATGCGCACCAGGAGTGATTTTCTTTGTGGCAAACATCAAATGTCCTCTTGTAACAGATACATAGGGATTGCAATCCCAAAATTGGGCAATGGCCACTTCCTCAGAATCATCTCCTTTGGCCGTAATCTCTTGGCTGATGTCATATACCTCCTTTACCTCTTTGTAAAAATCAGAACCTTCCTCCATGGAAAAAGGGGGAGGGGGCGCAGGCTTAAACTGTCCTGCAGAATCGATTACAAACGGACGGATTTTGTTCCAATGGGGCTCAATACCACTCATATATGCGGGCGGGGTAGGTTGCCAACGCGAAGGATCATCTGAATTAACGGTGAACTTGGGCATGGTCCTAGTCTGCTTATAATTGTCTTTGTCCATCCACGCTTGAATGTGATCGGCTACTTGTAAGCCGTAGGTTTTGGACGCATTGAAAACACGCTCATTTTTGTCGGTCCAAAGAGCATACAAGCTGTCTTGGTAGGTCTCAATTTTTTCCTCCGAGAAAATCAACCTTTTGCTCATGTCCATATGGGCTATCAATGCTGAAAGTTCATAATTGATGTTAGAGGCATCCTGCGGTTGTGGGATGTCTGTAAATTCACGGACTTGACCTGATAGGGACTTATAATCCTCATATTTTTGGGCCAAAATCTCATAGGCTGCAACATTGGGATAGGCAAAAATTCTACTTGCCACCGGGGGGGAGAAAATATCATGGATCATGACTTCGGTTACCTTATCCACTGAATTGTGATAGTCCTCTGGTGATATTGTTATGGCTTCCTCCTTTTTGGCACAAGAGAAAATTACCAAGGTGAGGGATAGTAGTGCTCCAAATCTTCCTTTCATGGTATCAAAGTTAATTATTAAGTCTGTATACTTGCGCTCTATCATCATTGAAGACCGCCAACAGATATTTTATGTTGTTTAAGCTTAGTGTTTTTAGATGTCGAATGGATTTTTTGCTGAAATCCAATCCCAGTTCATTCCCCAAAATTACTTCCTCCTCGTTACTTATCAAAGCCCCTGGAAATGAATCCAATCGACCGTGATAGGGTTTTACACCAAAATAGTTTCCACCGGCCAACACTTCATTGGTGCCATCACCGTCAAAATCGTCCACTGCAAAGTCCATTATAGGGGCCAGCTGAAGCTCCACATCAAAAGGAACGAATTTAAATACTCCGTTTTCATTTTTAAGATAGCCAGAGGCTAAAGTATGAACTTCCAAGACCTGGGCCTTATCCAAAAGCTCTTTGGGAAACAGCCCATCCACGGTGGTGCCCGCAAAGGATTTATAGCTGGTAAATCGTTTTTTCAGAGATACCATTTGGGAAGCCAATCCGTCCAAGGTCTCTAAAGGGTAATATATGCCATTTTTTTCCAAAGCCGTAACGGTTTCGGTTTGTCCGTTCGCATCAAAATCGTGGACAAAAAGCTTCATGGGATATTCTTTGGACGCTTTAAATTTGGTGTTGGCACCCCAATTACCCAACATATAATCCATATCTCCGTCAGCATCAATATCAAAAGCGGCGATGCTTTGCCAAAGTCCATTCAGGTCAAGATTTCCAACTTCCTTGAATGTGCCATTTTCGTTCTTCAGGAATTTTGGAGACATCCATTCCCCAATGACGATAAGGTCTACAGTGCCATCCTTGTCAAAATCGTCCCAAAGAGCGTCGGTTACCATTCCCTTGTATGCCTCTCCATCAAATCCAGGATAAAAATCAAAACCACCATCCTTGTTTTCCAAAATATAGGAGCGGGGCTCTGTCCCAAATTTGGAGGTAATAGTATGTCCCCCAACAAAAACATCCAAATCCCCATCTTGGTCAAAGTCATTTGAAACTACCACAGACGAATTCTGAAAAATTTCTGGAAGTTGTTGACGGGCAAAAGCGGTATCGGTCTGGATATAAAAGGCATCCAACAAAGCGTTTGATTTACCAAAAAAGTCTCCACCTCCTGCAGTCAAAAACAAATCGTTTTTTTGATCATTATTAAAATCACCAATGTGGGCAGAAACGGTTTCAATTAAGGAATCTGCTTCTATGCTTACGAAGCTTTTTTTACTAAAAGCGGTGTCCTTTTGAACAAAAATCTGGGCTGACGCAAATTTGGAACCTCCAAAGTAAATATCTTGATTGCCATCATTGTCCAGATCGCCCACGGCAACAGCAGGCCCCCGATCGGAAACTTGGTAGGGAATCAATTTTTCACGATTGAAATCGGTGTAATTATCTTCAACGTGTGTAAAATCCAAGCCCAAATTGCCCGGCACTTTTGTAAAAAGTGGTTTTGCCTTGGTCTTAATCGTACCGTATTCAAAAGGTCTGTTATTTTTTTGGCTGATGGTCAAGGTTTGGTTGATGCTCGGTTTCTCAATGATCTGGTATGTCCTATCCGGCCAAATTATTTTTAAGGAATCCACTTGCTGCGCCTTGCCGTATCCGAAGTGGATAATGGGCTCGGAAGAAGCCTGGAATCCTCTCGAAGGAAACAGCTCCTTGTACTGAAGTTTTCCATTGTGGTAGGAGTACACCTTGGTTCCGAATCCTTTGGTGTTTTTTCCCTTGTAGTCCAGCTTTATCTTCAAAAAATTAGCACCAGCATTCTGTTTGTTGATGTAGACGGAAACTGGGCCATTGATGTTGTTGGAAATAAGATCTAAATCGCCGTCCCCATCCAAGTCTCCCATTGCGGTAGCCCCTGACATTAGCGTATCTTTGGTAATCCAATCCCCAGCCATATTCTCAAAAGTAATGTCTGGGTTACCTTTAAAAATGTAATTATTTACGTTTCCAGAGGGCATAAGTTCCAGGGCTTCCTGATCCACGAGCTTGGTATTGTCCATTTTTTGTTGGATCTGTTCGCTGGAAACGAACTTGATAAAATCCAGGTCATTCGGCCTCTTTGGAATTCCATTGGAAACAAAGAGATCTTGAAATCCGTCCATATCATAGTCTCCAAAGAGTGCGCTCCAGCTCCAGTCTGTTGCCGCTACCCCGCTAAGGAGGGCAGTCTCAGCATAGTTGCCATCCGGTTGGTTCACATACAGCATGTTTCGTGTAAACTGATAATGGTAACCATACCGTTCTATGCGCAACTTCTGGGTTTGGATATTGTCATCACCTTCAGAGGATTTAAGTGCCACCTCATCTTCTGGCAGCATATCCAAGGAAATCAGGTCTGGCCGTCCATCCCCGTTGATATCTGCCACATCATTACCCATGGAAAATCGGCTGGTATGGCCAAAAAACTGCTTTAGACTTTCGGTAAAGGTGCCGTCCCCATTGTTCAAATAATAGTAATCGTCCTCATGAAAATCGTTGCCCACATAGATATCGGGATAGCCATCCAGATTAAAATCGGAAATGGCCAAACCTAGACCATATCCATTGACGCCACCAAAAATCCCAGCTTCTTCACTGACATCCACAAATAGACCGTCGTCATTTCTCAGCAGTTTGTCCCCAGTTTGGTAATTGCGATCATACCGAAGCTCATGTTTCCCATATGAGTTTTGGGTATGCACGGCATGATTGAGCAGATATAGATCTAAATCCCCGTCCAGGTCGTAATCCAAAAAAGCGGCATTGGAGCTATAAGTGTCAAAGTCAAGCCCATATTTTTCGGCACTTTCGGTAAAAGTATTGTCCCCGTTGTTGATATAAAGCTCGTTGTATCCGTCAAAACCATTGATGCCCACCACGGCACATACGTAGATATCCAAAAGGCCATCCCCATTCACGTCACCCATTACCGTGCCCGTGTTCCAACTGCTGTTTCCTTCAATCCCCGCACGTTCAGAGATATCCTCAAACTCTAGGTTTCCCTTGTTCAAATAGAGTTTATTCTTGACTTGGTTTCCAGAAAAGAAAACGTCAGGCAGGTCATCGTTGTTGATATCCCCAATGGAAACCCCACCCCCGTTATAGAAGTAGAGGTAATCCAGAATACTCAGGTTTTCCGACTCCTGTATGGTATTGGAAAAGGTAATCCCCAAATCTTTGGGGTCAGGATTTTTGAAAAGGCTTCCTTCATTTCCACAACCTGCCAACAACAAAGCCCCAAAAAAGGGTAATAGAATTCTATTCATTGATAGCGAATATCTTGGGTTTCTCGTTATTGATTGCGGCCACCAAGTATCTTCTGCCTTGAGCATCTTTTAGTGGTTTGAGGTATTTGACCTCTTCTTTGATTTTAAAGCCACTTTCGTCGTAGTTAAGCCATTCATACCCTAATTTCCCGTCGCCGAGGAGCAGGTTTCCATAGCTGGCATCCAACCTTGAAAATTGGGGCTTAAACTCAAAATTGTTACCTGCCATGACCAAATCCAAATGTCCATCGTTGTTAACATCCGTACAGGTAATATCGCAAATGCACGATAGTTGGGCTCTTGGCGGCAATTGTTGGATGGTGAACTTGCCATCTCCGTCATTAATGGCAATAACTGAGGCAGAAGTAGTAACCTGTTTTACAATGGACTTGTCCAGAATTTCCTTCGGAAACAGCTCAGTGATGGTTCTGGAAGCATAGTCCGAAGCTTTAAGGTTCTCCTTCTTTAAAGAAACCAGCTGCTCGGTCAACTCCCTTTTTTGATGAATGGGGTAATCGCCACCATTGTAATTTTGGGTAACGATTTGCTCTATAGTTCCATTGTTGTCAAAATCGTTGATCCAGATTTTCATCGGTTGCTCTTCGGATAGGGGTTTGTAATGAACATTAAGGCCTTGATTGCCCAAAATGAGGTCTAAATCCCCGTCCTTGTCCAAATCTGCGGCTTCCACCGTGTTCCACCAACCATAAAGACTATCCAAAGAAGAGCTCATCTGGGTAAGCTTCCTACCCGTGTTCTTATAGACTTTGGGCGCATCCCATTCCGTGGTAACCACCAAATCCTTTTTATTATCCCCATTTATATCGACCCATTTGGCATCGGTGATCATGCCAGCGTTGTTCAAATCATAAGCAAAACGTTCCGTGCTGTCCTCAAAAACTCCATCGCCCTTATTTTCAAGGAATAGGTGGTCTGGAGAGATTCCATAGACCCCAACCACACTTCGGGAACCAACAAATACATCATTGTCCCCGTCCCCATCAAAATCGGAGGGGGCAATGGTGGCAATGTTCTTAAAAGTGGAGGGAAGATCACGTTCAGATTTTGAAAAATTCCCAGTACCATCGTTGATGTAAAGCCTGGGTTTATAGTTTCTCTCAACACCTACCCTGTTACCTCCTGAGCCTACCATTAGATCCAAGTCGCCATCACCATCGGCATCAAAGAAAGCAGCGGCTACATCTTCATATATTTTGTCTTTTTCAAAGACAGGGGAATTTTTTGGAACCGCTTTGCCCTGACCTTGGTGTAGGTAGACAACCCCAGCTTGGTTATGGGCACCACCAATAAAGAAATCCTCATTGCCATCACCATTTACATCGCCAACAGCAAGGGACGGGCCTTCTTGGGACAGCTTCTTATAGATTAGTCCCTCGTAATCAAAATCATTGTAATGGTCTTCTTGGTGGGCCATCAAGTTACTGGTCTCCAATTCACTGATAAAGGTAGGTTTGGCGGCTATTTTTGGAATGACATATTGCGTAGTGGCCTCGGCATGATCCAAGGAAACTACCTGATTGGGCGCGACGTTTTCCAAGAGTTGGGTTTGCTCATCCGGCCATACAATTCTGATGGAATCCAGATTCTCCGATTTCCCAAGGCCCAGAGTCATGGTATAATCCATGGAAGATTGAAAACCTCTGGATGGAATAAGTTCTTGGTTGATGATGTTTCCATCAAAATAGAATTTAGCCAAGGTTCCAACCCCAAACGGATTGCTGGCAGGCCCCTTGAACTTCAGCTGGATATAATTGTGATCCAGTTGTGAGTCTGCGTTGTTACGGTAGATAAATGCCTCCGTGTTCACATTGTTAATGACCATATCCAAATCCCCGTCATTGTCCAAATCCCCATAAGCCGCCCCGTTGGATCTTGTGGGTAGTTCAAACCCCCATTCCTTATTGGCATTTTTAAAGGTGATATCCCCATTGTTTTTATAGGCATAGTTGGGTTGGGGCTTAATTGGCATTTTGTTGATGATAGAATCAATGGATTCCTTTCTTCCGGTCAAGGCCATTTTTTGGATAATCTCATTGGCAAAGAAGTCCACAAAATCCAAATCCGTAAGGTCATGGTTTATCCCATTGGTAACAAAAATATCCTTGAGACCGTCATTGTCCATGTCAAACATAAGCCCTGCCCAGCTCCAATCCGTGGCATCAACCCCGCTATAGTAGGCTACCTCAGAAAAGGTGCCATCCCCGTTGTTGAGTTGCAGGGTGTTTTGAATGTACTGCTGAAAGAAGTCCTTGCTCTGTTTTAACTCAAAAATGTTGTAGCCCTCAAATTCCATTACGGATTTCACCCTTTCTTCAGGCTCTGGAAGCATATCCGTAATAAATATGTCATTGTGACCATCATTATTGATATCGGCAATGTCAATCCCCATGGCGGACAAGCTCAAATGGGAAGTCCAGTCCTTTATTTCTTCGGTAAAGGTTCCATCTTTTTGGTTGATGTACAGGTAATCCCGCTCATAAAAATCGTTGGAGACGTAAATATCGGGATAGAGGTCGTTGTTGAAATCTGTGACCAGTACACCCAGCCCAAATCCTATCAGGCTACCATAGATGCCCGCATCTTCGCTTACATCCACATATTTTCCATTGTCGTTCCGAAGGAGCATGTCGCCTACACCTCTGAAAATATGAGGTACACCTTCCCAATCTTGTGCTCGTGTCTCTCTTTGTTCCGCATAGCCCAAACTGCTAACGGGGATGTTGCTGTTATTGAGAATGTAAGCATCAAGATCTCCGTCCTTATCGTAATCAAAGAAAGAAGCATGGGTGGTAAATCCGGTTTTGGCCAAATTGTATTCATGGGCTTTTTCCGTGAAGGTCAAATCCCCGTTATTGATATACAGGTCATTATCGTGGTTGTTTCCCTCAAGATTTCCCGCATTGCTCACATAGATATCCAGCAAACCATCCTGATTGATATCAACCATGACCACTCCCGTTGACCAGGGTTTATTACCCATAATACCGGCAGTCTCGGAAATATCCTCGAATTTTAGATTGCCCTTGTTCAGGTATAAACGGTTGGGAACCATATTGCCCGTTAGGTAAATATCCGGCAGCCCATCATTGTTGATATCGCCAATGGCAACACCACCACCGTTATAAAAATTCCTGTATTTGAATATGTTGAAGTTCTTTTGGTTCTCAACCTTGTTCACAAAATTCAATCCAGTTTCCGCCGAAGGAAGCAAGGTAAACAGAGGTTCTGTTTCCTTAGAGTCTGTTTCTTCCTTGGAGGTACATGAAATTGTCAATATAGCCATACAAGCCACTTTAAACACATGCGCTTTCATCTTCATCATAATTATTTTTTAGCCAAAAATATGGGTGTGTCATTATTTCTTCCGATGATAAAAATCGAGTCCGTACCCATGGTGATTTTTTTCATCGTTCTAGCAGCTCCAGAAACATTAAAGCCACTTTGTTTTACGTATTCAAAATTTCCATCTTGACCTTGCTGCAAAATTAGTCCATGAAAGGCATCCAATCTTCCCAATTGGGTACTTATTTCATAGTTGTTGCCCAAGATGATCAACTCTTTTCGTCCATTTCCGGTCACATCTTCCAGCCCAATATCGTAAATGGCGGAGGATTGTGCCAAACTTGGAAATTCCTTTTTGGTAAACTGTCCATTTCCGTCATTTATAAAATAACAACTGGCCAGTTCATACACTTGCTTGTTTCCAGCTTCATCGAGTCTGTCTTTCCCGAACAAATCCTCGATGGAAGCATTGGCAAAAGATTCGTAGAGTAAAAATTCCTTGTTCAAAAAAGGCATTTGCTTTACCAATTCATCTTTGGATGCAAATGGGGTTTCGGTGTCCTGATGATAATAGGTCACAATGGGTTCGATGCTGCCATTCTTGTCAAAATCATTGGTGTACAAGGTAATGGGTTTGTCTCGACTGGCCTTAAGCTTGCTGTTAAGTCCCCAGTTGCCACAGACCAAATCCAAATCCCCATCATTGTCCAGATCCTCCGCCTTGACCACATTCCACCAGCCGTGGGTGTTTTCTAAACCGTTGTTTTTTTGCAAAGTGAATGTACTTCCATTGTTTAAGAAAATGGAAACGGGCATCCAGTGACCTATTGCCACAAGATCTAAATATCCATTGGCATCAACATCAGCGGCAAATATGTCCTTGATGTTCCCTAAATGCTCCAGTTCAGGAATGATTTCGGGAGTAACTTCCTTGAAATTTCCTGTTTCGTCACGTTTTAGAAAAAACTGCTTGGGAGTTTTACCGTATTCAGAGGGTACTTGGTCAGAAACGATAACAACTTCTTCCATGCCGTCCCCATCAAAATCCTCGGCGATTACTTTGGACGCATTGGTTTCTATCAAAGGCAAAAGCACATGATCCAAATGAAATCTTCCCTCAGCGTTAAGGTACAGTCTTGGCTGAAGCGGCACCCCGCTTTTATATTCGTTGCCTCCACTTACCACAAGCAGGTCGGGATAAGCATCATCATTGGCATTTAGAAAGGTGTGGGAGGTATCTTCATTATTGGCGTGTGCTGTAAAAAGTTCTGGTTGGTGCGACTTGAAACTTCCGCTTTCATCTTGAATGTATAGCGCAGAGGCCTGTTTTTTGGCACCGCTAATGAAAAAATCTTGCAATCCGTCCAGATTGACATCAGTAACGGCTAGCTCAGGGCCTTCATTAGAGTTTGCGAAAGGAACAAGGGGTTCCTTGTCAAAATCCAACGAAGTTGTTTCCCTATGGACAAAGTCAATCAGGGAATCCAATGGTTTGAATAAAGGTTGCTTAACTTGTGATATGGAGTCATAGTAATTGGCAACTGAATCGTTTTTTGTCACTGTGATTTGGCTGGGAACGGATACATTGTAGAGGGTTTCATAAACCCCACCTGGCCAAATAACGTGAAGGGAATCTATCACGGAATCTTTGCCCAAACCTAGATGCACGCGAGGGGGAACGGAAGACAAATATCCTTTGGAGATGAAATTTTCCTGGGTAACAATCTGGGATTTAGAAAAGGCTATAATCTTGGTTCCCAAACCGAACTTGTTTTTTGGCCCTGCATCCAATTCCAAAGTCAAATGGTTGCTTGGCGGACTGGTGTTTTCAAGAACAAAAGCCTCTTCATCCACATTGTTGACCACTAAATCCAAATCCCCATCATTATCCAAATCCGCATAAATGCTTCCATTGCTGAAGGAAGGCTCAAGCCCAATCCAATTTTTGGTCCTATTTTCAAACTGGGCTTCCCCACGATTTTGAAAAATATAGTTGGGGATTTTCTTCACGGGTATTTCCTCAATCAAGGGCATGTCGGACTGTAACATTCCTTGGTCAATACGCCTTTGGATACTTTCGTTGGACATGAAATTGATGAAATCCATATCGTTGGTAGCCCCTTTTATGCCATTGGAAACAAAAACATCTTTTAGCCCGTCATTGTCAAAATCGGCCAAAAGAGCTCCCCATGACCATTCTGTTGCAGACAGGCCACTTAAATTCCCAATCTCTGCAAAATTTGAGTTCCCCAAATTAAGATGCAGGGTGTTCTGCATGTATTGGGGTGCGTAACCATTTTTAAGATACTGCTGGTAAATAGGGTAGCTGTATTCCAAGCCAGAAGTCTTGTACGTTTTCAAGTTTTCTGGAAGCATGTCCAATGACAAAATATCGGCAAACCCATCATTGTTGATATCCGCTATATCATTGCCCATGGAAAAATGGGTGGTATGGCCCAATTTTTCATTGTCGGATGAGATCAATTCTTCGAAGGTGCCATTTTGCTGGTTGATATAGAGATAATCGTTCTCGAAAAAATCGTTTCCAACATAAATGTCAGGATAACCATCGTTGTTCACGTCACTGATGGACAGACCCAATCCATAACCGCTTTTACCTTGAAAGATTCCCCCTTGGGCACTGACATCCACAAAACGCTCACCTGTATTTTCATACAATCTATCTCCAGAAAGGGAATCCGCTAGCTTGCGTTGAGATCCCCGCCCGTAGGCTCTGTTGGGATACACGGAATGATTTAGTAGGTACATGTCAAGGTCCCCATCCAAATCGTAGTCAAAAAAAGCGGAGTGGGTTGAAAAGCCTGAAAAATCAAGATTGTACTTTTGTGCCTCTTCCTTGAAAACAGGCACTCCATTTGCATCATTTCCTTGGTTGACATAGAGTAGATTACGTCCTTCCAAAATATGATAGTTGCCCACTTTGCAAACATAAATATCCAAAAGACCGTCACCATTAACATCAACACTGGTAACGCCGGTGGTCCAACCCGTAGCGTTGTCAATTCCAGAAACTTGATTGATGTTTTCAAAGCGTAACCCTCCTTTGTTGAGGTATAGTTGGTCTTCAGATTGATTTGCCGTAAAGTACAGGTCAACAAGACCGTCTCCGTTAAAGTCTGCAGCCGCTATGCCCGCGCCATTGTAGTAGTAGAGATAGTTTAGGATATTGAGGTTGGGAGATTCCTTTAAGCTATTCTTAAAGGTAACACCTGTATGTTCGGAACCCCTTTTTAGAAACAGGGTTTCCGACTTGTTTTCCGCGCAACTAAGAATCAATAAAAAAGAACCAACAAAAAGGCCGTAAATCCCCTTCATCCATCAATTATAATAGGTCGGGTAAGATAACCAATCCAATGACAATTAGAGAAGTAACAATAGTTAATATTTTGTGGAATTAAGGCGAAAACGTTTGCGGTTGATAAGAATCTTAATTGGAGGGCTATTGTATTGACAAATAATCCAATATATTTAAGGATTACTAACAAACCAAGATATTGTAATGGTAGGAATTTTATCTTTTTTAGGCTTTACGTTACTCGTAGGAATCATTGCTTATTTGGCAACGCGCTCAACTGATGAAACCTCATCCGATGGCTATTTTTTAGGAGGACGAAGTTTAACAGCAGGCGTCATTGCTGGATCGCTATTATTGACCAATCTTTCCACGGAGCAGATTGTTGGATTGAACGGGAGTGCCTATAAAGATGGATTGTCGGTTATGGCATGGGAAACATTGGCAGCGATTGCCATGGTTGTTGCTGCAATTTTTTTGTTGCCCAGATATCTAAAAGGTGGACTTACTACGGTTCCCCAGTTTTTGGCGGATCGTTTCGATGTGGCCACAAAGACCATTACTTCAGGATTATTTTTGACAGGTTATGTGGTGGTTTTGCTACCGGTAATACTGTATTCAGGGTCGGTGGCGATTAGCGGAATGTTCAATGTTCCAGAAATGTTGAATGTCTCCGATACCACAGCTTTGATTATTTGCATCTGGGGCATTGGGGTCATTGGTTCAATTTATGCGGTATTTGGAGGGCTAAAAGCTGTAGCGGTCTCAGATAGTATCAATGCTATTGGATTAATGATTGGGGGGATTTTGATTCCCATTTTCGGATTGATGGCCATTGGGGACGGAAGCGTTTTTCAAGGTTTGGATGAACTTATGACCGCAAACCCTGAACGCTTTGATTCTACAGGAGAGCACGGGCAGGAAGTTCCATTTTCTACCATTTTTACGGGAATGATGTTGGTGCAGCTATTCTATTGGGGTACCAACCAGCAAATTATACAACGGGCTTTGGGAGCAAAGAATTTGGCCGAGGGACAAAAAGGGTTACTGCTTGCCTCGTTTTTGAAGATTTTGGGTCCACTTATCCTGGTTCTTCCAGGGATGATTGCCTTCCATTATTTTGATGGAAGCTTGGAATCCAGTGATATTGCCTATCCAGCCTTGGTAGGGGCAGTACTGCCCAAATATTTGGTTGGATTTTTTGCTGCAGTGCTTTTTGGCGCCATTTTAAGTTCGTTCAATAGCGTCTTGAACAGTTCGGTAACTTTATTTGGGATTGATATATACAAGCAGCATATCAATAAAGAGGCTTCCGAGTCCACGGTAGTGAAGTACGGGAAAGTTTTTGGGGTTTGTTTGGCCTTGGCTGCCATGTTTATAGCGCCCTTGATTGCCAATGCTGGAAGTTTATTTAATTATTTACAGGAAATCAATGGAATCTACAACATTCCTATTTTGACCATCATTGTGGTGGGTTACTTGACCAAAAGAGTTCCTGCTATTGCGGCTAAAATTGCCATATTCTTGGGGTCTGGTCTTTATATCATCAGTCAGTTCATTGTTGGGCCCAAATTGGTGGACAACGCATTGGAAGCTGCAAAAGCTTCTGGGATTACGGATGAAGCGGCCCTACGGTTGGTGGAAGCCGATGCGTATCCCCATTATTTGCATGTTATGGCCATTCTTTTCTTGTTGAATGCTGGTATAATGCTGTTGATCGGTAAATTCTATCCAAGGAAAGAAGCCTTCGTTCAAGAATATACAAAGCAAGTGGAGATTACACCTTACCGACATGTGAAGCAAGTTGGATTGGCCATTTGTGTGATTGTGGTGGGAATCTATATTTACTTTGCTAAATAAATTATAACAGACCTTTTGCCGATTGTTTTTGGTGAAAGGTCTTCCATGTATTGAACGAGCAAGCTGAGTTTTGTATTAAACTTGGTTGAATCAGCTGATTAAGCTCGCTAGGGATAATGGTGAAATCGTTTTAGATTCCAATAGCATTCATCTTCTACACGCTTTTTTTCACACTTAAATACTACGTACCTCTTGTAAAAAAACCGGGAGGGTTAACCGTTCAAAAATTAATCCAATTAATATTGATGAGGATGCTGGTGCTTTACCAGCGAAAAGGAGAAATAGAAAAAGGCTGCCCGCGGGCAGCCTTTAAACTATAAGATAAACTTAAACTTGGATTGTTAATACCCTGGATTCTGCACCAAATTTGGATTGGAAAGCAAGGCATTGGTTGGTATTGGGAATAAGTTTTTGTTATCATCCCCAACAGATTCTGCATTTTTGAACTCCCAATCTCTGGTAAACTGTCCAAAACGAATCATATCGGTTCTACGGATAGCCTCAACATAAAGCTCTCTACCTCTTTCAGCCAACATATCGGCCTCGGTAACTGAACCTAGTGGAGTAGCTCCCCTTAAGGCACGAAGCTCATTGACCAATGCAGTAGCGTCACCGCCACCAGCACCTCTCATGATCGCTTCCGCTTTCATCAAATGGGCATCAGCATATCTGAAGATGATCTCGTGGTTGGTAAAAGAACCGTTAACCGGATGGTACTTGATGATACGTACACCAGTACGCTCATTGTTACCTACCAATCCAGGCAATTCCTTGGTAAACACCAATGGATTACCAGGACGATCGTTAAGTGCGTTTCCTTCGGCATCGTAAGCTTGTCCAATAAAGAATCCGTATGCGAAACCTAAATTGGTTTCATCAGCATTGGATGCATCTGGCACCCAACCTCTACGTTCTTCTTGGCCATCTCCAACATTATTGGTAGTTGGATTACCTTCAAACATATCGTAGAATTCAGCTAAAGTGCTAAATCCATTCCAACCACCACCTGTGTTATCAGGAGCAACAGTGTTGTAGTGAGCCCCGTTCCAGATTCTGTTACCTACAGATGTTGGCAACCAGAAAATAGTTTCGGAATCCGCATCTTCCTTGAAAATATCAAAATAACCATCTTGCAAGGCATAGCCTTCAGCCGCAATGGCATCAACAAGGGAAACAACTTCGTTAAGCGCAGAAGCATCTGGAGCTCCAGATCCACTGTAAACACCAGAGTTCAATAGCACCCTAGCTTTTAAGAAACGGGCAGCTGCCTTGGTTCCTCTACTTTGATTGGCAACATCATTGGCTGCCACACTTGGAAGACCTGCAATGGCAACATCCAAATCGTTCAAAATAAAATCGTACGCTTCAGTTCTGGATAGGATAACTGGATTAACTTCAGGTCCTTCATCCGGTTGTCTGAAAGGAACTTGTCCGTACATATCCATAATAACCCACATCCCAAAAGCTCTTACAAAGCTTGCTTGGGCAACCTGCTCAGCAGAAGAACTACTTCTTGAATCTATTACCTCAGAAGCAAGGAAAATAGTCTGGTTCCAGTTGTTCCATACGTTAAGGATATATTGGTGACCGGGTGACCAAGTATGGGCATGGAGGGTTCTCCAAATACCATTATCACCCCAGTCCGTACCTCTGGTAGGAACCAGTTGCTCATCCGTAGCTACTTCCTGCAATGCATAGAAGTTAGCTTGATCTCCCAATCTGTTCATACCGTTGAAAAGGTTGTCAACGGATGCAGCTGGGTCTTCAACACCATTAAAGATGCCTCCGGTGGCCGTAGACTCATCAATGATTGAGTCGGTTTCTTCAATTTCGAGATCGGTACACGAAATCGCAAACACCACACAGAATGTGGATAATAGCCATAATTTTAATTGATTTCTTTTCATCATTATTCAATTTTTTTTAATTAAAAGGTGGCATTAACACCAAAAGTAAATGTTCTTGGTCTTGGGAATGCCGTCAAATCTATACCAGCAGTTGGAAGACCGTTCAATAAATCCAGTCCATTGTTTGCTGGTGATACACTTACCTCTGGATCCAAGCCTGAGTAATCTGTAATCAAGAACAAGTTTTGTCCTGTTAAAGACAACCTTAGGCTTTTAATAGCTCCGTTACCACTAAGAGGCACATTGTACCCTAAGGATGCGTTTTGGAAACGTACAAAATCACCTTTTTCCAAAAATCTAGTAGATACCTCGGCGGCAGCATTACCTGCTTCTCCACTTGTCAAAACGTTAGGAGTAACGTTTCTTGCGTTGGCAATGGAACCAGCAGTAAAGAATGCGTTGGCCGTGTTGTTATACACAGAGAATCCAAACTGACCTGTGAAGAAGGCTGAGAAATCCCAGTTCTTATAAGAGGTATTCAAGGAGAAACCGGCAATCACATCTGGAAGTGCGTCCTCACCAACAAAGGTTTGAACATCACCAATAGGCTGACCATTGCTATCAAATCCTCCAAACTCTCTTAGGAAATAGGAAAATAGTGGCTGGTCTCCAGCCAAAATCTGGGCAAATGCCAAAGAAAGTCCCTGACCTCTAATGGTACCTGCTGGAATTTGACCTCCAAAATCCTGCAACTCATTTTCGTTGTAAGAAATATTGAAGGAAGTACTCAAGTTGAAGTCCTCAGATTGCGCAAAATCATAGGCAATTGAGAATTCAACCCCTTGGTTCAATACAGTTGCATCCAAGTTTTGGAAGAAGAAAGGCTGAGGAGATGGCTGCGCAGCTGGAACACTTAACAGAAGATCTGTTGTTTCCTTGCGATACACATCAATAGTTCCTGAAAGCCTATCGTTGTTAAATCCAAAATCAAGACCAACACCATAGGAAAGTGTTTCTTCCCACTTTAGTTGGTTATTTACGAAGGACACTGCTTGGGTACCTGGAATAGCAATTTCACCACCATTCTGAATATCACCGGCAGGGTTGGTTGTATAACGCTCTCTACGAACGAAGTTACCATACCCTAGACCTTCTTGGTTACCAGTGATACCTCCACTAAGTCTAAGCTTAAGTGTTGAGAACGTATCACCCATAAAGTCCTCTTCATGTAACTTCCATGCAAATGCACCGGAAGGGAAGTAACCATACTGATTATCCGGACCAAAACGGGAAGAACCATCAGCCCTTATCGTACCTGTAAACAAATACTTGTCTGCAATGCTGTAGTTTACCCTACCAAAGAAAGACTGTAGCTCATCCGTAAAATCGAAAGTGTCCGTAAAAATGGAACGCACATCGATTAGCACAGAAGAAATGTTGTCAGTTACAGGCGAGGGGAAAAGTCGATTTATAAATATCTCACTTTGTCCAGTCCCAATACCGTACTGCTGATATCTTCCACTAATGTTAGCTTCAATGGTATTGGCAGATCTTTCCAAATCATCTCCCATACGGTCAAGATTGGAAGTATTGAATCCCCAACCTTGGATGTTTCTTCCATCTCTACCAAAATCTTGATATGAGAAACCAACAAGAACATCAAGGAAAGAATTTTCCAATTCCTTCTTATAAGACAATGTTGCTTCCAAAAGGTTGTTGGCCACATTGATATCGTTTACTGCGGCACGACCATTACCACTTGTACCGTTGGACAAACCAACTACATCACGGCTAATTCCGGATTTTCTAGTGGACTCAGAAGTGTCATAACCATAAGTAACCTTACCAGTTAGCTCCGGAGTAAAGTCATATTCCAAGGAAACGTTGGCCAAGAATCTGTTGGTAAAGGCTGTACTTTGAGTTACATGCAACAAGTTGGAAGGGCTTAAAAGACCTCCACCTGGGGCAAAATCAACATCGGTTGGCCAAGTTGGGTTGGCAGAATATGCAGCACCCAATAAATCCCCGTTAAATCCAGCACTACCGGAAATGGGTGGTGATTCATCATTTACACGGGAAACAGTGGCTTGTACATTAAGTCTAAGCTTGTCATCTAAAAAGCGATGTGTCCAGTTGGCTCTTCCTGTAATTCTTTCCAAAGAAGATTCTTCGATTACACCAAACTGATCTTGGTAACCAAAAGTAGCACGGATATTACCCTTGCCATAGTTTTTGGACCAAGAAAGGTTTTGGTTGTGCGAAGTAGCGTTTCTAGTCACAATATCTTGCCAATCTGTGTTAGCACCAAAATCTTGATCCGCTGCAACTCCGCCGAATTGTGCAACACCAGCAAGAAATTGTTCGCGATTCAACAAGTCGTACTCGTTGGCAGGCTTGGAGAAACTAAGGCTTGAAGAAAACTCGAATACACCATCAGATCCAGCCTTACCACTCTTAGTGGTAATAATTACAACCCCATTAGCACCCCTGGAACCGTAGATTGCTGTTGCAGAAGCATCCTTCAAAATACTGATACTCTCAATATCAGACGGGTTCAAGAAGTTCAACGGGTTTTTGGCCGCACTGGACCCCAAACCTAAACTTCCCTGTCCTTGTGCAGAGGTATCATCTCCAGCAAGTGGAACACCATCAACTACAAAAAGTGGATTGTTGTTGGAACGCACAGAGTTTGTACCCCGAATACGGAATTCAACTCCTGCTCCCGGTTCACCACTGGTCTGCGTAATCTGAACACCCGCGGTCTTACCCTGAATCAACTGTTCAGGAGATGAAATTACACCTCCGTTGAAGTCCTCAGCGGTAACTGATGCCACAGCACCCGTTGCATCTTTTACCGTAGTGGTACCATAACCAATGATCACAACTTCATCCAATGCCTGGGCATCTTCTTGAAGCGTAACATTAATGGTAGTCTGTCCATTTACGGTAATTTCTTGTGTCGTGTAGCCAATATAGCTGAACACCAACACTGAAGAATCGTCAATACCACTAAGGGTATAATTACCATCAAAATCGGTCTGCGTACCATTGGTAGTGCCTTTTACAAGAACACTTGCTCCCGGTAATGGACCGTTTACATCCGTAACAGTACCAGATACCGTCTGAGCTTTTGCCAATCCAAAGCATAAAAATGCCCCAGAAAGCAAAATGCTTTTTAGTAGCGTAATCTTCATAAATAATTAATTTTAAGTTTAGTTAATTTCAATTCAATTGTTAAACATATATAAAAATAAAGTTAATCCGTAGTTAGCTAGAGTATGATTCGCAACGAAAACGGTTTCGTGTTAATAACTTTAGGATTTTGCGAGTTTAGTAAAGCTTTTATCTTTTAATTAGTCAATTCGCAATTTTCCCTAGAAGATTTGGAAGTTTATGCAATCCTATAGCTAATATACTATTTTTATTTTTTACCGAAATATGCGCTTTTTTTAGCTAAAATTTAACCTTGGGCCAAGCCATCAATTTTGTTAAAAAAGTTTGACTAAAGTTGAGATCTGATGTATATTGGCTAACTTCAAAAAAATACTGGGAAGAAAAGACGGCGCGCATTGAAATCAAAGATTACATTAAAGGATATTGCAAGGGAATTGGAGGTTTCCATATCCACAGTTTCAAAGGCCTTGAAGAACAGTGAGGAGATCAGTAGGGATACCAAGGAAAAGATTCAAGCCTTCGCCAAACTTTACAACTACCGTCCCAATAATATAGCCATTAGTCTTAAGAACAAAAGAACCAAAAACATTGGCGTTGTCATTCCGGATATTGTCCATCACTTTTTTACCACCGTGATCAGGGGTATTGAAAAGTATGCCAATGCAAGAGGATACAACGTAATTGTATGTTCTTCGGACGAATCCTTCGACAGGGAGGTGATCAACATGGAAATGCTGGCAAATGGCAGTATTGACGGCTTTATCATGTCTTTGGCATCAGAAACCCAGCAAAAGAACGACTATAACCATTTAAAGGAGGTTACAGAACAAGGGATTCCCGTGGTACTCTTTGATCGGATTACCAATGAGGTTGAATGCGATAAGGTGATTATTGACGATCAGCTAGGAGCTTATATGGCCGCCAAGAAAATGATCGATCAAGGCAGAAAAAAAATTGGGCTTATAACCACTGCGGATTATCTAAGTGTTAGTAAGGCTCGTACCCAAGGATACAGAAAGGCCTTAACCGAGCATAATTTGGAAGTTGACGAATCCAGAATCCTTAAGTTGTCCAGTATGGATATGGACGAAGAGCTCATTCAGCAGTTTTTCGAATCCACAGAAATGGATGCGGTTCTTTGTGTCAATGAAATTTTTGCCGTGTATACCATGCGCTTGGCCCAAAGAAATGGACTTAGAATTCCAGAGGATATCTCTTTTATCGGGTTTACAGACGGGTTTCTTTCCGAATACGCCAACCCCAGCTTAACAGTAATTGCCCAGCACGGGCAAAAGATGGGGGAGATTTCTGCCCAGATGCTCATTGAAAAAGTAGAGAGCGAAGCAGAAGAGGAAACTTACCAGACCAAAATTTTGGAACCTACTTTGGTGGTAAGGGATTCTACAATTAACTAAGTTTGCACCTGCTCTAGGGCTGCAGAATTAGAAAACTAACTTTTACTTACCAATTAATCAGCGCAGATTATGAATCAGGATTATATAAAGGCGGACGCGTGGTCTATTGTTGAAGAAGGCTTTGATAAAGAGCGGGTTAAGTCATCCGAAAGCTTGTTTAGCATTGGGAATGGTGCCATGGGCCAAAGGGCCAATTTTGAGGAACATTATTCCGGGGAAACCTTTCAAGGAAGCTATATAGCTGGGGTGTATTACCCCGACAAGACCAGGGTAGGATGGTGGAAAAATGGATACCCTGAGTATTTTGCCAAGGTTCTCAATGCCCCCAATTGGATTGGGATTGATGTTTTTGTGAATGGAGACCCATTGGATTTGAACATCTGCAAAGCCGTTAAGGATTTTAAGAGGGAACTCAATATGCGCGAAGGCTGGTACCGGCGCAGTTTTGTTGCCCAAATGGCAAATGGAATTGAACTACAAGTTAAGGCTACCCGATTTTTAAGCTTGGATTTGGATGAATTGGGAGTTATTCAATATGAGATTACACCATTAAATCAAGATTCTCATATCAAGTTTGTGCCCTATTTGGACAGCGGAATCACCAATGAGGACAGCAATTGGGACGATAAATTTTGGAATACTACCAAGGTAGATGTCCTGGGCAACCAAGCATTTATTGAAGCCCATACTATGAAGACCAATTTTGCCACCTGTACTTTTATGGAGGCCCAAGTAGCTTACAATGGAAATTCAGTTGCCTCAAAAGCAGGAACAACAAATGAAACCTATGCTTCCATTGAATTCGAACAGGAGGTAGCCCAGGGTGAAAAAATAAGCTTGACCAAATTGGGGGGATACACCGTTTCAAGAAATCATGATAAAACCCAGTTGATCAATGTTGCCAAGAAGGTATTAAAGCAGGGTTCCGATTTGGGATTTGAAGCATTGCTTGCAAAACAAAAGGAGGCCTGGGCCAAAATATGGGAAATGAGCGATATCACCATTGAAGGGGATATAAAAGCACAACAAGGTATCCGATTCAATATTTTTCAGCTGAATCAAACCTATCTGGGGAAGGATTCCAGACTTAATATTGGCCCCAAAGGATTTACAGGGGAGAAATATGGAGGAAGTACCTATTGGGACACTGAAGCTTATTGTCTTCCTTTCTACATGGCAACCAAAAATCAAGAGGTGGCCTGGAGTCTTTTGGAGTACCGGTACAACCATCTGGAGAAGGCCATTGAAAATGCTGAAAAGTTAGGTTTTACCAATGGGGCGGCCCTCTATCCCATGGTAACCATGAATGGCGAGGAATGCCATAACGAATGGGAAATTACCTTTGAGGAAATACACAGAAATGGCGCTATTAGCTTCGCTATTTTCAATTACCACCGTTTTACGGGAGACTACAGCTATATTCCAAAAATGGGATTGGAAGTCCTAATTGGGATAGCCCGATTCTGGCACCAACGGGTCAATTTTTCTGAGGATAAACAGCGCTATGTCATGTTGGGTGTTACAGGACCCAATGAGTATGAGAACAACGTAAACAACAACTGGTACACCAACTACTTGGCTAAATGGTGCATGGAATATGCTTTGGAGCAAATTGAAATCGTAGAAAAGGAATATCCTCAGGATTTTGAACGAATTCAGGCTAAGACCAAAATCACTTCCGAAGAAACTTCGGATTGGGCCAGGGTGGCAGATCAAATGTATTTTCCATTCTCTGAAAAACACCAGGTCTTCTTACAGCAAGATGGCTTTTTGGATAAGGATTTGGTGCAAGTGCCCGATTTGGACAAGTCGGAACGCCCCATTAACCAGAAATGGAGTTGGGACCGAATTTTACGCTCACCCTATATCAAACAAGCCGACGTTCTTCAGGGATTCTATTTTTTTGAAGATCATTTCAGCCAGGATGCTCTGGAAAAACACTTCGATTTTTACGAGCCTTTTACGGTGCATGAATCCTCACTGTCCCCTTGTGTGCATAGTATTCAAGCCGCAAAGCTGGGCAGGATGGAACAGGCCTATACGTTCTATTTGAGAACTTCCCGTTTAGATTTGGATGACTATAACAAAGAAGTGGAAGAGGGACTGCATATTACTTCAATGGCAGGAACATGGATGAGCATTGTGGAAGGATTTGGTGGAATGCGCATAACGGATGGCCAGCTGTCCTTTAACCCACAAATTCCCGAACAATGGGATGCCTATGCCTTTAAAATTAACTATCGGAACCAAATTGTTACCGTATCCGTGTCCAAAAAGAGCTCCGTTTTCGAATTAACAGGAGAGACCGATTTAACAATCCAAGTAAACGGCAAGTCCGTGACACTGGTTCCGGGAGAGAAGATAGAAGGATGAAACGCAACTTGGGAATAGTACTGTTATTGCTGATGGGTGCAGTGCTTTCCTGTGAATCCAAACCAGACCAAGCCAATCCAAAACCGAGCATGAAGAAGAAAGCCGTTGTTTACCAAGTTTTTACCCGCCTATTTGGCAATACCAATACCACCAACAAAGCTTGGGGAACCATTGAGGAGAATGGGGTGGGGAAGTTCAATGATTTTTCAGAAAAGGCTCTGGCGGAAATCAGGAAGTTGGGGGTAACACATGTTTGGTATACTGGAGTGCCCCACCATGCCTTGGTCAATGACTATACAGTCTATGGGATTTCCAATGACGACCCAGATGTGGTCAAAGGAAGGGCAGGATCTCCCTATGCGGTAAAGGATTATTACAATGTGAATCCAGATTTAGCTGATGACCCTGCAAAACGCCTAGAGGAGTTCAAAGCACTTATAGATCGTACCCATGCAGCTGGAATGAAGGTAATCATAGATATTGTGCCCAACCATGTGGCCAGAAGCTACCAAGGTTTGGCCAATCCAGAAGGTACCATGGATTTTGGAACCGAAGATGATATTTCCAAGGAGTATGATGTCAATAATAATTTTTATTACATACCCGAAAGCACTTTTAAGGTTCCGGAATGGAAGGATGGATATTTACCACTGGGAGGAGAGGAATCCGCTATGGCAGATGGAAAATTTGAGGAGAACCCCGCAAAATGGACAGGCAACGGTTCACGGTTGGCCCAACCCCATTTCAATGATTGGTATGAAACGGTTAAGGTAAATTATGGCCTGCGACCCGATGGATCCAAGGATTTTGAGGAACTCCCCACGGGAATGGAAAAACAAGGGTATACGGAACATTTTCGGTTTTGGGAAAACAAAACTGTACCCAACTCTTGGGATAAGTTCAAGGACATTGCGCTCTATTGGTTGGATTTTGGCGTAGACGGGTTTCGTTATGATATGGCCGAAATGGTTCCTGTTGAATTTTGGAGCTACCTCAATTCCAATATCAAAACAAAAAATCCAGATGCTTTTTTGTTGGCCGAGGTGTACAACCCAGATTTGTACCGCGATTATATCCATAAAGGTAAAATGGATTATCTCTATGACAAGGTGGAGTTGTACGATAGTATAAAGCATGTGATGAAAGGCTATGGTTGGACAGACCATATCCCGGTGGTTCAAAAGGGAATGGCAGATATTGAACACCACATGCTCCATTTTTTGGAAAACCATGATGAGCAACGAATTGCAAGCCCTGAGTTTGTGGGAAATGCCCAAATGGGAAAACCCGCCATGGTAGTTTCCGCCACTTTGAGCACATCTCCAACCATGATTTATTTTGGACAAGAAGTGGGTGAGCCTGGTGCTGAGAATGCGGGCTTTGGAAAACCCAGTCGCACTTCCATTTTTGACTATGTTGGGGTGCCGCACCATCAGCGTTGGATGAACAATGGGCATTTTGATGGGGGGCAACTTACTGAGGATGAGAAAAACTTAAGGGACTTTTACCAACGCTTGCTCAATTTTACGATCTCAAGCAATGCCCTGATGGGAGACTATCAGGAAATCCATTTTTACAACAAGGACCATACGGAAGGATACGATCATAAAATACTCTCTTTTGTGCGGTGGAAAGATGAAGAAAAATTGATTGTCATATCTAATTTTGACAAGGATAGAACGTATACCCTGGACTTGAAGATACCAGAGGATGTGATAAGCGAGTGGCATCTGAAAAATTCTGCCTACGCTTTAAAGGAAGAGTTGTATGGAATTGAAAAAGCTACGCTAAAAATCCAAGAAGGACGTGGGGATATTAAACTACAGCTCCCGCCGTTGGAATCGTACATTTTTAGTGTTCAATAAAAAGCGGCCCACATTGTGGGCCGCCAAAGTTTAGAGGTCGGTTAATTATCGTTATTCCTTAGCGGCTGTTTTTTGATAAACCAGGGCGATAACCACACCTGTTACCACAAAGTAAACCAAGGCCAAAACAAAGTCCATTAAATGGCCGGTCAAATCAAACATATTGGCTGTGGCATACTGAATCAATGCGGTTCCCAGCCCTGCAAAAATCGCGATCCAGGCTCCAAATTGTGCACCTTCCTTGGCACTGTGGTGACCTCTAGCCCATTTCCCATAAAGATTGCTCAAGGCAAATGCAGCAACAAGATTCCCCAAAATGATAAAAACAAAATCGGGTTCTTCCTTAAAGATGTCTGTTACAACATGACCATCCATAAGACTCTCCGCTGCTATTCCCCATAAAAGGTATCCAAGCAGGAACATAACAATAGTTGCTACAACCGTAGCCAGTAAATTGGATTTTGAAAACATGTGAGTTAATTTGTTGGTTATTAATATGATAAAAATATTAAAATAAATTTAACATATTGACAAAATGGGATATCGATAATTTTTGAATGCATAATCTAGTTGCTTTTTTTGTAGGATTTTATTGAACATGTTTACCGCCAAAATTTCATTTTCAAATCGTATTTTTAGCTATCAAAATGACTTAGAATGAAAAAAACTTTACTATTGCTTTCTTTTACAATTTTTCTAATCAATAGTTGCGGAATGTTTGAATCCAATCCCTTGGTCATCGGTCATAGGGGAGCTATGGGCCACGAAACTGAAAACACCTTGGCTTCTGTGCAAAAAGCACTGGATTTGGGTGTGGATATGATTGAAATTGATGTGTTTAAAATCAAGAGCGGCGAGATAGTGGTTTTCCATGATGAAAGGGTGGAGAGACTTTCCAATGGCGGAGGTAACATAGAAGAATATAATGTTGTGGATATGCAGCAGCTTATCCTGGATGGCAACCATCGCATTCCCATGCTTCAGGATGTGCTCAAATTGATCAATAACCAAGTGGCACTCAATATAGAGTTGAAGGGCGCAGATACAGCTGATCGGGTAAACTTCATTACCGATTATTACATAAGGGAAAGAGGTTGGGCCGCCAATAATATCCTTATTTCCAGTTTTAGATGGGATGAGTTAAGGGAAATTAGAAGATTGAACCCAAATGTGCAGATTGCCATCCTTACAGAGGACGACCCCTTGGAAGCAATTCCCGTAGCCAAAGAACTAAATGCCGTTGCCATCAATCCCAATTTTAAATCCCTTACAGAAGAAAATACATCAGAGATGCAAGATGAGGGATTCAAAGTATATACTTGGACAGTAAATGAACCTTCGGATATTGTGAAAATGAAGAAGTTTGGAGTGGATGGCATTATCACAAACTATCCGGAACGGGTACATTAATGTACGATGTAATCATTGTTGGAGGGGGTGCCGCAGGCTTCTATGCTGCAATTCATATTGCTGAGCTTGACCCTACATTAAAAATTGCCGTTTTTGAAAGAGGAAAAAATGTGCTCTCCAAAGTAAAAGTTTCAGGCGGCGGAAGGTGCAATGTGACCCATGGTGAATTTTCTCCAAGCGAACTGGTTCTCAACTATCCAAGAGGCAAAAAAGAGTTATTGGGTCCTTTCCATGTGCATGGACCTGGTGATGTCATGGAATTTTTTGAACAGAGGGGAGTACCACTCAAAATAGAGGAGGATGGTCGTGTTTTTCCGGTAAGTGATGATTCCCAGACCATTATAGATTGCTTGGTTACCGAAGCCCAAAAGTTGGGTGTGCAAGTATTGAAAAATAGTGCGGTAAAGCAACTTTCAAAACTTCAAGATAACGGAAGATGGCAGGTGACCACCATGAACAAACATTACCAGGGCAAAAACCTATTGGTTACCGCTGGGAGTAGCCTCAAAGCTTGGAGATTTTTGGAAGAATTGGGGCATACCATTGTTCCTCCTGTTCCATCCTTGTTCACCTTTAATATTCGGGATCCAAGATTGGCCGAAATCCAAGGAGTAAGCACTTTTGTATCAGTACAGGTACCTCCCAAAAAGCTGTTTTCCTCCAAGGCAGCCCTAAATCTAAAAAGCGCTCCTAGGGAAGAACCGGTGCTACAAGCAGAAGGCGATGTGCTTGTGACCCACTGGGGGTTAAGTGGTCCGGCCGTATTAAGGTTATCAGCTTGGGGAGCCAACATTCTGAGTGAATACCAATATAATTTTAAAATAAAGATCAATTGGACTCCGGAATATACTTTGGGTTCCATGGAAGGGTTTCTCAGGGAAATCAAGGAAGTGGAGGCGAGAAAAACCGTTATTCGGACAAGAGCCGTCAATCTTCCCAAAAGGCTTTGGGCCAAATTGGTGCACGCCGCAGGAATCGAGACCAATGTGAGATGGGCCGAGGTAACCAAGGAGATGTTACAAAATCTGGCCAAGGAACTTACAGAGGGTACCTATAGGGTTATTGGCAAGAGCACCTTCAAAGAGGAGTTTGTTACCGCTGGCGGTGTTGATCTAAAAGAAATCAACTTTAAGACTTTTGGGAGCAAAATACACCCCAACCTCTACTTTGCGGGAGAAATTATCAATGTTGATGCCATTACAGGGGGCTTCAACTTTCAAAATGCCTGGACGGGGGCTTATATAGCCGCGCAAGCCATTGGCTCCAAAAACAGCTGCTAGGCCAGAATTATGGCTAATCCTGCTGCCACCGCACCTCCTAAAATAGGACCAACAACGGGAATCCACGAATAACCCCAGCCATTGGACCCTTTATTTTTTATGGGAACCAATGCGTGAATAATTCGCGGGCCCAAATCCCTCGCAGGATTTATCGCATAACCCGTAGTACCTCCCAACGAAAGACCAATGCCCCAAACAATCAGGGCAACAGGGAGGGCACCAAGAGATCCAAGACCAATTATGGTGTTATCCGAAGTATTTATAGCATCCGTGAAATATAGTACGGCAAATATTAAAACAAAAGTGCCAACAAGCTCACTAAATAGATTTAGAGCCGTGTTGGGGATAGCAGGTGCGGTACAAAAAACACCGCGTTTTGTAGCACCTTCTTCTGTGGCGTCAAAATGCTTCTTGTTTAATAGCCAGACGGTAAACGCTCCCAGCATGGCCCCAATCATTTGAGCAGACACATAACTAGGAACATCATAAATGGAAAATTCCCCGGCCAAAGCCAGTCCAATGGTAACCGCAGGGTTCAGATGTGCACCGCTGTGAGGGCCTGCTACGACCACGCCTGTGTATACGGCCAATGCCCATCCAGTGGTAATTACGATCCATCCGGAACCGCTACCATATGTTTTTTGAAGGGATACGTTGGCGTTAACGCCACATCCCATTAGAATTAAAAGAAAGGTTCCAACAATTTCAGAAATAAAAGGAGTCATATATAGTGGGTTGGTAATTTGTTAGGATTGAGTTTTAAGCTTCGTTTGCCCAATATTCCAAAGCTTTTATGGCTTTGTACCAGCCTTTAATTTTTTGGTCAATGGTATCTCGTTCCGTCGAAGGTTTAAAATGAACATCGGTCTGCCAAATATCTTGAATTTCTTTGGGACTTTTCCAATAATTCACTGCCAATCCAGCTAAGTAAGCAGCACCCATTACCGTGGTCTCAACCACCTTGGGTCTTACCGTAACGGTATCCAGCACATCTGCTTGGAATTGCATCAAAAGGTTATTGACCGTTGCACCACCATCAACCCTAAGTTCATTTATGGTAATCCCTGAATCAGCTTCCATGGCCCTTAAAATATCCATGGTCTGATAGGCAATGGACTCCAAGGCGGCCCTGGCAACATGGGCGTCGGTACTACCTCGGGTCAAACCGAATACCGTACCTTGGGCATGTTGGTTCCAATAGGGTGCCCCCAAACCTGCAAAAGCGGGAACAAGGTAAACCCCGTCAGAGTCCTTCACGGAACCCGCCAATTGTTCCACCTCGGAAGAGGTCTTAATGATTTTGAGACTATCACGTAGCCATTGCACCACTGCACCGGCAATGAACACACTGCCTTCTAGGGCATAAGTCGTTTTACCATCGATTTTCCAGGCGACTGTGGTCAAAAGATTGTTTTTGGAAACAATGGGTTTGTCTCCAATATTCATCAGCATAAAACAACCTGTTCCATAGGTGTTTTTCACCATGCCTTCCTGAGTACACATTTGCCCAAACAAAGCGGCCTGCTGATCGCCCGCTATCCCCGCTATCGGAATTTTGGACGCAAAAAAGTTGGGACTTGTGTAGCCGTATACCTCGCTGGATTGCTTTACCTGGGGCAGCATTTCTTTCGGAATCCCGAAGAGCTCCAATAGCTCGGTATCCCAATCCATGGTATTGATATTGAACAAAAGGGTGCGTGAAGCGTTTGTTACATCGGTAATGTGCAGGTTGCCCTCGGTCATTTTCCAAATGAGCCAAGTATCGATGGTACCCATTAACAGATTTCCCGATTTGGCTTTCTCCCTGGCGCCGTCCACATGGTCCAGAATCCATTTCACCTTGGTGCCGGAAAAGTAGGAATCAATGACCAATCCAGTCTTGTTTCTAATCATTTCCGATTTCCCCTGGGATTTTAGCGCGTCGCAATATCCGGCCGTTCGTTTATCCTGCCAAACAATGGCATTGTAAATGGGCTCCCCCGTTTGCTTATCCCAAACTACTACAGTTTCACGTTGGTTGGTAATTCCTATGGCCGATATCTGTTCTGCTTTCAATCCCTTCTGGCTAACAGCTTCTGCCGCCATCCCGGCTTGTGTGGCCCAGATTTCCTTGGCGTCGTGCTCCACCCAACCTGGTTTGGGAAAAATCTGTGTAAATTCTTTTTGGGCTACTGCTACAATGGTGCCCTTTTGATCCACCACTACGGCTCTGGAACTTGTTGTTCCCTGATCTAGGGCTAAGATATATTGGTCCATAAGTTTTTTTTGATGCCCCTCAATTTAGTAAAATAAATCTGTGTAGTTTCGAAATGCATATTAAGAAAGATGAAAACTTTTATCGTACTCCTTAGGGGAATCAACGTGGGTGGTCAAAAGAAGATAAAAATGGCAGACTTAAAGCAATGCCTTGCCCAAGCTGGATTTCAAGATGTTGAGACCTACATTCAAAGCGGAAATTTAAGTTGCAGGAAGGACGGTTTTACAGCGAAAGACGTTGAAATTGAAGTACATAAAGCAATCCTAAAACATTTTGGGTTTGATGTACCTACCTTGGCGCTAACCAAGGAGGAATTAAAACTGATCATAGATCAAAATCCCTTTGCGGATGAAGAAGAAAAGAGCCTATATTTTGTATTGCTTAAGTCCGAGCCAGAAAAAGATTTAGTGGATGGTTTTAATCTACTCCATTTTGAAAATGAAGCGTTTCATGTAAAACACAATTGCGTGTATCTCTGTTGTAGGGCAGGTTATGGGAAAGCAAAACTCAGCAACAATCTCGTTGAAAACAAGCTAAAAGTACAGGCCACAGCCCGAAATTTCAGGACGATGATGAAGTTATTGGAAATGGCTCAATCCTAATTCAGTTCCCAAATTTTGTAATTGAGCAGGGTGGCAAAACAAACCCAAAGAAGATAGGGAACCAGTAAGAAAGAAGCCAACTTGCTCACTACCCGGAACCACTTGATCGTTAGTGCGATCAGGGTCAGCAGAACCAAAATCACCAAAAATGCCCAAAACGGATTTTTGAGTCCAAAGAAAACAATGCTCCAAAGGGCATTGAACAAGAGCTGGAATCCAAAATGATATAGGGCGGTCTTAACCCAAATATGATGAAACCCTTTGGACCAAACGATGCCTGCAGCTACTCCCATGAGAACATATAATGTGGTCCAAACAGGGGCAAAAATCCAGTTTGGGGGATTAAAACTTGGCTTGTTGAGCCCAACATACCAATCATTGACAGAACTTTGGGTGGCAAAACTGGAAAGAAAACCTATCAACAAACAAATAAGTACGGATAGGGTTATATAGGTCAGTTTTTTTTTCATGGCAGTGGCATTCCCAACTAAAATAAGAATTTATTTACATCCGAGTCCTTGTAACCTCCTGCACTCCATTATCTTTGCCAAAAGTTTTTTGAATGACCGAAAAAGACTTTCTGCCAAAACATACTGAAGCTCTACCTGAATCGGGAAAAGTTGCCTGGAAAGCACCGAGTAACATTGCACTTGTTAAATACTGGGGCAAGAAGGAAAATCAAATCCCGGCGAACCCTTCCATTAGTTTTACCTTGGATGCCTGTGCTACAAGGACCACACTTTCATTTCAAAAAAAGGAGACAACTTCCAATTTTTCATTTGATTTGTATTTGGACGGCAAGCCCAAGGCCGATTTTAAGCCAAAAATTGAGGTATTTTTTGATCGTATTGCCGAATATGTACCCTTTGTCAAGGAATATCATTTTGTTATAGAAACTTCCAATTCCTTTCCCCATAGTAGTGGAATAGCTTCCTCCGCCAGTGGAATGTCTGCTTTGGCATTGTGCCTAATGGACTTGGAAAGACAGATGCAGCCGAATATGGATTCTTCTTTTTTCATGAGAAAAGCCTCTTTTTTGGCTCGATTGGGCTCAGGAAGTGCATGCAGAAGCTTGGAAGGTAATTTGGTTGTTTGGGGGAAGCACAAATCCATTGAAGGAAGCAGCAATTTGTTTGGTTCAAAATATCCAAATAAAGTTCATGATAATTTTAAACATTATCATGACACCATTTTGCTGGTGGATAAAGACGAAAAACAGGTAAGTAGTACTGTTGGGCATAACCTTATGCATGGGCACCCATTTGCCGAAGAGCGGTTCAAACAGGCTTATCAAAACCTAACTTCCCTACAGGCTATTTTGGAATCAGGGGATTTGGGAGAGTTTGTAAAGGTGGTAGAAAGCGAGGCACTGACCCTGCATGCCATGATGATGAGCAGTAATCCATATTTTATTTTGATGAAACCGAACACTTTGGAAATCATCAATAAGATATGGAGCTTTAGAAAGGAAATCCAAATGCCGGTTTGCTTTACGTTGGACGCAGGGGCCAATGTACATGTGCTTTATCCAGAATCTATCAAGGAGAGCGTTATACAATTCATTCAGGATGAATTGGTTGCCCATTGTGATAACGGACACTATATTTGTGATCGAATTGGGACGGGAGCTAAAAAATTAATCATCCCTAAAAAGTAATCAAGCCAAAATTTTAGCGTTATTTGTCCTGAATTTGGCAAATAGCGCTGGATTTCGACCGAAAAATCATTTTGTTTAACCAATTTTGTGTTGAATTAAACAAAATAGTTTGTACTTTAGATGCAACAATGAAAGGACCTCTTTTTTATTCTAAGATTTTACTATTTGGGGAGTACGGAATCATTAAGGATTCCAAGGGGCTTTCAATTCCCTATAACTTTTTTAAGGGTGCCCTGAAGACCGATCAGAACCCGGCACCATCTGCAAAACAATCCAATGAAGGCCTTAAGGCCTTTGTAGGTTATTTGAGCGAATTGGAAAAAAAGGAAAAGAATTTGGTTTCTTTTGATTTGGAGGCTCTGGAACGCGACGTGAACCAGGGAATGTATTTTGACAGTTCCATCCCACAAGGTTATGGAATAGGAAGTAGCGGGGCCCTTGTTGCCGCTATCTATGATAAATACGCGAACAATAAAATTACAGTTCTTGAAAATCTCACGAGGGAAAAACTGTTGAAGCTGAAAACCATTTTCGGTTTAATGGAATCCTTTTTTCATGGTAAATCCTCGGGTCTGGATCCATTGAACAGCTATTTGAGCTTACCCATCCTCATCAATTCCAAAGACAATATTGAATCCACCAGCATACCCTCCCAAAACACGGAAGGGAAAGGTGCGGTATTCTTGTTGGACAGCGGTATTACTGGGGAAACTGCCCCCATGGTGCAGATTTTCATGGAGAAAATGAAGCAGGAAGGTTTCCGAAACATGATTAAAGATCAGTTCATAAAACACACGGATGCCTGTGTGGAAGATTTCTTGAATGGGAACGTTAAATCCTTGTTTGGAAATCTAAAACAGCTATCACATGTGGTTTTGGATCATTTTAAACCCATGATTCCTTCCAAGTTTCACAAACTTTGGCAACACGGTATTGAAACCAATGATTACTACTTAAAACTCTGCGGTTCTGGAGGTGGAGGTTATATTTTGGGTTTTACCCAAGATTTGGACAAGGCCAAAAAAGCGCTTAAGGGTTACAATTTGGAAGTTGTTTACAACTTCTAACCACAATCGTCATGCTTAGTAGAAGAAATAGACTCATGCTTTTTAAGCTGTTGAGTTTGTTTTCTGTGGTACGGGGGTACAACATTTTGGTCATTACTCTGGCTCAATATTTAGCTTCGATTTTTATTCTTTCCCCTCAAACCAGTTTACGGGAAGTTGTCCTTGACCTAAATCTATTTTTGATTGTGACCGCTTCGGGCTTGGTCATTGCAAGTGGTTATATCATCAATAACTTTTATGATGCCGAAAAAGACTTGATCAACAAACCTCGGAAAAGTATGTTGGATAGGTTGGTAAGTCAACGATTTAAGCTCACAACCTACTTTATCCTAAACTTTCTGGCCGTGCTGGCGGCAAGTTACATTTCGTTTCGGGCGGTTTTATTTTTTTCAAGCTACATTTTTGGCATTTGGTTGTATTCCCATAAGCTTAAAAGGGTTCCCTTTCTTGGGAATCTGGTTTCTGCCTCCTTGGCCATTGCTCCTTTTTTTGTGGTTTTTGTATACTATGGCAATTTTGAAACGGTCATTTTTGTACATGCTCTATTCCTCTTTTTGTTGATTTTGGCCCGTGAAATGATTAAGGATCTCGAAAATATGGCAGGGGACATGGCTCAGAACTATAAGACCATCCCCATCCTTTATGGTCCAAAAGTGTCCAAGGTCATTATTGGTTTTCTTATTGTTTTGACGCTGGTGCCAGCCTTGCTGTTGATCAAAAGTTTTGATGTGGGATACATGCACCTGTATTTCATCGCATGTATTGTTCTGTTGGGACTTTTTATCATTTTGTTATGGAAAGCCCGTGGCAAAAAGCACTATGTTTGGCTGCATAATATTCTAAAGTTCATCATTGTTGCTGGAGTGATCAGTATTTTGTTGATCGATGTGGACTTGGTCATAAATCGAATTTTGTGATGGAAAATCATTTAAAAGTGGCATTGGCTCAAATAGCCCCTGTTTGGCTGGATAAAAAAGCTACCATCCAGAAAATTGAAGCCACAATTCTGGAAGCAGCCAGGGAAAAGTCTGAACTTCTAGTTTTTGGCGAAGCTTTTTTGCCTGGATATCCCTTTTGGTTGGCGTACACCGAGGGAGCCGCATGGGACTTAAAAGTCAACAAAGAACTTCATGCCCATTATGCCCGAAATTCCATTCAAATAGAAGCAGGAGAGTTGGATTCGATATGCACCTTGGCAAGAGAAAACAAGTTAGCCCTGTATTTGGGAATGATGGAACGTGCCAAGGATCGTGGGGGACATAGCTTGTACTGCTCATTGGTTTACATTGACCCGAATGGGGAAATCAAATCAGTGCACCGAAAATTACAGCCTACCTATGATGAACGGCTCACTTGGGCTCCAGGTGACGGCAATGGGTTACAAGTCCATCCGCTGAAACAATTTACCGTTGGAGGGCTTAATTGTTGGGAGAACTGGATGCCCTTGCCCAGAACAGCATTGTATGGTCAGGGTGAAAATCTGCATGTGGCTGTGTGGCCGGGAGGGTTGCACAATACCAAGGATATAACCCGTTTTATTGCCCGCGAATCACGGAGTTATGTTATCTCCGTTTCCTCATTGATGAACACTTCAGATTTTCCGAAAGCCACCCCACACTTGAACAAGATTTTGGAAAAAGCACCCAAGGTTTTGGCCAATGGAGGTAGTTGCATTGCTGGCCCTGATGGCGAATGGATTGTGGAACCCATAGTAGATCAAGAAGGCCTGATTTATCAAATTTTGGACTTCAATAGGGTTTATGAAGAGCGACAAAATTTTGACCCAGTTGGTCATTATTCCCGCCCTGATGTGACCAAGCTTTCCGTCAATAGGGAAAGACAATCCACGGTGGAGTTTGAAAAATAGCTTGGCATAGTGTGGTAGGCAACTTAAAACACTACTTTTGCAAAAAATTTACGACTGATGCCGAAATCAGACAATCCACGAAATAGGAGATCCTCCCAAAATACTGGGCGAAATCAAGGAAAACCGTATGCTAAAAAATACGGTGCAAAGCCTAAAGCGAATACCCCGTCCAAAAAATCCAACCCTAACGAAATCCGATTAAACCGTTACATAGCGAATGCAGGAATTTGTTCCCGAAGGGAAGCAGATACCTATATAGCTGCGGGCAGTGTTTCGGTAAATGGGAAAGTGATTACGGAAATGGGCTATAAAGTGAAACTCACGGATGATGTGCGTTTTGATGGAAGAAAGCTCAATCCCGAAACAAAGGAATATATTCTGCTCAATAAGCCCAAAAACTTTATCACCACTACTAGCGACGAAAAAGGAAGACGTACGGTGATGGAGCTGGTTTCCAGTGCTTCCAAAAATCGATTGTTACCCGTTGGACGCTTGGATAGAAATACCACGGGACTCTTATTGTTCACCAATGATGGGGATCTGACCAAAAAACTGACACATCCTACCCATGGGGTTAGGAAAATTTACCATGTGCATTTGGATAAAAGCTTGAATCTTTCAGACTTGAGAAAGATTGAAGCTGGTTTGGAATTGGAGGATGGAGCTGTTGAGGTAGATGATGTAAGCTATATCCAAGGAGCTCCAAAAAGGGAAGTCGGGATTCAAATCCACAGTGGTCGTAATCGGATTGTGCGAAGGATTTTTGAGCATTTGGGATACCACGTCACCAAACTGGACCGGGTTATTTTTGCAGGGTTGACCAAAAAGGACCTTCCCCGTGGACATTGGCGACATTTGACAGAGCAAGAGGTGGTGAACTTGAAGATGATCAAATAAACGTTCTTTTGAATAACATCAAGGAAAAAGCACATCTTGTATTTTGGACATTGGGAATTCTTCTAATTGCCTTACAAATTTTGTTCACCATAGTATATCCGGATTCAACACTGGATATAAATATCCATGACACCTACCTGGTTATTGCGTATGCCCATTTGTTCAATGTACTGGGAACATGGTTCATTCTATGCGGAGTCGGGTATTGGATTCTAAAGCTCAAAAGGATAGCAATTTTTGGTTGGATGTTCTGGCTTCATTTGATTTTCACCGTACTTTTTCCCTTGAGTTTTGCAACAACCAATATGGATATGAAACCAACCCTGGAAAACTTCAGGATGATACAGTACATTGAATCTCTTTGGTTTTTCGGATTGACCTTATTCGTTTTGGGTCAACTACTTTATTTCCTGAACATTTTTATCTCAACCCTTAAGAAGGTAAAATCAAGATAAAATCCATTAGTTAGAGGAGTGTACTTTTTCCATTTTCTCTTTGATTTCCTCCAAACACAAATTCCCCAAACTACCCTCATGGGTGTGTTGGATATCTCTTTTGGGTTTAAAATTCCCATTCTCAATGGCCTGTCCCATGGTTTTGTAGGCATCCCTAAAAGGCATTCCACTTTTGACCAACTCATTCAGGGTGTCCACACTAAACAGATAATCGTATTTGGGATCATCTAAAATATTTGGGTTCACTTGGATTTCCTTCAAGCTAAAAATGGTCATTTCCAAACATGCTTTGATATCCTGAATGGCAGGAACGATTACCTCCTTTACCAGTTGCAAATCCCTATGATAACCACTGGGGAGATTGTTGGTGATCAAGGTCAGTTGGTTGGGTACTGCCTGAATTTTGTTACACTTGGCCCTGATTAATTCAAAAACATCAGGGTTTTTCTTGTGCGGCATGATACTACTGCCTGTGGTCAACTCATTAGGAAATGAGATAAACTCGAAATTCTGGCTCATGTACAAACAGATATCCATGGCCAATTTGGATAGTGTGGCAGCTACGCTGGAAATGCCAAAGGCGGTTGCTTTTTCAACTTTGCCACGCCCCATTTGGGCTGCAACTACATTGTATTTCTGGGTCTCAAAGCCCATTTCTTTAGTGGTAAAAGTCCGATCTATGGGAAAGGAACTACCATAACCCGCTGCACTTCCCAAGGGATTTTGGTCGGCAATCTTGTAAGCAGCTTGGACAAAATGGAGGTCATCCACCAAACTTTCTGCATAGGCCGAAAACCAAAGTCCAAATGACGAGGGCATGGCAATTTGCAGATGTGTATAACCTGGAAGCAATACGGATTTGTGCTTTTCCGCCAAGTTGAGCAGAAGATCAAAAAGTGATTTCACCTCATTTTTAATTTCACTGAGCTCATTTTTTAAATACAGCTGCATGGCCACCAAAACCTGATCGTTCCTTGACCGTGCGGTATGGATTTTCTTCCCGGTATCTCCCAGTTTTTTGGTGAGCAGGAATTCAATCTTGGAATGCATATCCTCAAAATCATCCTCAATGGTAAAGGTTCCTTTATCAATGGATTTGGCAATGGTACCCAGTTCCTTTACCAAGGCTTCGGATTCTTCTTTGGAAATCAAGCCTACTTGAGCCAACATTTTAGCATGGGCTTGGGAGGCAGTCACATCATATTTGGCCAATAGTAAATCCAATTCCCGATCGTTACCTACGGTAAAATGGTCAATTTTTTTATCGGTACTAAAGCCTTTGTCCCAGAGTTTCATAGTGTCAATTTTCAGTTATCAATTTTCAATGATCAATGATGCTCCCAACATTGAACGTTGTTAATTGTACATTGTTTATTGTAAAAATCCTGAAAGGATTTTGATATATAGATCAATTCCTTCCTCAACTTCATTCACATAAATAAATTCATCCGCCGAATGCGATCGTGTACTGTCTCCAGGACCCAATTTTACTGATTGACAGGTCAATGCGGCCTGATCGGACAGCGTGGGTGATCCATAAGTTTTTCTGCCCAAGGCCATCCCACTTTTTACCAAGTCGTGTTTGGGATCAATGGAAGATGAATTTAGTCGTAAGGAACGAGGGGTCATTTTGCAGGGAGCTTCCCGTTGCAACAAATCAGCAACTTCCTGATTGGAGTATCTATCATTTACTCGCACATCCACTACCAAATCCACCTGGGCCGGAACCACATTGTGCTGCTTCCCTGCATTGATTTGGGTCACTGTCATTTTTACCTCACCCAAAGCATCCGAAACCTTGTCAAAAGTGTAATTTTTGAACCAGTTCAAAACGTCAATGGTATTATAAATGGAATTGTTGTTATTGGGATGGGCTGCATGGGAAGGGGTTCCCTCCACCACGGCATCAAAAACTACAAGTCCTTTTTCCGCAATAGCCAAATCCAATAGGGTAGGTTCACCAACAATGGCCACATCAATGTTTGGAAGAATGGGCAACAATCCTCTCAAGCTTTTTTCCCCCGCATTTTCCTCTTCAGCCGTTGCCGCCATAATGATGTTGTGGCTTAGATTTTCCGCTTCATAAAAGTGTACAAAAGTGGCCAAAAGGGAGACCAAACACCCTCCCGCATCATTACTGCCCAGACCATAAAGCTTTCCATCCTCCACATGGGGATGAAAAGGGTCTTTGGTATAAGCCGAATTTGGTTTTACGGTATCGTGGTGGGAATTGAGTAGCAGGGTTGGTTTAGTTTCATCAAAATGCTTGTTGAAAGCATAAACATTATTGACTTGCCTTTCTGTTTTTACCCCAAAACCTTGGAGCCAAGTTTCAATGGCATCGCCAGTTTTATCCTCCTCCCCTGAAAATGAGGGGATGGAGATCAGCTGCTTTAGCAACTCAATGGCTTTTTGAGTCAACGTTTGTTGGTCAGTTTTCATAGGGTCAAGGTCGTAAAATTTGAGTTTGCTGCATCCAGCATGCTATGGTTTCCAATACAGACTTGTTTCACCTTATTTTGAAGCGCATGAAAGCAATTGTGCATTTTAGGTAACATCCCATCTGCAATGATTCCCTCTTCCAATAAGGTTGCATAGGTTTCAGAGTTGATGTGTTGGATGACCGAATCCTCATCTTCAATACTTCGCAGAACACCTTGTTTCTCAAAACAATAAAACAAGGTAGTCTCAAACAGTCCTGACATTCCTATAGCCAATTCGGCAGCAATGGTATCGGCATTGGTATTGAACAATTGTCCTTTACCATCATGGGTCAGTGCACAAAAAATGGGAGTGAACCCAGCTTGTAGCAGATTAAAAATTCCATTGGAATTCACGCCATCCACATCGCCAACCCATCCAAAATCAATTTCTTTTACAGGTCTTTTATGGGCTTGGATGGCATTTGCATCGGCCCCACTCATGCCAATGGCATTGGTTCCATGGGACTGCAGTTGGGCCACGATTTTTTTGTTGACCAAACCAGCATACACCATAATGGCCACATCCAAACTTTGACTGTCGGTAATCCTCCTACCATTGATCATGTTGGCCTCTATCCCTAGTTTGTTCCCAATTTCGGTGGCCTTTTTTCCTCCCCCATGTACCAAAATTTTATTTCCCTCCATTTTGGAAAAAAGGGAAAGGGTATGGGAAAGTTGGGTTTTGTCCTCAATGACATTGCCCCCGATTTTTATTATGGAAAGTTTTTCACCCATTTTATGCATTTATTATTCCACCATCAATGGTCATTGCCGAGCCTGTAATCCACGAGGAATCTTCCGAGACCAAGAACAGCGCCAATTTGGCAATATCCTCTGGAGTTCCCAATCGCTTGAGCAGGGTGGCATTTTTGGCATTTTCCACCGCTTCTTCCGGTTGGTCAAATGCTTTTGCAGAATCCCAAATCAAAGGGGTGTCCACAGGGCCGGGACAGATGGCATTTACCCTAATTTTTGGGGCATATTCAACGGCCAATTGCTTCATTAATCCCAAGGAAGCTGCCTTGGAAGCACAATAGGCCGGATGGTTGGGAAAGCTCTTAAAAGCGGCAATTGATGCATTGATCAATATATTTCCTCCTTTACCTTCTTGCAAAAAGGGAATGGCAAATTTGGAGCAATAAAAGATGGAACTTAAGTTGGTGTCGATAGTCTCACGCCAAGTTTCAACGGAAAGGTCCACCACATTTCCCAAACCAAGAATCCCTGCATTCAAGGATAAAATATCCAATCTTCCAAATTTGTCTATGGCTGTTGTCACCAATTTTTGGTTGTAATCCACATCATTTACATTGCCAGGAACAAAGACGCTGTTTTCCAGTTGTGCTGCTAATTGGTTCCCTCGCTCCAAATTGCGACCGGATAAAATCAAGGAGGTACCGGCTTCATGATAAGCTTCAGCTATGGCTTTTCCCATACCGCTAGTAGCTCCAGTTACAATACAGACCTTGTTCTTTAGCTTTAATTCCATTTTATAGGGATTCAAGGATTTTCTTTAAAACAATTTGTGCCGAATACGTTCTATTGTTGGCCTGTTCCACCACCAAGGATTGATCACTGTCCAACACGTCATCGGCTACCACTACATTTCTTCTGACAGGCAGACAGTGCAAGAATTTAGCTGTGCCAAGTTTTGCTTGGGTCAACATCCAATCGGGGTCTTGGGAAACTACTTTTCCATAATCCGAATAGCTGCTCCAATTTTTGACATAGACAAAGTCGGCATTTTCCAAGGCTTTATCTTGATCATATTCAATCTGACACCCACTGGTGATTTCAGAGTTTAGTTCATAGCCCTCAGGGTGGGTGATTACAAAATCCGCATTTTGCAATTTCATCATTTCCACAAAGGAATTGGCCACAGCATGAGGTAATGCTCTGGGATGTGGCGCCCAAGAAAGTACAACTTTGGGTCTTTCTATGGAACCAAATTCCTTTAGGGTTATGGCATCAGCAAGGGCTTGCAACGGATGGCCCACCGAACTTTCCATGTTCACCACAGGAACGGTGGCGTATTTTTTAAATCCATTCAACACAACCTCGGCTTCGTCCAAGGCTTTGTTTTCCAAACCTGCAAAAGCACGGATGGCCACAATATCACAATATTGGGACACTACTTGGGCAGCTTCTTTGATATGTTCTGCCTTACCTTGGTCCATGATCGTTCCATCTTCGAATTCCAATTGCCAACCTTCACTACCGAAATTCATGACCATAACCTCCATTCCCAAGTTTATAGCGGCTTTTTGCGTGCTCAAGCGCGTACGTAGGCTGTTATTGAAAAAAAGGAGACAAACAGTTTTGTCTTTCCCAAGGGATTTAAATTTGACCGGATCCTTTTTCAATTCGATGGCCTCTGCAACCCCTGCCTCTAGGTCTTCAATATCGTTGATGCTTAAATAGTGCTTCATGCCTTGATTTTTGTAAAGTGGATTTGGTCTCTAAAGCTGTCGACAATGAAATTATCTTTCAGGCCGTTGACAATCCATGTTTCTATTCCTGCTTTTTGCGCAATACTGGCGGCCTCTATTTTAGATTGCATGCCTCCTGTTCCATGGGAAGATTTGACCGTACTCACCTCTTTTCCCAAATCGGTAATGGAAGCAACTTCTTGAATCGTTTCAGGCAGCTTTCCATCCAAGGATTCTTTGGTGTAAATGCCATCTGTATTGGTGGCAATCAAAAGGAGGTCCACTTTTAGAAAGGCTGCGGTAAGTGCGGCCAACTTATCATTGTCCCCAAATTTGATTTCATCCGTGGCCACAGTATCATTTTCATTGATGATGGGAATAACATCATTGGCCAGCAATACGTTAATGGTGTTCTCTATGTTCACTCTGGCTTTTTCATTTTCCAAATCGGAATAGGAGAACAAACATTGGGAGGTGAACAGTCCCAATTCCCTAAAACTCTCCTGAAAAATATGCATCAAGCGGGGTTGACCGATAGCCGCCAATGCCTGTTTTACATCAATTTCCTGCCCATTATGCTCCAGTTTAACAAATTGTTTGGCGGTGGCGATGGCACCTGAAGAGACCAAAATAAACTCATATTCCTCTTTCAGTAAAGCAATTTGCCTACCTATATCCTCAATTTTGCCTCTGGAAATTTGATTGGTCTCCTTAGTGAGCGTATTTGAGCCAATTTTTATTAGAACCCTTTTCTTCATCTCATTATCTAGTTTGGCCGTTGCCTTTTATGTACCATTTATTGGTGACCAAATGGGTTAATCCAAGAGGACCTCTTTGGTGCAATTTGTCCGTGCTTATGGCCAATTCCCCAGCCAGCCCAAATTGGCCTCCATCTGTAAACCGGGTAGAAGCGTTGTGATAGACCGCTGCGGAATCCACCGATTCCATAAATAGAGAAGCTTCTTCTTGGTCTGAGGTAATAATGGTTGCCGAATGCCCTCCACTATGGGTATTGATTCTTTCAATGCTGTCCTCAAGTCCTGATGTTTCGCCCAACACAATTTTGTAATCCAAAAACTCCTCTTCCCATATATTCTCATCGGTTATGACTTCAGTGTCTCCAAGTTGTGAGATGGCATTATCCGAATAAATGGCTACCTCTTTCTTTTTAAGTGTGTTGATCAATTCGGAAATGAAAGTCTCTTTATTAGGGAGTTCTTGATCAATAAGCACTTTGTCCAAAGCGTTACATGCCGATATTTTGGCAATTTTGGCATTGACAATGATGTCTGTTGCCATTTGGGTGTCTGCGGTCTTAGCCACATATAAAAAGTTGTTGCCCCTACCGCTCACAATTACCGGGCATTTGGCATGTGCTTTTACAAACTGAATCAAACTTTCTCCTCCCCTGGGTACGATTAAGTCGATTTTCTGATCTGGGTTGGCCAAGAAATCTTGGGTTTCCTGTCGGGAGTAGTTCAGGTAAGTGACCCAATCCTTGGAACATTTATTTTCTTCCAATGCCTGATGCCATAACTCCACCAGCACCAAATTACTTCGTAGGGATTCCTTGCCCCCTTTCAGTAAGATTTTATTGCCTGACTTAAATGCGATTCCAGCAGCTTCAATGGTCACATCAGGTCTAGATTCATAGATGATCATAACCGTGCCAAAGGGAGCGGTTCTATTGCTCACCTGCATTTGGTTTTCATGGGTAAATGCATAGCGTTCAACGCCAATGGGGTCGGGTTGCGAAGCCAATTCTTCCAATGACTGGATCATCCCTGTAACCTTCGCCTCGTCCACTTTTAGACGGTCTGCCATGGCCAAATCCCCGCCATCGTATGCATTTAAATCTTCGGTGTTGGCTGTTATCAAGTTTACGGCCTGTTCCTTAATCAATATGGCCATTCGCTGTAAAACAGCATTTCGTTTTTCTATATTCAAAAGTAAACTCATGACAGTTCGGCTTTTAAGGCATCAAAAAATTGATCGATTTGATTTTTGGTGATATTTAGTGCAGGCAAAAAACGCAATACGTGCTTGTCCTTTGCTCCACCTGTAAACACTTTTTGATTATAAATCATATTTTTTCTCAAGGAAGCCACTTCAAAGTCAAACTCCAAACCTAACATAAGACCTCTTCCCTTGACATTTTTCACTGCAGGAATTTCCTTGGCCTTCTCCAGAAAATAAACTCCTAGTTCAGCTGCATTTTGGGTTAAATTCTCCTGCTCCATCACTTCCAGAACAGCCAATACTGCTGCACAAGCCAGATGGTTGCCTCCAAAGGTGGTTCCCAATAGTCCATAAGAAGCTTGGAAGGACTCATGGATCAATACACCCCCAACTGGGAATCCGTTCCCCATGCCTTTGGCAATGGAAATAATATCTGGTTGGATATTGTGATGTTGAAAAGCGAAGAATTTCCCGCTCCTTCCAAAACCACATTGCACTTCATCCGCTATCAAGACTACTCCTTTTTGCTTGCATTTTTCTGCTACAAATTGGAGGAATGGGGGGGTGGGTTCATCCAATCCGCCTACGCCTTGAATAGTTTCCAAAATAACCGCGCAATAATCCCCGTGATCAATGGCCTTTTCAAAGGCCTCAGCATCGTTTAATGGAAGAAAGGTGACTTCTTGTTGCTGATTAATTGGAGCGTTGATATTTGGATTATCCGTAGCCGCTACAGCCGCAGAAGTACGCCCATGAAAGCCATTTTTAAAGGCGATGACTTTGGATTTTCCAGTATGGAACGAAGCCAGTTTTAAGGCATTTTCGTTGGCCTCCGCGCCAGAATTACACATAAACAGCTTGTAATCCGAACATCCAGATAATTGGCCCAATTTATCCGCCAATTTTTGCTGCAGCGGATTTTGCACGGAGTTGCTATAAAATGCCATAGCGTCCAACTGCTCCTTCAATCGCTTTACATAATGCGGATGGGTGTGCCCAATGGAAATCACGGCATGCCCACCATAGAAATCAAGATATGTTTGACCCTTGTCATCAATGACCTCAATCCCTTTGGCAGAAACCGGGGTTACATCATATAGGGGATATACATCAAATAGTTCCATGTTTATTGTTATTTCTTGCAATAGAGTTTAAGTTTTCAACCCTTCCGTCTTCTGACCAATGGTCCGAATCCACCTTCCCTTAAAAATGGAAGGAGCCATTTATCCTTTTTTAATTTGGTTGATTTTCTCAAATGAGGTTACAATTCCTCTGATCAGGGAGGAACTCAAACCTTGGTGTTCCATCTCATTCAGGCCTTCAATGGTACATCCCCTTGGAGTGGTGACTTGATCAATTTCCTCTTCGGGGTGGCTGCCGGAATCAATCAAAAGGCTTGCTGCACCATTACAGGTGTGCATGGCCAACTCTTGGGCTTCCTTGGCATCAAATCCAAGTTGGATGGCGCCTTGAGTGGTGGCTCGTATCAAACGCATCCAAAAAGCAATTCCACTAGCGCAGATGACTGTGGCAGCCTGCATCAAATCCTCTGGGATTTCCAAGGTGTGACCCATACGGTTGAAAATACCCTTGGTCAAATCGATACGCTTCTTGCCCAATTCGTTGCTACAAATACATGTCATGGAATTTCCAACGGAAATGGCAGTGTTAGGCATACTCCTTACAATGTACTTGTCCGCACCCACAATTTCCTCGATTTTGGAAATACTGAAACCAGTAATGGTACTGATTAAAACATGGTTCTCCGTTAGGAGATCTTTTACATCGTCCAAAATCTTGGAAAAATGCCCTGGCTGAACCGCAAAAATCAAAATATCTGATTGCTTCACAGCTTCATGATTGTCCGAAGTCACTACGACATTCCCGTACTTTTCAAAATCCTTGATCGAACTGGTGTTTCTTTTGGTCAGGTACATGGTCGTGGCCCCATTGCTGTGCAAAATGCCCTTGGCTATCGCCAATCCTAAATTCCCTGCTCCTATTATGGCTATTTTCATATTATTCTCTTTTTAAAACACTCCTGCTTTTAGTTGTAATCCCATTGGCTCTTCCAAACCGAACATCAAATTCATGTTTTGTACGGCTTGTCCAGAAGCACCTTTTAATAAATTATCTATGGCCGATGTAACCAACAGCACATCCTCATGTTTGTGCAAATGGATATGGCACTGATTGGTATTCACCACCTGTTTTAGGTGAATTGGGTCATCAGAAACATGGGTATAGACTGCATTGGCATAAAAATCCTTGAATAATTGTTGTGCTTCCTCCAAACTTCCATCAAAAGGCGTATAGGCGGTTGCCAAAATGCCTCTGGTAAAGTTCCCCCTATTGGGAAGGAAATAGAGTTTACCCACCCCATTTCCGAAGGATTCCAAGCTTTCTCCAATTTCACCCAGATGTTGGTGTGTAAAGGGTTTGTACCAAGAAACATTATTATTTCTCCAGCTAAAATGGGATGTAGCTGACAAGCCAACGCCTGCTCCCGTACTTCCAGTTACCGCGTTAATGTGGACATCTTTGTGCAGCAGTCCTGCCTTTGCCAAGGGCAACAATCCCAACTGGATGGCAGTAGCAAAACAACCAGGGTTGGCAATAGCTGTGGCATTTTGTATGCTGAATTTATTCAACTCTGGCAGGCCGTAGACAAAGGTTTTAGCGTTCCAACTGGCATCCGCCTGTAATCTAAAGTCGTTGCTCAGGTCAATAATCTTGGTGTGGTCAGCAAAGGTATTTTCTTCCAAAAACTTGGTGGAGTTACCATGTCCCAAACACAAAAAAACCACATCCACTTCAGGATTGATTTCCCCTGAAAAGTTTAGATCTGTTTGACCAAGCAAATCTTGATGCGCTGAGGACACAGGCTTTCCTGCCCGCGTAGTGCTGAACACAAAGTCTATTTCGGTTTGGGGATGATTCAGTAACAATCTGATCAGTTCCCCTCCGGTATATCCCGAACCTCCTATTATTCCTGCCTTAATCATGGTCTTGGTTAACATGGTTTGCAATTTTTCCAGGATTGGATAGGATTTTGATGAATCCTTTGGCATCATCCGCAGTCCAACCCTTGTTCATTTCCCCATAACTTCCAAAGGAAGCATTCATAAGATCATGGGGAGAGGAAATTCCGTCCAACTCAAATCGATAAGGGTGTAGAGTCACAAACACATCACCCGAAACATTTTTTTGGGTATCCGAAAGGAACGCTTCAATGTTTCGCATAACCTCATCCAAATAGTTGCCTTCATGGAGCAACATGCCATAGAAATTGGCCAATTGCTCTTTTTGATATTGCTGCCACTTGCTTAGGGTGTGTTTTTCCAGCAAATGATGCGCCTTGATGATAATAGTGGGCGCGGCGGCTTCAAATCCAACCCTTCCTTTGATTCCAATAATGGTGTCACCCACATGGATATCCCTTCCTATGGCATATTTGGATGCGATGGCTTCCAGTTTTTCAATATTGTCCACAGGCGAGCCCAATTCCCCATCCACGGCCGTCAATTCCCCTTGAGTAAAGGTGAGTTTAAGCTCTTTGGACAGCTCTTTTTCCAATTGGCTTGGATAGGCGCTTTCCGGCAAGGAAAGGTGGGAAGTTAAGGTTTCATCTCCACCTACAGAGGTACCCCATAAACCTCTATTAATGGAATATTTGGCCTTTTCCCAAGAATAATCTATCCCATTTTTTTGAAGGTATTCTATCTCTGCTTCCCTTGATAATTTATTATCCCTGATAGGGGTGATAATTTTAATATTTGGGGCCATGATTTGAAAAATCATATCAAACCTTACCTGATCGTTGCCCGCTCCCGTACTTCCGTGGGCAATATACTCCGCACCAATCTTTTTGGCATGACTTACAATTTCCACCGCCTGTACAATTCGTTCAGCGCTTACGGATAAAGGATAGGTATTGTTCCTTAGTACGTTACCAAAAATGAGATACTTGACCACTTTTTCATAGAAATTGGACACTGCATCAATGGATGTGTAGGTGGAAGCTCCAAGTGCTAAGGCCTTTTGCTCAATCTCTTGGATTTCTTCTGCAGAAAACCCGCCAGTATTAACACTTACCGCATGCACTTCAAACCCTTCTTCTTGGGAGAGGTATTTGGCGCAATATGAGGTATCCAATCCGCCGCTATAGGCTAGTACTAGTTTTTTCATTTTTTGTTTTATTCAATTTTATGCTATCCATTTAAACAGAAGAGGTCTAATTGTTCTCGACTGCGCTCGAACAGACAATATTATTTTGTTTTCTTTTTTAGGAAAAGATGCTCCTTCATTCGCTTTAATCGCTTAAAGGCTTTTCCATTTATTTTTTTTAATGTGGTTTTTTTAACGTCTGGATCGTACAGCATTCCTGTGCAAAGGCACATATTTCTTTCTGTCCTAGTGAGGATGTCAAAGTTTTTACAGGTTTGGCAGCCTTTCCAGAAATCGGGATCATCAGTCAATTCGGAAAAAGTGACCGGCTTGTAACCCAGCTCATAATTCATTTTCATGACTGCCAGTCCTGTGGTTATCCCAAATATTTTGGCATCTGGAAATTTTTGTCTGGAAAGCTCGAAGATGGCTTTCTTTATTTTTTTGGCCAGTCCTTGTTTTCTATAATTAGGATGAACAATTAGTCCGGAGTTGGCCACAAAATTCTTGTTGCCCCAGACTTCGATATAACAAAAGCCAGCAAATTTCCCTTCGTCCAAGGCGATAACGGCATTTCCGTTCTCCAGTCTTTTCATGATATATTCCGGACTCCGTTGGGCTATCCCCGTGCCCCGTACCTTAGCGGATTCCGTTATGGTATCGCTGATAATCTGGGCATACTTAAAATGTGATTCGTTAGCAATTACAATTTCCATTGCTATGGCATTTAAAACAAGTAAAAATTTGAAATCTGAAGGTTTTCTGCGGAAATGGACTCACCTATTTCCATAACTGATATGCACCCTTACGGGCGACGGCGACGTGGAGCGAATGGACGAACGGGAGCAGTTATGCTCAAAGAAGATAGTATGTGTATTTGTCCTTTCATTATGGGTTAAAAGTACAAATTAATTTCAACCGACCTAAAATGCCCATTATTTTTTGAAGAAATCTAACTTTTTTCCGCTTCTACCCATAATTTCATAAATCAAGTAGCCGATGACCAGCAGATATTCAAAAGCCAACAACCACAGATTCTCATCGAAATCCACATTGGAATAGGCAAAATAGCTCAAGATAACCAGGAAAGACCATAGCATGGCAAACCTGAATTTGGTAAACATGGCAAGTCCCACCAAAAAGACGAGATACCAAGGGTGTACGGTAGTGGATAGGAGATAATACCCAGTTAGCAGAATCAGCATGGAGGTAATCAAAGCTGTCAAGGTTTGGTTTTTTCTGAGCAGTGCCAACAACATTGCTCCTAGCACAACTACACCAGCAACCCATTTGCCGTAAATCTTTACCAATTCCCATGGTTTGGCTTCAAAACAGTCCACGGCTACCATTTTTACGGCGTTATAGAATCCTGCATTGAATTCAAAATTGGAAAACCATAGGCCTACCGTTTCGGAATAGTTATCTATAAATACAGATGAATAAAATGGAAGTAGCAGGAGCACGCTGGAAACCGCAACCAACAAATAGAACCAAACGCTTTTCTTGAATCCGAAGAATCTAAGAAACAAAGGCAGGAACAAGATGGGAACCAGTTTAACCATGATGGCGGCCGCATAGACAGGGGCGGCAATCGCCCATTTTTTATTGGAGATTAAATACAGTGCCCATACAAAGAAAAACAGCATGACGCCTTCGAAGTGGAGATTTCCCGTCAGCTCAATAATTACCAAAGGATTCAAAAAATACCAAAACGCCACGTGATTGGAACGGTTGAGGTTTTGAAGCAACTTCCTGCCAAATACCAAGATTCCTATATCGGCGAGAATAATCGTTAGCCGCATTGTAATGACGGAACCCAAAATGCTTCCTCCTCCCAAAAAGGAGGCCAGGGCAAATATGATTTGGTTTACAGGAGGGTAGTTGCTGTAGTGTCTGGCGCTAAGGCTGCCCATTCCATCAAAAAGCTCTTGAGCATTGGCGATAGGAAGGTCAATTTGGGAAATAAGGTCTTTGGGGAGATGGATGTATGGATTGATTCCGTTCTTGATCAATTCCCCATCCCAGATAAAGCGATAGAAATCTTGGGAAAGGTTGGGTTCTGCCCATAAAAAAGTCAGTCTAAATAAGATACCCACAACCAATAGGAACTTAAAATTCCATTTCTCAAATTGGATGAGTTTGAAATGGAGAAAAAACAGCGCTGCATATAGGGACAGGAGTTTTGGGAAATCCTCTCTGTTTAGATCATGGGCGAAAACTGCATAGAAAAGCAAGCTACCTATGCCTAAAAGGATAGGGGTTTTATGCAGTTTCCAATAAGAAAGCATGGGATTAAGCTTTCGAGGTCAAAGACTTAAAGAAAACAAAGGAAAATCCGAGGAACAACATTAAATGGAATGGGAACAACCCAAAATCATTTAAAGGAACTGCGCTGTACATTCCAAATAGGAAATAGACCATGAGGCCAAATTCCAAAATCATATTTGGAGACAGCTTTTTGGTCAGGTACTTGTTTCCTTTCCAACTATCTGTAAGATTGTTGATGTTGAATTTGGGTGTGCGCACAAACTCACTTCTTTTGCCCAAATGCCCTTCCAAGACAGCTACGGTATTGTGAAGGGAGAACCCAAGGGCTACCGAGAAAAAGGTAAAGAAGAGTTTGATGTAGTCCACAAACTTGTCAAAACTACTGCCTTGAATGCTCTTAAAGGTAAACCAGTAGCAGATAAACAGGATAATGGTACTAATTATGAAAAATCGGTTTACGTCAAAAACCCAGGCCAAATGTCCGTAGGAGTTTTTGATGTACAGCATGGGAATGCTAAAAATGGCAACGATGAACATGCAAAGGAACATGGAGCTGTTCAACAAATGCATTACACCGTGGAATTTGGTCTTGAACGGGATGTTCTTGGCAGTAATCACACTCCAGACCGTTTTTCTAAAGTTTTCGGCCCCACCCTTGTTCCAACGGAACTGCTGTGAGCGCGCAGCACTGATCACAACGGGAAGCTCGGCAGGAGTTTCCACATCCTCCAAGTATTTAAACTTCCAATTTTTTAGTTGGGCGCGGTAGCTCAAATCCAAATCCTCGGTCAAGGTATCGCCTTCCCAATTTCCAGCATCAAGAATGCACTCTTTTCTCCAGATACCCGCGGTACCGTTAAAGTTGATAAAATGTCCTTTGGAATTTCTTCCCACTTGCTCCAATGTAAAATGCGCATCCAGGGCAAAAGCCTGGATTTTGGTCAAGGTGGAGTAGTCTCTGTTGATGTGGCCCCAACGGGTTTGCACCACACCTATTTCCTCATCCTTGAAATAGGGAACGGTCTTTTTTAACCAATCGCTTTCTGGAAGAAAATCAGCGTCAAAAATGGCAATGAATTCGCCCTTGGCTATTTCCAAACCTTCTTTTAGGGCTCCTGCCTTAAATCCTTGGCGGTTTTCCCTTCTTATGTGGTGGATGTCCAGCCCCGCGCTTTTAAGTTCCTGAATTCTTTTTGCGGTATCTATAACGGTGTCATCCGTGGAATCGTCCAACACCTGAATTTCCAATTTGCTTTTTGGGTATTCTATTTTGGATATGTTGTCCAGCAACCGCTCCATTACATATTCTTCGTTGTAAATGGGCAATTGGATGGTCACCAACGGGATTTCTTTTGGGTCGAGAAGATTGAATTTTGGGGCTTCCTCGTTTTGCTTTTTATTGCCCAAATAATTGATCAATAGATTAAGTTGGGCCAAGCTGTAGAAAAAAATCAAAATTAAGGCCGTACTATAAATAGCGATGATAATAAAAGCGATTGTCAGTCCCATATTATTTTATACTGTATTTAAAGATCCACCCCAATATTTTTATGCCCGCAAATATAGTACCTTTTACCGTACCTGACACTTTTGAAACACCAATTCTTCTTTTATAACGCACTGGTACTTCGACATATGACATTTTTTTTCTCAAAACCTTCAGCTGCATCTCCACGGTCCATCCGTAGGTTTTGTCCTCCATTTGCAGTTCTTTGAGCTTTTCGTATTTAATGGCTCTAAAAGGCCCCAAATCCGTAAATTTTGCCCTAAAAAACAGCCGCATTAAAAACGTGGCCAATTGGTTGCCAAAAACCTGCTGCGGGGTCATAGATCCCGGTTCCCTAAGTGCTTTTTTTCGGGCTCCTACCACAAAATCCACATCATCTTGCAAGATAGGTGCCACCACTTTATCCAATTCTTCCGGATAATCGGAATAATCTCCGTCAATAAATACGATAACCTCGGGTTGTTTGGATTGTTTTGCAACATAATCCAGGCCTTTTAGACAGGCATAACCGTATCCGCGTTGGTTTTCGGTGAGTACAGTGGCACCTGCTTTTTTGGCATTTTCCACCGTATTATCTTCAGAACCGTTATTGACTACAATGATTTCGGAAACGGACTTTGGCAATTCCCCAACCACTTTTCCGATGGAATCTCCTTCGTTGACTGCGGGAATGATGACTTTGATTTCTGCCATTATTTTAAATCGGAAAGCTTGTTTTCTTTTCTAAAACTGCCAAAGCTAAACCATTCCTTGATCTTTTTCCCGTTTTTGTATTTTTCTGCCGATTTAAGCTCCTCGTCCGTATACTTAAGGCAGTATCCGTTTTTGATGCCGTTCTTGAGTTGGCATTTGTGGTTTATTTTCCCGTTTTCATCATAAAAAAGCCACCAGTTTACCTTTTCACCTTTTTTAAAATGACCTTCCATCTCCAGCTTACCTAGTTGGTCGTGAAAATACCAATAACCTTCCCGCTCATTGTTTTTATAATGACCTTGCGCCATGAGGTTGCCGTTGGAATGGTAGTGTTTCCAGAAATTTTCCTTGGAATCGCCCAGGATCCACCCCTCGGCCTTTAGCTTACCATCCTGGTAATAATCCCGATGGTACATTTTTCCCGTACCGAACAGGAAAAGAAAGGAAAGTAATAAAGCAAACCGAAGCATCTTATTTCTTGTTCACCAAGGTCATAAGGTCCACATCGTTGCCCAACAACACTTGATTGCTGTCAATACGACCTTCCAAAGGGCCATTCTCCAATTTCAAGACACCTCTTGGGCAAACTGCAGAACAGATCCCGCAACCTACGCAGCTAGATCGGACAATGTTTTCGCCTTTTTGGGCGTATGCACGTACATCGATTCCCATTTCGCAGTAGGTGGAACAATTTCCGCAAGAGATACATTGTCCCCCATTGGTAGTGATTCTGAATCTGGAGAACAGGCGTTGTTGAAAGCCCATCATGGCAGCCATAGGACAACCGAAACGGCACCATACCCTGTTCCCAAAAATGGGATAAAACCCAGTTCCAATGACTCCCGAGAAAATACTTCCGATAAGGAAGCTGTATGACTTGCGAAGGGTTTCAGATTTAAACAAGAATACATTGCCATCTCCACTAAAGAAGTGAAATCCGATAAGGGCCATAATGATTACAAAGTATCCAATGGCGCCATAAATAGCATCTTTTTTGAACTCGTCACGCTTAAATAGCATCACCCAAGCAAAAACAAGTGTCAGTAAGGACGCCACACCAATTAAGAAGGTGCTTTTGGTCAGCCAATATTTACTGGTATCATGTCCGAGGTAAGAAAAGATAACCGCTGTGGTCATCAGCGTAACAAAAACCACTACGCTGTGCACTACCCAGCGCTCTACTCTCCAAGCGCTTACGCTTTTATCGCTTAATTGCCTAAAGGCATCACCAGCTGTTTCGGCCAAGCCTCCACAACCGCATACCCAAGAGCAGTACCATCTTTTCCCATACTTATAGGTCAAGATCGGAGTGATTACAAATACGGATAGGATTCCGAAAATCAATAGGGCAAAACCGATATCCCCAGAGCTTAAAAAGCCTTTGATTCGATATCCCTCAAAATTGTAATAGTTTAAAGGCCATACATTTTTGAGGTCGTAGTAGGGCAGGCTTCCACCATTTAAAATTTTATCGCCATTTAACCGCGCCATCAATTCGGGAATGATAAAGGCAAAGGCAGTTTGAAAGAACATAACGCTCATGGTTCGGATACGCTCGTATCTGTTATGACGATACTTCCACATAAATTTGATGCCAAAAGCCAAAATAGCCACCGTGTACAGGGTTCCATAAACGAACCACTGGCTTGCAGGGTTGCCACTGAGCATTCTGCTCAACGGATCAAAAAGTCCAATAACACCTTTGTTGTTCCCATCTTTGACCAAGCCCAAATATTCTGGATAGAAATACAACACTATGTAAAATCCAGTCAGGGCAATTCCAGCCATCCATCCCCATAAACCTTTACTGGAAATGGATTTAAACCATACCCCATCATTCTTAATCCCAGGTAACTTATGGGTATAGGCATCCCACGAAAACCAAATGGTTCCTGCCGAAATGGCCATTAAAGAGAGGGTGAGCCATAATCCTTTATTGGGGAAACTCACGTTGAATGCTGCCAAAAGTAGAATACCAAGACCTCCCATCCCTATCAGGGTGGCAATCTTTTGGTTTCTGCTCAATATTTTGGGAGGCTGCCCAGTTAGGGCCATGCTTCTATCGTATGTGCTCATATCTTTCAGTTGAAGGGGAAAAGTTGAAAGCGGAAAGTGGTGGCGCCAAATGGTGTACCAGCAACAATCAGTTGTCAACTATTAACCCATTGCAAAAATTCTTTTTAAACTTTTCTTTTTTAGTGTGATGGACTTCCCAAAGTCCGAATTGAACTTGGAAACGATATCCGCTTCATAATGTTTATAAAACTCCGGATCAAAATTAGCATCGGCCAAGTGCTCTATGACATGATCCACACTTTTTTCCTGGGTCAACCATTTGTCAAAAACTTGGTGTCGCATGCGAATACCGAAGGTATTGATGCCCAAAAACTGACCTGATTCTTTATTGAAAGCTACGGTGATGCATATTTTCTCTTGAGGATGTCTCCAATGAAAATGGGCTTCATTTTCCTTCATTCCCCGTTCCGAAAACACCCAGCCGTAGGTTTGGTATTCGATGTCCAAAAATTTAGCGGAATTGAACCAGTGTCCTGGTTTGTATTCCAACTTGTTCCCACAGATGGTCTGCGCCACAGTTTCACCCATCATCCGGCCCGTGTACCAAACGGCTTCTATTGGGCGGCGATTGCCAATGGCTTCATGCTGTTCGGCACAATCTCCAATGGCATATACATCTTGTACATTGGTTTCCAAAAAACGGTTGACTTTGACTCCACGTCCAAGCTCTATTCCTGAATCTTTTAGGAAATCGACATTGGGGGATACACCAGCCGTTAGACCCACCATATCGCAAGGGATTTCTTCCCCCGTTTCGGCAACAATTACCGATTTGACCTTACCATTACCATCGCTAACAATTTCCTTAAGATTGGCACCTAGTCGTAAATCAATATGGTGTTCCAAAATATGCTCGTTGATCATTTGGGATTCCCAGTTGGGTAATACCCCGTTCCAAAAGCTGTCTTCCCTGACCAAAAATGTCACTGGGATATCCCTACTTCGCAACATCTCGGCCAATTCAATTCCAATTAGACCACCACCCACGATTACAGCCCTTTTACAGACTTCCTTGTTGGGTGCGTTTACCTCGAGCAAATCAAGGTCTTGTTTGGAATAGAGTCCCTGTACGCCGTGTAGATCTTGTCCTGGCCATCCAAATTTGTTGGATTTAGACCCTGTGGCAACAATAAGCTTGTCGTAATGCAAGGCTCTAGACCCATCGATAATAAGTTGTTTTGTATCTGGATTTACTTTGGTGACATAACCTCTGACCAGCTCAATGCGGTTCTTTTCCCAAAACCAATCTTCATAGGGCTGGATATGCTCAAATTTCATATGCCCCATGTAAACGTACATAAGCGCGGTTCTGGAAAAGAAATAATCTGTTTCCCCAGAAATTACAATGATTCTTTTATCTGAAAGTTTTCGAATGTGCCTTGCTGCCGAAATACCAGCAATTCCGTTTCCAATAATGACAATATTCTCCATGAAATTGTGTTGGTGTTGCTAATGTGTCGTCCTTAAATATAGGAACTTAATGTCCTAGGTTAATTTAGAAAGAATTTAAATTTTAACATAAAAGGTAAGGTTTGACCCTAAAATTCGAACGGCTAAGTGTTTGATTACTAAAATCTTAAATAATCCTTAAATTCAATAAGAGCTTGTATGGCATCCAAATTGCATACGACAGAAAGCAAAGTTTGAATCAATTAAAACTTAAAATGAAATTTAGAAAAACACTGACCGCGACCGTACTATTTCTTGTTGTACAATTAGGCTTTTCACAGGACATTTCAACTTTTTTTACAAAAGCAGACGCTTTCTTTAAAGCTTATGTGAGCGATGGCAGAGTGAATTACAAGGAAATTAAGTCGAATCCAGCAGGGTTAAATGAACTGATGGATATGGCACAAAACATTACCGTTTCAACTTCTGACGCAAATACCTATCAAGCTTTCTGGATCAACACCTATAACATTTCAGTAATCCAAGGGATTGTAAACAATTACCCCATTAAATCCCCATTGGACAAAGGCGGTTTTTTTGACAAGGTCACCTATAATGTTGGAGGCAAAAACATTACCCTAAATGATATTGAGAACAAGTTGCTTCGAGGAAATTTTCCAAGGGAGGCTCGCTTTCACTTTGTACTTGTATGCGCAGGACTGGGATGCCCTCCCATTATCCCCAATGCGTATTTGCCGGGCACCTTGGATACACAATTGCAGAAGCAAACTGAAATTGCTTTGAACAATCCAAACTTTGTAAGGACAAAAGGGAAGAAGGTACTACTGTCCCAAATTTTTGAATGGTACACTGGTGACTTTACCCAAGGGGGAAAATCCTTGATAGATTTTGTAAACCTATATCGAAAAGAAAAATTTGACCCAAAATCCAAGGTGGGATACTACCCATACGACTGGAATTTAAACGAGACCAATTAATCCATTATAACAACAACTAAGCATGAAAAAGAAGAGAATTTACCTCCTTTTTGGAGGAATGATTATGAGCGTATTTTTAGGGTTTTCCCAAAACGACCCCAACGCTCAAGCCCAAAGTAATATTCAACAGTACACCCCTTCCAAGCTCATTGGAAAAGGACAATGGGACCTCAAGTGGTTCAACAACTTGTACACCCAGACCGAGAGTACATTTTCCGATGGAACAGAGCCCAGACAAACATTTTTCACTTCCACTTTGGAAGCCTATACCGGAGTTGGAAACAACAAACGCTGGAATATTGGGGCCATTTTGGAGTTTCGTTCCAATGTGGTTGCGGACCGTGGGGCATTACAAGTCTTTCAATTTGACGGGGAAACAGGAACAGCACGTTCAGGATTCACATCCATTGCACCTTCCGTAAAGTTTGTCCCCATTGCTTCGGTAAGCAACTTTTCCATCCAAAGTTCATTTTTTATCCCTTTGGTGGACAATGAAACGGAAGAAGGAGTGTTCCTAGATCAAAATGGGTATATCTGGCAAAACCGATTTTTCTATGATCATACGTTTCCCGGCGGTAAATGGCAACTTTTCACCGAATTGAATTCGGAATTGAGTTTTGGGGACAAGGACAAGAGCTTTGCCAACAATAGTCTTAATTTAACCCCTGGTGTATTTCTAAGTTATTTTCCAAGTTCCAAGTTTACCGTGTTGGCTTTGGCACAGCATTCACAACGTCTGGATTTAGGGAATGACTTTACCCAAAACTTCACCGCATTGGGTGGCGGATTAAAATACCAATTGACCAATGCTTTGAATGTTGAGGCATTGTACACCAACTTTGTTCGGGGAGAAAATACAGGTTTGGGTGAAACTTTTAACATAGGTTTGCGCGCAATTTTTTAAACCTATGACCTAAAAGGTTATTTTAGGAGTCTTAACTTTTGGCTATGAAAAGATTAGGACTCCTTTTTCTTTGTTTGATCCAATTGTCCTGTGTTGGACAAAAGAAGGAAAAAATCAACGGGGTGAGTTTTGTGGGATCTCGTGAAAAGGTTGCCCAAACCCATGTTGAGCCGGTAGTTAAGGTTAATGCCAATTATGCAGCCGTGATGCCTTTTGGGTTTGCCCGTAGTCTGAATTCCCCCCAAATAATTTTTGACACAGAACGGCAGTGGTACGGAGAGACTAGACGAGGAGCCAAACAATATATAGACCTATTAAGGAAGAATGGCATCAAGATCATGTTGAAGCCCCAAATTTGGATTTGGCGGGGAGAGTTCACAGGAGATATGGCCATGCAGTCCGAAGAGGATTGGCAAATCCTTGAAGAAACCTATTCCGATTTTGCACTAACCTATGCCCAACTGGCCGAAGAAACCAAGGCCGAGGTCTACTGTATTGGTACAGAACTGGAAGAGTTTGTAAAACAAAGGCCGCTCTTCTGGACGGATTTGATAGCAAAAATTAAAAAAATCTACAGCGGAAAGTTAACATACGCCGCCAACTGGGACGAATATCCCCGGGTACCGTTTTGGGAACAAATGGATTTTATTGGGGTGGATGCCTATTTTCCACTTTCGGAAGATCAAAAACCCAGTTTGGAGGGGTTAAAGGCTGGATGGCAACCCTGGAAGACCAAATTGGCCGATTTGGCTGAATCCATGGACAGACCTATCCTCTTTACCGAATTTGGTTATAGAAGTATGGATTATGCTGCCAAGAAACCTTGGTTGGTGGATCGAAACCAAATGAACGTCAATTTACAAGCCCAAGCTGATGCCACTCAGGCAATTTTTCAGGAATTTTGGGAGGAAGACTGGTTCGCTGGCGGATTTGTTTGGAAATGGTTCATTCACCATAAGGATTCAGGGGGAAGCGAGGATAATCGGTTCACTCCCCAAAACAAACCTGCGGAAAATGTAATCCGTAGTTTTTATGGCGACTATTAGGTAAAGAATACCCCAATAGATGATCAAAAGAAGTCTTGTTTCCAGTCTTTTAGCAGTTTTATTGATGTTGGTTTCCTGTAGTTCCGATAATGAAGAATTACCGCTAGATGGAACCTTGGCTAGCGATTTAGTCGATAAAGAGACGGTTTTGGGAAATGTAATCGCTTGTGCAGCGAGCAATGAGGATCCCTCCGTGGTCAGCGTCTTTTTATACCCAAGAGAGGGTGCTTCCAATATCAATTTTTATGAAACGGAACATTTAAATGTAGATGAAAATAATTTTTTGCTCTACACCAAAGGTGCTGCTGACCTAATAGATGTTTTCAACGGTTATTTGTTGAAGTTTGAAATCGAGCCGAATAAGGAAAAGTGGGTAATCGTCACTTTTGAAGAAGATGGAAAAGTCCATCTTTCAAACCCAATCCGATTAAAACAACTTGCCAAACCCACGGAATATTTACCTCAAAATGTGACGGTTGATAATAGTGGGGTTATGCCCATTTTTTCATGGGAAGATGGCGCTTTTGACGATACGGTAATCTACTTTCAAGTAGTTTCCGATGAGAACAATACCTTGTTATCGGGCACCTATACGATGGATCAAATGTTCCAATACTATGAATTGGACAATGTGGTGCTAAATATTACCGTGACAGAGCCGCCTTCCCTTGTGTTGGGAAGCAATTACAACTTCTCTTTGTTGGCGGTTAGTGAAGATAACTGGGTAAACCTTTTTGCTGAGGTAAATTTTACGCTGGAATAAGATGCCAATTCCCAATACTTTTGATTCTGTGATACTCTTTAGGACGTATTGGCCTATATTTAAGTTCAAAATTTGACGGCTGCTATGGGAAAACTAATGTCCATACTGCTTTTGTTGGTAGCGGTATCTGGATATGCTCAAAACAATGTCGTGGATGTTAAGATTCAAGGCAATGAGCGGACCAAAACCAATTTCATAAAGAAAATTGTACGGCTAAAACCTGGAATGGAACTGGATTCCACCCTTCTGGAAGAGGATGTTTACCGACTAAAGCGACTCCCTTCGGTTTCCCATGCCTATTTTCAAGTTTTTCCTGCCTTGGAGGAAGGGACATACAATGTGTTTTACGGTATTGAGGAGAACTTCACCTTGATTCCGTTTGCGAATGTTTATACCTCCAACAATGATGAATTTGCCTTTCGCTTGGGGTTGCAGGAATTTAATCTGTTGGGGAACAATATCACTTTAGGCGGATTTTATCAACGTGATATCTTTAATTCCTATGGCGCCCACCTACGGGCCCCGTATCTCTTTTCCAGTAAATTGGGATTGGCTATTAGCTATCAAGATTTACGAACACAGGAACCTGTGTTTTTGGATTCAGGTACGGCCGACTATAGATACAACAATAAATCTTTTGAGGTACTGGGTCTTTTTGAGGTTAATTTTAGGAATAGGTTTGAATTTGGAATCAACTTCTTCACCGAGAACTACGATTACCTTTTTGGGGAAACCGATCCCAATGTACCACAAGATTTGGAAGTTGATAAATACTTGTTGAAGTTGATCTACAATTATGATGGTATAGACTATTATTATCAATATTTATCTGGATTCAAGAGCTCTCTGAACTTGCAGTATGTACACAGTACCAGTGGAATGCTTCCCGAATTTGTTATAGGATTTAATGATTTCACCTACTTCGTACGTGTCGGTCAACGCGGGAATTGGGCCAACAGATTAAGATTGGGATTGTCCAGCAATATTGATACTCCATTTGCTCCTTTCGCAGTGGACAATAATCTAAACATTCGCGGAGTGGGCAATATCATTGATCGGGGTACCGGCGCCATTGTCCTCAATACGGAATACAGGCATACCTTGATAGACAAGGATTGGTTTGTGCTGCAGAGCAACGTCTTTATTGACGGGGGAACATGGCGTAATCCTGGGGGCGATTTTAGCGACTTTAGTGATGATCAAAACATAAGGATTTACCCTGGAATAGGGGTGAGGTTTATCCATAAGCGTATTTTCAATGCCATTTTTAGGATAGATTATGGACATGGCATCACCAATATGGGAGCCAAGGGTATCGTTTTTGGTATTGGACAATACTTTTGATTTTTCACAAAGAATTTCCTACAATTTCTTTTCAAATTCGGGCCTTTTTGCAATCTTTGTGTTGCACCCCTGCAACATTTGAATTAATGAGATTACTACTTGCACTATTGTTGTGGGTGGGCATGAATTCCGCACTTCTTGCTCAAGACAACTTTTATACGGTCGTGGCCGAAAAAGGCGATGGCATATTCTCCATGCTTCGAAAGCAAGGTTTGGATCCGGTTAAGCACTACGAAACTTTTATCGACCTGAACAAGGACAACATCAAAGATGGAAGCTTGTTACAGATAGGGAAAGAATATAGAATTCCAATAACTGACGATTCCTACAAGAGCAAAGGAGTAAGGGTTTTGGCCGCTAAGAAGGCAGAAGAACCCATTTTTGATAAGGAGTTGGGTAAGATGTCCCACCAAAATAAGACCCTAAAGGATGCAGTGTACTACGTGATTGCCGAGGATAGCAGCTCTACCCAAAATCAATTTGTACAGGATATTGCCAAAAACTTGGCTGCGGAACTTTTGGAGCAAGGTGCCACGGTATTTGTCATGGGCAATGGGGATGAAAAGGAAATGGCTACCTCCACTCAATTAACCAAAATAGATAGGTTGGGCAACTATGTTGAGGCAATCAACAAGCGGTACTTGCAGAACCATGGAAAATATCAAAGATTATTGATCATACGGGCCAACGGCATTTTACAGGCGGGGAATCTGGATGTATCCGTCTTGCATCATGGCAACAGTGAACAAGGACAGCGTTTAGCAGAGAATCTTCAGCATGTTTTTAAGGCAAATAGCACAGTTAAAAAGGCCAACACCGATAGTAAGATATTTGATGATAAGAGCACGCTTTTTTTAGCTAGGAATACCTTACCTGCCATTAGCTTGATTACGGTAAACAAGCGTTCCCAAGATAGAGCAGTGGATGCCATACCCGTGCGATCGGACAAAAGGAAATTTGCCAACTGGATTACGGATGGCATTTTAAAGGATTATGCGGATTTACAGATAGAGCAATAGCCCCTTTTACTTTTTACTTAAGCAAGAATGTGCTTTTTGTAATACTGATATAGCTCATCAGGATGGGCACCCAAATAATTTTTCAGGTGAATCATTCCAAAGTGAAATTGCACTTTTACCCACCCTTTTTCCCGATACTTTCTAGCAGAGGTGATGACCGCGTCCGGTAGGATTTTAAACGCTGTTTTTTTGTACAAGCGTGTAATGAATTCCGTGTCTTCGTAAATGTAATAAGCCTCGTTGAACCCCTTGGTTTTTTGGAACAGTTCCTTTTTGACAAATAGGGATTGATCTCCGCCCCTACAAAGTCTATGGTTAATACGGGACATATAGGCAAAGAACCGAAGAAATGGATTTCTGGTATCAAATTTCATCCTAAAACAGCCAGAGTCATAACCTTCCGCCACTGCATTCAAGATTTTTTGATCAAAATCTTTTGGGGTAAACGTATCGGCATGCAAAAAATAGAGAATGTCACCTTGGGCTTTTTGGGCTCCCAAGTTCATTTGCTTGGCCCTTCCTCTGTCCGAGCGCACTACTTTTGCCCCGTGGGCTTCGGAAACCGTTGCGGTTTTATCTTGACTTCCGCCATCAACGCAAATAATCTCCTGGATAAGCCCGGAGTTTCCGGTTTTGGCCAAATGATCTAAGATGTTTCCAATGAAACTTTCCTCATTTAGGACAGGAATGATGATACTTATGGTCTTATTTGGCTTCATTCAAACTCCAATCGTAGTCAAGAAATTCAATTTGGGCGTTTTTTGGAGCAGGGTTTTCCAGAAACGTATTGATATACTCCAACAAACTTTCGTTTTCCGTAAAATCGCCTTTATACCACTTAAATATTTTGGAAAGCTGCGCCCGATTTCCCTCAAATCGATTTCTCTTGGGATCATTCACAAAATCAACCGCCGTTTTGGAAAGTAGACGTTCCATGCTTTGGGCCGTAAAGGGAACGTTGAGCAATTTAGGACAGGAATAGGAGGCACAGTTTATGGCAAAATGTATTCTGGGTTCCCCAATTTTTCGCAACACTTGGTGCTCAATATAGCTAAGGGATACTTCTTTGCCCTCCAACGCGATCCATTTCTTTTTCCACCTACTGGGTATATCCCGAATACTCTTAATTGGATAATGATCCACAATCAGTTTTACCGTAGCTGCATTGTACAAATTGATGTAAAATGCCAGTTTCTGATTTTTATTCCATTCAGAATTGGGTGCATTTTGGGATAGTTCCTCTAGGTACGTATCCAATTGGGATACCTCCTTTTGAAATCCTTGGTAGTCCACATTACCTAAATCATCAACATGTTTTTTAAGCAGCTTCCCCCAAGCCTCATGACTTGGGTAGTCTGAAAGACGTGCAGTATGTTTTGCCATTTGGGCCTCAGGATGGGAATTGGGGGCATACGTTTGTATTGCACCAAAAAACCACGCCAAAAGTAGAACCAATGGCCATTGAGGGCTTAAACCCATAAGTAGCAATTTTTTAATTTATAAAGCTGGGGATCGACCCCAATCTGTTTTTAACAGCAACCTCCGCCGTTATAGTGCCAAGTACTTTCGCTGACAAATATTTCATCTGATGCTTCCTGAAGGGCGGCAGCCGTTTTATCACAAACCGCCAACGGCTGATTTTGAAGCAGGACATGTCCTTTATTGTCATCAAAATACTCTTGGTCACCAAAATAAATAGCCGTTTTACCAGTGAACATACATGGCCCGTCCTCTGGCATCGGATCTTTGATGGCGGCAATCTCTATGGACTCAATATAAACCAATTCATCCGTTGGATAATGGTTGGGCGAAAGCACACGGTATGCCCTGCGACCCCTGATTTCTATAGTTCCAAAACCTGCATCCGTAAGCACCTTTACGTAATCCTTGATAGGAATACTACCGCTAAGACAAAGAGCTCTTAATCTATCATCGTTTCGTAGCTCATCGTTCATAGGCTGCTCACAAGTGGGGTCGCTCATCACCAAACGTCCATGAGGCTTTAACACGCGATACATTTCGGATACCGCTTTTTTCAAATCCTCCATTTTAAAGATGTTGAACAGGCAATTTTGGGCCGCAACATCAATGCTCTCATCCGCTACGGGCAGGTTCAGGGCATCCCCCTTCACCAAATCCACATATTCACTTTTGAACCAGTCATTTTCTTCTTCGGCAATTTTGAAATTGTTTCGGGACGCCTCCAACATCTCATCCACGGAATCTACGCCAATAACGCCTCCTTTTTGTCTAGAAAAGTAAGAGAACTGTAGTAGTTCCATGCCACCTCCAACTCCAACATAAAGAACTTTGGGGTCGTTGACCAAATCTTGCGCAGAAACGGTACTTCCACATCCATAGTTCATTTCCTGCATGATCTTTGGGATGGATAGCCCTGGGAACTGCCAAATGGGATTGGTGGTACAACAAAGCCCTACATCTGGGGTCAGGGCCGCCTCCTTATATAAATCGTGGGTCGCTTCTAAATAGCTCATATTTCTTTAATTAGTTCTTTGAACAATTGAATCATTTTTGGTTCGGTATTGCCGGCAATCTCAATAATCTCCTGAATATTAACAGGTTGAAGATTGTCTGGGTCACACTCATCCGTTAAAACAGATACCGCTACAATGGGTAGTCGTAAATGGTTGGCAACAATTACTTCGGGAACCGTACTCATTCCCACGGCATCTGCGCCCAATATTTTAAGCATTCGATACTCCGCCTTGGTTTCCAGTTGTGGTCCTACCACTGAGGCATAAACACCTTTTTGTAGGGTAATCCCATTTTTTGCAGCTATGGCCTCCAATGTTTTTCGCATTTCCACATCGTAAGGTTCAGCCATGTCCACAAACCGATCGCCAAACTCGGCCACATTTTTAAATGCCAAAGGAGAGCCACCTTGCAGATTGATATGATCCTCGATCAACATCATATCTCCCTTTTTAAAGTTGAGGTTGATTGCCCCCGCGGCATTGGAGACAAACAGTTTTTGAATACCTAAAAGGCGCATCACCCTAATGGGATAAGTAATGTCCAAAAAATCATAGCCTTCGTACAAATGAAACCTTCCCTGCATCACCACCACTTTTTTGCCCGCTATGGTGCCATAAATAAGCTTTCCCGAATGGAATTCAACAGTGGCCAGCGGAAAGTAGGGGATATGGTTGTAATGGGCTTCAACGGGATTTTCTATTTCACCTACCAGTTGCCCAAGCCCAGTACCTAGAACAATGCCTATTTCTGGGGATTCAAATCCCTTTTTTTTCAAGTATTCTACAGATTCTTCAAGCTGTTTTTTGGTCATTCTTTCATATGTTTTAAAAAAGGCTGGAATGCCTTGATATCTTTAATGTCTTCGTAATGATCTACGTCATTTTTAACAGATAGCATGCTGACTTTTTCCTGTTCCAAATGCTTTAAGGTGTCTTCAAGCACGGTTTCTGTTCCCCATTGTTTGTCTTGAAACAATTCCTTCTTTAATACTGTCATTCCCAGCAAATAGTACCCCCCATCCTCGGCGGGGCCAACTACATAATCGTGCTGGTTCAATTGGGAAAATGCCGATTCCAAATCCGCTTGGGACAAATCGTACATATCACTTCCAATAATAATGATTTTTTCATAACCGGATTCAAATCCTTTCTGGAATGCGTTTAGCATTCGCTGGCCTAAATCGGTACCATTTTGCAACTTTTTTTGGTAGGTGCCATTGGTCCAGATATCCTCTTCCCAAATGTCATTGGAGTACAACACCCATTTGGTCACATCCAATTCAGAAGTGATATTGACCGTATGGGACAGGAGGAATTTATAGATGTCCAGAGCAGCTTGGTCTCCTACCTTAGCTGCCAATCGGGTTTTGCATTTGCCCAATTCAGGATTCCTGGTAAAGATTAAAAGTAAATGCTTCGGTTTATCCAATGAAAATGATTTAGGGATTTTGGCGAATCAGGATTTAAGAATATATGTTCGATGCTGCCTGCGAAAATTACAATCAAAGATACATTTTACCATGGTGATGGAAGAATATCCTTATCTTAATATACCGTTTAATCCTTTGTCGCATGCAAAAACTGATCATTCCAATACTACTGTGTTGTTTCTTGGTTTCCTGCAAACAAGAAAAGCAACAAAATAAGGTGGTTCCACAGGAAAATAAGAAGTATTACACAGAAGCCTATCGACCTCAATTTCATTTTTCTCCCGAAGAGAAATGGATGAACGATCCCAACGGGCTGGTCTATAATGATGGCATTTACCACCTATTTTATCAATACTACCCAGAAGATATTGTTTGGGGGCCCATGCATTGGGGGCATGCGGTAAGCAAGGATATGGTACATTGGGAACATAAACCCATCGCACTCTACCCGGACGAGCACGGCCTCATTTTTTCGGGAAGTGCGGTGGTGGACAAAAACAATACTTCCGGCTTTGCCAAAAATGGGGAATCTCCTTTGGTGGCTGCGTATACCTATCATTTAATGGAAGGGGAGAAAGCGGGAAGAAATGACTTTCAAACCCAAGGGATAGCCTATAGTTTGGACAATGGGGAAAGCTGGGCAAAGTATGAGGGAAATCCCGTAATTGGCAACGGCGGCATCAAGGATTTTAGGGATCCCAAAGTGTTTTGGCACGAGGCCTCCCAACAGTGGATTATGGCCTTGGTGGCAGGTGACCATGCGAAATTTTATCAGTCCGAGGACTTAAAGGAATGGGAACATATCAGTGATTTTGGCAAAAACCACGGAGCCCATGGCGGGGTGTGGGAATGTCCGGATTTGTTCCAACTCAAGGTAGAGGGAACTGATGAGGAGAAATGGGTGTTGATCATCAGTATAAATCCTGGAGCACCTAACGGGGGCAGTGGCACGCAATATTTTATCGGGGAGTTTGATGGGATGAAATTCACAACCGATCAAACAGAAGCCAAGTGGTTGGACTACGGCACGGATAACTACGCCGGGGTTACATATAATAACACCCCTAATGGCGAACGCATTTTTATTGGATGGATGAGCAATTGGGATTATGCCCGTGACACCCCTACGGAAAAATGGAGAAGTGCCATGACAGTGCCTAGGAATATATCGCTTCAAAAGATTGGGGATGACTATTTCTTGGCCAATTATCCCCTAGCATCGGTTGACGACTTGATGTCCACGATTTTGGTGGAGAACTTGGAGATTGCTTCGGGTGAGACCAAAAGTTTGCAAATTCCAGGGGTGCACCAATCCAAAATTCAGTTCAAGACGGCCTCCAAGGATTTTAAGGTGACCCTAAAAAATGCTGAAGGGGAAAGCTTGGATTTAGCTATGGATTCCAAAAGTAAGTCGCTTTTGCTGGACCGCATGAACTCAGGCAAAGTGGACTTTCAGGCTGAATTTGGCAACAAAAAACACCATGCGCCTCTAACTCCATTGAAAAATGAACTGTATGAGGTTTCCATTTTACTGGATTGGTCATCCATTGAGGTTTTTGTGGATGGGGGATTGGTTACCTTGACAGACCAAATATTCCCAAACCAACCTTTCAATGAACTGATTTTGGAAAATCGGGATAGCACAGAAGCAATTCAAAATGTTTCGGTACGCAAGATGGAATCAGTTTGGCAGTCCGAATGACAAAAGTTTTTAAGCCTGATATATATCAGCAGCAGTTTAGTTTTTAAGTTGAAATTTTGCTAAGTCAAACCTCCCATAATGAACATCGACCCAGAAAAACTACCTTCCATTGCCAAACGGTTGGAAGATATCATTGAAAATTGTACCGCCAATGAAAGGGACAATGAAGCGCTGTTAAAAGAGGTTTGTGAAACCTACCAGGAAAGTGCCAAAAACCTGTTGCATTATAGTACTTTTAGAACCTATGATCTTAGGTCAATCCAAAAAAAACTGAAACGGCTTGGGCTCTCCCGTTTCGCCAATGCCGAAGGCAATATTTTGGGGAGCCTTACCAATGCACATAACCTATTAAGGTTGATGGGGCAACCTTCCAAGGAATATCCATCGCCTGTCTTGGGAATTGGACAGGGCAAAAAGAGACTAAGAAAACATACCAATGCCCTATTTCCAACTCCCAAAAAAAGTAGAAGGGTACGGATCATGGTCACACAGCCAACCGAATCTGCCCATGACTATAATAAGGTCTTGGAAATGGTAAAAAATGGGATGAACTGTGCACGTATCAACTGTGCCCATGACAATCCCGACACCTGGAAAGCCATTGCCGATAATGTGAGGAAGGCAGCTGCCGAATGTGGAACCGATGTAAAGATTGCCATGGATTTGGCAGGCCCTAAAATTAGGACAGGGTCTCTGGGATTGGGGCCGAAGGTGTTGAAATTTAAACCCAAAAGGTCGGTGCTTGGGATAGTGGAAACCCCAGCCCAAATTAGATGGCTCCCCGAGGACAAAAAGGGTATTGACCCCACTGCAGTTCCAGTTGCTTCGGACTGGCTAGCCTTGCTACAGGTTGGGGATAAATTCATCCTGAAGGATACCCGTGGAAAAAAACGGAAACTGGTGGTACATAAACTGGAAGAAGGAGAAGTGCTCTTGCATTGTAAAAGAACGGTTTATCTGGAAACAGGAACTCGATTGCAACCACACAGGGAATCCATTCCAGAGGGTGTTATTGGAGAGCTTCCAGCAACGGAGAAATACATTGAACTGTACACAGGCAACCTCTTGGCGGTAACGGCAAACGAGGAGCAAGGAAAACTTCCCCAGTTTGATGAGGAAGGAAAGCAGATACATGCGGGAAGCATCCCCTGTCTACCATCAAAAGTGGTTTCTAAAGCCAAAAAAGGGGAACCTATCCTCTTTGATGATGGGAAGATAGAAGGCGTCATCACCGAAGTTCACAAAGACCATTTCATGGTCAGGATTGTAAAGGCCAAGGAAAATGGCGCGCGACTCAAGGCAGAAAAAGGAATCAATTTTCCAACATTGGATATGGGCCTTTCTGGCCTAACGGACAAAGACAGGGAAGATTTAAAGTTTGTGGCCAAGTATGCCGATATCGTCAATTTTTCTTTTGTGAACACAGCTGAGGATGTGGATGAACTTCTAGACCAACTGGAACAGCTCGGGGCAAGAGACAAGGTAAGCGTCATTTTAAAGATCGAGACCCGATTTGCATATAGAAACCTGGTGAAAATACTGTTGGCCGCCATGAAGACCCAATATGTTGGGGTGATGATTGCCCGTGGCGACCTGGCTTTGGAGGTGGGTTGGAAAAATATGGGCAAGGTGCAGGAGGAAATCCTTTCCTTTTGTAGTGCCGCCCACATTCCAGTGGTTTGGGCCACCCAAGTATTGGAAGGCTTGGCCAAAAGTGGGCTGCCTTCGCGTTCCGAGATTACGGACATAACCTCCTCCTTGCGTGCGGAGTGTGTAATGCTCAACAAGGGACCATATATCAATGAAGCTATTGTGCTCTTAGATGAAATGCTTCGGGGAATGGAAAAACTGCATAGCAAAAAGGAGGGCATGTGGCCCAAAATTGACTGGCTCTAACGCCAATTTTCTAGTGCGTTATACACTGTAATTTTTGGGGTGATTTTCGGACTAAGGGCATGTAAACAAGTAATAACAAATACAACACTAAAAATGAGAATAGGAATCAACGGGATGGGCCGTATTGGACGGGCCGCCCTTAAGGTGATCAACGAGACTCCCGGCCTGGAGGTCGTGGCCGTAAACGACATTGTTTCCATAGAAAATACCGCATACCTTTTAAAGTATGATACGGTCTATGGAAAATATGAAAAAGAGGTAACCCACGAAGCGGATGCTTTGGTGGTGGACGGACAAAAAATCCACTACTCCTCCATCCGCACCCCGGAGGAATTGCCCTGGGGAGAACACAATGTGGACTTGGTGATCGAGAGTACTGGGGTCTTCACCAAAGGTGAGGATGCAGAACGCCACCTGAAAGCAGGAGCCAAGACCGTGATCATTTCCGCACCTACCAAAAGTGCGGATACTCCAACGGTAGTACATGGTGTAAATTCAGAGGATGGGAATGTAAGCGTATTTTCCTGTGCCAGCTGTACCACCAACAACATTAGTCCAGTGGTTGAGGTCTTGGGCCGACGTATTGGAATTAAAAAGGCCATTATGACCACTGTTCACGCCTATACTGCTTCGCAAGGTACGGTAGACGCTCCATCGGCCAAGAACTTTAGAATGGGAAGGGCAGGGGCACAAAACCTGATTCCGACAACAACAGGAGCGGCCATTGCCACCACCAAGGCACTGCCAGCCTATGCGGGCAAGTTTGATGGAGTGGCCATTAGGGTTCCCGTGCCTGTAGGTTCTATATCAGATATGACCTTTGTTACGGAACGGCCTGTGACAGCAGAAGAGGTGAACCAAATACTTGTGGAGGAAGCCCAAACGGATCGTTATGCCGATGTGCTGGATACCACCGACGAGCCTATTGTTTCTTCGGACATTATCAAAAGCCCGTATGCCTCGACCGTGGATCTGTCAATGACCCGAGTAGTGGATGGGGATTTGTTAAAAGTGATGACCTGGTACGACAATGAATGGGGATTCACCAATCAGATGATTCGTCAGATCTTGGAGATCAAGGGATAGTTGAAAAGAAATGGAAAAGGAAAGGGCCGCGTAAGCGGCCCTCGTTGTTTTATGGTTAGTTGATATAATGGTATAAACTGGTGATCAGCGAACCCACCGAGCAGGCCAGTACGAAATACCAAAATATGTACCCCATTTTTTCTTCTACAGTGTTCATTGTAACGTTTTTGTGTTCTGGTGGTTGCATTTTATCTTCTCTCCGAAATTACTGAGAAAGCCCAATCATAATGTTACATTTTTATTGGTTGCCCCAAAAAGCACATAATTGGTAGCAAATTTTTTGTGGATGGTAAATCGACTTCCCTGCAGTTTGTAGGAATGAAAAATGACCCTCTGGTTTTTTGTAGGAAAGCCGGGTTTTCTGCTTGATAACTAGGGGGTTGCTATGTAATTTTGTGGCAAGACCAAAACCTATGGACTATCACCAAATTGACCAAGCCATTTCCAAACGCATGCGTAAATGGGGTATTCCCGCGGTTCGCATTTCTTTTGCCATTATCTTTTTCTGGTTTGGAATTTTAAAGCCCTTTGGGCTTTCTGCCGCAACGGGACTTTTGAAGGCGACGGTGGCCTGGTTGCCCTTTGGCTCGCCAGAGATGTGGTTGGTGGTCATAGGCTGGTGGGAAGTCGTAATCGGGATTACCTTTTTGTTCCGAAAGACCACCAAGATTGCCATTGCATTATTGCTGCTTCAAATGGTGGGCACTTTTATGCCTTTGGTGTTTCTGCCGGAAATCACCTTTCAAGATGGAAACTACCTATTGCCTACCCTGGAAGGGCAGTATATCATTAAAAACGTGATGATCATATCCGCGGCCTTGATAGTGGGCGGGACACTCTTTAAAAAACAGGGGAATTGATTCCCTTTTCCAAGAAATGGAACGGGATTAAACCAGCGGAGTGCCTTTTAGGCGCTTTTCGATCTTACGCTTCTTTTCGGTAAGCTCCTTCATAACGTCCATAAGGTTTTGGTCTTTGGTCTCCTTATAGATTTCGTTAATGGAAAGTATAAGGGCTTTTGCCTCTCTAGAAGCCGCAACCCTATCACTGGTGGACATATGACTCAAAGTTCTGCCAATAAACTCCTTTGCCTTTGCTAATAAATCTTCGGTCATTTTTATTTAAAATTAATCTAGATTGGCTAAATATAAGGGATACTTTGATATTTTCTGCCTATAGGGGTATTCGTTTTTTATATCAAGCCAAAATATTTACCCCAAGAGCCTGCAAATAAAGGAAAAAAACTCCTTATATATCCCCAATATTTTCTTAAACTCTGCACGCTGCTACACCAAATGGCCCGAGGGAAATTTTTCTACATGATATACATGGGTAAAGGTCTGCGAAACATAGACCCTGAGCTTGGGATTCTTGGCATTGATGCGGTAGCACAAGGTGAGCTGGTCGGCATCCATGTGCAAGTGGCCTTGATCTAAGGGGCTGGGTAGGTGCGACATGGCGCCCAGATAAAACTCCTGCTCAGTAGGCAAGACAAAATCAAAGGAAAAGTTGAAGACGGGATTGTCCGCCACCAGCATTTGAACCAGGCCATTAGGGCTCTTTTTACAAAGCATGATCCGACTGTGTTGTTTGAGTACGGGCAGAAAGGGAAGTTGGTTTTGGCTGTTAAGCACCAGATGATTGGCAAAGGTTATTTCCATACAGTTATAAGGACTGTGGTGGACAAAGTTTTGGATAATTTGCAGAATGGGTGTGGTTGGCATAGGCGTAGGTTATGGGATTGGATGTTTGGATTGTTGGATTTTTAGATGGGGTTAATGTAAAAATACATAAAATGACGTAAACGTCATTAATTTCAATGTGCTAATTATTGACATTGCTGTCGTATGAGCGAACAAGGCGATCATAATGTTGATTTTCTAGGCCAATTGGCCAACAGGATAAAATCACTAAGGGATAATCGAAACCTTACCCAAGAGGACGCTTATAATGACACTGGAATTCATTTTGGGAGGATAGAAACAGGTCGCTGGGATCCCAAATTCAGCACAATTCGAAGGATTTCGGAATACTTTGAATTGACTATAACCGAATTTTTTGCAGAGGGTTTTGAGGAATAAATTAAGCAGCGAAGAAAAGTTGTTTGTAAGAGACTTTGGATTGCACCTGAGAGCTTTGCGGGAAGAGCGAAATTTATCGCAGACCAAATTGGAGGCTATCGCTGGACTTTCAAAAAATCAAGTGTGGCGGATTGAGAATAGCGAAGTAAACACCACTATTTCCAATTTGGTATTACTTGCCAAAGCCCTGGATGTTAAGATTGAGGAGCTTTTTGAGTTTTAGCGGTGATGTTTTGAGCTTTTTATTAATGAATAGGCCATTTGAATTGAAGGATTTTTATTCGAACGTTGTAATTCATGCAAAAAAGACCATTTAACCAAGTGAAGATTCTTTACGAAACTGATAGATTAAAACTTGAAATTGAATTTGAAACCATCTTTCTGAAAGACAAATTAACAGGTGAGATTTTAATGGAAGACGATTTCTATGGCGACCCAAGTTGTGGACTAATTGATAAGAACAACGAATGGGCGATTGTAGCTGGAGAGCATTTGACGATATGGACACCAAAAAAATGGAAAAGAATAGATGACGAGAACCTAAAATGGATACACTCTATTCGCACAAAGAATTTGAAAATGGTTGAAGTTTTAACTGATCCTTGGAGCGGAAACTCCGCAATTTGGGAAATCAACGTTCAGACTTTCGCATTTAAGAAGATTAGAGACTACAACGACAATAGGGGCCAAGAATATTCAGATAATATGACCTGGTAAAATGAAAAATAATAAAGCCCCCGCTCCCGAGCCCTCTACTCCCGCAAGATCACCCAGTCAAGCTGGGTGGAAGTACATGTTGTGGTATTCCAAGCTTAATTTGTTTAATTTGGTTGGGTGAGACTACAAGTTGAAAACTGGAGGTAACGGTGCTAAACTAAAGAAAATTATTATCCAATTCTCCAAGGATGAAACAAACGATTCACTCTAACTACTCCGTTCCTTATATGAGAATATTTGTTTACACTTTATTATTGATTGCAACACTTCTTAGTTGTGTCGCAAAGCATAAACCAGTTGATAAAATCACATACAATTTTCAGTTTTATAATTACGAAAATCACCAAGTTGATAACAAAGGTGTCACCGATATTGAGAATATAATTAGAGAATTTAGGAATTTTCCATGGGAAGATCAGGTCGAAAAAATGAACCTTCCAGATGTCAAATCAAACCCAACAATTGGTATAAAGGATCATATAAACGACTACGACTTTGGTATAACCGCATATCCTGATAACCAAGGATTTGGTTACATGATTTATTATTCGTTTAAAGTTAAAGGAGTATGGAATGATAGCTTTAGAGAGGGTTATACTGTTGAGAGTGTTGAGGAAGCACTAAAGTTGTTTTTTGAAAGAAGACATGATGAACTGCTAAAATTTTTATTAGAGAATTCTAAAAAGGAAGTTGGAATTCCAATATTTTAATGAATTTCTAAACCCGAGCCCTCTCGCTCCCGCAAGATCACCCAGTCAAGCAGGGTGTAAGTACATCTTGTGGCATTCTTGGTTTACTTTGTTTAATTTGGTGGGATGGAACCACCAGTTTTAAGTTGGCGGTAACATTGAGTTTGGGACACTCGAACTGACGTATATGGGCACCTCAGAACATTAGAGCTGTTGGGTTCTGATCCATCCAGCTTCGGGCAGTTCAAATTCATCTACTTTCATGATCACCCGCTCCCCCTGCTGGTATTTATATTTCAGCAAGGTGCAATTGGCATTTTGTTCCAAATAGAACATCCTTACCCGTTTGGGCAAGGGAAGTCTTTTTTGTTCGCACTCTCTGTTCAGGCGGTTTTGGCCTATTTCCAATAGGAGCCTTTTTATGGCGTACTTGTCCATATGTTTGAAGGTTGTATTTCTCATATTGGATAAAATCCATAAAATTGGAAATAATCCAAGCAAATATATTTAATTTTTAGCACAGGATATGTTAAATTGAAAGGAAAAATGGGGCATGTGTTACGGTACTCGAGTGGTTAGGAAAGCGCAAGAACTGGAGGTCTTTTACAACGTTACCAAATTACTGGGAGAAGAGCAGTTGGAGCTGGATCTGCAATACTTCCATGCCAATGGCTGGAGCCACCCCCTCATGTGGGTCATCCCACAGGAAAAACCCAACAGGATCACCCCTGCCATGTGGGGCATAATGCCCTCCAAGAACAAAGGGGCCGATTTTAAGGAGTACTTTAAAAACTACAAGACCTTTGGGGGCCTCAATGCCAAATCTGAAAAACTCTTTGATCATTTCATCTACCGATATTCTTGGGAGCAAAAACGGTGCATTATTCCCGTAGACGGTTTTTTTGAACCCCATACCACTCCGGTAAAAGTCAAGGGCAAACCCTTTAAGGTGCCGTTCTATTTTAAGCGCAAAAACGATGACCCCATTAGCCTGGCAGGCATCTACACCACCACTTCGGATGGATGGAACACCTTTACTGTCCTGACCAAGGACGCAACCCCAATGTTTGAACAGATCCACAACGAAAAAAAGAGGAGGCCTGTGATCATAGATGACGAAAACTTGGATTCTTGGCTTATGGACGATATGGATCTGGACGATGTGCAGCAGATGATCGAGGATGATCTTTGGGAAGGCGAGCTGGAAGCTTATCCGATTACCAAGGATCTGTACTCCAGAACCATCGACTCCAATAGGGATGAGATCATTGAGAGGGTGGACTATGAAGAGATTGAAATATCGTATTGACAGCTCAATATCCACACTATTTGGTGTTACGGCATTCTTAGTTTGCTTTGATTAACTTGGTAGGAGTATTTAGGTTGAGTTAATGCATTATAAAACAGAACATTATGAAAAGAAGGTTTTTTTTGGAAAAGTGTATGTGGAGCGCTGGGGTTTTGTCTGCTTCACCTTTTGTAACCTATGGTTACAATTTCCTGGATGATGGAAGCGCATCAAATACAAGTGATCTAAAATTATCATTGGCGCAGTGGTCTTTGCATCGGCAATTTCAAAATGGGAACCTCAATGCTATGGACTTTGCCAGTATTTCCAATGACACCTATGGGATAAACGCCGTGGAGTATGTAAACGGTTTTTACAAGGATTCGGGGGAAGATGAGCGCTTTTGGGCAAACATGAAAGAACGAGCGGACAAGGCAGGCGTGAGCAGTTTGCTGATCATGGTAGATGAAGAGGGTGACCTTGGCGCGGCGAAAGAAAAGGAAAGGATAAAAGCGGTAGAGAACCATTATAAATGGGTCAATGCGGCTAAAATTTTGGGATGCCATTCCATCAGGGTCAATGCCTTTGGTGCTAGCGATAGAGATGCCTTTAAATCATCTATGACAGATGGCCTTGGACGCTTGGCCGACTATGCCGCCAAGGAGAACATCAACATTGTAATAGAAAATCATGGCCTGTACAGCTCGGATGCCCAATTAATAACAGAAATTTTAAAACAGGTCGGCACGCCAAATGTGGGAACCCTACCGGACTTTGGAAATTGGTGTCTTACCGCCAAATGGGGAAGTACCAAAGGGGATTGTGATAAAGCCTACGACATCTATCAAGGTGTAACCGAATTCTTGCCGTTTGCCAAAGGGGTCAGTGCCAAGTCCTATAATTTTGATAATCAGGGAGAACATCCTTCCATAGATTACTACAAGATGCTCAAAATTGTAAAAGACTTTGGATGGGACGGGCACATTGGCATTGAATACGAAGGCGATGCTCCTGAACATGAGGGTATACTACTTACCAAGGCATTGATAGAAAAAGCTTGGAAAAGCTTGGATTAGGGAATGCCGCCACCCCATAATGACTATGTCATCTGGCTTTCTAAGATGGCTTTCTGTGATAGGTATAGTTGCAAATGCATCAATAATACGCTATATTGCACCAATAGTATTACATTAAACGATATGGCTACAGTTAGAAAATCCATCACCTTTACGCATCAACAAGATTTGTGGATCAAACAGCAGATTGAGAAAGGAGACTATACCAACGATAGTGAATACCTACGGGATCTGGTTCGCAGAGATCAAGCCAATCAGCAAAAGTTGGAGGAGTTACGGGCAGCAATTCAAACGGGTTTGGATAGTGGTGTGAGTGATAAAACGGTTGAGGAAATTTGGAAGGAAGCAGAGGAGCGTCATGCCAAAAAGAATTCCTGAATTTCGATTGACCAAAGCCGCGGAATTGGATATTGCTTCAATAGCAGAATACACCATTTATAAATTCGGGATGGGTCAGGCGCGTAAATATCGAGATGGACTCATTGAAACCTTTATATTGCTGGCATCCAATCCCAAATTAGGTTTGACCTTTTTTCTAGGGAATCAAGTTGGGTTAAAAAGATTTCGCTTTGAGTCGCATATGATTTTCTACAAGGAAACTGCAACGGGAATTTTAATTGTAAGAGTACTTGGAGGTGTGATGGATTTTAAAAGACATTTTTAGGGTTCAGCTACATATAGTTCTATGGCCTTAACATAATTGATGGCTCCGTCCATGGTCATGTCATGGATAAACCCATCCAGTTTAGGGTGATTTTTCTGGATCCAACTGACCAAGGAATCCCGCTCTTTTTGCCAAATTCCCCAATCGGCTCCTGCGCATTCCCCAGATTCAATTTTTGAGATTTTTCCGGAATCAAAAGAGATATTGAACTGACAGGTCAGGGGATTGTTCTTTAAAAACTTATAACGCACGGATTCCGAAGCAACGTTGACTATGACTTTATTGTCCACTTCATCCAATTGAACTATGTCATAGGAGGTTTTAAATATAGAATCCCATTTAAAAAATTCATAGAAACTTTCATGGGTATAAGGGGTTACATAATCCCCAGATGTTATAGTGAGGGTGTCATTGATCAATGCTTTAATTTTTTGGTAATTGCCTTCCTCAAAAGCCTGGTAATACTGGGTGACCATCTCTTTACGTATCGGTTTCTTCTGGTTGCAGCTTGCTGATAATAGCAAGAGGGATAGGATAACAAGGGTGTTTTTCATTAGGAAGTATTCGGAGGTTAAGATAAGGTTTTTATTGCTCGGCAGCTTCAAGATTTTAGGCTTGCAAATTGGCGTATCTTTATAACAAGCTAGGTATTAATCAATCCCATCATGAAATTGACCTCCATCGCCCTTTGTTTGGTAACTCTCCTCTCGTTCGGGTGTAAAAATCAATCATCTGGAAAAACTGCAATTGTTGAAGAAACTATTGAAAATGGCAACCAACCCATGGTTAGTTTCACTTTTGATGATGGAATTACCGCGGATTTGGCGGGGTATCCGTTTAAGGAATGGAACCAGATGCTGCTGTCCCATCTGGAAAAGGAGGGTCTCAGGGCCACTTTTTTTGTCACGGGACAGAACAAATTGGATGAAAAAGGCCAGTTCCTTCTCAAAAGCTGGGACGATAAGGAACATCAAATTGCCAATCACACCTTTTCCCATCCCAACTTTAATGCGGATGCCAATACGGCCCAAATGTTTACTGATCAATTGCTACGCACAGATTCTGTTATTTCAAAATTTGGGAACAGTTCCAAGTTGTTCCGATTTCCATATCTGAAGGAAGGTCAGAACCCCGATAAGGTGGACAGCATTAGAAATATCCTTGCCCAAAACGGCTATCGAAATGGGTATGTCACCATTGATGCGTCGGATTGGTATGTCAACAGCCGTTTGATCAAAAAAATCAAGAGCAATGGAGTTTCAAATACACAGCTTGACGCTTTTCGCGACTTTTATGTACAGCACATCCTAGAGCGGGCCGAGTATTACGAAAAGCTGTCCTTTGAAATGAATGGAAGGCATATTAAGCATACATTGTTGCTTCACCATAACCTGACATCGGCTCTCTTTCTTGGGGATTTGATTGAGGCCTTTAAGGCCAAAGGTTGGAAGGTTGTGAACTCGTACATGGCATTTGAAGACCCCGTTTATGGGCGAATACCAAGTCCAGATTTTGCTGGTGAAAGTTTGATCTGGTCTTTGGCCAAACAATCGGGCAAATACGAAGACCGATTGAGATATCCCGCAGAGGATAGTCGCTATGAAAAGGAAAAAATGGACCAATTGGATTTGTGATGGTAAAGTTGTCTTTTAAACTTATTGTGCTTGTTGCTACTGGACTGATCTTTGCGTTGTCATGCCCTCAAAAACCTACCAAAACTGTTGAGGTGAGAGGTGTTTATGGGAATCCCAAACCCCTTTGGGACAAAGGATATAAGTTAAATGAGCTTGGGGTCAATGCCATTTTTGTCCATAGTGGCGCCATTGATCAAGCCATGGTGGAAAGAGCCAAATCCGAAGGGGCAAAGGTATATGCGGAGTTTGCCACTTTAAATGGGAAAAATTATGTGGAAAGCCACCCCGACGCTTGGGCCATCAATGAAAAGGGTGAAAAAGTTGAGGCGGCTACCTGGTTTATGGGCGTGTGTCCTACCGAGCCCGGTTTTCGGGAATATCGCTTTAATCAGCTAAGGGATTTGCTATCCAATTTTGACCTTGATGGAATTTGGATGGACTATGTGCATTGGCACGCGCAATTTGAAGACCCCGAACCCATTTTGCCCGAAACCTGTTTTAATGACCACTGCCTCAATGAATTTTCATCATACACTGGCCTGCAAATACCTGAAGGAACAACCTCCGAAAAGGCACAATGGATTTTAACCCAACATGATAAGGAATGGCGCAATTGGAGGTGCAAAGTCATTCACGATTGGGCCGTGGAAATGAAGAAAATCGTTAAGGAAGCCAATCCCAATGCACTCTTGGGGCTTTACCACTGCCCCTGGGATGATGAAGAATATAATGGTGCCAGGCGCCGAAATCTGGGGTTGGATTATGATTTGTTAAGGGAAACTATTGATGTGTTTTCTCCCATGGTTTACCATGGAAGAATGCATCGAGACCCCAATTGGGTGGAAGAAAATATTAGCTGGTTCAGCAACCGATTGAACATTGAGAAGGGAGCTTATCCCAAAGTATGGCCTATTGTTCAAGCGCATGATGACCCAGGTATTATCTCCAAAGAGGAATTTGAAACCGTTCTTTTGGGTGGACTGGCAGGGGAGTCCACAGGAGTGATGATGTTTACTACAAATTCCGTTGCCAAAGATGAAGCCAAAACAGCAGTTATGAGGAAAGTTTATCGGAATCTTTCTGAAGAATGAAATGACGAAGTATTGAAAATATAATCAATCAACTGTGAAACAAGAAATCCTAATTTTACAAAGTTCTCCAAGGGTTGAGGTCGTGTTTACTGAACATGACTTGGAAGTTAGAAAATCTGGCTCAGTTTTAATCAAAAAGACGAGCTACACGGAAATAAAAAAGGTGGAGTTTATCAAAGGCAATGTCCCTTGGATTACTGGAATACTTACAATGGTGATAGACCTTATAACTGGGCATGGTGTTGGTCACTGGAAAAGAGGAAAGGGAACATTGGAATTGTCTACAAATGCCCACTCCTATTCCATCGGACTTGTTAACTACGACAGGGAACAAACCCGAATGGCGGTTGAACGGATAAACAATAAACTTAAAACAAATTGAAGCTACCCATCTTGTGGATTTTTATAATTTACCGGTAGGAACTAGCTTTAAACATTAACTGGATCTGCCCTAACCAAAACATGTCCACAGCCGAGAAAAACATATCCGACCAAATTGATCATCTGTTCAGACATGAGTACGGTAAACTTGTCTCTGTGTTGACCAAAACCTTTGGTACATCCCATATCCAACTTGCAGAGGACGTAGTGCAGGAAGCCATGTTGGAAGCCCTGAATCAATGGAACTACAACGGAGTCCCGGAAAATCCTGTGGGCTGGATTTACAAGGTGGCCAAATACAAAGCGGTAAATGTCCTGAACCGTGAAAAGTATAAGCGGAAATACGCCTCAGATATCTCCCAACGACTGCAATCCGAATGGACGTTAAAGCCGGCTTTGGAACATATTTTTACGGATAAAGAAGTTGCGGATGACCAGTTACGCATGATTTTTACCTGTTGCCACCCATCCATCTCATCGGACTCCCAAGTGGCCCTCACCCTTAAAACCCTGTGCGGATTCAGTATTCCTGAAATAGCCAAGGCGTTCTTGACCCATGAGGAGAACATCAACAAGAGATTGGTTAGGGCGCGAAAAACCATAAAGGAGGCGAACATCCCATTTGAAGTACCAACTGGAAAAGCACTTGAAAAGCGATTGTCCAGCGTTCTTGAGACCATTTATCTCTTGTTCAATGAGGGTTATAATGCCTCTTCGGGGAATAGCCCTATCCGATATGAGCTTTGTGAGGAAGCCGTCCGATTGGCAGAAATTATTGCCTCCAACCCGAATACAAGATCGTCCAACACTTATGCTTTATTGGCTTTGATGAGTTTGAATATGTCCAGGTTCAAATCAAGGGTGGATGAATTTGACAACGTTTTGGATTTGGAGCATCAGGACCGAAGCGATTGGGACAGGGCTCTTATAAAAAAGGGCTTGTATTTTTTGGAAATGGCCACCCAACAAAACGAAGTTTCCATTTACCATATTCTGGCCACCATTTCCGCCCAACATTGCACGGCGGTGGACTACAAATCCACAGACTGGGCAGGTATTTTGGAGTTGTACGATATGCTTGTCCAAATAGATAAATCACCTATTGTGCTACTCAACCGTGCTGTGGTGTTGTCCAAAACCAGTCACCCAAAGGAAGCATTGGAACAGCTCAACCAAATAGGTGATACCCAAACTTTCCATACGTACTTGCCATATTATACAACCAGGGCAGAGCTTCATTTTCAGAATAAGGAGCCGCAAAAAGCCATAGATATCTTAAATGAGGCCCTGAAATTACCGTTGGATGAAAACAGTAAGTCCCTGATAAACATTAAGTTGATAGAGTATTCCAGAAAAAGTTAGTTTTTTTCCGAATACGATGTCCTTTTTGCTTTTCTTCATTTGACTATGGGGTGTACAACCATTTTTTAATGTTTTAAAAAAATAGATCATGCAAGAATTTATGATTTTCATCAAAACCAAAGGAGACCATCTGGAGGGTTTGTCCCCAGAAGAGCAGCAGGCCCATGTTCAAAAGATTGGACAATATATTGGCGGGCTCATGGAGTCCAAAAAGTTGAAAGGCGCCCAGCCTTTGGATATGGATGGTGCCATTATCCATGGGAATAAAGGGACTTTTAAGGATGGTCCTTTTAATGAATCCAAGGAAGTTATAGTAGGGTACTTCCATATTTTGGCCGAAAACCTGGACGAAGCGGTTACCATAGCCAAAGCCAATCCCATGTTTCATGATGCCGAGGGAACCATAGAGGTGAGACCTATCAAACAAATGGAAGGTATAAACTAAAATTGGGATAGGATGCATTCAGATATACAACAAAACACACCAGAGTATAACGGACATTGTGCTTTTGCAGTCAGTACCGGAAAAACAGACGTGAAGGGAGGAAAACACAGCCTGACCATTGAGGGGAAGGAATACCTTTTCTCAAACCCTATAGCCAAATTTTTATTCAAACTGCTTCCCAATCGCATTGAAAAGGCGGACGCTAACTGGAAAAATAAGTAGGACAATAAATACTAACAAGGAGTAATCCGTAGGTTATTAGTCGATAAAGTAAGAGCGATTTGGAGAGTATCTAAATCGCTTTTCGCTTGATACGATATTTTGCGTTTTAATTGAATGGATAGTATAAGTCAAATTAATGTGGTAAGCACCGTTAGCTTGAGGGATTAAAAAGGACAATTCATTATTTGGTCGAAAATCTTGGGTTCCAAAGCTAAAAATTGGCTATTCTTGCCGCCACTAAAGGACTAGTCAGATGAAAACCTTCTTTTTGTATGTGTTCAGTGTTTTACTGTTGATGTTATTAGGTTCGTGCAGTACCGATGCTGTTAATGAAATTCAGGACCCTGATGGGCAGTCCGGAGAGGAAGAACCAGGTAATGGTGATGGGCCGGGAGATACTACGGAACAAGAAGGCTATTTACTTTATTATATGAATTATCCCTTAGGGATAAATCCTCCAGACCTGTTAAAAAAGGTGCAGATAGAGTATGATGCGGAAAACAGAATTGTAGGACGAGTTGGGGGAATTTATGACGCACAAGTGGATCCTGCGGTAGGGTTTAAATATTCCTTTTCTGAAAAAGTGGTGGATGAAATCTCGCATGTTGATAACACGATTATAGTGGAAAGAAAGAGCTTGGATTCGGAAATAATGGTGCCTGCTTTCAAAAGCACCTTTATCTTGGATGAAGAGGATAAGATCATTCAGAAAATAATCGAGGATTCAGAACTAAATACTAAGGACACATTGGATTTTGAATATGATCCATTGGGCAGAATCCAGCGGTTGGTATCCCGCGACATGTTGCTTCAAAAAGAAGTGGTTTTTTATTTCAACGCAGTTTCTAACTTGGATAGCATTGTTACCCGCGAATATGATGTGGAGGAGGATGAATCCACCATAACGAAAGAAGAATTTGGAGATTACGATTTCACTGAAAATCCGTTGGGACATCTAAATCTATTTGAAGAAACCTTCACCAGGTCCCTATCAAGAAACAATTATACCCATTATTTCATTTGTCAGTGGAAACCAAGTTCCGGAAGTTGTTGGGAAAGAAGATGGACCTTAAAGAATGACGATTCTGGAAGGGTGAGATTTGATCAATTCTGATGATTTATTGATATGTTGAAGTTCATTTAATCTTTTTATCTTTACATCGTAAATCGGTAATAAACGATATATGCGTTTCATAACAAGTTTCGAAATCGTAAGACAGGCTCTGAAAGATTTTACCAATGAGATTGATCTACCCAGTAACAAAGTAATCAATCAAATACCATTGGATCAGCTGATTCAAAAATTGGATTTGTCTTCATGTATAAAAAAAGGAGGGCTTGAAGGGCAAGGCTTAAAAGACTTTTTGTCCACATTTCTGAGCTATCAAACCAGGTTGCATCATTCCGGTTATTTGGGTCACCAATGTGCTGCTCCGCATTATGCTGCGGCTTTGGGAGGTTTTGTCAACAACTTCACCAATAATGTGCCCTCTATCTATGAAATGGGCCCAAGTTCGGTGGCCTTGGAGGTTTTTTTGGTCAATTGGATGTTGGAAAAGGTGGGATGGAAACCAACTCCCTTGACCGCACTTAGCCGAATGGCGGAGGAAACTTTTGGTGGAGGGGTATTGGTCAATGGAGGGTCTATTGCCAACCTCACCGCATTGATTATGGCAAGGACCTTGGCGGCACAGGAGGTTTGGCAAGAAGGAAACCCAGATGGACTTTCTATTTTATTACCCTCAGAAAGTCATTATTCGCTGACCAAGGCTGCTGGAATTTTGGGGATAGGCAAGAAGGCCATCCACTTTGTGGATGTTGATGGGCGTGGAGCGGTTATTCCGGATAGTTTACCGAGCATTTTCAAAAAGATTCAGGAAATGGGGCACTTGCCTATTGCGCTGGTGGCCAATGCCTGTAATACTCCAGTAGGCATTTATGACCCCTTGGACGAAATCGCAGATTTTTGCCAAGAGCAAAAGCTTTGGCTACATATAGACGGCGCCCATGGTGCCAGTGCGCTTTTGTCCAAAACACACCAGCATAAATTAAAAGGGGTTGAACGGGCCGATTCCCTAGTGTGGGATGCCCATAAGTTGCTCCAAGTGCCATCGCTTTGCGCCGCTTTGCTGGTCAAGAACCATAAACATTTGGATCAGGCCATGCCGGTGGGAGACAATGCCAGTTATTTGTTTCATGATAAGGAACAACCTGGTTTGGATACCCTCCACCGAACCATTGAAACCACCAAACCTGGCTTAGGCGAACGGTTGTTTTTTGTGTTGGGCTCGATTGGGCAAGACGGAATGGCAGATTTTATAGATCGGCAATACCAACTTGCTTTGGATGCTTATCACTACCTGCAAAGCCTTGCTGATTTTGAGTGCCCCGTAGAACCGGAGAGCAACATCCTTTGTTTTCAATATACGGGAGCGGTGTTTGATTCCCTTTTTCTTCGGAAAAAGCTATTGGACGCTGGAGAATTTTATCTGACCACTACCTTGTTCAAAGGCACACGCTACCTAAGATTGGTTTTTATGAGCCCGAATACCGAGCTAAAGCATATTGAACATCTTGTAAGCTCCATCCGGGAAATAGCCGCTAAGATTTGACTTCTAGAGCGGCTGCCTCGGTTGCCGTAAAATGGGTATCAATGCTTGGATTGGGATGCACATCCGTATGACCCGAAGGCCATTCAATTTTAAGGGAATCAATAGCAGTGGACTGCCCTAATCCAAAATGCAGTTCATAATCATTCTGACTGGCATAACCGGTCACTGGGTACATCCAGCGGTATTGCACTTTTTCATCGGAAAACAGGGATACCTTGGCTCCAATCCCAAATCGGTTGCTTTGTGTTCCCTTCAGCCTCAGGCTTACCCAATGACTACCTTCGGTTGTATTTTTATAAAAACGGTTCACTTGGTCACTGCTGCCCCAATTGGCCACAAAAATGTCGAGGTCGCCATCGCGGTCAAAATCGGCATGGGCTGCCCCTGCAGATGTATCCGCATGTTGCAACAAATGCCCACTAAAATCCTGTTCAAAGTTTCCATCCCCTTTGTTCACATAGAAAAAATTGAACATTTCTGGCCGATATGTTCCATTGGCTACATAAAGGTCCAGATCGCCATCATTGTCATAGTCACCCCAAGTATGCCCCTTGGATGCCCCGCCCATTTGTTGGGAAACCGGCCCCTCCATCACAGGACTTAGATTTCCAGAACCGTCATTGTTGTAGAGAAAATTCTTTTTATCAAAATTGGCCAAAAAGAGGTCCAAGTCCCCATCATCATCATAGTCGGCCCAAGAAACCCCGTAAGAATAGCCTACATCCTGGACCAAATGCCCCTTTTCTACTTTTTGAAATTCCCAATTTCCCAGATTCACATAGTAGTCGTTTGCAGCTTGGGCATTCGCAATATAAAATTCTGGGAGTGCATCCCCATTGGCGTCCCCGCAGGCGCATGCACGCGCGCGACCTGTTCCTTCGGACAGCACATGCTCTTCCATAAACACAAAATTCCCATCTCCTAAATTTTTATACACTCGGTTGGGACCTTTACCGGAGGCCACAATAAAAACATCCAAGTCCCCATCGCTCTCAATATCTGCCCAACAAGCCATGGAGGCTCGGATTCCTTCCTCGGTCAGGGGATGCTTGGTGATTCGGGTAAAGCCTAGATTGTCAATGTTGTTGAAAAGGAAATTGGGCTCATCATCCCGGCCCACCACGTAGAGATCCAAATCCCCATCGTTGTCATAGTCCACCCAATTGGCTCCTTGGGCGCTCCCGCCGTGTCGTACCAATTCCGAAAACACTTTGATGTCAAATCCGCCCTCGGTCATCTTTTTGAAGGTTCCATTCCCATTGTTTCTATAGAGTGCATTCCATTGCCCACTGGAGTTGGAGACATAAAGGTCGGGATCACCGTCGCCATCATAATCGCCCCAAGCTACCCCACGGGAAAGTCCACCATCAGTAGCGATTCTACCTTCGGTAATTTCCTCAAAAATGGAAAGGGATCGTTCTTTTTTTGTTCCTTCAGATGTTTCGGAACAGCCCATGAGAAGTACAGGAATGCTGGCCGCAAGCAGCAGTTTTAGGTTGGATGACATAGTTAAATCGTTTATTGCTTATAAACGAAAATAATGTTAATTGGCATGCAGGTTTTATAAGCTTATGTTAATTTTAAAGCGAATCAAAAAGTTTCATCGGATGAGGTTAAAGCAATTTTTGATGGTATGTTCCTTTTGTGCAGTCTTTGGTGGATTTGCGCAAGACGAAAGTTATCCAACCGAAAAATGGGGTGAGGATGTGGGCTTGATCAAACCCGAAAGCGTGGTCTTTGATGCTGGGAATGAATGCTGGTATGTCTCCAACGGACAACAATTTGCGCCAGGAACGGATGGTTTTATCTCCAAGTTTAACACAGATGGAGAGCTGGAGGAGCTTAAATGGGTGAGCAATTTAAGCCGACCCACAGGAATGGCTATCCATAACAACCAACTTTGGGTAGCCGATGTAAACCAACTTAAAGTCATCGAAATTGCAAGTGGAAAAGTGGTGAAAAGCTACTCGGAACCCATTAAAAATTCAGGATTAAATGACGTGGCCATCAATTCGCGAGGTGAGGTCTATGTCACTGCTTCCTTCATCCATTCCGTGTTCAAGGTAGAAGGAGATTCCCTGAAGCCTTGGGTCCAAGACGAAGAACAATTGCAATGGGCCAATGGCATTTATACCCTAGATCAGGAAGTTTTGGTGGGGGGAACCCACTTGGCTAGCATCGATATAAAAACGAAAGCCATCCGTAAAAAAGAAACAAACCCACCCATTGTTGATATGGATGGATTGTGGCCTGACGGCCAAGGGGGTTATTTCCTAAGCACGGTGGAAGGTACTGCCCTTTGGCATTTGGATGCCCAGGGAAAATCCACGCGCTTGGATCAAGGGGGCGACTATTTTGGCGACCTTCAGTATGTAAAGGAAACCGCCACCCTGTATGTTCCAAGGGGAAACCATGCAGCGCAGCGGTATTATTTGGAGGTGGTTACTTTAGATAAACCCTAGCCTTTATTTCCACTCGGCCTTGGCCTTCTCCAGATCTGCTCTGAACTCTGGATTTTCCCACATGGCCACCAGCATACGGTGCGCCAGCACCCTTGCAGCTTCCTCGTCACTGGGATAATGGATGCCCATGATTTCGCGCGATTCGCCTACTTCGTAGGCCAGCTCCAAAAATTCGACTCTCTTGTTCGGAATCAGTTCGCTCCAGGTGAAGGCTTGAATATATGCCCATAAAGTGTGCCCACTGGCAAAAGATGGGGTACGCATACGGGCCAAAGGTTGTAAATAAGGTTCCAAATGGTAAGGACGGGCGCGACGCAGGTGGTATTTAACGGTAAACTCCATAATGCGCATGTCCTTGGTAACTCCCTGCAACAATTTGGCGGTATGTGGGTAGTTTTCCGGGTTACAACTTTCACCCATTACGGTTCGGCCTTCATAAAAAAGGTCTTCCATATTGCTTTGATACCGTTCATGGTTTTTTAGCACCGCTATGTGCGGCCAATAGCCAATGGGAGCCAGGAAATTAACGGAGCGATCTACCTGCGCTTGACTTCGTTTTTTCTGCCAGTCCAACAGAAAATCCAGCTCGGCTCGGGTCTGATCCGAAGAGTTGGCCGGGTACTGTACGCTTTTTTTAAGGGTTTCCACCTGGGCGGGCGAGAGGTAGGCCGGGGCGGCCATGGTATAGATCAAACTACCGCTGCTATATTCTGATGCTGGAAAGCTGATCTTGTCCAGCTTTGCATGTTCAGGTTGGGTTTGGTGCTCAATTTTTGCAAGGTTTTGTAGTGGGCCTTTGCAGGTTCCAAGGGTGCGATCTGCCCCCAGGTAAGAGTTAAGCCCAACAAGGCCAAAAAGAGTGTCGTTTTTTGAATCATGGAATAGGTTTTTAGTTATAAATCGTTAATAAGCGATAAACGAATTTAACCAAAACACCGAAACAAAAATGGGATTTAACAGCAAATTAATAGTTGGGATTACAGTTTTAGAAAACCACGAAACTCGTCCAGCAGCGGTTTGTTCAAGGTGTAAAAGGTGAACTTTTCATGGCTCTCCGTTAGGAAAAGGCCAGCCTCCTTTAGAATCTTTACGTGTTGGGAAATGGTGCTCTGGGAATAATCGAACATTTGTACCAGATCTTTGTTACAGGTAACATTGTCCACCCCCTCGCCACAGTTTTTGGTGCTGAGATAGCGTACCAGCGCCACACGGAGCGGATGCGCCAAGGCGTTGGCCACCACGGCGGTTTTGCGATCCGTATCGTTAATATATTTGCTGGTAATCTCTGCCCTGATCCTCATCTGTATCGTTTACTGCAAATATACAATATTGTTAGGGCTATTCTTTCGGGATGATGTACGGTTCAAAGAATCGTTCCAGATGGCGGATATGGGTGTACGTCTGGGAAACAAAGACACAGTGTTTGGGATTTCGGGAATGAATGCGAAAAGAAAGGGTAAGCTGGTCTGCATCCATATGTAGGTGGCCTTGATCCAAGGGACTTGGAAGGTGCAACATGCTGCCCAGATAAAATTCCTGCTGCATGGGCGGGGTAAACCCAAAATCAAAATTGAAGATCAGATTGTCTACAACTACCATCTGGGGAATTCCTTTACGGGCTCTTTTATTGATCACAATACGGCTGTTTTGTTTGTACACTTGGTTTAGCGGCCTATGGACAAGGCTGTTCAATATGGTATGGGTGCCAAAGGTAATTTCCAGGGAAGCATGGAGACTTTTATGTAGAAAGTCATGGATGGTGGGCAAGATAGGCTTTTGCATAGTAGATTTTTTAATGCTAAATGATGAATTTTAAGTTCTCAGTTCTCAGTCTTTAGTTAACGGCTAACAGTTGACAGTTGACAGTTTTGGGATTTGGGTTTTGGAATTTCTAGTTATGGGTTCAGAAGTCAGAAATCAGTGTTCAGATTATGGACTTTTAACCTTCGACTTTCAACTGTATAGGGAGGTTGGATTGTTGGATTTTTAGAATTGGGGTGGTAACAAGGTAAGAAAAATTCCAGTAAAAACACTCTAAAGTGCTTTTTTTGATTGTTTGATTCCCCCAAATTGGGATATGGCAAAAAAACTTTCCCAAGACGAAAAGGAATTTCTGAAAACACTAGGGAAACGGATTAGGCAAATCCGAAAAAGTCAAAACTTAACCCAGCAGGATTTAGGTTTTCAAGCTCAGGTTCATGACAATCTTGTGGGAAGAGTAGAAAGAGGGGAAATGGGGACTAATGTTTTGAATCTTTACAAATTAGCTAAAGTCTTAAATGTAGATCTAAATGAGTTTTTGGAGTTTAATGAATGATAATAAATCTTCTTGTTTGCAACTTTGAGATATGTCAAAGCGTGAACGAAAAAAGGAAATTCCGGCTTTTTGTATAGAATTGGGCAAGCACCTTAGAGCTCTGCGAACAGAAAATGATGTGAGTATTGAAGAAATTGCCTTTAAAGCAGGGATTGATGCCCAAAATCTGCGGAAATACGAGTTGGGAAAACAGGAAATGAAAATCTCCATGTTAAAGAGAATCGCGGACGCTTTTGAGATGACTACTTCCGAGTTATTGGCTTTTGACAAATGAGTTGAGTTTTAACAAATCGGTGGGCAACCCTTCCACAATTAGATGTTTTTTGAACACCATCCAAAGCATTTGAATTGAAGTATCTTTATACAAACGTTAGCGGCAATTGTTAGTTCAAAATTAGAATGATCAAAAATTTATCTACTACTCAAAGATTATTAGCAGAATTTATGAGTGAACTTTCGGAGGAAGCATACAGTGCCGGATGGATGATGGGATTGGAATTTGCTCTTTGGAAAGCAGCTAATGGACACTTGAAGCAGTATGGAAGATTAATTTTTGATGATAAAATAATTGAAAGATTGAATCTACTCTCTTCTGAAGCAGAGGGCTGGATATTTTTTGATGACGAACAAGAAGAAACATTTGTCACACTAGATGAATGGAAAGAAATGATTAAAAGCCGCAAAACAAGCTAAATGCCCCTCCGCTATCGCAAGATCACCCAGTAAAGCTGGATGCAAGCACATCTCGTGGTTTCCTAGTCATAAATATAGGCCACCAGTTAAAAACTGGAGGTAGCATTAGAAGTATCTTTATTCAAACGTTTTAAATAATATAAGACAAAAATGCGAATTGATAGAATAATTGGAATTTTGTTGCTGTCGCTTCTTTTAATTTCAACAACCGCGATATCAAAAAAACTGATTAAATGGAATTTCAATGATTACAATAAATTGACTTACCAATACAATCAAACAATAACAACCGATATCGAATTTTTTCCTGATACTCAAAAAGTGCTAATGACAGGAAATTTGATAGTAAGCATTAAGGATAAGGAACACGCAGATGTTATTATTACAGATATTAAGCAAATGACCCTAACTGCTGATTCACTTGGAGTATATGAAGTGACGGATACAATTAAAATGCCTAATCAGGTTTTGTTTCAAGATTTAACGGCGGAAGGAAATATTGATGGAGATATTCAACAATCAGGTGTAATGTTGGCCCGAACATTATTCCCAATCACAAATAAAAAAATGAAAATTGGTGATTCCGTTGATTTAAAAATGTCTATGCCATTCAATATGATGGGCACAAACCTAAATGTAAAAGGATATAATCGAGTAGAGTATACGAATAGTAATAATGGAATTGAAAAACTAAATACGGAAATCGATGTTTCCGACTTCACAATTCCAGAAGAAATAAAGCAAGAGTATGTTTGCTATTTAAAAGGTAACTCAAATTTTAGCTTTGATTCCAAAAAAGGCATATTCAAAAATGGCACTATAAATATGAATATGGGAATGGGAATGAAAGTTGTCGATTCAACATCGGCTGAAAGAACTACCAAAATGATGATGGAAATGATGACTGAAATTAATCTAAGGTTAATTAAAACCGATTAATGTGCTCCGCTACCGCAAGATTACCCAGTCAAGCTGGGTGCAAGCACTTCTTGTGGTGCTACCCTAACAAATACCTTCCCAATCAGAAGGCAAGAGTCATAGCGCTTCCGTTAAAAATGCAATCATGGCTTTTACCCCCTCCCTATAGTTGCCCAATCTTAGGTTTTCATTGGGGCTATGTTGGTTATTGTCGCTATTAACCGTGGTCACAAGCACAGCAGGAATACCCAAGGTGGTTACAAAAGGCGAAATGGGGATAGATCCACCTCCCATCCTAATCCGTATGGGGTCCACCGCATATGCTCTATTATAGGCCCTTTGGAGCCATTGGCCCACTTCTGTATTAAAATCGGTTTGAAAAGAATGGTAAAACACTTTATGGGTAAACGTTGCGATTTTATCATATTTCATTCGTTCCGCATCCGTAGGTTCCTGGCCTATAACATAATAGCCCTGCTCTTCTATGTGTTTTTGTACCAATCTAATAAGTCGCTGCGGGTCTGATCCCTGAACCAGCCTCATATCCAATTCGGCTATGGCATGGCTGGGTACAATGGTCCGGGTCTGCTCCCGTACCCATCCAGATTCCATCCCCAGAATATTGAGTGATGGGTATTGGATGGCCTCTTGATAATAGCGCCCAACTTTGTCAGGCTTAACTATTTTGAGCCTGTTTTTAATCTCGGTCTCATCATCAGGGACGGATTTCAGTATTTTTTCCGTGACCGCATCAATATGGACACCGTCATAAAATCCAGGAATGGTAACCCTCCCGTCATCGTCTTTCATGGAAGCCAGCAACTTTGATAACCGCAGAGCCGGATTGGGTGCATAATTGCCGTAATGGCCACTATGTTGCGGTACTATTGGGCCATAGGTGGTCAATTGCATTTGTGCAATTCCCCTTGCTCCAAACACGAGGGTGGGTTTGTTGGAATTATGGACTGGCCCATCAAGAATGATCAACATATCTGCACGTAGCAAGTCCGAGTTGTCCTTTACCGCTTGCGGAAGGTGCGGAGAACCTAATTCCTCCTCAAAATCCATGATCACCTTCATATTGAAATTGGGTTCAATATTTAGGGATTCAATGGCGTCCAAAGCAGCGAGAAACATGGCAACAGGTCCTTTGGCATCGGAAGCGGCGCGGGCAAATACCCTCCAGTCATCCTCGTAGTTCTCTATGTTCTCCCAAGGGATTTGTTCCCAATCGCCTTTTTCATTTTGTTGCTTCAGTACTGGTACCCAAGGGCTTTCCTGAAACCATTTTGTGCTATCAACGGGCTGGCCGTCCAGCTGCAGGTATATAAGGACGGTTTTTTGCGCTGCTTTTGCTTTTCGTTCTGCCAGCAGAAGCGGCACATAATCCGTTTGGATCCTAGTGGTCGTGAAGTTTCTACTTTGAAAAGCATTTTCGCACCATTGCACATTCAATTCAATGTCTTCCGGATAATTGGCATCTGAAGGGATGGAGAGCAAATCCCTATAAATGGGAAAAGAAGCTTTTGTGAATTTGGAAGCAAGTTCTTCCAGTTCTGCTGTTTCCAATTGTTGCGAAAACAAGCCGTTTACGCTAAAAAATGCCAATACAAATAGCAATTTCCTCATGACGTATCCTTTGAAGCTAAAAGTAAAGATTTTTAGTTCGCTAAAAGGTTTTGGGTAAGATCTAAATGAGCAGATCATGGCGAGGCTGTGTAGGTTCTCGATACATCCCGAATTTTATTCGGGACACTCGAACTGACGTTTTGGTGGTAGCCTTGTGGAACGCTACTACCTCTGTAATTGATAAATAACGTAGGGTGCAACAGCTATCCAAACAAGGACCAAAATCCAAACGCGTCCTTGGAAAATATTGTAATCATGGAGAAGTTTTTCCCAAGGATGTCCTACAATGTAATGACCAAATAAAAACTCAAATAGCACAGTTAGCAATAACCATAGCAATCCAATCCATATGGCTTGAATGGTAGATGTTGGCGGCCACATTTTAAAAATTGCCCAAACGTAGACACCCAGCAAGAGAATCATTGTGGCAGAAGATGCCTGGTGGGCTTGGAGTTCACCTAAACGACTTGCCAAAAATTTCTCCCTGAACAATCCATTGGCAATTGCAATAAGAACCATCGGAAACCAGGCTAAAATATAGGTGCGCATTTACTTGGTATTTGGTAAAAACCTTCTTCAAGCTAATTGATGATAAACTTAATACGTATGAGCATGAGTTTTAATGACTTTTATCACTAACCTGAATAACCGCTAATTCCAATGGAATGGCATTCCCCCGTTGTAAGATTAAGCCGAATTTCAAAAAAGCAATTCCCGCCATCAAACACAAAAATTACCTCCTTTTTCCAATCTGTGCCCATGCTATCGCAGAATCCGTTGATCCAAATCTCTTTTTCCCCTTTCTCGTTGACATAGGGCACATATTGGATTTTGTAGTGGCGCAAGTTCAATATTTTATACTTTTTGAAGTGTTTCCTGTTCTCACCACTTTTTTTTAATCCATCATTGTATGTCCGGATGCAGTCTTTCATCATTGAATTGACCCTTGTCATTTCAGAGGTTGAAATTGTAGTGGGAGCGGCGGATTTTGGCAAGTAAATGAGCAAATCTATTAGATTTTCATGGGCCTCCTTGTCATTTAAAACCACATAATCAGATTGGCCATGGCAGATGCCAAGGTTCAAGAGGAGTAGGAATAACGCCAAGATGTTTTTCACATGAATAATTTATAAATTAAAACAACATTTTCCGCTCTGCAAGATCACTTTGTTTATTTGATAAACGGAAAGCTTCAGTTTTAAACTGGCTATGGTTTGCCCAATGCTCGAACTAAACCTTTTTGACGATTCACTGTCCAAGAATAAACTTGAACCAAAAAATCATGAGGCAATTTTTAATAATTCTGACAGCTATTTGCTGTTTTTCTTGTGAGGTTGCAACACACGAAAATCAAGAGAACAAGGTGGTGAGCGTTGTAAAAAAGATGAACAGTGCGCTGGCAACACATGATCTGGGTAGCCTAGTGGCTTGCTACTCCGAGGATATGGATTGGGAAAACTCCTTTGGATGGACCATAAGGGAAAAGGAAATGCTCAAAACCTATTTTGGGGACTGGCTATTCCTCAGATACCCCGAACTTGATAGTGCCAGGCTTCGGTTAAAATTTGAGGTGGACCATATTGACAATACTACGGCCTGGGTGGATGTGCTCCAAGAAATCTATTCTGAAGATTTGAGCATGGTGGTAAGAAGGTATAGGCAATCACATTTACTGATCAACAAAAATGGCAACTGGCTAATTAAGAAATCAAGACTTTGGTTGCCCATTCCCAATGATGATCCTCCCATAGCTTTTTTGACTTCCAAATCTTACTTCGAGTAGACTGAAGATTTCAAACTTTTGTCTCTTTTCCCGTTACAGACTTATATCCTGTAATGCTGCCAGTTTGAACAACTGGATACCATGCTCTTGGGGAGCCAAATGCACCAAAATTTTACTCCTAGGGTCAGATGTGTTATAATTTAGCAAGAAAACAAGGAATAATACTACAAATTCCGTATATTGATAAATCAACCTTAGAACACATGAACCATCTTAAAAACCAAATATATGGATCTGTAGGAATCCTTGTATTGGCAGCCCTGCTTGTATTGGTGATCTTGTTTAAAGAAGGCTTTTGGGCTTAGCGTACGGTTTCTTTCGCAAAAAGTGCTAACCTTCTTTTTTGATTCTCCAGGGAGGATTTAATCTATTTTCCCCACCATAAAACAGAATCAATTGATTGCCGTCTGGATCTTTTAATCGGGCTTCCCTCCAAAGCCAACGTTGATCGGTGGGCTTTGAGTCAAATGCTATGCCTTTTTGTATCAAACCATTAACATAGGTATCCAAATCTTCGCACTCAAAATATACATAGATTCCATCGCCACTAGGTAACTGTTCTGTCTGGTGAATGGAGAAGGTGGAGTTTCCATCCGGACATTCAAATCGGGCATAGTGGGGCAAGGCTTCTACAATCAATTTTAATCCCAAGGTCTTATAAAAAGGAACGGACTTGGATAAATCCAAGGAAGGAACGGTAATTTGGTTTAAGTTCATAGGTAGGTGGACTTTTTATCTTATTTTCAAAGTCCAAATAAAAATACGACCAATATCGGTTTAACCCTCATCAAAAACCATTTTCAATCTTGTTATGGCCTTAAAACTTAAATGGAATTCGGAGCGAATACTAAGCCTCACGGCCATGGTCATTAGTTTTATAACCCTCATTATTTTCATTTATCAGACCAATTTAATGAGTCGGCAAAATTACTTGTCCATCTTACCTTATCTGTCCCTTTCAATTTCTAACAGCTCGGCAGATGACCACTATAGTCTTTCGTTGAAAAATTACGGTGTTGGTCCGGCCATTTTGGAAAATGTAACCATCAAACATAAAGGAGCGTCTTTTGACTTGGCCGATTTTGATAATGAAGTGCTCTCTTTTTTACAAACCAGAATGCCGGAATTGGATAGTATAAAGGCGGTTTCTTATTCAACTTTGGATAAAGGGATGGCAATCCCCGTGAACGCCTCCTATACTATTGTGGAGGTCAAAAACTCTAGGAAAGATTATCTGCTCTTGCGGAACAGTTTAAACCATTTGTTGGAGGAAGGCTTGTATTTTGAAATCATTTATAGGTCCATACAGAATGAACGCTGGAGGATTACCAATGATACCGAAGGCCCTGAAAAACTAGATTGACCAAAACAGGCAACTTCTACTTATGAGGCTCGCTGCTCATTCACCTGTGAAATGAGGTGCTTCAGCATATTTTCCACAGGCGGCTTTTCATAGACCCCGTCAATTCCCGACTTTTTGGAAAGTGCCTGGACTTCATCGTTAATAAATCCGGTTAGTCCAAAAATGGGGATTTCAATGCCCTTATTCCGAATTTCCTTGGCCAGATCATACCCGCTTATTCCAGGCATGTTGATATCCGTAAAGATCAAATCTGGATTTATGGCCTCTACCTGATCAAGTAAGGCCTCGCCATCTTCAAGCATGGTAATGTTCCCACCAATTTTACTGAATACGACTTCGGAAAGGGTTCGCATCAAGATATCATCATCAACCACCACAATGTTTAGTTGTTCATCTTGTGAAGGTAATTCTTGCTCGTCAAATTGATTGGAAATTGGTTCCAAGGTCCCCAACTCGCGGATGGGGAGTTCAATGGTAAAGCAGGAACCGACCCCCACCTTACTGGTCACGGTTATTTCTGCTTGGTGGGCATCCACAATCTTCTTGACGATCATTAGCCCCAATCCTGTACTTTTTTCACCAGCCGTGGACTTTACCGAGGTTTTGGCAAAGGGATCGAACAAAGTGATAATTTCGTTTTTAGGAATGCCTTGTCCTTCATCCTCGAGGGAAATCACTAGATGGTCATCTTTTTGATGGGCCTTCAAATGGATTGAGGTACCCTCATGTGAAAACTTGATGGCGTTGGTGATCAGATTATTGAAGACTTGGTTCATCTTGTTGCGGTCAAAAGCTGTTTGAAGGCCATTGACTTGAATATCGCCAATGAGACTGATCTTCTTGTTGTTGGCAAATACTTGGTTGAACTGGATGCTGTTTTCCAGAAAATGACCTACATCCACCATTTCCTCTTCAAGATCCATATTTCCCGACTCAATTTTGCTGACATCCAAAAATTCATTGACCAGATTTTGGGCAAATTTGGTGGAAACGAAAATGTTTTCCAGTTCCTGGATTTTGGCAGGGTCTTTAAGGACAGGCTCCAATTCGTTTAGAAGGGATTTGGAATAAAATTCGATAATTGCCAGGGGATTTCTAATATCATGTGCCGCTATGCCCAGGAATTTATTTTTGAGTTGGTTCAGCGTATCCAGCTCCTGATACTGCTGTTCCAAGGTTCTTTTTTGATTGTAGAGGGTGACAAAAATGTCCACTTTGGCCGCAACAATCTCGGGATCTAAGGGTTTGTACAGATAGTCCACCGCACCTTCGGAATACCCTTTGATCACGTACTCTTTCTCTTTGTTGATAGCAGTGGCAAAGATGACCGGCACATTTTGGGTGCTCTTTTTGCTCCTAAATATTTCCACAAACTCAAAGCCGTTCATCTCTGGCATTTGAACATCTGTGATGACCAATGCAAATTCGTGCTTTCGTGCCAATTTCAAAGCCTCATTTCCGCTTGTGGCCGAAATAATCTCTCGGTCCTCCCTTTCAATAATCTGTTCCAGGGAATATAAATTTTCCACTAGATCATCTACAATAAGAATTTTTGCTTTGTCCATTTTTAAAAGTATTTGGCGGCTGTTTTATAAAGTTCTTTGGTGGTTACAATGTGGTCTACCCTGTCCAAGCTATCAATAACCGCACTTGGCATTGTTTTGGCAAAAGCCTCTGTCGGATTTTGCACAATGATTTTTCCCTTTCTACGGGATACGCATTTGGCGCCATCTGCACCATCCGAATTGGCACCACTCACAATTATGGCAATCAATCGATCCTTAAGGTTATATGAAAAGGATTCCAGGGATACATCTGCGGAAGGTCTGGAGAACATTACTTTTTCGCTGAGGTCCAAGCTCAAGGTCATGTTTTTTTCCAGCATACAGTGGTATCCCGCAGGGGCAATGTAAATGACTCCCTTTTCCAAGGGAATCCCATGCTCAATTGCTTTTACCATTACTTTGAGTTTTTGATTTAAATACTTGACCAGCAAATCCTGAGGGCCTGTTTTTCTGTGCAGAATCACTACGATGGCGGCTTTCAGGTTTTTTTGGCTAACATGCATTAAAAACTTTTCCAGCACCTCAATGGCGCCGGTAGAACCACAAAAAAGTACCACCTTGATGGTGTTATGGCTATCTTTTTTTTCTATATATCTTGAGCTTGCCATTTACAATTTCCAGTTCATTTAAAACCGTTGAAAAAACGGCGCTCTCCTTCACTCCCAAAATCAGATAACCACGAGGTACAAGACTATCAATAAACAGGCGTAGCACTTTGTTTTGCTGCGCTGTAGTCAGATAGATAAAAACATTGCGACACATGATCATATGCATTTGATTGAAGGAAGTGCCGTTGATTAGGTTGTGCTTGGTAAATACCATGTTCTTTCCCAATTCCCTGTTCATTTTTGCCTTACCGTAGTTGGCGACATAATAATCCGACAGGGACAAGGCTCCACCCGCCCTGATATAATTGGCGGAATAGTCCTTCATTTCCTTCAGCTCATAAATTCCCTTTTTGGCCTGGGCCAGCACTTCGGAATTAATGTCCGTGCAATACTGGACTGTTCTTCCCAGTAGTTGCTGTTCCTTTAGCAATATGGCTAGACTTAGGGGTTCTTGGCCTGTTGAGCATCCTGCGTGCCAGATGTTGATCCTGGGATAGGTTTCCAGTACACTGAATACTTCGTCCTTAAGGAATTTGAACACTTCAAAATCACGGAACATTTCTGTGGTATTTACCGAGATTTCGTTCAGTAACTCTTCATCACTCAATTGCTGATTGGCCAGATAGTACTTGAAAGCCGTAAAGGAATCGCATGATTTTAGCTGCATGAGGCGCGTTACCCGCCTGCGCAATGACTCCAGAGCGTAGCCCGAAAAATCGATGCCATAAAGCTTGTCGGACAATTGTATAAAATCGTCCAGTTCATTTTCTGATATTTCTAACAACGCTTCCATTAATTATACAGCCAAACCCTCAATAGGGACATTAGTTTTTCCACATCCAAGGGTTTCGACATATAATCACTTACCCCTGCTTCCAGACATTTTTCCCGGTCTCCTTTCATGGCTTTGGCGGTCAGTGCAATTATGGGAAGTTTGGTGTGCCCCATTGCCCTAATCTTCTTGGTTGCCTCGTACCCATCCATAACGGGCATCATGATATCCATGAGTACGGCATCAAATTCGCCGTTCTTTACTTCATCCACAGCTTCCGCGCCGTTGGTGGCTACGGTTACCACTACCTCTGCCTCTTCCAAAACCGTTTCCAGGGCATAGATGTTCCTCATGTCATCATCCACAACCAGGATCCTTTTTCCTTTTATGATGTCTTCTGACCCAAATTCCTTGGGAGGCAAGACTTGATAATCGGTTTGGGTGGCGTTGAGCATATTCATAAAGAGTTCGGTTTCTTCAGAAAGGCGGTCATAGGATTTTGTGGTCTTCAACACAACCGATGTGTCCTTGTGGCGCTCAATCTGCTTCAATTCTTTTTTTGTCAGTTCGCGACCGGTAAATACAATGACCGGAACCTCTTTTTTCTGCATTTTTAGCTCACTCAGGAGTTCAATGCCATCTATATCAGGTAAACCAAGGTCCAATACGACCAAATCGGGATGCTCACTTTTGAACAACTTTCTGGCATCCTTGGCATTTTTCGCGGCAACGGCATCCAGTCGTTTGCTTTTGATCATCTCCTGCAGTGCTTGATTGTTCAATTCATCGTCTTCAATGATCAGTACTTTTTTAACGTCATTGGTTGCAATGGATTCGGAAATACGGGAAAAGGTTTGCTCCAGGGTATCGAGCGCAATGGGCTTCACCAAATATTCCACAGCTCCCATTTCCAGACCAAGTTTGGTCTTGTCAATACCGGAAATGACATGTACAGGGATGTGGGCGTGTGCTGCGCTGGCTTTTAGTTTTTTCAGTACTGTCCAACCATCCATCACAGGCAACTGCATATCTAGGATTATGGCCTTTGGGTTGTATACCTCCACGTGTTGGAGGGCCTTGTCGCCTTGATCGGTGACCACCACTTTGAAACCATTTTCCCTAGCTTGATCTAAAAGTACCTTGGCAAATTGGAGGTCATCTTCCACAACCAGTATGGTATTGTCACCTGCTTGTAACTGTTCGCGATCATCTGCAATAACCGCTTCCAACTTCTTTCCTAGCGCTTTTTTCTTGTTCCCCGATGCGGTTTTTTCATCCGCTTCTTGGATTTCCAAAACCTTGGGGTTTTCCTGTTCGGTTGATTGTGCTTCGGGTTCCTTGTTCTCAGGAGTTACTTGTTGAACTACTTCCGAACAGTCGAAGGGAAGGAACAGTGTGAAAACGGAACCTTTTCCAACTTCACTTTCCACAAAAATTTCTCCACCTAAGAGCTTTACTAATTCTTTGGAAATGCTTAAACCTAGACCGGTTCCTCCGTATTTTCTTTGTGTGGTGCCGTCCTCTTGTACAAATGCTTCAAAAACCGATCCCAATTTTTCTTTCGCTATTCCAATCCCGGTATCTGTCACAGAAATTTGCAACACCTGTTCTTGTTTCAAAAGGGAGGGACTTGTGAATTTTGGAAGTGTTTTGCTCTTTTTAAAGTCTAGGGTTACAGTTCCTTCTTCTTCGGTGAATTTAAAGGCATTGCTCAGTAAATTTTTGACCACCTGGTTCAACCTTTGTTTATCCGTTGTAAAGGTCTCTGGAAGTGATTTGTCTATGTTTAAAACAAAATCAACCCCTTTGTCCTGTGCTATGGCAACAAAGGTTTTTTTACTTTCCTCGGCATATGCTCTAAGGTCTTCGGATTCAATTTCCAACTCAATTTTACCGGATTCCACTTTGGCCAGATCCAATACCTCATTGATCAAGCTAAGCAGGTCTTCTCCAGATTTATTGATAATTTGGGCAAACTCAATTTGTTTTTCAGTAAGATTCTCTGTTTTGTTGTCTTGCAACAATTTGGAGAGAATGATGACACTATTGAGTGGCGTTCTAAGCTCATGGGACATATTGGCCAAAAACTCCGATTTGTACCTACCACTTTTTTCAAGTTCTTCAGATTTGAGGACCAAGGCTGCTTGAGCCTGTTCCAGAGCCGCATTTTTTTCAACCGTGTACAGATGTTGTTCTTCCAGTTGTTGTGCCTTCTCCTCCAATAGCACATTGGCTTTTTCCAATTCTTCCTGCTGTTGCCGCAGTTCTTCTTCCGATGCCTGCAACTGGTTGGCCTGTTTGGTGAGTTCTTCATTGGAAACCCGCAATTCTTCTTCTTGGGCTTCCACAATCTCCTTTTGTTTTTGTACTTCGAACTGAATCTCTTTTTGTTCCGTGATATCAACAGCTATTTTAAGGACTTTATAGGGTTGGCCCTCCACATCTAGAATGGGATTGTAAGAACCTTGAATCCAGATGGTCTTGTTGTCCTTTCCTCGGCGTTCAAACTCTCCTTGTTTAAACTCCCCTTGCTTCAGTTCCTTCCAGAAACCTTTGTATTCACTGGATTTGGAATAGGTGTTGCCCACAAACATTTTGTGGTGTTTCCCCTGGATTTCATCCAAAGTGTATCCCATTAGATTAAGGAATAGTTCGTTGGCAGAAAGTACATGTCCGTCCAAATCAAATTCAATGGCCGCATTGGAACGGTTGATAGCGGAAATTTGATTGTTGATCTCTATGGAGAGTTCATCTGTTTTTATTTGTTGCTCTTTTTGTTTGGTGATGTCCACTGCAACTTTTAGCACTTTATAGGGCTCACCCTCAACATCAAAGATTGGATTGTATGACCCTTGTATCCAAACAGAGTGCTTTTCCCTTCCCCAACGTTCAAATTCTCCTTGTTTGAACTCTCCTTTTTTAAGTTCCTCCCAAAACCTTTTATATTCTTTGGATTTGGCATATTCAGGTTCTACGAATATTTCATGGTGTTTGCCTTTTATCTCGTCTAAACTATAGCCCATAAGGTCTAGAAAAAGGGAATTGGCGGTAAGGATGTTTCCGTCAAGATCAAATTCGATGGCCGCATTGGAACGATTGATGGCAGATATTTGATTGTTGATCTCAATGGAAAGCTCCTCGGTTTTGGCTCGTTCAACCACACCTTTGATGATGATTCCAATGGAAGAACAGATTTCCTTCACAAACTCCTGTTGCGCATCACTGAAACTACCTACGGTCCCAAACTCCATTACCCCAATAACTTCCCTGTTGTGTTTTATTGGAATTATAGTGATTTCCTTTGGGGTGGTCTTACCGGAACTCGAATTCACCTCTATATAATCTTCTGGAACATCCTTTATGGTTATTTGCTCTCCCTCAAGGGCACATTGACCAACCAAACCTTCGCCAAACTTTAAAGTTTCGGGAAGCTCCTTGGTATTTTTAAAAGCGTAGCTCCCATATAGTTTTAATTCGTCCAAATCACAGTCAAAAAGACCTTGGTTTAGATAAAAGGTCCCCACGGAGGCTTCCAGTAGTTTGCTGATCACCCCGCTCAAGATGGCTGTAAGTGCATCAATGTCCTGAACCCCCTTGGTTACGTCATATACTTTGGAAATAGCAGTTTTTATCCAATGCTGTTTTTCTATTTCTTGAGTCCTTTTTTCAATTTCTTCCTGTTGCCGGGTCTCTTCGGATAGATCGCGCATAATGCCCGCAAGGGTAACCTCAGTCCCAATCTGGATTTCAGCAATGGAAACATTGATGTTGAACAGGGTACCGTCTTTTTTTCTGGCCAATACCTTTTGATCCTTGCCTATTAGTTTGGCATTTTTGCTGCCCTTACTGCAGTCCGTAGTGTCCTCCGTATTATGGACAAAATCGTCTGAGAGCAACACATCAATGTGCTTTCCTTTAATTTCCTCTTCGGTATATTGGAACAAGGACTCTGCCGCAGGATTGAAGGATTGTATAATCTGATTGGCATCCATAGTGAAGATGCATTCTGCTGCGGTTTTGATTATGGCCCTGTTTTGAGCAAAATGCGTACTATCTCTTGCTGTTTTTTTTAGATTCCTAAAAACCAAAAGACCGGAAACCAACAGCAGGGTGGTTAAGCCAAGGATCAGCAGCCGGTACATGGGCAAGGACTGGATATCATAACTGGATACAAGCCAGGTTATTAAGATTGAAGACCATAACATGGTCGCCAGTAGTACAGCTGTCGATTTAAAAGTATTGGTAAACGTATCCTTTACCGTTTCCCTTATAATAGTTGCATTCATACGAATTATAAATAAAGACTACAATTAATGTAAGTGTTTACCTACAACGTATTTTTTGAACCATTTGTATGTATGGACTGGAAAGTTTTTGGATGGTGAAGTCATCTTTCTGCAGATACAGCGCTAATATCCAGAACTTATGACCTGGGAACCCGTGATTGCAGTGCACGGATTAAATTTGCGAAAAGTGCAAAAAAAGCACCCTTTTTCAAGAGTGCTTTCTGTGTTTAATAGGTTGTGGTACCTCTAGATATTCCTTCAATACGTTCAGGACAGGCTTCGATTCATTTTGTTGCACAAAAAAAAGCACCCTTTTCTAAGAGTGCTTTCTGTATCTACCACTTTGTGGTACCTCCAGGAATCGAACCAGGGACACACGGATTTTCAGTCCGTTGCTCTACCAACTGAGCTAAGGTACCCTCCAAGCCTTTTGCAAAGGCGGGTGCAAATATAATTTCAAAATTAGGATATACAAACAAAAAGGGGAAAAAAGGCAGGTGTTTTTTTTCAATTTTTCATCTTTGCAATATGAACTTGGTCATCGACATTGGTAACACCCTTATAAAGTATGCCGTTTTTGAAAATCGCACACTCTTGTTCGACCAAGCTTCCGAATCAAAACTGTTCCTGTCCAAAGTAAAAGAACTCTTCGAGCAATTTCCCAAGATTAACCAAGCGTTAATATCTTCCGTAGGGGAACTGGAGCATAAAGAATCCGATTTGCTTTCCCTTTTTTGCAAGGTACACGTGCTGTCCCATGATTCTAAAGTACCTTTTAAAAATAGCTATGCCACACCGCATACCCTTGGAATGGATCGTGTGGCCTTGGCCACGGCGGCCTTCTATAAAAATCCCAGGAAGAACACCCTGGTCGTGGATGCGGGAACCTGCATTACCTATGACATGATCAATGACTCTGGAGAGTATGTTGGAGGTGCCATTTCTCCTGGAATACGAATGCGATATAGGGCCATGAACAACCAAACAGCGGCACTTCCGTTGTTGGAACCAAACGAAATTCTGGACTTTATTGGCAACTCAACCGAAACCAGCATGCACAGCGGTGTAATCAATGGGATTTCACAAGAAATTGATGGAGTAATTGACCAGTACCGATCTCGCTTTCAAGATTTAACAGTTATTTTAACAGGAGGCGACTTCCATTTTTTTGCTAAACGGCTAAAAAATACCATATTTGCGAATTCTAAATTTCTCTTGGAGGGGCTAAACTACTTGCTGGAATACAACAAACGCTAGATGGTTAAGAAATTTTTGATTGCATTATTTTGCGTAGCTGCACACGGCATTTTTGCGCAAAACGCCACCATATCACCTTACTCTTATTTTGGTATTGGGGACCTTAGGAACAGTGGTTCTGTGGAAAACCAAATGATGGGGAGAATTAGTTTGTATGCGGATAGTATCCACTTGAACCTTAACAATCCAGCTGCTTATTCCAAGTTAAGGCTTACCACTTATACTGCAGGGATTTCCCGTAGCAGGTTCACCCTAAAGGACAGTCAGGAAAAGCAGAATGCCAACGTCACCAATTTGGATTATTTGGCCATTGGTTTCCCTATTGGAAATAAAGTAGGGGCAGGATTTGGAATTATGCCATTGTCTTCTGTGGGTTATGAGCTTACCGATGAAACTACCAACAATGATGGTCAGGCTGTTACCAATGTATTCACTGGAGACGGCGGACTAAACCGAATATTCTTCTCCATTGGATTTGAACCCATTAAAAACCTGAGTATTGGGGTCACGGGAAATTTCAATTTTGGAACCTTGGAATATCAACGTATCCAAAGTGTGGAAGGGGTTCAGTTTGGGACTTTGGACCGAAGGGAATCTCGGATCAACGGATTGGATTTCAACTATGCGGCCACTTATACCCCTACCATTAAGAACAAGTATACCCTGTACACTTCTGTTTTGGTCAATACCCAGGGCAACCTTGCCTCGGAGAATTCGGCCAGGTTGGGTTCGTTCTCCTTGGTCAATGGTCAGGAAATTGAGGTAATCGATGTGAATTTGCATGAAAACAATCTTAAAAACACGGAATTGAAAATACCTACCAAAACTACCTTGGGTCTAGGTTTTGGAGAGAATAAGAAATGGTTTATTGGAGGGGAATACAGTTTTCAGCAGTTTAGTGATTTCAAGAATGACTTTCTTGGGATAGAAAATGTATCGTACTTGGATGCAAGTAGTTTTGCACTGGGTGGATATTGGGTGCCGGATTATAGGGCTCTTGGAGGGTACCATAAAAGAATAACCTATAGGGCAGGTGTTCGTTATGAAGTCAGCGGCTTGGAAGTTAATGGGCAAGAGATCAATGATTTTGGCATAAATTTTGGATTTGGGTTACCGTTGGGCAATAGTTTCTCCAATGTCAACTTAGGATTTGAGCTTGGAAAACGGGGCACAACAGATGCGAACCTGATTGAAGAGGGCTACTTTAAAGTCAACGTTGGTCTGTCCTTAAATGACAAATGGTTCCTTAAAAGAAAAATAAATTGATGGGGATTTTATTTTGATATCTGCAAAATACCTATGATATCTGCTCCTTTAAGATATTTTTTTCATGAAAATTTGTACATTAACCACTTTAAAATTAGTAAGATGACGAAGAAACACTACTTAACGATGATAGCGGTACTTATGTCGATGGGATTAAGTATGGCTCAAGCACAGAATCCAGAGTGCATGACCAATCTTTCCATTTACGCAGAGCACGCTAAGGTTAAAAATTATGATGCCGCATACGAACCATGGAAAATGGTGTATGAAAGTTGCCCTGACATCAACAAGGCCAATTTCTCCTACGGCGAAAAAATACTTTCCCATAAAATCAAGAATTCTTCTGGGGCAGACAAGGATGGGTATATCCAAGATTTGATGTCCCTATATGACAATAGCCTTAAATATTTCCCAACCAAGTTTAGCAAAGCTGGTGTGGCTATTGATAAAGCCCTGTTGTCTTACGACAATAAAATGGCCTCCGATACGCAGTTGTACGACATGTTGGACAAAGCGTTTAAAGAAGACCGAAAAAACTTCAAAAACCCAAAAGCCCTTTATCTATACTTCTCTACTTTGGTTGACTTGCACAAAGCAGGTTCCAAAGAACTTCAAGAGGTGTTTGACAATTACGATGATGTAACTGAAAAGGTTGAGGCCGAAAACAAAAAATTGACGGATGCTTTGAGCAAATTGTTGGAAAAAGAAGATGCAGGTACGGCATTGACTTCCAAAGAAAAGCGCCGTAAAAAAGTATATGAGACCAATTCCAAGTCATACGGTCAAATTGCTTCCAGTATCGATACCAAATTAGGGGATTTGGCAAATTGCGAAAATTTGATTCCCCTTTACGAAAAGAATTATGACGCCAAGAAGGGCGATGTAAACTGGGTAAAACGTGCCGTTGGTAGAATGTTCTCCAAAGAATGTACGGACGATCCCATGTTCAGAAAATTATTTGAGGCCCAATTGGCATTGGATCCTTCTGCAGATGCCTATATGTATGGTGGTGTGTTGAAGCAAAAAGCTGGGGATAACAAAGGAGCTATTGATGACTTTAACAAGGCTGTGGAATTGGAGACGGACCCATATCGAAAATCCAATATCCTTTATAAGATTGCCACTACGGTTAGAAGAAGTAGCAAATCCCAGGCAAGGAACTACGCCCAGAAAGCAATCAATGCCAACCCAGCTAATGGGAAGGCGTATTTGTTGATTGCCAATTTGTATGCAACCAGTGCAAATGCTTGTGGTAGTACTCCTTTTGAGAAAAGAGCAATCTATTGGAGAGCTGCAGAAATGGCTAGAAAAGCTGGACGTGTGGATCCATCTTTGAGCAGACGTGCTGGTAAATCGGCTGCTAGTTATACGGAACGGGCTCCCACCAAAGAGATGATATTTAGCTCTGGAATGGCTGGTAAAACAGTTAGTTTCAGTTGCTGGGTTGGAGGTAGCGTAAGAGTGCCTAATCTATAGTGTGATTCGAAAATCAAGAAATATTTTAAAGTGTTTTGCCACGGTTTTTACCGTGGCAATCCTTTTTATGTCCTGTGGGGACAACTATGAAAGGGTTGGGGAAGAAGCCGTAAAACCAATTTATCCGCAAGGAATCGCGCAAAATCTGACCCTCACCTATACAGAGACTCCCAAAGAAATGGGAACCCAAGATCAAGATAGCTCGCGGGTCATTGCTATTCTGACAAGTCCTGTTTATGAGGACTTCGATAACCAAGTTTTTAAATTTCGTACCTTTCCTAATGGGCTTCAAGTTGACTTTTTTGACGATAACAATCAGAAGAGTGTTATTACCGCCGATTATGGAATTGTGTATACCCAAACCAACCTGATTGACTTACAGGGCAATGTGGTTCTGGAAAGTCATGATGGGAAGAAATTGGAGGCCCCACAAATGTTTTTTGACCGATCCAACAATTGGATATTTACAGAGGAGGAGTTCACTTTCACTAATCCTGAGGACGGTTCCATAATGAACGGGGAAGGAATGGATTTCAATAGAAACCGAAGTTATTTTAAGGCCCATAAGACCTTTGGTCTAATGACTATAAAAGAAAAAGAACTGGATGATTAAGATTTTAAGATATACCGAATACCTGTATTTGGCCGTTGCCATTGTTTCCATTTACAAGGTGGCCACCTTGTGGAGCGTGGAGCCCAAAGAGACCTATATATTTATTTTTTTCGCGGTGGTTTCCATTGCCATGTTTCTTTTTAGGAGAAAGTACCGCAAACGCTTTGAGCAACGAAAACAAGATAACCAACAGTAATATTGTTTGGACCCTTCGCTGATCATAATAGTATTGTCTTTACTGTTTTCGGCTTTTTTTTCCGGAATGGAAATCGCGTTTGTTTCCGCCAACCGGATCCATATTGAAATTGAGAAAAAACAGGAAGGTTTTTTTGCCAAGGTACTTACCTGGCTAACCGATAAGCCATCCAAATTTATTGCCACCATGCTCATTGGTAACAATATTGCCTTGGTGGTCTACGGGCTTTTTATGGGCGATAGGCTTATGGAATGGTTTCAAACCCTGTTGCCCACAACAAGTGGGTTTCTGAATGCTTTGTTGACGGACTTTAGCCTGCTTTCCCAAACCATTATTTCCACTTTCATCATATTGATCACCGCAGAGTTTCTACCCAAGGTGCTCTTTCAGATCTATTCCAACACTTTATTGAAGTTCTTTGCCATTCCCGCATATTTCTTTTATGTACTGTTCTCTTTTATTTCCTGGTTTGTGATCAAAGTGTCGGATTTCATATTACGGGTCTTTTTCAAAACCGATGGGGACGAGGTACAACTGACTTTTACCAAATTGGAACTTGGGGATTACATTACCGAACAAATGGAAACGGTGGAGGAAGAAGATGAAGTGGATTCAGAAATCCAGATTTTTCAGAAAGCACTGGAATTTTCCAATGTAAAGGCAAGGGAGGCCATGGTTCCCAGAACCGAAATTATGGCGGTGGAGTTGGATGAGACTCCAAAGAATCTGGCCAAACTGTTTTCGGAAACGGGATATTCCAAAATTCTGGTCTATAAAGAAAGCATAGATGAGATTATAGGGTATATACATTCCTATGAACTCTTCAAAAAGCCCAAAACCATCAAAAGTATCTTGCTTCCCGTGGAATTTGTCCCGGAAACCATGTTGATTCAGGATATCCTCAATGTACTCACCAAAAAAAGGAAGAGTATGGCCGTCGTTTTGGACGAATATGGGGGCACATCAGGGATTATGACGGTGGAGGACATTATTGAGGAACTGTTTGGCGAGATTGAGGATGAGCATGATAGTACAGACTTGCATGAAGAACAGCTTAGCGAGAACGTTTACAAGTTCTCTGCCCGGCTGGAGGTGGACTACATCAACGAAAACTATAAACTGGAACTTCCCGTAAGTGAGGAGTACGAAACATTGGGTGGACTCATCATGAATGGAACGGGAGAGATTCCGGAACAAGATTCGGAGGTGAAAATCGATAATTTCTCATTCAAGATATTGGAAGTGTCCAATACCAAGATCGATTTGGTCAACCTACAGGTTTTCCCTGAAGATTAACAATTTCCAAGCTTTTTTAAGCTTTCCTATTTGAAAAGAAAATGGTATTTTCGCCCACTGAAAATACTGAATTCACCTAAACTTTTTGGATTGAAGTGAAAATTAGGGGTTTTGGTACCAGATGAAGTTTTTTTAGCATTGCATAGCGGCGCTACGGAAGAAGAAAAAGACAAAATATGGTGCCCAAACAGCAATTTTTTAACCAATTGGAAAAAGCTTAGGGGAGTTCGCAGAAAACAAGCAGTAAAATGGCAATATTAGAGAATATTAGGAAACGAACAACTGTGCTGATTTTGATTATCGGTATGGCCCTGTTCGCCTTTGTAATATCAGGAGTCTTTACCAGCAATGATTTTGCAGGGGGTGCCAAAGTAGGCTCCGCGGTGGCTGAGATTAATGGGGAGAGTATTTCCATTGACGACTTTAGAAAAGAAGTAGAGTCTGCTTCAAGACGTTTTGGCCCTACTTTTTCCAATACACAATTGGTGAACCAGGTGTACGAGCAGCAAGTAAGAAGCACCATTTTGGATCAGCAGTTCAAGGATCTTGGAATTGATGTGGAGAGCGATCAGATCATTGAGTTCGTTAGGACATCCGGTTATGCCCAAATCCCAGAATTCCAGGATGAGAATGGGATTTTCAATGCCGAAGTATTCCGAAGTGCCGTTGCCAACTGGAGTGTAAATGATCCCTTGCGTTACGATGCTTGGTTGCAGGATGAGGCACGTATCATTCAATCCGCCAAAGAACGTTTATATTTTAACTTGATCAAAGGAGGTGTGGGAGCCACACTTGCCGAGGGGGAGTTTGATTACAAAATGGCCAACGAGAAGGTGGACATCCAGTACGTACGTGTACCTTATACTGCTATTGCCGATAGTACCATCCAAGTCACAAAGGATGATATCCAAACGTACATCAACAACCATCAGGATCAATTCAAACAAGAAAAAGCCAGGGATATCCGCTTTGTTTATTTTGAGGAAAAGCCTTCCTTGGGAGATGAGAATCAGGTGAAAGAGGATATCACCAATTTAATTGAGGACAAGGTGACCAACGCTGCAGATACCACCTATGTAGAAAAGCAATTTTCCAATACAGATGACATTGCAGCTTTCTTGGATAGAAATTCCGATACCAAATACGATAGCATTTTCAAAACCAAAAGTGAATTGCCATCCATTGCAGCCGACACTTTAATGGGATTGTCCATTGGCGAGGTGTACGGGCCATATCGTGATGGTGATTTCTTTAGGGTGACCAAAGTGTTGGACAAGAAGGCCGAAGGAGCCGTAAAGTCCAGCCACATTCTTTACGCCTATGAAGGTGCTGAAAGAGCTGGGGCAGATATCACAAGAACTAAGGAGGAAGCAGAGGAAGAAGCCAAGAAAATGTTGGTGGAAGCCCAAAAGGCGGATGCTAATTTTGCAGCGCTTGCCAGGGAACATTCAGATGACCCAACAGCGGTTCAGCGTTCAGGTGATATTGGGTACTTCAGACAAACTGATCTTGGGTTGGCCGAAAATTATAGAAACTTTCTTTTTGAGCACGACTTGGATGAAATTGGAATGGTGGAAACACCATTTGGATTCCACATCATTAAGATTGATGACAAGCAAGATTTGCTCCAGGTTGCGACCCTTTCCCGTGAGGTAGCTCCGTCTGAGGAAACCATAAACACCTTGTTCACCGATGCCACCAAATTTGAAATGGCGGCCATTGATGCCGAGCCCGAAGCCTTTAGCGATATTGCTACAGAAAGCAGCTATGTAGTTAGACCGGTTAACAAAATCAAGGAATTGGATGAAAACCTACCTGGACTTTCCGCCCAACGGGGAATTGTTCAGTGGGCTTTTAACGATGATACCAAGGTGGGAGACATTAGACGTTTCAACATCAACAACGGTTATGCCGTAGTCCAGGTAACCAAGAAATACAAGGAAGGATTAATGACTCCAGAGGATGCTTCTGCCACAGCTTTACCGCTTATCAGAAAAGAGCGTAAGGCGGAGCAAATCATCTCCGCACATTCCAATATGGATTTGGATGCCTTTGCTTCGGCGAGCAACATAGCCAAGTCCAATGCCTCAGCATTGACCATGAAGTCGCCGACCCTACCTGGAGCCGGAAGGGAGCCATTGGTGGTGGGTACTGCCTTTGCCTTGGACCAAGGTGCAACCTCAGGTCTTATTAAAGGAGAAACAGGAGTATTTATGATCCAAGTGACGAAGAAAGAAGAAGCTCCCAACGTGGATAACTTTAGCACTTATGCCAAAACATTACGCACCAATGCAGCCAATAGGGTAAACGGAGCGGTGTACAACGCACTTAAAGATGGTGCCGATATTGAGGACAAACGCGCTACTTTTTATTAGTAGGTAAGCAAATAATACAGCATAAAAAAGCCTCCCTTTATGGGAGGCTTTTTGTTTCGTTTTATTCATGGGTTCGCCATTAAACATAATTTAACTGTGTTCAACCTACATCCACAGCTTGTTGATCGGGAATTCCAATAAAAATAACTGATGTCACTTCGAGCGCAGTCGAGAAGTCGATATGACTCGAATTTTAAGTAGGTCTCGACTGCGCTCGACCTGACATAAAATTTTAAGCGGTTGAATGTTAGCGGATAACTAGTATCTTATTTCAACTCAAGTTGTTTTGATAGATACTCTGGACGGCACAAAAAAAGAGGTTGTCCATTTGAACAACCTCTTCTGGGAAAGCCCTCATCAAAAATGGCTTCCTCGCTACACTTTAATGTTCATCTTCTGCCAAACCGGTTCGCTTATAACCGGCGAATTGGTAAATTGTACCCGGGTCATCTGAAAATTCGGCTTCAAAGTATATGCTGTCTACGACATTTCCGCCTGTTGACTCCACAGCATCTTTCAGGATAGTGCCTTTGGTAATATTGACATTAACCTCATAATCGTCAACATTACTCTCTAAATCTGACCCTGAAAATGTCATAGCTTCCATGTCAACCGAGCTTTTTACCTTAAATGACCAAGTGTGCGAATGATCGTCAATCCAAAGGGAGGACTCATCTGCGCTGTTGGCTGTGGTAATCAGTTGATATCCCAAACCGTAGATATCCTCATCATCTACTAAAAACTTTATGTACCAATCTCCTGTCATTTCGGATAGATTTGATTTGCCGGGTACATAATCCTCATGTTTGTCGCAGGACAAAGCCAAAACCCCTACTGAAAATATAAACAAGGCCTTTAGAATTTTACTTTTATATATGTTTTTCATTTTTTTAAAATCAAAATTGAACTTGAGTTAGCTGTACATGGAATACACCATTGCCGAAATTTCCTGTTCCTGTGAATGTTATTTCCTTATTTTCTGAGTCAACTTGAAAATCTGTAATGTCAACGGTGTTTCCCCAAATTGGAAAGACAGCTTGACCAACTGTGAAATCGTTAGATGGTATGTCATTTGCTGTTATCACAGCACCTCGCGCAGCATAACCTGGGCCATAACCACGACCAAAATCATAATAACCCCCGAGGGCATGTGAAATTTCATAGGTATCTGTTCCATCATCTGTTTGCCAAATCAGGACATAGTTCATATCCGTATATTGGGGAAGGAAGTCAAAATCTGGTGCTCTTTGTACGTTAGCCAAATAGAGTCCTTCTATACTGTTGACCAAATCCCCGGTATTTGCAACCCAAACATTTCGAATGGCAGTTCCATCAAAACCATCATCGTTTTGAGCTGAATAGGTTACTAAATAGTTGTCGGGAACTGAAGTATCTACACCATCCGCTCCCTGATAAGTCCCACTGGCGGAAGTTACGACTTCAACGGAGCTTCCACCGGCGTCGGCTGTGGCTCCTGGATCTTCAAAGGTTGAATCAAAAGGGACAAGTAACTCCGCGTCCCCATTCATGGTAATTATTGGGAAAAAAGTAAGTCTGGAGACATTACCAGTTTCCATATCCGATGAGCAAGAAAATAACAGTCCTGCTATTGCCATAATAATTGATAATCTATTTTTCATCTTCTTTTCTTTTTTAATTAGCATACCATACTTCTTCCGTCAAAGGAATTTGGGCAGGAGTATTTGGGTTACGTTGGGCTTCATCCAATGGAAAAAGGAATCGCTTTGGGAAAAGCCCTCCTGTAGTTCCTTCTACGGAGTAGGTGAATTCTCCGGGGACGTAATTATTGTCATCACCAGCTACAGGACTTATTTGGGGATATCCGGTCCGATTATGTTCAATAAAGGCCTCAAATCCGCTACCTGGATAGAGAGAAATCCATTTTTGGGTAATAATGGCTTTGATATTTACCTCTTCATCGTTGCTGTTGGGGTAGGCATAATTTGTGGCCAGCATATCGTTACCGTCCAAACCAAACTGAGCAAATGCGGCCAAGACACCTTCTTCATAAAAGTCCTGTGCTTCAGTTCCTTCGGAATATCTTTCGTAGGCCTCAGCTTGGAGGAACTTGCTTTCAGCCTCAGAAATGAAGTAGAAGGGGTCAGTAGCATGGAGTACAACCACAGAGGCATCTCCAGAACCATCATCAAAATCGCCTTGCAATTGGAATGTATTACCGTCATAGAATTCCGCCAATCTTGGATCCGTGGCGGTCTCTAAAAAAGACCCCATGGTGTTACTTGCTCTTAAATTGGTACCCACATTAAGCTGTCTTTTTTCATTTTCATATAGGGGATTGCTTCTGCTGGCCTCATCCACAAATTGGGTAATTGCTGCGGATTCTTCCAAGAAACTGGCTCCAGAATTGATCAATTCCGTAACTCCGGAAGACGCAACTGTTGGGCGTGCATTGGTTTGTCTTAAATACAGACGCAGCAATAAAGTGTTGGCAAATTGAGTCCATTTTTCCATATCTCCTTCAAAAAGAAGATCTGTTTCTCCTGGGACATTGTCCAAAGGAGAATCGGCCAAATTTTTAGAAAGTGCCTGTTTTAAGTCGGCGACCATTAGGTCATAAACTTCTTCTGCAGACTGGAAAGTTGGCGCTAGAATTGCCGTGTTATTGGCATCAGTATAGGGCACCGAACCGTAGAAGTCAATCAGCAACTGAAATGCATAGGCTTCTAAGGTAGAGGCGATCAAATAGTAATTCCAATTGGCTTCTGTATCTGCATTTGCTTTAATGTTTCTGATATCGGTTAGTGCATCATAGATTTGAGACCAACCATCATTAAACAAGGTACTCGAATTGGTAACTGAGTAGTTATCATAAATACGGTATTGATTGGCTACCGCACTCTGGGTCCAAAATTGGCTCCAAAAGCCCCCAGGAATGGCAAAATATGTTCCTGCTGCCGCAGCAATTCCTGTTTGCGCAGTGGGCAGCTCAGCTGCCATGGGTATTTGTTCAGGGGTTAATAGGTCAGGGTCAACGTTTACATCCAGATCATGGTCACAGGAAATTAAACTTACAATTCCGGTGAACAGTAAAAGAGTATAAATGAAATATGTTTTTTTCATGGATTTGTTTTTAAAATGAGAATTTAACGCGGGCCCCGTAGGCACGTTGGGCTGGGTTGGTGGCGAACTCCCCAAATTCACTTCGAATACCCCTACCGTAAGAAGTAGTTTCGGGATCAACGTAGGTATTATCACTTGGAGTCCACAAAAAGAGGTTTTTACCATAGAGCGATAGGGACATTCCAGTTAGCCCAACAGATTGAACAAACTTGGAAGGGAAACTATAGGTTAGTGCAGCTGAGCGCAATCTGATGAAAGTTTTATCAATGATATGCTCGCTTTGTATAGCCTGATTTTGACTTGCATTATAAAAGGCGGTCACATCTTCATAATCCACATAGGTGGTGTTTTCTTCATAACCTGTTACATTGCCTTGTTCATCGGTAACGGCTACTACGGAATTGGGAAGAATGAACGGATTTCGATCATTATAGGTGGTTTCCTGTCCGTTCCCAACAAAATAACTCAACCTTTTGGTGTAGGAGTACATCTTGCCACCCTGTTTCCAATCCCAATTTGCGGATAACCTAAACCCTTTGTATTCAAATGAATTCTGAAGTCCCATGATAAAATCACGCTGTGAGGTTCCAAGGAAATGCTCGTCTCCATCATAGGTATAGTATCCTGTGTTTGGATCGGCAATAAGTTCACCATCATCTGTGGTTTCAGGAGCAGGGCCATAGAATACACCTAAGGGTTGTCCTTCTTGAGCATAAAAGTTGATGTCATACGCGGAATATATTGAAATCTTCTTTTTAACCTCATCACCATTCTCATCAAATTCCTGCTCTCCGTGAACTTTTGTGACTTCACTTTCATTTTTAGCGAAAGTATAGGTTAAGCTCCATTCAAAATCTTTGGTACGGATGGGCTTGGCGTTAAATGCCAGTTCTACACCCTTGTTCTGAAGATCCACAAAATTTCCGGTAATCTGACTGTAACCCGTGGAACGAGGAACATCCAAATTAACAATAAGATCTTTGGTGTCACGCTGATACACGGAGACGTCCAAGCCCAGTCGATTATTAAAGAATTGGGTTTCTAGTCCAAACTCCAGTTCATCGGTAATTTCAGGCTTAAGATTTTGGTTTTCTATTCTACCAAAAACCTCGTAACTGTTCAATCCTGCGAAAGGATATTCTATGGAACCAAAATACCCTGCGTTTACAGCTTGCCCTGCGGTGGAATATACTTGATAGAGCCCGGTATCGTTGCCAATTCGCGCATATCCACCTCTGAGTTTAACAAAACTTGAATTCGTATCAACGACTACTGCAGCCAAGGAGGCTGAGGGGTAAAAATAGGAGTTGTTTTCTATGGGTAGCGTGGACGAATTGTCGTTCCGTGCTGTGAGAGTTAAAAAATAGCGATTCATGAAACCTAATTCTGCACTACCATATAGCCCAAATACCCTTCGGAGATAATTGTTTTGTCCAAGGGATGGGGTTGATGCTGAATTGCTCAACTCATAAAAATTAGGCAAGTCCAAATCGGTTACCACAACTGAAAGGGCATCTCCGCTCCGTTGATTATAGTTAAAACCTGCAAGAACGTTCAAGTTCAAATCTTCAGTAAGATCCTTGTTGAAATTTAAGTTCAGATAGGTATCCAGCTCCTTATTTGAATATTTATATTCACCTACTGCACCTACAACTTCATTAGAACCTGCCAGATTTTGAGGAGCACCTTCGATATAGGAAATTATTGCTCCTGTTCGCTTTATGTATTCATTGTCTACATCCCCGCCTATTTGGAAAATTAGGTTGAAGTTATCATGGAGTTCATAGTTAAGATTTACATTTCCAAAGAAGCGATTCTTTAAAGACCGCACTTTGTTACTTTCTAAAGAAACATAGGGATTGGCAGCATATGGAGTATAGAAATAACTAGGCGTGTTGAAAATGTTGGATTGATCTTCCATATCAACAATGCTAATGTCGTTGGGCATTTGAATTATTTCCTGCATTAATGACTTACCAAATGCGGCGTCATCACCTTGACCGGAAGGTATGGCCCATTGATCCTTGTTGGTGAAGTTGGCACTGGCCTTAATAGCCAACTTATCTACTTTTAAACCGGTGTTCAGTCCAAAGTTGCCCTTTTTAAAAGAGTCTGAATCTGTTGGGAATATCCCATCTGAATCCACCCGAGAGTAAGTGAAGGCCAGATTGGCATTTTCGTCACCGCCACTTATGGTTATGGAGTTGGTGTAGGTGTGTCCTATGTCAAAGAACTCCCTTACATTATCTTCCAATGGAACGTAAGGTTTGATTAACTGGGTATTGTCCACAATACGACTCCAAGCTCTTATTTCCCCATCAAATGGAGCCCCCCACGAGCCATTTTCATTACTCGCGGCAAAGGGACCTTCCCCGGAGACATTGGAATATGAATGTCCAGACCAACCCGTGCCAAATTGTTGTTGTTTATCCACCAATTTGCCAACTTCATTAAAGTCGATCGAGGAACTTACATCAACTTTAATCCTGCCTTTACCTGTTTTGGTTGTAATAATGATAGCACCATTGGCAGCACGCGATCCATAAAGAGCGGTAGCGGCGGCACCTTTGAGAAAGTTGATGCTTTCAATATTGTTGGGGTCCAAATCCACAACTCCGGAACCTACATCAAAGGAACTTGTGGTTATAATAGAACCGTTGGCCCTATCAAGAACAGGAGAACCGTTTATTACATAGAGAGGGGTGTTACTTCCTGTAATAGACCCAAAACCACGGGAGATTACCTTAGCAGATGCACCTGGTTGAGCTGGCGCTGAAATATCAACACCTGGAACTGATCCTGAAAGTGATTCCAGCGGATTTGTGTTTACAACTTCCGTTAAATCCTCGGCGCTAACTTTTGTAGCCGCGTAACCTAAGGAACGTGCTTGTTTTTTAATACCAAAGGCGCCCACTACCACAACTTCCTGAAGAGCTTCGGCATCCTCTTCCATTTGGACAATGATGGTGTTGCTTGCTCCCACAGCAACGCTCACATCTTTTTGACCCAAATAGGAGAATACCAAGGTTTGACCTTCGCTGGCAGTGATAGCGTAATTACCATCAAAATCGGATTGGGTACCTGTGCCCGTTCCAGTAACGACAATGTTGACACCTGGGAGAGGTAATCCAAGTTGGTCCGTAACTGTTCCTGTCACGGTTTTTTCCTGTGCCAGTGTGGTCGTGATCATACCGACCAAAAACACCAGCAACATCCATAGAGTTTTAGATTTCATAAAAAATAATTAAGAGTTAGTTCAATGCAACCGGTCAAACAGGAGTTCAACTTTGTATTTGTCAGCTAATTCAAATAATCCTCATGGAAATAAATGGGGAAGAAAAGTTTTGGCTCCTGTTTTTCGAAGATTGCCGAGCAAAAAAACGAATTGAAAACACGGACTTTGTTAACCCTTAAAAACCTTTACACAATTGCCGAACGAGATTTACAGGCTGATCCCTGAATCAAAAATTCAGCTAAATGAGGATACATCGGGATAGGTTAAAGAGGTAGATGGAGCGGGTTGGATTTACAGCGTATGGATTGATTTGCTTGATCTTCCTAAAGATGGTATGGTAATTCGGGAGATGGTAGTTGATGACTTGCTAAGCCACCTTGCCCATAAATTCTGAAGGCGTGGAATGGGTAATTTTTCTGAAAGCTTTGTAAAAGGAAACCCGGTTGTTAAATCCGCATTGATATGCCACCTCAGAAATAGAGGGAGCAGTATGTTCCGTTTGGGCCATTAGCTTCCTTTTGGCTTCTTCAATTCTAAACCTATTGACATATTCATAAAAATTTAGACCAAAATTCTCATTGATTACTTGTGAGGCATGATGACGGGAAATATCCAATAATTTGGCAATATCATCCAACCTTAATTCCTGATTTAAATAGGGTTTTTGGGTCAACATCAGATGTTCCAGTTTGTTCTTTAGTTCATGGGAAAAGGCCTTGGAAAGCCCTGTTTTTTCATATTTGTGATTTCCCCCCAAAGACCATAGGTGCTGTGGCGTCCTTTGATTTATGGATCCAACCCGCCAGGGCCTTATATAAAAAGTAATGGTGAGCAAAAGCAAGGGAACAAACTGCACGTAGCTCATCACAATATAAAACTCCTCTTTGGAACTGCCCCAACCGTAGTAGGTCAGAAAGGCATTATAGGACAGCAGCACCACAAAAAGCAATGCCATTTTCTGCTCTTTTCGATTTTTCTTCCTTTTCCATAGCGATATAATTATGATCAGTAGTACTTGAAATAGGAAGAATAAAAAAGTAAAATCCCAAGAAGGTACCATAGAATCTGAATTTTTACCATTTAAGTTTCAATGGAAAATTCTGAAAATCCATGATGTTTATACTGCCCAAATTGACGAATGCCCTATTTCAGTTTACGGATGAGGTTTTTTGAAAGGTATTTGCCTTTTTTAAACGGTTCGGAGGTACGTTGGAATTGGACTCCCAATTGGAAAGGTGAACTACTTAGAGCACCATCTCTGAATACGGAAGCACTGTACGGAAATCTTTGTTCTTAAAGTACAGTTGATCTTCCTGGCCACCTGTAACCAAAACAAAATCACCGCCCCAGGCACCCAGACTTTTGATGGATTTAGAATAATCGGGGAACAATCTGTTTTTGACTGTGGGTACTTTTAGTACTTCCGACAAGGTTTGTTCATGCAAATCCATCAGCGCCTCAAACTCCGCAAGGGTACCGCAAGTCACCATGTTTTTGGTAATATGGGTCAAATCATGCGCCAATTGAGCCTTGTCAAATTCAAGCGAACGATAGTTGGCAATGGCATCCCTACTGTTTTGTTTTTCATTGAGATAGACGAAAAAAAGATTTTCTTTAAAGGGAGGATCAAACCGAACTTCTTGAACGCTGGGGTGGTTGTCTTTAAGATGGTATAACAAAGGGGAGTTGTGCTGTGCACATGCAATATCGTAGCCACTGCCTCCAAAAGTGCTATGCAATAAGTCGTGGGCATCCACCATGGCCCATTGGGCTATATTGTTGATTAAGGTGGAGGAGGTGCCGAGCCCCCAATCTCTTGGAAAGCTCAAGAAGGTTTCCAAACTCCAGCCTTGGCCATCAGCCAAAAAATTTGGATTTAAGGATTTTGCAACGGTAAGGATTTCCGACAATCGATTGGCCATTTTTTCATCTGAAGTTGTCCTTAGCTTAAGATTTGGAACCTCAAATTCGGCTTCAAACCAAAGCTGTTTATCGATATCGAAACTCTTCCATTCTAAAGAAGGACTGTTGGATGGAACAATCGTAAGCGATTGTCCAAACTTAGTGGGCACGGCAAGTCCAACAGCTCCGTCTAGAATAGCATACTCCCCGGAGAGCAACAGTTTTCCATTGCTATAAAATTCTTGTTGCATTATTGCGACTGGATCTTTTCCAAGGCTTCCTTAACGGCTGCATTGGTAACTGTATGGTCCTTAAAATACTGAACAAGCTGTTGTTTTTCACTTTCTGTGGCGCCCATTTGGTTAAGCATGTTCATCAAGTGCATTTTCATATGCCCTTTTTGTATCCCCGTGGTGACCAAGGATCGCAACGCGGCAAAATTTTGGGCCAGTCCAGCTACCGCGACCACCTGCATCAGTTCCTGGGCAGAAGGTTCGCCAAGAATTTCCAAGGCTAGTTTAACCATGGGATGAAGCGAAGTAAGCCCGCCCACGGTGCCCAAAGCCAAAGGCAATTCAATCCAGAATGAAAAGATACCATCTTCAATTTTGGCATGCGTCAAACTGGAATAATGTCCGTCTTTGGCTGCATAGGCATGTACTCCAGCTTCTATGGCCCTAAAGTCGTTTCCAGTGGCCAGAACCACTGCGTCCACTCCGTTCATGATGCCCTTGTTGTGCGTAACTGCCCTGTGCGGTTCCACCTTGGCAATCTCCACGGCACGAACTATTTTTTGGGCAAATTCTTGCCCAGAAATCCCAGCTTGATCCAAGTCGGATACGGGACAGCTTACCTCTGCTTTTACCAAACATTGGGGAACATAATTGGAAAGGATGCTCATGACCACTTCCACTTCTGCTTCCTCGGGGGTAAATGCAGCATACGTTTTGGCTTCGGATTTTAAGGTCTTGGCAAACTGCTCCAAGCAGGAGTTGATGAAATTGGCACCCATGGCATCCAGGGTCTCAAAAGTGCAGTGCAGTTGATGGTATCCCTTAAGCTTGTCGTCCAGACTTCGGAGTTCAATATCGTTTATCCCACCGCCGCGCTTTTCCATGTTTTTGGTGATTGCGGAAACACCGCTGATCAGCTTGGGTTTAAGCTGTGCAAAAAATGATGGTAGTTTCTCCGTGTCGCCATGAAACATAAAATGGACCTGACCCACTTTTTCAGTACCGATAATTTCGGATGTAAAACCACCACGGCTCAACCAAAACTTAGCGGCATTGCTCGCTGCTGCGACCACCGAACTTTCCTCAATGACCATGGGAATGGCGTAGAAGTTTCCATTGAGCAAAAAATTGGGAGCCACGGCAAATGGAAGGTAATAGTTGGATAAGGTATTTTCGATAAATTCATCATGCACCTTTTGAACCTTGGGGTCTTCGTTCCAGTATTGTTCCAACAGTGCTTTTGCAGCGATGGGGTCATTAGTGTACTGTTCCGCGATCCAGTCGATTTTTTCGCTTTTGGAAAGTTTGGAAAATCCTTCAACAGGAGTATTCATGGTGCTTGGTTAAAGGATTCAAATATAAGGATAATCCGATTTTAGGCTAGGAATTGGATCAAATCGGAAAGATTTCCGGTGTTAAGTGTAAACACATAGTTTATTAATTGATAAAATATTAGTAAACTTGACGGTTTGTAATCAATTATCAGTATTCATGGGAAACAAATTCCTAATTTACATTTTTACCCTCGGATTTTTAACATTTTCGCAAGCCCAAAAAAAGAAAATAACCCTTGAAGATATCTGGCAAGGATCCTTTAGAACAGAATATATGGATGCGCTCCGCTCCATGAAAAATGGAACGGACTATACGGTTCTTAACTTCAACAGATCCCCAAGATCCAGTAGTTTGGATAAATACAATTATGAAACCTCAGAAAAGGTGGAAACCATTGTAGCCTCCTCTGGTGATGTTCCCTTTTTCAGTTCCTATACCTTTAGTAAGGATGAGTCCAAAGTTTTATTGGCCACGGAAATAGAGCCCATTTTTAGACATTCACGTCTGGGCATCTATTATGTATATGACGTAGGAGCAAAAAGCATCACCAAGATTTCCGATCAAAAAATTCAGGAGCCTTTGCTATCTCCAGATGGGTCAGCTGTGGCCTATGTCTACAACAATAATATTTATGTGTTTGACCTAACTTCCAAATCCACCAAGCAAATTACTTCGGATGGGAGTAAGGGAACCATTATCAATGGCGTTACCGATTGGGTTTATGAGGAAGAGTTTGCCTTTGTAAGGGCTTTTGCATGGAATAGTAATGGGAGCCAGATTGCCTTCCTTCGATTTGATGAGACCAATGTTCCACATTTTTCAATGGATGTTTTTGGACAGAATCTGTATCCGTTTCAATATGAATTCAAATATCCTAAAGCAGGAGAGGAAAATGCCACGGTAAGTCTTCACATGTATGATGCTGCCTCAGGAAATACCTCCAATGTGGATTTGGGCGACGCCTATTACATTCCAAGGATCAAATGGAAAAACAATCCCGATGAGTTGAGTGTCCAGACCCTCAATAGACATCAGAACGATTTGAAGATGTATACGGTAAACGCGACGAATAACTCGGTTGGTCTTTTGTTGGAAGAAAAAGATGCAGCTTATGTGGATATCACGGATGATCTTACCTTTTTACCGGATGACAGTTTTATCTGGACGAGCGAGAAAGATGGTTATAACCATATCTATTTATACGGAAAAGACGGGAAGTTAAAAAACCAAGTGACCCAGGGCCCTTGGGAGGTAACGGCCTATTACGGGTATGATGAAAAACGAAAGCGAATTTACTACCAATCCTCGGAAAATGGTTCTATAAATCGAGGGGTGTACAGTATTGGGTCGAACGGAAAGAAAAAGAAGGCGTTGAGTGCCAAAGAAGGCACCAATGGAGCGGCCTTTAGTACTAACTTCACCTATTATATCAATACGTATTCCAGTGCCACCACTCCATATCAATTTACATTGCACCAAGCATCGGATGGGAAACTGCTTAAAACGATCAAGGACAATAACGCTCTTGACCAAAAGTTGGAAGGTTATGAACTGAGTCCAAAGGAGTTTTCGACTATTGGTATCAACGGAAATGATCTGAACATGTGGATGATCAAACCCGCCGATTTTGATCCCAATAAAAAGTACCCACTCTTGATGTTCCAATATAGTGGTCCCGGATCCCAGCAAGTTGCCAATAGATGGTTGGGAAGTAACGACTACTGGCACGAAATGTTGGCATCCGAAGGCTATATTGTGGCTTGTGTGGATGGCAGGGGAACCGGATTAAAAGGGCGCGACTTTAAAAAAGTCACCTATATGAATCTGGTAAAATATGAGACCGAGGATCAGATAGCGGTGGCCAAGAAACTGAGTGAACGCCCATACATTGATGAAAACCGTACCGGTATCTGGGGTTGGAGCTATGGAGGTCACATGAGTACCAACTGCTTGCTGAAAGGGAATGATGTTTTTGAAATGGCCATTGCAGTTGCACCGGTTACTTCATGGCGATTCTACGACACCATTTACACCGAGCGCTTTATGCGTACCCCAGCCGAAAATCCTGGGGGATATGACGACAACTCACCTTTTAACTACCCTGAATTGTTAAAGGGAAAATACCTCTTGGTCCATGGCTCAGGCGATGACAATGTGCATGTGCAAAACTCCATGCGTATGATCGAGGCCTTGGTGCAGGCGAACAAGGATTTTGAATGGGCCATTTACCCGGATAAAAATCATGGAATCTACGGGGGTAATACCCGACTCCATCTCTTTAGTAAGATGACCAAGTTCGTCAAAGAAAATTTGTAACCAAACTATCTAATATATGTCAGATGTTGTAAAACCGGCTAGCGAAAAGCAGCTCTTTGGGCACCCACAAGGCCTATTCTACCTGTTTTTTGCTGAGCTGTGGGAACGCTTTAGTTTCTATGGAATGCGTGCATTGCTCACGCTCTATATGGTTAATGTAATATTCGAGGCCCTGTCCACCAGGGATTATGCCGCTGCTGCAGTTTATGCTTCTTATGGCTCCTTGGTTTACGCTTCCACAGTTATTGGGGGTAAGATTTCAGATTCCATTCTAGGAATGCGGGCATCCATTTTTTTAGGTGGAATTTTGATGGCCTTAGGGCACTTTGTGTTGGCCATTGAACATAATATAGCCTTCTTCCTGGCCCTCGCTTTGATTATTGTTGGAAATGGCTTTTTTAAACCCAACATATCCACCTTTGTAGGAACGTTGTATAAGGATGGGGATCCCCGAAAGGATTCTGGGTTCACCATATTTTATATGGGAATAAATATTGGGGGATTTGTTTCCCCTTTGCTCTGTGGCTGGCTTGGAGAAACTTATGGATGGCACTACGGATTCGGTCTTGCCGGAATAGGCATGTTAACAGGGCTGCTCTTCTTCTGGAGCGGTATTAAAAAGAATGTATTTGGTGATGGAGGGAGACCACCCAGTGTTGAGGTTTATGAAAAGAAAGTGATGGGAATACCCCAAAAACACTTGATTCCCATTTTGGCCTTTTTGTCCGCACCTTTGATTGCATTTTTACTGCACTCCTACAAGTCATTGGGAGCCGAAGGAACAGCTTTTGCCGATACCAATATTGTAAACCTCTTGTTTTATCTGGTGGGGATTGTCGTACTGATATATATGGCAACCATCATGGTCAAATCAACAGTGGATGAGCGCAAAAAGCTCTTTATGGCCTTGCTGATTACTTTCTTTATGACCATTTTTTGGGGCTTTCATGAACTGCACGGCAGTGTGATTACCTTGTTTGCAGCTCGAAATGTGGACTTGACCTTGATCAATGCGAGTCAAACGAATGCCCTTAACTCCATGTTTATTGTGATTTTGTCCATCCCTATTTCCATCATGTGGACTTATATGGCCAAAAAGAAAATCAATCCAAGAACCCCGTACAAATTTGGAATGGGACTGGTGTTGGCAGGTTTGGCCTTTTATGTGGTGTCCTTAAGTGGGGGTAGTGCAGATGAAAATGGGATGGTTCCATTTTCCTATTTGCTCTGGCTATATTTTATTATTTCTGTAGGGGAACTTTTCATGTCCCCTGTGGGATTATCAAAAATCACCGATTTATCGCCTAAACGAATTGTGGCCTTTATGATGGGTGTTTGGTTTCTTTCATCAGCTTACGCCTTCCAGATTGTTGGGTTCATCTCCAAACAATTGGCTATAGAAAGTACGGATAGCAATGTGGGAGGTCTCGAAACCTTGGATGTCTATTTGGATGGATTCCGATTGATAGCCATTTATGCATTAGTGGCTGGTGCAGTGGTATTGCTGTTTGGCCCTTTGATGAAACGCTTGATGGGCAACGTCCATTAATCTTTATCAAAATTGAAAACATAAAATCCCTTTTCACTGGTACTGTGAAAGGGGATTTCTTTTTGTGCACAGGTCGTTTTCCATTGCTCCACATAACTCCTGTAGTTGCTACCATCTGCCAAGACCACTTTGGGTTGGACAGAATCCAAGAGTCGACCCAAATGTACTTTAGGGGATTGGGTGAGCACGATATAGTCAACGCCACTTTTTGCAGGATAGCTGCCAAAGCTGTCCATCACAAAAATTCTATTTTGGTTGAGGCGATAACTGTTTTTTAATGCATGAACTTTGGAGGATGCAATGCGCTCTGCAATTTTGAAATTGTCAATCCACATAGGTTGGAGAAGTGTATCACTCGTATGGATTTTTAAGCTGTCTCTCTGTTGATGGAGTAGTAAACTCTGTTTGGTTTGATGAGCCAAGATCAAGCTTTGGGCGGAATTGGATTGCCATTGGCTCCAAATAACACATAGCTGCATTGATAATATGCTGATGCCCAGAAACCAAATGTTTTTGACTCTGGGTTTGGATAGCGTTTGTACCAACGCAATGATAAGAACATACCCCAAGACCATCTGAATTTGGTCAAATGGAATATCCCTGATAACAAATCCTTCTTGTTTTCCCACCCATTCCACTATGGCATTCATGGTTCCAATTAAAAAATTATAAGCCTCGACCACTTGATGGGACAGGGTGTGGGTCAAGGACAGAACGATGACAAGAATTCCCATACCCAGCAACAGCCCTAGAAAGGGCACCACCAACAGATTGGAAACAAAGAATAAGGCAGGAAATTGATGAAAATAATAGAGGCTTATTGGCAGAACACCCAATTGGGCCGCAATACTGACGGACATAAGTTGCCAGGACTTTTGTAAGATAACGTTTTCTGGAGACCAAAACCGTTGCAATTTGGGATACAGCCAAACAATGGCAAATACGGCAGCATAGCTCATTTGAAATCCTACCTGGAATAGAAACAAAGGCTTGATCAACAAGATAAAGAACATGGAAAGGGCCAAGATGTTAAAGGCATTGGTTGGACGGTTTAGGTGCATGGCATAGGCCACAAAGGAAAACATAGTAACCGCTCGAACAATAGAGGGTGATAATCCTGCAATAAAGGCATACATCCAGAGAAAAAGAACCACCGCGATTAACTTAAGGGTTTTCCCTTTCGGGAGTCTTTCCAAGGGCGACAGTAAAAATTGAAACAAAAAGAGCAGGATGCCCACATGTAGTCCAGAAACAGCCAAAATATGTACCGCTCCAGCATCCCTGTAACTTTTGTAGGTGTCCTCAGATATGTCGTCGCGCTGACCAAGTACCAAGGCCTGGATCACGCTTAATTCTTCCTTTCCAAATTGCTCTTGTTTTAAGTTGGAAATAATTCTATTCCTAAAGCGGGAGGCTATTCCGTATAGCGTAGAGGAGGGATTTTCCTGAATCCTAAATTGATTGGGCTCTGCTCGAATTTGATATCGGATTCCTTGTTTGGCCAAATAATCTTGGTAATCAAAGCTGTTGGGGTTTAAAGGGGGACGGATGGTTTCCGCCTTTCCCCAAAGCGCAAGCTTGTCATCAACCCTTAGCTGCTTGGCAGTGGAATCCAAAGGCAGTGTAAGCAGCAGTTTCCCTCTTGACTTGCTCCCATCCAACGAATGCACCTTGGTTATATATCGCTGGGAATAGGAGTTCGGCTTTAGGACTTCCTGAATCTTTAATTCCCATAAGCTTGCGACATCTTCCTTGGGATTTTCAGACTTTTCTTCCCATGTGCTGGACGTTGAAATAGTTACCGTAAAAATTCCGAGAACTATTGTGGTTATTGCAGTAAGGCATTCAAAAAAGGGGAAAGCACGACGTTTCTGCTTTTTGGAACTAAAATAGAGGAAGGGGAGTAGTGAGAGAAGAAGAATCAGAGCCCAATTAGGTCTAATATTCCAATAAAATCCCATCACAATGCCCACGATTAGGCAGAGTGTCAACTTAATGGACACAAAATTAAATTGCTGCATTTACAATATCCTCATGGCCTTGACAAAGGCGTGGTTCCAATACCCTTCCCTAAGGGAAGAAACTATGACTCCACGTGAGGTTGTAGCGTGAATAAATTTGATTTCGTTTCGGTTGACATCGACCACCAATCCCACATGATTGATACGTTTGCCGCTTTTGCCGGTCTTAAAATAAAGAAGATCTCCTTTTTGCACCTGGCCTACCTTAATTCGTTTTCCATGTTCCGCCATCTGGTACGATACCCTAGGAAACTCGATATCGTTTTCCTTGAGTGAAACAAACACCAACCCTGAGCAATCCATGCCTTTTTGAGTGGTTCCCCCAAATTTGTAACGGGTGCCCGAAAAGGTCATCGCCGTAGCAATGATACTTTGCGCTTTGGTATTTTTTCGTTCTTCTTTTCTGGAGATTTTGGGTGGTGCAGCTTCCTCGATTGAACCTTCGACCGTAATGGTAGGAGTTCTATTTTTACTATAAGTTCGCTTCTTTTTTGCCCCACAACCAAGCAGGAACAAAAGGGTAAGAATGCAAAGGACGTTTCGTAACATGTTAAGTAGGTTTGTGACTTGTGGCCATAAATTAAGCATTTTCAATGATTAATTGGGCCGCCAATTGACTGGCACCTTTTCCACCTAGTTTTTTCCGAAGCATCTGATAGTCATCCAAAATAGCTTCACGTTTCTGTCCTTCAACAATCTTGCCAAGCTCCTGTTTAAGGTTGGCTGTTGTTAAATCATTTTGTATCAGTTCTTTGACAACTTCTTTGTCCATGATCAGGTTGACCAGGGAAATATAATCCAACGTAATGATTCGCTTGGCAATTTGGTACGAAATCCAATTCCCTTTATAACAAACCACCTGGGGAACGCCAAAAAGTGCCGTTTCCAAAGTGGCGGTTCCACTGGTAACCAAAGCTGCATGGGAGTATTTTAACAGGGCATAGGTCTGGTTGGAAACATACCCCACTTTGTTTTCATTTCGATAAGAGGCATAGAAATCCTGTGGTAAACTGGGGGCGCCTGCGATCACAAATTGATACTCTGGGAAATCCTTGGTCACCGAAAGCATGATTGCCAACATTTTTTGGATTTCTTGCTTTCTACTCCCAGGAAGCAGGGCTATGATGGGTTTATCAAAATCCAGAGAATTTTGCGAGCGAAATTCCTGTTCTTCAGGAATATCTGTGCTTTCAATGGCATCAATTAGGGGATGCCCTACAAAGTGAACAGGATAGCCGTGTTTTTTTTCGTAAAAATCCTTTTCAAAAGGGAGAATTACGTGCATTTGATCAATATCCCGTTTAATTTTCTTGATTCTGCCTTCCCTCGAGGCCCAGATTTGGGGGGAGATATAGTAATTGGTTCTAAAACCGTTAGCCTTGGCCCATTTTGCAATGCGAAGGTTAAATCCCGAAAAATCAATGAAAACCACGACATCGGGATTAAATTTTCCGATATCCTCCTTGCAAAAAGAGATGTTCTTGAAGATGGTGGGAATGTTCTTGATAACCTCTAAAAACCCCATAAAAGCCATGTCTTTGTAGTGCTTGGCCAATGTGCCGCCCGCTTGTTCCATCAAATCACCGCCCCAGCATCTGATCTGGGCACTGGCATCCTTTTGCCTAATGGCCTTGATCAAATTTGAACCATGTAGGTCTCCAGATGCTTCCCCTGCAATGATGTAGTACTTCATCCTAAAAATTCATTTTCAAGGGTCAAGATCATTTGAAAAATTTAAAGTACATGATGAGCAGGGCTGTAAGTAGGGTTGCCACCATAACACCCCTGGCCCTATGATCCCTCTTAAGTCGCAAAAACCCAAAAAAGGCCACCAAATTCAAAATAGCGCCCAATGCAAGCAAACTGCCCATATGTCCTTGGGAAATAGCGGCTTCAAAGGTTTCAGCAATTCCAAGGTCGGAAAAAATCAAAATGTATCCCAGGGTTCCAAAGGTATTGGCAATAATACCCACAACAAACCCGATCAAAACTTCTTTTCTGCTATTCATTTAAACTCCAATTGTTTACTTGTGGAATGGCATGGTGGGCGGTAAGGTCAAACTGTGTAGGAACCACGGAAACGTAGCCCTGCGAAAGTGCCCACTCATCAGTGTCTTGTCCCTTGTCCAAAAGCTCAAATTCCCCGGAAAGCCAATAATAATCCTTGCCAGTGGGGCTTGTACGTTTGTCAAACTGTTCTTTCCAATTGGCCCTGGCCTGTCTGCACACCTTGATGCCATTGGGTTCTTTATCGGTTTTAGGAAAATTCACATTAAGTACGGTACCCTTGGGAATTCCATGAAGCAATGCCTCGGTCACAATTTTTTTGACGGACTTGCTGGTGTATTCAAAATTCGCTTCCCAGGAATAATCGCAGAGTGAAAAACCAATGGCTGGAATCCCTTCAATGCCTGCCTCAATGGCAGCACTCATGGTTCCCGAATAAATAACATTGATGGACGCATTGGAACCGTGATTGATACCGCTAACACAAATATCTGGTTTTCTGTCCAGCAATTCTTGGAGGGCCAATTTCACGCAATCTGCAGGGGTTCCACTACAACTGTACTCCAAGGGAGCGCCTTCTTTTTGGTCAATGATGACCTGTTTGGAATATAAGGTGCTATCAATGGTAATGGCATGTCCCATGCCGGATTGGGGGCTATCTGGGGCAACCACCACAACCTCTCCTATTTCCTTCATAACACTGATCAATGATCGAAGCCCGGGGGCAGTAATTCCATCATCATTTGTGACCAGGATGAGCGGTTTATCCATTTTATATAATTAATAAGGTAAAAATACGTTTTTCATTAGGATATGAAGCTCTAGGTGTTTAACAAAAAATTAAACGGACTTGACCAGACTGGCACGGTTTTTTCAGTATCTTAGGGAATTCATACAAGTAGAAACGGAGGATGAAGTGATGATTTTATGGTTGGTTAGCCAACTAGTTTCGTTCCCAATTAAACAACCTTTTTATGAAAAAGAATTTCACCTTAGCTCTTTTGGTAATTCTTGTGGCAGTAGCCTCCTGTAGTTTTACAAGCAAATCTTTTGAAAACGACGACAAGGACAAATTGTTGTTGGATTTAATTACCTACGTCTTGGAAAGGGGCCATTATGAGCCCAAAAACCTAAATGATAGTTTTTCGTCCAATGTTTTTGATGACTTTGTAGATATTCTAGATCCAACAAAGCGCTACTTTTTGGCAAGCGATATTCGGGAGTTCGAAAAGTATAGATTTCAAATTGATGACGAAATTAAAAATACCGACATCACTTTCTTCAACATTGTATACCAACGTTTGATGAAGCGTATGGGGGAAGCAAAGGATATTTACAAGGAGGTATTGTCCCAGCCCTTTGATTATTCCATTGAGGAAACCATCAATATTGATTACAAAGATCAGGATTACGCTGCCAACAGAAAGCAGTTGAAGGAACGCTGGAGAAAGCAATTGAAGTACAACACCTTGGCAGTTTTTGACGGAAAGGTCGAAAACGGAATCACCGATGCCGGGGAGCAGGTAAACAATGCCAATCTATTGACCTATAGCAGCATTACTTCTGCAGTAAATAGGGATGAATTGGAGGCTGATGCCAGGGAAAACACAAAAAATACCTTGGACGAGTTTTTTGATTTTATCGATGACTTGGAACGTAAAGACTGGTTTGTACAGTACATCAACACCATTGTAGATGAATTTGACCCGCACACTTTCTATTTTGCTCCTGATGACAAAGAGAAGTTTGATATTGGAATGTCTGGAAAGTTTGAAGGAATAGGTGCCCGGTTGCAAAAGAAGCCCGAAGGTGCCAGAATCATGGAAATCATTTCAGGTGGACCCGTTTGGAGAGATCAAAGCCTCGAAGTTGGAGATGAAATCCTTAAAGTGGGCCAAGATGGCGAAGAACCCATTGATATTGTGGGAATGCGTTTGGACGATGCCATCAAATTGATCAAAGGGCCTAAAGGCACTGTTGTTGACCTGACCGTTAGACGTGTGGATGGAACTATTGAAGTAGTTTCAGTAACAAGGGATGTGGTGCTCTTGGAAGAATCATATGCTAAATCTGCTACCGTTAAAAGAGAAGATCACAAATATGGATTGATCAATCTGCCCAAGTTCTATGTGGATTTTGAGGACTATACCGAAAGAAACGCCGCAACGGATGTTGCCAAAGAGGTAGATAGACTTCGGGAAGCTGGGGTTGAAGGTATTGTGCTTGACCTTAGGGATAATGGTGGAGGTTCCCTTAAGACCGTTGTGGAAATGGCGGGACTTTTTATCAAGGATGGTCCTATTGTGCAAGTAAGGTCTTCAGGACAAAGAAAAGAAGTACATGAAGATAAGGATGAGCGCATTCAATGGGATGGCCCATTGGTTATCTTGGTGAATGAGTTGTCCGCATCCGCATCAGAGATTTTGGCAGCGGCCATGCAGGATTATAAGCGTGCGGTTGTAATTGGAAGCAAGCAGACGTTTGGTAAGGGAACCGTGCAAAATGTGATTCCTTTGGATAATATTGTTCGTAGCAATGAGCACGGAGATTTAGGTGCCATAAAACTTACTACACAGAAATTCTACAGAATCAATGGAGGTTCTACCCAATTGGAAGGGGTGAAAAGTGATATTGTGGTTCCAGACCGTTACAGCTATATCGATCTAGGAGAGAGAGATCAGGAAAATCCATTAGGCTGGGATAAGATATCTCCTGCCGATTATGAAATCTGGGATGGTTATATCGATTTTGAAACTGCAGTGGCCAATAGTAAAAAACGAATGGCTGAAAATCCACAGATCAAGTTGATCGAGGAAAATGCCAAATGGCTGAAAGAGCAACAGGACGAAATCATCGTTTCCTTGAATTATGATGTTTACAAGGTTAAGGAAGGTGAAGCCAAGAAGCGTTCGGACCATTTCAAGAGCCTTAGGGAATATGATTCCAAACTCACATTTGAATCTTTGAAATACGAAACGGAATTGTTTACCCAAGACTCCGTATTGCGTGAAAAAAGAAATCGTTGGCACAAGGACTTGGCTAGGGATATTTATGTAGAGGAGGCCATTAATGTACTTCGGGACCTACAGTTGAACAATATCAAAAGTAGTGAGCGAAAATTGGCCAGTGTAAAAGGATAGAAAACAATTCTAACGATATGAAAACCGACTTCTTGAAGTCGGTTTTTTTATTTCTGTGGGTTACTTGGCAAAGCTACAGCTGAAGGCCATAGATTCTGGATTCCTCCTCCCAAGGATGATACCCTTGACCCACATAATGAAATCCATGTTTTTCATAATATCCAATATGTTCCGTGCAGAGATAAATGTGCTGGAAGCCCCCTTTGCGTGCATCTTCTTTTGCTTTTTCAATCAGCATTGTGGGGTAGCCCTTTCCCCTATGTTTCTCCTCAATGAACAATGCACATATCCAAGGGTATAAGTCCATTCTACTGATAAAATCATTGCTGATTAGTCCAGCGCAACCTATGGTTTCTCCATTATTTTCCAACAAATACCATTGTGGTAATGGATTGGGGGAATCAATACAACTGCTAATGGAATCTTGATATACCTCTGGTGGAACACTTTTCCAAGTCTGTTGGAAATAGGAGATAACATGTTCCAAGTTTTCTGGATTTTCACGAACTGAAATTAATTTCATGCTTGTTTGAATTTTGATGGTTTCGCATTGGGATATAAATACGATAAATTACCCTTGCTCCTTTCAAATTTATACCAATCTTTGACTAATTGATTAATTGGGAATGGCAATGAAAAACAAAACCATCTATACGCTTCTCTTTATAACCTGTGTGGTGGGGTTTTGGGTGTTTGAGAATTTTTATACCCCAGACACCTATTCCAATCCTGAAAGTGACAGTGATGGTCCGCTAATAGATAAGCTCTTTTTGCCTCAGTCCACTACGGATGAGGTGGTGCAACATGATTATTTTATGCTTTCCTATAGCGAGCCACATGAACAGGCGGAGTGGGTGGCCTATCCTTTGCAAAGAAGTCATCTTACGCATGATGACCGCCAAAGACCTTATTTTATTGAAGACCCCAAAGTGAAAACCAAATCGGCGGATTGGAGAAATTATAAAGGTTCCGGTTACGACCGCGGACATCTTTGTCCGGCTGGAGATAGACGGTTTTCCGAATATGCTTACAATGAAACCTTTTATACTAGCAACATTAGTCCCCAAAATCGGGATTTTAATGCAGGGGTATGGAACCGTTTGGAACAACAAGTAAGACAATGGTGTAAAAAACGAGGAGATTTAGTGGTTATAACGGGAGGAGTTTTGGAAAAAGGCCTGGAAGAAATTGGGGAGGAGGATGTGGACGTTCCTGAGGCCTTCTTCAAAGTGGTCATAAAGAAAAGTAAGGCTGGGGACGAATTCCTCGCCTTTCTCATACCGCATAGGGAAAGCCAAAAACCCTTGAATCAATTTCTGATTTCCATAGATGAGCTTGAAAAACGTTCGGGGATAAATTTCTTCGTTAATCAACCCAAGGAATGGCAAGACAAACTGGAAACAGATATCAATGCTTCAGGCTGGGATTTTTAGATACCGTCCTTTAATCGGTTGGAATCCAATTTCAGGAAAATAAACAACAGCATCGTAAAGAAGATAAGCCCTGAACCTCCATAACTGAAAAAGGGTAGTGGAACTCCTATGGTTGGCAAAAGTCCAATGACCATCCCAATGTTGATAAAATAATGAATCAGCAGAATGGAAATGACCCCATACCCGTACATGCGACTAAAATCATTTTTTTGCCGCTCCGCAATATAAATTAACCGTAAAAAGAAAATGGAAAATATGAGAATTACCGAAGCGGTTCCCAAAAACCCCCATTCTTCCCCAACAGAGCTAAAAATATAGTCCGTATGCTGCTCGGGAACAAAGTCTCCCTTGGTACGGGTGCCTTCCAAAAACCCCTTTCCAAAGAACCCACCGGATTCAATGGCTTTTTCGGATTGGTACGTATTGTAGCCAATAGTCTTTCGGATTTCTTCCAATTTTTGCTCATCCTTTTCCAAACGCAGCCAAAGGGCAAAACGGTCTCGGTGCCGCTGTTCAAAAACGTTGTCAAAGACAAACCGAACAGAAAAGGAAAACAGAACCGCGGCTGCCATGATGCCAATAAATGGGAGTATCGGAATTTTGGTAGATTTTTTCTTGAACCCAAAAATGAGGATGGTGAGCATAACCAAACCAATGGAAACCCAAACGGTTCCGTACATTAAGGTGGTGGCAAATAAAATGACCATGACCAGAAGAATTCCCAAATAGTAAAGCGGAAAACCTTCCCTGAAAAGCACAAAAAAGAGCGAAAAGTAAATTAGGGAACTCCCGGGATCTGGCTGGGGTAAAATCAGTAGTGCTGGTAAAAGGATAATCACCAAGGCATACAGTTGATGCCTTCTATTTTTGATGTCGGTCTGAATATCACTCAAGTATTTAGCCAAGGCCAAGGCCGTTGTCATTTTGGCCAATTCCGAAGGTTGCAGGTTAAAAAAGCCCAAATCGTACCAAGAAGTTGCGCCGGCAATGGTTTTACCAAAGACAAAAAGCCCTAACAAGAGTACAATGGAGGCAATATAGAAGATGGAGGCGAATCGTTCAAAAAAGTTGGTTTCTATAAACAGTACGAAGACAATGCCCACACCCGCCAGACCCATAAAAAATAGCTGCTTGCCATACAAGGTTGAAAAATCGAAAATGGAAAGATCGGGATCACTTAATGTAGTGGAGTAAATGTTGACCCAACCCATGAAAACCAAAAGTGCATAGAGAAAAACGGTAAGCCAATCCAATCTGCCAAACAGCCCCCTTCTACCAAACATACTCGTTTATCTTGAACGGTTCCCCACTTAAAGGTTTGGCATACTCGTGCTCCAAGGTCTTTTCGAGCATACGTTTTTCCAAATCCTTGCGGGTAATTTCCCCTTTGAGATATTTTTCAATCAATAACGAAGCAATATGTCCGGCATACCTAGCTCCATAATACCCATTTTCAATATATACGGCCAGGGCAATTTTGGGGTTTTCCACGGGGGCAAAGGCCACAAACACCGAATTATCCGTAAGCTGCACTTTTTCGCCGTTAATTCGGGTAAAGTTTTCCACAGTCCCGGTCTTACCTGCAATATTGACGCCTGGTACCTGAATCCATTTGGCAGTCCCGTATTTGTAAACGTTGGACATACCTTCGATAACGGGATCAAAATGTTTTCGGTCTATGGTGGTATAATGCGGTTCGGTGTATTTGGGATCAATCGCTCCTGAAGAACCAACACTTTTCAGAATGTGGGGCGTGTAATAATACCCTCGATTGGAAATGGCTGCGGTCATGTTGGCCAATTGAAGAGGAGTGGCTGCAACTTCCCCTTGCCCTATACTGTTGGATATGATAGTGGATGAAGCCCATCCGCCGTCACCGTACCATCTATCATAAAAGGCCTTTCCTGGAATCCTACCAGGTCTACCCGTTGGCAGATCCGTGCCCAAATAATTCCCCAGACCAAAACTTTCAATGTGCTTTTCCCAAACATCCATCCCCTCGTCCGTAGTTGGGAACTTGTCATAGATTTTTCGGAACGTTCCCGCAAAATAGGCATTGCAAGATTCCTGAATCCCCAATATCATATTGCGCACCCCGCCTCCACAATGGCATCCCTTTTTCTGGTTTCCAACATAAAACCCATTATAACATCGGAACTTGGTACTGGGTTCTATTACACCTTCTTGAAGTGCTACCAACGCATTTAATGTTTTGAATGGAGATCCAGGTTCCTTTTCAAACGAAATGGAACGATCAAATAGCGGTTTGGAAATGGAATCGTAATGGAGCTTACTGTAATTTTTGGAGCGTTGCCTGCCCACTAATAAGGATGGGTCATAAGTGGGTCCGGAAATCATGGCCAGAATCTCCCCGGTTTTAGGTTCTATGGCTACAATTCCACCGCGTTTGCCATGCATCAACCGCTCTCCGTATTCTTGCAATTTTTTGTCAAGGGTGATTCTAATTTCCTTCCCTTGTTCGGGCAAGGTGTCCAGTTTTCCGCCTTTATAGGGGCCGATATCTCGATTAAATCGGTCTTTTTGGATGTGTTTTACCCCTTTTCTTCCCCGCAATAATTCTTCGTATTGTTTTTCAACCCCGGTTTGGCCCTTTAGTTCACCCGCTACGTAGTACGGATTTCGATCCAAATCCCATTCATTTACCTCACTGATATAACCCAAAACATTGGCAGCTCCAGAAGTTGTATAGTAGCGAAGGGAACGTTTTTGGATATAGAAGCCTTCAAAGTGCCTCATTTTTTCTTGTAGGCGGGCATAATCTTCTTTGGACAATTGCGGAACGAGCACCGAAGGAAGTCGGGGGGAATAAGTTCTGGCCTTCTTCATTTTTTTGACAAATTCGGCTTTGTCTATAGCCAGGAGATTGCAGAACTCCAAGGTGTCCAAAGGTTTTACCTCTCTGGGGATGACCATGACATCATAGGCAGCCTGGTTTCCTACCATGAGTTCCCCATTGCGGTCGTAGATATATCCCCGTTCGGGATAATCGTATATTTTTTTAATGGCAGGGTCGTCCAAAATTTGGTCTGGGGAAAAGCGAAACAGTTGTAAATAGGAGAGTCTACCAATGAAGGTAAATCCAATGATTACAATGATGGAAGATAAGAGTAGCTTTTTCATTTAAAACCCGATTTGCCCTTGCATCTTTTATTTCAACGGAACAACCACAATTTTATTCGCTTTGTGGGCTAAAAAGTGAACTAAAGAGGGCACATATTATCAAAGTTACAATACCTGTGGCAAAAACCTTTTTCAAAATGAGAAGGAAATGGGACAGACTCATGATTTCAAATGAGAAAAAGACCACTTGATGGATCAACACCAATAGCCCCAAGAATGTCAATCGCTGAATTTTGGTGGTATTCCTGAAACTGAAATTCTGAAACTCGTAGTTGACACCAAAGCAGAATCGCATGATCACAGGCCTAACATAGGCTACGGTAACCGATGCAATGGAATGCAAGGCCAGGGTATCAGAGAAGAAATCAATCATAAAGCCGAGCAAAAAGGCGGTCAGCATAAATATGGCCCTGTTGCTTTTAATGGGATACCAATAAAAGAAAATGACATAGACCAAGGGATTGATGAACCCAAGAAAATTCAGGGTGTTGAAAATCAGCACTTGCGTTAGCACAAGTAAAACAAAACGAAGTCCGTTAATAAACAAGGTACTATTCATTCTGTGTTCTAGCTTCTAGTTCCTGTATTTCCTCCTTGTTTTTGTTGATGATCAGATACACATTTTTGATGTTGGACATGTCGTTGAACAGTTCCACATCAATATGATAAAAACTCCTGGAATTGTCCAGATCGTACTTTTTGATGACACCAATAGGAATGTTTTCGGGGAAAATACTGGACATGGCCCCTGTAACAATGGTATCGCCCACCACTAAGGGAACCAATCTTGGAATGTCTACCAATTGTACCACATTATAATCGCCTACATCCCAAGTAAGGGAACCAAAATAATTGGTGTTCTTGATTTTTGCGTTGATGTTGGACTTGGTGTTGAGCACACTTTGAACCGTGGAGAATTTATTGGATGTATTTTCAACAATGCCCAAAATGCCCTTGGTTGTTATTACGCCCATATCCGTGGCAGTCCCATGATTTTTTCCTTTGTCTATAGTGAGATAGTTACGTGGGGACGAAAAACTATTCTTGATTACGTTGGCACTGATTACTTCATAGCTTGTGGAAATGGAATCAGGAAAAATGGGATTGGTCAGGGTAGCATTGTTGAAGAGTAACCGTCGCAATTCCTCATTTTCTTCCACCAAACGCTGATTTTCCTCCCGCAACCCAAAATAGGCCGAAATATTGGCAGCCGTTCCATAGATATTACCACTTACCCATTTGGAGGAGTTAAAAAATCTGGATTGGTGATAGGAATGTGAACGTATGGTCAAGACCAGTGAAATGACCATGAGGAAGCCATAAAGAAACGCATTTCTGTAACTTAAAATAAAATTGATGATGCGCTGCATGCAACTGTCTCGTTACGAAAGTCCACAAACTTTCAAAATGGGTTGCCGTTTGGGACTCCGGCTACTTGATCAATATACTTTTATAGCGTTCTAGGTTTTTAAGCGCAATACCTGTACCTCGAACCACTGCCCTTAAAGGATCTTCTGCAATATAAACAGGTAAGTCGGTTTTTTGGGATAATCTTCTGTCCAGACCCCTTAGCATAGATCCACCTCCAGCTAGGTAAATCCCTGTATTGTAGATATCAGCTGCCAGTTCTGGTGGTGTTTGCGACAAGGTTTCCATAACAGCATCTTCCACGCGCAGGATACTCTTGTCCAAAGCCTTGGCAATTTCCCTGTAGGAAACTTGAACCTGTTTTGGTTTTCCGGTCAACAGGTCTCTTCCTTGAATGGATTTGTCATCCGGAGGGGACTTTAAGTCTTCAGTTGCCGAACCGATTTCAATTTTGATGGCCTCGGCTGTGCTTTCCCCTACATACAGGTTGTGTTGGGTGCGCATGTAATAGATGATATCATTGGTGAATACATCCCCTGCAATCTTCACCGATTTATCGCATACAATTCCGCCCAAGGCAATTACGGCAATTTCGGTGGTACCACCGCCTATATCCACAATCATGTTTCCTTTGGGCTGCATAATATCCAAACCAATACCAATGGCAGCGGCCATGGGTTCATGAATCAAATACACTTCTTTGCCATTTACACGTTCTGCCGATTCGCGAACCGCCCGCATTTCCACTTCGGTAATACCGGATGGAATGCAGATGACCATTCGCAAAGCTGGGGGGAACCACTTTTTCTTTAGTGCCGGAATGTTTTTGATGAACATATTGATCATCTTTTCCGAAGCATCAAAATCGGCGATTACTCCATCTTTAAGAGGCCTAATGGTCTTGATATTCTCATGGGTTTTACCCTGCATCATGTTGGCTTCCCTTCCTACGGCAATAATCTTGCCCGAAACCCGATCACGGGCCACAATAGAGGGGCTGTCCACGACTACTTTATCCAAATGTATGATGAGGGTGTTTGCAGTACCGAGGTCAATGGCGATTTCCTCGGTCATGAAATCAAAAAATCCCATAGAAAACGTTGGTTTTTCGGATTAACGGTAAATTTTATCGGCTAATGTACTAAAATTAATGTTTAAAATGCCGAGTGCCTGTCATTACCATGGCCAGTCCATTTTCATTGCAATAATCTATGCTCAATTGATCCTTAATGGAGCCTCCAGGTTGGATTACACTTTTGATGCCTGCTTTATGGGCAATCTCCACACAATCCGGGAAAGGAAAGAAGGCATCACTGGCCATTACCGCCCCTTCCAAATCAAAATTGAACGACTTGGCCTTGTGGATGGCTTGGTTCAGGGCATCAACCCTTGAGGTCTGGCCGGTTCCACTAGCACAAAGTTGCTTGTTTTTGGCCAAGACTATAGTGTTGCTTTTGGTGTGCTTACAGAGCTTGGAAGCGAATATAAGGTCTTCAATTTCTTGTGCTGATGGCTGTAGGGTGGTAACGGGATTCAATCCGTCCGCCGTATCGGTCTTAAAATCCTTATCCTGTACCAAAACGCCATTAAGGCAGGTTCGTACCAACTTTTCTGGAAGTGCAACCTCATTTTGAATCAAGATAATTCTATTTTTCTTCCCTTTCAGGATTTCCAAGGCCTCATCCGAATAGCTTGGTGCTATGACCACTTCACAGAACAGCTTGTGTATTTCCTCTGCAGTAGCTGAATCAATCTCTACGTTGGAAATCAAAATCCCCCCAAAGGCCGAAACGGGATCTCCCGCAAGCGCGTCCACATAAGCTTGTTTAATGGTGCTTCGGGTGGCAAGGCCACAGGCATTGTTGTGTTTAAGAATGGCAAAAGTAGGGTCATCATTTTGGAACTCTCCCATCAAATTCACCGCTGCATCCACATCCAGCAAATTGTTATACGAAAGCTCCTTACCATGAAGTTTGGAGAACATGGCCTCGAAATCTCCAAAGAAGACCCCTTGCTGATGCGGGTTCTCCCCGTAGCGTAGCACTTTTCCATTTTGCTCACTGATTTTTAAAGCGGTTTCATTGCCATTTGCATTGAAATAATTGAAAATGGCCGAATCGTAATGGGAAGACACATTAAAGGCCTTTGTTGCAAACCGCTTTCTGTCTTCCAGCGATGTGTTACCATTCCCTTCTGAAATCACGTTTAAGAAATCTTCATAGTCCTCCATGGAAGACACACAGAGCACATCTTTGTAATTTTTCGCTGCTGCACGGATGAGGGAAATACCTCCAATGTCAATTTTTTCAATTATATCTTGTTCCAAAGCTCCACTGGCCACTGTTTTTTCAAACGGATATAAGTCAACAATAACAATGTCCAGCTGGGGAATATCATATTCAGTCATTTGTGCCACATCCCCGTCGTTGTCCTGGCGATTCAGGATTCCCCCAAATACCTTGGGGTGTAAGGTTTTTACCCGTCCACCCAAAATGGAAGGATAGTCCGTGACTTCTTCTATCGGCACCACATTTATCCCTAAATCCTTGATAAATTTCTCGGTTCCCCCTGTGGAGTAGAGCGCAACTCCCAGTTCGTCAAGTTTTCTAACAATGGGTTCCAATCCGTCTTTGTGAAACACGGAAATAAGGGCGGCTGAAGCTTTTTTGGTGGTAGTCATTTTGTGTCTTAAAAATCAATTTCTTAAGCACACAAAAGTAATTTTTTTGTCAGTAAAATGTGAGCTGTGTTATCAACAAAATGGCACTAGTTTTAAAGAATTTGTGATACTTTTTCGTTCACAAATTCCAAAAACCGTTCATCTTCCTCCGAAAAGGGGTCCGGGGTGTTGGAATCAATATCGATTTGGCCAATATTCTCCCCGTTTAAGAACAGCGGAACAACAATTTCAGCCTTTACCGTAATACTGCAGGCAATGTAATTGTCTTGTGCGGCCACATCGGGCACAACAAAGTTCTGGTTGCTTACGGCCACTTGCCCACAAATACCTTTGCCAAAAGGGATTATGGTATGATCTGTAGGTTCTCCCGCATAGGGGCCCAATTTAAGCTCCTCTTTGTCGCCATTTCTAAAGTAAAATCCAACCCAGTCGTAATAGGAGATGGAATCCCTTAGTAAATCACAAACTGAGGCAAGACGCTCATCCACGGTTTTCTCAGAGTGGTCCAATATGGAAACTACTTTAGGTTTTAAATCGGCAAGCATATTTTAGTTTTTGCAAATGTATTTTAAACTGAACTTTTAGGTCGATTTTCAACATGAAAATTACACTTGGACCTCGCTAAAATTTAGTTAAGGATCGGCCAGAAATCCATGAACAACTAAAATATTTGGTAATTTTGTTCTCGTGAAAGTGCTTTTTCAACAAATAGCATCGGTTTGCATGGCAATGTTGGTATTGCTTTCCACGGTCTCATGGACTGTGGATAAGCATCTTTGCATGGGTAGGGTAATGGACATTTCCCTATTTACGGAGGCCGATGATTGCGACATGGAAAAGGCAATGGTTGCCATGGGAAATGAAACCAAGGGCCATGACTGTTGTGATGATGAATCTTTCACCATTTCCGGTCAGGATGATCTAAAACTTACTTTGACGGACTTGGAGTTGGAACAGCAAGTTTTTCTGCTTGCTTTTACCTACACTTTTCTTAATCCCGCGGCTTCGCTTGAGGAACGTTGTGTACCGCACAAAGGTTATCCGCCTCCTTTAATAACCCGGGATATCCATCTTTTGGACCAAGTCTTCTTGATTTGATGTTTTAAACAATTTGCAGTTACCCGTCTCAGAAATATGAGTCGGGAAGGTTGATTTATTTCAATAACAAATGTTTAAAATATCAAATGAAACACATATTAAAATTAATGCTTTGGCTACCACTGGCCATGACCGCTCAAGATAAGATTGAGGGGATGGTCATGGAAGCCAATGCGGAAAACAGACATATTGGGCTAGCTGGTGCCAATGTGTACTGGATGGATTCCCCCCTAGGAACCATTACCAAGGAAGATGGAACTTTTAGCATTCCCTATTCCCCCGATTATAACAAATTGATCATAAGTTTTGTTGGTTTTCAATCGGATACGCTGACCATTAACGAACCCAAAATGGTGCATCATTGGTTGCGGCCTTCCAACCAATTGGATGAGGTGGTTGTGGAGAAAGAACGGGATGCTGTTCAGAAAGCCTATTTTGCGCCTCAGAACGTGGTCACGGTAAACAGTGCAGAACTGCTCAAGGCTGCATGTTGCAACCTGTCTGAAAGTTTTGAGACCAATCCGGCCATCGATGTCAATTTCAACGATGCGTTGACGGGGACAAAGCAAATACAGATGTTGGGATTGACTAGTCCCTATCTGTTGATTACCCAGGAGAACATCCCTATGGTTCGTGGAGCTTCGCAAGCTTTTGGGCTTACCTTCACCCCAGGGACCTGGGTGGAGAGTATCCAGATTACCAAGGGTGCGGGAAGTGTGGTTAATGGCTATGAAAGTATTTCGGGCCAGATCAATACAGAATTGCAAAAACCCCTTACCGATACCCCCATATTTGCCAATGGCTATGCCAATCTAAATGGGAGATTGGAGCTGAACACCCATTTGAATACCAAATTGTCTGACAAATGGAGTACCGGACTGTATATTCACGGCAATAGACGGGATATAGAGGTGGATAACAATGATGATGGGTTTTTGGACAATCCGTTGGCCAATCAGATCAACATCATGAACCGATGGCAATATCAAAACCCGGAAACGGGATGGATTAGCTTTTTGAACGTACGATATCTTAATGATGAAAAACAAATTGGCCAAGAGGATTTTAATCCAGATACTGACCGATTTACGACCAACGCCTGGGGCAGTGAAATTGACACCAAACGGTTTGATGGATCGTTGAAATTGGGATATGTTTTCCCCGATTTGCCCTATCAGAGCTTTGGATTTCAAGCTTCATATAGTAATCATCAGCAGGATTCCTACTACGGGTTTAATGTGTACAATATTGATCATACGAGTATTTATTCGAATTTGCTGTTCAATTCCATTATTGATAATACCAAGAACAAGTTCACCGCTGGTTTGACATTCGCCTACGATGGCTATGATGAACTGGTAAACACTCAAAATTTTGAGCGCGTGGACCGTTCCGCAGGTGCATTTTTGGAATATGCCTACACCAATTTGGAGAAGTTGAGTTTTACAGCTGGACTTCGGGTGGATACCCACAATAGATTGGGCAATTTTGTAACTCCCCGTCTTCATGTAAGGTACACGCCTTGGGAGAAAGGGAGTCTAAGGGGTTCTTTTGGTATTGGAAGAAGGGCAGCCAACATTTTTGCTGAAAATCAGCGTATGTTCGCTTCCTCCCGAGCAATCCTGTTACAGGGCAATGGTGGTCCAGTTTATGGATTTGACCCTGAAAAGGCCGTTAATTATGGTGTTAGTTTTCTACAGGGATTTACCCTGTTTGAAAGACCAGGTAATTTCTCTGTGGATTTTTATAGGACGGATTTTGACAACCAAATTGTAGTGGATTGGGAAAATCCTAGGGAAGTAACCTTTTCCAATTTGGACGGAAAAAGTTTTGCCAACAGTCTTCAGGTGGAGTTGAACCATGAACTGTTGCCTAGATTTGAAGTGCGTACAGCTTACAAGTTCTATGATGTAAAAACAGATTACCAAACTGGAAGATTGCAAAAACCCTTGCAGGCGCGACATCGTTTTTTTACCAATTTAGGCTATACAACCGAACCAACGGAGAATGGCTCCCAATGGCGCTTTGATTATACCTTGCATACCTTGGGAGAGCAAAGACTGCCCAATACATCCGCAAATCCTATGGAATTTCAGTTGGGGGATTTCGCTGAGGGGTATAGTCTTATGAATGCCCAGGTGACCAAGGTGTTTTCCAAGAAATTTGAAGTGTATGTTGGCGGCGAGAATTTGGCAAACATCAGACAGGACAATCCGGTTTTGGGTTCGCAAGATCCATTTGGAACGAACTTTGACACGACCATTGTATACGCCCCTATTTTTGGTCGAATGGTATATGCGGGCTTTAGATTTAAATCATAATAACTAAATTGAAATAAGATGAAAAATAGAATTTTGATAATTGTTTGCTTGTTGATCTCCACCTTAGGGATGGCTCAGGACAAAAACAAAAAAGTGGTTCTGGACGTCAATGGTAAATGCGAAATGTGTAAAATGCGCATTGAAAAGGCAGCTCTGGAAGTACCTGGAGTAAAATTTGCGAGCTGGGACATACCCACCCACCAACTTTCTTTGGTAATGGACGAGAGAAAGACCGATGCCATGAAGATTAAAACGGCTTTGGTGGAAGCAGGCCATGACACCAAGGAATTGAAGGCAACCCAAGAAGCCTATGATAAAATTCACCCATGTTGCAAGTATAGGGAAGACAATACGGATGATAGCAAGAAACACAATGAAGGTTAGATGGATCAAAAACTTGGGATAGCCGGTATGACCTGTGAAGGTTGCGTGGCTTCCGTTACGGAGAAATTATCAAAAGTGAAAGGTGTAGAGGCCGTTGAGGTGGATTTGACATCGGCTTCAGCCCATTTATCCACTCTGCATCATATTGATATATCCGAATTTAGGGCGGTACTTCCAGACAAGTATAAAATCACGGAGGGAGTAATTCATTCTGATTCAGTTGAAGTTCAAGAAGAAAAGTCAAAATGGGCCCAGTTACAACCCTTATTCTTGATTTTTGCCTACCTCTTTGGAGCAGCAATTTTGCTCCATGCAAGGGATTGGAACACCAATGAAGCCATGTTGGACTTTATGGGCTTGTTCTACATTGTCTTTAGCTTTTTCAAGTTTTTGGATTTGAAGGGTTTTCCAGAAAGTTTTGCCATGTACGACCCCTTGGCAAGGGCGGTGCCATTTTATGGATGGCTTTACCCATTTATTGAACTTGGTTTGGGGCTGCTATTTTTGATGCGATTGGAATTACAATTTGCTCTGATTGCCACGATTGTGATACTTGGGATAACAACTTTTGGGGTCACCAAAACCTTGTTGGACAAAAAGAGCATCCGATGTGCGTGCTTGGGTACCGCATTAAAACTTCCCATGACCGAGGCCACCTTTATTGAAAATGCCATCATGTTGATCATGGCGTTTTGGATGCTGTTGGCTTAAAAGTAAGTAAAGGCCTCTTTTGGGTATAGCAATGCTATCCGTTCAAGAGGCCTTTTTTCAACCTATTTGAGTTTAATGACAAATGCTTTGGTGTCTAAAAGTTTTGGCTTCAGACTTTCAGGAATCGAAATCACCAAGCGATCTTCCACTTTTTTGGTTTTTAATGAAGTGTTTGTTTCAAGCAATTTTGCCCTTAGTCTTTTTTGAACCTTACCTAGAGGAAAACTGATTTCCGAGGTTAAATCGGTTTCCCCTTTCTGAACCAAATAAATCAAATATATGGTGCCATCTGGTTTAGAGGTTACACAGATTTGACCAAACTTGTATGGATCTAAGGCACGGGTTCCATAAATGGCTTCGCTATTTACTTCCATCCAATCTCCCATTTCTTTGAGCATGGTATAGGCACCTTCATCCCAAGTGCCTGCTGGGCTTGGGGCAATGTTCAAGAGTAGATTGCCACCTTTGGCCACTATATCCACCAGTAGATGAACAGCTTCCCTGCCAGACATGTATTTGGCGTTGAAGCTATAGGACCAACTTCCACCGGCAATGATACAGGATTCCCAAGGATAGGGCAGCGGTTTGTGCGGAACTCTATTTTCAGGGGTCAAATAATTCTGATTTTTTCCATGTACGGCTCGGTCAACCACAATCAATCCAGGTTGTTTTTCCCTGGCTTTGACCACTAATTCGTCCATTTTTATGTCTTGGTTCACAATGCGGTGTTTCAGATAACCATTGTCGTTATTGGTGAGCTGTTGGTCATACCAAGTGGTTATGGCCGATTTTGGGGTTTTGGCTACCCAACCGCCATCCAGCCAAAGGATATCTACCTTGCCATAATCGGTTAATAGCTCCAAAATCTGATTGTGTGTGAAATCAACATACTCTTGCCATTTTTTTGGGTTGGCTTCAGGTTCGTAGTTCACATTCCGATCTCTTGGTGGATAATAGGGGTCCCAGTACGAAGGAACGTGCCAGTCCGGCTTTGAAAAATAGGCTCCTGTCCACAATCCTTCGTTTCTAAAGGAATCAAAGATTTCTTTAGTGATGTTTGCCTTCGGGTTTTTGGAAAATGGAACATCGGGTGCCGTTATCTTATAATTGGTGTATTTGGAATCGAACATGGAAAAACCGTCGTGGTGTTTCGTAGTGAAAACCACATATTTCATTCCAGCTTGCTTGGCTGCTTTCGCCCATTTATTGGGGTCAAAATCCACTGGATTGAAGGTCTTTCTTAAGTCTTCGTATTCTTGTTTATAGGTAAAATAATCTTGTGGGTTTGATCCTTTTGTTCGTTTACACCAACCATATTCTTCGGGACAAAGTGACCAAGATTCCACAATCCCCCACTGGCTATAAGTGCCCCAGTGCATGAGCAAACCAAATTTTAAATCTTGCCAAGCTTCCAATTTATCCAAGACCAAGGGGTCTGTTTCGGGAACGTACCGCTCATCCTCATAAACAGCCTGGGCTTGTAGTTGGGTTCCAATGGAAATACATGCCATCAACAGCAACAGTGGCATGGTAATAGTTTTTCTTGTCATGGTATGGTCTTAGTCAATAATAATCTCATCGGCAAATACCCAAGAGGGTAATCCAGCGGCATGATGCCAGTACGGAGTAGGGGTATTTGGGGCAATTACTTTAATGTATCTCAGGTTTGTAGAGTCAAAATCAAGATCAAAGTATTGGATGTCGTTAACCTTACTTTTTTTGTTTAGCGGCTTTGGATTTGCCAGTGTTCCAAGAGAAACGAAGTTTTCGTTATCCATAGATCCCAAATAGCGTACTTCGGATGGAAAAAACACCACGTGATTGGTCACTTGCAGAAAAGCCATGGAAATGCTGCTAACGGATTGGATTTTTCCCAAGTCCACCACCACTTCCATGTTATTACCTTCGTAGCCCAGCCAATTGGCATAAAAACTACTACCGCCCAATGCGCCATCAGTGAGCACCATGGGGTCTTCTCCGGCGTATTTCTTGGGTTGGGTAAGGGTAACCACCTGTTTTCCTTTGGCCTTGTTGGGTTTCTTGGCCATTTCCAAGGCGGACAGGTAATTGGCTCCATACTCATTTACCGTGAAACCCATTTCGTTCATCAGAGTGATGTCGTTTGCTTTGGCGGTCTTGCTAAAGTTGTCCAATAATAACGCAACTGCTGGATTTATGGATTCCACCCCGTTGGCATCAGCAACCGTAAGGCTCAGATCCGTGGTCAGGTTTTTTCTGCTGGCTTCCAGAACCGCATAATCAATCCCCATGCGGGCCAGCTTAACCCGATTTATAACTTCTGGTTTTTGGGATACCGCTTCCTCAGCAGCATCAAAAAGGGCCACGTATTCTTTTAAGAGTTCAGGATTCAGATAAGAACCAAATGCTTCAGAGGGATCACCGTATAGAAAGAGGAAAAAATCCGGAACCTCTTGCAATTGGTCATGAATCTTATTGACATATTCTCGTACGAATGGCGCTGCTTCTTCATAATATCCATCTGTAAACTCCTCGAGCAAGGCCTGAAAATCAAGATTTGGATCCCAAAGTAGTTTTGCAGTCATATACGAGCGAAGCTCGAACAACTCACTGGGGTTATTGCTGTGTTGCTCAAATACCCACTGGGCATTGTTGTCCCGAAACAATTGAATGTTGGGTTGTAAGGTTCGAATGTTCGGGAAGGGTGCCAAAAAGTTGGTGAATTGGGTGGTATAATCCCAAATACGGATGTTGTCGGTCAATTTTCCCCAACCGATAAGGTCATTGGCAAAATCCTCACATTTGTCCGCAATGGGGCCACTACGATCGCACTCAATGGAGCACAAAGTGATCAACACATTTTCCTCTGGTTTTGATTTTGGGGGTTTACGGGTATGTTGATAGGCCAGGGTGGATATGGTCTTTTCCGGAAAGGCCTTGGCCACCTCGTTTACAAACCGAATCATGGTACCGGCAGGGCTTCCCTCAGCTTCGTCCACTTTACTGCAAATGGGACATTGGCAATACTGCTGATTGTCATCCTGACTCACCGATAAAACAGCAGCATTGGGGTGTCTTTCAAAAAGAGCCGCCACCGAATCTTTTACAATCTCCAAAACGGTCTCATTGGTCAGACAAAGCTGGGTAGGTAATCTTTTATCCCCTCTTAGGGCATAATATTCCGGGTGCTCCTCGTAAAAAACCTCCTCGGGCATAAACTTATGAAACGTATGTACCCGTGCAGAAGGCACATAGGTCGGAAACGCCTCATAGGTCACCTTTTGCTGGTCAGCGAATTCATGGTTTTGGTAAAACAACCTTGAATGGACGGTTCGAGTGGTAATTTCCGGAGTATAGGAATAATCAATGGGATCTAATGAAATGGTCTTCATTTCCGGAATTTTTGCAACTCCGGGTGCGTACCATTTACAGTCCAAGAATTTTTCCAAAAACTCATAAACGGCATTTTGGGTAGCAGCGTCAGAACCGCCACTGATGTATAAATTCCCGTTTTCAGTCTGGATTTTGATTTGATGGTATTCCAAGGATTCTTCCTTGATATTGCCCACATAGATTTTCTTCTTTGTCGTTTGGGAATTTTCATCCACAAGATTTATTTGGGCTCCGCTAATTAGTAGTAGATATTCCTGAAGTTTTTCCGCAGACTTATGCTGGCTCCCTGTGGAGTCGCCCGTGTAGACTATCTCGTACTCAGAACTGCCGTTCTTGGACAGGGTAATTTTATCAGTATTACAGGCCGAGAACAGAATAGTTAGACCTAGGATGATGAAATGGAATTTTGTTGGCATTGGCTTTATTGTGAGGTTATTTTATGGATGCTTCGTACATGGCTTTCAGAAGGCTGTTGGAATCTTTGGTGTCGTTGCCCAATTGCCAAAACATAATGCCTCCCAATTGTTTTTGCAATGCATATTCCGTCTTTAAGCGAACGGAAACAGTATCGTCATAGCTAATAAAAATGCTATCCGTGGCATTGTAGAGATAAGGTGCCTTGGCTATGGGATCCCAATATCTTTTGTACTGGGTATCTGGCTCAAATTCGCTTCTGATCTGCCTATAGGCACTCCATCCAATATGGGCTCCTGTGTTGGACTGGTATAAACCATTGTTTGTTGGCGGAACACCTTTCCAAGCGCGGCCATAAAACGCAGAACCGATGACCATCTGTTCTGCTTTAACGCCTTGCTGTAAACAATAATCAACAATGCGCTCCGCAGACCTGGGGTCAAGACTGGTAATGCCTCTTTCCCTTAATTGTTCTCTACGCTCATTCATATACTCCCAAGCAAAGGTTTCTTTAACATCCGCTTCAGTAATGAGGCCCAACGGGGTATGATGTCCGGTAAAGGGGGAACTTCCTCCGACTTGATCATAGGTCATGATATTCATATAATCCACATGCTTCATTACCTCCAGTAATTCCACATTGTTGTAGTATCGTTGCCAACCCGCAGAGGCAAACGTTAAGGTTTGTTTGCGGTCTAGGGTGTTCAATCCTTCCCGAAGCTCTTTCATCAACAAGGTGAAATTTTGCTTGTCTTCGGGTCGCGCTCCTGTTCCCGCGGCAGGAATGGCGGGATATTCCCAATCCATATCCAGTCCGTCCAATGCATAGGCTTTGTTAAAGGCAACTGCACTTTCCACAAACTTTTTGCGGTTTTCCGGGGTATGAGCCATGTCTGAAAAACCATCGGCGCCCCATCCGCCACAGGCGATCATTACTTTAATGTGGGGGTGTTTTTCACGTTGGGCTACCAAGGCTTTGAGTTTTTCGCCAGATTCAGCGTTTCTAAACTTCATTTCTCCATCGATCACATTGGTAAATGAGAATATGATGTGGGTGAGTTGATCCAACGGAAGCTGGTCAGGTTGGTAGTCCGCTTCTGGGACATAGTAGCCCATGACCACGATTGAATCGGTTTCTTCCAGTGGTTCGGAACAACCCACTAAACCAACCGCTAATATGACGGCTAGAATGGAGTTTAATAATTGGGAGAATTTCATTTTTAAGTATAGGTTTAGAAACTAAAAATTAGTCATTTATCGGTAGCTAACAGAAAGAATTAGACCGAGAGCGTTGGTACATATATCAACAACAGATTTGAGGCTATTGTGAAGCTCGGATCAATGGTGAAAGTTGGGCATCGCAGCTACATGCAGTTGACGACAAAACATAAATTTTAACAGGCTGAATTGTAAGGATTTGCATTTTTATGACACTTCTCAAAAGGTGCTATGAAAATTTTTGGTTCCCTTCTTTTGTTCATGGCTATCTGTACCATGAACATGTCTTATGCCCAGACCTGTTGTTCGGGAGGTGTTCCGCTGTCCAATAATCTGGGTTTGCCCAATGAAGGCAAAGGGGCATTTACCTTGGGTATTAGCTATGACTACAATAATCTTAACACCTTAAATGCTGGCTCCGATAGGTTGGATGATGATTCCCGGCTACGTATTACCAATTCTGTCTTGGTCAGTGCAGGATATGCTTTTACGGATAGATTATCCGTTGAATCGCTTTTGACATGGGTAAATCAGTTGCGGACGATTTCCCAATTTGGAAACGAAACGGACACCGAAACCAGGGGTATTGGCGATGGGGTTTTTTTGGTAAAATATGCGTTTCCTGATTTGGTGGGGGAGAAGTCAAACATTAGTATTGGAGGAGGGATTAAGATTCCCTTTGGACGATCCGATTTTACTACCCCAGAAGGTATCCAGCTTACAGCGGACTTACAGCTGGGAAGTGGCGCATGGGACTTTGTGGGCCTGGTATCTTTTTCAAAGAATCCAGCTTTTAGGGAATCGGCTACCCTATCTGCCAATTTTACTATGAGATTTACTGGGGTAAACAAGGATTATTTGAATGGCACTTCCACCTACGAATTCGGAAATGAGATTCAGGGCAATGCGGGTTATTCAGACCAATTTTTATGGCTCAACACCATTTTTGAACCTTCATTGGTTGTCAAATACCGGAAGGCCTTTGTGGATAAAATCAATGCCTCCGACTTACCCAATACGGGTGGGGAATGGATTTTTATCCGACCAGAAATTTCCGCTGCGCTTTCACCTTCCTTGGCCTTGGTGTCCAAAGTTGAAATACCGGTCCACAGTTTTGTGGAGGGAACACAACTGACGCCTACCTTGAGAGTTACTGCGGGGATTTTTGTCACATTAAAACGAAAGAACAACACGATACTCAACAACTAAAAAATACTTGCTATGAAACGAATATTGATTTTTTTGGTGTTGTTTGCGATGTATGGCTGCAGCTCGGCCGAGCAGACAAACTCGGGTGGTACGGATGACACTCCTACAAATAATTCCTCTCCGTGGAGTATTCCTGTACAGGAAGTTTTGGATGGAGGCCCGGGAAAGGACGGAATTCCAGCCCTGGAGAATCCTAATCTGATCACAGCGGATCAAACCGAGATACTACAAAACAATGATTTGGTGTTGGCCTTTAAAAATGGGGATGAGGTAAGGGCATATCCGCATATTATATTGGATTGGCACGAGATTATAAACGATAATATCGGGGATGTTTCCATGGCAGTGACCTTTTGCCCCTTGACCGGCACAGGAATAGGCTGGGGAAGAATGTTGGAAGGTACTGAAACTACTTTTGGGGTTTCAGGACTGTTATACAACACCAACCTTATTCCTTACGACCGCTTGTCCGACAGCAATTGGTCCCAAATATTGAACGAATCCGTAAATGGAACCTTAATTGGCAGTAAACCAGAATTGTATCAACTGTTGGAAACCGATTGGGGAACTTTAAAACAGATGTTTCCGGAAGTTAGGGTTGTGAGCACCAATACTGGTTTTTCCAGAACCTATGGGGTGTCACCCTATGGGAACTACAACACGGATCACGACTTTTTCCTGTTTCCCGTGGATAGAGATCCTCGATTACCATCCAAAGAAAAAGTCTTAGCCATTTTGAATGGAAATCGGGCCAAGGCGTATCAGTTTTCTGATTTCCAGTCCGAAAATGTTATAAGGGACTTGTATGGTGGCAATGAACTGTTATTGGTGGGCAATCAAAGTTTTATAACGGTATTTGCTTTGGATGAGGATACGGTCAACCTGGAATTTGAGTATGCGTTTGCTGTTGGAAATGGCGCTATTGTACTTACGGACAATGAGGGGAATGAATGGAATGTTTTTGGCGAAGCCGTTTCAGGACCAAGGCAGGGTGAGCGTTTAGGACAGGTTGATGCCATGATGGCACAGTGGTTTTCCATCCCTGCATTTTATCAGACCCAGTTATATAGTGAATAAAAAAAGCCCCAAAATTTTGGGGCTTTTCCTATTTATGGTTTCGGAATTTTTACATCATTCCTGGCATTCCGCCGCCACCTCCCATTGGAGGCATGGCTGGGGCATCTTCCTTGATGTCGGTCAATGAACATTCCGTGGTCAATATCATTCCTGAAACAGATGCCGCATTTTCCAATGCAATACGGGTTACTTTTTTAGGATCGATGATACCTGCTTTCATCATCTCCACATATTGGTCAGACTTGGCATCGTAACCGAAGTCACCTTTACCGTCCATTACTTTGGCAACAACAACTGAACCTTCGCCACCTGCGTTTTCAACAATCGTACGCAATGGGGATTCAATGGCACGTGCTACAATTTGCAATCCAGTTTCCTCATCGGCATTTACAGAATCAACTTTGGCAAGTACAGACTTGGCTCTAACCAAGGCAACACCTCCACCAGCAACGATTCCTTCTTCCACAGCAGCTCTTGTGGCGTGCAAAGCATCATCCACACGATCTTTTTTCTCCTTCATTTCAACCTCAGAAGCGGCACCTACATAAAGTACGGCAACCCCACCAGCCAATTTGGCCAAACGTTCTTGAAGTTTTTCCTTGTCGTAATCCGAAGTAGTGGTTTCAATTTGTGATTTGATCTGATTCACACGGGTTTTGATATTGTCTGTGTCTCCAGAACCGTTCACTATAGTAGTGTTGTCTTTGTCAATAGTGATTCGCTCACAAGAACCTAGCATCTCCAAAGAGGCATTTTCCAAAGAGAATCCTCTTTCCTCAGAAATAACGGTACCATTGGTTAGGATGGCGATGTCTTCCAACATGGCCTTTCTTCGGTCACCGAAACCAGGTGCTTTAACAGCTGCGATTTTCAAGGAACCTCTCAATTTGTTCACCACTAAAGTAGCCAATGCTTCTCCATCAACGTCCTCAGCTATGATCAATAGGGGCTTTCCAGATTGGGCAACAGGCTCCAATACAGGAAGCAAATCCTTCATGGAAGAGATTTTCTTGTCGAACAACAAAATGTATGGGTTCTCCAAATCGGCAATCATCTTTTCAGAGTCGGTAACGAAGTAAGGAGAAAGGTATCCGCGATCAAACTGCATTCCTTCCACAACATCAACGTAGGTATCAGTACCCTTGGCTTCCTCCACGGTGATAACACCTTCTTTACCCACTTTTTCAAACGCTTGGGCGATAAGGTCACCGATGGCTCCGTCATTGTTGGCAGAGATGGCGGCAACTTGCTTAATTTTTTCAGAGGAGTCCCCTACTTTTTTGGACTGCTTGGCAAGGTCTGCAACAATGGCTTCCACAGCCTTGTCAATTCCTCTTTTCAAATCCATTGGATTGGCACCGGCAGCTACGTTTTTAAGGCCTTCCTTTACGATAGCTTGTGCAAGAACGGTTGCAGTGGTTGTTCCATCACCGGCAAGATCGTTGGTTTTGGAAGCAACTTCCTTTACCATTTGGGCACCCATGTTCTCCAGGGCATTTTCCAATTCAATTTCCTTGGCTACGGTTACCCCATCTTTAGTGACTTGGGGAGCGCCGAAGGATTTGTTGATGATTACGTTTCTACCTTTGGGTCCCAAGGTAACTTTTACAGCATTGGCCAAGGCATCCACACCTTTTTTTAGGCCGTCGCGTGCGTCTATATCGAACTTAATATCTTTTGCCATTTTATAATTTTTATGTTGAAAAATTAAAGTTCCAAAATCCAAATCCCAAATGATGTATTCAGGAAGGTCGCATTTTGGAGTTTGTTATTTTGATTTTGGAATTTTTAGCTGTTATACGATTGCTAAAATGTCACTTTCGCGCATGATCAAGTAGTCAGAACCGTCCAATTTCAGTTCGGTGCCTGCATATTTTCCGTAAAGAACAGTATCGCCAACCTTAACGGTCATGGATTCGTCCTTAGTTCCAGGACCAACGGCAACTACGTTTCCTTTTTGAGGTTTTTCTTTGGCGGTATCGGGGATGATGATTCCCGAAGCTGTCTTGGTCTCAGCCTCTACGGGTTCTATAAGTACCCTGTCCGCTAATGGTTGGATGTTAACTTTAGCCATATTATTAATCTTTAGGTATTTGTTTTAAAAATTCTCGAATGTTTGGACAGAAATTATGCCATTATGATGAAAACTGACATTATATAAAACAAAAATGCCAGCTTGTCATTTCAAGCTGGCATTATGTATTTGTTCTGTCACCTAATTTTAGTTGATGGTGTCCGCTGGATTAGTGTTATCCGTAGCTGGAACTTGCTCAGGAACTGTTTCTGGAACCGTCTCAGGTACCGTATTTTCAATATCGTCCCCTTGTAACAATTTAGAGTCGGCCTGACTGAAATTTCCTTTTAAGGAAACATTGGAAATTAGAATCAAAACGATCAACAACCCTGCTAAGGTCCAAGTGCTTTTATCCAAAAAGTCCCCAGTTTTTTTGACTCCCCCAACTATTTGGCTGCCACCACCTCCAAAAGAGGAAGACAATCCACCTCCTTTAGGGTTCTGTACCATGATCACCAATACCAACAAAAGGCATACAACAATGATCAAAATCAAAAATATAGTAAACGTACTCATGGTTTTATCTTAATCTTTTTCTTTCTGCAGCTTCTTCACCGCCCGAATTTGGTCTGCAAAGAAACCACTTTTTTCTGGATATTTCAAACTCAATATTTTGTAGGCCTGAATGGCTTTTTTGTACTTTTTTTGCTCCAAATACACCTTGGCCAACGTTTGGGTCATCAGCTCATTTTTGTCCATCTTCGTGGACTCTTTTATGTTCACCTTAGCACCGGAATCTTCACTGGGGACAATCTTGGGTTTATTCTCAATAAACTTGTCCAACAAATCAAACTTTTGTCTTTTGTCCAGTCTTTTTGAATCGGATTCCTGATTGGCCTCATCCATGGGATTGGAGGTAAGTTGCAACCATTCGGTAAAGGAGTGGCGCTCCTTTTTGGTGAAGGGCAGAGGTTTTCCCAATTCCAAATCAGCCTTACCTTCGGTAACTTCATCTGTGCTAGGTTCCGATTCAGTGCTTTCCGGTTTGGATTTAAACAGGGCTGGACTCAAAATTTGTTCCGCGTCCTGAATATTTTGAGGGAGCGCTTCCTTGGATTCGCCCAATAGATTTTCCGCTTCGGGATTCGGTTCAATCTCCTCGGATACTGCTTTTTTGTCTTCCAATTTGGGCGCTCTACCGGCAATGGTATCTGCTATATTGTTTTGAACAAACTCCTGGGATGTGATAAAATCAAAAAGAACATCCCGATCCGCCGTATGGGCAGCAGTGACTTTTAGGGCATTGTTGTATTTATAACTGTCCAGATTTTTTAGTCCTTTTAGATGTAAGGCCCTGGCAGCTTGAAAGTACGGATACTCTTCAATGATACCTTCCAGTTCCCGCGTTTGTTTGGGAGACAGGATGGTGTCCGATTTTTGAAGAACTTCTATAAAATCCGATACGTTCATTTGTTTACCAATTACCTAAAGAGGCATTAAAAATATCCTGGGTGATTCGTTCAAAAATTTCCTCATGGGCCGCAGATTGCACTGATGGCAAGGAAGCCGCAGCGTCAAAATCAAAAAAGAAGGAAAAGCGACGTTCAAAATCCGCGTCGTCCTTGGTCTTATTAAAAAACCGCACATTAACGCTCATGGTCAATCGGTTCTGGGCGGTCAATTGATCGGCAGTGGCGGTCATTGGGGTTACCCTGTATTCCACGATTTCCCCTTCGTAGAGCAAATCCCCATTACTGCCAGTCAATGAAAGACTCGTAAGGTTGTTGATCATTTCCTGGAGGGCATTGGTAAACTCCCTATCCAATCCAGGTTCAATTGTTGAGCCAGGATTTTGATCCGCATAATTCTGAAAAAAGTTCACCTGGAAGCTCTCCGCGGTTCCTATATCCGCTCCTGAAAAATTATAAATTCCACAGCCTTGTAGACCGAAAAACAGGACAAATAGTCCCAACTTAATTCCTTTTTTTACCATTGATTTATTTGTCCAATAATCCAACACTCCAATAATCGATTTTATCAAAAATTACAGATCGTATTGCTTTATTTTTCTATACAAGGTCCGTTCTGAAATACCTAGCTCCGAAGCGGCTGCCTTTCGCTTGCCTCGGTTTCGCTCCAAGGATTTTTTGATCAGCTCAATTTCCTTTTCCTGTAAAGATAGGGTTTCTTCCTCTTCAATTTCCTCGGCAAAATGATAGCGATCCTCCTGCGGTTGTGATACGGTGGTTGTGGTTTCAACAACAGGTTCAGGTAGATGCAAAACTTCTGTTACATTGGTTTCTTCCTGTGGGATTTCCTCTTCCTTGTTTCCATAAATCTTGCGGATCAAGGTTTCATTTTCCTCCTGTACTTTTTCAGAGTCGTTGTTTTTTAACAATTCCAAAGTGAGTTTTTTGAGGTCGTTGAGGTCGCCCTTCATATCAAATAGCACTTTGTACAAGATCTCCCTTTCATTACTGAAATCACTTTCCTTCTTTTGTTGTTCAATTACTGCAGGAAGGTTGGTGTTACTTGAGTTGGGTAAGTAGGTGTGCAGGGTGGCCGCTGAAATGGTTCTATTTTCCTCCAATACGGAAACTTGCTCCGCAATATTTCTCAATTGCCTAATATTCCCTGGCCAGCGATATTTCAACAATAATTGTATGGCAGGGTCCTCCAATCTGATGGTGGGCATTTTATATTTCTGGCCAAAGTCGGAGGCGAATTTTCGGAACAACAAATGAATATCGTCACGACGTTCGCGAAGCGGAGGGATATTGATTTCCACGGTGCTCAAACGATAGTAGAGATCTTCCCGAAATTTTTCTTTTTTAATGGCCTCAAACATATTGATATTGGTTGCAGCCACAATACGTACATCCGTTTTCTGGACTTGGGAGGACCCCACTTTCAGGAATTCCCCATTTTCCAATACCCGAAGCAATCTAACCTGGGTGGTTAAAGGTAATTCCCCAACTTCATCGAGGAAAATGGTTCCTCCATTGGCCACTTCAAAATATCCACTACGGGTTTGGGTGGCTCCTGTAAAGGCGCCTTTTTCGTGACCAAAAAGTTCACTATCAATGGTTCCTTCGGGAATGGCTCCGCAGTTTACCGCAATATACTTGGCGTGCTTGCGATGTGATAGGGAATGAATGATTTTTGGAATGGCCTCCTTACCTACACCGCTTTCCCCGGTCACCAAGACAGAGATATCGGTAGGGGCAACTTGGATGGCTTTTTCCAAGGCCCTATTCAGCTTTACATCATTACCAATGAGTTCAAAGCGTTGTTTTATGGATTGAATTGATTCCATATTTTTTTAGAGTCTGGATTCAAGAAGCAAGAAACAAGATGTGTCTTGATTCCTGGCTCTTAAATCTTGAAGTCTTAATTATTTTTACTTAAACCTTGTGCTTCCCCTATTAAGGTCGCTGAGGTGCATTCGTTGATTTTGACATTGACGAAATCGCCCACTTGGTAATTTTCCTTCGGAAAAACAACCACGGTATTTTGGGAGTTTCTCCCCTTCCAATGCGTATCCGATTTTTTTGAAGGCCCTTCTATCAAAACCTCCTCTACCTTGCCCACATGTTGTTGGGTTCTGTAAAGGCCGTGTTTTTGTTGAAGATCAATAATCTCCCGAAGTCTTCTTTTCTTGGTATCCTCTGGAATATCGTCCTCCAATTTACGGGCTGCCAAGGTGCCAGGTCGCTCGGAATAGGCAAACATAAAACCGAAGTCGTACTTCACATATTCCATGAGACTCAAAGTGTCTTGATGGTCTTCCTCGGTCTCCGTGGGGAAACCAGCTATCGTATCCTGGCTAATGGCGCAATCAGGAATGATTTTTCTGATGTTATCTATCAGCTCAAAATATTCTTCACGGGTATGCAAGCGGTTCATGGCCTTCAAAACCCTATTGCTTCCACTTTGCACCGGAAGGTGGATGTACTTGCAAATATTCTCATGTTTGGACATGGCCTCAATGACATCCAATGTCATATCCTGAGGATTTGAGGTAGAGAAACGAATCCGCATTTTAGGCTGTGCAATGGCGACCATCTCCAACAGCTTTGCAAAGTTCACCGAAGTGGCCTTTTGCATTTCCGAGGCCTTTTCGAAGTCCTTTTTTAAACCACCGCCATACCAGAGGTAGCTGTCCACATTTTGGCCCAACAGGGTAATTTCCTTAAAGCCTCTTTCCCATAGATCATTCACTTCTTCCAAAATGGATTGTGGATCTCTACTGCGCTCGCGTCCACGTGTGAATGGAACCACGCAAAAGGTGCACATATTATCACATCCGCGGGTTATGGATACAAAGGCCGTTACGCCATTGGAGTTCAGTCGAACAGGAGCAACATCACCATAGGTCTCATCTTTGGAAAGAATAACGTTCACCGCATTTCTTCCCTCGTCAATCTCTTGGATTAGGTTGGGCAGGTCTTTGTAGGCATCAGGGCCTACCACCATGTCCACAATCTTTTCCTCTTCCAGGAATTTGCTTTTCAAACGTTCTGCCATGCAGCCCAAAACCCCAACTTTCATTCCTGGATTGGTTTTTTTGACCGCATTGAATTTTTCCAATCGTTTGCGGACGGTCTGCTCGGCTTTTTCCCTGATGGAACAGGTGTTGACCAAGACCAAATCGGCCTCCGCCAAATCCTGGGTGGTGTTGAATCCCTCCTTGGCCAAAATGGATGCTACGATCTCACTGTCCGAGAAATTCATTTGGCAACCGTAGCTTTCAATGTAAAGCTTGCGGTCGTTCTTTTCATCACGTTCCAAAGCAAGGGGACTTCCTTGTTGACTTTCGTCTATAACCTTCTCTAATTCTTCGTTCCTGATCATTTCGCTATAATGGGATGCAAAGATAATGCATAATCCAAATTGGTGACAATTTGGCAGTTGAATTATGAAGGGATTAACCAAATTTTAGAGAAAATCGTCCGAAGCCTTATAAGCATCTATGACTGCCTGCTCCCCTTTGGAGCCTTCAATGGAGTTACCGTGCTCCATGCCCAAAATGTCCTTATAGCCTTTGTCGTAAATAAACTTGAAAACGTTTTTATAGTTGATTTCTCCTGTAGTGGGCTCCTTTCGGCCTGGGTTGTCCCCAATTTGAAAGTATCCAATTTCATCCCAACAAGCTTCTATGTTGGGGATTAAATTGCCCTCCTGAATCTGTTGGTGGTAAATATCGAACAAAATTTTGCACGAAGGAGAATCAACCGCTTTACAAATTTCATAGGCTTGAGGACTTTCAGACAAAAAGAGACCTGGATGGTTTCTGAAGTTCAAAGGCTCCAAAACCATAACAAGTCCATGCGGCTCCAAAATATCAGATGCCCTTTTTAAGGATTCCACCACATGGGCGGTTTGGTATCCCATGTTTTGTCTTAGGTCTACATGGCCGGGAACAACGGTCATCCATTTAGCATTAACACGTTTGGCCACTTCAACGGACTCTTTGATATGGGATAGAAATTCTTCCCGAAGGTCTTTATCCCCACTGGCCAAGTTGGGCTCTTTCCAGTAAATCTCATGGGCCACAAAAACGCCCATGTCCATGCCTCTATTGGCCATAGTACTGGCCATTTTCTCCTGTAGGGCAACCGTTCTCTTTTTCATGCCATTGTCCTCATAGGCTTTAAAGCCTTGATCTGCCATGAAGTTGAGTTGGTCAATGGGGTCATCGCCAGCTTTGTTTTTAAACATGCCCAAATGAGGGGCATATTTTAAATTGAACGTATGCGCCATGGGCTTGGCTTCTCCTCCAAATAAATTGGGGGAAACCCCTAGGGCAGCACCAGCCATTGCCGTGCTGTTTATAAAAGTTCTTCTTTTCATAATTGATGCTGTTTGGGATTAAACAAATTTGGTTACCCCGGGCATGGGAATTGGATATCTTCCTTCAGCATCTGGTACCGTAGGTGGATTGGAATCCCAAGTTGGATTCTCAGGAACCAAACTCAAATCCGAATTCAGGGCCTGTTCCCAAGTAATGGTCTGACCAGAGTAGGTGGCCATTCTGCCCATGATGGCGGTCAATGTGGATTTGGCACCGTTTTCCGCATCCGCAATTACTTCCTTGTTGCGGATAGAAGCAAAGAGCTTGTCATGTTCTACTTGATAGGGATTCGGGTCGCCCTCTTTTTTGGTATTCAATATGGTATTTCCTCCCAAGTCCGAAATCACTCCACTGCCAGTCACGATTCCTCCTTTGGAACCTTGGAATACCTCATCCACTCTTGAAAAACATCCTTTTTGATGTCTGCACTGACTAGAGATTACAGCTCCGCTCGGATAAGTGAATTCCACGAAGTGGTGATCATAAATTTCCCCATGGTCTTTGCCATTTCTGGTTTGCCTACCTCCCATACCTTGGGCTGAGGCTGGATATTCCCCAATAAACCAGTTGGCCACATCAATGTTATGGATATGTTGCTCCAAAATATGGTCACCACATAGCCAATTAAAGTAATACCAATTACGCATCTGGTATTCCATCTCGGTCTGCTCAGGGGTTCTTGGTCTTACCCAAACCCCACGACTGTTCCAGTACACTTGGCCCGATACAATTTGTCCAATGGCGCCATTTTGGACTTGCTCATAAAGCCTATGGTATTTTTTCTCATAATGGCGTTGCAGTCCAACAACCACGTTCAGTTTTTTCTCCTTGGCAATTTTGGCGCTTTTCAATACGCGTCTAACCCCGGCTGGATCTGTTGCCACGGGTTTTTCCATAAATACATGTTTGTCTTGCGCAATGGCGTATTCAAAATGCAGGGGGCGAAATCCTGGAGGGGTAGTCAAAATGACCACATCTGCCATATCTATGGCTTTGGAATAGGCATCAAAGCCCACAAAACGATTCTTCTCTTTTACATTGATCTTGCGCTCCCCATCAAAATGTTCCATGATGGCGGTCAGGCTGTTTTCAAGACGGTCTTGAAAAGCATCGGCCATCGCTACCAATTCTACATCTGGGTCGGCTGTTAGGGCCTGAACCGCGGCACCGGTGCCACGTCCCCCACATCCAACCAGGGCGAGTTTCAATTTTTGATTTCCTGCTACATAACCCATGGCATTCATGGGAATAGTGCTGGTCATTAACGCACCGGTTGCGAGTCCGGTGGTCTTGACGAACAATCGTCTGTTCAATTTTTCTGCTACGTTGTTTTTGCGATTTTGCGACATGGTTTTAGTTTGTATGTTTTTCCTTCCAATATACTTTTTGTTCTTCGGCACTAGGAGTTTTATAGGGCCTAACAATTCTAAATCCGATAAAGGGGGCATCGGTATGCCACCATTTACTTTTTGGGATTTGAGGGTCTCTTATTTTCCATTTCTTTTGGGAAACTTTTCGGGAAGCGCTCCTTAATCGGTCCGCAGCATCTGCCCAGGAGCCTCCCTTCAATGTTCTCGGGTAGGTTTTGTCCGGTTTTACAAATGGATTCACGTTGGTCTTTTTTTTCCGCTTGGAATAGGTTTCCTCATCATATTTGTCCAAGGTCCATTCTGCTACGTTTCCGTGCATATCGTAAAGTCCCCAAGCATTGGGTTTTTTTTGACCTACTTGGTGTGTTTTTCCATTGCTGTTTTCTTTGAACCAGGCATAGTCCTCCAGATCGGAAGTACTGTTTCCGAAAGCGTAGGCATCTTGTGAGCCTGCCCTGCAGGCATATTCCCATTCGGCTTCCGTAGGAAGTCTGTAAAAGTTACCGGTCATGGCGGTAAGCCATTCACAAAATCTGGAGGCGGCCAGTTGGGTCATGCTCACCGCGGGATGCCCTTCGACCCCCATACCAAAATCCATGACAATATAGGGAACTGTGGCTCCAGAAACGGCATCAACGTCAATGGAAGCTTCATTGGCCAGTTTTTTGGAATCCCTTTGGTTGTCAATGGACCTGTGCACGTAGAGATTGTACAAATCCCAAGTGATTTCAAATTCCGCCATCCAGAAGGGTGCAACTTCAACCGAATGGGTTGGTCCTTCATCACTGGATCTACCCTTTTCGTTGGACGGACTACCCATGGTAAATGTGCCGCCCTGAATAGGAATCATTTTAACTTGGACGTCGGTTCCTGAAATGTTTTGATTGTAGGCCTTAAACGGTTTTTGCGCCGTGCTGCTTATTCCAATAAGGAACAAGGTTAATAAAAAAAGTGTTCTCAACAGGTTAATAAAAAAAGTGTTCTTAGTTTGCAGTATTCTCAATAAAAGTATGGTTTTATACGCGATATATTTAAACTTTTTTGTGAAAATCCACGCAACGTTATTCCAGACTTCTTATCTAACAAATGCTATACAATCCAATAAACTTATACAAAAAATGAAAAAGAAAATTCTACTGGTTTTGAGCTTGGTTGCCATAAGCTTTGTATCCTGCGAATCCAATGATGATAGCGATTATGCAGAATACTTGGTTGCCAGACCCCTTGTGATCAGCAAGGCAGAACTAACTACTATTGACATTATTGCTCCGACCCCTATTAATGAATCTGGGAAAGTTTATACCTATCAGGATTACATTTTTATAAATGACAAATACCAAGGGGTGCATGTAATTGACAATTCCAATGCGCTCCAGCCCAGAAAAATTGCCTTTATCAAAATTCCTGGAAATGTGGATGTCTCTGTTAAGGACGATTTCCTATATGCCGACAGTTTGACCGATCTTGTTGTTTTGGATATCTCTGACATCAATAATATATCGCAGGTTAACCGATTGGAGAATGTGCTATATAATAATGTCTTTTGGCCTTTTGAAGCCGATATTGTGGAGAATGAGGATTTTGATTGGGAAACCGAAGTATTGATAGGTTGGGAAACTACCACGGAAAGAAGACTGATTGCCGAAGTGGAGGAACAAAGAAATACAGATGTGATATTTTTTGGCGATATAGCCTTGGCAGAAGCTTCTGATGCAGGAGGTGCTGGACAAGGAGGGTCGCTGGCTAGGTTTAAAATCGTGGAAGATTATCTCTATGCTGTGGATAGTCATAATATTAATGTATTCAACATTTCCGATTTGGATAACCCGGTAGACTTGGAAGATGTATATGCCGGATTCGATATTGAAACTATTTTCAATAGGGGCAACCATTTGTTCTTGGGAAGTATGAGAGGGATGTACATTTATGATATCACCTCCCCTGCAACCCCAACCTTTGTTTCGGAGTTTCAACATGGTACTGCTTGTGACCCTGTTGTGGTGGATGGGGATTATGCCTATGTGACCTTGAGAGGTGGAAACAACTGCGGGGCTTTGGAGAGTGGACTCTTTATTGTGGATATATCTGACATTGAAAATCCTGAGTTGACCGTCGATTATACCATGGATGAACCCTATGGTTTGGGGATACGGGATGAAAAGTTGTTTGTGTGCGATGGAAGTTCAGGGCTTAAGGTCTATGACAAGACCGATGTGATGGAGTTGGAACAGTTAAATCACTTTAAAGATATTGTTACGTTTGATGTAATTCCGTTGGAAAGCCATTTGATCATGGTTGGCGATGAGGTGCTGTATCAATATGAATATCTGGATGACGACATCAGGCTGATGAGCCAAATTGACTTGAAGTAATCCAATACAATAAGCTTCTGTAATATCCCGTTTTAAGCGGGATATTTTTTTGCGCTTTATTTTGTCAAAAAGTCAAAATCGAAAAATTCATATACTTTTGTTACCTCTAAACCCCGTTGCATGCCTAAGAATTTAGTTATAGTTGAGTCACCTGCGAAGGCTAAGACCATTGAGCGTTTTCTAGGAAAGGACTTTCAGGTAGAATCCAGTTTTGGTCATATTGTAGACCTACCTTCCAAGGAACTTGGTGTTGATGTAGACAATGGATTTAAACCCAAATACACGGTTGACAAGGAAAAGAAAACCTTGGTGAAAAAACTGAAGGATTTGGCTCAAAAAGCAGATACCATTTGGTTGGCCAGTGATGAGGATCGGGAAGGGGAAGCCATTTCGTGGCATTTGGCCGAGGCTCTAAAATTGGATAAAAGCCGAACCAAACGAATTGTTTTCAACTCCATTACCAAATCGGCCATCCAGAAGGCCATAGAAAACCCAAGGGAAATCAATTATAATTTGGTGAATGCCCAACAAGCCCGAAGGGTCTTGGACAGACTGGTGGGGTACGAACTCTCTCCAGTGCTTTGGAAAAAGATAAAACCGGGATTGTCCGCAGGTCGGGTGCAGTCTGTTGCTGTACGACTGATCGTGGAACGGGAACGGGAAATTGAAGGTTTCACGCCAGAGGCTTCGTATAGAATCCGTGCTGAATTTAAAACTTCCAACGGAAATAATTTTGCCGCCAAATTGGGAAAAACCTTTCCCACCAAGGAAGCAGCAGAAAGTTTTTTGCAACAAAACATGGGTGCGGATTTTTCCGTGGCCAGTTTGGACAAAAAACCGGCCAAAAAGTCCCCGGCACCTCCATTTACAACTTCAACCTTGCAACAGGAAGCCTCCCGTAAGCTTTACTTTTCAGTAAGCCGTACCATGCAAGTGGCGCAACGCTTATATGAAGCGGGGTTGATTACATACATGAGAACGGACAGTGTCAACCTTTCCAATGAAGCACTGAATGCTGCCAAGGACGCCATTGTTCAAAATTATGGGGAGTCCTATAGCAAGGTGAGGAACTATACAGGTAAATCCAAAGGTGCGCAAGAGGCTCACGAAGCCATTCGCCCTACAGATATGTCCAGGCAAAATCCATCCTTGGAAAGAGACCAAGCCAAATTATACGAATTGATTTGGAAACGGACCTTGGCCTCACAGATGAGCGATGCCCAATTGGAACGTACCAACGTAAAAATTAAGGCCAATACTCATGGCGAGGAATTCTCGGCCAACGGGGAAGTGGTCAAGTTTGATGGATTCCTTAAAGTATATCTGGAAGGGATTGATGAGGAGGATAAGGTTGAGGAACAAGAAGGAATGCTACCTGCCATGAGTGTGGGAGAAGCACTCCAAAATAATTTTATCACAGCCACCCAACGTTTCACGCGACCACCTTATAGATATACCGAAGCATCTTTGGTTAAAAAGTTGGAGGAGCTTGGCATAGGAAGACCATCCACTTATGCCCCAACTATTTCCACCATTCAAAACAGAGGGTATGTAGAGAAGGGAACTGTGGAAGGCACGGAAAGAAAATATACCCAGTTGCTGTTGGAAGCTGGAAACATAGCTGAGAAATCACTTTCCGAGATGATAGGTTCCGATAAGGGTAAATTGGTGCCCACGGATATTGGAATGATTGTGAACGATTTCTTGGTGAGTCATTTTACCACCATACTGGATTACAATTTTACAGCAAAGGTTGAGGAGAACTTTGATGAAATTGCCGATGGGGAAGAAGATTGGCAAAAAATGATGCAGGAGTTCTATAAGGACTTTCATCCCAAAGTGCTTCATGTTGAGGAAAACGCGGAACGAGCCAGCGGGGAACGGGTTTTGGGTACCGATCCAAAATCGGGAAGACAAGTCGCCGCAAGATTGGGACGTTTTGGCCCCATGGTTCAAATAGGTACCGTGGAAGAGGAAGAAAAACCCTTGTTTGCCAGTTTGTTACCGGAACAGTCCATTTCCACTATCACTTTTGAAGAGGCCATGGAGCTTTTTCAACTCCCAAGAAAATTGGGTCAGTATGAAGGTGAAGAAGTGGAAGCCAATGTGGGTAGATTTGGCCCCTATGTCCGTTTTGGTAAGAAGTTCATTTCCTTGGACAAGGGTGAGAGTGCTTTTGATGTGGATATGGATCGCGCCATTGAGTTGATCAAGGCCAAGCAAAAGGCAGATGCTCCCATCGCCCATTATGAAGATTTGGAAGTTACCAAAGGTGTTGGACGTTTTGGTCCTTTCATCAAATGGAACGGAATGTTCATCAACGTCAACAAAAAATACGATTTTGATAATTTGACCCAAACGGATATAGGAGAGCTTATTGAGGCCAAAAAAGTTAAAGAGGCCGAGAAATTGGTCCAGGAATGGCCAGCAGAGAAAATCCGTATTGAAAAGGCTAGATGGGGAAGACATAATATTATTAAGGGTAGAATCAAGGTGGAGTTGTCCAAGGATGTGGATGCTACCAAGATTTCCTTGGAAGAGGCACAGGCCCTTTTGGAAAAGAAAACACCTAAAAAGAAAACAAAGGCGAAAGCAAAAAAGTAAATGGCATTCGATTTTTTGGTTCCGGTCAGTGATAAGGTACTGGCCTATTCAGAATTACTTCCGCCCCAGGCCCTGGGAAAAAACATCCATAAGCACACAGAGAAGAAAGGGCTACCTGTATTTGCCAATGCAACGGTGGCCATCTTTGCGGTAAATGAGTCCCGAAATGCTTTCGAGAAAAAACCGGAACGTTTGGATGTGGACGAAATCCGAATCCAGTTGTATCGTCTTATGACAGGGAACTGGAATTCCACCATTTTGGACATTGGCGATATAGAGGAAGGGGACACCGTAGAGGATACCTACTTTGTGGTAAAAGAGGTAGTGGCCGGTCTTTTGGAGGAAAATATTATACCTATTATAATAGGAGCCACCCAGGATATCACATTTCCAACCTATAGGGCATTTGATAAAATCAGGGACATGGTCAACCTGGTGTCCATTGACAGCCGGTTTGATTTTGGAGAGGAAGAAGAGTTGATATCTTCCCACTCCTACATGACCCGAATCATAACAGACAAACCCAACAATCTTTTCAATTTTTCCAACATTGGCTACCAAAGTTATTTCAATGCCCAGGAAGAAATTGATTTGATGGAACGACTTTTCTTTGATGCCTATCGTTTGGGAGATATTGCGGCCAACATTTCATTGGCGGAACCCATTTTGAGGAGTTCCCATATTGTTAGTTTGGATTTAAGGGCCATTCGCGCCAGCGAAATGGGCTTGTACAAAAACTTTTCCCCCAACGGATTTACTGGAAGGGAGATTTGTGCCATAGCACGATATGCTGGCATAAGCGATAAGGTCTCCCTGTTTGGAATTTATGAGGGCGAGAACTCGCTTCAGGCTTTCCAAATGATTGCGCAAATTATCTGGTACTTTATTGAAGGCATCAGTTTTAGGATAACGGAGTTTCCAAGTTCCAAGAGTGAGGACTTTACCAAGTTCACTGTACCAACGGATACCGAGGAACTGATCTTCTATAAAAGCCATATTACTGAGCGTTGGTGGGTTGAGGTCCCATCAATTTTACCCGAACATACTAAAACAAATTCGGCGGCGTTATTACCATGCACCGAGGAAGACTATTTGGATGCTTGCAACCAGAAGATTCCCGAAAGGTGGTTCAAAGCTTACAGAAAGGGCTTTAACTGAACAAATTAAATTTTGAGCATTAACTGTTTTTACACAATAATTTATTCAAAAATCAGTTTTGAGAATAAGAAATTTGTGTAGCACAGTTTAAAAAACTAAATCGAAAATTTAACCTAAAGTATGAGAAAGCTATTCTTTTCATCTATAGCACTTGCTTTTTTACTCGCTAGTTGCGGTTCAAATTCAAAGTCAAAAGGTGAACTCGTTGGAGCCCAAGGAAAAAAATGGTATCCAGAGAAACCCTATGGGATGGAACTAATTCCCCGTGGCTCCTACGTAATGGGTAAGGCTGAGGAAGATCAGGCTAAAGTATTGAATGCTCCTACTAGAACGGTGACCGTTCGTTCCTTTTATATGGACGATACGGAAATTACCAATAGTGAGTATCGACAGTTTGTGGAGTGGGTGAAGGATTCCATTACCAGAACCAAATTGGCCATCTTGGCCGATGAGTTGGGAATTGGCCCAGAAGATGAAGGGATAGGGGAATATGCCTTCAAGGACACTGACACTTCCAGAATTTCAGTTTACGAAAAATATATGCTCGACAATTATGCCGGTCTTGGAGAGACCGGTTATGAAGGTAGGGCCTTGAACAAGGATGTGGACTTGGTTTGGGATACTTCGGAATACCCAGATGAGTACTACGCCGAAGTAATGGACTCCATTTACTTACCTGAAGAGGAAAGTTATAATGGTTTGCGTTCCATAGATGTTACCCAATTGAAGTACAAATACAGTTGGATGGACATCGAGGCCGCCGCCCGAGCTAAAAAAGGAAGAAGAAAAGACTTTATTAAGCACGAGGAACTCGAAATCTATCCGGATACTACGGTATGGATCAAGGATTTTGAGTATTCCTATAACGAACCCATGCACAATGATTACTTTTGGCACGATGCATACAGCGATTACCCTGTTGTTGGGGTAAACTGGATGCAGGCCAAGGCGTTCTGTAACTGGAGAACCAAGTTCAAGAACGATGATCAAAAGGCAAGGGGCAAACAATTTGTAAACCAGTTTAGGTTGCCTACAGAAGCCGAATGGGAGTACGCTGCCCGTGGAGGAATTGAAGGAGGAACCTATCCTTGGGGTGGTCCATATGTGATCAGCGACACAGGTTGTTTTATGGCCAACTTTAAACCACAACGTGGGGATTACGCAGCCGATGCTGCCCTATACACCGTGGAGGCAAAGTCTTATGAGCCAAATGATTACAATCTTTACAACATGGCTGGTAACGTAGCGGAGTGGACAAGCTCCAGCTTTGACCAAGGAGCTTATGAATACCTGTCCACCATGAATCCAAATATTGGATCGGGACAGAACCAAAGAAAAGTGATTCGTGGAGGGTCTTGGAAAGACGTTGCTTATTTCTTGCAAGTAAGTACACGTGATTACGAATACCAGGATTCCGCACGTAGCTATATCGGATTCAGAACCGTTCAGGATTATATGGGCGAGGAAGATTCCACCAACGGTAGAAGAAACGGGTTACCTTCTGCTAGATAAATTAAGAAAGAGAGCATTATATAAACCAGTAACCAAATACTTATTTATATAACTTAATTAAAACTAGAATTATGGCACAGTCAAAATCAACAAAAAAGCTGTTTAACATGGCCTACGGCCTTGGGGCATCGGTAGTAATTATTGGTGCACTATTTAAAATCCTTCACTGGGAGTTCGGACCACTGACCGGTGGATTGCTTCTTGCAGTAGGTTTGATCACTGAAGCATTGATCTTCGCTATCTCTGCATTTGAACCAGTAGACGATGAATACGATTGGTCTTTGGTGTATCCAGAATTGGCCAATGGTCAGTCCAAAGGAAACAAGAATGACGCTAAGCAAGCTAAAGAAGCTGAGGGTCTACTTTCCAGAAAATTGGATGATCTATTGAAAGAAGCCAATATCGATTCTGAGTTGTTCAACAGCTTGGGTGAAAGTATCAAGAATTTTGAGGGAGCTGCCAAAAACATCGCTCCTACAACAGATGCTATCCAACACACAAAGAAGTACTCTGAAGAGTTGTCACATGCTGCCGCTCAAATGGAGTCTTTGAACAGCTTGTACAAAGTACAATTGGAAAGCGCTAGCCGTCAAGCTTCCATCAATGAGGAAGTAGTACAGAATGCCGGAGCTCTTAAAGAGCAAATGGAATCTTTGGCTACCAACCTTTCTTCCTTGAATGGAGTTTATGGAGGTATGCTTTCTGCCATGAGCAAAAACTAATTAGGGTTTAATTGATATACCAAACCCCAGATCAAATTAATTAATAATTCTAATTAGATAAAAAACATGGCATCAGGAAAACAGACACCACGTCAGAAGATGATCAACCTTATGTACTTGATCTTCATCGCGATGTTGGCACTAAATATGAGCAAGGAGGTCCTCGCTGCATTCGGTTTGATGAATGCAAAACTGGAGACTTCCAACGAAAAAGCCGAAGCTAACAACTTGGCCTACTTTGAAGGTCTTGGGACCAAAGCATCTGAAGATGCGATCAAGTACGGCCCGTTGTATGAAAAGGCTCAGACCGTTCAACAACTTTCCAACGAGTACTACGAGTACTTGGAGGATTTGAAAAAACGTATGTTGGCCGATCAGGAAGACCCGAACAACTATGTTGTGATGGACAAGTCCGATTTTTTGGACAACCTTTTCTTCAAAGGCGACAATCTTAAGCCAGAAGGGCAAGAGTTTTTGAACAAATTGACCAATTATCGTGAAAAGATATTGGCTGCACTTCCAGAAAACATGTCCGAAATCAAAGGAGCTGTTCAGGCACGCTTCGAGACAGGTGACAAAGATGGAAAAGTAACCAGACTTCGTGATAAAGTAAAAGTAGATTGGATCAACTATCACTTTGAAGGATACCCATTGGTGGCTTCCTTGACCAAGGTGACCCAGTTGCAGGCAGATATCATGTCTACAGAGCAAGAAGTATTGAAAGGACTTTTGGAAGGTAACTTGACAGAAGCCGTTTCCCTGAAGAATTTCGCTACATCCTTGTCCGCTTCCAAAACTGCTTTTTACACAGGTGAGAAGTACGATGGTAAAATTATCATCAGTAAGACTGACAACTCTTCCAAGCCAGTTAGGGCTGAGTTGAAGTTGGATGGTAGAAACCTTACTGCTGAAAAGGATTATGTGTTGGAAGAAGGTGGTATCAAGTTATTGATCAGTGCCGGTGCTGCTGGTGACCATACTGTTTCTGGAACTATGTTCTTTATGCAGGATGGTGAAGAGATTCCAGTTGAGGTGAACAACACCTTTGCTACGATCACTAAGCCTAATGCTGCAGTTATCTCTGCCGATAAAATGAATGTTGTTTACCGTGGTGTGGCCAATCCTATGACCATCTCCATTCCTGGTATTCCAGATAACAAAGTACGTGCAACTGCTCCTGGTCTTACCAGAAGAAGTGGTAGTAACTATGTGATGAATCCGGGTACGGGTAGAAAGGTTACCATTACTGCTTCAGGTACGTTACCTGATGGTAAAGGGATCTCTACTAGGTCTGAGTTTAGGATCAAGGATATCCCAAGACCAGGTGGTACCGTACGTGGTGAGGCCGGTAGCGTTAAAATGCCAAGAAGAAACCTTGAGATTTCTACAGTTGGCGCCATGTTGGAAGACTTTGATTTTGACTTGAACCTAGCCGTTAGCGGATTTAAGTTCAAGGTGCCAGGTCAGCCAACCATTAACGTAAATGGTAACAAATTGGATGGAAGAGCCAAGTCCGCTCTTAAGAGAGCAAAGCGTGGTGATGCCGTTCAGATATTCGATATCAAAGCTTATATCACAAACAACAGAACATACAAGTTGAAGAAAGTATCTCCTGTTGTAGTTGAGCTTACAAATTAATTAAGTATAGAAGTATAATCATGAATTGGAAAAATGCATTAATTATTGGAGCGTTGGCTTTTGCTCCCGTATCCATGCTGGGTCAGGCAAACATCTTGAATGCCAAGTTACCACAGGATATAGGTGTAAAGACCGAGGCCCAAAAAGAACAGGACAATGACGCCCCCCTAGCCTACGGATATGTAGATGATAGGGACATCCTTTGGTCCAAGACCGTATGGGAGACCATTGACCTGGACGAGCGTGTTAACTTTCCATTGTACTACCCAACCGATACCATTGGTATTGGAGCGGACAGAAGGTCTTTGTACCATGTTTTGATGAAGAACATCAGAAATGGAAAACTGACCGAGGTGTACACCGATTCGTATTTCACTGAAAAACGAACTTTAGGAGACTTGAGCGCTACATTAAGCAAGGTGGATACGACAGACCTTGGATACGAGCAATTAAATGCTGGAGAGCAGATTTCTGCGGAGTTTATCAACCAAAGGGATTTGAGCGCAGCTGATATTGAAGAGTATCGCATAAAAGGGATGTGGTATTTTGACAAGCGTCAAGGTGAGTTGAAGTACAGACTATTGGGAATTGCCCCCGTAGCACCGGACGTAAACTTTATTGACGACGAGTCTGTAGATCCAGGCGAAAACAAAGTAGAACTTTTCTGGGTATGGTATCCTGCCGCCCGTCAAGTACTGCATGACGCCAAGGTCTATAACCAGCGTAACTCTGCACGACCCATTTCCTTTGATATGCTGTTGAACGCACGCCGATTCAACGGGGTTATCTATAAGGAGGACAATGTCCACGGAGATCGTGAAATAGATGATTACGTATTTGACAATGCACTGTTCCAATTGTTGGAGGCCAAACGAATCAAGGAGGTCATCCGCGATAGGGAACAGGATATGTGGGCGTATTAAATGAGTCTCAACCTTTAAGCTAAAAGCGAAAAAGGTTGCTAGACGAATTAATCCCGAATTTATTCGGGATACCCCCAAAATAAATTTCCAATTCTATACAGCAAAACGCCGCACGAAAGTGCGGCGTTTTTTTGTTTGCCCGTCTCGCTGTAATAAGGACAGCTGTCTTCAAAATATCCAAACATCCAACAATCCAACAATCCAATAATCCAACATTGAACCTTTAACCCATATTCTCGTCCAGTATTTATAAATTCGCCCCATGTTGGATTACCTAGTAGTTGGCCTCGGCTTGGCCGGAATCTCTTTTTGTGAAACCCTTGAAAAAGCAGGGAAGACATACCATGTCGTTTCAGATAACTCCCAACAATCCTCCTTGGTGGCAGGGGGTATGTACAACCCTGTTATTCTAAAGCGTTTTACACTGGCCTGGAAGGCCAAGGAACAATTGGATTTGGCCATGCCATTTTATGCGGATATGGAACAGAAATTGGGCGTAGAGCTAGATCATAAATTGCGGGTACTTCGCAAGTTCGCTTCCATTGAAGAACAGAATCTCTGGTTTGAGGCGGCTGACAAACCTGGACTGGAAAACTTTATGTCCACCACGATTCAAGAAAACCAAAACCCTTCTTTGGATGCTCCATACGGCTTTGGCGAAGTGCTTCACACAGGACGTATTGATACTGCTGTGCTTCTGGCGTCCTACACCCAATATTTACAAGATAAAGGCAATTTGACCCTTCACTCCTTCACCTTTAACCATTTTAAGGCGTTTCCTGATTATATTTCATACAAAACCATCAAGGCCAAGCAAATTGTCTTTTGCGAGGGCTATGGGCTTAAAAACAACCCATTTTTCCGTTATTTGCCGCTAAATGGGACCAAAGGAGAGCTTTTGACCATCAAAGCACCGACTTACCAAGAGGAAAATGTGATCAAATCAGGGGTGTTTACCATTCCAATGGGGAATGATTTGTATCGGGTTGGAGCTACTTACAAATGGAAGGACAAGACCAATACTCCTACGGAAGAGGCCAAATCGGAACTCTTGGAAAAATTGAAAACTTTCCTCAAATGTGATTTTGAAATTGTGGATCATGTTGCTGGAATTAGACCCACGGTAGTGGATAGGCGACCTCTAGTAGGGCAACATCCCGAACATAAAAATCTTTATGTATTAAATGGGTTTGGTTCCCGAGGGGTAATAATCGCTCCCTATGCTTCCGGACAACTTTTCAACCATATTGAAAAAGGAGCCAATCTGGATTCAGAAATCAATATTCACAGATTCGCCAAAATGTATTACCAAAATAAGAAAGTAGAGTAAAAACATGAAATTATTCCTTCTTGCTCACAAGTTGTCAGAGATAGGGATCCGTCACATTCGTGACAATTTATGAAATTCGTGTCAACCTATTGGCAGAACGCAAAATGGCTAATTAATAAGGGTAAGGTAGAATCAACCTGTTACTGACGAACGTGACCCTTGACCTCAGGTTCGTACTTAAAAAAGAAATTGATCCAGATATTTCGGGACAATCTTATGATCACGGGTAAAAACACGATCAGGGTCAAAACTATCGCAATAAAAGTGTTGACCAGGGAAGCTCCCAAAATCAAAAACGCAATGACAAACGCAGCGGTGCCAAAGGCTATGCCTACCGCATAACTCACATACATGGAGCCATAGAAAAATGAGGGCTCAATTTTATATTTGGTGCCACAGTGCGAACAACGTTCATGCATCTTGAACAGTTGGGAAATGGCATAGGGATTCGTGCTTTCATACATACTCTCTTCGTGGCATTTGGGGCAACTTCCTGTTAAAATGCTGTAGAGTTTGTTTCCTTTTTTTAACATTTGCAGCGATTTTGATGCAAAAGTACGGATTAACCCTCTTTTGTTATGTAATTCAGGTCACATAAAATGCTTAATATTCACAATCTTTCGGTCGCCTTTGGGGGCGAATATCTTTTTGAGGAAATCGCCTTTCGGTTGAACGGAGGAGACCGTGTGGGACTTATCGGGAAAAATGGGGCAGGCAAATCTACTTTGCTCAAGTTACTTTCCAAGGAAATGGCTCCTGATACAGGAACAATTGCCACTGAAAAGGACATTAAGATTGGTTTTTTAAAGCAGGACATTGATTTTGAACAGGGACGAACGGTTTTGGAAGAATCCTATCAAGCTTTTACCGAAATCAAAGCGCTGGAACTCCAGTTGGAAAAGATCAACCAAGAACTGGCGGAGCGTACCGATTACGAAAGCGAAGGCTACAACCAATTGATGGTAGATTTGATCGACGTGACCCATCGTTATGAAATCCTTGGCGGCTACAACTATCAAGGAGATACCGAAAAGGTGCTGATTGGATTGGGCTTCAAGCGGGAGGATTTCGACAAGATTACCGATACCTTTTCCGGTGGATGGCGCATGCGGATTGAGCTGGCCAAACTCCTGCTTCAAAACAATGATGTGCTGCTTTTGGATGAGCCTACCAACCATTTGGATATCGAATCCATTATCTGGTTGGAGCAGTTTTTAAAAAATTATAGCGGTGCTGTGGTCATCGTTTCCCACGACAAGATGTTCTTGGACAATGTGACCAATAGAACCATTGAGATTTCACTGGGACGAATCTACGATTACAACAAACCGTACACCAAGTTTCTGGAGCTTAGAAAGGAGATGAAAGAACAGCAATTAAATGCCCAGAAAAATCAGGAAAAGCAAATCCAACAGACCGAAAAACTCATTGAAAAGTTTCGTGCGAAGGCTACCAAGGCCTCCATGGCGCAATCCCTGATTAAAAAGTTGGACAAGCTGGAACGTATTGAAGTCGATGAGGAAGACAATAGCGTCATGAACGTGAGATTTCCAGTTTCCGTCACCCCAGGAAAAGTGGTGGCAGAATTGGAAGATCTCTCCAAAAGCTATGGTGACAATCACGTATTGACCGGAATTGATCTTTTGGTGGAGCGCGGCAGCAAAACAGCCTTCGTAGGTCAGAATGGGCAAGGAAAGACCACCTTGGCCAAGATCATGGTGGGCGAACTGGACCACGGAGGAAGCATCAGGATAGGACATAACGTCCAAATCGGATATTTTGCCCAAAACCAAGCGGAATATCTGGATGGTAACAAGACCATTTTGGATACCATGATTGATGAAGCCAATGAGAGCAACCGAAGTAAAGTAAGGGATATTTTGGGCTCCTTTCTCTTTAGAGGGGATGAGGTGGAAAAGTATGTAAAGGTGCTTTCCGGAGGGGAAAGAAATCGGTTGGCATTGGCCAAAATGCTGCTTCAGCCTTTCAATGTATTGGTTATGGATGAACCTACCAACCACTTGGATATTAAATCCAAGAATGTACTGAAACAAGCCCTGCAAAACTTTGAGGGCACTTTGGTACTGGTTTCCCACGACAGGGATTTTCTTCAGGGATTGACCGATAGGGTGTATGAATTCAAGGAAGGCCGAATCAAGGAATATTTGGGGGATATTGACTTTTATTTGGAGCAACGAAAGGCCGAGGATTTTCGAAAAATTGAAAAGGGCGAGCAAAAGACCCAGGTCAAAATTGAAAAATCTAAAGAAAACGACTATCAAGCCCAAAAGAAGCTAAAATCACTTAAAAACAAATTGAGTGGGGTGGAAAAGAAGATTTCGCAGTTGGAAAAGGAAATTGCCGAAATTGATCACGACCTGCTCATGGATTACGATGCAACCATTGCCAAGCCTAATTTTTTTGATGGTTATCAAGGCAAAAAGAAAGAATTGGAGACCCTAATGCAGGACTGGGAAAGTCTTTCCCATGAGCTGGAATCCTTGGAATAAGCCCTAAAGACCATTCTACACCACATTTTTCACCCTGTTTACAACATTTTTCCCTGCTTACACCTATTTAATTTGTAGAGTTGCTGTCTCAATGCGTAATTTGTAGGTAAATTCTTATAAACTGAATTGTAACTCATGATAAGACTAACCGTTTTTTGCTTTTTGGTAATGGCTTCCACAATTGGATGGGCCAATGGAGAGATCTCTGCCAAAGAAAAAGCTGTTTTGTTGGATCTTTACCACAGCACCAAGGGATCGGACTGGAAGGTTACCTGGAATCTTAACGAACCGGTGGCCCAATGGAAAGGTGTTAAGGTAAAGGATAATCATGTGGTGGGGATTAATCTTTTCATGAACAATTTGGATGGAATTCTACCTGAGAGTATCGGTAAGCTTAAGCATCTAACCCACCTCAATTTGGCATTCAACAGCATTACAGGGGTTTTGCCTAAGGACATTGTAAAGTTGAAAAGTTTAAGGGTATTGCGACTGGAAATGAACAGGATAAAAGGAGGATTGCCCATTGGAATTGGCCAACTTCAGGAGTTGGAGGTATTTTCCATGTTCAACAATTTTCTGAGTGGCTCCATTCCGCCAACCTTTGGGGAACTCAAAAATCTACGGGAGCTCAACCTGTCCAGTAACAATTTGAAGGGCATAATCCCAAGCTCTATTGGAAATCTTACGAAACTGGAAGCCTTGGGCCTTTTCGAAAATAGTTTGGAGGGAACCATTCCCGAGGAAATGGGAAATCTTGGGCAATTAAAGGAATTGGTACTGGCCAACAATCAATTGGGAGGAGAAATACCTTCAGAATTTGGACAGTTGGCGAGCTTAAAAATATTACAGTTGCAGAACAATAGGTTTAATTCCTACAAGGGGCTGCAAGAGATGGATACAAGACAGTTTTTGGTATTTGATACCGATGAAAAAAGCTTGAATCCCAAGTTTAACGAAATACAGCTGCAACGCACGCGAATGGCTGATACAAAATTTGAAGATGTTGACGATAATGAGTAGTTAGTTATACTTTAGTTTGTTTGGTTTGGGGATACAGGCGTGTATCCCCTTTTTTTGTGTCATATAAACACAATATGCTTAACATTTATGAAATATTTAACCAAGCAAACATCCATTAGCCAATAGTTTTGCAAAGACTAATTGGTACCAACACATGCGCAAGCTCATTTTCTCGGTCATAGCAGGTGGCCTCATTATTTTTCTGTCCATTTTCTTCGCTAGAATGATTGCAGGAAGCAAGAAGGATAAACGCCCACAACCACAAAGGGTGGTAAAAACTGTTTTTGTGGATACGGTCAAAAATGCCACAGTTCCCATTGTGGTTCCAGCCAATGGAAACTTAAGGGCCAAAAGACGTGTAGAACTTTTTTCGGAGGTTCAGGGAGTTTTTAGGTCAGGGAGCAAATTGTTCCGTACTGGGCAGGAGTACGGCGCAGGACAGACTTTGATTCGAATAGATGCCAACGAATATTACGCATCAGTGCAGTCGGCCAAAAGCAACTTATACAATCTGCTTACTTCCATTATGCCGGATTTAAGGTTGGACTACCCTACCATATATCCCAAATGGCAGGCCTATCTCAATGGCTTTGATTTGGACAAAACCACGCCCAAATTACCCGAAATGACTGGTGAAAAGGAGAAATTCTTCATCTCTGGCCGCGGAGTAATATCCAACTACTACAACGTAAAGAACTTGGAACAACGCTTGTCCAAGTATGCCATATCAGCACCCTTTAAGGGTGTGTTAACGGACGCTTTGGTCACCGAAGGAACTTTGATCAGGGTGGGACAAAAGTTGGGCGAATTTATCAATACTGGTGTGTATGAGTTGGAAGTTTCCGTAAGCAAAACCTATGGTGATTATTTGACCGTGGGCAAGGAAGTGAAACTTTTCAATCTAGAGAAGACTGAAAAATTTAATGGGGAAGTGACTCGGGTGAACGGCCGTGTAGATCAAAACTCCCAAACCATTACAGTCTATATTGAGGTCAGTGGTGATAAGCTTAAGGAAGGGCAATATTTGGAAGCCAACCTGGAAGCCAAGGAGGAACCCAACGCCATTGAAGTGGATCGTTCCTTGCTGTTGGAAAACAACCAGATCTTTGTGGTTCGTGATTCCATCTTGGATGTCATCGATGTAAATCCCGTTTACTTCACGGATAAAAAGGTGGTGCTCAAAGATGTCCCCAATGATGAAGTTATTGTTTCCAAGGCAGTTTCCGGAGCTTATGCCGGCATGGTAGTGAAAGTATACGACGCCGCTAACACCAAAAGAGCCAAGTCGTGAGAAAGGTCATATCCTATTTTATCAAGTATCACGTAGCAGTCAATGTGATTATCATTACCTTTTTCATTTTTGGGTTAGTAGGGGCATTTTCACTAAAGTCTTCCTTTTTCCCTCTGGTGGAATCCCAGAATGTATTGATCAATATCACCTATCCTGGGGCTTCCCCATTGGAAGTGGAAGAAGGTATTGTATTAAAGATTGAGGACAACCTTAAGGGACTTCAAGGGGTGGAACGGGTAACCTCCACCTCAAGGGAAAACAGCGGAAGTATCAACGTGGAGATTGAAAAGGGGCGAGATATTGATTTTATGCTTCTCGAAGTAAAAAATGCTGTGGATAGGGTTCCCACTTTCCCTACTGGGATGGAACCTTTGGTGGTTTCCAAGCTTGAGGCGGTAAGACCTACCATTAGTTTCGCGGTAAGCGGAAATGACATTCCTCTCGCCACCTTAAAACAAATTGGAAGACAGATAGAAAATGATCTTCGGGCAGTCGATGGGATTTCCCAGATTGAAATTTCAGGATATCCTCAAGAAGAAATTGAAATCGCAGTCAATGAAAATAGTCTACTGGCCTATAATTTGTCCTTTAGCGAAGTGGCGCAGGCAGTTTCGAGTGCCAATATTCTGGTGACTGGGGGGAATATCAAAACTGATGCGGAGGAATATCTGATCAGGGCCAACAACCGCTCTTATTATGGCGATGAACTTTCCAATGTGGTGGTTAGGGCAGATGCGTCCGGAAGAGCCATTCGCTTAAAAGATGTGGCCATCATTAGAGATCGCTTCTCTGAGACTCCAAATGCGTCCTTCCTCAATGATGAACTGTCGGTTAACGTTACCGTGACCAGTACCAATACCGAAGATTTGATTGATTCTGCAGAAAGTGTGAAAGAATACATTGCGGATTTCAATAAAAAATATTCCAACGCCCAATTGGAGGTAATCAGCGATCAATCCAAAACCTTGACCCAACGAACAGACCTTCTCACCACGAACGCAATCATTGGGATGATTTTGGTCCTTATCTTTTTATCCCTCTTTCTGAATATACGATTGGCCTTTTGGGTGGCTTTTGGCCTTCCCGTAGCATTCCTGGGGATGTTTGTTTTTGCCCCAATGCTCAATGTGACTATCAACGTACTTTCCTTATTCGGGATGATCATTGTAATTGGGATTTTGGTGGATGACGGAATTGTGATTGCTGAAAACATTTATCAGCATTACGAAAAAGGAAAAAGCCCCATAAAGGCAGCCATTGATGGAACCATGGAGGTGATTCCTCCCATTTTATCGGCCATCATAACCACTATCCTGGCCTTTTCCATTTTCCTGTTTTTGGACGGAAGAATTGGAGATTTCTTTAGCGAAGTATCCGTGATCGTGATTCTTACCTTGGTAGTGTCTTTGGTGGAAGCCCTGATTATTCTGCCCGCTCACTTGGCCCATTCCAAAGCATTACGGCCCAAGAGTCAGGATCCAAAGTCCAGCATAGGTCGAATTTTTGCCAAGTTAAGGGTCATCAACAAACTGGGTGATCAGACCATGGCCTGGATGCGTGATAAATGGTATAGTCCAGCGCTTCGCTTTGCCTTGCGGTATAAGTTTTTAACCTTTTCCATTTTCTTTATGGCATTGGCCTTGACATTTGGTTCTATTGGTGGCGGGATTATTAGAACTGCTTTCTTTCCCCAAATTGCCAGTGACAGGGTTGCCGTGGAGCTGCAAATGCCCAACGGAACCAATGAAAAGGTAACGGATTCCATCATTAGCATGATTCAGGAAAAGGCAGAGGTCGTCAACCAACAGCTTACGGAGGAATATTTGCAGGGAACGGATAAGGTGCTATTTGAGAACATGCTGAAGACTCTTGGACCAGGTTCTTCCACGGCTACTTTGATTATCAATCTATTGCCAGGGGAAGAACGCCCGGATGAGATCGTTTCTCCGATGGTAGCGGGAAGATTAAGGGAACTGGTAGGCCCTGTGATTGGGGTTGAAAGTTTGATTTATGGTTCTGGTGGCAATTTTGGAGGGGATCCAGTTTCCGTTTCGCTTTTGGGTAACAATATTGCCGAACTCAAGGCGGCCAAACAAGAGTTAAAGACTGCCATGGTAAACAATGCCCTCTTAAAGGATGTGGCGGATAATGATCCGGCAGGAATCAAGGAAATTCGAATTCAACTCAAGGAAAATGCCTATTTGTTGGGATTGGACTTGCGTAGTGTCATGAATCAGGTAAGGGCCGGATTTTTTGGCTCCCAGGCGCAACGTTTTCAGCGTGGACAGGATGAGATTCGGGTTTGGGTTCGCTACGATCGCAGCAACCGCTCCTCCATTACGGATTTGGATGACATGCGCATTGTGGCTCCTAACGGTGAGCGCATTCCGCTTAAGGAGATAGCGTCTTATTCCATAGAGCGGGGCGATGTGGCCATCAACCATTTGGATGGACAACGGGAAATCCAAATTTCATCAGACTTGACCAATGATAAAGTCTATACAGGACCAGATGCCATGGCTTGGATTCGAAACGAGATAATGCCGGATATTCTATCAAGATATCCCTCCATCACACCTTCTTATGAGGGTCAGAATAGGGAAGCACTAAAGTTTAGAAACTCTTTGCGATTTGTTGGTCTTACCGTACTTATTCTCATATTTGTGACCATAGCCTTTACCTTTAGGAGTTTTAGTCAACCTTTATTGTTGATATTGATGGTTCCATTTAGCTTAACGGCCGTTGCGTGGGGCCATTGGATTCATAACTTTTCAATAAACATTTTATCTCTTTTAGGAATCATTGCGTTGATTGGGATTATGGTTAATGATGGATTGGTGCTCATTGGAAAGTTCAACAATAATTTACGGGACGGTTTAAAGTTTGATGAGGCCATTTATGAGGCTGGTCGATCTAGGTTCCGGGCTATCTTCTTGACTTCTGTTACCACCATAGCAGGTTTGGCACCCCTTCTTTTGGAAAAGAGCCGTCAGGCGCAATTCTTAAAACCCATGGCACTTTCCATTGCCTATGGTATTGGATTTGCCACTGTTCTTACCCTTTTGATGCTACCCATTTTTCTTTCTTTTGGCAACTACGTCAAGGTATTTGTGAAACAGATGTGGACGGGTGAAAAGGCAACTAAGGAAGAAGTGGAACGATCCATTAGGGAACGTAACGAAGAAGAACATATGATGCACGAGGGACTATACAGTCAGAATGGAAGTTCTACCCACATAGAGAAGGAAGAAGCTCCTAAAGTTTTAGAAGGCACTACAGAATGAAACGTATATTTTATACCCTACCCTTATTTATTTTCACATTCGCAAATTGGACCCAGGCTCAAGAACCCTTGTTGTCCAAAGAGGAAGCAATTGACTTGGCACTGCAAAACAATTTGGGAATTCAGGTGGCAAGAAATACCCAAAGAATTGATGATAACAATGCCAACATTTTAAATTCTGGATATTTGCCCTCAGTGACTGCCAATGGAGGAGGGACCATTGATAGACAAAACACAGAGGGGACCTTGGGCAATGGGGAAACACGAACAGCTGATGGTGTGGAAACCAGGAGATATAATGCCTCGGTAAACGTAAATTACACGCTTTTTGATGGCTTGGGCCGTCATTATAACTATAAGAGTTTCAAGGAGCGCTCCCAACAATCCGAACTGGAAGTACAGCAGACCATAGAAACTACCATTTTGCAGTTGTTTACGGTCTATTATGAAGTAGCTCGATTGACCGAGAACACGCAAAACCTTGAAAGCGCCTTGGGAATTTCAAAGGATAGACTAACCAGGGCAGAATACCAATTCGAATATGGTCAGAATACGGGCTTGGATGTGTTGAATGCCGAAGTGGATATCAATACCGATAGCATCAACCTATTGAATTCCAGACAACAGCTGCGCAACACCATGCGCGACCTGAATCTGATTCTAAATAGGGAACTAGCCACCACCTTTGCGGCGGACACCACGGTGAATTTTGTTTCTGGTCTGGAAATGGAAAACATGCACAACGAGGCTAAAGACAATAATATTCGACTACAGATTGCAGAAAAGCAGCTGAACATCAACAATTACAACTTTAAATCTGCCAAAAGCGCATATTTGCCCACCATAGGCCTTACAGGGACTTATGGGTGGAACGAATCCAACAACAACAGTCCTTTGGCCTTTGTTGTGCAAAACACGGCTACAGGGGTTACTGGAGGTATAAACCTTACTTGGAATTTGTTTGACGGGGGGAGAAGTATCACCAACATTAAGAATACCAAAATCAACTACGAGACCCAAGAGCTGTTGCAAAAGCAAATTGCTTTGGAGGTGGAACGCGATATTCGCAATGCTTGGGACAGCTACACCAACGCGCTTTATGTTCTGGAGGTCCAGGAAAAGAACCTACAGACCAATCAAGACAATTTTAACCGAACGGATGAACGTTATAAGTTGGGGCAGGTAACCTCTATCGAATTCAGACAGGCACAATTGAACCTTTTAAATGCAGAATTGGCCCAAAGTCAGGCCAAATACAGTGCAAAATTGGCAGAACTGCAGATGTTGCAGATCAGCGGGCAGTTGCTCAACGTCGATTTCTGATTAATAAACTACAACCGCATCTTAACTTCCGATTAGGGAGAGTTCTACAAGGGTTAGAGATTTAACCATTGCTTAAATTCTGCGGCCTTGTTCTTGCTAATTAGAATACCGGCCTCAGATTTGGGAACCACCAAAATCTTTAATTGATTTTTCCCATATTTCACAATTTTGTCAATGCTGGAAATGGCAATGATAAATTGTCTGTTGGCCCTAAAAAAATGAGCACTGTCCAGTTGTGAAAACAGCTCATCCAGACTGGAATTGGTAGTGGACCGTTTCCCATCAAAACAAACCACATAGGTAATGGAGTTTTCGGTATAGATATGGGCAATCTCCTCAGTAGCCACAGGCAACAGTTCATTACGAATGTAGGTAAGGATTCTTCGTTTAATGGTAGTGTCTTCCTTATCTCCCTTACTTTTTACGGATACACGTTGTTGATAATCCCCAACGGCCCTATTTAATTTGGAAAGGTTGATTACTTCATCTTCCAGCTGCTTGTTTTTGGCCTCCAACTGTTTTTCATAGTTGCTCCCAATAAGGCGAACCACTACCACATAGGAAAGAACCACAAAGAGTCCCATGAGAAGAAAAATGGTATAAAACCGATTTCTCATTTCCTGCAATCTTTGGGAAATATTGTCAATGCCGATGTGTGCTGCCACAATCCAGTCAGAGCCACTTACGGGATATAAATGGATTACCTCGGATTCTTTCACCAACGCTGGATTTGCTGAATCGCGGTTCTCTTTTAAGCGTTGGTTGAGTTGACCATAAAAACTTTCCACCGTCAATTCATCAGCGACGGAAGAAACAAAGGATTTAGATCCACCGGCTTGTTGCCCAACAATTTTGATGTCAGGATGGCAAATGATCTTTCCAGACCAATCCAGAATGCTCAAATACCCAATATCTGTATCGGTTTCCTCAAGACTTTGCTGCACGCTCTGGACAATAGAGTCCTTGGCAATCCCCATTTGTGTCTTTTGACCTACCAAAGTGGAAAAGGATTTGGCCTCATTTTTACTGAATTCCAGATAAGTTTCCAGCAGGGTAAGGGTCCCGGATTTGGTCAAATAGTGCAGGGCAATGCTCGCAATTATGGCATAGATGACCGTGATGGAAATAAACGTTAAAAAGTATAACCTATCCTTTCTCATAGGGTTTCCAACAAATTTTTTATCCAATATAATGATTTTATACCCCCTTTGTAAAAGCATTCAAGCTTTACTTTTTCGGCAACATGGTCAGGAATTCCTTTTAAGGCCAAAAATTCCCTGTCAAGGCCCAGTTTTCCCTTTCACAAAGGTTTACCCTTCATAATTGCCTGAGGTACTGTTGTTTTGGTAGTGTAAATCAAATGACATTATTAAACTCAAAAACAATCACAATCATGAAAAAGAAACTAATGTATCTATGCTCACTGGCAGTTTTGGTCGTCTTCGCAAGCTGTTCAAGCGATAGTGAAGAAGATCTAACCCCGCCCAATGAAGATTTGGTCACTTATGATGGTAACATAAGCGCCTTGATTGGCGGAAGCTGTTTGGGATGCCATTCCTCACCTACTCAAAATGGAGCACCCTTTTCCTTGACCAACTTTACCGAAGTCCAGAGCAGGGCAGGAGGTATTTTAACTGCTATAAGCAGACAAACCTCTGAAGCTAGATCAATGCCACCTGCAGGGAGACTACCTCAATCGACAATAGATTTGTTTGAGCAGTGGATTGAGGACGGAACCTTGGAAAACTAAGAGAAAATGGTCCAGCGCATGGCTAAGATCTCATTTCTCCTCCTACTATGCCTTTGGAATTTTCAGGGCATTGCCCAGGACAAATTTATCGATAGAAATGGGGTCGTAATATTTGAAGCTTCCGAGGAGCTTTTTGAGGAGGTTAAAGCTATCAATAGTGCGGCCACTGCGGTTTTTGATGCCAAAACCAACGAATTGGCATCTCTGGCATTGGTTAGGGCATTTGAGTTCAAAAATTCCCTAATGCAGGAACATTTCAATGAAAGCTATGCCGAATCGGACCAATTTCCAAAGGCCATTTTCAGGGGAGCCTTGAAAAATTTTGATTTGGCCGACCTGCCATCCTCAGGAGGGGAGGTGCAGCTTGAGGGTACCCTTGACTTTCATGGAAAAGTAAAGGAAATCCGAACGGCTGTCAATGCACAATTGGTCAATGATGTGTTATCCCTCTTGGGCAACTTCACCGTTTCCCCTGCTGATTTTGATATTGAAATTCCTCGGATTGTCAGAAACCAAATTGCCAAGGAGGTCCAAGTCAAATTCGATTTTAAACTGAAAAGAAAGTAATGGCTAGGAAATACCTTTTGATGTTTATCGCCATAGCGATAGTAGCTCTGGCAATTGTTGGGTACAAGACCCTTTATCCAGAGTCCAGGAACATTTTGAAGGAGGAAGCCGCCCATCAACTAACGGCACTGAGCTTATTTGAACATTTTTCCGAGGAAAGCGGAGCCCAATTCATTGATCAGGCCATTATAACCACAGGAAGGGTGACGGAAATTGACCAACAATCCATATATCTGGACCACAAGGTGCAGATCAATTTGTTGGACACCCCACATTCCGCAATCCAAGTAGAAGATTATTTAACCATAAAGGGAAGGTGTATTGGGTATGATGATCTTTTGGAAATAGTGAAAATAGACCAAGCAACAATTACCAATTAGAGATACTAAATCATGAAAAGACTAATAGTGTTTTTGGCCCTTGCGCCCTCAATTATGTTTAGCCAACAGGATTTGTTGGAGGATGTTGAAATTGATGATTCGGCAGCCTATGAATCAGCAGCTTTTAAGGGCTTGAAAATTGTAAATTTTGAATCTACAAAAATGGTCTCCCAAAAAGAGCTCTATTTCGTGGTTTCGCACCGTTTTGGAACCATAAAGACTGGAATTGATGATTTTTTTGGGTTGGATCAGGCCGTTACCCGATTGAACCTTATTTATGGGATTACGGATGGGATCAACCTGGGCATCTCAAGAAGTTCCTTCCAAAAAACCTACGAAGGCTCTCTTAAGTTGCGATTGTTGCGTCAAAAGGAAGGGGCATCTCCCGTAACAGTGGTTTTGTTCAATTCAGCTTTGATAAACACCGCTTTGGATGAGGTTGGTTTACCAGGTCTTGAGTTCAAACATCGAGTGGGCTATGCAGTGTCTGCCTTGATTTCAAGAAAGTTGAACAATAATGTTTCCTTGCAATTGACACCCACATTTTTCCATGACAACCTGGTCAGCTTGGAGGAGCAGGACAACGCGCAATTTGCCTTGGGTATTGGGGGAAGATATAAGCTGACCAAAAGATGGAGTCTAAATATGGATTATGGTTGGCATTTGAACCGAGCGGATAATTCCCCATTTAAGAATGCGTTGTCCATAGGTTTTGACCTAGAAACGGGAGGACATGTTTTTCAGTTGCATTTTACCAATGCCCAGCCTATGAACACCAATTATTTTTTAGGTCAGGCAACAGGAGATTGGGGTGATGGAGACATCTTCTTTGGGTTCAATTTATCAAGGGTATTTTAAGACAAACAGCATGAAAAAAAGTTTGGCAAAAATTCCGGTGGCACATGCTTTTTGCGATGAATGTGCAGGTGTTATTAAGGAACGGCTTATAGGAATAGAGGGGATACACAATGTGTACGCCAATCCAATGGATTCCGTGATTTGGTTTCATTTTGGCAGTGCCAATGAGCTGGCTTTGGTGCTTAACAAATTAATGGAAATAGGACACCCACCTTTAGGTGATAAAATAAAGAAAGAAAATTATGTGCCGCCTTTGTGCCAGTGTGCCAAAGTTGGATCCAGTGCGGCATAACTACTTTGAAAAGGGAAATTAGTTTTAGTAGTTTTGGACCCAGGGTTTTAAATAAGACCCTGGGTTTCTATTGAAGGCAAGATGGGAAGTTTGACTAGGAAAAACCGTTTGACCCTCTGGATGGCAGTAGGTCTTTTGTTTTTGGGCATATACATGGTTTGGTACATAGTGTCAGCAAAATCCTTGGATATGGCCAATGCAGAACCTGAGCTGTACATCAGTGCCAACGATCTGTTGGATTTGCTGGAAAAAAAGGATACGGCTGGCCTATTGTCCGCTGAGAAGGTTATTGAAATAACAGGGGCAATCAAGGAAATCAACGAAAAAAATAACCGACTTACTGTTATCTTGCATGTTGAGGGGAAGGAGCATCCATCCATTATTTGTGATATGATGGAAGGTCAGGAACATCTTATCAGCAAATTTGAACCAACAGACACTTTGGTCATAAAAGGTGTTTTCAAAGGCATTTTAAAAGATGCCATATTTTTGAATTGTGTAGTAAGTCATGAATAGTATGGGTAAACTTCTACCTCTTTTTGCATTGATCGCCTTTAATGGATTTGGACAAGGGGCTACCAAATCCATGGCAAGGCAGGGTCATGTCTCTTTTTTCTCCTACACTTCTGTGGAGCATATAAAAGCGGAGAATAATCAAGTGCTGAGTATAGTTGACTTAACCACCGGTGAAATAGCCGTGAGCATGCTTATGAATGCCTTTGTTTTTGAAAAGGCCTTGATGCGGGAACATTTCAACGAAAGTTATGTGGAATCTGATATTTATCCCAAGGCCACTTTTGTGGGTACTATTACGGATTTTGACCCCACTCTTGAAGGTGAGCAAACAAGAATGGTGGAAGGTAGGTTCAATATGCATGGGGTTACCAAAGAACTTCAGATAAAGACCAAAATAACACGCAACAACGAGACCTTTGTCCTTTCAGGGACCTTTGAAACCCTGGTCAGGGATTATGAAATAAAGATTCCGCCACTTTTGGCTGGGAATATTGCAAAGACCATTTCAGTGGATTTTAATTTTGAATGTTTGCCCTATGAAAACTAGAGTTTTTTGGACGCTATTGGTTTTTGGCCTCTTTGTGAATCAAATTATGGCACAAAATGAGCTGCTGGATATTTTGGAAAAGGAGCATACTGATACGGTGCCCCAATTTGTCCCAGCTACATTTAAATCCACCCGGATTACTTACGGACATTCTGTTGAAACCCGCAAAAAAGGAATTTTGGAGGTTTTTGCGGCTACCCGATTTTGGAATACTCCCGCACCACGATCCCAGAGTTTTGGGGCGGACAAATTGAATGCACGTATTGCCTTGGAATATGGGATTAGTGATAGACTTACCACAGGCGTGGGAGGATCAACATGGGATGGTCTTTTTGATGCGTTCTTGAAATATAGATTGGTAAGACAGCAGGCAAGTGGCCAGGGATCGCCTATAGGGCTCACTGTTTTTCAAAATGCAAGCTATAACAGCCATGCCATAAGCAATCCCAATGTGGAGGATGATTTTTCCAATAGATTGTCGTTTACCACCCAGCTACTCATTGCAAAAAAGATCAGTTCTGATTTCTCCTTGCAAATTGCCCCAACCTATATCCACAGAAGCGCTGTTTATACGCAGGATGAAAGGCAAAATCATTTGGCCCTAGGCTTTGGGGGTAGGTATAAATTGGGGCCGCATGTTTCGTTGGTAAGTGAATACTATAGAGTTTTCAATCCAGTGGAAAGCATAGATACTTATGGTCCGTTTGGTATTGGAGTAAATTGGGAATTGGGCGATGTGATGCTTCAGTTTATGCTGACCAATGCCCCCAGTATGGTAGAAAGCTCCTTTATTGCCGAAACCCGAAACAATTTCAATTTTAAGAACCCCAACCTTAATTTTGGGTTTAATTTCACCTACATCATTCATTTTAAACGGCAGCTCAAAGGACTGAAACAAGGGAATTAAACTAGAGAGCATATTGAATATGCCATGACAGGCTGCAAAGACTAAAAACAACATGACCATGTTGGAACATTTCTTTCAATGTCCTTATTGTTGGGAAGAAATTTCATTTCTTTTGGATACCTCGGTCCGTCAACAAACCTATGTGGAAGATTGCGAAGTATGCTGTAATCCCATAGAAAGCCAAGTAGGGTTTGAAAATGGGGAGTTGACGCAATTTCAGGTCAGATTGTTGGGACAGTAAGAACTATTGTATTTTAATTAGTTGCAAATAATCATTGTTTTTGGCCACCAAAATCCCCTTTTTATTGTTGGCAAGTCTTAATATGGATGCACGGCTCACATCCCCTGGAACATACAATCCGTTGCTGTATGGCATTTGAGGTTCAAAACTTCCACTACCGTTTCCTTCCATCAAAAGGCCGTATCCAGCGTCCTGTCGAGGAGTCTCCACTTCAAATCCGTACAAATTTCCAAAAAGAAGCAAGTCTTCCAGTCCATCCCCCGTAAGGTCGTCAGCAATGATTTCCCTTATAGCCGTTTGTTGAGCCAAATTGGGTAAAGGTTTTGGTGAAAAACTGCCATCTCCCTGATTTTCAAAATAGGTTGAGGCAAAAGTTTTGGATTGGAATTGCACTGCAGTGGCCAGATTTTCTTTACCATAGACATCTTCCAGACTGGCAGATGCAAAATCATGATAGGTTGGGAATTTTTTCTTGATGAATGGCATTTGGTTGGAACTACACTCACGCCCTCGTAATGGAAACTGCTTTCCTTCTTGATGATACCCCAAAACAATGTCCATTGATCCTGTTTGATCAAAATCCTTGGCATAAATTTCGAATGGTTCCTCGGACGAAGCTTGATATTTGCTGTTCAATCCAAGATTGCCTGCTACAAAATCCATGTCCCCGTCGGCATCAAAATCCCCGACTTCCAAGCTAAACCACCAACCTGTCAGATCTTCCAAGCCTATATGGTCGGATATGTCCGAAAATGAGCCTTGATGATCTTTGAAGATTTTGATGGACATCCATTCCCCAACAACAATCAAATCCGAATAGCCATCCCCATCCACATCAGCCCAGGCTGCATCCGTGACCATTCCTAAATCGCTTGGGAGTTCTTCGTGCATTGACGTGAATTTGATACGCCCGTTTTCAGTATCATTTCTCCATAAAGTACTGGTTCCGGATAAGGGATATTTTCCTGGTTCTTGTCTGCCTCCAACGAACAAATCCAAATCCCCATCCCTATCATAATCATAGGGTCTAACCGCCGAACTACTTGAGGAAATGAGCTGGTCAAAAGGGTTTAAAATCTTGCCAAAAAGTCCATTTTCATTGACATAAATTCTGTCCAAATAATAGTTGGAACCTTCTTTTTCTTCGTTACCACCACTGGCCACGTAAAGATCAAGATCACCATCCATGTCCACATCAAAAAAGACGGCATCTACATCTTCACGGATTTTATCTTCAGAAAAAACAGCTTGATTTTGTACCTGGAATTTGCCATCCTTTTCTTGAACATAAAGTGCTCCAGGATGGTTTTTGGCACCTCCAATATAAAAGTCATCCAGACCATCTTGGTTGATATCTCCCACAGCCAGAGCTGGCCCTTCTTGGGACATTTTGTGGGGCAATAAGCTTTCCAGAACAAAATCGTCATATAGGTTTTCCGTATGTCGATGTGCTATTTCGGCTATCTGGGTAATATCTTGAAAAAGTAGATCTGTAAAGCTGGTTTTTTCTTGTTGCCCATCAATGGCATTACCATAATCCAGGAGCATCCTTTGATTTGACCCTAAATTTTTGAAGGTTTGGGTTTTGCCATCCGGCCAAATAACAACTACTTTTTTTACTTGGGTTGTCTGTGACAGACCAAAGTGCACCAAGGGTTGTACTGCCGATTGATATCCGCGGGTAGGATAATTCGTGGCAAATTGTTTTCCGTCTTTTGTTTCTATGGTTACGATTGCACCAACCCCAAATGGGTTTTGCGAAGGCCCTTTAAATTCAAACTGAATATAGTTCTGGCTGCTATTGTTTTGTAGCAGGGTGGCCGTCTCGTCTATATTGTTGATGACCAAGTCCAAATCCCCATCATTATCCAAATCCCCATAGGCTGCACCATTGGAAAAGGTTGGAGTTTGTATGCCCCAATCCATTGTTTTGTTGGTGAAGGTCAAATCTCCATTATTCTTAAAAAGATAGTTGGTGGTTTTGCGCTGAGGTGTTTTTTGAACCAACTCCTCAATGACCTTCGGCATATTTTCATTGTTGTTTTGGGCTTGCTCCAGACGCTTCAACTTATACTTTTTAAAATCGTTATTCCTGAAATCGCGTTTGAGCCCGTTGGTAACGAACAGATCTTTTAGCCCATCATTATCAAAATCGGCAAGTAGGGGAGCCCAGCTCCAATCGGTATTGGAAACTTTGGCCATTTGCGCAATCTCACTAAAGTGCCCATCCCCATTGTTCAAGTGCAGGGCATTGTACATGTATTGGTAGTGAAACCCCTTTTCAACTGCATAGTTGAAGGCTTTGGGGTCCATCCCACTCATACTGGTCTTAATTCCGTAGTTATCCTCTGCCACCATGTCCAGGGAAATAACCTCTGGTAACCCATCATTGTTGATATCGGCAATATCTGTTCCCATGGAAAAGTTGGAGGTATGCCCCATGGAGGTTTTGATACCTTCGGTAAAAGTGCCATCCCCATTGTTATAATAGAGGTAATCCTGTTCTATATAGTCGTTGCCCACATATATATCTGGCCAGCCGTCGTTGTTCAGATCTCCTATGGAAACTCCAAGACCAAACCCTAATGAATTACCAATAATTCCAGCTTGCTTGGAAACATTGATGAACTTTCCGTTGTCATTTCTATATAATCGATCGCCGACCATGTCATTATCCTCATTTTTGAAAACTTCTGGCGTATTGGTATTGATGGGCGTTACATTATGATTTAGTAGAAACAAATCCAGGTCTCCATCCCTATCATAATCAAAGAATGAAGCTTGGGTGCTATAACCTGGGAAATCCAGTCCGTATGCAGCGGCCTTTTCCCTGAATGTGCCATTTTTATTGTTGATGTAGAGCAGATTTGCCCTGTTCTCTGCTTTTCCTTTCCCTGATTTGCAGACATAGATGTCCAACCAACGATCCGCATTGATATCGACCATGGTAACCCCGGTAGTCCAACCAAAACTTCCCTTTACCTTGGCCTTGGCTGTAATATCTTCGAACTTAAAATTGCCCTTGTTTTTGTATAATTTGTTGTCCTTGAGGTTGGAGGTAAAATAAACATCAGGTAATCCATCATTGTCGATATCCCCGATGGCAACGCCCCCTCCATTGTAGAAGTATTCATAGACCATACTGTTCATGGCGCTGTTTTCTGGAATTTCATTAACGAAACCTATCCCAGATTGGGATGATGGTATCTCCGTAAACAGGATTTGAGCCTCTTCGCTGGGCTTTTCATTGGATTTGGAGCAGGAAGATAAACCTATTATGGTTAATAGGATTATTGCGTAGGATATGATGCATTTATTGTTGATCAAAATACTCCTGCTTTGTGGTGAGCGACTTTAAATTCTATTTTCACTCGGTTTTACCTGATGGTTTTTTATAAAAAACCACCTAAGGACCGCTCACTGTCCCTAGGTGGCAAGTTACGCTACTCAAACACGAAACTAACTCAAACTAAACTCAATCGGTTCACCATCCAGGATTTTGATCAAGGTTTTCATTAATGTTGATCTCCTGAAGTGGTATGGGATATAAAATATGTTTGTCTTGAAAATTCTCGGCAAATGGTTTTCCATGACTCTCTAGAGTTGCCTGAATGGACTCCGTAGCCGTGCTACCACGTTGCCAACGGTATAGATCAAACCAGCGAATACCAAATTCCATGGACAATTCTACTGGCCTTTCGTGGTGACGAATCTGCGTTCGTAATTCACTCTGCGATAGTCCTGCAAGTGGAATTGCACCACCTCTTTCCCTTACTTTGTTGACTTCAACGATGGCTTCAGCTGTTTTTCCATTTTCGTTAAGGGCTTCAGCATACATCAGCAGTACGTCCGCAAAACGAATAATGGTAATGTTGGTTCCATTGTAGAAATTGGTGTCTTCGTTGAAAGAATACTTCTTGAAGTATTTTGGGTGGTTCAGTTCCCCAGCTACATCCCCATAAGCCACCTCTGTGTCGGAATCGCGACTATACATTTGTGAGCCTGGGTCATCAAAGAAGATACTGGCATAAACACGATTACTGGGATCTCCAATAGCGTCAACATCCGTTCTCATTTCATCCACCAACCATTGTGATGGATAAAAAAGTTCCCAGCCTCCAAAGGCGTATGGGGAAACTTCGAAATTGAACACTTGACGCTCATCGTTACCATTGGCCCTATCACCGGTGAACTGAATCTCAAAAACGCTTTCACTGCCATTCTCGGCACTTCCGTTAAAATTGTCGGCGTAATTCTCCAACAGGGCATAATCCATAGCCACTACCTCGGCAAGTTTGGCCTCGGCTTGCGACCATTTTTCTTGGAACAGAAAGGCTTTTCCCAACAGGGCCTTTGCGGCTCCTTGGGTTGCTCTTCCCAACCACTCCCCAGAGTGTTCCACCAACATGGCGGACTCGGCTTCGGCAAGATCGGTTTCTATTTGAGCCCATACCTCGGCTGGTGTTGCTTGTCCGGGGAAAAGGTTGTCCGGATCCACTTCATAGGTGGTTACCAAGGGAACATTTTCAAAACCGGTCACCAACCAAAAATAGTAGTAAGCCCTTAAGAATTTGGCTTCTCCCATGATAACATCCTTGCTCTCTTGGGAAAGGGCTTCCATGTTGGGAACCTGCTGTAAAATTTGGTTGGCCCGTCCAATTCCAGCGTAAGCACTTCGCCAAATATTAAAAGGTCCACTTTCTTCCGTAGTATTGGTGAAACTGGCCAAGGACCTACTGTAGGTCTCAGCGGTATTGTTCACCATGTCATCAGCTTTATAGGCCATGGCCGTGTATATTTCCTCAAAAAAGGCCCATTTACTGCCGCTGGAGCTATGCAAAGCAGCATAGGTGGCGGTTAGGGCTTGAAGCGCATGGTCTTCTGTTTGCCAAAAACTGGATTCGGTAAGAACCTCCCTGTTTTCAACTTCTATAAAATCGTCGCTGCAGGAATACATCCCCATCAGGGCCAATACTGCAACTAGAATTAACTTGCTCTCTTTCATGATCTTGATCATTATGTTTTCAATTTTTTTATTAAAGTGTAAGATTCAAACCTAGGATAAGTGACTTGGACAAAGGGTAGAAACCTCTATCAACACCTCTATTAAAGGTCCCTCCATTACCTAGGGCAGGATCAAAACCGGAATAATCTGTAATGGTAAACAAATTGGTCGCGGTAACATACAATCGAAGATTGTCAATAGGAAGGTTCCCCATGGCCTTTTCCGGGAAGGTATATCCCACTTGCAGGTTTCTTAACCTGAAGTACGACCCATCCTCCAAGAAATAGCTAGAGGGTCTAATGTTGTTGTTTGGATCCCCAAAGATATTTCTTGGAATGTTGCTTCCTGTATTGGAGGGAGACCAAGCATTCAACAGGTCAGCAGACATATTTTGTCTGTCCGTTCTGTACAACCACATTCTAACCCCATTGTAAATGTTGTTCCCATGGGTGCCTTGGAAGAATAGACTGATGTCGAAATTCTTGTAATTGGCACTAAAATTGATACCGTACTCGAAATCTGGAAGGCCACTGCCCATGAATTGCTTATCATCATCGTCAAGTACCCCATCTCCGTTGCTATCCACAAAGCGAAGATCACCAGGAGCAGCATTGGGCTGTACCCCGTGGGCATCAACTTCTGCTTGGGTCTGGAAAATTCCATCGGCTTCAAACAGGTAGAACCTTCCAATTTCTCCGCCTACCTCGGTACGGGTGGTTGGGAAATTGTTGAACTCGATAAATCCATCAGTAAAGGCTTCATCCGCAATACCCAATTTGGTTACTTCGTTGGAAGAACCACTGATATTGGCACTTATATTATAACTGAAATCGCTATCCGATCCGTTGTTATAGGAAGCCGAAAATTCCCAACCCTTGTTTTCCAAATTACCCCCATTCGTCAATGGAAAAGAGGTAATCCCTGAAGTTGCAGGAATAGGAACGTTCACCAACATGTCTGTGGTTTCAGAGGTAAAGTAATCAAATGAGAATTTAATTCGATTTTGCAAAAGACCTAAATCTACACCAATGTTGGTGGTAGCTGTCTCTTCCCATTGGATATCTGGTGTGGGAAACGAAGTTGCAATAGCTCCCACAACCACAGGTTGGCTTTGCCCAGCACCAAAAGGGTAATTCAATTGTTGTCCTCCTGAACCAATTCGAGCTAGAAACAAATGATCTCCAATAAGCTGGTTTCCTAGGGTTCCGTAGCTAAAACGTGGTTTTAGTTGGCTGATCAGCTCGGAATCAAAGAATTCCTCATTATGAACTGCCCATCCCAGGGAAACGGAATAGAAAGTACCGTACTTGTTGGTTGAGGCAAAGCGCGAAGAACCATCCCTTCTAACACTACCTTGGACATAATATTTGTCGTCAAAGTCATAGCTTAAACGGCCAAAATAAGATTGCAAGGTACTAGTAGAGTTAAACCCAAAAGAAGATTCATCACCTATACCGGCACTTAGTCCCCTTAACTGATCGGAAGCCAGTTCGTTGTTGGATCCACCAGCTGATCTAAATTCACTTTTTTCCCTTGAGATACCAAGTAACACTTCAACATCGTGCTTATCAAATGATTTGCGATAGTTCAGGGTGTTGTTCAGTGTCCATTCATTGGTTCTTGTCCGGTTTTCGGATAGAAAAGGATTGTCATTTACGGCTTGAGGCCCAAAATTATAGGTGGGCAAAAAGTTGGCAAAATGGGTATTTTCAATGTTGGCACCGTACTGGAAGCGGTATTCCAATCCGTCAAATAGTTTGAGAGTCGCGGCAACATTGAATTGTAGGTAGTCATCTTCATCATTTCTATCATTCAATTCTGTTTCCCCAACTGGGTTTCCTGACCCCAACTCAGATGGAGGGGTAGCGAAACCGTTCAAAGAATTGGCATCAAATATGGACTTGTGGGGCAAAGTTTGATATATCTGCAAGAAAGGCGAGAAACTGGCATTTCCTTCAGAGGTCGGCTCAAAAATTCCACCCGTATTCTCTCGGGTATAACTTACCCCAGGTGCAATTTTAAGTCTACCTTCCAACAAAGTGAAATCCAAGTTCAATCGAGTGCTCAAACGGTTAAAATCCGTATTCACAACAGTCCCGGTGTTCTCAAAATATCCTGCTGAAAAACTGTATTTCATGTTTTCCGTTCCACCTGTAATACCGATATCGTGTTTTTGCTCAAAAGCATTGTCGATATAGGCGCCAACCCAATCCGAATCGGCATACTGGGCTCCACTGGTCAAGTAAGGCGCAGGTGTTTCTCCGGCATTATTGAAGGCTTCAAGCTTTATTTGATCATGTTGTGCCCTATTGGCGACATCGACCCCATTGCTAAACCATTGGGTGCTGGCATAGGAACTTATAGTGACCTGGGGATCTCCAGTTCTTCCTCTTTTGGTGGTTACAATGACCACACCATTGGATGCCCTGGAACCATAGATGGTAGCAGCTGAGGCATCCCTGAGTATACTGATGTCCTCAATATCCGATGGGTTGATGTACGAAAGGTCTCCTGGAATACCGTCGATCACCACCAATGGATTGTTGTTACCAATGGTTCCCAATCCCCTAATTCGGATGATGGGTTCACTTCCTGGCGCACCGGTAGCAATAGCCACGTTCAGACCAGCCACTTGACCTTGTAAGGAGGTAGCGACATCCGCGGTTGGGATTTTTTGGATTTCCTCAATGTCAACAGAAGAAATGGCAGCGGTGACTTCTGCTTTTCTTTGCGTACCGAAACCTACCAAAATAACTTCTTCCAGGCCTTGTGCATCCTCTTCCAAAGTAACATTTATGGTCGTTTGATTGCCCACCACCACTTCTTGGGTCACAAAGCCCAAGTATCTAAATACCAAAGTGGACTCAAATCCTGGTACCATGATCGAGTAATTACCATCAAAATCGGTTTGGGTACCAACGGTGGTATTTTCCTTAATAAGTACGGAGGCTCCAGGTAAGGGAGTTCCATTTTTATCCGTTACCGTCCCGGTTATTTCCTGTTGGTATTTTTTCTTTTTCCGAGTCGCTGGTTTTTCTGATTTAATGAGAAGAATAGATCCTTCGGGAGACAGTTCATACTCAAAATCTGCAAAGGACAAGGTTTTTTTAAGGAGGTCGTTAATGCGGGTTTCCCCTTTTTTGACCATAACCTTGGGTGCATTTGCAAATAAATCCGATCGATAAATAAAAGAGTAGTCTGTTTGCTGTCTAATGAGATCAAAAACCTGCTCTACAGTGAGCTCTTGGCTTGTGTTGACAACTATCTTTTTATTTTGTGAGAAGCCTATTTTGGTTGTAAAACCAAAAGTTGCCATACAAAATAGAAAAATAAAGGTCCTCATAATTACGAGTAAAAGGGTCTTCCTATACAAAATAGGTAGACCAACAAATTTTGTTTTCATAAATTTGAATTCGTTAGTTAGTTAATATTTAATTAATTGATCGACACACAGGGATGGACGTTTAAATTGTCCAAGTCTAAGCTCCATCCCTTTTTTTATTCTACCATAATAGTTTTTCCTTTAGTTGTAAATTTTGCTTCGTTCGTATTTTCTATAATTGAAAGAATGTTTTCCAAATCTTGATTTCGGTTAAAAACACCATTAAAAGTGACGTCTTCAACCCTCTGGTTAATTATGTCCACATCTACATCATACCATCTAGATAACACGGTCATGATATCTTTTAAGGCCATGTTCTTAAAGCTAAAAAGTCCATTTTTCCATGAGATGGTATTGTAGATATCTGCCTGTGATATGCTAATTTGATTGGTGCCCTTCTCCAGTCGCGATTGGTACCCTGGGCTTAGGTTGCTGATATTTTCACCATTCCTTACGGCCACTTTCCCATGAACCAGGGTGGTTTCTATAAAAGAGTCCTCCTTGAAAGCCTTAATATTAAATTCTGTACCCAAAACATCCACTTCTTGTTCCTGACTGGCTACCAGAAAATGGGTTCCATTGTGGTGTGTGCTTGGAGAAACCTCGAAATATGCCTCGCCGTACACCAACTCAACCTTTCTTGGCTGATCTGGGGAAAAACTGACAGGATACCGCAACTCAGAATCGGAATTGAGCCAAACTTTAGTATTGTCGGATAACGTAATAAAGAACTGACCACCTCTTGGAATGGTCAAGGTGTTATATACGATAGTTTTGGATGAAGTCTCAGCTTTATTCGTGTAAACGAGTTCCTGACCATTACTGGTAAGGGCCTGGGTACTGAAAGCTTTGCCTTTTTCAAGGGGTACTTTGGTGCCATCTTCCAGGGTAAGTGTGGCCTTGTCCGTACCGATTTCAATCATCTCATTGACGATATTGGTCGTAGGTTCGGCTATGGGGTCTTGGTTTGTGAGCAAAAAAGGGAGGCTTAGCAATGCCAATAAAACAGCTGCCGCTGTGTATTTCCAAACTATGGAGAGACCTTTGCGAGGGCGGATTTTCGAACTAATCTGTTCCCACCCTTTCTGTATATCAACAATATTCGGTGATTTTGAATAGCTTTCACGAACTTTTTCGAAGTAAGATCTATGGGTGTTGGATTCGGAAATCCAATCGTTAAAAACCTGTTCTTCCTCTTGGTTAAGCGTGTTATTTAGTTTCTTTAGAATTAACTTAAATTCCATCTTTATTTTGACTTTCTATTAGATAGACAATCAAAATCGCAAAATGGGTGACAAAAAAATGACAAAAATTTAAAAACTGCGGTTCATTATAGTTAATACCGCAATTTTAATGGCCTCAATGGATGGTCAATAGTGCAAGGACTAGAGCCATTTGCTGGGTAATTTTCAACTTGGCTCTTTTGAGCTGGGTTTTTACGGTATTTACAGAAATGCCCAATTCTTCGGCAATATCCACGTACTTGTAATTTTCAATAAAACGCATTTTCACAATTTGCTGCATTTTGGTGGGCAAACCCTCTACAACTTTTAGAAGTTGGTGATGGATGACCTTTAAATCCTCGCTCGAAAAAACATCTAGATTGTATTCGGCACTCAGCATGGATTGCATGTCCAAAACATTGGCATCGTCTGTAATTTTTATAGTTTTCAAAAAGTTGAGACAACGATTCCTCACCATGGCATACAGATACCCTTTTAAAGAACTTTTAATTTCGAGGGAATTGGATTTCTCCCATAAATGGATAAAAACCTCTTGTACAATATCTTCACTCCAACCTTGGTCAAAAAGATAACTATTGGCGTAGTGGACCAACTCAGCATAGGTGTCTTCAAAGAACTTTTTGTAGACAAATTGGTTTTGGTTCCGTATTTCCTGTATAATTGAATTAGAGTCCAAGTTGGTTGTGCTAAAAGACCTAATGAAACTAATTTCTATACCAGTTTGGCATAAATTGTCCAGCTATTCGAAATCGCTCTGGGGTATTATCTTACAATGAATGCCAAAGACGAAACAAGCTGGTATTAAAATTATGAATTAACGAAAATTTTACCTCCCAACAGATGTTAAAATGGTTTTTTTTGTACATTGCATCCGTCCAAAATAGCAACATTCTTTTCCTTTTGTTGTGATTTTCAATGTCGTTCGTATAGCTTGAAAGAGGTATAAATCCTTTAATTAAAGACCATAGGAAAGCAAACTTATGGCACTGAGCTTATGGACAAATTCATCATTTCATCATTTGTATTGATTACCCTGTTTTGTGGCTGCAAACAAGAGGAACCTATCAACAGTTCCACAAACCAGATACCTCATATTTCCAATTTTGTAAACACCTTGGATTATACCGGGGCGCCCAAACACCCAAGGGATAGGGACATGCTTGTATTTTCAGATCAAGGAGCATGGTTTGGATATGGTATGCCCAAGAATGGGAAAGGCGGAAGTTTTAGCGGCCCTTTTTTAATGACTCAGGAAAATGGGGTTTGGTTAAGCCCCAATCTCGTTCAACTAAAACTTATTTGGGATGATAATGACCAGGTTGCAATGGATTGGAAATCGACCCTGACTTCCCAACACAGCTTTTCCAGCCATTTGGAGCAAGTTTTTGAAAATTCAAGCTTGGGAGTGAAACAGGAACTTGTTTTTATGTCTGGACATACGGCCTTGCAACGCACCTCCATTACCAATAGGACGACTAAGGCCGTTACCCTTAATTTAGAATACTCTGGGGTGGTCTTTAAATTGGAGATGCAACTGTCCAGTAGGAACAATACAATTCAGTTTAATTCAAAAAAGAGTGATGCAGTAGGATATCTGCAATTTTTGGATGGGGTGGATGGCATTCTTTTGGAAGATAGTCTCTCGTACAAGGCTAGAAAATCTGCCGTAACCATTCCTCCCAATTCATCAAGAGAATTTTTGGTGTCTCAATCCTTTATTTTTCCCGAGTATGCTTGGGATACTGAAAAAAATGCGATTCATAAAATGGACTTTGATTCCCTGCTAGATGCCCACCAAATGGAAAAAGATCAGGAGTTGGCCGCCGTTCAAACAAAAGCTGCTATCAAATTTCGGGATAGTGCATATGTCGAGCTGCTTGCAAAAGCCCAATTGACCTTACAGAACAATTGGAGAATTGCGGCAGGTGAATTAAAGCACCAAGGATTGTTTCCAAGTTATCACTATGAATGGTTTCACGGGTTTTGGTCTTGGGATTCATGGAAACATGCGGCCGGACTGTCCTTGTATGCCCCAGAATTGGCCAAAGACCAAATGAGGGCCATGTTCGACTTTCAATTGGAGAATGGCTTCATTGTGGATTGCGTTTACCGTGACACCTCCATAGAACCCCACAACTTTCGGGATACCAAACCTCCCTTGGCGGCATGGGCCGTGGCCAAGATCACACCAATGGACTCAGACACCAGTTTTGTGAAGGAAATGTATCCGAAACTAAAAAAATACCACGAGTGGTGGTATGTGGACCGTGATCATGATCAAGATGGTCTGTGTGAGTACGGTTCCACTGATGGGACACTCATTGCGGCCAAATGGGAAAGTGGAATGGACAATGCCATTCGCTTTGATAATTCCAAGATTTTAAAAAATTCAGAAGGGGCATATTCCTTAGATCAAGAAAGTGTTGACCTCAACGCTTATTTATATGCCGAAAAATTATATTTGGGAAGCTTGGCGCAGGTATTAAATTTGAAGGATGAAGCCCAACAATGGAAGATGGAAGCGGAGAATTTGAAACAACGCATTCAAACGCAATTTTATGATGAGGATGATGGGTGGTTCTACGATACCAATTTAAGTGGGGAAGAATTTGTAAAGGGAGCAGGAAGCGAGGGATGGATTCCACTCTGGGCAAAAGTGGCCACGAACCAGCAGGCAGAAGCAGTAAAGAACCAGATGTTGGACCCAAAAAAGTTTTATGTGAAAGTTCCATTTCAGACCATGGCCGCAGACCATCCCTTGTTCAATCCCCTAAATGGATATTGGCGAGGTCCAAATTGGTTGGATCAAGCTTACTTTGGAATTAAAGGGTTAAGGAATTACGGGTTTACCAAGGAAGCTGATGAGGTTACCGAAAAACTTTTACACGGGGCTGAAGGACTTATGGAAAAGGGTGAACCCATTTACGAGAATTATCATCCCTTAACGGGGAAGGGACTTTACGCCAAAAATTTTAGTTGGAGTGCGGCCCACATAATTTTGCTACTGACAAACCACGAATAATACATGGAATACGAGAAGTTGAAGATATCAACCGAAGAGGCAGGGAAGTTGGCCCAAAACCTGTTCAATGTTCAAGGAGAGATTTTTCCTTTACCTGGGGAAATTGATTTCAACTTTAGGGTCAAGGTACCGGATGGTGATGGTTATATCCTTAAGGTTTCAAGAGTTGGCGAGGACGTTGGGTACTTGGAGTACCAGCAAAAATTACTGCAATATGTTGCAGCGCAAAAAGGTAATCTTGTTTCGCCCTTGGTCGTCAAAGATGTGCATGGAAATGAAATTTCTGAGTACAAGGATTCTTCAGGTAACCTTAGAAAAGTGAGGTTGCTGACATGGATTCCTGGTCGTTTGTGGAGTGGTGTAAATCCACAACTCGATAGCCTACGGTTTAGCTTGGGAGAGCAATGCGGCAGGTTGACCGATTCTTTGCAGGGTTTTGACCATCCTATAGCACATAGGGAATTTGAATGGGACGTGGCCCAAGCGCTTTGGACAAAGGCCCATTTGAACCTGTTTGAAGATGACGAAAAAGAGATTCTTTCGCACTTTATTGATGCCTTCCAAAATAACCAAGATTCCTATTCCAAACTTCGGAAGTCCGTTGTGCACAACGACGCCAACGACAATAACATTGTTGTAACCGAGGAGTTGGTGGAACCTCAGGTAAGGGCGTTTATAGATTATGGTGATGCAATTTCTACCCAAACCATTAATGATTTGGCCGTAGCAAGTGCCTATGCCATCATGCATCATAATGACCCGCTTGAGGCTGCATTACCCATAGCCGCAGGTTACCATAAATCTTTTCCTCTTTTAGAGGAGGAATTGGAACATTTGTACCACGCTATTGCCATGCGATTGGTTATTTCCGTTACCAAATCTGCGCTAAACAAAATCAAGGAGCCGGATAATACGTATTTACTGGTCAGTGAAAAACCTGCATGGGAAGTGCTTAAAAAGTGGTACCAGATTCATCCAGATTTCGCTTACTTCTCATTTAGAAAAGCATGTGGATTCACTTCCCATCCCAAAGAAAAGGAGTTTGGACAGTGGACCAAGGGGCTTCAGTTTTCTTTAAGGGGGTTGTTTCCCACCATTGATGCCGATGATGTGCTTCCCATCGACTTGAGTGTTTCCAGTGAATGGGTAGGACATCAAGAAGAATTCAATGACCTGGATTTTCTTCAGTATAGATTGGAGCAACTCCAGAAAGAGCACCCCAATAAGATAATTGCTGGAGGCTATTTGGAGCCTCGGGCGTTATACGGAACGTCCTCCTATGATAAAATGGGAAATAATGGTCGTGAAAGCAGAACCGTGCATCTAGGAGTGGATTTTTGGTTGCCTGCCAACACTCCTGTCCATGCCCTATTTGATGGGCAGGTGGTTACAGCGGTAAATGACGCTGGAGACAAGGAGTATGGCGGATTGGTTATTTTAAAACATCAAGTAAACAACCTAGAGTTCTATACGCTATACGGGCATATGACCGTGGCCAGCGCCACAAAGAATAAGGTTGGAGACATCTTAAAAAAAGGAGACTGTATCGGTCTTTTGGGCAATTACCCGGAAAATGGGAATTGGGCTCCACATCTCCATTTTCAGTTAATGCTATCCTTACTGGGCTATGAAAATGACTTCCCAGGGGTAGCATACTTCAATCAGTTGGATGTTTGGAAAGGGCTTTGCCCAGACCCTAATCTGCTCTTCAAGAATACAAAACTGGAACCTTCCCAAACCAAGGCCAATAATACGTTAGTGGACTATCGGAAAAAACACTTGGGGAAAAGTTTAAGTCTACAATATAAGGTGCCCATAAAAATGGTTCGTGGGGCGGGACAGTATTTAATGGATCAACATGGAAGAAAGTATTTGGATACTGTAAACAATGTGGCCCATGTGGGGCATGAGAACTATGACGTGGTAAAGGCTGGGCAGAAACAAATGGCTTTGCTCAATACCAATTCCCGCTATTTACATGAAAATATCAACACTTTGGCAGAGGAGCTACTAGAGACCTTGCCCCCGGAACTTTCGGTATTGCATTTTGTGAATTCGGGAAGCGAGGCCAACGAATTGGCTATTCGAATGGTAAAGGCGGCTACGGGCCAAAGGGATATTATAGCTTCAGAAGTTGGATATCATGGTAATTCCAATATGTGTGTGGACATCAGCTCTTATAAATTTGATGGAAAAGGAGGTTCGGGAGCACCAGAACATACCCATATCTTTCCGTTGCCTGACGCATTTCGCGGAAAATATCGAGGTGAGGATTCAGGTGAAAAATATGCGGATGAGATACTTCCCCTCATTGAACGGATAGCCTCCAAAGGAAGAGGGGTTGGCGCATTGATTTTGGAGTCGATTATCAGCTGCGGAGGTCAAATAGAACTACCAGCGGGATTTTTGGCGAGGGCTTATGAACATGTTCGGAAAGCTGGAGGCTTGTGTATTGCTGACGAGGTCCAGGTAGGCTGTGGACGTGTTGGAAAAGCTTTTTGGGGCTTTCAACTGCACAATGTGGTACCGGACATTGTAACTATTGGAAAACCTTTGGGCAATGGTCATCCCTTGGCGGCGGTTGTCTGTACACAAGAGGTGGCTGAAAAATTTGCCAATGGGATGGAATACTTCAACACCTTTGGTGGTAATCCAGTTTCCTGCGCCATTGGAACCGAGGTGTTACGAACGGTAAAGCGCGAAAAGCTTCAGGAAAGTGCCTTGGAGGTGGGGGAATTCCTTAAACAAAAATTGCAAGAATTGGCCCAGGACTATCCTGTTATTGGAGATGTAAGGGGGCAAGGTCTTTTTCTTGGAATTGAACTTGTTGACGAAGCCTTGAATCCCTTGGGTGATAAAGCGGATTATTTGGCCAACAGAATGAAAGACCATGGTATTCTCATGAGTACGGATGGCCCGGACAACAACGTCCTAAAAATTAAACCTCCAATGGTTTTTTCCTTGGAAAATGCTGAAGAATTGGTGCTGCACTTGGGCAAAATTCTAGCTGAGGATTTTATGCAACTTAATTGACAAACAAGATGAAACGAGTTTCTATAGGATGTATAGCCTTGGTTTGCCTACTTGGGTGCACAAGGCCACAACTTCCAGAAGTGCCCGAGCAATCGTATCACTTCAACCATCACATTTTTGAAGAAAACAAATTGTCGCCGAGAGCTACGTTCTTTGCCATGGAATCTTTTGACGTCGATAAAAAGGAGAATTCCAAAAGGTTCCTAAACCTGAATGGCGAATGGAAGTTCCATTTTGTAAAAGACCCAAAAGAGCGCCCTACAACATTTCAAAACAGGGAGTACGATGACGGTGATTGGGGTACCATACCTGTTCCCGCCAATTGGGAGGTGGAAGGGCATGATTTTCCCATTTATTTGGATGAGCGATATCCATTTGATACGCATTGGCCCAATATCCCAAGCGATTACAATCCTGTGGGAACCTACCGCAAAGAAATTGAGTTGACGGAAGATTTCTTAAAGGAAGAGGTAATCCTTCATTTTGAGGGGGCAAAATCCGCCATGTATGTGTATATCAATGGAAATTACGTTGGATATTCGGAAGGAAGCAAAACTCCAGCGGAATTTAATATTTCCCAATACCTGACAGCGGGAAAAAACCTGATAGCGTTGCAAATGTTTCGATGGAGCGATGCCAGCTATTTGGAGAGCCAGGATATGCTACGGATGAGTGGCATTGAACGTGGGGTTTACCTCTATACTCGCCCCAAGGTGTATATCTCTGATCATTATTCGTATACCAACTTGGATGATCAGTATTCGGACGGAATTTATGAAGAGACCGTTTATGTGGATAACGAATCAGAAGAGACGGTACTGGGAAAGGTTACCGTGGAACTTTTGGACGATGAAAATTTAGTCTTCTCAAAAACCTCTAAAATAAGCCTAGCTCCCAAAGATGTTGAATGGATCCAGCTCAATGACCTAATTGAGAATGTTAAGCAATGGTCAGCTGAAACGCCTAACCTCTACAGCTTGCAAATTGCACTGGAAGATTCCATCAACCCAGAAAACAACCAATACATAAAGAGCCATGTTGGTTTTAAGCGGGTAGAGATTAAAAACAGTCAAGTTTTGATCAATGGCAAGCCCATTTATATCAAAGGGGTGGATCGCCATGAAACAGACCCGTTTACGGGGCATGTGGTTTCAATGGAGTCAATGGAGTTGGACATAAAGCTTATGAAACAGAACAACATCAATGCGGTTAGAAGTTCGCATTATCCCAATGACCCCTATTGGCTTGATCTCTGTGACCAATACGGCCTTTATGTGGTGGACGAAGCCAATATTGAGAGCCATCCTTTGGCCATTGACGAAAAAACACAGATTGGGAACGAAATGGAATGGCTTCCAGCGCATATGTCCCGAACCCAACGCATGTACTATCGGGATAGAAATCATCCCAGCATATATTCATGGTCATTAGGGAACGAAGCTGGAGAGGGAGAAATTTTTAGAACAACTTACCAATGGTTCAAGGAGGAGGATGACAATAGAATTGTACAATATGAACCTGCCGGAAAGGAAGATTACACCGATTTATATTGTCCCATGTACCCCAAACCTGAATATCTGATAGAGCATGGTGAATCCAATTCGGACAAACCTTCCATCATGATTGAATATGCCCATGCCATGGGAAATTCGGTTGGAAACCTACAGGATTATTGGGACATCATTGAAAAATATCCCAACCTTCAGGGAGGGTATATCTGGGATTGGGTAGACCAAAGTCTGGAGTACAAGGATGAGGAAGGAAATCCATATTTGGCGTATGGGCACGATTACCATGCCGACTTACCCACAGATGGCAACTTTCTGAATAACGGATTGGTTGACCCCTATAGGAATCCCCACCCGCATCTTACAGAAGTTAAAAAGGTATACCAACCCGCAGCTTTTCACTATTTGGGAAATGGGATGGTTGAGGTGGAAAACAAAAATTTCTTCATGGATTTTTCCCAGATGGAATTAGAGGCCAAGCTATTGGTCGATGGTGTGGTGGCGAAGGTACAAGAGGAGATTCCTTTGGATGTAAAGCCGCAGCAGTCTGAAAAAATAAGAGTTGGGGTAATTCCCCAAAACTTTGAAGCCGGCAAGGAGTATATTTTGGAAATGGGAATGTTTCAAAAAGAGGCAACAGCAACCATTCCGCAAGGCCATGAAATCGCTTGGGGTCAATTTATCTTGCAAAAGGGAAGTTTCGAAATAGAAAAACAACCCATGGGATATGCGTTTAGCATTGATTTGAAAGATGGGGTTTTCAGCGTGGAAAATAACATTGCACAGCTCAATATTGATGCAAAATCAGGGGAATTGCTGTCTTGGAAGTATAGAGATCAAGCCATCACCCAACAGCCGATTAAACCCAACTTTTGGCGCCCACCTACAGATAATGATTTAGGCAATGGGATGGATAAGTGGGCCAGAATATGGCAAGACGCCACCTACAACAGCAGCCCAAAACTGATGAGTCAACCAAAGGTTGAAAAAAGTGGGGAAGTCGGGTTCAAAGTAGGTTATACGCTACCTAATGAAGAGGCCAAGGTGCAAATGGAATACACGCTGCATCAGGATGGGGTTTTGAAAATCAATTATAGCTTTGAGCCAAAGAAAGGGGAACTTCCCAATATTCCGAGACTTGGGATATATCTTACCATTCCCCAAGACTTTGATGAAGTTTCCTGGTACGGAAATGGCCCTGAGGAGAGTTATTGGGATAGAAAGACCGGAGTTAAAACGGGAATTTATTCTGGAAAGATTGAAGATCAGTTTCATCGCTACCCGCGGCCGCAGGAAACCGGAAATAAAACGGATGTTCGCTGGATGACGGTTTCCTCTGACAAGCTTTCGGTAAAGGTGCAGGGAGACACCTTGCTTAATGCCAGTACGTGGCCCTTTGGCATGCGTGAATTGGATTTTAACGCTGATGAAGACGGGGCTGAATCGGCATCGGGCTTGGTGCCGGTCACCAAAAAACATGGGGCCGAGATCAAATTGGGCAACACCGTTCAATGGAACATCGATTTGCTTCAGATGGGTGTAGGAGGTGAAAATTCGTGGGGTAGAATGGTTCAGGATCCTTATTTGATCAAACCTTTGACTAGATCCTATTCCATAACACTAACACCAAACCAAAGGGAGTAGTTTCCATTACGTTTTTTTGTCGAGTTGGATTTAGCTTCAATTTAATTTAAAAAAAGGCCTCCTTTCTAGGGAAGCCTTTTTGTTACTCCTAAATGAATTCAAATCTTATTTGCCATTGTATTTTTTGTGGTATTTTTTGATAATAGCAATATGTCTGTCATCCAAAGAACCTGCCGTGAAAAATGAAATGCCCTTTGCGCCGTTATCATGGGCTTTGATTATGGCATTTTCAAAGTCATTGTAGTTATCTCCATAATGACCTGTTAGAATTCCAGTGATCAAATCTTGCCCTTCCTCCAAATCACGAACACCCTCTTGAGTGGCAAATCCAACCCAACCCACGTTTCCTTGATGGTCTTTTTTATAGGCCATTGGGAAAAAGGTATCCAAGTTCCAATGTCCCCAATCTTGACGTACGTATTCCCTTGCCAACTGCGGGAAAGGGAAAACCGCAGCCGAAGTCGCTACTCCCTTTTCATGGCACAGTTCTACACATTCGTTGACCAATGAGGTTATGGAATTCATACGGAACTGTTGCCAAGCTGGGTTCTCTTTTCGATCCTCAAGTTCCATTGGGTCTATGCCAAAAATCTCCTTGTACTTTTTACGGGCGTTGGGATGATACCCAAAATCATATTCATCAAGAATGCGGTCTTGCACCAAGGGACCACCGTTATGCTTGTATTTTTTTTGAAGATCTGCACCCAGAATCACATCCACATAGCGAATGTAGTCGAAATGCACGGAGGCTATTCCAGGTATCTCAGCTTTTTCTTTTACCCTACTTTTAATGAATTCCCGAGCGCCTTCAGAAAAGGGGCTTAAGAAGTTATAGTAGCTTACATAGGGGTCATAGTCCGTGCAATTCTGTCCCAACGCATTTACCGAATACCATTCGGGGTGCTTTTGGGCCTCTTTCAGGCCGCCAATATTCATCATCCATAACCAAGCATGTACTCGAATACCATATTCCTTGGCCAAAGGAATCAGTTCTTTTAATCGTTCTGTACTGGCATTGGGAAGCAAATCCGTTATACCGGCATCTGCCAATCTTTTTAGCCTTGTTCTTTGTTCCTGCTCGCTGGCTTTGCTATTGTTAGCACCTTTGTTGACATCGCCCCATGCAGTAAAGTAAAATGTTTGGTCTGAGAAACCGTTGTCCACATTTTGGGCCTCAACCATTAGGCAAGAGATGAACAAAACGGTAAAAATTAAGCTGGAAATAATCTTCATTGAAATTGGTTTTTGATAATGGGGCGGAAAGTAGTTCTTTTCGATTTTAGCTCCCATTTTTTTATATGAATGCCATTGGAAGAACTGCCAACACCTTGTTTTTGGCAACAAAAAAGCCGAGCATTTACTTGGCTATTTTTAATAGTAGAAACAGGAATTCCTTCTACTTTGCTCAGGATAAACTTCTAGTCCTATTCATTATGGTCCATAAAAAAAGTCACAACCTTCAACAGATCATGACTTTCCTAGTAGCGGGAACAGGACTCGAACCTGTGACCTTCGGGTTATGAGCCCGACGAGCTACCTACTGCTCTATCCCGCGATGTGGACGGCAAATATACAACCGTTTTTCCTTTATTTCCAAATTTAGTGAGACCTTGATTTGAAAAACATAGTGAATTCAAATCAAATGGTCGAACTAATGCCGAGCTTGGCTCGGTATCTTTTAGTGGTTTTCACGTGTTTTTAAACCTTGATTTGAAAAACATAGTGAATTCAAATCAAATGGTCGAACTAATGCCGAGCTTGGCTCGGTATCTTTTAGTGGTTTTCACGTGTTTTTAAACCTTGATTTGAAAAACATAGTGAATTCAAATCAAATGGTCGAACTAATGCCGAGCTTGGCTCGGTATCTTTTAGTGGTTTTCACGTGTTTTTAAACCTTGATTTGAAAAACATAGTGAATTCAAATCAAATGGTCGAACTAATGCCGAGCTTGGCTCGGTATCTTTTAGTGGTTTTCACGTGTTTTTAAACCTTGATTTGAAAAACATAGTGAATTCAAATCAAATGGTCGAACTAATGCCGAGCTTGGCTCGGTATCTTTTAGTGGTTTTCACGTGTTTTTAAACCTTGATTTGAAAAACATAGTGAATTCAAATCAAATGGTCGAACTAATGCCGAGCTTGGCTCGGTATCTTTTTTGTAATTGACCGGATTTTTATCCGAAATAGCTACCTTCGAAACCATGGAAAAAATAAACAGCTTTTTGGTAGATGCCAATTCATGGGCAAACTGGCCCATGTTCATCTTATTGATAGGAGGTGGCCTCTTCTTGATTTTTTATTCCAAATTGACCCCATATCGTTTTTTTGGTCATGCCATTGCCATTACCAGAGGAAAGTACGATGATAAAAATGCCAAAGGGGATGTGAGTTCATTGCAGGCCTTATCTGCTGCTGTGGCGGCTACCGTGGGTTTGGGAAACATTTCTGGGGTTGCCATTGCTATTCATGATGGAGGACCTGGGGTTGTCTTTTGGATATGGATGACCGCCTTAATCGGGATGTGCATTAAATTTTATTCCTGTAGTTTGTCCATCATGTTCAGGGGGGAGGATTCTGAAGGAAAGCTACAAGGAGGCCCCATGTTTTATATCACCAAAGGATTGGGGAAAAAGTACAAACCCCTGGCTATCTTCTTTTGCCTCTCGGGAATTTTTGGATTCCTTGGTGTTTTCACAGCCAATCAGTTTACCGAGACCTTTATGAGCGTGGTTGAACCTGCTGACTCGCTTTTTGCCATGAGCGATTTCAATTGGAAATTGAGCGTAGGAATTGTTCTTGCCATCATTACCTCCTTCGTAATCTTTGGAGGTCTGACCAAGATTGCCAAGGTGGCCACGGCCATTGTTCCAGTTATGGTCATGGTATATTTAGTGGCTGTAATCGTTGTTATGGTGTTGAATGCTTCCCAAGTGGTTCCTGCTTTAAAACTTATCATAACTGAAGCCTGGAACTTTAAGACTATAGTAACCGGTGGATTCTGGGGCTTGGTCATCATTGGTGTCAAACGCGCCATGTTTTCCAATGAAGCAGGTTTGGGTAGTGCTCCCATGTATCATGGGCAGTCCAAAAATGATGAGCCCATTCGTGAAGGCTTGGTGGCCATGTTGGGTCCATTTATTGACACTATTTTGGTTTGTACCTTTACCGCAGTGGTTATTATTTTGAGCGGTGCTTATTTGGATGATTCCAGCGGAATAGTGATGACATTGCAGGCGTTTAGGACCACCTTGTTTGGTTTTGGGGATGATTTGTTAATGATTATTGTTACCGCTTTTGCCTTGTCTACCTTGTTTACCTATTCCTATTATGGGGTAAAATGTCTGTCCTTTCTAACCAACGCAAAGATTGGGAGGTATTATAACCATTATTTTGTGATCATGATTGTCTTTGCCGCAGTAGCTTCTTTGGAATTGGTAAAAAATCTTATTGATTTGTCCTATGCCTTGATGGTAATCCCCAATATGATAGCTATATTGATTTTGGCTCCCAAGGTAAATGCAGCGGCCAAAAAATACTTTCAAAAGTTAAAACATGAACAAGCATAGATCGGGCTTTGTAAATATTATAGGCAACCCCAATGTGGGGAAGTCTACCTTGATGAACGCTTTTGTTGGTGAAAAACTCTCTATTATTACCTCCAAAGCGCAAACCACTAGGCATCGTATTCTAGGTATTGTAAATGGGGATGATTTTCAGGTGATTCTTTCCGATACCCCTGGAATCATTAAACCAGCTTACGAGTTGCAAAGTTCAATGATGGATTTTGTAAAATCGGCCTTTGAAGATGCAGATGTACTGCTCTATATGGTGGAAATTGGAGAGAAAGCCCTAAAGGATGAAGCTTTCTTCAAAAAGATTGAAAACAGCAAAATACCAGTGCTGTTGCTTCTCAACAAAATCGACACCTCAGACCAAGAAATCCTTGAAGAACAGATTCAGCATTGGCAAAAACTACTTCCCAAGGCAGAGATTCATCCCATATCTGCCCTTGAAAACTTCAATGTGAAGGAAGTTTTTGACCGAATCCTGGAGTTACTTCCAGAAGCACCTCCCTATTATCCCAAGGATCAATTGACTGATAAACCGGAACGCTTTTTTGTGAATGAGACCCTACGGGAGAAAATACTCTTGCATTACAAAAAGGAAATTCCCTATGCTGTTGAGGTAGAAACCGAAGAATTTATTGAAGACGAGGACATTATCAGAATCCGTTCGGTAATTATGGTTGAACGTGATACCCAAAAGGGAATCATTATTGGTCACAAGGGGAGTGCATTGAAAAGAGTGGGGGTGGAGGCCCGAAAGGATTTGGAGAAATTTTTTGATAAACAAGTTCATATAGAACTGTACGTCAAGGTCAATAAAAACTGGAGAAACAATACATCCCAGCTACGCCGTTTCGGATATAATAGCTAAACCCGATTTTCTTCATCGCTTGAGGCCAGCAATTAGTTGCCTGATATAGGTTTTAAGTTGGTCTGTTTGTGGTTGACCCTTGGCCCGTCCCATTCTTCCAAAAGCATACAGGGCAAACCAGATAACCACCAAAAAGAACATTCCCGCCAACCAAAGAGTAACATCATACCCCAATGAATAATTGGAATAGGCAAAAACACCCAAAATCACAAATAAGGTACCTACACCAAAATGTAGGAACATAAAAAAGGTCCAAAGGGTAGGATTTGGCCCAAAAACCCCATGAATCTTACTAATCCCTTCTTCAAAGGAAGTGAGCTCCAAATGTACCTGGGGAGTCCAAAAATTGGTTTCCGACTTTTTGAATCTGATGTAAATATGCTCATCCAAACGCTTGATTAAAAAAGGATCTGGGGCTTTTTTGTCAAAAACGGACTTTAGTTGTTCCAAATCTTCGTGAAAAGAAATCTCAAAACGAGGTCGTAATACAATTTCATTGGTAAAATCACTCATAAGTGGTTGACATTGATAAAAAAAGGTATCATTTTTTCTTCATAAATAATGGTATTTTTGCCAAAATTTAATGCGGATGGGAGCTATCGTAGCCATTGTGGGAAGACCCAATGTAGGCAAATCCACTTTTTTTAACCGATTGATCCAACGAAGGGAAGCCATCGTGGATGCTGTTAGTGGGGTTACACGTGATCGCCATTATGGTAAAAGCGATTGGAACGGCAAGGAATTTTCTTTGATCGATACCGGTGGATATGTAGTGGGGAGTGATGACATTTTCGAGCAGGAAATTGATAAACAGGTTGAGTTGGCCATTGATGAGGCAGATGCCATAATTTTTATGGTGGATGTGGAATCTGGGGTTACTGGGATGGATGAAGATGTTTCCAGATTACTACGTAAAGTGGACAAACCCGTGTTTCTGGCAGTCAATAAGGTAGATAATGCCCAGCGTGAATCGGATGCTGTGGAATTTTATGCCTTGGGATTGGGCGATTACTACACTTTGTCCAGTATCAATGGTAGTGGAACGGGAGAATTATTGGATGCCTTGGTCGAGGTGCTTCCAGAGATAGAGGAGGAAGAAAGTGAACTGCCCCGCTTTGCAGTTGTGGGAAGGCCCAATGCTGGAAAATCCTCCTTCATAAATGCCTTGATCGGGGAAGAAAGATATATCGTAACTGATATTGCAGGGACAACCCGTGATAGTATAGATACCAAATACAATAGGTTTGGGTTTGAATTTAATTTGGTGGATACGGCAGGTATTCGAAGAAAAGCCAAAGTAAAGGAAGACTTGGAATTTTACTCCGTAATGCGATCCGTAAGGGCCATTGAACATTGCGATGTTTGTATTCTATTGTTGGATGCCACCCGTGGGTTTGACGGTCAGGTACAGAACATTTTTTGGTTGGCACAGCGGAATAATAAGGGAGTTGTAATTCTTGTCAACAAATGGGATTTGGTCGAAAAGGAGACCAATTCGGTCAAGGAGTATACACAGAAAATAAAAAAGGCCATAGAGCCTTTTGACGATGTCCCGATTTTGTTCATTTCCGTGCTTACCAAGCAGCGGATATTCAAGGCCATTGAGACCGCCGTTGATGTGTACAAAAATCGCTCAAAAAAGATTGTTACACGGAAGCTAAACGATATTATGCTGCCCATTATTGAGCATACACCACCTCCGGCTTATAAAGGAAAGTATGTGAAAATAAAATTCTGTACGCAACTACCTACCCCGTATCCGCAGTTTGCATTTTTCTGCAACTTGCCCCAATATGTCCGAGACCCGTACAAGCGATTTTTGGAGAACAAGCTGCGGGAGCATTTTGATTTTAGCGGTGTGCCTATCACCATTTTTATGCGGAAAAAGTAGGTCTTATTGGCTGGATGCCAACTCCACTTGTATAGGTTGTTGAATTCGGTTACCACCATCATCCACAGCTGTGAGGGTATATGATCCTGGCTTCACTGGCAAGATCAGCTCATGAAAGCTGGTGGTCGTGTTCACATAGGTCTCATCCAAATACCAGTGCACAGTACTATCCTCTTGTTGATGGGCGAGCTTAAAAACCACATCTTTTTGACTTGTTCCAAGATCTTTAGGAATAAGAATTTCCTCATTCAATCTGGGATGAATGAACTCCATCAGTTGCTGTTCTTCAGAACCACATCCAGAAAGATAGGGGGGTAAACTTTTATAATTGGGATTGGTATCAGCATAGTAGTATTCCACAGCGGGCGGTAGGCTAAACCAACTTTTTTGTACCATATCCTCCATTGGATAACAAGAAGAAGTAACTCGATAAGATTCTTGGGCATCCAAAAAAACTTGATGATGATAGGGGCAGGTAGCACTTTTAAATCCGTTGGCCGGCAGTTGCAGTTCTTGGGTATCTTCACAGAAAACCGAAGCCCGTTGTCCACTTTTGGAACAGGTTTCCAAAGCAACAAGGTCGTCATAGGGCTCTGGGAACCAACCACTGTGGGGTAAAGAGGCCAAAACATCAAATAAAATGGGAGCCGCTGCCGAAATGCCTACCAATCCCGGTCTGCCCTCGCCATCCGCATTACCCGCCCAAACGCCTATGGCATATTTTGGGGTTGCCCCTACCGCCCAAGCATCTTTAAAGCCAAAACTTGTTCCAGTTTTCCAGGCTATGGGCTGGGCAGCATCAAAAAACTGCCAATTTTCATCCCCTTCTGGGCGATTGACTTCCCTTAAGGATTTAAACGTGTGATAAATGGCTCCTGCACCAAATATTGGAGCTTCGAATTGCTCCTTCCCAAAATCGGTTTTTTGCTCCTTTAGATAGGAAGGTTCAGAGAATTCATGGGAACGATAGGTGCTGGAATGGGATACAAAGTAATTAAGGGTTGAGGCGGCGGAAGCATAGCTTTTGGTGACGTCCCACAAGGAGCTTTCAGCACCTCCCAAAATCAGGGACAACCCATAATACTCAGCGGGTTTGTCCAGGGATTTCATTTGCATTTTTTGGAGTTTGTTATAAAACTTTTGAAGCCCAAATTGCCTTAATAAGCGCACAGCCGGCACATTCAATGAACGGGAAAGTGCCCAGCTGGCTGGAACTACCCCTGTATGTTTTTTGTTGAAGTTTTTTGGATTATACCCATTGATTACGGTTGGAATATCGTTGACCAAGCTGTTTGGGAGCAATTGTCCTTCATGCAACAAGGATGTAAAAAGAAAGGGTTTTAGGGTGCTTCCCGTACTTCGGTTTTTTGTGATGATATCTACATAATTGCCATGTTCCCCAGATGCTGGGGAGTTTCCCACATAGGCCAAGACCTTTCTAGTTTCCACATCGAGAACCAAAATGGCCAAATTATGGATTTCGTTGCTTTTTAGGCGTTGATAATGTTGTTCAGCAAGACTGTTGGTTTGAATTTGCAGCGGCCTGTCCAGAGAAGTAGTAATCGATTTTCCTGGATGCTCTTTTTTGATTCGTTCCGTTAAATGGGGCGCAATATTGGGTAGGGGCAGTGGTTTTTGAGGCAATGGCTCAGCTATGGCAAGTTCATAGGTGGTTTGATCAATGACATCCTTGACCCATAATTTTTTCAATAGTCGATTCCGTTTGTTTCTGAGGGTTTGCTCGTTTCTTCCAGGAAAAATAAGCGATGGGGCATTGGGTAACACCGCCAAAGTTGCCGATTGCCCCCAACTTAGCTCATGGGCTGGAATGCCAAAGTAGCGCCAAGCAGCAGTTTCCAATCCTACCACATTCCCACCGTAAGGGGTATGGCTGGCATAAAGGCGTAAGATATCTTCTTTGGAATATCGTAGTTCCAGTCGGGTGGCCAGAAAAAGTTCAATGCCTTTTTCCCAATAGGTTCTGGATTTGTTTTTTCTGCTCAGCCTTATGAGTTGTTGGGTAATTGTGCTTCCACCCCTTCGGGAGTCCTTGGTAAGGTTGTGCTGTATCGCTTTAAAGATGGAAACCGGGTTAAAACCAGGGTGTTGGTAAAAATACTCGTCCTCAAAGAATAGAACAGACTGCTCAAATCGGTAAGGAACCGAATCAAGCTCGGGAAAACGCCACTGGCCGTCCTCTGCAATTCGGGCTCCGACCAATACCTGGTCTGAGCTTAAAACCACGGTAGAGATAGGGTCATCAAAGAGCAATTTAGGTAGACAAAACAGCCATATAATGAATAGCATCAGAAAAGATCCCAGCCCAATCTTGTGTTTCAATGTTAGTTTGTTGTATATGGATGTGAGGTTTGTCATCCTGTACTTGATATTATTGTACCACTTTGATCCATTGTCCCTTGTTTCGGGCACTATAGTTGTTATCGTACATGGCCTCTACTTGTGCTCCTGGCAGATAGTAATCTCCTAGGTAAGAGGCGTTTAATTTTACGGTAAAAGTTTTACTCTTTTTAGCCCCTAAATCGAAATAGAAATGGGTTCGATCATCCCTTGTGTCCCTATAAGATGCATTCCCCGAATTATCATTCCCAAAGCCTGTATAAGACGTGTCCACAATTTCCCATCCGCTTGGAACAATCTGGGTCAGTGCCACATCATTGATGAAATCGTTGGAAGTATTGAACACATTAATTTTTGCTTGAAGTTCGGTTCCTTGTCGCAACTGGCGCACATCCACTGCATTTCCCAGAGGATCCTGATAAGTTACCGAAATCCTTAGGTTTTGTTGTTGGGCAAGTTCTTGCCCCACTGGAAGTCGACCACTAAGTGAAAGGGTGGCATAAATGATGTTCCCTTGATGATTTTCTATCTGCACCTTATCCGTGGCAGATGTGATAGTAAGGGGTCGTTGGGCAATGGCTCTATCTGTTTTTACATTCACTTTTTTGCCATTCTGGGTAAAGCTCAGATCCAAGGATTTACCTCCATTTTTACTTACCATTTTTGCCATGGAAAGCAGGGCATAGGCGGTTTCTTGGGTACTATACCACCTTTGGGATGACAAATTTTTTGCTAAGGATTCTGCAAGTTCCCGCAGTTGGCTATGACCCAGAATCACCATGGTTTCCAACGCCATGGCCCTATTCCGGAAAACAGAACCATAGGTTCTGTAATTGTAGCTATTTGACTGAAAATTGATATTGGCGGTTTGCGTAATCTGCTGGGCCACCTCTTTTTTGCCGGCCAGGGCATAGGCCGCCGCCAATCGCCATTTGGCTTCATTGCTCAACTTGTTGGACTCCCGTAATCTATTCATGGCCGCCAATTCCGGTTGTTGGGCCAGGGCCAGAGTATACAAACGATACGCCTGGGCCATATCATCATTGTAACTAGTGCGTTGATTGCTCCATTGCTTGGCCGTATTTTTCTGATAGCGCAGCCAATTGCTCAAAAAAGTGAGGGGTAGTTGATATCCTTTTTGCTTGGCTTCCAGCATAAAATGGCCTGCATAAGAGGTTCCCCAATCGTTGGCGCCTCCGTAATTGGGCCAATAACTGAGTCCTCCATTGGGCATCTGAAAATCATTCAAGCGTTTAATGGCAGCCTTCACATTTTTCTGTACCTCTTTTTCCTTGTCAAAAGTGATATCAAGGACATCGGCCAAAAAGAGTTGTGGAAAAGCGGCGGATGTGGTTTGCTCAACGCAGCCATGCGGATATCGAATCAAATATTCCATGCGTTTGGAGAAGTCCATAGGCGGTAGTGTGGAAAACTCGATGAATGCTGTGTTTGTCCCAGAAGTTCCGAAGGGTTCCAATGTGACCAATTGGGATTGGTTGCCTTCAATGGTATGTAAGCTGTTTTGGGAAGTGATTGGGTTTGGGTTCTCCACATCAATCTCTATGGCACTGCTAGCACTTTCTCCTGCTCCCGAGGCCATAACTTTTATATTCTGAAAGGAGGTTGTTGGATGTACCTCAAAGTCAAAATTGACGATTTGCTCCCCAACGGAATCAAATGTGATATCCTTGGTCGTTGGACCAATGGGCTTCAACGCCTTGTCCGATTCTATGGTAACCCTAACGTTTTTCACCTTTTTCTCCATGGCAAAAACGGTTACGGGGATGGTTACTTTTTCCCCAGGAGATAATTTCCTTGGAATGGATGTCAATACCATCAACGGTTTCCGGACAGGAGTAGTTTTATCTACATTGCCATAGGCCCCTTTTTGATTACCAGCTACCACCATGGTTCGCACAGAGCCAACGTAATTGGGCATTTTTATGGTGTGGTCTGCTTTTTCCCCAGCATTTAAACTGAAGGGACCCAGGTAGGTGACCACAGGTTTAAAACGCTGCGCTTTGCGATTTTTGGCGCCTTCTCCAATTCCGCCACCTCCAATGGCGTAGATATTGTCTACACTAACGGAATAGGCTCCCATCACATCATCAAAAATGTCAAAGGTTTTGACCCCAAGCGCCTGTCTGGCATAGAACGAGCTATGAATATCAGGGGTTTTGAATCGGGTTAGATCCAAGAGACCGTCATCCACTACTGCCAAGGAATAGGTCATGGGTTTGTTATCGGCTTCGGATACGGTTACCTTGAAAGATTGTTCCGGTTGCAGCACTTCCGGCATTTTTAGTTCGGGTTTTAGAAAAGTGTCTGGGTTCTCCACCAATAGGGGTACTACGCCGTACAATCGTATGGGGAGGTCATTTTTTACTTGCCCATGTGGTTGTAAAAGGGAAATATTGACATAAACATTGGGAGCCATCTCTGCCGTTATCGGAATTTTGGCTTGGGTTTCCTTGGTAGAGGTTTCTATCCATTGCTGGGACAAGACTTCGGAGCCATTTTCTATGCTGAGCAGGGCCCGCCCTCCTTTGTCTGAAGGGAAGGTTACCACTGCGTTTTCGCCTAGCGTATATTTCTCCTTATCTGCCGAAAAAATGAGAATCTTGGAACTTTCCGAATCGCCTGAAGCTGGTCTTCGCCACCAATTTCGGTAAAAGTAAGCGGTGCGACCAGTAGCATGTCCAGATGCCTCGTCAATGACCCTAATCAAGAAACGACCTCCATCATCATCAGGAATGTTGAGGTTAAAACTACCCTTTCCATCCGCTTTGGTGGTAACCGACATTTCCTTGAAAGGACGGTGAACCGTTGCGTTTTCATAACGGGAAAGATTGTCATATCCCCGGTTCCACCACCAACGCCATTCAATTTTAAATATTTGCACCTTGAGTTTTCGGTTGCCCTCGGTTTTACCCAATGCATTCACGCTGACCACATCAAAGTTGTTGTTCTCATCGGTCAGGAAAGAACCATATTGCTTGGCTTTTGGGGAGCGCAGGCCCACAAAATGCGTAAAGGGTGCCAACTTTTTGCTAAAAACATCTATGGAAAAATCACCACCACCTTCAAATACCTTTGTGGTAAAAACAGCTTGAAGCATCCCTGGGGCCTTTGCATTGACATCCAATTTCTTATTGATGTCCAAAATCCCATTTTCATTAAGTTTGGCATCGACCCATTGGGTTTCAATTTCATTGAATGTGCGCACGGGATCTTGAAAAACATAACCATTAAAGCCGGAAAAGGCGGATGCAGCATTTTTCAATTTGGCTTTGATGTCCACTTTGAGGTTTCGAGCTGGGGCACCATGGAGCCATTGCACCTTGGCCTGCCCTTTGTTGTTTTGATTTGCTTTTAATATCTCGTTTTCAAAGGCAAAATCCACCTTTAAACGGTTGGGTTTTATGGTGGCAACCTTGAGACTTTTATGGAATTGGGTGCCACCAACCACAATTTTGGCGTTCCAAGTACCAGTGGGAGCAGTGGGTTTGGTGGGTATTGGGAAATAGTAGAACTGCCCTTCCTTTATGGCATATAGTCCATCTGCAACCTGGCTGCTTTCCTTTTTCAACAGGGTACGCTGCACTAACTTTCCACGAGCATCGTTGACTTCCAAGGTAATTGGGTGCCCTTCGGGCAATGGATTGTTTCTGTCATCCAGCACAAAGGTTAAATGGATGGTGTCACCTGGTCGGTGAACCCCTCTTTCGGTATATATAAATCCCTGCAATCCGCTTTGCAATTCTTCCCCGGACACGTCAAATTTGCTCAAGGAAAGTGCATTGCCATCCGCTAACTTGGTGTAGGCGAAATTGTTGTTTTTTTCTGCCACGGCAAATGCCAAACTTTTCTCACCATCATATATACCAAAACCGGAGGCGTCCGTAGTCACTTCGCCCAATAATTGCTGCTGAAAATTGTAAAACTTGATTTTGGTGTTAGCCTCTGGCATGGCTGTCAGTAAATTGGTGGCGGCAAAATGGTAGGAGCGGTTGTTCCCCTTTTTTACGATCAATCCCAAATCGCTGCCCAACAAATGTGTGGAAGTTATTCTGTCCTCATTGTAATAAGCTTGATGACAAGGATTGTCCCGTTCCTCCCAATTGTAAGAGTAATTTCTCCAATAGTAAATTTCATTGTCCCAATAGCGCTCCTCCAGACGCTCTTCCTCAGTATTTAGTGAAGAGTTCACCGTTTCTTGCGCCGCAAGCATCTCACTTTCCCCTCCTTCAGTACAGCTATAGGTTGTATGCTCCTTTTTAAAACTTAACTCTACACGGTACAACGAACCTGGGTTTATGCTGATCAATTCGGATAAATCAAGGGCATGTGCTTTCCAATAGCTTGAGTTTTCGTCTCCTTCTGTGGCCAAGGGAATGACCTTGTAGGCCACTCTTCGTCCAACGGGTCTTAAATCTGACCGGTATTGTGGCGTGAGGTTATTGTTTTGCAGGTATTGCAGCATATTATTTTCAAAAACCTGAATGACCCTGACCTCCACAGCGGCAAGATTAACTGTTTCAAAATATATAGGGGTGGAAGCGGCATTGGGCAGGATAGTGCCTTTGGAGATGAGCCGAACATTGGGTTTGAGCTGTTCGAAGGAAATCCACTTGGAAAAACTATTTTTAAGACTGAATCCGTAAGCACTTTTGATACCCTCAAAGGCATTCACTTTAACTTCTCCCAATATCCTGTTTGAGGGATAAACGCGGAGAACATTTCCATCCACTTCATAACGCAGGCTTTCAGCACCTTCAATGGTGACCAGTCCGTTCAGATTTTGGTTTTCATTTAAGGGCTCCGAAAAGTTCAGGGTTAGGGCGGCATTGGGAGCTGTTGAGGTTTTGGCATCGACCACCACAAACTTGTTCAGCCCTGGAATGGTATAGGTCTCTGAGCCTTTGTTGTCAATATTGAGTTCGGAGCCGTTCCAACTGAGTTGTAATTCACTGTCATCTATTTTTCGGGAAATACTGTCTATGGTAAAGCTGAAGTATTTGGCGTCTTCCGTGGTGTTTTGCCAGTTGATGGCAACTTTTTTATTTTCTTGGGTTGCGGACAAAATAGCCGAGATTTTTTCGGCGGACAATACATCAGAAGCTTCCAGGGTGCCCGTCAAATACTGCCAATTTTTGCTGTAGGATTGAAGATTGCCAAGGCTAATCTTAAAATTAGGAGCAAGGGTTTTAAATCCAAAGGTGTATTTTTTGAAATCACTATCAATGTCTTCAAACAACTTGTGAAGTTGCAAGCTTACCGTGTATTCCGTGTCCGGGTTTAAATATTCCGAGGGTTGGAAAGTGAGTTCCCTACCGTTTTCAATGACCAGTTTTCCGTCCACCTTTGGTGATATTTTTAAATATTCCGAAGGAAGTTCTTGGGTAAGTTCAAACTGATCCAGTTGTTGGGCCAGCACTATTTGAATGGGTGTGGCAATACTTTCATTGCCATGCGTATGGTAACTGATATAATCCTTAAACTTAAATAGGTTGTCCAGATTTTCTGGATCTATCTTTTTTTTACAGGATACGGTACATATAAAAAGGGAAACGAATAGAAAACGGAGTGTGCGAACCATCTTGAAAACGGAATTTAATGAACAATGAATTTGCCAAAGACAAGATAGCTTAATTATGGAGAGAAGCGGGGGACGATCTTACGAAGAACGTGTTATGATTTACGGTTGATCCTTTTGAATGGACGGAACCTTATGAAAAATTTATGATTTGACCATTTCAAATGGCTTTCAAAAACAATATCTTGAAATTCATACAACAACCTAAAAACGAACATCATGCGAAATCTTTTTCTTTGCCTATTTTCCCTGGGAATCATGGGAATGGTAAATGCCCAATCTGACTACGAATTGATAGAACAAACCTTGGGCTACTATATGGAAGGTGGTTCCAATAGGGACTTCAATACCTTAAAAAAGGCCTTTCATGAAACGGCCACCATGAAGTACATCACGGAAGAAGGCTACAAAGAAGTTAATGCACTGGAGTTTTTTAGCGGAATGAAAACAGGGGATAGGGTAAACCGCAAGAACCGAATTGCAGAAATCACGGTCTCAGGACATGCTGCCAACGCCCGATTGGAACTGGAATATCCAGATTTCACTTTTGTGGATTTCATGAACCTGCTCAAAATTGATGGGGAGTGGAAAATTGTTAACAAGATTTTCTATAAACGCGTAGACTAAGTCATAATCCCAATAACTTTTTTTAAAATGATAAGAACTGCTTTGATCATGGCGGCAATGCTTGTATTTGCCGCTTGCAAACAAACTGCCGAGCCGGTTGCTGAACTGGAAACCGTAGATAAAATAACCGAAGAGGAAGCTTTGGACCTGCTTCACACCTGGACTAACGCCTATTTAAAAGGGGATGCCGGCCCCCTTATAGAAGTACTGGATGATACTTGGGAATATTCTGGCTCCAGCGATGGAAAAACCACAAATAAAATTGCCACCATTGACGAGTTTAGTCAGGCGGATTATTCATTTGACGAGATTGAGTACCACGACCTAAAGGTTAAGCTTTACAATGATATAGCAGTGGTCAGGGGATGGGAAAGAATGGTGATTTTAGGGGCCGACAAACAGGATACCACAATTCTAAAGTTGCGATTTACCGATGTTTACCTGAAAAAAGAGGGCAAGGTGAAGGCTATAGCCACGCATAGCTCGCCTATGGATTAGTCATCTAAACCTTTCTACAGATTAACCGTGGCTACTCCATCTGTCAGGGGAACCTCTTGGTTGATATCATTTATCCTAATTGCTGTTAGGACGGGAATAGGACTGCAACATTCGGTCGCTTGCGAAAACTCGAAGGTAGCATTTACGGTAAACGAGTGTTCATCACTTAACCTAATGAAATAATTAAAGGAACCCTCACTCCAATCAGGATCTTGAACCAACAGGATGGGACTTGAGATGGATTCCAATGAAAATTGGGTGTTTTCATCATCCACGGTCACATCGTTGATGCTATAGGTGCCGTTATCAAACACATTGTTACCGTCCAGAAGAACATCAAAAGCCAATACGCCCAACCGTGGGCATAAGTCGGAACAGTTCTCATCGTCAGAATTCAAACAGGACAAAAAAAGGAGGGCGGGTAAAGTCAGGAGAAACAGTCTACGTATCATGGCGAATTTTTTTTTGATAAAATTTAACCAAAAAAGTTGCTTTTCACAAGGGTTTGGGGACTAATTACCAGACTATTGGGAAATAGTTACCATCCTCCAGAAGCGCCACCGCCTCCAAATCCGCCACCTCCGAAGCCTCCGCCAAAGCCACCGGAGCCGAAACCCCCACCTCCAAATCCCCCAGAGGAACCGGAGCTTCTGCCCATATTGCTCAAGATGATCATGTCCCAAATATCTGGGCCTCGTCTTCGGCCTCCGCCACGACCGCCGCGGTTGTTTTTGCCCTTTCTGATCAGGATGATCAAAACAATAAGAAATATGATTAAGGGAAGTAATCTTTCAAAAGGAAATCCAGAATCGTTTCCAAAACTCCGATCTTCAGTGAATTCCCCATTCAAAACCTGAAAAATGGCATGGGTTCCTTTGTCGAGACCCCCGTAATAATCCCCTTTTTTAAATTCGGGAATGATAACGGATTCGATAATGCGCTTGGACATAAAATCCGTGAGGGCACCTTCCACGCCATAACCCGTATTAATAGCAATTTTTCGGTCATCCCTAGCTAAAAGTATCAATACACCATTGTCCTTATCTGCTTGGCCTATCCCCCATTTATGCCCCCATTGAGCCCCAAGGTAGGTAATGTCCTCCCCTTTGGTGGTGCCAATAATGGCAACCACAATCTGGGTAGAGGTACTATCCGAATATCGAAGAAGTTTTTGCTCCAAAGCCCTGTTTTGATGAGCAGGCAATAGGTTTACATAGTCGTAGACACTGGTTTGTTTTTTGGGTTTTTCTGGTATGGTAAACTGCCCCCAGGAGATGGAGGTGAAAAAGAAAGCAAGGAGCAGGTTAACCTTTGGATATGGCATCGCTCAATTCGTTGGTGTCTGTCTGGTCCCAAGGGAAATGAACCTGCAATTCCTTCCCGGCGCGCTGCACGCCTTCAACAATACCTTGTTTAAAATCGCCAGTTTTAAAATGATTGGAAATAACCTCCTTGGTGGATTCCCAAAAACCTTTGGGTACCGCCCTGTAAATTCCCGTATCACCGTAGATTACAAATTTCTTGTCCTCCACCGCAACGTACAGTAGCACACCATTACTTTCTTTGGTGTTGTCCATTTTTAGGAAATGGAACACCTGCTGGGCGCGGCTAAAGTGATCCATTTTGGCCGTGGACTCTATATGTACCCGAATTTCACCGGAGGTGTTTTTCTCTGCTTCAAGAATAGCTGTCACTATATCTTGTTCTTCCTCATAGCTAAGGAAATCCTCTACTTTGGACATGTTTAATTGAAATCGAAATTAACATCAGGCGCATTCTCGGCTCCAGGATTGGAACTGAACAAGGCCAATGGGTCAAAATTGGCGATACTTGCAATAATGTTGGTGGGTATCTTTTGAATTTTGATGTTGTACTCTCCAGCAATATCGTTAAAACGATTCCGCTCTACATTGATTCTATTCTCGGTGCCTTCCAATTGGGACTGAAGTTCCAAAAAGTTCTGACTCGCCTTTAGATCTGGATATCGTTCTATAGTGGCCAACAATCTTGAAAGTGCGGATGTCAAACCTGTTTGAGCTTGTTGGAATTGATTTAACTGAGCTTGTGTTATATTGGTGGGGTCGATGTTATTTGAGGTAGCTTTTGCTCTTGCTTCTGTGACTTCTTTTAGTACAAGCTGTTCGAAGTCACCTGCACCTTGTACCGTTTTTACCAAATTGCCAATTAAATCACTTCTTCGCTGGTAGGAGCTTTCCACATTGGCCCATTGTTTGGTGGCTTGGCCTTTCATGTCCACAAGCGTATTGTTGGTTCTAACGTACCAACTGCCAAAAACAACGGCGAGCACGATTAATACAATGACTGCAAGAATGCCTTTTTTCATCTTCTTGGTTTTAGTGTTTATATAGTTATAGTTGTTCCTTGATCTTGAGCAGTTCGGCCTTCACTTTTTGTAGTTTCTGAATGACCTCAAAATTGGAGAGGGTTTTTTGTTTTTCCTCTTTCAGATGGATTTTGGCACCCTCTAGGGTGAAGCCCCTTTCCTTGACCAAATGATAGATCAGCTGGAGATTTTTGATGTCTTGGGGAGTAAACTTACGGTTGCCCTTGGCGTTCTTTTTGGGCTGGAGCACATCAAATTCCTTTTCCCAAAAACGAATCAGGGAGGTATTTACCCCAAAAGCTTTGGCCACTTCGCCAATGCCATAATATCGTTTTTCGGGAAGATCTATGTGCATTAATCCAAGGATTGATTCTCTTGATTGGCGAACTTGAGCATGTTTTCAAACTCTTCCGCCGTCAAACTTCCATAGTAGAAGTTGATCGGATTGATCCGTTCCTCGTCCTTAAAGACTTCGTAATGTAAGTGTGGCGCCTCTGAGCGACCCGTATTGCCCACAAAGCCAATGAGGTCTCCTCGCTTGACTTTTTGCCCTTTGGTTACATTGTATTTACTCAAATGGGCGTAAAGCGACATATAGCCGTAACCATGATCTATACGTATATGCTTTCCGTATCCCGAAGATCTATTATCCGCTCGTTTGACTACCCCGTCTCCTGTGGCGTAGATAGGAACCCCCCTTGGAGCGGTAAAATCCATGCCCCAGTGCATTTTTCTTGCTTTGGTAAAGGGGTCGGAACGCCATCCAAATCCAGAGGCCATTCGAGTTAAATCCTCATTACGCACGGGCTGAATGGCAGGAATCGCAGCCAACAGTTTTTCTTTTTCCTCAGCCAGCTTGGCAATTTCATCCAAGGATTTGGATTGAATCACCATTTGCTTTTGAATAATGTCTAACTGCTGCGTAGCATTGATAATGATTTCTGAATTATTGAAACCTTCCAAGGATTTATATCGATTGATTCCCCCAAAACCTGCCCTGCGTTGTTCTTCAGGAATGGGATTGGCCTCAAAATATAAACGGTAAATATTGTTATCCCTATCCTCAATATTGGCCAAAACCTGCTCCATTTGCTCCATCTTTTTGGTCAAAATCTCAAATTGAAGCTCATAATTGCGCACCTCCCGATCTAGGGAAAGTTCCTTGGGGGTATTTAACCAACTGGTGTTAAGAAGGACAATAAGTCCGAGAATCCCAAATAAAGCAGAACCCAACAGGAAAAAGAGAAAATTTCGGTACTTTTTAGATTTTTTGGGTTCAATCTTTCGGTATGAAAGTGTATCCGGATCGTAATAGTACTTAACTTTAGACATGTAGGGATTTTATCCTATTTTTGCGCATTCTTTTTAAGGAGAACAAACAAATATAAAAATTGTTTTGCTTAAAGTGTTAAATTTAATAAAACCCTAGCATTTCCGATGACATCCCAAGAAGTCAGAAACCACTTTTTAAACTTTTTCAAGGACAAAAAACACAAGATTGTTCCTTCGGCTCCCATGGTCATGAAGGATGATCCCACTTTGATGTTCACCAATGCGGGAATGAACCAGTTCAAAGAGTTTTTCTTGGGAAACTCCGTGCCCAAATCCAAGCGGGTAACTGATACCCAAAAATGCCTTAGGGTCAGTGGTAAACACAATGATTTGGAAGAGGTGGGGAAAGATACCTACCACCACACCATGTTTGAGATGTTGGGGAACTGGAGTTTTGGGGATTACTTTAAAAAAGAAGCCATTCAGTGGGCTTGGGAATTGCTTACCTCAGTTTATAAAATTGACAAGGATAGCCTTTATGTCTCTGTTTTCGAGGGGAGTGATGATGCTGATAATTTGGAGATGGACAAGGAGGCCTTTGAGCTTTGGAAGGCCATTGTTCCTGAGGACCGAATCATAATGGGGAACAAAAAAGACAACTTTTGGGAAATGGGAGACCAAGGTCCCTGCGGGCCTTGTTCCGAAATCCATGTGGATATACGATCTAAAGAGGAGAAAGCCAAGGTACCAGGTGCCTCCTTGGTTAACCAAGACCATCCACAGGTAGTGGAAATATGGAACCTGGTGTTTATGCAATACAACCGTAAGGCCAACGGACAATTGGAAAACCTTCCGGAAAAACATGTGGACACGGGAATGGGCTTTGAGCGACTCTGCATGGTGTTGCAGGGGGTTCAATCCAACTACGATACGGATGTATTTACCCCTTTGATTCGGGAAATAGAGACCATAACGGGCAAGAAATACGGAAAAAACGAGGAAACCGATATTGCCATCAGGGTGGTGGCAGACCACATAAGGGCTGTGGCCTTTTCCATTGCTGACGGACAACTTCCGAGCAACAATGGGGCGGGGTACGTTATCCGAAGGATTTTAAGACGGGCTATCCGTTATGGATTCACTTTTTTAGGAACCAACAAACCTTTTATCTATCGCTTGGTAAAGGTGTTGGGGGAGACCATGGGGAAAGCTTTTCCAGAACTTCGGGAGCAATATCAGCTTATTGAAAATGTGGTCAAGGAAGAGGAAAGCTCCTTTCTGAGCACTTTGGAACAAGGTCTGGTCCTGTTGGATTCCGTGATTAAATCTTCAAAGGATAAAACTATTGATGGGCAAAAAGCCTTTGAATTATATGACACTTTTGGGTTTCCTATTGACTTGACTTCCTTGATTTTGGAAGAAAAGGGATATCAATTGGATACTGAAGGTTTTGAAAAAGCCCTAAAAGCCCAAAAAGACCGATCTCGGGCAGCCTCTGAAGTATCCAAAGAAGATTGGACGGTACTTTTGGAGGACTCGGAGCAAGAATTTATTGGTTATGATTCTCTGGAGGCCGAGGTGAAGGTGGTCAAGTATCGAAAGGTAACCAGCAAGAAAGGTGGAGATCAGTATCAATTGGTCTTCAATCTAACCCCATTTTATGCCGAGGGCGGAGGACAGGTTGGGGATAAGGGCTACTTGGAAACATCCAATGGCGATGTCATCTATATCATCGATACCAAAAGGGAAAACAATGAGATTGTCCATTTTACAGAAAATCTACCTAAGAACATCTCTGGTACCTTTAAAGCAACCGTAGATCAAAAACAACGCTGGCGTACGGCCAGTAACCATACCGCGACCCACTTATTGCACCAAGCTTTGAGAGAGGTATTGGGAACCCATGTGGAGCAAAAAGGTTCTGCGGTGCATTCCAAATATTTGCGTTTTGATTTCTCCCATTTTTCCAAATTGAGCACCAAAGAACTCCGGGATGTGGAGAATTTCGTCAATGCACGAATAGAAGGGCAATTGCCTTTGGAAGAAAATAGGAACATTCCGTTGCAAGAGGCAATGGACCAAGGCGCTATGGCCCTGTTTGGGGAAAAGTACGGCGATACTGTACGGACTGTGCGTTTTGGCCAATCCATTGAACTTTGCGGAGGTACCCATGTAAATAATACGGCAGATATCTGGCATTTTAAGATTGTTTCCGAAGGTGCAGTGGCAGCAGGTATCCGAAGGATAGAGGCCATTACCTCGGATGCGGTAAAGGAATTCTACTTTTCCAATAACCGAATGCTTTTCGAGATCAAGGACTTGTTGAACAAAGCCCAGGATCCAGTTAAGGCGGTGACAGCACTTCAGGAAGAAAACAATGCCCTAAAAAAGCAAGTGGAGCAATTATTGAAGGACAAGGCCAAAGGCCTTAAAAATGAACTGATTTCAGAATTGAAGGAGGTAAATGGAATCCAATTTCTGGCCAAACAGGTAGAATTGGATGCAGCTGGAATCAAGGATTTGGCCTTTGAAATGGGTGGGCAAATCAATGATCTCTTTCTTCTTCTTGGAGCTGAAAAAGATGGAAAAGCACTTTTATCCTGTTACATTTCCAAAGAATTGGCGTCCAACAAGGGATTGAACGCTGGAGCCATTGTTCGCGAATTGGGGAAACATATCCAAGGTGGGGGAGGGGGACAACCTTTCTTTGCCACGGCCGGAGGGAAAAACCCGTCCGGGATACCCGCAGCATTGGACAACGCCTTTGAAATAATAAAAGCAACCACATAAAAAGTGCCCTTTAACCTAAAGCATATCAACTGGAAATACATTTTTGGAGAAATCCTTTTGTTGTTTGTTGGTATTAACTTGGCCATTTGGTTCAACGATTGGAATGCTTCAAGGGTCGTCCAGAAGAACAAGGAGATTGCACTGACCAAAATTAAGGTTGAATTGGAAGCTAACTTGGAACAGTTGGCAGAAAATCACACCGAAAACCAAAAAATCCCCAAGTTTTTCCAAGAATTGGACAGCCTAAAAAACGATGAAGATGAACTGCTCTTGACGCCTCAAAGATGGAATGCTTTTGTGGATTCATACCCTGATTTGATAGAAACCGTGGACTCGGTCTCCGCAGGAAACGGAAAGTACAAATACGAAGGGGATACGACCATATTTTTGGAAATCACGGATTTGAGCAACATTGCATGGGAAATCTCAAAATCCACAGGAATCTTTCATGAATTCGGATATGATTGCCTTTATGAACTTCAGGGAATATATCATACCCAGAACTTGGTTAAAAGTGAGCTCAAGAAAGCTACGGAAGCTTTGGGAAACAAGTCCATTGATGATTTGATTCGAGTGTTGAACTTTATGGGTCAATTGGAGGAGCAATTGGAAAATCAGTATCGGGATATGATCGAGAACATTGGAAATTGCGAGTAGCATGAAACTACAGACCCAAATTCCGCTTGAGCCGATTGGCGGCCCCATTGATTACACAAGCAAAGTCTTATTGCTGGGTTCTTGTTTTGTAGAAAACATGGGGGCGAAGCTGGAATATTACCAGTTCCAAACCAAACTAAATCCCTTTGGGATTCTGTTTCACCCACTGGCTATCGAGAATTTGGTCGGCCGCGCTGTAAAGGAAAAAGCCTATCAAGCAGAGGAGGTATTTGAACAGAATGGAAGATGGCTGTGTTTTGACGCGCATTCTGATTTAGCAGCAAATTCTAAGGATTCATTCCTTGAAAATTTGAATTCGACTTTACAGGAGACACAAAAATGGCTTCGTTCAGCTTCGCATATAATAATCACCTTGGGGACAGCTTGGGTGTATCGAAACCATTCAACCCAAAAAATAGTGGTCAATTGCCATAAGGTACCCCAAAAGGAGTTCGGCAAGGAATTGTTGACGATTGAAGAAATTGAATCCAGCCTAGAACGTACCTTGGAATGCATTTCTGAAGTAAACAAAAAGGCTACCGTTGTTTTCACGGTATCGCCTATCCGCCATCTCAAAGACGGCTTTGTGGAAAATCAACGGAGCAAGGCGCACCTAATTGCGGCAGTGCACGGTCTTTTCTCATCTCGAGATGTCACCCTGAGCCAGTCGAAGGGGAAGTTAAGAGGTCATTACTTTCCAAGCTATGAAATCATGATGGATGAGCTACGGGATTATCGGTTTTATGGCAAAGACTTGATCCATCCCAACGAATTGGCGGTTGATTATATCTGGGAACGGTTCAAATCGGTTTGGATATCCGAAGAAATCTACCCAGAAATGGAAGAAGTGGAAGGAATTCAAAAAGGGTTGGAACACCGTCCCTTTAACCCCGAATCAGAAGCGCATCAAAAGTTCAGAACGTCGTTAGAGGCGAAAATCACGTATCTTAAGGAGAGGTATCCCTTTATGCATTTTGAACGATGAAAAAAATACTCATGGGGGCTTTGATCGCCCTTACTTCCATTTTGATTTACAAATTTTGTACGGACTACACCCAGGATAAAGCCGTTTTATCGGAGAGTTCCCTACTTATTCAACAGGAGTTGAAAAATGTTTCCAAGTTGATTGTGACCGAGGGGCATTTTTCGGAAGTATATAATTATGCAGATTCCAAAGAGTTGTTTGGAAGCTTGGTCACCGCGGACAAAAAAGCACTGGTCGTGACCAATGCCCAAGCCATCATTTCGTATGACCTTTCCCAATTGGAAATTGAAGTGATAGAGGCAGAGAAAACCATTCGGATTTTGTCGATACCAGAACCAGAAATCACAATCAATCCAGATTTTGAATATTATGATGTAACGGCAGATTATTTTAATCCTTTTAGGGCAGAGGACTATAATGCCATTAAGGAAAATGTAAACGAGTCCCTCCGAAAAAAAATTGAGGCTTCATCCCTAAAATCAAATGCTGAGAACAGATTATTGAGCGAGCTTTCGCGGATTTACGTGCTGTCAAATTCGATGGGTTGGAGACTCACCTATCAAGACAAACCCATTGCTTCGACCAATGAATTACTTGACCTTGGTAAAACTTTGGTCGATTAGTTGTAATCCGTCGTCAATCAAATGTCCTACTTCTGGACGCAACTTTTTTACATCTTCCAAATGGGATTTAATGGTGATGGCCAACTCGTCTCGCTCCCCTTTCCTGGCCAGTTCGTAGAGTTCAACCGGTAGCAACCAATCTTCAGGGAATTCCTCTTTGACTTCCTCAAAAAGCTTACCTCGGGAAATGAAGGTATTGATACCATCTCGATAATCGCGAACCCGCTTGTAATGTGCTTCAAGTTTTAAACGCTGATTGTCCCTTGTTTTTTTGATGGTGGTTTCAGTAATCTTATGTGTGATAAGGTCAAAACTGAGCAAATCGGCTGGGCCATTATAGGCTGATACCACATGCTGTCCAACGGCCATATGATATAGCCCCCATTCGGGCAAGAACAGCACTTCGTTCTGATAGCTAACTTTGCAATCCTTAAAAGTGATCAGAATAATTTTTCCTTGCAGGTTTCGCGTACCGGTTACAATGGTGCCATCCACTTTTACGCCCCCTTCAAACTCAAGGGTAACCTGTTCCTCTTCAAAGATTTTGTAGGCTTTCAGGTCGCGCGGGCTCATATCTTCTATGGCCAGATTAATTCCCTTCAACTTTCCAATGGGAGAGCCAAATCCATCTGCATGGTCCAAAGTGCTATGGCCTACAAGTTCCTTATCCCTGTATGCCAAGGCTGTTGGGCCGCTGGTTTTGATGTAAATGGGCTTTCCGTTATGCTCCATAACCTCACTAAAAGTGCCTGAAATTTGAAGTCCCGTACTCAATTCCAAAGTTCCTAGGGCTTTGGAGGAAATGAGTTTTCTAACCCCTTCCAGGCCACCCGTTCGCAATGCCATGCTGTTGGCAAAATCTTCCAGCACTTGACTCAAATGCGCAAAGTGTGGGGTAACGAACAGTTGAGGTTGGGGTTTGGTGATATCAAAAGCGGTTTGCGCAGCTTCAAGGGTATACGGTAGTTTTTGTACATCACTTTGCATGCACCATTTGCTCTCGCCGATGGAAGAAAGCAGTCCCGCTCCGTAAATTTTTGGATTTTCAATGGTACCGATCAGGCCATACTCCACGGTCCACCAATGCAAGTTTCTGATGAGGGCCATTTCACTGGGCTCGCCCATATTTTCCTGCTGATGTTCAATATGTTTTTCCGCTTTTTCTATTTCTGATTGTGGAGTACCTGCTGCTTCCTTTATAATGGAAAGATGCCGTACTGCTTCGTACAACTCATAATCCTTGGCGCTGGAGATGGCCTTGCAACCAATTTCCCCAAACCTTCGCAAATATTCTGCATATTCCGGATTGGCAATTATGGGGGCATGGCCAGCACCTTCATGGATAATGTCGGGAGCAGGGGTATATTCGATGTTTTCCAATTGTCGAATATCCGAAGCGATGACCAATACATTATAGGCTTGGAACTCCATGAAAGCGGCTGGAGGGATAAATCCATCCACTGCTACGGCAGCCCATCCGATTTCCTTCAGAATGCGGTTCATTCCATACATATTGGGAATATTGTCGATGGAAATCCCAGTCTTTTCCAATCCTTCCACGTACGATTTGTGGGCTACTTTGCTCAAATAATCCACATTTTTTCGCATCACATAGCGCCAAACGGCCTGATCTATGGGGGTGTACTCCTCGTAGTTCTGCGGTTTGATGAACTGCTTTAAATGTTCTGGAAGCTTATCCAAAATAGGATTGCTTTCGTAGGCGCCTTGTTCCATTGAATGCTATAAATAAGGTATATATACTACATAAAGTTACAATTTATAGTTACAACACTGGTAATTGAACAAATATTAGGAATAAAGTCCTTTTTATTTATAAAATTTAGTAATTATGTCTAATTTTATGATAAAATGAACACCTAGAAAGGAAAATATGCAGGAACGCTTGGACTCCATTGATCGTGAGATTCTAAAAATATTGGAAAAGGATGCCAAAACCATTGCCAAAACCATTGCGGAGCAGCTGGGATTGACCAAGACACCGGTCTATGAGCGTATACGAAGATTGGAGCAGGAGGGCTACATCAAAAACTACGCTGCCATTCTTGACAAGGAGAAGATTGAACAAAGTATCACTGTATTTAGTTTTGTGTCTTTAGAGGCCCAAAAAGGCCATTTAATGGACGATTTTTTAAACCAGGTGAAACAGTTTGCAGAAGTAACCGAATGTTTTGTGGTGGGCGGGGAATTTGACTTTTTACTCAAGGTCATTGTCAAAGACCTGGATGCCTATTACGATTTTGCCAAGACCAAGATTGCCTCTTTGCCCAATATTGGCGCTGTAAAAAGTGCCTTTGTATTAAAGGAAGTTAAAAACGAAACGAGTTTTCCATTATTGTAAAAAAAGAGAACGAAGAATCCAATTCACTTATCAACCGCAATAAACTCCAAACCAGTTACTACAGATTCTTCGTTCTACTTATCTTTTTTTAGTTGGATGCCACCGCTGGCATCGGAGGATATTCTTTTAAAATATGTGAAACGAACTCGCGGATTCGCTCCTCTTTCTTTTCAATGTTCTTGGTATTGTTCAGCGTGCCCACACCACGTCCCTGCCAAACCAGTTCTTTTTTGTTGGCATCAATAACGTCAATGTACAGGGAGCCTTCGGTACGGGTGCTTACATTGTTGCCGAAACCTCCTCCCCAGCCCCAGCCCCAACCAGGACCCCAGACCCAAGGATTGTAGAAGCCGCCCCAAGCGCCACCCCATCCAAAGTTGTTGTTGTACACATCCACACGTTCACGTTCCTTGGTGAAAATGCTGATCAGCACGTCGGGTTTTTGGGATTTGGCAAAGCCACGGGAAGTCATTTCCGTCTCAATAGCCTTTAGAATTCGTTTTTTGTCCAAATCTGATATTTGGGCCTTATCAATGCCGGTTTTGTAGAAGGCATAGGTTTGATATTCGCCAAAATTCGTTTGGGTATCATAATCGGAAACCACGCGTACAGAAGAGCAGGAAACCATAAATGTAGCCGCTAAGGCGACCAAGGTGAGAAGTTTTACATTTTTCATATCAATTTTACTTTTGAGTTCAACAGAAAAGACTATAAATAAGTCACAAATATTATGCCGAACATACTATTAACGCTGGCTATTTGTCTTTTTATCATAGCCATAGGGGCAGTGTCGGCATCCACTTTCACAGCAATATCCCCTTTTAAGGTGGTATTGTTTGGTAAAGACCTTATATCCTTCCTCGGATAAGTAATAATCGCCCTCTTCAAGAGGAATGAGCTCCTTCATTTATAATGAATCCTGTCCAATTACCTATAAAATTAAACTATTCCGATGAAAGGCTATATATAGGCTAAATTGGGTTATTCACCGAAATTGTTAATCTTATTATCGAAGCAATCCTTCCTTGAGTGGCTTCAAAAGTTATATTTGTAGGAAACCTATGATAATTCGGTTTGATTTTAGTCTTTAAACATTTCTTTTATCGCAACTATGTTGGCTTGTCTTTGTGGCCCTTTATCATTTTAAAGGAAGGCGCCCTCAGGAAAGATGATGTATTGATCAACCACGAGCGTATACATTTGAAACAACAACGGGAGCTTCTCATCATACCTTTTTATATTCTATATATTTCCGAGTGGTTATTGCGTACCGTATTATATCTGGATAGTTATAGGGCCTACCAAAATATCAGTTTTGAACGTGAGGCCTACGCCAATGAGGATGATATGGAGTATATTTTCCAGAGAAAACCGTATAGTTTTGTAAACTATTTGATGCGATAACACCAAGGCTTGTTAATTCCCAATCAGAAAATTGATTTCCCTTTTTTTAAGGAAAGTGGCATCGACCTTTATATCAAAAGGGAGGATTTGATTCATCCCCACATTTCAGGCAACAAATACCGAAAACTCAAATACAATCTTATTGAGGCGAAACAGCAGGGGCAGGACACCTTGCTCACCTTTGGCGGGGCATTTTCCAATCATATAGCGGCTACGGCTTATGCTGGAAAGGAAGCTGGACTGAAAACCATAGGTGTCATTCGTGGGGAGGAACTCAAGGAGGGGTGGCAAGCTAATCCAACATTAAAACTGGCTTCCGAACATGGAATGCGTTTTCATTTTGTTTCGCGAAGCGAATATCGGACTAAAGGAACAGATTCGTTCCTGGAAAAACTGAAGATGACTTTTGGCGAATTTTATATACTACCCGAAGGCGGAACCAACGATTTGGCCATCAAAGGTTGTGAAGAAATTTTGACTGTGGAGGATAACAGGTTCGATTTTATTTGTAGTGCCGTGGGTACGGGTGGAACAATAGCAGGAATTATTAATTCGGCTCAACCGCACCAACGGGTATTGGGCTTTCCTGCCCTTAAGGGCGACTTTTTAATGAAGGAGATCCGGAAAGTAAGTGAAAGTGAAAATTGGGACTTGATCCAGGATTACCACTTTGGCGGATATGCAAAGATCACAACTGAACAGGTGGGGTTTATCAACAATTTTAAAAAGAAAACTGGTATTCCCTTAGATCCTATTTATACTGGAAAGATGGTTTTTGGTATTTTTGACCTGATTAAAAAGGGTTTTTTTAAGCCTGGCACCCAAATTTTGGCTATCCACACAGGAGGATTGCAAGGAATTAAAGGCATGAACCAAGTACTGAAACAAAAGAATTTACCGTTATTGGATTTATGATCAGGAGAATTGGATATGTTGTGGTACTCGCTGTGTTACTAACGGGTTGTAAGTCCAAAAAGCGAACGGTTACACGTCAGTCTAAACCTGTTGTGGAGACCAGGACCAGCACCCATCGGAATCCAAATAGGGGATTACCTGCGGATGGACCCAAAGAGTCCGAACTGTATCCAATGCCTGCCAACCCAGGCCGATTTGTAAAATTCCCGATTGCTGATACTCGGGAATATATTGAGACTTTTGCGGAAATAGCCCAGTACGAAATGCGGGCTTTTGGCATTCCTGCCAGCATTACCTTGGCGCAAGGGATTTTGGAAAGTGGTTCGGGCAAAGGGGAGTTGACCAGAAAGACCAACAACCATTTCGGCATCAAATGCCATACGGGTTGGGACGGTGAATTCGATTTTCATGATGATGACGCCAAGGGAGAGTGTTTTCGAAAGTACAATCATCCCATGTATTCTTTTAGGGATCATAGCATTTTCCTTTCGTCACGTTCGAGATATGCTTTTCTCTTTAATTACAGACGAGATGACTATAAAAAATGGGCTTACGGACTGAGGCAGGCAGGTTATGCGACGGATCGCAAATACCCTCAAAAGCTGATAGCCTTGATAGAGCGCTATGATCTGGACCAATATGATGATGAAGTGGTCCGAGGTGGTTTGGACACCGTGCGGGCTCCAAAAAAATATGATGTGTTCACCCATGTGGTGGAAAAAGGGGATACGCTGTATGGCATCTCCAGAAAATATACCATTTCGGTGGACGAGTTGAAACGACTCAACAATCTAAGTAGCAACACCATTTCCATTGGACAGGTGCTCAACATCAGAAAAGAAAAAACGAAGTAAAATGTCACATCGAGCAACCTGTGATGGGGCAAGTCCGAAGTACAGTTGAGGAATAATTATGTATTAATTTGGAAAGATTTGATAACCTGTATTTTGGAATCCTGTTAATTATTCTTGGAGTTCTTTATTTTATTTGGAACTTAAAGAAGGATTATCCTTCTGACAAAAACACCTTTACAAAAGCGGATTATGTGAATTCATGGGGTATAGTTTTTGGCGTTCTTTTATTGGGTATAGTATTAATAATAAGGAATATTTAAAGTTCACTAAAACAATCGCTAGTTTTGCGTTCGATTTGTCATTCCGCACTTGTTGCGGAATCCAAGATGGATTGAGTTATAGATTCCCGCCTTCGCGGGAATGACAAAAAAACCATATGATCTACCAACGAAGCAGCGCCTTGTTCGCAGAGGCCAAAAAATACATCCCCGGTGGGGTAAACTCCCCAGTAAGAGCCTTTAAAGCCGTAGGCGGAGATCCCATTTTTGTGAAAGAGGCCAAAGGTGCTTATCTCTATGATGAAGACGGGAACCAGCTTATCGATTACATTGCCTCATGGGGCCCATTGATTTTGGGTCATGCCCATGAACCCGTAATCAATGCAGTAATCGAAAAAGCCAAAAAAGGAACTTCTTTTGGAATGCCTACCGAAATTGAGACCGAACTGGCCCAACTGGCCGTTTCCATGGTACCAAATATCGATAAGATTCGTTTTGTGAACAGCGGTACTGAAGCTTGTATGAGTGCTGTGCGTTTGGCTCGAGGGTATACCGGCAAAGACAAAATCATCAAATTCGCGGGCTGTTACCATGGCCATTCCGATTCTTTTTTGATTCAGGCGGGGAGCGGAGCGGTGACTTTTGGGAGTCCTAATAGTCCTGGAGTGACCCAGGGAACCGCAAAGGACACCCTGCTGGCCAATTATAACGATTTGGAAGGGGTGAAAGCCCTTGCCGAAGCCAATAAAGGTGAAATTGCAGCCATTATTTTGGAACCTGTGGCAGGGAATATGGGTTGTATTATTCCTACGGATGAATTTATCCATGGCCTTCGAGAACTCTGTACCCAAGAAGGCATATTGTTGCTTTTTGATGAGGTCATGACAGGCTTCCGATTGGGCAAAGGTGGAGCACAAGAAGCCTTGGGCATTGATGCCGATATTGTAATGTTCGGAAAAGTAATTGGGGGAGGATTGCCTGTGGGTGCTTTTGCTGCTCGGGCCGAAATCATGTCGCATTTAGCTCCTGAAGGACCCGTGTATCAGGCTGGAACCTTAAGCGGAAATCCCTTGGCCATGAGCGCTGGATTGGCTATGCTCACTGAGCTCAATAACAAACCCGAAGTATTTTCCAGTCTGGCTGAAAAAACAGAGTATCTACATAAGGGAATTGCAGAAGTTTTGACTGAAAAAGGAGTGACGCACCAAATCAACCGATATGGTAGCATGATCTCCGTGCATTTCTGCGAAGACCCAGTAGTGGATTTTGCTTCCTCGGCCAAAGGCAACAACGAGACCTTCAAGAAATATTTCCATGGCATGCTGAAGCAAGGGGTGTACCTCCCACCATCGGCATTTGAAAGTTACTTCCTAAATGATGCGCTTACCTATTCAGATTTGGATAAGACTATTGAAGCAGTTAGAACTATTTTCTAAATAGTAAGCATAAGTACCGTTTGAACATCTGCTTCGACAGGCGGAACTTTTTGAAAAAAGGGGAGCTGTTTCTGTATAAGTTGAACAAACAGGTTCTCCCGTAGCTCAGAATTTCATCTTACTTGTTCCTTCCCTTGGAAAGGGAAGGTGTCCGAAGGACGGAAGGGTCGAAACTTGAATCTGGTTACGATTAATCAAAATGCTCCCGAATCTCCTCTAACACCGAAGCCAAATTCTCAAACACCATGCTATTTTCAAACCGAAGCACGGTGAGACCAAGACCTTCTAGATGTTGGGTACGGAAATAATCTTTTTCTTGGGCCACAGCATTAAAATGCACCTGCCCGTCCAATTCAATGATTAGTTTCTCGGAAGCGCAATAGAAATCCACAATAAAATTATCAATACTGTGCTGCCTTCTGAACTTTCTTCCATCCAGTTGTTTGCGTTGCAGTTTGGTCCAAAGAAAAGCCTCAGCTGGGGTCAGGTTTTTGCGTAGGTCTTTCCGATACTGTTTAAGTATGCGTTTGTTATGTCGCCTCATTGTGTAGTGTAAGATTGGGTAGGGGTAAGGTAGGTAAAATAATATTTAGTTAAAACCCCTCCGTCCTTCGGACACCTCCCCTCCTACGATGGGAGGAGCCATTTAAGGTAAATAGGAGTAAGCGGATTAGAATAAAAGGAGAATACTAAACCTCCTACATGATCATCTCCTTGCTCACAATCATGCCAGTCAAAGTGCCTTGGTATACCGCATTGGAAACCGTACGCATACGGGTGGCATTATCCCCGCAGGCATAGACGCCATCCACGGTTGTTTTTTGCATCCCATCCACTGTTATGTAGCCGTTCTCGTCAATTTCGGCTCCTAAGGACACGGGAATATCACAATGCTGCTCAAAAGGGATATGGGCATAGAGTGCCGTGACTGCTGCCGTACTTCCATCCGAAAAACGTAACTGTTTCAGATAGCCTTCCTCATGCTCCGCTTTTAGTATTTCCTTGTCCACAACCTTAATGTTGAGGTCTTTTAGTTGCTTGATTTGTTCTGGGGATAAATTGGACTTGCCATTGGTAAATAGGGTAAGGTCTTTGGTCCAATTGGTCAGAAATTTGGCAAATTCAAAAGCTTCCTCCCCCTGCGCCAACACCCCTGTTTTGGCACCTCTAACCTCATAACCATGGCAATACGGACAATGCAAAATTGAAATCCCCCAACAATCCGAAAAGCCTTCAATGGGGGGCATAATGTCCTTGATACCCGTGGCAAAGACCAGCTTGTGAGCCCTGAACCGCTCCTTTTTGGAAGTGGCAATTTCAAACCCATCTGCAATCTTTCTACCTTTGGTAGCCAGGCCATCAAAAAAATGAACGGTGCTGTATTGTTCCACTTGCGACTTACCTAGCTGTGCTATTTCGTGGGGCGGCACCCCGTCCTGGGTCAGAAAATTATGGGAATATGGCGTCTGCTGGTTACAGGGTTTGCCACTGTCTATGATCAAAACTTTTTTCAGGGCCCTGCCCAGGGCCATGGCTGCAGAAAGGCCTGAGTAGCTTCCGCCAACGATAATAACATCAAAATGGTTCTTTTTCATGGGATAATAGGTGCTAAAATTGAGGGGATGGAGCAGCATGCTGGATGCCGTGACCGTCCCACTCTTGTTTATAAATGTCCTTCGGCTCATGGGTCTCATGACATACTCTTTATTGTACAAGTACAAAAGTAGCGGCCACTGGGGTCAAGGGGGTAGGACAAGTGCTGGCTTGAATAGGACTTATGTAAAGTTTTGCCGGTAAGCTTCCGGTGATTGCCCGGTATGTTTTTTAAAGAAGCGGATAAAATAGGAAACGTCCTCGTAGCCCAACTGATGGGCAATTTCCTTCACCTGGTTACTGGTGGCTAGTAATCTCCGTTTGGATTCCAAGATTATTTGGTCGTTGATTACCTCGCGGCAGGTCTTGCCCAATCCGGATTTGGTAATGGCATTGAGTTGGTAGGCGCTCAGGTGCAGCATTTCTGCATAGTCCGAAACCTTTTTATGGGCGGCCAGATGGGTTTCCAACAGTTCCAAAAAGGCCTCCAGTCGTTCGCGGGGATATAGGTTTGGGCCTTTAAGGTTGGGAACATTGGCCTGCTGTTGGCGTAAAAGCTCAATGAGGAAAATATCTAGCTGTGCCTTGATCATTTTTTCATGGCCTGCACGTTCTACGGAAAACTCGTCCAAGATGGCATGTAGGGGAGCGGTCACTTTAGTGTAGGTTGTTGGATTGAAGGAATACAGCGTGGTATTGCTGCAAGAGCGGAGCAGTAATCTGGAATCCATGCTGCAATTGTCAAAAAAGTCTGAGGTAAACTGAAGTACAAAACCAGTGGAACCTGAATCCAGTTGCAAATCATGCACCTGGCCGGGCCGCATAAAGAACACACAATGTTTGCCCACGGGATAGGGGGTAAAATCGATATGATGTTGGCCAGAGGCATGCTCCAAGGCCAGGACAAAGTAAAAATCGTGCCGATGCAGTTCTTGAACCATGGGAATTTTTTCCAGGAGTTGGGCAATATCCCTAATGATAAAGTTCCCCAAAAGATGGGGTTCCTCTTGGAAATGGTGCAGCCGTGCGATGGGGATTTTTTTCATGGTTGCTAGTCCAATTTGGTGGGCTCCAACAGCTCCCTTACGTCCACATTCAAGAGGTGGGCTATGTCCCTGAGTACGGGAATACTGGGCTGGGCCTTGTTGTTGCAGTAGTTGGTGACCACCACATAGCTTTTGTTTATTTGCTCCGACAACCAGGTCTGGGTGCGGCCCTGTTCCTTAAGTACAATTTTGATGCGGTTCATTATCTTGGTTTGGGACATGTATTACAAAGTAATACGTATTTATAAAAATTTTCAATAAACACCTTTTGGGATATAGCAAAATACGATACAAAAAAATGTTGTAAAATATTATAAAATGATATATTTTTATATTGTTAAACCAAATAACCTACTTCCTATGCGCCACAAAACCTTGATCATCCAACTTATCCGCCAAGATCTAAAGCACAGCCAGCTCACGGGTGCCCTTAAGGGTATGGGCCTGGAAGATGGCGGGCTATATGCCCTAGATCTTATGGCCTTGGTAGCCCAGCTTATGAAGGTGCCGGCTTCCCAACTAGAGCAGTTTACCAGCACCTATGGCCAATTTTTGGATCGGGCGCCCCAATTGCCCATTTCGTTTAGTGGCCAAGAGTTGGCCCCAGTGGCAGAGGCCTGTTATAAACAGTTAAAGGGGTGTTTGGGGTAGCACAGGACAAAGGCTAAGCTATACTTCATTTTAGTTCACAGGTTGCTAGCTTAATTGTGAATTCAAATTTGCAATATGTTTATTTAGTTTTTTTTGTCTTTAAATCCTTGTCTATTGTTATGACCATTAGACCTTCAAGCGAATATCTGCGATAGAATTTCATGAATGCCATAAAGGATAAATAACAAACTAGAGAAAGGGAAACCAAGACTAAGGAGTTTGACCAAGTTAGCGAGCAATTAAATATATTTTTAAAGAAGTAATAATAAGAAAGTAAATTAAAAATAAAACATAATGCTCTGAGGAACCCATACAATGCTACGTAGTTGCTCATTTTAGCTTGATGGGTTTTGCTATTTTCATATGCGTAATGCGTTACTATTCGATGAAAATCGTAATTATTCGCGCCTCCTTGATCATATTTTTTGTAATCTTTTACGTTTGTGATTCCGAGAATGTTTATTAGACATGTAATTTTATATGTTATTAACTGCCTTAACAATGGATCAAGCGAAGATGTATAAAAGCGTTTAAATCCAAGCAAATGCCCTATTAGAAAGTCTAAAAAAACACAGGGGAATAAAACGAGAATCATAACAAACCGCCAAGCAACGTCCTTCCAATTTTTGCAGGATTTCCAATAACCCTTATGCCCAAGTTTCAATAGGTACTTAGATGGAAATCCGTATCTCCAAATGGCATACTTTTCTATGCTGATGAAGAGGCAAAGTTTAAAAGATGCCCTATAGAGTAGGATAAAATGACGAAAAAAAAGATTCCTTCAAAATTGGTTTCTGAAAAGTCCTTCAAAAAGCTTAACAGGTCAAATGTTTCTTTACTTTCGGAATCATTTATAATTAGATAGGCATATACTAGAATTGAACCTGGAACAAAATATCCTAAAAAATCATAGACTGAAAATGGATTTTGTTTTATCATTTAGCAAAAGGTTGAAAATTGGTTTATGAGTTTTTAGTTGCAGAGGCTTCTGGCAACGTAAGTTTTGTTGCCGTTTGAATTTATATAGTAACAACCTCCCCTTGGGCCTCTGTAGTACCGCCTTGAATATGTTTTTCTTGGAGTGTATGAACGTGTATAATTCTTTCTTTGCGATGAAGATGTGCTGGGGGGTTCAACTGTTGATAAATGAATGAATTCCTTTTTTTGCCTTACATCCTTTTGTTTGATGTAGCCAATTTTCTCCTTAAAAATGGCATAATAATAAGTTCCGTACTTGTATTTGTTTATAATTATTATTTCTTCATTTCTATCAGGGGTAGCTATAATTTGACTATTGTATTTTGGTGACTTTCTTAATTCAGAGCCCCTTTTCATTGTGCTTTTTATCCCTCTCTCTTTGGCTTTTGAAAAGGATATTTCTTGTTCTATAGAGTCAATTTCTTTCTCAATGCTTTTTAATCTTTGATTTAATTCTAACTTTTCCTTTTCTAAATCTTCTTTAAGTCTTTTTTGCTCAATAGAATTTTGACTCAATGCAAATGGAGATTGAAGCAATATTGCACAGAATAAGATGGTTCTCATTAGGTGAATTAATGAAATTAGTTGCGTGTTCTTAGGGGGGAGTTTAGGGGAATTAAGTTAGTATTTCTTGAATAAAAGGTATTGATGAAATACCTTAAAAAAACTGGGGTTTTTCCACAATTTTGTGCCTTTTTGGTGGGTTTGAGGCTGTTTTGGGGATGGAGTGGGTTGGACGGGGTTCTTCGCAGGTCCTTCGCTTCGCTCAGGATGACGCTCAGGACGACAGTTTGGAATGACATTTCGTTAAAGTGTGTTAAAATATTACCGAACGTTTGGTAAAATTAAAAATCATTGTACATTTGTCCCATGAGAATGGCAAAAGTATCAGATCAGGAAATTTTAAACGGGTTGATGTCCGTGTTTCGCTCTAAAGGCTATGACGGGGCCAGCCTAAACGAATTGGCCGAGGCCACGGGTCTTAAAAAAGCCAGTCTCTACCACCGCTTTCCCGGAGGGAAAAAGGAAATGACGGATGCCGTGCTGGACTTTATGGAGGCTTGGATCAACGAGAAGGTCTATACGGTACTTTCCAATACGGAAACACCACCTCAAAAACGGCTAAAGGATGCCATCCACAATATTGGCGAGGTGTACGGCCATGGCACCAAGGTTTGCCTGTACCGCTCCTTGAGTATGGACACTGGCATGTCGCTCTTTGGCAATAAAATAGAAAAGGGGATTGGGCAATGGTTGGATTCGTTTAGTATTCTGGGTCAAGCTTTTGGAAAAGATGAAGCGACGTCCAAACAGCTGGCTCAGCAGAATTTTGTGGAGATCCAAGGGAGTTTGGTCCTTAGTAAGGCTACAGGTAGTACGGAGCCTTTTGCCAAGACCCTCAAAAATATTGAACAGAGATATACAACATAAAAAAATTTAATTATTTAAATTACCGAACGTTCGGTAATAAAACAAAAACAACAATTAATATTAAAATCATGAAAACAAGTAAATCAATTCTAGTAGTATTTGTAATGGCACTTTTTGCGGCCTCGAACCTTAACGGACAACGAAACAAGTCCAATGTAGACAGTTATCCAACCACTTTTCATACCGCCGAGGTGGCTGGTTTGGATATTTTTTACCGTGAAGCAGGACCCAAAGATGCCCCAACCCTAGTATTGTTGCACGGGTATCCCACTTCTTCCCACATGTTCCGAAATTTGATGGCGGATTTATCACAGGACTATCACTTAATTGCCCCAGACTACCCTGGGTATGGACGTAGCTCCCAACCTCCAATGTCCGAGTTTGAGTATAGCTTTGACAATTTTGCGGAGATCGTGGACGAATTGTTGGTGCAACTCAAAATCAATCGGTACAGCTTGTACTTAATGGATTACGGTGCTCCCGTGGGCTATCGCATTTTTGAGAAACATCCAGAAAGGGTAGAAGCCTTCATCGTGCAGAATGGAAATGCTTATACAGAAGGTTTGGCAGATTTCTGGGATCCCTTGCGCAAGCTTTGGGCTGACAATTCAGAAGAAAACAAGAAGCCCCTGGAAGGATTTCACCAGATAGGTGGTCTTAAATGGCAGTACCTGCATGGGGTGCAAGACAGTACCAAAATAAGCCCTGATAACTGGCACCATGACCTTCAACACTTGACCCGCCCGGAGAACAATGAAATCCAATTGGCCATGTTCTATGACTACCGTACCAATGTGGACCGCTACCCTGGATGGCAAAAACTCTTTAGGGAGTATCAGATACCTACTTTGATCGTATGGGGAAAGAACGACTATATTTTCCCTCCCTCAGGCGCCCATCCGTACAAGCGTGACCTTAAGAACGTGGAGTTCCATTTGTTGAATACTGGACACTTTGCCCTGGAGGAAAAAGGAGATGAGATTGCCCAATACATCAGCAACTTCTTAGCTAAAAACAAGATAAAATAAGTTAACAACCCGTAATTAGGTGCACTGCCCGTGGCTCATTTTTTTTCATGAGGTTGCGGGTAGTGTTTTGGGTTTTCATCCGACTTAGGTTGGCATAAACTACACACTATGGAACAAGAAATAAAGCAGCCGATTCCTCCATTTACCTTGGAGACAGCCAAACAGAAAATACAATTGGCGGAAGACGCCTGGAACAGTCAAGATCCCGTAAAAGTTTCCAAAGCCTATACAGTGGACAGCGAATGGCGAAATCGGTCGAAGTTCATTAATGGACGGGAAGAAATCCAAGCATTTTTAACCGACAAATGGGAAAATGAACGCCATTACAAACTCAAAAAGGAATACTGGGCCCATGGCGATGATCGAATCGCTGTCCGATTTGAGTACGAGTATCAAAACAAGGACGGACAATGGTTCCGTGCCCATGGCAATGAGAATTGGGAGTTTGATGCAAATGGCCTGATGAAGAGGCGGTATGCAAGTATTAATGATGTGGCTATTGCGGAAGGGGATAGGCGGTTGTGATCTACCCACCCCACCGGCTCAATTTACAATTGAGCCACCTCCCCTCTTCGAAGGGAGGAGTACTGCAGTATTCCCAATAAAAGTTTCTCCCCCGAAGAGGGGAGATGTCCAGCGGACAGAGGGGTGGTATATAAAAACGGGGCTAAACAGCCCCGTTTTCCACAAAAATCTAACTAAAACCAACCTAACTAGACGGGTTTAATCCAAAGCAGGTGTTTCCACTTGCTTCTTTCTTTAATGATGAGCAAGATGTTGATAGCAAACAGACCTCCGGTCTCGAGCAGCTCACCTAGCTCATCGGCTTCCAGGAACAGATGGAACAAAAAGATGTGCAAGGTTATGGGCAGCAAGAAAATGGCGCCCACAAAACCGGTGCCCTGCAGCAGTACCAACAGACCAAATAACAATTCACAAATACCCAGTACCTGCCAAAAGTATCCGGTCTGCTTGGCTCCACTGATGTACAATATTTTTTGAAGGGTACCTTCCTTTTCTGGAGCTTTGAACTTCTCGGCTTTCTCCACCACTTCAACGGGGGAAGGAATGGGCTTTTGAAACTTCTGGACACCTCCATAGACCATCATTCCTCCCAAAATAAGACGAAGGATTATGAAAACAATATTTTTGATGTTCATAATGTCCGTTTTAGAGTCTTTCGTAGGTCAATTGGGCGTTACCACGTACCCCTTCGTTACTTACATAAGCCGTGAACATCATCTTATAATAGTTGCCCGCGGCATCTTTTAGCACATAATAGCGGTCATCCTTCAATACCCCGCCAAAGGCATCTCTCCAGCCACTACCAATTACGGTTCTGTCATCGTAAACCAACGCGGATTCGTCTACATCGCTTCTGGCAAAATCAGCATAGGAAGGCACATCAAACTCGGTAACCACACCTTCGGAATCCCTTTCATAGGTGGTTATCTGGTAAAGTCCCACATCTCCCAAAGTGTTGTGCACGGCAAAATCGGAATAGGTCAATCCGGCAACAAGTGGGCCTTGGTAGCCATAATAGGAGAACACCCCACTAAAGTTGATGTCCCATGCATCAGCTGTAGGTTCTACACTTACGCTCTGACCATCGGTCAAGCTAAAGCCGGACACCAAGTAGCTGGAATTCTTGGGAACTGTTACCTCGGAGAAATTTGCTGTCTCGTCCAAGGCTGCATATTGAATGGTATAATTGCTTCCATCGCTCAAGATTCGCACCTTCATAAAACCTCGATGATCCCCAGTGGTGTTGATACTTCCAGGCTCAGCGGCCTCGGTTGGAACCTCGTTTCCAAGACCTACAATGTAAACATTGTTTTCATCTGCCGTTGTGGAAATCTCTGTAAAAGCCGTCCCTTCCAAATCCCCTTGCCAGCTATCGGTAAAGACTACACCTTCGTCAAAATCCCCATACTGGAAATAACCCACAGGCAATCCTTGAAGTAGTTCTCCCACAGTGTTTACGGTTACCGTAGTAGGTTGAAAGGTCATGGGGTCCAAGGTGTTCAATTCCAAGGGAGTGGTTAAAGCTGTGGCCTCGGTAACCGTAAGTATATCGGTAATTCCTTCCAACTCGGCAGCCGAGACCAGTAAAGCGGCATTCAAAAACACCCGATTTTCGGTGCCATTAAACAGACCTAGTTCCCAAGTATCCCGTTTAACCGCGGTCTGAACCCCAGAGCTAAAGTCGAAATACACCTGATTGGGCATGTTGGAACCTCCGTTTTCCAAATCGATGATCCCATTTAAGGCTGCGATAGGTGAAAAACTTACGGTCGCAGAGTTTACGGAACCATTCATCCAGTCTGTATTGTCAAAACCATCCAAAGAGAAGGTAACCGACTTGGTGGTTCCTTCAATAGGGTCCAAGATTTTAGTGAAGCTAATGGTAGTGCTTAAATCTCCCACCGCCACAGGAAGGGAAATACTTCCTGAGGTTGCTGCTGGAACGGTAGAGAAATCGGTACCGTAAACCGCATTTTCACCGGTAAAGGACACAGTGATGGTACCTGCTTCCGTGGCCGCCCTGGAGAAATTCAGGGTGATTTCCTTGGTGGTATCCGTTTCCGAAGTACTAATGGTGGCAGAACTAAAGGTTACCGAGAAATCGATAAGATCTTCGGAATCATCACTACTGCAAGAACTCAAAATCGCCAAAAACAGCGACACATATAAAAACGTAAGTTTTTTCATGGTTTTTAATTAAGGTTTAATTTGTATGATAGTTTTAAAAAATAGGATCTCCCGTTACCGAACAACCTGCTGGCAGTTGAATTGGATGCATGTGCTCCTGAGGGAACATCGGAGGCGTTTACGGTAACAATGTCGAAGATGTTTCGTGCACCAAGGGTAATGTCCAAATCCTTGGTTATACTGGTTCTGACAGAAGCATCCATCCAAGTGAAATCATCCGTCTGCCCTACAACGGGACCACTGTCCCCAGGGACCAAAACCTGCGTTTTTCCGGTATACTTTAGTTGGGTGGAAAGTGTGGTTTTCCAGGAAGGGATGGTATAGCCCAAGGTGGTCTGAAGGTTGAAACTCCAGAGGTAATCGCTATTACTATCTTCAGAGCCGTCAATAGCGGTGGATTCGCCCATGTAGGTTGCTCCCAATCCAGCTTGCCAACGGTCCAATTTGATGCTGTTCTCCCACGAAAAGCCAAGGATTTTGGAATAATCCACGTTGGCAAAGGTGAAGAGGCTTCGGTCATTGTCATCCGCGGTAACCACGCTGGCGATTTTGTCCTGAATATCAAAGTAATACGACTTAATCGCCGATTTTAGGAGGCCACTTTCCCCGATTTTGTACTTGTTTTCCAAATTCAAGAACACGGAAATTCCATCTTCGGGTTGCAGGTTGGGATTGCCTTGAACATTGTGGTTGGCATCGACGAAGTAAAAGAACAGTTCCTCAAAATTTGGTGCCCTAAAGGCTGAGCCAAAGACAGCTTTAAGTTTGAATGTATCTGTAAAATCATAGGTAGAGGAAAGGGACCATATCAATTGGTTGCCGAACTGGGAGTTGTTGGTGAACCTTGCTCCTGGATAAAAGGATAGCTTGTCCGTTAGGTTAAAATCCAGTACTCCAAAAAAGTCATAGTTTTCCAAAGTGTTTTCCACCACGTCATTGGAATATTCCCCGGTGGCAATGGCATCAAACCCGGTTTGTCGGGTAAACTCATACCCCAACTGCGCATTAAAAAACTCCGATTTGGGGACGATGTTGGATACAAAACCCTTGGAATAGTAAATTTTACTGGACTGACTCAGGTCATCCGCGATATAGGACTCAATGCCCTGCTGTAGAATGTTGTAGACATATTGTTGGTAGTAGCGCTTTTGGTCTTGGTATGAAAAGAACAGATTGTAATTGGTCTGTCCTTTTAAAGGACCGGAAACGGTGAGGTTGTTCACCCAGCGATCGGTTTCAAAAATTTCGTCCAAAGCAGTGGGGTCTACCATACCTGTACCGGGATCTAAACGTCCGGTTACATTTCGATCATAAACCGTCACCTCTTCGTCAAAGTACTGTAGCTTAAAAAAGATATTGTGCTTGCCCAAGGTGGCGTTTAGGTTGCCAAATGCGGTCAGTTGTTCCTTAGGATTCCATTCGGTTCCACGGAGACCGTCATTGATTAAGGTGTTATCCTGGATATTGACATAATCCTTACCTCGGAAGTTGTTATAAAAACCGGCATAATCGTTTCTGGATGCTCCAATGGAATAGCCCAATTTGTTATTGACCTGATTGCTGACCTTGAAATTTTGAATGTGTCGGCCTTCATCAAACAGGGCATATTCGTCACCTACGGTTTCCTCTTGCACGGATACTTGCACCTGCCAGGCATAATCACCTTCCAAGGCCCGCTTGGTTACGATATTGATAACCCCCGCTACGGCATTGTCACCATACAAGACTCCCATGGAACCTTCCACGATTTCGATACGGTCTACATCCTCCAAATTGATTTGGGTGATATCGATATTGTTGCCCACTCCGTTGTCGCTGACCACAGGGATGCCATCAATCAAGATTTTCACGTATTGGCCATCCAAGCCAAACATGTTCACAGTTGACCTTCCAGTGGAGGCATCAGGGGTAATTGTGATGTTGAGGTTGTAGTTCAGAATATCGGCAAGATTGTTACCCGCAACTTGGGCAATGTCCTTTTGATCTATCGTCCCAACGGCGAATAATTTCTTGCTGAGTGACATCACTTTACTCTCTCCTGTCACTACAACTTCATTCAATTGCTTGAGTGCCATGGATTCTTGCTCTAGAGAATCGAGTTGTTGCGAATTTGCATAAGCACCTATTAAACAGGATGTTAAGATTATGGATATTTGGTTATTTAGATTCATTCTTGATTAATTGCCGACAAATATATAAGTTATTTTAATTCAGTCTAAATAAAATTAATATTTTTGTCATTCAATTTTTAATTCATCTATAAGAATACCACTATGAAGAAATCAACCATTTTATTGGCACTATTGGTAAGTGCAACTACAATTATGCAAGCGCAGAAAAAAAGGGATTTGGACCGCCAAGCTATTTTGGACATGTGCGGTTGCTACGACATTACTTTTAAGTACACGGAGACCTTTGCCCCTGAAATCGATTACGAGAAGAAAATGGACTATACAGCTGGCGCCTTGGAACTGGCTTTGCCCATTGTTGATGAAAAAAACAAAATTTCCATCCAACATTTATTGGTGATCAATGATTCCATGGTCATCAAACATTGGCGTCAGGATTGGGAATACGAAAACCAAAATGTGTTCTATTATGACAAGGACAATAATTGGAAATTTGGAACACTTCCTAAGAAACAAGTTAAGGGCCAATGGAGCCAAAAAGTTTATCAAGTGGACGATAGCCCACGCTATTCCGGTTCTGCCACATGGGTACATGTAGACGGCAAACACTACTGGGAAAATAAGACAGATTCACCGTTGCCAAGACGCGAATACTCGAAAAGAAGCGACTACAATGTTATGAAACGAGGTAACCGTCAGGAAATCACTTCCTATGGTTGGGTTCACGAGCAGGACAACGATAAGATAATCCGCAAGGATGGGAAGGCTGATGTGCTGTTGGCACAAGAAAAAGGGATGAACATTTATAAAAAAGTGGAGGATTCCAAATGCCAATTGGCTGTGGATTGGTGGAACGAACATAAGGAGTTTTGGGCCAATGTTCGCGATTCTTGGGACCAAGTCTATGACCGTCAAGGGGATTTAACCCTGCTCAAAAAAGTGGATGAAAAACCTATGTTTATGCACTTTTACCCTTTAGAAAAAGCAGAAGCAGGTGCTGGAGAAATTTCCCAATTGATCAACAAGTTTGTTGCGGATTCAGGCCAAACCAATGAAGAAAGCAAGTAAGCATAATTTTCAGAAATGGGCCGTGCTGTGCATGGCCTTTTTCTTTTTGGCTTTTACCTCCGATAAGATTTCGCCCCGATTACAGCAAAAGTTGGAAAGTGCCGTTCAAACCGCTTTTGAAGTTGAAGATTTTGAACTTCAACCTATGAATGTAGAATTAGGCGAAGACAGTTTGTTTAAAATACTGCTTCAAAACGAGATTTTGGGTTATGCCTATTTGGGAAAGGCCCCTAGCATGAAGGATGTTTTTGACTATGTGGTGCTTTTTAATCCAGATCTTAGTGTTAAAAAAGCCAAGGTGCTGATTTATCGGGAGAATCATGGTCGGCAAATTGGGAGTCAGCGGTGGTTGAAACAATTCATTGGCAAAACCTCGGAGAATTCCCTGGAGTATGGGACGGATATTGATGCCATTTCAGGAGCTACAATATCCGCCAAATCCATGACCAAAGCTGTCAATGGGGTTTTGGAAAAAATGAAGTTACTTCAGGTCAATAACAACATTTAAACCATAGTAGTAAACGGGGCTTAATGCCCCGTTTTTTTTCGGTTATTTTGCTTATTGCAAGGCTTCACCAATAATAAAGACAAGATTTTTTAAACTATCATCCCGTTTGGGAAACAGGGCCTGCATCCTTGAATCCTGAACCATTTGCTGCATCCCCTCAGGGCTGTCAAAATAAAATCTATGAATCTCATTGGGCTGCTCCACCAAGTCGTTTGCGGAGGCAAATGGGATTAGAAAGCGCTCAAAATGGGTTCCAAACTCAGGGATGATCTCGCAAGCCGCGTTATGGTATTCCGTGAACTGCTCCTGGTACTTTTTGCCTTCTTTATAATAGATTAAAGCAATACCATAGGTTTTGGTGGCGTCCCCAATTTCTCTGAAAAAATCAAAGTTGGGATCTCTTTTTGTTGCGAATCCAAACATTTTTTCCACAGAGGTGGCAATATAGTCCTGCTTTAGCTTTAGAAATTCAGGATCTTTGTCAAAAGCTTCTTTGGCCGCTACATTGGGATATACTGCAAAATGGATTTCATCGGGCAGATCCAGGTCGCCCATGGCCGACATTTTTGGCTTAATGACCCGCTCTATTTTGGCCCCATATTTTTCCAGGAGCACATTACCTCTGCTTCGCAGTTTTTCAAAATCTTTTTCCTTTCCTTCCTTGAGATAAAAGAACGCGGTATTGATGATTTGTTCATCCTTGTCTGTAATTGTTTCCATGTTTTTGTTTGCTGTTTTTGAAATAATGAATCCGCTAAGAACCACTGTGGCCATTAGCGTTAAACCGAGGGTGATTGTTTTTTTCATGCTGTCATTGATTTAGATTTAACTCATTCAACGATACAAAGTTGCAGATGAAACGGGAGAAGAATTTTAGGCTCAGGTCCAACTATTTACCTAGGAAGTCCAATCTATATTTGGAAGGGGAGCTACCAAAATGCTGCTTGAATTTAAAGGAGAAGTGATGGATGGTTTTAAAGCCTGTTGCAAAGGCAATTTCCTGGATGGAATCATTAGAGACCTGCAATAAATCTTTGGCTTTTGCCAGACGTTGACCAAGGATGTACTGTTGAGGAGGTAGCTGGTAGATTTCCTTGAACTTCCTTTTAAAGGTGGAGAGACTCATATGGGTAAGTTGGGCAAGTTCGTTGACACTTATTTCAGAGAAAATATGGGCAGCTATGGTAGCTTTAAAATCCACCGTTCGCTCTGTAAAAAGGTTTTCCAGTATTTGAAGAATGTGAGGTGCGTTCTGTGTTTGCATCAAAAGCAGGATAATTTCCTTGGTCTTTAGGCATAGGAGCTCCTTGTTGACCAAATGGGGGTTGTCAAAATAGAACAGTACGTCTTCTACATATTTATCCACCGGGATTGAGGCTTCAATCAGTGCCATGTTGTGACGTGGTGTGTTCTTCTTTTTATTGACCAAAAAGTTGGGAAGGTCGTTCCCATATATTCTTCGCAGTACTTCTGGATGGAAATGCACGGCAACCGCCTGGTATTGTCCTGTTTTTTTATCTGAAACCATTTGCCCCACATAGTTGCCACACTTCATTAATACAGACTGCTTGGTGTTTATTTTAAGGAATTCACTTTCTGAAAAGGACTTATAATCCCCTTCCCTGACATGGAGAAAACAGGCCTCGTCATGCATAGGGTTAGGTGCCCTAAAAGGGGGTAAAATGAGGGCTTTTTCAAATAACAATTTCCCAAAAAGATCAATGCGCTTGTATTCTTTAATCATGGTTAGTTATTTAAAGTCAAATAAGGATTTGGCGGGGCATAGCCCCGCCATCAACAAGCAAGTGGCATTCAACCTATTACATATGAATGCGCTTTCCACAACCAAAACCTTGAGGTATGGGATTTTACCTTTTGGTTTCCTTTAGCTCAGTTTTGGGAAACGGTGAGCAAGTGTTCCATTTGCAATTCTTCTTTGATCAGGGCATCTTGAATAGGTTGGGTCTTTGCATTAAATTCCACTGTGCCATAATCAATTCCCGAAACTGTTCGGGTAGGCCTGTTGCCTTTGTCCATTTCAATTAGTTTTAAGGTGTCATCGGCTACCAATTGTGGGTCAATGGCATCTTCGCTATTGAAAAGACCCTCAAAATTTTTGAGCATGGCATGGGGAACTTCCTTAAAGTCGCCATAGGCCTCAAAGGTTATTTGGTCAGCTTCTTTGGGCCCGGTAAACAAGAGATTGGTACCAAACGGTCCTGGTTCCACAATGCATACTTCCACGCCAAAGGGAGCCAATTCGTATCGCAAGGATTGTGAATATGCCTCAACAGCATGTTTGCTGGCGCAATACACGCCAAAATAGGGGAATGCAAGTCTTCCAGCCAGGCTGGTGGTATTAATAATCAAGCCATCCCCCGCTTTTCTCATGTGGGGGGTCACCGCCTTTACCGTTCGTGCAATACCAAAGAAGTTCACATCGAATTGCTTCTGGATTTGTTCCAAGCTGTACGCTTCCGTGATACCGACAAACATAACTCCTGCATTGTTGACTAGCACATCAATTTTACCATCTTCCGCAACAATGGTTTCTACGGCGCGATCTATGGAGTTGGAATCTGTAACATCCAGTTCAAGCACTTTAAGCTGTAAAGCCTTATCAGATGCAATTTGTTCCAGTTCCTTATTCTTTTCCAAGTTCTTACCATCGGCATTGCGCATGGTAGCCCAAACTTTATGGCCTGCCTTTGCGGCCGATAGAGCAGTTAGGTATCCAAATCCGCTGCTACTTCCTGTAATTAAGATGTTTTTTTTCATGATGTTCAATTTAATAGTAGACTAGTCGTCTACAATATGGTTAAAAAAATTTAGGTTAATAATTCTTCTGTAAATTCAATAAAGAGGGAGAGGGGTTTTGCACTTTTGGTGGACTTCATCCGTAGGATGGCCCCTTCCCAGTTGTTGAGCATGTAGGCTGCCAATTTTTTTGCATCTGTCGTATTGCCAATGCTGCCATCCTCTTGTCCTTCCTTGATGCAAGCTTCAAATAGCGCTTCCCACCGATCAAGCTCATGGGCAACCCCATGGGCATAGCTCGATTTTAAATCGCTTAGTTCCAAGCTACAATTCCCCAGCAAACAGCCTTCTGTAAAGTCTTTTTGGATGTACACTAGTCTAATATCCTGGAAAAAGGTCATGAAGCGCTCCTTGGGATTCTTGGTCTTATCCTTAAAGTAAGAGTTGAGCAACTTTAAGGACTCATCCCCATAATTCTTAATGATTTGGAGTCCGAAATCCTCCTTGCTTTTGAAATAATAATAAAAGGAACCCTTAGGAATGTCCACGGCACTTAAGACTTCATTGATGCCCACATTGTTAAATCCCTTTTGGATAATCAAATCACCCCCAATTTTTAAAATGCGCTGTAGCGTAGTTTCCTTTGCTGTTTCCATATTGTATTAGACCAGTCGTCTACAAAAGTAACACATTTTTTTATATTACCGATATTTTGTTGAAAAAGGTCAATCAATATTAAGTCAAAGTGATATCGGAAAAATTGTAACCGACTAGTTGTAAGCTTTTTGTACCAGTCTTTTGGAAATCCACCAATAGTTCCCAGCTGGGTCTTTAACCCCTGCCTGCCGATCTTCATAAGACATATCGGCTGGTTCAAGAACGGATTCGGCTCCATTATCCAAAGCGTGTTGGTACATACGATCCACATCGTTAACAAATAAATAAAAGGAGGTTCGCATTCCTTCAAATTCCCCACGGCCCTGACTGATCATAAAGCAACTATTGCCAATCTTTAAAATACAATTGGCCACATCGCCATTAGGCATGCTTGTTCGATTTAATTCTTCGGCATAGAAGGCATTTTTTAGAAAGCTAATTTCTTGAATGGGGTCAGAAACAAATAAGTAGCTGCTAACCGTTTGGAACCCTTCCGGGATGTACGTATTAAAAATGTCCATTTGAGTATGGTTTAGGTTAATGTGTTGTTTTCAAATTACGTAAATTTAAGTACCTATATACAGGACGAATGATCAGGGAGTTATTGGACATTAACGACTTTATAGTTTTGGTGGAAGAGGCAGATTCCAAGGAAATTACCATTGACTCTTGCACTTTTGACGAGCCGGTAATCGCGGTTGCCTTCTATGGTGCAGGAAATGTGGAACTAAGCGTCCAATTTGAAGGTAAAGAAAAGGCGTATCGTCATAGTAAAGGACTTGCCTTATCCTTTTATGCCGATGACAAGGTGGAATTTGTTCATACAGTCTCCGCAAATAAACCCTTGGAATGCATTCTAATCGCCACCTCACCTCGAAATTTGGAAAAATTACCCCATGGGGAAGGGGAGTTGTTTGCCCAGATGTTGAACCAGTTGGTGCATCCCTCTGACCACTATGTGCAGGGCCCCAAGTTTTATATGACCCCAGAGATGCAGTCCATTGTCCACCAGATATTTCATTCGCCCTACCAAGGAAAGACCAAAATGATGTTTTTCCGTAGTCAGGTTACTACATTACTATCCCATTTTTTTGGACAATTGGCTCAGCGGGATGAGGACGGAATCAAGACATCAGAAAAGGAAAAGTTGGTACAGGCCAAGGAGATCTTGGCACAAAATCTGGATGCGCCTCCTTCCTTATCAGAACTTTCCAAGCAAATAGGATTGAATAGCTTTAAACTGAAAAAGAACTTCAAGGCCTATTTTGGGGTGCCTGTTTTTAAATATCTTCAAAACGAAAGATTGTCCAAGGCGCATGACCTATTGAGAAATCAGGAGGCCTCGGTGCAGGAGGCCGCATGGCATGTGGGATATGACAGCTTGAGTTCCTTTTCCAACGCCTTTGCAAAAAAATACGGTTTTCGTCCCAGTCAAATAAGAGGGTAGCTAGTGCGCATCCGTCCGAACCGAACAAATGGATACGGCCCCTTTTTTCCCTTTGAGCGGCACACTTCCAATATGTTCAAAAATGTAATGGGAGTCATCCAGGCGATTTTTCAAAGTCTCAGATACCAAAAGTTCACTGCCCAAATTGTTGCACTGCCCTTGAATTCTGGCTGCGGTATTGATCGTATCGCCATGATAGGCTATTTCCTTTTTGTATTTCCCCACTTCGGTTACCGTAACAATTCCGGCGTGTACGCCAGCTTTAAAAAAGGGAAGGCAGTCGTAGGTGTTCTCGTAATACTCCCGCTTGCTTTCCAATTGCTGTTTGAACCTGTAAAAGGTCTTGAGTAGATTCTGATTATGAATGCCCTCATCCAAAGGCCAAGTCAACACGGCTTCATCCCCCACATACTGATATATTTCGCCATTATTGGCCGCAGCAATTCCCAAATCGTTGAAACAATCCTGCACTAGTTTGCTATAGGTTACATGACCCAGTCGTTCAGCCAAAGTGGTTGAGGCTTGTAGATCCAAAAACATAAAGATGCGTTCTTCCTCATGAGGCGTGTAGAACCTTCCCATAATCAATTTGACCAAATTCCCTTCCCCAAGCATAAGGTTTACCTGCCGAAGAATGGACAAAAAAATATTCACACAGGTCACGTAAAAATAAATGGCCACACTTCCTGTATCAAATGCAAAAGTGAGCAGGTCAATGGATGTGCCAAAATACAGACTGTATATACCGAAGGCGACCACCACTAGGAGAACCATAAATAGGAGTGTGTAGAGTAGCTGTATAAGTAGAAACTTTCTAAGTGAAATATTCTTATAGATGCGTTCTTCGGAAATAATCTGAGCCAAGCCAGAAACGAATCCCATAATGGGTCCCAACGAAAAGGCAATAAGCAGGCTATCCTGAAATTCAAACTTAAGACTGCCCACTTCTTCCGTACCCACACCACGAACGATACTTAGAAAGACAAAACTCAAGGTCCAACCAATCATATAGAATCTAAGGGTGCGCCATCGGCGTTTGTTGATCCATGTTCCAACCATATTTTCAAAGTTATCCTTTTCGAACAAATCTTCCTCCGTTTTGAACAAATCAAGCCAGAAAACCCAAGGTAGTTTTGTCCTGTAATCAAAAAAACCAAAGAAATGAAAACAATAAAAACATTAGGCATATCTATTGCGATCTGGATTCTAGGGGTATCTGCATTCACATTGATTTACGAGCTACCTATACTGGAAAACAGATATGTACAAGCCAATATTGGGTTGGCCTTGGTAGTCCCAATTTTGGTATGGGCAGGTGCTTGGTTGTACTATCGCAAGGGCAGCTTAACCCACGGTTTAAAGTTGGGATTGATCATGCTTTTGGTAAGCGCAACCATGGATGCTTTGATCACAGTGCCCTTGTTGATTCTTCCATCTGGAGGGACCTATGCAAGCTTCTTTGGATCCCTGGATTTCTGGCTAATCGGTTTGGAATTCATCGGGATAAGTACCCTCTTTTGGTATTTCAAAGTGCATAAACCAAAACAACAATAAAAAGTATAACATCAAAATTAGAAAATCATGAAAAACAACATTTTAGTATTGGGCGGAAAAGGAAAAACAGGCCGCCGAGTGGCAGTACGACTATCAAAATTGGGACATAATGTGCGTATTGGATCCCGAAGCGAAACTCCCGCATTTGATTGGGACAAACCAGAAACTTGGGCAAAGGCCATGGAAGGAATGGATAGCATGTACATTACTTTTCAACCCGATTTGGCCGTACCTGGGGCATTTGAGGCCATTCAGGGATTGATGGAGGAAGCAAAGCGACAAAACATCCAAAAGGTAGTGTTGTTGTCCGGTAAAGGTGAAAATGAGGCGGAGCGCTGTGAGCAAGTCGTCATTGATTCTGGGGTGGCAAATACCATTGTACGTGCCAGTTGGTTCAACCAAAATTTTAGCGAAAGCTTCTTCTTGGAACCCATTCAGCAAGGATTTGTGGCTTTACCCCACGCCGATGTAGAAGTTCCTTATGTGGACGCTGATGACATCGCTGACGTAGTCGTAGAAGCTTTATTGAAGGAGGAACACAATGGAGAAATCTACGAATTGACGGGTCCAAGGTTGTTGACCTTTAGGGAAGTCATTCACGACATCTCCAAGATTACGGGTAGGGAGATTGGATTTATGCCTATTTCCCTGGCTGATTATGTAAAAGCTATGGAAGATCAGGGAGTCCCTGCAGATTACGTTTGGTTGATCAATTATTTGTTCGCCGAAGTACTCACCAATCCTGATAATCAGGTTATCAAAAGGGATATTGAAAAAGTGTTGGGAAGAAAGCCCACAGATTTTTCAGAATATCTGGAAAGAACAGTAACCACTGGCATCTGGAACGAACCAGTTAAGGCGTAACCCCAGTTTATTTGAAAACCAAGGCGGGCATTACTGTCCGCCTTTCTCTGTTAGGGGCATTAAAAAATGCTTAACGGCATAATTACCAATTTCTCGTCCTAGCCGGTGCCCCTCCTCCGAATCATACCGGAAATGGATGCCCAGGTAGATGCGCGATAGTGAAGCTTCCAATCCCGCTTCGGTAAAACTTGTAAATGACCGTGTAGGGGGATGCATCTCTATTTTCTCCGAAAACGGTCCAGCACTGTCCACTTCTTGGGTCACCATTACAAAATCGTAGTCATTTCCTTTACCCAAGGTATGCGCCAAAGTTTCCATGGCTGCAGAACTGGCGGTGCCATGAGCCGAGGGATACGAAGGAAATGCATAGGTGTGTTGGTGTAAATTATTCCAATCCAAGTCTGCCAGGGTGTTGGGGTTTCCGTCATTTTCTGCCCAGCGGATGGCAGTATAGGGTCTCCAATGGTTGTAATGGAACTTGTTGTCGAAAACATTGATATAGGCATCGTATACAGCCATGTTCATTAGTGCGTAAAGCCGTGCGGCTTCCCATAGATTTAGTTCCTCTTTTAGCACCAGTTGCCGGGCCAATCGGTTATGGGAGTTTTCCACAAAATCCTTCCACCACATAGCTAAATGGGCTTGATCTGTTGTCCGTATTTTATTTTGGGTACTGCCAACTTCCTTTACTTCGTTAAAGGCCTTAGTATATGCCTCACTTTGGATATCTGGCGGAGGCGGAGATCGAAAATGATCAGGTGTGGGCAGCATAAATGGCTCTGCCTTTGCCCAGCCCGAACCAAAAATAAAACCTTCTGGAGTTCCACTATGCTCGTTGAACTCTGCATAGACACCTGGAGCCATAGGATGCCAAGTATATTCGGCTTCACCGTCCCAATCATCTTGCTGACGTTTTTGTAGAATAGCTTTTACCGATTTTTCAGCAAGTGCTTTAGCACTAGAATATGGATTTTCAGGATCAGGGAGCCAAAGATGGAGTTCTGCCTCAAATTCATCTCTTCTGTCCGGATATTGCGCAGTTGCTACCAGATATGCAGCGTAAGCGACAGTTGCCAATGGATCACCTTGCCCATCCGGTTCAGAAAAAGAATAGTTGTTGTAGACAGGTGAAATTGAATTAAGGGCATCATGAATGGCGATATGCATCATTGAGATTGTCCGGAGCCCTTTTAGGGTAAGTAGACCATCTTCTTCCACAGCGACCTCCATTATTTTTTGATTCCAAGCGTTGAGTACTTCAGGGCCGTAAGCTGTAATGTCAACCCTCTTTTCTGTACATCCAAGCCATAAAAATGTACAAAGAGCAACAACAACCAACCTGGACAAGGGTGAGATTGATTTTTTCATGTCTTCGCGAATTTAATTACAACCATAAGCTGCTGAATTTTCCAAACAGATTTGCGTGGAAAATGAGCAGTTATGATTCGTTTGCGTTAAAATAAAGGGGGAAGACTTCTGATAACTAATTTACGTTAAAATTCTAATAATCAATAGAATAATATCGATAAATAAGAGGTCTTATATTAGTCAGGAGCAGATTCTCGATAATCAGGAAACAATTGACCATCCATCCAACTCAATTCACGTATCTCTACAGTGGTCTTGGTCCAATGTGTGGACTCGTCGTAGATTTCACCTTGTTCTTTTTTGAACAGGATTTTATCTGGAAGTCCGCCCAGATCATTTGGAAAAATAAATTGTTCTGCGTGGAAGTACACCCCAGCGTCTGAAACTTGCGAAAGAGCAGCTACATCTTTAAGCTCACCATTTTGGACAAAAAGATAGACGCCTCCACCGTCTTCCCCACAAGCTTCCGAAAAATAATCAACATATAACATGCCGTCCAAACCTGGAATACCTTTGTCGTCAAACGTTTTTATGTCAAAATGCGAGTTGGACAGGGAAATTTTCTTTTCATCATACTTCCCGTTTACTACATTTCGTATGTTGAGATAAATTCTGTCCCCTTCCTTGGAATAGGCGAAATAATAGTTTTCACCGTTCAGCGTTTTTCGTTCCAAAGATAACAGTCCACCAAGGACATAACCAGTGACGCCATCATCATATTTTACCTTGTAAAATGGGGAATCAAAACCTTTATAGGGCCAGGAGAAATTGGTCTTTTCCACAATTTCTACCCATTCCCCAATTTTAAGAAGCTCCAGAACCTTGGATTCAGCACTGGGTGAGGTTCTAAGTTTAACGTCATTGCCAAAAACATATACCTGTTGCCCGGCCTGAAAGGAACATTCTTCTTCAGGACAATGATAGCTGTTTTGCGCATGTGTAAAAAGGAGTGTAAATAGGGTGGTTAGGGCCGTGATCAGAAATTTTGCTTTCATATCGTATCAATTTTAAGATGAAGACAGCCCAAAAGGGTGTTATCTTATATACGGAGCAAAATGTTAAAATGGTTTATGGCGAGGCCGTGGAACGGTGGGGAAATGAAGGGGGCAAAAAAAAGAAGCCCCGTCCATGGCAAGGCGGGGCTTCTAAAATCAACAAAAAACACTATCCTCTTCTTCCCTTCTCCTGCATTTTCTTTTTGCCGTTCATGCGTTTTCCAAGTGCTAATTTTTTCCAAGTTTTGTATTGTTCCTCGGTCAATACCTCCTTCATTTTTTGATGATGGGCTATTTGACGATCCAATCGGGCATTTTCCATGGCAAAACGTTCATCTGCCGTAGGTTTTTTAAAAGTGCCGCTTTCCTTTTTTGCTTGGAACTCTTCATGCTTGGCCTTTCTAAACTCAGCCTGTTCCAAGCTAATGGCCATGACCTGTTGTTCTTGACGGCTTGTAAGGTCGAGTGCCAAAATGAGCTTTTTGGTATGGAGCGTAGCCAGCTGCTCGGCCGTCATGTCCGCCTTAATTTTTTTCCCCATCCTGGAATCCTGATGTCGTTGAGCCATGGCCCCAACAGAGGTCAACAACACTACAAGTACTACTAATCGTTTCATATGCTTAAATTTTTAATGATTTGGTTATTGGACATAGCTTATGCCCAATGGTTTAATAACCAAGTATCATTTATGAAGCTTTTAAGAATTGGATTAGCAGGGGACCTACTGGGAAGATTTCAAAGACTCTTCTTGGGTTTCATTATGTTCCAAGGTATCTGCGAACTGTGTTTCAACAACTTCCCCATTTCGGATTTGTTGCTGAAATTCTTCATACTGTTCTACACCATAATAGATGGTGGCTGAAATCAGAAAAGCGCAGAAATAAAGTAGACTTTTGATTTTGTAGGTCATGATTTTAGGATTTGGGATTACTAAAATAGGGAAACCGTTAGCGCGTTCCCACGATATGTTGTGAAAATAGCACTTTTAGATGTGAATCGGATAAAATGTATGGTATAATCGATAAAATGCATGGTTTACCGAAAATCCATCAAGTCTTGTGTTATATTCTTACAAAAGCATCGCTATTTTGGGTCCAAAATCGCGTCAATGCGCTCCAAAGCATCTTGAAGATGATACCTGCTCATGCGATCGGAAATTCTACCCAGCCCATTTCTGATATCCCTTTTTAGGTTACCAAGCTCTGCTCTTGCCACGGAGCGAATGTCAGACTGACTTGTGTTTATTATGGTAGATTTACGATAGCCCCCAAAATCAGGAAGCTTTCCTTGATTTCCAGCAGTCATCAAATACTCCAATCGATCTATATGGGCTTTCTGAAGATTTCTTCTATAGGTATCAATGGCCCTTCCGCTTCGGGTTTCTGACCAAATTCCATTTCGCAGGTCTTGCATCATTTCCAACAACCCGTAGGCATTGGAACCATTTATGGTCTCATTTTCAATAAGACGTGCCATTTTTCCCAAATGCAGGATGGTGTTCAAATAGCGCACTTGGGTGGAACGGATATTCTCCACAGATCCGGAATATTGAATCTTATTAAAAATTTCCTGATCAATTAGCCAATCCGGGGTTTTAAATAATTGCTCCTGGATGAATGCCATGCAGTTTTTCTGATGTTCCTTGGACACATGGGTGTAGACCGCACCATCTTGATCTGCGGTTTTATAATGTTCGTAAACACCCCCAATATTATTGGCCACATGACCCATATATCTTCTGTATTGGGCCACCACTTGTCCGTACAGCGTACCCAAATCATCATAATTTTTACCCTCTTCCGTGGTCCATTGGGCCAGATTTGGAACAATTCGTTTCAGATTTTCAATCCCATAAAGACTGGCTTTAATGGCATCGTCACCAATATCTTCCGTTTGGGAGCTTGGATCATGGATGTCACCAACCTGCTGGTGTCCAAAGCGATACATGGGATCATTTTCATGCTCACGAATCCAGCTGTTCAGAACGGGTTTCTCTTCTGTGGCCGATTTGTCGAGAATAGGTTTATAGCCCCATTTAATGGCATATTTGTCATAGACCCCAATATTGGGCATCAATGCCACATCGCCATCCCCGGGTTGTGCCACATAATTAAAGCGGGCATAATCCATTATGGAAGGAGCGGTACCGTGTTTTTTGGTAAAGGATACAGACCGAAGGGAATCCACTGGATAGGCAGCACTGCTTCCCATATTGTGTGGCAGTCCAAGTGTATGTCCAACCTCGTGGGCGGACACAAACCGAATTAATCTTCCCATTATTTCATTCTTAAAAGCTACGCTTTGGGCTTCAGGGTTTATGGCTGCGGTCTGCACAAAGAACCAGTTCCGCAAGAGGGTCATTACATTATGGTACCAATTAATATCGGATTCCAAAATCTCCCCACTACGCGGATCACTTACGTGCGGGCCATTGGCATTGGGAATAGGGGAGGCCAAATAGCGCACCACAGAATACCTAACATCTTCCGGAGACCATTCTGGATCTTCTTCTGGGGTAGGAGGGTCTTTGGCCAAAATGGCATTTTTAAATCCGGCCGCTTCAAATGCAACTTGCCAGTCCTCAATACCTTGTTTGATGTAGGGAATCCATTTTTTAGGGGTAGCCCGATCCACATAATATATAATGGGCTTCTTGGGTTCAACCAATTCTCCCGCTTTGTACTTTTCAATGTCTTCGGGTTTCACCTCCAAACGCCAGCGATCTAAATAGCGAACTGTTTTACTTTCCTGGGCATCCAAGCCGTAATCTACCTGTCCGCGGGCAAACCAACCCACGCGCTCATCAAAGTATCTACGTTTCATAGGTTCCTTGGGCAACAGGATCATGGAATTGTTGATTTCTATGGAAATGGATCCCAGACTTTGATTGCTTGGGGCTTCCTTGGCAAAATAGGTCTTCACGTGGCGGGCTTCCACATTAAGCGGATAACTTTTGATGGTCTCAATATAACTCCGATCTCCATCCAATCGGCTAACTTTAAATTGTTTGCGACGGCCTTCGGGCAAGCCAAGGGGATTGACGTCTTTGGTAAACAAAGGATCTACCTCAATGACGGTTGCTGGGTTTAAGGAATCTTTTTTATTGAATGCCTTGATGTTGAACGCAAAAAGTACCGGTTCAAAATTGGAATTGACCACGGCTTCATGGATCGGCAATGAATCTGCTGCCACATTCCCATATGAAACTACCCGTAGCAGTACCTTTTTGGGTTTTTTCTCCCACCGCAATACCTGTGTATTGATTTTTCCACCGCCAAAACCTATACCAGTGGCGGTTTTGGAGATTCTGCTTACCATCAACATTTCTCTGTTAAATAGAGAATCGGGAATTTCGTAGAAATGTTTGTCGTCTACCTGATGTACTTTAAATAAACCGTCATCTGTTTTAGCTTCCTTGGTAATTACTTTATCATAAGGCTTGATATCCCCTTTTTTGGGTTTGTCGTTGCTTTTTTGTTCGGTATTCTTCTTTTTCTTTTTGAATAATTGGGCTTCGGTGGTTTGGAAAGAGCCCATGAATAAGAGTACTAAAAGTACTTTGAGAAGTAAATTACGGTTCATTTGAAATCTGTTTGGTGTAATCAACGGCTCCAAAGAACCTAAAAAAGAGCAAAAGAGACTGTTAAATAATTACTAACTCTCAAATTTTCGGAACAATGTGCCAACCTTTGGGAGTCCTGAATTTTACTGATGGTTTGGCTTGAAACCCCACCTATAGCTGGGCTGAAGGGGAATCAGTTTTTCCTTAAAATTTCCCAAAAGCTGTAACAATTTAGAATTTGGGTAGTCTTATAAGCATATATCATCAATCAAAAAATTCAATCAAAAATGAACAAGTTATTAATGATTTACGGTTGCGTCCTCTTAAGTAGTACCGCCGTAGCAAACGACCAGCAAAGTACCCATGCTGTTGTAGAAACAAAAACCGAACAGCTTAGTACGTTTGAGAACAATGTAACGCTACTTCAAATAGGTGGCGATTTAACTGAGGCAACCTCAAAAATCTATAATACGTGGAGCGAAGGTGCCTTTGAACTTAATTTAAATGAAATAGAGTTCTTGGAAGAAGATGTGGAAGTTGATCTTGGCTTTGACACCTCGGATTATCTTCCTTCGGATTTTAATCCCTACGAAACCTATTTTGATTTGAATTCCATTATATACATCGAAGAAGAAACCGAATTGCAATTGGATTTTGACTCCAGCTTGCACTTACCGGAGGGATTTGATCCCTATTCGGAAATCGTGGATGTACATTCCATCAATTATATGGAGGAAGAGGATTTAGATCTTGGTTTTGATACTCGTGATTATCTTCCAGAAGGTTTCACGCCTTATGAAGCGTATATTGATTTAAATGCGATTCCGTATATAGAAACTGAAGTTGAGTTGGAATTGGGCAATGGTTTTGAACATTCCCTTCCTGAAGGATTTGATCCTTACTCTGATGTTTTGGAAGTGACTTCCATTAACTATATGGAAGACGAAAATATAGAATTGGGTTTTGATACTGCAGCGTATCTCCCAGAAAACTTTGACCCCTATTCTAGGGTTGATTAGGTAGGATGTAATTTTCATTTTACAAATTTTTGAGTTAGTTAGTTAAGAGAAGCCCTCGGTTCCGAGGGCTTTTTGATTTTACCATCTTATTCTCTTCAAAATTTGTTGCGCCCCTTTGCAGTTAACAAAAAAATAACACAAAAATCGACCAAGTGTAAATGGCAAAAAAAAACATTTAACACTATCAATCTGACAAAATTTATCTCTTGAAATTACAGGGTTCGTAACTGTTAAAATGAGTTTTTAGCAACTCCATTATTACCCTCATTTAACCCTTTCGTTAACAAAAAACTAATTGTAATAATCTTCACATTTTGTGGTTTTATCTTTGTCGTATAATTAAAAAACAACGGTTATGAAAATCAGAAATATTTTAGTAACACTGTTCGCCATAGCTACCATATATGCTGCTGCGAACGATAATAAGAGCGTAGCTCCAGTAGAGCACTTTGATGTGAATACTGTAGAATTTATTGAGGAAGAAATTGAATTGGGATTGGGCTTCGATACCGCCAAATATCTTCCAGAGAATTTTGACCCCTATAGCGGTGATTTTTCCCTAAAGGCCATCAATTATATTGATGATTGTGATGAAATAGAATTAGGATTTGATACTTCCGAGTATCTACCTGTCGGATTTGATCCGTATATACAGTAAAGTTAGTTTCATACTATTTTTTTGAGTTAGTTAGTTTAGTTTGTCAAAAGCCTCTCCACTTGGAGGGGCTTTTGTAATTTACAGTGATATGTGGACTGTCCATCACTTGTTCCATATGTCAGGTCGAGCGCAGTCGAGACCTACTCAAAAGAAGGGTTTTTAAGACCTCTCGATGCTCCTTCGACTGCGCTCAGGATGACATCTCGAAGTGACAGCAGCTATTATTAAGGCCGAAATCTTGAATTATTACATCTACCGCTTTAAAACAACACGGGAATAACAAACTGGAACACCAAAATCAACAAGCCCACGGCAATCAAATTCAGGATTACCCCAACGCGGGCCATTTGTGGAACTTTTACATACCCACTGGCAAAGACTATGGCATTCGGAGGCGTGGCCATGGGCAGCATAAAGGCACAGCTACTGGCAATGGTCACTGGAATCAATAAATAAAGTATTGGAATGTCGAGACCTATGGCTATTCCTGCAACAACAGGGATTAACACGGCTACCAGGGCCACATTGCTCATCAATTCAGTCATAAAAAGCATGAGAGCAATCAATAAGGAGGCTGTAAGCAGAATGCTTATTTCGCTGTTGGCAATTGCTCCAGCCACCAAATCCACGATACCGCTGGAAGACATCCCTTTCGCCAAGGCCAGTCCTCCTCCAAAAAGAATCAGGATGCCCCAGGCCAGTTTGGAAGTGTCTTTCCATTGAATGATAAAATCCCCTTTTTTCAGATTATAAGGAACCGCAAAAAGAGCAATCGCGGCAAAAATACTGATCATGGTATCAGAGAGTCCCAGTTTCGGGAAAATACTATTGATCAAGGCCCTGAATATCCAAAGAAAGACAGTAATGCCAAAGATGGTCAATACCAGCTTTTCTTTCCCTGAAGTGGGCCCTAGCTTTTCCAATTCAGTCTGAATGACTTCTTTGGAAGCATTGAATTGAAGATCTCTGTTGGGATACATCCATTTAACCAAGACCACATAACAAATCCCGATCATAATTATGGAAAATGGCAGACCTATGGTCATCCATCTTAAAAATGAGATTTCGGTGTTGTATTCGTTTTCCAAAAGCCCGATCAATACGGAATTGGGCGGTGTCCCTATAACGGTAGCAATCCCTCCCGCATTGGCTGAAAAAGCAATGCCCAGCATAACACTCAAGGCAAAATTCCTATCGTTTTTGGTAAATCCATCCTCATCATTGATCAATAAATTGATCACCGACAATGCTATGGGAAGCATCACCACGGTACTGGCCGTATTGCTGATCCACATGCTTAAAGCTCCTGTGGCAATCATAAAGCCCAAAACAACCCTATTGGGTGTGGTCCCTGTCAAACGAATGATGTTCAGCGCAATGCGTTTGTGAAGATTGACCTTCTCCAACGCCAAAGCCATGACAAATCCACCAAAAAACAGGAAAATAATGGGACTACCGTAATTGGCACCCACTTCTGCAATGGGCAAAACCTTTGCCAGAGGAAATAAAAGTAGGGGCAAAAGGGCGGTAACCGAAATGGAAACCGCTTCTGTGATCCACCAAATCAACATCCAAAGAGCGACCGCAATTACGGGATCTCCCTGTTCAGATATAATTTCAATAGGTAGGAAAGTTAAAAGCAGGTAAGCTATTGGGCCAAGCAACAACCCAACGATTTTGGATTTATCCATATGGTCAAAAATTCAATGGCCTAAAGATAATCGGTGGAGGGCATATGAAAAAACCTTCCCGTTAAGGAAGGTTTAATCACAAACTAAACTCGCTTAATTCAAAGCATAAATGAGCGAACTACAAACTAAAACGCAATCTTGCAAAAAGGTATCTTCCGCTGTAGCCAAATTGGGAGGTTCTTCTGGAGTACACAAATTGATCTCCAGAGGTGCCACCTTCCCTGTTTTCATCAGGATATACATCCAAAAGATTATTGGCTCCCACGGTAAGGGATAAATTATCAGTAAAGGTTTTGGTCACGGTAAGGTCTGTTACCAATTTACCGCCATAAACGGCATCATCGCTCACAGGTGTGCCGTCCACACGGGCATCTCCATTAAAATCGTCGGGATCGGTCACTTCTCCAAAAAAGACGTTTCGTAGCATGAAATCCCAAGAGTTCCAGGTCACCAAATTGGTAAGGTTCAGCTTGGTCCTAGGCTGCGCCAAGGTCAAAAAGGCTTCTTCCTGGCCATCAAAGAACGACCCACTCAATCCAGCATTTGCGATAAGCTCTGGCACAAAAATGTCTTCTACCTCTGTTTTATTGAAGGTGGCCGCAAAATCGTTTTTAACAATGGCATCTCCCCAATTGGTTTTGTGCGACAGTACAATATCAACCCCAGAAGATTTCGTGTCAATGGCATTGACAAAGAAACGGGCACTGGTAGCACCTGCAGCTTCAAAAATATTGGTCAGCTCGGGATCTCCACCGTTTCCAAAACTTCCCGAATACACAATTCGGTCGTCAATATTGATTAGGTAACCGTCAATGGTGATGGTAAAATCCCCAAATTTTCCGGTAAGTCCAGCACTAAAACTGTTGGAAGTTTCTTCCTTCAACTTGTCAATTCCAATAAGGGAAGCGGCCCTACTGTCATTGGTAAAAGTGCCCTGTTCAAACGGAACATTATCCACAAAAACCGTACTGGTTCGGCTAAAGAACTGCTGGTGCAGGGAAGGTGCCCTAAACCCAGAACTGGATGCACCTCTTATAGAAAAGTTGTCCGATAGCTTAATTCTCGTGGCCAACTTATAATTGAAAGTACTTCCAAAATCTGAATAGTTCTCATATCTACCCGCCAAGCTTAACAACCAGTTTTCGGTAAAGTCGGCTTCAAAATCGGCGTATAGGGAAATGTTATTCCTGAATTTTTCCGTGGCATTTCCAGGATCATATCCTCTAAATACCTGTGCTCCACCACCCAGGGGTGCGCCCGTAAAGTTGTTGCGAACCAGCATGTCATCTGGAGTAACACTGTTTACTGGATTTCCATTGATGTCATAGCTGGTATAGGAGGATTCCTCACCCGCAATAATCTCATACTTCTCCACTTTGTATTCAGCTCCAAAGGCTGCGTTGAATCCCTCAAAAATATCATCGTAAAAACGGTTGAAATCCAAATTGGTGGTGTTTTGGCTAAAGCCAAGACCACCGGCATCAAAGGTTCTCGGAGTTGCAACACCCAAGGTTCCATTACTGGAGTTACCTACGGTAATGTCAAAGGTGTTTTTTCCATAAGTATTGGAAAAGTCCACATCCCATTCGTTGATTTTCCCTTTAATTCCGATAGCTAAGGACTGGTCCAAAATGTCCGTTCCAATGTTTGGCAGAAATCCATTGGGGAATGCGGGGGTATTGGCACGACCATCGCCTTGTGCTGGTCTTCTGTAAAAACCAGAGGCCAAACCCTGTCGGTAGCTAATGCCTCCAAAACCGTAAATCTCGGTGTTGTCGGACACTGGGATGGAGAGATTGGCAAAAAACTTGCCTTCCCTGAGTCTTGAGGTACCCACTTTAAATCTAAAATCCTTTCGTGTAAGTCCACGGGCGGCCAGTTCATCCTCGTCCGCATCAAAACCGAGCAAATCCCTAAAAGTGGCAATATCCGTTTCATCATTAAGATTAAGTCCTGCAATTTGATCTTTGATGCCCTGATCCAAATAACCAATTCCTTGGGCCGCATTGGCGTAATCCTGCAAGGTCATATCGGCTACGGTACCACCACCAGCAGCAAAAACACGTTCAGCTCCGTGGAATCCACTAAAAATGTCCCCAGCGTAATCCTTATTTCTCAAGGCTGGTTCCCGAGTGGAAAGTGATCCTGTAAAATTGATATAGCCTCTGTCACCTATGGGTAGGCCATAGTTGGCATCCAATTGGAACTTTTCCCCATCACTACCGCCTTCAAATTGGTTGCTGTTTTCACTGAAATTGGCTCCAGTGGTCAGCGAAAGGTCCAATTTTCCTGTCGCTTTTTTCAATACAATATTAATGACCCCGGCAATGGCATCGGAGCCGTATTGGGCAGCGGCTCCATCCCTAAGTACTTCAATGCGCTGAATGGCGGCAGCGGGAATAGCATTCATATCTGTTCCTACACTACCTGCTCCAACCGTACCATTTACATTGATCAGGGCTGTGGTATGTCTTCTTTTTCCATTGATCAACACCAATACCTGATCAGGTCCTAATCCCCTTAAAGATGCTGGATCAATATGATCGGTGCCATCTGAAACGGTTTGGGATTGGGAAGTAAAGGACGGGGCGACATAATTCAAAATCTGGTTAACGCTTACCTGTGGCCCTTGATTGGCAATTGTGCTTACATCAATAACATCAACAGGTACTGTGGTCTCGGTTGCTGTCCTATTCGGATTTCTGGAACCTACCACTACCACATCTTCCAAACGTGCAGCGTCTTCCTCGAGCACTATTGCAACATTGGATTGCCCGTTAACGGCAACTTCTGTTGTTTTAAAACCGAGATAGGAGATGACAAGGGTTGCATTGGCATCGGCCAATTCCAAGGTAAAATTCCCATCAAAATCGGCCTGGGTGCCATTTGTAGTGCCCTTCACCAAAATGTTTGCACCTGCTAATGGGCTGCCCTGGGAATCGGTTACGGAACCTGTAAGTTCATGCTGTTCCAGGGGCATGCCTGTAGCACCAATTTCCATTTTTTTGAGAACGATTTGACTTCCATTGATAGTGTAGGAGAGTCCCTCTTTGGAGGTCAATCGGTTGAGTACGGGAAATACGTTTTCATCCTCTGCTCTAAGGGAGGTTTTTTTGTTGTCGTTGATGTCATTCACATTATAAAAGAACTTGTAACCTGATTGTTCTTTTATTTCCTTGAGAATTTCCTTCAAAGGCGTGTTTTCAAATTGAAAACGCATTTTCTTCTGCGAATACATATCATTCGCAGCGAGCTGACAAATCACGAAGAAACTGAGTAAAACACTTAACTTCATCTTTAGTGTCATTTTGTTGCTGGTCACCAAGAAATTGGGTGACTTGAAAACCATGCTTTTTTTCATAATTTTGAATGTTTGATTGTTAATAATCTGAGTTAGCGATCGAATTTTTGGGAAGGTGCTGCAACACCTTCCTTTTTTATTTGGATATAGTGATTACATTATTTTCAATTGTATAGGTAAATGGAGTACTTGATGCAATGGTGCCCAGAATGCTGTTGATGGACTCATTCTCAAATTCTCCATTGAATATCTCGCCCTCCAAATGCGTAGCATTGTTAATGATGGAAACATTATGGGAGCGTTCCAGTTTGTCCAGTATTTGGGCAAAACTGAGGTTGTCTATGATCAATAGGTTTTCCATCCACCCGGTGTAAATTCTAGTATCTACCTTGTTTTTGGTGATGGAACCATTTTCCTTTACGAATGAAGCTTGGTAACTAGGCGATAGCAAAACCTTGGTATCAGGATTGGAATTTTCATAAACACTTACGGAACCTTCAACCAAGGTTGTAGCTATTTCTCCATCCGATTTATAAGCGGAAACATTGAATTGGGTTCCCAATACTTCAATGTCCAAATTCTCAGCGTTGACAATAAAGGGACGTTCCTTATCCTTGGCCACATCAAAATAGGCTTCCCCGTTGAGGTAAACCACCCTGTTTTGGGTAGAAGTGTTCAAGAATTGTGGAAACCTAAGACTGGTCCCTGCATTGAGCCATACTTTGGTGCCATCAGATAAAGTGAGCTTAAAGGTTTGGCCGTAAGGGACGTATATTTCATTGAATACCAAATTGGAGCTACCGCTTTCAGAGGTGTTGCTGAAATCCAATCCTTTATCCTGTTTTTGGGCGATGGTCCTACCATTTTTATCCAACAGTTGGGCGCTACCGTCTTGGGTAATGACTTGTTGACTTCCATCTGCCAAAGTGATGGTTATTTGCTCTTGTGCATCCGAATCTTGTTGCTCTGTCTGGACAATGGTAGCTTCTGTTGGTTCACCTACAAACTGGGTGAGCAATATACCAACGGTTAAAACCCCAATGACAATAGCAGCATATTTCAACATCCTATTGACGGCTATTTTTTTCGATTTTCTTTCATCAATGGAAGCTAGAAACAATTGGAAGGCTTCGCTTTCATCAAAATGGTGGTACAGATTATTTTCTGACCTTTTTTTGATTTCACTTTTAAAGACCTGTAGGTTGTCATTGTTTGCCAAAACCCATTTTTTGAGTTGCTTTCGCTCACTTTTGGAAATGGTACGGTTCAGAAACTTCTCAATTAATTCTTGCATTTTTGATAATCTTTCAACCTAAAGATGCCGATTTAGCAAAAAACCCCTACGTTTTTTATAAATTTTTTACTTTAGCCCATATTTTTTAAAATGAATGAAAAACTACTCATAGCAAAATTGAAGCAAGGCGATGTGTCTGCCTATGAGTATTTGTTCAAGGAATATTACGATTGGTTGTGCAACTATATCTTTCAACTGAGCGGCAATAGAATCCTTTCCAAGGACTTGGTTCAAGAGGTGATTTTGAAGTTTTGGGAAAAGCGGGATCAAATTGTCATCAAGGGTTCATTAAAAGGCTATTTGTTCCGTTCGTGCCACAACCAGTTCCTAATGCACGTACGCAAGGAAAAAACCCGTCCTGACCTATTGGATAGGGTACGATGGGAGGTTATTTACAATGGCTATACCGAGCAAAAGGAAGAGGAAATGCCCATGCGTCCTGTTATGGAAAAATTGGAAGAGCTCATTGATAAATTGCCCCCAAAATGCAAGGAAATTTTTATCATGAACAAATTGGAGCGTCGTAAATACCGAGAAATTGCAGAGGATATGGGAATTTCAGTCAAAACAGTGGAAAACCAAATGTCCAAAGCCCTGCGAATCATTAGGGAGAATGCCTCCATGCTTATGCTCTAAGACAACTTCTTTTATGCAGGGGTAACCACCCCATCCTTTGATCTTCCCAACTTTATATTGACCAAAATCTCATGCAAGGTTTCTGTGGCCAAACCATGCAAAACCAATCTATAAGCGGCTGTGTATGTGGAGGTGGGAACCATGGGGTGCTTGTTGTTTACCAACCCCAAATGACCAGGGGTACCTAAAATTTGTGTGGTATAAATGGCGATGGTTTCATCCAGTTGCAAGGAATTGGAAGCTCTTACAAAATCGTTGGCGGTTAGAAATAATTGGTAAAATGGAGTAAACAATTCTATGGCCGACCTCAAATCAAGAATGTTGGTCCATCTGTTTGGAAATTGGATATGGTCAAATTGATCTTCAGAAACCATGTCCAAGTTTAGGGTTGACTGCTTTTCTATGGTTTGCTCTTTCTCCCTGAGTTCACTATTCAGTTTGATGACAAAGTTGTACAGGTTTAAATCATGGTTGAGAAATAGATCGTCTCTTACGTCTTTAAAATCATAGGGTTTTAGCGGACTGGTCTTTACTTGGGTTTCTGGAACATTTTTGGCGATAAACTCCAGAATTTCGCTCCCCGCATGAAAATGACGAAAGATCAGCAAATTGGCATCCGGGCTTACAAAATTCTTTAAGCCCCAGGCCAAAATACGGTGCAGCGCCTTGGAAGAATTGAAAAGCTTGGGCACAAAAAACTTAAGGATATGGATAAAAAACATCGAAATTTTGGACCATAGCTTGATAAACGGCAATAGATATCTTGTGGACCGGCTATTGTTGTCCCGCATCAGTGCTTGTTTGGTCTGATTGTTTATGGGGATACTACTGTCCAGGTACATGGCCAACCAAGGATTGGGGTCTCGGGTGTCATGGTTTTTGATGTCAAATTCCTTGTCCATAATGTCGCCTAATAATTTCCTAGCTCCTTAAGCTGCAAATGATACAGCAAGGCTGTTGTTTTGGCCGTTTTTGCTATTTGCCCCACTAGCTCCATGTTCATCAACGGGTGGTTCAAAGCTTCCTCCAATCTATGAAAATGATTCTCGTCCGCTACCCCATGATATGTTAAAAATGAGACTTGGTCATCTTCCAACTGCAGCTGATCCTGGATCAGATTACCCCAATATCCGGCCAATCGTTTGCCTATACCCTCAATAATGAACATGGCTCCCAACAGGTTGATGGGATTGGGTTTGCTGGCCATTTGAAACATATAGGAGGACAAGGCCATACTGCCAACATTTTTTTCACCATTTTGAATACTTTCCAAAGGTTCGCCCAGGGAAACAAAGTTCTTTTCAAGTAGCTGATAGTCTTTGTGCTCCGTTGCGGTATGCCGAATAAAAGCGGAACGCAGTTCAAAAAGTTCAATATCGATGTTGGAAGCTGCCCGCGAGATCCATTGTGAACCATCAATCACTTGCTGCCTCAAATCCATCAATAGGAGTTTATAGTTTTCCAAACTAAGGGTGCCTTGGTGAATCTGCTGTACAATGGGAATCTCTAGAAGCTTGTTTTCAAAATCTATCCAAATTTGGGTCAATTGTCGGACAAGCCATTCCGAGGTAGGGTTGCTATCCACAACCAGTTCCGGGGCTTCCACTTTTCTTATGGGATATTTATGGGGCTTTTCCTGATCGGAACCTACCACCTTGAGTTTCATAAAAGAAGTGATAAACTGCCCACTTTCCGGAACCATGCAAAGGATGGTATCGTTCTCTTTCAACTTTCCAGAATACATCAATTCCTCGAGCATAATAAAGATGGATGCTGCACCCGTGTTCCCTTTTGTGGTAAGATTACTAAACCATTTTTCCTCAGGAATATGTGCCCCGCCCTTTTCCAAAAGCTCCTTGATGGGTTTCTTAAAATACTGGGAAGAGTAATGGCAACACAACCAATCTATATCTTTAGTGCTCATTTTTCCTTCATCGATCAAGCTAAAATAATGGGATACCCCCACTGCAATTACCTTATCCAGTAGACGGGTGTTTTGTTTTAGATTGATGGCACCTTGGGCCGAAGCGGTTTCGTAATCGGGATAATCCAGCCAACCTTTTATAGATCCATTGTTTTTAGCTCCATCGCCTACGTACATGCACAAAGGATGTTCATGGGCATGCGATTTAATATCGATCCATTCAATTTTTAAGGAAAGACCCTTGGGATTGGGCTTGTTGGCCAAGACCATGGCACCAGCTCCGTCAGATAGCATCCACCGGAGAAATTCCGTGTCAAAAGGTAAGGAGGTATTGCCCTGCCCTTCAAAACGGGATGCTTTGAACAGTCTACTGGCAAATTCGCTACCAATACAAAGCGCATTGTTTTTCTCCTTGGCTTTTATTTGGGTAAAGGCGCTTTTAACGGCCATCATACCGCTGGCACATACACTTTGGAAATTGGCCAACTCGCATTCAGGGATTCCCAGCTCCGCATGGACCAAACTCGCAAACCCCGGAACCGGAAGGTCTCCTTGCGTGGTACCCACGGCAATCATTTCCAAATCTTTTGGCATGATACCGCTTTTTTTCAGGGCATTTTTGGATGCCTCCGCCGCTAATTCTGCATTGGAATGGGTGCTTTCTTGCTTTTTGTTAAGGGCATAGTATCTATTTTCAATACCGTTTTGTTCCAAAATCTTGGATTTGACCCTGCTGGATTTTCCGTTGATTCGCCCTAGATAATCTTCCATCTCATTATTGGAAATGGCCTTGTTGGGCAAAAAACAACCCAATGAATTGATATAAACCTCGTTCATACGCCTTTTAAATTATTGCGTTTTGACAAGATAGGGTTATTGACATATATAAAATCCCCAAAAATGTATTAAAGTATTCGTAATGTTTGCCAATGGTACGGAATACGCTCCATTAGGATTATTTTGCCTCTAGAGTAATACGAAACAAAAACTATGTTTGCCAAATACTTGGTTGGGTAGCATTAATATATGATGGAATCCTGAGCAATTTTGGGCAAGGAGTAATCACCAAAGTCTAGAATTGTTGAATTTTGATTTGGGTTCTTTTCGCTAGCTTGACTTGCTTTGGTTTGATATAAAAAGACCTTTTCCAATTTTTTAAAATCATTTAGGGAGGGGATAAAGGAACTTTCAAAATTTGAATGGGTTAGATTCATGGTCTTCAAATGTTCCAGTTGGGACAAACGCGCTATACCATTGCCAGATATGGATGTGTTATCCAATTTTAGGGTAGTCAAATTGGGTAGGGAGGTGAGCTTTTCAAAAATATCATCGGTTATTTGGGTTCCGCCAAGGTCCAAAACTACTATTTGTTGTTTTATGGGATGTAATATCTCAAAATCGTAATTACCAAAAGAAGGTTTATTGATACAGGAAACACTTAAAAAGTTGGAGGTATTGCTGATTTGCTGCACATGAATTCCGAATGCTTTGATGGTGGCGACTGAATCCGTATGGGCGGCCACAACAGTAGTGTCCGGATAAAAGTTGTCTTTTATTTGCGGGAAAAAAGAAAGAAACAGATCTTTTGATAATCCCAATTGTCCGATGGTTGTTTCGGAGGGGTTGCCATGGGATATCCAGGTCTTTACAATGGCTATTTCTTCCTTGCTCAACTGGGTTTTTTCTTTTGGGGGCATATGGTCTTCATCATCCATGGGCAATACAAGTCGACTGTATAAAGGACTTTCCCCTGGGGTATTGGGTACGATGATTTCCCCATTTTCCCCACCCCTTAGCAAGTCTTCCAAGGTATGGAGTTTAAGCCCACCTTTTGATTTCTTTGGACTGTGACAACTCACACATTTGTTGTTAATGATGGGGTGAACCACTTCTTCATAAAAAAGTGAAGTTTCCCAGCTTTCCTCGGTGAGGGCAATAGGTTTTTCTTCGAAGATTTCATAACCAAAAAAAGACTTTACACTGTTTGGAAATGGTTCAATCAGGTAGCCTTTGCCATGGGTAATGTCACCACCCAAGTGTCCTGTAAATGAAATCAACAGCAGCATCAAGACTGAAAAAAGCGCCATTGGAAATTGTTTCAGTAGCTGCAAAACCTGTTTTTCGACAATTCTGAAATACATCAAAAAGCAAAACAATGTTGTAACGATACCCAGCCATAAATGCCATTTTACCGTATCAAAGGCATATCCCTCGCTCCTGTATTGCAGATATCCAGTTACACAAGTCAGTAGCGCACAAATACCTGCCCAGAAAAAGATTAGGGCAAGCATCGATTTGTGGGCTTGTTTCTTGCGATCATACCATTGCAGCAAAAGCCCTAAAATGATAAAGCCAATGGGCAAATGGACCAATAGTGGGTGTAATCGACCTAAAAATTGCTTTAGTATATCCATGCAGGAAGGGGCTTATTCAATTTTCATCCTTTTTTTCAGGGTATTCATGATGAACACATTGGCTTTCCATTGATCTGCTACAGGAATTTGGGTATACGGAAGTGCGGGTAAGTAGGTAGGAGGGCCAAATTCTGAGGTAATGGTTACCACATCCTGTCCTTCTGACCAACATTTCCGTATGATTTGTTCCCAAATATCCAGATGTCTGTCCAAAGCTTTTTGCCACTCCGGTGCCTCCGGGTCGTTTACCTGTGGACCTTCTGCATGTCCCACCCTTGCATGGATGTGGTATGATCGGTCAACGATTTCCTCCAATTCCTTGCTTTGTCCCTCTAAAAGGGATTCATGAACCACCATCCAATGGCTTATGTCCAAAGTCAATTTCAAATCTGGGATGAGCCGGACATATTTTTTGGTGTCTGGAAGGTTGTAGCTGAATCGTCCGCGATGGGTCTCATGATAAATGGGAATGCCACTTTCTTCTGAAATTTTGTTCGCTACTTCTATAAAAGCCTTGTTCTGCTCTGTGGTAAAAAAATCGTTTCCCGTATGGCAATTGATCAAAACAGGTTTCCATTGGACCAGCACCTTGAGCTTTTCTTCAAATTGGGTCAAACTTTGTTTGAAGGGGACACTTTTGTTGGTACCATGCATCAAATTAAGTAGCAAATTGTGCTTTTTTAGTGCCGTTTTTAGCGCATTTTGACTTTCTGGATTTGAAGGCAACCAGACATCAATGCCGTCAAAACCAGATTTTTTGGCTCTATCGCAAAAAGCATCCCATGATAGCGTGTTTCCCCAATTGGTCTGAAAAAACAACAATTTTTGCTCCTGGGCATGCGAATGTCCCAAAAGAAGGATGAATAGTGCAATAAGAATGTTTTTCATAAATCTTTGAAGTTCCCTTATGATTTGGTTGGTTTAAGCTAAAACGTCTTTGATGACAACTCCTTCCACATCGGTCAATCTAAAATTCCTGCCTTGGAATTCGAAGGTGAACTCTTCATGATCAAAACCCAATAAATGTAAAATAGTGGCATGGACATCATGAACGGACACCTGCCCTTCAATTCCTAAAAATCCAATATCGTCGGTTTTACCGAAACATGCTCCTTTTTTTATGCCTCCACCTGCCATCCACATGGTAAAGGCATCCCCATGATGGTCCCTGCCCTTAAAACCCATTTCTTTGTTGCCCCTATTTTCCTGCATAGGTGTACGCCCAAACTCGCCACCCCAGACAACCAAAGTTTCATCAAGCAGTCCCCGTTGCTTTAGATCCAATAGCAAAGCTGTAATGGGGCGGTCTATTTCACGGCATTTATTTCGCAAGCCAAGGTCCACAGCAGTGCTGTGGTCGGTACCATGGCTGTCCCAGCCCCAATCAAACAATTGCACAAAACGAACACCGTCCTCCACCAGTTTTCTAGCTAAAAGGCAATTGTTGGCAAAAGATTCCTTGCCAGGTTCCACTCCGTACATTTCCTTGATATTCTCTGGCTCGTTTTCAATATTCATAACCTCAGGAACTGCAATTTGCATACGATAGGCCATTTCATATTGATTGATGCGTGCCAGAATTTCCGGGTCTGCATATTTGGTGTACTCTTCCTTGTTGATTTTGTTGATGGCATCTATGGTGCTTTTTTTCAAATCTCGGGAAAGTCCTTTGGGATCTTCAATATAGAGAACGGGGTCTCCTTCAGATCGGCACTGCACGCCTTGATATACCGAAGGCAAAAATCCACTTCCCCATACACTCTTGCCAGCATCTGGAGTATTTCCGCCTGAGGTCAAGACCACAAAGCCCGGTAAATTTTGATTTTCAGACCCTAAACCATAAGTGGCCCAGGCTCCAATACTAGGTCTTCCCAACCGGGGGCTTCCGGTATGCATAAACAATTGTGCAGGCCCATGGTTAAATTGATCCGTATGTACCGCTTTTAGAAAAGCCACTTCGTCAATTACCTTTTTAAAATGAGGTAAATAATTGGACAACCAATTTCCTGATTCACCTTCTTGTGAAAATTCGGCCTGTGGCCCCAGCAATCTTGGAGTTCCTTTGATGAACGCAAATTTTTTCCCTTGCAACAGCGATTCTGGACATTCTTGATTGTTCAAGGTATGGAGCACAGGTTTGTAATCGAACATTTCCAATTGGGAGGGGGAACCTGCCATGTGAAGATAAATAACGGACTTCACTTTGGGAGTATATGGAGGGGGTAGGGTAGCCAGCGGATTTAAATCCCGTTCCGAAAAAGTGACCTTTTGCTTTTCCGTCTTTGGCTGTAAAGGATCACAACCTAAAAAGATGGAACCTAGCGCCAACCCTCCAAGTCCGGTTGCGCATTCCTTAATAAAATGCCTTCGGGTTTTGGCTTGGGCATCCCGCATTAATTTCTCTCGAATAAGTCGCTCTATTGGATCCATGTCAGGCCTTGGTTAAAAATTCATCGAGGTTCATAATTGCATTGGCAACCACTGTTAAAGCAGCCAGTTCAGCCGTTGGGCTCTCATCAAAATGTAAAAATTGAAGTAAACCCTCCCTATCGTTTTCAAATTCTAACATTGATGTGTTATAGAGCTCCATCAGTGCTTCCAATTTTTCTGTGCTTATTTTCGATAATGTTGCCTTCTCATATCCAAGAGAAAGCTGTTCCCCAACCTCATCAAAAGTTTGCATGGCCTTTGCCAGATGGTATGAAGCTTCCAAATAAACAGGGTCGTTGAGCGTCACTAATGCCTGCAAGGGAGTATTAGTGACTGTTCTTCGGATGGTGCAAACTTCCCTACTGCCTGCATCAAAAGTGATAAACGAAGGATAGGGACTGGTTCTCTTCAAATAGGTGTATACGGCTCTCCTATAAAGATCGTCTTTCGTACTTTCCACCCACTTCTCCCCGCTATACACCGTTTGCCAAACACCTTCGGGTTGCGGAGGCATCACCCCTGGGCCATACATTTTACGACTCAATAAACCGGAAACGGCCAATGCCTGATCTCTAATTTGCTCGGCACTAAGGCGCTGCCTGGGGCCTCTGGCGTAGAGTTCATTTTCTGGATCTCGCTGATAGGTCGCTGGTGTCAATTCTGATTTTTGCCGATAGGTTCCGGATAAAACAATGTCCTTGACAAGGGACTTTATACTCCATTGGTGTTCGTTCATAAACCGCAAAGCCAACCAGTCCAACAGCTCTGGGTGAGATGGGAAATCGGATTGTGATCCTATGTCCTCGATGGTGGAAACAAGGCCTCGCCCAAAGATTTGGTGCCAAACCCGGTTTACCAAGGTTCTAGCAGTCAACGGATTCTTTTTGTCGACCAACCATTTGGATAAGCCCAATCGATCCTTGGGCCAGTTTTCATTCCACGAATTCAACGTTAAAGGTGTTGCGGGTTTCACCGTGTCTGTCTGAAGCAGCCAATTCCCGCGTTCAAAAACTTGGGTGGTCCGGGCCATATAGTCTGGACTTTCTGCTGTAATGGGCAGGGTTTGGGCTTCGAAGTTGATTGCTCGGTCAAAAGCATTTTGAATTTGGGAAAAGCCGGGTTGATCTCCTCCAGGAAGATCTGGCAAAAATCCAAGCCAATAGATATGCAAGGCGTTGGTAGTTTTGGGAACTTGGGGATTATTTACTTTGATGTGAATGTTGATCGGCTCGTCCACACTTTGGATAGGGATTCGCTGGGTTATGGGTTTCTTGGTCTTATTAAGGACGTATTGCGACAGGATTTCGCCTTCTTCGTTATCTTTTCGAATGGTGACAATGGTACCGTTGTAATTGGAATAATGATTAAGGTACAAAGATGTTGCACCGTGGGTCCACACATTCTCCAATCTGCAAGCGCCCTTGTCCCAGAGTACAGCGGACGCATGGTCGTCATAGGAACCATTCACAAAATCTTGCAATGCATGGGATTTATAGACTGGCTCTCCGTACCTTAAGAAGTTCTTGTAAACCTTGGCCGTATTTTGATCACCGTACTTGGAAACCCAAGCGTTCAATTGATCCACCGACTCCTGTTGCTCAGGGGAATAAAAACGTAAAACTGGGGCTTCGTCTGGAGTGTCCTCATCCCTGGTATTGTTGAAAAATGCCATGAGATGATAATAATCCTTTTGCTTAAAGGGGTCATAGGGGTGCCCGTGGCATTGCACACAACCCATGGTGGTGCTCTGCCAGACATCAAATGTGGTATTTACCCTGTCTATGACTGCAGCAACCCGAAATTCCTCATCATCCGTTCCCCCTTCGTCATTGTTCATGGTGTTTCGATGGAAGGCCGTGGCAATCAGTTGATCCATGGATGGGTTGGGCAACAGATCCCCTGCCAATTGCTCTATGGTAAACTGATCATAGGGCATATCGTTGTTCAATGCCTTGATAACCCAATCCCTGTATTGCCACATGCTTCTTCCCAGATCTTTTTCATACCCCTTTGTATCCGCATAACGGGCCATGTCCAGCCACCAACTGGCCCATTTTTCACCATAGGAAGATTGTGCCAAAAGACTGTCCACCATTGCTTCATAAGACCAACTCCCCGAATCAAATTTTTGCAATTGGGAAGGGTTGGGCGGCAATCCCGTAATGTCCAAGGCCACTCTTCGCGCGAGTATGTGCTTAGCTGCTGGAGGACTTGGGTCAATTTCTTCTTTGTTTAATCGCCGGAGAATGAACTGATCTATACCATTTTTGGTGAAGGATTTATTTTCACTGGAAAATCCAGCTTCCTCGGTAATTTTTGGAACTTCAACTTTTTCAGGAAGGGTATAGGCCCAATGTTCCCCCCACTTGGCACCTTGGTTCACCCATCGGGTCAATAAATCGATTTCTTCGTCGGAGAGTTGGGGTTTTTCGTAGGGCATTCGAAGTTCGGGGTCTTCTTCTTTCAAACGCTTTATGAACTCACTTCCAGCAGCATTTCCTGGAATAATAGCGGGTTTACCCGACTCCGTGTTTGCAAAGGCTTCTTCTTCAAACAAGAGACTGAACCCAGCATTTTTTTTGACACCGCCATGACAGGTAATGCAGTGTTTATTGAGGATGGGCTTTATTTGGGCACTGAAATTGACTTCTTCTGAAGGTTTGACCAAATTCCAAATTAAAACCAATGAAAACAACCCCAATGCTACCACTATGCCGGATGTTACTTTCTTGCCCATTTTTATGTTCGGAATACGTTAAACGCTGTGAATCATAAATATAGGAAATTTGGAAAGTGGTCTAGCTAATCTTCGCCGAACGACTTTTGAACGATGCTGAACATAGATATCGAGATGAAATTCATCAAATTATGCCCAGCTTGACGGATATTTTATTGCCAATGAGGATTATTTTCCGCAGTTGCCCGAATTGAACCTTTTGAAATAGGCCACCAATTTCAATTTGGCATACTCGGGTGGGTCAAATTTCCCCTTTTTGTTCAAGCAACGGGCTTCTTCAGAAAGCTGCCCGTGATAATAATTGTTTTGCTCTACCCGATCTGGCCCCAGATAATCAGGATGGCGCTTCCATAAAAACTTTTTGAACAACAATTGAACAATCTTTCCACGCTGATCCCGAATAAAGAACTTTTCAATATTGTCCAATCTTGTTCTGTACAAGGGTACTTCCCCATCCACCAATAGCTCTAAATACAATCTTTTTTTCTCTAAGGTAAATTCACGGTGACGATCAACCCGCTCCAGCATCAACAGATTGTTATTTCCGTTATCTATCTCTACCTCCTGAATAAGAAGTTCCTTTTTCCCTTTGAGGACGATTTTCTCCACCTCCCACGCAGGGATGTTCTGGAATTTCCCGCGGGCAGCGGTGGAAAACGAAACGACACTAACGGGTTTGGACGCGATTACATTTTTAACGAAGCCTTCCAGTTGTTCTCCATCAGATTTGGTGACAACGGCTTTTACGGCCCCTAATTGCGCATTTGCAGAAAAGGACATAAATAGGGCAAGCAAGACTAGTCTCATAAGGTTTTGGGTTGATTGTTTAACAATGAAGTTGAGGTGGAATTAGGCTTTTAATCTGGCAAATAGTCCATCATCGGTTTTTTGTACCTCAAATAACCCAAGTTTTGCCAAATTTTTGGTGCTTTTATCCCATTTTTTACCGCTGAGTGCGGCTTTTTCCTTGAGATCGGCCAAAGGCAATTCTCCTATGGGCTTCAGGATATCCACTATGATTTTTTCCTCTTCGGTAAGTTCTACCTGCTTCTTCTCCGGACGCATTTGCGGGAAGAACAACACCTCTTGAATGGACGAATTATTGGTCATCAGCATGACCAAACGATCAATGCCGATTCCAATCCCTGAAGTTGGGGGCATACCGTATTCCAGGGCACGTAAAAAATCCTGATCAATGAACATGGCCTCATCATCTCCTTTTTCAGAAAGTTTGAGTTGCTCTTCAAAACGCTCCCGTTGATCAATGGGGTCGTTCAGCTCGGAATAGGCATTGGCCAATTCTTTCCCATTCACCATCAGCTCAAAACGTTCTGTAAGGGCAGGATTGTCACGATGTTCTTTTGTCAACGGACTCATTTCTTTGGGATAATCGGTAATAAAAGTTGGCTGCACATAGTGGTGTTCGCACTTCTCCCCAAAAATTTCATCAATGAGTTTGCCAACGCCCATGGTTTCATCCACTTCAATATCGAGTTTTTGGGCTACTTCCCTAAGTTGGGTCTCGTCCATTCCTGCTACATCATGACCTGTGTGTATTTTAATTGCTTCCAAAATAGGTACACGGGCATAGGGAGCCTTGAACTCAATTTCATTATCTCCTACGGTAACCTTGGTGCTTCCATTGGCATCCAGGGCGATTTTCTCCAACAACTGTTCGGTGGTTTCCATCATCCAATTGTAGTCCTTATAGGCGACATAGAGCTCCATTACAGTAAACTCTGGATTATGGGTTCGATCCATCCCCTCGTTTCTAAAATCCTTGGAGAATTCATATACCCCATCAAAACCGCCTACGATAAGCCTTTTTAGATAAAGCTCATTGGCAATCCTTAGGTACAAGGGAATGTTCAAAGCATTGTGATGAGTCAAAAACGGACGCGCCGCGGCACCTCCAGGAATCGGCTGCAAAATGGGAGTTTCCACTTCCAAATATCCCCTGTCATTGTAGAATTCACGGATGCTATTGGTGATCTTGGTTCGTTTAATAAAAGTTTCCTTTACCGATGGATTGACCACCAAATCCACATATCGTTGGCGATAGCGCTGCTCAGGGTCAGTAAAGGCATCATAAGTCACCCCATCCTTTTCCTTGGGTAATGGTAGTGGTCGAAGGGCTTTGCTGAGCAAAGTGAAATCCTTTACCATCACGGTTTTCTCGCCAACCTTTGTCGTGAACAATTCACCCTCAACCCCTATGAAATCACCAAAATCAATTAGTTTTTTGAATACGTCATTGTATTTGCTCTTATCCTCACCAGGACAAATTTCATCTCTATTGAAATAAACCTGGATACGACCCTCGCTATCTTGTAACTCGGCAAAAGAGGCTTTCCCCTGTATTTTAATTGACATCAGTCTACCGGAAACCACCACCTTTTTTCCTTCCTCAAAATCGTTTTTGATGCTTTTGGAAGTAGCATCAACTGGATAAAGTGCAGCAGGGTAAGGGTTGATTCCCAACTCCCTTAGCTTTGATAATTTTTCCCTTCGAACGATTTCCTGTTCCGATAGTTGCATAGTCTATAAAAAATTAAAGCGCAAAATTACACTTTTGCGCTTTAATTCCTTACTTCGACCCGCTTATTGTGGCATAATTGGGAGTATACGGTTGGCCACTTAGAATTTGGGCCATGTCTTCTTCCAAAGATTCAATAGGACTTTCCACGATTCGGTTGACCTCTTTTCCATTTTTATAGAAGAGCATGGTTGGTACCCTGATGATGTTCAAACCTCTTTCTTCTCCTGTTGGGCTGGTTTTTACCTTCCCCTTTCTACGGTCCAGGGCCACAATATCGATATTTTCCATAGGAAAGCCTGCTGTTTCAAGGATTTTCAGAAAACGGGGCACTTCCCTTTTGCTGTCTCCGCACCAGGTGCCCAAAAACAGTTTAAGGTGACAATCCTGCAGAGAGGTTTTAAAAAGCTCCACTAGGGCACTGTCCACAACATAAGATTCATGCCCGGATTGGAACCAGTCCTTATAGGGTTGGGTTCGTAGCCCTTCCATAGTTATTTTGCCCAATAAAAAGGACTTCCCATTTTCCAATTGGACTTCTTCGTTAAAGGTTTGGGAGCTCAATACTCCAGCACAAAACAATAGAAGTGCTAAGAATGTACATTTCATGATTTTCGGATTTAAAGTTGCTCCGAAAATGGCCTAAATACTGCTTGGGTTTTATGGGAAAGGGTTGGAATTGGGGTCTAGACCCTGGGTGGATTTTTACTTTTTGAATCGGGCAACCACTTCCTGCCTGGAGGATACGTCCAACTTTTTATAGAGATTGTTGATGTGTGTTTTGATTGTGCTCAGGCTAACAAACATTTCGGCTGCAATCTCCTTGTTGCTTCGGTCATTGAGGATGTATTTCACTATTTTTTGTTCTTGGGAAGTGAGTTTTTGTAATAGTTGCCGTTTTTGCTTTTTGGTTTTGGACTGGCTTCGAAACACTAGATATATATTGAGTCCAATGGAAAATGCCAGCAAGCCTGTTAAAACCCATTTCCAACTCCACGCATCACCGTTACGGAAGGAGACCAAATGTTGATCCGAGACAATTTCAGCTTCATACTGCTTGGTAAAGCCCGTATTGGGATAGCGGCTCTTCAATCTGGTTAGCAAATTAGCATAGTAATTATTTTCAGAAACGTCCAACAGGTAATGGTTATAGGTTTCGTTTCTTTTATCCGAAAGGAAATCATAGATATAAAGTTCGGCGAGCGGCTCCTCAGCTGATTGCCCAAAGTCTTGGAGCTTTCCAAACCATTTAGCTGAGTTAAGCTTTTGGTTGGCCTCGCTCCTAAATTCCATGAAATCGAAAACCATCTCCTCCTTCAAAGCTTCTATATCGAGTATTAATACTGATTTGGGATTGGTGGAATTTACGGTGCACAGCGTCTGGTTCCCAAAGGAGGTGGGAAAATGCAAAGTATCCCTGTTGTTGGCGATAAACAGAACACTTTGGCTACTGTTGCAATGTCCTAAAAAATGCTGCGCATTGGCATTTTCAGAACATCCGTCCAAATGAATTCGGTATATCCTGTTGTCATCCAGAAGGTTGTTGCCCTCAAAACTAAATTGGCCCAATGAATCCACAGCTACCTTTCTGATGATCTGCTCCAAATACACCCTTGAGGATTTGCGATAATCCTCAACTAAGGACAAATAGACCCAACTGCCCGAATTTTCCTTGGATAATTCTCCAGAAAAATGGTATTGCCCCACAACAGCAAAGCTGCTCAACAGAAAAACAAAAAATGCAAATGCCCGCATACAAGTCTAATGGAAATTAAAAATAGTGGTTTTGTGTAACAAAATGGGTAAATAAGCTACCTATAAGTATCATCAATCATTAATCAAGATCATGAGTTTCTGGCGTGTTTTATTGGCTATAATTTTTCCCCCTTTGTCAGTCATCGGAAAAGGTTGTGGGTCTTTTGTTATTGTATTACTTTTAACCCTTTGTGGCTGGGTTCCAGGAGTTATTGGGGCACTGGTCATCCTAAATAACACTAACTAAAATCACTTCCATGAAAAAAATCCAGTTTTGGGCCTGTGCCATTGTACTTGCCTTGACCTCCTCTTGCAATTTTACCGAAGAAATTTTTTTGAACGAAGACGGAACGGGCAAGTTGTCCATCAATTTTGATGGCTCGGAACTTATGGAAATGGCTGGGGAGGAAATGAAAAAATCCAATGAAAAACCTGTGGATTCCTTGATTTCCTTTAAGGACCTATTGGAAGAAAAGAAGGACAGTATCTCGCAATTATCACCTGAGGAACAGGCAAAACTGAAGAAATTGGAGCCTTTTAAAATGCACATGGTCATGAACCCGGATGAAAAGGTGATGAAATTTGATCTTTTCAGTGAATTCAAAAAAATAGAGGAAGTCAACGATGCTTTCAATGCCTTCCAAGGGGCTAGTTCCTTTGGTCCAGGAAGTGGACAGGAGCAACCTGGCGGTTTAGGTTCCGAGGAACCTACCACTGAGGTATCTTATTCCTTTGCCAAGAACACGTTTACCCGAAAGGCCAAAATCATAGATCAAGAACTTTTTCAGCAAAGTTTGGACAGTATGCAAGGAGCGGAAATGTTCCTTTCCGGGTCCACATATACTTTGAAATATCATTTCCCGCGGAGAGTAAAATCCGCCAATGTGGAAGGTGCTACTTTTAGTGCCGATGGCAAAACGCTTTTCTACGAGGTTGGATTTATGGATTTGATGAAGGACCCTTCCTCCTTGGATTTGGAAGTAGAGCTGGAGGATTAGACTGCTGTGTAGGGTCTTCGTATCTTTGCAGGATGAACAAGAAAGTTATTCTTCAGGATCTGGGACTCAAAGATTACAAGGAAACTTGGGATTATCAGGAAGAATTGTTCCAAGAAATTGTAGATCAAAAAATCCAAAATAGGAGAAACGGCACCCAAGAGCCCACCCAGAACCATTTTCTATTTGTGGAACATCCCCATGTGTACACTTTGGGCAAAAGTGGGAACATGGACAACCTTTTGGTCAACGAAGCCCAATTAAAGGCCAAAGAGGCTTCATTTTATAAGATCAATAGGGGAGGGGATATTACTTATCATGGGCCTGGACAAATTGTGGGGTATCCCATTTTAGACCTGGACAACTTTTTTACGGATATACATAAGTACCTTCGACTTTTGGAGGAAATGGTGATTTTAACTTTGGCAGAATACGGATTAAAGTGTGAACGCTCCGAAGGAGAAACTGGGGTTTGGCTGGATGTAGGCACTCCCTTTGCCCGAAAGATTTGTGCCATGGGCGTACGAGCCAGTAGATGGGTGACCATGCATGGTTTTGCCTTGAACGTGAATGCCGATCTCGGGTATTTTGACCTCATGATTCCCTGTGGTATCAAGGACAAAGCAGTTACCTCCTTAAATGTGGAGCTAGGTCAAAAAACGGTGGACATGAATGAGGTAAAGGGTAAACTGTTAAAGCACTTTGAACATCTTTTTGAGGCAGAACTAAGCCAAGCCAAAGTGGTTAGTTGAACGGACCATTTTGCGCGGCGTCCCCATCGTCCTCATCACCTTTGTCATTTACCACAATACCATTTCCATTGGTGTCTACCCCATTTCCTGGAGTACTATCAGGATCGGGAGCTCCGCTTTTTGTGACCTCTGCTATGACAATGGCGTTTTCTTTTGTAACATATTTGGCAATTAAACTTAACACCTTGCCTTTGTAGGGTACCGCTTCGCCCACCTTCCAAATACCGGTTATTGGGTCAAAATCGTATTTGTTTGGCGTGAAACTGGATAATTCCAGTCCAGAATTCAGGGTCACCTGAACTTCTACGCCTTGCACTGCCTCCTCTCCCATGTTTTTTACCGTGATATTAAATACGGCAGGATCTCCCAGCAAGGATGTGGGCAGTACATGGACATCAAGCTCCAGGTCCTGGGCAGTTAGCATGCCGAAACTTGAGAATAGAAGAACAAGAATTGTGGAAAATTTAAGCTTTAACATAATCAAGTATTTGTATTCTAAAATGTTATTGTTATCGTACCCGGCTCATTTGAACCATATATAGAACCGTTAAAATATCTGGGGTGCAAGTGGTATAATTGAATTGGAATCTGTTTAATCCTTCAATAACGTTGTCCGTTTGGTCCAAATATTTTCCTCTTCGTGAATAGAAATGGGTATGAATATTACCTGGCCCCAAGGTAACGCCCGAGAGTTTAAAATAATTGAGTGGGCCACCTCTCCCAGTGGGGATTACACAGGCGCTTACCGTTCCTTTGTGCGTATCGAAATCCCCGTTGTCAAAATCAAATCGAAGATCAAAAGTGGCGTTTAAATGACCAATAGGTAGGTTATCAAACTTCAACCGCAATGTACCGGAGACATCATAATCAATAAGATGCGAAATTGTAGACACATCCACTTCCCACGTTCCAATGAGGCAACCGTCCAAGGTTCCCTCAGTTCCGCTGCAACAATCTGCTTTGGCGATGAGTTCATAAGGAATGGTCAGATCTCCTATTCCCTCGGTTTCGAGATGCGAAATCATCACCGTTACGTCCATGGGAGAAAAACAGTTCCCTGATAGCTCAACGGGTGAATCCCAGTTTCGGATTTCACCGCCCATTGGAGGCATCAGCGAGGAATAGAACGTACCTTCGGAGCCAATGGGTGGACGCAGTTTAACATTAAAGCCTGTTGGAACCTCAATGTTGATCACCTCCCGCTGTCCAAAATTTATACCTCTGGGGATGCTAATGTTCTCTTTGTCCGGCTCCAGAACAAAATCCGAATCCGGAATCATACCGGAACCTGGTATAGGGTTACTTGTACCGGAATCTTTGAGGTAACGCATGGTAAAATCAAAGAGGAAGTTGTGGAAAAGTTCATCAAATCCTATGGATTTCAAATAGTTCATACGGGCTTTAATGGTCTTCAACCCAGTAAGGGCATTCATCAATTCCACCACGGACGCTTTTCCATTTTCCTTTGCATAATAATACCACAGAACATAAGCTCTGTATGGCTGTGTGAAAAGACGGTTGAAGTCATATGCCATTGCGTACCTGTGCTCTTGGTCGGCAGTTTTATAAGCTTCCGACGACAAGAACTCTGCTACGCTTTCATCCCACCAAGCATCCAAATCTTCTTCCAAACTGGCTGTTTTGGGCACGTTTTCCTCTACAAAACAATGGCCAATCTCATGGGCAAATATTTGTTTTCTGGATTCTCGGGATTCCTCGCTAAGGGATGGTACCCCGGAACGCATCCAACATTCATCATCTTGGTATAACCAGAATTTCTCTCCTGACGTAGTCCCGTAGTTGACATCGTTAAGGATGTAGTGGAGGGATTTGTCCATGGTTCCATACTCCACATAAGTCCTTCTGGATTGGGTAATGGCAGCCATAGCATCCTCGATCAAGCGCATTCTTGGCCCACCGGTATCGGGATACCAGCTTCTAGGGGTAACCACATAGTCTTTACCGTTTTCATGGTGAAATGCCCAACAATCCAGGCCACCTATATCGGAATCTTCATCCCCTTCAAGATATACGGCCAAAAGATTTTCAGGGCCATCATCTCCATATATGACGGGTTTATTGGGTAAATCAGAGCATTTTGTTACCCGGTATTGGGCCGATGTCTCAAAAACAAAAAAACCACACAGGAATAGAATTGGCAATTTCAGGTGTTTGACAATTTTCTTTACGACTGGTGGTTTCATGATCTCTCTAATTTTTGTTTGTGGCTACATATGGTGTTTGTTGTTTAGGATTTTCCCTTGAAAGGGTTCAAATGGCAGTGCTCTGGTTCTTGAATGGTTTTATCTACTTAAGCTAGTGAGCTGCATACTGCCCATAAGCTTTCCGTTTTGGTTGTAGCTTTCTTGTTTTACAATGCCAACATCTTCAGCCAACCACATTCTTGAAGAAAAGGTTTGGGTTCCAACCATCATTTTGGTTTTGGTATCGCTGTACACCACATAGCAATCAAAAGAGCCTGCAGGAGTGGTTACATTTTCCTTTTTCTCCACCTTCCGGTTCACTTGCTCCACTTTCATGTCTACATTAAAAGCACCACCCAAACTTCCACTTACGTTCACATAGGCATCTGCAAGTTCTTGGCCCACACTTAAATTGTTTGGCAATTCAATATCGTGCCCGGTAATGTCTACTTCGGTGCCACCAAATTGCCCCATCATTTGTTGGTTCATCAAGGTCTCAAAGTCGATGATAACTTTATCGCCGCGACATGTCAAATCATAATTTGAAGTGAATACGCCCCCTTTTTTGGCCTTGAGCTCCATGGATAGGGTTGCTTTGGTTTCGCTGCTGCTTTCCTGTACATCAATAACTTTGTATTCCACGGTACTATCCTCTTTTCCTTTTCTATTGAAAGAGGTATAGGTCATGGATACACCCTCCTCCATGGGATAATACTTGCTACAGTTGGATTGGGCAGATGCCATTGGAGCCATTAATCCGAAGCAAATGGCAGCTAAAAAAAGATTTTTCATTATTGGGATTTTTTATTGTCTTATAAATTCAACTCTTCTGTTTTGCGCTTTCCCATCCGGACTGTTATTGTCGGCTACGGGCTCAGATTCCCCTTTTCCATCCACAGTCAATCTGTTACCATTTACTCCGTAAACGGATACCAGTGCATTTTTTACCGATGCCGCGCGCTTTTTGGACAGAGCCATGTTGTTTGCATCGCTGCCATCGCTATCCGTATGCCCCACAATTTTTAGGTTGATAGATCCATCTTGCTGCATCACTTGGTAGATCTGTCGAATAATACCCATGGATTCAGGTTTGATATTGGCTGATCCAGTGTCGAACAAGATTCCATTGGTGGAAATTTTACCTTCTGCAATTAGTTTTCTGCGAAGGTCAACGCCCCCCTCAGCAACTTTAAGATTGGATATGAAAACCTTTTCCTTTCCATCCTTAAAGCCGTTGGCAAGAAATTTTACGGTGTGAATCACGGCTCCTGGCGCCACCAATCTGGGAACATCAATATATTTTACCTCGTTTACCCATAACCTAAACCGCTGTTTGTTTACGGCGATGGAAACATGGGGATTGTTCAGAACCACATCCCTAAGATCCGCCTTGACCGTGCTTCTTATTTCCCTTTTTCCGTTGATATTGTTCTGCACCGTAACTCCAATGGCGGCATACTGACAGAATGGAATTTCTGCATAGGCATTGTTGCTTCCAGGTTTGAATGCATCATCATTACTTAGGGTTATGGCCACCTTTGCTTGGGAGGAGGTTTGTCTATCCAGACCTACTGCGGCCAAGTCAAACTCAATGGTATACTCTTCCGGTAGTTGCGGAACATTGGGTATGTAATAAATGTTGAAGCCTGATTTAAGTTCCAACCATTTTTGTGGTGAATCTCCCAGAGTTACGATTTCACCGCCTGCATTGGTGTTCCATTTAGAGGGGAAGTCCCCAATAAAATCATTGCCAAAATCATCGAAGAACATTTGTTTGTCACCAGGCACATAATCGAACTTGCTGTAGACCTCTATGGTTTTAGGGCCAGATGAACTAGTTGGCCCTCCAGACTGCCCGCCTTGGGCATTGGGCTCATTTCCGGTTGGACTGGGCGGGGTGTTTGGGCCTTGTTTGTTTCCTCCAGAGCCCGGCTCCAAAATACTATCCAGAACCTGATCTGTTTTTTCTGAGGCTTCTTTATCAACGCGTCGTTCTATGGTACGTTCAGCAGCTCTTTCTGCTCGTTTACCAAGTTTTTTTAATAATTGGGCATTGCCGCTTAGACAAAACCCAAATACGAGGACAAAACCCAATAGGATTTTGCCAGGGGATGAGGTTTTCATTGCTATAGTGTTTTGATAGTGTGTCTTTTAAGTTAAAAGATCCACTAGAAAACTACAAAAGTTATCCCCGCAAATGAGAACAAGATGTGTGATCTGTTCCAACTTATGTATAAGCTGCAATTGAGGGCTTTAATTGATCCTATAGACAATTATGGAATTTTCTTGATCCTTGGCCACGAGCTCCAACCGCTTGTCGTTGTCCATATCCACCATATCAATGAGGGAGTTTCCAAAAACAGGGAAGTTGGGAATGGATTTGGCCTGGCTGTCAAAAAGATAGATTTTTTGACTTTGGATGTCGGTTACACTCACATAAATCTTGTCATAGATGTAGAAAATCTTCGGTTGGGTATATACACCAAGCTCCAGCTCCACCTTTTTTCCTTTGATGGTAAGTACGTTATCATCCATGAACACCAAGGTTTTACTGGTGGTGTACATTCCATGATCCTGACTTAGGTTAAAATTGGTGCTGGTGAGTTTTCCCCTCGCATCTATTTGGTGAAGTACTCCTTTTTTATTGGTGACGGAAAACTTATTCTTATATAAAAAGACACCGTTGTTGGAGAAATCGATTTTTTCGGGCACTTTGATGCGGTCTCCCCCTGATCGGTGAAGGATTTTTAACGTTTTGTCCTCCAACTGAAAAACGAGATAGTCCTTATTCCCCATTCTAAAATGGTTGGGTGCAGATAAAATGGGACTTTGCGCGCGGGTATAGGTGAAGCCATCCACTATGTTGCCCCGATTGTTGTACATAAAAACCTTTTCCCCTTGGGTAACGACAAATCTATAGTCCTTCTGTCCTTCATAGTCAAAAACGGCAAGTGGGTTCAAATTTCCTCCTTCGTATTTCATTTTGAAGGGAGGTACATCTTCCCCATTTCTGTCCACGATCATAAATTCGTTGCTGGTGCAAAAGGCCAACTGCAACCTACCATTTTTGTAGATGTCCACTTGATGGATCTTGCCTTGGATTCTCCCCTCCAACTGCTTTTTCCAAAGTACTTTCCCATCTGTGGAAATAAGGTGCAATACGTTATTTTGATCCTGTACTACAACTTCTTGTTTGTTGGTACGATGGTTTTTAACAAACTGTGGGTTAATGGCCAAATCGGTATCCAGTTCCAAAGTGAACAGCGGTGTGACAGATTTTGAAGTAACGGTTTTGGCAATCTTGCCAATACTAATATTGGCATGGGAAAATCCATTGTCCGATACAAACTGGGCTGCAAAAGTATGATCCTTAAAGTTGGAGGCCTTGAACGCATCACTCACCGCTGGCACCAAATCCTTTTCGGCAAAATAATCCACTCCAGAGGCATTGGAGACAAACAGAATGCTGGATTCGTTAGCTAGGGTTTCGGCGGCTGTCTTAAATGCAGCTGTATTGCCAAAAGTGGCACTGCTTTTATAATTGCTCAATACGGTTTGCAGTGCTTCCTTTTTCTCAGAAAAGACAAAAGTATTCTCGAGAATGGTGCAAAAATTGGATTCAAATCCTGTTAGCAATGGATTAAATCCTTCGGTTAAGAAATCCTTGGACTTTAAGGACAGAATCTCACTCCCTTGATAATTGGAAGTGTCGGTTTTGTCATTGTTTAGAAATTCAGAAATACTTTCTGTGCCGAAAGAATTGAGAAGTACAACCTTGTCATTGTTTACCCTGATAATGCCCAGTTCCTCAATAGTATTGAATAACGAATCGGTGGGCTTCACTCTATTTAGATACTCATTCTGATTTTTGGCAAAGACGGAATAGTCATCAAAAGTGTAGGAAACCAAGGCCTGTGTGTTTTGCGGAGAAAAAAGCTGGGCCTTATTGGCCAATGGACTGGTACCCTTAAATAGATTGATGAAATTTTTAGTGGAATCGGAAGCCAAAGCTACCCCACTAAGGCTAATTTGATCCGAGTTGGCCGAAAAATCCAGAGACAACCAATCCGAAAAGGACTGTGTACGGTTTTGCCCCTCCTTGATTTGGGCTGAGGGCATTGCTGAGGGTTCGTCCAAATGAACAAAAAATGTTGCGGATTTGGATGGAGCCGATGTGCTGTACAATCGTTTAAGTACCCCACTTGCCGTATTGGGATTTGGGGTTCTAGCTATATTTTCTATCAGTATTTGGGAAGAGCTTAGATGCAAAACATCGTCTAGTAGAAGACTGAATATGGCTTGGTCACCCTGTGTATACTTGGTGATGTTTTTGTTTTGATAGGTCAAGGTCTCCACCGTGCGGTCACCAATGCTGTCCGCCGAAAAGCTTGTGGCATTCCGTTTCAAGGTAAAAACAAACTCATGATTGTTCTTTCCCACTTCGTAAAAGGCTGCCAAACATTCAGCATCAGTGCTAAGGTGGTTGAGTCCCTTAAGTTTCTTTTCCAAGTCTTGGTGAATGCCAAAACCCTTGGTTTTTTCCAAAAATGCGCTGTTTTTCAGTTCGCTTTTAAAATTGGAGAGGTTATTGATCTTGATGATCAGACTGGCGTTGGGCAATAAATGACTCAACAAGGAATCGGTTGATTGCACTTCAGGCTTGCAGCAAAGAAGAAATGAAGCAAGCAAATAGAGTAGTGCCTTATGTTTCATTTTTGAAGTTTGGAACAAATTTAGGTTTTTAGAAGTCCAGAGTCAATTGTTCCGGAAGCTGTCTGAAGCTTTTTCTGTGGTATTTGGTGAGGCCAAATTCTCTTATGGCGTCGCGATGTTCCTTGGTAGGGTATCCTTTGTTCTTTTTCCAATTGTACATGGGGTACTCTTCATGGATTTTTGCCATAAACTCATCCCTATAGGTTTTGGCCAACACGGAGGCGGCCGCTATACTCATGAATTTTCCATCACCTTTGATGATGCATTCATGGCCAATTTCCAAATACGGTTTAAACCTGTTTCCATCTACCAAAATAAAGCTTGGTGTGGTTTGTAATCCGTCAAGTGCACGGTGCATGGCCAAAATGGAGGCGTTCAAAATATTGATGCTATCAATTTCCTCTTCAAAAACATGACAAACCGAATAGGAAACGGCCTCACTTTCCAAAATAGGTCTCAGCTGTTCCCTTTTTAGTTCCGTAAGTTGTTTGGAATCGTTCAATATGCCATTTCGAAAATCCTCGGGTAAGATGATAGCTCCTGCCGTCACGGGCCCGGCCAAACAACCTCTACCTGCTTCATCGGTACCGGCTTCATTTATAAATTTATAATGGTTTTTGAGCATGGTTAAAAATGGCACTCGTCATGTTGGACTGTTGAAAACTAAGAAGAAATGCCCTAAAAAAAAACCTTAGTTTTTCTACAACTAAACTTTCACATTTCTTTAGAAACAAAACATATACCTTTGCCTGACCAATAGTACGGAATGAGATTTGTATTTTTTGCCCTACTCTTTGTTGTGAATCTGTCCTTGTTTGCCCAACAGGATTCCGTTCCACCACCAAAAAAGATAGACTCCCTGCCTATAAAGCAGGATTCCATTTCCAAAATTCAAAAATTGGATTCTTTGACTGTTAAGTTGGATTCCATTTCCTTGGCGAAAAAATCGGATTCAATTCCTGCAAAACTGGATTCAATTTCGAAAATGAAGAAGCTGGATTCCATTACCATGGAAAGGGATTCAGTTAAAAAACCCAAGAAGCTGGATTCCCTGGCCAAAAAGAAACCGGCCAAGAAAAAACCAATGCTGAATAGGCCTAGGATACCTGAATTGGTGGAGGACACGGTTCGTATTGAAGATTACAAGATCATTTCCTATGCAAGGGATACGACCATTTTGGATACTACCTTGACCATAAGAAAGGAGTACAAATACAATTATCTGCGAAAGGATGATTTTGAAGTAATGCCCTTTGAGAACATTGGCCGTCCTTATAATGTTTTGGGAAGGACGTTCTCCAAGAATTCGTACTACCCACTTCTCGGGGCAACCGCTCGCCATGCCAATTATATGGAAGTGGAGGACATTAATTATTATCATGTCCCCACACCAATGACGGAGCTCATGTTCAAGACAACCTTGGAGCAGGGGCAGTTGTTGGATGCTTTGTTGGCCTTCAATCTTTCAAAACAGTTTAGTGCTTCCGTAGCCTATAAGGGCTTTAGGTCTTTGGGAAAATATAGGTTTGATCAAACCCAATCGGGCAACTTCAGAACAACCTTTAACTATGTGAACAAGAAGAACAATTATACCATTCGTGGCCATATTACAGCCCAAGATTTGGAATCTGAGGAAAATGGAGGACTATTGCTTAGGGAGCAGTTTGAGAGTACGGAAACCGATGACTTTTCCGATCGGTCCCGAATAGATGTTGTATACACCAATGCGAACAATAGAATATTGGGTAAGCGGTACTATTTTGATCACCAGTGGAAACTGTTCAATGTAAAAAAGGATTCTACAAAAGGATTGCCAACTAGCTTGACTTTGGGCCATGAGTTTACTTATGAAACCAAGTTTTATGACTTTACCCAATCTTCCCAGAACAGTGCTTTTGGAAGTGACCCTTTTGTAACACCAATTGAGGATCGGGCTCGATTAAAGACAATGTTCAATAAAGCATCAGCTCAGTTTTCAAACCGCATTTTGGGAAAGCTTACAGGAATGGTGAGCTTGTATAACTACAACTACTTCTTCAATAGCATTTTGGAAACGGATTCAGGCATTATTCAAAATAAATTGGAAGGAGAGGAGATAAGTGTTGGAGGAACCTATCTCAAGGATTTGGGAAGGTTGAGGTTGAGTGGCGATCTGAATTATAATATATCTGGAGAATTGGCTGGAAATGCCTTTAATGCCAAAGTGGAGTATCAAATTAATGACAACTATAGGATAACAGGGGGGATTCATGCTTCATCCAGAATGCCTGATTTCAATTATTTGTTGTACCAGAGCGATTATAGGAATTACAATTGGCAAAACACCGCTACGTTTGACAAACAACAAATTCAGAACATAAGTTTTGGGATTGACTCAAAGCTTTTGGGCCATTTGGAAGCAGAGTACAGTGCCATTGATAATTATACCTATTTCCAGTCTACTGCAACGCAAGAACAAATTGATAATGGGGAGGAAACCGCTTTTGTGAAACCATTTCAGGAAGCCTCCACTATAAATCATTTGCGTGTAAAATATTTCAAGGAGGTTAAATGGAGAAGGTGGGCGTTGGCCAATACGGTCTTGTATCAAAATGTAACGCAGGACAACAACGTAATTAATTTGCCTCAAGTATTGACAAGGAACACCTTGTATTTCTCTAAGGATGTATTTAAAAAAGCAATGTTCTTGCAAACAGGCGTAACGTTTAAATATTTTACGTCCTATAATATGAATGCGTACAATCCACTGTTAGGGGAGTTTTATATTCAAAACAATGAGGAGTTTGGAGGTTACCCGCTGCTGGACTTCTTTATTAATGCAAAAGTTAGACAAACAAGGATTTATCTGAAGGCGGAACACTTTAATACCTTATTTACTTCGGAACCTAATTATTACTCGGCTCCAAATTACCCATACCGTGATTTTGTAATCCGTTTTGGTTTGGTTTGGAATTTCTTTTCATAAAGTTGGAAGAATTATCGGATAATTCATTGTTGAAAAACAGCAGGTTACAAAATCATTCATTTTTTTGACAAAAAATATAGCCGAAACTATTTGCTGAGTAAAAATAAGCTGTTTATATTTGCACCCGCTTAGCTGATAAGGCTGGGTTGTTTTCAGGGTTTTGGAAAGGGTCTTCGGGCCTGTTTTTTTGCCCTGGTATTTAGAAGTTCATTGGACATATTGTAAAGACAGCGTAATTAAAGAATAACGAGGAACCATTTTGATGTCAGTTACTTGGATTGTTTGGGAGTTTACATTATTTAACTTTTTACAATGAAGAGTTTGATCCTGGCTCAGGATGAACGCTAGCGGCAGGCCTAACACATGCAAGTCGAGGGGTAACAGGAAGAAGCTTGCTTTTTTGCTGACGACCGGCGCACGGGTGCGGAACGCGTATGGAACCTGCCCCTGTCAGGGGAATAGCCCAGAGAAATTTGGATTAATGCCCCATGGTATCGAGGTATCGCATGATACTTTGATTAAAGATTTATCGGACAGGGATGGCCATGCGTACCATTAGCTTGTTGGTGAGGTAACGGCTTACCAAGGCAACGATGGTTAGGGGCCCTGAGAGGGGGATCCCCCACACTGGTACTGAGACACGGACCAGACTCCTACGGGAGGCAGCAGTGAGGAATATTGGACAATGGTCGGAAGACTGATCCAGCCATGCCGCGTGCAGGATGACTGCCCTATGGGTTGTAAACTGCTTTTACATGGGAAGAAACCTATCTACGTGTAGATAGCTGACGGTACCATGAGAATAAGGACCGGCTAACTCCGTGCCAGCAGCCGCGGTAATACGGAGGGTCCGAGCGTTATCCGGAATCATTGGGTTTAAAGGGTCCGTAGGCGGGCCGTTAAGTCAGGGGTGAAAGTCTGCGGCTCAACCGTAGAACTGCCTTTGATACTGGCGGTCTTGAGTCGTTGTGGGGTTGCCGGAACATGTGGTGTAGCGGTGAAATGCATAGATATCACATAGAACACCGATCGCGAAGGCAGGTAACCAACAACGTACTGACGCTGATGGACGAAAGCGTGGGTAGCGAACGGGATTAGATACCCCGGTAGTCCACGCCGTAAACGATGGATACTAGCTGTCGGGTCTTCGGACTCGGCGGCCAAGCGAAAGTGATAAGTATCCCACCTGGGGAGTACGTTCGCAAGAATGAAACTCAAAGGAATTGACGGGGGCCCGCACAAGCGGTGGAGCATGTGGTTTAATTCGATGATACGCGAGGAACCTTACCAGGGCTTAAATGTAACGGGACAGGCTTAGAGATAGGCTTTTCTTCGGACTCGTTACAAGGTGCTGCATGGTTGTCGTCAGCTCGTGCCGTGAGGTGTCAGGTTAAGTCCTATAACGAGCGCAACCCCTACCGTTAGTTGCCAGCGATTCAAGTCGGGGACTCTAACGGGACTGCCGGTGCAAACCGTGAGGAAGGTGGGGACGACGTCAAATCATCACGGCCCTTACGTCCTGGGCCACACACGTGCTACAATGGCCGGTACAGAGGGAAGCCACCCCGTAAGGGGGCGCGGATCTACAAAGCCGGTCACAGTTCGGATCGGGGTCTGCAACTCGACCCCGTGAAGCTGGAATCGCTAGTAATCGGATATCAGCCATGATCCGGTGAATACGTTCCCGGGCCTTGTACACACCGCCCGTCAAGCCATGGAAGCCGGGAGTGCCTGAAGTCCGTCACCGAGAGGAGCGGCCTAGGGCAAAATCGGTAACTAGGGCTAAGTCGTAACAAGGTAGCCGTACCGGAAGGTGCGGCTGGAACACCTCCTTTCTAGAGAAAGACGACCGGAGGTCCAGGTCCGGCATCGGGTGTTTTCCTTGTTTTTCTTTAAGCTGTCTTGCGATATGCCATCATACTGGCGGATTTAGGCCAAACAGTCTCATAGCTCAGCTGGTTAGAGCGCTACACTGATAATGTAGAGGTCGGCAGTTCGAGTCTGCCTGAGACTACAAAGTTGTCGAAGAGGGACGAGGAGCCTGTGCTGAGCGCAGTCGAAGCAAGTCTGCCTGAGACTACTGAAGGTACGAAGGCGTAAGCCGGAAGTACGAAGTTCATTGAGTATTGAATAGGAAATTCTGGAAGTTGGGCGGTAGTTATGGACTAACTACTAACTACTATGTACTAACGACTAGTATATGGGGAATTAGCTCAGCTGGCTAGAGCGCCTGCCTTGCACGCAGGAGGTCACCGGTTCGACTCCGGTATTCTCCACTTGTGCCCGGCTTGACTGGGTACCTCTTTGGTAGGGCACCGACGAACATCGGTCCTTCACTGAAGAGGCCCCGAATCAAGTTTGGGGTGAACGTTCATTGACATATTGGGACGGAGCGCGATGGGAATTTGTCCCGTTGTTGCGAAGTCGAAGAAGAAACACGAAGTAGAATAGAATATATAAGGATTACGAGGGCATTTCCCGGCTTTATGCCGGGAGGTGCGACAAGCAAGAGAAGGGCGTATGGGGGATGCCTAGGCTCCCAGAGGCGACGAAGGACGTGATAAGCTGCGAAAAGCCGCGGGGATCTGCACACGAGAATTGATCCGCGGATGTCCGAATGGGGCAACCCGGCTGGTTGAAGGCCAGTCATCCCGATTTATCGGGAAGCTAACCCGCTGAACTGAAACATCTAAGTAGGCGGAGGAAGAGAAAACAAGAGTGATTCCGTTAGTAGTGGCGAGCGAAAGCGGAGAAGCCCAAACCAATGTTGTTTCGGCAATGTTGGGGTTGTAGGACCACGATGTTCTTTGTGCGATCAACCGGAAGCAGTTGGAAAGCTGCACGAGAGGGGTGACAGTCCCGTACGGGCAAGTCGCATTAAAGATAGTGGTATCCTGAGTAGCGCGGGGCACGTGAAACCCTGTGTGAATCCGGCGGGACCATCCGCCAAGGCTAAATACTCCTGGGAGACCGATAGTGGACCAGTACCGTGAGGGAAAGGTGAAAAGAACCGTGAATAACGGAGTGAAAGAGACCCTGAAACCATACGCCTACAAGCGGTCGGAGCATGTTTACATGTGACGGCGTGCCTTTTGCATAATGAGCCTACGAGTTACTTTTGTTAGCGAGGTTAAGCACTTCTGGTGCGCAGCCG
>NZ_OZ244124.1:0-410000 GCF_965215805.1 Flagellimonas sp. | reverse complement strand
TTCATATTCCCAAAAAAGAGACGTATCATTTCAGAATTCCATAAAAAAAGCCCCCTGTTCAAAGAACAGAGAGCTTTAGGGTCTGGTTGGTTATTGTTAAATTTAGACCCTTGGTAGATCGCCATCTCCCTTTAGTGGGAGATTGGAGTCTCCCATTAGAAAGCTGTCCACGTGATGTGCTGCCTGTCTGCCTTCAGAAATGGCCCAAACAATAAGGGATTGTCCTCTTCTTTGGTCCCCTGCAACAAATACACCTGGCACATTGGTTTTATAATCTTTGGCCGAAGCATTGATGTTGGTCCTTGGGTCAAGTTCCAGTCCTAGCTCATCGGCTATAGTGGTCTCAGAACCGGTAAATCCTAGAGCCAGTAAAGCCAAATCGCATTCCCATTCCTTTTCTGTGCCCTCAACTTCCTTTAAAACGGGTCGTTGTCCGGGTACTTTTTCCCAAACCACTTCAGCAGTGACCAAACCGTTAAGGTTTCCATTTTTATCTCCAACAAATTTCTTGGTTGAAATACTGAAAACACGATCCGCCCCTTCTTTGTGCGAAGTACTGGTACGAAGTCGCATGGGCCAAAACGGCCAAGGTTGACCCTCTGGACGTTCTGGAGTGGATTTGGGCATAATCTCAAAATTGGTTACCGAAACTGCCCCATGTCTTATGGAAGTTCCAATGCAGTCAGAACCGGTATCTCCACCTCCAATGACGATTACCTTTTTCCCTTCAGCTGACAATTCTTCTCCTTTGTACGGAATACCATCCACTTTTCTGTTGTTTTGTGGCAGAAAATCCATAGCCTGGACAACACCTTTCAAGTCTGCCCCAGGAATGGGAAGTCCTCTTCTAACAGTTGCCCCTCCGCAGAGTACAATGGCATCATAATCGTCGCGAAGTTGTGAAGCCGAAACATCTACACCGACATGGACTCCAGTTTTGAAAAAGATTCCTTCGGCTTCCATCACTTCCAATCTTCGGTCAATAATATGTTTCTCCATCTTGAAATCAGGAATTCCATAACGAAGCAATCCACCTACTTTTTCATCCCTTTCAAATACCGTAACGGTATGCCCAGCCCTATTTAGTTGTTGGGCGGCGGCCAAACCGGCCGGTCCCGATCCTACAACCGCAACTTTTTTATCTGTTCTGGTTGTGGGAGGCTCTGGGATGATCCAACCATTTTTAAAGGCCGTCTCCACAATATTTTTTTCAATATTTTCAATAGAAACAGGATCCTCGTTAATACCCAAAACACAGGCTTCCTCACAGGGAGCAGGGCATAGCCTACCTGTAAATTCCGGAAAATTGTTCGTTGAATGAAGAATCTTTGTGGCCTTTTCCCATTTTCCTTGGTAAACGGCATCGTTAAAATCAGGAATGAGATTTCCAAGAGGACATCCGCTGTGGCAAAATGGGATACCGCAGTCCATGCAACGTGCACCTTGGTCTTTAAGTTCCTTTTCCTTTAACGGAATGGTGAATTCCTTATAGTTTTTGATTCGCTCTTTGACAGGGGCATAGCCTTCATCTTTCCTATCAAATTCCATAAATCCAGTCGTCTTTCCCATGGCTCAAATTATAAGGTTTGTAATTTTTCTTTTTCCAATCTGATCAATGCTTGTCGATATTCTTCTGGGAAAACTTTGATGAATTTTGGGAGATACTTTTCCCAATCCTCCAAGATTTCTTGCGCCAGTGGGCTTAAGGTGGCATTGTAATGGTTTTCAATGAGCTCTTTCAATTGCTTGATATCATTGTCTTCTTCTACATCCAATAGGTTGAGCGTCTCACCATTGCATCGCTGTTCAAACGTTCCATCCGTATCCAATATGTAGGCGATTCCTCCACTCATTCCCGCGCCAAAGTTTCTTCCAACGGATCCCAAAATAACGGCAACTCCACCAGTCATATATTCACATCCATGATCTCCAATACCTTCCACAACCGCTTTGGCTCCAGAATTTCGAACACAGAAACGCTCCCCGGCCTTTCCATTAATATAGGCTTCTCCTGAGGTGGCTCCGTATAAGGTTACGTTTCCAGTTATGATATTTTCCTCAGGTTTCAAGGTTGACTTGTCCGGGACTTTAATGATCAATTTAGCGCCGGAGAGTCCCTTTCCTAGATAGTCATTGGTGTTGCCATTGACCACCATAGTGAGTCCCTTTGTGGCAAAAGCTCCAAAACTTTGTCCAGCAGAACCAGTAAAGTTGATTTTGAGTGTATTCTCAGGAAGTCCCTCAGCCCCATAGATTTTGGAAATCTCGTTACTGATAATGGCTCCTACCGCCCTGTTGGTGTTATAAATTGGGAAATCCAAAACGGTTTTCTCTTTTCTAAACAAGGCAGGGTGCGCTTGGGCAATGATGTCAAATTCAATGGAATCTTCAATACCATGTACCTGCTTTTGGGTGTTATGGAATTTTGTTCCTTTCGGCACATCAACCTGATAAAGAATCGGCGTAAGGTCTATCCCCGCAGCCTTGTAGTGCTCAATGGCCTTTTTTCTGTCCAGTTTTTGTACTTGACCCACCATTTCGTCCACGGTCCTAAACCCAAGTTTGGCCATAATTTCCCGTAATTCTTGGGCTACGAAATACATATAGTTGACTACATGTTCAGGCTTCCCTTTGAATTTTTTGCGTAATTCCGGGTTTTGCGTGGCAATTCCCACGGGACATGTATTCAGGTGGCATACGCGCATCATAATACATCCTGATGCTACCAATGGGGCTGTGGCAAAACCAAACTCTTCAGCTCCCAAAAGACAGGCTACGGCAACATCCCTTCCTGTTTTTAGTTGGCCATCACATTCCAACACAATCCGATTTCGAAGGTCGTTCAAAACCAACGTTTGTTGTGCTTCCGCGATACCCAACTCCCAAGGAAGTCCTGCATGTTTTAGGGAAGTCAAGGGTGAAGCACCCGTTCCGCCATCAAAACCTGAAATAAGAATAACATCCGCTTTCGCCTTGGAAACCCCAGCAGCAACGGTTCCTACCCCAACTTCGGAAACCAATTTCACGTTAATTCGGGCATCTTTATTGGCAGATTTAAGGTCGTAAATTAACTGGGACAAATCCTCAATGGAATAAATATCGTGATGGGGAGGAGGTGAAATAAGCCCAACATATGGAGTGGAATTCCTGGTTTTGGCGATAGCAGGATTCACTTTAGGTCCTGGCAATTGCCCACCTTCACCTGGTTTGGCCCCCTGTGCCATTTTAATTTGGATTTCCTGAGCGTTGGTCAAATAGTTGGAGGTGACGCCGAACCTACCTGAGGCCACCTGTTTAATGGCACTGTTCTTCCAATCCCCTGTTTGATTTTTATAGAAACGAGCCGAATCCTCACCGCCTTCTCCCGAATTGCTTTTTCCTCCGATACGGTTCATGGCAATCGCTAGATTTTCATGGGCTTCCTTGCTAATGCTTCCATAAGACATGGCCCCTGTTTTGAAACGTTTTACGATTTCAGTCCAAGGTTCCACCTCCTCAATTGGAATGGGGTCGTAGTTCGAAAACTCGAACAATCCCCGGATGGTCATTAAGTTTTTGGACTGCTCATTCACCAACTCGGAATACTCTTTATAAGTCTCCGGCTCGTTATTGCGTACCGATTTTTGAAGTTTGGCGATGGTCAATGGATTGAACATGTGCTTTTCACCATCCCGTCTCCAACGGTACTCTCCACCAATCTCAATATCCAGATTGGCCGCTAATTCCTGATTTTTGAATGCCTTTTTATGGCGCTTGGCAACCTCCTTTTCAATCTCATATAATCCTATACCCTGGATTCTTGTGGGGGTATTTGGAAAATATTTGCCCACTACTTTGGTATTGATTCCAATGCACTCGAACAACTGCGAGCCGCGATAGGAATTCAATGTGGAGATTCCAATTTTGTTCATCACTTTTAGAATGCCTTTTCCAATGGCCTTGTTATAGTTATGGATGGCTTCCTCAAAGGTGTATTCCGTAATGTCGTTTTCTTCAATTTGTTCTCCTATGATCTCATTGACCAAGTAGGGGTTGATGGCACTTGCACCAAAACCGAAAAGCAGGGCAAAATGATGAACCTCCCTGGGTTCAGCAGATTCCACTATGATGCTCAGTTTAGAACGCTTGCCCATTCGGCTTAAACCGCTGTTTACATAAGAACAGGCCAGGAGTGCGGGAATGGCCGCCATTTCCGAGCTAACCATCCTGTCTGATAAAATAATAATGTTGGTGCCTTCGTCAATGGCATCTGAGGCTTGCAGCAGAACGGAATCCAAAGCCTCTTCAATTCCATTGTGTCCCTTGGCAATTTCATACAAGATGGAAATGGAAACTACCTTATAATCGGGACTGGCGTCATAATTTTTTATTTTATCCAAATCCTCTTTGGAGATTACGGGATTTTGGATTTTTAGTTTACGGCAGTGCAGCTCATTGATTTCAAACAGATTTTGATCACTACCTAGGGTAAGACTGATATCGGTAATCAATTCTTCCCTAATTCCATCCAAAGGTGGATTGGTCACCTGCGCAAATAACTGCTTGAAGTAGTTGTAAATCAGCTGTGGGCGTTCGGACAGTACCGCGATAGGGGTGTCGGAGCCCATTGAGCCAATCGGTTCCTTCCCATTTTTGGCCATGGGAAGAATAATGGTGTTGATGTCCTCTAAGGTATAGCCAAAAGCTGCCCTTCGGGTTTCCAATGGAAACTCGCCATAAAAAACAGGACAGTCATTATATGGAATATCTTTTAGGTGTACCAGATTATTTTTTAACCATTTTTGGTACGGATGCCTTTTGGCAATGGCTTCTTTTATTTCCTCGTCATTAACGATACGTCCTTCTTCCATGTTCACCAAGAACATTTTACCAGGTTCCAGTCTTCCATGGAATTCAATATCCTCAGGCTGTAAATCCACCACCCCGGTCTCAGAGGACATGATTACATATCCTTTTTTGGTCACCGAATATCTTGATGGGCGCAGTCCATTTCGGTCTAAAACTGCCCCAATATAATTTCCATCAGTGAAGGGAATGGAAGCAGGTCCGTCCCAAGGTTCCATCAAACAAGAGTTGTATTCGTAGAAGGCTCTTTTAGACTCGGACATTTCGGTATTCTTCTCCCAAGCTTCGGGTACCAACATCATCATAACTTCGGGCAAAGAGCGACCTGTCATCAATAGTAGTTCAACAACCATGTCCATACTAGCGGAGTCGGATTTTCCAGGTAACACTACTGGGAGGATATTTTTTATTTCATCTCCAAACCAATCACTTTCCAATAACTCCTGACGTGATCGCATTCTGGAGACGTTGCCTCTTAGCGTGTTGATTTCCCCATTGTGACACATATATCTGAAAGGCTGTGCCAAATCCCAAGTTGGAAACGTATTGGTGGAAAACCTTTGGTGTACCAAAGCCAAGCGGGTAACAACCCTAGAATCCAACAAATCCTGATAGTATCTACTGATATCTTGCGGAACCAACAATCCCTTGAAAATGATAATTTTTGTGGAAAGGCTTGGCAGATAGAAGAACTGACTTTGGGATAATTTGCTTTTGATTATGGTGTGCTCGGTTACCTTTCGTGCGATGAAAAGTTTCAAATTGAACTGGAAATCATCCAAATCATCAACTTTACCTATAAACACTTGTTTTACGAAAGGTTCTGTCTCCGCTGCAATTCTTCCGGGCACAGATCGGTTCACAGGAACATCCCTCCATCCCAACAGTTGCAATCCCTGCTTTTTGATGTTTTCCTCTAGTGTCGCTATGCAAAAATCACGTTGATTTTCCTTTTGCGGTAGAAAGACATTGCTCACGGCATACTCTCCTGCTTTGGGAAGCTCAAAGGGGCATACCTCGGTAAAAAAGTCGTGGGGAATATCAATAAGAATACCTGCACCATCCCCGGTTTTTCCATCCGCACTTACAGCACCTCTGTGTTCCAATTTATCCAGGATCTCGAGTGCCTTGTGAATTATGTCGTTTGATTTCTTTCCTTTTAGACTGCAAATAAAACCTGCGCCACAATTGTCATGCTCAAATTCAGGCAGGTATAACCCTTGTTTTTCCAACTTCCTCATCATTATGGTATTTGTTCAAAAATATCATTTTTGATAAAGAAAAGGCATGGTTTTCAAGCAAATGCAACTAATTCATCAACGTTTGTGTAAATGCTTTAAAAATTATGCAAATTAAAAATTTGGGGAATCGATAATTATGATAATCTCAATTTTAGGGAAGGCCTAAGCATAGTTTAGCTGAAATCAAGGGGGTGTTAAGAGCGATGCCTAATAATGTTCAACTACTGAACACCAATGCAGAGGGGTGAAACATGACAATTATCAGGTTTTTACATATGACCCCCTAAAAAAGAGGGGGTGACTTAAATGGAAGAATTGAAAATTTAATCTTTTAGGATACTTCTGGAGATTACCATTTTCTGAATCTCGGAAGTCCCTTCATAGATTTGGGTGATTTTGGCATCGCGCATAAGTCGCTCTACATGGTATTCCTTTACAAATCCATTCCCACCGTGTATTTGAACGGCCTCTACTGCAGTTTCCATGGCAACCTCCGAGGCATATAACTTAGCCATTGCACCGGATAAGGAGTAGTCCTTCCCCGAATCTTTATCGCAAGCTGCTTGGTAAACCAAATAGCGGGCTGCCTGTATTTTGGTGTGCATATCTGCAAGTTTAAAGGCTATGGCTTGGTGATTGGCAATCTCAGTACCAAAGGCTTTTCGTTCTTTGGCGTATTTTTTGGAAAGCTCATAGGCCCCAGCTGCAATACCCAAGGCTTGTGCCGCGATCCCAATCCGACCACCTGAAAGGGTCTTCATGGCGAATTTGAACCCAAATCCATCTTCACCGATTCGATTCTCTTTTGGAACTTTCACATCGTTGAAGATCAAAGAATGGGTGTCACTTCCTCGAATACCCAATTTGTTTTCTTTTGGGCCAATCTCAAAACCGTCCATTCCCTTTTCCACAATTAAAGCATTGATGCCACGGTGACCCTTATCGGCATCTGTTTGGGCAATCACCAAATAGAATTCGGCAGAACTTCCATTGGTAATCCAATTTTTGGTGCCATTTAATATGTAATGGTCTCCTTTATCTATGGCTGTTGTTTTTTGCGAGGTTGCATCTGAACCTGCTTCCGGCTCCGAAAGACAAAATGCGCCGATGACCTCACCAGAGGCCAAGCGGGTAAGATACTTTTCTTTTTGTGCTTCCGTGCCAAAAGTTTCGAGTCCCCAGCAAACCAATGAATTGTTTACCGAAACCATGACGGAAGCTGAAGCATCTACTTTGGACAATTCTTCCATAGCCAAAACATAGGATAGGGTATCAAGACCACTGCCTCCATATTTTTCATTCACCATCATTCCCATAAATCCAAGGCCAGCCATTTTTTCAACCAGTTCCCATGGAAATTTTTGCGCATCATCCCGTTCAATGATTCCGGGCAATAGCTCATTTTGGGCAAAATCCTTGGCCGCTTGCTGTATCATCAGTTGTTCTTCAGAAAGTGAAAATTCCATAAAATTGAGAAATAGTTAAAAAAGGGATACAAATATAGCTTTTAGATGGTTATTTTTCATCAAAAAACCCATTAAAATGAGAATAACCTAATTCAATGAATGGGATTTTGAATCTAATAAACGCTGATCTAATTTTCTGGAACGAAGATTATGTGGGAAAATCCATTTTGAATATCTTTAGCAACAAGCTCGGCTGAAAAGCTGGGGCAGTTTCAACTTCTTAAACCAACTAACTATGGAAACCATCCTCATTGCCATATTTGTCTTAGGCTATTTAGCTATTACCCTGGAACACAACCTTAAAATAGACAAGCTGATACCAGCTTTGGCCATGATGGCCATTCTCTGGGCCATGATGGCATTTGGAATTGATGGGTTTACCACATGGTTTGATTCCGGGAAGCATGCCTTATTGGATGGTTTTGGTGATCTGGGGCATGAGGATAAAATGCACATGCTGGAAGAGACCCTTTTACATCACTTAGGTAAAACCTCGGAGATCTTGGTGTTTCTATTAGGCGCCATGACCATTGTGGAAATCATTGATTATTTTGATGGATTCGCTACCATTAAATCTTATGTGAAGACAAGGAGCAAACGTAAAATCCTTTGGATATTTGCCTTTTTGGCCTTCATTCTTTCCGCGATCATAGACAACCTTACGGCCACTATTGTTTTGGTTTCCATACTTCAAAAGGTTATTAGGGACAGAAATGTTAGAATTTGGTATGCCGGTTTGATCATAATCGCTGCGAACGCTGGAGGGGCATGGTCTCCCATTGGGGATGTTACCACCACCATGCTCTGGATTGGAAACAAGGTTACCACCGCTAAGTTGATTGGCTACTTATTGGTGCCTTCACTGGTTTGTATGTTGGTGCCTACCTTTATCGCCTCCTTTATGTCCGCATTTAGAGGTGAAATAGACTTGGAAGAAGCAACTCCCGCCAAATCCAAATTTGGGGCCACTATGTTGTACCTAGGTTTGGGTGCGATTGTTTTTGTTCCCATTTTCAAAACGGTGACGCATTTGCCACCCTATGTGGGAATGATGTTGTCACTTGCCGTTGTGGCCACTTTTGCAGAAATCTACAGTAGCTCCAAAATTACCATTTCGTCTGTGGATCCTGAAAGTGATGCAGGGGCTCACCACAGTCCTGTGCACAGCGCCTTGACCAAGATAGAATTGCCCAGTATCCTATTCTTCCTTGGAATTTTGATGGCGGTTGCGGCCCTGGAATCTCTTGGATTGTTGTTCAACTTTGCAGAAAACCTAAAACAGAGTGTTGGCTTAATTGGCACCGAACTTGAAGGAACCCAGGTATCTGATTTAGTAGTGATTATTTTGGGAATTGGTTCTGCAATTATTGACAATGTTCCCTTGGTGGCAGCCAGTTTGGGAATGTTCTCTGAGCCCATGGATAATCCGTTGTGGCACTTTATTGCCTATTCAGCTGGTACTGGAGGTAGTATGTTGATCATTGGTTCTGCTGCTGGTGTGGTGGCCATGGGAATGGAAAAAATCGACTTCTTCTGGTATCTTAGAAAAATAGCATGGTTGGCCTTCATAGGATTTATTGCGGGCGCCATTTGCTTCATTGGAATGCGATATTTTTTCTAAAAAATACTTTAGCTCAAAAATCTCCGTTATTATTGCAACTAAAATTGGGGATTTTATATGATTATTTTTCAAGATTTGGAAGAGGGATCCGAGATTGCAGCTGCTATTTCGGAGGAAAAAACCCTTTCTGTTATTGACCTTATCGTTAATGGGGGAACAGGAAGTGTTGTTATCATAATGGTACTTTTTGTACTTCTTTTTGTAGCACTCTACATTTACTTTGAGCGCATTTTTGCAATTAAAGCAGCATCAAAGATTGACAAAAACTTTATGAACCAAATTCGTGACCACGTCATGAATGGAAAGTTGGATGCTGCCAAAATTTTGTGTGCCCAGACCGATTCACCGGTGGCCAGATTAACTGAGAAAGGTGTTTCGCGTATTGGAAAGCCGTTGGATGATATTAATACGGCTATAGAAAATGCAGGTACCTTGGAGGTTTACAAACTGGAAAAGAATGTAAGTGTCTTGGCCACAGTAGCAGGAGCGGCACCCATGATAGGTTTCTTGGGGACTGTGATTGGTATGATTTTGGCATTCCACGAAATGGCAAGTAGTGGCGGACAAGCAGAAATGGGATCTTTGGCATCTGGAATTTATACAGCTATGACCACAACTGTTGCCGGTTTGGTGGTTGGTATCATTGCATATATCGGATATAACCACTTGGTGAACAGAACAGATAAAGTGGTTCATAAAATGGAAGCCAATGCCGTGGAGTTTTTGGATTTATTGAATGAACCCATCTAGCGTTCAGACATGAAATTAAAGGGAAGAAATAAAGTAAGTCCAGAGTTTAGCATGTCGTCAATGACAGATATTGTATTCTTGTTGTTGGTGTTTTTTATGTTGACCTCAAATGCTCCCAATGCACTGGATTTACTGTTGCCAAAGGCCAAAGGGAAATCGACGAACACCCAAAACGTTTCAGTGACCATCAACAAGAATCTGGAATATTTTGTGAACAATGAGCAAATTAGCTCAGAATACATTGAAATTGAATTAAAAAAGGCACTAAAAGGGCAGGAGAAGCCTACAATCATTCTTAGGGCAGAACAGAGCGTAGCCATTAAAGAGGCAGTAAACGTTATGGATATAGCCAACAGAAACAGTTACAAGGTTATCTTGGCGGTGCGGCCAAAATAATGTCATTTTTAGATACGAGACACAAGAAAAAATCCTTCACACTTACCACTTTGTTGTTAAGTGCTTTACTTCTATTGCTTTTTTATATTGGGCTCACCTATTTGGATCCACCCATTGAAAATGGGATTGCAGTAAATTTCGGCACTACAGATTTTGGTAGCGGGCAGGTCCAACCTAAGGAAAAAGTGCGGTCGGAGCCTAAACAGGTGAAAACCGAACAAATTCCAGAACCCGTTCCAGAGCAGGCGGAACCGGAACCTGTGGCACCACCTGAACCTGTGGAAAAGGTAGTGACCCAAGACAACGAGGAAACCATTCGAATAAATCAACAAAAAGAAGCCAAAAGAAAGGCTGAAGAAGCTGAAAGAAAAGCAAAGGTCGAAGCAGAGCGGATCGCTCGGGAGAAGCAGCAGGCCGAAGAACGCAAAAGAAAAGAGCAGGAAGCTAAAAAGAAAAGCTTGGATGCACTAATCGGTGGAATTGGCAAATCTGATGGCAAAACCACTGGAAGTGAGGGCGACGATAATAGGCAGGGCGACAAGGGCCAACCAGATGGAGATCCCTATGCAACCAGTTATTATGGAGCGCCAGGTAGTGGAAGTGGGACAGGCGGTTATGGACTCAATGGACGTTCCTTGGTAAGCAAGGGTAAAGTGCAGCAGGAATGTAATGAAGAAGGCCGTGTAGTAGTCAGAATTGTTGTGGATAGAAATGGAAGGGTAGTAAAAGCAACTCCCGGAGTCAAAGGAACTACCAATAACGCACCTTGTTTGCTAGATCCTGCACGAAAAACCGCTCTCTTGCACAAATGGAACCTGGATTCCAATGCGCCATCGCAACAAATTGGCTTTGTTGTGGTCAACTTTAAGCTGGGGCAATAACACCATGACTTACGAGGAAACCCTGGATTGGATGTTCCAACAGCTTCCCATGTACCAACAAAAAGGGCAAGTGGCGCTTAAGGACAAGTTGGATAATATTCTGGCCTTTTCAGAGGTCTTGGGAAATCCCCATCAAAAATTTAAGAGCATCCATGTAGCGGGAACCAATGGCAAGGGATCCAGCAGCCATATGTTGGCTTCTGTTTTGCAGGAAGCGGGCTATAAGGTGGGATTATATACTTCTCCCCATTTAAAGGACTTTCGGGAGCGTATCCGAATCAATGGGAAAAAAATCGGGAAGAAATCCGTAAAAAACTTCGTCAAAAAGCACAAGTCATTTTTTGAACACAACGAGCTCTCTTTTTTTGAGATGACCGTTGGGATCGCTTTTCATTATTTTGCCAAAAAGCAGGTAGACATTGCTGTTATTGAGGTTGGTCTTGGCGGACAATGGGATTCTACAAACATTATTGTGCCAGAAGTTTCCCTGATTACCAATATTGGTTTGGATCACACCCATATTTTGGGGGATACGCTGGAGAAAATTGCCTTGGAAAAGGCAGGTATAATCAAGAAGGAAATTCCTGTGGTCATTAGTGAACGGCAACCGGAAACCGAAGGGATATTCAATATAATTGCTGCTAAGAAAAATTCGAGCATAAGCTTTGCAGAGGACACCACCATCGAAAACTATAAAACAGATTTATTAGGAGACTACCAGATTAAAAATATCAAAGGCGTGGTGAGTGCCTTAAAAGTGCTGAAGGGATTTAAGATTAAAAAACGCCATATCAGGGAAGGATTGAAAAAAGTGGCTGCTAATACGGGTTTATTGGGAAGATGGCAGGTGTTGGGCGAACATCCCTATCTGGTATGTGATGCTGCACATAACAAGGAAGGCCTGCAATTGGTATTGAACCAGATCACATTGCACAAGTTTGAAAAACTGCATATGATACTTGGTTTTGTGAACGATAAAAATTTGGAAGATGTACTTGGTCTTTTTCCCAAGAAAGCGACTTATTACTTCGTAACACCTAACATTCCAAGGGGACTTGCTGCCAACAATTTAAGAGATACTGCTAAAGAGTTCGGATTGGAAGGAGAAGCTTTTGATTCCGTTAAAAAAGGACTTGACCAAGCCTTAAAACATGCTGGAAAGAAAGATTTTGTCTACGTGGGAGGGAGTACTTTTGTGGTTGCCGAAGTTGTTTAATCCAAGGTTTGTTGCTAATTATCACAGACCCAGCATGGCAAAAAAACTGGCTTTATAGCTTTCTCCAATAGGAATCCGTATATCGTTGATCACGATTCTGTTCCGTTGCACGGTTTTGATACACGTCACGTTGACTACAAAGGACTTATGAACCCTCAGGAACTGGTTGGAAGGTAATTTGTCCAACATTTCCTTGAAACTCATGAGTGTAAGTATGGCTTTGTTGGAGCCTGCAATATGGACTTTCAGATAATCCTTTAGACCTTGGATATACTCAATCTCGTTGAGGTCAATTTTGATGCTTTCATATTCCGCTTTCACAAAAATGTACTTCTGTGCTTCGTTGGTGTCACCATATGATGGGAACACATTGCTGCTAACCGGTTTTTTCTTGTAGGTCAAAATTTCCTTGGCTCTTGAAACCGCTTTGATAAATCGATTGTAGGGAATAGGCTTCACCAAATAGTCCACCGCGTTTAAATTGAATCCTTCAACCGCGTATTGCGAGTATGCTGTGGTAAAAATGAACATGGGCTTGTTATCCAAGGATTTGATAAAATCGATTCCACTGATTTGGGGCATATCAATATCACAGAAGATGAGGTCTATTTTCTCTTCCTGTATGGTTGAAATGGCCTCTAAGGGATTGGTAAAGGAACTTTTTAGTTCAATAAAATCCACTTTTTGGCAATAATCGGCCAAAACATCTATTGCCAACGGTTCATCATCAATAATGATACAAGTCATACGCTTCATGTTTACAGATAAAGGTTTAAGGTTACGCAATAGGTTTCACCATCATTTTTTACTTCCAGTTCATGGGATTCTGGATACAAAAGGTTCAATCGATTCTTTACATTCTGCAACCCCACCCCAGAACTTTTCTTTTGTTTTCGGAAAGTGCCTATCCTATTTTCTACCTTAAAATATATAGACCCATTTTCTATCAAAAGGTTTATTTCAACATAGGTTTTTCCCTCATAATCGGTTCCGTATTTGAATGCATTTTCTATGAAAGAGATAAAAAGCAAGGGTGGAATTACCTTGTTTCTGTCTTCACCGGATATTTTCAATTTTACATTGACGCTGTCCGATAACCGCAACCTTTGAAGCTGGACATAGTTTTTGATGTATTCCAGTTCCTTTCGCAACGGAACAAGGTCCTTATCCGCCTCATACAGCATGTACCGCATTAATTCCGAGAGATTGATAATGGCCTCAGAGGTGTCTTTGGAACTTTTGGCCGACAAGGAGTAGATAGCATTTAAAGAGTTGAATAGAAAGTGGGGATTGAGCTGTGTTTTTAAAAACTGGAGCTCGGAGCTTGTTTTTTCGCTTTCCACCTTTTTCCTTAACTCTTCATTTTTGCCCCATTCTATGTACACCCGCAACAAGGCACTTACAAAAAAAGGGGTGCTTAAAACAAGCATGGTAAATATTTGATTGAAAAAGGGATTGTCCCGATATCTATAAAACCTGCCAGGGGGAAAGTCGGACAACTTTGGAGGAGCTGCGGTAATTTCCGGAATACTGGCAGGGCTACTTATAAACTTTGGAGCTCTTGGCGGATAGCAAAGATTTAGGACAAGACTAACCGCGGTAATCAGTAAAAAACAAATAAGAACATAGGTAAGCGTTGTTCGTTTGAGCAGGACTCGGGGAACCAGAAAAAAATAGTTGAAATAAAACAGCACCATAATCGCTATAAGCCGAACGGGCATGCCCCGCGGAACCCTGCGGTACTCGAATATGTACGGGAACAGAAAAAGCACTGCAATGGATGCCCATAAGAAAAAATGGATTAGGAATTGGTTGATATGTTTCCTTTGAATGTACACCAACAAATCATTACCGTTTTAGTGTAACTATGTTTAGTTTTCTGAGCTCTTCAATGCTCACTTCGGGGTTTATTCGGTTTTTAAGCTTGGATGCTACCAAAACCGATACCTTCCTTGCGTCTCCATAGGATTGAAATGGCATCTCTCCATTTATGGCAGGAATGGACTCCTGTTTGACCAACAACTTTTCCCCAACCCAGATGAGATACCCATAACCTTCTTCAACCTTAACAACTTCGGACCGTAATGAGGTACTATCTTCAAGCTTGTTCCCATTGAAAAAAGCGTGGTATGCACAAAAAGCGATTATCGAAAGTAGTGGAATTCTCAAAAACTTGCCCATAACTGTTAAAATTGCTGTAAAAGGGCCAGGTCATCGCACCTGGCCCTGATCATTCATAACCTAAAAACCACTCATTATGAAAACTTAATCTTCCTCGTTGTATTCTTCAAAAGGGAAAAACTCGTCCAAATCATCCAAGTAGAGGCTTCCCGTTCTACCTAAGCCTACAAATGCCCTTGAACCGTTGGTAAATGCAATGGCATCTTGGCGCGTGGAACCTTCAAAATTGGTTTTGGCCTCCCAGGTATCCGAAGTAGGGTCGTATTCCCAAACCGACGTGGTGGGACCATTGATTTCTCCGCAGGCCACATAACCATATCCGTTAATGGAAAAACCAACCGCATTACCGCGTTCAATGCTATAGTCATCCTCTTCGTCCAGGTCTGTTTTTTTGGTCCAGCTCTCATCAGAAGGGTCAAAAACCCAAAAATCCTCCAGGTAAATACCATTGGATACCCCAGTTCCAAGATAGACCAGGCCATTGATGGTGAAGGTTGTCGCCGACCTTCTTTTGTTTCCTCCAAAACCTACCAATTCAGACCAGGTATCCGAGGAAGGGTCGTATTTCCAGAAATCCTTCTTATCGTTCTCCCCATCATAGCCTGTTCCAAAGTAGCCATAGCCATTGGCGGAAAAGGCCACTGCACTTCTTCTTTTTGTTTCTGAAATGGAGGCAATGGGGGACCAAGAGTTGCTGTTGGGGTCATACGCATAAAAATCGTTCAGTTCGTCCACCCCATCATAACCAGAACCAATATATCCTGTGCCGTTAATTTGGAATCCCACTGCTGCATTCCTAGCCGCTCCCGGAAAATCTGCCTTTTGTGACCAATAATCCCCATCCAGGTCGTAAGCCCAAAAGGAGTTTAAGTAATCATCTCCGTCGTAACCTACTCCCATATAGCCCATATTGTCTATGGTGAATCCAGAAATTCCACTTCTTGGACTCCCGTCAAAGACAGACCGATTTATCCAATTACCCAAATCTTCGTCTTCTTCGTCCGTGGAACAGCTCACAAAAAGGGCAGTGGAAATAGCTAGCAAGGATGCCAGTTTAGAGTATTGTATTGCTTTTCTCATGACAAACATTTTAATTTTTAGCCAAAGGTAATTTTCCGCCCATCGGTCCAATCAGGGAATATATAAAGTTGGCTTTTTAACATATGAAAAGGGAAATTCCATCTACGAACAGGGAAAACGGCTTCATAGGGAAATACAAGGCATTTGTCTTAAAAGAAGAAGTGTTGGTCTATCGGCATTTTAGTGCCGAATGGAGGCCGCTACTTTTACCGCAAACAAAAAATTATGAAAAATGCTTTGTGGATATTGTTCCCGTTTCTCGCGGGACTCCTTTCCTGTAATGATGAGAATTTGAACGAATCCGATTTTTTGGCTGGGGAAGCATTTACGGATAGCAATGTTAGGGTGGTGCTTATAGATACGCTTACTATTGACATGTCTACCCTGAAAATGGATAGTATTGTGACCAGCCAGGCCACGCGAATGTTGGTTGGCCAATATAGTGATCCTGTTTTTGGAACTGTAAGGGCGGCAAGCCATATGGGATTAATCCCCTCCGAATACGCCATTGATGTGGAAGCTGAATACGATAGTATAACCCTCCATTTAAATTTTGACGGCTATTACAACAATGATACCACTCTCACCAACACGATTCATGTTAAACGACTGCTTAAAACTTTGCGCCCTGCGGAAGGGGATAATTTTTACAATACAAGCACGGTTGAATACTTCGATGAAGATTTGGGCATATTTACTTATGATCCCAGACCGATTGAGGCGGATACCCTGGAAGTTAAACTGGACGATGCCCTTGGGCAAGACCTTTTTGGAAAGTTGCAGGACAATCTGATTACCAACGCCGATGAATTTGTTGACTATTTCAAGGGAATTGCATTGCTGCCGGGTATGGACGACGATGGTTCCGTTATTGGGTTTTCCAAAGAAATTGGGGCGAGTTTTATACGAATTCATTTTGGGATTGCCGAGGAGGATGAAAGGACTTTGGACCATATTGATCTTCAACTCAACCTGAACGATACTCCAGTCCCATTTTTCAATCAAATTAGTGCTGAAGCGCCTATTGACCCACTGCAGACACTTACAGATCAAGAAATCAATCTAAGCAGTCATGACGCCGCTGGGCAAAGTTTTATCCAATCGGGGTTGGGAATTACTACAAGAGTTGAATTTCCATCCCTAAAAAGCATCTATGAAATAAACGGTCAGGGAACTATCATGGATGCCATTTTAAAGATTAAACCGGTTGCTGGGTCTTATAATGATGAGCTAATACTTAGGGACGGATTTTCGGTTTTTATTGTAGACCGTAATAATGATGTGATAGCACAATTGGCTATTGATGAAATTTTCCCCGTCACTGGCGTACTCAATCGGGATAATGAGGAGTTTAATGACATCTTTTATGAGATATCCCTGGTGAATTACTTGGATGAGCTATTACAGGCGGAATATGAAACTGGTGAGGCACTGATCCTACTTCCGGAAGATTTTGGTTCCACTGTGGATCGGTTTGTCCTTAACGGAGCTGGATCGGCAGAACATAACGCGCAACTAGAACTAACCTATGCCATTTATGATGAAGATGACAATTAAGATACCAATTGCAGTGGCTTTTCTGCTTTCCTTGGGTCCGTTAGCCGCCCAATCCGAAGGATTGACAAGTAGTCCCTATTCACTTTATGGACTGGGAGCGATAAACCAGACGAGTATAGGCGCAGCTAACAGTATGGGTTATTCTGGGATTGGGCTTCGGACGGATTCGGGGATCAATAACCTAAACCCGGCAACCTATGCCTTGATTCCCCAAAACTCATTTTTTTATGATGTTGGCGTGGTGGGAGAGTTCAATTCCTTCGAAAATCAGTCCGATACTGAATCCAAAACCACCCTTAATTTTTCCAATCTGGCCTTCGCTTTCAGAATCGAGGAGCGACTGGGTGCGGGTATTGCCCTGATTCCATACAGCGATGTGGGTTATTCGTTGCTTGGAATCCAAACCAACATTGAGGGTTCCAGCGAGGTTTTTGAAAGCAATGTTACGGGTTTGGGTGGCTTGAACGACCTTCGGGTGAACATAGGGTATGGCCCAACGGAAAAAATCAGATTGGGTTTTAGCGCATCCCTCCTGTTCGGAAACATTGAGGAAAACGAATTTCTCCAGGTGGGCAGTGGCAGTTTGGAAATCACTGAAACTACCAATTACAGTGGTTTCCGATTTGGTTTTGGCGCCCAATTGGATCTAACCAAGAAAATTACACTTGGAAGCACGATTCAACTGCCCGTTTCCCTAACCGGAAATCTTGTGCGATCCGCCAATAAAACAATACTGGATTCTGAAATAGTTGTAGCAGAAGATGAAGGAGGCAGTGTGGACAGCTTTAGGCTCCCGTTGGAATTTGGAGTGGGGCTTGGCGTTCAACTAACCGACTTTCTGGCCATGAGTGCGGATTATAAAAGGAACTTTTGGAATGATACCAATCAGACCGAAAGCATAGGCGCCTACCAAGATCAGGATATCTATGCGTTGGGATTTGAGTATGTAAAGAACCCCATGGGGCGGAAATACAGTGAACGGATCAGGTTACGGACCGGGATAAATTATGACAATGGATATTTGGCAATCAATGACCGAAAGATTGAGGGTTACAACTTCACCTTGGGTGTGGGGCTGCCAACGGGCAGGTTTGCCAATTCCCTTTTAAATTTGTCCTATAGCTATGGTTCCAAAGGGCAAATTGAGAATGTATTGGTGCAAGAAAACTACCATGTTTTAACGCTTAACTTTAGTTTGGAAGACCTTTGGTTCAAAAAAAGAAAGATCAACTAGAACCATGACGAAAAGAAATTAAGTGACCGTAGCTTTTAAGCGTATCTTTTTTGTTTTATTTCTTTTGGGAGAACAGAAAACTATTCTATATTTGCACTCCCATTTGGAAAATGGAATGGGCGCGTAGCTCAGTTGGTTCAGAGCACCTGGTTTACACCCAGGGGGTCAGGGGTTCGAATCCCTTCGCGCCCACGTTAAGAGTTAATGTAAAAACAAAACCTTGCACATCTTATTGATTTGCAAGGTTTTGATGTTTTTAGGCGACCATTTAATTTGGTTTGATATGATATGTTTTGGTCTGCAATTCGGTTAGTAAAATAATTTTTGAAAAGTGTTAACCGAATAAACCTGTAATTATCTGTTTTACAATGATTTAAGATTTGGCTTTCGTAGGTGATTTTCTTTTAATTTAACACAAAACCTATGAGAACTCGGTCAACATTTTCCATCAGTTTCTGGATTAGTACCTCAAGAAGGGATGATGAAACTGCAAAAATTTATGCTCGCATCACTATTGATTCTCAGCGAGTGAATCTTAGCTTAAAGTACACCATCGCGGTAAATACTTGGGATAGGAAAGCATCAAGAGTAATTGGTCGTACAAGAGAAGCCAAAGAAATCAATGCTTATTTAAAGGAGGTAGAATCAGAACTTTTTAGATGCTATAGAGAGTTACGATCCCGTTTACCCCATATCACCCCACAGATGGTAAAAGCACATTATTTTGGTGAAGATGAAAGCCAAATTACCATGACAGCACTTTTTGAGTATCACAATACTCATAGTGCCCATATTCTGAGCAGGGCAACCTTAAGCCATTACAGGACCACCCAGAAATACCTATTAAAGTATATCAAGAAACAATATAAATGTGAAGACTACAAATTGTCGCTACTGGATCATCCATTTATTGTAGGTTTTGAAACATTTTTACGCAAGTTACATCCACTACATTACCATGGAAAGCTCTCAAATAATGGCGCGATGAAACATGTCCAAAGATTACGTAAAATGACCACCATGGCGGTTCATAATGAATGGATTGAAAAGAACCCATTTCAAAAGTTTAAGGTCAGGATGGAAAAAAAGGAAAGAGAGTTTTTGACATTGAAAGAACTCCAAAATATACAAGACTACCATACGGTAATAGAGCGGTTGCGAATTGTAAAGGACTTGTTTGTGTTCAGCTGTTATACAGGTATCTCCTATTGTGACGTAATGAACCTGAGCGAAGATAATCTTGTGATAGGTATTGATGGCAAAAATTGGATTAGTACTAAGAGGCTAAAAACCAAAAATTCGTTTAAACTACCTTTGATAGGGCCAGCATTATCAATCATAAAAAGGTACCAATATCATCCAAAGAGAAATACTGGCAAGCTTTTTCCCAGAATTTCTAATCAAAAATTAAACAGTTACTTAAAGGAGGTTGCAGATGCCTGTGGCATAACAAAGAATATCACTTTCCATATGGCACGACATACATTCGCAACCACAATTACTTTGAGCAATGGGGTGCCTATTGAAACAGTATCCAAAATTCTTGGGCATACAAGATTGGCGACTACCCAAATTTATGCACGAGTATTGGATAGAAAAATCAGTGAAGATATGGGCGGTTTGGAAAAAATTCTTAATAACAAGTTGTCAGATTCAATTGCGGTTGAGTAAAAGTTTTCATTTTAGCATCGTCTTAACGACTCTAGGAGGAATGGTAAGAAGGTAGCATGCTAGATTTCTACTAGTTGGTTTTCCTTCGTAAAAATCCTGTTTATATAGGTTTGAAGATTATCAGAGTTTTAAAATGAGTTGTCACAAAAGCATTAAAGATTTCTAATAAAACTTAATAATTTTTCACAATATTACCTGTAAATATCCAGGTTGACGACATTAAAATAGTTAGAACAAAGCAGAAGAAAGTACTTGCAAGTTAAAGGAATAATAGTTTTATCCGTGCAATAACATTTGAAAGAACATAGATTTCTAAAGAAGAGAGACCTACCTTGTTCAGTAAATTAGTTTGGCAAGGTTATGCGCTTGCAACATTCCACTTCGTTCCGTTCGTTATTATTAAAGTTGTCTTACTGATAGAGTTGATTATTTGATAAAGATCGGGAGATTTCTGATTTCCAAAACCCCTTTATTTTAGTTATTACTAAATTATTCTACCTATTGAATTGAATCCAGTACATCAAGTTGATATTCTGTTGATCCATACCAGTGTTGTTTACCAAAATCTGTCAAACTGAATACAAACTCCTCTTTCCCTTTTGTTTGGTTTTTTAACCATAATAATGAATTTTTTGGAACCTGATCAAAGCTCAAAATAGTATCAGAGCTAATTTGGGAACCCAATGATTTCCAATCATGATCCCAATATAACATCTCGTATTCATCACCAAGTAAAATATGGTTTTCGTCGTTTCTGGATTGAACTTTGATTGAGTTAATAATTGTCGGAACGCCAAAATCGTATTTTAATTTGATACCCTTGGCAGAGATAAAAGAAAGACTAGAAGAATCGGAAAGGTTTTTGAGGTCAACATAATTATTTGGCGAAGATTCCAAGTTTTTCCATGAAATACTTTTATTGTGTATGTTCTGAGGAATGAAGGTGGCTAAATCAATAGACTTTTCAGCAGGACATTTTAATGTGTAGTATTTGAAAGGTTGTTGATTGTCAAATTCTAAAATCAATTCATGAGTTGAATCGAATCCCTCAATTTTCAGCAAATCGACAAATCCATCCTCACTTTGGACATTAGAACCCTGAAAAACACAATCGTTTATCGAACTTTTCCATTTAAGTTTTTTCATTTTTGTTCTTACCCAAAATGGGGGGTACTTTCTTGCTATTTCTGTAGACTGGTGCTTATTTTCTGAAGGCTTAAAGAACCTTATCTTTCCGTTATCATTTAATACAAATGGATAGTTTAAAGGTATTTTTTTCTGCCCTTTGTCAACATACATATGATAAACTATATTACTGCTAACATTTGTGAAGCGTGCGGTATTTTTATCTATTGAACTTACTCTATCAATTGTAAACCATTTTTCACTCACATCAAATACACCGATATATACTTCTTCTCTAATTGCTTCTTCTTTATTCATTATTATAGGCACGTCAATATCGTGTGTTGGTTTATATAATTCCGTAATGTCAATATGATTATTGCGGTAGTCAAATGACCTTCTGTAAATTTTTGGGATACTCGAAATCCGATATAGGCTTCTTATTCTTTCAAACTCAAACCCTACGCTTATGGATTCAAAACCGCTTGGGGTTATATAAAAAACCCAAAAATGTGGAGCAGCCGAATGCCTGTTGCCAAATTTTAACGAGTAATCAGTCCCAGCTGGTATCCCGATTGCTCTTAGAGCAGAAACAAGATAATTGCAAATGTCACTGCAATTACCAAATTTAGTCATGTCCATTTGGCTAAGAGATTGAGGTCCAGGTAGTTTGTCTTGATTGCCCCACACGGCATATAGACCTATGCTATTATAAATTTGTTCTACTCTATCATTAATATTGTTTTCATCAAGTCCATTCAGCAGATGAGAATATCTATTATATAATTCTCTTCTTTTACCATACTCCAGGGGTTCGTTCCCAGCCCGGTAAGGCAATACAAATTGTAAAAAGGTCTTGAAATCAATTGATTTGCTCATAGGATTGCTGTTGTATGCATGAAATGCCATTTCGATGTTCTCAATTAAAAATCTTGAATCTAAACTTTGCAAATCATTTTTTAAATGCGTGTAAGCTGTAAATTCGTAGTTGTTTGTTATTGAATCGATAGCTCGATTGAAAACATTTGAAACATATTTTGTTACATGCGATAAGGGAACAGAATCATTATCGTTCGATAAATTGCTTCGAGCTTCTGCTGCTTTGAAGAACGCTGGTAAAAAAGCTGGATCAATTTCTGTACCATTGTGATATTTCATATTTTCCAGTAAAAAGTAAGCTGCTTCGGTTCTCAAACTATCTCCTTTGTTTTTACTATAGGTGTGGATAACCTGCATTAACTCTTTCTTGTTTTTACCGGCACTTTTTAAATTCTTTTTGACATTATCAGGAATTCCAGATTCCAAATCGTTACATGAAATAAATGAAGTACTTAGTAAAATCATTATTAGAGTTTCCAATACTAGCAGAATTGGTTTTTTATCAGTAAACGTTGCATGATTCATTCTGGAAAGATTAATATACAAAGCAAACAGGTTTGAAAAGACTCATAGAAACTTAAAACCATTGTATCTTTTTATTTATCCAAGTTGTTAGACGTAGCTTTAGGAATTGTCAAACAACTAACACTAGAAATGTTTGGATTCAATTCAGTGGTATCCAATTAACTAATAGCACAATGTCAGATACCTGCCTAGATATCCTAACATCGATAATGTAAATTAGAAAAGAAAATATTTCTTATTTCGATATGATTAATAGTAAAAAACTAATAATAAATAAATATTATACTTATATAAATGTAGTAAAATAAATGTTAATATTTGTTTGATTTAAATTCTGTTGACTTCATGGATGTAATTGATTCCTGGAATATTCCATAGTAGCTAGTAGCTAGTAGCTAGTAGCTAGTAGCTAGTAGCAAGTGTATAGTCCACTATGAACATCCTCGTTTTTTTTGAGTGATCTACGCTTCCTCGGAACAACTGTCGTTTCATTTTTAAGGGAATCTTGAACTCATCCGAAGGATGGTTTTATTATTACATTATTCCCATAATATCATCATCATTTGTTATGAGATATTGTTTAGTTAGTTGTGTTAGAATATTGTTTTAAAACTTGGATCATTTCTGTTTTTATTTCTTCTATTGCTATCGAGGGGACTTTAACTTCTTTTTGCAGGACTAGCTGTGCCTTTTCTACGGCTTTTTGGCTCTGACCAGATTCTTCATATAACTTGACCAATAGATAATCGGGGTAAAATCTATTGGGAACCATATCTGCTGCTTGTTGGTAGGCCCTTTCAGCCCTTTTGTAATTCTTGATAGTTTTGTGGGCATCCCCAAGGGCCATTTCAATTATTGTATTGTTCAAATAATGTTTAGCCTGGTTAAGGACTACTATTGCCTTGTTATTTTTTCCGGCCATTACCAATGCCTTACCATAGTTCATCAAAACCTGCCCATCCCTTCCCAGTACCGTCGATACACTCTTAAATTTTATTAAGCTGGTAGTATATGATCCGTAATTGTATGCGTTTATTGCTAACTGCCAATTTCGGAATTCACTTTCTACTTTTTTTATGTAAATATATGTTCCTTTCAACATTAGCAAAATAAAGGAGACAGCCACCAACCTTGACAATTGTTTACAGGTTTTTCCCCAATTAGGGGGGTAATTGATATTAAAAACAATCTTTTTCTTGTCCATAGTTGCCAGGGATGAAGTTGCCCAGACTGCAATCATTTTTATGGATAAAATTTGGGAGGGATAGGAAAACAGTCCAAAGATGAATATGGTGAGCAATGTTGCAATGCAAATGAGTTTTAAGATTTTTTCTTTTTCTAACACTTTTACTTTAAAAATTAAGAAGGACACCACTATGGTAAGGACAAATCCTATAAGGCCATTCTCAATTAAAATTAGGAGCGGCTCGTTAAAGATATAGTATGTGTTATCCGCTAATTCGTGCTCCTTATCGTGTTGGTTGTTACTAAAATATTTAGCCTGGATGTCCATGTAATGGGCATTAGTGCGATCAAAGCCGACCCCGAAAATCGGATTGGTCTTTATGAGATTTCCTGATACCTTCCAAATTAATATCCTTCCATCAGCTGATACTTTTTTAAAATTGTATAATTGCAAGGCTCCGCCTATAACCAATGCGGTGGTCACAACTAGAATGGTAATTTTTCTCTCGCCTGTTAAAGATTTAAACCATTCAAGCACTTTATACTTTATTAACAACAATAATGTGGACCCGACTATTACCGCTATCCAGGCGGCCCTTGATTTTGTTGAGGGTAATACAACTGCAATGGATACAAGACCGATAAGAGGTACATACTTGATTAATAAACTTATAAAAAAAACCATTTTTGAATTTTCCCAAACCCTCCTTGATTGGAAGAAAGAGGTGACTTTATCTTTGAACAAATACATCCCAAAGGAAGGGGTCCAACATGTAGCTAAAAATCCAGCATAGGGCCCTGGGTTAAAATAACTACCACTAATAGCAAACCTGGAATGTAAAGAAGGGAAATAGTTCAACAACTGAAGGTTTCCATAAATTGCTTGTACCGCACCTGACATTATTATTGCCATCGCCAAAAATATAATGCTTCTCCCTTTGAGAGCTCGTAGAATTAAATAAAGAATAAGTAAGCTCAAAAAATCTATAAAGCGGATGGAAAAACTGTAATTATTTTGGACAATGTACCTGTTGGACACAATGAACAAAAAGAGAATCAAAAGAGCGATATCTATCCATGAAACTTCAAATATTGCCATTTTACCTTGCTTGAAAAGAAAAATCATCGTGCTTAACCCTATTATGATTAAAAGTCCATAGACATGAAATATCGTTTTGGTTATCAAAGTTGATTGTTGCAGACTTTCATCATTTAGTGATGGAATCACTAAAAACAAAAGTATCAACGCAATAATTTTCATAGGGACTTTAGGAATCCTGTTGTAGCTATCTCTGACTATTTTGAAGTATGTAAAATTCAAAAATGGGCTTTTGTTGATATGAGTACGCAAATTAAAGTAGGTAAAATACTACATAAAACTTGGAAAATATACTATAATTTTATAGATTAGTCCTATTGTATAAAACAATGATTACAAGACCAAATAATGAATTGCACTTTATCTATGATGGTGAACTGGATGCACGGATTGATAAAAAAACTGGTCGATTAGCTCGCTTTTAATGAATTTATTATAAAGTTTAATTTTTAAACCTATTATCATGAAAAAAAGTATCGGAATTTTAGCGATTATGTTGATGGCTACGGGGGCTTATTTTTTGAATGCGAAAACATCGAATGAGAGTCAAGCGACTTTATCTGGAGTAATTGCATCTAATATTGCTAATAGCGAAACCGCTTATTATGGATGTTTAGCCACTTCAAATCCATTCGATAGGTGTAATCCTCCCGGAACTACTGTTCTTGGATGTAGGGATGCTAGTCAGTTCGTTAATTGTTACAACTAAGTATGGTGAATTCGATTAGATTATTATCCCATTAAATATTCTAATTTATTTAAAATCATTGCCTTTAATTTTTAATGTTATTAACATTAAATGGTAGAAAAAGTTTTGAAAGGCAAAAGAATGTCCTGATATTCTTTTGCCTGTTTCGTTTTAAGTTTAATGAACAAACCCTTTTTCAGTAGTTTGAGCTGTGATATGTCAATATTGATTCACTAAGCTGACTACAGGTTACTTTGATTGGATTAGGAGCCGTATTGTAACTAGCTATGATTGGTGTGATTTTATACCAAGGTTTGTATTTAATATCCCGAAACACTGGTATCGAAAAGCAATGTAAATTGTTTGATTGTATCATGTTGCAATTCAAGTGCTTAGTCTGGGATGGCCATAATTATTCCTAACTGTTTTACCATTAATATTAACCTATGAATTTCAGACAAGTTTTCTTGGCATTGCTAGTTACTTCATTTTTTTTGCATGGATGCCGTGATGATAAAATTGTGCTGTTAAATTCCAATATAGAATCTTATTCTAATTTTCAGAAATACCAGAAAATTTCGTTTGATGATGTTGTAAAGTTTAATAATGGATTCCCATATGGAATGCATTTGATTGACTCTACATTGATAATTTTTAATGCTACAGGTAAAAATTCATCTTTCTTCTATAATTTATCTCTCAATGACAAGGTGTTAGGAAAAGGTTATCTGAAAGGTGGGAGAGGGGCTGGTAAAGCGCTAGGTTGTATTTCAAATGGTATTATTGATAACAGATGGCTATGGGCTTATGACATAACTCTAAAAAAAATATTGGTTACTGATATTAAAAAATCGAATGATTCGTTGGCAAAAGTATTTACTGAGTACCCAGTTGACAAACCTCTGTACATGGTGGAATTTCTAGATACTTTGAGCTATTTTGGAGTTGGGGATGTGGATTCAGATAAAAAGATTCAAAGATTTGATTTGAAATCTACCAAATTGATTGGAGAATTTGGAGAATTTCATAATATTAAAAATGATACTCCCTTAAGTTTAATCAAGTCAGTATATGAGAGTTACATATTTTCCCAGCCAGGAGGTAATAAACTGGCTTTGGCATATCGGTTTACAGATGTTCTGGAAATATACGAGTCTGAAACGCATCAAGGCAATGCCATAATGGGTCCTGAAGGATTTGAACCAGTATACCATAAAGCAATGACAAATTATGGACATGCCATGGGAAGAACAGCAAAAACAAGGTACGCTTTTGTAGGAGGTGCTACCACTAAAAAGCATATCTATTTGTTATTTTCTGGAAAACTAGAAAAAGATGAAAACTCTCACCATGCTGAATACATATTTGTATATGATTGGAGTGGCAAACCTATTAAAAAAATGATGCTAGATAGAGAAATTTTATGTTTTACGGTTAGTCCAGATGACAGGGAGCTATTTGCCTACGATTATAATTCTGGTTTTATTTTAAAATCCATAATAAACGATGAAAATTGAAAAAGGACTTTATATAAAATTTGGAATTTATGCGATTATTGTTATGGGACTCTTTTCGTGCAAGGATGGGAAGAATACTTTGGAAAAGGATCAATTGGATTCACTCCAAAACTCTGTTGAAAACGCTTTAGGGAGCAACTTGCAAATTCCCGATAGCCTTAAAGTCTATGCTCCTTTTTTAGAGTATGTTTCCGATAGTGTCAAAATGTCCAAGTCACATTGTAAAATCTATACGTATGTAAATGCTTCCTGCCCAACCTGCATTGAGAAAATCAAAATGTGGGATGATTTTGTTGACAAGGCCATTCAAAATAACGTGCCAGTTTTCATGATTTTTCACTCAGACGACAACTTTGAATTACTCAAGCATTTGAGTGAATCAGGTCTGATTGAAGATTTTAAGTTTCCTTTTTTTTTAGACACTGAAGGAATATATACCAAAAATAACCCTTTCATGAAAGATAATGTTCACATGGAAACTGTGTTGACAGACCAGAGTAACAAAATCCTTCTTATAGGTAATCCCTTATATTCAAGTGATATAGCAAATTCCTATTATTCTGAAATCCAAAAGAGAACAAAATTGCTGACAGTGAATGCAAAGTAAAACAGGCATTTTAGCTTGAAATAATTAATAGAAGTAGTGGTTCCTCTAAAATCTGTATTTTTATTAAATGGATTCATCACAAATGAATTATAATCATTATTCCGAGGAGGACTTTATAAAAGATGAACATTTTCAAAAATGGGTCTTAACCCCAGACTTGGAGACAAAAAGCTTTTGGGAAAACTGGATTAATGAACATCCTAATAAAAAGATAGTCATCGAAAATGCTGTTCGGTTTATTAAATTGATTGAATTTGGGGAAGAAGAATTAAAAATGGATGATTTAAAGGTGATGTGGCAGAATATTAATCGAAAAAAAAAGAATACAGCAATCGATATTAAAATAACAAAGAACAGATAAGTTCAAAGGAATTTTTGGAACAAAGTAAGATTAATTCGAATATTTGATATGCCATTGTTGGATTACGGTAATATTATAGTGTTCATTGGATGAGGTCAACTTCAGGGACAACAAGAACTGGCATTGCGGTAGTATAAATAAAACCCACCATTATAACCTTGGTATATCTAAAAGTTTCATAACATTTATCTATCATTACAACGATTTTCCCGTTATTGTTCTTCAACTCTAATTTAAGCCGTGATTCATTGGGATAGTAAGTGTTTCCATTTATCGTGAGAACAAGTTATTAGCATGTTCACGTCAGGGGTGGGTTTCTAAAACACACCGAGAGTCATCATTGCACAATGCGGAAAGACCTCCTTTGAACCGCCTTCCAAATTCAAAGTGTTTACTTCTATTTCCAAGGGGAGAAATTAACTCCCAGCAATGGTAAATGTAGTGGAAAGTGCTATGTAATCAAGGAAAATCATGTCCTCTATAGATGGGTCTTTTCTATTTAGCAACTAAGAATAAAATTGGTAATGTAAGTTATTAATTGTTAAAAGAGGATTTTGGCATATTTAAAATGACCATAAACCTAATATGATTAGAGAGTTTTTAATTGTAAATTGGAACAATTATCTCTAAAAAATGTGATATGTTGTTTATGATTCTTCAAACTTGGACTAACCTAGGATTTCATAAATCGCCAATATATTGAAAACAAAAATGGAAGCTTCAACATAGCTTGAGATTTGAAGCAAAAGTTCGATTCTTGCCAGGATACAAGAGCTTTTATAATTAACACATTCTTTCAAAGAATCTCCATCAAAAAATTAATACTTTCTTTTAGATATGGCCGATAAGGCAAATATCAAAAAGAGCCAATGTTTCATAGGACGAGGTCTATATTTGTCATCACCATTTGTATGACCAATTGAGTTTTAATTGAGACAATATCTAAGATGTTGGGACATCGAAAACTTTCTACAACGCGGATAAACACCAAGTTTTGGAAAGAAAAGAAAGTAAGAACATGCATATATTGAGAAATAATCTGGAAGCACCACAAAATGACGAAGTAAACGAAGAAAGCGAACGAAACGAAGTGAAGTGCTGCAAGTCCCAAAGCTTACCAAACTAATACTACTGAGCGAGGTAGCTAAATCTTTAGTAAGAAGCTTTTCCAAATAAGCAACCTTATCCTTTTCAGCATTTACTAGACGTTCACATAAAGTTCAACAGTTATTCGAAAAGCTATCCAAACTTGGTGATGAATGATTTAATTAAGGAACAAACGGACTTTAAAACTGTTTTTTCATCAAAAACCGATTCATTTTATTGGGCTAGGAGTATTTTTTATTAAACAATGATACAGTTGCTAATCATTAATGTTTTGCAAGAATCCCTAAAATCTAGTCCATCCAAAGGAAAATGTAAACATAACATCGCTTTAGCGTGTTACCCTCTTGCTTTTCCTTTTTTCTTTGCTACGCTAGACAAACGGAAAACCTAAACAAGTTGAACAGGGCAATGAATTCCAAGGAATTAATGAATCTTTATAATACGTTCAAAATTAGTATCGTCATGGAGGATTTACAGAAATAGCAATACCCTGAGATAAAGAAATTGAGTAATTCATTTTGAACATCTGTAAGCTTACAAAAGCCTAAATTTTTGCTCATTCAAATATGTAAACGAATTTTTTACAAAAGTTTAAACATTGTTGTGAAAAGTATAACATATGGTACGGTACTTGTAAGGTTTCATTGACTATTTTTGAGAGTTCACCAATCCAACACCAACCAAAAATGAGCAGAAAAAAGCTTTTTCTCATTGCTTCCCCAATTGTCATTGTTTTTCTTTTATACGTCTTTATCTCTGATGGCTCCGAAGGTAATTCATCCGTAACCACAACCGTAAAAAAAGGAGTTTTTCTGGACGAAGTGATTATTTCCGGAGAAGCCCAGTCCACCAGTTTAAAAAAAATCAACGGTCCCACTGATATCCGAAAGTACCGGTTGAACAATGTGAAGATACAGGATTTGATACCAGAAGGGACCGTTATCAAAAAAGGAGATTACGTAGGGCGGTTAGATCCTTCCGAGCTCAATGGGCAGATTATAGACGCACAACTCAATTTGGAGAATGCCCAATCCAAGTTCACCCAAGAACAATTGGACACCACCTTGACTTTGAAACAGGAACGGACGGCGATCAAAGATCTTGAATTTACCCTCGCAGAGGATCGGTTGGAACTGGAACGTTCCATATATGAACCTCCAAGCACCATTAAGCAGCTCGAGATTAAAATTGAAAGGGCCGAAAGGGATCTCAAAGAAAAAAAAGAGGATTACCAGATCAAAAAGCGCAAGGCCATTGCCAAAATGGTCGAGGTTGGCACTGAGGTATCCAAAATCCAAAAACAGTTGGAAGATCTAACCACCCTGCAAAGGTCGTTTACCATACATTCAGATGCCAACGGGATGGTAACCTATGCCAAAAACTGGGACGGTTCTAAAAGAACAGTGGGTTCCAACATAAGTCCATGGGATCCGACAATTGCCACTTTACCAGATCTCACCAAAATGGAATCCAAGACCTATGCCAATGAGGTGGATATCCGGAAGATCATCAAGGAACAGGAGGTGACCATTGGGTTTGATGCATTTCCTGATGTTACTATAAAAGGAATAGTCACCAATGTGGCCAACGTTGGCGAGAAGAAGCGTGGGTCGGACATCAATCTGTTTCAGGTGTTGATCAAATTCAACGAGTCCAATGATAACGTCCGCCCCGGGATGACGACATCCAACCGCATTCTTATCGACAAGGAAGAAGATGTTCTAACCGTACCTTTGGAAGCCATATTTTCCCAGGATTCCATCAGTTATGTGTATGCTAAATCCGGACTTTCCATTGAGAAAAAGGAAGTAGAACTAGGGAGTTCCAACGTGGACGAAGTAGTTATCAAAAACGGATTGGAGGAAAACGATATTGTTTATCTGAGCAAACCAGAAGGTCTGGATGACAAGAACATCAAGCCGTTAAAATGATGGACAAGATGTTCTTGGACAAGGTTAAGTCCAACTTTGAGGAGGCACTACGGGTAATAGCCATTAACAAGGTCAGGACATTCCTTACCGCCCTTGGAATCATATTTGGTGTTGCGGCGGTAATCACCATGTTGGCCATTGGGAAGGGTGCGGAAAAGGAAATATTGGCACAATTGGAATTAGTGGGTGTCAACAATATTGTGGTCACGCCCATACCCGATGAGGAAGATGAGGGTTCCCAAGATGAGGAGGGAAATAATGGCGGCAGTGGCGCAACCGAGGCCAAAAGGTTTTCAAAGGGTCTTGACATGTTGGATGTCTCCAGTATAGAAAAAAACATTCCCACGGTTAAAATGACAAGTCCTGAAATTATAATGGACACCTACATGATCAATGGCGGGAAACAGGACAATGTCAAATTGATTGGGATAACCAATGATTATTTTAAGACTTCCAATATCCATTTAGGCCAAGGAAGTAGATTTTCCAACCAACAGCTGATCAGCGCAATGCCGGTATGCATCATTGGGGAAAAAGTAGAAAAAAAGCTCTTTACAGGGGAGAGCGCCTTGGGAAAACAGATTAAGGTCAAAGATGTTTGGCTCAAGGTAGTGGGTATCATAGAGGAGAAGCTGATTTCCGAAACGGCCCAAGAAAATCTCGGTATTCGGGACCTTAACCAAGATGTGTATATTCCCATAAAAACCTTTTTGGTCAGGTATAAGGACCGAAAAATCATCACCGACAAGGCTATAGATTACAATCAAATCATTGGACAGCGGCAAGGCGGTCCCAAGAAAAGAATCCCGAGGGGCAACTATCACCAAATTGATAGATTGACCATCCAGGTCAACAATTCCAATGAACTAAAAGCTACCGCAGAAGTGGTCAGTAAAATGCTCAAAAGAAAGCACAATGATGTCCTCGATTTTGAAATTTCAATTCCCATCAACCTCTTAAAGCAGCAGCAAAAGACCAAGCAGATATTCAATATTGTACTGAGCATTATTGCGGGCATTTCACTCCTGATAGGTGGAATAGGCATTATGAATATTATGCTGGCCTCGGTTCTTGAAAGAACCAAGGAAATTGGAATCGTAAGAGCTTTGGGAGCCACTCGCGAAGACGTGATCTGGCAGTTTTTGTCCGAATCTATCTTAATCAGTCTTGGCGGGGGCATTATCGGGGTGCTATTGGGAATAATAGCCTCGTTTAGTCTTGAAAAACTCACAGGCATTGAAACCATTTTAACCATAGGATCTATTCTGTTGTCATTTTTTGTGGCTACGCTTGTCGGACTTGTATTTGGCGTTTTTCCAGCACGATCAGCGGCGAATAAAAGACCCATAGAGGCCATTAGACAGGAATAATACCGGGTACAATAGGTCCACCTTTGATAAACCTTATCCATGAAAAATACCTTGTTTTTGTTTTGTGCCATATTGTGCACATCGATATATGCACAAAAAAGGAATGTAGCTTTGACCGAGGCCATCCACATGGCACAAGGCAACTCTCCAGAGTACCAAGCCTTGGTAAACACAACCCAGGCCAAATACTGGAGGTACAGAAACTATCTGGCCAGTTTTTTGCCTGGACTAAGTCTGAACTTATCACCAACGTATGCCAATTCCGTAAACAGGATTACCAACGATTTGGGACAGGATATTTTTGTAAGCCAGAACCAATCCATAATTGATGCAGGACTTAGTCTTACCCAACAAGTCCCCTATACCGGGGGGATTTTTGCCGTGAACTCCCAACTTCAACGTATAGACAGGTTCGGGGACAACAATTCCACCAGTTATTCTGTGGTACCTTTTTCAATCAGCTATTTCCAAAACTCCGTGTTCTACAATCCCTTTAAATGGGACAAAAAAATAGAACCTTTGATGTTTGAGGAATCCAAGAGGGATTTTATTGAAAGGATGGAGGACATTTCCCTAACCACTTGCAGACGATATTTTGATCTGTTGAAAGCCCAAGAACAATTGGAAATATCCAAAAGGAACCTTTCCAATCAGGATACCTTATTACAGATTGCAAAAGGCAGGTTCAAAATTGGGAAGATAGCGGAAAATGACCTTTTGCAGATGGAATTGAGGCACTTGAATTCGCAGAATAGCGTCACCACCAATGAAATAGCTTTCAAAAGGGCCTCGCAGGACCTGGCCAGGTTCTTGAACCTGGATACCGAGGATCTGTCATTGTCCGTCCCGGAAGAATTGAGGGAATTCAATGTGAGCGTGGATAAAGCACTGGAAGAAGCTTATGACAACCGAAAGGCGGTAATTGAATTTCGGAGAAGAAGATTGGAAATGGAAAAGCAGCTGGCCGAGGCCAAAGGAAATAACCGCTTACGACTAAGGGTGAATGCCAATTTTGGACTTAACGGACAATCGGATGATTACAATACCCTTTTTCAGGATTATGACCAGCAGCAGAATATAAGCGCAAGGCTGGAAATTCCAATTTTTGACTGGGGCGTTTCAAAATCCAGAAGAAAAATGGCCGAAGCGGATCTTGATCTCACCGATACAAACATCAAGCAGGAAAAACAGGCCTTTGAACAAGAAATATATCTTCATACCCTGAACTGGTCCAATCAAAGGGGTTTTCTTGTTACTGCGGAGAAAGCCAAGGAAGTGGCGCTCAAGCGCTATGAAATCACCAAAAAACGTTATGTCCTGGGCAAGATTACCATAACCGACCTCAACTTGGCACAACAGGAAAAGGACAAGGCTATCATCGATTATTTGAATTCACTGGAAAAGTTTTGGTCCGATTACTATTTACTGAGAAAATTGACCCTCTTTGACTTTATTGCTGATCAGAAAATAACAGTAGATGAATTGGTGTTCGACTATTAGAGTTAAAATTACAGATTGATTCTTGTTGATTAAAAGTAGTTCCGACTTCAAATTCTACATTTATAACACCAGCTATTGACAAGTATATCAAAAGGAGAATTGCAAAACAGGGTTTGCGATGATTTTCCAGTTGATTACTGATTTCTTTGAAGAGATATTAATACTGTTTGATATTTTATAGTTAGATTTGAAATCTACGAAGGCGAATTAATTAAGAAAGATCTGTAATTCGGTTAATAACAGGACATCGGCAAGGATAACGTAATAAACATAAGGGTTGGCGAAACAGGTTCGAATCCCTTCGCGCCCACTACAATAGTAAAAACCTCAGCATTTATGTTGAGGTTTTTTTGTTGGTCGTTATCGATATATGAAGTATTGGGTTTAAATCGCTGCTAAGGTTTCAATTTCTGGATAATTGCGAGGGTTTCGGCAACTTTTTTGGTCAATCCGTCATAATCAAATTCTCCGGCATCGTTTTTTACAAACAGTTTAGAGCCCATACCAACGCAGTGCACCCCCGCATCAAACCAAGCCTTGAGGTTTTCATGTGTTGGTGCTACCCCTCCGGTGGGCATAATACTGGACCATGGGGAAGGGCCTTTCACAGCTTTTACAAAAGCAGGTCCTCCTACCTGGGAGCCAGGAAAAATTTTGACTACTTCGGCACCCAATTCCTCAGCAGAGGAGATTTCACTTAGGGAACCACAACCGGGCGACCAAGCAATTTTACGCCTATTGCAGACTTTGGCCATATCTGGATTCAAGATGGGTGAAACCACAAAATTGGCCCCTGATTGAATATATAAGGAGGTGGTACTGGCATCAACCACTGAACCGATTCCCAAGATCATTTCGGGAGTTTCCTTGGCCGCAAATTTGGCCAGGGCCGTGAATACTTCATGGGCAAAGTCCCCACGATTGGTAAATTCAAAAACCCTTGCACCACCTTGGTAACAGGCTTTTAGCACTTTCTTGCAAATCTCTATGTCACTATGATAAAAAACCGGAACCATCCCGGTTTCCTTCATCTGAATTGCTACGTCTATTCTAGTAAATCTAGCCATTTGATTTTGTTTTTATCGGGCTACTCTTCCAGAGGCATCGCCGCCCATTAGTTTTTCCACTTCGGCAACAGTAACCAAATTGGCATCCCCCTTAATGGTGTGCTTTAAGCAGGATGCTGCTACTGCAAAATCCAGGGCATTTTGATCATCCTTTGGATAGGTGAGCAATCCATAGATCAACCCGCCCATAAAGGAATCGCCACCACCAACACGATCAACAATATCCGTAATTTGGTATTGGGTGGTTTCGTACATTTTTTTACCGTCGTAAAGTACCCCTGCCCATGTATTGTGGGAGGCAGAAATGGATCCCCTTAAAGTAGTGATAACTTTTTGTGCCTTTGGGAATTTGGCCATCATTTGTTGGCATACGGATAAAAAGGCCTCCGCTTTAACGTGATGCCCCTCTGTCTGTACACTTATCCCCTCAGGTTTGATTCCAAAATGCATTTCTGCATCTTCTTCATTGCCTAAAATAATATCGCAATAAGAGGTAAGTTCAGTCATGATGGCTTCACGATCACCCCCATACTTCCATAGTTTGGCTCTATAATTTAAGTCTGTGGATATGGTAACCCCCATTTCGCTGGCGACCTTTACAGCTTCTAAGCAAGCATCCGCGGCACCTTGGGAAATAGCAGGTGTAATACCAGTCCAGTGGAACCATTGCGCATCTTTAAAGACGGCTTTCCAATCCACCATTCCCGGTTTAATTTCAGACATGGCGGAGTGTGCTCTGTCATAAACGACTTTGCTGCCTCGGCTAACCGCGCCGGTTTCCAGAAAGTAAATACCTAAGCGATCACCACCAAAAATGATGTTTTGGGTATTCACCCCTCTTTTTCGCATTTCCATTAAAGCACAATCCCCAATGTCATTCTTAGGCAGACGGGTTACAAAATCCACTGGAATTCCATAGTTGGCCAAGGAGACTGCAACGTTGGACTCTCCACCACCATAAATCGCATCAAAGGAATTGGCTTGTGAAAACCTTAAAAATCCTGGAGGGGCCAATCTGAGCATGATTTCCCCAAATGTCACTACTTTTTTCATATTGGTATTAGTTGTTTCGTTAACGTACACGGAAACGATTTAAAAAAACAAGGCCGAGCCTTTAATAATTATTCCGTGTACCTACACGGAGAAATTCAAAAGTAGTATATTGCAATCAATTTTAAAAGGATTTTTTTCTTTTTTTGGAGAATGAAGCGGATTACAATCAAGGAAATAGCGAAAAGAGCAGGAGTTTCCATAGGAACGGTGGATAGAGTGCTACACAATCGGGGTGAAGTAGCTGCCAAAACCAAGGAGCTTGTGCTAAAAATTGCCAATGAAGGCAATTACACTACCAACGTTTATGCGAGAAGTCTCAAGCTTAACAAGATATATCACATAGCTGTACTTCTCCCCAAAGACAATGAATATTGGAGTACGCTTAACAATGCCATAAACATAACGGCCGAACGGTATGCGTCCCTTGGAATCCATCCCGAATTTTTCACCTTTGATCGACATAGCGAAACCTCCTTACAGCAGCAGGCCCAACAGATGTTGGAATCGGAACCTGATGGTGTAATTTTGGCGCCCTTGGTTGAGGACGAGATTAGTCGTTTGACCGAGACCCTGGATGATCGTGATATCCCCTATGTTTATGTGGACTCCAATCTGGAAGTGTCCCATCCGTTAGCCTTTATAGGTCAAGATTCCTTCCAGGCGGGGTATTTGGCGGCCAAATTGCTCAATTTGGGATTTCCGAAGGGGCACAAAGTGTATATTGCCCGATTTTTTGATTTTGATAGCCTCAATAAAACTATAGAGGAACGTATCAAGGGATTTCGGGATTACTATAAGACCCACGGCTATGATACCCGACTTATATTTGATGTTGACTTATCCAGTGGAACCCAAAAATTTTTGAATCAGATTCACGAAGATGTGAATTCGGGCCCAATACATATCTTCATACCTAATTCACGTGCTCATCAGTTGGTCAAGGAACTCAAGGGGTTTAAAGGTCATCGAAGAACAGTGGGCTTTGATTTGATTAACGAAAATAAAACCTGTCTTACCCGCAATACCATCGACTTTATAATTGATCAAAACCCAAGTAAACAAGGTGAGCTTGCGCTTCAAGCTTTTTATGATAAGTTGATCGCCAACACGGAGGTCAGTACCAATCAATTGATGGCCTTGGAAATATTCACAAAAGAGAACCTTCAGGGCAACTGATCAAGCAAGCTTTGGAATTTTCTTTCTAGAAGAGATGTCCATATTCCTATAGGTTTTATAGGCATTCTATGAAAAACGGTAAATCTTCCCGAAGAGAATTTACGTAAAACCTTATCGGAAAAAACTTCCAAAACGCGATTTTGAGGGAACTTGAAGTAAAGGAAAACCTCAATTCGGTCTAAATGAGAAATTTGATTTTGGACATATTTTCACTAAGACGTGCACAATCCAAGCATATTGGAACTGCCATGGCATCCAAGTATGTGAAATCCGGGTTGACCTTACCAGAGGCTATAGATATCAGGGAAAAAATACGGTATGCCTTTGAGTACGATAAAATTTATAAAAGCAATACCCTTTGCCTTAATGATCTTTCGGCTTATATAAATAAGGATAGATACAAGGTATCCCAAGTATTAAATGAGTATCTGTCCAAGAATTTTTATTCCTTGATCAATCAGTATCGAATAGCGGAAGCCAAAGATCTTTTACTCAATCACCCCTTTCTTAGCGTAAAGGCAGTGATGTATGAGGTTGGTTTTAACAGCAAAACCAGTTTTTACTCGGCCTTTAAAAAGGAAACGGGAGTAAGCCCTAATGATTTTAGGTCTTTGACTGGCAGTTTTGCATCCTGATTACCTCCCTTGCTGTAGCAATTTTTTTTCGACATTCTTCCTCTGGGATATAACACCAGTTTGATGGGCATTGGTATGATCAAACTAGCCTTGGTTTCGGGGAGATGTTAAATTTTAAGAAACCTTTTAAAGACTTCCTTATTCACAAGAGTTTGTTAAAAAAGGTTCGTCTGGTTGGGCTGCGATGGTTTTGTTGTACGTCCCGTTTTAGAAGTACTCCTAATAATCTCCCATACAATTGTTTTGTCATTGCAATTGTAAAGGTAAGGCGGTGAGAGGCCTTACTACCTTCTAATAAAAACTTTCCATTAAGTTTTGTTTTCGTGTTAGGGAGTATTATTTGAATTAGCTATCAATATCACCTACTCCCGCCTGCCTTTCTCAGTTGCACTGACTCATAATTTTCTAACAAAACTGCTAACTCTATGAAAGTAAAACAGCTATTTGGGACACTTGTGTTCGTGCTTTTGTGCATTACCTCGGTCCAGTCCCAAGAAAAGACAATTACAGGTACGATCATTGATCAGACCGGAATTCCGCTGCCTGGCGTCAACATTGTTGTAGAGGGTACCACAACGGGGACTCAATCAGATTTTGATGGTAACTACTCCATTGAGGCCAGCGTGGGCCAAATTCTGGTCTACACCTATTTGGGCCAAAGAACAGCAAGACGCACCGTGGGTGCCCAAGATGTAATCAACCTTCAAATGGAGGAAGATGCCCAGGCACTTGAAGAAGTCGTTGTTACGGCTTTGGGTATCAAAAGGGAAAAGCAAGCCCTGGGTTACGCCGTAGCAGAGGTAAGTTCTGAACAGCTAGAGGAAAAGGCCGAAGGTGATTTGGGTAGGGTACTTATCGGGAAAGCTTCCGGGGTAAACATTACCCAGCAAAGTGGACTCTCAGGTTCTGGTACCAATATCATTATCCGAGGTTATAACTCTTTTAGCCAGAGCAACCAGCCCTTGTTTATTGTGGATGGGGTTCCCTTTAATGGTGATACCAATGCATCCGGTAGACAAGGAGACCGACAGGATTTTATTAATGGTAACAATGGATCCAGTAGGTTTTTGGATTTGGATCCCAACAGTATAGAAAGTGTAAACGTACTTAAAGGACTTGCGGCCTCAACGCTTTATGGGTCCTTGGGTAGGAATGGAGTAATCTTGATTACCACCAAAGCCGGATCTGCAGGTGTAGGGGCCAAGAAGACCGAAATCACCGTGAATTCCTCCATATTCTTTAACGAGATAGCGTCAACCCCTGAATACCAGAACCAGTATGGAAATGGTTTTGACCAATCCTTCGGATGGTTCTTTAGCAACTGGGGGCCAAGCTTTGACCGTGATGGTATCTCGGGCTGGGGCAACAGTTCGGCATTTGATGACCAAGGGACTTTACCACATCCTTATTCCATCTCGGCGGCAGGTCAACAGGCCTTCCCTGAATTTGCGAATGCCAGATATGAATGGAGACCCTACGATAGTTTTGGGGATTTCTTTAAAACAGGTACAGTTACCAACTTATCTATCAATGCCAGTGGCGCATCAGAAGATGGTAAGATATCCTATAACGCAAACTACGGACATTTAAAAGATGTAGGCTTTACGCCAGGAAATAGTCTCAACAGAAATAATTTTGGTGTTGGGGGAAGAGCTGTTTTGAGCAACAAGTTCACCATTTCCGGAACTATGAACTATTCCCGAACCAAATTTATTTCTCCACCAATTGCCCTAAGTCAGGGTAACGGAGCTACCGGTTCCGGGTCTTCCGTTTTTGGGGATTTGTTCTTTACTCCAAGAAGTATAGATGTTGTAGGACTGCCATTCCAGAGTCCAATAGACGGTAGAAGTATTTACTATAGGAACGGAAATGACATCCAGCATCCCTTGTGGACCGTAAACAATGCAGGTACCGAACAAGAGACCAACAGGGTTTTTGGTAATATGGCGGCCCAATTCCAGTTCAATGATAACCTAAACCTGATCTATAGGGTTGGTTTGGATGTTTATAGTGAGAACAACCTCAATTATCAAAATAAAGGAGGTATCAACGGTAACGTTCCCCAGCCTAGGTTGGCCAGCGGTATCTATGAAACCTGGAACAACACCAACACCATTTGGGATCATAACTTGGCATTGAACGGGGATTATGATATCACCGATAAAATAGGCACTACCTTTAATATTGGTGTAAACGGAAGAAGGGAATTGTTTAACCAAAATGGTATTGCCAGTGATGCACAACAGGTTTTTGGAGTGCTAAGGCATTTCAACTTCCTGAACCAAAATGAGATTCAGTTAACCTCCGATAGAAATCTTGTTGGTTTTTATGGACAGGTTGAAGTTGATTACGATAGTTTCTTATACTTGACAGTTGCTGGTAGAAATGACTGGGTTTCCAACCTTTCTACAGACAATAGGGCCTTATTCTATCCTAGTGCAAGTCTCTCGTTTGTACCTACCACGGCTATAGACGGGCTTAAGAGCGAGAATGTACTGAACTATTTGAAGATTAGGGCAGGATACGGAACCTCGGCAGGATTCCCTGATGCGAACTCAGACAATTTCCCAGTGGCCAACAGGTTGATTTTGGATACCCAAGATCATCTAGATCCACAGGGCAACACAATCGTGTCCAATACAAGTCCACTTACCTTGGGTAACCCAGATTTGAAACCGGAACGTGTGGATGAAATTGAGTTGGGTGTTGAATCGAGATGGTGGGACGGTAGAATTACCTTGGATGCCTCCATTTATGAAAGAACCACAACGGATTTAATAGTACAGCAACCTTTGGATCCTTCATCGGGTTATTTTAGAACCAATACCAATGTGGGTGAAATCAAAGGTCAAGGTGTGGAATTGGATTTAGGTCTTAATTTCTTTAGAAGTCAAGAAGAAGGTGGGTTCAATTGGAATACCAATATCAACTTCACGGCCAATGAAACTGAGGTTACAGATTTGGGTCAGGAAACAGACTTGATCGTATATTCTGGATTTGGAAACCTTGGAAATGCAGCCATTGAAGGACAACCCTTAGGGGTTATCTACGGTACCCGTATTCTAAGGGACGATGCCGGAAACTTTGTGGTGAATGCCATTGGGGATTATGTGCAGGATTCACAGGATGGGGTCATTGGAGATCCCAACCCGGATTTTGTGGCCAACATCAACAATACCTTCTCCTACAAGAACTTCAGTCTTGGGTTCCAGTTCAATTGGACACAAGGAGGGGATATCTGGTCCAGTACCATTTCAACCTTGTTGGGAAGAGGGCTTATTGTAGAAACCTTAGATCGTGAAAACACCTTTGTGCTTCCTGGTGTTCAGCAGAGCGATGGTAGGGTAAATGATGTACAGATCAACAACTCCGATTATTATTTCAACAATATTCTAGGAAATATTTCAGAACTGCAGGTGTTTGATGCCACGGTACTGCGTTTGCAAGAAGTTACATTGGGTTATGCCCTTCCAAAAAAATTCCTGGAAGACACTCCTTTTGGATCATTGTCCTTTACGGTATCCGGATTCAATCTTTGGTACGATGCAATCAATACTCCGGATGGGGCCAATTTTGACCCCAATACATCCGGTACAGGTGTAGGTAATGGATTTGGTTTCGAATTCCTGAACGGACCAAGTTCCAGAAGATATGGATTCAGTGTAAAAGCAACTTTCTAAAAAAAATTAAAGATGAAAATAAGAAGTAAACATAGCATATTGGGTCTCTTTGTTGGAGTTCTGGCTTTGACTTCATGTGAGGTCACTGAGTTGGAAGGCACCAATGACCCTAACTTTTTAACACCAAGTGAAGCGGCACCTGATTTCTTCATCACATCCATTCAAGAAGATTTTGCAAGACATTTGGATGGGGATGTTGCTGGTGACCCCAATGATAATTGGGTGACAGGTGGTTTCCAATTTGGTGATGGATTGTCACCGCTTGGAATGGAACTTACCCGTTTGGTAGCCATGCAAAGTAGGGATTATGAAAGTACCTATCAAGATAGTGATGTGGATGATGAATGGGACAATGCCTATCGTGGAATTCTTTTCGATATTCGGTTGATGACCCCATTGGCAGAGGAGGCCGGACAGACCCGCCACCTGGGAATTGCCCAATTTATTGAAGCTTACATTATCTCTTCCTTGGTGGATTTCTTCGGAGATATTCCGTATACCGAAGCCGTTCAGGCTCCCGCCATTGTAAATGCCAAATTGGACAGTGGCCAATCGGTTTATGAAGCGGCACAGGCATTGTTGGATCAGGCTATCGTCAATTTTACCAATACGGCATCGGCCAACCCAGCGGTGGAGTTGTTTTACAATAACGACTATACAAAATGGGTAAAAGCGGCCAATACCTTGAAGATGAAGTTATATCTTCAGACCCGTTTGGTAGATCCAGGTGCTATTGCAGCTTTTAATGCCATTGTGGCCTCTGGAGATTATATTACAGATACTGCAGACGACTTGGAATTTATTTGGGCTGGAACAAGCGCTTCCAATCCAGATAACAGACATCCAAGATATGGGTTGAACTACGTGTCCAATGGCCCCGGAGATTATCAAGGCAATTGGTTGATGAACCAGATGATGGTGAACAATGATCCAAGGATGCGGTATTATTTCTACAGGCAAACCAATGAGGTTCCTGGGCAAGAGGCCGATCCGGATGAGCAAACCTTAAGATGTTCCTTGCAGACCCCACCATTACATTATTCCAATGGCGGATTTACGTTCTGTAACCTTCCCAATGGGTATTGGGGAAGAGATCACGGTGATGATGAAGGAACTCCTCCAGATGGACCGGTACGTACCACATGGGGTGTTTACCCAGCGGGGGGACGATTTGATGATGACAGTTTTAGTCCAGTGGCCCAACCTACAGATCCGTTATCCAATGGGGGTAATGGTCTAGGGGCAACACTCATATTGAATGCTTTTATGGTTGATTTCTGGCGAGCTGAGGTAGCCTTGGCCCAAGGAGATGCAGCTACGGCCCAAACTTTCTTGGAGGCGGGAATGACCAAGCAGATTGCCAAGGTAAGGGCTGCAGTTTCCGTGGATCCCAATGCCGATCTCTCTTTTGAGCCTTCTGCAACAGATGTAACCGACTTTATCAACACCGTTGTATCTGATTTTGGTGCGGCTTCGGGAGATGATCAATGGGATATTCTGGCGGAAAACCACTTTGTGGCCCATTATGGAAACGGGATAGAGACCTATAATTTTTATAGGAGAACCGGTTTTCCAAGCACACTGCAACCCAATAGGGAACCTGATCCGGGAAGTTTCCCCAGATCTATGTTCTATCCTAATCAGGCGGTGACATCGAACTCCAATATTACCCAGAAAACCAACCTTTCGGTTCAGGTATTTTGGGATAATAATCCAGCGGGACCAGCATTCCCAAGATCAAATTAATAACAGCAATGTCTTATAAAACAAGAATCATGAGAAAACTAAAAATATATATATTGCTCGCTATGGGATTGGTCACCGCAATGTCCTGTTCCGAAGAAAAAATAGTGGATGAAGTCCTTCAAACTGTAGAGCGTGGCCTTGTTCTCAGAACTGTTGCCAACCTGAGTACTACCTATAATCTATTGGATCCGCAGTCGACCTTTGGAGTGACTCTGGAGGCCCAGGATGCAGAAGGGGGTCAACTACTATCAGAAGTTAGGGTATTTGCCCAATTTGTGGACAATACCGTAGTGGATGACAATGATCTTTCGTCCAGTGAAGCCCAAGTAGCAACCATTCCAGCATCAGCCTTTGCCGAAGGACCTTTCGGATTCCCTAGGGCAGATTTAGTAGTAACCCTGAATGAAGCATTGACAGGGACAGGAACAGATTCTGGGATTGTGGATGGAGGTGATGCCATCAGCTTTAGATTGGAGGCCCAACTAACTGATGGAAGGGTTTTTACCAATAGAGCAGCGGGAACAGTGGCCAACGGGTCGTTTTTCTCCTCTCCATTTGCTTATTCCGCTGGGATCAACTGTATCCCCGTAACTCCGGTAACTGGAGATTACGAGTTACACCTTACGGATTTGTTTGGTGATGGATGGGATGGTGCCTTTATCACCGTGACCATTGATGGGACTGACACCCAATATACCATAGCTTCGGGTAGCGCAGCCTCGTTTACCATTTCGGTTCCGGATGGGACTACCGAGCTGGTATTCACCTATACACCTGGAGCTTTTGAAGAAGAGCATGTTTTTGAACTTTTGGCCCCGTCAGGGGAAACCGCCGCGACTGGCGGACCTGGCCCTACGCCAGGCGAGATAGTTTTGAATATTTGTTCATAACAATTAAGTTAACAATGAAAAGGAGCTGCTTTTGGCAGCTCTTTTTTTATGCTTAAAACTGGGTCTTATCCCATCTTTTTAGTTGCTTTGCACTATGATTGCCACAATTTGCAGAAAAGCTCATTTTAATGCGGCCCATAGGTTGCATAATCCCAACTGGAGTGATGAGAAGAATGTTGCCGTTTTTGGAAAATGTAACAGTCCAACCTATCATGGTCATAATTTTGATTTAGAGGTGCGTGTCCGTGGAGAAGTGGACCCAGATACGGGTTTTGTAATGGATTTGGCCGTGCTCGGCACTTTGATACGGGATGAAATAGAAGAACGTTTTGACCATAAGAACTTAAATGAGGATTGCCCCGAGTTTAGCCATGGGCTTCCAACAACGGAGTATTTTGTCAAAGTAATCTACGATATCCTAAAGCCCAAGCTGGAAAACGGTCAATTGTTGCATATTACCTTGCACGAAACACAAAAGAATTCTGCAGAATATGGAGATTGGTAACAATTTTCCGATATTGCAGCGCTTTTTTGGGATATTAGCTCAGTTGGTTTAGAGCGCTGCCTTGACAGGGCAGAGGTCACTGGTTCGAATCCAGTATATCCCACCAAAGTTTTGGAAAGTTCTGAAGCCAGAAAATTGGCTTACAAGTAGTCCAATACCCTTTCCAAAGCCATTCCCCTTGATCCCTTGATGAGCATACTCCCTTTTTTTGGGGGATTGTTTTCAACAAAACTTTTGAGATCGTCAAAACTTTTGAATTTTTGAAAAGTGGATTGCACTTTCCAAAAATTTTCCCCAACCAGAAAAACATGTTCAAATTCCATCTCCTTGGCTAAATCAGCTATTGCCTGGTGTTCCTTTTCGGCATCCTGACCCAGCTCAAACATGTCTCCAAGCACCAAGGTTTTGGTCTCTGCATCCATATTCCTGAAATTTTCAAGGGCAGCCTTCATGCTTGTGGGATTGGCGTTGTAGGCATCCAGGATAATCTGGTATCCGTTCTGTTCAAGCACCTGAGATCTGTTGTTCTTGGGTTGATACGCTTCCAATGCTTCCTTGATGTCTGTGGAGGGAACGTTAAAGTATTTGCCCATGGTTATGGCGGCACACGCATTTGGGAAATTGTATTTTCCCACCAATTGGGTGTCTACCTTCACGCCCTCAAACTCCAATGCCACAAATGGGTTGGCACTTTTGAATTGAATGTTGAAAAATTGGGGATTATCCCCACTAAAACCAAACTTTTTGATATAGCTGCCCAATTTCTCCAATTGGATGGGATCATCCGCATTCAAAAAAATGTACTTGTTCTGAGCCATTAAGTGGTCGTAGAGCTCACTTTTACCCTGAATGACTCCTTCCACACCCCCAAACCCTTCCAAATGGGCTTTTCCAAAGTTGGTAATGTATCCAAAGTCAGGTTGGGCAATCTCGCAGAGTTGGGCTATTTCCTTTTTATGATTGGCTCCCATTTCCACAACCGCTATTTCGGTATCCTTTTTAATGGAAAACAATGTCAAGGGAACTCCAATATGATTGTTTAGGTTGCCCTTGGTGGCAATGGTTTGGTATTGCTTGGAAAGCACCGCGTTTATCAGCTCTTTGGTGGTGGTTTTTCCATTGCTTCCAGTCAGGGCGATTACCTTGGCCTGACGAGATTGGCGGTGCAGTGTGGCCAGATTTTGCAAGGTGGTCAATACATCCGCAACTAAAATGCTTTTATCTGAAGTATGGTGTTCCTTTTCATCAACAATGACATAGGAAGCCCCTTTGTCCAGAGCTTCACTTGCAAAGGCGTTTCCATTGAAATTGGGGCCTTTTAATGCAAAGAACAGACAATTTTTTGTGATTTTTCTGGTATCTGTGCAGATAACGGGGTGCTCCAAAAAAAGGAGATGAAGTTGTTCCAAAGTCATAAATCGAAGATAAAAAAAAGCCCCGATTTTAATCGGGGCTTTTACATATTATAAACAGCTATTACTTGACTTTCTTGTGTCGTACCGTTTTGTTTTTTGATTTGGATTTGGATCCCACTCTGGACATTGCACATCTGAATCCGATATCGTCCGTAGCCATGTATTGTGGCAGATATCTACGCTGCGCAGGATCTAACCAGAATGCGCGATCTCTCCAAGACCCACCCTTGTACACTCTAACTTCATCATTGATCAAGGAAGTTCTATAGTTGGAAGTGTCATACTGGCGAATCAACTTACCAGTGGAATCACGCTCTACTCTGTGCTTGGGAGAATCGTACATCTTTCTGTTGTCAGATTCATCACTAAATCTTTGGAAGAATCTGGAAGAACCTGGATCGCCATCGCGGTAACCTCTGTTATCACTGGAATCAAAATTGGTTCTCAAATAGGTTTCTTCTTCGGTCACGGGAACCATTTCAATCTCACCTGGCAAATTGATGGCTACAATTTTACCATTAGGCAGGGTGTCATATTTGATTTCATCCCTCAAAACCTTAACCTTCCCGTCTTCACCAATGGCCTTTTTAAGGAAAATATTTCCACGGTAATAGTTGAAATCGCTAATTTCATCATCTACAATAGGACGGTATACGTCAGCTACCCATTCGGATACGTTTCCGGCCATATCGTACAAACCAAAATCGTTGGGTTTATAGGACTTCACCTCGGCTGTGATATCAGCACCATCATCAGACCATCCGGCAATACCACCGTAATCACCTTTGGCTTGTTTAAAGTTGGCCAACTGATCTCCTCGGCCCACACGTTGTCCATTTCTGGTGTAATCACCTTCCCATGGATATTTCTTTCTACCTCTATAGTTGTTGTATTCCCTTGAACCAATAAGTGCCTGTGCAGCGTATTCCCACTCTGTTTCTGTAGGAAGACGATATTCTGGCATAATAACACCACTGCTTCTTTTGGCAAATACACTGATAGAATCTCTTTTTTGCTTTCCTTGAAGGGAATCAATCTGTCCGCCGTATACAGATTCTGGATTGTTCAAATAGGCTTCTGTACTAAATGTACCACCTATGTCACCACTCAAAACCTGGTATTTGGCATCCTGGGCCAAGTAGCCTTCCCGCTCCAGCATATGCTCATTAACCCTGTCAGTTCTCCATTCTGCATACTGTGACGCCTGTACCCAATTCACACCAACCACAGGATATTCCGCATAGGCAGGGTGTCTTAGGTAGTTATTTGTCATGGTCTCATTGAAGCCCAATCGGTTTCTCCAAACCAAGGTATCTGGCAAAGCACCGTTGTAAATGTTCCTGTAGTTAGGATTATCAGGAGGATATACTGCCTTCAAATAGTCCAAATATTCAAGGTACATTACATTGGTAACCTCTGTTTCGTCCATATAAAAGGACTGTACGTGCTGTTGGGTAGGGGTATTGTTCCAGTCGTGCATAATATCATCCTGAACCTTACCCTTGGTAAATGTTCCACCTTCAATAAATACAGTTCCTGGAGGAGTTTCTTGTTCCTTGAAGTCCGTTTTGTATTGAAACCCACCCTCTTTGGCATTGATCTTCCATCCCGTGGCTCTTGAGATGTTTTTGGAAGAAGAAGAGGATGAGGAATTTTTACAACTGGTAAAACTTCCTACTATGACAGCGCTAGAAAGTACAACTTTGATAAGATGTTTTTTCATAATTTGGGCTTGAGTACTTTAAAAATAAGGGCTTTTATCCCCTAGCTACTTTAATTTGATTTTGATATTAAATCCTTTCAATGGCTTTAAAACGATGTTTTCACCATAATATTTTGTGCTCGCAAAATAATTGTTGCAACCATCCTACGGGCATTCGCTATTGATTAAACGCCAAAGGGCCAAAATTAGTATGGATTCTTTTGGTTTTAACGGTTTTGTTCATTTAAAATGTCAAGCGTAGCTTACCCTCCTTGTATGAAGGCCAAAAAATCGTTAAAAAAACGGGGCGTTCGCATAAGAATTTCCGGAAATGCCCGTTTACATGTAATACGTCCAATGATATAGTATGGCATATCACGGACCTCATAGTTAACTAAACGCTAAAAACAAAAAATGAAAAAGTTACTAATATTGGTGGTGCTTCTTACCCTTGCCCCTAGGATGAACGCGCAGCAAGAAAGAGTAATTACAACCGCAGTTCCATTCTTGACCATAGCCTCGGATGCCCGGTCTTCCGGTATGGGGGATATGGGGGTGGCAACATCTTTTGATGCATTCTCCCAACAATGGAACCCCGCAAAATTTGCTTTCGCTACCCAAAAAACAGGAGTGGGGCTAAGTTATACCCCTTACTTGGAAAGTATCGTCAACGATGTTTCCCTATTAAATGCAAGTGTTTATAACAAAGTCAATGATCGAAGTGCCTTTGCTTTCAGCATACGGTATTTTGGTTTGGGAGAAATTGAATTGAGACAGACCATTGATGAGGATCCCACTTTGGTTAAACCCAACGAATTTGCAGTAGATGGTTCTTATTCCTTAAAGTTAAGCCAGACTTTTTCCATGGCAGTGGCTGGACGGTTTATCAGTTCCAACCTCAGATTTCAGGATGGAGCGCAGGATTCCCAGGCAGCCAATTCCTTTGCCGTGGATATTGCCGGTTTTTTCCGTTCCCGTGAAATTGCCTATGAAAATTTTGATGGTCGTTGGAGAGCTGGTTTCAATATTTCCAACTTGGGTGGAAAAATCCAATACGATGAAGGTGGGCAAGAGAATTTCTTACCTACCAATTTGAAGTTTGGTGCTGGATTTGATTTCATTTTTGACCAGGACAATGTCTTGGGACTTCATACCGAATTCAATAAACTGTTGGTTCCCACCCCTCGTGATTTTACCGGAGATGGACTGATCACAGCTGAGGATAACGATGAGTATCAACAAATTGGTTTCTTCAGTGGAGTTTTTGAATCCCTGGGTGATGCACCTGACGGGTTCAGTGAAGAACTAAAAGAAGTTACTTGGGCTTTAGGGGCCGAGTATAAATACATGGAAGCCTTTATGCTTCGCGCAGGGTATTTTAACGAGAGTGAGGTCAAGGGAGCTAGACAGTTCTTTACCTTGGGTGCTGGATTCAAGTTCAAATCCGCACAAATAGACCTTTCGTATCTCTTCTCCACTGCACAAGTGAGGAATCCCTTGGAAAATACATTGCGCTTCTCGCTTACCTTTAATTTTGGCGAAGAGTTCTTGAACGATTAAAATTGCTCATGAAAAAATTGGGAAAGCCTGTCCTTGGACAGGTTTTCTTATTTTTGGGATATACCCACATCAGCTTATGAAGAAGCAACAAATAAGTTTCGAACTCTCCATTTTTGAAAAGCCGGAGGAACTGTCACAAATCGAGCAAAATTTGTTAACCGCAGCTGAAGAAGCTCGAGAAAATGCGTACGCCCCTTATTCCAATTTTAAGGTAGGTGCTGCCGTACTTCTGGAAAATGGCGAAGTTGTCATAGGCAACAACCAGGAAAATGCCTCTTATCCATCTGGACTTTGTGCGGAACGTGTAGCTGTCTTTCAGGCTGGAGCCAAATATCCTGGAATAGCCATTACGGCTATCGCCATAAGTGCTACCTCCAAAGATTATGTGGTGGATTCTCCCGCTGCTCCATGTGGTAATTGCAGACAGTCCATTATTGAATATGAGCAGCGACAAAAAACACCTATTTCCATTATGCTTCGCGGAGAAAAAGGACCCATTTATAAATGTGCTTCCATGGCCGATATTTTACCCCTGGCTTTCAGCAGTTCATTTTTGAGTGATTCTTAATCCAATTCTTTTTACAAAACAGATATATATGTATTTTTGCTGTTCTCCCAAAAAGGGGAATTTCGTTTAATACAACCGTTGATGAAAAAAATTACCAAAGAAGTCTATTTAAAGTGGTACGAGGACATGTTGTTCTGGAGGAAGTTTGAGGACAAACTCGCCGCTGTATATATTCAACAAAAAGTTAGAGGTTTTCTACACTTATATAATGGTCAAGAAGCTGTTTTGGCGGGATCATTGCATGCAATGGATCTTACCAAAGACCGCATGATAACAGCCTACCGTAATCACGTGCAGCCTATAGGAATGGGTGTTGATCCAAGAAAGGTAATGGCCGAACTCTATGGTAAGGTAACAGGTACTTCCAAAGGTATGGGTGGATCCATGCACATCTTTTCCAAAGAGCATCGTTTTTATGGGGGTCATGGTATTGTTGGTGGACAAATTCCATTAGGTGCTGGACTGGCCTTTGCAGACAAATATTTCAAAAGGGATTCCGTTACGCTATGTTATATGGGTGATGGAGCTGTTAGACAAGGTTCCTTGCACGAAGCGTTCAATTTGGCCATGTTGTGGCAACTTCCTGTGGTGTTCATCTGTGAAAACAACGGTTATGCTATGGGAACTTCCGTAGCCCGTACCGCGCATACTACGGATATTTGGAAATTGGGTCTTGGTTATGAGATGCCATGTGGCCCTGTTGATGGAATGGATCCAGCGATTGTGGCAAAAGAAGTGGACAAAGCTATTGAGCGTGCCAGAACGGGTGGAGGCCCAACTTTCTTGGAGATGAAGACCTACCGTTATCGAGGACATTCCATGTCTGATGCACAGCACTACAGAACCAAGGAAGAAGTAGAGGAATACAAAAAAATTGATCCCATTACCCAAGTAAAGGATATCATCTTGGAAAAAGGCTACGCCTCAGAGGATGAAATCAAGGAGATGGACAAAAGGGTGAAGGATTTGGTATCTGAATGTGAGAAGTTTGCTGAGGAATCTGATTTTCCTCCAATCCAACAACTTTACGATACCGTATACGAACAAGAAGATTATCCATTTTTACAACATAAACTTTAGGTAAATGGCAGAAGTGATCAACATGCCCCGTTTGAGCGATACCATGGAGGAAGGTACCGTGGCAAAATGGCTCAAAAAAGTAGGGGACAAGATAGAGGAAGGAGATATTTTGGCCGAGATCGAAACGGACAAGGCCACTATGGAGTTTGAATCCTTTCATGAAGGAACGCTACTACATATCGGTATTGCTGAAGGAGACGGTGCTCCTGTGGATTCGCTTCTTGCCATAATTGGTGAAGATGGAGAGGATATATCCTCATTGTTGGCTGGAGGAACTGCTCCTGCCGCCACCGAGGAAGCTCCTGCCGTCGAGGCCGTTGCTGAAAGTGCTCCTAAAGCCACTCCTCCAGCTGCTGCACCTGCGGCAATTCCTGAAGGCGTGGAAATTGTAAAAATGCCCCGTTTGAGTGATACCATGGAAGAAGGAACCGTGGCATCTTGGTTAAAAAAGGTGGGGGATACGGTAGAAGAAGGAGATATTTTAGCTGAGATTGAGACGGATAAGGCCACCATGGAATTCGAATCCTTTTATTCAGGGACCTTATTGCATATTGGAATCCAAGAAGGTGAGTCGGCACCTGTAGATGAGGTGTTGGCGGTTATTGGTCCTGAAGGTACAGATGTAAATGCTGTTTTGAGTGCCCCCTCTGGTGCTCCCGCTGCTGAAAGCGCTCCCGTGGCTGAAAAAGCTCCTGCTGCTGCTCCAGCGGCCCAAGAAGCAACTATACAAGCTGCGCCATCACAAAATGGACGCATTTTGGCTTCTCCATTGGCTAAGAAAATTGCTAGCGACAAAGGAATCAATTTGGCTGATGTGGCTGGTTCCGGTGATCATGGAAGAATCATCAAAAGGGACGTAGAGAATTATCAACCTTCCGCAAAACCTGCTCCAGCTGCGGAAAAAGTGGAAGTAGCTGAGGCTACTGCTCCTATTGTGCCTATCCCGGTAGCAGTGGGCGAAGAAAGTCAGGAAGAAGTGAAAAATTCTACCATGCGCAAAGTAATTGCCAAGCGTTTGGGCGAATCCAAATTTTCAGCACCACATTACTACCTTACCATTGAGGTGGATATGGACAATGCCAAAGCTTCTCGAGTACAAATCAATAATTTACCTGATACCAAAGTGTCCTTCAATGATATGGTGCTTAAAGCATGTGCCATGGCATTAAAAAAGCATCCACAGGTGAATACCACTTGGAATGGTGATTCCACCATTTATAAACACCATGTGCACATGGGTGTCGCGGTGGCGGTGGATGAAGGGCTTGTAGTACCGGTTATTAAGTTTGCAGACCAATTGAGCCTTACGCAGTTGGGTGCTTCTGTTAAAGATTTGGCCGGCCGGGCTAGAAATAAAAAGATCAAACCTGACGAAATGGAAGGGAGTACGTTCACCGTTTCCAATTTGGGGATGTTTGGAATTTTGGAGTTCACCTCCATTATCAATCAGCCCAATTCGGCAATTCTTTCCGTTGGTGCAATAGTGGACAAACCTGTCGTGAAAAATGGCGAGGTTGTTCCCGGTAGCACCATGAAAGTAACTTTGGCCTGTGACCACAGGACTGTGGATGGTGCAACGGGTGCGCAATTCCTACAGACCCTTCGTTCGTACTTGGAAAACCCAGTGACCATGCTGGCATAGTTGTCAGTTCGAGCACCATGTCTGCAAGCAGGTAGGCAGCCTAGAACTGTTTTTCATAAACATATGTAAGAGCATCCCTTTGGGATGCTTTTTTTATCTTTAAGATAAATTCATCAATATGAAAAACGCAATTATATATTTGCTGATGGCTTTGGTCATGGGTTGTAGTTCCACCAAAAAAATCCCGACCTATTCATCTACAGATCTGGAAAAACCCGATGGGCCGGATGCGCTTAAAGGTTCTGTGGTGGAAGAAACCAAGACCAAAACAAAATCAGCCGCCGAATTTTCCAGTTCTGAACGCATTGGAGATCTTATGAACTATTTGGCTTCGGATGATTTAAAGGGCCGTGATTCCGGAAGTGAGGGGATTGCCATGGCCGCCACCTATATCGAAAACTACTTTAAATCCTATCAGGTCAAGCCTTATTTCGAATCCTATCGGGATACCTTGTCCAATTTTAAAAAGACATCTTATAATGTGGTGGGTATAGTGGAAGGAAACGATCCTGAGCTAAAGAACGAGTATATTTTGGTTGGAGCGCACTATGATCATATAGGCACTATTGCTCCTGAAAATGGAGATTATATTGCCAACGGAGCCAATGACAATGCCTCTGGAACATCTACAGTTATGGAATTGGCCAGGTATTTTGGCAGTAATAAAACAAACAAAAGAAGCTTGATTTTTGCGCTTTTTAGTGCAGAGGAAAAAGGTCTGTTGGGTTCTGAGCATTTGGCCAAAAAAATGAAAGCACAGGATTTAAATTTGTACACCATGCTTAATTTTGAAATGACAGGGGTTCCCCTGAACGGAACCAGTTATGATGTGTACATTACGGGTTACGATATGTCGAACCTGGCTGAGGTGTGCAATGCATATGCAAAGAAAAAGTTGGTAGGCTACCTTCCTACGGCCAAAAAATATGGTCTGTTCCAACGTTCAGACAATTATCCCTTCCACAAAGAGTTCGGAGTCCCTTCCCATACTTTTTGCACCTTTGATTTCACCAATTTTGATCAATATCACAAAGTAGGTGATGAAGTGGAGCTAATGGATTTTGACCATATGACCGCTTTGGTGAACCAAATGTTACCGGTAGTTGAAGGCATTGCGAATGCACCTGCACAAGAAATCAAGATAAACTAATAAAATACTTCCTAGAGAGCAATCAAGAGGTAAAATATGGCAAACATTATCATTACAGGAACCAGCCGTGGTATTGGATACGAACTGGTGAAGCTTTTAGGGCAAGAAGGACATCAAGTACTCGCGTTATCACGTAATGCAGGGCCATGTTCGGATCTAAAATTGCCAAATGTACACAGTTTGTCCTGTGACCTTTCCCAAGCTGAGGATTATAAAAAAGTGAGCCAATATGTTGAAAAATGGGATGCTGTGGATGTACTGATCAATAATGCGGGAAGCTTATTGAACAAACCTTTTTTGGAAATTACATCAGAAGAATTTGAAGGGGTTTACAAAGTAAATGTGTTCGGCGTTGCCGAAATGACCCGCTTGGTAGTGCCCAAAATGGGAAAAAATGGACACGTGGTCACCATAAGCTCTATGGGTGGGGTGCAAGGGAGTATGAAGTTTCCGGGCTTATCTGCCTATAGCTCAAGTAAGGGTGCGGTAATTACCTTGACAGAGCTTTGGGCCGAAGAATTTAAGGAAACGGGCCCCAGTTTTAATGTTTTGGCCCTGGGAGCTGTTCAAACAGAAATGTTGGCCGAAGCTTTCCCTGGTTATGAGGCTCCCGTCACAGCCTTGGAAATGGCTGAATATATCAAGGGTTTTGCCCTAAAGGGACACCAATTATACAATGGAAAACTGTTGCAAGTGAGCAACAGTACTCCGTAGTACAACTGTGAAAGATTTGGTACGAAAATTGTGGCATTTTTGAAGGTTCCCACTAACATCTAAAAACGCAAAAATATGGTAACGCCAATTCGATTTCTCCTTCTTGCATTGGGAATGGTCTGTTTTTCCCATCTAGGTTACAGTTCTTTCAATAGCAATGTCCACAATTCAGAAGTCTGGGGTCAAAATATTGACCGAGAAAAGGTTTATCTCCACATGGACAGATCGGATTACTATGCTGGGGAACGTATGTGGTTTAAAGCTTATGTGGTTCAGGCAGGAACCAATAAACCCGTTGTGACCAATGAAATTGTCTATGTTGACCTTATCAACTCCAAAAACGAAGTCATGATCACTAAAATGCTCCAAACCGAGCAGGGAAGTGCATCTGGGGAAATCCGGATTCCCTTGGAAACAACAAATGGATTGTATACCGTCAGAGCCTATACCAACTTTATGCGGAACCATGGGAACTCCACTTTTTTCAGAAAAAACATACGAATAGGAGGAGGGGCAAAGCTTGCCGCCGAAAAGGTCTTTACGGGGGAGAAACCCATAACAGACCTAAAGGATGCTGTTTTGCACTTGGAGAAACCAGATCTTCAGTTTTTTCCTGAAGGCGGGAACCTAGTCAATGGTTTTATCAATCGAATGGGTTTCAAATTGGTTGCTCCAGATGGAATGGGGACTGATGTTAATGGAAGAGTCGTAGACGGTTCCGGTAAATTGATCACAGAGTTTACCAGTTCCCATTTGGGTATGGGAATGTTATCTTTCATACCCCAAAATGGCGAAAAGTATTTGGCAGAGATCCAATTCAACGGCAACACTTTCACCTACCCCTTGCCCAATGCCATGGTATCAGGAACGATGATGCATGTATTTGACCGTGGTACCCACTATAATGTGGAGATTAAATCTTCCAGATATAATGGTGTTAACGGACTTCAATTGACGACTTTTCAAGGAGGGGAAGAAGTTTCCAAATCCAAAATAGAAGGCAAGGATCAATATGCAGTGGTTACCTTGCCCAAAGAACTGGTCAAGGATGGAATTGTTCAGTTTACCCTTTTTGATAATGCGGGTCAGCCCATTTGTGAACGACTGTTTTTCCACCATTCAGATAGCGGACAGGTCGCAATGGAAACCTCCAAAAAGCAATACGGGAAAAGGGAACTTGTGGATTTGGAAATAAAGGTGGATGAGGATGCTGCGGATTTTGCGGCGAATATGTCCCTTTCGGTTTCAGAGACTGCTTTATCAGCACCCAGAATGGGCAATATCGATATAAAAACATACCTCCTATTGACTTCAGAACTTAAGGGAGAAATCGAAAATCCCGCCTATTATTTTAATTCCAACGATCCTGCTCGAAGAAAAAACTTGGATTTTTTGATGATGACCCAAGGTTGGAGAAGCTTTATTGACCAAGAGGTGGAGGAATTGCGTTTTCCCCGTGAAACGGGAATTACCTTGAAGGGAAGAGTGGTTCAGTCCAATTCACGCGATAAAGCTGTTCCTGCACAGATTTCATTAGCGTTCAAAAACCGAATGGAAGCGGGCTATGATGTTGTTGAAACCAATGAAAATGGGGAATTTGAGTTCTCAGACTTACACTTTAAGGATAGCACATCCATTTTTGTATATGCCAATGCCCTGTCCAAAAAGAACAAAAAGAATAAAAAGAATAAAGGTTCCGACCCCAGTTTTTTTATAGAGCTGGATTCCTTTACCACGCCGGAGGTCAAGGTAATGGAGTCCCTGCCTTTAGCCAAGGAAGTTGACTATGTTAGTGCTTATCCCGTGGTGTTACCTGAAAACAAACCTTTTAAAGTGGATGGAGCAGATTTGATACGACTTAAAGAGGCCGTTGTGACTGAGAATAAATTGGACAAGGAGGCCAACATGAAGCGGAAACGGAAATCTGCACTATATATCAGGCCGTCATACTCGCTGGATTATGAACAGTTTAGAAATAACCCCATTGGAAATGCACTTACTGCATTGCAAGGCAGAATTCCTGGAGTAACTGTTATTGGGGAGCAAGTGTCCATTAGAAATCGATATGATAGTCCGCCTTTTTTCTTGCTGGATGGCTTTCCCGTTGCAGAACAGACCATTTTTGATATTCCTGTTACCGATATAGATTTTGTGGATTACATCAGGCCAGGAGCTACCGCAATGTATGGTATGAATGGCGGAAACGGTATCATAGCAGTGTATACTTTGGATGGTAGGGAACGCTTTTATAAAAAGCAAACCCCAACAGAAAATGGTGTGGGTACCCTTACTTATGTACATCCCGGTTTTGTAAAATCCAAGAAATTTTATGAACCAGTCTATAATAAAATAGATTCAAAAAGACGGAAGGCAGATTTTAGAAGAACCTTGCATTGGGAACCGAATGTTGAACTGTCTCCGGACGGAAAGGTTAAAGTCTCGTTCTATACCTCAGACCTTCCCGCTACCTATCAAGCCACTTTGCAAGGAATTACTGATGAAGGAACACCAATTCATTCCAAAGTGATGTTTGAAAGTGATTGAGGGAGTAATAAACAACAAAGTTTAAGGTTCTGGCGTAAGTTCTGGCTGTAAACTATTAAAATACCCAATATCCTGAGAATCCAAGAATTCATAGAACGGCAATAAGTTTTGGTTGAACCGTACTAGGTTTTTGTTGTTTTCCATTGTCCAAGCCGATTCCGCCAAAGCCACCATTCTGGGAAAGGTCATAAAGTCCACCCAGATTCCTGAATCAAATTTTTCTGTCCAGAGATTTCCTTGGATTCCCTTGATAAGATTGGCTTCTGTTTCCGAAAAATCATGGGTGCTCTCTGGATACGCATAAACATCTTCCAGCGTACCAAACCCATCCCAACGTCTGCCATTTTCATGGGAATCGTGCTGTACAAAATCAAAATACAATGGGATTCTTGGGCAGAGTACTGTTGGGTAACCCTTATCCAAGGATTTTTGCAATTGATCCTCCTTATCGTGCCGCCACCAATACACCACGGAGCTTTGGTTGGAGACATCGGATTCGACAATTTCGTCCCATCCTGCCAATTTTTTATCCATTTGGGTCAGTTGGTTTGCCATTCTTTGGATAAAATAGTGCTCCACATCCACCAAGCTGGATAAGCTTTCCTGGTGCATCAATGCCTGAATGGAGTCATTGGTTTTCCATTTCTCATTTCCAAAATGGACTTCGTCCCCTCCCAAATGAATGTATGGGGACGGGAACAGACCAGCTACTTCTTCAAGAATGGTGGTCAAATAGTGGTACGTAGCTTCCTTTCCGGGATCAAAGGTGAACTCGGGATGCTTTTCGCTACCTCCTCCCGAGAATTCTGGATAGGCCCTGTTGGCCGCGGTGGCATGTCCAGGCATGTCAATTTCGGGGATGATCTCCACCTGTCTTTCGGCAGCAAAGGCAACAATTTCCTTAATGTCTTCTTGGGTATAAAAACGGGCCAGCGCATCAGGATTGGTGTGGTTGCCAATTCCTCCTATGGTGGTGAGTTTGGGATACGCCTTGATCTCGATACGCCATCCTGGGGAATCGGTGAGGTGCCAGTGAAAAGTGTTCAGCTTGAGTACGGCCATGAGGTCTATAAGCTGTTTTACCTTTTCCTTCCCAAAGAAATGCCTGGATTCGTCCAACATAAACCCTCGGTGGGCATATCTGGGCGCATCCTCCAAAATCCCGCAGGGCACAGACATATTTCCAGAGAGTTTCAATTGTTGCCAAAGGGTCATCATCCCGTAAAAAATACCTTTGGGATGCGAAGCGGTAAGTTTGATGTCGCTTTTGTTGATATGCAACGTATAGGCCTCGGGGCTTTTTTCAGCTCCCTTGACCAGTTCCAGATAGATTTTATTTCGAGAATCAGCATCTATGCTTACCCCAACTTCTTCCATTTTTTTCTGAATAAAAGAAACAACTCCTTCCAGGGTTGGCTCCGATGTTTCAAAATTGATTCCTTGATCAAAATCGAAACCACCAGGTTCAACGGCAACGGTATTTGGGTAGGGAGTGACGATCCATGTTTGGGTTTCCTCAGGTTGATAATTGCAAAAGACGATTAGCAGTAGAATTGGGAGAAAATGTTTCATGCTTGGTTGGGTTTGATTTGTTGGCAATTCAAAGGTTGCATCCCAAAAAGGGAAATGGTTTATATGAACAAGATACTTATTTAGGACTCACTTTTTGAACCAAAATTGACCAACACCCTGTTTCAATTGATAAAACCTCTAATTTTGCTTCCGTGAATACCACTTTGCAAAAATACCTTCCGGAAGGGGCGGTAGGCCCTTGTCTTGATTTGATTCGCCAAAATGAAGTCCATTTAAAGATTGTGGGACACAGAAATACCCGCCATGGGGATTATAGAAGAATGCCTGATGGCACCCACAAGATAACGGTCAATGCCTCCTTGAACAAATACCGCTTTCTGATCACCTTGATCCACGAGATTGCCCATTTGGTAGCGATTGAAAAATTTGGACGACGAATAAAACCACATGGACAGGAGTGGAAAAGGACTTTTCAACATTTAATGGTTCCGTTTATCAGGCCAGAGATATTTCCATCACAATTGCTGCCCATAATAGCCAACCACTTTAAAAACCCTAAAGCCAGTAGTAGCTCAGATGCGCGTTTATCCATTGCGCTGAAGGCCTTTGATCCCGAAGAACGGAGTCAAAGTTATGTGTTCGAACTTCCCAAAGGGAGCACTTTTAGACTGCACAATGGCAGAGTCTATAAAAAAGGTAACAAAAGGGTAAAGCGCTATGAGTGTACGGAATTGGCTACAGGAAGGTTATATTTGTTTCAACCAAATGCGGAGGTAGAACCGGTGCATATAACATCGGATGCGGAGCCACCGTTTTAAAAAGACAAATTTCAACCTAGAATGAACAACAACTATTACGCGGTTTTAATGGCTGGGGGAGTAGGTTCCCGCTTTTGGCCGGTGAGTACATCGGAAAACCCTAAACAATTCCATGATATGCTCGGGGCGGGGAAAACCCTTATTCAAAAAACTTTTGACCGACTCAATCGATTCATTCCAACAGAGAACATCCTCATTTTGACCAATGAGCGCTATAACGATTTGGTTTTGGAGCAATTACCTCAGGTAACCCAAGAGCAGGTCGTTTTGGAACCGGCCATGCGAAATACAGCACCCTGTATTTTGTACGCGGCTCTCAAAATCCAAAAAATGAACCCCAATGCAGTGATGATCGTGGCTCCCAGTGACCACTGGATTGAGGATGAACAGGCTTTTGAAGATAATGTAAAGGCCTGCTTTGACAAATGCGAAAAGGAGGAGGTGCTTTGCACTTTGGGTATTCAGCCAAGTTTTCCCAACACTGGGTTTGGTTATATTGAATTTGAAAAAGGAAGTGACGCTAACCTAAAAAAAGTGTCCCAATTTAGGGAGAAGCCGGATTATGAAACGGCAAAGGAATTTTTGGCCCAGGGCAACTTCCTGTGGAACGCAGGTATTTTTATGTGGAGTGTAAAGACAATTGTCAACGCGTTTAAGGCATATCAGCCGGAACAGTACGAGCTTTTCCAAAGGGGTATTTCTTGTTATAACACCTCGGAAGAGGCTGGGTTTATTGCGGAAAACTATCCCAAGGCCAAAGACATATCCATAGATTATGCTATCTTGGAGAATTCCCAAGCTATTTTTACCCTGCCTGCTACCTTTGATTGGAACGACCTAGGAACCTGGGGCGCTCTATATGATAAGTTGGACAAGGACGAAGCCAAAAATGCCGTGGTCAACAGTAAAACGCTTTTGCAAGATGCCAAAGGTAATATGATAAGGTCCCCAAAAGGCAAAATTGTTGTTGTGGACGGATTGGAAGACTATATTATTGTGGACAAGGAAGAGGTTTTACTGATTTTCCCCAAATCCAAGCAGCAAGACATTAAGATGGTCTTGAACAAGGTTAAAGATAAATTCGGAGACGAGTACGCGTAAGAATGAGTGAACATTTATTTGCAAACGGTGATTCCCCAAACCCAGATAGTGGGGACAACGTCAAGAGGGATTTTAAAGGCTTGTTGGGAAGTGTTGGCAAGTTCCTCTCGGAACTTTTGGAGATACGAACCAACACGGATGCCGTTGCTACCAAAGAGTCCATTATCGCAGATATTCCCTTTAAGGGACATACGTCGTGGATTCTGATTTGTTCCATTTTTATCGCCTCGGTGGGTCTTAACGCCAACTCTACCGCAGTTGTAATTGGAGCGATGTTAATATCGCCGCTAATGGGTCCTATTTTAGGGATGGGCCTTTCACTGGCCATCAATGATATTGATACCTTACGAAGATCACTTAAGAACTTTACCGTAATGGTAGTGTTGAGTGTGGTCACTGCTTTTTTGTTCTTCTATTTGTTCCCGCTTCGCGATGAATCTTCGGAACTTTTGGCACGAACCAAACCGGATATTCGGGATGTGCTGATTGCCTTTTTTGGAGGTTTAGCCTTGGTCATTGCAAGGGCAAAGAAAGGTACCATTGCCAGTGTGATTTTTGGTGTGGCCATTGCCACGGCACTTATGCCACCGCTCTGTACGGTTGGTTTTGGTTTGGCCATTGGTAAACCATGGTATGCAGCTGGAGCCATGTATTTGTTTATTATCAACACCATATTCATAGGGTTGGCTACTTTTTTGGTCATTAAGTTTCTGCGGTTTCCTATGGTGCGGTACGCCAATTCGCAACGAAGAAGGTTGATTGCCAGGGCAGCTTCGTTGACCGGGATTGCAGTAATGATTCCTGCTGGATTTACTTTTTATCAGGTGTTTCAGGCATCACTGTTTAAAAAACAAGCACAAGAGTTTTTAAAGGAGACCATAGAGGTATATCAGTTTAATTCTGCGGGTAGATATGTAGATAACCTGACCAAGTTGGAGTACAAGGAAGGAGAGAACCCATCTTTAATTGAATTGGTCTGTATGGGGGATGAATTGATTCCTGAAAATGTAATCAACACTTGGCGGGTCCAAAAGAATGAATATTCCAGACTTAAGGATGCAGAATTTCGGATTTTGCAAGGAGGGAAGGACGATTCCGAGGAAAAATTCAACTACGTAAGCGAACTCTACGAAAAAAATAAGGCCGAACTGTTAAACAAAGACGAACAGATTCGATTGTTGGAAGAGGAATTGGCCACTTTGACCAAGAATGCCGGGAAGCAAATTCCATTTGCTGGGATCAGCGCTGAGGCTAAGGCCAACTATGCAAATATTGAAGGGCTTGGATTTTCGTACCAACTCCAAACCGATTTTAAAAAATTGGATACCGTCCCTGTTTTTGAAGTGAAATGGAAAGAAGGAACCCGAATCAATCAAAAAGAAGCGGATTCCAAAAAATTGGCGGACTGGCTAAAACTTCGCATTCAGGATTCTACCTTGGTGGTCAAGGAGGTGGATTAGTTTTTTTCAGACATCAGACTTTAGATTTGAGAAATCAGATTTCAGAAATCAGTTCCCACAATCCAACAATCTATAAGTCCAGGTTAATTCCGTTCTTCGATATACATCTGCCGAACTTTTTTGAATAATTCGGAAGAGTACACAAAGTTTGTTACGGCCTCATTATCTGTTTTGAAGATTTCCTTGTTGGTGCCCTCCCATTCCTTATAGCCATTTTTTAGAAAGATGATTTTTTCCCCAATTTCCATCACGGAGTTCATGTCGTGGGTATTGATGACGGTAGTGATTTGGTACTCACGGGTAATCTCCTGGATGAGGTTATCTATAAGGATAGCCGTTTTGGGATCCAATCCGGAATTGGGTTCGTCGCAGAACAGATATTTCGGGTTCATCACAATGGCACGTGCAATGGCCACCCGTTTCTGCATTCCACCCGAGATTTCTGATGGAAATTTTTTGTGGGCATCGATTAAGTTAACGCGCTCGAGCACAAAATCCACTCGGTCTTGCATTTCTGCTTTGGACTGCTTGGTAAACATATCCAGCGGGAACATCACATTGCCTTCCACCGTCATGGAATCAAAAAGAGCACTTCCTTGAAATACCATGCCCATTTCTTGTCGTAAATCCCGTCTTTGATCCATGGAAAGCTCGGAATAATAGCTTCCGTTGTAGCAAATCTGTCCTTGTTCGGGCTCAAAAAGACCCAGCAGGCATTTTAGAAACACTGTTTTTCCCGACCCACTTTGCCCAATGACCAAATTGGTCTTTCCCTGCTCAAAAACGGTGCTTATACCCTTAAGAACGTGGGTGTCTCCAAACGATTTGTGTATGTTTTCCACTTCTATCATCAGCCGAGCAGTAATTGGGTTAGGATATAGTTCAAGATAATGATTACCACACTGGTCCAAACAAAGGAGGTGGTACTTGCCTTTCCTACTTCCAAGGCCCCACCTTTCATGTAAAGTCCATGAAACGAAGGAATGGTTGCAATAATAAAGGCGAACACAATGGTTTTGATAAAGGAATAGGTTACATGGAATGAATCAAAATCTAATTGAAGCCCCTTTACAAACTCACCACTAGGTGCATATCCACCAAAAGCACCGGCAATCCATCCGCCCAAAATACCCACATACATGGCAATGGCAACCGCAAAGGGATAGGCCAACATGGCAATGATCTTTGGGAACACCAGGTAGTTCACGGAATTAATTCCCATGACTTCCAAGGCATCAATTTGTTCCGTGACCTTCATGGTACCGATACTGGAGGTGATATAGGAACCTACCTTTCCTGCCATAATAATAGAAGTGAAAGTTGGAGCAAATTCCAAGATTACAGACTGTCGCGTAGCAAACCCAATCAAGCTTTTTGGGATTAAAGGACTGTTAAGGTTCAGTGCGGTTTGGATGGTGACAACACCCCCTATAAAAAAGGAGATAAATATGATAATACCCAACGACCCAAAAATCAGCTCATCGATTTCCTTCAAAATTAGGGATCTCATGATTGGCCACTTGGTTGGTTTTTTAAATACTTCATATATCATGATGAAGTACTTTCCAATCGCTTCAAGGTATTTCATGTACCAAAAGTTGACTTGCAGGCATAAAAATAAGAATATTGCCGTGTATTTAACCTCGATTTAAATTTTAAAGCGGGAATTATTGGATAGTTTTGTCCCCGTTGAACCAAATTGAATTCATGAGAAAATTTACGCTTTTGTTTCTGGGATTGTCACTTCTGACAACCACCTCCATGCTAGCTCAAAGAAGAAATAAAAACGCACCGGTGATTCCGCCAGTGGAGATTGCCCAAAATCCGAAATTAGTAGTGGGAATAGTGGTGGATCAAATGCGATATGACTACCTCACACGTTTTTGGAACCACTATGGCGAAGGAGGTTTTAAACGAATGGTTCGGGATGGGTTCAATTGCAAAAACCATCATTTCAATTATGCACCCACCAGCACAGGGCCAGGGCACGCATCGGTCTATACCGGAACTACACCTGCAACCCATGGTATCATAGGGAACAATTGGTATGATAAGTATCAAGATAAGGAGGTGTATTGTGCTTCAGATGATAGTCGTTCTTCGGTGGGCACTGATTCTGATGCAGGAAAAATGTCTCCCCATCGAATGCTCACCACTACCATTACCGATCAGTTGCGACTACATACCCAAAAACGCGGAAAGGTGATTGCCGTGGCTCTTAAGGACAGAGGGGCTGTTCTTCCGGGAGGACATATGGCCAATGCTGCCTATTGGTTTGAAGGCGGGGATACAGGTAAATGGATCAGTAGCTCTTATTATATGAGAGACCTGCCCCAGTGGGTGAAAGATTTTAATTCCTCAGGCAAGGTGCAGGAATATAAAAAGGCTTGGACCACCTTGAAAGACATAGCTCTTTATGTGGAGAGTGGAACTGATAACAATGCCTATGAAGGTTTGTTTGAGGAGGAGACCACGCCAACTTTTCCACATAGCACGCCCAATCTTTTAAGTAAAACAAAGGATTTTGAAATCATCAAGTACACCCCTTATGGCAATAGCCTTACCATGGATTTTGCTCTGGAAGCCTTGGAACATGAATCCCTTGGTGTGGATGCTATCACCGATTTTCTAGCGATAAGTTTCTCCAGTACGGATTATGTGGGGCATAAGTTTGGGGTGAATTCCAAGGAGATTCAGGATACCTATTTGAGATTGGATCAAGATTTGGCAAGGTTGTTCAATACTTTGGATGCCAAGGTGGGTGCTGGACAATATACCGTGTTCTTAACCGCAGACCATGGGGCCATCAATGTACCTGCGTATTTGCGTGACGAACAGGTGCCGGCCAATTATTTGGATATGGATGCCCTCAAATCCAGATTCACTGAATTTCTAAAATACAAGTACGGTACCACGGATGTAGTTAAAAACATTTCCAATTATCAGGTGTTTTTGGATCATAAGGTCATCCATAATTTGGATATCGATTTAGATGATGCCCAAGAGGAAATTGCTATGGAGCTTCTTGGTTATGGTCAAGTAAACCAAGTGTATACCGCTTCTCAAATGTGGCAGAACGAATATACCCGAGGAATCCCATATATCCTTCAAAATGGGTACAACCAAAAACGCTCCGGTGATGTTCTTTTGGTTCCCAGGCCAGGACATACTTCGTATAGGGAAACGGGATCCACCCATGGATCTCCCATGATTTATGACACCCATGTGCCCTTGTTGCTTTTTGGAAAAGGCATCAAAAAAGGGAGTACGGTAAGCCGAACGGAAATTCCGGATATTGCACCGACTATGGCTACGATGTTGGGGATAGCTTTTCCAAATGGAACAACTGGGAGGCCTATTGGGGAGGTATTGGAATAAAATTCTCGAGAAGATTTGGGGTTACAATTTGTCCTTTATTCCTTCCCACCTATATTTTCGGATAAAGGCCCCTTCTGATTTGGAAACATACCTTTCTGATTGTTGAAAGAATGCCCTTAAGTATCCGATGATTACTTGGCCGTATAAAAACGGATTTTTGGCTTGCCATGCCATCTTAAGAGCGGTCAGTTTGGCAAGCACAATTCCATACCGCATCTTGTAAAGGGCTTCGCCCTTACTTTGCCTTTTTTTGATCGTATAACCGTGACCGGTAGGCCGAAGGTGTTTCACTTGCAAACTGGAATCTGTATGGATTTCAAAACCGTGATATTGCGCCAAAAGTTCATCAACAGTGTCCCAGCCAACCCCTGGTCTCAACCCCTCCATTTTGGTAAAACAAGCTTTGCGGTAGAGTTTGATCGGGCCGCGGATATGGTCCTTGTTGGAAATGTTTTCGTATACCCATGCTCCGTTTTTTTCAACATACAATAGTCCAGAACACATCCCAAGTTTCCCATTACTTTGGAAATGATTCAGCATAAGCTCGAAGTAATTTGGAGGAAGAATGATATCTGCATCAAACTTCCCTATGAGGTCATATTCCGAAGCATGTTTTAATCCAAAATTGAAAGTATCTACCACCTTTTTTCCAGGGATATGCCCTTCAGAGGATTTACGGTGCAAAACCTTGATCCAGGGGTTTTTCTGAGCAAATTCCGAGGCAATTTTAAAAGTGTTGTCCGTAGAATTGTCATCCACAACAATCAACTCGTCCGGAGGAGTGGATTGGCCAACGAATGAATTTAAACAGGCTGTTAGGTGTTCTACCTCGTTGTGGGCAGGAATAATCACACTCAATTTCATTCTGCAAAATACCAATTCTCCAACTTTCAAGTCCAAAAGTGAATCTGTATTTTTTTGCTGGATGATGGACGCGAGATGTTGGGGGATTATTTTATTAAAATCAGTAATCAGTAATCAGTAATCAGTAATCAGTAATCAGTAATCAGTAATCAGTAATCAATAATCAATAATCAATAATCAGTAATCAGTGAACAATGAACGGTGGTTGGATAATGGGATTTGGAATTTGTTTTTTAAGCTTGGTGCTTGGTGCTTGGTGCTTGGTGCTTGGCGCTTGGTGCTTGTTTTTTTATTCAGAACTCAGAACTCAGAACTCAGATCTCAGAGTCCTTATACTCGATACACAACCGCATTGATGTTCATTCCAGCTCCTACACTGGCAAAAATGACTACATCACCTGGGTTGACCTCATGGTTGTCCAGTAGTCCATTTTTTACCAAATCAAAGAGTGTGGGTACCGTGGCCACTGAACTGTTGCCCAATTTGTGGATGCTCATGGGCATAATGTTTTCTGGAACTTGCTTACCATAAAGTCTATAGAACCGCTTGATAATGGCCTCATCCATTTTTTCGTTGGCCTGATGAATAAAAATTTTCTTTACCTCATCAATATGGGTTCCACTGGAGTCCAAACATTCTTTCATGGCCCTGGGCACATGGGTACATGCAAATTCGTAGATTTTCCGACCATGCATTTTAATATATCGGGTTTCGGGGCAGCCCTCATTTTTATAAGTCTTATCAAAGAACAAATAATACGCTTCCTTGTTCGCATGGGTTTCCGAGGCATTGGCAAGGATTTCCCCTGAGGCTGCATTGGCTTCCAAGATTACCGCACCGGCGCCATCGGAATAAATCATACTATCGCGATCGTGCTCATCAATAACCCTTGAAAGGGTTTCGCCACCAATGACCAAACACTTTTTGGCCAGACCACTTTTGATAAATGCAGAAGCTTGGATTACCCCTTCAATCCAGCCGGGGCAGCCAAAAATCATGTCGTAGGCCACACATTTCGGGTTTTTGATTTGCAAAAGCTGCTTTACCCTTGTTGCAAGACTGGGAAGAGTGTCTCCCTGTATTTTGCCAGGAGTTAGATCTCCGAAGTTATGAGCAAAAATAATGTAGTCGATTTCCTCTCGGTCAATTCCAGCATCTTCAATGGCTTTTTCGGAAGCCAAATACCCTATATCGGAGGTTTTCAATTCTGATGGGGCATATCGGCGTTCCGCAATACCCGTAATCGCTTGGAATTTCTCAATGATCACCTGATTGTCGTGCTCAAAATGAGTGCCATTGGTATCCAAAAAGTGATGTTCAAGAAAGTCTTCATTTTTTGTGATAACGGGCGGGATGTAGCTCCCTGTTCCAGTGATGCCAATATTCATATCGAGGTTTTGCTATTGAAGATAATTTTCAACTGTAATTTTTTGACTGTCCAACAGAATTTGATACGATGCCCAAAATGGATTTGAACGGAAAATAATTAAGAAAACGCCTTAATTTACGTAGGAAACCAAGGCGTTTTATTCCTGAATATAGGTGTTACGCTAGACTTCAGCGTAAGCCTCAATAGGTGCGCAGGTACAGATCAAATTACGATCTCCAAAGGCTTCATCCGTTCTGCGGATGCTTGGCCAAAATTTGTTATCCGAAACATAGGGCAACGGAAATGCGGCCTTTTGTCTGCTATAAGGATACTCCCAAGAATCACTGGTGACCATGTGCAGGGTATGGGGGGCATTTTTAAGTACATTGTTGGGGTCGTCCGCATGCGCCTCGTCAATTTCTTCCCTAATACCCAGCATAGCTTCGCAGAATCGGTCCAATTCAGCCAAACTTTCACTTTCTGTAGGTTCTACCATGATGGTTCCAGCAACGGGGAAGGACACCGTCGGCGCATGAAATCCATAATCCATTAAACGTTTGGCTATATCCGTAACTTCAATTCCGTGGGCTTTGAAAGGCCTGCAGTCGATAATCATTTCGTGTGCAGCGCGACCTCTTTCACCGGTGTAGAGGACATCAAATTTCCCTTTGAGTCGATCTTTGATGTAATTCGCATTTAAGATGGCCATTTTGGTGGCTTCCGTAAGTCCTTCGGCACCCAACATCTTGATATATCCGTAGGAAATTAGACAAGCGAGTGCGCTTCCCCATGGAGCCGCTGAAATAGCTGTGATTCCTTGTTCACCCCCAGTTTCCACAACAGGATTGGAAGGAAGAAACGGTTTTAATTGTTCGGCTACACAAATTGGGCCTACTCCAGGGCCACCACCTCCGTGGGGAATAGCAAATGTCTTGTGCAGATTTAGGTGGCAAACATCAGCTCCAATGGTAGCTGGATTGGTCAATCCCACCTGTGCGTTCATGTTGGCTCCGTCCATATATACTTGCCCACCATGATCATGGATTACTTGGGTGATGTGCTTGATGGAAGACTCAAATACACCATGGGTTGATGGGTAAGTTACCATTAGGGCAGCAAGATTTTCTGAATGCAACTGAGCTTTTTCCTCCAAATCAGAAACATCTATGTTTCCATGTTCATCGGTTTTCGTAACAACAACCTTCATCCCTGCCATAACCGCTGACGCTGGATTGGTTCCGTGCGCGGAAGCGGGAATAATACAGATGTTTCGGTGTCCCTCTCCACGTGACTCATGGTAAGCTTTGATGGTCATAAGTCCGGCATATTCTCCCTGTGCACCCGAATTGGGTTGAAGGGAGGTGGCTGCAAAACCGGTAATCACATTCAATTGGGATTCCAACTCTTTAAGCACCTTTTGATAGCCCTGGGCTTGTTCAAGTGGTACAAAGGGGTGAATATTCCCCCAATTGGCCCAGCTCAAAGGCAACATTTCGCTGGCGGCATTCAATTTCATGGTACAGCTCCCCAAGGATATCATGGAATGGTTCAAGGCCAAGTCCTTTCGCTCCAATTTCTTGATGTAGCGCATCAATTCTGTTTCCGAGTGATACGAATTGAACACTTCGTGCTCCAAAAACGGGGATTTGCGTTGTAATGATTCGGGAAGAATGTCAGTAACCGATTTTGCAAATGAGGCATCTGGTTTTTGGTTATGGCTTTCCATAAAACAACCTATCAAACGCTTGATGTCTTCTTGTTCAACAGCTTCGTTTAAGGAAACGGATACCGTGTTATCATCAATGTAGTTCAAATTGATTCCAACGGATTCAGCAACCTCTTTTAGTTGTTTTGGGCTGTTAATCTTGACTTTTATGGTGTCAAAGTACACATCATTAAGCTGTTCAAAACCAACCTCGGTAAGAAAATCCGAAACCAATTTAGCACTGGTGTGAACTTTTTCTGAAATATATTTTAATCCCTTTGGGCCATGATACACGGCATACATACCTGCCATAACGGCCAATAGTACCTGGGCGGTACAAATGTTGGAGGTGGCTTTATCTCTTTTTATATGCTGTTCACGGGTCTGAAGCGCCATCCGCAAGGCTGGATTTCCATCCGTGTCCTTGGTAATACCAATGATCCTGCCCGGAATACTTCGCTTATAAGCTTCTTTTGTGGCAAAAAAAGCAGCATGTGGGCCTCCGTATCCCAACGGAATACCGAAACGCTGCGTGGTGCCCACAACCACATCTACTCCCCATTCACCTGGAGGCGTTAGCAATACCAAACTCAAAATGTCCGCGGCAACAGCCACTTTGATCTCATTTTCCTTGGCTTTTTCAACAAAACCGGCATAGTCATGAACTTGCCCATGTTTCCCTGGATATTGCAGCAAAGCACCGTAGAATTCATTTGAAAAGTCGAATTCCTCATGATTTCCAATGACCAATTCAATTCCCAGTGGCTTGGAACGTGTTTGAAGCAAGCTCAAGGTTTGGGGAAGAACTTCCTCGGAGACAAAGAACTTAAGTGCACCCTCTTTTTTCTGTTGACGGGACCTTACGTCCAACAGCATGGTCATGGCCTCTGCTGCTGCCGTACTTTCATCCAATAAAGAGGCGTTGGCCAGTTCCATCCCGGTAAGATCGCTTACCATGGTCTGGAAGTTAAGTAGGGCTTCCAGCCTTCCTTGGGCAATCTCGGCCTGATAAGGCGTATAGGCCGTGTACCAGCCCGGATTTTCCAAAATGTTCCTTTTGATTACGGAAGGGGTCAAACTTTCATGATATCCCAAGCCGATATAACTTTTGAAAACTTTGTTCTGGTCCGCTAGATTTTGGATATGGGTCAAAAACTCGTGTTCGCTGACACCTTTGGGGAGATTTAGGGGTTCCTTCAATCTGATGTCGTCCGGAATGGTTTCATAAATCAATTGTTCCATGCTATCCACACCTACAGTTTCAAACATGGGCTGAAGATCTTTTTCAGTGATTCCAATGTGCCTTGAGGCAAACACTTCTGTATTCATATCCAGTTTTATAAAGTGCACAAAATTAGTTATAAATTCATTCAAAATAAGGAATTTTGTAAGAGGTCAAATCAAAGTTGTTAACCACAAATTAACCCTTTGGCCAAAAATGCACTTTTTGTTTAATGCGTTTGATAACAAGCATTTTTAGTTTTTACCTGAATGCCAGTGTTCATGTGGCTTTGGCGGTGATGGCCTTGACCAGTGTCACCCTATTCCTGTTAGACATTCCGTTGAATTATTTGCTGTTGGGTTTTACCGGATGTAGCACGGTTGTGTGTTACAATTTTATAAAGTATGGGGTGGAGGCAGAGAAGTACCTTATTGTTTCCAATCGATATCATAGATATATCCAAATTTTTAGCTTCCTGTGCTTTGGTGTGGCAATCTACTTTTTGGCACAATTGGACAAACGAATCTGGTGGGCCACTGGCGTTTTGGGATTGGTATCCACACTTTATGCCGTCCCGCTGTTGCCCAAATCAGGTAATTTGAGGAGTTTGGGAGGGATGAAAATTTTTGTTGTGGCCCTAGTATGGGCTGGGTTTACTGTTATATTGCCGATATTGGATGCCCAGATTCCTTATTCATGGGATATAGGTGTACTGTTTGTGCAGCGATTTTTGTTGGTCTTAATTTTGATTCTACCCTTTGAAATCAGGGATTTGAAATGGGACTCCAAGGATTTAAGGACGCTACCCCAAATTTTGGGTGTTCAAAAAACGAGAAAGCTAGGTGTTGGACTGATCATCATTTTCCTACTGCTCACATTTTTGAGAGATGATATAGATATAGCGGAAGTTGTAAGTAGGATAATTATTGGAATAATTTTATTGGGATTGTTTCGTTCCAAATTGGATTTTGGAAAAAGATATTTGGCCTCTTTTTGGGTGGAAGGAATCCCAATATTTTGGCTTGGGATATTTTGGATTTTAAACAAGGTAATTTAGAGGCGGTTCTCCAAATCTTTTTTCATGCTTTCTTTCTCACTCTCTGAGAGTGAATTTAAGTTGGCTTTATCGCATAAAGATGTAAGTTTTTGATTCTTTGCAGAGAAATCAGCACACTCTTTAAACAACAACACATACACATTAAGTTGTAGTAATTCCCACCAAGTTGCTTCTCCATATTGACTTTTGGTGCAAAGTTCCTTTGCCTTTTCACGAGAAATTTTCATACGACTAAAACCACGTTTGATTCATACAACCCATAAGCGACGTACGCGCTCTATGGATCATAACCCATAAGTTGGACGGGTTAATGCCCAATTCATTACAAATATCTTCTGTGCTCATTCCCTGAATGGTTTTCATGTTGAACACCAATGCCTGTTTTTTGGGAAGTTTGGAAATACATTCTTGTATGGCCATTCCCAACTCTTCGTTTTCTATGGTGCTGGCCCCATCTTTACTAAATGGGTCGGCTACCTGCTCTTCCAACCAATCTCCTTCGGAATCTGAGCTAGCATTGTAGTTGACACGGACTTCCGCCTTACCTTTTTTGGAATTTATTTTTCGGTAATGATCAATGACCTTTCTTTTGAGAATGGCAATCAACCACGTTCTCTCGGCGGCATCACCTTTATAATTTTTGGCGGAATTAAGTCCCGCAAAAAAAGTTTCCTGTACCAAATCCTTGGCGATCTCCGCATCGCTTACACGGGCTACCGCATAATTGAACAAATAATCGGCATATTGGTCTACCCAGGTTTCCGGATGAAGTTCGTACGCTACCATAGTTTTAAGAAGTACCAAATGTAATGGTTTTAGTTAATGAATCCATGTTTTGTTCATTACAAACGACTTCAAAAAGTATCACGGAAAGTTCATGGTTTCATACTTTATGGAAAGATTAACAGAATGAAAATGAGCCAAAAACGATTTATCCAACCTTTTTAATCAACCCTGCCCGTTCCAACAACGGTTCAATTTGGGGTTCGGCGCCCCTAAACCGTTTATAAAGCTTCATCGGATTTTCTGTACCTCCCTTAGACAGCACATGTTCCTTGAACTTGTCAGCTACTTCTGTGTTAAAAATGCCCTTTTCCTTAAAGTAGGCAAAAGCATCCGCGTCCAGTACTTCGGCCCATTTGTAACTGTAGTATCCTGAGGAATACCCGCCTTGGAAAATATGGCCAAAGGCCGTGCTCATGCAGGTTCCTGGAGTGTCGGGAAACAGATTGGTGCCTTCAAAAGCCTTGGTTTCAAAGGTTTTTACATTTTGGATTGCAGATGGATCAGCTGCGTGCCATGCCATATCCAAAAATCCAAAGCTCAGTTGGCGCAAAGTGGCCATCCCTTCCTGAAAAGTGGAAGATTCCTTGATTTTTGCTACCAATTCCATGGGAATCAATTCGCCCGTTTCATAATGGAAGGCAAAGAGTTCCAGAGCTTCCTTTTCGTAACACCAGTTCTCCATAATCTGACTGGGCAATTCCACAAAATCCCAATACACGGATGTCCCGGACAGGCTTGGATACGTAGTATTGGCCAACATACCGTGCAGACCATGCCCAAACTCGTGGAACAGGGTGGTAACTTCATTAAAGGTCAAGAGGGAAGGTTTGGTCTCGGTGGGTTTGGTAAAATTACAGACATTGGATATATGCGGTCTACTATTATCTCCGTTAATGGTGTACTGTGATTTGTACGACGTCATCCAAGCACCCCCGCGTTTTCCTGGTCTCGGATGAAAATCGGCATAAAAAAGGGCAATGAATTGCTCCTCTCTATCATAGACTTCATAGGTTTTGACCTCTTCATGGTATTTTTCAACATCAGAAACTTCCTTGAAAGTCAATCCAAACAATTTTTCAGCCACTTTGAATACCCCATCAATGACATTTTCCAGTTTAAAGTAGGGCTTGAGTTTTTCGTCATCCAAATTGAACAGTTGTTGTTTCAGTTTTTCAGAATAATAAGCACTGTCCCATTTTTCCAATTGTTCAATGCCATCGGTGTCCTTGGCGAAGGATGCCAATTGATTGAATTCACGGATGGCCGCCGGTTTGGCTTTGTCCAGTAGTTCGTTTAAAAAATCCAAGACCTTCTTTGGGGTTTCTGCCATGCGTTCTTCCAGAACAAAATCGGCATGGGTGGGATAACCCAAAAGATTGGCGCGTTCATGACGGAGGGATACAATTTGCAGCACATTTTCCTGATTGTCCAAGTCATCCCCATGAAAACCCTTGCTTCCGAAGGCCAGGGAAAGCTTTTTACGCAATTCCCTATTATCCGCATATTTCATAAATGGGATATAGCTTGGATAGTCCAAAGTGATCAGCCAGCCTTCCTTATCCTTGGATTTAGCCAATTGGGCAGCTGCTTCTTTAGCCCCCTCAGGTAAACCTGCCAAATCTGCCTCTTCGGTGAGGTGCATTTCAAACTTGTTGGTTTCCGCCAATACATTTTCACCGAACTTCAATTTGAGTTTGGACAGCTCGGCATCAATTTCCCGTAATCTTTTTTTACCGGCTTCATCCAAATTGGCTCCGTTTCTGCTAAAACTTTTATAGCGTTTCTCCAACAAAGTTTGCTGTTCGGGTGTCAAGTTGAGCTTGTCCATTTGCTCGTATACCGATTTAACCTTTTGGAACAATTTCTCATTTAGGGTAATGTCGTTGTTGAACTCCGATAGCAAGGGTGAAATTTCCTGGGCAATTTTCTGGATTTCCTCGTTGGTTTCGGCAGAATTTAGGTTGAAAAATATACTGGACACACGATCCAGTTGTTTGCCTGAAAAATCCAAGGCTTCCAAGGTGTTCTTGAACGTTGGGGGTTCGGGATTATCTACAATTTGGTCAATTTCTTTTCGGGCCTGTTCAATGGCCTGCAAAAAAGCAGGTTTAAAATGTTCATTTTCAATATGCTCAAAGGGAGCTTGGTCAAACGGTTCTAAAAGGGGATTATTCATGGATTGTTGAATTCTTGGATTTTTTAATTTTTCGATGGGCTCTTAGCACATCCGTAGTATAAAAAGTCAATGAAACCACCGCAGAGATGACGGCTGCTATCAAAAATGCGTAGTTTCTTGCCGTGTCCTTGGTTCTTTTGTTTAATGCTTCAATGGCTTCATCTGTATATTCCTCCAAATCAATGAAACCATTTTGGTTCAAATCGAAAGCTTGTAGCTGTTCTTTGATAAAATACCATCTGACTTCCGTAATAATAAGCATCAATGTATAAAGGGAGAATAGGAGTAGGGCACTTTTCCACAAGCTTTTGTGATGTGGATGCTTTATTTTTTTCCGCACGGATAACACCACTGCCGTGCATGCCAGTCCAAACAAAATACCCAATTCATTGTAACTCGGCATTTGTTCCTTCTATCCTTTGTTTTTGCGGACTTCTTCCGCTCCCTTGATTACCTTTTCTTTCAGCCCCTGCTTGTAAACCTCAATCTTGTCAAGGATACATTGGTCAGAGCTTCCCAGGATTTGGGCGGCCAAGATACCTGCATTTTTTGCCCCGTTAAGGGCTACAGTGGCAACGGGTACACCTCCTGGCATTTGAAGAATGGATAGTACCGAGTCCCAGCCATCTATGGAATTACTGCTTTTCACAGGAACCCCAATAACGGGCAATGGGGACAACGAAGCCACCATTCCCGGTAAATGCGCGGCACCGCCAGCGCCGGCAATGATTACCCCATAGCCATTTTTGTGGGCATTTTTACCAAACTCAAAGAGTTTCTCAGGGGTTCTGTGGGCCGAGACAATATCCACGTCCACTTCAATATCAAATCCCTTTAAAATTTCAACGGCATCTTGCATAACGGGAAGGTCGCTGGTGCTTCCCATGATTACGGCTACTTTTTTCATATTATTATCGTTACGTATCGCCCAAAACCCAATAGCAAAAATGGCATTTGGGATTTGATTGTTTGGTTTATTTACTCACTACTTGTATGGTTTCCTTTACCTGTTGCGCTACCTCTCTGGCACGAGCCATATCTTCATCCACGATGGTCACATGTCCCATTTTTCGAAATGGTCGTGTTTGTTTTTTGCCATAAATATGGGGGGTAACACCTTGCATGTCCAAAATGGACTCCATGTTTTCATACCTTACATTCCCGGTATGGCCTTCAGCTCCCACCAGATTTACCATGATTCCTGCCACCTTACTATCCGTTTTACCTAGCGGAAGACCCAAAATAGCCCTGATATGCTGTTCAAACTGGTTGGTATAGCTTGCTTCTATGCTGTAATGTCCACTGTTATGGGGTCTGGGGGCCACCTCATTGACCAAAATTTCGTCATCTTGGGTTTGGAACAATTCCACGGCCAAAAGTCCCACATGACCAATGTTTTCTGATACTTTCAGAGCAACATCCATTGCTTTTTGCGCAACATTTGCATCGATTCGGGCTGGGCAAATCACATATTCTACCTGATTGGCCTCTGGGTGAAACTCCATTTCCACCACGGGATAGTTCACCAACTCTCCAGATGAGCTTCTGGCCACAATAACCGCAAGTTCATTCTTGAACGCCACCATCTCTTCCGCAATGCACTCCACATTGGGTAGGTTTTCAAGGTCTTCAATCGCCCTCACCACCTTCACTCCTTGTCCATCATAACCAAACTGGGCGCTTTTCCATACAAAGGGCAGTGAAAGACCCCCATTGGTAACGCTGTCTTTGATCTCCGAGGTATACGCAAACCAAACAAAAGGAGCGGTAGGGATTCCGTGATCGGTATAAAAGAGTTTTTGGGTGGCCTTGTTTTGAATGATTCGGAGCGCCTTGGTCTGCGGGTAGACTTTTACGCCTTCTTCTTCCAGTTTTTCCAAGGCTTCCACATTTACGTTTTCAATCTCTATGGTCAATAGATCCACATCCCTCCCAAAATTATAGACCTTGTCAAAATCCAAAAGATCGCCCAAGACAAACTCGTTACAGGCAATTTTGCATGGTGCCTCTGGAGAAGGGTCCATCACCTTGGTTTGGATATCCCATTTTCGGGTCTCGTAAAGTAGCATTTTGCCCAGTTGTCCGCCACCTAAAATGCCCAATTTAAAGTCGGAAGAGAAGAAATTCATCAATTGAATAATTGGAATGACAGCAAAAATAAGGGAATTCCTTGAAGCAATAAAGATACAGCCGTTGAAGAGGGCTTAAAAATGTTATCTTTGCCAACCTGACAAAATTGATGACCAATTGATTAAGCTTCACAACAAGGTTTTTAAACCCTTTTTGTCCGAAGGACAAATTTCGGCCGCCGTTGATAAAATGGCTGCGGAAATAGCCTCGGACTATAAGGACAAAACACCCATTTTTGTGGGGGTGCTCAATGGGGCTTTTATGTTTGTATCCGATTTTTTAAAGGCCTACCCTTACCCTTGTGAGGTGTCCTTTGTTCGATTGAGCTCGTACCACGGACTTACCTCTACCGGTATTGTGGAGACCCTGCTGGATGTCCCAGATAATATTGAGGGTAGGGATGTGATCATATTGGAAGATGTGATCGATACGGGAAGGACCCTCAAGCAGTTGGTACATCTGTTTTCAGGAACCAATGTTAAGCAGTTCAAGATTGCCTCGCTTTTTTACAAATCGGAAATATACAACGGCGAATATGCCATTGACTACGTGGGGTTGGAAATTCCAAACAACTTTATTGTGGGATATGGACTGGATTACAAGGAGTTGGGTAGAAATTTAAGAGAAGTATATCAACTAAACCAAGGAAATATGATTAACCTAGTGCTTTTTGGAAAGCCCGGAGCAGGAAAGGGAACCCAAGCAGGAGTGTTAAAGGAAAAGTACAATCTAAAGCACATTTCTACTGGAGATGTCTTTAGGTTCAATATGAAAAATGATACAGAGCTCGGAAAACTTGCAAAATCCTACATTGATAGAGGGGATTTGGTGCCCGATGAGGTAACTATTGAGATGCTGAAGGACGAGGTGGAAAAGAACCCTGATGCAGCTGGATTTATTTTCGATGGCTTCCCACGAACCGAGGCTCAAGCTGAAGCATTGGATAATTTCCTGGAATCCAAAAACATGCAGGTTGATGCCACCATTGCTTTGGAGGCAGACGATGATGTCTTGGTTGCCCGTTTGTTGGAACGCGGTAAGGAGAGTGGACGTAGCGATGATCAAGACGAAAACAAGATCAGAAATCGTTTTGACGAATACAATCAAAAGACCGCACCTTTAAAGGCATACTACGATAAGCAAGGAAAGTTTCATTCCGTAAACGGAATTGGGGAGATTGCAGAAATCACAGAACGGTTGAGTGATGTGATTGACCAATTTGTGGTGATTCAGTAATTGCTTGGTTTTGGATTTGCAGCCCACGCTTTCGAATGGCCAGGTTCATTTGAGACCGTTGATTTCCAAAGACTTTATAAACCTTTATCGTGTTGCATCCGACCCAAGGATTTGGGAGCAGCATCCCATAAAGGAAAGGGCTGAACTTTATGGTTTTGCCCCATTTTTTGCCGAGTCCCTAAAATCCAAAGGCGCCTTGTTGATTTCTGATGTTGCCACCCAAAAAGTTATTGGTAGTTCCAGATTTGTATTGCGACCTGCTTTTGGGAATGCCGTGGAGATTGGATGGACATTTCTATCCAGGGCGTATTGGGGAGGAAAATTCAATGGCATGGTTAAGGAACTGATGATAACGCATGCCCTTCAAAATATGGAAGAGGTACTGCTTTTTGTCGATAGGGAAAATATAAGGTCTCAGAAGGCCGTGGAAAAATTGAATTTTATCCCATCAGATAAATTAGTTATTGACCAAAACCATGACCTAAGGCCGAATGATGTAATTTATAGGGTGCAAGGTATCTGTTAAACTAGTTAGGAAAGATGACCGAGGGAAATTTTGTCGATTACGTAAAGATCCATGTAGCTTCTGGAAACGGAGGCAAGGGGTCTGTGCATTTGCATCGGGAAAAGTACATTACCAAAGGTGGCCCGGATGGGGGTGATGGCGGTCGTGGAGGGCATGTCATTATAAGAGGAGACAAAAACCTTTGGACACTTATCAATTTTAAGTTTAAAAAGCATTTTAAGGCTGGTCATGGCGAACATGGCAGCAAAAATCGAAGCACGGGTGCTGACGGTGCCGATGTGTATATGGATGTTCCCTTAGGTACTGTGGTTCGGGATACCGCCACCAATAACATTCTTTTTGAAATTACAGAAGATCAAGAAGAGCGTATTGTCATGGAAGGTGGGAAAGGAGGCCGTGGCAACTGGCATTTTAAAAGTGCTACCAATCAGACACCCCGATACGCGCAACCTGGAATCCCAGGTCAGGAAACACAGATTACGTTAGAGTTAAAGGTACTGGCCGATGTGGGCTTGGTGGGATTCCCAAATGCTGGGAAATCCACGCTGCTGTCCGTTATGACTTCAGCAAAACCCAAGATAGCCGACTACGAGTTTACCACCTTAAAACCCAATTTGGGTATTGTCAAATACCGTGATTTCCGAAGCTTTGTAATGGCAGATATCCCTGGTATTATTGAGGGAGCAGCAGAAGGAAAGGGTCTGGGACATTACTTTCTAAGACATATTGAACGAAATGCCACCCTCCTGTTTTTAATTCCCGCGGATAGTAAGGATATATCCAAGGAATATGAAATTCTTTTGGATGAATTGCGCCGATACAATCCAGAACTATTGGACAAAGAGCGTTTGGTGGCCATTTCCAAGAGTGATATGCTGGACGAGGAACTAATGGCAGAAATGAGCGCCGAACTGGATAAAGACCTAAAAGAGGTGTCCTATCTTTTCATCTCATCAGTGGCCCAGCAAGGCATCCAGGAGCTCAAAGATAAGCTTTGGGAGCTGTTGAACGAATAATCTGGCTTTTTTCGATTCCCAAATCAAATATTGATTAATTTTAAAGGTATTCCCGAATGCTATGAAATACCTTTTCTCCATTGTTGTACTGTGTTTGTTGGCTTCCTGTGCGGGGACCCGCGTCAACTATGACTACGATAAGGCTACCGACTTTTCCAACTACACCAGTTACAATTATTTTTCGGATATGGATTCCGGTCTTAGCCAATTGGATGAGAAAAGGTTACTTCGCGCTTTGGACTCCACCCTGCAGTCAAAGGGCTTTCTACTAACGGAAGAGCCTGATTTTTACATCAATATTTTAAGCAGTGAATTCCGCAATGCTTCCAACAATGCCGTTGGTGTGGGTATTGGGGGTACAGGCCGAAATGTTGGTGGTGGGGTTTCGGTAGGACTTCCATTGGGAAATTCGGGCATACAACGACGAATCCAATTTGATTTTGTGGATGCCCAAAAAGATGCACTGTTCTGGCAGGCTACCAGCGAAAGCGGGTATCGTGAAAATGCATCCCCCAGTGTCCGCGAGGATGTTTTAAGAGCTTTGGTCAAAAAGGTTTTTTCCAAGTTTCCCCCGCAATAACAACTGCTCAAATTTGAAAATCAAGGGTTTAAGAATTTAAATCTATTACAACTTTTTTCTTCTGGATGTAACAAATGTTTTCTGGCACAGTCTAATTAGGATAGAATTACTAATTTTTGAAGAACACTCTAAATCAAAAAACGTATGAAAACTAAACTCAATTTTAAGGCCGTACAACTTGCGGGCCTGTCTCTACTATTCGGATTTACCACCGTTGCCCAAGAGAAACCGGGAAACCCTGAACTGGCCACATCTGATGCCGAGCTTCTTTCCTTAGCCGAGTTGGATCAGGGGGATTATAGGTATACGGTTGAAGATTACTTTGCCAATCCCAAAGCCTTTACCTTCAGATTTTCTCCTGACGGAAAATATCTTTCGTATAGGGAGAGCGATGAAAACGGGAAACAGCACATTTTTGTAAAGAATATTGCTACGGGAGAAACCCAAATGGCCATAGAGGAAAAGGAAGAACTGGTACGAGGCTATGGTTGGCTCAACAATAGTAGATTGTATTATTCCATGGATCAAGGGGGTGATGAAAATTACCATATCTATGCCGTGGACTTGGACGGAAGCAACTTGAAAGACCTAACACCTTTTGATGGAGTTAGAGCCCAATTCACCGAATTATTACGGGAAGACAAGGAACACATCATTGTTTCCATGAACAAGAATAATCCTCAGGTCTTTGAACCGTATTTGGTCAATTTGAATACAGGTGAGAGCAACCAATTGTACACTAACGATGACCCCCAAAATCCCATATTTGGCTATAGCTTCGACAAGGATGGGAATTTAAAAGGATTTACAAGAATTCGCGATGGGGTAGAGCAAGACCTCTATTATGAAGATGGCAATGGCGGGTACAAAATTCTAAAGCAACTTAATTGGAAGGATAACTTCGTCATCCTGGATTTTAATTATGCCACACCGAATCCTGATGATGCCTATGTATTGTCCAATCTTGACAGTGACAAGGCAGAAATTGTACTGTACGATCTGAAGGAAGACAAGAGTTTGGAGACTGTTTTTGTGAACGACATGTACGACGTTCAGTCCATGGGTCTTTCCAGAACCAGAAATTATGAGATAGATTATTTCTCCTACGAAGGGGAAAAGAGCATTGTTGTTCCTATCAGCGAACCATATAAAAAACTGGCGGCAAAAATGAAGTCGGAACTTCCTGGTAAGCAGTTCCGCGTTTTGGATGAAACGGAAGACGAGAATCTCTTTATGGTCTATGTGGACAGTGACCGATTGTACGGCGTATATTATGCCTATGATGTAGCTAAAAATGAGCTAAAAGAACTGTACAATACCATGCCTCAACTCAAAGAGGAGGATATGTCCGAAATGAGACCCATTACCTTCACTAGCAGGGATGGAATCACGCTCCATGGATATATTACACTGCCAAAAGCGGCCTTGGCCGGTGAAAAGGTTCCAGTAATTGTAAACCCGCACGGAGGCCCACAAGGAATTAGGGATTCCTGGGGATTCAATCCTGAGGCGCAACTTTTTGCAAGTAGGGGGTATGCCACCTTACAGGTGAACTTTAGGATTTCTGGCGGGTATGGCCGAGAGTTTTTGGAGTCTGGATTTAAACAAATTGGCAGAAAAGCCATGGACGATGTGGAAGATGGGCTTCAGTACGTAGTGGACCAGGGATGGGTAGATGGTGACAAAGCTGCCATTTATGGCGGAAGCCACGGGGGTTATGCCGTATTGCGCGGTTTGACCAAGACTCCTGATTTATATGCCTGCGGTGTGGATTATGTTGGAGTGTCCAACTTGTTCACCTTTATGAAGACCATACCACCCTATTGGAAACCTTACCTCAAAATCATTAAGGAAATTTGGTATGATGAGGACAATCCAGAAGAAAAAGCCATTATGGAAGAAGTTTCACCCGTTTATCAAATGGATAAGATCAACAAACCGCTCTTTGTGGTGCAAGGGGCCAATGATCCTAGGGTAAATATTGACGAGTCTGACCAAATTGTAAGTGGTCTTAGGGAAAAAGGCTATGATGTGCCCTATATGGTTAAATATGATGAAGGACACGGGTTTGGCAAGGAAGAAAACCGTTTGGAGCTGTACAAGGCCATGATGGGCTTCTATGCCAAACATTTGGGGAAGCAGGAAATTGCTGTACCTCTTAGGGATTAATAAAGATTTATGAAAAGAAAGAGGGAGTCTAAATGGCTCCCTTTTTTTATGCAATAAATTGAAGTTACCGTTCGGATACACAAATTTACCACTGCCCATAAAACCCTTTGTGCAAGGGGTGTGTGGCAGTACATTTGGTTTATCAATACAAAAACAACGAAATGGTCACTTTAGCAAAATTGTTAATATCCCTTCTGTTGGATATTCTCGTCTAAAAAAATGCATAACATCAAAAGTCATCTGGAATGAAAAAATTAAACAAAGCGCAACGGCTTATTTTTCTACTGGGCATCATAGGTACCCTAGTGGGGTTGTATGGCAAATTCAATGGTTGGGAGCACAATGACTATTTCCCGATTTTCTACAGTGGAATGTCGTTTATGTGGATCGCGTTTCTCCCTTCAGGGAAAACCTGTTGCAACTGGTTTAAAAAGCGTACTAAAAGCGTGGAAGCATAGTGAGTTTTCAATAGGTTATATTTGACCTAGGTTGAGCCAAGTGATATGCAATTGACAGAAAGTAAAAGAAACCGCTTTTTTTGGATCCTACAGTTTTTGGGATGGGGATTCATTAATATGCTCTCTATTTTCATACTGAAGAAAATCAGTGTGGAACTGGTAGTTTACTCCATTATCACAGGGATTTTGATTGGGATTTTTTCTACATCACTACTGCGGTGGTATTTAAAGCGAAATGTAAATTTTGAAGGTTTTGATGTCAAGGATTTTGTAAAAATCCTTGTGTCCTTTTTTGCCACTTCCGGGCTTTTTGGATTCTTAAATTTTGGTTTGGGATATGCCTATGTAAAATTGGGGCCAGAACTTACCGAGGCGGAAATGCAGCATTTTGAAAATTATGACGCTACCTGGATATGGATTGTGAACTCCTTGTTTATTATTGGTGCCTGGACGGTTACCTATTTGGTGATCAAACTACTGTTGAAGCTCAACAAAGACAGAATTGAGCGTTTGGAGTTGAACACCCACCTGAAACAAGCACAACTGAATACCCTAAAAGGGCAAATCAACCCGCATTTTATGTTCAACAGCCTAAATAATATAAGAGGGTTGATGCTGGAAGATGTAGAAAAGTCGAGGGAAATGCTGACCAAACTTTCAGAAATTTTGCGGTACTCCCTTACCAAAAATAATATTGATGCCATTGCGGTTGAAGAGGAATTGGAGGTGGTGGATAATTATATTGATCTGTCAAAAATCCAATTGGAAGATCGCTTGGAGTTTGTAAAGGAGGTGGACAAGGAAACTTTGAAGCTGCAAATTCCTCCCATGATCATTCAACTGCTTATTGAAAATGCAGTAAAGCATGGTATTTCCAACTTAAAGCAGGGCGGCCGTATTGTGTTGAACCTAAAGCAGGAGGATGGTCTTTTAATTATTGAGGTGAAAAATACAGGGAAGCTTCAGATAGGAAAAAACACCACCCAATTGGGACTAAAGAATATCCGCCAAAGATTAAAATTATTGTATGCGGATAAAGCATCATTTAATTTGAGTGAGATTACAGGAGAAGTGGTTGCCCATATAAAAATTCCACTAGCATGAAAATAGAGGCGGTCATAGTGGAAGATTCAAGATTGGCGCGCAACGAGTTGAAGGAGCTTATCAAAAAGTACCCGGAAATTGAATTGATAGGTGAAGCCGAAAATGTGGACAAGGGATTTGAATTGATTCAGGAAAAAAGCCCTAAACTTTTGTTTTTGGACATCAATATGCCAGAGAAAGACGGGTTTGAATTGTTGGAAATGTTGGATGAAGTGCCCATTACGGTCTTTACCACTGCTTTTGACGAATACGCGATCAAATCCTTTGAATACAATGCCCTGGATTATTTGCTGAAGCCCGTGAGCGAAAAGCGCTTTTCCATGGCTTTAGACAAGGTTAAAAAGAAGCTGGCGGCAGTATCGGATGATAAAGTAGCCGATAAAAGGTTATCTGTAAACAGTCAGATATTTATAAAAGATGGGGAGGCGTGCTGGTTGGTAAAAATTGGGGATATCTCCCATTTTGAAATCGTTGGGAACTATACACGGGTTTTCTTTGAGGATAAAAACCCGATGTTGTACAAATCCCTAAATCAAGTTGAGGAGAAACTCCCGGAACAGGATTTTTTCCGAGCCAATAGGCAACAAATTGTGAACACCAACTTTATAGACAATGTTGTGCCTTGGTTTAATGGCAAGCTTAAACTTCAGATGAAGAATGGCGAAGAAGTTGAGGTGTCAAGAAGACAATCCTATATTTTCAAGGATAGAATGAGCTTATAATCAAAAAACGACCTCATGAAAAAAAGGGCCTTCTAAATGAAGGCCCTTTTTTATACGTTATACGGTTTATCAAGCCCGTAATATATCCTTATATCGGTCTTTGTAGCCAACAAGTGCGGCTATATTCAAGATCAAAAGTCCAACAGCTGGGCCAATATTGCTTGGATCCAATGTAGCATGGAACAATACAGCATTGACAGATACGCTCATCAAAATAACGGACATCAATGCACCATACTTGTTTAAAATAAGGGCTAGGCCCGCCAAAATTTCCACCACAGCCACCAAATTCAAGGTTTGTGTAGAAGATAGGGCACCAAAGTATCCCATAACGGCTTCTGGCATTTCTCCCATTGGGATAAAGTGTAGAAACTTATTCAAGCCAAAGGTCAGGACAAAGAGTCCGAGCAAGATTCGTACGACCAGAAAAACTTTTGCGTTCATTTAGTTAAATTTTATTGGTTAAGCAATAAAAATAGCTAAAAATTGCGAATATGTTAAAATTAAAGGGGTTAAAATTAAAATATGATTAGAGCGACTTTAATAACCCACCATCAATGGGAATGTTGGTGCCGTTGATGTAGGCCGCCTTCTCTGAAGCCAAAAAAGTGGCTAAAAATCCAAACTCTTCGGGATTGCCAATTCGTTTTGCGGGTACCTGCACTTCCATATTAAATCGCACCTCAGAAGGCATTACCCCAAGTTTTTCCGCTTTTTTGGCATTGAGTTGGGCTATTCTATCCGTATCAAAATAACCAGTGAGCACGTTGTTGACGGTAATCCCGTCTTTGGCAACGTCAAAAGCCAGACTCTTGCCCCAGGTAACCACTGCAGCTCTAATGGAGTTGGATAAGGCCAAATAATTCAAGGGTTCCTTTACCGAAATAGAAGCTACATTAATGATTCTTCCCCATTGTTGCTTTTGCATATGTTCCAAAGCGAGAGTGGTGGTATAAACCACTGACTTAAACAAGAGGTCAAAGGCCTTTTGGTAGTCTTCCACATTTTTTTCCAATGCGCCCCCAGCCTCAGGGCCTTGCGTATTGTTGACGAGAATATCTATAGGATTTGCTCGGATAAAAGAAGAAATTGTTTCCTTGAACGATTCAAAATGGGAGAAATCAACCACAAGATATTGGTGTTTTTGTCCCTGGGAAGTATCCAATTCTTGGATAATGGCCTCCATTTTGGACTTGTTTCTAGCCATCAGGGTTACGCTGGCCCCGCTATCTGCCAATTGCCGGGCAATAGCCTCACCAATTCCTTTGCTACTACCACCCACCAAGGCTGATTTACCTACTAAAGAAATCTTCATAGTTATCTATATTCTTCCCGAACGGGGCTAAAAACATCCATTAATTTGCAAGGGGTAAGGGCTTTGCCACCATGCGGGGTATTGGAAGGTATAACAACAACATCACCAGGTAAATAGGTTTGGGTCTTACCATCCAAAGTAAACTCAAATTCGCCTTCCAACACATGCATGATTTGTTCGTGAACATGATGGTGTTCTGGGACGACAGCATCTTTTTCCACCTCCCAAAAGGCCCAGGTCAAGGTCTCGCCATGCACCATTTTTCCGTGATAGCCGGGCATAATTTCCTTCGTGCTAATATTAGCTAGATTCATTGTGTTCAATTTTTCAACAAGATAGAAATTAATAAGATGAAATGTTTGTTTGCAATGGCAGGGTCAATGTCTATTTTTGGTGGATAAAAGACAGCAATGAAAATTCATTTTATAGCTATTGGCGGCAGTGCCATGCATAACCTGGCTTTGGCTTTGGCCCACAAAGGCTATACTATTACGGGTAGCGATGATATAATTTTTGAACCTTCCAAGAGCAGATTGGAAGCCCAGGGTTTGTTGCCTGTGGAGTTTGGGTGGTTTCCAGAAAAATTGAACAATGAGTTGGACGCTGTAGTACTGGGAATGCATGCTAAAGCTGATAATCCTGAGCTGCTCAAGGCACAGGAATTAGGGCTGAAAATCTATTCTTACCCCGAGTTTTTGTACGAACAATCAAAGCATAAAACCAGGGTGGTCATAGGGGGCAGTCACGGAAAGACCACCATTACCTCCATGATCCTACATGTGCTTAATTACAACGACATTGATGTGGATTATATGGTGGGTGCCCAACTGGAGGGTTTTGAAAGAATGGTGCACTTGACCGAGGACAATGATTTTATTGTTTTGGAGGGTGACGAATACCTTTCCTCCCCAATTGATAGACGACCTAAATTTCATCTCTATCAACCCAATATAGCCCTCTTGAGTGGTATAGCCTGGGATCACATCAATGTTTTCCCAACCTATGCCAATTATGTGGAGCAGTTCCAGATTTTTGTTGATGGTATTGTGCGAGGTGGGAGCATTACCTTCAATACTGAGGATAAAGAGGTTGCGAAAGTGGTGGAATTGTCCGAGAATGCCATTAGGAAGTTTCCGTACAGCACACCTGACCACAAAGTAGTTGATGGAGTTACGTTTTTGGAAACCCCAGAAGGTGATATGCCCGTTGAGATTTTTGGGAAGCACAACTTGAATAATTTGGCCGGTGCCAAATGGATTTGCCAGCAAATGGGAGTGGATGAGGCTGACTTTTATGAAGCTATAGCTACGTTTAAAGGAGCTTCCAAACGCATGGAGAAAATTGCGGAAGGGAAAAATAAAATAGCCTACAAGGATTTTGCCCACTCTCCCAGTAAAGTAAAGGCGACCACCAGCGCGGTAAAGGAGCAATACCCAAACCGCAAATTGATTGCCTGTTTGGAACTCCATACTTATAGCAGCCTTAACGCAGAGTTTCTTCAAGAATACAAAGGAGCTCTGGATGCTGCAGATGTGGCCATGGTTTTTTATTCACCAAAGGCGGTACAGATTAAACAATTGGATGAGGTGACTTCTCAACAAATAGCCAATGCTTTTCAACGGAATGATGTTCTGGTTTTTACGGATCCAATATCGTTTCAAAACCAACTTTTTGCTACGGATTTTGACAATTCCGCCTTGCTGCTCATGAGTTCTGGGAACTATGGTGGGCTCAATTTTGAAGCAGTCAAGGAGCTTTTCAGTTAGTATATAGGGTAATTTTGTCAGTTTTGGTGGCATTGGAATAATTGTTGTCATCCAAGGGCATGGAATTGTCCAAGCCAAAGCTGTCCAAAAGGGTGCTGAAACGGTTACGCCGTATAGCTTCTATTTTACTTTCTGCCTATATGCTTGGGGTATCCAATGTGGTTTTGGAAGAAGACCGGTTGATCAACGATACGCGAGCAAAGGTTGAGCAGCAGGAAATCCAAGACAACGACGATAACCAATAAATAATCCTGTCTAGACGCCAAATTGCCTCAGATGGTGGTCTAAATGTTTGTACTGCATTTGCCCCCATTGTTCGGGCGTAAAATGCCCAAAAGCAGGATGTGGATCCCATTGCTTTTTATCTTTTTCTTCGTGAAACTCCTTAACAAACCCTATTAAGGTGTTTTTTTCAGTTCCAAATTCCTTGTCCTCCAAAACTTTAAAACCCTTTGCGGTGGGAAGATTAGGTTTCCAAAGCTTATCATCGTACATGCCTTTTTTAAAACTTCTAAATAGAAATTTCATTAAGAAATTCGGCTTTTTCATCCTATATTTACCTAGCGCCAAACGCAAAGGAAATTGGCAATGGAATAACATCTGCCCAACTTCCATCTTACCCCATAGACCTTTGGAAGACTCGTTAAGTAGTCCTATCCTGTCCATAACCTCGTCTAGAGTACCGGAATCAAATAGTGATTTCATTACTTAAGCTTTAAATAAATTTACAAACTATTACCCTACCTTTAGGCTATGCATGAAAAAACAGCTTCTTTTTCCATAAAACAATGGGCAGAAGATGACAAACCCAGGGAAAAATTGGTGAACAAAGGGCGTACGGTGCTATCAGATGCAGAACTCATTGCCATTTTAATTGGCTCTGGAAGTAGAAAGGAAAGCGCCGTGGGACTATCCCAACGAATATTGGCAACCGTGAACCATAATTTAAATGAATTGGGTAAACTTTCTGTCAACCAGTTGAAGCAGTTTGAGGGCATTGGGGATGCAAAGGCCGTGACCATTGCCGCTGCTTTGGAAGTGGGAAGGAGAAGGCGAGGTGAAGAAGGATGTAGTACCACCAAAATTGAAAATAGTCAGGATGCTTTTGAAATTTTGCATCCGGTTATGGGAGAACTGGAGCATGAAGAATTTTGGATACTCTACCTGAACAATTCCAACAAAGTGATTCATAAGGCTTTACTGAGCAAAGGAGGAATAACGGGAACCCTAGTGGATGTAAGATTAGTGCTGAAGCAAGCGCTGGAACTAGGTGCTGTGGCCATCATTTTGGCCCATAACCACCCTTCGGGTGGCCTAAGGCCTAGTGCAGCAGACAAACATATTACCAAAAAACTAAAGTTGGCATCAGAGGCCTTGGATATCAAAGTTTTGGATCATTTAATATTAACCCAGTACGGATATCTAAGCTTTGCGGATAAAGGTATGCTCTAATTGAACGGTTTAAATGCTATTGATATTTACCCATAAAATAACCAATCGCCTTACGTATACCGCAAAGCAGTTATTTGAAAAGATTTTGGGGATTGAGGTTATTTTCACCACCAAAGTGGAGGACTTTATAAAGCATACCGGGCCTAAACTCACCTATTCCAAGCAACCGCTACAAAATGAATTTTTTATCCGAAGCAATGATCTTTTGTTTGAACAAGGGATAAACGATTTGGATGTAAAGGTGGATGACTGGAATGGAATTCCCTGTTTTTTTGCCACTGATGATAAAAGTGCTATTCCTTATGATATTTTTTCGGCCAGCTTTTTCCTGCTGAGCAGATATGAAGAATATTTACCACATGTAAAGGACAGTGTAGGCAGGTTTCCGGCCAAAGAAAGTATTGCTTTTCAACATAAGTTTTTGGAATTGCCCGTAGTGGACTTGTGGGCCCATCAACTACTGGAATTGCTTAAGGAACGTTTTCCTGATATGGCCCATGGAGGTAAAACTTATTCATTTACGCCCATTATTAATGTTACCACATCCCATAGTTATGCCCACAGAGGATTGGCCAGAAGCTTGGGTGGCTTGTTAATGGACTTGGGATCCTTTAGAATTCGCAAAATGTTTCAGCGGTTTTCGGTGCTTTTGGGATTTAGGAAAGATCCCTTTGATAACTTTTATGCTTTGGTGGACATTCACAAAAAGTTCCCGATAAAAAGCATGTTCTTTTTTCAGTTTGCCAAATATTCCACCCATGACAAGAACATTTCACCGAATAACAACAAGTTCCGCTACCTGATCAAGTCCATAGCAGATTATAGCATTGTTTCCCTAAGCACCTCTTTTTTGTCATCCACCAATATGGCGGTTCTCAAAGAGGAAAAACAGCAGTTGTCCAACCTTATCAACAGGCCCATCAACTATTCCCGTTTAAGGTACAATAGGGTAAACGTACCATTGACCTATAGAACTTTGATAGAAACCGAGTTTACAGATGATTTTTCAATGGGATACACCCATGAGATCGGCTTTAGGGCAGGGACATGCACGCCTTTTTATTTTTATGATATCAATATGGAGGTAAGACAACCGCTCAAAGTGCATCCCTTTGCGGTGCATGACTATGCGCTTCAACAATACAAAAACAAGGAAGAAGTGTTTGCAAAAATGGACGGGATCTACAACGTGGTCCGTAAGGTGAATGGTGGATTGATAACGGTTTTTTCCAATGAATTACTTGGAAGCAGTCACAAAATAAATTGGATGGAGCTCTACCAATCCTTGCTAAGGCGGTATTATGTTTAAGAACCATATCACAGACATTTTTTTTGATTTGGATCATACCCTATGGGATTTTGAAAGGAATTCTGCCCTCACTTTTGAGAAAATCCTAGGGCAAAATAACATTGATGTGAACCTGGATTCTTTTTTAAAGATCTATGTGCCCATCAATTTGGATTATTGGAAATTGTACAGGGAAGATAGGATTACGAAAGCCGAGCTACGGTATCAGCGATTGAAAAAGACATTTGACGCATTGGGAGCCCAAGTTTCCGATGAGCATATCGATTTACTTGCCCATGAATATATCCAGCATTTGTCCAGTTTTACCCATCTGTTCCCAGATACTGTTGAGGTACTGGAATATCTGTCCCCAAAATATAATCTGCACATCATCACCAATGGTTTTCAGGAGATCCAGGAAAAAAAGCTTAAAGGAGCCAACATTGACCGCTATTTTGAGCATGTAATCAATTCGGAGGAAGCCGGTGTAAAAAAACCCCATCCGCAAATATTTCACATGGCCTTGGATCGGGCTAAGGTTTCCGCGGAAAATTCCTTGATGGTGGGCGACAGTTTGGAAGCCGATATTCAAGGGGCAATTGCGGTTGGATTCCAAACCCTTCATTTTAATGCACATAACGAGGCAAACCACAAGATTTGCCCAATGATTAACAATCTGAGTGAAATAAAAGGGATTTTATAGAGTTATAGTAGGGTACAGCATGGCCCCGTTGTTCTATAAGAAAATTGCTTTTTATCCCATGAAAAGATTGCTTTTTCGCTGCATAATGGCGACCATGGTCGTGTTGTTCACCTACTCCTGTGCTGAAGAACAGGATTTCAATCAAGCTGATGATCTTAACGTAACACCGACGGTTGCTTCCAGTTTATTTTATCTGGAATCCACAGAGGAGTTTATCAATTTGGCAACCGTAAGTCCCACTTTCTATTCCCATACGTTCAATTTTGACCCATTTAATGAACAATTTGTGGCCGATAATTTATTGGACGGGGCACTTCTTTATGAAATTGAAAACACGACAAGCAAACCCCTGACTTTTTCCATAGAATATTTGGACGAGGGTGGAAACGTCTTGGATGTTGAGGTTTTTGACGTGGAACCTGAACCTGCGCCCTTATTGACCTTAAGGGTGGCCTATGGCCCTGGAGGAAAGAACTTGGACATTTTAAGAAACACCTCCAGCTTAAGAGTGACCGCACAAAATTTGGGCGACAACTCAAGTACGTCAGCAGCCTCGGAACCCAAGGTAGTCCTTAGATCTGCCGCCGAATTTAGATTCGAGTTACTATGAGATTTGGGGCATTGTTCTTTTTTTCCATGTGTTTTGGGATAGGGGTATTAGGTGCCCAAAACAAACAAATACTTTACGATTTCTATGAAATTCCCCAGTCGCTGTTGATCAATCCAGGGGTCAAGACCATGGAAAAATGGCATACTGGCATTCCAGCCCTTTCCGGTTTCTATCTGCAGGCAGGTTCAAGTGGGGTTACGGTCAATGATCTTTTTGCCAATGATGGGGTGGATTTTACCACCAAGGTACGGGAACGGGTTATTAATGGGATGAGCAAAAGGGATGACTTTAGCTTTAACAGTCAAATAGAGGTGTTTAATGTTGGGTTTCGCAACCCAAACCGGCCAGACGATTATTATTCCTTTGGATTATACGAGGAATTGGATATGATTGTGTACTGGCCACGGGATTTGGCCATTCTAGCCTTTGAAGGCAATGGTGGAAACAACATTGGGAGGAGTTTTGACCTTGGGGATTTGAGCCTTAGGGGAGAAATGGTAAGTGTGCTCCATTTTGGGATAAACAGAAAATTGAACAATACGCTCACAGTAGGGGCAAGGGCCAAAATCTATTCCGGCATTTTCCAGTTTCAATCTACAGGGAATAGGGGAAGCTTCACAACCACCATTGGTCAGGACAACATTTATAGAACCTCCTTGGATGTGGATATGCAACTTCAAACGGCAGGGGTGGATGAAATCACTGATGTTTTGGAGGAAGATTCTTCATCAATCACAAACCTTTTAAGGAGAAGAGTTTTATTTGGAGGCAATCTAGGGTTGGGGTTCGATGCTGGATTCACCTATAAACTTACTCCCCAAACCACAATAACAGGAAGTCTATTGGACATGGGATTTATCTACAATTCCAAAGATATCCTAAACTATAAAGTCAGTGGGAGTGTAGCCAATGAAGGATTGACCGTTTTTTTGCCTGAGGATATCAATGATCTTGACAATGATCTTTGGCAAGATTTGGTGGATGAGATTGAGGAGGCCATTCCGTATGAGGAAAATGAGTCGGGCTATATTTCTTTTAGACCAGTGAAATTATATGGGTCAATCCGCTATGATTATGGTCAGGCCGAATCTACATACAATAGGGATTGTGGTTGTGCTGTAACTGGTGAGGAGGGAAAAAACAATGACATGTATAGGAACAGTGTGGGAGGCCAACTTTTTATGATGAAAAGACCTCGGGGAATACAAGCCGCATTAACGGGTTTTTATCAAAAAAGACTAGGCCGCGCGTTGGCCCTTAAAACTACCTATACGGTGGACAAATACTCATTGAGCAATATTGGATTGGGACTAAATCTTCAGGCCGGCCCAGTAAATTTCTATATTATGGGCGACAATCTTTTGGCCTATAGAAATGTGGCGGATAGCCATTATGCTTCTTTACAGTTCGGATTTAATATTATATCTTGGAACGATAATTGATTATCTGTTCCATATGAAATCTCGACTATTACTTTTATTGGTATTTGCAGTTGGCGTGGGGAGTGCGTTAAATGCCCAATTGGACAACTATAAATATATCATTGTACCCAAGCAATTTAGTGCCTTTAACAAAGAAAACAGGCACCAGACCAGTACTACGGTCAAATATTTATTTACCCAAAAAGGTTTTACCGCCGTTTATGATGACAGTCTTCCTGAAGACCTGGCCAACAATCGTTGTCTGGGACTCCTTGTGGAATTGGATGATTCATCTAACATGTTCAGCACCAAAACCACTCTTGTTCTCAAAGATTGCCAAGGGGATGAAGTATACAGGACAATTGAAGGGAGAAGCAAGATAAAAGAGTACCGTGCTGCCTATAGGGAAGCTTTGGGTGAGGCTTTTGCCCCCATCCAAGCCATGATGTATAGCTATACTCCCAAGGAAGAACCGAAAGAAGAGAAAAAAGATGCTCCTATTACCGTAAGTTTTAAAAACGATATTAAATCGGTTGAGGAGAAACCTGCACAGCCAACACCTAGGGTAGTGGAGCAAGTGGCCACCCAGGAAGAACAGAGTTTTAAAAGCATGGAACCTGTGGCTTCCAATATGAAGAAGGTGGAAAAAGCCGAGGCTCCTGTAAAAAATCTTTTGTATGCCCAACCCACTGAAAATGGATATCAATTGGTGGATAGTACTCCCAAGGTGGTGCTTAAACTGATTAAAACCTCAGTGGACAATATTTTCTTGGTGGATGATGACACCAGGAGTGGTATGGTTTTCAAAAAAGGGGACAAGTGGTTGCTTGAATATTCGGATAGCAATGGAAAGCAGCAAGAAGAACTGAATATTAAGTTCTAGAACTCGTATTTGTCCTTCCAGCGTTTTTTAAGAAAATCCTTGATGGCTTTTTCCCTGGGATTATCCCCAGGTTTGTAAAAGGTGGTTCCTTCTATTTCTTCTGGTAGAAATTCAAAATCCACAAAATTGTTCTCATGGTCATGGGCATAGTCATACCCTTTACCATACCCCAAATCCTTCATCAATTTGGTAGGAGCGTTTCTTATGGCCAAGGGTACGGAAAGGTCTCCCGTTTCCCTTACTTTTTGCTGAGCCAGCTTAATGGCTGCATAACTTGCATTGCTTTTAGGGGAACTAGCCAAGTAGGTAGCACATTGACTTAGGATTATCCGGGCTTCTGGATAACCAATCGTGTTAACCGCCTGAAATGTGGAATTAGCAAGAACTAGGGCAGTTGGATTGGCATTCCCTATATCTTCGGAAGCCAAAATCACCAATCTACGGGCAATGAATTTTACATCTTCACCCCCCTCAATCATTCGAGCCAACCAATATACGGCCGCATTGGGATCACTGCCACGAATGGATTTGATAAATGCCGAAATAATATCATAATGCTGTTCTCCCGTCTTGTCGTAAAGCACCGTGTTCTTCTGCACCTTGTTCATTACGGCCTCGTTGGTCACCGTAATTTCATCTCCGCCTTCCGCGTTGACGATCAATTCAAAGATGTTCAACAACTTTCTCCCGTCTCCACCCGATAATCGCAATAATGCCTCAGTTTCCTTTAAATGAATTTTTTTCGATTTTAGGATGGTATCGGTGTCCATCGCCCTATGGAGCAGGGCTTCCAAATCGCTTTTATCAAACGGATTGAGGATATATACTTGACATCGTGACAGTAAGGCGGGAATTACCTCGAAACTGGGGTTTTCAGTGGTGGCGCCAATCAAGGTTACCCAACCTTTTTCCACAGCCCCCAATAAGGAATCTTGTTGCGATTTACTGAATCTATGAATCTCATCAATAAATAGAATGGGATTTTTGGCTGTGAAAAGCCCTCCGCTTTGTTTGGCCTTGTCAATAACTTCCCGTACGTCCTTAACTCCGCTACTTATGGCGCTTAAAGTATAAAAAGGGCGTTCGCTTTCATTGGCAATGATATGTGCAAGCGTGGTCTTTCCGGTTCCTGGAGGCCCCCAAAAAATCAAGGAGGGGATAATACCGTTTTTAATTTGATGGGTAAGGGAACCTTCCGCACCCACCAAATGGTTTTGGCTTATATAATCCTCTAAGGTTTTTGGGCGTATGCGCTCTGCAAGCGGTTCATTCATACCGATAAAAATAAGATAAATTAAAGGACGAAATTGAGGTGCATTTCTTCTAATTTTAAGGAATGGGTAGCACAAAACCTGACAATTTGTGTCTATACAACACTATGGAGGGATAATTGAAGTTATTAACATATGTCCGAAAGCAAACATTTTCAATTTTCCAATGCAGTTCTGTTGGCACCTTTGGTTGCCATCCTTTCCATTTGGACAGTTTACTGGATGGAGGTGAGGTTTGGGTTCAATTTCAACGAATTTGGGATTTATCCCAGAAAACTATCCGGTTTAAGGGGTATTTTGTTTGGGCCATTTGTACACGGATCTGTGGAACACTTATACAACAATACCATTCCACTGGCGGTTTTAACCTCATTTTTGGTTTATTTCTACAGAAACGCAGCTTTCAAAACTTTACTTTTAGGGGTTTTGATTTCAGGAGCTTTAACATGGCTGATTGGTCGCCCATCATACCATATTGGGGCCAGTGGAGTCATCTATGTTTTGGCCAGTTTTATATTTTTTAAAGGGGTCTTTGCCAAACATTTTAGACTGGTTGCCCTCTCTTTGGTGGTAGTGTTCATTTACGGAAGTATGATTTGGTATATATTTCCGGTTAAGGACGGGATTTCTTGGGAAGGACACCTTTCAGGCTTTGTCACCGGCCTTCTTTTGGCCTTGACCACCAGGGTACGGGTTCCTTCGACTAAAAAATACGATTGGGAACGGGAAGATTACGACGAGGAAAATGATCCCTTCCTAAAACAGTTCGATAAGGATGGGAATTTTATAGAGACCCAACCCGAAACGGAGAATGAAGAAGCCATTAAGGTAACCTATCACTATAAAAAAAGGGAAGAGAACTAAGTTGCGGAACTACGTTGCCGCACCACTTCATATAAGAACACGCCGCAGGCTACCGATACGTTTAAAGAACCAATTTGACCTAGTAGGGGTAGTTTTACCTTATTGTCCAAAACTTTCATTACAGAGTTTGATATCCCCTTGTCCTCGGCTCCCATTACAATGGCACAGGGAGATTTGAAATCCGCCGAATATATCTGGTTTTCGGTCTTTTCAGTTGCACCAATTACTGATATACCTGAAGCTTGAAGGTAATAAATGGCATCTTTTAGATGGTCCACTTTGGCAATGGGAACATTGAACACGGCCCCAGCAGATGTTTTAACCGTATCCTCGGTAATGGGTGCTGCCCCATTCTTGGGTACTATGATGCCATGAACCCCGCAGCATTCGGCAGTTCTTATAATAGCGCCAAAGTTCCGAACATCTGAAATCTGGTCCAATAACAGGAAAAAGGGAACTTGTTCCTTTTCCATCACTTGTTCCACCAAGGATTCAAACGCCTGAAACTCCACGGGGGATATCTGTGCCACCGCACCCTGGTGGTTGTTTTTGGTCAATCGGTTTAGTTTTTCAACAGGAACATAGGAACTACTGATGCCATTTTTTCGAATGGTCGTTTCCAACTCCCTAAAAAGTTCACCACCCAATCCCTTTTGTAGAAAAATCTTGTTGATCGGCTGTTCGGCCTCAATGGCTTCCATTATGGCGCGTATGCCGTAAATCTGGTTGTTCATTCCTTGAGTTGTATTTTAGGTCGGGACAGCTTACGAGCTGAATTTGTGTACCGTCACTGATCCGTTGTTCACGGTACTGATCAGGTATTTAATATTGTTCCCGGTCTCTATGACCTCTATGTCCTTGACATTTCCTTGCAAAAATAAGCCCGATTGCTGCTGTGGCAAGCTGATGTAACCATCTTTCCCATTGGATAGCAGTATATGCCCTGAAATGGCGTCCAATCTTGGTGTTTCCACCTCGGTCTCGTAGATATTCCCAGCGGTCACTACGTCTTCAAATCCATCTTGGTTAATGTCGATAAAAACACAATCCAAAAGCGGGAACATCTGACTTTCAATGGGAAGTTCTTGCTTTTCAAAATTACCATCCCCTCGGTTGATCAATACAGCGGAGGTGAAGTTGGTGACGCTTCTTTCATAGGAAGTGTTCAATTTCTCACCATAGATATCTACCAAACTGGCATTGGCAAACTCATTATAGGTTTCAAATTTATCCTTGATAAAAGGCATTTGTTGTGAAGAACATTCACGACCTCGAACAGGTACATAGGTGCCGTTGTATTTTTTGCTCAATACAATATCATTGGTGCCATTGTCGTCAAAATCTGCGGAGAATATCTTGAAGGGTTTATCCGCAGAGGCCTTGAACTTGATATTGAGTCCGGCGTTCCCTAAAATGTAATCCTTTAGTCCATCGTTGTTCACATCAGTCTCATTAACAGAAAAATACCAGCCTTGTTCGGTCAAAACAGGGTTGTCTTTGGAAATGTTTTTAAATACACCTTGCTGATTCATGAAAACTCCAACGCCTGTCCATTCCCCAACAGCAATGAAATCTTCCCAACCATCATTGTTGATGTCCGTGGTTTCAAGATCATTGATGATTCCAAAATCCAGTAGCTCTGGGGCTATTTTTACTGTGGCGTCCACCAGTTCCCCATTTTGGTTTTCCAAAAGTGCAGATGACTGGTGATTGGGATAGGCACCGGGAACAACCCTATTCCCAATTATAATATCATTGTCCCCATCCTTATCAAAGTCGATAAAGGTCACAGCTTTACCATTTTTAGGGAATTTGCCCAAAACATCACTGTCCAGTCTGGTAAATTGCCCATTACCATCGTTGATGTAGATTCTATCTGTATGGTAGGAGGAATGTTCTGCAAACTCATTTCCACCACTAACCACATAGAGATCCAAGTCTTGATCTCCATCAAAATCAAAAAATATGGATTCCATATCCTCAAAAGAAGCATCATTGACTAGGGCAGGGCTGGCTAATTTTTTGAATCCGTTACTACTTTGTACAAATAGTTGCCCAGCTTGACCTGAAGCTCCACCAATATGAAGGTCTACCTTCCCGTCATTATTGATATCGCCTTTGGTAATGAACGGCCCTAAATTGGATTGCTTATAGGGGAGTAGAATCTCTTTTTCAAAATCATCAAAAGGATTTTCCTTGTGGGTAAAGTCCAAGCCTATATTTCTTGCACTAAGCTCCTGAAACAGGCTATTCCTGCGTTTGGCTTGATAGGGTAAAGTGGCGTCTTCTTCCTTAAAGACAAGGGTGGAGTTGGCAGGAACCTTGACTTTTTGCTCCATTTTCCCTGATTTCCAGTAAACGGAAACTGTATCAATGGTTTGTATGCTGCCAATGCCAAAGAGCGCATTGGGTTCTTGGGCAGATCTGTAGCCTCGCACCCTTTTTACCTCAATCATCTGGGAGTTTTTTTCGGTACTGATAACAACTTTGGCAAATTCCTCAGAGCTATTTCCTTCTGTAATGACTTTAAGATAATTTCCTTTTCCCTCTTCAACAGATAGATTTTTATAGACAAAGGCGGCATCATCCATATTGTTGACCACCAAATCCAGATCTCCATCATTGTCCAAATCCCCACTGGCCGCACCATTGCTAAAAGAAAAGTCGTCCAACCCCCATTCTTGGGAAACGTTGGCGAATTTTAAGGCAGCTGTGCTTTTGTACATAATATTGGGCAATCTTTCGGAGGGCATGGACTCATAGAGTTCCTGTTTTATCTGGAGGGGTACATTGTTGCCATACTTTTGTCTTGCCTCAAAAACACGCCTTTGAAGGTCATTGTCCAAGGCGTAGCGGCGGTATCCATTGGTAATGTGGATTTCCTTTTGTCCATCCAAATCAAAATCGTTCATGAGGACAGACCAGCTCCAATCTGTATTGGCTACCCCAGAGAGTTGGGAAATATTATTGAACTTTAGGTCTCCAATATTTTTTTGAAGGGAATTGTACATGTACTGGTACTGAAAATCCCTTTTGTTCACCAAATAATCAAACCTGCTGGTGCTCATGGAAGCCATTAAGGTTTTGGAGCGGACGTGATCATTGGCGGCCATATCCAGAACAAAAATGTCCTGAAGATTGTCGTTGTCAATGTCGGCAATGTCCATACCCATTCCATAGAAAGAAATTTGGTTGGTTGTTTCCTTTATACGGTCAGAAAAGGTTCCATTTCTATTGTTGAGGTAGAGTACATCCGGGAGGTAATAGTCGCTTGCCAAGTAGATGTCCAACCAGCCATCTTCGTCAATGTCTGAAATGGCAAGTCCGAGCCCGAAAATCGGTTTTTCCAGACCCGCTGCCCGTGTTACATCCACAAATTTTCCTCCATCGTTTCGGTACAGGTGGGATGAGTTGTAGTAGATACTTTCTGGGTTGGACTTGATATAACGTTCCAAGCTTATGGGATCAAAGCCATATAGCTCATTTTCATTCATGACCATGCAATCCAGGTCACCATCCTTATCATAATCAAAAAATGCGGATTGCGTGCTGATGCCTTCATCTGCAAGTCCAAATGCCGTTGCACTTTCAACAAAGGTTCCATCCTTTTGGTTGATAAACAGTAGATTTTTGCGTTCCTGGCGATTTTTTGGACCTCCTTGGGAGAAGTAAATATCCATCCAGCCATCAGCATCAATATCCACAAAAGTGACCCCATTGGACCAATGCTTTCCAGTATTGATTCCTGATGATTCAGTGATATCCTTAAACTTTAGGTCCCCTTGATTCAAATAGATACGGTTGGGAACTTGATTTCCGCAAAAAACCACGTCCAAAAGGCCGTCATTGTTCAAATCTTCCATACCTACCCCAGCACCATTGTAGAAGTAATCATAATCGAAAAGATTCTCCATGGTGCTTACATCATGGGTAATGGTATTGCTGAAGCTTATTCCGCTCTGGGCACTTTCCAGTTTCTGGAACAGCTTTTTTTCTTCAACTTGGGAGGTTGGAGTGGTGGAAGCGTCATTGTCCTTTTTATCCGTACCACAACCCACGATAATAAAGAGTAGGGATACGTAAATATATGTATGTAGCTTGGGCATGGGCAAATTCAATTCGTAGCGAAATATACTATATTATTGAAAGCGATATAGTTAAATTGGAGCAAGAACCAAGGAACAAGTGCTAAAGTCCAAGGGCTATTATCCCTGGATGGTCCGTTGCGTAGTGGTACGATCTCCAATAGAACCCCGGAGTATGAAACTTCCAAACCACTTCACCTTCCTCGGTAACTTCCCAAATGCCAAAATCACCTTCGGTGATAAGTCTGTTGCCAGTGGGAATCCTTACCATGCCAGACACTCGGGGCGCATAAAGGTCAGCATCTGTAAAGCTCCACGCCACAGTAGGCTCATTGTCTTCATTGGCCTGGAGTTCCAATGGATCTGGAAGTGTAAGCTCATAGGCTGTGGATTGTTCCAAATCCGCTCCGTTGGAGTAAATGGAAAACTTGCCCAAATCTGCACCGTCCAACAATCTAGGGTGATGGTTGTTCCTAAACAGTCTTTCGCCCATCGCATTGTCGTAGGCTTTAGGGTTACCAAATCTGTAGATCAGGTCGCCGCCCATACCAAAGTTGCCCCCAGAGCTGGTTGCGGCTTCTTCTGTGGTAGTACTATGATCTATGACCCAAACTTCGTGATAGAAGTTTACACTTAGGAAAATCAAATCGTTGTTTTCATCATATTCAAGACCGTTTGCGTGCATGATATCCCCTTCCTTATCTGTTACATAATTTAGGTTGATAAGGTTAGGATGGTCAGCTACCACGCCAAAATTGTCCTTGGTGTCGTCATGATCTTGAACCAGATGGTCCCAGGCATGCCATTCCCAAACGATTTCATCTGTGGTAGGGTCTATTTCTATAATGGCCTCCGGGAAAATGTCGATTTCCAAACTTGATCCTGCTTGTTCTGCCTGTTCCGCGGTTCTTCTTTCCCAGACGATGGTAATTACGTTGCCATTTGGGAGCAATTCAACATCATGATGGGTGATATATTCCGGGGAGGAATAATCGAAATTCCAGTCTACAGAACTATCAGGATTTACAAACTGAAGTTTACCACCTTGTCCCCCGTACTGAATATCGGGATCAGCTGCTTTCATAATGCCCAAAAGGCGGCCATCATCGATTAATTCCACGTCATTGCCAATACCAAAGGGTAAGTCCCATTCGTGAAGGATAATGGAGTTTTTGTCCATGAGGTATACCCTGTCCGCTCCAGCATCGTTTATTAGTACATAGCCTTCGCTTACCAGATCCGCATTGAAGATTTCCACGGTGCCAGCTTCTTCTCCTACACCAGGAGGGTCTGTAGGTTCATCATCCGTAGGTTCGTCGTCTGTGGGTGCATCATCTGTGGGTTCGTCGTCAGTGGGATTTTGTCCTGTATCATCCACAGGATCCATGGAGTTATCATCGCTGTTGCATGCATACATCAAAAACAAGATGGATAGCAATGAAGCCAGAATCATTCGAAAAGTTCGCTTCATAGTAATTTTTGAGCTAAAGGTAGTTAAATTCGAGAAAATTGATTGCGCACCAAAGGGAGTTATGTGCCCGTCTAATATAAAAGGAAATTCATGATTAAAAAAGGGGCATCAACGATGCCCCTTTTTACAATTTAAGTTAACCTAATAACTATATTATTCACATACAAGGATTGGAATCTCACCCACTTCTGGGCTAGGACCTCCACTTGCAGCTGTTTTCAAGTTTGGATCTTGAATAGTGTAGGTAACCTCACTATCCCAGTCACCAGAGATGAAAGTGATAACCAAAGAAACAGCGCCTTCCGGTACATCAAATGTAGCAGAACCGTTTTCTCCAGCTTCTAACGTATACTCAACAACACCAGCGTCATCGATGTTTACTCCGATGGCAGCACCGTTCCATCCGTCTCCGTAGCTATCGAAGAAGTTGATGGTGTACTCACCTGGATAAGGAGCATCAGCATTCAATTGAATACATTCAGTAACAAATACTGCTCTGTAGTACTCGGTATCGTTTTCATCCGTAGTAACAACTCTTCCATCAGCAGTTACAATCTCGTAACGCAATTGGAATTCGTCGTTTACACCTAAGTCATCAAAAGTTAGGTTAGGACCATATAGATCATCCAAAGTGATTTCGTAATCCAAAGAGCTTACGCCATCTGCGATATCCAAATCAGCAATGTTCCAAGTTGCAAAAAGCTCTTCTGGCTCAGAAGCATTGATATCATCTACAATACTTCTGTCAACGAAAGCACGATAAAGATTCAAAGTTTCTACCAAAGCTTGATCGTTTCCGTCATCAATAGTGATAGTAACGGAGTAATCCATGTTTGGATTGGTCAAAGAAACTTCGTTGGCATTTACATCCTCGATATCAAAAGCGATACCATCGTCAACCAATTCTGTGTATTGGTATGGAGAGCTAAAGAATGAACCTCCACTCACGTTACCAGTGGTATCGGAGTTTTTGAAGGATCTTCCATCTGTTAGGAAAAGCTCCATGTCAATTACGAATTGATCACCAGGAAGTACATCTGTAAGTGCTACGCCAGTTGCAGAAAGAACCTCGGCCATAGTTACGCTATAGTCGAAACTTGGCAATCCTTCCGTCTCACCGAATTCGCTAGCAGCAATAGTAGCCAAAGCAGCATTGGCAACAGAGTTATCTGCACCATTGTTATCTACAAAACTTGCGGTAATCTCTACACGATCCAACAAATCTCCTCCTTCGGCATCTTGCTCTTGGATTGAGAAGTCCAAAACGCTGGCAGTATCAAACATATCCAACGCTCCAGTTGCGGAAAGCGTTCTTAAAATAGCTCCACTGGACACGGTCTCTTGTACAATGACCGTGGCCTTGTCGTCTTCACTACACCCTGCGATAAAGATGCCCAGGGCAAGCAAGACATACGTCTTGAAATTTTTCATGTAATTCATTTTTACGTTTTTCATCGCTCTTTTTTTTAGTTAGCCGCGGGAGCGGTGGGGTTAGTATCCCAGAATACGGGCTGCGTCTGATCAGCTTTTTGCGTGATATTAGAGTTATTGTTCACCGCATTTGCAGGATAGTACATAGATCTAATGAAAGTTCCAGGATCTGGTTCCAAGTTGGGCTGAAGTGTAGTTGGGAAACCTGTTCTTCTATAGAAGTTGTAAGGCTCAACACCGTTACCAAAGTGGGCAATGAAGTATTGCTCACCCAAAACATCCCATTTTCCATCAGCATCAGCATCGTCAAAATCGATACCTACTTGGGTTGCATACGCATTCACATCACCTTCAGAAGGTACGAAAGATAGGTCAGCACCAGCTTCTCTTCCTGTCAAGAAAGCTTGAACCTTAGCTACTGATTTGGCATAACCTGCCAACATGAATGTTCTTGCATCGCCAGTATTGCCGGCAGCCAAAGCCATTTCAGCTCTCATGAAATCAACACCGAAAGCAGTCAATAGGTTAGTGATACCTGTTCCACCACCACCAGCTGATGGGCTAATGGCCAAGAAGCTATCATCATCAAATCTACCACCTACAGGGTAAGTTCCGTAAGTCGCTCTTAGAAGTCCATCTGGTGGAATACCGTCAGCCTCTCCGTGAGCTCTACCCCAGAAACCGTTAGGCAACCAGCAGAAATCTCCACCAAATCCAGCGTTGATATAGTGCTGAGGAGGAGTCTCCAAAGAACAGTTCAACAATTCCTCATTAGGTGCAATTTCCGCACCAGGAACCGCATTGGTTTGTCTGTAGAAGTAGTAGCGAGTTCTTGGATCAGCAGACTCGTCCATCAAAGACATTAACCAGTTGGACATATATTCACCGGCACCTGCAGCTTGATAGTTGATACCATATCTTGGGTGTCTTGTATCAGGCTGAGTTGCACTAGTAGCAGGCCAGTTCCAAACAAAATCGTCAGCAGTATCCTGAATGTAGTTACCACCTGCGATAATAGCGTTAAAGCTTGCAGCTGCACCTGAATCTACCAATCTACGTTGAACATAGATTTTCAATTTAAGTGTATTCGCAGCTCTTTCCCATTTTGCATAGTCGTTTCCGTAGTAGAAATCAACTGCTGGGTTAGCCGTTGGAGTGCTATTAAAATTGGCAATTGCTTGGTCTATAAGAGCCAAACAAGCGTCATAAATGCTAGCCCCAGTATCGACTGCTGGATTAAAGTTCTGCTCCGCACCCTGTACAATCTCAGTATAAGGAACGTCACCAAAGAAATCCACCATACTGATCATCAAGTAAGCCTCAATAAACTGGGCAATACCGATATGTCTGGTCAAACCAGCTTCTTGAGCAAGAGGAGTCATGGCACGGATGTCGGCAAGTACACCTCTATAGGCATTTAGCCACTCATCGTTCATGTCACTATCCTGATAAACGGTGTTATAGTTTCTACCGTTCATGTTTACGATACGGGTCATTTCCATTCCCAGTTCGTTGAAACCGTCACCAGTGGTATTACCACCGGATTGCCAGTTATCATTAAGGTCAAAATCCGCATCGCCCTCAAACTGCCTTACGAAATCCTCTTGAATGGAATTCAAGAAGAAGTCAACACCCGCCTGATCTGGAGTCAGGAAATTTGGGTTGGCGGTAAGGTCGAGCTCCGTGGTCTCACAAGAGGTGAATGCAAGCAATCCTCCTAAGACCGTCAAAGTCATATATCTGCTAATGTTTTTCATTATTATTATTGTTATGTTCTTAGAATGATGCTTTTACACTAAGGCCGTATCTTCTTGAGCTTGGTCCGTTGATAAAGTCGAAACCAAAACCGTTACCTACACCAGTACCACTTGTGTTTGGATCAAAGCGTGCACCTTTAGGCGTATTGATCGCTCTGTACCAAAGGTTGTTTCCAGAAATTGTAAAGGAAAGTGAACCGAATGGTGTCTTGTCCAAGAATTTGGATGGCAGGCTGTAGCTCAAAGAAGCTTCCTGTAACCTAACTGTGGTAGCGTCGTAAACTTGAAGCTCACTTGGGCCAAACAATAGGTTACTGAAGAAATACGTTGAGTTGTTGATTTGTCTGTTGTTAACATTGCCAGCGGCGTCAACTCCAGGCAAAATAAAGGTGTTTTCCCTATCGATGGTCTCCGTAATCAATCCTCTACCCAATAGTGTAGAGATTGTAGAAGAGTAAACATCACCACCTTGTGTCCAGTTCCACTGGAAACCAAGTGTGAAGTTCTTGTAGGACAACGAGTTTCTCACGTTAGCTATCCAGTCTGGGTTTGGATCACCGATGATGCCATCAGTAGGATCTTGCACGTAGTTACCGTCAGCTCCGACTACATAGTTTCCACTTGCATCTGTAGCAATTCTACTACCAAAGAATACCCCAAGAGGCTCACCTTCAATAGCGGCGTTACCCAAGTTGGAGAATCCAGAGTAAACTACTTGGTCTGTATCCAATCCAAGGTCTGTAACTGTAGTTTCGTAAGCAGTGAAGTTAAGATTGGTTGTCCAATCAAAGTCACCTTCTTCATCACCTCTGATCCAGTTTACACCAAGATCAATTTCCACACCTTCAGACTCTATCTCACCAATGTTGGTTGCAGTTACTGTAAATCCAGTAGCAGGATCAAGAGGTCTGTCCAAGATCAAATCGTTGGTCTTTCTTTGGTAAATGGAAGCATCCAATGTAATTCTGCTATCCCACCATCTAGATTCAATACCAATCTCGATTTCTTCCAAAGTTTCTGGCTGAAGGTTTGGATTACCTAAACGAGTACCGGTAGTGTTGGTTACAACATTCTGTCCTGTACCATCCTGAACATCCTGAGTGTCCAAAATCAAAGTACTTGCTACTGGATAGTTGGTAGTCAATACATCAAAGTTTGCAGAAACCCCGATACCGGCACGAACTTTCAAGTAGTTCAATACGTTCTCAGACTTTAGACCATCAATGGCCGCAGTTGGGATGAATGACAAACTTGCAGAAGGATAGAACTGTGTTCTGTTGTCCTTGGAGAAGTTGGATACCCAATCATTTCTAGCTGCAAGAGTTACATACAAAAAGTTGTCATAGTCGAAATCTGCCTGGGCATACACCCCTGCAATGTTCAACTCGGTAAACGTTTGAATTTCATTTTGGTTCAAGAAGTTAAAGTGTCTCAACACTCCAAATACCTGCTGACCATCACTCGCTACACCATTTTGATCAAAAACAGTTCTACGAGTGGTACCACCAACGTTAAATGTAGATCCAATTTTTTCAGTGATATCATAGTCTCCATTTAACACCAAGTTATGGTCCCAAATAGTATTGGTGTTGTTCCAAGTTTCATAAACACCACTTGCCAATCTAACATCACCGGAGTTACTGTTAATACCCCCTTTATTTTGGTGGTTGGTGTTGTTCTCACTATACACGTCAACACCAGCACGGTAAATGATATTCAAATTATCATTCAACTCATACTGTACAGTTGCCTGACCAAATACCCTGTTGGTTTCCTGTCTTGACTCTGCATTTGCAACAGTCCATAGCGGGTGCTGGATGGAGTTGTTCTGTCTGTAGTAAACACTACCACCAGTAATTGGATCTTGGAAAGGAAGTCCTTGTACATCAATACTTCTTGGAGTAAACCAAAGGTCACCAAATACAGAAGAACCAGTACCGGTAGCTCCGTTACCCTGGCTCAATGCTACAGGAGGAGAGATGAATTTGGTTCTTGCGAAGTTAATTGTACCGTTGACGGTGAACTTGTTTGATAACTGAGCTCTACCACCAAGAGATAAAGTATTCCGTGTTACACTATTGTTAGGAGTAAATCCATTGTCCTTAAGGTAACCGTAGTTCATGTTGTATCCAACTTTACCATCGTCAGAAGCTCCTCTAACGTTAACAGAAGTATTGGAAACTGTACCTGTTCTAAAGAAGTTCTTTACACTGTCATAAGGTCTCCACTCATAACGTTGTCCTTGGAATTCTGGGAAAGCAGCCTGAATAGCAGCAGTAGAAGTAGAATATGGGTGAGCCAATGTTCCTTGGTCATCGATTGCAGCTTGTGCACCCCAACCGGAAGCTCCTTCTCTTCTAAAGCTTGGTCCCCAGTTACTGAAGAACCATCCGAAAGACTGGTCGAAACCATTTCCGTACTCATTCTGATAATCTGGCAACGAAGCAATTTCGTTGAAGAAAAGAGAAGAGTTAACAGTGATTTCAGTCTTTTTTGGACCTGCTTGCGAAGAACCACCTTTTGTGGTGATCAAGATTACACCATTACGTCCTTGAGATCCGTAAAGTGTAGCAGCCGCAAGACCCTTAAGTACGTTTACACTTTCTATACTGTTTGGATCAAGATCCAAAAATCTACTGGAACCGTTGTTACCGTTGACAAAATCTTGTCTGTCCCCATTTCGACCTTGTGAGTTGGTGTCCGTACTAAAAGGTACACCATCAATGATGAACAAAGCTTGGTTACTACCACTAAAAGTAGTTTGACCCCTAATTACAATGTTGGTACCAGATCCGGAAAGACCACTTTGTTGTGTAATCTGAACCCCGGAAGCTTTACCTTGTAGCACCCTGGCTACATCACCTTCAGGACGTTGTTCCAAATCGTCAGAACCAACTTCGGTTACTGCATAACCCAGTGCTTGCTTCTCCCTCTTAATACCAAGGGCCGTAACCACAACCTCTTCAAGAGCCTGAGTGTCCTCTTCCATTTGAACATCGATCACGTCACTTGCACCAACGACCCTTCTTGCATCTCTCTGTCCTATATAGGTGAAAAGAAGTGTCTGACCTTGACTTGCACTAATCGTATAGAGTCCGTCAAAATCTGTTTGGGTACCCGTAGTGGTACCATCAACGACAATGTTGACCCCAGGTAACGGAAGGCCATCGGCATCCGTAACAGTACCTGTAATCGTCTTGTCTTGTGCAAAAGAAACATGCACAACAAACGCCAATAACAGCGTTAACAATCCATTAAGTTTTGTTCTCATTTTAAAATTATTTGAATTAGCTAGGCGCTAAAATCATAATTTCATGTTAATAATCCAAACTAATTTTACTAAAATTTTAAGACTGCGGCTACAAATACAAAGCGTGCAAAATGACATTTGATAATTGTGTTGTCATCAATTGGAAGGGGTGAAAATTGTCAAAAAGACAAAATTAGGCAGTAATCCAAATGTGTTATGGATCTTTGAAAATGCCGAAATACCTGTTGTATTTGTAAAAATGGGGCGCTTTAGGGCGGAAATAAAACAGTTTTTTGTTAAAAGTCTTTTGAAGGAAGTTGGAGCGGGTTATAATTTGTAATTTATACCTTAATATATATATGGGGTATGAGAACAATATTTTTTTTCTTTTTCGTCTTAGGTTTTGGATCCTTGTTGTTAGCGCAACAAAAAGCTAATGTTCAACCTGGGGTGATCAGTGTTTACCAAAAAGGACTCCAAGGCATCGGACCGGATTTTGGCAACAATCCGGCGTCAGAAAACTTTTACAGTCAAATGCGCGATAAATTTGCTGCTCTTGGTATTGAACAACAATTGAATTTAAGGGATATCGAAGGGTCCATTTACATAAATGAAGCTTTTGAAAGTGGTTCGATTCTTTTCAAAGGACAGGAAGATCGAAAAATGTTCATGAGGTACAATGCCTTCAACGATGAATTTGAAATTAAGAACTCCAATTTGAAAGAGGACAAGACCCTTGCACTTCTCAAAAATCAAAATATTTCCTGTGTGCTGAATGGTCATCTGTATTCCTATATGATTCTTTTAGACAAGAAAGGGGAAAGGAACCAAGCTTACCTGAAGGAGATTGTGTCCTTGGGGAACTATCGTTTGTTTGAGCAGAACAAGAAACTCTTCAAGGAGGGGAAGCCGGCAAAAACATCCCATTCTGTTTCCTTTCCGCATCGATTTGTGGACGAAACCAATTATTATTTGGCATTGGACGATGCTTTCCCTGTCTATATTCCTGCAAAGAAAAAGGAGTTTGTGGCCTTATTTTCACCTGAGCATCAACCAAAGGTCAAGAAATTTATTAAAGAAAAAGGTATTGATGTAAAAACAAAAAGGGGGCTTGTAAATGTGGTGACTTTTGCTGGCAATCTTTAGTTGGTATCAATTGACAGGCCAATTGTTGTACAGCTTCCATTTTCATCTGTATTCAGGATAATTATTTGATTTTCAAGATTGATCTGAAATTTAATCTTTCGGGATTTGAATTATTCCGAAATATCACTACATTTGCAGCCCTCAAAACGAGGGTTGTTTTGATTTTTAATAGAAATTTTAATGCCAACAATTTCACAATTAGTACGAAAAGGAAGAGTCACCATTACCAAGAAGAGTAAATCGGCTGCTTTGGATTCGTGTCCCCAGCGAAGAGGGGTTTGTACGCGTGTGTACACGACCACACCTAAGAAACCAAACTCTGCAATGCGTAAAGTTGCAAGGGTTAGGTTAACCAACGGTAAGGAAGTTAACGCGTATATCCCTGGCGAAGGTCACAATCTCCAAGAGCACTCGATAGTATTGGTTAGAGGTGGAAGAGTAAAGGATTTACCTGGTGTGCGATACCACATTGTTCGTGGTGCATTGGATACCGCAGGGGTAGCAGGTAGAACGCAACGTAGATCTAAATACGGAGCAAAACGTCCTAAAAAATAAGAAGACATGAGAAAAAGACAGGCGAAAAAAAGACCATTGTTGCCAGATCCAAGGTTTAATGACCAACTGGTAACTCGCTTTGTGAACATGATGATGTGGGACGGAAAAAAATCCGTTGCCTTCAAGGTTTTCTATGATGCAATTGACATTGTGGATGAAAAAAACCAAGACGAAGAAAAAACCGCTTTGGAATTGTGGAAAGATGCTCTTTCCAATGTAATGCCACACGTTGAAGTAAGAAGTAGAAGAGTGGGTGGTGCTACATTCCAGATTCCAATGCAGATTCGTCCAGACCGTAAGATTTCCACTGCCATGAAATGGTTGATCAGCTACGCTAGAAAGCGTAATGAAAAATCCATGGCGCAGAAGTTGGCCGCTGAAATTTTGGCCGCTGCAAAGGAAGAAGGTGCCGCTGTTAAGAAAAGAGTGGATACCCACAAAATGGCCGAAGCCAATAAAGCATTCTCACACTTTAGATTCTAGTTCACAAAATGGGAAGAGATTTAAATTATACAAGGAATATAGGTATTGCAGCACACATTGATGCTGGAAAAACCACTACTACAGAACGTATTCTTTTTTATACAGGTGTAAGTCACAAGATTGGTGAGGTGCACGATGGTGCGGCTACCATGGACTGGATGGAGCAGGAGCAAGAGCGTGGTATTACCATTACCTCTGCTGCTACCACTTGTACCTGGCAGTTCCCAACTGAAAACGGGCAGCCCACAGCTGATGCAAAAGGATACCACTTTAATATTATCGATACTCCCGGACACGTTGACTTTACCGTTGAGGTAAACCGTTCATTGCGTGTTTTGGATGGTTTGGTCTTCTTGTTCAGTGCGGTTGATGGTGTTGAGCCACAATCTGAAACAAACTGGAGATTGGCCGATAACTATAAAGTACCTCGAATTGGTTTCGTAAACAAAATGGACCGTCAAGGTTCTAACTTCTTGAACGTGTGCAAGCAGGTGAAAGAAATGTTGGGATCCAATGCAGTGCCAATTGTTTTGCCAATCGGTGAGGAAGCTGACTTTAAAGGTATTGTTGATCTTGCCAAGAACAGGGCTATCGTATGGCACGATGAGAACTTCGGTTCTACATTTGATGTAATCGATATTCCTGCTGAAATGCAAGATGAGGTTAAAGAATACAGGGCTGCCTTGATCGAGGCCGTGGCAGAATATGATGAGGAGTTGATGGAGAAATTCTTCGAAGACGAGGATTCCATCACTGAAGAAGAAGTGCACGCTGCGTTGAGAGCTGCTGTTATGGATAGAGCTATTATTCCTATGGTTTGTGGTTCTTCCTTTAAGAACAAAGGAGTTCAATTCTTGTTGGATGCCGTATGTCGCTATTTGCCTTCTCCATTGGACAAGGACGATATCGTGGGTACAGATCCTGATACAGGAAATGAAATCACTAGAAAGCCCGATCCAAAAGAGCCATTTTCTGCTTTGGCATTTAAAATCGCCACGGATCCTTTCGTAGGTCGATTGGCATTCTTTAGAGCATACTCTGGTCGTCTGGATGCAGGTTCATACATCTTGAATAACCGTTCCGGTAAAAAAGAGCGTATCTCCCGTATCTACCAAATGCACTCTAACAAGCAGAATGCCATTGAGTACATTGAGGCAGGAGATATTGGTGCTGCTGTTGGATTTAAGGATATCAAGACGGGTGACACTATGTCTTCTGAAAAGCACCCTATTGTGCTTGAGAGCATGGACTTCCCTGATCCCGTAATCGGTATCGCTGTTGAGCCTAAAACCAAGGCTGACGTTGATAAATTGGGTATGTCTTTGGCTAAATTGGCCGAGGAAGATCCAACGTTCCAGGTTAAGACTGATGAAGCTTCAGGTCAGACCATTATTTCTGGTATGGGTGAGCTTCACTTGGATATCATCGTGGACCGTTTGCGTCGTGAGTTCAAGGTTGAGGTAAACCAAGGTCAACCTCAGGTTGAGTACAAAGAAGCATTGACTGCTACAGCGAATCACAGGGAAACTTACAAGAAGCAGACTGGTGGTCGTGGTAAATTTGCGGACATTGTATTTACCATGGAGCCTGCTGAAGAAGGTAAGGCTGGACTGGAATTCATCAATGAGATTAAAGGAGGTAACATTCCTAAAGAATATATCCCATCCGTTGAAAAAGGATTCAAAGAGGCTATGAAGAATGGTCCTTTGGCTGGATTTGAGATGGATAGTATGAAGATTACCCTTAAGGATGGTTCGTTCCACCCTGTGGATTCCGATTCACTTTCTTTTGAGCTTGCCGCTAAATTGGGCTACAAAGTAGCTGCCAAGGCTGCAAGAGCTGTATTGATGGAGCCTATCATGAAGTTGGAGGTTTTAACTCCGGAAGAAAACATGGGTGATATTGTTGGTGACTTGAACCGTAGAAGAGGTCAGGTAAACAACATGGATGATAGAGCCGGTTCCAAAGTTGTTAAGGCAGAAGTGCCACTTTCCGAAATGTTCGGTTATGTAACTTCTTTGAGAACATTGTCTTCCGGTAGAGCAACTTCCACAATGGAATTTTCGCACTACGCAGAAACTCCTAACAATATTGCAGAGGAAGTAATTAAATCAGTAAAAGGGGTAACCGCTTAATTTTTCAGCAAGATGAGTCAAAAAATTAGAATTAAACTTAAATCTTACGATCACAATTTGGTGGACAAATCTGCTGAAAAGATTGTAAAGACAGTTAAGACAACAGGTGCTGTGGTTACTGGGCCAATCCCATTGCCAACGCATAAAAAGATATTTACAGTTTTGCGTTCACCACACGTGAACAAGAAATCGAGAGAGCAATTTCAGCTAAGTTCTTACAAGCGTTTGCTGGATATTTATAGCTCTTCTTCAAAAACCATTGATGCTTTAATGAAATTAGAGCTTCCAAGTGGTGTTGAAGTCGAAATAAAAGTGTAAATTTGCACGCCTTTTGAGATAAAGGTGGACATGTCCTGAGCTGCGGGCGAGGGAAAAACGGGAAAAAGAAAAATATCTGGGTCACAGAATCTTTTCTTTGACCCAATTTTTTTGCCAAGCAATTGAATTGGCACATTGAGTAATTAAATAATTGATTAATTAAATATTTATGTCTGGGTTAATAGGTAGAAAAATCGGTATGACCAGCATCTTCGACGAGAATGGAAAGAACATTCCATGTACCGTTCTTGAAGCTGGACCATGCGTGGTTACCCAAGTCAGAACCGAAGAGGTGGACGGGTACAGTGCCCTTCAGCTTGGTTTCGATGACAAGGCAGAAAAACGTGCAAACAAGGCCGAACAGGGTCATGTTAAAAAAGCAGGTACTTCTCCTAAGAAGAAAGTCGTTGAGTTCCGGGATTTTGAAGGTGAGTTTAAATTAGGAGATACTTTAAATGTAGAGCTTTTCCAAGAGGGAGAGTTTGTTGATGTTATTGGTACGTCAAAAGGTAAAGGTTTCCAAGGTGTTGTTAAAAGACACGGCTTTGGCGGTGTTGGACAAGCAACCCACGGTCAGCACAACAGATTGAGAGCTCCTGGTTCCATCGGTGCTGCTTCTTATCCTGCGAGAGTTTTCAAAGGAATGAAAATGGCCGGTAGAATGGGTGGTGAACGAGTAACGGTTCAAAACTTGAGAGTATTGAAAGTGGTTCCTGAGAAAAACCTTATCGTAGTTAAAGGTGCGGTACCAGGTCACAAGAATTCGTACGTAACAATTGAGAAGTAATGAAGGTTGCAGTTTTAGATATCAAAGGAAAAGATACCGGAAGAAAGGCTGACCTTTCTAAGGAGGTATTTGGAATAGAGCCCAATGAGCATGCCATCTATTTGGATGTGAAGCAATATTTGGCGCATCAAAGACAAGGTAACCACAAGGCCAAGGAGAGAGCTGAGATTGCTGGTAGTACCAGAAAAATCAAGAAGCAAAAAGGTACAGGTACCGCAAGGGCAGGTAGTATCAAGTCTCCTATTTTTAGAGGTGGTGGTAGAATTTTTGGTCCAAGACCTAAAGATTATTCCCAAAAGTTGAACAAAAACGTTAAGCGTTTGGCGCGTAAATCGGCCTTGACTTTGAAGTCAAAAGAGAAGGCAATTACGGTTGTGGAGGACTTCAATTTTGAAGCTCCAAAAACCAAAGATTTCAAAGCGTTTTTGAGCTCCTTGGGCATAGAAAACAAAAAGTCTCTTATCGTATTGGGTGACTCAAATAAAAATGTATATTTGTCGTCGCGCAATTTGGAGCGTTCCGAAGTTGTAACTAGCTCAGAATTAAGTACTTACAAGATAGTTAATGCTGGTAGTGTGGTGCTTACTGAAAGTGCTTTGGAAGGAATAGAATCGAACCTTAAGAAATAAGAATATCATGAGTGTGTTGATAAAACCAATCATTACGGAAAAAATGACCGCGGATAGCGAGCTTTTCAATCGTTATGGTTTCTACGTTGACCCAACAGCCAACAAGCTTCAGATCAAAGAAGCGGTTGAGGCTGCTTATGGTGTTTCTGTGGAAAAGGTAAGAACCATGAACTATGGTCCAAACCGTAAGAGTCGTTATACAAAAACAGGAATCCAGCACGGAAAAACAAATGCGTTGAAAAAGGCAATTGTTGATGTGGCGGAGGGTGATATTATTGATTTTTACAGTAATCTATAAAGACGAGAAATGTCAGTTAGAAAATTAAAACCGATAACCCCCGGACAGCGTTTTAGAGTAGTAAACGGATTTGACGCGATTACTACTGATAAGCCGGAGAAAAGCTTGCTTGCTCCGTTAAAAAAGTCGGGTGGTAGGAACAGTCAAGGAAAAATGACCATGCGCCACAGAGGTGGAGGTCATAAAAGAAGGTATCGTATTATCGATTTCAAAAGAGATAAGCAAGGAGTTGATGCAACCATTGTATCTATCCAGTACGATCCCAACAGAACTGCATTTATCGCCTTGGTTGAATACAAGGATGGTGAAAAAAGATATGTAGTTGCCCAAAACGGAATGCAGGTAGGACAGAAGATTTCTTCAGGTGCCAAAGCTGCTCCAGAAATTGGAAATGCACTTCCTTTAAGTGAAATTCCATTGGGTACCATCATTTCCTGTATAGAGCTTAGACCAGGTCAAGGTGCTGTTATGGCACGTAGTGCTGGTACTTTTGCGCAGTTAATGGCGAAGGACGGTAAGTTCGTTACCATTAAATTGCCTTCAGGGGAGACCCGTATGATCTTGGCCAATTGTTTGGCTACCATTGGTGCGGTTTCCAACTCTGATCACCAATTGTTGGTATCTGGTAAAGCAGGTAGAAGCAGATGGTTGGGTAGAAGACCAAGAACTAGACCAGTAGCCATGAACCCTGTTGATCACCCAATGGGTGGAGGTGAAGGAAGGGCTTCCGGAGGCCACCCAAGATCTAAGAACGGTATCCCGGCCAAAGGCTTCAGGACGCGTTCCAAGACCAAGGACACCAATAGATATATCATAGAACGTAGAAAGAAATAAAAGAAAAGTAAATGGCACGTTCATTAAAAAAAGGACCTTACGTTCATCACAGCTTGGAAAAGAAAGTTCAAGCCAATATAGATTCAGGTAAGAAAACGGTTATCAAAACATGGTCAAGAGCCTCAATGATAACTCCGGATTTCGTAGGACAGACCATCGCAGTGCACAACGGGAGACAATTTGTTCCTGTATATGTAACCGAGAACATGGTAGGTCACAAGCTTGGAGAATTTTCACCTACACGATCTTTTAGAGGTCATGCAGGAGCTAAAAACAAAGGTAAAAAGTAAGTAAGCTATGGGAGTTCGTAAAAGACAAATGGCCGAAAGGTTAAAGGAAGAGAAGAAGCAACTTGCTATTGCCAAGTTGAACAACTGCCCAACTTCGCCAAGAAAAATGCGCTTGGTTGCTGACTTGGTTAGAGGTAAGCAGGTAGAAATGGCATTGGCCATCTTGAGGTTCAACCCCAAAGAGGCTTCCAGAAAATTGGAGAAACTATTGCTTTCTGCAATTGCCAACTGGGAAGCTAAAAATGAGGAGGCCAACATAGAGGATGCTGACCTTATTATCAAAGAGATCCGTGTGGACGGTGGTACAATGTTGAAAAGACTACGTCCTGCCCCACAAGGTAGAGCACATAGAATTAGAAAGCGTTCCAACCATGTTACCATGATCTTGGAAGCCAATAACAACGTTCAAAGCTAGAGTATAAAATGGGACAAAAAACCAATCCGATAGGAAATCGCTTAGGAATTATCAGAGGATGGGAATCTAACTGGTACGGCGGTAATGATTACGGCGATAAGCTGGCTGAGGATGATAAGATTAGAAAGTATATCCATGCGCGTTTGGCCAAGGCCAGTGTGTCTAGGGTAATTATTGAAAGAACCTTAAAATTGATCACCATCACCATTACCACGGCAAGACCTGGTATCATCATTGGTAAAGGAGGACAAGAGGTGGATAAGCTTAAGGAAGAGCTTAAGAAGATCACCAACAAAGAGGTTCAGATCAATATCCATGAAATAAAAAGACCTGAATTGGATGCCAATTTGGTTGCAGCCAGTGTTGCAAGACAAATTGAAAGCAGAATTTCATACAGAAGAGCCATCAAAATGGCAATTGCAGCTGCAATCCGTATGAATGCCGAGGGTATCAAGATTCAGATTTCAGGACGTTTGAACGGAGCTGAGATGGCACGTTCAGAATCTTACAAGGAAGGAAGAATTCCATTATCCACTTTCCGTGCAGATGTGGACTATGCTTTGCATGAAGCACACACGACTTACGGAAGATTGGGTATCAAAGTTTGGATCATGAAGGGTGAGGTTTATGGAAAAAGAGAACTTTCCCCGCTCGTAGGATTGTCCAAAAGTCAAGGAAAAGGCGACAAACGAGATGGTAAGAAACCACAACGTCGTAGAAAGTAATAAGATAAAGTAAAGGTAAAATGTTACAGCCAAAAAGAACAAAATTTCGTAAAGCCCAGAAGGGACGTATGAAAGGAAATTCCCAAAGAGGGCACCAACTTTCCAATGGAATGTTCGGTATCAAATCCTTGGATTCCCATTTCATTACTTCTCGTCAGATCGAGGCTGCGCGTATTGCTGCGACAAGGTATATGAAAAGACAAGGTCAGCTCTGGATCAAAATTTTCCCGGACAAGCCCATCACCAAAAAACCTCTTGAGGTACGTATGGGTAAAGGTAAGGGTGCTCCAGAATATTGGGTGGCCGTTGTTAAGCCTGGAAGAATCATGTTTGAGGTAGCTGGTGTTCCTATGGACGTTGCCAAGGAGGCATTACGTCTTGCAGCCCAAAAGTTACCCGTAAAAACAAAGTTTATTGTAGCTAGGGATTATTCCGCTTAATTTTTAATTGGGAAGAAAGATGAAACAATCAGAGATAAAAGAACTTTCAATTGAAGAGCTAAAGGAAAAGCTGGCTGATTTTAAAAAGCAACATGCTGATTTAAAAATCGCTCACTCGGTTACTCCTTTGGAAAATCCTTTACAGATCAGACAGACTAGAAGGACGGTAGCGAGACTTGCAACAGAATTAACTAAAAGGGAAGTACAATAATTGGTTTTGCCTTATGGAAGATAAAAGAAATTTAAGAAAAGAAAGAATAGGCGTTGTTACCAGCAGCAAAATGGAGAAATCCATTGTAGTTTCTGAGGTAAAACGAGTAAAGCACCCTATGTACGGTAAGTTCGTTCTTAAGACCAAGAAGTATGTGGCCCATGATGAAAAGAATGACTGCAACGAAGGTGATACCGTTAAAATAATGGAAACCCGACCATTGAGCAAGACGAAATGTTGGAGATTGGTTGAAATCCTTGAAAGAGCTAAATAATTATGTTACAGCAAGAATCAAGATTAAAGGTTGCGGACAACACTGGTGCAAAAGAAGTTTTGACCATCCGCGTACTTGGAGGTACTAAGAGAAGATATGCTTCTTTGGGAGATAAGATTGTGGTTACCGTAAAGGAAGCTACTCCCAATGGAACGGTAAAAAAGGGTTCTGTTTCTACTGCGGTTGTGGTACGGACAAAAAAGGAAGTAAGAAGACCTGATGGTTCTTATATCCGATTTGATGATAACGCTTGCGTTTTGTTGAACCCAACAGGTGAAATGCGCGGAACCAGGGTTTTTGGGCCAGTGGCCAGGGAACTTAGGGACAAGCAGTTCATGAAGATTGTTTCACTAGCTCCAGAGGTGCTTTAACAGAAATATCAGTTAAGATGAAGTTGAAAATAAAAACAGGGGATACCGTTAGGGTCATTACAGGGGACCACAAAGGCACCGAAGGAAAAGTGCTTCAGGTAGACCGTGAAAAGAACAAGGCTATCGTGGAAGGAGTCAATACGGTTTCCAAGCACGAAAAACCTAGTGCAAAGAATCCTCAGGGAGGAATTGTAAAAAAGGAAGCGCCTATCCATATCTCAAACCTTTCATTGATCGACCCAAAATCTGGTGAAGCCACTCGCGTTGGGTACGAAGAAAGAGATGGGAAGAAAGTTAGGTTTGCCAAGAAATCCAATGAAGTAATTTAGTTATGAGTTACATTCCAAGATTAAAGCAAGAATATAGAGAGCGCGTAATTAAGGCGTTGTCTGAAGAATTTGGTTACAAAAACGTAATGCAGGTTCCCAAATTGGAGAAGATTGTGGTTAGCCGTGGGGTTGGAGCTGCTGTTTCCGACAAAAAGCTGATTGACCATGCTGTTGAGGAGTTGACCAATATTACTGGTCAGAAGGCGGTAGCAACCATTTCCAAAAAGGACGTTGCATCCTTCAAGTTGAGAAAAGGAATGCCCATAGGTGCCAAAGTTACCCTAAGAGGTGAGCGCATGTATGAGTTTTTGGACCGCTTGATTACGTCTGCCCTTCCTAGGGTACGTGATTTCCAAGGAGTGAAGGCTACTGGATTCGATGGTAGAGGAAATTACAGCTTGGGTGTGACCGAGCAGATTATTTTTCCAGAGATCAATATTGACAAGATCAACAGAATAAACGGAATGGATATCACTTTCGTTACTTCTGCGGAAACAGATAAAGAAGCAAAATCATTGTTAACCGAATTGGGAGTACCCTTTAAAAAGAACTAGTATGGCTAAGGAATCAATGAAAGCCCGTGAAAGAAAAAGGGCAAAAATGGTTGCAAAGTATGCAGAAAAGAGAAAGGCTTTAAAAGAAGCTGGTGATTACGAAGCCTTGCAAAAGCTTCCCAAAAATGCATCTCCGGTACGTATGCGCAACCGTTGCAAATTGACCGGTAGACCAAGAGGATATATGAGAACATTTGGTATTTCCAGGGTTACATTCAGGGAAATGGCCAATCAGGGCTTGATTCCAGGAGTTAAAAAGGCAAGTTGGTAAACAGATAAAGAAGAGAAATGCTTACAGATCCAATTTCAGATTATTTGACCAGAATTAGAAATGCCAGTAGGGCAGGTCATAGGGTGGTAGATGTTCCAGCATCCAATCTAAAAAAACAGATGACCAAAATTTTGTTTGACCAAGGTTACATCTTGAGCTACAAATTTGAGGAAAACGATACGCAGGGTAATATCAAAATTGCCTTGAAGTACGATAAGTTTACCAAAGAGCCTGTGATTAAGAAATTACAAAGGGTGAGCAAGCCTGGACTTCGTAAGTATGCAGGTTCAGAAGAGCTTCCAAGGGTTCTTAACGGTTTGGGAATTGCAATTGTGTCAACCTCCCATGGGGTAATGACCAGCAAGCAGGCCAAGCAAGAAAACGTAGGTGGCGAAGTATTGTGCTACGTTTATTAATTGAGAAAAGAAAAGAAAAATGTCTAGAATAGGTAACAATCCAGTTGCAATCCCAGAAGGAGTCACCGTTGAGGTAAACGACAATGTGGTTACCGTAAAAGGTAAGTTGGGAGAACTTTCCCAAGAGATTTCGGGAATTGCAGTAAAGGTTGAGGAAGGAAATGTTCAGCTAGAAAGACCGTCTGATTCCAAAGAGCACAAAGCAAAACACGGACTATACCGTGCCTTGATTGCCAATATGGTCGATGGAGTGTCCAAAGGATGGACCAAGGAATTGGAATTGGTAGGGGTTGGATACAGAGCCAGTAACCAAGGACAAAAATTGGATTTGGCGTTAGGTTTTTCCCACAACATAGTATTGGATATTGCTCCCGAAGTCAAAATCGAGACCATTTCCGAAAAGGGTAAAAATCCTATCGTTAAGTTAACATCTCACGACAAGCAGTTGGTAGGACAAGTTGCTGCCAAGATTCGCGCTTTCCGTAAGCCAGAGCCTTACAAAGGAAAAGGAATCAAGTTTGTTGGTGAACAATTAAGAAGAAAAGCAGGTAAATCAGCATAATAAGTAAGACTATGGGATTATCCAAGACTGAAAGAAGATTACGCATCAGGAGAAGAATCAGAAAGATTTCTTCCGGTACTGAAGCAAGACCAAGACTCTCTGTTTTTAGAAGTAACAAAGAGATCTACGCTCAATTGATTGACGATAACAAAGGTGTTACTTTGGCTGCTGCGTCTTCAAGAGATAAAGACCTTGATGCCAAAGGAACCAAAACCGAAGTTGCTGCTTTGGTAGGAAAGGCCATCGCGGAAAAAGCAAAGAAGCTTGGTGTTGAGGCCGTAGCTTTTGATAGAGGTGGAAACCTGTATCACGGAAGAGTTAAATCATTGGCAGAAGGAGCTAGGGAAGCAGGACTAAAATTCTAATAAGACTATGTACCAGAAATACAAAAACGTAGAAATAGTTAAGCCAGGTGGACTGGAGTTGAAAGATCGTTTGGTAGGAGTCCAAAGGGTTACCAAAGTTACCAAAGGTGGTAGAGCATTCGGTTTTTCAGCAATTGTTGTTGTTGGTGATGAGAATGGTGTAGTAGGACATGGTTTGGGTAAATCCAAAGAAGTAGCAACCGCCATTGCCAAGGCTATCGAGGATGCCAAGAAGAATTTGGTTCGCATTCCTTTGAACAAGGGAACCCTTCCTCATGAGCAAAAAGGGAAGTATGGAGGTGCGCGTGTTTACATTCAGCCTGCATCACATGGTACCGGAGTAATTGCCGGTGGTGCTGTAAGAGCGGTATTGGAAGCTGTTGGTGTACACGATGTATTGTCAAAATCACAAGGTTCTTCCAACCCGCACAACGTTGTAAAGGCAACTTTTGATGCCCTATTGCAACTAAGGGGAGCGCAAACTGTTGCCAACCAAAGAGGAATTTCTTTAGAAAAAGTCTTTAAGGGATAAAAAATAGGTTGACAGTCCATAGTTGATAGTAGTTAGTGGCTTTTTCAACCAAAAAAGTAAAACCAAGGAAAACTAGAGACTAAGGACTAAGGACTAAAAACTGATAAAATGTCAAAGATTAAAGTTAAGCAGGTAAAAAGCGCCATCAAAAGAACCCAGACCCAGAAGAGGACTTTGGAAGCTCTTGGTTTGCGCAAGATTGGGCATGTTGTTGAACACGATGCAACACCTAATATCCTTGGAATGATTAATAAGGTAAAACACTTGGTTTCCACTGAGGAAGCTTAAAATATAAAGGCACATGGAGTTACATAATCTTAAGCCAGCAGAAGGTGCTGTACAAAAAGCGGGAAAACGTGTAGGTCGTGGAGAAGGTTCCGGTAAAGGAGGCACTTCTACCCGTGGACACAAAGGGGCCAAGTCAAGATCTGGATATTCCAAGAAGATTGGTTTTGAAGGTGGACAAATGCCTTTGCAACGTCGTGTTCCCAAATTTGGTTTTAAGAATATCAATAGAAAGGAATACCAGGGCATTAATTTGAGCAAATTGCAAGAATTGGTGGATAATGGTGTTGTAAAGAAAGAAGTGACCTTGGAAACCCTTGTGGAAAACAGATTGGCACATAAAAACGACTTGGTAAAGATTTTGGGAGACGGCGAATTGAAAGCTGCCCTTAAAATATCTGTACATAAATTTAGTGCTTCCGCTAAAGCTGCTATTGAAGCTGCTGGAGGTGAGGCAATAAGTTTATAAGAATAAGAAGCATGAAGAAATTTATAGAGACCATATCAAATATTTGGAAGATTGAAGAGCTAAGGCAACGAATTATTGTTACCCTTGGCTTGCTTTTAGTGTACCGTTTTGGTGCACAAATTGTTCTTCCAGGTATTGATACTTCCCAGTTGGGAGCTTTGGCCGATGGGACTGATGGGGGATTACTAGGATTATTGAATGCTTTTACAGGAGGTGCTTTTGCCAATGCATCTGTGTTTGCTCTGGGAATCATGCCCTACATTTCTGCTTCCATTGTGGTGCAGTTGATGGGTATTGCCATTCCTTATTTGCAAAAACTGCAGAAAGAAGGTGAAAGTGGAAGAAAGACCATCAACCAGATAACACGTTGGTTGACCATCGGTATTTGTATCGTCCAGGCACCTGCTTATTTATATAGCCTTGAAGCTGGGTTTGGAGTTCCTGCTTCCGCTTTTGTGATCGGGAAAGGATTGGATTTTATGATTCCAGCCGTAATTATCCTGGTTACTGGATGTGTGTTTGCCATGTGGTTGGGAGAGAAGATAACGGATAAAGGAATCGGTAACGGTATTTCCCTATTGATCATGATCGGGATTATTGCCACCATGCCACAATCTTTTGTTCAGGAGTTTATCTCAAGAACTACAAACAACACCGGTGGAATCATGTTTATCTTGATTGAGGTGATCATTTGGTTCTTGGTGATCTTGGCAAGTGTGTTGTTGGTGATGGCCGTGCGCCAGATACCGGTTCAATATGCAAGAAGAACAGCTTCTGGTGGGTACGAAAAGAACATCATGGGATCTAGACAATACATCCCATTAAAGTTGAATGCATCCGGGGTTATGCCGATTATCTTCGCCCAAGCGATTATGTTTGCGCCAAGTTTGATTGGAAAGACCTTTAATGATACAGCAGTAGGACAATGGATGGAGGTTCAGTTTGCCGATATTTTCGGATTGGCCTATAACATTCTGTTCGGCATATTGATCATCATATTCACCTACTTCTATACGGCCATTACAGTTCCCACGAACAAAATGGCGGATGATCTAAAAAGAAGTGGTGGATTCATTCCAGGGATTAGACCTGGAAAGGAAACAGGTGATTTCTTGGACAAGATCATGTCCTTGATCACTTTGCCTGGTTCTGTTTTCTTGGCCTTGTTGGCAGTATTGCCTGCAGTAGTGGTGAAGTTGATGGACGTACAGGCTGGATGGGCATTATTTTACGGTGGTACTTCCCTATTGATTATGGTAGGTGTGGCCATCGATACGGTACAACAAGTAAATTCTTATTTGTTGAATAGACATTATGACGGTTTGATGAAAACCGGAAAGAATAGAAAAGTAGCATAATTAGACGATAGACTTTGGTTGAAGGGCGTTAGTCAAACACTATCAACTAAGGACTAAAAACTAAAGACTAAAGAATGGCAAAGCAGCCTGCAATAGAACAAGACGGAACCATAATCGAAGCATTGTCAAACGCAATGTTTAGAGTTGAATTGGAGAACGGTCATGTTGTAACAGCACACATCTCTGGAAAAATGCGTATGCATTACATCAAATTACTTCCAGGGGACAAGGTAAAGCTTGAAATGAGCCCATACGATTTAACAAAAGCAAGAATTACTTATAGATACTAATACGATGAAAGTAAGAGCATCAATAAAGAAGAGAAGCGCCGAATGCAAGATTGTTCGCAGAAAAGGCAGATTATACGTAATCAACAAAAAGAATCCTAGATTTAAACAAAGACAAGGGTAATTATGGCAAGAATTGCAGGGGTTGATATACCCAAACAAAAACGCGGAGTAATTTCACTTACCTACATTTACGGAATTGGTAAAAGTAGGGCCCAAGAAATTTTGGAGAAGGCCAAAGTGAGCGAGGATACCAAAGTTTCCGATTGGAATGATGATGAAATCGGTAGAATCAGGGAAGCTGTTTCCTCTTACACTATTGAAGGAGAACTTCGTTCCGAAACCCAATTGAACATCAAGCGATTGATGGACATCGGTTGTTACCGTGGGATTCGTCATAGATCCGGATTACCGCTTAGAGGTCAACGTACCAAAAACAACTCTAGGACTAGAAAAGGAAAGAGAAAGACTGTTGCCAACAAGAAAAAGGCAACCAAATAATAATTTAGATAGAAGTCATTAGTTAGTATTTAGACGTTAGAAGAATCTGTTTGAAATGTAAAAGTCTAGGATTCCAATAACTAAGAACTAACACTAGAAACTAAAAAATATGGCAAAAGTAAGTACAAAAACAACAAAGAAGCGCAAAGTAGTGGTGGAGTCCGTTGGAGAGGCCCACGTTACTGCTTCCTTTAACAATATCATCATTTCCTTGACCAATAAAAAGGGTGATGTAATTTCTTGGTCTTCGGCTGGTAAGCTAGGATTTAGAGGTTCTAAAAAGAACACTCCCTACGCTGCCCAGGTAGCCGCGGAAGATTGTGCCAAAGTTGCACATGAGGCAGGATTGAGAAAAGTGAAGGTTTACGTAAAAGGACCTGGAAATGGTAGGGAATCTGCAATTCGTTCCATCCACAATTCCGGTATCGAGGTTACGGAAATCATCGATGTTACCCCACTTCCGCACAACGGTTGTAGACCTCCAAAAAGAAGAAGAGTTTAATTAATCATAATCGGCCCATTAGGGTCTTCACGAAAGTGCATGGAGATTATCGAAGGATAAGCCTTAATTCATAATCGCACTTTCAAAAAATTAGAAGATGGCAAGATACACAGGACCAAAATCAAAGATCGCTAGAAAATTTGGAGAAGCGATTTTCGGAGACGATAAAGCCTTCGAGAAAAAAAGTTATCCTCCAGGACAGCACGGTAACAACAGACGCCGTGGTAAAAAATCAGAATACGCTATCCAGTTGATGGAGAAGCAAAAAGCCAAGTATACCTACGGTATTTTGGAAAGACAATTTAGAAACCTATTTGACAAGGCCAACAGAAGCAAGGGAGTAACCGGTGAGGTATTGCTTCAATTGTGTGAGTCCCGTTTGGACAACGTAGTCTACAGAATGGGAATTGCCCCATCAAGACGTGGTGCCAGACAGTTGGTTTCCCACAGACACATTACCGTTAACGGTGAGATAGTGAACATTCCTTCCTATAGCCTTAAGGCTGGGGATGTAGTTGGTGTTCGTGAAAAATCTAAATCCGTACAGTCCATTCAAGATTCCTTGGCTGCCAACAGCAGTGTTTACGAATGGATTACATGGAATTCTGAAACAAAGGAAGGAACTTACGTTGCGATTCCTGAAAGACTTCAGATTCCTGAGAATATCAAGGAACAACTAATAGTCGAGTTATACTCTAAATAAAATCAACATTAATCCAATATGGCATTACTTAATTTTCAGAAGCCCGATAAAGTTATAATGATCGATTCAACAGATTTCGAAGGGAAATTTGAATTTCGCCCTTTGGAACCTGGTTATGGATTAACAGTTGGAAATGCGCTGAGAAGAGTTCTACTTTCCTCATTGGAAGGTTTTGCGATTACTTCTGTGCGTATTGATGGAGTTGAACATGAGTTTTCTGTTATCCCAGGCGTTGTTGAAGACGTTACGGAAATGATCTTGAACCTAAAACAGGTTCGTTTCAAAAGACAGATTGATGATGTTGAAAGTGAAACTGTTTCTGTTTCCGTAAGTGGAAAAGAACAATTGACCGCTGGAGATTTCCAGAAGTTCATTTCAGGATACCAAGTATTGAATCCTGATTTGGTTATTTGTAACATGGATCCCAAAGTAAGTATTAACCTTGAGGTTATTATCGAAAAAGGTCGTGGATACGTTCCAGCTGAGGAAAACAAGAAATCCAATGCCCCCTTGGGAAGCATTGCGGTTGATTCTGTTTACACTCCGGTTAAAAACGTAAAATACAGCATTGAAAACTTTAGGGTAGAGCAAAAAACCGATTACGAAAAATTGGTTTTTGAAATCATCACTGATGGTTCCATCCACCCGAAAGATGCATTGACTGAAGCTGCCAAAGTTTTGATTCACCACTTCATGTTGTTCTCCGATGAGCGTATCACCCTTGAGGCTGATGAAATTGCCCAAACGGAGACTTATGATGAGGAGTCGTTGCACATGCGTCAGTTGTTGAAGACCAAATTGGTAGACATGGATTTGTCCGTAAGGGCATTGAATTGTTTGAAAGCTGCCGAAGTGGATACTTTGGGAGATTTGGTTTCCTTCAACAAAAACGATTTGATGAAGTTCAGGAACTTTGGTAAAAAATCCTTGACCGAATTGGAAGAGTTGGTAATCAACAAAGGACTTCAGTTTGGAATGGATTTGTCAAAATATAAATTGGACAAAGATTAAGTAATCATATTTTGCTCTCCCGATTGCAATCGGGATTTGGTAGCAAGATGATAAAACAGAAAGATGAGACACGGAAAGAAATTTAACCACCTAGGGAGAACAGCTGCCCACAGAAAGGCAATGTTGGCCAATATGGCTAGTTCCCTAATAGAGCATAAGAGAATCAACACCACTGTTGCCAAAGCCAAAGCGCTTAAGCAGTTTGTTGAACCATTGATCACCAAGGCCAAAACAGAGAACAACCAAACTACCGAAAAAGGTACGCATAACAGAAGGATTGTTTTCGCTAGCCTTAGAAACAAGTATGCAGTTACCGAACTATTTGGAGCGGTTGCAGAAAAAGTTGGTGACAGACCAGGTGGATACACCCGAATTATCAAATTAGGAAACCGACTTGGAGATAATGCCGATATGGCCATGATCGAGTTGGTGGATTTCAATGAATTGTACAACGCAGGAAAACCAGCCAAGAAATCTACAAGAAGAAGTAGAAGGGGTGGAGGCAAAAAGGCAGCGGCGGCTGCTCCAGTAGCAGAAACGAAAACAACGGACGATTCAGAAGAATAAGAAGAATGTTATTAACTATTGTATTAGTGGAAAAAGGATAAGTGAAAACTTATCCTTTTTTTATGTTTTTTTGTCAAACTGAAATTTTAAAACCACAATGAAGTATCACGCTAAGAAAAAGGCACTGGTGTTGTTGGCAGACGGCACCGTTTTTTATGGAAAGGCCATTGGAAACAAAGAAGGGACCGCCGTTGGGGAAGTATGTTTTAATACGGGAATGACCGGTTACCAGGAAATTTTTACAGACCCCTCTTACTACGGGCAACTGATGGTGGCCACCAATGCACATATTGGCAACTACGGAGCCAATTTGGATGAAGTGGAATCCGATTCCATTAAAATCGCTGGATTGATCGTTAAAAATTTCAGTTATGAATATTCAAGGCCCGATGCGGATATGAGCCTTCTGGAGTTTTTGGACAAAAACGACCTATTTGCCATTTCCGATGTGGATACTCGGGCTTTGGTCAGCTATATTCGGGATAACGGAGCCATGAACGCCTTGATCTCAACAAGAGTGGATGAGCTGGATGCGCTCAAGGAAGAGTTGAAAAAGGTACCGAGCATGGAAGGATTGGAATTGGCTTCCAAAGTTTCCGCCAAGGAACCGTATTACTTTGGCGAGGAAGACGCTAAAATCAAAATTTCTGCCCTAGATATTGGGATTAAGAAAAACATTCTAAGAAACTTGGCCAAAAGAGGAGCCTATATTAAGGTATTTCCGTACAACACGCCTTTTAAAGATTTGGAAGCCTGGAACCCGGATGGGTACTTCATATCCAACGGACCTGGGGATCCTGAGCCATTAACAGATGCTATTGCCACGGCCAAGGAGATGATAAAGTCCAACAAGCCTTTGTTTGGAATCTGCCTCGGGCATCAGGTATTGGCCTTGGCCAATGGGGTTTCAACCTATAAAATGCACAACGGGCACAGGGGTATCAACCACCCTATTCTCAATTTGGTCACAGGAAAAGGGGAAATAACCTCCCAAAACCATGGTTTTGCCATCAATAGGGAAGAAACCGAAGCCCACGCAGACTTGGAGATTACCCATATGCACTTGAATGATAATACCGTAGCAGGAATCAAGATGAAGGATAAGGATGTGTTTTCTGTACAGTACCACCCGGAAGCAAGCCCTGGACCCCATGATGCAGATTATCTGTTTGACCAATTTTTTGAGGTCATAGAATCTGGACGCAACTAAAACGTTGTAGTTTATTTTTAGGTTATTATCAGTGTTTTATGAGCCTTATCATGAAGCAAAACTGCACTCCTTTTGTATCTTTGCCGAATTAATTTCAACCATAAATTTAAGTTCACATGAGCATTATTATCAACATTCATGCAAGACAGATTTTAGACTCAAGAGGTAATCCTACCGTAGAGGTAGATGTGATTACCGAAAATGGCATTTTGGGAAGAGCTGCCGTACCTTCCGGCGCTTCTACAGGAGAGCATGAAGCCGTTGAACTAAGGGATGGTGGAAGTTCTTTTATGGGCAAAGGTGTAGGCCAGGCCGTGAATAATGTAAATACCATTATCGCAGAGGAATTGGTAGGTACTTCGGTTTTTGAGCAAAATCAAATCGATGATGCCATGATTGCCTTGGATGGAACACCAAACAAATCAAAGTTGGGTGCGAATGCCATCTTGGGTGTTTCCTTGGCGGTAGCCAAAGCAGCAGCCAACGAATTGGGATTGCCTTTGTACCGCTACGTGGGTGGTGTAAGTGCCAACACCCTTCCGGTTCCCATGATGAATATCATAAACGGAGGTTCGCACTCGGATGCGCCCATCGCATTCCAGGAATTTATGGTAATGCCGGTAAAGGCCAAAGACTTCAGCCATGCCATGCAAATGGGAACTGAAATTTTCCACAATCTTAAAAAAGTACTTCACGATAGAGGTTTGAGCACAGCAGTAGGGGATGAAGGTGGATTTGCACCAACCTTGGAAGGTGGTACGGAAGATGCCTTGGATACTATCGCAAAAGCAGTGGACAAAGCAGGATATAAACTAGGGGATGAGGTCATGATTGCGTTGGATTGCGCTTCTGCCGAGTTCTATGTGGACGGGAAATATGATTATACTAAGTTTGAGGGCGATAAAGGAGTGGTTAGGACTTCCGAAGAGCAAGCTCAGTATTTGGCCGATCTTTGCGAAAAATATCCCATCATATCCATTGAAGATGGAATGGACGAGAACGATTGGGACGGTTGGAAAGTGTTGACAGAAAAAGTTGGGGACAAAGTACAATTGGTAGGCGACGATTTGTTCGTGACCAATGTAGAACGACTTTCCCGTGGAATTGAAAATGGCATTGCCAACTCCATTTTGATTAAAGTAAACCAAATTGGTACCTTGACTGAGACTATTGCAGCGGTAAATATGGCAAAAAATGCAGGGTACACCTCAGTAATGTCCCACCGTTCTGGGGAGACAGAGGACAATACCATCGCTGATTTGGCCGTGGCATTGAACACGGGTCAGATCAAAACTGGTTCCGCTTCACGTAGTGATAGGATGGCCAAATACAATCAATTATTGAGAATTGAGGAAGAATTGGGAAGTACGGCTTACTATCCGCAGGAAAAAGCATTCAAAGTAAATTAATTGTTGATGATTTAATAGCAATAAAAAGGCCTTTCCGAAATGTGAAAGGCTTTTTTTTGTTTCAAAAAGGAACTTTGGCTAACTTAATTCAATAAACCAAGCAAACTTACCTAAATGAAGAACTTTCTTTTTGTAGCAGCCGAAAACGATGCCTTGGCCAATTGCAAGGCGGGTGGAATGGGAGATGTGGTTCGGGATGTTCCCAGACAGATTTCGGAACATGGGGACAAAGTTCATGTGATTGTTCCCTCCTACAGCAGATTGCATCAGGATGGACTTTTTAAGACCCATCTCAATTTTAATCTTCGGGGACTATCGTACACTGCCGAATTGTATGAGGTGAAACCCAAAAAGGAATTTCCCAATATCGTCCACTACGTGCTGCACCATCCAGAAATTGAAGCTGGAGATATAGCCCATATATATCACAATGACCCCGAAGAGCCCTTTTATACGGATGCCATTAAATATTTCATCTTTAATACTGCGGTGGCCGAAGCGGTCAAGAAAGGAGCATTTGGGGACATCGATATTATTCATTTGCACGATTGGCATGCCAGTTTACTCCTATTTTTAAGAGCATATCATCAAGAGTATACCAACCTAAAGGATATCCGTTTTGTGTATAGCATCCATAATTTGGCGATACAGGGAATCCGCCCTTTTGATGACAACTATTCTTCTGTGAGAAATTGGTTTCCTGATGTGGTTTTTGACCATAGGGCCTTGATGGACTATCGCTATCAGGATTGCATCAACCTAATGGCCGTTGGAATCCGATTTGCGGATGCAGTGCATACGGTATCCCCATCCTATAAGGAAGATGTAATGAAACCAAGCTCGCCCCCAGAGTTTATTGGCGGGGAAAGTCTGGAGCAAGATTTACGTACCGCAGATGAGGAAGGAAGATTGTACGGGATTTTGAATGGATGTAATTATAAGAACATCAATATAGAGGAAAAAGGGTTTATTTACCGTAATACGGTAAAGGCCCTGTTCCGATGGTTGCAAGAAGAATCCAAAAAGTACAAAGCGGACTTTTTGGCCCATACCGGGGAGAAGATCATGGAATATGTGGATAATCGACCCAAGTTCATTGCCTCAAGTGTGGCTAGACTTACAGAACAGAAATTCTACTTTTTTAGACGGTCTCCGGAGGCATTTGTGGAGATTTTAAAGAAACTGGAAAAGGTGGATGGGATTTTCATGTTGTTGGGTACCGGGGCTCCAGAATATGAAGAATTGTTCAGGCAATTGAGCTATGAGCATAAAAACTTCGTTTTTACCAACGGGCAATCCGAAAGTTTGATAGATTCGATTTACTTGGAATCCGACCTCTATTTTATGCCGAGCCTATTTGAACCCTGTGGCATTAGCCAAATGTTGGCCATGCGAAATGGAAATCCCTGTTTGGTGCACCACACTGGTGGACTTAAGGATACCGTTAAACACATGAAAACGGGCTTTGCCTTTGACGGTGATACGTATGACGAAAAGATAAAGAGCATGTTGGATGGTTTTGATCAGGCGCTGGATATGTTCCAGAATGATAAAGAGGCCTGGAAAAAAATGCAGACAGCTGCCAAAAAAATGAGGTTCACCTGGAAAAAATCGGTTGACAAGTACTACAAGGACCTCTATCAGTTCGATACGAAATAAGCTGTTTGAAACTTAACATTTATTTGTGTTTTTGCTGGCCTAGAAAGGGCGCCCAGAAATTGTTAATGGCTGCGCTTTTTCGTAATTTTCACCTTCTGTTTTATTAATCCTTTATCAGTTAAAATGTCGGACAAAGCAATACTCGAATATGCAGGTGAGAAATACGAATTTCCAGTTATCAAAGGCTCTGAAAATGAGCATGCTATTGATATCAAAACCCTCCGTGGCACTAGCGGAATAGTAACCATAGACCCGGGATATAAGAATACCGGTTCCTGTGAAAGTGCCATTACCTTTTTGGATGGGGAAAAAGGAATTCTGCGTTATCGAGGATATTCCATAGAGGATTTGGCTGAAAAGGCTGATTTTTTGGAAGTGGCCTACCTTTTGATTTTTGGCGAACTTCCTAATAAGGAACAACTAGAGACCTTCCATAACGATATTAAGGAGGAATCCCATGTGGATGAGGAAATGAAGAAGATTTTGGACGCTTTTCCGAAATCTGCACACCCCATGGGCGTACTGTCTTCATTGACCAGTGCCCTGGTGGCATTTAATCCCACTTCGGTTGATGTTTCTTCAGAAAAAGCAATGTACCGCTCCATAGTGCGTATATTGGCCAAATTCCCCGTTTTGGTAGCTTGGACCCAACGGAAGAAAAAAGGATTGCCTCTGGATTATGGAGATGATAGCTTGGGGTATGTAGAGAACATCCATAAAATGATGTTCAAAAAACCTAGTCAGGAATACAAAAGGGATGGTATTGCCATTGATGCTTTGGATAAGCTTCTCATATTGCATGCAGATCATGAGCAGAATTGTTCCACTTCCACGGTTCGGATAGTTGGTTCTTCACACGCTGGTTTGTTTGCATCCCTATCCGCAGGAATTTCTGCCCTTTGGGGGCCATTGCACGGAGGTGCCAACCAAGCCGTATTGGAAATGTTGGAAGCCATTCAAGAAGATGGCGGCGATACCAAAAAATATATGGCCAAGGCCAAAGATAAAAACGACCCTTTCCGTTTGATGGGCTTCGGTCACAGAGTGTATAAAAACTTTGACCCAAGAGCTAGAATCATCAAAAAGGCTGCAGATGAGGTTTTAGGGAATTTGGGCATCGATGATCCTATTTTGGATATAGCCAAAGGCCTGGAAAAGGAAGCTTTGGAAGATGAATACTTCGTAAAACGCAAGTTGTATCCAAACGTGGACTTCTACTCTGGGATAATCTATAGGGCCCTGGGAATTCCAACCGAAATGTTTACGGTAATGTTTGCATTGGGTAGATTGCCGGGATGGATTGCCCAATGGAGGGAAATGCGTCTACGTGGAGAGCCTATAGGACGTCCTAGACAGATTTACATTGGTGAGAACCACAGACCCTTTGTCTCTGTGGCCAAAAGATAGTATAGTGTACATATTAAAAGATGGAGAGGCGACTTTGGGGTCGCCTTTTCATTTGGCATTTTTCTCTACAGTGTCAGAGGTAAGATTCAAGGACTTATCCAGTTGGTAACAAATTTGCATGGCTCCTAAAAGATAATAGGTCTTCGCCTCAGATAGGGAATCGGATTGCAGGGTGTTCCTATATTTATTGTATGCGGCATGCAAGAATTGATGGGCTTCCAAAGCGGTAAGATTGTTTACAACGGAATCCATGGATTGCCTGTACTTTTTCAGGGAGCTGTCCATCTCTTTAAATGACGATGAACCTTCTACATTGGATTGGGGCTGCTTTGTTAAATGCTTGGATAGATCCAGTGAATCAATACAATCGGAATATTTGGTGGATTGGTCAGGGGCATTGGGAGCCGGCCCCCCAAAAGTTATTGGGAGGGAAACTTTTTCAGGGAAAATGCTTAAGGAGGCCAAACCAAGGCTCACCACTGCTATAAAACCGATGAATAGAACAATCTTTCTCATCCAAGGACTGTTTCTTCATTTAAAGTTAGTATTATCCGAAGTATTTTAGGTAGGTTTGAATAGGAATTTTTGAAAATAAATCAATTTTAATCAATTGATAATCAATAAGTTAAATCAAACTAAGGGATTTGATATTTACTGTTCCAAAAACCCCTTGTCCTACTATGATATTTTCTATTTGCTGAAGAGGAAAATCGCTTGCAAAGCACTAGTTTTGCCATAGTATTTTTGAGGATTTCCTCCCATTTAGGATAGTGACGCATCCTTTTGGAATTGAAAATTGAAACTATGATGCAATTGCATATTGAAAATGAAACCAGCCCATTAAAGGCGGTTATCTTGGGTACGGCCGAAAGCTGTGGTCCAGTACCCAAACCCGAAGAAGCTTATGACCCGAAATCCTTGGAGCACATTTTAGCAGGAACGTATCCAACCGAAGCGGATATGGTCAAGGAAATGGATGCTTTTGCCCAAGTGTTCCAAAAACATGGAGTTGCTGTTTACAGGCCTGATGTGTTGGTAGATTGCAACCAAATTTTCTCAAGGGACATTGCCTTTGTAATAGAAGATAAATTGTTTCATTCCAACATTCTGCCTGATCGCGAACGCGAATTTGAGGCGATTCATGGGGTACTTGAAAAAATAGACCCCAATAAAATTATCAGACCTCCCGAAGAAGTGCATATTGAAGGAGGGGATGTGATGCCCTGGAACGATTATATCTTTGTTGGGACTTATACCGGAGCTGATTATCCAGATTATATCACGGCTCGAACCAACAAAGAGGCCGTGGAATTTCTAAAAGCACAATTTCCGCATAAAAAGGTCAAGGCTTTTGAGCTACAGAAATCCAATACCAATGCCAAAGAGAATGCTTTACATCTGGATTGCTGTTTTCAACCTGTGGGCAAGGACAAGGCCATTCTACACAAAAACGGCTTTTTAGTGGAAGAAGAGTACCAATGGTTGGTGGATTATTTTGGCAAGGAGAACATTTTTGAAATCACCAAGGACGAAATGTATCAAATGTTCAGCAATGTATTTTCCATTTCGCCTGAAGTTGTGGTTTCGGAACAAAACTTTACCCGCTTGAACAACTGGTTGCGAGAGCAAGGCTTCACGGTGGAGGAAATTCCCTATGCAGAGATTGCCAAACAGGAAGGACTGCTTCGATGCAGCACCATGCCCCTGATACGAAGCTAAACAGGCTCCGGTTATAGGTAGCTTTCCAAATTCTCGGTCAATACAATGTCAATGGGGAATAGTTTTTTCTTTGGCACCACATTGTTGTAAAGTAGTTGTTCTGAAAGCAAACCGATGCAGGCATCACCTTGCATCTTTGGGTTTTGGTTCAAAAGGATGTTGATATTGCCTTTTCGCAATTGTGCTATGTTTTTAGGAACCAAATCATAGCCAATGACTTTAATGTTAGATTGCTTGTTCAGATATGCTGACAGTAAATGGGTCTTGGAAGTGGTGACATAGATTCCAGCGATTTCCGAAAAAAAAGATTCCAAACTTTCTGGAAAATTGTCTGAGGCAAAAGAAACCACTTCAATGGCCAAGTCAGGATTATGCTCACTGAAATAGGCCTTAAACCCATTTTCTTTATCCCTTAAGTGAATCGCATGGTCGGTATCAACACCAAGATGTGCAATTAGAACTTTCTGTTTGGGCGTATGCACAATGATTTGATCCATCAGTTGTGCGGCTAGCCTTCCGCTCATTTTGTAGTCTTGGCCCACAAAGGTTGTATGGTCGATTTCTTCAATTGGGGTGTTGATTAGCCCAATGGGAATGCCTTGCTTTTCAACTTTTGAAAACAGTGCTTTAAGTTCTTCGTAGAATATCGGGGCAATCAAAATCGCGCTCGGGTCTAACAGCATTGCCTCTTTCAACATTTTTTCAAAGCTCTCTTTACTTTTCTGATAGCGAAAATAATTGAGCATGATTCCAAATTGCGTCATTTTTTTTCCTGCTTCCGCTATACCCTGAGCGCATTGATCCCAGTATATATCCTGTTCATTGTGCTTGGGGATAACTACCGCAATGGTAAGGTCTTTATGTCGTTTTAAAGATCGGGCAATCAGATTGGGTTTATAGTCTATTTCTTTTAGAACCTTATCTACTTTCTCCCTGGCCTTTGCGGAAACATTACCTCTGTTGTTAACTACCCTATCTACCGTACCTCTGGATACTTGGGCAAGTTTCGCAATATCTTCAAGTGTGTGTTTTTTAGGCTGCACGTAAAGGCATTTAGTTCCAATAGCTATACACGATAGGATTTCAAATGGAATTGATCGGCAGGTTAGACCCAATCCATCTTTTCCTAAGCATGGACCAAAGTAGTGAAGTTATTGACGTTTAGCAATAAATAAAAAAGTAAAATTTACAATAACACATTGAAATATCTCATAAAATATACATTTTTATTGATTAATACATAATTGTGCTCGTGAACAATATGAAATATATCAAAATAATGTAGATTTGTTCAGTCTGGTTTTTTCCGATTAAGAGTAAAACCAGAACTGTCGTGCAAACAACCTTTTTCAACCAAGCTCCTTAATGGAAATCTCGAACATTGATATTGCGATCGTCCTTGCCTATGTGATAGGGGTTCTGGTGCTCGGATTTTATCTTTCCAAAAGAGCATCAAAGAATTTGGAATCCTATTTTTTGGGCGGCAACCAGCTTCCATGGTACTATTTGGGTTTGAGCAATGCATCCGGTATGTTCGATATCTCAGGGACCATGTGGACAGTTGGAATTTTGTTTGTCTACGGGCTTAAAAGTGCCTGGTTACCCTGGCTCTGGCCTGTATGGAACCAGGTTTTTGTATTTGTTTACTTAGCCATTTGGATGAGACGATCCAATGTAATGACAGGGGCTGAATGGATTACCTTCCGTTTTGGAGATGGAAAAGGAGCCAAACTGTCGCACATCATCATTGTCATTTTTGCGGTAATTAGTGTTCTTGGATTCATCGCATACTTTTTTGAGGGAATAGGAAAATACTCCACTTCCATTTTACCTTGGGATTTAGGCTTTGACTTTTTTGGTTATCACGTTTCATCTGCAAAAAGCTATGCTTTGTTGATTTGCGGACTCACTTCGCTCTATACGGTAAAGGGAGGAATGCATAGTGTTGTGGCCACAGAGGTTATGCAATTTGTGATTATGACCATTGCCTGTATCGGGGTTGGGATTATTGCATATAACATGGTGGATGCCGGTCAAATAGATAAGGTTGTCCCTTCTGGTTGGAAGGACTTAATGTTTGGCTGGAACTTGAATCTGGATTGGAGTAATGCTGCCTTTCCGCAGGTAAATTCCAAAATTTCCAAAGATGGCTTTGATCTCTTTGGACTGCTTTTTATTTTGATGGTGCTCAAGGGAATTTTTGCTTCCATTGCAGGCCCGGTGCCTTCCTATGATATGCAACGGATATTGGCCACCAAAACCCCAGGAGAAGCCGCCAAAATGAGCTTTCTGACCATTTGCGTGCTCTACATTCCCCGTTATTTTATGATTGTTGGTTTCACAGTATTATCTCTTGTGTATTTAGGCCCTGAGCTTCTGGCAATGGGGGAGAACATCGATTTTGAACAAGTGCTGCCCATGGCCATCAACAAATTCCTCCCAGTAGGTTTAAAAGGGCTAATGTTAGCTGGATTTTTGGCGGCTTTTATGGGTACTTTCGCAGCTTTTGTAAATGCAGCACCAGCCTATCTGGTCAATGATATCTATAAAAAATACATCAACCCTGGAGCAACGGATAAACGCTTGGTCAGATTAAGTATATGGTCTTCGCTGGGTATGGTGATGGTGGGCATTGTATTTGGATTGAATGCAAGCTCCTTAAATGAACTGATCTTATGGTTAAGTTCTGCTCTTTATGGGGGCTACGTGGCGGCCAACGTATTGAAGTGGATTTGGTGGCGCTTTAGTGGAAACGGATATTTCTGGGGTATGCTCTTCGGACTGATAGCGTCCACGGTCAAGTTGTTTTTCTTCCCAGAATATGTAGACATTTTTGTATTCCCCATCATATTCCTGTTTTCTTTTTTGGGCTGCATCATTGGCACCTATATGGAGCCACTTCCCAATCGGGAAAAAGTAAAACAGTTTTACAAGCAGACCAAACCTTGGGGATTTTGGGGACCCATAAAAAAAGAAGTCATGCAAGAAGACCCGTCCTTTGTTCCCAACATGGATTTTAAACGCGATACATTTAATGTGGTTGTGGGAATCATTTGGCAAATGGCCCAGGTGGTTATCCCTATCTACTTTATGCTTCGTGAAAACACAGAAATGGTCATTTGGTCCGCTATATTGATTTTGACCAGCTATTTGCTCAAAAAATTCTGGTGGGATAACCTTAAAAACATGGACTAGATGGATAAAGGGTTAAGGATTAGCGCCACTTTTTTGGATGAAATCAGTCATGACATCCCGCACCAGAATTGGGGCAGAAAGGAATGGGATGCTGATTTTCAGCATATGAAGCAAATGGGCATTAATACCGTGGTGCTCATTCGCTGTGGCTTTCAAAAATTCCTTGCCTATCCATCCCCATATCTTATAGAAAATAGAGCCTGTTTTACCCCTCCAGTGGACTTGGTCCAACAATTTTTAGAGCTCTCGGAGAAGTATGGTATGGACTTCTATTTCGGAACCTACGATAGTGGGGAGTATTGGAAAACTGGAGATATGACCCATGAGATTGAAGTAAATCTTCGAGTTATTGAGGAAATCTTTAAAATGTATGGGCATCACAAGAGTTTCAAGGGATGGTACATAAGTTTGGAATTAAGTAGAAAGACAAAAGGAGCAATTGCGGCCATAGCGCAATTGGGCAAGCACTGTAAAGCGGTCAGCAATGATCTTCCGGTTTTGATCTCCCCCTGGATTGATGGAAAAAAAGCCGTAATGTCTTCCGAAGGTATTACAACTAAAAACCATGCAATTTCCTTGAAGGAACACGCCCATGAATGGGATGAAATTTTTCGAGGAATTAAAGGAGCGGTGGATATTGTAGCCTTCCAGGATGGTCATGTGGACTATGATGAACTTGAGGAATATTTGGTCGTCAACAAGAAACTGGCCGATACCTATGGAATGCAATCCTGGACCAATATTGAATCTTTTGATCGGGATATGCCCATTAAATTCCTGCCCATTAAGTTTGAAAAGTTGTTGTTGAAAATGCAAGCGGCCCAACGGGCTGGCTGTAAAAAGGCGATCACATTTGAGTTTTCCCATTTTATGAGTCCGCAATCTTCCTACTTGCAGGCAGGTCACTTGTACAATCGATATATGGAGTACTTTGGAGATTCCCTTAAAACCAACAAAACGTAGATGGTTTGAAAAAATATGCCCAACTATACCGTTCGGAGCTTTTGGAGCAGGTCATTCCATTTTGGGAACGATTTTCCATGGATCAGGTAAATGGTGGCTATTTTACCTGTCTAACTCCAAAAGGCACGGTATACGATACGGACAAGTTTGTTTGGTTACAGGCAAGACAGGTTTGGATGTTCTCTAAATTGTACAATTCCTTGGAGTCAAGGGCAAGTTGGAAAGCAATGGCCAAAAATGGCATCGAATTTCTGGAGAAATATGGTCGGGATGAAGGGGGGAATTGGTACTTCTCCCTAGACCAAAAAGGGAAACCCTTGGTTCAACCTTACAACATCTTTGCGGATTGTTTTGCCGCCATGGCATTTGGTGAATACTACAAAGTGGAGGGAGATGAGACCTATGCCAAAATTGCTCATGACACCTTTCAAAATATTTTGGCAAGACAACACAACCCCAAAGGGAAATACAACAAAAAATACCCTGGAACCCGAGATCTCCAAGATTTTGCCCTACCCATGATCCTTTGCAATTTGGCCTTGGAATTGGAACACCTATTGGAAGGAAAACAGGTAGAAGAATTAACAGATTCTGTCATTGACCTAATCATGAACCAGTTCTACAATGCTAAAACAGGTCTGGTTTATGAAAATATATCATCAAATTGTGGATTTGTGGACAGTTTTGATGGAAGGTTGATAAACCCTGGACACGCTATAGAGGCCATGTGGTTTGTGATGAATGTTGGTTTAAAAAGAAAGGACCAGCAATTGGTCAATAAGGCAGAGGCAATCATGTACCAACAACTGGAAAACGGCTGGGATGAAACTCATGGAGGTATTTTTTATTTTCTGGATTCCAAAGGTCATCCCCCTGAAAAACTGGAATGGGACCAAAAATTATGGTGGGTACATTTAGAAACTTTGGTGGCCTTGGCCAAGACGTATGCTTTTAACCAAAGTCCCAAGGCCGAAGCTTGGTTTGGAAAAGTGCATGACTATACATGGAATCATTTTAGGGACCCGGTTAACAGAGGGGAATGGTACGGTTATTTAAATCGAAAGGGAGAACTTTTGTTAGATCTAAAAGGAGGCAAATGGAAAGGCTGTTTTCATGTGCCCCGTTCTTTGTACGAGATTTCAAAAGCAGTGGATCAGTAAGCCCAATTTTTATGAAAACACTAAGCTATCGGAAATACCTAATACTATTCATAGCCGTACTGACTTTTGGCCTTAGTTTTTCGCAATCAGGAAAGGGGGTATGGCTTACTGATGTGGCAAGCAAGGCATTGGATTCCAAAGCAGGCATACAGGATGCCGTCTCAAGATGTAAGGCCATAGGATTGGAACATATCTACGTGGTGGTATGGAATCGCGGACATACGACATACCCAAGTGAGGTAATGGAACAAGAATTTGGGGTCAAGGTAGCTCCTAGGTTTTCCAAGTTTGATGTGCTTCAGACGTTGATAGACGAAGCGCACAAGGAAGGTTTGAAAGTGCATGCGTGGTTCGAGTTCGGGTTCTCATCCAGTTATCAAGAGGAAGATGGGGGACATATCCTACGGAAAAAACCGGAATGGAAAGCCATTGATGCGGATGGAAATCTGGTATCCAAAAATGGATTTCAATGGATGAACGCGTTTGATCCAGAAGTTCAGGATTTCTTATTGTCTTTGATAGTTGAGGTAGTAAAAAATTATGATATCGATGGAGTGCAAGGAGATGATAGGCTTCCGGCCAACCCTTCCACCTCGGGTTATGATACCTATACTGTCGCAGAATACAAAAAGGAACACAACAATCAGCTCCCTCCCAATGACTACAGGGATAGTACTTGGATTGATTGGCGGGCAAAGAGACTGAACCTATTTGCGGAGAAGGTTTATAAAATGGTCAAAGCTATCAAACCTGAAGTTCTGGTGACGATGGCCCCAAGTATTTTCCCATGGAGTAAGGAAGAATACCTTCAAGATTGGCCAACCTGGGTGCAAAATGGATGGGTAGATCAAATTATTCCGCAGGTATATCGATACAATATGAAAGCGTATCGTTCAACACTGGAAGCAAACTTAGAGTTCATGCCCATGGGCAAAATGGACCTTTTTGTGCCAGGGGTGTTATTAAAAGTTGGGGATTATTCACCTTCCAAGCGATTTTTAAAAAGAATGGTCAAAACCAATAGAGATAAGGGTTTGCAGGGTGAAGTATTCTTTTTTTATGAGGGCTTAATGGACCATGAAGCCTTTTTCAAATCAGTATATCCAAAAATGTAGATGGAATGAAAAAAATAATTGGGCTTATCGTTTTCAGCATGGCTTTTGTTTTTGCCAATGCACAAAAGGAAGTGGATATTGTTATTGTAGGTGGAGGTGCGGGGGGTACGTCCGCTGGAATTCAAGCCGCACGCATGGGTGCCAAGGTTCAGATTATTGAAAAAACCTCATGGTTGGGGGGGATGCTCACCTCTGCAGGGGTTTCGGCAATAGACGGAAATCACAAAATGCCATCGGGGATTTGGGGCGAATTCCGTCAAAAACTATATGATTATTATGGAGGACCCAAGGCTGTCGCAACAGGATGGGTCAGTCACACTCTTTTTGAACCCTCCGTAGGGAAATCGATTTTAACAGAAATGGCCAAGCATGACAATTTGGAAATTGAGTACAAGGCCAGCTTTAACGGTATCGAAAAAATGGATGGCAAGTGGTTGGTGCGATACAAAAAGAAGGGCAAATCATTTTCCACCAAGGCTTCCATTCTAATTGATGCTACCGAAACGGGGGAACTGCTGCCTTTGGTTGGGGCTGATTTTCGTTTGGGAATGGATTCCAAAGCGGATACTGGGGAAAAGGAAGCACCTGAAAGTGCCAATTCCATAGTACAGGATTTAACCTATGTAGCCATCCTAAAGGATGTTGGGGATGAAAAAAATCGCAGAGGTCTCGTAAAAAAAACAAAAAACTATAACCCTGATGCCTATGCCTGTGCCTGCAAGCGCGAAGGGGGTGAAATGTTTGGCTCCGTAGCGGATTGTGATCAAATGTTGACCTATGGGAAATTACCGAATGACAAATACATGATCAACTGGCCCAATTGTGGGAACGACTTTTTTGTGGATTGGCCTGAAATGACCCAAGTCCAGCGAGAAGAAGCATTGAAGCAGGCAAAGGATTTTACCCAAGGTTTTGTGTACTATATCCAGAATGAATTGGGCTACAAAAATTTGAGGTTGGCCAATGAATTTCCCACCAAAGATAATTTCCCAATGATTCCGTACCATAGAGAAGGGAGAAGAGCCAAGGGAAAAACATTTTTGGTCGTGGATCATTTGGAGTGCCCCTATGATTTTAACTTGTACAAAACTGGCGTGGCTGTTGGGGATTATCCCATAGACCATCATCATGATAAGAACCCGGATACCCCAAAAATAGAGTTTATCAATATCAAGGTTCCGTCGTATTCCATTCCCATGGGCAGTTTGGTTCCGGAGCAGGTGGATAACTTTTTGGTTTCCGATAAGAACATCAGTGTGTCCAACATTGTCAACGGGACCACTCGTTTGCAACCCGTGGTCTTGGGTATTGGACAGGCTGCAGGAACCATAGCGGCCATTGCTGTAAAAGAGCAAACCAATACAACGGATGTATCCATAAGGCAAGTACAGCAAGCGCTTTTGGAGAGCAAGGCCTATATCATGCCGTTTGTGGACGTTGCACCAGATGATAATGCGTTTGAATCCATACAACGAATTGGAGCTACTGGGATTCTCAAAGGATTTGGGATACCCTACAAATGGGCCAATGAGACCTGGTTTTATCCTGATAGGATTGTCTCGGAATTTGAATTGAAAAATGGCTTGTTACCCCTATATCCGAAGCTAAAAAATGAGCATGCTTCTGGAGCAGGAGTTACTCCACAGTTCTTGGCAACTATGTTGAGTACGATCAATCAAGAAATCCACTTGGATGTAATCAAAGAAATTTGGGTTTCAGAAGACATTAAAATCCCATTTTCCGCATCTGCACAGCTTGACCGACGTACAGTTAGTATTCTGATAGACAAACTGTTAAACCCCTTTGTGGTTGAGGTGGATTTCCACGGAAAGTTCAAATAAAAAAAAGCGTTTATTGACACTTTTTCTTGCTTAAAATTGTTGCAATTGCACGTATATTTACCCTCGCAAATAAAAAGAAAAAGATAAGCGAGAAATGCAGGTAACGAATACCATTTTAATGGTTAGGCCGGTCAATTTCAGGATGAATGAGCAAACGGCCGTTAACAACTATTTTCAGGAACAACCCGAGCTTACAGCAACCGAAATTAATGCAAGGGCGCAGCAGGAGTTTGATGCCTTTGTGACCAAGCTTAGGGGTCACGGGGTTCAAGTAGTCGTGATAGAAGATACCAAGGAGCCGGATACCCCGGATTCCATTTTTCCCAATAACTGGATTTCCTTCCATGCTAGCGGAACCGTTTGTGTTTACCCCATGTTTGCCGAAAATCGTAGGAAAGAACGGAGGGAGGACATTTTTGATGTTTTGGAAGCGGAAGGATTTGTAATCAACAATGTCATGGATTACACTGCTGCGGAGGAAGAAGGTATTTTTTTGGAGGGTACTGGAAGTATTTTAAAGGATCGTGTAAATCAAAAAGCATACTGTGCCCTGTCTGAAAGAGCCCACGAGGAACTGTTTATAGAGTTCTGCGAAGATTTTGATTGCTTTCCTGTCATCTTTACGGCCAATCAGACAGTAGATGGGCAACGTTTACCTATTTACCACACCAATGTAATGATGGCCATGGCAGAAACCTTTGCGGTAATCTGCTTGGATACCATAGATGACAAAAAAGAGCGCAAAAGCGTGGTGGAACATCTGAAGGCCGATGGAAAAGAAGTCATTGACATTACCGAAGAACAGATGTATCAATTTGCGGGCAATATGTTGCAGGTGGTTGGCGCTGAAGGGCAACGATACATGGTAATGAGTTCCGCAGCTTTTAACAGCTTGCGCCCGGACCAAATTGCAGCTATAGAAAAGCATTGCCCAATAATCCATAGTTCACTGGACACCATAGAAACCTGTGGAGGTGGCTCGGCCCGCTGCATGATGGCTGAGGTTTTTTTGCCGAAAAGTTAAAAAGGTCAGATAACAGTTCATTTCGTATCTTGATTAGGCCCTGATACAAACCAGGGTTAAATATGGATAATCCAAGAAAGCTTATCTCGGCATTGTTGGTTTTAGGAGCGTCCCTGTGTATCGGATGCACCAACCCAAAAGGTATTGTCAAGTTTGAACCGGGCAACATTTCTACAAAAGCCGTAGAGTATGCCTGTACCTTTTCTTCTGACGGCAAGGAAATCTACTTTGCCAGAAGTGAACAAGCATGGGGCAGTGGGGATATGAAAAGTGCCATTTACCGAGCAGAAAAGAAAAATGGTACATGGTCTACTCCCAAAGTAGCTTCATTTTCCGGAGTCTATGACGATAGTGACCCACACTTGACCAAAGATGGGAATACACTTTACTTTGTTTCCAACAGACCATCAGCTAACGCAACTAGATCAGCGGACATTTGGACGGTGACCAGAAATGAAAGGGGTTCATGGGGAAAACCTTCGGTTTTATCCTATCCCATAAATTCTGAAAAAACGGAATATAGTCCCCGTACGGATGGGGAAGGCAACCTCTATTTTGCCTCGGACCGACCCGACGGTTACGGGCAAGGAGATTTGTATGTGTCTAAATTGAAAGATGAGGAATTTCAACCGCCTATTAACATGGGAAGCACGCTTAACTCGCCCTTTGGCGAATGGAATTTGGAAGTCAATCTCAAGGGTGACCTGATTATTTTTGAGGCTTCACAACGCGATACCAACGTTTCACCCTATGGAGACTTCTATATCAGTTTTAAGCAGGACAACGCTTGGACACAGCCCCAAAATATGGTTGAACTGAACACTTCTGGTAGTGACCTTTATCCTTATTTGACCAAAGATGGCAAATATCTATACTACACTAGCAGCGATAGCTTAAAAGGGAAAAGCACCCATATTTATGTTACTGAGTTTAGGAAGTTGCGATGGAAGTATAAACAGCAATCCAACAACTTGAAGGATTGAAGAAAACACTAAAAAGGGCCGCATTGCGGCCCTTGAATTAAATAAAACATGTTTTTACGGAACAATAACCTCAAAGTCACTATCACTATGGATTATCTGACCACCGATGTTCACCTCGATTAATCCCGTGGTAGCTTCCATCGGTACTGCGACTTCTATTTGTTCACCTGATGAAGAAGTGACTTCAGCAACTACGCCATTGAAGGTTACGCTAATGGCTCCGTGATTGAATTCGGTGCCTGTAATGGTTATCTTGGCGCCTATTGGCCCCTCAAGTGGGTCAATTTGTGCAATGGTTGGTGGAGGTATCACCAAAAAAACTTTATCACTAACGATGGACTGTCCAGGGGTGGATAGTGTAATTGGTCCGTCCATAACATTCGCGGGAACTACCACCTCGATTTGATTGTCTGTTATACCATGAATGTCTGCCTTAAGGTCATTAAAATAAATGGCAATGGGCACACCAGAAAGAAAGTTGCTGCCACTTAGGGTAACTGTCTGACCACCGAAGCTTTCAAAAGGTTCAAAACCGTAAAAGAAAAGTTCTTCGCCAAAAGAATAGGAACTTGTTCCGGTTACTTCCTCAACCCTTACAGTAATAGGGCCATGTACATCCCCTTCTGGAACAATTGCTTTTAGGCCTCCTTCGATAATTTCGGTTACAGCGGCTTCAATTCCATTGAATTTTACCAAATTTTCTTCTAGGGTGGCCCCAAAGTTCTTTCCATATATGGCGACTTCGGTTCCAGCACTACCAAATCCAGGATCAAATTTTTTGATTTTCGGTTCTGGGGTCTCAACTACCGTGAAGTCTTTTGTGGAGAAGCTGATGTTGTTGTCGGAAATCAGGCTAATACGGCCAGACTGTGCATTTTCAGGAACGACAACTTCAATTCCGTTTTCGGACACAGCATTTATTTTAGCAGCAATACCTTCAAATTTAACTGTAATTTCTTCTGCCGATACTCCATAGTTTCCACCACTGATGTGAACAATGGTCTTGCCAGCTTTTCCTTCGGCAGGACTGAATCCAGAGATGTAAGGTAAATTAACTGCAGAAATGTCCTTGGGGGATTCATCTTGACAGGACAAAATCAAAAGGCCTGTAAATAGTAGGCATAAATAAAGTGGGGTTTTCTTTCCCATAACTTAAGAATTTAAAATTTGGGATAAAGAAAGAGCGGGTGTTTGTAATTGGAGGGTACCAATTGATGGATGGCCGTTTTGGGTTGACGGATCTACAAAATGCCGTACTTTTTAAGGCTTAACCCCCTCCTAATGGCAGGGTGGGATATTTACTCCTCACTCACGGTAAACTCCCTAATGGCCCTATTCGGCTCCATAATGGTATAGCCCTTCCAAAACTCTGGATTATAGGCCGATAAGTAAGTGGCCTTTACGGTTTCATCCTCTTCCAAGGCTTCAAAATCGGTTTTGGAGACGGTATCGGAATCATATACCACCAGTTCGTATTTTTCGGTGTTGTAATTGACCAAGTCAAGCGCAAGGGAGAGTTCGTTCTGTTTTCTTCGGCCTTTAACGTGCTTGTTCTTCTCAATCACTTTTAGTGGTCTGTCCACCCCTATTTTACGTCCAAAAGTGAAATTCATGAATTTGAGCTGGTATTTATCCCCATCAAACTTGGAAAAAACCGTGCTGCCAAAATACTTGAGTTCTTGATAGCTAAAACCCAATAGCTTAATGCTACGTATGGTTTTTACATTTTCATAGTCCATGCGCATAATGGCAAAATCCTCAATGTTCACAAAAAGCTTCCCTTGAAAATCAGCACTGCGCTTTGGGGCAAAGCCCACAACATAAACTCCTTGGTTATCCAACTCGGAATAGCCCAAAAGTTCATATTCATAGCGGTTCAATTTTTTAACTACGTCCAATTTCGACTTTCCAAAAAACTGCTCGGTAATCTCGCTCAAAATATGCTTGCGGTTGCCCAAAAAGTAGTTTTTTTCCGGTTTTTTGAGTTCCTCTTGGATTTCAGCAGCTTCATCCTCATTTTCCAGAATGGAATCCACCGGCACTTTTTCCCCAAAAATCCCCGATTTGATCTTCAAATAAGAATCAGGTTTTACATTGGCTCTAAAAATAGCTTCCATTTTATCCGAAAGGGCTTCCATGGATCCCTCATTGCTTTTGTCATACAATTCGGCGGCCTTTATGATCTCTAGCTTGTTTTCCTCCCCATTTTTGTAGTAATCGCCCAAAGTTTCGGTATAATAGGCCGAATTCCTTGGGAGAATGGAAACAATGCTGTCTATCAAATGCTTGTCCAGTTCCGCAATAGTGGATTTTTTGAATTCGATGTCCATTTTCTGAAGCGTGTTAAAACTGGACTGCCTCAAAAAGAAACGCTGTTTTAATGGCTTCTTGTTGTAATTGATGGGAAGTTGTTCTTCTACACGTTCCATGATTTCATCAACCGTCAATTCCTTGTCAAATAGATAGACCCCTGTGAGTTCTATGGCTTTGGGAGAGACGGCAATGACACTATCTTGCAGTTGTTGCAAGGTAAAACCCGTTTTCTGATAACCCATGGAGGAGATATAAATGGAATCGGGAGCGACGGTCTCGTCCAAAATAAAGCTGAAACGACCCTCTTCATTGGTAATAACACCCCGGTGTTCCCCGTATTGGACAGTGGCATAAGGAATTCCCTTCTGGGTTTTGGCATCGATGAGTTTGGAGGCGATGGTCTGGGCCGAAAGATTGCCCAATGCCAGAAAAAAGCAAAGGGTAATGGCTGGATTGAATTTGGGCATCAGTTCGTTCTTTTGATTAAAGACAAGCGAAATAACAAAAGGGTTGCTTCAAGAGAGACGACTTTAACAGGAATTTGTAACAGTATTGCCCTTGAAGCTAGCTTTTGACCAAATTCCTGATCATTCCGCCAAAAATAAAATAGTGGAAAGGCAGCACGCTAAACCAGTACAAACGCCCTCGTAGCCCCTTGGGCCTAAAAGTGGCCGTTTGGTGTAGAATATTGTCTTCATCAATTCGGAATTCGAGCCAGGCTTCACCTGGAAGGCGCATTTCGGCAAAGAGTAACAGGCGTTTTGCTTTTTTATCCGCCAACAGCACCCGCCAAAAGTCTAGCGCGTCACCTGGGAACAGCTTGTCCACATGGGTTCGTCCCCTTCGAAGACCTGGGCCCCCGTTGACCTTGTCCAAAAAACCACGTATTTTCCACAGCCAGTTCCCATAGTACCAACCCGTTTCCCCGCCAATTTTCCAGATATTTTCCAAGGTTTGCGAAGGGTTTTTAGCTGCTTTGGACTGTTTATCCACCAAAACGCCGTATTTGGGCACTTGGATGTACTTTTGCAAGCCTTCCTTTATCTGGCCGCTGGCGATACTATCCTTCCAACTACTGACCACTTGGTTTTGTGCAATCTTTTTAAAGGCTCTATCAATCGCTTCTGGGTATCTAAGCGTTTCTATATTTAAAAGTTGTTGCAACCGATTATCCGAAGCAACGACCTCCATTTTCATACTGTCTACCAGGTTTATGGCCAATTTGTACGAAGTTGAGGTCACAAAATAGAGCCAATACGAAGAGAGTTTCGGGGTCATCACGGGAACAGTGAAAATCCAATTTTTAAAGCCCCTGACCATGGCATATTGTTTCAACATGTCTTTATAGGTCAGAACATCCGGCCCACCAATATCAAAAGATTGGTTATAGGTCTCCTTTTTTCTCAGAACCCCAGTCAAAAACTGGATGATATCACGAATGGCAATGGGCTGTGTCTTGGTCAATACCCATTTTGGAGTGATCATAAAGGGTAATTTTTCACAGAGATCGCGAATGATCTCAAAAGATGAACTGCCAGAGCCTACAATGATGCCCGCGCGGAGCACCGTTAGATTGTATGTACCTTGGTATAGGATGTCCTCCACGTTTTTTCGAGAGCTGAGGTGCTTGGACAGTTTTTCCTCGTTAACTATTCCGCTGAGATAGATGACCTGTTCTACTTGGGTCTTCGCCATATGGGCATTGAAGTTTTTTGCTGCTTGGGCTTCCATTTGGTCAAAATTGGAAGTGGAGGAGGCCATGGAATGGATGAGGTAGTAAGCGACATCAATATCTTTGGGCAGGTTGTCAAGTCCGCCTGTCTTTAAAAAATCAACTTCGACTACCGTTATCTGAGTTCGAACACTGGCGTCAATGGAGAATCTTTTTTCGTCCCGTACAGCACAAACCACTTGATGCCCCAGTTCCAGCAAGCGAGGCAATAAGCGCATGCCAATATATCCATTGGCGCCTGTTAGCAGAATTTTCATAAATCTTCAATGGAAGTTGGGGTGTTGTCCGCTTTATGGTCCAACAGTTTTTTAAAAAATTTCTGGACAGCCTTGGTGTCAGATTTGACCTTGATAAAGTAATGGTCTTTATAGATCGAATAAACCGCGAAATCCCCTTTGTATATTTTGAGCTTGTAATACGGGATGATCAACCCATAGGTTTCCAAGAGCGATCGGAAGCGGACAATGATGCCTTTGGGACGAATCTCAATGTTGCACGTATTCAAATTGTTGTCCAGAATCAGTAGGTTTTGGATTTCCATACTGGTTTCGGTAATAAAAAGTTTAGGGGAGCCAATGCCGCCCAATGCCCATCGCTCTTTTAATGAAAAGGGCTTCCCAACTGTGGTATCAATCTTCTGTGTTCTGGATTTGTCGTTGTAGGAGACGTTCAAAAGCATCTTTAAAATTAACCAAAATCGTTGGGTTTGTTAGGAGCAAAGCCCATTATTCTTAGTGGAAACGCACAAAAAATATGTAGTTTTGCTGGCTGAAAAGCCCAGATACATGAGTTTGCAAAATGTAATTTCACAAAGTGTGATCAAAGCGGTAAGGGAGTTGTACCAAGTGGAACTTCCAACCGTTGAATTTCAACCTACCCGAAAAGATTTTGAAGGAGATATTACAGTGGTTGTTTTTCCCATGTTACGTTTTGTAAAGGGCAACCCTGTTGAAATTGGGAACAAGATTGGCGAATATTTACAGGAACATGTCGATGAGGTAGCCAAATTCAACGTGGTCAAGGGTTTTTTGAATCTTGTGGTCGAAGACGGTTATTATCTTGATTTTTTTAATTCTATAGTGGACCAAAAGGACTATGGGTATGTGAAAACAGCATCCAAAGATGCCGTGATGGTGGAATATTCTTCCCCCAACACCAATAAACCTTTGCATTTGGGCCATATCCGAAACAATCTTCTTGGATATTCGGTTTCGGAAATCCTTAAAGCGGCAGGAAAGAAGGTGTATAAAACCCAGATCATCAATGATCGTGGGATCCATATCTGTAAAAGCATGCTGGCCTGGCAGAAGTTTGGCGAAGGCGAAACCCCAGAATCATCAGGATTAAAGGGGGATCATTTGGTGGGGAAATATTATGTGGCCTTTGATCAGGCCTATAAAGCCCAGATTGCCGAGTTGGTGGATACGGGAACTCCCAAAGAACAAGCTGAAAAGGAGGCACCCATACTGTTAGAAGCTCAAGAAATGCTTCGGAAATGGGAATCAGGGGATACCGATACCGTTGCCCTTTGGAAAAAAATGAACGGCTGGGTCTATGATGGGTTTGATATGACCTACAAAAATCTAGGGGTTGATTTCGACACCTTGTACTATGAAAGTGACACTTACCTCTTGGGTAGGGATGTGGTAAAGGATGGTTTGGAGCGAGGCGTTTTCTTTAAAAAAGAGGATGGCAGCGTTTGGATAGACCTTACCGACGAAGGCTTGGATGAAAAGATTGTACTGCGATCGGACGGTACAGCAGTGTATATGACCCAAGATATTGGTACGGCCATTCAACGGGTCACCGATTTCCCAGACATCAAAGGTTTGGTCTACACGGTTGGGAACGAGCAGGATTATCACTTTAGAGTACTTTTCCTTATCCTTAAAAAATTGGGGTACCAATGGGCACAGCAACTGTACCATTTGAGTTATGGAATGGTTGATCTGCCTAGTGGAAAGATGAAGAGTAGGGAAGGCACCGTGGTGGATGCGGACGACTTGATCAGCAGTATGGAGGAAACCGCAGAGGAAATCTCCAAAGAGTTGGGCAAATTGGACGGTTACTCCGAAGAAGAAAGAAAAATGCTCTACCGTACTATTGGACTTGGGGCACTTAAGTATTACATCCTAAAAGTGGATCCCAAAAAACGAATCCTATTTAACCCGGAAGAGTCGGTGGATTTTCAAGGGAATACCGGGCCGTTTATCCAATACACTTACGCTCGGATTCAATCTATTTTGCGAAAAGCGGAAGATGTCGGGTCGAGCGCAGTCGAGACCTCTTTGAGCTTGCACGAAAAAGAGAAGGAATTGCTCAAGCAAATCCAGTTGTTTCCGGAAACGGTACAATTGGCAGCGGAAAATTATAGTCCGGCATTAATTGCCAATTATACATACGACCTCGTTAAGGAGTTCAACTCCTTCTACCAGCAGGTTTCCATTTTGGGAGAACCTGACGAAAACAAAAAGCATTTTAGGGTACAGTTATCCAGTAAAGTAGGGGAGGTCATTCAGTTGGCCTTTAGGCTATTGGGGATAGATGTTCCCGAACGGATGTAATGGATGGACTAGGGCTTACACCAACACAAAAAGAAATCGCTGCGCTTGTTTTAGCGGTTGGTTTGCTGTATGTTTTTGCCCGGGTAGGTTATCAGCAATTTTTTGGTGAGCGATTCACTTTTTATAATGTATTTCATCCTGTTCGACGGATTACGGCACGGGAACGAAATTTTATCAGTAGTTTTCTATTGCCGTATCGGCAATTCAATGATAAGGAACGCAAGATCTTCTTGAAACGCTTTGCCTGGTTCAAATCCAAAAAACCCTTTGTCTTTTATGGGGATATAGAGAACAAGGAGGAAATTAAGGCGTATGTTTCTGCATCGGCTATTTTATTGACCATGGGGATGAACGATTTCAGGTTTGAGAGATCTATTTCAAGAATTGTCATTTATCCTGATCAATATTACTCCAGAATCGGAAAAAGTCATCATATTGGAGAGTACAACCCAAACTTGAGAATCTTGGTTTTTTCTGCGGAAGACTTAGCCAAGGGATTCAGTATACCCAATGACAATAGGAATCTTGGCATTCATGAAGTGGCGCATGCGTTGATGTTCGAAACCAGAAAAAAAGCTTCCTGGGAAGCTCGCAGATTCAAAGTGGGTTTGATACAAATCAAAAATATTTTTGAATCCAGGGAGTTTCAGGATACCCTATCAAAAACGGACTACTTTAGGGATTATGGAATGACCAATTTCTATGAATTCTTTGCCGTAATGGCGGAGAATTTTGTGGAAAGCCCAAAACAATTTAAATCTGAGTATTCAGAGTTATACGATACGGTTAAAAGGATGTTCAATATGGAATTGATTTGACATATATGAGATTGACACAGATTGTATTAGCCCGTTGCAAATTTGTAGCTTCCGTGATTCAAAAAACCGTCAGTTCGAGTTTTTTCCGAAGGAAAAAGTATCGAGAACAAGGGTTTTATTTTAAAATTCCAATTCTCGATATAATTTTTCAGGGTAGAACCCTAGAAAACCACTCGAATTGACGAATTATTATCAACATACGACTTGGGTTGCACTCCTGTTTTTTCAGTGCGTCATTACCGTTGGAATTGCCCAGAAAAACATCGGTATTCACTCCCATAACGATTATGAACAAAGAATTCCCTTTTGGGATGCTTTTTCCGCTGGCGCAAAATCTATTGAAGCAGATGTGTTCTTAATTGAAGGCGAGCTTTTTGTGGCCCATGAAGAAGAAAATATCCTTCCTGAAAGAACCTTGGAAACTGTCTATTTGCTCCCGTTAAAAAGAGCGGAACAAATGTATGGGCGGGGGTCTATGGATTTTCAATTGATGATTGATGTTAAGTCAGAGGCCTATACAAGTCTGAAGGCTATTGTTGAACTTTTGGAAAAATACAAGTCCTATTTGAAGCCTTACAACAAAACAGGGGTTTCCATTGTTATCTCAGGTAATCGCCCTCAGGAGAAGGACTATTCCAACTATCCTGATTTTATCCTGTTTGATTGTCAGGACATATCAGGAATGCCGGAGCAAATGTGGTCTAAAGTGGCTATGATCAGCACCAGTTTCAGGAATTTCTCCAAGTGGAACGGGACAGAAGACATTTCTGAAAAGGATGAAAAAAAGGTGAACGAATTTGTGGAAAATGCCCGGAATTTTTCAAGACCAATTCGTTTTTGGGCAACACCTGATACGGAAAACGCTTGGGACAAATTAATATCTTGGGGAGTAAACTACATCAACACGGATAATCCGGAGGAGGTACAGGCCTATCTTAAAAAGAAAGTGCCGTCCCAACATAAATAAGTAAAGATTCCCGCTGTTAAAAATTGACCCTAAAACTAACGTTTGGGGTAAGGCCCAAGGAGATATTTTCCACTGTTTCAACCTGATTCTCCTCCGTGAGACGGTAGTATTTGTTCAAGCTGTTTTTTCGGTTGGTCATGTTCAGCAAGGACACGCCCGCATTGGCTTTTATTCTTTGGCTGATATTGAACTTGTAGATGGCTGATGCATCCATCCTGAAATAATCGTCCAATCTACTGCTGTTGGGTTCCTTGTAGTTGATTTGGGCGGGAAAAACAGAAGTGTCCACTGCCAAATCCCCATCTTGTGGCTCCGTAAAGGGCTTTCCAGACCTATAATTGACGCCAAGACTCAATTTGAGGTTGTTGTAGGTGTAGGTTCCCGCAAAGGTAAGGGTGTGCCTAATATCCAGGTTGTTGGGGAAACTGTTGGGGATGATAGTCTCAAAAGTATAGTCGTTTTTGTTGTAGGTATAGCTCAGCCAAGTACTGTAATTGTTTCCCTTTTTATTGACGAGAAATTCCATCCCCTTGACATCGTAACTCCCGATTTCGCCATCAAACTGGTTTTGGTTTTGAAACCCTTGTGTACTGGTACTGATACCATCCACTTTTTTGTAAAACCCTTCCAGTCCAATATAAAATTTGTTGGTATCGTAGTTGACACCTAGAGATCCTTGCTTACTTTGAGTGATGGGCAACGTGTCATCATCAGATAAAATCCAGCGTCTTTTTTCTATCCCAAGAAAGTTTTGTTCCAGGTCAATCACCTGATTTGTCGATTGACTTTTAAATTCGCCGAGAACCTCCATTCTGAAATTTGGGGCAAAGGCATAGCTCAAATTTAATCGAGGTTCCACCAAAAATTTGGTAAAGGTTCCCAGATTTTCCATGTAGTTTAGGCGCACTCCCGCTCTTCCAGCAAATTTAAGGTCATCGGTTTTGTAGCCAACCCCTGAATAAGGCGCATGGATTCGCACTACTCCCTTGATTTCGCTTTTAAAATTTGGTTGGTTAATGATAGTGGTATTGGCAATTCCCGTTTCTATGTATTGATAACCGTTGTTCCACTCAAAATTATCAGTCAATTTGTACTTGGTATCCAGCTTAAGAGCGGTCTCCAACACCTCGTTCCGTTGCAACAACAGTTGTATTTGGTTGGCAAAAATGCTCTCGGCATCCAAAACATACTTGGTGTAATACAGGTTTAGATTAGATGAGAAATTATTGGTCCAATCGCTATGCAATTGCCCCCCAACAGAAATGTTGGTCTGATCCAGGATACTGTTGGTGCTCTCAACATCGGTAAGGTTGGTTTCCGTATAGTCGAGGTTATTGGCCATTCCGATAAAATTCAGGCGTAACTGGTGATAATCATTGATGTCATAAAGCAGTTTGCCCGTAAAATCATAAAAGAAGAAATTCTCATTGCGAAGAATTTCATCATCTATGACCACATTATTTGCATTGGTGACTTCACTGTCCTGGAATGCTCGGTCGAAAAATTTGTTGTAGGTAGGGGTGTTCAAAAAATCAGTAGTGGAACGCCGTGCGGAAAATTGGAGTCCAAGTCTTTGGGTAACTGGAATTTGACCATAGATATCCCCACTAATGAAGTTAAATCCCGCCCCGCCTACAAAATAGTCCGTAAGCTCATTGCTGGTCTCCATTTTTATAACGCTACTTACCCCATCGCCAAACTCAGAGGGCGTGCCATTTTTAAAAACGGTGATTTTATCCGTGAGGTAAGGGTTAAAGGCAGAAATCAAACCAAAAAAGTGCCCTGATTGGTACATTTTGATACCATTCCACAAAATGAGGTTTTGGTCGTTGGTTCCCCCGCGAACGTTTATATCCGATACGGTCTCATCAATACTCTTAATTCCAGGAAGCGCTTGCACGGTTTGAAGAATGTCCGGTTCAATTAAGCCGGGCAAAATGCCAAAATCTGCTGTATTTAGGGTGATGCTGGCATCGGTTTCCTTGATAATACCGGTAGTCAGGAACTGGTAAACCACCACTTCTTGGAGTTGCTCGTAATGCTGAGCCAACAAGATTTTGGGGCAACCACCTTTTTTCATCAACTCTTCAACCGTTACATACTTGGTATTAAAACCCAAATATCGAATTTTTAGGGTTGCATTTCTGGGAATATCGGTTAACAGAAATGAGCCATCAGGGTCTGTAGCTTGGGCAATTTCGGTTCCAAAGACCTCTACTGTGGCACCTGGGATGTTATTTTCCGCAAAATTGTCCAAAACCTGTCCGCAGACACGGACCAAGGTATTTTTGCTAAGAGTGTAATAACGGTCGTTAAGCTTCTGGGATTTTATTTGGAGCTCGGAACCAATGAAATCCAGGATATCCTGTAAGGCCACCAGATTGTTGGGAACAGCGATGGTAATGCCTTCCAAGTCCTCATGGATATAGGAAAACTTAATGTCGAACTTTTCTTCAAGGGTCTTGATATAGGCCACAAGGGTTGCAGGTGTTCCAGATTCTACCTGTGCGCTTAGATTTGGGGTCAGGAGAAGTATAAACACCAAGAAGAGGCCTAATTGGCTGCTAAGGAGTCTTTTCAGCATAGAAAAGTACATTATCGCCCTCAAGTTTGTAATTCATTCGAGATGGGGTGCTTATACTTTTTAACGCCATATTTAAGTCTGTGTTGCTAAAAGTTCCTGTAAATAACAGATTCTTATCAACATTTTGTGTATTTACCTTTATATTGAACTGACGCTCCAGTTCATTAAGTACAAATTCCAATGGAATGCGCTCAAAAGAGCTTTCGTTGTTAACCCAGCTAGGTTGTGCGGTAATGGGTTTTTGGGCATCCACTATTTGACCCCCGATCACCACAAATGAACTACCTGCAGGCAATTGGGTTTCCGTATTGTTGTAGGTCACACTGACCAAACCTTCAAAACAGGTCACTTCAAAAAAGCCTTCCCTGTTTTCCACATTGAATTGGGTACCCAGGACGGCCACAGTTCCATGATTGGTGGAAACCGTGAATTTTTTTCCTTTGGCCACCTTAAAGAAAGCCTCACCTTTAAGGGCTACATTTCTTTCCTCATCCCAATTTTTTTCACTGTAAGAAATTCTGGAGTCTGCATTTAAAAGGATTTCCGAATTGTCAGGAAGAACTACTTCGGTGCGTTCCGCCAATTGTGTGGTAACGGATTCATCCAAAGTGTTTACATAGAAATAAGAGCCTGTCAACAAGATAGCAATGGCCGCTGCCACGCGCAAGAACTTCTTGAACGGGTGCAGTGCAACCACTTTTGGGGCGGCTCCAATGCGCTCGTCCATAAGCTTTTGAAAAGCTTGGTCCGCATTGAATTCGGGGGCTTCCATGGTGCTGGAAACCTCCTTGAGCTTATTGTAGGAAGCATAGGCATCGGACTTTTTAAACTCCGATAGCTCCGCTTCAGAAAGCTCTCCGCTAAGCCATTTTGCCAAATAATTCTCTTGCATGATTTCTATGCTTTACACATTAATAACAACTCACTTCCAATTTACCCTACTTCTTAAATTTTAAATTATTAATTCTTAATGCTTAATTGTTTCAATCAATTGGATGGCGAATGCCAATTTTTTTATTTACAATTAAACATTTTCAATTTAAAATTAAATACCATCGATCTGTTCCCTAAGGGTTTTTAGTGCCAAGTGCATCCGTTTTTCTATTGCTTTTACGCTCACCCCTTCCATTTCTGCAATTTCGGCGTATTTTTTACCATCTATTCGATTCAATAAAAAGGTGGTGCGCTGGTTTTCAGGTAAATCATTCAGGGCTTTGTCCAATTTTTCCTTGTACTGTTGTTCTTCCATCAAGAACTCAGGGGACTCATTGGAGTGTTCCAAAGTGGGGGCAGCATACTTCAATCTAACCTTTTCTGCCTTGAGCACATTTAGATACAGATTGTTGGCCACTGTATATAAATAGGATTTGGCCTTCTCCGGCACCACCTTGGCGCAATTCTCCCAAAGTTTCACAAAAGCCTCCTGCACAGCATCATGTGCCTTCTCCTCGTTGCCAAACTTATAATATATATAGTTGAATACCGTTTTGGAATTAGCCTTGAAAACAGAGCTAAAAACCTGCTCTTCGCAAACGTTGTCCATTTAGGAGGTTTTGTTTTGACCAAAGATATTTGAAAAAAAACAAAGATGAAGTAGGGTTTTTTATCGGTGAGTTGTTTTAAGATTGAATTCTAACTAAAAATCCAAATCGTTATGAAAAAGTTGATAAACTTAATGTATGCAGGCTTTGTGCTATTGGCCCTTACATTTACCTCCTGTCAAGATGAATTTGAAGAGGTGACAGGTGGTACTGAAAATGAGACCATCCAGGCAGATTCTTCCACTGCTTTGCTAATTGAGAAAACATCATCCAATGATGGTTCTTTTGACAATATTGTGGATGGTGCCAGTTGTATAGCACTTAAGTTTCCTTACACCGTTGAAGTAAACGGTATTGAAGTGAGCATTGATTCCCGTGAGGACCTTCACACTATCGAAGATATTTTTGATGAAGTGGATATTGACGATGATATCCTTGAAATTATTTTCCCTATTACAATTACTCTGGCTGATTTTACCGAAGTAGTTATCGAGAACGTTGAACAACTGCGTGAATTGGCTGCCGAATGTAAGGAAGGTGGAGATGATGATGACATTGAATGTATCGACTTTGTATATCCTATCACCTTATACACTTTTGACATCAATGAGCAACAGACCGGTGAGGTTACCGTTGAGAGTGATGAGCAGTTGAGAAGATTCTTTAAAGGATTGGAAGGTGATGATTTAGTGAGCATCCAGTTCCCAATTACTTTGAAAAAATATGACGGTACCGAAATCGTTGTGGATAGCAATGCAGAATTGGCCCGAGCATTGGAATTGGCCAAAGATGAGTGTGATGAGGATGACGACAATGATTATAACGATGACGACTTTGATGAAGAAAGGTTCGATTTCTGTTTGACCCAATGTCCATGGAAAATAATGGAGGTGGTTCGTGATGAGGTAAACCAGACTGATCAGTACTATGCTCGTATCATTAAGTTCTTTGAAGGCGGTGGTGTAACAGTTACCGATGGTTCTGGAAATATTGTGGAAGGAACTTGGAGCAGTAGTTTTACCGATCGTGGACCGCTATTGACCTTGGAGTTTGAAACTTTGGTTGACTTTAACTTGGAGTGGTTAGTGTACGAAATTGGTGATCATACCATCAAATTGTACAATGAGAACGGTAACAAGATCATTCTTAAGCAACTTTGTGAAGATGATCTACCAGGACCTGATACCTTGCGCGAAATCTTGAAGGAGTGCGAATGGGTTATCAAAAAGGTGAAAAACCAAGGAGAGGAAATTGACCGATTGCTAGGTTGGGAATTCAAATTCTTGCCAGAAGGTGTTGTAACCTTGAGCAACGGGGTAAATACTTCCGAAGGAACTTGGGAAATTGGAGAAAACAACGAAGGTGTTCTATCCTTACTGATCACTATGGGTGATGAGCCAGGTGTTAGCTTTGAATGGCCTTTAAGGGACTTGGACGACCATAGATTGAAGTTTGAAGTGGAGGAAGTGGACTATGAATTAACCTTGCTTCGAGTGTGTGATGATAACGCCAATGACGGGGATGTTACCGAAATCAGAAGTGCTATGAAAGATGGTACTTGGGTAGTGGCCTTGTATGAAGAAGATGATATGAACAAGACCGAGGATTTTGCCGGTTTGGACTTCTACTTCAATGAAATGCATCAAGTAAACGTGGACGAAAACGACAATCCGATCATCCAAGGTGTTTGGAGAGTTTTAAGAGGAGATGATAACTATTTAAAATTCTTCCTCAGCTTTGACCACGATGGTAAATTCAATGATATTACCGATGATTGGTACATTGAATCCGTGACCGCCAATCGTATAGAATTGGTTCACGAGGATGAAAATTCCACCGAAACTTTAGTTTTCGAGAAATTATAAGATTTTCCCCTATCTTTTTTTGAAAAGGACGGCTCTCCCCAAAGCCGTCCTTTTCTTTTTATTCTTAAATTTGTCCCTCCTTTTAAATGACGGGAACACATGTTCGATAATTTAAGTGAAAAGCTGGACAAGGCACTTCACGTCCTCAAGGGACGCGGCCAAATAACAGAGATCAATGTAGCGGAAACTGTGAAAGAGGTCCGAAGGGCCTTGTTGGATGCCGATGTCAATTTTAAGATTGCCAAAGAGTTTACCAATAAAGTAAGGGAAAAGGCCTTGGGGCAAAACGTGTTGACCACCTTACAGCCTGGTCAGCTCATGGTTAAGATTGTTAAGGATGAGCTTACCCAATTGATGGGGGGTGACGCTGAGGAAATTGATTTGTCGGGGAACCCTTCCGTGGTGCTAATGTCCGGATTACAAGGTTCGGGTAAAACCACCTTTTCCGGAAAATTGGCCAATTATCTTAAAAATAAGAAGAGCAAAAAACCGCTATTGGTTGCCTGTGATGTATATCGCCCTGCAGCGATTGACCAGCTTCATGTAGTTGGGGAGCAAATCGGTGTTGAGGTATACTCTGATCGGGAAAATAACGACCCCGTGGCCATTGCCAAAGCTGGGGTAAAGCATGCTAAATCCATCGGTTGCAATGTGGTAATCATCGATACCGCGGGTCGTTTGGCCGTGGATGAGCAAATGATGACCGAGATTGCCAATATTCATAAGGCCATTGAACCCCAGGAAACGCTTTTTGTGGTCGATTCCATGACGGGACAGGATGCTGTAAACACTGCCAAAGCATTTAATGACATCCTTAATTTTGATGGGGTTATTTTGACCAAGTTGGATGGTGATACCCGCGGGGGTGCAGCCATATCCATTAAGTCTGTTGTAGACAAGCCTATCAAATTTATCGGAACAGGTGAAAAGATGGAAGCCATTGATGTTTTCCATCCTTCACGTATGGCCGATAGGATTCTGGGGATGGGTGATGTGGTTTCCCTTGTGGAACGGGCTCAGGAGCAATTTGATGAGGAGCAAGCGCGGAAAATCCAAAAGAAAATAGCCAAGAACCGTTTCGGTTTTGACGATTTTCTGAGTCAGATCCAGCAAATCAAGAAAATGGGGAACATGAAGGACCTCATGGGAATGATTCCTGGAGCAGGAAAGGCTCTAAAAGGGTTGGATATCGATGATGATGCTTTTAAGCATATAGAAGCTATTATCCACTCCATGACCCCTGATGAGCGATCTACCCCATCCAAATTGAATGCAAGCCGAAAAAAGCGAATTGCGGCTGGAAGCGGACGTACCATACAAGAAGTCAACCAGTTGTTGAAACAATTTGAGCAGATGAGCAAAATGATGAAGATGATGCAAGGTGGTGGTGGCAAAAAGATGATGCAGATGATGCAGAACATGAGATAACTTTTAAACACCAAACACCAAACACCAAACACCAAACACCAAACACCAAACACCAAACACCAAACACCAAACACCAAACACCAAACACCAAACACCAAACACCAATAACCAACCCATGGAAATCCTTGATGGAAAAAAAGTATCCAACCAAATAAAAGACGAAATAGCCATTGAAGTGGCGCAAATGAAGGAACGGGGTGAAAAAGTACCTCATTTGGCTGCAGTTTTGGTGGGAAATGATGGCGCTAGCCTCACCTATGTTGGGAGCAAAGTGCGCTCCTGCAAAAAAATTGGCTTTGAGTCTACCTTGATCCATCTTCCGGAAGAAACCTCAGAAGAAGAATTATTGAGTCAGGTTCATGCACTCAATGCAAATCCTGACATTGACGGATATATAGTTCAATTACCCCTTCCCAAACATATAGACGAGCAAAAAGTGCTCATGGCTGTGGATCCAGATAAGGATGTGGATGGCTTTCATCCCACCAACTTTGGAAAAATGGCCTTGGATATGGAATCCTTCATTCCTGCCACTCCCTTTGGTATTATGGAGCTGTTGCGCAGGTATGATGTGGATACCTCGGGCAAGCATACTGTTGTTATTGGAAGAAGCCACATCGTGGGTAGGCCTATCAGTATTTTGATGAGCCAAAAAGGAAAGGCAGCAGATTCCACCGTAACCATTACCCATAGTAGAACCAAGGATCTAAAGAGTCTCACCCTACAAGCAGACATTGTGGTTTCGGCACTTGGGGTTCCCAATTTCTTGAAAGCCGATATGGTCAAAGATGGGGTAGTCATTATTGATGTGGGGATAACCCGAGTCCCAGATGAATCTAGGGAGCGGGGCTATTACATTACTGGTGATGTGGATTTTGACGGAGTTAGTCAAAAGGCCTCCTATATTACCCCCGTACCTGGTGGTGTAGGGCCAATGACCATTGCCATGTTGCTCAAAAACACCTTATTGGCAAGGGAAAGGCATCAGATGAAAAACTAGCTTATCCACCTCAGGGCAAGCGGATTAATATGCTATATTTAGCATAAAACTAATTCAATCCGACCGCCATGAGGGCGTATCTTTCAACCTTTCTCACGGCCTTGTTCTTTGTGCCTGGTCCCAACCTCTTTGGCCAACGTTATCACACCACCCGATATGCTGATGACAGTGGATTACCTTCGCGGATTGTCAATGATGTTATCCAAGACCAACAGGGATTTATTTGGGTTGCGGGGAACAATGGACTCTACAAGTTTGATGGCAAGAAATTCAACCCTTATCTGGCTTCCTTAAAGGATACCCTTGGGTTGAGGGACAACAAAATTACCTCCCTAATCCAAGCTAAGGATGGCAAAATGTGGATCGGCACGGCCAAGGGGCTTCATCTAATGCAGGGCGATAGCATCAGGTATTTCCAGTTGTTGGATGAACCCACTGATAGCCAGGATTATGTGCTCAACGTTTTTGAAGACCGGAATGAAAACCTGTGGATTGGAACCTACGGAGGGCTTTTTCTGGTGGAAAAATCCAAGAAAGCCACTCATTTTTTTGATGGAGAAGGTAAAGCTTCCGTTTCAAAGACTACCATTTGGCGTATTACGGAGGACCATAAAGGTAGGTTATGGATAGCTGCCAAAAATGGCCCTTTTGTTATGGATTCCCATCAAGATTTTCAATTCAAAAAGGTAAAGACCCTGTTGCTGGGTGGTTTACAAGATGTGGAAACCTTGGATTTTTTTGGCTTTAGGCAATACAATGATTCGATTATGCTGGTGGAATCCAACAAAGGTATTTTGAAAGGTGTCATTGATGGTAGCCATTCCATGAGAATAAGCAAGTTTTTGGATGAAAGCGGGAAGGAACTGGAAGAGCATTTCATTGAAAACTTTATGATTACGCCCAATAGGGATATATGGGCTGCCACTTGGAAGAAAAACTTTAAAAAATATCGATACCAAGAAGGACGTTTATTGGAGCAATCCGTAATATCCAAAAACGGTTTGTTGAACATGTCGGGAAATTCCAAATCCGTATTTGAGGACAAGCAGGGCAACATTTGGATCACCAACACCAATGGCCTTTACAAATTAAGTAGGACAAGGGAGGAAGTCCTGGTGTTCCCTCCGAGGTATAAAGCGGATTGTTTGTCGGACTTTTATGGAATATATTCCATTAAGGAAGACCAAAAGTCCAATTTGTGGATCACCACCTCCACCAAACTTTATCGCATAAAAAAACAAGAGGTGTTGGAGGGAAAATGCCCGGAAGCACATTTAGTCTTTGAGGATGGGGATATGCAACTTTCGCGAGATATTAACATCGACAGCCAAAACAGACTATGGATTGGTGCGGATGGTGGGCTTTTTGTCACCCAATTGGACAGGGAACAGCGTCCGGGTCCATTCCACAAAATTGATAAATCCGATGGTCTGCCTTCCAATTGGTCTTATGATGTCCTGGAAATTGCAAAAGACACCTTTTGGGTCGGAAACTACACTGGACTGGTTCGGATGATTCTTCCCGAAGGAAATTTTAGGAAACCCGAGATTGAGGTCTTTACTTCCGAAGAGGATAACCCCAATAGTCTGGTTAATTCCCAGGCTATGGATTTGGAATGGGATGGAGCGGGCAATTTGTGGATAGGCACGTTCAATGGAGTTAGCCGGCTTCCGAAGGGGGAAAACAAGGGGTATTTTGAGAATTATACCCATTCATTCGGCAAATTTGAAGGTTTGAGCCATAATTCCGTCAAAAAAATTTTTAGGGATAGCGGGGATAGGCTCTGGATAGCCACACAACGGGGATTAAACCTATACAGGCCAGATATCAATGGATTTTATCAGTTTGGACATGCGGAGGGATTACCTTCGGAATACATTCTGGGCATACAGGAAGATTCCAAGGGGTTTTTATGGGTTTGTACCACCAATGGCGTGCTTAGAGCGAGATATGATGTGGAAAGCAATCAATTTAAGGAACGCCAGCACTATACCTCCCAAACAGGTTTGGCAGACAATATTCCCTATAGAAATTCCATTTGGATTGATAAATGGAACAATGTTTTTATTGGGAGTAGGGAGGGGATAAGTGTAATAGGGAACCATTTTACCGAAACCCAAGATGTGGATTTTGATTTGGTGCTCATAGCTTCCGAGGTAATGCAAAAGGGAACCCATGGCTTCACTTCGATACCCAATGGTGGGGATAACAGGGAAATTATTTTATCACATAAGGAAAATACGATAAGAATAGATTACCGAGCCCTGGATTTTACCCAACCTGAAAATCTTGAATATAGACACAAATTATTACCTGGAGATGACGCTTGGGTCTTCACTGGAGCCAATCCTGAGTTAACATACTACAATCTTCCCCCGGGGGATTATCAGTTGGTTTTGGATGGGAGCAATTCCGTAGGCAAATGGTCAGAGAGTCCCATAACCCTCAATTTTTCCATAGCTCCACCATTTTGGAGGTCTACATGGGCATATGTATTGTACGTGCTGCTTTTAGCTGGAATATTACGATTCTTTTACCTCTTGCGCATTGGAAAAAAAGAACGGGAGTTGGAACAAAAAGCGCAATTGGAACAAGCATTGATGGAAGAACGCGAACAGTTGCGAAAAGATAATGCAGCCGATTTTCATGATGAATTGGGTTCCATGATCACCAAGATTTCCCTCTTTTTGGAAATGGCACAGCGCCAACTGGAAGAAAATAAAGATCCCTTACCCTTTTTCAACAAGATTAGGAACAATCTTAAAGGCCTTTCCGGGGGGTTCAGGGATTTACTTTGGGTAATTGATCCACAAAAGGACAGTCTTGAGGATACATTTATCCGTCTTAAGGATTTTGGCGAGGAGTTTTTTGATAAAAGCCAAGTGACCTTCACGTCCAGTCCCCTCATTCCAGGATTGGAGGCCAAACAACTCAGCCCCAAAAGCAAGAAACAAGCTATCATGATTTTCAAGGAAGCCATGACCAATAGCCTAAAATATGCCAAAGCCACACAGGCTCAGTTAAACCTCATTTGTCATAACGATTGGTCCACTTTGGAATTCATGGACAATGGGGTCGGTTTTAATGTTGCCCAAAAGTCCAAGGGAAGGGGATTGAAGAATATGAGGGTCCGTGCTGCCAAAATTGAGGCAGAACTGGAGATATTGTCTTCCGCTGAGGGAACCATCATCCGATTGGATAGAATACCCCATACGGGGGATACAAATTCTTGACAAGTTGATTAACTTGTAGGAGTATCATGGAGCAGACCATACATTTGGCGATTGTGGAGGACGATAATGAGATTCGTCAGGCCCTTTGCATGATTATTGACGGCTCACCGGGATTTACTTGTAAATATGCTTTTCCTGATGGTGAATCGGCTTTGGCTTCCATAGGAAACCTTCCCGTGGATATTGTGCTTATGGATATTGACCTTCCGGGAAAGTCAGGTATCGAAGTGACCCGTAAACTGAAATCGGAAAACCCGGAAATCGATTTTATCATGCTCACCGTACAATCCGACGATGATTCCATTTTCAAGTCTTTATGCGCAGGTGCTTCGGGGTATCTACTTAAAGAAACCAGTCCATCCAGCCTATTGGACCACATTCGGGAAGTGTATCTGGGAGGGTCGCCCATGAGCAGTAAGATTGCAAGGAGAATCATCAATTCTTTTCGGGTGATTCAAAACCCCCTTAGCAGTCGCGAAATGGAAATACTGGAGATGTTGGGTCAGGGTTTAAACTATAAGGATATTGCCAAAGACATCTTTTTAAGTCCACATACCGTAAAGACGCATATCAAAAACATCTATAGCAAACTTCACGTAAAAAACAGGGCGGAGGCCATCTATAAGGCCATCAAGCAGAACCTGATTTGATTATAAGCCATTTGGAAATACCTCTTTTGGGCGATTGATGCAAGTTGTTCTAAATCAGATATTTGGAATAACAACATAAATATTTTCAACATGGGAACATTAAAATCAATACAAATGGTCATACTGTCGGTACTATTCCTGACCTGCTATGGCGTACAAGGGCAGAAACTTCTTAGGAAAGTCAAAAAGCAAGTGGAAGATAAAGCTGCGGAAGTGATGGATGAAGGGCTTAATGGTAACAAGCAAAAATCCGAAAAAGAAGATGGCCGCACGGACGAATACATCACGGCTTCAGGCAAAAGCAAAATCAATCCACATTTTATAGATCGGAGCAACTTACTCTTTTTCGACAATTTTGATAATGAGAAACCAGGGGAATTCCCCAGCAAATGGACTCAGGTGGATGGAACCGTTGAAAACGGACATTTTATTTCGGGAAATAGAAAAGATGGCGTAGTGCAGATGGTATCTTCCAGAAGTGAGATCAAGCCAACTTTTGATAAAGACGATTATTTGGGGGAGTCTTTTAAAATAGAATTGGAACACCATTTTTGGCAGCAAGGCAACGAGGCCTATGTTATCCAATTGTTCGGCTCCAGAAGTAGCAGACCTGCCTATACCATTTACCTCAGGGGAACCAATGTGGCACCTGGATCGGAATCTTTGGCCTATATGGCAGGGAAGCAGTCACCCGGATGGTTTACTTCCCAAATCTCCTTTAACAGAGGAAACCTAAAGGTCTTTGTAAACGGGCAGCAATTGGTGAACAATCCAGATATAAACATTAGGGAATTCACCCATTTGAGCTTGTATACCCTGTCTCCGGGATCTACAAGGGGCGATGGACATACCAAGGCTCGAATCAATTATTTTATGATTGCAAAGGAAGGACTACCGCTTTATGATAGGATCGTGACCAACGGCCGCATAGTTGTCCGGGATATCTATTTTGACGTGGACAGATACGACATCAAACCGGAATCGTATCCTTCTTTGGACAAGATTGTGAAGATGATGAAGGAGCATCCCAATATGGAGGTTACCATAGAAGGTCACACAGATTCCAATGGCAGCAACGAATCCAACTTAACCCTCTCTGAAAATCGGGCTGGGGCCGTAAAGAATTATATGGTTTCCAAAGGAATCAAAAGGTACCGACTTGCCAGCAAGGGCTTTGGCGAAGAAAAACCAGTAAGCCTCGGGAACGATGAAAATGCTTGGGCCATGAACAGGAGGGTTGAGTTTGTTTTGCACAATTAAATGTACCTTTAAAGGAGCATCAAACAATTAAACAAACTTCAAAATCAACAGGTTATGAAAAAAATGATAGCCATCCTGTCCTGTTTACTGCTTATGGGACTTTCTTGCAAAAAGAAGACCGATTCCGAAGAAAGTAAGTCCGATACGATAGAAGTCGGGGATTCCCATTCGGATAGTTCAGATTCCGCTGAAGCGATTAAGGATTGCGATGATTTCTTGGCGTCCTATGAAGAGTGGACGGATGATTATCTTGAATTTTTGGGGAAGTACAAGGATAATCCAGCTGCAGCGCTTTCGGACAAACAATACAGCGAAATGCTAATGAGAGCCTCCTCCTGGTCCTCAGATTGGGTGGCCATAGCAACTTCCTGCGCAGGAAATCCTAGGTATGAAAGTCGATTCTCCGAGATTTCTGATAATATGGATGAGAAACTGAAGGATATGGGATTCAAATAGAAAATATCCAAATCCAAACTAAGAGGCCTTAGCAATTGCTAAGGCTTTTTTATGCTTTTATTCCTTGTTCGTTTTCAGCATTGACCATTTGGTTTTCTTCCTCGTCAGGAGTCAAAAAATCCAAATCATTGTCACCTTCATCGTTGGTGCAACTTGAAAGGGCCAGGGAAGAAAAAAGAAGCGTGATAAACAACAGAACAGTTTTCATAATTCACGATTTGGGCTTAAAAAATGCCTGTTCAACTTAAAATATAACGGATTGTCCCGGCCAATCTTATTTTTTCAAGCATTTATTCGATAAATTGTATCCAAATCAACTGAGATGTCTGGCACAACTAGAAACAAAATCGCGTGGGTTGTATTTGCCTTTTTGGCCATAGGAGTAGGGTTTTATCCCGTTTTGTATTGGGTAACTTCGGAACCATTTGGCCTTTTACTGGGCAAGGCTTCGACACTTTTGGATAATCATCTTTGGAACATTGGATTTTACGGCCATATCACCTTTGGTGGGATAGCGCTTTTGACCGGATGGTCGCAGTTCAGCAAAAAACTAAGATCTCGAAAATTAAAACTTCATAGGAACTTGGGCAAAATCTACGTGCTTTCTGCATTGATCAGTGGGGTTTGTGCAGTTTATATTGGGTTTTACGCCACTGGGGGTTGGATTACCTCTTTGGGTTTTATTGGCTTGGGATTGGTTTGGTTGTATACGACCCTCAAAGCTTATTTCGCGATTAGGGCCAAAGATTTGGGGCTGCATCAAGGCATGATGATTTACAGCTACGCAGCCTGTTTTGCGGCTGTTACCCTACGTATCTGGTTGCCACTTTTGACCCTGGCTTTCGGAGAGTTTTTAATTGCCTATAAAATTGTGGCCTGGTTATGCTGGGTACCCAACATGTTTTTTGCCTATTTCTGGGTGCGGAAAAAGGGAATTTCCCTGGTCTAACCAATTAAGGTTCCAAAACTTTGAGCTTGATATTACGGAAATCTATGGGTTGACCTTCACTTTGAAGCGCAATAAACCCCTCTTTTAAAGGCTTTCCGTCAATTTTTATGCTTTCGTCATATCTGTTGGCTACGCCGCCACCTATCTGTGGATGGGTATATTCCAAAACCTTTTCCCCATTAATGATGTGTGTGACCAAGGAATCCCCATGTACAATGAGCTCTGCCTTGACCCATTCATTGGGTTTATAGGTCTTACTGGTAGAGCTGATACAATGTCTTGGATCTATTTTGCCTTCAAAAACAACATCTGTGCCAGGAGAACACATATTTCCAGTGGGCCGAGCTTCCCCTTCATTGACCTCCGCCAGAAACTGCATCTCTACCGATATGGGCCAATCCTGTTCCTTGGGCATGGTACGCGGATCTTGGGAATGGAACATAAGTCCACTGTTGAGCACGGTATAGCTCGGGGCCGTATCGTACCATGGGCTGGCAAAACGATATTCCATGCTTAGGTGGTAATGGGAATATGGGGTATTGTAATACAAATGGCCGTAGCGTTCATTAAAGTCACCTTCGTAATTATCGTAGCGGACTCTGATCATGCCATTCTCTACCCGAAAAGTATCTCCAAAATTATCGCCCACCTCATAGTGATGGATTTTAACCGTCCAGTTCTCGATATCATTACCGTTGAACAAATGAACCCAGGGGCCTTCAGCTTGTGTTTGGATTTGCTCTTCCGGTTGTGCTTTGTCCGCGACTTTGGGTTTGCAATTCAGTAACAATAGGCAAAAAGCCAGCATGTAAGCTGGAAAGACAAGGTGGTTTAATCGGTTGGTCATGGAAATGGTTTTGGTTATTTTGCGAAAAGTTGTGACATATCCTTAAAGGCTTTAAACTCCAAGGCGTTTCCAGCTGGGTCTAAAAAAAACATGGTGGCTTGTTCACCTACATCTCCCTTAAATCGGATATAGGGCTCAATAATGAAATCCACTGCTTTTTGTTTCAAAGTGTTGGAGAAGCTTTCAAAGACTTCCCAGGGCAATACAACGCCGTAATGCGGAACGGGCACATTTTTGCCATCCACGGGGTTGGTGTGTAAAGATGACTCGGATTTTGGTTTGTAATGAATGACCAACTGGTGACCAAAAAGATTAAAATCTACCCAATGGTCGCTGCTTCGGCCTTCTTCGCAACCTAAAACCTCTCTATAAAAGGTTCGGCATTCCGCCAGATTATGTACGGGAATGGCAACGTGAAATGGTGTGATGTTATGCATAAGTAATAAAAGTAAAGTGCATTGGCCAACCGTGCAAATTGAATTGGAGTTTTGAAACCCTTCAACAGCTCATTCCAAGATTCTATAACATTCATGGTTTATGATGTGTTGGTGGTATAAAAAAATTCGCACATCACGCAATTGTGTTTACCTTTAGTAGCTGTCACTATAACCAATTGAATTACAAATTAAAATGAAGAAAATTGCCGTTCTGGTATCGCTGCTGATTGTAGGCGCATGTAAAGTGGGAAGTAAAGCTGTTGCTGAAAAAACAGTTGTCAAGGAAACCAATTCAACATCCGATAAATGGATTTATCTTTTTGATGGAACCAGTACCGAAGGTTGGCGTGCCTATAATGGGGATGCACTCCCTCCAGGTTGGACCATTAAGGACGGTGCCTTGACATTTGACACAGAACTGGGTTTGGAGCAGGATTATAAAGGGGGCAAAGACATCATTTATGGCGCTGAGGAGTTCGATAATTTTGAACTCTATCTGGAATGGAAAATCCCCGAAGGGGGTAATAGCGGAATCTTTTATCACGTTAAGGAAGGTTATGACGGTCCACCAGTAGTTTCACCTGAATATCAGCTAATCGATGACGAGAATTACGCCAAAATACACGATTTAACCGGGTATAATTCCCAGTTTGGGGCCGAGCACCCAGAATTGTTGCAAGATTGGCAGAAAACAGGTGCCGATTATGCCATGCACGTTGCGGATGAGTCCCAAAAAGTATTGAATCCGGTTGGGGAATGGAATTCTTCCAAAATTGTGTTCACCCCAGAAAAAGTGGAACATTGGCTTAATGGTAAAAAGCTGTTGGAATTTCAACCATGGTCCGAGGATTGGAACAAGAAGAAAAATTCAGGAAAGTGGGATAATGCCCCTGATTATGGAAAATACAAAAAAGGTTTTATAGCCTTACAAGATCATTCCAGCCCCATATGGTTCAAAAATATTAAAATCAAAAAGCTATAATGGCCACTATTGGAAGAATAGTTTCTTTGGGAATATTGTGCTGTCTTTTGGCGCAAATTCCCTGCAGTGCCCAAAACCAAACAACAAAAGATGAGGGTTTTGTGGAACTTTTCAATGGCAAAAATCTGGATGGATGGATTGGAAACAAACAGTCCTATCGTGTTGAAAATGGCTATATTGTAGTTGATCCAAGTGGGGGAGGAAGTGGAGGAAACCTTCTTACGGAAGGTGAATACGGTAATTTTGTATTCAGATTCGAATTTCAGTTGACCCCAGGGGCAAACAATGGATTGGGCATCCACGCACCTTTGGAAGGCGATGTGGCCTACCTTGGAAAAGAACTCCAAATATTGGACAATACAGCCGATAAATACGCCAATTTACAGCCCTATCAATACCATGGGTCGGTTTATGGGGTTATTCCCGCTAAACAAGGCTTTCTGAAACCCGTTGGTGAATGGAATGTTCAGGAAGTAACCGTCAATGGCCCAAAAATTAAGGTGGTGCTCAATGGAACCATTATTGTTGATACGGATTTACAGGAGGCTACCAAAAATGGAACCTTGGATAAAAAAGACCATCCCGGTTTGAAAAAAGACATAGGACATATTGGCTTTTTAGGACATGGGGATGTTGTTCGCTTTAGAAATATCAAAATCAAAGAATTACCGTCAAAAAAATAATTTATAAAAGTATAATATGAGTAAGAAGACATCAAATCAAGATAGGAGGGATTTTCTGAAGAAAAGTGGTGTGGGAGCCCTAGGGTTATTGGCCGCACCTTCCCTTCTAAGCGCCCATGAGAAATTAAGAGCAATAAAGCCGGATGGCCGAATTAGGACAGCGCATATTGGTGTGGCCAATATGGGAGCTGCGGATCTCAACGATATTTCATCACACCCACAAGTGGATGTGGTGGCACTTTGTGATGTTGATGCCATCAATTTATCTACGGCACGAAAGCAACATCCCAAAGCCCGCGTATTTTTTGACTACCGTGTGATGTTGGAGGAGATGGCCGATGATATTGATGCGGTAATAGTTTCCACTCCAGACCATACCCATGCCCCTGCCTCATTGTTGGCCATGGAGAAGGACAAGCACGTCTATTGTCAAAAACCATTGACCCATTATGTCTCCGAATCCAGGGCGATGAAGAAAATGGCTGAGGACAAAGGTTTGGTTACCCAAATGGGAATACAAGTACATTCGTTCTACGATTATAAATTAGCCACCTTGTTGATACAGGATGGTATTATTGGTAAAGTACACACGGTTCATGCATGGAGTCCAAAATCTTGGGGCTACAACGGCGCTGAGCCGGAAGGGGAAGATCCTGTGCCAGCTCAGTTGGACTGGAACCTTTGGTTGGGTACTTCGGCAGAACGGCCCTACAAGGAAGGATACTACCATCCAGGGAACTGGCGAAAACTAATGGACTATGGATGCGGTACCTTGGGCGACATGGGGGTTCACATTTTTGACACCCCTTATAATGCACTGAACTTGGATGTGCCCATGACCATTAAGAATGAATGCCGCGAACCAAACGGTTATGGATATCCGGAAAATAACACAGTTACTTACGAATTTCCCGGTACGGACTACACGGGTAAAACCCTAAAGTGGATTTGGTACGATGGTCCAGGCATGCCTCCTGCCCATGAAGATTTGGTGCTTCCAGGTGCAAAGACCGCGGGCAAAAAGAAACAAACTGTAAAAAACAACAATTCTTTGGATGCTGGAGTAGCGGCAGAGGGTCAGTTACCAGAACAGGGCGCTATGTTCGTGGGAACAAAAGGACGTTTGCTATTGCCTCATTTTATGCAGTTGCCCAGAAAAATTGTTCGGGGCAAATATGTGGACATTTCCAAGGATATTGCCAAGCAAAATTTGGGAGCACCTGTTAGAAACTATGCCAGCGAAGGACCCAAGCACTATCATCAATTTATTGATGCCTGCCTGGGCAAGGACAAATGTACAGCTCCCTTTGAGTACGCTGCTCGTTTGACTGAGACCATTCTATTAGGTGTGATTGCCGGTCGTTTCCCCAATCAAACCTTGCATTGGGATAGTGAAAAGGCAAAATTTGCAGAGGAAGAAGCCAACCAATATTTGGCTGGGGAGTACAGAAAGTTCTAGTCAGCCCTTTTTAAAATTTGGAAATCCCAAATGCGAAAGTGTTTGGGATTTTTTATGGTAGGAGTTAGGCCACAAGAAAGCTGATGATCTCATCATTGATCTCTTCCTGATGCATGGAATGCCCTAAACCTTCAGTGCTGACCAATCTACTTCCCTTCCAGGATGCATGGACTTGTTTGGAGGCGTGATAGGGTGCTACCATATCCAATTTATCATGAAAGAGCAAGCCTTTCTTGGTGTTTGTCTTGGCGAACTTTGAGGTGGAAAAATCCCTGATGTGAAATCCAAAACGGTTAAGGATGTAATTATCCAATATTCCCATAAATCGGTCATTGAATTTCAAAATATCCTGGTACTGCTGCATAATTTCATGAAACTCCGAAGGAGCGCCTATCACCACCATTTTTTTAACCCCTGGGTTTGGGTTTTTATACTCGTTGTACATCAAGGTCATACCGCCTACGGAATGCCCAACAAGATACTTGGGATCATACTTTTTAACCATATGATGCAGGGCCTGCTCATATAATGGCACATATAAAAGTTTACCAGTGGAATAGCCATGGGATGGGGCATCAAAAGCTACGATATTGAAATCAGCTTCTTTGAGTTTTTGGATGAGGTTACGCCACCTGAAGGTGTTACTTTCCCATCCATGGACCAAAAGAACGGTTTCCTTGTTGCCTGACCAATGATACGACTGAAGTTGGTGTCCTGCTACCTGCTCAACTTCCAATTTTGCATCATCCAAATAGTCTTTTTGTTGGGGCAAAACCCTGCCTTTTCTAACGGTACAAAAAAGATTGAAGGCTTTATGGGCCATTTTCTTTGGGAGGATTAATGAGGAAATATTGAAATATTGACCGTAGGCCAAGGGAACTATTTTGGCAATCAGTTTTTTCATGACGGTTACTTTTTGTAACTTACTCTATAATAGATACTAAAAGTACATATTCCTTTTAGAAGAAAAAAGAAGTCACCTCAATTCAACTTGGTATAGGAATGGAAACTGTTACTGATAATCAGAAAGTTAGAACAGCAAAAAAATTGGAAAAAATGTTTGGGCATATCGATTACAAGAACCCACCGGAACTCTGCCCCGTGAGGGATGTAATGTCCGTGGCCTCAGATCAATGGAGCGCCCTTATCATCCTATGGTTGGGATATTTTCCTGTCTTAAGGTTCAACAAGCTTAAAAAATTTGTGTACGGCATCTCCAACAAAGTGCTTAGCCAACGGCTAAAAGTGCTGGAAGCAGATGGTTATATACAACGAAAAGCCTATGCAGAGGTACCCATCCGAGTAGAATACAGCTTAACGGATTTTGGTCAATCTTATGTGGAAAAACTGCTGGAACTCACCGAATGGATGCAAACCAATAGCCCAAAAGTGTTGGCTAATAGGGAAAAGTATGGCTTGATTTAATCCCTAAGCCGATTCCAAATATCCAGGTACATCTTCCAAGTATCTGCCTCTTTTTTCCAGACCACCACATATTTTCCTTTCCAGGGTATCACTGGATCATCTCCTTTTTGACTGGTTCCCTGATAATGGCCATAGTCATAGGCATAATTTCCCAAAACCTTGATTTCAGAGGCATCCATACTGTGGGTTAGAATCTTGGTGTCCTTACCCAACATCCATCTGGATTTAATGGCTTCCCTGCCCTCAACAATGGGGGTTCCCAAGGGCATCAATTTGGCATCAAGAGTGTAGCAATCGGCCATGGTATCAAAATCTTGTGCTATGTATGCTTTGGAAAATCTCTTGGAGGCTGCCCTAATTTGTTGCTGTGTTTCAGCAGTACCCCTATTGATTTTTCCATTGGTACAATCAATTTTCCAGGTAGGAAAGACCACGGACTCTGTTTTATCCACCCATTCCCCAATCCATTTAAAACCCTTGTCGTCAATATCGTAAAAAGATAAGCGGTAAAACCCATCCATGCCGTTGGGGGCTTTTTGTTCCCTATACAGGACTATTTTTCCCTCCTCGGTTTTACGTCCCTCCCATACGGGAAGCACTGTGGAAGGTGCTCTTGTAGAGTAATAGTGTACATACCAGCGGGTACTATCTGGAATAAATTGGCGGATGCTCCCCGAGTAAGTCCCGTCCACTTTGAGGGTTTCATCCTGAACACCCATTCCATTCATGATGTATTTAAAGCGCCAAACCATATCAACGGGTTCCGCCCAGGTTTGATCTGCATTCCTGGTTTCAGACTTGCAATTACATTCGCCAATCATAGGAGCAAAATCCATTAGTTCTTTTGGAGCTTCAGGATTGGGAAGGCCAAAAGGGTGCTCGGACGAAGGTTCAAAATTGTATTGTGCAAAAACAAGAATGGGCAACAACAGAAAGGAAGAGAGTGTTGATAGTTTCATGGGTTGGACTTTGTCCAATCAAAATACCCAAATTGAAACAAGAGATGGGCTCCATTAAGAATATATTAACAGCTCACTCCCATCCCAACATCAAATATTTGATTTTGGCCGTATTCGGAATTTGAACCTCCTCAATATTGCTTGTGACATAGCGCAAATTGTCAGGTAGCTCTTCTTTATCAATGGTAAAGTATAAATTACTGCCCTTTGGAAATACCACAATACTGTTCAGGGTTGTCACAATCTTCTTAATTCCATAGCCGTTTTGGATGTCTTGAAATGTGCTGTTCAGTCCTATCCCTTTGTCTGAAACATATCTGGCGTCAAAAAACCGTACATTTTCAATTGTGGGGATGCTATCTGCATTGGGAGTGAGCGTTAGCAAATGCTTTCCGCCCTTTTCAAAAATCTTGATTTTTTTAGCTTTGGCCCCCACTTGAAGGTTTGTGGTATCCTGAACCACGGAATCTTGTGCAAACACCGTTCTAATGTCCTCCACTGTCGTATCCTTGGTCAAAGGACCTACGCTGTTTTCTGAAATAAGGAAAGTGGTTTCCTTTGGTGTGCAGCCAAAAACTATCAAACTCAAAATTCCAAAAATGAGAATTGTTTTTTTCATCTTTCTAACATCTAACATCTAACATCTAACATCTAACATCTAACATCTAACATCTAACATCTAACATCCAACATCTACCTAATCACCTTTTTTAAAACCCCAAGAACCCCTCGTATAAATGTGGCACTTGTAAGCACTTTCACCACAGGGTTCATTCGGGTGCTGCTACGCCTGGAAGAACTTTTTCGGGAGCTTGAAGCCTTTCGTTCCCTTTCCTCTTCTTTTTCGGCTTCCTTTTGGGCTTTTTCTATCTTTTCATTGAGGATTTCATAGGCACTTTCCCGATCTATTTCCTCATTGTATTTCTTGACTAGTTTTGAATTTCCTATGGCTTCCTTCAGTTCAGCATCTGTCAGGACATCCATTCGACTCATGGGAGCCCTAAGCAGTGTGGCAGCCAAAGGGGTAGGTCTACCTTTTTCATCCAAGGCCGAAATCAGGGCTTCCCCAATTCCCATAGAGGTCAATACTTCCTTGGTATCATAAAACTCGGAAATGGGATAATTCTCTGCTGTTAACTTGATGGCTTTTCTATCTTTAGCCGTAAAGGCACGCAGTGCATGCTGTACTTTTAAGCCTAATTGCCCCAACACATCATCGGGAACATCTGTAGGATTCTGGGTAACAAAATACAGACCTATACCCTTGGAACGGATCAGCTTAACAATGCTTTCAATTTGCTCCAGCAGGGCTTTGGAAGCCTCCTTGAAAATTAGATGGGCCTCATCAATAAAAAGAACCAATTCAGGTCTGTCGCTATCTCCCTGTTCAGGAAATGTAGCATAGATTTCTGCCAAAAGACTCAGCATAAAGGTCGAAAACAGCTTCGGGCGATCTTGAATATCCGTTAAGCGAATAATGTTGATATAGCCGCGGCCATTTTCATCGATACGTACCAAGTCCTCTACATCAAATGACTTTTCCCCAAAAAAAAGATCGGCTCCTTGCTGCTCCAATTCAATGATTTTCCTCAGAATAGTGCCTGTGGAACTGGTCGAGATACGGCCATAAGCCGATTGAAACTCCTTTTTGCCCTCGCCTGTGGCATACTGCAGAACTTTCTTGAAATCTTTTAGATCCAATAGAGGGAGTTTGTTGTCGTCGCAATATTTAAAAACTACGGCAACAATACCTTCTTGGGTAACCGTTAAATCCAAAATTCGACTTAAGAGAACAGGCCCAAATTCAGAAACAGTGGCTCGCAATCGAACCCCGTCCTGCTCAGAAAGGGATAAAATCTCTACTGGGAATGCATTGGGCTCAAAGGGAAGTCCAATCTGTTCGTGGCGTTCATCAATCTTGGGGTGCCCTGGACTGGGCTGTGCAATGCCGCTCAGATCCCCTTTAAGGTCCATAAGCAACACCGGTATTCCCTTATCGGAAAGGTTTTCGGAAATCACTTGAAGGGTTTTTGTTTTACCTGTACCAGTGGCTCCTGCAATCAGGCCATGGCGGTTAAGCGTTTTAAGCGGAATCTTAACGAAAGCGTTCTTAATCGCTTGACCATTCAACATTCCAGCCCCCATAGTAATGTAATCTCCTTTGGTGGTATACCCTTTCTCAATGTGTTCAAAGAATTTTTCCTCGGTGCCCATGGACTTCTATTTCGGATAAAAATAGGGTAATTTTAAGCAATAATAAAAGAGGCTGGACAAACAAAATTATTCACTTTGTAAAGGGCTCTTTGGTATTCCGATTTTCTTTGAAAATCAAGTTTTTCGCACTTTTTAGGTTAAAATCCGGCCATATTGGCGATAAAACTTGCAGCAAAGGTTATGTTTTCATAGTTTTTATCCTTTGCCTGATCAGTTTAGATGGACTCCAAACAAACCATACCCAATTTTTAAGCAACCGATGTTTTCCAATCATGTAATGCGAAACTTCTTGGCATTTTGGGCGGTTTTGACCCATTTGATGGTCCATGCACAAACCAATGATCCACCAGTGGTCAGTGCAAATGGAAATCTGATCTATTGTCCACTTTCAACTACCCCTATTGTTTCAACATTTAATGTTACGGATTCTGATGACACTGAAATCGAAGCTTTTTTTGTTCAGATTTCCGTGGGATATGAACGTGGCTCAGATATGCTGAATCTAACAGGCAATCATCCCAACATAACAACCACGTGGGATTCGGTGCAAGGAAAACTTACCATTCGCGGTCCTGGTGGCAGTCCCGTGCAATATGTAGACCTAATTCCTGCGGTAATGGACTTGGAATTTACCAGCACGTCACCGGACCCTATTGCATTAAAGCAATTTTCTTTCACCATTGGATCGGCCAATTATCTGCCGCAAACAGGCCATTATTATGAATATGTGCCCAGTTTGGGAATAACATGGCAAGAAGCTCGAGTTGAGGCGGCAAACAGGACTTTCTTTGGACTGCAGGGCTATCTGGCCACTATTACTAGTATTGAAGAGGCCAGATTGGCTGGCGAGCAAGCTTCGGGAGCGGGATGGCTGGGAGGAAGCGATGCCGAACAAGAAGGGGTTTGGAAATGGGTTACAGGCCCGGAAGCAGGTACCACTTTCTGGAACGGAGGTATAAATGGGAGCACCCCAAATTTTGCTTTTTGGAACACCAATGAACCCAATAATGTGATTTTTGATACGGATCCCACAGGCGAAGATTATGTCCATGTGACCAGTCCAAACATAGGCGTGTCCGGGTCTTGGAACGATCTCCCCAATGTAGGGTCAACAGGAGATTATCTTCCCAGGGGGTATGTGGTAGAATATGGTGGCCTTCCAGGTGACCCTTTACTTCAGCTATCGGCAAGTACAAGTTTGGTAACACCCCAGATAGAAGATGTGCAATCCGCGTTTGCTTGTGGAACGGGAGCGGTGACGCTTGAAGCCACTACCTCTGAAGGTGATGTGCTATGGTTTGATGCAGAAGAAGGAGGGAATCTAGTATTTACTGGACCTGTCTATACAACTCCTGTACTTACCCAATCCGCAACCTATTATGTTTTGGCCTCGGAAGGTGGTTGCCTTACTGGGGAAAGGACTGCGGTGGAAGCCACGGTACACCCATTGCCGGTGATTGACCCCAATATTGTTTTCAGAAATTGTGACGAAGATGGGGTAGCCGATGGGTTTGTGGATTTCAACCTGCATGAAATCACGCCATTTGTCACTCTTGGTGATACGGGTTTGTCAGTTTCCTATCATCCAAGCCTAGTGGATGCAGAGAACAACACAAATCGCATAAGCGAAGTTCCGTATAACAATGGTTCTGGGAGCACATTGTATGCCCGCGCTGCCAACTCTTTTGGATGTGCATTGATCTCGGAGGTTACTCTGGAGGTTTCCACAACTTCTTTTCCTGCAAACTTTTTGGCCATCTTGGAAAGCTGTGATGAGGACGATCAAGATGGATTTTACAGTTTTAATTTGGAAGAGGCTGTTCCTGAGCTTTTGGCCCAGTTTCCTTCTGGGCAGAATCTGGAAGTGACGTTCTACACGAACTCAGACGACGCTTTGTTGGAGCAAAATCGCATCACGAACACAAACAACTTTGTAAACGAAACTGCTTTTTCGCAACAGTTGTTCGTTCGGGTCGAGAATAGGGATAATGGGGATTGTTTTGGGATAGGACAGCACGTGCAGCTGCAAGTACTGCCTTTGGTAGCATTCGATTTGACCGAACCTGAACTCATCCTTTGTGAAGGGTCTACTATAACGGCAGCAACCACCAATGCTGACGGAATTTACCAATACCAATGGACTGATTCGGCAGGGGTGGTGGTAAGCAACGAGGCTTTTGCTTCGATATCCCATCCTGGTAGGTATTCCGTAATTGCTACCTCAGAATTGGGTTGTGTTTCACCGCCAAGATATTTGGAAGTCGAGCTTTCGGGGCCTCCCAATTTAACCAGGGATGCAGTAGTGATAGATGATGCCAATGACGTCAATTCCATTACCGTACTGGAGGAAAATGGTAACCTTGGCCCAGGAAATTATGAGTATGCGCTGGACGACGCTTATGGGCCTTTTCAAGATTCTCCAGTTTTTGAAAATGTCGATCCTGGTTTGCACACCTTATATGCAACGGATAAAAATGGCTGTGGCTCAGATCAATTGGTCATTGGGGTGGTTGGCATTTCCAAATTTATCACGCCCAACAATGATGAAGTCAATGATACATTGGAAATTCTAGGAGTTACTCCGGACGCTTACCGCAGTGCCTCCTTGTTTATCATGGATAGATACGGCAAACTTTTGGCACAAATCAATGCACTTGATTCGGGATGGAATGGGAATTATGGAGGGAAACAACTACCAGCTTCGGATTATTGGTATGTTCTAAATCTGGTAGATTCGGAAGGAATTGCCCATCGAAGAACTGGCCATTTTAGCTTGAAACGATAGCTAAACACGCGATTTATAAAGACTTTTTTGAATAGGGAAACACTATCTTTGCGCCATGATTTCAGAAGAAGTGATGCAATTGGTAGATAAAGGCGTAATGCTTCCCTTAATGGAGGAATTCTATACCATTCAGGGTGAAGGGTACCACAAGGGGACTGCAGCATATTTTATCCGGATTGGGGGATGTGATGTAGGCTGTCACTGGTGTGATGTTAAGGAAAGCTGGAATGCAGGCACCCATCCGCCAACGGATATCGAAAGTATTGCGACTAACGCTGCGAAAAATTCGGATACTATTGTAGTTACGGGCGGAGAACCCCTAACTTGGGATATGGGTCCATTGACTAATTGTTTAAAAGCTAAAAACTTAAAGACCCATATTGAAACTTCGGGTGCTTATGCCTTATCAGGTGACTGGGATTGGATTTGCCTTTCCCCTAAAAAGAATAAGTTGCCCGTATCTGAAATCTATCCCCTAGCGGATGAGCTTAAGGTCATTGTTTACAATAAGCATGATTTTATCTTCGCGGAAGAACAGGCAGCACAGGTAGGGCCAAATTGTATCCTGTATTTACAGCCGGAATGGAGTGTTAGGGACAAAATGGTTCCTTTGATCGTGGATTTTGTCATGCAGAACCCAAAATGGAAAGTATCACTCCAGACCCACAAGTACCTGAATATCCCGTAGCAGGCAGCTACCGCTACTTTGAATTACCTACCTCCATTATTCTGAAGGTCCAATATACATTCGGCATCCAAGCCGGGAACAGGGGCAGCGCCTTTGGCAGCATTACTTTCCAAAACTTTCATGGTAGGAACACCAAATTCCAAAGCGGCCCGCATAAGGCAACCCGAAACGTTACAGTGATTGGCGGCTTCCGAGTCTTCATGATCGTTGACCGCATCAGTACCCAAGTTTACCAGCCCCATTAAATGGGCAAACTCATGGTTTAAAGTTGAAGTCTCCACATCACTTATTGTGATAAAATTGCTTTGTGATGCCAATTGTCTGATGGTGGATTCGTAGATGACCATAGACGTATTTCTATAAACGGCACCTAGTGTAAACAAACCTTCATCCTCCTCGTCACCATCAGATGGTGCATCAGCAAAATAAATATACATGGCCAGAGTAGTACCGTTGTTATATGCCGTTCTATTTTCCTCTTCCAAATCAGCCACCTGTTGGGTAGTCAATGTCTCTTCCCCTGAAGAGGGCAAGCTTAGGTAAGTGAACTCAATATTGGTCTTAAAGGTTCTTTCCCGTATAAAGTTTTCAAAACTGGTTATTGCGGTCGTAGTCGGCCTAAAACCTTCCACATATGCAATTTCTATTAGCAAAGCATCAAAGTTGGCATTGGATAAAATGTCATTGGCAGAAGAACCGGTTGCCTGAAGATTGGCTGTTTTGTCTACAGTATTGTCCGGTGGGGTCGAATCATCTGAATCCTTGGAACAGCTAATGATTATTCCCAAGCAAATAAGGGAGTAAATTGCAATTTTCTTTATCATGGCACAAGTGTATTTAAATAGAACGCTATACAGCAACATCTATTATTATTGCAGCAAAAGTTTTGCCAAATAGTCGTAATGATTCCCCTCGCTTACAAGTTCACACTTCAAATTATTGGCAAAACATGCATTTTGCAAGGTATTGAAATCCAAATAAAGCCATGGAAACGGGTTGCTTTTTTCTTTTTTATACTCCATGGTAAAGGTCACTTCCCCATAATAATTTCCGTTGTCCGGAATCCAATATCCGCCATCATCGTCTTGATCAAACATGTAAATAATATCGCTTGAATCCAACAAGATTTGACCGTTAGGGAGTAGCAAAGACTTGAGATGCGTCAAAAAAGTGCTCAAATTGTTCAATTTTCCGGCTAGACCAATGCCATTCATAAGCAACAAAAGCGTATCAAATTGCTTTCCGGTAAAATCCAAGAACTCGGTACGGACCGTAGAATCTAGTCCTCTGGATTGACATACTTTGATAGCGCCTTCGGATGCATCCAGACCTGTCACCTCATAACCTTTGTTTTGAAGGTACAGTGCATGGTTTCCGGCGCCACAGCCTATATCCAATACGGTTCCTTGAGCCAAAGCCAAGGCCTTTTGTTCCAGCATGGGCATCTTATCAAAATCCCGAAACAAATAGGGCAAGGGAATATAATCTTCCTCATCCAAAGAGGAATAAGTTTTTATGTCCTCGGAATAGTTTCCAAAGTGATAATCCAACAAGGCTTTTCCAAAAATGTCCGCCATAAAACAGTAACTGTGGCAAAAGTGGGACTTTATTTGTAAACAAAGGTTTAATGGATTGGGTTTTCTAAGTTTGTGAAATGCAAGAAGAATTGGAAGGGCTGCCCAAAAAGGCCCAGGAAAAACATAGTGCCAACAAAAAGTTTTTTTCAAAACTCAAAAAGCGACCTCCCAAAAACCTGGACTACCTTATGTTGGAACTGCATGAGGAAGAATTTCAACGGACGGATTGTTTGGGTTGTGCCAACTGTTGTAAAACAACGGGACCCTTGTTTACCAACGCGGATATTGAGCGTATTGCAAAACGTTTCAGGCTTAAGCCTTCCCAATTTATATCAGAATATCTACGGGTTGATGAAGAGAACGACTATGTTCTACAGCGGGTGCCTTGTACTTTTTTGGATGCGGATAATTACTGCTCCATTTATGATGTGCGACCCAAGGCTTGCAGGGAGTTTCCGCATACGGATCGAAAAAAATTTCACCAGATTGGCAATCTTACCTTGAAGAATGTGGCCATTTGTCCCGCCGCTTTCAATATTGTGGAAGAAATGAAGAAAAAAATAAAGCTGTAGCTATTTTTTATATTTGAAATTATGGAGCAGATCATCACCTATTTTGAAAACATTCCCGCACTTCACCGAAGTCTCATTTTGGTTGGGGGCATCACTTTTTTTTGGATTCTGGAGGGGATAGTCCCATTATTCAGCGTCCCGTATAAAAAATGGAGGCATTCCGTTCCCAATTTCTTTTTTACGTTAACTACGATCTTGGTCAATTTTCCCTTGGCCTTCCTTTTTCTGATGACTTCGGATTGGGCTGTGGACAACGACTTTGGTATCATCAATTGGTTGCCAGAGATGCCGTTATGGTTATATGTAGTTCTTGGGGTGCTGTTTTTGGACTTGATCGGGGCCTATACGGCCCATTGGGTGGAACACAAGGTAAAACCTTTGTGGATGGTGCATTTGGTACACCACTCCGATCATAATGTGGATACCACCACGGCAAACAGACATCATCCTTTGGAGAGCCTCATTCGCTACTCTTTTACCTTGTTGGGGATTTTTCTTGTGGGCGCGCCTATTGGAGTCATTATGCTATATCAAAGCATGTCTGTGGTATTGTCCCAATTCAACCACGCCAATATTCAGTTGCCTAAAAACTTGGATAAGGCCATCAGTTGGGTCATTGTAAGCCCGGATATGCACAAAGTGCACCATCACTACAAATTACCCTATACCGATTCCAATTACGGTAACATCTTTGCGATTTGGGATAGGCTTTTCGGAACGTATATGTATTTGGATACCGAAAAAATTGTGTACGGGGTGGACACCTTTCCCGATGAAAAGGAAAACAGCAGCATTATCGGCCTGCTAAAGCAACCTTTTCATAAATATCGAAGACCAACTACGGAAAACTAATCGTACATCAAGTATTTCTCCCGTATTTTTTTGAATCGTTCCAGATCAGCTGACCAGGTGGCTTTTATTTCAGCCTCAGACAATCCCGCTTCAATTTGTTGTTGAAGTAATGGGGTGCCAGCATGCTTGGTAAAGGAATTGGTCCTAAAGAATTTGGACTTATCCGGACAATTTTTGTAGGCGTCCAGAATCCATTTCAAGGAAACAGCATTCATCCGTTCGGATTTTGCCAAATCCTTTCCAAAGCACTTTTTAGCTTTTTCTTTGGGATGTTTGGATCCAAAATTAGGTTGTGGAATATAGTTGAAGTTGTATTGGGTGCTATCCAAAAATGAAGCACCATAACGCTGAAACTGAAATTCTGTCCCCCTTCCCGCATTGATATGGGTGCCTTCAAAAAGCCCCAAACTGGGATAAAGCGTTATAGAGGTATCATTGGGAAGGTTGGGTGAGGGACGAATGGGCAAATGATAGTCCGAGGCGTGCGTATAGTTTTTCAAGGGAATAACGGTCAAATCCACCTTATTGTCTGCCTTCAACCACTTTTCTTCATTGATCATTTGGGCATATTCCCCAATGGTTAAACCATAGACCAGGGGTATCTGGGTCATTCCCAAAAAACTGGTATGCTCCTTTAACATGGAAGGGCCATCAACATAATGTCCATTGGGATTGGGACGATCTAATACGATAACGGGCACGCCTACTTCTGCACAGGCCTCCATAACCAGTTGCAATGTGGCGATATAGGTATAGAACCTAACCCCAACATCCTGGATGTCAAACAGGACAACGTCCGCATCAGATAACTGTTCTTGGGATGGTTTTCTGTTTTTTCCATATAGCGAAACAATGGGCAGAGAGGTTTTGGTATCCACCCCATCCTTCACCAGTTCTCCTGCATCTGCCTTACCCCTAAAACCGTGTTCCGGGGCAAAGACGGTTTTAATATCCACTTGTCTGGATAGCAAGGAATCCACCAGATGGGTATATCCATTCGCTTGAAAAATAACGCTGGTTTGATTGGCCACCACGGCCACTCTTTTATCTTGAAGCAGGGGAAGGTAGTTCTGGGTTCTATTGGCGGCAACCGTAATTTCCGGAACCAAGGCGGGTTCTTCATTTTCTGATGCAGCGGCTTTTTTGCCTTCCTGTCCTTTGCAGGAAGAAAGCAACAAAACCAACAATAAAACTGTACTTTTGAAAGGAGATAAAATGGGCATTCGTTGAATTTAGAATTGTTTATTGCCAAACGCCTGATAACAGGGAAGGAGCATAAAATTAGCATTTCCGCTCCTATAATAAAAATTGCCATAGCAGCCATTGCCATTGGTATTGTGATGATGCTTATAGCCATTGCCACGGGTGTTGGCCTTAAACACAAGATTCGTGAAAAAGTATCCGCGTTTAATGGGCATATCCAAATTTCCAACTACGATAACAATACCTCCGAAGTTTCCGTGATTCCAGTTTCCCTGGAACAAGATTTTTACCCCAAGTTCAGCGATGTGGATGGTGTACGGCACATTCAAGCTGTTGCCACCAAAGGTGGAATTATCCGCACAGAGGAAACCTTTGAGGGGATGTTGGCCAAGGGGGTGGGCACGGATTACGATTGGAACGTTTTTGAGGAATACCTTGTAGAAGGCCGGATTCCGAATTATACAGGAAGGTTGAATGATGAGGTGTTGATTTCAAGGCTTATGGCCAACCGTCTCCAAATGAAATTGGGCGACACTTTTTTCTCGTTTTTTCTTAAGGATGGAGATGCTTCAAGAGTACCCAATAATAGACGATTTGAGATTGTTGGAATTTACGACAGTGGATTTGAGGAGTTTGATGCCACCTACGTTTTTGTGGATATCCGACACATCCAACGCATGAACAAATGGACCGAGAATGAAATTGGAAACTTTGAGGTCTTTTTGGACGATTTTGACCATTTGGAGGAAAAAAGCAATGAAATTTATGGCAAAACCCCATCCAATTTGGATGCCATCAATATCAAATCCAAATACTTCAGAATTTTTGAGTGGATCGGCCTGTTCGACTTTAATATTGCCCTCATCATTGGGATTATGATTATTGTTGGGGGGATCAACATGATTACAGCACTTCTGGTATTGATTTTGGAACGTACCCAAATGATCGGGGTACTAAAAGCTTTGGGCTCCGAAAATTGGAGCATTCGCAAGGTGTTTTTGTACAATGCCGCTTATTTGATTGGTATTGGGTTGTTATGGGGCAATGGACTTGGTTTGGGATTACTTTATCTTCAGGATAAATACCGGTGGTTTAAGTTTCCAAATCCAGAAGAATACTATATTGAATACATTCCAGTTCATATTGATGTTCCTTCGGTGATTCTCCTAAATCTTGGTGTAATGTTATTGTGTTTACTGATGTTGTTGGTTCCATCATACATCATCACCAAAATAAATCCGGTCAAAGCCATAAAATTTGAATAAAAGCTAAAGTTGATTGTTATAGGTGGACGAATAAGGTTTGTCTAAATAATGAGTTCATTTATTACCAAACACCAAACACCAAACACCAAACACCAAACACCAAACACCAAACACCAAACACCAAACACCAAAGATCCAGCAATCCAGCAATCCAACAATCCAACAATCCAAGTTTACCGGAATCAAAATTTAGTTTCCGTATAGAACCCCGACAACCTTATGGCTATCTTTGCAGCGACTATGGAATATGCAAACAATATACTGGAGACTATTGGGAATACCCCTTTGGTAAAACTCAACAAACTCACGGCAGAACTACCGTGTTTGATACTGGCAAAATATGAAACTTTTAACCCTGGAAATTCCGTTAAGGATCGCATGGCTTTGCAAATGGTGGAGGATGCGGAGAAGCAAGGTCTGCTAAAACCTGGTGGAACCATTATTGAAGGTACATCAGGCAATACGGGAATGGGATTGGCCTTGGCAGCAGTAGTCAAGGGGTATCGAATGATCTGCGTGATAAGTGATAAACAATCCAAGGAAAAAGTGGATATATTAAAGGCAATGGGAAGTGAGGTTTATGTCTGTCCAACGGATGTAGCGCCTGATGATCCCCAAAGTTACTACTCAACAGCAAGGCGATTGTCCACTGAAATTCCCAACTCTTGGTATGTCAATCAATATGATAATCCAAGTAACACCAAAGCCCATTATTTGAGCACGGGCCCTGAAATTTGGGAGCAAACCAAAGGAAAAGTCACCCATTTTGTAGTGGGAGTTGGTACGGGCGGAACCGTTTCTGGGGTAGGAGGTTATCTCAAGGAACAAAATCCCAATGTAAAGGTATGGGGAGTTGATACCTATGGCTCTGTTTTCAAAAAATATCACGAGACGGGAATTTTTGATGAGAACGAGATCTATCCCTATATCACAGAGGGAATAGGAGAAGATATTCTGCCCAAAAATGTCAACTTTGATATCATAGATGGTTTTACCAAAGTAACCGACAAGGATGCGGCGGTGTTTACACAACGTTTGGCCAAGGAAGAAGGAATGTTCTTGGGGAATTCAGCTGGAGCAGCCATTAAAGGGGTGTTGCAGTTGAAGGAACAATTTACCAAAGACGATGTGGTGGTAGTGCTGTTTCATGACCACGGCAGCCGATATGTGGGCAAAATGTTTAATGATGACTGGATGCGGGAAAAAGGATTTATTGATTAAAATTTGATAAATTCACCCAAAGCCAAAAACCATGTATTTCAGAATCTTTATTAGCGTGTTAAGCCTGTTTATGGCAGGAACGCTTACGGCCCAAAAACTTTCCAGAACCGAGAAAAAAATTGTCAAAACCATTGCCCAGAACAACACGGATGCCATCGCTTTTTTGGAGAAGGTGGTGAACATCAATAGTGGTACCCTAAATGCCAAAGGAGTGAAGGAAGTGGGAATGGTTTTCAAAGATGCCTTTGAGAACATCAATTTTGACTCCAGATGGATTGAAATGCCGTCGGAAATGGGTAGAGCAGGCCACTTTTTCGCGGAAACCAGTGGAAATAAAGGCAAAAAGCTTTTGTTGATAGGCCATTTGGACACGGTTTTTGAAGAAGACAGTCCATTTCAAAAATTCAAAATGGTCAACGATAGCATTGCGCATGCACCAGGTGGAAACGACATGAAAGGTGGAGATGTTATCGTTTTGTACGCACTAAAGGCTTTACATGAGAACGGTCTTCTGGGTGATGCACAGATAATAGTGGCTTTCACAGGGGATGAAGAGAGTACGGGAAAACCACTTTCCATTAGCAGGAAGGATTTGGTGGAAGCAGCAAAACGCAGTGACATTGCCCTGGGTTTTGAAACTTCAACAGGGTTCAATTATGCGACCGTGGCCCGAAGAGGAGCATCAGGTTGGGCTGTGGAAGTAGAAGGAAAGCGGGCCCATTCTTCAGGAGTTTTCAGTGAGCGAACTGGAGCAGGAGCCATTTTTGAAATGTCCAGAATCCTGCATCAATTTTATACGGATGTGAAGGGTGAGGATTTATTGACCTTCAATCCCGGTACGGTCTTGGGCGGAACCTTTGTCAGTTTTGATGCCTCGACCAGTAAAGGAGATGTCTTTGGGAAAAGCAACGTGGTGGCCCAAAAGGCCATGGCCAAAGGAGGACTTCGTTTTATTTCCGAAGATCAGAAAGAACGGGCCAGAAACAAAATGCGGGAAATAGTAGGCAATAACCTTCCAATGACTTCCGCCAGTATTTCATTTACGGATAGCTATCCTGCGATGGGACTCACAGAAGGCAATCATGCCCTGCTAGGGATTTTGAACCAGGTGAGTTTGGATTTGGGCCAAGGAGAGGTTTTGGCATATGACCCTGGAAAAAGAGGAGCTGCCGATGTATCTTTTGTAGCAGAATATGTGGATTGTCTGGACGGATTGGGCACCATGGGAACGGGAGCGCATACCCCTCAGGAGACCGTGAATTTGAATACCATTGAAGCATTGACCAAGCGAACCGCCATTTTGATTTATCGACTAATCAATTCCGAGAAATGACAGTATTACAACAGGGCAATACCACTGCCTCCATTGAAGCTGGAGAACTTGTGGGTTTTAAAAACCAAGGGCACGAGTTCATCCACCAAAAAGGAAGTCCCGGATGGCGAAGTTCGGATACTGAAATGTTCCCGATCATTGGCCCGGTAAATGAGGCGGGTTTTAGGGTAGAGGTGTCCAAAGGAAATGCCATTCAAGATCAGCATGGATTGCTACGTGAATTGGACTATGTTTTGGAATCGACTACCGCAACTACTGCATCCTTTGTCAAGCATTATAAAGCGGGTGCGCCAGTAAAAAATTCGAAATTTCCCAAAAAGTCTACCGAAGAATGGTTGGTTTGGCCCTACGATTTCCGATTTGAAAAGACCTTTCAGTTAAGGGGCGATCAATTGGAGATTGGTTTTAAGATTTCCGGGGAAGAAAATATGCCCTTTATGCTCGGGTATCATCCGGCTTTTAAACTGCATTCAGACAGCCCAATCATTGTTGCAGGTCAGCAAGAGATTTCCCTAGACCAGGTGTTGGAAGTGGGCAGCCGTGCGTTCCAAGTGAAAGACACCACCTCAATCCTACTTCGGGATAAAAGGGATATTACCATTTCAACAGAAGGTTTTGGGCATTTTATGTGCTGGACTGAGGTTCGGAATATGATCTGCATTGAGCCCATTTCATTTTACCCATATAACGTGTCACAGGATCAGCTTCATCAGGGCTTTCAACAGCTCAAAGGAGAAGAGGCCCTGTTCAAGGTGGTACTTTCAGTCTAATTTTCGATGAAGTGCAGCTTTGCACACAATTTCAGTGTTAGGCGTATTCCTTTTCTTACTAACTTAGGCTTATAGCGGAAATGTACTCGCTTGGCTAGATACTTTTTCGTTAGAAAATATGGAATTCCGCTATGAGAATTCCAGTATTGGGGCAAATCAAATTTTACTTTGTTTATGGATATCCTCTTGCCCTATATCGTATTTGTTGCCATTATTCTGGTAGTTTGGATTGCTTTCATGATTAAAATGTATCGGAGGATAAACAAATAACCCAGGATTTATATGACATAGGATTCCAAGCGCGGTAGCAGGGATTCCACAATACGCTGGGTCTCCACAGTATTTTTTTGCGGAATGATGAAGGCCTCGATGTCTTCCATGGAGGTAATTTCCACTTGGTGGTCAATGAACCCATACCCCTTGTAAACTCCTTCCGAAATCAATACCACGGCATTTTCATTGGGCTCCCTTCCTTTTTCCTTGATGATGCGCACCTCGTTTTGGGCCAGTTTTACACTGGAAATGGCATGCTCCACTTTTTTGTTGTAATCAGATACGCTTTCCTCACCCGAGCAAATGCCTTCGCAGGTGGTAATTTCATGATGGGAGCAAACGGTGTTGGTTTGTTGCAGATGGCAGTATTTTGGGCAAAGCGCAAAGGTTTTGCACAGTTGTTCCAGAAAAGCCCGGCAATCCGTTTGGTTGTAGAAAACCTTGATGGGGTTGGGTGCACCCTTAAGGGCATTATAGGCCAAATGAAGAATACCTTTGCGGTCTTCGTAGGCAAACAGGGCATATTGTTTCCCAATTCGTTTTTGGGCACTATTGTAGGGAGGAAAAAGGCGTTTGATTTCAGCGGACTCCATAAGCAAGGCCACAAGTTCACTGCCGGATAGTTTGAAATCTATGGAAGCCGTTTCACTGCACATTCGGGTTTCCTTGGTGCTTTTATCATAAAAATGGCCCAACACCCGTTTTTTTAGGTTGATAGCCTTGCCCACATAAATGATTTCACCCTTTTGGTTTTTGAAATAATAAATCCCTGGTTTTTGTGGGATTCCATCAAAAATGGATTTGGGCAAATGCGGTGGAAGGGTGGCCTCTTGGCTTCGTGCGTTCAAAAACTTTTGGATGATTCCTTCGGCACTTGGATGATTCACCAATTTATGGAACAACAGAGTGGTGGCATGGGCATCCCCTCGGGCGCGGTGGCGATCGGTCAACGGAATCTGAACCGCCGAACATAGCTTTCCCAAGCTGTAGGACTGCAACCCAGGAATCAATTTTCGGGAGAGCCTGACCGTGCAGAGTTTTTTTCGAACAAAATCAACGCCCAACTGCCTAAATTCTTCCTTGATTACCCCATAATCAAAATTAACGGCATGGGCCACAAAAATGCAATCCTTGGTCATTTGTTGCACCCGCTCTGCTATCTCGGAAAAAATTGGGGCATCTTGTACCATCTGGTCATCAATCCCCGTAAGTCCCGTTATAAAACTTGGGATGGGGCTTTGCGGATTCACCAGCGTGGAGTATTCCTCAACAATTTCGACTCCATCAAATTTAAAAATGGCGATTTCGGTAATCTTGTTGCCTTTGATGCCGTTTCCGGTGGTCTCTATGTCGATTATGGTATACAATGCCTGAAAACAAATGGGCATTGAAGTTAGGAATTATGGAAAAAGATGGCAAATAAAGGAGATGGGTAAGAAGTTATAATCAATCATTGGAGGTGGATTCCCTAACTACCAACCTGTGCCTAAGGCTAATGGAATTGGCAGGAAGCAAATCAATATTTCCGTTTAGATGGCTGATCACCCCTTGGGCCGCCAAAACGCCCATTTGGTATCCAGGATAATCTATAGTGCTTAAGGTTGGGGTCATTAACTTGCAGATGGAATCGTTATTGAAACCGATTACCTTGATATCTTCTGGAATCTTATAATGTAGTTTTTGAAGTTCCTTGATGCAGGTTGCAGCAAATCGATCATTGGAAACAAAAATCCCGTCAACTCTCTCATTGACATGTTGCAGGTGGTTTATGAGTTCACCCACGCTATTGGGATCAAGGTCGCTCTCCAGCACGTTGGCATCCGTAAATTCCATCTGATGCTGCGCCATGGCATTTTTAAACCCCTGCAGTCGCTCTGCATAAATGCTACGGTTTAAGTGTCCCGAAACATGCAAAAGATTTTTGCAACCTTGTTGTATAAGGTGCTCCGTTGCATCGTAACCAGCTTGTTGGTTATCAATTACAATGGTGGAGCAGTTTTCCATGGGATATACCCTATCTACAAACAGTACTGGAATCCCAACTTTGGTGAAATTGCTAAAATGATCGTAGGTTGAGGTGTCGTAAGCCAGAGAAACGATGAGTGCATCCACTCCGCTTTGAAACAGGGCATGGGCATTCATCTTTTCCTTCTCCATCGATTCCAAAGATTGACTGATGACAAGATTGTACCCTGCTTCGTTCGCAATTTTTTCCACCCCGGCAAGGATGGTGGACATGAAAGCGGAATTCAGCTTTGGAACGATTACCCCAATGGTGTTGGATTTTTGCTTGCTGAGATTGGCCGCAAATTTATTCACCTTGTATCCGGCTTCCTGTGCCGCCCTTACCACTTTGGTCTTGGTTTCCGTGCTAATGGACGGATGGTTGTTCAAGGACCGGCTAACCGTTGCCGGGGAAACATGCAACTGCTCCGCTAAATCGTAAATTGTTATTTTTTTTCCCATGCTAAATAGTGTAGCACTAACCGTTGGCAATATTACTTAATATTAATGAGTCGTCGCTGTAACCTTGGGTTTTAGCGGGAGCTTTTGGCTGTTTTTGACCCACTGTGATTGCGCCTAATGGGAGAATCGTCACAGTCTAAACTTCCCGTGATATAGTGTAACCCATTTAAATAATACTGGAGCAAATCTGGATTTTCCAAACTTTGTGCATTATGTGAAGGGGAGGAATAAAATACCCTTCCCTTACCATATTTTTTGATCCAGGAAACATATTTGATATTGTCTGGAACTTCTTTCTTGAGTCCATCGAGCTTGTCGGCTTCTAGATACAATAGCGGTCTAAAATTGTAATCGAAATAGGCATTTTTGAAAAAGTACGGTTCATCTATATGCTCAAACCCAGAGGGATCAAAACACTGAACCATGGGATGTTCTATATCTACCAGCTTAATTTGTATGGCCTGTTGTTTGGGATGATAATCAAAACTGCCTCCTACCATTTCGCTGAAAGCCTTGGAGTTGTTTTGCATGACAATGCCCCCGTGGACAACCATTAGACCATGCCCTTTTTTTACATAATTAAGCAAGTTGTTCTCCAGCTGTTTTGCTTTTTTAGTCTTTGCTTTTTCGCTCAACGAGCGGTCTTTCTCAAGCGCATCCCAGAAAAGGTCCCGTCTGGGTCCAATGGAGCAATTGTTGTTCAACACAACCGCATCGTACTTTTTTAGGTTGCTTTTCTCGAATACCGAAATGTCCTTGCTGGTGAATACCTTAAACCCCTTGGATTTTTCGGCTATTATTTGAACCACGGCTTCGGTATGGGGAATGGTCCAATGCTCAAAGCCCGTGTGCAGGGAAAATATGAGCAAGTTCTTAACCTCTGAATCTTGGTTGCTGGAAGGGGCAGGAGCCAGAGATTGAATTTTGGACAGCCAATCTTCAGTCATGACAAAAGGTTCTGCTTCTTGGGCCCTGATCGGGGCGACCAAAAGGAGAGCAAATAGAACAAACGTTTTCTTCATCGGTGGTTTTGTGGTTTGAAAATCAATTTGTGCAATTTACGCAACAAATTAATTGATTCGACATTCTTACATTAATTTTCCTCATTTTCCTGTTACTGTAATCAGATTTTGAGCAAATATGGATGATAAATTCTTGGTTTGTGATAAAAATTGAATGCAATCGGTTGCGTAATAAAATGCAAATGCATAGTTTTATTCCACCATATTGGCCAAGATCGATTTTTCCAGCATACGCATGGTTTTGAATTTGAACAATGCTGGCCAATTAATCGTAAGCCTTTGATGGCAATGAAGTTGCCTACAAATTGAGTTAGTTTTTAGTTAAATTAAAGCCATTCAACCTAGACCTCATGAAACCTGTATTTCTCTTTTTTGTTTTTACAATGTTATGCTCCTGTATTACCAAGAATGTAAACAGTTTTGAGGTTAAGGTGGATGGCTCTTTGCAACAGGAATTGTCAATTTCGGTGAACTTGGATCAGTTGGACTTGGATTTCACTGGATCAAACCAAAAAATTGCCCTATTGAAAGAAACTGAAGAGGGAATGGTCGACGTTCCATTTCAATGGGATGCTGTTAAGGAAGGAAGGCTATGGTTCGTCCATAATCCCACTGAAGCTTCTAAGTATCGCATCGAATTTCAAGATGAATTGCGCAATGCCAAAACAGCTGCAGGATATCAAAAAAAAGAGGGAAAAATACAATTGTTGCTAGGTGAAAATCCTGTTGCCAGCTACCAATTCAAAATCAAATATCCGCCAACAGGTGTGGATTCCATATACGGTAAATCGGGCCATGTCCATCCCTTGATAACCCCCAAAGGTGATACCTTGACAAGAATTCAGCCGCCAGACCATTATCACCATTATGGTGTTTGGGGTCCTTGGACGAGGACTCGGATTGGAGATAGATCGGTGGATTTTTGGAATTTAGGGGATGGGCAAGGCACTGTTCGGTTTAAGGAATTTGGTCCGATGGACGCAGGAGATGTTTATGCATCCTTGGTTGCTCATCAGGAACATGTGGATTTTGGTGCGGATGCGGAAAACAGCATCGCCCTGAATGAAAAATTGGAACTGCGATTATGGAGTTTGGAACCCAAAAACCGATATGTACTGGATTATACATCAACCTTTAGTTCCCCATTGGAATCCGGATTGCTGTTTGAGGCCTATAGATATGGCGGTGGAATAGGTATGCGGTTTACGGAACGATGGCACAAGGATAATTGTGAAGTACTTACCTCGGAAGGAAAAGACCGACTCACTGCTGACGGCTCAAATGCAAGGTGGTGTATCGTCAGTGGAGAGTCTGCGGACGGCAGTGGAACCAGCGGTATCTTGTTTTTAAGCCATCCTGAAAATCGCATGCACCCAGAACCTATGAGGGTGTGGCCCATAGACGGCAATGGTGGTAGGGGCGACATGTTTTTTGAATTTTGCCCGATCCGCCATGAACCCTGGCAAATTGAATCAAAGAAAGAGTATCAACTGAAATATAGAATGATTGTTTTTGATGGAGAACTCGGCCCGGATGAAGCTGAGTCCTATTGGCAACTGTTTGCCAATCAACCTTGGACAATTGTTGTGAACGATTAAAATTTAACTGAACCATGCAAAGAAGAACATTTATTAACAAATCGGCTTTGGCAACCGCTGCAATGGTGGGCTTCCCAAGTATAGTTCCCTCCCATGTGCTGGGTAAGGATGCGCCGAGCAACAAAATCAATATTGGGCAGATTGGCTGCGGAAGAATTGCACGGAGCCATGATATCCATGACACCATTCGGTTTGACCAGACCCGGTTCATTGGGGTTTGCGATGTGGACACAAAAAGGATGAATGACGCCAAGACCCTTGTGGATTCATACTACAAAGAAAAGACAGGGAAAGCGAAGTATGTGGATGTCAAAACCTATGTGGACTATCGGGAAATGCTTTTGAACAAGGACATAGATGCCGTTGTCATAAGCACACCAGATCATTGGCATGCCCAACCTGCCATGGAAGCGGCATTAGCAGGTAAGGATATCTATTTGCAAAAACCGACTTCCCTAACCGTAAAGGAAGGACAACAGCTTCGGGATGCGGTTCAAAAGAAAAAAGTGATTCTTCAAGTTGGCACACAGCAGCGCGCCATGGAGCAGTTTCGAATTGCAGCGGAATTGGTTCGAAACGGCAGGATTGGGGATGTGCACACGGTCAAAATTGGACTTCCTGGAGACCCTGCTGGGCCTGAAGCCCCAGAAATGCCCATTCCCAAAAACCTAAACTTTGATATGTGGTTGGGATCAACACCCATGGTGCCCTATACCGAAATTGGGGTTCATCCGCAGCAAGATTATAGCAGACCGGGTTGGTTACGGATACGTAATTATGGAGCTGGAATGATCACCGGGTGGGGTCAACACCACTACGATTCTGCGGCTTGGGGCATGAATACGGAACTATCTGGGCCAACTTCTGTGGAAGCCTTGGCAGAGTTCCCTAAATCAGGAATCTGGAACGTGCATGGGGATTTTCTGGTGAAGCAGGAATATAGCAACGGCATTACCGTATACACCAGTGGTGGGTATACCAATGGTATCCGCTATGAGGGTACGGACGGTTGGATTTTTGTGTCCAGAGGAAATTACAGTGCCTCCGCCTCAGACCCAGTATCCAAAAAACAAAGTAATAAGGCCTTGGCTGCTTCGGATCCAAAAATCCTAACCTCAACAATTGGGGAAAATGAGACCCGTCTCTATAAGATTGATGATCAGCATGGGAACTGGTTGGAGTGCATCAAGAGTAGAAAAGCGCCCATCTCTCCAATTGAAATTGGACATAAGGCATGTGTGGTCTGTTTGATCAGTGATATTGCCATGCAGCTGCCGCGCAAATTGAAGTGGGATAATGAAAAGGAGGAATTTATAAATGATGATGAAGCCAATGCGATGTTGGGAAGGTCTCAGCGAAATCCGTATGGGACAGATAATGTGAAAGCCTAATAGGATTAAATGGATTCACTTTTTTCGATAAAAGACAAGCATTATTTACTATCAGGGGCTACCGGTGCGTTGGGAGGATCCATTGCGGCCTATTTGGTAGGGCAAGGAGCCAAGGTAATTCTTTTGGGAAGATCAGAAGCGAAGCTTGCGGGTAAACAAAAAGAACTGGATGAAATTCAAATTGGTCATGCCCACACCTTTGTTGTGGATTTACTGGATGAGGTGGAATTGGGTTCATTGAGGCAAAAAATAAGCGAGGAATTCGAACAATTGGATGGCATCGTCAATCTAGCCGGGGGTAATATTCCTGGAGCCACCCTACAAGAAGGCCAGACCATTTATGACATGAAAATAGAGGATACCAAAGAGGTGGTGGATTTAAACCTGTTTGGAACAGTAACTCCTACCATAATTTTAAGCGAGTTGATGGCCAAGCAAGGATTTGGGTCTATCATAAATATTTCTTCGATGGCTGCCCGGCAAAGTATATCCAGGGTTTTGGGATATTCCATGGCCAAAGCGGGAGTGGACGCCTTTACCAAATGGATGGCCCAAGAGCTGGCATCCAAATTCAGTGATCGGATACGGGTGAATGCCATTGCCCCTGGTTTTTTTGTAGGGAATCAGAACCGGGCCATTTTGATCAATGAAGATGGGACGTATACGGAAAGAGGCAAGAAAATCTTGGCCAATACTCCTATGGGTCGTTTTGGGGATACTTCGGAACTTAATGGTATGGTCCATTATTTGCTGAGTGATGCTTCAAGCTTTGTCACAGGATCCATCTTTGAAGTTGATGGGGGATTTAGTTCATTTTCAGGGGTATAGCCAATGGATTTTCTTAAAAAAACATTTCGCTGGTTTGGCCCTTCCTTTGGAGTTTCACTTCGGGAAATAAAGCAGTTGGGGGTTGAGGGCATTGTCACCTCTTGTTTACAAATACCCATAGGCGAAGTATGGCCGGAGGAGAACATTTTGGCGGTAAAAAAAGAGATAGAACGGCATGGGATGGAATGGTCCGTTGTAGAGAGTGTAAATGTGCACAGTGCTATTAAGTATGGCCTGCAGGAAAGGGACAAATACATTGAAAATTACATTCAAACCCTAAAACACCTTGCAGCTAACGGAATTTTTACCGTCTGCTATAATTTTATGGCCTTGTTTGATTGGACACGAACCCAGCTTCATTTCAAACTTCCAACAGGGGCTATCAGCATGCTATATGATCCAATCGCCATTATGGCCTTTGACCTGCACATCTTGAAAAGGGAAAAGGCCCATTCCCTATATAGCGATGAAGAAAAAAATAAGGCAACCCTATATTTTCAAAATTTGGATGATGATGGGCAGCAAAAATTGGCGCAGGCTATTCTAGTTGGAATGCCAGGTACCAAAGACTCCCTTGGTTTGGAACATTTCAAGAGGAATCTTCAGGCGCTGGAAGAGTTGGATAAACCAGCCTTGCAAGAAAATTTAGCCTATTTCCTTAATGCCGTTATTCCAGAAGCCGAGGATTTGGGGGTAAAGATGGCCATACATCCAGACGACCCGCCGTTTCCGGTGTTTGGAATTCCTCGTGTGGTTTCCACCTATGAGGATGTACAATACATACTGCATTCTTGTGCTTCACCTAGCAATGGACTCACCTTTTGTTCGGGTTCCTTCGGCGCATCCGAAAACAATAAGCTAATAAAGATAATCCAGGATTTTGGGGATAAAATACACTTCGTCCATCTTAGAAATGTGGAGCGGGAAGGTGGGGGTCGCTTTTACGAAAGTTCGCATTTGCAAGGGTCGGTCCCAATGGCAGAAGTAATGCGGGAGCTTGTTCAGGAACAACAAAGACGACTGGTGAATGGAAACCAAGTGGTAGCTATTCCAATGAGACCTGACCATGGTCATGTTGTGTTGGACGACAAGTACCGGGAAGCAGAATTTTATCCAGGCTATTCCCTAATAGGAAGAGCAATGGGATTGGCTGAGCTCAATGGTTTGGAGGTGGGAGTTAGGAATGGGCTTGGCTTATCATAACAAATGGGCTCAAAACAAATAGAACAAAACAAGTAATAACAACATCATCATGAAAAGCAACCTGAATCTACTTTGTTTAGCAATTGCACTACTCGCGGTTTCTTGCAAGCAGGACCAAAGAGCATCGGATAAAAAAGAGACTGTGACCCAACAATTTTCGGGGAGTAAAGGGGAAGTAAAACTAATAACCTTGGATCCAGGGCATTTCCATGCTGGATTGATTTTAAAGACGATGTATGATCAAATGAATCCTGAAGTGTACGTATATGCACCTGAGGGAGCCGATTTGGATCAACATCTCCAAAGAATAGAAGGATTCAACAACCGTGAGCAAGACCCAACCTCTTGGAATTTAAAAGTGTATCGGGGAGAGGACTTTTTTGAGCGGATGCTTTCAGAAAAAGCAGGCAACGTGATGAATGCATCGGGAAATAACGCCAAGAAAACAGAATACATCCTCAAATCTGTAGAAGCTGGGATCAACGTGTTTGCGGACAAACCCATGGTCATTAATGCAGATGACTATCCATCTTTGGAAAAAGCATTCGGTCTAGCCGAAGAAAAAGGTTTGTTGATTTATGATATTATGACGGAACGCTATGAGATTACAACCATGCTTCAGCGGGAATTGTCCCAAATGCCAGGGGTATTTGGGGAGTTATTACCTGGAACCCCTGATGAACCTGCCATCACCAAGGAAAGTGTACATCATTTTTCCAAGTTGGTTGCAGGCCAACCATTGATCAGGCCAGCGTGGTTCTTTGATACCGAACAGCAAGGGGAGGGACTAGTGGACGTGAACACCCATTTGGTGGATTTGATTCAATGGGAAACTTTTCCAGAGCAAACACTGTCCAAGGAGGATGTTGAACTAATCTCGGCCAGACGTTGGACCACGGACCTGACCCCAGAGATGTTTCAAAATGTGACCCAATTGGAGGAATACCCCGAATATCTTAAAAAAGATGTTCAAGGTGATACCCTTAAAGTGCATAGTAATGGAGAGCTTGTATACAAGTTGAAAGGGATTCATGCCAAAGCATCGGTCATCTGGAACTTTAAAGCTCCTGAAGGTGCCAAAGACACACATTATTCCATTATGCGGGGCTCAAAAAGTAATTTGATTATCCAGCAAGGTGAAAAGGAAGCTTATAAACCCACTTTGTACATTCAAACTAAAAATCAACAACCGACGGCTGAGATTTTACAGCATGCCATATCGGAACTCTCTAAAGCGTATCCTGGCCTTGCCTTGGAAAAGGTTGGTGATGAATTATGGAAAGTGGGTATCCCTGACAGGTATAAGGTAGGACATGAAGCCCATTTTGGACAGGTGACCGAAAAATATTTGCAGTTTTTAAAGGACGGTCAGCTCCCGGAATGGGAAATTCCCAATATGCTTGTCAAATATTATACCACTACGGAAGCCTTAAAATTGGCTGCACAACAGCCTTGACTTTTCCTTTTTTGTAATAATTGGCTCCAATTAAAAAGGGAAGACATAGATTTGCAGCGTATCACCAATCGATATTGAAAACTGTTGAATCCGTTACAGCGCTTTATCCATTACATTTTTAGTCTAACTGGTTTTGGGCGGTTACTTTTGGCCAATTATCTTCTTCAGAAGAAATTTCTGTTTCCCATGGGATGGAGCAAAAGTGTGAGAACCGGCAAACCTGTACAAAAAAATGGGAATGAACTCCCTTGGTTCACCTATGCTTTCATAGCTTTTTTGGAAAAACGAATCCATAACCAAATGTCCATTTTTGAATATGGGAGTGGGAATTCAACCCTTTGGTTTAACAAAAAAGGCTGCACCTTGGTATCGGTGGAACACGATGAAAACTGGTATAGGCAAATGAAGTCGCGTTTAGATTCAGCTCCTAAAATAGAATACCTGTGGCGAGACTTGGAATCCAAGGCTTATGCCCAGGAGATTTTGAATTATTCCAAGGAGTTTGACATCATTGTATTGGATGGCAGGGATAGGGTAAATTGTTGTTTGAATGCATTAAATGCATTGAAGGAAGAAGGTGTTGTTATCTGGGACAATTCAGACAGGGAGGAGTATTTGGAGGGCTATCAGTTTTTGGAATCGAATAATTTCAAGCGATTGGATTTCCATGGTTTGGGTCCCATTAATTCTGGAAAGTGGTGCACTTCCGTCTTCTATAGAAAGGATAACTGCTTAAATATATAGCTGTTAAGCCAAAAATTCCTGGATGAGGGAAACTTTTGCAGGGGGTACGCAGAAACAATCCCGGACACCGTTATCTTCATTTCTTTTCAAAGTTTCCACTTTTTGAAGTCCTTCCGGGGTATGGTTGAAAAATTCGTAGCCCAATGCACTTAAAATAGCTTCTATTTCCGCTTCATTTTTGTTAAATAAGGTTTCGCAGATAATAATGGGCTGATGTTTTTTTATGGTTTCCAACCCTCCTTTTAGGATTTCAACCTCTGCTCCTTCGGTATCAATTTTCATCAGGTCAATGCTTTCAATGTCGGAAGCATAGTCGTCCATGCGTAGGGTTTTTACCCTGACTTTCTTGGATGGTAAATTTGTTTTGGTTCCGATATTATGTTCCCCTGAAAGGTTGGCGATATTGGGGAATTTTGGATTTACAATTTGGTGGAACTCTATTTCACCCTTAAAATTGGACAAAGCCAAAGGCTCAACCTTAACTTGGCTATCCAATTGATTCTGTTCAACATTGGCTTGTAAATAGGTTTTGGCACCATCGGATGGTTCAAAAGCCCGAACCTTTAAGCTGGGATTGGATTTGCACCCCAGAACACTGTAGTAACCAATATTGGCACCAATATCCCAAAAAGTCTTGACCTTCTTAACCAAATCTTTAAAAATTGGGGTGTATTCAAAAGCCATGGGACCATTCCAAAAGAGTTGACGGGTTATATAACTGGTCTGGTTGGTCTTTAGTTGGAATGAGGAGATACCTTCAATATTGATTTTGACCAATCCTGAAGCTGGCAATTTCCACCCTTCCGGCAAAATGGAGGAAAACAGTTTGCAAGCATTTCTTATTAGAAAATTTATTTGGGGCTGGTATATTACCGAACGCAACCAGTTCATTGGTCAATTTGAATTTTAAAAGACCAAAAATACCCAAATAACAAAAGCGAGCTAAAACTTAAAGAACATTTAAGCGAGCTTGTTGTCAAAACATGATGACCTCAGTCAAAAAAGAGGCAAAGAATCACTATAGCAATACCTCCCTGTTCAGTACAGCCATAATAAAGAACACGGTAATGGCAATGATCAAACAGCTAATTCCTGCTGTTAGGTTTTCTGGGATGGAAAATTCCTTTTTAATGTTGTGTAGAATAGCTTTCATAGGTTAAATCTTTGAGGTAAAGTTTTGAATACCTATGAAGTGTCCCCAAACTATTGGTTAAATGAGATAAAGACCGGACAAATGGGATGAAAATATTGGTTAATCGAATAAAAACACCTTTGGCCTAGTTTTTTGGTCGATGGAAACCAACCGGAAAACGGTGTTTGGGTAGATTTTTTAGGGAAGAAAAAGGGAGCCCTTCATTTTCAGTCGTTCTCGTTTCCCCCAAAATTTGAATGACCTACCCATGAAGGGCAACAAATTAGGTTAGGGAAATTAGAAGGGTGTAAAGTCAAAAAAAATACCCATTTATAGGGATTTTGCGGAAAAGCCCCAGTTTTTTTAAGGGAAATCTGCAATGGTTTTAGAGGTCAAATGTCTAATTTTCAGGGCCTCACAATTGTTTCCGTAAACTTTTTGCTTGGTTTTGGTAGAAATCCCCAAGAATGGGGATGTTGGTTCAATCTATTAGAAATTACTTTTAACCAAATAAAAAACGGGAAATTATGACCAATACTTTACAAAGCAATTTAAGGGCCACAATCGATTTAAGATGCAACGATGATGGAGATCACCCTGTGCATCATTTTATTTATGGTTCCCAGTTGTATGGAACTGTCTTTGCCATATATGGGAAATTCAATATTGAACCTGAGGCCGATGGAAATAAATGTATAGTATTGTCCATAGAATTAAAACTGATAAACTATAAAGGTCTGATCAATATTGGTTTTACCAAAAGAAAACCGATTCTTCACCGTGATAGGAAAAGTATATTTTTTGGTGTACAAGGAGCAAGTAAAATAACCACGCAGACAATATGTTTTCGTGATCCTTTAGTGGTGGGGTCTGCCCCGTATGACCTAATATTTAAGAGATTACTTTATCCTTTGAAGGGATTTAAATTTAGTTTGCGTGAACGGTTGTGTCATGGAAACATTGAAAAACCTTTGGGTAAACCAATACCACATAAAAAATACTTTGATTCTGAATTCTATTACCGTAATGGAGATGAATACTTTTATAGGGCACTTCGTCCTGGAATGTATGGATTTGAAGGGGTAACTCTAAAAAAAATTGCCAAAAAGAACAAAGAGGAGCAAATGGCGGAAAATAGTTACAACGGCAATGATATTGAAGATTTGAACTCGGATAAAGAAATTAACTTGGTTTTTGCCTCCCCAAGATGTCACCAAAGTAATACTGTCATGACTTTTTAATGAATTCCGGTTGGGTATTTTGTTTTTTGTGGTTGCCAGGAGTGGTTTTTTCTTTTGAAAGCCAAATTCCAAAGGAATATTTCATTCATCTTAAAGCACTGGAATATGACAAGGCTAAAGTTGTGGCCAACAATACGGAAAATGCTCAATTAAAACATGAATTATGGCAGTTGGCGGATATTCTTTACTTCGAAGGTGAGCAGGAAGAGACCTCCGAAATACTGCAAAATGATGGCGATGAAGATACACTTAACTCGGAAATCAAGATACTCCGTGGGTTAAACAAAGGGTACATTGATCTTTTTACCCGGAATACTGGGGAGAATCCTTATGAAAGTTTTTATAAGGCCTATGTGATGGCTAAATCTTTGGGGAATAAAGAATTACTCAAAATTTGTCTTTTGGCATTTTTCAAATATCATAATTATGAAATTGCTCAAAATAGTGAGGGCCATCTGGTGTTCTTGGAGTCTTTTAAGGACCTAAGAGAAGATTTAATGGATGAGGTCTGGGCCACGATATACAGTATGATATTCTATTCCAAGACTTTGGATGGGTTACCGAGCGATTATTTTGTTTGGGCAGCTCGATTGGATGAGTTGGAAGGCCAATTGAATGAAGATAGCAGGGCACTAGCTTTTGTTTTCTATGAAAAAGCTCTGAAATACGACATTGAGGGGGATACGGAGATGGCAAGAACCTACTATAAGAAAACCATTGATGCGTCGAAAAACTACCCTTTTGCTAAGTATACCAGGTTTTTTGCCAATATGCAGTTATTAAGATTGGAAACAGGAGAGAAAAATTTCAAGGAAGCAAGAACTTATCTGGACCATATCAGGAGAATTTCATTTAAGGACACGCTAAGGGCCAAATACTATATTGGATTTCCCGCTTCTGAATTTTACGGGGCTCAAAGCGACTACGACAAGGCGTACAGATATCTCAAGGAGACTTATCTTAAGGGGTTTGCCATGGATTATAGAAAAAACACATTGGAAATGAACCGAATGAATGTGGAGCTTCAAACGGAAGAAAAAGAAAAGCAGCTTCTAATTCAAACTCAAAAAAATAAGGCAAACAGAAACTGGCTCATAGCTGTAAGTCTAACGCTAATACTAGGTATGGGAATTGCCATCCTCCTCCAAAAAAACACCACTAAAAAACGCTTGTTGGCCGAGCAAGAATCACAGCTCAAGCAACAGCGGGTAGAGAATCTTCTCAAAGAACAAGAATTGGTGAGTATAGATGCCATGATCGAGGGCCAGGAAAAAGAACGTCAAAAAGTGGCCAATGAGCTTCATGATGATTTAGGGAGTCTTATGGCCACTATCAAGCTCCATTTTGATAATGCCAAGGTGAGCGAAAAAGATCCTGCCATGCAGAATGCCCAAAAGTTATTGGAAGAAGCCTATCAAAAGATTCGGGGCATGGCCCATAGCAAAAATTCTGGGGTAATGAGCGACCAGGGATTGTTGCCAGCTATCAAAAAAATGGCTAGGACCATTTCAGAAACCAATGCACTAAACGTAACAGTGGAGGATTTTGGTCTTGGGGAACGACTGGAAAACTCCTTGGAGCTCACCATTTTTAGAATGGTACAAGAGCTTGTGGCCAATGCCATTAAACATGCCAATGCCACAAAAGTTGGCATTCATCTAACACAGCATGAGGACCAACTTAACATCATAGTGGAAGATAATGGGTCGGGTTTTGATAGCACCAAAGTCAGCAAGGTTCATAACGGAATGGGACTGACCACAATTGAAAAAAGAGTGGAACATTTGGAAGGGAACTTTACCATAGACAGTGTCCTGGGAAAAGGCACCTCCATATTAATCGATATACCGGTATGATTACCGTAGCCATAGCTGAAGACCACCAAGCCCTTATCGATGGCATACGATCGTATGTGCGTTATGAGGAGGACCTCAAAGTCATAGGCCATGCCAATAATGGGGAAGAATTGCTAAAAATTGTCCGGTTAAAACAGCCCAAGGTAGTTCTCTGTGATATTCGAATGCCCAAATTGGATGGTATAGAAGCCACAAAAATTATCCTAAAGGAATTGCCCTATACCAAGATTGTGGCCTTTACCATGTTTGATCAGGATGAAGCGGTACGGCAGATGTTGGAGGCGGGTGCCCATGGATATATTCTTAAAAACAGTAGCTTGGATGTGGTTTTGGAGGCCATTAGGGCCGTTGCAGCTGGGAAAACCTTTTATGATAGGAAACTACATCTCCCCAACACGGAAAAAAATAGCTCCAAAAGCGTACTGTCTTCCCGGGAGCGGGAAATTTTACAGCTGATTGCCAAAGGTCGCACTTCGCACCAAATTTCGGAAGAACTTTTCATTGGCAAGAGCACCGTGGACACCCATCGCAAAAATATGATACGCAAGCTTGGATTGAGTGGGGCAGGGGAACTGCTACGTTATGCTGTGGAGAAGAAATACGAGTTTTAAGTGACTTGTTTTTAGTTAGTTAGATTAAAAATCCCCATTTTATGGGGATTTTTTATTGGGGTGGCAAAAAATATATTTAATCCGCTTGGGGATCCAGTGATTGATGGGATTACAGCCCATTTAAACAAGGAAAAAAAATTCTATGGCCTACTTGGGATGCTTATCATCAAAGATTGGGCATAAAATCCAACGTGTTCGTATCGATCCAAACGGACCTCCTTCCAGTTTCTGGAAGTGCATGGAAGCATAGGATTATGGATGGATTGACCTATATTTTCGACTCAAGCTGAAATTCACCTAATCTTCAGGGGAAATCTCATCCAGTTTGGCACTGATCTGATTTTTGGCAGCATCTCCAGAAATCCCTCCATCTTGAAATTTGTCAACCAAAGCTCCAATTTCTTTCAGGACTGTCAAAAAACCTGAGGTATCGTCTTTTAACAGAGATGTACATTCAACATATGTATTCTCGATTACATCTGGGGTCGTTCTACCTTCCAAGGCGTTGCAATACAGGACAAACTTAGCTTCTTTGCATATAGTCTCCATACGGTTGCAATAATCCAATGTTCTTGAGTGTTCAATCTGGATTAGAACGTTCAGTCTGGTAATTTCGTTTTTTATCACTTCTATACCGGGAGTGGTCAACGCACCTTCTGTGGCCGATATATGTCCTGATCCTATTGCTTTTACAAGCTGCTTTGCAAACTTAATTTTTGGCACGCTGCACTTTGTGTTTTTATAAAGTTTCCAAGCTGTTTTACATTTTTGCTCTTTGGTAGGAGAAAACAAGTCGCTTTGCGGAGCCTTCTCAACATATTCATAAGCAGATTTTAAACTTGTGAAGTAAACATCATTTGCATCCACAGTTTGGGCGAGCTCATCTTCATACATTAACATGGATGGTTGATAAGGATGGTCTTTCGTATCGGTTATTCCATCACCATCTGAATGTTCTTCCCTATCTTCTTTTGGTTCTTTGTCCTTTGGACTTTCTTGGGAATACGTTGTGTTGATTACCGACAGTAAAATGATAGCCGCTAATGCAAATTTTAAGCTAGAGGTTTTCATATCTCAATATTTAGTTAACAAAAAGCTAGTATTCTATATAATTTGTGAGATTAAAAAACAGATCATTGCTCCGATGGCAAAAATAAAAGAGAAGTTCTGCAACATGCCAAATACTCTAACGTCATTCCTGTCCAATACTTTAATACTTGGTTTCACTACATAATATGCAATGCTCAAAAGAACAAAAACCCCACAAAGGATATTTACGCCCAAAGGAATCAAAATCCAGGGTAGTACCACCCATAGATCAGGTGCCTCCGTCTTAATCAATTCAGTAAAGGCAAATGTGGCCGTAACAATTGTGGCAGAGAGCGTGAGTTGCTGCTTTACCGCGGTTAATGCAATATCAATTTGTTTTTCTTCGCGATCAAAAGCCATTTTTATTCCGTTTTACACCAAAAGATTAAACCACATTCATCACGGGCCGAGGCAATGGATTCCAAAGTGATGAGTTGTTGGTCCTGTCTTTGACTATGGTTGGATACTCTTTGAATAAACTTCTCAAAATCTACAATACCATCTCTCCTTTTAGTTCCACTTTTATAGGTGGAGGCAAAAATGTCTATTTGGGATTCAATTTCTTTAAGGGCCACCTTATCTATTCCCAGATTGTGGTTTCGGATTACTGCAAACAATATGGTAAATAACCTTTCTCTCATAGATGATCATTAATAAAATGTATTATGCGTTTCCATCCATAATCACGGATACAGGTCTGTGGTCACTGGTCCTGGTGTCATTGTTGGAGCCAAGATTGCCCCTATCAAATGCGCGGTGCTCCACAAGCCCGTTCCCTGCATTCACCTGAAGCGAATGACTTCCGTTGACCAGGCCTTGACTAACAAGGATATGGTCTATCAGCAACGGGTTTTGACTGGCTGGAATTCCCAAAATGGCATCCCTGAACCTGGCTGTCCACCTACGGTCTGCTGGAAAATCAAACAGGACATGGTTAAAGAATCGCTCGGCCAACAGCACTTCTCCCTGCAAATTCTGTATAAGGTCAAAAAATAGATATCGGGTCTCAAAAAAGTCGTGGCCGGGACCGTCGTTACAATCCCCAAGTATTACAATACCGGGATGGATGTGGTTGACATATTTTGCCTCAATATACCTTCTTATGTCCCTGGCTTCCGTGGCCAATTTTACCCGCGATTTCAAAGCGGATTCCAGATAGGCTCCCGTTAGATTGCCATTGGCGTTCCTGGTAATTCTTTCCCTGTTTATAGGGGATTTTAAATGAACGCCAATAAACTCAATTTCCATACCTCCGGGTAAGGTATATAACATAACCTGTGGCATGCGGTAGTGGTCATGGAATTCAGGGTCTATCTGGCCCCAATAGTTCACCTCCCATCTGTCTGAAGTGATATTGTGCCAATCCACAGCAGGTTGGATTCGGCAGTTGTTCGCCAAGCCTGGTTTTACCACATACCACATCCATTGGGTACCCCTCATGTCGTGGCCATAATCCCTGTCTCTACTGCCAACGGGTGCACCGGCCCCATCCAACAAAACGGGAACCCATTGATTGTTAAATACAGTTTGGCAAAAGTCAATGATCTGTTGTTCGCCCTTGGGCCCTTCCACAATGAGGAGAACGTCTGGGTCAATTTCATTTAGTGTGGACAATACTCTTGCCCTCCGATCAAGAATCTCCGGTGAAGGATTTTGATTTAAGAGCCGCGAGGTGTGTTCAATATTCCAAGTTGTTACTTTTAGGGACATGCTAAGTTTATTTAATGAATAAAAAACAGCACAGCAAAGTCATCGAATGGGATTCGGGTCTAATCGATAATAAATCAAAGGGGGAATACTAGTTCTGGAGAAACCTCTCTAATGTAAGAAAATTATCTGACAATTGTAGCTCTAAAAATATAAAATGGACAAAGAAATAGGCTTATTTGATTTGTGCCTTTACAACATCCAAAAACTCACCCTCCTCAAAAGGGATCATTTGAGCGGCCAACTCCAAAACCGACTTAATGTGCGTATCGGGTTCCAGGATATGTTCGTGATTACCTGAGTTGGCATTGTCCAAGGCCAAGATGCACACGTTTAGAAGCGATTCCAACTTAAAAAGCAGCTCTACATAACTCCTAACCTGTAGATTGGGAATGCTAAAACCTCTTTTTTGGGATTGTAAAGTGCCAAAGTAGGCTTCAATGGGGAGGTCAAGATGGTTTAGGTTAAGTTTTTTCTTGTTTTTCATGGAAAATGATTTGGGTTTGTACTCATATAGATTGTCAACTTACTGTATGACAAATGTAGTAATTTAAATCTCTTGTCAGCTAATAGTATGACAAAAATGTCACTTTATCTGTTGACATTTGTTTTGTGACCAAGGAAGAATTAAAACAACGGATAGGAAAACGCATCATAGAATTGCGTTCACAAAAAGGTTGGAATCAGTCTGATTTAGCTAGGGCTTGTAAAAAGGACCGACAGACCTTGGAGAAACTTGAAAATGGGAAGGTTAACCCCACTTTATTCACCTTACATGAGGTTGCGAAGGCATTGGACGTGCCACTTTCCAAACTGATAAACTTTTAGGTAACTCGCGATGGCCGAAAGACGTTGACGGAAGTCTATGCTTGAGCTGAGATTCAACCTAACAAACGCTTGGGTTAGTCGTTGTAACTGATTCGCTCCCGAATACCTCCGCTGGCTCTATGGATAATAACATCGGCCTTATATTTTTTGGCCAGACTTTTGGCTTTTCGAATCGCCGTACTTTGTTTTCTGTGTTTGCTTGTTACCCGTTTGTTGCCCTCGCGACGCACGGCCCAACCTTCTTCATGCGGGACAACATGCTGGTGCCAAGTACGACCCCTTTTGTTGCTCGTCTTACTGTTTATAAAAACCTCAATAAGGTCGATTAGGATTCGTAACCAAGATTTGCCTTTGGACATGGGAGTAATTGATAATCTCGAAGATAATGGTAATCAACGAAAGTGCGTTATCGATTTTTTAAATCAAACGTTTGTTCCTGAACGCGATACCAGAACCGGATTTGAGGTACCGCTCAAAATCATATGCCTTTAGCTTGTTGGAAAAAGTGGAAACATGGATTAATTCTATAGGTAACTTGTCTTTTGTAAAGGATATCTCGCCCTTTGCATGGGCCTTCAAACGCTGCTTTAAGCTAGCTGAGAATCCAGTATAAAACTGACCATTAGAGCATTTCAGAATGTAAACGGAATAAGGGAGTGCCATAAGATTTGGGTATAAATTGGACAGTGTCCACCGTGGCTCACCGCTTGGGAACGCCAGAATTTGAAGACCAGAAAGATATACATTTAAAGAAAAAAGCTCCCCTTCGCATAAAGCTTCGGGGAGCGTAGGTGGAGCCGGGGAGAATCGAACTCCCGTCCAAACAAGCAAAGTCAATGCTTTCTACATGCTTAGTCCTTGTTCAATTTTCGTGGCATGGCTGACCAAAGACCGCCTACCATACCCTTAGCTTCTTAAGTTTTACACTACTGCCGAAGCCGCAACAGTGCTATGTTGACTTTTATGGTGCCCCTAAAAAGGTCGCCATCAACAAGGGCTACCAAGGGACATTTAGCTTTCGCGCCTGGCGCGACTAGGCTAGGACTTACTATAATTCAGTCGATTAAGCAGCTAAAGCGTAGTTATTATCGCCATTTAAAAAGTTGAAATAAGAGATTTACGAGCATTAATTTCATAGCTCGGCATGCTTACATTGCCAGTGGTCTCGCTGTCAAAACCAGTCGGCCCCGTAATGAGTTAGGTAAGCTTTGCTTACCGTAAACGAATTACGTCCCGAACTAGCTTCGGGACAAAACCATTTAAATCTCATTTTTTTATCAAAGAACTATCGTCACTTCGAGTGTCCCGAACGTCTTTGGGATGTATCTAGAAGTGGGCGTTTACTCTTTCGCAAAAGCTTCAGAGTACCGGGCTATTGGCTGTACGCACCTTTGGCGGGTACCTGCCGCTATCCCTAACGCAAAATCATACAAATTCCGTACGTTTGCCATGCCTTTAAAACAGGGCAAGGCCTGCAAAGGTACCCCAAAAAGCATTCCAAAAAAAGTTTTGAAATCCTGCTTTCAATAAGTTATGTTTGTAACAATAGCAAAACAAAAAGTTATATAATTAATGAAATTCGGCCTAATCCAAGAGCGAAAGAACCCACCAGATCGCAGGGTGGTGTTATCCCCAACCGAATGTAAAAACGTATTGTCCAACTTCCCACAGGCAGAAATCCAGGTGGAAACTTCACCCATCAGGGTTTTTTCAGATCAGGAATATGCCGATGTCGATATCCCGGTAGTTCAGGATATAAGTCAATGTGATGTACTACTAGGTGTAAAGGAAGTTCCGATTGATGACTTGATTCCGAATAAAAAATACTTTTTCTTTTCCCATACCATCAAGAAACAGCCTTATAACCGAAAACTGTTGCAGGCTATCTTGAATAAAAATATCGAGCTCTATGATCATGAGGTGATTACCAACCCAAAGGGGCAACGTTTGGTGGCCTTTGGCCGATATGCAGGTATTGTGGGCGCCTACAATGGTATTAGAGCTTTTGGATTAAAATATGATTCGTTTCAATTACCCAAGGCGGAAACCCTGAAAGACCAACAGGCGTTGATCGATGAGCTGAACAAAATAAAACTACCCAATATCAAAATCTTGCTTACTGGCAGGGGAAGGGTAGGCAATGGGTCTCGTGAGATGTTGGACGCTATGGGCCTGAAAAGGGTCAATGTGGCCGAATACCTAAAAGAGGAGTTTGATGAACCGGTGTATTGCCAGATAGACGCTTCGGAATACAACAAAAGAAAAGACGGGGTTCGTGGCAACAAGGCTGACTTTTTTGCGAATCCAGAGGAATACAAGTCCAATTTTTTCCGTTTTGCGGAGGTAACGGACTTCTATATAGCCGGTCATTTTTATGGGGATGGTGCTCCCTATCTCTACACCAGGGAAGATGCCAAACATCCCGATTTTAAGATTAAGGTAGTGGCGGATATCAGCTGTGATATTGATGGACCTGTGGCTACCACCATTCGCCCATCTGAAGTAGCGGACCCCATCTACGGATATAATCCGCAAACCGAATCCGAGGTGGATTTTAAAAATCCCGATGCTGTAGCTGTGATGGCCGTGGATAATTTGCCTTGTGAACTTCCACGTGATGCCAGTACCGGGTTTGGGGAAGCCTTCTCCAAATATGTGATTCCTGCTTTTTTCAATGGCGATGAGGATGGCATTTTGGAACGCTCCCGAATGACCCAAAATGGAAAGCTTACCAAACACTATTCGTATTTGCAGGATTACGTGGATGGTCTGGAATAATTACTGCTTGGTCGAACAGTATGAGCGCCCTAGTACCTAGTTGAAACTTTTTACTATCTTGTTCATTCCTTTAAGATTAAGTAGTGAAATTCAACTGGCTAATATCTGGAACCCCTGATCCAGCAACAAAGAAGGTCTGTATTGACTTGGAATACAGACTGAGACCAAGAATCACCAAATTTCTTCTATCCCAGTTTGATGGGGATTACCTATTGGATTTTTCCAAATTCCATTTTGATGTGGACCTAAAAAACGAGTGGGTTTGGATTTCAGAGGAAACCCCTTATGACATCATAGAAAAGATCAAATCAGATTTTGACCGTGATATCAATGGCTCCGCTTTGTTCTCAGTAGCTTAGTTTTCCACCGTTAGTTCCCATTCAATAATGGGATGCTGTTTGGGAACCACGTAGGCTCCAACGGCTTCCAAAGAAAGTGTGATTTGCTCTTTTTGCTCCAGTGTTTTTATCTGTAACGTAACAGAACCTTGGGCTGGAAGTGTAAATAAGGGCGGATTGGAATAGAAATTATACGGCATCTTGTTTTGCAACAAGAGATTACTGCTCGAGTTATTCTTCAATTCCACTTTAACAATGGAAGTGTTGTTGATATAACAGGCCTTGCCAATTTCAATACATGATTTTATAAGGGGTTTCAAATTCTCTTCCTTGCCCACCAATAACTCGTTAAAAACAGCCACCGTACGACCGGCAAACAAGGCCTCCTTTAGGGATGCAGGTGTTTTCTCCTTGGCAAAAACCAGGGTAATGGGGCGGGCATGTCCTTTTTCCTTAAAGCGCCAATCCACCAATCCATGGATATCGCTCGTTCCCATGATGGTCAGGTTGTTTTCCAAGGCCATGGCCAAGGATTCCTCGGCATAATCCCTGTCATTAATAACCTCAATACCGTGGAGTTCCCCATTTTTGATCCGGTTTTTCTGGAAATCGCTCAGTTTGGGATTTCCGGTTGGATTTTGAGGATGCCAAGCGGGATGGTTCCAAAACACAAATGCCCCTTGTTTTTTGGCCGCAGCAAAAGCGTCTTCAGCCTTGTCCACAAGCAGCTTGTTTGCATCCGAAATGAATATGGCATTACTGTGGCCCATAGGTGCGTCCCTGGTAATTTCAGAGCCCGCAATTACCATCAGGTCATGGTCTTTGGCCTCTTGCAAGGCTATCTCATAAGCTCTGTTTCTATCTGGATGTGGAATGTCCGCGGAATGGGGCTGATATTCCAAATGTTCGGTCAATGAAACTGCATCCAAATTATCACGGAGGGCCTCCATTATCCGAATGGTAGGCCAAACATTTCCATCGGAAAAAACGGTATGTTGGTGAAAATCGGTTTTTAAGGTAACGTACCCTGGAACATCAGGATATGTTAATTCTCCCAAACTTTTATGGGAATGTTCTTGCGCAAATAATGTGGCGGATGCCAACAGGGAGAAAAATAGTGCATGGGCTTTCATAAGGTTGGTTTTTACCAAAGGTATAAAACCATGGAAACCAATGATTTGAAAAAGGAGTTTTCTCGTTTAAAAAATGGTTATCCTAGTGAAAAACATACCGTCCTGAATTTTCAGGACGGTTTTGCAAAAGCCATGAGGACTATTGAGCCCCGGACCAATCAATTTTTCTGGAAGTGAACATGATGGTTCCCAAAATAACAAAGAGTCCAATACTGCCCACCAACAAGGCGTAGTCTTCCAGTTGGATAATCACAAAAATGAACGTATACAAACTGAACATGGAACCCAAAACCAACAGGGTAAATTTGGAATTTTTGAGAATGGAACGGGAGTAAGTGGTGATCAATGCAACCACCGCCGCTCCTGATATCAAATAGGCGAACAAATAATTTTGGTGTTCTGAAATGGAAATTAGCAGGGTATAGAACATGATCAAGGCCAAACCGATCATCAGGTATTGAAACGGATGGATGGCAATTTTACTGCTGATTTGTATCAATAAAAACACCAGTAGCGTCAACCCTATGATCATAAGCCCATATTTACTGGTGCGTTCCGTTTTTTGATAATCGTCCACAGGAACCATGAATTCCGTCCCAAATGAAAAGTCGGAAAGGTTGGGTAAATTGTCAAAAAAATACTGCCCAAACCTTCGGTTGGTTTCCAATACCTTCCATTGGGCCTCAAATCCCAACGGGCTAATTTTTTTGCCCTCGGTTTCAGGTAAAAAGTTACCGTTAAAGCTAGGCGAATGCCAGTTAGATTTCATGAAGACCTGGGTTTCTTTCCCGATGGGAATAAACTGAAGGGAACTACTCCCATTAATATCAATCGTTGATGAAAATGAAAGGGGTTCATTTTGAATGGACGCAATTTCATTAAGAAATCCGGATTCAAGCGTGTTCATATAGGTGTTGTCAAACTTGGGTTTCAGAGCGTATTCTTCTTTCCCAATTTTTACTTTTACCGTGTTCCTTATGCCTTTGAGATTGCTGGTTTTGAACAATACGGTTGCTTTGTCCCAAAGGATGTTCTCGTCCGCAATTTCCTTTACGGAAAAGTTAAGCTTCGCGAATTTACCTTTGATTTGGGTCTTGGCGTTATAGACCACAGATTCGTAAATACCCCGTTCCAGAGGCTGTGTTTTTACGTTGGAATTAATCTCTAGGTCCCAGGGAAAAAAGTAGGCAACATGTCTTTCCGGTTTTTGGGAGGTCAAAAAGGTTTTTGTCTTTTCGTCGAACACTTTTTCCTCTACATAAACATGGTAGGGGACTTTTAAGATGGGACCATTGAGAACCACTTGGTTTCCCCATTTGGTGTTTATTTCCTCAATAACCTCCGTTTGTCTAAAGCCTCTTTCCCTTATCAGGTCCTTAACAAATCCCAAGGGGATCAAAAGAATAAGGATGAGGAAGCCTACCATCAACATTTTGGCCGAAATGGAGTTTCTAAACCAGTTTCCGATTTTCTGTTTTTGCGATGTCATTTTTTATATGTTTTAAAAGTACTTTGAATTACAAAGTATATAGTTAAAAAAATTATGTTTGTTTTCTAATGAGTTGTTCCAGCGCCCCTATATGTTTTTTGAACGCCATTTTACCCAAGGATGTAGCGGAATATCGGGTGTTAGGTTTCTTCCCGATAAAGGACTTTTCAATTTTTATGTACTCCGCTTTTTCCAAGGTTTTGGTATGGCTGGCCAGATTGCCATCAGTGACCTCCAATAGCTCTTTTAACCTATTGAAATCCACTTCCTCGTTGACCATTAGAATGGACATGATACCCAACCGTATACGATGGTCAAAGAGTTTGTTTATGTTATCAATTAGCCCCATGTTATGCCTTTTCTTCCTTGAAATAGATTAAGCTGCCATATATGATATGGAGCAAGCCAAAACCTATGACCCAAAACCAAAAACCGTAGCCGGGAAGGGCAGCGCAGATCAATCCAAGAATAATTTGAAGATAGCCTAAATATCTAACGTTGCCAATGGTGTATTTGGCTGCATTGACAAGGGCTAGCCCATAAAAGATAAGCATTAGGGAGGCGGTTAATCCGTAATGTTGACTGTTGAGTTTGATCAAGATATAGATGCCACCCGTAATCAAGGGAACCAAAAAATTGATTAGGAGTCTTTTGGTGGTTTCATCCCATACCTTTTCATTGTTTTTTTTAGCCTTTTTGGAGGTCAACAGGTAAGCTGTGACTGCACTCAGCACGGCCACTGCGATTAAAATTCCAGCAATCATTTTAAAGTTCCAACTGTGCAAAACAACATAATCGCCCTTGGGTAAAAAGAACATATAGGCAACAAATGCGCCTGTTATGGCATAGAGGCCAGCTAATATCCCTGATAGGCCGCTAAGGGAAATAAATCGGGAGGAGCGATTCATCAAATCCTTGATCTGGGAGATGTCTTCCAAGTATTTTTTTGATTCCATTTTAAAGTACTTTGAAATTCAAAGTTAACTAAATTTCCCACTCCTCCAAGATTTTTGGTTTTTTTTGGGAACATCAACTTATTTTTAGCCTATGAATCCGGCCGAAGATTATATTCTTGACCAAAAAGAACCTTTTAAATCCATATTGCTACAATTGCAGGTTCTTATAGAGACCACCATTCCGGAAGTGGAGCTGAAGTTCAAATACAGGATTCCATTTTACTATTTGGATGGAAAACCCTTTTGTTATCTAAATGTTCCAAAAAAGAAAGCTTATGTAGATGTAGGGTTTTGGAGCTCTGCCCATTTGACCGTCCATCAGGACAAAATGGTTACCGAAGGAAGAAAGGTGATGAAATCCTTGAGATACCCAAGTTTGGATCATTTGGATGCCGAAGTATTGATTGAAGTGCTCCAGAATGCGCTGGAAGTCAATCACAAAGGGTTTTGGAAGTAATCTAAAGTCCGTTGATGGTTCTTCGAATCGCGACCAAATCCGTAAGCAACTTTTCCAGCAAACTAAGATCCAACATATTGGCGCCATCACTTTTAGCATTGGCAGGATCAAAATGGGTTTCCATAAAAAGTCCATCCACACCTGCTGCAATACCGGCACGGGCCATGGTGCCAATCAATGCTGGTCTACCACCGGTAACCCCTGAAGATTGATTGGGTTGTTGTAGACTGTGGGTCACGTCCAAGACCACAGGAGCGTACTGTTTCATGGTGGGAATGCCCCTAAAGTCAACCACCATGTCTTGATAACCGAACATGGTGCCACGATCGGTTATCCAAGCTTTGTCACTTCCAGAATCCGAAACTTTTCTAACCGCATGTTGCATGCTTTCCGGGCTCATAAATTGCCCTTTTTTTAGGTTGACCACTTTTCCTGTTTTGGCCGCCGCTACCACCAAATCGGTTTGACGTACCAAAAAGGCAGGGATTTGAAGCACGTCCACATATTCAGCTGCTTTGGCGGCATCAGAAACTTCATGAATGTCTGTTACGGTGGGCACTTTAAAGGTTTCCGAAACTTTTCTCAGGATTTTAAGTGCTTTTTTATCCCCAATACCAGTAAAGGAATCAATTCTACTTCGGTTGGCTTTTTTAAAACTCCCTTTGAACACATAGGGTATTTCCAGCTTATTGGTGATTTCCACCACGCGCTCCGCAATGCGAAGGGCCATGTCTTCACCTTCAATGGCGCAAGGACCCGCCAAAAGGAAAAAATTATCGCTTTTTGTATGTTTTATCTGGGGAATTACGTCTAACTGCATGCACAAAGAGTTTGTGCAAAAATACTATTTTGAACAAGGAATAGTTTTAATAGTGCCAAATTAACCTACAATGTTTAGAATTCATGTGATTACAGTGCTGTTCTTCTCCATTTTGGGGTATGGCCAGTATGGGAAAAATTGCGAGGTAAGGCAGTTCAAGCTCAATGTTGCCAATCCTGGTTTGGAGTACGAAATGGGATTGGGGGTCAACAGTACGTTGGATGTTCGCATTGCTTGGCAGGCAGCGTTGGAGCCCGCAAGTTCAGAACCCTTGGAAAACTATGACTTTTTTCCAGCCATAACTGTCCAAAACAGATATTACCACAATTTTAATGGCAGGCAAAGACGCGGCCGGGATATCTATGGAAATTCCGGTAATTATTTGGCGCCAACAGTTGCCTTATTTTCTCCGGACGCCCGAGTGGTTGAGGGAAGAACGATAGACGGAGTACACGGCTATGGTGGTTTGGTATATGGGGTTCAACGCAGTTTTGATGCCGGCCTAAGCTTCTCCATTGATGCTGGAGCAGGATATTATTTAGGTCCTTTTGAAGGCGGTATCCACCCCGTGGTAAACCTGAGCATTGGATGGATCATTAGTGAAAAACGTTGGTGTGTGGGGCGATAGTGATTTAAATCAATAGACGCTTTATGGCATCCATATACCCACGGCTGACTCTTACAACGTCACCATTTTCAAGGGTAACATCGTAGCTTTTTCCGTATTTGTTCAGTTCTTGAACCTTGTCCAAATTGATCATGGAGGATCGGTGTACCCTTAAAAACAATTGCGGATTCAATTTTTTTTCCAAATCCGAAATCCCAAAGTTGCTCAAATATACTTGTCCCACCGTATGAATTCTGGAATAGTCCCCATAAGCTTCGATCCAAAGAATCTCCTCACACTTTATTGTAATGAGCTTTTTGTTGAATTGAACCAATACCCGTGTGGGATAAGTGGTATCTTCCATAAAAATACTCTGGGCCAACGCACCTAACTTTTCGTTTTCCCCATTTAAGCGTTCCACGGCAATTTTAAATCGCTCCTTGGTATAAGGTTTGAGCAAATAATCGACAGCGTGGACCTCAAAAGCCTTGAGGGCATATTCATCATAGGCGGTTGAGAAGATGATTTTGGGAATTTCCTCCAAATGGTTGAGCACCTCGAAGCCAGTTTTGCCTGGCATTTGGATATCCAAAAAAACGAGGTCAGGTTTGAATTTATTGATTTCGGCTATGGCATCCACTCCGTTGTTCACTTCCGCAATCAGCACAAGATCGGGGTAATCCTGGAGGTACTCTTTAATCAAGACCCTTCCGGCATTCTCATCATCCGCAATAATGACCTTCTTCATAAGGCAAAACTAATTTTAAGGCCTTGGGGCTCATTGTCCAAAATTTCCATCTGGGATTGATACATTTTCTGGAGACGTATCCTTGTGTTGGTAAGTCCCACCCCTTTGTCAAACAGATTCGCTTTGTCCTTTATCCCAATGCCTGTGTCCGCTATTTCAAACTTCAATTTACCATCTTCCTTAAAAATGGAAATGGCAATGGTTCCGCCTTTCAAGGTGTTGGATATGCCATGTTTCACCGAATTTTCAACCAATGGTTGTAGCAACATAGGTGGAATTTGCTCTTGATATAGATTTTTGGGCACATTGATTTCTATGGTCAAGCGCTCTTCAAAGCGAGCTTTTTCCAGTTGCAGGTACTTTTTAACAAAATCCAACTCCTCTTCCAAGGTGACCAGCTCTTTTTTGGAAGCCTTAAGCTGGTAGCGGAACAAGTCGGACAAGGTAGCTATAAGTTGTCTTGTCTTTTCCTGTTTGGGGGGTACGGAAGCGTTAATGGTATTAAACACATTATAGAGAAAATGGGGATTGAGCTGAGCTTTGATTGCAGCTAATTCGCTTTTCAGGGCCGCCTGCTTCAATTCCCCTTCGAGCTTCAGTTTTTTCTGGTTTTCCTGATAATGCTCATACCCATGGTAAATTCCAAATTGAATCAGGTAGAACATGGCAGGAATGTAGAGATCCCATACTTCTGCGGAACCTGTAAGATGAAACCATTCCAATGCTTCGCAGACATTATAATAGATAATTCTGGAAACGTAAATGAATACTGGAAGGAAAATCACGTGCAGCGAAAGTCGCAACCATAACTCCTTATGTTTTAGCTTAACAAAAAGCAACCACCAGATAGGAATGGTAAACAATAAAAAGATACCATACTGGAGTCCGCCGCCGTCCACAAAGGCCTTGATTCCCAGCAAAGTCACATTCACATCCGCATGGTCAGCTGCACTTAGCCATACCGTTAAGTGGTAAAAAAAGGAGGACACCACATAAAAGGCCAATACCATAAGAATTTCTTTCACGGAAATGCCCCACAAGATTTTTCTGCGCATAATCAAATCTTTTTTGGAAGATACTAACAAAATGAAGTTGGTTAAAGCTTATTCTGACGAGATGCCGTATAGAACGACGGATGGTCCGGGCCATTTAACCGGAAATGGGCCAACTCATCAGATTCTACTTTCATAGGTGTAACCAATGGAGAAATTTTGAGTATTTAATTTTAAATCCGAAATCATGAAGCTTTACATCGCACTCCTTTTCCTTCTTACTGTTGGTACCACCTCGGCCCAATCCATAAAAGGTAATGTGCAATCCGAAACGGGTATTCCCATTCCTTATGCGGCTGTAACCCTTAACTCTGTCTTGGATGGAAGTTTGGTCAAAGCTACCATCAGTGCTGAGGATGGAACCTTTGAACTCAAAGGGATTTTATCTGGGGAATATCAATTCAAGGTTTCCAGTATTGGCTATGCTGATAATGACAGAAAATTGAATTTCCAAGGGGGCACTCGGAACTTGGGACCGGTAATCTTGTTGGAAACAGCAGAAAATCTGGAAGAGGTAACCGTAGTTGCCGAGAAACCCATGGTTCAGGTCTTGGCGGATAAAACAGTGTTCAATGTGGAAAATACCATCAATGCCACAGGAACCAGCGCCTTTGAACTGTTACGCAAAGCACCAGGAGTGATTGTGGACAACAACGGGAGCATTATTGTGGAAGGTAAAACTGGGGTTCAAATTTTCATAGACGGAAAACCTTCTGTTTTGCAAGGGGAGGACCTGACCAATTACTTGGAGAGTCTTCAGGCAACCGATGTTGAGGCCGTTGAGATAATTACCCAGCCTTCCTCAAAGTATGATGCTGCGGGAAACGCTGGAATCATCAACATCAAGCTAAAAAAAGACAAAAGTCTGGGAACCAATGGCACCTATACCTCAGGATTGACCAATGGGGATTTTGCAAGGTTCAATTCCAGCCTAAATTTTAATAACAGGGGGAAAAAGGGAAATTTTTATGGAACCTATAGTAACAGGTTTGGGAAAAGCACGAGGTTCATCAATCTGTACCGAACCCAGGTCAATACCCAATTTGATGCCGAAACCAATAGTGTATATGATCGTAACAGCAACAATGTTAAACTGGGCTACGATTATTACATTGATGATAAAAATACCATTGGGGCCATATTTAATGGAAATTTCAACAACGGATTTAACACTGATAATTCCAGAACACCCATAAGACCTGTGGAGACGATTCAGGTGGACAGTATTTTGGTGGCATTGAACCAAATAGACAATACTTCATATAACATTAACGCTAATCTGAACTATCGATATTCCGATACTTTGGGATACAGTTTTAATGTGGATTTGGATTTCGGGAAATACAATAGTGATAGAAATGCATACCAGCCCAACCGATATTTTGATGCAACTGAAACACAAATATTTGCAGAACGGGTGACGCTCCAGGAAACCCCAATTGACATAGATATTGCAACGGTAAAAGCAGATTATGAACAGAATTTTCTGAAAGGAAAATTAGGGGTGGGTTTTAAATTCTCCCATGTGAATACCGACAATACCTTCGACTTTTTTAATCAGGTTGGTGACCAGAATGTCCTGGACCCCACCCAAAGCAATCAGTTCAGCTATAAGGAAAACATAAATGCGGCTTATTTCAATTACAACAAAAAATGGGGAAAATGGAACATGCAAATGGGCTTGCGAATGGAAAACACTATATCGGATGGTAAACTCGAAAGTACCCAGGACAATGCTGATGAGCGGGTAGAACGAAATTATGTGGATTATTTCCCTTCTGGCGGATTGACATTTCAAATGAACCGCAAAAACCAGTTTGCCTTGACCTACAGCAAACGGATTCAAAGGCCCAATTATCAATCCTTAAATCCTTTTGAATACAAATTGAATGAGCTTTCCTTTGGAAAGGGCAATCCATTTTTGCAACCCCAGTATACGGATAACGTCAAACTTTCCCACACCTTCAATTATCGGTTGACCACCTCCCTGAGCTATTCCTACATTTCTGATTTTTTTGCCAAGGTAACTGTTGCAGAAGGGGAGAGCACCAACTTTTTGACCACCTTGAACGTGGCTGATCAGGAGGTGATCAATCTGGGAGTTTCGTATCCAAAGAAGATTTATGAGTGGTGGAACCTTTATTTTAGTTTGAATGCCTACATCAGTGACTACAAACCAACAAGTCCCGAATTTTTAGCGGTGAAACAAGAAACATTAAGTTTCTATGCCCAGAATACATTCACCTTATCCAAGGGTTTTAAGATGGAAGTTTCAGGTTGGTTTAGTTCCCCGTCCATTTGGGGCGGAACCTATGCCACCAAATCCTTGGGGTCTTTGAATTTGGCTTTTCAGAAGAAATTTTTTGATGATAAGGTCACTGGAAGATTGTCGTTTAACGATATTTTATACACAGTTCCTTGGCGTGGCACCACGCAGTTTGGCAATCTATTTATAGATGGTAATGGCGGTAGCGATTCCAGGCAGATGGCCTTTAGTTTTACCTACGATTTTGGAAGAAACGAGATAAAAAAGGCTAGAAAGCGCAAGACAGGATTGGAGGACGAAAACAAACGTATTGGAAGTTAGGGGTTTAGATTTTTGGTTCGGTCTTTGATAAAAAAACCGCATAACCAAAAATTAAACAAAATGAAGATTTCCAACTTTTGTGCTTTTCTCTTTTTTCTTCCTGCACTGCTTTGTTCCCAAACAAATAAAAATGTCGAAGATCATCAATTTACGGTGAATGTATTGTTGCCGGGAGTGGTGTATGAACACGGAATTTCGCAGAATTCAACCTTAACCGCTGAAGCTACAATTGGCTTTGCGTACCGGGATTCCGATTTTTTCGGCTCTGGTTTTGGGGTTTATCCCATTGGAAAATTGCAGTATCGGCACTACTACAATTTTCAACAACGCTTGGATTTGGACAAGAAAATATCCGAAAACACGGGAAATTACATCGCCCCAACTATAGGATTGCAAGGTGGGAATGCCGTCTTGGGAGATTTGGATTATTCGTCAGACTTCTTTGCGGTTGTAGGCGCAGTGTATGGTTTGCAGCGGGTTGGAAACAAAGGACTCAGTTTTCGATTTGAGGTGGGACCAGCCTATTTCTTTGACGAATTCGATGATGATTTTGGATTGTTCGTAGCCATTAAATTAGGTTGGGTTATTCGCAAAAATCGATAAGAGCAAACTTCCTCATAATCAATAAGATAAAAATAACAATTCTTAAGGGGCGCAAGTAAAAAATAGCAGTATCTTTGCGGGCTTAAAATTCAGCTTATGTCCAAGATTAAGAACATTGCAATCATAGCGCACGTGGACCATGGTAAAACTACCTTGGTGGACAAGATTATGTACCACTGCCGTTTGTTTCGGGATAACGAAAACAAAGGAGACCTGATTTTGGATAACAACGATTTGGAACGCGAGCGTGGGATCACGATTGTATCCAAGAACGTTTCCGTAGTCTATAAAGACACCAAAATCAACATTATTGACACTCCTGGTCACGCAGATTTTGGGGGAGAAGTTGAAAGGGTACTGAATATGGCAGATGGCGTTTTATTGTTGGTGGATGCCTTTGAAGGACCCATGCCACAAACGCGTTTTGTGTTGCAAAAGGCCATTGATTTGGGCTTGAAACCTTGCGTTGTAATCAACAAGGTGGACAAGGAAAACTGTACTCCTGAAGAAGTACACGAAAAGGTTTTTGATCTCATGTTTGAGCTTGGAGCGGAAGAGTGGCAGCTGGATTTTCCAACGGTGTATGGTTCTGCCAAGCAAAATTGGATGAGTGAGGATTGGCAGAAACCAACGGACAACATAGAACCACTTTTGGATATGGTCATTGACCATGTGCCGGAGTTTAAACCGGAAGAAGGTTCAACCCAAATGCTGATAACTTCCTTGGATTTTTCTTCGTTTACTGGTCGAATTGCCATTGGTCGTTTGCAACGAGGTACACTGAAAGAGGGACAGCAAATTTCTTTGGTTAAAAGAGATGGAAGCGTTGTCAAAACCAAAGTCAAGGAGCTATTCACTTTTGAAGGGCTTGGACGTCAGAAGGTTGCAGAAGTAGTTGCTGGGGATATTTGCGCCATTGTTGGTGTTGAAGGTTTTGAGATAGGTGATACGGTTGCGGATTTTGAAAATCCAGAAAAATTAAAGACCATCGCCATTGATGAACCCACCATGAGTATGCTGTTCACCATTAATGATAGTCCATTTTTTGGTAAGGATGGTAAGTTTGTGACTTCAAGACATATTAAGGAACGTTTGGAGAAAGAACTGGAGAAAAACCTGGCCTTAAGGGTGGAGGAGACGGATAGTGCCGACAAGTTCATGGTTTTTGGAAGAGGTGTCTTGCATCTTTCGGTTTTAATTGAGACTATGCGTAGGGAAGGCTACGAACTTCAGATTGGACAGCCCCAAGTAATCATCAAGGAAATTGATGGGCAAAAATGCGAACCTGTAGAGCATTTGACCATAGACCTCCCAGAAGAAGTTTCAGGAAAAGCTGTGGAGATGGTTTCCATCCGAAAAGGGGAGATGACCAGTATGGAGGCCAAAGGTTCCCGTATGCTTTGTGAATTTGTGATTCCATCAAGGGGAATAATAGGTCTGCGTAACCAATTGTTGACGGCCACTGCCGGGGAGGCCATTATGGCACATCGATTTTTGGAATACCAACCCTTAAAGGGAGAGATTGCCCAGCGTATAAATGGATCGTTGGTTTCCATGGAAAATGGTACCGCCATTCCGTACTCTATAGATAAACTTCAAGAGCGGGGTAAGTTTTTTATTGATCCGGGAGAGGATATTTATGAGGGACAGGTAATTGGTGAAAACTCGCGAGGAGATGATATGACCATTAATGTTACCAAAACCAAAAAGCTATCCAACGTGCGATCGGCTGGTGCCGATGATAAGGCCAAAATTGTTCCAGCCATCAAGTTTTCATTGGAGGAGGCTTTGGAATACATCCAGAAGGACGAGTATGTGGAGGTAACCCCCAATCACCTACGTCTTAGAAAGATCTATCTGAAAGAGGTGGATAGAAAAAGGAACAAAATCGATTAATGTTTCGTACTAAGATTCAAGTGTCCGTGGTGTTGTTCCCGTAAACAGGCAACAGCAGGACCGATGATTCCTGCATGATTCATTAATTCCGCTTTGACCACCTCGGTTTCAATAGTGATCAAATGACTGAATTCCTTCCACTTTTTGGAAGTTCCACCACCCACAATGATCAAGTCAGGAGCAGTGATCAATTCCACATAATGAAGGAACTTATTGAAACGCTTGCCCCATTTTTCATAGCTTAGATTTTCCCGTTCCTTGGCCGAGGCGGCTGCCCATTGCTCAATTTTCTTGTACTTTTTATAGGGAATTTGACCCAATTCAAAATTGGGGAGTAGAATACCATTGTAAAACGCACCACTACCCAATCCTGTTCCGATGGTAATCATAAGAACCAAGCCTTTTCTGCCTTTGCCCACCCCATAGTTCATAGAGGCATAGCCCGCGGCATCGGCATCATTGAGTACCGTAAATTCATGGCCGGTTGCCTGGGTAAAAAGTTCGTCGATATTGACACCTACCCAGCTTGAATCCAGATTTCCAGCAGAGGTGCAAACACCTTTTTTGACTATGGTCGGGAAGCCGCAGCCCACTGGACCTTCATAATTGAAGTGATCCACAATTTGCTTGACAACTTCTGCCATATCATTGGGTTTGCGTCCTTCAGGTGTAGGAATTCGAAATCGTTCAGAAACCATTTCACCGGTTTCGGCGTTCACCAGGGCACCCTTAATGCCTGATCCGCCAATATCAATACCAAGAATTTCCATGAATGGAGTGTAGATTTAATTTTGACAAAGAAACAAAAATCTTTTTGCCATCAAAGTGTTGATTTGTTGGATTTTCCAATTGTTATCAACGACCAAAATACTATGGAGTAAACCCAAATTTTCCAATGAATTTGGTTTGTTCTTGAGTTCAGTAAGTTCGAAATGGTAACCTGTGAATTGTGTTAGGTCTTAATCCTTGAGCAAATGTTTAGACAGCTTTTTGGATGACTTCAAAAACCTTACTGCCATCGCATTTGAGTGTTTTGTGCGGATATTTCAATATCAGGGCATAGTCGTGAGTGGCCATGATAATGGTTCTGCCTGTTTGGTTGATATCCTGCAAAACCTTCATGACCTCTACGCTGGTTTGCGGGTCAAGGTTCCCGGTAGGCTCATCGGCCAAAATAATTTCGGGATCGTTCAGGAGTGCTCGCGCTATGGCAATACGTTGTTGCTCTCCCCCTGAAAGTTCATGAGGAAACTTAAAACCTTTGGTTTTCATTCCCACCTTATCCAAAACTTCCTCAATTTTTGCATCCATTTTGGAGTCGTCCGTCCATCCAGTGGCCTTGAGCACAAATCTGAGGTTGTTGTTTACATTTCGGTCGGGGAGCAGTTTAAAATCTTGAAATACGATGCCAAGTTTGCGTCGTAAATAAGGAATTTCCTTCTCCTCCAGATTTTTCAGGTCAAAATCTACAATGGTACCCGTTCCTTGCTTCAAGGGTAAATCGGCGTAAAGCGTTTTCATGAAACTGCTCTTCCCACTCCCAGTTTTACCGATTACGTAAACGAATTCCCCTTTTTTTACTTGTAGGGTGATGTGGTTTAGGATAAGATTTTCACTTTGAAAGACGGCGACATCCTGTAATTTTAGTATCGTTTCAGACATTTAAGGCAAAGGTTTATAAGGTTAAGCATTTGTTTTGCTCCTTGGGAACCAAGATTTTAACTCAAAAAAGTGGTCAAAACCTATTCCAAAGTTACCATGTTTAAAATTAATTTGGACAGGACAATGGCTCTTTTCGATTTATTAAAAATATACTTTGGCTTGAATTTTGACGTTATGGTAACAGTCAATCGAGAACAGCGTAGAACACTATGAGTCGAAAAAGCTTCCTTTTAGTTCCCATTTTTCTGGGAACTGTTTCAATTCTTTTTGCCCAAGAGACCCAGGTATTTTCCCATGAAGACAAGGCCTTTCAAGATGCTTTGGCCTTGTACAACAATCAACAGTACCAAGCCGCCCAGACTATTTTTGAAAAGGTAAAGACCACCACTTCCGATGGTGAGACAGAAGCCAATAGTGCTTACTATGCGGCCAATGCAGCTATTCGATTGAACCAACGAGGAGCGGATAAAATGATGGAGGATTTTGTGGAGCGCTATCCCACATCCACCAAGCGAAATTCGGCTTTCTTGGATGTGGCCGATTATTATTTTGAGACGGGTAAATACCCATATTCCCTTAAATGGTATAAAAAGGTAGACCAGTCCGCCATGTCCAATGCGGATAAGGAACGCTTCAATTTCAACAACGGCTATGCATTGTACGCCTCCAGAAGACCAAAGGAGGCCGAACGCTACTTGAGCAGGGTGAGTACTTCCCAAAAATATGGCTCCCAGGCCAAGTACTATCTTGGATATATTGCCTATGAACAGGATGACTACGATGAGGCCAGTGCCCGATTTGATCAAATCACAGACCCTGAGTTACTTAACGAAAAGCTCTCCTATTATCAAGCAGACCTAAATTTCAAGTTGGGCAATTTTGAGGAAGCTATCGCCATGGCCAAAAAGCAACTACCCAAATCAGACCGTAAGGAAGTCTCGGAACTGAACAAGATTATTGGGGAAAGCTATTTCAACCTAAAAAAATATGATCAGGCCCTCCCGTATCTTAAGAAGTACAGGGGACGAAGAGGTAAGCTCAGCAATACGGACTACTACCTGATGGGTTATAGCCATTATATGCAAGGTGATTTTGAAGGAGCCATACAGCAGTTCAATAAGATTATTGGAGGAACCAATAGCGTTTCCCAAAACGCCTATTACCATCTGGCAGAATGTTATCTCAAACTCGATAAAAAATCGGAAGCTTTAAATGCATTCAGAAATGCTTCCCAAATGGACTTTAGTCCAGAAATAGCGAAGGATGCATTGCTCAACTATGCGCGTTTGAGTTACGAAATTGGAAATGCCTACGAGCCCGTTCCCCAGGTCATGAGCTCCTATTTGGAAAAATATCCAAAGGATGAACACCAACAAGAAATACAGGAACTTTTGGTGGATTCCTATATTACTTCCAAGAATTTTGAGGGAGCCATGGAGCTTTTGGAAAAAAACAAGGGTTATGCCAGCAAGGAGACCTATCAGAAGGTTGCTTTCTATCGCGGGGTTGAATTGTTTTTGGATGGCGATTATGAGGATGCCGTTGAGCGTTTTTCCAAGTCCATAAAAAGTGCGGAAAACCCAACGTTTGAGGCGAGGGCTCAATACTGGATGGCGGAGAGCAACTATAGGTTAAATCGATTTGAAGAGGCTTTATCTGATTTTGGTAAGTTTGAAGGCAATCCTGCCGCAAGGAGGAATTTAGAGGAGTATCAGGATTTGGATTACAATCTGGGGTATTGCCATTTTAAATTGAAGGATTACAATAAGGCCGTTTCGCATTTTAAAAAAGTGACAACCGCTGGCGGGACGAATGAAAAGACCAACGACAGTTATGTGCGTCTGGGGGATAGTTACTTTGTGACCAGTAAATACAATTCAGCGCTCTCTGCCTACAATGAGGCTTCAAAAATGAATGGCCCAGAAAGAGATTATGCGGCTTTTCAAAAGACCCTCTGTCATGGATTTATGGGGAAGAATTCCACAAAAATTGAAGGGATCAACCAATTTTTGACCCGTTATCCCAAATCTTCCTTACGGGACGATGCGTTATTCGAGTTGGGGAATTCCTATATCAAATCGGATAATGAAAGTTTGGGATTGCAGAGCTATGATCGTTTGATTGAAGAGTTTTCCAGGAGTAAGTTTGCACCCCGCGCCATGTTACGCCAGGGATTGGTGCACTACAATGCCAACAGAAATGGTCAAGCACTGACCAAATTAAAAGCGGTGGTTCAGAAATACCCGAATACCCAAGAGGCCAAACAGGCCGTGGCCACGGCAAAATTGGTGTATGTAGATGAGGGTAGGGTAAGCGAATATGCCGCTTGGGTAAGAAATCTCGATTTTGTGGAAGTAACCGATGCTGAGTTGGACAATGCCAGTTTTGAGGCAGCGGACAGAAAATATGCTGAGCGAAAAACGGATGCCGCCATCCGTGCTTTTGAAGATTATTTAAAGGAGTTTCCAGCTGGAATCCATTCCCTACAGGCAAATTTTAATCTGGCACAGCTGTATTTTGGGAAGGAGATGAAAGACCAAGCATTGGAAAAATACTTGGTAGTGGCCAATAGCGGAAGTGGCGAATACACCGAACAGGCACTAACCAGGGTGTGCGAGATTTACGTGGGAAAACAGGACTACCAAAAGGCCATTCCTTATTTGGAGCAATTGGAAAATACTGCGGAAATAGCCCAAAACAGGACTTTTGCCCAATCCAATTTGATGAAGGGTTATTATGGGCAAAACAATTACAGCAAGACCATTGCGTATGCAGAAAAGGTGTTGAAAGCGCCTAAAATTGACAACCGAATAAAAAGTGATGCCCAGATCATGATTGCCCGATCCGCGATAGCTACTGAGGATGAAGCCTTGGCGGAGACGGCATATAGCGAGGTCAAAAAAATTGCCACTGGTGAGTTGGCGGCCGAAGCTTGGTATTATGATGCGCTCTTTAAGCATAAAAACCAGGATTTTGAAAGTTCCAATACCGCGGTGCAAAAATTGGCCAAGGATTATTCCGCCTATAAAGAATGGGGCGGTAAAGGTTTGATCATAATGGCTAAGAACTTTTATGCGTTGCAGGATGCCTTCCAGGCCACCTATATTTTGGAAAGCGTGATTTCCAATTTTTCGGAGTATGATGAAATTGTGGCGGAGGCCAAAGGGGAACTGGCATTGATCAAATCCAGGGAGGCCCAAAGCAATTCATCCGTTGATCCAGGCAATTAATACGAGACATGATGCAAAGGAAAAACTATATATTTTCGATTCTATTTTTGAGCCTTTGGGGAGCAGTTTTTGCTCAGGAAACCGATGACATAGGTACAGAAACGGTTACGGTGGTAAAACCGTATTCCCCCACCGTTTCGGATGCCTTTAAAATCAAATCGGCACCTAATCTGAACGATTCCATTGTACTCCAAAAAAAGAATATTGACTATAGCATATTCTCGGTGCCCGTGGCTTCTACCTTCACGCCTGCAAAAGGAAAGGCCTCCAAGGTGAAGCGCACTCCACCACCTACCTTGTATAATTCCTACGCTTCGGTAGGTCTTGGGAACTACAACAATGCTTTGGTGGAATTGTATACCAGTCGCGAATTCAATCGTGGGGAGGATCTTTTGGATTTTGGATTAAACCATCACTCCTCAAGGGGAGCCATAGAAACCACTCCTTTGGATGCGGATTTTTACAATACAAAGTTTGATGCTTCCTATGCCAAAAAGGATAGGGATATGGATTGGGGTGCCAGTGTTGGTCTTCAACATCAATTATACAATTGGTATGGAATTGAAAACGGGGCTTTTGATGAAGCCACTGTGGCTGGAATTGACGAGACACAGAACTATTTCAATGCCCAGGCCAAGGCACATTTGAATTTGGAAGATTCCTATTTTAAAAGTGGCAAGGTGCTGTTGCGAAGGTTTTGGGATACTACAAAATCCGGGGAGAATCGTGTGGTTTTGGAACCATCTGTGGAATTGCCCATAACAGAGGAATTGGTGACCATCAATGCCAAATTGGACTTTGTGAATGGGAATTTTAAAAATGCTTCCTTGAACAATACCCTCAATGATGGGGAAATCAATTATAGCCAATTTCAAGTGGGAATTAATCCCAGTCTACTGGTATTGCGTGATGATTTGACCTTGAACTTGGGCGCCAATTTTGTTTATGGCCTGGACACGGAAAACAGTGATTCCAATTTCTATATTTACCCCGCAATTACCGCTTCCTATCGTTTAGTGGATGAAACGGTTATCGCCTATGGTGGAATTGAAGGGCAACTGGAACAAAATTCCTATTACGACTTTGTTCAAGACAATCCTTATGTATCCCCAACTTTGGACATCCAGCCCACTGACAAACAATACGAGGGCCATGTCGGTATAAAAGGGCAGTTGATGTCCAATGTGGGGTACAATATCAAGGGATCCTACACGGCGGAAAACAGAAAACCCTTGTTCTTTCTGAATCCACAGAACCTGTTCCGTACCGATGATAAAGGCTACTATTATGGGAATTCATTTCAGGTGTTTTATGATGATGTAAAGACTTTGGGCATTTTTGGGGAACTGAACATTGATGTAAATAGAAATTTCACCTTAGGTGTCAATGCGGAGTTCTTTGATTATGATACCGAAACAGATAATCCAGCATGGAACCTTCCAAGCATTAAGGGCTCTGTGTTCATGGATTATCAAATCAACAAGCAATGGTATTTGGGTGCCAATTTGTTCTATGTTGGGGAGCGGGAAGATTTGATGGCGCAGGCTATTCAAAATGCGACACCATCAGAATTTCCTGCCACCATTGTGACCTTGGATAGCTTTTTTGATGCCAATGCCCATGCAGGCTATCGATTTAACGAACAGCTTTCCATATTTGTAAAAGCCTCCAACATTGCCAACAACAATTACCAACGTTGGGCCAATTTTAGAGTACAGGGCTTTCAGGCCTTGGCCGGGGTTTCGTATAAGTTCGATTTTTAAAGTTATCCCAAAATTCTAGCCATTCAACAGCTTTATATCTATCTTCCATGGTTAGGAGCATGTAAACTTGGTACATCAAATAAGACATAAGGAAGGCGATATTTTTGGGGTAAAGGGTAAAAAAGTGGATGGTAAAATACTTTTTTCCCAACTGCAAAAGTATGATGCAGCATCCTTGACTACGGACTACTCCATAAAGTTGGTTCTGAAAGGCATGGAGAAATATGTCTTTAACGGACTTACAAAAACGGTGAAACCTGGTCAGTTTTTGTTGGTACCTCCAGGAGTTGAGCTTCAAACTCAGGTGATGGAGGACCAGGGAGCTACTGGTATATGTATCTATTTGTCCAAGGACAGTTTTGAGGAAAGGTGTCACGACCTAACCGAAAAACCCATGAAAATGCCAACATTCCCGTTGGCCGTCAGCACTACAGGGCGAGATGTACTTCAAAAAGTAGCTGGAGGAGGTTACAGAATTTCTCCCGACCACCACTTAAATGAAATTTTGGATTTCATGCCACAGTTCTTAACCCGTTATTCAAAAAAAGTGCAGGGAATCAAAGTCAAAAAATGGGAAACCAAGCTCCATTTAAGTGAAAACTTGGAAAAGGCACGGGCTTTTATGGACGAAAACTTTTCCCATAAAATGAATCTTGATAAAATTGCCCAGATTGCTTGTCTTTCCCCTTTTCATTTCCAAAGAAATTTTAAGACGGTTCATGGGGTAACCCCAACCCAGTACTTAATGAACCTTCGAATCCAGCATGCTAGAAATTTGATTTCTACAGGGATGCCATTAGATCAAGTGACCATGAAATCCGGTTTCCGGGATGTGAGATACCTAAGAAAGTGCCTACTGGATTGAATCCAGAACAAAATTCGCAAGATTTTTGCAGGGCTGATATAGATCTAGAGTAATTTCCCTCTATGTTTTTATTTAATTTGATTGTAAACAGCAGGGATTTGAAGGAGAACGTACTAAAAAGGTATGCCTTAATGTACGTTATGTTGGGTGCAAGCTTACTGTTTAGTTTGAGCTGCGCTGGCTTTCAAAAAGAGCCGAAACACGTAATCAAGGAGTTTTTTGATTTACCCTATTATCGAGGGGAAGATGCCGATAGCATAAAACACAAACTAAATTTGTTTGTGCCACAGGGCGTCCAAAATCCACCCTTACTATTGTGGATACATGGTGGTGCCTGGGCATTTGGGGGAAGGAAGTTTGAAAGCAATCTAGCCAGGAAGTTTGCAGGGGAAGGAGTGGCCGTGGCGGCCATAAGCTATCGGCTCAGTCCCGGTACTTGGAGAGATCCAAGATTTAAGGAAGGAGTTCAACATCCGGAGCATATCAAAGATGTAGCCAGGGCTTTTGCTTGGGTTCATAATCATGGAAACGAATACGGGTATGATTCCCGTTCCATATTTGTAAGTGGCTATTCCGCAGGGGGGCATTTGGCTGCCCTTCTTTCCATGGACCCGAATTATTTAAATGATGTGGGCAAATCGGTAAAGGATATCAGAGGGGCAATACCTGTTGCCGGGGCCTTTGACATTTCGGCTTATCACCAAAGCCATTTAAGATACAATGGAAAAGAAATGGCTGAAAAACATGTGCAAGCCGTTTTTGGAAAGACAGAAGACGCTTTTAAAAATGCCTCGCCTACCCATTTTATCAATAATCAGTGGGTGCCCATGTTGGTGATATCTGAAAGGGGGACCTACGATTATACAAGATTATTAGAAAATGCTGCAAAACAAGCCGATTATGATCGCATGCAATTCCATCATATTCACAATGAAGACCATGAATCGCTATTGGATGATTTGGCAAAGTCCGACCAAAGTCCATACAGAAAAATAATCTTGGATTACATTATGGAAAACAAGGTGCAATACAAAACCCTCAATACAAATGGGGTAGAGTTGGCATATCGGGTGTTTGGTACTGGTGACCCACTGTTTGTTTTGAATGGGGGACCTGGTTTTTCCAGTCATAATTTCCAAGGTCTGGCAAAAAAATTTGCCAAAACCCACCAAGTTGTTCTTTTTGATCAAAGGGGTACGGGCTTTTCCGAATTGAATTCCGAAACTATTTCCATGAAAGCCATGGTAGAGGATTTGGAGGCTCTCAGGAAACATTTGGGATGTGACCAGATAAGTTTGTTTGGGCAATCCTTTGGTGGAATGTATGCCATGAGCTATGCCGAAGCCTATCCTACTTGTGTAAAATCCATGATTTTATCCCATTCCGGGGGAATGGACCTTCAGTTTTTGGAGGATACCAATGAACGGTTGATGCGTGGTTTAACACCCGAGGATCATGAATCCCTGAGGGAAGTGTCAAGTATCAAAAATCCGGAATTACAAATGTTACATCGACATAAAGCTTTGGCAGCAGGTTACGTTTATGATAAAACTTTACGGAACCGTGTTTTTAAGGGACTTGCCTTTAATTCTCGTTTTTATCCGGAAGTGAATCAACAAGTTTGGTCCGATTTAAGGAAAAATGGTTATGACGTGTCCAAGGCAATGGAACAGTTTAAAAACCCTGTGCTGATCCTGCATGGGGACCACGATGTTGTTCATCCCCAGGTTGCGACAAGGGCACACCAGACCTTTCCCAATTCCAAACTCACTATTCTAGAGAATTGTGTCCATTACGGATGGCTTGATGCTCCCAAAACGTACTTCGCAACCATTGAAGATTTTCTTCGCAACCTTTAGGTTTGTAGGAAAAACACAATAAAGTGCTAAGAAAATCGTTATTACATGCACGCCTATCAGTTCGTAAGAGACAGATAGGCTACCCCACATGGATTGGAAATCATGCGATTACGATTCAGCAACATATTGACCAACCTCACAATTTCCCTGTGTATTACATCGGGGATTGCCCAAAATCTCGTCCACAATGGTGGATTCGAGGATTTTGTGGAATGCCCTGTTAAAATGAGCAATCTTAACGGTGATACCGAGTATTGGAGCGCTCCAACCCTGGGTACCACGGATTATTTTAACGAGTGCAGCAAGACCAAGTTGGGAATTCCCATGAATTTTAAAGGAAAGCAAGAAGCATACGAAGGAAATGCCTATGCAGGCCTGTATCTTTTTGCACCCAAGGACTACCGCGAGTATATTCAAGTGGAACTTACGGAAACCCTGAAAAAAGGGCACAGATACAGATTGAGCTTGTCTATGAGTCTTTCTGAAAAATCAGATGGGGCCGTGATGGATTTGGGTGCTGTTTTTGCCCAGAAACCGCTCTCCATACATACCAAAAGACAACTTTCCAATGCGGTTTTGGCATCAAGCCAGACCCGTACAACCCACGCCAAGCAATTTTCGGCTACCGGCTTTTACGATGATAAAAAGGAATGGATGCAGGTGAGTTTGGATATTGTGGCTAAAGGATTTGAAAGGCATTTGGTGTTGGGCAATTTTAAAAGCAATGGCGGAACGCACTACCTGGATTTTGGTAAACGAACCGCTGGAGCAGAGGGTTACTCCTACTACTATTTGGACGATGTTGCCCTGATATACTTGGGTCCTGATTACCAACCCAATCAAAGTTATGTGCTCAATCATGTCAATTTCGACTTTGACCGTTTTGAGTTGGAGCCAAAGGCCAAACAGAGTTTAAAGGATGTCTATGACTATTTGGAAAAGAACCCTCAACTCAAGGTTTCCATTAGCGGTCATACGGACGATCAAGGTTCTGATGACTACAACGATGTGCTCTCCAAACAAAGAGCTACCACGGTTGCCAGATATTTGATGAGATTGGGATTAAAACCACATCGAATTTCTTCCAAAGGGTATGGCAATAAACTGCCTTTGGACAGTGCCCTTACCGATAAGGCCAGACGCAAAAACCGTCGTGTGGAGTTTGTGATGACGGAGTTTGTGGACGACGAGTAATTCGCTGATTTCCTTGCTAATCTAGATTTAATGCTGCGCGCTTGAAGTGCCACTCAGTAGTTCCTTCATTTCAGCATCATACTCCAAGACAATACTCTCCGTACTTCCACCATCCAAAACAAAGAATGATTCAGGTCGGTACCCCTTGGATTTGATATTGATTTTCCAATGAAAAGCCTTTTCGCTAGCAAGCACAAAGGAGCCATCGTAGTCCGTGTAAGCGATACTGTTGGTACCACTTATTTCAACAGAAGCTCGGTAAATGGGAAAGCCAAGCTCGTCTACAATTTTGCCCGTTATCTGATTTTGACCAAAACCAAAACAGGGCACAAGGCTCATCATTAGCATAAAGGTCACTATGCGCATCATAGTAAGATTTGGACTATAGTAACGTATTTTATTGAAAGTTAGTATCATATGCTGCGCTAAACTGAAGCAACAAAATTGAAAAGTTAGACAATACGGGCCTAAATCCAGCGTTTATATAGGCAGTACGAGAACCTAAAAACATAATTTCTATGATTTATAAGGTTACTCGTATTTTTTTTCTTCCTGTATTAGCCCTTTTGTTGAACCAAGCGATGGTTGGGCAAAACCTAATACTGAATCCCAGCTTTGAAAGGCATAATGCTTGCCCTGTCAATATTACGGCGTTTGACTCTTTGCTTGAGGACATTTCAATTCCTTCATCAAGTTCTGGAGATTATTTTCATGAGTGTGGTTCCAATGACTTTGGCGTACCTGCCAATTTTAAAGGTAGTCAAAAGGCAATGGATGGCTCTGGCTACGTAGGGTTATATTTCTATGCCCTTAACGATTATCGGGAGTATGTTCAGTTGAATACCAGTAAAACCCTTCGTGAAAAACATCCTTATAAACTGTCGTTGCAAGTAAGTCTTGCCGAAGCTTCAACTTTGTCCTTGAAAAATATTTCGGTGATGCTGGTCAACAAAAAGATCAAGTTGCCCAATAGCTCGGCACTTACAACTTCCCGTTTGGATTTCCAAGAAGATGTCATATTCCAAGAGGTAAAGCTAAAACCTAATAAATCCATGGCCAATACGGATGAATGGATAACCCTTACCGCAGAATTTGAAGCCAAGGGTTTTGAAAATCATATCATCGTTGGAAATTTTTCCAGCAATACGGATACAGCCCTTTTGGAAAAAACCACTCCGGTTTTATCAAGTGACTTCTCCTATTATTATGTGGATAATTTTGCCCTGGAAGAGTTGCCAAGGGTCAATTATGAAAAAGACAAGATCTATGTACTGGAGCGCAATCCTTTTGAACCCAAGGGATACGAGCTGGATGCGGAGGCCATTGCCAATGTCAAGAAAATATTCAAATACCTTAAGGAGAATGCTGAAGTCCAGATGAAGATAACGGGACACTCAGACAATGCTGGAAAACCGGGTTATGACAAGTTCATTTCCTCCCTAAGAGCTAGGGCGGTGGCGCTCTATCTTACAAAAATGGGAATTGACGACAGCAGGATTGTATGGGAAGGTGTAGGGAGTACAAGACCGCTGGGCAATGGAAAACTCAAGGATGATCATTTGTCCAATAGAAGAGTTGAATTCGTAATGACCGATGTGAAGGATTAAAAGCGCTTAAATAACCAACTACAACTGTTAATTGAAATCACCTCTTTAGAGGTGATTTTTTTATATCCCATGGATAAACAAGTTGATCCCAATAGTACTGCTACATTTTTCTATTTTTGATGGAAACCTTCAGATTCATGAAAAAATATCATTTGGGATTCTTTTTGATTTGCGTACTTGTCGCCTGCACTCCAAAGGAAGAGGTAGATTTATTGGTCCATAATGCCAATATCTACACTGTTGATGACGAGTTTTCCAAAGCCGCTGCCTTGGTGGTAAAGGACGGATTGATTGTTTCCGTGGGGAGTTCCGAAGAATTACAACAAAAATATAATGCCAAAGAAAACCTGGATGCCCAGTCAAAGACAATTGTTCCAGGTTTAATTGATGCCCATTGCCATTTTTACAATCTCGGATTGGATCAACAGATAGTAGATCTGGTTGGAACGAAGAGTTTTGATGAGGTCATCGAGAAGGTAATCGACTTCCAAAAAGAACGTCCTTCCAATTTTATCCAAGGTAGGGGATGGGATCAAAATGACTGGGACGTCAAGCAGTTTCCAACCAAAAAACAATTGGACGAATTATTCCCTGATACCCCTGTGGTCTTACAACGAGTGGATGGCCATGCCTATTTGGTGAATCAGAAAGCATTGGATTTGGCTGGAATTGACGAGCACACCAAAATGGATGGGGGAGAAGTAATTCTAGAGGGGGGTAAACCAAGTGGGGTATTGGTGGACAATCCCATGGCCTTAATCGATAACATAATTCCACAACCTCAAAGGGCTGAGCAAATTCAGGCGCTGAAGGATGCCGAAAGCCTGTGCTTCAATTACGGACTAACTACGGTGAACGATGCAGGACTTCATAAATCCACCATTGAACTTATAGATAGCCTGCACCAAACGGGGGACTTGTCTATGCGGATCTATGCCATGATCAGCAACACCCAAGAAAATATAGATCACTATTTACAGGCTGGGATTTTGAAGACCGATAGACTTAACGTGCGATCGGTAAAGGTATATGGTGACGGTGCTTTGGGCTCCAGGGGAGCAGCGCTTAAAGCACCTTATTCGGATCAACATGGACATTTTGGTGCCATGGTCACCCCTGTAGACCAAATTGAGGCCTTGGCAGCCCGTATTGCGGCTTCGGATTATCAAATGAATACACATGCCATTGGTGATTCTGCCAATATAGTGGTCCTAAGAGCTTACAAAAAATCGCTTGATGGTACCAAGGATAGAAGATGGAAAGTAGAGCATGCCCAAGTTGTTTCGGAAGAAGACTTTGAATATTTTGCGGAAGGTGTAATCCCGTCCGTACAACCCACACATGCCACAAGCGATATGTACTGGGCGGAAGATCGATTGGGGCCAGAGCGGGTCCAAGGAGCTTACGCCTTTAAAAAGCTGTTGGAGAAGGCGGGTATTGTAGCCTTGGGCACCGACTTTCCCGTGGAAAGGGTGAGCCCTTTCTTGACCTTCTATGCAGCGGTGGCCCGTCAAGATTTAGATCAGTATCCCGAAGGAGGATTTCAAATGAAGGATGCCTTGTCCCGTGAAGAAACACTTAGGGGAATGACCATCTGGGCAGCATATTCCAATTTTGAGGAAAACGAAAAAGGAAGTTTGGAACCAGGGAAATTTGCTGATTTTGTCATCCTCAGCAATGATATCATGACCATTTCTGCGGAGGAGATTCCCAACTTGCAGGCCGAACAAGTGTTTTTAGGGGGAAAACGGGTAAAATAAAAACGGGCCCTTAGGCCCGCTTTACATATTCGTTTAGGAGTTGTTTTATAGACTGATATCCAGTGAAACCCTGGTGTTTCCCCAACCCATGACCATATCTCCATCGTCTGCAAAGGCAATGGAAAAAACATCTAAGGATTCGTTGGCCGTGCTAGCTTTGGCTGAAACTCTTATCACGTCAGCTGCACTATCATAGGAATAGGCACCCCATTGGTTAAGGTTGCTGTTCAATATAATCGTCCACTCGTCTTCTCCAGGAATGGTAAATAAGGAGTAGCTACCAGCCTTTACTGATTTTCCACCAACAGTGGCATCCTTGTAAAAGGTAATTTCGCTGGCCTCATTGGCTCCGGTTCTCCATACTTTGCCCACCGGGGCCAAGTCTGCAAGATCTCTTTTAACCCCATCTTTTTTCAGTTTGGGTCGGCTATAAACCACCTTTATGGCTTTGTCCGATACCCTATAACTGGAAGGATATGTGGCAATATCTGCAGGGCTTATATCTAGACCGCTAAACTTTTGGGCGGCAAGCTCCGTAGAAAAAGTAAGTGTTAACATTAAAATGGTAAGTGAGAGAAATTTTTTCATGATGATGATTTTAGTTGATCCCAAAACTAGGATGTTAATGGATGATGATTTTATAAAAAGACGTTAAAATTTAACAAGACTTACAAAGTGATAGGGAATCAAGAGATAATCTCTGATAACCTAACATAATTTTTAATAAAGCTCAATCTAAATACAAATATGTAAGCAATAATTCCAATAATGTTTTATAATTGACGTTATTCAATAATATTTGTATCAGAAATTGTTACTAATTTATTAGAGATATGTGCGGAATAGTATGCGCGTTTGACGTGAAAGAAAGTACAGAGAGCCTTAGGCCCCAATTATTGGAAATGTCTAAGAAAGTAAGGCATAGAGGTCCAGATTGGAGTGGAATTTATTCGGACGATAAAGCCATTTTGGCCCATGAGCGATTAGCGATTGTGGATCCTGTGTCGGGGAAACAACCGTTGTTCAGCGAAGATGGAAAATTGGTATTGGCAGCCAACGGTGAAATATATAACCACAAAGAGCTTAGAGCCCAATTTGAAGGAAAATATCAGTTTAAGACGCAATCGGACTGCGAGATCATTCTGGCCCTTTATAAAGAAAAAGGGGTGGATTTTGTGGATGACCTTAATGGGATATTTGGTTTTGCCATTTATGATAGCGAAAAGGATGAGTATTTTATCGCCCGAGACCATATGGGAATCATTCCGCTATATATAGGATGGGATAAACAAGGGACTTTTTATGTGGCCTCTGAGTTGAAAGCTTTGGAGGGTACTTGCTCCAAAATCGAATTGTTCCCTCCAGGACACTATTTACATAGTTCGGATGGGGAATTCAAAAGATGGTACAAAAGGGACTGGATGGAGTATGAAGCCGTAAAAGAAAATGAGACCAGCATTGCAGCGCTAAAAGAGGCCCTGGAAGCTGCGGTTCACCGTCAATTGATGTCGGATGTGCCTTATGGGGTGCTACTTTCCGGTGGATTGGACTCCTCAGTAACATCCGCCGTTGCCAAAAAATATTCCCAAATGCGGATAGAGTCCGGCGACACCAAAGAAGCATGGTGGCCACAACTGCACTCGTTTTCAGTTGGCTTGGAAGGATCTCCCGATTTGGCTGCTGCACAAAAGGTGGCTGATCATATTGGAACCATCCATCACGAAATCAAATTTACCATCCAGGAAGGATTGGATGCCATCAAAGACGTGATTTACAATCTTGAAACCTATGATATCACAACTATTAGGGCTTCAACGCCTATGTATCTTATGGCAAGGGTCATCAAATCCATGGGAATAAAAATGGTGTTATCTGGAGAAGGAGCGGACGAGCTTTTTGGTGGTTACTTATATTTTCACAAAGCACCAAGTGCAAAGGATTTTCATGAAGAAACCGTAAGAAAACTGGATAAGCTTCACATGTACGATTGCCTTAGAGCCAACAAATCATTGGCTGCATGGGGAATTGAAGGCCGTGTACCTTTCTTGGATAAAGAATTTATGGATGTGGCCATGAGAATCAACCCCAAGGACAAGATGATCAACGGGGAACGTATGGAAAAATGGGTAATCAGAAAAGCATTTGAATCCTATTTGCCTGAAAGCGTTGCTTGGAGACAAAAAGAACAATTCTCTGACGGAGTTGGATACAGTTGGATAGACACCTTGAAAGAGTTGGTGGAAGAAGAGGTAACGGACCAACAATTGGCCAATGCCCACTTTAAGTTCCCTATCCAAACGCCAACCACTAAAGAGGAATATTATTACCGTTCCATTTTTGAAGGGCATTTCCCTTCGGATGCGGCGGCAATGAGCGTACCACAGGAGCCTTCAGTGGCCTGTAGTACCAAGATTGCCCTGGAGTGGGACGAGGCCTTCAAGAACATGAATGACCCTTCAGGAAGGGCCGTGGCCAATGTTCATGAAGATGCATACGTAAAATAGCCGACCCATTATATTTTATGTAGTAGGAAGATGCTGTTTTGTTTCATTTTCAATTAGTCAGAAAAGCCCCTTTTTTAAGGGGCTTTTTGGTTGAAAAATTCCTAGAAATTCCGCTTCTCTTTTTCCACAATTATTTGTTGATAACTTGAGGGGTCAAATTGACCTGAAACGCCTATTTACATAGGGTATTCGTTATATTTGTAAGATTTGAAATTTTCAAGGCAAATAAAGCAGATGTATGAGCGAAGAAGCTAAAAAAAATCAATATTCCGCGGATAGTATCCAGGCCCTTGAGGGTATGGAGCACGTGCGTATGAGACCCTCTATGTATATTGGAGATGTAGGGACAAGGGGGTTACATCATTTGGTATATGAGGTGGTTGATAATTCCATTGATGAAGCCATGGGTGGCTATTGCGATACCATTGAGGTCATTATCAATGAAGACAATTCAATCACTACAAAAGATAACGGTAGGGGTATTCCTGTTGGCCTTCATAAAAAGGAGGGAGTTTCAGCCCTGGAGGTTGTAATGACCAAGATTGGGGCCGGAGGTAAATTCGACAAGGATTCCTATAAGGTTTCCGGGGGTCTTCACGGTGTTGGGGTGTCCTGTGTGAATGCCCTGTCCAGCCATCTAAAAGCGGTGGTACATCGGGAAGGTAAAATTTGGGAGCAGGAGTACGAAAGAGGAAAAACCCTGTATCCTGTAAAGAGTACTGGAACCACAAAGGAGACGGGAACCATAGTGACCTTTGTTCCCGATGATACCATTTTTACCCAGACTACGGAATACAGCTATGATACCTTGGCCAACAGAATGCGCGAGTTGTCATATTTGAACAAGGGAGTCACCATTACCCTTACAGATAAGAGAAACAAGGACGAAAAAGGAGAATTTATCTCCGAAACCTTCTTTTCTGAGGAAGGTCTCAAGGAATTCATCAAGTTTTTGGACGAAACCCGCGAGCCGCTCATTCAAAGTGTGATTTCCATGGAGGGTGAGAAGAATGGAATCCCTGTGGAAGTGGCCATGATCTACAATACGGGTTTTTCCGAAAACCTTCATTCCTATGTAAATAACATCAATACCCACGAAGGGGGTACCCATTTATCTGGATTTAGAAGGGGATTGACCACCACTCTCAAAAAATATGCGGATAACTCAGGATTGCTGGATAAAGTAAAGTTTGAAATTTCAGGGGATGATTTCAGGGAAGGATTGACCGCTATTGTTTCGGTAAAAGTAGCCGAGCCACAGTTTGAAGGGCAGACCAAGACCAAGTTGGGTAACAGGGAGGTCACCAGCGCTGTCAGCCAGGCGGTATCAGAAATGCTTACGGATTATCTAGAGGAACACCCGGATGATGCCAAGCAGATCGTAGAAAAGGTAAAATTGGCGGCCCAGGCACGTCACGCAGCTGCCAAGGCGCGTGAAATGGTCCAACGTAAAAACCCAATGAGTGTTGGGGGACTTCCTGGAAAACTTTCCGATTGCTCAGAGCAAGATCCTACCAAGTGCGAGGTATTCTTGGTTGAGGGTGATTCTGCGGGAGGAACGGCCAAACAGGGTAGGGATAGAAACTTCCAGGCCATTTTGCCATTACGTGGTAAGATTTTGAACGTGGAGAAAGCCATGCAGCACAAGGTTTTTGAAAACGAGGAAATCAAGAACATTTATACAGCCCTTGGGGTTACCATCGGTACCGAAGAGGACAGCAAAGCGCTTAATCTGGAAAAACTTCGATACCACAAAGTGGTAATCATGTGTGATGCCGATGTGGACGGTAGCCATATTGAGACTTTGATTCTTACCTTCTTCTTCCGTTACATGCGGGAATTGATTGAGAATGGACATGTCTACATCGCTACCCCACCATTATACTTGGTGAAAAAAGGTTCCAAAAAGCGATACGCTTGGGACGACAAGGAACGCGATGAGATTGTGGATTCCATGAAGGGAGGAGCAAGCATCCAACGTTACAAAGGTCTTGGGGAGATGAACGCAGAGCAACTTTGGGATACCACCATGAATCCAGAGTTTAGAACCCTCCGTCAGGTGAGCATTGAAAATGCCACGGAGACAGACCGAATCTTTTCCATGTTGATGGGGGATGAGGTTCCACCAAGACGTGAATTCATAGAGAAAAATGCGGTTTATGCGAACATAGACGCATAATAGTGTTCAATCGATAAACAAAAAATCCCAGGTTGCCCTGGGATTTTTTTATGGTTGGATATTTGTGGTTGGTTAGTTCCATGTAAACTCGCCCCGCTCAAAAGACCAGTCATTGCCAAAAAATCCAGCGCATTTTACAGCATCAGTTCCATAATCCATAATTCCATTGCTAAACAAGAGCAAATCGGGGTATGAGGTTCCGTTCAATAGATAATGGTTGCTATAAATGGCCTTCATCCCATTTGCCCCTGTTGCGCTGACTACCCCAATACTTGCTGTGTCGCTATCCTGTCTAGGGGCAATAAAATAGAGCCCCCATTGGTTCCCTTTTACTTCTTTTCCGTCAAGCGTAACTTGATTGTTTTTGACCTGAACCGGAAAGTGCTTCATGAGTTTGCTCCAAGCCGAGTTGTTGTCGCTATTTCCATAAATGACAATATTTCTATTCGGATAGGCCTTTCCGCTAAAATCCACATCCGCCACCAATTCCACAGATCCATTGGCTCTATAATAAAATGTTTCAGCATCCAGTCGTGCCTTGTTAAAATACCATTCATTTTCTTGGGCGGTTCCTTTTGTGGCATAAACAAAGACCATTTCATTTCTAAAGGCATCCTTGAAACCACCATTTCTATGTGGCCCTTTTTCCTTGGATGATGGCGCGTTTCCTACCCTCCATGATCCATTGGTGTGGTGTAAATAGATTTTACCGACTGACGGGATTTCCAAGGTGTCCTTATCAATTTGGAGCGTACCATTGCTCGTCCCCATGGCATCCAAATCCAGCTTGAGAACAGAGATATTTTCCGTATCTATTTTGACCCCATCTTCTTTGTTGAAATCAATGGAACTAATCTCCAAGGGTTTTTGCTGTTGGATTATGGTTGCAAAATGGGAAGTGGCTGAAACTCCAGGAGAGGCCGTGTAAAATTCCATCTTTTGGATGGTGGAATCTATGGGAATAGTTCGCTGTTTGAACAAGTCAAAAATAGGCGGCCAATCCATACTGTGATCTCCATACCAGTGGGTTCCCCCAGGATATTCGTAATAGGTGAAATCAGAATGGAACGTACCCAATACTTCCCGCATTTCCCGAGCAATGAAAGTGGGCACTACGTTGTCTTTTTCTCCGTGCAATACATAAATTCCCTGCTGCAGGTAATTTCGTTTCAATTTTAAGGTTCTACTCGGATTTCCTGCACGCAAAATCATTTGATCCATATCCGTGAGTTGTGGCTTCTTTTGCATTTCCTCCAACATTTTGGGCGTAATACCCCAGCGTTTAAGCTCCTCTTCACTGGCACTTAAGGCCCTTTTTACAAAACTGTCCCGATAGCCCAGTAGATCAGGATAGCCTGCACAAGGCGCAATGGCCGCAAATTTATCCGGATAAGTGGCTCCTAAGTACCAGGTGCCATGACCTCCCATAGAGTGACCTGTCAAATATATTTTTTGTGGATTTGGTTGGTAGATTCTCTTGCCTTCTTTCAATACTTCCAAGGCATCCAAACGCCCCCAGTCCTCCCAAGCAAAACCGAAAGGCCTTCTATTGGTAGGTGCTACCACATGGCCCCAATCCTTTTGTTTATAGGCGTTGGCTTGGTTTACTGCCTCTACAGATGCACCGTGAACCGAAAGGAACAAAGCCCCATCTTCCAAATCATGTTTAGATGAGGGTGCTACACTAAAATATTGCGCACTGCCATCAATTTGACTTATAAAAGTGCGTTTGTGCTTATCGTGTTTGGATTTGATGTGTATCGCTATTTCCTGATCATCCAGAGCCTGTTGCGAACCGCTGATTAGCCTTAATTCAAGAGTTGAATTCTGGGTGGTGGCATTTCCTTCCACGGCTGGAATTTCAAAAGCCACCTTTCTTACACTCATAGGGGGAATTGTCGGAATTTTGGAGATTGATTCCCTTCCTTGATGCGCAACCTGAATCTGATGCTTTTTCACCCAGGTATCAGAAGCGTTGATGACTCTAATAGCTCCTTTATACTTAGTCTCTTCACCAATCAAAAGATCAGGTAAAGTCATGTCCCGTTGGGTCATAAGCACGGGTGATTTTGGTTTGATCAATCGTGCGCGCACGCGAGGGAAGCGCCCCGATTTCAATACAAACACATTGATGCCCTTTTTCAGTTTGATGGGAATCAGGCTGTAACCAAAATCATAATAATCCCCCTCATGCGGAAACCCATTGATGATAGCCTGGGTATGGCCCGAAGCTTCAAAAAGAACAATGTCCTCCTTATTGGATTTATAGCTGAGGTAAACGTAGGATCCTCGTAGTACAGGACTATTGAAGGTGCTGCTGCTATCCACTTTAATTTTGGTCCATCGCTGTGCAGTTCCTGAATGATCCACTAGCCCAATCTCACCTTCATAAACCGTTTTATGGGTCATCAAAAAATCCTTGAATACTTTGTCCTTGGGAAACGAAATGGAATTGAGAGCGTTTCGCTTCGTGGGCAGATAGAGTGCCTCTTTGAACACATGGGCTACCTTGCCCTCTTTGACTTCGTTTACTTTTTCCTTGCCAAAATATTCAACAATGTTGCCTTGTCTTTTTTGTGCATGCAAGAGTGAGCCGCAAACAAAACAGACAACAAACAATAGCAATCTCGAATTCCAGAATTTTACCATGAAGTGATTTTTAGTCAAAAAGTAAAGATTTGACCCATGGGCTGCAAAAAGAATAGATTACTTATAAAGCAGGGGCGACAGACAACATAAATAAGCCAACCAACTGATTTTTTCAGTGTTGGGGAGCCATCAAAATACGCGCGATTTCGACCCTGTTTTATTGTATTGCCATCACGGTAATACCCCTAAATATATAGATAAGGGCATTTCACAACAAAAAGTCGGCATCCCAAGCCCAGTTTCATAGTTTTGGGAAAAACCTCACAAGATGAAAAAGATAGTTCTTTTACTTACTTTGTTCAGTGCTACCATGGGAATGGCGCAATCCAACCTCAATGATATTTTGGCTGCTGGACTTAATGATGCGGAGCGATTTACCACAGCATGGATGGCTCCAGTTACCGAAGCGAGTGTTTACAGTATCTCCAATGGGTGGTATAACTCTGCCGATGCCAAACCTTTAGGTGGATTTGAAATTTCCATCGTGGGTAATATTACTGGCTTCAAAAACAAAGACGATAAAAAATCCTTTACCCTAAATACCGCAGATTACGAAAATCTTACGTTTGTCGATGGTAGTACATCCAAGGAAGTAGCTACAGCCTTAGGGGATATTGAAGGTGTGGATGTGGCCATTAATGCATTGGTGCAAGGGCAACCTGTTAGTGCAACCTTTGAGCTGCCTTCGGGTCTGTCTTCCGAAGATTTGAATTTTGTGCCTTCCGGATATATTCAGGCTAGCGTTGGATTGATCAAGGGAACCGAGATTAAAGCTAGGTTCTTGCCAAAAATCAACACCGACGATGTTAAAATTGGGTTATACGGATTTGGTGTACAACACGATTTTACCAAACATCTGCCTGCAGACAAATTATTGCCTGTGGCCATTTCAGCAGTTGTTGGTTACACCAACTTAAGCGGGGAGTACGATTTTACCAATACTGATGTAATTAATGGGGAAAACCAACGAATTGATGCTAAATTCAGCTCTTGGAATTTCAGTGCAGTGGTATCCACAAGATTGCCCGTGATCAACTTCTATGGAGGATTGAACTACATCACTGGAAAAGCGGATACGAACATATTGGGTAGATACGAAATTGAAACCGTTGCCCAACCCATTGTTTACAATGATCCGTTCAATATTAGTAATAAGGTTAGTGGCGTTTCCGGAAACATTGGGACCAAACTTAAGCTAGGGTTCTTTAGAATCAATGCAGACTATAACATTGCGGAATTCAGCACCTTGACCTTTGGTATCAACTTCGGATTTAGATAGAAAACAAGCTATTCCAACTCAAAACATAAAGAAAGCCCCAACAATTGTTGGGGCTTCCTATTTTCATATGGTGTGCCTTCAATTATTCCCTGGTGGCGAAGACAGAACCGTTCTCCAAGGCTAATATTTCAGGGTCACTGGTCTCTTCCAGGCTCACAATAACATCTGTGACCTGTTCATCCGAATAGGTAATGGTGTATTTACCATTTTCCTCGGACCATTTAAAATCGGTATAAAAAGTAAGGCTAGAGTTGGAGTAGCTTTGATATCGACCTAGGTATACGTCGTTGAATATCCACTCCTCTCGCGAAGTACTTCCATTTTTGTTTTCGTCTCCATTGACATCGTCCCTTACCCAAATCCCGAGAATGGGATCGTTGTTTTCAGGAATACTGGTACAATTGCTAACAGCAATTATGGATGCAATGGCCAACAATGAAAAGAACTTTTTCATAGGTTAAGTAGGTTAAATGTAATTTGGGACTAATACAACGGGTTTTTTGACCCAAGTATTGTTGGAAATTCGATGTATGGTAAGGGTCTTTGCCATTTCTTCGGTGAACTGCACAATTTGTTAACATTGTACATACTTTACCTACAAATTGTTGGAGGATTCCAATCCAATTTAAAATGGTAAAATGTCAGGTTTTATCTGCCGTAAATGCCTTATTTTTGAACGTTTAAAATAAAATCTTATAAAAATGAAAGTTACCGTAGTTGGAGCAGGTGCAGTTGGGGCTAGCTGTGCCGAATATATTGCCATGAAAAATTTTGCCGCTGAAGTGGTTTTGTTGGATATCAAAGAGGGCTATGCCGAAGGTAAGGCCATGGATTTGATGCAAACGGCCTCTTTGAATGGTTTTGATACCAAAATCACTGGTACCACAGGTGATTATTCCAAAACTGCAGGTAGCGATATTGCTGTAATTACCTCTGGAATTCCACGTAAACCTGGAATGACCCGCGAAGAATTGATTGGAATCAATGCGGGAATTGTAAAGTCTGTTGCTTCCAGCTTGTTGGAGCATTCGCCCAATACCATCATTATTGTGGTGAGCAACCCTATGGACACCATGACCTATTTGGTACACAAAACCACTGATCTTCCCAAAAACAAGATTATCGGAATGGGCGGAGCCTTGGACAGTGCCCGTTTCAAATATAGATTAGCTGAGGCTTTGGGATCTCCCATTTCTGATGTGGATGGTATGGTTATCGGCGGACATAGCGATAAAGGGATGGTACCACTTATTGGACATGCTACCCGAAACAGCGTTAAAGTTTCCGAATTTCTTGAAGAAGACAAAATGCAATGGGTGGTGGAAGAAACCAAGGTTGGTGGCGCTACATTGACCAAATTGTTGGGTACCAGTGCTTGGTATGCTCCTGGAGCAGCTGTTTCCGGATTGGTGCAGGCCATAGCATGCGACCAAAAGAAAATGTTCCCTTGCTCTGCCTTGTTGGAAGGAGAGTATGGATTGGATGATTTGAGCATTGGGGTGCCTGTAATTTTAGGTAAAAATGGTATCGAGAAAATTGTGGAAATTGATTTGAGCGATGCTGAAAAAGCCAAAATGCAGGAAAGTGCCGAAGGCGTGAAAAAAACCAACGGATTGCTTCAGCTCTAAGCTGAATTTCCACTCTATAAAATGTCATTTCGAGCGTGAGCGAGAAATCTGTCTGTTGTGGATGGATTTTGACCAGCGTCGAAATGACATTTTTGTTTTAACAGTATTCCCGCCAGTTGCTTATTGCAATTCCCATAATTTCTATTGGCAAATCTTATGGGAAATGATATATTTGCACGCTGTTTAGCAAAACATCATAAAAATTTAATAATCAATGCAAAATAAAGGACTTATAAAGCTTTTCGCACTCCTTTTTGGTTTGGTGAGCGTTTATCAGCTTTCCTATACTTTCATTACAAGCAAGTTGGAAGGGGATGCCGAAACCTACGCTATCAGCCAGATTTCGGAAGATGAAGAAGGTTATGTGGCAAAGCGTGAGGCTTTAGAGGCATCGTATCTGGATTCCATTGGGACCAACCCAATTTTGGGATTTACCAGTTATGATGATGCCAAAAAGAAAGAACTTAACAAGGGATTGGACCTTAAAGGGGGTATCAACGTAACCCTCCAGATTTCCGTTAGGGATATCTTGCAAGGTTTGGCAAATAATTCCAAAAATCCCGTTTTCAATAAGGCTTTGGATGATGCGGATACTGCATCCAAGAGTAGCCCTGATACCTATTTGGAACTGTTTTTTGATGCATTTGATGCTATCAAGGGGGATACCAAATTGGCTTCTCCTGATATTTTCGCCAATAAGGGGCTAAGCGATGTGGTCAACTTCCAGATGACAGATGACCAGGTGAAGCCCATTATCCGAACCAAAATTGATGAGGCCATTGTTTCTGCATTTGAGGTATTGCGTGAGCGTATCGATGGTTTTGGGGTAACCCAACCCAACATCCAGCGGGAAGGGAATTCCGGTCGTATTCTGGTTGAACTGCCTGGAGCAAGGGACATTGCCAGAGCACAGGAACTACTTTCCAGTACAGCACAATTGGAATTCTGGGAAACCTATCAGCAAAGCAATCAAAGTTTGGGTGCGTTTTTTGTGAACGCCAACGAACGTTTAAAAGAGATTTTGGAGCCCGTTGAGGAAGAAGTGGAAGCGCAGGCTACTCCGGAATCAGAGATTGATTCCTTGTTGTCCGATGTAGCCCAAGATTCCTTGGACTTGACCCCTCAGGTAAATCCATTGCTGGGCAAACTGATTCCAGGTAATCCTGGCAGCCATGCCATTGCAAGAGCATTGGTTTCTGATACCGCTGAGATTGGTGGATATCTTAGAATGAGAGAAATTAGAAGGTTGTTACCTGCTGATGTCCAGTTCACCAAATTTTTATGGGAGCGTCCTGCAAAGGATTCGGAGATTGCTGAGTTATACGCGCTTAAATCCAACAGGGATAACGTTCCTAGAATTAGTGGGGATGTAGTATCTGATGCACAGGATACTTTTGACCAGTACAACAAGCCTGCGGTAAGCATGACCATGAATACCAAAGGGGCCAAGGATTGGGAAAAGTTAACAGGGGATGCTTACAACAACCAAACAGGTATTGCCATTGTATTGGACGGTAAAGTATATACGGCACCAGGAGTTACCAACGGACCCATATCTGGCGGACGTTCTGAAATCACTGGAACCTTTACGGTCAACGAGACTAAGGATATTGCCAACGTATTGAGAGCTGGAAAGCTTCCTGCTCAAGCGGAAATTATCCAATCGGAAGTAGTTGGGCCATCTTTGGGTCAAGAGGCTATCGATAGCGGTTTCATGTCCTTCTTGATCGCCATGGCCTTTGTGTTGCTATGGATGATATTCTATTACGGTAAAGCTGGAATCTTTGCTGACATCGCATTGATTTTGAACATAGTCCTAATTTTTGGGGTATTGACCAGTCTTGGAGCTGTTTTGACACTCCCTGGAATTGCAGGTATCGTATTGACCATTGGTATGTCTGTGGATGCGAACGTACTGATCTTTGAACGAATCAAGGAAGAATTGGCGCGCGGCAAGGGCAAGGGTCAAGCCGTGGCGGATGGTTTCAGCAATGCATTGTCTTCCATCTTGGATGCCAACATCACTACCGGTTTAACGGCGATTATCCTATTCATTTTCGGTTCAGGTCCCATTAAAGGATTTGCAACAACCCTTTTGATTGGTATTGTAACTTCCCTGTTCACCGCTATCTTCATCACTAGATTGATGGTAGATACCTATATCGCCAAAAAAGGCAGAAGCTTGGATTTCTCTACGGCGATGACCAAGGGCTTGTTTACCAATATGAAGATCAACTTCTTGGGCAAACGTAAAATTGCCTATGTAGTTTCTGTGATATTAGTTGGTATTGGAGCGTTCTCTTTGTTTACCACGGGCTTGCAGCAAGGTGTGGACTTTGTGGGGGGAAGATCGTATCAAGTTCGTTTTGAAAAAGCAGTAAATCCATCTGAAATTGCATCAGAATTGAACGATGTCTTTGGAAGTGGCACTAATGTGAAAACTTTTGGGGAGGCTAATCAGATTATGATCACTACTCCTTATAAGGTGGATGTCGAGGGGATTGAAGTGGATAATGAGATTCAGGACAAACTATACACCTCGCTTCAAAAATACTTGCCAGATGGCACTTCTTATGATGAGTTTACATTGAGTGCTGCATCTGACAAGGCACTTGGAATTGTCCAATCCAAAAAAGTGGGGCCAACCATTGCGGATGATATCAAGAACAATGCGTTCTTGGCCATTATCGGTTCTTTGGCAGTGGTGTTCCTCTACATTCTTTTACGATTTAGAAAATGGCAATTCTCTTTGGGTGCTGTGATAGCGGTATTCCACGATGTAATGATTGTATTGGGGATATTCTCATTGACCGGTAAGATCATGCCGTTCAACATGGAGATTGACCAAGCCTTTATTGCGGCGATCCTAACCGTAATTGGGTACTCCCTGAACGATACAGTGGTCGTGTTCGACCGTATTCGGGAAATTGTGAACCTCAAAGGATGGAATAATGGGCAGAATATCAACCAAGCGTTGAACAGTACCTTGAGCCGTACGTTGAATACCTCACTTACGACTTTGATCGTGCTTTTGGCTATCTTTGTTTTTGGCGGAGAGAGTTTAAGAGGATTTATGTTCGCTATGATTGTAGGGGTTTTGGTAGGTACCTATTCCTCTGTTTTCATTGCAACACCGATTATGTTTGATGCCTTGAAAAGGAAAATTGGCTCAGCTAGAGAGTAGTTGAGAATTTATATTTGGTCGAAAAAGCCGTCTGTTTTCAGATGGCTTTTTCATTTGGGAGGTAGGGAACAAACATATTCGTAGCCCTTTTGAATATAAGCTCCAAGTTGGGTCTTGTCTTTCAATACCGATTCGGGAATCAGAACATATTCCCGCATGGTGGCTCCGTGGGATTTGAATGGACGCGCCCCATAATCTTGGTCAAAGGTTTGAATATCCTCTTTGGAAAGTCTAATACCTAATTCCCCATCCTTATTCAGTAGCGAAAACATATATCCGTTGGCGGAGGTATAGGGCATGGTTTTACCCTTTCGCTCAAAATTGGGATTGGTGGCTACCACTTCATCATAAATTTTTAAGACCTCTTCCCGCATACTATCAAATTTAAGATAAATCCTTGGCCATCACCTGAAATTCAAAATCTTCCTGACCTATACTGAAATCATGGTCACCAAAGGTGTCAAAACCATTTTTGGCGTAAAATCGAATAGCCCGTTCGTTTTCTTTGAGTACCGAGAGCCAAATTTTTTGAAAACCTTCTTCTTGTGCTCTATTCAGGAGAATTTCTTGGAGTGCCAACCCGACTTTTTGGGATAAAAAATCCTTCAATACATAGATTTTCTGCAGTTGACAAACCTTATTCGAGTTCAAAAAAGGGGAAGGGGAGTGGCGTTTTAGTTTGGCATATCCAACAGGGAGCTCATCCATATAGGCCAGCCAAAACACATTATTGGGCTTGGATAGGCTAGTTCGCAATTTAGTAACCCCAAAAGTTTGGTTAAGATATTGATCCAAATCGCTTGGATCCCTAAAGTAATGCCCAAAGGTTTCGGTAAAGGTTACTCTGGCCAACAAGGCAATAACAGCTGCATCCTTTGTATGCGCCTCCCTCAATTGAATCATGCTGGGTATTTTTCTAGATTCTCCAATATTTGATGGTCATGATGGGTTACATGGTATATGGTAAAGTACAGCATTTCCCGTAAGGTTAACTTCCCCATGGCGGGATGGACAATCCTTTGCGAATCCAAAACCGCTTCGTCAAAGAGCTGAAGTCCTTGATTTAGGGATTCTATTGCTGCTAGCAATTCTGAAAGCGTTTGGCCTCGATTTTCAATGGTGATTTTAGTGGGGACGAATCGCTCGGGTAACACAAAATCCTTCAAATTTTCCAGAACTTTCAGATAGTCATCCACCAATGTTTGGTAGCTACGACTTGGGTTTTGGGCCAATCCAAATTTTTCCTCCAGGACCTTGGGCGGGGTATTGAAAATTTTTGCTGAGGGAACTACAGATTTCAGAATGTGGTCCAATTGTTGGCCTGCAGTCCATTTAGGGCCCGGAATTCGGATAAAATCCTCATTACTCAGACTTTCCAATTTTTTTGCAAAAGCTTGATGGTTCTGCTTTAGTTGTTGAATGATTTCTTCCTTTTTCATTCTTGGCTTATTTGACGCTTCCGGTGGAACCGGATTCGCCCATTTCCAAAATGTAATCAAATTGGGGTTCCAATCCAACCTCTTTTCTATGGGATACAAAAACTATGGTGGTATTGCTCTCATTGGAAATCTTGTTCACCAAGGCTATGAATAGGGCCGCATTGGCGTCATCCAATCCAGCGGTTGGTTCGTCCAGAATGAGCAAAGGAGGATGTTTTACCATGGCACGGGCTGTCATTACCAATCGTTTTTGACCTTGTGTCAGTTCCAAAAACTGGATGTCTTTTTTGTGTTCTAAGCCCAGTAGTTTCAGCCATTCCTTGGCCACTCTCTTTTCATGGTCAGACGGTCTTATATACAACCCCACTGAATCATGAAATCCGGAAACCAGCATATTTTCCACACTGTGGTATCCATTAAACTTATCGGTCATGGCAGGAGTAAAATAGCCAATCTTGCTTTTAAGGTCCCATACACTTTCCCCGCTTCCCTTTTTTTGTCCAAACAAGGTTAAATCTTTACCATACCCTTTATGACTGTCTCCTGTAACCATGGACAAAAGGGTGGTCTTGCCACTGCCATTGGGGCCTATAAGTTGCCAAAATTCCCCCTGCTTTATGGTCCAACAGATGTCTTTCAATACTTGCCGTCCATCAAAACTGACGGACACATTTTTGAATACCACCAAGGTTTCTGACTCCACATTGATTTGCTGGATAGGGGGCGGAATGGGGAGTTGGAAACCCAAAGTTCCAGTTTGGTTGGCCTTAAAAAATGCTTCTGAATCAGCATACCTGCTTAAACTGCCATTTTCCAGTTTGAAATAGTTGGAGGTAATGGGGAGGACATCCTCCAGTCTGCTTACCATCTGCACCAAAACCGTGGTTTTTGATATGGTGAGGAGCTGCTCCTTAAGACTTGCCTGGGTAGCAACATCCAAGTTGTCAAAGGGGTTCACCAGGACCAAAAAATCGGGACTTTGGGAGAGCAAATAGCGGAGTAAAGCTTTCTTTTGCTCGCCACTGCTCATGGTCTTTAGGGGTTGTTGGGTGTCCTGAGTGATGATTTTTACATCATGCCGTTCTTCCTCATCCATAAAACGGTGGATTTCCGAACGTGAAAAAAGCAAGCCGGCTTTATTCTCCAATGCTTCAAACCCATTGGGTATTGGACCATTTAATAAGCTGTGGACCAAATTCTTGGTCTTGGAGGTGTTGTTAGTGAGTACGGCGTAGTTTTTAGGTTGGTTCATCCCTCAAATAAAGGATTTTAAGTTAGAAATTATCCTTGATTTACCCTATAAATGTGTACGGGATTATCTTTATAAGTAGTGGTCTTGTCCAGAACCATTCCATTTTTTTGAGCCACTTTTTGAGAAGGGATGTTGTCCACATGAATAATGGAAATCAAGGTATTGGTCAACTGGTTTTGAAAAGCATATTGCTTGCACTTCTCGGCAGCTTCAATAGCGAAACCCTGAAGCCAAAATTCAGGTAGAACCGAGTATCCTATTTCCAACTCTTCAATTCCATCCACAGTTTGAACCAAAAGGCCACAAATACCAACCAATTGCCCAGTGGATTTTAGCACAAGCGCATTCATACCGCCCAACTCATGCTCGTATCGTTCAAAAATACGGTCAAACTGTTGTTGACAAGCTTGAATTGGATTGGATGGTAGTCCATCCCAAAATTCCGTGGATTTTGGATTGTTGTAAAATGGTAGCCAGGCATCAAAATCCGAGAGCTGAACCTTTCTAAAAAGTAGTCGCTCGCTACTTTGGTTTTCAAGAATTCGTTTGTCCATCTAATTTCGGGAATAAGCAACCGTATCGCCCACTTCAAGACCCCATTGGTCTGATAAACCCGCATTGATTTCCAATACAAATTTCACAGGTCCTTCCGAAGGAAGTCCACTTTCGTCAAATGGCTTTGCATTTTTTTGAAAACTGGCAATTTTCAAGTTTTCATCGATATAGATGATATCCAATGGAAATTGGGTATTCTTCATGTAGAAGGAATGATGAGTCACATCTGGGAAAATAAACAACATTCCCTGTTTTTGCCCCATGGATTCCCGATACATTAATCCGGTCTGGGTTTCATAATCGGTTTCCGCAATTTCGATATCCAAATGGGCTATTATGGAATCCGTTCCAGATTTGGAAATGGTCAATTCCCCTTCCTTGGTAAATGTAATGGTCTTGGTTTGGATCTCCTTTTTGGATTCCGTCTTACATGCGCCAAGGAACAGCATGGAACCTACCAACACAAAAAGTACGTTACGCCAATTGTTCATTCTAATGGATTATTATTTAGCCGAATTGGGTCTGAACATAAAATACAACCCTATCAGGATCATAGGGATACTCAGCCATTGTCCGGTGGACAAAAGCCCAAGGGTTTCCTCGATTCCGCCTTGTTCCCTTTTGAATCTCTCCACAATAAATCTAACCGTCCAAAGGCATACCATAAACAAGCCAAAGAGATATCCTGGCTTGTCTTTTTTATCTGTTTTCCAATACAAAAGATACAAGAGCACAAAAATGAGGGCATAGCCAATGGCTTCATACAATTGGGCGGGATATCTATAGGGGATGGATTCCAGAATGCTGGCAAATTGGGGGTCATTTTCAATGGCTTTATAGGCGGCATTGACGGTTTTTTCCCCAGTAACCCGCATAGCTTCACTCTCCGGCATGTCTTGACTGTCCCGAATAAATCGGGTGGCCATAAAAGAGGAGGTATCAGTTTCCTTCCCGTTGATTTCGGAATTGAAGAAATTCCCCAAACGAACAAAACAAGCCCCAATGGCAGATACGACTGCCATCCTATCCAGCAACCATAACATCTTAATGTCCTTCCATTTACGGGTATATAGCCACATACCTATGATGGCTGCAATAGTAGCCCCATGGCTGGCCAAACCAGCAAAACCGGTAAATCTAAACTCGGGAACTGTACTTATGGGCAATAAAATGGACAAGGGGTCTTTGGTAAACAAATCGCTCTGGTAAAAAATCACGTGTCCAAGGCGCGCGCCCAACATAATGGATACGATTCCATAAATGAATAGTGAATCCAATTTCTCCATGGACTTGTTTTCATTTTGGAAGATGCGTTTCATCAGAAACCATCCAACCACAAAAGCCGCTATCCAAAGTAGGTTATAGTACTTGATCTGAACAAAACCCAGTTGAAACAAAGTGCCATCCGGATTCCAGTTAAAGCCTAAAAAGTACATAAGGTAAAATTTTGGACTAATATACTTAAAGAAGTTAGACTGCTGCGCTTTTAGATGTTAGAATTGAGATAAATCATTGATAGGTGTTTTTTGGTGAATAGCATGCAGTTTAATTTGAAATTTGGATGCTATAATTTAACAACGTGTGAATTGGGTTACTACTTGTTGGGTTTAAGGGTAAAGGGTGAAAGGTAAAGGTACTAGCCACTGTCGACTGTTCCTTGAACTTGAACTTGATTTTTGAACTTGAACTTGCTTACGGAACAGGGTCATGCCCTTTGCCACCCCAGGGATGGCAACTGAAAATACGCTTTATAGAGAGCCATCCGCCTTTAAAAAGACCATGTTTTTTCAAAGCTTCCAAGGTATAGGCCGAACAGGTGGGGGTATATCTGCAGGTAGCTGGGGTCAACGGAGAGATGAGCAATTGGTAAAGTCGTACCAAAAGCACAAAGGGGGCAATAAGAATTTTCTTTAAAGACATTCCCTAAATGGGTATGTAGTTACTTCAGACTAAATGTTGTGCCATCCTTGCCATCTTTCAATTGGATACCCAAGGCAATAAGTTCATCCCTGATTTTATCCGAAGTGGCAAAATCCTTATTGGCACGCGCCTCATTCCGCAGACCAATTAACAGTTCCACAACACCGGACAGGGTTTGGGAATTATCTTCTGCTACTGTTTGGTTCTCTATTCCCAAAACATCATAAACAAAAGTTGCCATGACCTGTTGAAGCAAATTCTTGTCGGCTTCAGTGATACTTTCCTTGCCTTCCTTGATCAGATTGATGTGTTTTACGGCTTCGAACAATTGTGAGATCAAAATTGGAGTATTGAAATCATCGTTCATGGCATCGTAACATTTCTGCTGCCAAGATTTTACGTCAAAATCCGTGGAAGTGCCCGTGTTCAACTTTGAAATATTGTCCATGGCTTCCATTAAACGGTAATATCCCTTTTCGGAAGCCAAAAGGGCATCATCACTTAAATCCAAAATACTGGTGTAATGGGCCTGCATCATAAAAAAGCGGACCACTGATGGCGCGTAGGCCTTGCTCAAAATATCATTCTCCCCACTAAAAATCTCTGATGGATAGATATTGTTACCCGTGGATTTGGACATTTTTTTTCCATTAAGGGTAAGCATGTTGGCATGCATCCAATATTTCACAGGCGATTTTCCGCAGCAGGCCTCAGATTGGGCAATTTCACATTCATGATGCGGAAATTTTAAATCCATTCCACCCCCATGAATATCAAAGGTCTCACCCAAGTATTTGGTGCTCATGGCCGTACATTCCAAATGCCAGCCAGGAAATCCATCTCCCCATGGGGAAGGCCATCTCATGATATGTTGCGGCTCTGCCTTTTTCCAAAGGGCAAAATCCTGTGGATTGCGCTTTTCACTTTGGGCCGTCAATTCCCGAGTGTTGGCAATCATGTCTTCCAGCTTTCTTCCGCTAAGCTTACCGTAAGTGTTGGTTTCATTGAAGGTAACCACATCAAAATACACAGACCCATTGACTTCATAAGCATATCCATTGGCGATGATATCCTTAATGATTTCAATCTGTTCAATGATATGCCCAGTGGCAGTAGGTTCTATGCTGGGAGGCAAAAAGTTGAATTGTTGGAGGGTATTGTGAAAATCCACAGTATACCGCTGTACCACCTCCATGGGCTCAATCTGTTCCAGCTTTGCTTTTTTGGCGATTTTGTCCTCCCCTTCATCTGCATCGTTCTCCAAATGCCCAGCATCCGTAATATTTCGGACATAGCGAACTTTAAAGCCCAAATGCTTGAAATACCGGAAAATCATGTCAAAAGACATAAAGGTTCGGCAGTTCCCCAAATGCACATTGCTATACACTGTTGGTCCGCAGACATACATGCCTATATGACCCTCGTTGATAGGTTCAAACAGTTCTTTTTTTCCCGAAAGTGAATTGGTTACTTTGAGTTGCTGGCTTTTGTAAAGTTGCATGAATGTGTTGAATGTTAAAAGTCGGTATCTAGGTTGATGTAGTCCAAAAACTCCCTTCTAACCGCCTCATCCTTGAATTTTCCCCCGTATTCCGCAGTAACGGTGCTGCTTTCAATATCACGAATACCCCTGGAATTAACGCAAAGGTGTTTGGCATCGATCACGCAGGCCACATCCTCTGTTCCCAAAACCCGCTGAAGTTCCTTCACAATTTGGATATTCATCCGTTCCTGCACCTGTGGGCGCTTGGCGTAGTAATCCACAATACGGTTCATTTTGGAAAGTCCCACCACCGTTCCGTTGGAAACATAGGCGATATGGGCCCTACCAATAATAGGAAGCAAATGGTGTTCGCAGGTAGAATACACCACGATGTTCTTCTCCACCAACATCTCACCATATTTGTACTTGTTTTTGAAGGTGGAGGATTTTGGTTTTCTTTTGGGATGAAGTCCGCTAAAAATCTCTTTTACGAACATTTTGGCCACCCTTTTAGGGGTGCCGTTCAAGCTGTCATCATCCAGGTCCAAACCTAGGGTTAACATGATTTCACGAACGCTTTTTTGGATGCGTTCAATCTTTTCATCATCGCTCAACACAAAAGCATCGTCCCTAATTGGGGTTTCCGTTGATGAGCCAACATGGTCGTTGCCTCTTTCTTCATATTGCTCTTCCAAAGCCTGCTCTAGTTTCATTTGCTCTTTCTTCAAGAAAGCAAAGATATACATTAATGCCCTATTTAACATCTGCTAGCCTTGGTTTGACAACATAAATTATTGTTAAGGGAAAAGCCCATTTATTTTTATAGTGCCCAAAATCTATGGCAAATGATATTGAAATCGGCGATGACGCTTATAGCTGTTGCGATTTTCAGTCAAATGACTTACACCCAGGTCATTCCCGACTGCGGGAATGCTGTGCCCATTTGTAGCAACACTCCTGTGAACGGGGGTACCAACGGTTATGGAGTTGACGATTTTAGTGGGGTTACGGTCAGCGGATGTTTGGAACAGACCACTTCGGGCAGTATTGAGTCCAATTCCGCATGGTATCGGTTTAGAACCAATGCGTCTGGTCAATTGGGATTTAATATAGGGCACGACAACAGTGAGGATTGGGATTTCGCTTTGTATAGGACTAGCGACTGCAACAACCTGGGAGATCCAATTCGCTGTAATTTCTTTGACAACAGTGACGCCAAAAGTTTTATAGGGGTAGGAGAGGATCCTACGGGGGATCCCAACTCTGTGCATTATGAGGACTGGTTGCAGGTTATGCCAGGAGAGGATTATATGCTGTTTATCAATAATTTTAGCAACTCCAATTCCGGTTTTTCCGTTCAATTTACTGGAGATATATGGACAACCAACCCAACGGATGCCCTGGACTGTTCCATTATCAACAATCTATTGGGGTCTCCTATCGCGGCTTGTGAGGGAGATACGGTTACTCTGGATGCTACCACTGCGGGTGCTTTAAGTTATACGTGGTATAATGATACAGGAAGCGGCTATGCTCCCATATCAGGAGAGACCAACCCAACTTTGATGGTATCAACATCAGCGATGTATCGCGTGGTTGTTGCCACTTCTTCAGGCTCCATTATTAGTGATGTACAGGCCTTTTTTAGCGCTATTCCTGTTGCTCAGCCGGTTATGGACGAAGGTTTTTGCCATACCCCAGATATGGTTTTTGATTTGCAAACAAAGGATTCGGAAGTGCTGGGAACCCAAAATCCGAGTGAGTATATCGTAAGTTTTCATGCTAGTGCGGGGGATGCAGCTTCAGGCGCAAATCCGTTGAGCAAACAGTATGCAAAGGCTCCTGGATCGGAAAATATTTATGTACGATTGACGTCCAGTACCAACCCTGACTGCTACGATGATTCACAACATTTTATCCTTAACGCGGTAGAAACCCCAGAACCCACATTTCCGATTGAAGCTACACTTTGTGATGGATCGCCGGGGATTGTTATTGGGGAAACCCTTCCCAACCCCAGCTATAGCTATGTATGGAGTACGGGAGAAACTACACCCAATATTACCGTTTCCCAAGCTGGGGATTATACGGTCACGATTACCCATTCCCAAGGCGGAGTGGATTGCGGAGTAGACAGAACGGTAAGTACGGCTATTTCCAATACCCCTGTTATTTCTGTTGATATTGATTTTGAAGACATAAAACCCAGCAACACGGTGACCATCCAGAATGATGCAGAAGGAAGTTTTGAATACAGATTGGATGACGGCCCCTATCAAACCAACCCGGTTTTTGATGAAGTACTGCCTGGAGCCCACACGGTTACCGCTCGGGACATACATGGTTGTTCCGAGGTGACGGAAAACTTTGTGGTGGTTGGCTTTTCGCCTAGTTTTTCACCCAATGGCGACGTACTTAATGAAACTTGGCAGATTGAAGGTCTTTCGGTGCTGGATTCCCCAGTGGTCACTATCTATGACCGATATGGAAAACTGCTTTGGGAAATGACTGAGTTTAGCCCGGGATGGGATGGAAGTTTCCAAGGAATGCCCCTACCTTCAACAGATTACTGGTTTAAATTGTCCTATTTGGACACTGACGGAAATCGCATATATGCCAAACATTTACAAAGCCATTTTTCATTGAGAAGATAGTCAAGATTGCATTTTATCGATTAACTGTACAATTTTTCCGTTGAAGCATACTAAAACATGCTTTTTTGGAGTTATAGAGGTTATTATAGAATAACCCTATAGCCCCAAAATTCTATGAGAGCCCTATTTTGTGCTATTTGCTGTTTTTTTCTTAGTTCCAGCATAGCTTTTTCCCAAAATTCTCCGGATTGTAGAACCGCCATACCCGTGTGTGCCGATATGCCCATCAATTCAGCTACGGATGGCAGCGGGGATATCGATGATTTTGACCCCATGGTCATTACGCAATCGGGTTGTTTAGAGAAGGGGAGTGTAGCCTCGGCCAATATAGAAAACAACACCTCTTGGTATGTTTTTAGGGCTGGGACAGATGGGCAAATTGGGTTTGATATTGAGGCTTTACCTGCCTCTGGAACAATTGTGACTTCGGAGTTGGATTTTGCGTTATACGGTCCTTTTGATCAGACAACCGGACAGAATTTTTGCTCTTTGGTAGGAAATGGATCTGCGCAGCCCATTCGTTGCAATTATGAAGTGAACGACACCAACTTCACTGGAATTGGGGTTAATCCTGTAGACGGAAGGGTAGGGGCGCCTTTTGTTGTGGGGAGTCAGAATACCTATGATGAATATATCGATGTAATTGCTGGAGAGGTTTATTATCTGTTTATCAACAATTACAACACCAACTTTAATGGAGATCCAGAGCCTTTTCAACTCACATTTACTGGAAGTTCGGTGGATGCCGATCAGAATACTGCTTTGGACTGTACATTGAGGGACGAGTTTTTGGGCTTGGATATTATTGCTTGCGAAGGAGACCCAGATATCGTATTAAGCGCTTTGAACTCACCAGCGGGACCAAATATTGCCAATATTACCTGGGAGTTGGATGCGGATGATGATGGTACCTATGAAACCGTTTTGGCCACAGGGGCTGGACAAACGGAATGGACGGTAACCAGTCCAAATTCAGGGCGATACCGGGTAACCATTGAAACTACTTTTGCCACTGTGATTACGGATGATATTCTCATTACCTTTTATGCAACGCCCACACCAGCTGATATCGATATTGTAGTGTTGGACGATTTGGTCAATAGTGATCAAACCGACCCCTATAACGTGGAGTTTGTCCCAGTAGGCAATGGAAACTATGAATATGCCTTAAATGGAGGGGATTTTCAAACCGATCCAGTCTTTTTGGATGTTCCTCCTGGATTGAATTCTGTTGTTATTAATGATGTAAATGGCTGTGGAACCTCGGAACCCATAGAATTTTTGGTTGTGGGTTATCCAAAGTTTTTTACTCCCAACGGCGATACTTTTCATGATTTTTGGAATGTTCAAGGAGTTGAGCAATTGGACAATCCCAGAATCTTCATATTTGACCGATTTGGAAAACTTATAAAGGAGTTCCCTACAGATACCGCAGGTTGGGATGGTACTTTTAACGGAAGGGATATGCCCTCTTCAGATTATTGGTTCCGATTGGATTACGATCGCGATGACAACGGAGTTGTGGTGGCACGTTCGGTAAGAAGGCATTTCTCTCTGGTCCGCTAATAAAAAAAGCTGGATTTCTCCAGCCCTATTTGTGTTCTTCTATTCTTATGCTTATGGTTAGAATTTAACCGTATAACCCAAGGTAACGTTGGTGTTTATTCTGTTGACCATGGCAGAATTGTTGATGCCGGCATCGAAGAAGAATTCATTGACATCTTGTTCGGATCGGCTAAAGGCCAAATCCAATCTGCTTCCACCAAAATTATATCCAATACCACCTGAATATCCAGTTAAATCCCCGATAGTATCCGCATTTTCATAAGGGCTTTGCTCAAATCGGTATCCAGCTCTTAGGCTCACCTGCTCTATGCGATATTCCCCACCAACCCTATAGCTGTTGACTACGCCCAGTTCATTGGCGATGACATCATTTTGGGATGCAAAATTGGGGTCTGTAGTAGGTCTAAGCTCGGCTTGGGACATGTCCTGATATCCGTAGTCCAAACTCAAAAGACCATCCTTACCAAAAATTACTGCAACACTTCCAGTTAGCTTGGAAGGTGTTTTGATGCGATACTCTTCGAAAGCATTGACAATGTTGAAATTGATAAAATCGATATCAGAAACCGCCAATGAGGAATTGATCCGTTGGGAAATGTCATCGGTCAGTTCATACCAAGTGGGCGACTGATAACTTCCGCCAACCCTTATGTTCTCGTTTAATTTGGCAATGGCTCCAACACTAAATGAAAACCCATATCCCTCCGTATGAAGGAAATTGTCAAAAGTGGTGAATTGAACAGGAGAATCTTGATCATAGCCATTTTCATCCAAGAGGGTTAATCGGTCATAAATGACATTGTGAAAATTCAGTGCTGCGCCCAGGTACAGATTTTCTTGGTATTGACCCGCAAAGTTCAAGGTGAATTTGCTGTTGTATCCTGTAGTGCTCTGCAGGTATTCTTGATTTACACTATTGTATTCGGCGTTGGAAAAGTAAGACGTATTGGCGTCATCGTCCACAGTGGGTTCAATAAGACCTGCCTGAAAGCCCAGAAAAGCTTGCTGTGCCCCATAACCCAAACTGGAACCGATATCTAAATAGGCATCTTCTATAAACTCCCCTTCCTGCACCCTTAAAGGGCCTAAAGCCTGTCCTTGGGCAAACTCCAAAAAGTAGTTATCGACACCTTGGGTTGTATTTCCTGCTGCAAAAAATTCGTTGTCAAAATTTTGAACCATGTCATAGTTGACAGCAAAGGCGATTTTTTTCCATGGACTGTCGGAAGATTTGAAAACAAATACCCCACCAGCCTGGTTCAACTCCACGGAATTAATATCCCTGTTTTGAACGCTACTGCCAAAAAAGGCATCATTATTTCTGTTGTAATTGGATCCGTTGACCGAGAATTGGCTGTAGTTGAACACTGCAGAACCTGCCGGGTTCACATTGATAGCGGATAGATCTCCACCTAAGGCGCCAAACGCTCCGCCCATGGCCTGAAATCTTGCAGTTCCAAGGGTATTTTCCGTACTATAACGAACTACATCGTCAATAATTTGACCACTGGCAACAAAGCATGCCAATACCATGATGAAAGTTAAGAATCGTTTCATTTCTTTGATTTAGTTAATACAATAAGTGCAATGGGATTTTAGTGTCTTCCGCCACTTCTACCTCTTCCTCCCGATGAACGGGACGCCCCAGAAGATCGGCTTCCGCCAGAACTTCTATAGCTACCTCCCCTAGATCCGCTGCTTCTGTAGCTGGAACTTCGGGAACTTCCTGAGCTTCTATAGCTACTACTTCTGGAACTTCTGCTAGGAGCACTGCTTCTGTAGCTACCGGAACTTCTTCTGGTGCTGCTGGATCTACTATAATTGCTAGACCTCGGTGCCGTTCTACCAGATGATTGATAGCTTCGGGTGCTTCTTCCTTGGGTTCTGTATCCTGATGAGCCTCTGTTTACGCCCCCACTCCTATAAGTTCCACTTCTATTGGCTCCACTTCTGTAGGTTCCGCTACTTCTGTAGGTTCCGCTACTTCTGGTAGAGGGTGATGTGCCATAAGAACGATAGGTTCTTGAGCTTCTATAATTGGGTGTGGTACGGGTACTTCGGCTTGTTCTATAGCTTCGGTTCCTTGCAACTGCATCTGACCCAACGGACCTTCGTGCTGTGGATCCACTTCTATAGGTTCTGGAGCTTCTTCCAGTTGCAGCACTTCTGCTCACATTGGAACGTCCTGCACTAGACCTGTATCTGGAGGCATAACCACTTCGCCTTGCAGCAAGATTAGATCTGCCTCGTAAGGTTGTACCTGGAATTGCAGAACTGGTATAACCTCTTCTGCCTCTGTTATAGGCGTAACCATATCCACGGTTGTATCCTCTATTGTAATAAGGTCTTCCGTAGCCATAATAGCCACCCCAACCCCAACGGTTCCATCCCCACGGGTTGTTCCAGCCCCAGCCCCAGGCGTATCCGCCCCAGCCCCAACGATTCCATCTCCAAGGGTTGTTCCAACCCCAGCCCCAGCCGTAGCCTCCCCAGCCCCAGCCATTCCAGAGCCATGGGTCGTTCCAGCCCCAACCCCAACCAAGGCCGCCCCAGGCCCAGCTGTTGTCGTAGACATTGATGGATACACTGGTTGGGTTGTCTCCCCAACCGGGATTACCATTATAGGTGTTGTTATTTGCAAAATATGTGGTCTGTTCCCCTAAAGGAATACTGTCGTTACTAATTTGACTGCTGTAGCTGTCTATATCCGTGAAGATTTCGTCCTCCAGGATTTCATCGTACTCTTGCGCCTTTTGCCCAAAATAATCTCCGTAAATATCACTTTCCTGCTTTTCCAACCGGACGGCTTCCGCATTCCTCTTCTCAACTCCTACCACTCGATTGTTGCTGGAATAAATACCATCATCCTCATAATAGGAAGATTGCTGATAAGTACCACAAGAGATTAAAAAAAGTGCTGCCAGTAGAGATGTGGCAAGCATTTGAATTTTGGGGCGGGGTAAAGACTTTTTCATCGTACAATTTTTATTGTTGAACATACTAAAATTAGTTAGTTTTACCGAACTATTTTTGAAGATTAAGTCACAAGTTTTGTGCCAAACTACTGTAGATGGGTAAAAAATTAACGAGTCGGAGCGAGGATTATTCCAAATGGTATAATGAACTTGTTGTAAAGGCGGATTTAGCCGAAAATTCAGGTGTAAGGGGATGTATGGTCATAAAACCCTATGGATTTGCCATTTGGGAGAAAATGCAGGCCCAGCTGGATAAAATGTTTAAAGAGACGGGTCATGAGAATGCCTATTTCCCGCTGTTTATTCCAAAATCTTACTTGAGCAAAGAGGCCAGCCATGTAGAAGGCTTCGCTAAGGAGTGTGCGGTGGTCACCCATTACCGATTGAAAAACGCTGAGGATGGAAGCGGGATTATTGTAGATGAAGATGCCAAATTGGAAGAGGAACTTATTGTAAGGCCCACTTCTGAAACCATTATTTGGGATACCTACAGAAAATGGATACAATCGTATAGGGATCTTCCCATTTTGGTAAACCAATGGGCCAATGTGGTGCGTTGGGAAATGCGTACTAGACTGTTTCTCCGTACTGCAGAATTCTTGTGGCAAGAAGGACATACTGCACATGCCACTCGCCAAGAAGCAGTTGATGAAGCAGAGCAAATGATGCATGTCTATGCGGATTTTGTTGAGAATTATATGGGTGTTCCTGTGATTAAAGGAACAAAAACGGAAAGCGAACGCTTTGCAGGAGCGGAAGAAACGTATTGCATTGAGGCACTCATGCAGGATGGAAAAGCATTGCAAGCAGGGACTTCCCATTTTCTGGGACAAAATTTTGCCAAGGCATTCGATGTGAAATTTGCCAATAAGGAAGGCAAGCAGGAATATGTATGGGCCACTTCATGGGGTGTCTCTACTCGATTGATGGGAGCATTGGTCATGACCCATAGTGATGACAATGGATTGGTGTTGCCTCCAAATTTGGCGCCGATTCAAGTGGTTATCGTACCTATTTATAAAGGATTGGAACAACTGGATGCCATTTCCGAAAAAGTGGAGCCTTTGGTGAAGGAACTAAGGGCAAAGGGTATTTCCGTTAAGTATGATAAAAGGGACACGCACAAACCTGGTTTTAAATTCAACGAATACGAATTGAAAGGGGTGCCTGTGCGTTTGGCTGTTGGGCAACGCGATTTGGAAAATGGGACCTTTGAGGTTGCGCGAAGGGATACATTGCAAAAGGAAATAGTGCAAGCAGATGCTGTCATCGATAAAATTGAGTCCTTGATGACGGAAATCCAAGATAATATCTTTAAGAAGGCATTGGATTTTAGGGAAGAACGCATCACAGCTGTGGATTCCTATGAGGATTTCAAGAAAATAATTGAGGAAAAAGGAGGTTTTGTATCCGCCCATTGGGATGGTACAACAGCCACCGAGGACAAAATTAAAGAAGAGACCAAAGCCACTATAAGATGCATTCCGTTAAACCCTGTTCAGGAAGATGGGAAGTGCATGGTAACAGGCGAGCCATCAACACAAAGGGTATTATTTGCCAAGGCCTATTAAAAGGTTTAAAAAATAGAAATTTACTGTTGCAAGACTTAAAAATAGTTGTATTTTTGCACCCGCCTGAATGACATTTGGTTACATATTTCTGAAAGGCAAACGTTCATAACAATAAATTGGCCCGTTCGTCTAGGGGTTAGGACGCCAGGTTTTCATCCTGGTAACAGGGGTTCGATTCCCCTACGGGCTACAAGTTCAATGGAAAATTGAAAATGGTAAATTGTGAATCTTGTAGGGTTCAACCAAGAATTTTTCATTGTTAATTTTAAATTTAATTGGCCCGTTCGTCTAGGGGTTAGGACGCCAGGTTTTCATCCTGGTAACAGGGGTTCGATTCCCCTACGGGCTACTATTGAAAACTGTAAATTATAAATGGAAAATGAAAAACGGGTATGCCAATTTTCAATTTTTCATTATTCATTTTAAATTAAAATAATGGCAAACCATAAGTCAGCATTAAAGAGAATCAGAAGAAACGAAGCAGTTCGCTTGCGTAACAGATACCAGCACAAAACGGTTCGTAACGCAATCAAAAAGCTGAGAAATGAAGAGGACAAAAAAGCAGCTGAAACACTTCTTCCTACTGTAGTTGGTATGATTGATAAGTTGGCAAAGCGCAACATTATCCATAACAACAAGGCAGCTAACTTAAAGAGCAAATTGATGAGCAAGGTTGCAGCAATGTAAGCTTACTTCCCACTAAGATATAGCAACGCCCCTTTTTAGGGGCGTTTTTTTATGGATTAATTCTGCTGTAGCTTGGAAGTGTTCCTATAGCCAGGAAGGTTTTTGTACCAATCCTTTCTACTTTGACCCCCAGATATTCCCCATTCCTCAAAAAATAGATACCCTTCATTAATAGGCTCCTTTTCCAATAATAGTGGGAAGGATTCCACCACATTGATAACCCATGGCAGACCATTGTCTGTTGCATAGTTACCATCGGTATCGGCATTATTGCCCTCTACCTCAGGTTGTGCATCTCCCAATGCTGTTGGTTGGTGATTGGAAAGATGAATTTCTTTGTCCCGCTCCCCGTTAGCCACCAAAAACGGATTGAATGGCGCAGGATCCAATGCAGATTCCGATATGGGATCGATAAGCGTAATAGTCACCGTGTTTTCCTGGTTTACAATAATGGAGTGGTCATCAAAAAGCGGAATTACGGCATGGGTCTGTCCCAGTTCTGTTCCATTATTATCCAAACTGAACACGTCGCGGTCTAAAAGTTGACCTGTTATGGTAGAAATATTATTGGGGTTGAGTCCTTTGATCTCAAATGCAAAGCTGTTCACAAAACCAGCTCCATCAGAAGTAACACTATAATCAATGTCTATGGCAACCACTTGATTGCTGGCATTGAAAATTCTGGTAATGGAATAATCAATGGAAGTATCGTTAAAATCCCAATCCCCCCTAAACGGCCATAAATCCTCAAAAACCAGAGAAGCTTTGGAACTAGCCGAAGGATAGGTTACTGTATAGGCCTTGGAAGCATCGTTGGGAAATTCGTCCACGGAATCCACGACACCGTCCCCATCCTGATCATTGCACAACTCTACCTCAGTAAAAGTGAACCAGTTGGAGTCGTTTTGGGTATTGGTTTCTGGATCGTCCGTTCTGCGCCAAACAATCTTGTCAAAGGAACCTGAGGTTGCAGAGATAAGGATGGTACCGTAACCATCACGGTAGTAGTGTGATCGAGTTCTAGGGTTGTTGTCCCTTAAAACTCTATCAGCCTCATCGTAAACTAGTTCACTGCCCCCAGATAAAAGCGTTTCAGTGTGTTGGGAGCCAACAAATTCATATCTGGAGGCATCCACACTTCTCACATGCATCAATACATGTTGGATGGGTGTGTCAAAATCCATTTCGAACTCTACGTAACCGTCAGAATCATTGTTGGTATCAATTTTGGAGCTGATCCAAAAGTTGAAACCATAAAAAGTAAAAATAGGTGTGGAAAATCCACCTCCTGCCAGGGAAAATCTGTTTTTAAACTCCATTCCATCAACATCCGTAGCCGTGATAATGGCCGTTGCATTGTTCTTTGGAAACTGGATGTTGGATAATGTATGTATTCCAGAACCATTCGTATCTACCGTATTTCCAAGGTCAACGTAAAACTTTTGACCATAGACGTTGGAACAGTCCGTATTCATTTTAGAAGAGATGGCTTGCGACTTGGACTTTCCATTTTTTCCTATAATGCCGTTGAATGTAAAGGACGCCGAGTTTTCTATAATCTGGATGGTTATGTCATCCACAGAGCTATTGGATTTTCTGACCATGAACAATTCATCCACATAGGAGGGAACGGTTAGATTTTCCAAAATAGTGCCATTGAAAGGTTCCCTTTCCAATAACTTTTGGGGTAGGGGGCCGGTAATACTATCCAGGCTTTCCGTTAATTCGTCACTTAGCGGATAAACTTCATAAACAACATTGGGGGTGTTGTCCGAAATACTTACAGCCACTACTTTTTCCGTCTTAAAATCGAAGTTGTCCGGAAACTTTAGCTCAGCCAATACAGGATCTTCTACCAAGGTAGAATCCCTAGCTAGGGCTTCCAGGTATTTGTCGTATTTCTGCCTTAGACAACTTTGGTTCAACAAAACTGCTAAACAGATGATAATAATATTGAGAAATTTAGACCTTTTCATCCATCATAACATTCTTTAAATGAACGAAAAAACCTACAAAATCATTGATTTAATCGATGAATGACATTACGAAGTTGTAAAACCCGTTAAAGCTGTTGTGTAGCTAATTTCCTATCCCAAATTAGAAAGCGATGGATAGCAGACATTGCATCAAAAAACGCCCAAAAAGAGGGCGTTTATATGTTGTTTTTAACTGTAAGCATTAATCCTGAAGTTGGGATTCGTTTCGGTATCCCGTGGAATCTTTGTACCAGTCCTGAAAGAGCGTTCCACCAGAATTTGCCCATTGATTAAAGTAATTGTAGGCTTGATTGACCGGAACATTTTCTTTGGGGGGCTTAAAGTTGTGCACAATGTTTATGGCCCAAGGTAAACCTGTATCGGTTTTGTAATTGCCATCCAAATCAAGATTTACACCTTCCACTGTAGTATCATTAACTCCCAAACTGGTTCGAAATCTGTTGGGCAAATGGATTTCCTGCCCTCGATTCCCGTCCACAATTAAAAAGGGATTAAAAGGTGCTATTCCCAGTTGGTTGGTGGTAATAGGGGTGGTAAAATTGATGGTTACCTTGCTTGGGATATTGAGCATGGTCTCATGATTATCAAATAGGATGACAACCGCTCTGTCCTGCCCTTGTTCCAAACCATTTGCATCTACGTTTATAAAACCTTCGTTCAGAACCGTTCCCGTAACGGATTCAACCAAGCTTGGTGGAATACTTTCAAACTCGATTCCAAAGGCGTTGGTCAAACCAGCTCCGTCTGAGCTTACCTCAAAATGAATGTCCAACTGTACCACCATATTATCCGAATTCAAAACAGCAACAAACCTGTAGTTTACGGCGGTGTCGTTGAAATCATAATCCCCGAGATAAGGCCAAAGGTCTTCAAACGCTACTGTACCCCATCCATACTTACTGGGTGTAAATTGCTCGAAAGCTTTTTCCGCATCCTCGGGAAAATCATCATTGCTATCTGTAATTCCATCACCATCCGTATCAGGATCTACGGCAACTTCATCAAATACCCTAAAAGTTGTTAGGTCATTGATGGTTCGGTCAAAACTTACACCCGAGGTGGAAGCAGGGCCATATCGGTATTCCCATCCTCCCGTTTGGGTATCCATTACAATAAGGTTACTGCTACCTCCATTGTCCGCCAACCACAATTCGTCATTGGAGTCAAAGGTCATGGAAGTGGGTGAAAATGGAAGATCTTCCCCGCTAATCCGAATAGCATCGTAATTTCCATTTCCGTTTTCATCCAGTCTATAAAGTCCTGAAAAAGAGCATAAGAAAATGGTTCCATCTGCAGCAAAAGCAAGATCACCGCCGTTTTTCTTGTGAAGGCCTATAATGTTCCAATTGGATAGGATATTGGCGTTTTGAGGGTCAACAGTGTAGAGCTTATCCCGAGTGGAAAAATACAATAGGCCATCGTTTTTGTTATAGTCGAGTCGTGGCCCGCCCAAGCCTAAGTCGCCCACCGTGGTCCAAGTATCGGCGGCAATGTCATATTTCATTAATGGATATGGTTTACTGCGACCAATGGAATATACAAGTTGGTTTTCTTGATCTATGGCAGCGGTCCAACTCCCCATGGGCATATCCGAGATAAATGTATAGGCTCCTGTAAGGGGATCCACTTGAAACATTTCTCCACCTCCATTGACACAGTAAAGATAATCCTCCACCATAGCCTTATTGGCCGATGCACCTTTCCCAGTATCCGGGATATAATTGTACGTTAAGGTGTTGCCCGTAATATTTATAATGGCCGAAGAAAATTTAAAGCCTTCCTTTCGTTTAAGGTAGAGTTTTTCATAATAGGCGGGAATCACAAAAGTTTGCTCCAAGCTTCCACCGGACGGAATGCCGCTTAAAATTAAATGATTGAGATTGTCCACAGACACCTCTACACCCGTTTCTTCCTCTTCTTCTTCATTTAGAAACACAAATTCCTCTCCCAAAACTACTTGGTCATTATATGCATATACATAGTATTTTGCATTTGGAGTGTTGTCTTTGATGGTCAGGGTTACTTCTTTTTCCGTATCGAAGTCAAAATTGGCGGGAATCTTAAGTTCCGTAATTTCAAGTTCATCTATGGGAACTTCAACTTCAGGCGTTGGGGGTGTTCCTTCAGGTGTTGGATTGGTGGGAGTGTCCAAGCTATCCTTAACACATGAAGTTAAGCTCAAAGCCAAAAGAACACATACAGAGGACAAATTAATTTGGGGCAGTCTCATCTTATTTTTATTTGGTGGATCTTCAGTCCAATTATGGTAAAACTAATTTTTGATAAACCATCTTTTGGATGGCCTTAGGCTTCCAGCGATTTTGTGTCGACCAACGGTTTAATGATATCGATGAATCGCTGATGGAATCCATTAATTCAATTTTGAACGAAAAAACTTACAAAATCATATAAAAAAATCGATGAACGGAATATGGAAGTTGTGAAAACCGTTTGAAACAATGGGAAATTTTGAATCTTACCTAAAGGCTTTTCGTTGCCCGATCAAGAATCCAACCATAAAAAGGAAGTACATTAATGCAATTAAAACAAGCAAGAGTTGATGCAGGTGAAAGGCGAAGTAAAATTCAGGCATCTCGTAAGCTGCAATAAATATGAGGGGAAAGAAGATATGGAAAATAACCAGTCCCAAACTTACCCAATACAATAGGCTGCGATACAGGGGATAGGAGCTTTCCTCATTGCGTTTTTCCTTAAAGTACATCCAAACACAGAGAATCAGGACGATGGATGCTATCAGGTCTGCATAATAGAGATTGGAGTGCAGTGGATCTTGAAAGAAAACACTGATCAAATACCCCGATAAACTTACAAAAGCCCCTTTTTTGACTGTGTCCCTATGTTTGGGTTGCTTAAGAACCGTCCAATAGATGTAGTAGAAAAAAGAGAAAGAGATAACGGAATATATGTTGTAAATAATTACGTTGTGCCATGAATATTCCGGTTCGGAAAAAAATTGATATTCTTCATGGTATTTGATGAAATAGCCCAGGAGTTCGGTCAAAAACGTATACATGATGAAGATGGGAAAAAACCGCATCACCGTATCAAAATATCTACGATACCTATACATGGCCACAATCCAAGTAGCCAGATATATTGGAATGAAATAGCTTTCGGCAAGAAAGTTTTGAATTTCTTCAATCATCTACCTTCTAAGTTAGGAAGATTTATCTGAAAGCTTTTCGCTTGGCCAAAAGGAAGCCTATATTGAAGCAAGCATACATCATTATGATACATGCCATCAAAATGTTTCTGTAGTAGAACTGGGTGTAAATGTCAAATTTGGTATGACTTACGATAAGGATTATCGGGAATAGCACATAAAAACCAACCAGGCCCAAACTGACCCAAAACATAAGGTTTCTCCATTTGGGATATGGATTTTCCACTTCCGTTTTTTGCCTAAAATACACTGCAATGATGGCAATCAAAATAAAGGATCCAACAACATGGCCAAATGCCAGTTGATTGTGCAAGGGGTTTTTAAAAATGGAATTGCCAATATAAGCCAATACACATGCATAACTGCCATACTTGATCCATGTTCTTATTTGGTTGCTGACAATTACTTTGGAATAGACCTTAAAGAAAAACAGGAAAAAAATGAGCTGATAAACATTATAAATGATCACATTATGCCACGCATATCGAGATTCGGAAAAAAACTGAAATTGATAATTCTCTTTAATTAGAAAACCTAAGAGCTCGGTAAAAAAGGTATAGGCTATCAGTATGGGAAGGTACTTCAATGCGGTATCAAAGTACCTTCTATATGCGTATACTGATATCAACCACGTTAGCAGATATAGTGGAATATAAAAATGTTCCAAAAGAAAGTTCAATAAAGCTTGGGGCATGGGACCTAAAAATCGTTGTTGGGCGGTGGGCCGGAACTTCCATGATTCATGTTAAGACTTCCCCCTCTTTGAAATACGGGATTTGGAGCACTAGGGACAAAACCAGCATAGGCTCTATCTTTCTTGGCTTCATTGGACCCCATTCCTTTGTTCGCACCAACGGCATCCTTTATTAGCTTCGCTTGCCCATCCTCACCAATGTAAAATCCATAGTCCTCTCCATCAACCTTCATAGTGGGGACCATAAAGATGGAATTCTGCCTTGGATGTACAATTTTGTCGCCGTCAGGAAATTTTTCCTCATTTGGATAGTTGGCAAAATAGAACCTGATGGATGAAATATCCACCTTGGCACCTTTGGCTTCCTGTTCTATGTATGCCATATATTGTTTGATGGTCGCATAGTCAAATGAGGTGTACCTGGCCGGATCGAACTTTTCCTCTGGACTTCTTTGTGCTTCAAATTCTTGGATTAATCCTACCCTATTCTTCGAATAATTGTCATATAGGGATTTTGACTCTTCCAGGGAAATTATCCCTTTTGGAGGTTTTACGGGTTCTGCCTCCTCTTGATGCTTTTCTTCGGGAGCCTCCGATGGTTTGGTTTGTTGCTTGCAAGATGCCATAAATAGGAAAATCGCTGCCAAAAGTACATGGCCTACTTTTCTTGTGTTTTTCATTTGTAAGGATTTTTAGTATTCATAGTATGGGGAAACTTTACTAAAGATATGTCTTTTCTTTAAAATGTATTAACAAAAAAACCTTTGGGAATGCCCCAAAGGTTTTCTATATGATTATGGAATATGCTGTATGGAACGAACCTTACTCGTTCATGGTCAACAAAAATTCCTCGTTGTTTTTGGTTTGCTTAATGCGCTGTTCCATAAATTCCATGGCTTCCACCGGATTCATATCCGCAAGGTACTTACGCATGATCCACATACGCTGAATGGTGGTTTCATCCAACAAAAGATCATCACGACGTGTTGAGGAAGTGACTAAATCAATGGCAGGGAATATTCTACGGTTGGATATTCTTCTATCCAACTGCAGCTCCATATTACCGGTACCCTTGAATTCCTCAAAAATAACCTCGTCCATTTTGGAACCTGTCTCCGTCAAAGCGGTAGCTATGATGGAAAGGGAACCTCCATTTTCAATGTTCCTGGCGGCACCAAAGAACCTCTTGGGTTTGTGAAGGGCGTTGGCGTCAACACCACCACTCAATACCTTACCGGAAGCAGGTTGAACGGTGTTATAGGCTCTGGCTAATCGTGTAATGGAATCCAATAAGATAACCACATCATGGCCGCATTCTACCAAACGCTTTGCTTTTTCAAGTACAATATTGGCGACACGCACATGCTCGGTGGCTTCTTTGTCAAAGGTTGAAGCGACAACTTCGCCACGAACATTACGCTGCATATCCGTAACCTCCTCAGGACGTTCGTCAATCAAAAGAATGATTTGGTATACCTCTGGGTGGTTGGCGGCAATGGCGTTGGCAATGTCCTTGAGCAACATGGTCTTACCCGTTTTGGGTTGGGAAACAATCATTCCCCTTTGTCCTTTTCCAATGGGAGAGAACAAATCCATGATACGTGTTGATAAGGTGCTTTGTCTTTCGGCTAACTTGAATTTTTCCTTGGGGAACAAGGGGGTCAAGTGCTCAAAAGAAACACGATCTCGTACTACTTGTGGATCCAGTCCGTTAATTTTGGTCACCTTGATCAAAGGGAAATATTTTTCACCTTCCTTTGGAGGTCTAACATTCCCAAGGACGGTATCCCCAGTTTTTAGACCAAACAATCTAATCTGGGATTGGGAAACATAAATATCGTCAGGGGAAGAAAGGTAGTTGTAATCCGAAGAGCGCAAGAACCCATATCCATCCTGCATAATGTCCAGGACACCTTCGCTTTCAATGATGCTGTCAAATTCAAACTCTGGCTCTTTGTACCTGTTTTTTAAATCCTTGTCAAAGTTGCTGCTCTTTTTTTCCTGCCCATTTCTATGGTGCTGGTTATGCTTTTTGTTGTGCTGGTTTTTTTGGTGTTGGTGCTGTTTCTGCTGGTCTTTTTTCTGAGCGGGGTTTTCTGTTTTTTCTGACCCTTCTTTGGCGTCATTTTCAACAGCGGTTTCTTTAGGTGCAACAGCTACCTCCTTTTGATCTTTTTGAGGTCGTGGTAATCTGGCCCTTTTAGGTTTTTGGGGCTTATTTTCTTTGGTTTCGGCAGTATTTCCTTGAACCGCCTTGGGGTTGGATGCCTGAACATCCAGTATCTGGTAGACCAAGTCCAGTTTTTTTAAGGTCTTAAATTTAGGAACACTTAGTCCCTTTGCAATTTCTTGCAATTCAGGAAGCTTTTTAGCCTTTAGATCTGAAATCTCGAACATTAAATAATGAATAAATTAAACTTGTCTAACGTAAATAATCTCGAAGTAAAAGTTATTGGGGTACTACGATAGGAAAGAATCCTGAGGTGAGTGCTTTGCTAATAACGTCACAATAATACAAATTATTTTTCAACATTACAGGGTCATTTAACGAAAAGACACCTATTTTTGCCTTCCGAAATCGATTTTGGCAATGATTCAAAGAATTCAAACAATTTTCTTAGCCTTGGTGGCACTAATTGCGGGAGCTCTACCGTTTATAGTACACCTATGGACCGACGAAACCGGCGCTGAGATTTTTGCTAAGGATTCCTTGGGATATAGCTTGGCCTTTTACGCCTCTGCGCTATTGGCCTTGATTGCAATTTTTATGTTTAAAAACCGGCAAAATCAATTTGTGTTGAACAGATTGAATATGATATTGAACCTTTTTTTACTAGGATTTTTCGTTTACCGGTCGCTAAGTTTATCCGGAGAAACCTCGGTTTCTGAGAAGGGTATTGGGATGCTGATTCCTGTATTTTCTATCGTTTTTCTGGTTCTGGCCAACAGAGCCATCAAAAAGGATGAAGATCTTGTAAAATCTGTTGATCGCTTACGTTAAACCTAACATCTTAGTAGTATTAGTGCGAGAAAACCCCGGCCAAGGCCGGGGTTTTTGTTTTATCCTGGATAACCATCAAGCCCTATTGCCTTAGATTTTCCTTCGTAAATCCGTTATTGAACTTCACGTTGGTCAACGTCTGAACAACTCCAGGTTCCTCAGCATAGTTGCCATCAGGACCTGGCATAAAGTAGGTACGTTTTGTGGACACCAATTGACCATCAATGTCCTCGTACTCATAATTGGCAACAATAACGGGTTCTTCAACACCAAAAAAGGGTAGGGAGAAATAGAAACGATCTACCAATTTCGTTTCTGGGTTCACCAGTACGATGTACACATCGTTTTGCTCTTTTCCAGTCATCTCAGCGTTATAGGAAACTTCAATTTTATCATAGGTCGTTCCATTGTATTCTTCTGTTCCCAAATACTTGGCGGTTACAGCCTTGTCATTGATCTTATAGGGCATGGCAAACCAATAATAATTGGTTCTTCTCAAAAAGTCGGCCATGGCCAAATGCTCCGCATCTTCAACTTTGTTGCCATTCAGTTGCAGAACGGTTTTGTCCCCATCAAAATACTGGGTCAACTCCCCTTCCGCATTGGGCATGTTGTTGATCTCATGTTTGCTGTATTTTCCATAGGATTCCTCCGAACCAAAAATGTAACGCTCCAAGGAGAGGTCTGTTTTTCCAGTTGAAGGATAGTGGTACGTATAGGTGTACTCTACATCCCCTTTTTTCCATAGATCGTTCCAACCCCCATGCGCATTGGCTACGGCTGCTAGAATGGTTTTGGGGTTGTCAGTGTCATAAACTGGCTCGGAAACCTTCTCAACAGAGGTTTCAACTTCCACTTTTTGTTGTTTTGTTTTTTCTCCACAGGAAAGTAAAAAAGCAAGTCCACCAAGGGCAACAAGCTTCCAAATAGGTATTTTCATTTTCTAAATGGTCTAATAGTTTGATGCCTTAGACGAATTTACATTGGAATACTTACCTAACGAATATGCTTATAAACCAATTTTTTGATGAAATTGGGCCACCTTATAACCAGCATCACGAACAGATTGGCTGGCATCACTGGTTTTATCCAAAAGCGGATTGGTATGGTTGAGGTGGATAAAATGGATTTTTTCTTTTTCAGAGGGAGGTAGTGACGCAAATAGTTCCATACTTTCAATTACAAATGGATGTGGGATTTCTGCAATATCCCGATTGTTGATTTCCTTGCCGTCAAAAAATGAAGCATCCAAAAAAGCCAAATCCACTTTGCGTATTTCTTCGGCAATGCTTTCTTCCCATTTATGCCATTTATCGATATCAGGAATAAAAAGGACACTTTTGGTTGGCCCAAAAATTTTGAAGCCAACAGTTTCGGAAAATTCATCCCTATGGGGCACCTTAAATGGAGTTACGGTCAAGTGGGGAGTAAGTTCCACACTTCGCTTGTCCGACATCTCTATTAAATCCATGTTTCCCAAAGCAACCAGTTGACTCCAAGGGCCATTGTTTTCTAAAAAAGCTTTCATTTTGGGCATGGCATAGACAGGAACTTGATGGGCGCCCAAGGCTTCCCGACCCAAATACATAAGTCCGGTATAATGTCCAATATGGGCATGGGTCAAGAAAATCCCTTCGGGTGTTTCCGCTTCCAGACCTGCATATGATTTTAAGGCTTTGAGTTGGGTGGACATGTCTGGAGTGGCTTCAAACAAATAGGTTTTCTGGTTTATATGATCCACAACTCCCAAGGAAACCACTTTCCGTTCAGGATCGGGGTTTTTAAACAATTCCGCACAACAGTTCCGTTTACATCCAATATGTGGACTGCCACCATCTTGTACGGTGCCTAGCACAATTAACGAAACCGGACTTTGGGTTTCCTGTTGTTGTGCCTTGGTTTCACAAGACAACATTAAAAGTGCCGTTAAAGCCAACAAATACCTCATACCTATCTTTTTCCTAGTTCAACTACTTCCAAATCTGATATTTTATCCCCATCTATCGCAAACCGTAATAGCGTTCTGACTTGATGGAATCCATACTTGCCGCAAGCCCCTGGATTCATATGCAATAAGTTCAACTTTTTGTCATGCATGACCTTTAAAATATGGGAATGTCCACTGATGAAAAGTTTGGGCGGACGTTTTTTGATTTCGTCCTTTATCCTTCGATCGTATCGGTTGGGATATCCTCCTATGTGGGTAATCCAAACATCCACTTGTTCGCAATGAAATCGCTGGTGTTCTGGAAATTCCTGTTGAATCACATGGTTGTCAATATTGCCGTGTACGGCCCTTAAGGGTTTCAGTTTTTGAATGCTGTCCGTTACGGATAAGCTCCCAATATCGCCTGCATGCCAAACTTCATCCGCTTGCGCAACATACTTTAAAATGGTATCATCCATATGTCCATGGGTGTCAGACAGCAACAGGATTTTGGTCATAACGCTAAAAATATGCTAAAAAAATAAACGCAGAATTTCTAATGGATGGGATTCAAGTATCTTTAACATTTTAAAAGTAGGGAATCCCATTGAGATATTTCATCCGATTTGCTTATTTCGGAAAGGCTTACCATGGCTGGCAAAACCAACCCAACGCCATTACCGTCCAGGAGGTTTTGGAGAAGGCACTGTCTACCCTTTTGCGCCAACCCGTTGAGGTAGTGGGAGCTGGCAGGACAGATGCCGGGGTGCACGCCAAGGAAATGTATGCCCATTTTGATATGGATCAGGTGGCCAATCATGAGGAACTGGTCTATAGACTGAATGCCTACCTTCCCGAAGCCATTGCTATACAGGATTTGGTTGCCGTTAAGTCGGATGCCCATGCCCGATTTGATGCTACAGAACGTACCTACGAATATTGGTTGGTGCAGGATAAAAACCCATTTTATTCTGATTTTGCACATTGCATTCTTCAGCCTTTGGATATAAAAGCAATGAACAAGGCCGCCAATTACTTATTGTCCCACACGGATTTTGAGAGTTTTTCCAAATCCAATTCAGATGTCAAGACTTTTAATTGTGATGTCCGCAGGGCAATTTGGGAAAAGAAAGAGGATAAGTTGGTTTTTACCATTGTTGCAGATCGTTTTCTTCGGAATATGGTTAGGGCCGTAGTAGGAACTTTACTGGATGTAGGACTGGGAAAAATGAAACCTGAAAAAATAAACGATATTATCGAGAGTAGGAACAGGAGCAAAGCGGGGGTTTCCGTACCGGCAAAAGGCCTATATTTGACAGCCATCTCCTACCCAAAAAATATTTTTGATGAGCAAAACTGAGGAAATAGGAAAAGCATTTGATTTTGGCTTGTTCAAGCGCGTTTTTGGACACACCAAACCCTACAGGGGTATCTTTTGGTTGGTGGCCATAATGGCTGTTTTGTCGGCCGCTTTTGCCGTGCTCGTCCCTATTTTGGTGAAGTTGATCATAGATGAGCCGTTGACGAAAAAGGATAGCGAGCAGTTGCTTTTTGTAGTCTTGGTCATGCTGGGAACCTTGATTGCCCAGGTAATCAGTCAGCTATTGTTCAACTATTATGCTAACCTTTTGGGTGAATCCGTGATCAAGGATATCCGTGTGAAGCTTTTTAAAAGAATGGTGGGTTTTAAGATGACCTATTTTGACAATTCCTCCATTGGGGTTTTGGTCACAAGGGCGGTAGCGGATATGCAGCGGATTGGTGAGATTTTTAGTCAAGGGTTTTTTGTGATTGTTGCCGATATCCTGAAAATGCTATGTGCGGCTTGTGTGATGCTCATAATGAATTGGAGATTGGCCTTGATCGTGTTTGCGATCCTACCCATAATCTTAATTGCCACCCGCCTTTTTCAGCAGGCAATGAAAGTCGCCTTCATAGATGTTAGGGCACAAGTGGCCAATTTAAATTCCTTTGTGCAGGAGCGGATTGCGGGGATGAAGATTGTACAGCTATTCAATAGGGAGCAGATTGAAAAGGAAAAGTTCAGAAAAATCAATGAAAAGCATCAAAATGCATGGTTGAGGACAGTATGGTACAACTCAATCTTTTTTCCCATAGCTGAAATCTCCAATTCTGTGGGGGTAGGTTTGGTTGTTTATTTTGGTATCATCCAAAACATTGATAGCGTAAGCTTAGATAACAAAGGTTCCATTATTGCTTTCTTTTTCCTGATGGATTTATTGTTCAGGCCGCTTCGGCAGATTGCGGATAAGTTCAATACCCTGCAAATGGGAATGGTGGCGGCAAACAGGGTTTTTGGAATTTTGGATACCGACAGCCGTATTGCCGACAATGGTAGTTTGGAGAAAGCAGATGTCAAAGGCAACATTCAATTTTCCAATGTCCATTTTGGATATCTGGAGGATGAGGAGGTGCTACATGGTATTTCCTTTGAGGTTGAAGCAGGGGAGACCGTTGCCATTGTGGGTGCCACTGGAGCTGGAAAATCCACGATCATCAACCTGCTCAATCGTTTTTATGAAATCAACTCAGGGGAGATCTTGGTGGATGGTCATAACATTAGGGATTATACCCTAAAATCCTTACGCTCCCATATTGCCATTGTGCTTCAGGATGTATTTCTGTTTGCGGACTCCATTGCCAATAACATTTCCCTACGGGATGAAACGGTGACTTTGGAACAGATTGAAAACGCTGCTAAACAAATAGGCGTACATGATTTTATTTCCAGTCTACCCGAAGGCTATTTGTACAATGTGAAGGAACGAGGCACCATGCTCTCAAGCGGACAGCGACAGCTCATCGCATTTTTAAGGGCCTATGTAAGTAACCCCAGCATTTTGATTTTGGATGAAGCCACCTCTTCCGTGGATACCTATTCCGAGCAGTTGATCCAACAAGCCACGGACAAGATTACCGAAGGTAGAACTTCCATCATCATTGCGCACCGATTGGCCACCATCAAAAAAGCGGATAAGATCATTGTGATGGATGCCGGACAAATTGTGGAAGTTGGGAACCATCAGGAATTGTTGAAAAAAGGTGGTTACTACAGCGACCTTTATGAGGCCCAGTTTATGGCCGAAGAGGAAGTAGCTTAAGATTTGGGAGCAAAGTCTTCCAAGTTTACCATTCCAGTTGATAAACTGATCAGGAAAATGACGACGCCTATTCCCATCATGACTATGATCAATAGGAAAAAGTAGATCAAGGCTCTCCAAAATGTACTCCAAAAACCTAAGTAGTGCAATCTTCCCAAGGCATAGAATTGGTAAACTACTATAACGATAAGGAATGCAAAATTGAATATGTCAAATTTGATTGGGAAAAGGCCCAAAAAGAATATATAAGTAAAGACTTGGACATAAGATGTTTGACCAATAATGTAGGCGTTGGCTACCAAGTGTTCCGTATAATTAAATTTCTTGGTGGCACTAAAGAGCATCCAGGTCATTAGGGCATATAACGGCATGCTCAGATAGGCCAGAAGTGCTTGGAAATCGAACACATAATTCAGTTGTGGTGCCGTTTCATTGTTAAAGCTACTCTCTGTGAGATTTAGGTCGTAGATATCGCGGAGCACAAAAAACATAAGCCCAGAAAGGGTAATGGCAATGGCAAAATAGCTTATGGGGTTCATGTACCTTTTGCGTGTTCCTGCAATATAGGTGGCAACAACCACTTCGGGTTTTGTAAAAAGTTCCCTAAAAGTCCTGAGAAAGGTATTGTCCAGATTAAAGACTTGCTGACCAAGGTCATGCCACACATTTTTTAGGGTAAGTCTGTTTTGGATAACTTTTGCACCGCAATTACGGCAGTAGCGATCCTCAGGCAAAAGGGCTTGATTACAATTTTTACAAACCATTTATTCCAAATCCTTTTTGATCATGGCGATCAACGCATCCAGACCTTTGTACGGAACAAATTCCCCATTTTTAATGTAGGAGATGGAACCGGTTTCTTCACTCACCACTAAACAAACGGCATCTGTTTTTTCCGTGATTCCCACTGCAGCTCTATGTCGCAATCCAAATCGTAAAGGAATGTTCCTATCATTGGAAACAGGAAGTATAACACGTGTGGCGGTGATATAGTTATCTTGAATAATGGCCGCGCCGTCATGGAGCGGGCTGTTTTTGAAAAAGATACTCTCCAAAATGGGTTGGGTAATCTCAATATTCATGGAATCCCCAGAGGACTTAAAAAAGTCGAGTGAATTGGTACGCTCCATCACTAAAATAGCACCGGTTTTGGACATCCCCATTTTTTCACAGGCACCCACTACGGCATCAACATTGGTATCCGTGGGCAGGGCCTCTTGTTTCAGGAACTTGAAATGACGGGTGAAATTTCTTTTGGAAGCAAAATTGGTAGACCCGATCATGAGCAAAAACTTTCGTATTTCTTGCTGAAACACAATGATCAAGGCAATCAGTCCAATGTTCATAAAACCACCTACCATGCTACTGATCATTTTCATTTGCAACAGCTCTGTAAGTTTCCAAAGCGCCCAAACAATCACAATTCCGATAAAGATATTGATGGCCACGGTGCCCTTGACCAACTTGTAGATATAGTAGAGTAGTGCGGCCACAAGCACGATGTCTATGACATCGGTAATCTTAAATTCAATAAAATTTAGAAAATCCAACCGCGGTGTTTTTGTAAAATTAGCAAAAATCGCAGAACATCAAATTAGAGCGAATTGGCTTTAAGTTCCTCAATCAGGGTAACACATTCCATAGCCTCTTTCACATCGTGGACACGTAGAATATTGGCGCCCTTTAGTAAAGCCACTGTATGCAGTGCAGTAGTTCCGTTCAAAGCCTCTTTGGAAGAAGATTCCAGAACTTTATAGATCATGGATTTTCGGCTAAGCCCGATCAAAAGAGGCAAACCAAAGGTTTGAAACAGATCCAAATGACTGAGCAAAGTGTAGTTCTGGGCCGTGGTTTTGGCAAATCCAAAACCGGGATCAATAATGATGTCGTTGATTTTTAAGCTTGTGGCTTTTTCAATTTTTTGTGCGAAATACAGCCTCAAATCCTGGATCAAATCATCATAGGTAGCCAATTTTTGCATGGATTGGGGAGTTCCTTTCAAATGCATCATAACATACGGAACCTGGTAGTCCGCTACAGTTTGAAACATCCCATCATCCAAATTTCCTGCAGAAATGTCATTGATTATAGCGGCTCCTGACTCAATGCAGTGTTTGGCAACCTTGCTGCTAAAGGTATCTATGGAAATGAAAGTTTCAGGGTAGTGTTTCAGAATCAACTCCAAAATGGGGAGCATTCTTTGAAGTTCCTGGTCTTCGGGAACATGTTCAGCACCTGGTCGCGAACTATAAGCTCCCATGTCGATAAAGGTCGCCCCGTTCGCCAACATTTGTTCCACTTGAAGCAAAATGGTTTTTTCATCATTGTATTTCCCTCCATCATAAAATGAGTCGGGGGTAAGGTTTAGAATTCCCATGACCTTGGGTTGGCTGAGATCAATAAGCTCTCCCTTGCAGTTTATCGTCATAAAAAATAGGTGCTTTGTTGGGTTTGATTATCTTTGGCAAGGCTTCATGAGAGCCCAAAGTTTGGACGAAATTTACGCAAATTAGCAAGAATAGATGCAGCAGACTTCCCAACAATTCGATGCGGTAATCACCACCTGTCGTGACCTCTTCTTAAAAAAGACCAAAGATTACGGAACCGCATGGCGCATATTGCGGCTCCCATCGCTCACGGATCAAATATTTATTAAGGCACAGCGCATTCGCAGTTTACAGCAAAATGAGGTGCGCAAAGTGGATGAGGGGGAGCAATCGGAATTTGTGGGAATCATCAACTATGCCATTATGGCCCTGATACAGCTGAAAAAGGGCGTGGCCGAGCAACCCGATTTGGACAAAGATTCGGCCATTGCTTTATATGATGAAGAGGTGTTGATTACAAAATCCTTAATGGAAAACAAAAATCATGATTATGGAGAGGCCTGGCGCGATATGCGGGTGAGTTCCCTAACGGATTTAATTTTGCAAAAACTGCTTCGAGTCAAGCAAATTGAGGACAATCAAGGAGAGACTTTGGTAAGTGAAGGGATTGATGCCAACTATCAGGACATTATCAATTATGCGGTTTTTGCATTGATACACTTAAATCAAAGCTCCAAATAACAAATCCCAAATCACAACTTATGCATGGTAAAAGACAAGATTTATGATTTAGAAGAACGGACATTTAAATTTGCAATGGCCTGTAGAAAATTTGTACAATCGCTCAAATACTCCATTGGAAATATAGAGGATGGAAAGCAATTAGTACGTTCGTCCGGATCAGTTGGAGCTAATTATATTGAAGCAAATGAAAAGCTTGGGGACAAAGATTTCTATTTCAGGTTAAAAATTGCCAGGAAAGAAGCCAAGGAATCTGGATATTGGCTGAGGCTTTTACAAGATGCCAATCCTGAAAATGAAATTACAATAGAGGAATTGATTAATGAGTCCATGGAATTGAGGAAGATTTTGTCTTCAATTATCAATAAAGCCAAATAATCCATTTCTACCATAAAATTTGGAATTTGGAATTTGGAATTTGGAATTTGGAGATTGGAATTTGGATTTTGGTGCTTGAAATTTAGAACCTAGGGTTTGGATTTTTATTTTAAAGAAATATGAAATATTTGGTTTGGATTTCCAGGATTGTTGTCGGGGTCTTATTTGTAATAAGCGGACTCATTAAGCTAAACGACCCTGTCGGTTTTTCCTTTAAGCTGGAAGAGTATTTTAGCCAAGGGGTGTTAGATCTGCCTTTTTTAATGCCTTTGGCATTGGCAATTTCAATTTTTGTGGTCATTGTTGAGGTGCTGCTCGGAATCCTCCTATTGATCGGTTTCAAACCAAAATTTACTGTTTGGAGCCTGCTGTTGATGATTGTGTTTTTTACATTTCTGACCTTCTATTCGGCCTATTTCAACAAAGTGACGGATTGCGGTTGCTTCGGGGATGCTATCAAACTAACCCCGTGGGAATCGTTTACCAAGGATGTGATTTTATTGGGATTGATTCTGATATTGTTCGTGGGCAGAAATTTTATCAAACCTTTGTTCAATACCAAAGTGAATTGGATTTTAGGTGGAGTATCGCTGATTGCTTGTGCGCTGTTTGCAAATCAGGTGTTGAATCACCTCCCATCGGTTGACTTCAGACCTTATAAGATTGGGGCCAATATCCAAGAAGGAATGTCGGTTCCTGAAGACGCTCCCAAACCACTTTATGAATATGCATGGAGGTTTAAGGTGAACGGCGAGGATAAAATTGTGGTGACCAATGGGGAATACCCTTCTGTTGATGGGGAATTTGTGGATGTAGAGACCACAGAAATCCAAAAGGGCTATGAACCTCCCATTCACGATTTCACCATTGAACAACATGGAACAGATTTTGCGGCGGAACTCTTGGAAAAGGACAAATTGGTCATGGTTATTGCCTATGATTTGGCCAAAAGCAACACGGATTATTTTGAAAAGGTTGCGGAGGTTACTGGCGAAGCCATATCCAATGGATATAAAGTAATTGGAATGTCGGCCTCAAGTGATGCCCAAACCAAGGCACTTAAATCCAAATTTGGACTTAACTTTGACTTTTATTTTACGGATGAAACAACCTTAAAAACCATAGTACGGTCCAATCCAGCCATATTGGTGTTAAATCGAGGCACCATACTCCAAAAGGTACATTATAACGACTTTGATGAGCTAAAGTTTTAAGTTTAGAGTTTTTCTGTTTGGAGATTTGTGATGGGGAGGATAGATAATTTTGAGGATTTGGAGGTTTGGAAGTTGGCCAGGGAAATTTGTCAATACGTTGAGGAATTGTTTCAAACGACAAAACTAGGTTCTAATTTTGCTTTGAGGAATCAAATGGAACGAAGTTCCGGTTCGGTAATGGACAATATAGCCGAAGGTTTTGGAAGAGGCGGGAATAAAGAGTTCCACAACTTTTTAAGTTTTTCGAAGGGTTCTTGTGCTGAACTTAAGTCCCAGTTTTACAGAGCATATGACAAGGAGATGATTTCTCGTGCGGAGTTTGACAAGGGAATATCACTTATAGAACGGGAAATGAACAAAATTGGAGCTTTCATGTACTATCTTCGCAATTCAAAAATCAAAGGGCTTAAATTCAAGGAAAACCCTAAACAATAAACACCAAACAAAATAGATTAAAACCAACAAACGAAAACACGATGAGAAAGAAAATAGTAGCAGGAAACTGGAAAATGAACAATAATCTGGAGCAAACCGAAGCTTTGCTTTCAGAACTCTCGGCCAAATTACCGGACACCCATGCTGAGGTGGTGGTGGCACCGACCTTTGTAAACTTGACCACCGCACAAAGAAATTTGCAGTCCTCCGCCATAAAAGTTGCGGCTCAGAACATGCATTTTGCTGAAAATGGAGCGTACACTGGTGAAATCTCTGCCGATATGTTATTGAACATCCATGTGGACACGGTCATCTTGGGACATTCTGAAAGACGTGCCTACTTTGGCGAGGATGATGCATTGTTGTCCAAAAAAGTTCAGGCTGCCTTGAAAAAGGATATGACCATTATTTTTTGCTTTGGAGAAGAATTGGAAGAGCGTAAATCAGGTAACCATTTTTCTGTAGTGGAAAGTCAACTGAAGAACGCTTTGTTTGATTTGGATGCCGCAGCTTGGAAGCATATTGTTTTGGCATACGAACCGGTTTGGGCCATTGGAACAGGAGAAACTGCCAGCCCCGAGCAAGCCCAAGAGATGCACGCATTTATCCGAAAAACCATTACAGATTCCTATGGCGCTGAAATTGCGAATGAGGTATCCATCCTTTATGGAGGTAGCGTGAAACCAGGAAATGCTGGGGATATCTTTGGCAAACCCGACGTAGATGGTGGACTCATAGGCGGTGCCTCCTTAAAAGCAGACGATTTCATTGCCATTATCAAGGCTATTTAATCCCACAAAGTGTCATCGATTTATATCGAATATCAATTTAAGATCCAGCCTGCAACTCCGTGGACCGAGATTTTGATTGCAGAATTAGGTGAAGCGGGTTTTGAAAGTTTTGTGGAGGAAGATGGACTTTTATTGGGCTATATCCTTAAAAGCGATTGGAGGGAAAACATTTTGGATGCTATTTCTACCCTCAATAATGACGAGGTGAACATTTCCTGGAAATCCAAGGAGATAGCACAGCAAAACTGGAATGCTGAATGGGAAAGGAACTTTCATCCCATCAAGGTAGGGGACCAATGCATGGTTCGGGCACCTTTCCATCCATCCGAAAATGTGGAATTTGATATTGTAATAGAACCCAAAATGAGCTTTGGGACAGGACATCACGAAACCACCCACATGATGCTTCAACATATTTTGGAGAACCCATTTGAAGGGAAGTCCGTTCTTGATATGGGTTGTGGTACCGGGGTTTTGGCCATTCTGGCTAAAATGAAGGCCGCTTCCCAGGTGGATGCCATTGATATTGACGAGTGGTGTTTTTTGAACTCCAAGGAAAATGTGGAACGCAATAATTGTAAAGTTGAGGTCTATCAAGGAGACAGTTCCATTTTACCGGGTAAGAAATACGATATTATCCTGGCCAACATTAACAGAAACATACTTTTGTCCGATATTCCCATTTACAGTGAATGTTTGAATCCGGAAGGCGAACTTTACTTAAGTGGCTTTTATATGGAGGATTTGGATGTAATATCCTCAAAATGTGATGGCTATGGCTTGGAATTCGTTAAAAATTTAGAAAAGAACAACTGGGTTTCAGCAAAATATGTAAATTAGGATATAGTAATAGCAGACTCATGGGAATCAAGGAAAAAGTTTCGGAAGAACTGCTTCTGGAAGAAGATGTGCTAAAGCAGAGTGAGATTGTCCTGTTCAATGATGATGTGAACACCTTTGATCATGTCATTGAAACTTTAATTGCCGTGTGTGAACATACGCCCGAGCAAGCCGAACAGTGTTCCCTGATTGTGCACTACAATGGCAAATGCACCGTCAAAACCGGAGAATACAACGACCTTAAACCGAGATGTACCCGATTGCTTGAAGCAGGTTTAAGTGCCGAAATCGTTTAAGTGTTAGCAATTCACTTAGCAAGCATTCCACTTTGGTGTTCTAAGGGATAAAATATCACCTATTCTTTACATTGTAACTATTGTCCGCCATTGGGCTATGCCTTAAATTTACTCCAAGGATTAATTCACCAAACCTTTAACCCCTGTACCGGATATGGGCGAATTTTTCAAAGCCGAACTAAAGGACCGTTTTTTGGAGTATGCCCTGAAGCGAAGGGATTACTTTGAAGTCAGGGTGCTTTATGATGAATTCCTTCGCCCCAACTACAGCCAGGATTTTGTACATAAACTGATTAAGGAAATCCAGGAATACGACAATGGATTATTGGATATTATGGCCGGGAATGGGGTGGCCATGTTTATGTTGGCCTCTACCTCCAAAACCCAGAACTTCTTGGACGAGGGTGGGTTTATGGACATGCACGTAGTTGAAGAGGAAAAATGGGATACTTTTCTGACCCAATTATCCCGTGATAAAAAAGGTTCCAAAGGGGAAAAATTTCTCGGAAAAGAAAAATCCCCGGCACTGAAAAAGGAGAAAACGCTATTGATATTACTTATTTCCGCGGTTGTGGTGAGTTTTTTGTTCACGCTGTTCAGTCTGGTCAACAATGCATTTTTAAAACCTGATTATGTTCCCGTAGATGAATTTGAGCGCAAAATGGAAGCGCTTCGTTCCCATTACCAAGAAGAAAACCAACGGCTGGAGCGGGCCTTGGAACAAGCTCAGAAAACCTTGGATTCCATAGGCGGGAAATAAGATATGCTCTCTAATTAAATATTGAAATGGGCAAAGACCTCTTCCAATAGCTCATTCACCAACTCGTATCTCAACAAGGGCCCATCATCGGATCGGCTTTGGTTGTTTAACATGGCTATACTGACTTTGCTAATGGGGTCAAAAAACATGTAAGCTCCATAACCGCGCATGCCTCCGGTATGCCCATAGGTAGACCTGCCATGGAATATCACCTCGCGGGTTCCGAGTCCATAGCTCACAAACACGGCATCAGGGATGGCGTAATGGTCTGTCATCATATTGGTTCTGGATGCTTGGGAAACGGCATCACCATTATACAGGTGTTGCGCCCATTGCGATAAGTCGGAAGCGGTGGAGAACACACCAGCGGCACAATAGAAAATACTGTGAAATGCTGGACCAAAGTCAGCTTCAATGTCTTCCAGAATACCATCGTCATCGCTATCCCGCCAAGGAGTGGCCCAAGTTCCTTCTATGGGTTCATTGGTTCCAAAATAGATTGCATTTAGGTTTAGGGGAGTCCAAAACTTCTCTCGCATTACCTCTCCAACTGTCTTTTCGGTTGCAGCTTCAATAATCAAACCCAAAATAAGATAATTGGAATTGGAATAACTGTGACCAATCCCTGGTTCAGCATCTGGAGGACCGATAAACCCAAAAAGCGTAGCCTGTGGAATAGGAGTTTCCAAATCCGCCTCTGCCATGGCCCAAAGATCATTATACATATAGCCCGTTAAGCCTGAGGAATGCGTAAGGAGCTGATAAATGGTAATGGAACTATCCACATTGTCTGAAGTGAGTGTCAGCCAATCCGCAATAGTGTCCTCCAAAGTCAGTAAGCCTTCATCCACAAGTTTCATAACCGTGGCCGCAACAACGGTTTTGGTGATACTGCCCACACCAAATCGCATGTTTTCCGTAACAGGAACCCCCAGTTTGGAAATTCCGCCGGTCAAGCTCAAATGTTCTTGGTCACCAATTCTAATGGAAACCGAGACACCAACAAGTTTATCCGCGTCTGTACCCACTTTTTCATCAATGATGGTTTGAAGTTTTTCCTCAATGGTCAATTCCGGAGTTGGATTGGGGTTGGGATTCGGGTCAGGATTGGAATTCGGGTCAGGGGAGGTATCATCTCCTCCCGAGGAACAAGAAATTATTCCCAAAAACAATATAAAAGTAGACCAACGAATTAATCTTTTAACCGTCAATAACATAGGATATGGGTTTTAATGAAAATCGATGCGTTTCAATATACAGAATATTAAATAATTACGGTGTGGAGTATGAATGGCTAAGTTTTCTTTGATGGTTTATTGCTTACTTTGCGTTCGATTCAACTTAAAAGACAATAGTTCATGTACAAGTTTACCAATAGAAATTTACATAGGGATTTTGCCTACTTCTATGTGGGGTTGATTATTGCATTTTCCTTCTCAGGCATCATATTGAATCATAGACAGGATTGGTATCCCATGGATTACACCTATGAAAGTGAAGAAGTTTCCATCGCTTTGGAAGCCAATACAGCAGATATTTCCCAGGAATATATTGAAGCTTTCTCCACGGAATGGGATGTGGAATACGACGGGCATCGAGTGCGGGATAATACCCTCCGCGTGTACTATAAGGACAATGTGATTTTGGATGTGGACACAAAAACGGGCCAGGGGGTTTTGGAGTATAAGCGAAAGGTGCCCTTTATTGGACATACCATGTTCCTCCACAAGTCCACCAATTCCTTTTGGATTTGGTATTCAGATATTTTTGGGGCCGCAATGTTGCTTATCGCCATTACCGGCATCTTGATTCCCAATGGGAAAAATGGCTTTAAAAGTAGAGGTTGGAAATTTGCGGTTGCCGGAATTTTATTTCCGCTGTTGTTTTTGATATTGTACGCTTAGTTATTTGCTGACACTTTTAGTCAATGAACAATGAACAATGAACAATTGACAATTAGCAATGACCAAGGTTGAACAGGTCGTTTTCCATTTTCCATTTTTAATTCAGACTGACTCAAGACCAAAAATCGAATAATCCTAGCATCCAATTATCCAACTTCGAGCACCCCACATCCAGCTCAATACCGTTTTCCATTTTCTATTTAGATAGGACCTGGACTAAATCGAACAATCCATCAATCGAACCATCCAAACTAATTTTCATCCGACCATAAAGATAGCAGCTGATCCATATGCGTAAAGGGTGTTACCTTGTCATACTTGGAGAATTGATCCTTGCTATTGTGCGAATATCTAAAAACATCAAATCCTCCAGCCAAGGCAGCTTGCACTCCCACGGAACTGTCCTCCACAACCACACATTCACTGGGCTTAAACCCCATGGTTTTGGCGGCATGTAAAAAAATGTCAGGCTCGGGTTTCCAACTGTTGATCTCATAACAACTGAACATCCGATTGGTGAACTTATCTGCCAACTGGGTAATCATCAAATTGGTCTTGATCTTGTTTAATGGTCCGCTGGAAGCTACACAAAAGGGAACATCAAGTTGTGCAATTAAGTCCTGCACCCCTTCAATAGGCTGTAATTCCTCTTCAAATTTGGTAAAGGTTCTAGCTCTGTAATCTTTTTCAAAATTAGAGGGCAGAGGAACATCAAGTTGGGTATCTAGGTATTCCATAATGTGTTTCAATGATTTTCCCATGAAGTTTTTCACGGTAAAGCCCAAATCGATATCAAGACCTAATTCCCCAGCCATGGTCACCAGTACTTTGCAGGTAATGATTTCACTGTCAACCAGCACCCCATCGCAATCAAAAATGACACATTTGTATTTCATGAAACGAAATTATTGGCCAAAACTAGGGAATTGTAGGAGATCAACATGGGCATTTGGAGATTGTCACAATTCTATGGTATCTTGTATTTTGGTCGGCGATTTTAAACCATCATGAAAAAAAGTAGGGTTACCTTAACGGATATTGCAAAAGCGCTCAACATCTCCGCGTCTACGGTATCCAGGGCCTTAAAGGATCATCCGGCCATAAACAAGGAGACCAAACGGGCCGTGGTTAAACTGGCCAAAAAACTAAAATACCAACCCAACTTACTGGCCTTGGGACTCTTGCAAAAGAAAACGTATACCGTTGGTGTCATTGTTCCAGAGATAACGGGGCATTTTTTTTCCACGGTTATTACGGGAATTCGGGATGTACTTTCTCCTGCAGGCTACAACATTGCCATATGTCTCTCCAACGAGTCTTTTCAAGAAGAAATAGCAATAGCCGAGAAAATGGCAAAGACACAGATAGACGGGGTATTGGTATCCCCGGCCTCCTCTACCAAAACATATAATCACTTTAAGGCGCTCCAAAAAAATGGCATTCCCTTAGTTGTTTTTGATCGGGATTGCCCGGGATTGGACGCCGACAAGGTCTTGGTTGACGATTATGATGGTGCTTTTCAGGCAGTGGAGTATCTAATAAAGTCTGGTTGTAAAAACATCGCGCATTTGAGTGGTCCGATGGATTTGTCCATTACCAAACACAGATTGCAGGGATATCTTGATGCTCTTGAGAAACATAAATTCCCTGTTAAACAGGAAAATATTATACATGTTTCTGGGTTTACGTATGAGGATGGGATAAAACCAGCTCAAAAATTATTAAATCTAAAAGACAGGCCCGATGCCATTTTTGCCATGAACGACTGTATTGCCATCTCTGCCATGTATGTTGCGAAAAAGATGGGCTTGCAGATACCTGGGGATGTTTCCATAATAGGTTTTGATGATGAACCTCACTCCAGTTACTTCACACCCGCACTATCTACAATTTGGCAACCGGTTTATAGCATGGGAATGTTATCCGCACGCATATTGCTAAGCAAACTTCAGGAGGGGGAAGAAGAACAAGAACCAGAACTTAGATGTGAGGTGTTTAAACCTGAGTTGATTATCAGGGCGTCTTCCAAAGAGATTTAGGCAGTTTTTATCCCGTTAAAAAGGTGATTTTTATGCAAACCTTTGCATAGTATTTATCGGCTAAATCCTTCACATTACCAATAATTTATTGTTGCTTTGAGTAAGACGATTACAGCTTTTTTGCTGTCTAAATGCCTGATAACATGCTTGTTTCACCTAAGATATTTTATAGAAACTGTTATGGAAAATATGCCATTGCAGCCGTTAATGTCTTTACCATGGAACAGGTACACGGCTTGTTCAGGGCAGGACAAAAAGCTAATGCCCCGTTCATTGTGCAAATGACCCCTGTAGCCCGAAATTATGCCCATCCGGAAATGTTATTGGCCATGATTTCAGCTGCGGCCAAAATATATCCCAGGGCTACCTATGCCATCCATCTGGATCACGGAACGGAGGCCCATGTCTTTGATGCCATAGCGTCAAACCAATTTAACTCGGTGATGATTGATGCCTCCCATGATCATTTTGAAACCAATGTCCAAAGAACAAAGGCCGTGGTGGAAAAGGCCCATAAATACAATGTGGTTGTCGAGGCTGAACTTGGGGTGCTTAGTGGGGTAGAGGACGATGTTTCCGTGGATGAAAAACACGCCAAGTATACCCAGCCTGAGGAGGTGGTGGAATTTGTAAACAGAACACAATGTGATAGTCTGGCCGTTGCTGTAGGTACAAGCCATGGGGCTTATAAGTTTTCTGGAGGACAAGGAATTCAATTTGAAATATTGAAGGAAATCCAAAATAGAATCCCCAACTTTCCCATAGTTCTTCACGGCGGATCAGCCGTTAACATTGCAGAAATAGATAGGATCAACAAAAGTGGAGGGCAACTTAAAGCGGGCGCAGCCGGTGTTGATTCCAATGAGATTGTGAAATCCATAGAGTATGGGGTATGCAAAATAAACATTGCTACGGATACCCGCCTATTATGGACTCGCGTGCACCGTGAGTTCTTTCAAGATTCGCCGGATCTTTTTGATCCGATCATTCCTGGCCAGACCTATATTGAAGAGCAGGAAAAGTTCATGCTGGAGAAGTTTGATCTATTGGGCGCCACGGGAAAGGCAAGTCAAATCAAATCATTAAAAACCATATAATGAGTACAACATCACCCTTATTGGTAAAACCGAGAGAAGATTCCAAGGTATACCATCATATCACCCCGGAAACGGCTCATTGGGAATACCTGAGCTTTGAAGCTAGACAAATGAATTTGGGCGACACATGGGAATGGGACACCGCCGAAAATGAACTCGTGATCGTATTGCTAAGTGGAAATTTTAAAGTAAGCAGCAACAAGGGAAGCTGGGAGACGATCAATGGACGCAAAGATGTTTTTAGCGGGGTGGCCCATACGCTTTATCTGCCCAGAAACACCGAATTTACCTTGGAAGCCACCAGTGATCATCTGGATATTGGTTATGGCTGGTGCACTGTATATGAAGACTTTCCGCCCAAATTTGTAACTCCGGAAGATACCCCAGTGGTCATTTTTGGAGGCGACAACGCTACCAGACAATTCAATGATCTGGTACCACCAGGATTTGGATGCAGCAAGATTGTGGTGAGGGAAGTCTATACACCTTCTGGTAACTGGAGTTCCTTTCCAGCACATAAGCACGATGAACGGATTTTGGATGATGAAGGGAATGTGTTGGAGCCCATTCAAGAGGAGACCTACTTTTATAAGTTTCAAAAACCTGAAGCCTATGCAATACAACAGGTGTATACGCAAGACAGATCTTTAGATGAGATTGTGAGACCAAGGCACAACAATGTGGTCATGATTCCCAAAGGATTCCACCCGGTAGTAGCAGAACATGGCTTTCATTGTTATTACCTGAATTTCTTGGCGGGAACAGACCAATGTTTGGCAAATACCACAGACCCTGACCATGAATGGATCTATGATTCCTGGTCTGGAAAAGATAAACGTTTGCCTTTGGTCACTGCAGAAATGAACAAACAATAATCCCATGTCCAATAAAAAACTTGATGTAATCACATTTGGCCGATCATCCATCGATCTGTACTCCCAAAATATTGGTACCTCCTTTAATGATATTAAGGGCTTTGATGCTTTTGTGGGCGGCTCTCCCTTGAACATTGCAGTGGCCTGTGCACGACTTGGGGTCAATGCCAGTTTGCTCACCGCAGTGGGAAATGACAAAGTTGGGGAGTTTATTCTGGATTTTTTGAAGCGGGAAAAGGTAAATACCGAGTGCATCCCTGTCAAAAATGGAACCAGAAGTAGCGCCGTGGTTCTGGGGATAGAGCCTCCAGATAAATTCCCTTTGGTGTATTATCGGGACAACGCCGCAGATAGCCAAGTGGACATTGATGACGTGCAAAGGGCAAATATTCCAAATTACCGAATCCTGTTGATCAATGGTACCGCCTTGAACGTGGAACCGAGCAGAAGTGCCACTTTTTTCGCAACTGAAATTGCGAATAAAAACGATGTGGACGTGGTTTTGGATTTGGATTTCAGGGCAGACCAATGGCACGATTACCGAGCCTTTGGATTAACGGTAAGAGCCATTCTTCCCAGAGTGAAGATTGCCATTGGAACAGAAGAGGAAATATTGGCCGCGACCATGGATGATGCTTCGCAAGTGACCATCAAAGATCAGCAAATCTCAGCTCCTGAGATCAAAGGGGACATCGATGTTTCCATCGATCGTCTTTTGGCTTCGGGGATTGAAACCCTAATCGTAAAAAGAGGGGAAGCGGGTGCCAGTATTTACAGTGCCGATGGGAATAGAACCGATGTTCCTGGGTTTCCCGTGGAGGTTTTGAATGTTCTGGGTGCAGGTGATGCTTTTGCTGGAGGTTTCTTGTACGGAATCTTACAGGGATGGGATTTATACAAGGCTTGCCGAATGGGAAATGCCAGTGGGGCACAGGTGGTAACCAAAAATGGTTGTGCCAATTTTATGCCCACTTTGGAGGAATCCCTAAAGTTTATTGAGGATAAAGGAGGGTTTTAATATTGAAAATATGAAAACTAAAAGGCTTACGGTAGCCCAAGCTACCATCGAATATCTGAAGAACCAATATGTGGAACGGGATGGGGTGCAAAATAAATTTTTTGCAGGTTGTCTGGGCATCTTTGGCCATGGAAACGTGGCGGGAGTGGGACAGGCATTGCACCAAAATCTGGATTTTCCCTTTTATGTGGCTCGAAACGAGCAGGCCATGGTGCATACTGCGGCAGCCTATGCCAAGGTCAAAAATCGGCTTCAAACGTTTGTTTGTACCACCTCCATAGGGCCCGGTGCCACCAATATGTTGACGGCCGCCGCTGGTGCTACCATCAACAGAATTCCCGTTTTACTGATACCAGGAGATATTTTTGCAACCAGACAAGTAGCTCCGGTGCTACAACAATTGGAGTCCTCGCAAACCCAGGATATTTCGGTGAACGATTGTTTTAAACCCATTTCCAAATATTGGGATCGCATCAATAGACCGGAACAATTGATTACTGCCCTTCCAGAGGTTATGCGTGTGTTGACATCCCCAGCGGATACAGGAACGGTAACCCTGAGCATACCACAAGATGTGCAGGCAGAGGCGTTCGATTTTCCAGAAGCCATGTTCGAGAAAAAGGTGTGGCATATTGGTAGACCCATGCCAGATGCTTCACTACTGAAGAAGGCCATACAATACATTCGGGAAAGCAAGCGCCCTATAATCATAGCAGGAGGAGGCACTATTTATAGTGGCGCCACAACCGCTCTGAAGAGTTTTGTAAACCGAACCGGCATCCCAGTTGCTGAAACCTATGGAGGGAAAGGATCTTTGACTTATGATGAACCTCAAAATTTGGGGGCTATGGGTGTTACGGGAACCCCAGGTGCCAATGAGATAGCGAAAGAAGCCGATGTGGTCATTGGGATTGGTACCAGATATAGCGATTTTACCACCATTTCAAAATCGGCATTTCAAAATCCACATGTTCAGTTCATCAATATCAACATAACTGAGTTTGATTCCTTCAAGCATGGGGCCATTCCGTTGACGGGAGATGCGAAATCCGTCTTGGAAGCTTTGGACAAGGCACTTTCGGATTTTCAAGTGGATTCCGCTTACGCCAACAAGGTGGAAAAATTCAATAAAAGTTGGGATGATTTTGTTGCGGAAATTTATACAGAGAAAAATGAATCCCCTGCCTTTCAAGGAGAGGTGATTGGAGCGGTAAATGATGTGGCCACGGATAAAGATATAGTCCTATGTGCCGCAGGAAGCTTACCGGGTGACCTGCATAAGTTATGGAGGACATCACACCCCAAAGGTTTTCATCTGGAATATGGTTATTCCTGCATGGGCTATGAAATTGCTGGAGGTTTGGGTGCTAAAATGGCCAATCCCGATGGGGAGGTCTATATCATGGTAGGGGATGGCAGCTATCTGATGATGGCCCAGGAAATAGTGACCGCCATTCAGGAAAAACAAAAACTGACCATAGTAATGCTGAACAACGATGGCTATTCCAGTATTGGTAGCTTGTCCAGTTCCGTGGGAAGTGAAGGATTTGGTACTTATTACCGATATCGAAACGAACAAACCCAACAACTGGATGGGGAAGTACTGCCCGTGGATTACCCAGCAAATGCCGCCAGTATGGGAGCCCATGTAATGACGGCCGCAAATGTAAGTGAGTTGAGGGCAGCTCTGAAAGAGGCCAAGACCATAGACCGAACCACCTTCATCTATATTGAGGTGGACCGCAAAAAAGCTGTTCCAGGATTTGCATGGTGGGATGTGCCTATTGCACAGGTGTCTGAAAAACAGGCAGTAAAGGAGTCCTTAAAGACCTATGGAGAAAATCAAAAGACACAAAAGTATTACCTCTAATAACCACCAACAACCAACCCTATGGATGCCAATCTAGCCATTACGCTTCTTTCCTTCCTGCTTTTTACCGGGGGAGTTGCCTTTTTTACTTGGTACAATCTTAGAAAAACCAATTTAAACTCTTCAACAGGGTATTTTCTGGGAGGAAGAAGCTTAACTGGTGTGGTCATCGCGGGATCCATGTTGTTGACCAACATTTCATCCGAACACTTGATTGGGATGAACGGGAATTCCTATGTCAATGGTTTTATTGTTATTGCCTGGGAAGTGACATCCTCAATTGCCTTGGTCATAGCGGCGGTGATTTTTATTCCCAAGTATCTAAAAATGGGCTTGACCACAATCCCCCAATTTTTGGAAAATCGCTTTGACGGTACCACAAGAACCTTGGTGGCCTTGATCTTGATTCTATCTATGGTGGTGACACTCTTACCTATAGTGCTGTACTCTGGTGCTATTGGGATTGAAAGCTTGTTTGGGATTTCAGATGTTCTTGGGGTAAGCAAAACCAAAGGATTGTGGATTACGGTAGTTGCCATAGGTGCCATAGGTTCCATTTATGCCATATTTGGAGGATTGAAAGCAGTAGCTTATTCGGACACCATAAACGGGATTGGTTTATTGATAGGAGGCATGTTGATTCCCATTTTTGCCCTGTGGGCCATTGGGGATAGCAACATTGTGGATGGATTGGTCAAGGTATACGAGTTTGCACCAGAAAAGTTCAATGTGATCGGAGAGGCAGATTCGGTGATGCCTTTTGAAGTGCTCTTTACGGGATTAATCATCAACCAACTGTATTTCTGGGGAATGAACCAGACCATTATCCAGCGGGCATTGGGAGCCAAAAATTTGAAGGAGGCCCAAAAAGGACTGCTGTTGACAGGACTTTTTAAAATACTGATTCCTTTGGTCATCATTCTTCCAGGCGTCATTTGCTACTACTATTTTCAGGATTCCTTCTTTGATAATCAGGATGCAGTATATCCAGAATTGGTAAAAAAAGTGCTCCCAGTATGGATGATCGGGTTCTTTGCTGCTGTGATTATGGGGGCGGTATTGAGCACCTTCAATTCCGTGTTGAATTCTATTGCCACCCTGTTCAGTGTTGGAATCTATAAAAGACATATCGATAAAAAAGCCTCGGATACCAGCATGGTACGTGTAGGAAAGATTACCTCTGCAGTTTTGGCCATCGCGGCCATTTTTACTGCCCCAATGGTGGCCAATGCCTCAGATGGACTTTACCAATTATTGCAGCAATTGAATGGGATTTTCTTTATCCCGATTGCTTCCATTTTGTTGGCAGGTTTCTTTATGAAAAAGGTGTCAGCATTGGGAGCCAAGGTGGCGCTCATTTTTGGTCTGTTCTTTTACATTTTCATGTCCTGGGGTTATACGTCCCATGGCATTCATTTTATACATCTCTGGGGAATCGAGTTTGTGTTGAACGTGATCATCATGTATGCCGTTTCCCATTTCAGCCCAAGAAAAAATATGTACGAAGTAACGGATGTAGGTGCAGTTGATTTGGTGACTTGGAAATATACCAAGCCCATGTCCATTGCCTTATGCGTGGTAACCGTGTTGATCTATATCCTACTTGGTAACAGTTGACCCTAACATTACAAGAATAAAAACAAATCGTATTTAAGTTTTACAATGAACACTTTAAAGAATTATATAGACGGCGTTTGGACCGAAAGCGTATCAAAACAGACCATTGATGTGTTGAATCCTGCCAATCAGGAAGTCCTGGCAACCGTGCCTTTTGGCAATGATACTGCCCAAGACATGCAAAACGCCATTGAAAAGGCGCATCAAGCCTATTTGGAATGGAAGGATGTCCCTACGATGAGAAGGGTACAACCGCTTTTCAAACTAAAGACTCTTTTAGAAGATCATAGGGAGGAGATCGCTAAGTTGATTACCAATGAATGTGGAAAGACCTATGCGGAATCTTTGGGGGAACTGCAACGGGCCATTGAAAATGTGGAAGTTGCCTGTGGTACCTATGTGATGGCACAATCCGAGTTTTCGGAAAACATTGCCAATGGAATTGATGAGTTTATGATCAGGCAACCCTTGGGAGTTTGTGGTTGTATTACCCCATTCAACTTTCCGGGGATGATTCCTTTCTGGTTTTTGCCCTATGCCATAGCCACTGGCAATGCCTTTGTCATCAAACCTTCCGAAAAGGTACCGATGACCATGCAGTATGTCTTCGAACTTATCGATGAAAAATTGGATTTGCCCAAGGGACTGTTAAGCTTGGTGCATGGTGGAAAAGATGCTGTGGATGCCATGTTGCAGCATCCCAAGGTCAAGGCCATAAGTTTTGTGGGGTCTACTAACGTGGCCAAGTACATTTATTCCGAAGGAACCAAATACGGCAAGCGGGTGCAAGCCCAAGGTGGAGCTAAAAATCCAGTGGTGATCATGCCAGATGCCGATGTGGAAATGACCACGCAAATTATCATTGATTCTGTATATGGATGTGCGGGTCAGCGCTGTTTGGCAGCCTCCGTGATCATTCCAACAGGGGATAACAAACGACAATTTACCGAAGCTTTGGTAGAAGCAGCTAAATCTAGAAATGTAGGTTATGGATTGGAATCAGGAGTAGAAATGGGCCCCGTAATTACCCCGGAGAGCAAACAAAGAATTGAAGGATTGATTCAAAAAGGACAGGATGAAGGGGGGAACCTTTTGTTGGATGGTAGGAATGCCAAAATATCGGGATATGAAAAAGGGAATTTCGTAGCGCCGACCATCTTGGAAGGGGTGCCTTTGCAAGGAGAAATTATCAATACAGAAATTTTTGGTCCCGTAATGAGCTTGGTGAATTTTGATGAGTTGGACCAAACCATTGATTTTATTAACCAAGGGCGGTATGGAAATATGGCCTGTATATTCACCAGGGATGGACTGGCCGCTCGAAAATTCAGGAGCGAAGTGATGGCTGGGAATGTTGGTGTCAACATTGGTGTTGCCGCCCCGGTAGCACAATTCCCATTTTCCGGATGGAAGGAATCTTTCTTTGGGGACCTGCACGGACAGGGGAGACATGCCATTGAGTTCTTTACGCAGACCAAGGTGGTCATAGAACGCTGGCCAAAGAACTGGAGTCGTAAATTTTAAAACCGTTAAGAATGATCAAGATTGCAAATGCTCCATGCTCGTGGGGCGCCTTGGAATTCGATTTGGAAGAAAAATCCGAAGAGATTGGTTTTGAACAGGTTTTGGATGAAATCAAGGAGACCGGTTATGTAGGAACTGAACTGGGGGATTGGGGTTATATGCCAACCACCCCAAGTTTGTTGCGGCAAGAAGTGGACAAGCGCGGATTGCAATTGTTGGGTGCCTTTGTACCCGTGGCTTTGGCTGATCCTACCAAACATGAGCAAGGGATAACAACGGCCTTGAAAACCGCCGAACTCATGTATCAGGCGGGTTATAAAAATGCGTTCATCGTTTTGGCGGATGACAATGGAACCGTACCTGAGCGCACTAAAAATGCGGGAAGAATCTCCCCACAAATGGGGCTTACGGAGGAGCAATGGGAACACTATGCCAAGGGAGCCAATAATATTGCCAAAATAGTGAAAGACACCTTTGGAATCCGAACGGTTTTCCATCATCATTGTGCAGGCTATATCGAAACTCCGGAAGAAATAGATAAACTCATGTCATTGACGGATCCTGAACTACTGGGTCTATGCCTTGATATGGGTCATTATGCGTTTGGCGGAGGAAATCCCATGGAGGCTTTGAAGAAGTATGCCAACCGAATCTGGCATGTGCATTTCAAGGATTTTGATCCCGAAATAGCTCAATTGTCAAAGGAAGGTCAAGGGGATTATTTCGATGCCATAAAAAGAGGGGTGTTCTGCAAGCTTGGTGATGGCGCGGTTGATTTCAAAGAAATAGTAGATCATTTAAATGAAATGGGGTATTCCGATTGGATTGTTGTGGAGCAGGATATCCTTCCTGGAATGGGACATCCAAAAGCCTGTGCGCAGGCCAATAGGGATTATATAAAAACACTGGGTTTATAATGGAGAAATTGAGATTTGCAGTCGCTGGACTGGGTCGTATCGGCAAGATACATTTGGACAACTTGCTGCACATGGATAATGTGAAGGTTGTTGCGGTTACGGACCCGCAAAAAGAATCGATGCAATACGCGAAGGATTTAGGCATTCCAACGGTAGCTAACTATGAAGACTTGTTGGGATACCCAGAAGTGGATGCCATCATCATTTGCACCCCAACAGATACCCATGCAGATTATGTAGAGAAGGCAGCCATTGCCGGGAAACATGTTTTTTGTGAAAAACCACTTGATTTGGACCTCAAACGTGTTGTGGATGTCCTGGAAATAGTGGAAAAAACGAAGGTTAATCTTATGATTGGATTTAACCGAAGGTTTGATCCAGAATTTACAAAAGTGAAGGACTCTGTAAAGAGCGGTCAGGTGGGAGAGCCACATTTGGTTAAAATAACGAGCCGTGATCCAGGGGCTCCCCCAGTCTCCTACATAGAACAATCTGGAGGCCTTTTCTTGGATATGACCATTCACGATTTTGATATGGCGCGCTTTGTTGTTGGGAAGGAAGTGAAGGAGGTTTATGCAAAAGGGGCTGTCCTGGTGGATGAAGCCATTGGAAAAGCAGGAGACATTGACACTGCCATAGTCACCCTTACCTATGCAGATGGCACCATGGCGGTCATTGACAACAGCCGAGAGGCCGCATATGGATATGACCAACGTGTAGAAGTTTTTGGGTCCGAAGGAATGGTGCAAGGCAACAATAATTTGCTGAACAACCATAGGTTGTACAACAAGGATGGGATTCATGGCGCATTGCCCCTACATTTTTTCTTGGAGCGCTATGCGCAAGCCTATAAAACGGAAATGCAAAGTTTTGTGGATGCCCTTACTGGCGATTGCGATATCCCAGTAGGGGGTGAGGATGGATTATTGTCCTTGAAGATTGGTCTGGCAGCTAAAAAGTCGTTGCAAGAAAATAGACCTGTGAAACTGGAAGAAATAAAATAATATAATTGTTTTTAGCGGAGATCAATGTGAATAATAATAGTGCCGTAAAAGTTCAATGATATGAAAATGGAACTTTGATAAGATGTAATTGATGGTATAGTAATATTAAGTCCGAACAGATAACTTTTTGGTTACTTAAAGTAGTAATTGGAAAGGTAGTTTTACAGCTCAATCAGGCTAAATCAGAGACTGGTTTAACAACTGATTTGTTGAAACAATATAGAACTGGAACAAACTGGTTTTTTTGGAAAGTCGCAGCATAAATATCAATGCAAATTCTTTTATCCTTCTTCTAAGGAAGGGGGATAATAGGGCTTTTGAAACCTTGTTTCGATTGTACTATGACAAGCTCTTTCACATTGCCAAGGGGTACTTGGATAGTCATGAAGATGCTGAGGGAGTGGTCCAGAATACTTTTCTGAAGATTTGGGAGTATAGATCAAAGCTGGAAGAGTGCACCAATTTGAACGGGTATCTTTATGCGATGACCAAAAATGCCTGCTTGGATCATTTGAAACATCAAAAAGTCAAAAACAATTATTTTGACCTACGTCAGCATAAAAAAAGGATGATTCAATACCAGTTTTTAAAGGATGAAGCAGCATCCCTACTCTTGAAAAATGAATTGGAGCGAAAAATAATCCAAGGGTTGGATTTACTTCCCGAAAAATGTAAAAAAGTCTTCGTAAAAAGTAGAATGGAAGGCTTAAAACACCACGAGATAGCCAAATTGATGGGCATTTCGAAAAGAACCGTGGACAATCACATTGCCAATGCCTTAAGGCATATGAGGCTTCATTTAAGGGAATTTTTGTCCCTTATTTTCATAATTCTTCTCAAATAGACTAGGTATACTTCACGGTTGAATCGTCTTTAATATATAGGCGATTTTTATGAGCACCGAAGAAATTCTAAAATACATCAAAGGAGATGCTTCAACTGAAGAAGCCAAGCAAGTTGAAGATTGGATAATTTCCTCCGATCGGAATGCAAAAAAGTACAACCTGCTGAAATCCCAATTTATTGCGGCCACTTTTGACCAAACTTCGGATGAGGTTGAGGTTGGAAGGGAATACCAAACATTCAGCAAAAAGGCTCAAAAACTCAAGAGGATTCAAGGACTTAGATCCTTGTTGAAATATGCAGCTTCCATCATTTTTGTGCTGGGGACCGGCTATATTCTGTACACCGCCAACTTGAATGATAATGAACCCGTTCCGATACCCGAGAATGCCATAACGCTCGAAACCGGGGATAACAATATCATGGTCATTTCCGAAGATGGAACCGCAAAAGTCTTGGACAAACAAGGAAATATAGTGGGGGCACAGTCCGGATCCAAACTGGTCTATGACAACACATCAGAATTGGAAGAATTGGTATACAATACACTTACAGTGCCCTATGGAAAGACCTTTGACTTGCAACTTTCCGATGGAACCAAAGTGACATTGAATGCAGGAAGTTCCATAAAATATCCCGTGAAATTCCTTAAAGAGGGTAATAGAGAGGTTTTTTTGATTGGGGAAGCCTTTTTTGATGTAGCTCATGATGCGGAACATCAATTTGTGGTGAATGCGGATCAGATGAACATCACAGTACTGGGCACCAAGTTCAATGTTTCATCTTATCCGGAAGATACGATGGTCAACACGGTTTTGGTAGAAGGTTCCGTTCAAATTTCACCTGTGGATGAAGAACAAAATATGAAGACCAACACCCAGTTGGAACCAGGCTTTAAAGCTTCTTTGGAAAAAAGGAATGGCGAGGTTACGGTTGATGAGGCCGATATTTCGCTTCACACGGCTTGGATCAATGGTAAAATAGTTTTTCGTCACACTCCATTTAAAAACATCGTCAAAAAACTGGAACGCCACTACAATGTGGAAATAATCAACAATAATCAGCTACTGGACGATGAAGTGTTTACGGCCAGTTTTGATATTGAAACCATAGAAGAAGTATTGGCTACGTTCAGCAAGACATATCCGATAAACTATCAATTCAACGAAATCAAACAACTAGTAATCAACTCAAACGAAACGCCTATGAATTAAACCAACGGTAGAAAGAACAACACAATACCAAACAAGTTAACCTAATCACACTTGTAAAAACAAAAAAACCGGGAAATGGGCCAGCATTCCCCGATTGGAAAGGTGATTAAATTAATTAACCACACAATACATTGATAAAAATATGAAAAAACGAATCAAGCTAGGGAACGTGCGTCCCTTTAGACTAAAATTCGACCTCAAAATGAAACTCACTACTTTTTTATTGATAGTTGCTTTGTTTCAAATCCATGCTAATGAATCTTACGCGCAAAAGACCAAGATTACATTAAATGTGGAAAGCATTAGTCTGGAAAAAGCATTGGACAGAATAGAATCCATGACGGAATTTAAGTTTCTGTACAATGACAGAGAGGTGAACTATACCAAATTGGTCAGCGTTAAGGCCAATAAAAAAAAGGTTTCCACAATTTTGGAAAGGCTTTTGAAAGATACCGATGTAATTTTTGAAGTATACGGGAAACAAATCGTATTAAGAAAAAGGGATGTCGAAGAAACTATCCAACCGGAAGAGAAAGCACCCGTCCCCGTTGAGGAAAAGACCGTGCAGTTTGCGGTCAGCGGACAGGTAGTGGACGAAACGGGACAACCTTTACCCGGAGCCAATATTTTGGAGAAGGGAACCACCAACGGGGTGCAATCCGATTTTGATGGGAATTTTTCCATTGAGGTGGCCCAAGATGCAGTTCTTCAAATTTCTTATATCGGATATGCCACCAAGGATGTTGCCGTTCAAGGGCAATCCACCATTAGAATACAGTTGGCACCGGACGCTACCCAATTGGATGACATTGTCGTGGTAGGTTACGGGGTTCAACGAAAGTCGGACATTACTGGTGCCATTGCCTCGGTAAAAAGCGAGAACTTCAATAAGGGGGTTGTTGCCAATCCAGGGCAATTGTTACAAGGAAAAATGGCTGGTGTAAATGTAACCAGTGTTAGTGGGGAACCAGGTGCAGCGCAGAATATTATCATTAGAGGTGTTGGAAGTTTAAGATCGGGTACAACGCCTTTGTTTGTTGTTGATGGTTTTATCATTGACAATTCTGGAATTGGGGTAGCCGCGGGAGCCAATCCTTTAAACTTTATCAACCCGCAGGATATTGAGTCCATTGATGTTTTGAAAGATGCATCCGCTGCGGCCATCTACGGAGCAAGGGCTGCCAATGGGGTAATCGTTATCACCACTAAAAAAGGCCAGGGTGGCAAATCGGAAATCAATCTTTCGGTTTCAACCGCCATGTCTACCATAGCAAACCCAATGGACGTTTTCAGTGCCAATCAATTTAGGGAGCAAGTGGTTGCCGTTGGTGGTATCCTGGATGATCAAGGAGCCAATACGGATTGGCAGGATGAGTTGACAAGGACAGGGATTTCCAAAAACATCAACCTGTCTATGAGCGGTGGTGTTGCCAACCAATCTTCCTACTTTGTGTCTGCAGGGGTGGACGATCAAGAAGGTACTTTGAACAATAGTTCTTTAACCAGATATTCAGGGAGGGTTAACCTGACCCAAAAAGCCTTGGATGGACGTTTTAATGTAGCTTTTAATCTAACCGCCTCTAGAACGGTGAACGACCGACCGGATGATAGGGCAATTGTCAGGGACATGTTGGAATTGAATCCAACTATTCCGGTTTTTACCAATGGCGAGCCCACTTTTCTGGACGAACGTTTAAACCCAATTCTTAGAAACCGAATTTTTGCAGATCGAGCCAACAGTAACCGAATTTTGGCCAATATTGCTCCATCTTATGAAATTATTAAGGGATTGACCTATAAACTGAATCTTGGGGTGGATTATTCTTCTACCAATAGGGATGTGCAGCAAACCCCATTTGCCTTGTTGGAAGGTTCGGAGAATGGTTTTCTAACAACATCGGCTACGATTAACACCAATACCTTGATAGAGAATACATTGACCTATAACTACAACAATGATAAGCATAATGTCACCGTATTGGCGGCTCACTCCTATCAAGAAACCAAACTGGAACAAAAAAGTTTCGGATTGGAGGGCTTTGCGGATAATGGTATTGAACCAAGGTATCAGGATCAAATCAGTACAGATATTTTTCCAACAACGTTGAATTCGGTAGCCTTTAAGGCCGAGTTGCAGTCTTTCTTTGTTCGATTGAATTATACCTATGCGGATAAGTATTTATTGACAGCCACCATGCGTGCGGATGGCTCTTCAAGATTTGGGGAGAACAATAAGTATGGATACTTTCCTTCCGTGGCGTTGGGCTGGAACATTACCCGCGAGGATTTTATGGACGGGAACGGTGTTTTTAACAATTTGAAACTCCGGGCCAGTTGGGGACAAACGGGAAATCAGGATGGTATTCCTAGCAACGTGAGTTTGGCAAGTTTTGTGGACTCCAGGACAGAAAATGACACCTATCCTTTGGATGGCGACGAAGTTACCCTGGATGACTATCCTTTTGGAACTGTGCCCGTTCGTACGGCATTCCCTGATCTAAAATGGGAAGTCTCGACCCAAACAAACATTGGTTTGGACTTTGGGCTTTTTGGCAACAAGGTGACCGGTACATTGGATTACTTTAACAAGGTGGTAACCGATGTGGTACTTTTTGCAAACCGTACCGACCCAATTCAACCTACCGAAAAAATCTGGACCAATATTCCAGAGATGGAAATCATCAATAATGGTGTTGAACTTTCCTTGGATTACAGAGGCAGTTTCAGCGAGGATTTCACATACAACATTGGCGGTAATATTTCGTATACCAATAACAAGGTTGAAAACTCTCCTTTTGAAGTGTTGACCACGGGTGGGGCCGTAGGTGCGGGCCAAACTGGAGCTACTATCAACGGTTATATAAATGGTGAACCGGTTGGAACCTTCTATATGAAGGACTTCATTGGAATTGGAGACGATGGGTTAAACCAGTTTAGGGACATTAACGGGGATGGTGTATCCTTGGATAATGATAGATTGGCGGTTGGGAGTGCCTTACCGGACATTATCTACGCATTCTATCTCAATTTTAATTATAAAAACTTGGATTTAGGGTTCAACTTCAATGGGGTATCTGGTAACAAGATTTACAACCATACCGCCATGACCATCTTTTCCAGTAGTCAACTTAGTAGAAACTTGAATACGACAGCTTTTGCCGTTCAGTTTCCGAATGAGGACCTTAGCAATTCCAACGAAGTTTCCACTAGATATTTGGAAGACGGGAGTTTCCTAAGATTGAACAATGCTACCTTGGGTTACAACCTGGCCCCCGAAAAACTGGGGCTTGATGAATTGGTAAAGGATATACGCTTTACGTTAACTGGCCAAAATCTCTTCGTAATTACGGATTATTCCGGTTTTGATCCAGAGCTTAACTCAGGGAATACGTTGGACGGGATTCAAACCTTTGGTATTGATAGGTTTACCTATCCCTCGCCCAGAACGTTGCTGTTGGGATTAAATGTGTCATTTTAATAAAAAATTGTTGAAAAGATGAAAAATAGAATTTTATATATAGCCATTACGTTAAGCGCCTTGCTAAATTGGAATTGTACCGATTTGGAAGAAGAAAGACTGGATGAGTCTGAATTTGGAGGTCAGGCGGAAATTGTGAGCGGTGCCATTGCGCCAGCTTACGGGTATGTTTCCTGGACATGGAGGCACACCAATTATTATGGACTTCAATTAATCGCTTCAGATGAGGCCGTTTTACCCTTTCGTGGAGGAACGGATTGGTTTGATGGAGGTAAGTTTATAGCCACCCATACCCATGCCATCACGCCAACAAACGATTTGGTTGGGGATAGCTGGAACGAACTGACAACCAATATTTCCAGAACATTGGCGGCCATTGAGGTGTTGAGACCACTTGCAGAAAATGGGGACTCCGAAGCCCAAGGGGCACTGTATGAAATGATTGCCTTGAGAGGGTATCTGAATATGTTGTTATTGGATAGCTGGGGCTTGGTGCTCCGGAAAGAGTCCTCTGCGGAATTGTCCGAGGTGCTCCGTGGCCAGGAAGCGGTGGACTATATTGAGGCGGAACTCATGTCCGTTGTGGACGTCATTAACACCAATAGAGGTCCAGGTAGAATTACCCAGGCCGCGGTTTGGGGCTTTTTAGCACGATTGCATCTGAACGCTGCTGTATACCGTGACCCATATGGCACTCCTAATTTCACTACGGAGGACATGAACGCTGTGATCAGCTATACGGACAACATCATTAATTCAGGAGGATTTAGTTTGTCAGCAGAATATTTTGAATTGTTCAACGACGATAACAACAGCAATAACGAACTGATCTTTGCCTTGGATCAAAGGGGGCAGTTAAGAAGGGAGCACAGCCGTTGGGCCTATTGGTCCATTGCCGGATCCATGTTCCCAAGACCCGAATTCCCTAGTGCCGATGGTACGGATGGGCCTGCAATCACCGTGGATTTTTACCAAACTTGGGTGGATGCTTATGGAGCAGTTGACCCTGCAGAAGCCGATGCCAGATTTTATCAAAGGAACAATATGGTTCCTGATGCCCAGTTGATGGATTTGGAAGGAAGAGAACCCTTGTTGGCTACGGAAACGGACAATAGCTACTACTGTATCGATCCCAATGCATTTGAAATGGATCGGGGTATTTTAAGGGGAATCCAATGGGGGCCTAGAAAAGGAGATGATGGTTCATTCTTGACCTGTGATGATGGTGTAAGGATTGGCCCCATCCAACAAAGAAAGGGTAATGGTCCTGATAGGGATGTAGGCTATGTGGACCATGTCTTGGATGTAAACTTCACTACGGAGGGATCTTTGCACAATACAGGATACCGTGTTTCCAAGTATCAGTTTAGCCGCACCTCTCCCAATGGAAACAATTTTAGCAGTGTGGATCTTGTCCTCATGCGTTTGGCCGAAATCTATTTAATGAGGGCCGAGGCCAAACTTAGAAATGGGGATTCCGCTGGTGCTCTGGCCGATGTAAATACCGTAAGAACTTCAAGAACCGCCCGTCCAGCGCAAACTCCAGAAGGTTTAGCTTCCATTGATGCTGACATTCTTTTTAGGGAGCGTGGATTTGAACTGTACTGGGAAGGTTTTAGGAGGGGAGATCAAATTCGTTTTGGAAAATATGAAGATCCATGGACAGACAAAACGGATAGCGATGCCAACAAAAGATTATTCCCAATACCACAAAGCGCCATTGATGCCGCTTCAGGAATAGAAGGATTCTTGGAACAGAACCAAGGGTATTGATATACACAAGTTGAGTTTGAGTTAGTTTGAGTTAATTGTGGAAAAAGGTGGCCTTGGTTTAGGCCACCTTTTGCTTTTGGTAATCATTGAATTCCTGAGGGTAATCTTAGTTGCACAACTTCAAATACAAATATTTTTATCCACTTTAGAAAACAAAGATTTATGCTTAATACATTTTTTAAACAAATAAAATGACCTTTTGGAGTTAAGGCTACCCTTACGCAATGTTAGTTATCTACCTATGCTTGAAAGCGCAGAAATGGCAAAATCCAAACAAGATTGATATGGGAATAGGAGATGGTATGCGGTTTACTCGGATTCCTTCTTATCCAAGAGTAGAACAAAACGAATAGGCCAAAAGCATTCTCAAGTTTGAAAGAGTTTGTATGAGGCTGAGGTTTTCTTCTAATTACCAACTAAACGTTCATGCTTAGTACATCACTCTTTACTTTGAACACCCAACTTTTACTTTGTCAAGACTAATCATAGTAGTTGACCACGATGCCGTGCCTATCTCTGTCAATGGCAAAGTATCCAATGGCAACCCGTCTGCTCCTTTCCTCCATCATGGCATGGTAATGTCCACCTTCTGGGCCTTCTTGGTAAAACAATTTGGGGACCCACCAGACTGACTTTTCCACGGTGCCTTCAGAATCATCACCCCCTCGGCCGCCACCTGCAGCACCTTGGGATCGCCAATCACAACCATCATTCCAATGAAAGGTGTCGTTTTGAGCTGCCAAACGGGCTTCACGCGCAGCACATAACTCATACTCAATGGCTCTAACATAAGGTGGTAATCCATGCTTGGCCCTGTAAAAGTTAATTTGGTTTACCGCGTATTCCCCAACATCAACGTATCCGCAGTATGGGTCATCAGACATCAATTGCATTTCGCCATTGGCACAAAGATTTTCTGGATTGCCTTCACCATCAGGAGATTCTCCCACCAGTGAGGTGGTGAGCCTTGACTCAACTTCGGCATCGTCCATTCCCAAATCAATCAATGGGCTATGCTGTTCTTCATCGGATTTGGAACAGGCTAGGTTGAATAAAATCAAACATAGGAAAATGGGAAGGGTAGCCGTACTGATTTTGGGAAGTGATTTTTTCATTATAGTGCAATAAGTAGGTTCTAAATAAAAAAACGTTTCCTTTCATTATTTAGTGTTTTTAGGTTGGACTTTGTCTGCAAGCAAATAAGATTGGCGTATGTCCATTATACGCATATAAGAGTCTCGGTGACCACGGCAGGATGGTTTCACTTCCTTTGTACTCCCTCCTGAAAATGCAAGTCTACATGGCTATCGCCCTGCGGTTTTGTCATTTTCTCCAGCTAACGAAAGCCATTCGCTTTCGACGCTTTCAGAAAAAACAAAACCCTGCATTTTCATGCAGGGCTTGCGCTTTAAGTGACCTCGGCAGGATTCAAACTGCCTTTCAGTGACCGCGGCAGGGTTCTAGCGACTACCAGGAATCCGAGGTTTTATACGTTTTAAAACGACTTTACAAAATCTGTTGACCGATTTGTTGACGGTCTATTTGGTTGCAAATAGTGTCATTTGACTTTCATCTCAAAGTTAAGGGTTAAAAGTTCTAAAACAAGAGATGTAACGAACTCTTCAGATCAAGTATCAATAAACGTTATTTTTAAGAAACCTATTGATTAGGATGTATTAGTCCATTGTTAGTTTTAAATAAGATGTACTCCTTAAACCGCCATCAACCAATTTTCCTCTAAGAATATTTTGAGTTTTTTTCTTGCTTTTGAAATTAGTAGCCAGCAGTAGGCTCTATTGATATTCATGTTGTTGCAAATCTGGTTTGTGTTCAACCCTTCTATTTTAAGTCTAAGGGCGCTTGATTCCTTTTCCGTCAGAGAATCAAAACCCTCTTCCAATATCTTAACCAAATCATTTAAAACAATATACGTCTCAGGGTTGGTACTATCCAATTTAAAAGAATGGGGATTCAAAGGAGCATATCCATTTAAGTATTCTGACCATAGAGCCCTTTCTTTTGTAAGCGCCTTTTTTGTATTAATACCTCGGTAGTAATCCGCTATTTTGTGTCTAAGTAAGCCAACTAACCAGTTGCGTTCTGTGGAGTTGCCCTTATAAAGGGGTGCGGTTTTCAATGCTGAAAGGAAGGTTTCCTGCACTAGATCCTCCACTAGGTGGAAAGGTGCCATTTTGAGCACATAAGCTTTAAGGAAGTCAGAATAATTGGAAATCCAACGTTCCGGTTTTAACAATCTTCTTTCGTCCATGTTGATTTTTGGTTTTGTTGGCGGGTCAATTTTGTTTTTGGATTTCCTCCAAAGTTATTTTTGAGAAATTCCTTATCCATGAATTCGATGACACCATCTTCCCCTTTATCGACATATGCCTTTGATACCTGTAAAATTTTCCCATAACACTTTTCTTTTTTTTTTACTTCCGGTCTTAACCTAGTGAAGACCCAGTAGATATTGCCGAAGAATGGCAATAACATAGAAGCAACTAAAACGAGCATCATCCATTTATGTAACATTACATCAGGACTGCTGTAATAACTAAATATTAGGTAACCGCAGCTTAGGAGCAAAACAGCAATATGCCAGGATATATAATTTTTCCAAATTTGTAACACGATAAATTAAATTTGGTTAAGGCCGAAACTTATTCTTGTTAGATAGTCTACATAGACCATAAGAAGCAAGGCTTTATCCGAACTGTTTTCAGTTTCATTTTTGGGAGGGCAATCAGACCAAGTTTGAAAATTTTGTCCATGAATTTTTTCCTTTCTTAAATAATGCCTTATGACAATTGATTTAATCAAATTAGGCAAAATTATTATCGCCATGCTCATAATAAACAGCCCCTGGAACACGAGGTCAAAGTTTTGCGATGGCACCCAATTGTTGGGGCTGGCCCAAGTGTCAATTGTTTCAATGAATGGTGTCAAAAACTGCCTTATTGTTGGGTCCAAGAAAGACTGAAACCATAACGGAGCCAACAATTCTATTTTTTAAGCTGGTTAGTGATTTCGGCAAGTCTCGCCCCGTAGAGTATCCCGGTTTCCAAGTCCCCTTTTCTTGGTGCCTCTTCGGGAGAGGCATCAGACGGTGCAATTGCCAACAGACCAGCATATCCCCCTGTCCAATTTATATCCTTGGGACCATGTTCCTTTTTGTTACTAGATAAAAGTCCCAGACCAACCCATATTTGACCATGCTGCATGGCCAGTGTGGTCAAATAAGACATTGTGGAGTGCTTGTCCCCATTGGTGGAACCTGAAACGGTAAACCCGCCTGCAATTTTGTTCTTCCAAGCCCGCTTGCTCCAGACGGCTCCCGAGGCATCAGCGAACTTTTTAAATTGCCAGGCAACACTTCCCATATATGTTGGCGAACCATAGATTATGGCATCCGCCTCGGAAAGTTCCTCAAGCCAAGTATCGGGAATTTCCCCATTTGCATTAATCCTGTATGTCTTTAACTCCGTATTGTCTACAGAGGTTATTCCTTCGGCTATAGCCTCAACCAACTTTTTGGTGTGTCCATACCCGCTGAAGTACGCGATTGCAAGTTTTGTTTTCATGATTTTATTTTTTAAATATTGATGACTGGATTTTGTTTATGAATTCCGTAATGAGCTTTGCGGCCTCCTCTGAATGGAGTTCCAATAGAAAGTGGCTTCCATCTATCAAATGGGTCTCTACATTTTTAAGGTCTTTTGAGAATGCCTTTGCGCCGTCGACACTGAAGAACTTGTCATGGATTCCCCAAATAATAAGGGTAGGGGGCTGGTTTTCCCTCAAATATTGCTGCCAAGCCGGGTAACTGTCGAAATTGCTGCCATAGTTGTTCAAGAAGGTAATCTGTATCTCATTGATACCCTCCCTTCTCAATAGAGCTTCGTCAGTCAAATAGGATATGGGGTCAACTTTTGAAGGGTCTTTGACCCCATTGAGGTACATTTCTTTAAGCCCCTCCAATGACATCCACCAATTTTGGATTTTAAGAACACCATCCATGTCTCCAACTTCTAACATGGTACTATATTTCTGTGCCCACTCTCCGCTGAGCCCTTCAAAATATGCGTTGGCGTTTTGGACAATAAAGCCCTTGACTTTTTCAGGATTTCTAACCGCCATCCTAAATCCAATGGGGCCGCCGTAATCTTGCATCATAATGTAGTAAGAGTCAATGTCCAGTTTGTCCACAAACGCATCCATCAACAAGGACACATTGTGAAAGGTGTATTCGTATTCTTTGATCGTTGGGGCATCACTGAACCCAAACCCGGGATAGTCCGGTGCAACCACATGGAAATCAGAGGCCAATTTTTTCATAACATCCCTGTACATATGGGATGAACTTGGAAAACCATGTAACATTAATATGGTTTCTTTTTTGGGGTTACCGGTTTCCCTATAGAATATGGAAATACCATTGACCTCTATTTTACGGTGTGCAGTCTCCAGATATGTTACGGTATGGGCAATGCCATTTTCGGATTCCTTTTTGGATTGTTGCCCTATGGCCATCTGTGCCAAAGCGATTAATGACCATGCTAGAATTAACTTTTTCATTGTTATAGATTTTTAAGTTTTGTGTTGGACTGGAGCAGTTTTTCAGAAAGGGATATATTTCCCGCACCTGTGAAATAAAGGCTAATCGCCGTCAACATAAAGAACAGGTTCAGCTCCACCTTAAAGGCCCCAAACTGGTTGATCTCGAAGCCCGACCATCCGAAAGCAAGATATATGGTCATTGCCATCGTAAATGCTATCAAAAGGGATGCACTTCTTGTAAACACTCCTAAGATCAATAGGATAGGGGCAACAACTTCTGCAACGGGAACGCCCAACCATAAAAACTCCGGCAATCCTGCGTCTGACAATACTTTTTTAATAAAACCGTGCCCGTCCACAACTTTTTTTATTCCGTGGAACAACAGCAGACCACCAATTGTAATCCTCAATATGAGCAGCCCTATGTCCTGATTAACTTGTTTCATTTTTTTAGTAATGGTTGTTGGATATACAGTATTTTTTTGATGTTGAATTTGTAAAATTCAATTGTAGAACCCAGCAGGGCCTTGACCCTGCGAGGTTTTTTTTTGTTATTGTTAATATTAGATTCGGATGTTCCTTAGATCGTAACCGTTGTTGAACTTTACGTTCTTGGTGTATTGTTCCGTCCAGGCCTCTTTTACAACATTGCCCTTCCAATCAGCAGGGGCGTACTTTCGAAAAGTGGTCAGATAGACATCGCCGAATTTCTCGTACTTGAGCTTCATAAGACTAGGGTCAGTTATCCCAAAGCCCTTTGCAGTGTAAAGGAACTGGTCGATTCTATAGGTGTCAGGATTGATGTAGAGGATATATTTGTCATCGGACTCCCCAACGTTTTCCCCAAAGGTCATTTCCACTATCTTGTAGGAGGTTCCGTTTACCTTTCTATCCGCTAATTGTTTGTGGTTTACCCCTGGATCCAAAAGTTTGAACATCATGGCGAACCAGTAGTAATTGGTCTTTCTAAGGGCATGCCCGATATAGGCTGGCTGTTGTTCCGTGATAACATTTCCGTTGATCAAGGAAACGGTCTTTTTGCCGTCAAAAAACTGGGTGTGTTCTCCTTTTAGTTGAGGAAGCGCATAGACCTGTCTTTTGGTGTATTCCCCATAGGATACCTCCCCATTGAAAATGTATCTTTCCTTGGATACATCGACGACATTGCTGGCCGGAACCTTAAAGGTATAGTCAAAGGATACGTCCTTTAACTTGCGCAGGGCCTTGACACCTCCATTGGCATCCACCACTTTTGTAATAAGTCCCCGGGCATCTTGTGCCTGGACAGAGGTTGCCAGTATTGTAAGCGCAACTGAAACGATTTTGATCAATTGTTTTCTCATGATAATTGTGTATTTAAGTATTACTATTTGTTATTTGTTCAAAGCATTTATGATTTCTCTTGGTTCCACCCGATTACGGTAGTCTGCACCTTCGGACTTGGCAAAAGAGATAGTGCCGTTCCTTTCAATGATAAAGGTTGCGGGTACAGGCAACTCACTATCTTCGTCAGCGTTGTAACTATCGTAGTCATACCCCATTTCCGTCATGGCTTTAAGTGATCTTTTTGGGTTAGGATGTACCGTGGTGTACTCCTTGGCGATAAGGTTTCCGTTATCACTCAATACCTCGAACTGGAGCCCGTTCCTTTCCTGTATGTTCAATGACCCATCGGGGCTTTGTGGGGAAATGGCAATAAGTGCGGCACCGGCTTCGGTAATCTCCGGCAAGATTGCCTGATACTGGTTGAGTGCAAGGTTACAGTAGGGACACCAGGCGCCCCTATAAAAAGTGAGTACGATCTTATCTTTTTTTAGGATTTCGTATAAGTTGATACTCTTGTTGACTGCATTGGATAATGTAAAATCAATAGCCTTGTCGCCCCTTTTTAGTTTTAAAATAGACGTGTGTTCCTTTTGAAGCGTCTCTGCATCTTTATCAAATATTTCCAAAGCATCGCCTGGTAGCATATCTACAAGGCTCCCTCTTAGTTCATTCAAACCTTCTTTATAAGAAGGAACTACAACCTCTTTCATGGTATATACTTTTACTTTTTGAAATAAAATCACACCACAAATCTCCTGTGAAATGAGGTGGATAAAAATGAACCAAGACAGGAAATACCCTTGAACTGGAACAACCGACAACCTTGAACTAGTTCAAGATTTTAAAAGGAGGTGGATGATTATTTCGGAAAATCTAAAGGTGATTAATAGGTAAGAATACCCGCGTATTGGTGAATCTAGAATTTGCGGGTTTGAGATATGGACAAACCTTGGAAATTTAAAAAGCAATGAAAAACCACCGGGCTCTCCATTGCTTTATTCTCGAAAGAACAAAATTAGTGGGCTTAAAAAGATTAAAAATGAACTGAAACAGAAAATTATCTTGAACTAATTCAAGTTTTCTTATTCGGACGTGCTCGAATCTTGCTAAGAAATTCTGCGGAAATCCCTAAATAGGAGGCAATCACATATTGGGGAACCCGGTTTACGATATGCGGATACTTGTTAAAATATTCCTGATAGCGTTCTTCGGATGTTTTACTGAAGTTGGAAACTATTCTATTTTTGGAGTTGGCATATGCCTTTTCCAATATGACCCTCCAATATTGGCTTATGGCATGACTTTTAGAACATGTTTCTTCAATATCTTCGTAGCTCATTTGGAATATGATGGAATCTTCTAGGGCCTCTGCAAAAAAGTTTGAGGGCTTTTTGTAAATATGACTGTAGAAATCGGTGAAAAACCAGTCCTCGATACCAATGCTAACAGTATGTTCCTTTCCCTTATCATCCAAAAGGAACATTCGGAAAGCCCCTTTCACAATATAGTTCCTGTATTCACAAGGATAACCTGGTTGGATTACGAACTGTCTTTTCTTTACCCGGGAAATCTTGATTATGGAGGTGAACAATTCCTTTTCTTGGTCCGTTAGCTCAACATTGCGGGCGACGTTTTTTAATATTGGTTCAAATTTCTCCATTTCTTGACAGGGAATCTCTAGGCTCAATGATTTTTGCTAGTTACCGTGTTTGCCTTTAAATATAATGATTTAACTGAATAGCTGAACCAAAGAGCTTGATGAAAATATGGTCGCTACCGTAGGCAATATCTTGAGAAATGCTCGTTGAACTTGCACTCAGAAAAATCACAGTTATAAAGATTTTCAATATGCGGTTTATCTTTTCTATTACAAAGCGGGTTTAGAGAAGTAAGCCCCACAATGCTTGGGGCTTACTTAATGAAAACTAGATATTGGGAACTTCTGGAAAGTCCACTGGAATCTTAGTAAAGTTGTGTAGATAGTTACTAATGATTTTATCACCGATTACCATAATGATATCGATCACGTTTGCTTGTGTATAGCCAGCATCGAATAGGACATCCGCAGCTTCTTCTGATGCTCTACCACGGTTGACTGTGGTATCTTTCACAAACTTTGCCAGGGCATCATATTTGTCATTAAAAGTAATCTGGGCCCCGCGAATTTCCAAGATTTGCTCATCTGTAAATCCATGCATTTTACTGATCATCGTGTGTGCCGGCAAACAATATTCACATTCGTTGACCTGGCTTACAACCAAGTTGATGATTTCTCTTTCCTTAGCGGATAAAGTGCTTTTGCGATTTTGCAATGCTAGATAGTCGGGAAGTGCTGTTTCGTTCAATGCAAAAGTGGCATATAGATTGGGAACTGTGCCGAATGATTTTTGCATTTGGTCAAAAATGGCCTGGTTCTTAACAGATACTTGGTCTTTAGTAGGTACTTCAAAGGTTACTTTTTCTTGTGATGTCATTTTATTTTGTTTTTAGATTTTGTTTGTCAATATCGACAGTACAAAGTTGCAATGACATCAAGAGGATAAAAATGAACCAAGACAGGAAATACTCTTGAAATAAGACAAGGCACAATCTTGAACTAGTTCAAGATTGTTTTCTGACAAGGGTTTTATCTAACACTCTTTATGAAATACATTAAGTATACATTGGTGAAGCAGGGTTTGTAAAATTGTTGATAAATGGGATTTAAAGTACATTCCCATAGTCCTTCATCAATTCTTATAAATGATTATTGGTTTTTACTAAATATCTTGGATGCTTTCAAATCCTATTTTGACTTCACCTGAAACCAGACGATTTTCAATATCTATGCCGCTAAAAACACCAACATGGGTTTCCCCATCTTCTTTCAAATAATAGGTCTTAAAATAAACATCGATCTGATCGAAGGCGATAATGCCGGCAAAATCAAAACTGAAGTGGACTACCGAGCCCTTATTTAAGAGTTCAATCCTATCCTTTTCAAAATAAACATTATCTGTAAGAGCAAGTATTTTGTAGTTGGTCTGCAAAACTTTGAACTTCAATTGTTCATTAGACCCATCAGAAAATACAAAGATTAAATTGTATGTTCCCGCCAAACCTTGGTAAATGGAGGCATAAGGACTATCATTGGAGATTTCCAGATGATGTTTCGGCACAATACTTTTATTTATTATTCGTTTATTTCTGATTTCCATAGCTATATATGGCGGAACATAAGGGCTTTTGGCCCTTTTCTCCATGTCTTCCTTAGACTGGCATTTCTCCAAAATACTTTGGCCGGCCACTGTATTGGTATAGATATCAAATGTGCAGTAGGCTCCAATTAGAAATTCTACGTTGGACGGATCGTTGTGGCCAATATAATAGGTCTCTCTACCGCCTTCCACTAATTTACCGTCCAATAGGGTTTTGGAGCTAATATGAAGTGTATCTTCCCGTCTAACAATGTTTCCAAAGTTGTAGTGTTCCTTAAAACTGCCGTCTTCTTGGGGATATAGGTATGTATGCTTTATTTTACTCCAATTATTGGAAATTACCGTTTCTCCTTTATAGATAACATCATCCTCCCCATAATAGTAGTTCAAGTAGTAATAGGTTTTTTGAGCTTTTTCATTGTAAAGCAATGAAATTTGTTTCTTTTCCTTTTGCTCCTCAAGTTTGTTATGGGTTAAAAAAGAGTCAACAGAGTCGTAACCTATATACAATAGTACTATTGACTTGTAGTACCGGTTCAATTTGATAATGGGTTTACCCTTATGGTAATCCCTTACTTTATCATAAAGGTATTTTCCATTAACGAAATCGCTGCCAATCCGTTCCAGATCGCTTTTGAGATTGGGATTTTCAGGATCATAATTTCCGTAGCCAAAGAATTGCATTGACTTGGGAAGCTCATTTAAGTCGTGTTTTTTTTTAAAGGTATCTCTCAACGATACCAGCAAAATCCCGAAATATTCAGAAGTAAGTGGCAGGGAATCTACTTCCTGTTTTTTCATAAATTCCTATTTTATTTCTAAAATTATTAAATAATGTATTAATATTCATAAATAATCGTAAGTAATAAGTGAGCGTTACCTTGGGTTCATCTAACAAAAGAACCTATCTTTTAAAACTGGAACTCATGAAAAAATTACTGTTTATTTTAATCCTGATCCCCTTGACAAGTTGGGGTCAAGAAAGAACCATACAGGGTATTGTAACAGATGGCACTGAACCCCTACCAGGAGTCAATATCCTAGAAAAGGGAACTACGAACGGCGTGACCACCGACTTTAACGGAAACTTTGAGATATCAGTCTCTTTCGAAGCTATATTGGTATTTTCTTATTTAGGTTTTGAAACCCAGGAAATTACATCTGAAAACGAAGTTAACCTGAATATTGTCATGAAAGAGGATGCCCAGCAATTGGATGGTGTTGAGGTTTTGGGGTTTGCTGGTGTTATTGGAAAAGCGAGAAAACGTACCGCATCGATACAAACCACACCAGAATCGGTTACCGCCTTTAATTCAGATGGGATTGAAAAAATAGGGATTAACAATGTGACCACCTTTGCTAATCTGGTCCCTAACCTTAAACTTAGTGAGAGTCAGGCTGTTGGTGTTAACTCTCTGGTGATTCGTGGTATTCCGCAAATCCGAAACACGGACGCACCAGTTGCCTTTGTAATAGATGGTGTGACCATCGCTGATCCAAGTTTGTTGAACCAAGAGTTGTTTGACTTGGCGTTAATAGAAGTGGTCAAAGGCCCGCAAGGCGCGTTATATGGAAAAAACGCCATAGGTGGCGCAATCAATATTTACTCCAAAGAGCCTACCAATGTGACAAAAAATAAGATTACGGTTGGCTATGGAAATGGAAATGCTTTTTTAGGAAGATTTATCTCCTCGGGAGCAATTCAAAAAGACAAAGTCTTTTATAGGGTTTCAGCACAGTATCGCGATTTTGATGGGCTTTTAAACAACGAATTTTTAGATGAAAAGGTTGACTTTAAACAGGAATTGACCTTAAGGGGGCAATTGATGTTCAGGTTTTCTCCTAATTTCAAAGCAAGCCTCACCACGCAGTACATAAATTCTGAAGGCGGTGCAACCTATTATTCCACTTCTCCTGGTGCGCCTGCATTTATAGATGCAAACGATGGTATTTTACCTTACTTGAACCCTACTCCGGATGACGGTAATAATGTTATTTTTCAGGATATTCTAGGAGAATCCGATTTAAAAAATTTTTACGGCAATCTGAATCTGGAGTGGAATCTTGGCAATGTCAAGCTGCAGAGTATTACCTCATATAGTGATGTAAACCGCTCTACCATTGGTGATCTAGATATGACAGTCACTGAGGACTGGTTCTTGGACCAAGGCGAAACCAATGATACACAAACCTTTAATCAAGAAATCCGTTTGACCAATAGGAGTACCACAAGCAAGTTGGACTGGAGTTTTGGAGGATTCTTTCAGACTATAGAAAGACCATTTTTTCAAAGTGATTTTACCTTCAGTGATGTCTTTGCTGTGACAGATTATGTCGCAAATTTCCAGACCATTGCTCTGTTCGGTTTTATGGATTATAAACTTAGTGATAAACTCACGGGTTCAATTGGACTTCGTTTTGATAGTGACAAGTTTGAGCTAGAGGATTTTCTCAATGGTCAAACCGATGAGAAAAGTGAGGATGTACTGCAGCCCAAAGCATCTTTATCGTATCAAGCCACAGAGAATACCCTGTTATACTCCAACTATGGTAGGGGTTATAGAGCTGGAGGTTTCAACCCAAGGGTAACCGATTTGTTCAACAGGGATTTTGAAGGTGAGTTTTCGAACAATTTCGAGATTGGATTCAAGACTTCTTCCTGGGGCAACCGTTTTATCCTAAATGGGTCGGTGTTCTATTCCGACTTCAAGAACCGACAACAATTTGCAATAACATTTCCAGATTTCACCCCAGGGAATTTCAATTACGAAAAAAGTGAGATTACGGGTTTTGAAATAGATACTAAAACTAGAGTTTCCAAATATTTGGATGTGCTGTTTAACTACGGTTACGTAAAATCCATAATTAAGGAAGGAGGGTCTACAGGAGGCGCAGATGGAATGGCCAGGGATTTAAATCAGTTTAATGACAACAATACCTCTTTGGTGCCCCAGAGCAATTTTAATCTGGGTCTTGAGTCAAGTATTCCATTCAATGAAAAGACCACATTGGATCTTAGTATCAACTATAATGGAACAGGAAAAATCTATTGGGAGGACTCCAATGCCGACGAGTTTACCTCAGATGCCTATCAACTATTGGATGCCCAAGCACGACTTACATCTGGCAAGGTCGCCCTTACCCTTTGGGCAAGAAATATATTGGACGAGCAGTATTATTTGGAATACACCGACTTTGGAATTGGTTGGAGGGGTACTCCGGCCACAGTAGGAACCACGTTGTCCGTAAGCTTTTAATTTTTTAATTCTGAACATTAACCATAGAAAAGGGAATGCGGGTTAATTCCCTTTTCTTTAATATCATGATATATGAGCACAAAGTATTTTTTGGAAAGTGCTAGAGTAGCAAAAACCTTGATACAAGATATGTTTCAAGTCCAGCCTGGAGAAACCGTGGCTATTACAGGAGACACGGAATCTAACCGAGATTTTGCCGATGATCTGGCAGGAGCTGTGCACGCTGTAGGGGGAAAACCCCTGATTATGTGGACGCCCAAATCACCTTATGATGGACAAGCAGGGGTCAAATATTGGCCATCAGAAGCCCTCACTGCAGCGCTGAGTAATGTCGATGTATGGATTGAACTGCATACCAATGTAATGTTATATTCAGACATTTGGGAAAGCGCTTTTGACAATAACAAAAAATTGAGATACATGGTTCTGGGCCAATCATCGATACCCTCCCTGACCCGTGTCTTTACAACTTTTGACATCAAGACATTGGGTTTGTTTCTAGCCAAGGTCAAGGACATGTGCATGAAGGCAGAAAAAATCCGAATTACTGCAGAAAATGGTACGGATGTTTCGTATGAAACCGATTTGAACTATTTATTTGATTATGACGATGGTGACTTATCAACTCCTCGGTTTGGTACAGCTCCGGGATACGTGAACATTGTTCCAAAAACAGGTAGCATGAATGGTACTATTGTGTTTGATTTGTTGATGAATGCGGATATCTATGAAAATGATAATCAAATTGAGTTTATGATGAAAGATGGCGACATTGCAGAAGTAAAAGGCACAAAATCGGAAGTGAAAAAGTTTAAAAAATACCTGGCGTCCTTTAACGATCCAAACATGTACAAGATTTCACACAACATGTTTGGTTTTAACCCTGGGGTCCGTCAATTGTGCGGGGAGATCGTAGAGGACGAACGGATTTGGGGCGGCGTAGATTTTGGGTTTGGCCATACCAGTCCAATGGATATGCCGCCTTTGGGTCAACCTGCCAAATCGCATTTTGACGGTGTAGTTGGAAGGACTAGTATTTATTTGGATGATATTCTAATTGTGGACAATGGAGTAGTTTGCCATTCTGATTTGAAGCCCTTGGTGAAAAAACTTGTAAGCGACGACTAAGAATCTATAATAGCCAAATTTTAATCGAGAACCGTAATAATGACAGTCAGGGAACTTGAACCAAATATAGTTTGGCGATATTTTGAAGCCATTAATGCAATCCCTCGGGCCTCTACCAAGGAAGAAGAAATTAGCGCCTTTATGGTTGCGTTTGGTAATTCATTGGGATTGGAAACTTCAATGGACCAAATTGGAAACGTCATTATCCGTAAAGCTGGAAGCAGTGGAAGAGAAAATTGCAAAACAGTAGTGCTGCAGGCTCATTTGGATATGGTACATCAAAAAGAAACGGGGTCCACTTTTGATTTTGATACGCAGGGCATTCAAATGTACATAGAAGGAGATTGGGTAAAGGCGAAAGACACCACTCTGGGTGCAGATAATGGTATTGGGGTGTCAGCAATTATGGCGGTATTAGCGTCTGATGCATTGGAACACCCACCAATTGAGGCCTTATTTACTATTGATGAGGAAAAGGGAATGACGGGGGCGATGGCTTTGACCAAAAATCAACTACGTGGAGAATTTCTTCTAAATCTTGATTCGGAAGAAGACGATGAGATTACCATTGGTTGTGCTGGTGGTGTGGATGTAGAAATACGTGGCTCTTACCAAACAAAAATTCTTGACGCCAAGGAATATGAACTTCACCAGATAAAACTGGGTAGTCTTAAGGGAGGGCATTCTGGCGTGGACATTCACCTGGGCTCTGCCAATGCAATTCTCGTAATGTCCGAACTCTTAAATAATCTAATTTCTAAAGTGGATTGTAGATTGCATTCGGTCAGTATTGGTGCGCTTACCAATGTCATTCCTCGAAATGGTATGGCCATTATGGCTGTTCGTGAGGACAAACTTTCCAGCTTTGAATTGGAATTTTTGGCTGCTGCTGAAAGGATAAAACGGGATTATCAACTTACGGACCCCTTTATGTCCATAGATAAAGTTAAAGTGAACCGCTCTACAGGAATAATGGATGTTAACACTCAAAACCAATTGATATCCGCGCTGTTAAAATTGCCAAATGGTGTTTACAGCATGACCAGGGGACTTGATGATTTGGTGCAGACTTCGAGCAATATTGCTGTATTAAACATCGAAGATGGTTCGTATGAAATCAAATGCCATACCCGAAGCTCAGTTAATTCTGAAAGAGATGAAATGGTAGCTTCTATTCAAGAATGTTTTCCTTTTGCCCAGGTTAGCGAAATTGGCCCGTATCCTGGATGGGAACCAAAACCTGATAGCGAGTTATTGGCAATTGCCAAAGCGTGCTATGAAGATTTAAATGGAGTTGTTCCAAATGTGAAATCTATACATGCTGGCCTGGAATGTGGCGTGATTGCGGGTATGTACCCTAAAATGCAAATGATTTCTTTCGGCCCAAATATATTGGGGGCCCATTCGCCGGAGGAGCGTGTTCAGGTAACCTCTGTTAAAAAATTCTGGAAGTTCCTTGTCAAATTATTGCAAACTCTTGAATAATCCAAACTATGGCCGATCAGTATACAAACTCCAAAGTACAACCCAAAGATTATAGATCTGGATGGGTTATCGCGTTGATCATTGCCGGTACGGGTCTCACTTTGTCAATTTTTTATCTGGGAGCTGAGATAGCTTTGGGCATTGGTTTCAAAAAAGCAATATGGGCCTTTGGCATTTCTACTTTTATACTGTCTTTGCTGTGTCTTGCCACTACTAGAATTGGAAATCGATCACGATTCTCAACCTATATGATTCTGTATTTCAGCTTTGGGAAACAGGGGGCCAAAATTTTGAATTTTGTCTTTGGAATTGTGTTGTTGGGTTGGTTTTCGGTAACCTTGGAATTACTTTCAGTTGCTGTTGCAGATACTGCATTGGCCACTTTCAATATGGTTGTGCCCCATTGGCCCATTATTATGGTGATGGGGGCTTTGATTACTGTTACTACAATTTATGGTATTCAAAGCTTAGAAAGATTGACCAACATCGGCGTGCCTTTTTTAGCCTTGTTTCTACTTTATGTGTATTATGTAAGTTTTCAAGATGGAATGTCTTTCTCACAAATAATTGATTTCGTTCCGGAAGAACCATCCTTAACACTTTTTGAAGCTGTAGCCATACTTGTAGGTTCAACTGTTTTCCTTCCAGTTTTCATCGCAGATTTTTCAAGATTCACAACAAATGACAAGCACAGTTTAATTGCTGTTCTAGGGATTCTTCTTGGGAGCCCTTTTGCTCTCTATTTTAGTGCTGTTCCCGCAATCCAAACTGGCGAGGTGGATATCATCAAAATTATGACCAAATTTGATTTGGTATTGCCAGCCTTTGTTTTATTGTTCTTGTCTACATGGGTTACAAACTCCCTGAACCTATTTTCTGCGGCTTTGGCCTTTGCTACCATTAAAACAAGATGGGGCTATAAGAAGTTGACGCTAATCGCCAGTTTTTTTGGGATTGCGTTTGCCTTAATGGGTATCACAGCGCATTTTTTTGTGTTTCTGAATGCATTGGGGGTTTTGATTCCCTCGATTTCGTCCATATATATGGTTCATTTCTTTTGGATAAAAAAACAGCGATACGAGCTTGAAGAGGTACAGGATTGGGATTATTCCGCACTGCTTAGTTGGGGAGTGGCCTCTGGGGTGGCCTTTTGTACCTACTTGGAGTTATTTCAATTGACGCATGCCTACTTTGTAGATTCCTTCCTTGTAGGAGGTTTGATCTATATCTTCTTGAACAGAAAACAAATAAAAAGGTTATCTAAATGAAGAGTAATCTAAAAGTCATAAAAAACCGTTCGGATATAGGAGCAGGTACGAGAGGTGCCGACATGGGTATCGATGCTATGGAAATCGCAGCCATTAATTCGGGAAACGATTTTTTTAACAGGATTCCATTTATTGACGTCGAAACCCATAATGAAACCATATACAATATGGTTCGAAACTCCTTTGCCAAACGAATCAACTTTGTGGTTGAGCAATGTAGTCGAGTTTCCAATGTAGTCAGGGAATCGCTTTTAAAACATGAATTCCCACTGATATTGTCTGGTGACCATTCATCTGCTTTGGGCACTATTTCGGGCATCAAGGCGGCAAATCCGGATAGCCGACTTGGAATCGTATGGATAGACGCACATGCCGATCTGCACACACCGTACACCTCTCCTTCCGGAAATGTTCATGGTATGCCTTTAGCTGCCGCCCTGCAGGAAGATAATGTCCAAATGAAAACCAATAATCCTGATGGGAAGACCATTGCATCTTGGGAAAAACTAAAAAACATAGGAATAAATCAGCCAAAATTCCTGCCCCAAGATTTGATTTATTTTGGAGTCCGGGATACTGAAGAGGCCGAGGATCAATTGATGGCCCAAATGAAAATTAAGAATTACAGTGTTGAAGAGGTTAGATTTAGAGGAATACAAAAGTGTATTAAGGAAGCTATACATAAGCTGGCAGATTGTGATTCCATTTACCTAACATTTGATGTGGACAGTCTGGATTGTGATTACGTGTCCCTTGGAACAGGTACCCCAGTACCTTTTGGATTTAGTCCAGAGGAAGCAAAAAATATAATAATCGGATTTCTTAATACAAAGAAGGTGGTTTGTGTTGAGTTCACGGAGGTTAACCCATTATTGGACAACAAGGGAAATCATATGGCCGAAACGGCATTTGATATATTAAATTTTTGTTTTGGATAAATAGAGTTTCTTCAAAATTGTCAATCATGTTTATATTATCAAGCATCTTTGGGGTTATATTAGGCGCTCTGGGATCATTTTGTGTATGGTTTTATCTTTATCGTTATCTGGTCCCTAGAATACAGTTTTCAAGTAAAATAAGTAAGATTGTTCGAAGGGGTGAGCCAATATACAGGGTGAAATTCAACAATCTGGCCAAACGAAATGTTATTGATTTGAATATCACCGCATGTTTGCATATTCTCGGTTTGTTTGAAGCCCAGCCCAATAATTGGAAGGACATTTATGTGAAGCTCAACTTGAACTATGTTCCTGTTTTGAGGACAACCACGAAAGGAGGTCTTCTAGCCAATTTATATATAAATCATACGAATGATTTTTCCAGATATCCATTTCCGAAATATATTAGTGAAAAATATGAACAGGAAAACTTAACCCTCGAAGATGTTTTTGATATTGGTAAAAAAGTGGAACTTACCTTTATTATTATGGGCTATGACTCTTTTAGTGGGGCAAGAAAAATGTTCGAATCTAAAATATATGAAAAACGGGATATTGTTGAAAGTATATTTGAACAGCATTCACTTGACATTAAAAAGAGTGCTCCAAAAGAAAATCAAGTAATAGGTAAAAACATTGGAAACCAAAAAACATAGCAAATGACCGATTTAGGAACTTCAATATTGTCTACAGCAGTTTTGCTTTTTTTTTTAATGGATCCGTTGGGAAACATTCCCGTACTCTTGTCAGTTTTAAAAGGAATACCGCCTAAACGGCAACGATTTATTATCATAAGAGAACTCTTGATAGCTCTTGGAATTTTAATTCTTTTTCTCTTTGCGGGACAGAGAATTCTAGGGTTTCTGCACTTGCAACAGGAATCGGTAACCATTGCTGGTGGAATAATTCTATTGATTATAGGGCTGCGGTTAATATTTCCCAGTAAAGATGGGGTTATGGGGAAACAGCCTGGAGGTGAACCATTTATTGTGCCAATAGCCATTCCAATGATTGCAGGGCCATCGGTATTGGCCATGTTAATGCTTTTGACCCAACAAGAGGACGGACAAATGTCGAATTGGTTTTTTGCCCTGTTGATTGCTTGGGGGCTTTGTGCTTTATTATTAATGACTGCCCCTTTTCTTTATAAAATTCTACGGGAACGAGGGCTTCACGCCATTGAACGTCTTATGGGAATGATCCTGGTAATGATGGCGGTACAAATGTTGATTAACGGGTTCAAAGTCCTTTTCTAAATTTTTTTCTGAATTTCCCTGGTGAAATTCCATATGCTTCTTTAAACTTTTTAAAAAAAAATGGAGGGGATTCGAAGCCACAAGAAAACCCAATTTGAGCGACCGAATCGTCCGTGTCTACCAATTGTTTTGCTGCCATTTTTATCCTGTATTCATTTAAAAAAACGAAAAAAGATCTTCCCATCACTTTAGTGAAAAATCGTGCAAAAGACTGCTCCGAAATATTGATTAAATCACTCAATTCTCTCAAATAAATCTTCCGATGATAGTTCCTCTCTGTAAAATTGTGAACTTTGGACATACGGGTGCCAAATTCACTTGGCATATGATCTCTAAAACTGGCCTCGGATAAGGTAGTATATGAAAGCTCAGTTAACTTTAAAAGGTTTTTTAAGAGTGCTGAATACAAATTCGAACCAACTAAATTGGGCATCTTTTTTATTTCTTTCTCCAATGTTTTAGATCCCTCAAGATCAAACAGAATGCCTCTTGAGGCGATTCCCAACAAGGAAAATAATGGCTGTAACTCGGGAATTTTTGCAAAAATACCTTTATCCCACTGCACAACGTTAGATACAGATCTATTATCGCTAGAAGAGTGATTCTTCCAACAATGCGGGACATTTGACCTTAACAAGACCAGTTCTCCAGGTTGATATGGGCCAACAAAATCGCCAATAAATTTGGTTCCTGTACTTTTTTCAATATAGGTAAGCTCATGTTGGGGATGAAAATGCCAGGGCATTTCAAAATCTGGTTTATTGTAAACAAAAGCCGAAATTGTTTTCCTCCTATTTTGATGTATCGGTTCAAGAATTGGCTTCATTTATATGTTATTATGTAAAACATATTTGAATATATCATTATTAATGATAAAATAGTTAATTATTTTGATAAAATAGGAAATTTAAACTGTTTTCATTTTTGCCAGCTTTGCTATTGGGGTATAACATTAGCTTCCTAAAGCAAGTTGGAATATGGATAAAAGTAGATTTGATGATCCCTTTCATGAGGCTAGGGTCAAAAAGGGCTTGGGGAAAATGAACGACCAAAATGACCCTGTAAAAATGATACTTGGCCACAAAGATGTCAGAAAATGTGCGCATAACTGGAAAACATTCCAGTCTGGAGGGGAAGAGGTCGGTAGAATAGTTGTGCCGTCTGAAATCCATATCAGGGACATTAGACAGATACCTTTTGAGGTTGACCCGCCGGAACATAAAGGTTACAGAAATCTTGTTGAACCATGGTTTAAAAGGCCATTGGACGAGGAATACCAAGCTAAACTGAAGAATATTATTGATGAAGTTGTTGATGAAGCCCTCGAAAAAAAGAGTTTGGAAGTGGTGGAAGAATTCTCACTAAAATTACAATCCAGGGCACTTACCCTTCTGCTGAACATTCCTTATGAAGAATCTGAATTGTGGATTTCATGGGGGACACATGTGTTTAGAAGTGAAGACACCGCTTTGGATAAGGAGAAAGCAAATCTTCTCTACAATTACATCGAACAAGCAATTGAAAAGGCGATTAAGAACCCTAGGGAAGATTTTTATTCCGTCTTATTGGCGTCTGAAGTCAATGGCAAAAAACTAACTAAAGAAGAGGTTAAAGGTGTTTTGACATTGACCTTTGCCGGTGGTAGGGATACGGTCATTAATGCGGTTACCAACTCCATAGCATATTTTGCTGAACATCCACGGTCGTTGCAACGGTTGAGGGAAGATCCCGAAATACTGAATACGGCCATTGAAGAGTTGATTCGCTATTACTCTCCCCTTACTCAAATGGGGCGTGTGGTCACTGAAGACACTCTGGTTTGTGAACACGCTGTTAAGGCCCAAAGTAGAATCTCATTGTGTTGGGCCTCGGCCAATAGGGATGAGCGTGTGTTTGAAAAAGCCAATGAGGTGGTCTTGGACAGAAAAGTGAATCCGCATGTAGCTTTCGGTTTTGGCACGCATAATTGTCTAGGAGCAACACATATACGTCAAATCATGAAAATTCTTTTGGCCGTGCTTTGTCAAAAAGTAAGTTCAATGGAAATTTTGGATTGCAAAGAAAACATAGAAGACTTGGACGAATTTAAACGTAAAGTTGGGTTTAATAGCATTCAGGTTAAATTCAGTGGACTTAAACAAAAAGAATGGCAAAAATAACATTTATAACGGGCAGTGGTGAACTTATTGTAGCCAAAGGTACATCTGGCAGTGTTATGGAATTAGCTGTTAAGAACAAAGTAAAGGGAATAGATGGAGATTGTGGCGGAGTGTGTTCCTGTGCTACTTGCCATGTTCATGTGAACGAAGAATTCTGGGATGCCGTTGGCGAGCCAGGGGAACTCGAAAAAGATATGCTGGAGTTTGATGATAATGTTAACAAATACAGCCGCTTATCTTGTCAATTGAAAGTAAATGAGGTCCCTGATGGATTGATTTTAAAAGTTGCGAGATAGTTTTATATGGCGGTGTTGACCCAAAGCAAGGTATGTGTTGTTATTGGTGCGAGCCATGCTGGAACAAATCTGGCTTTTGCTCTGCGAAAAGAGGGTTGGGAAGGTGCTGTAATTCTTTTTGATGCTGACAAGGAGTTTCCTTACCACAGACCACCACTTTCAAAAACATATTTAACAAGTGAAGAAATTACTGAACGAAGCTTGCTGTTTCCAAAGGAGAGATACATCGATGAAGACATCGTGCTTAAACTTGGGATTGAAGTAAAACATATAAACCGAAAGGGCCGGTTCATAACATTGGATGATGGTTCGATTCAATCTTATGATACATTGGTAATTGCTACTGGCGCACGTCCTTTCATACCCTTATTAAAGGGAATGGATGTTGCTCAAAATGTGTTCCCAATGCGCACGGCTGAGGATGCTTCAAACATCAGAAAAGCTGTTAATTCTTCTAAACAAAAACGTGTTGTTGTTATTGGTGGCGGATATATTGGACTTGAGACTGCTGCCTCTCTTAGCAAATTGGGAGCAAAGATTGTTGTTCTTGAAAAAGAAGATCGAGTACTTCCCAGGGTTACTGCAAGGGTAATGTCCGATTTTTTCACTGAATTGCATCAAAGCAATGGTATTGCAATTCTCACAAATAAAAACATAACTTCAGTAAAACAAAATGATGGGTACAACACTGTTATTTGTGATGATGGTTCCGAATATAAAACGGATGTCATTGTACTTGGGGTTGGTATTCAGGTAAACACCGAACTGGCCAAAGATGCCGGTTTAGCTATTGAAAATGGTATTCAGGTTGACGAAACTGGCAAAACCAATGATAAGTTTATCTATTCGGTTGGAGATTGTACCAATCATTTTAACCCACATTACAAACGCTATGTCCGTTTAGAATCCGTTCAAAATGCTTTGGACCAGGCAAAAACTGCTGCCAAAGCTATTTGCGGGCAAGATAATGTGGTCTATGATTCAATTCCTTGGTTTTGGTCGGACCAGTTTGATGTAAAACTTCAAATTGTTGGACTCTCAAGTGGTTATGACGATGTTGTGATCAGAAGAGAAGGGGGAAAAAGTTTTTCAGTGTGGTATTTTAAGGAAGATGAATTATTGGCAGTTGATGCGGTAAATTTTGCAAAGGCATACATTCTAGGTACAAACTTTATTGTTTCTAGACAAAGGATTGATAAAAGCAAAATAGTGGATATTAACCTGCCCTTTAAACCAAATAGCTTTAATTAAAAAAAAATAGATGTCACTACAGTCCAAATCGGCGATAGCTACAGGAGATGGAAACTTCATCATTGATGCCGTCACTATTGCCACCCCTAAAGGAGACGAAATCATTGTCAAGATTAAAGCAGCCGGTTTGTGCCATACCGATTATGATTCCCTAAGCTGGGGGAAACCTATTGTGTTGGGTCATGAAGGTGCCGGTATTGTGGAGCAGGTTGGTGCTGAGGTCACCAATTTTCAAGTAGGGGATAAAGTCATTTTAAACTGGGCCACACCATGCATGAAGTGTTTTCAATGCCAAGCTGGTAACCAACATATTTGTGAGAATAATTCTCCAGTGACAGCTGGTGGAAACGGCTATACCCCTGGTCATGCACATTTGGAGGGTTCACTTTGGAATAACAAACCTATAGAGCGTTCTTTCAACATTGGAACCATGGCTGAATATGCTTTGGTTAAAGAATCTGCTTGTGTAAAGTTGGATAGTAATATGCCAATGCCCTCTGCGAGCATTCTTAGCTGCGGGGTAATGACAGGATATGGTTCTGTTGTAAATTCGGCACAATTGGTAGCCGGTAGTTCTGCCGTTATACTAGGTGCAGGAGGAGTGGGTTTAAACGTTATTCAAGGGGCAAAAATATCTGGAGCATCAAAGATTATAGCTGTTGATATTAATGAAAATCGACTGAAAATGGCCAAATTATTTGGAGCTACCCATACCATTAAGACAAGCAAAAAGGATGTTGGATTGAAGCAAGCTGCAGAAAAAGTCAAAAAAATAACGGGTGGCAGAGGTGCTGACTATGCCTTTGAATGTACTGCCGTGCCTGCTTTAGGCGCTGCTCCACTCTCTATGGTGCGAAATGCCGGTACTGCCATCCAAGTAAGTGGTATTGAAGAGGAAATTACCATCGACATGAATTTATTTGAATGGGACAAAATTTACATCAACCCACTATACGGAAAATGTCGGCCACAGATAGATTTCCCAAAATTAGTGTCTCTTTATGATAAAGGGGATTTATTGTTAGATGAAATGATTACCAGAACTTACCCCCTAGATAACTTGCAACAAGCATTTGACGATATGCTGAAAGGAAAAAATGCCAAAGGGGTTATTGTATTTAATACTTGATTAGATCATATGTCCAAAAGTTTTAGAACCATAGAATTATCCAATCAAGAATTTGAATCAGGCCTTCGATTCTTAACCGTAAAGTCGGAAAATCTTAACGGGCGGGGGGATATTTGTTTGTATGTCCCTAATGTTGAAAAGGAGACCAATTTACCAATTTACATACTATTGCATGGGGTGTATGGTAGTGCATGGGTTTGGGCTTTGAAAGGTGGTGCTCACCACACTGCAAAAAGATTAATTACAGAACAGAAAATTAAACCCGCTATTGTGGCCATGCCCTCAGATGGCTTATGGGGTGACGGGTCTGGCTATTTACCCCATAAATCTGAAGACTTTTCCAAATGGATAGTTGAAGATGTTCCATTGGCCATTCGTGAAAACATCCACGAGGCCGGAGTAAACTCGTCTTTATGTATCGGTGGGCTTTCAATGGGTGGATATGGAGCAATGTGCCTAGGTGCTGGTCATCCGAATGTTTTTAATGCAATTTCTGCCCATAGCGCTATAACTACATTTGAGGAAATGGCATTGTTTGTGGAAGAATCCTTAGATTCCTATTCACTTAAATCAAGTGATAATGATGTAATCGACATATTAAGTGAACATAAAGAAAATCTGCCTAAGCTACGTTTTGACTGTGGTATGGATGACGAATTGATTCAAGGGAACCGATTATTGCACCGACAGCTTATGGACCTGAAAATCCCACATATTTATGAAGAGTATATCGGTAGGCATGAATGGTCGTATTGGCAAGAACATGTTGAAAAAACCTTTCTGTTTTTCAATAACTCCATATAGGCAAAAAACTCTCTAACCCTTATACTTCAATTTTGTGGTCCAGTAAGATCTCATATAAGTTAAAAAAGTGCTTTTGACACCAAAAAAATGGCCTAAAAGTTAAGTTATAGCTACTAAAGGTGAATATTTGCAGTAAAGCTTTGCTTGCTAAACATGTATTTTGCATGATACTTAATTGATGAAACTGATTCTATGGGTTCATATAAGAGAAGAGCATTTGTGTATGCCACCATTGTGGCAAACGGAGGTTTGATTTTTGGTTTGGATGCCGCCTTGATTTCAGGCACCGTCAATTTTATAAATCAAGAATTTGGATTAAATGAAATTCAGTTGGGTACTGCCGTAAGCGCACCGGCATTGGGTGTTCTAATTGCATTGCCCTTTGCGGGTTATGCTTGTGACGCTTTCGGTCGAAAAAAAACCTTGCAGATTGTAGCTTTTCTCTACTTGTTTTCAGCAGTAACTTCTGCTCTGGCACCTAGCTATTGGGTGCTGGTAATAGCAAGATTTATTGGCGGATTGGCATTTAGTTCCATTTCGTTGGCTTCTATGTACATCGGCGAAATTGCACCACCCAGATATCGGGGCAAATTGGTTTCAATGACCCAAATAAACATTGTGATTGGGTTGTCAGCCGCTTATTTTATCAATTATGTCATTTTGCAATACACCAATAGTGATGTTTCTTGGGTGCAATCGTTGGGAATTGACCAAAATACTTGGCGTTGGATGCTTGGAACCGAAATTTTACCTGCATTGGTTTGGCTAATACTTTTGTTCGGAATTCCAGAAAGTCCAGCTTGGTTAATTTATAAAAACAAGATTACCGAAGCCTCCAAGGTACTTGGTAAAATAGTGCCAGAAAATGAAATTGACGGGCGCATAAAAGAAACCCGTCAAGGACTGGCTAAGGATCATAAAGATCGGACTATGGTTTCGCAGTTGAAGACGGTTTTCAGTAAACCAATGCGCAACATTTTAATAATTGCAACTACCATTGCAATTGTACAGCAGTCCACAGGTATTAATGCAATAATGTTCTATGCACCAACTGTTTTTGAGCAGTTGGGTTTGGGTACAAATGCCGCTTTCATGCAGGCCGTGTGGATTGGATTAATAAGTCTGGTATTCACAGTCTTGGCAATATTGATGGTTGATAGAGTAGGGCGTAGACCAATGATCATAATTGGATTGGCCTGGATCATTGTTAGTTTAGGATTGTGTTCTTACGGTTTTAATGCTGCGCGGTATCAACTAAAAAGTGGGTCATTGGTAGAGTTGACGGATATACCTAAGCACGAACGCTTAAATGTTTTAGTGGACAAAGAATTTAAAAGTGATACTGAATTCAAGCAGGCTTTAAGGGAAGCTTTGGGAGAAGCCGATGCGCGAGATTTTTCAGGTATTCTATTGGAGAAAGCTACAAGTTTGAATATTACATTGGTGCTATTAGGCTTGTTTAGTTTTATTGCTGCGTTTCATTTTTCAGTTGGACCTTTAATGTGGGTTTTGTTCTCTGAAATATTTCCAGTTGCCATTAGGGGTATCGCAATTCCTTTCTTTACCATCATAACCAGTCTCACCAACTATCTGGTGCAGCAATTTTTTCCGTGGCAGTTGGCCACCATGGGCAGCAGTGCCATTTTTCTGTTTTACGCTCTTACAGTTGCCATAGGACTCTTTATCCTATATTTCTACTTAAGGGAAACAAAGAACATGAGTATCGAGGAAGTACAGCTAGTGCTGTTAAAAAAATAACCGACATTTAATTTCAACATTTGAAGCATGACCAGTAATAAAGCCACCATAAATACTGCTAAAAGTCCTCATGTTAAACTAAGGGGTATCAATATTGATGATTGTCGATGGACAGAAGGATTTTGGGCCAATAAATTAAAGACAGCCCAAGAAGTTATGGTCCCCTATATGGGCAAAGTGCTCTGCGGGGATGTTGGCCATGCGCTAAATAATTTCAAAATTGCTGCAGGCGAAAAATCAGGAGAGCATAAAGGAATGTTTTGGCACGACGGGGATTTTTACAAATTTATGGAGGCCAAGACTTATATATATGCGCAAACGGGTCATGAAGCCTTGCTCCATGAGTTGGACGAGTATATCGATTTAATCGCAAAAGCACAGGAGCCGGATGGTTATCTCCAGACTCAAATTCAACTAAGAGATGATGCGGACCGCTACGAGAACCGGAAATATCACGAAATGTACAATACTGGCCATTTATTGATAAGTGCTTGTGTTCACCATCGATTGACCGGTAAAAATAATTTCTTGAAAATCGCCATAAAACATGCGGATTTATTGTACACCATATTCATGCCGAACACCAAGCACTATGGGCGATTCGGGTTTAATCAAACCCAAATTATGGGGTTGGTGGAATTATATCGACTTAAGGGAGATAAAAAGTATTTACACTTAGCCGAAAAGTTCATCAATAATAGGGGAGTGTACAGTGTAGAGCATCATTCCACAACAGAAGGATATCCTATTGGTGATATGGTGCAGGAGCGAACCCCTCTTCGTGAATCTAGCGAAGCAGTGGGACACGCCGTTTTAGCACTTTATTATTACGCTGGCGCTGCCGACGTGTATGCGGAAACAGGTGAAAAGGCGCTTATAGAAGCCTTGGATAGGTTATGGGAAAATGTGACCGGTAAAAAAATGTATATCACAGGTGCTGTTGGGCAGGCGCATTATGGGGCATCCACAAATTTGGATATGATTGAAGAGGGCTTTATTGATGCGTACATGATGCCCAATATGACCGCCTATAATGAAACATGCGCCAACCTTTGCAACGCGATGTTCAGTTATAGAATGTTGGGTATTCATGGGGAGTCAAAATACGCGGATATTATTGAACTGGTGCTTTATAACAGTGGTCTTTCTGGAATCAGTATTGAAGGTAAGGACTACTTTTATGCCAACCCACTTCGTATGGTACACAATTCGAGGGAGTATGGGGCTCATGAAAATTCCACCGAAACTCCTAATCGCGAACCCTATTTGGATTGTTTTTGCTGTCCGCCCAATTTAGTTCGGACATTGGCCAAAGTTGCTGGATGGGCATACAGCACCACACAAAACGGAATAGCCATAAATCTTTTCGGCGCCAACAATTTGGAAACCACCTTGGAAGATGGCTCTGTACTTGTATTGACACAGGAGACCAACTATCCTTGGGAAGGACAGGTGACAATTACCATTGATCAATGTAAGGACTCACCTTTTGAGGTATGGATGCGAATACCGGGTTGGTCAAAAGAAGCAACATTGAAAGTCAATGGGGACGCTGTAACGGAAGAGATCATTTCTGGACATTTTACCAAGTTGGAAAGAAAATGGAAAGCTGGCGATGTTATTTCGCTGGGTATACCTATGGAAGCTAATTTCGTTCAAGGGCATCCACGAATAGAAGAGGTAAGAAACCAAGTTGCCATTAAACGCGGTCCAGTTGTTTATTGCGTAGAATCGCCTGATTTACCTAAGAACACCAATATTCTGGATGTATACGTTGATGGAAAAACCAATTTTGAAGTAACCCACAGGCCAGACTTTCTTGGCGGGGTATCAACCATCAATGCCAGTACGCTATTGCGAAAACACTGTTCTGATGAATTATATTCCACAGTAAAGCAGCTCGATTGGGAGCCTCTTGAGACCACTTTTGTGCCTTACTTCGCATGGAGTAACCGTGGGGAAGCGGAAATGACCGTTTTTGTCCCTGTTGTTTGGTAACACCTTTTTGATATGCGCTTATAATTTCCTCAATAACATTGCCTTTTCCTTCTATTGGATTGTTCCTTGAATTCAATAGTTTTAAAGAATTGAAGTATGAGCACAAAATAAGACTTGCACTATTTTATCATAAAAAATGAGAAATATTCATATTTTGGGTATATTTGGCCATATTGAATAAATAGAGTGTATTCCATAGCACTAACCAGAAATTAGTTAAGATTTTAATTTTAAAAGCTATGAGACTAACATACAAACCTACTGAAAGGAAACCTGGTCGTTCATTCATGGCGAGGCAAGACAAAATCCCTTGTATTGAGCAAGACTGGCATTATCACAAGGAGCTGGAACTAATTTATTTTATCAAGAGTACCGGAACAAGGTATGTGGGTAATTCTATAGGTAACTTTGGCCCAGGAGAGCTCTATTTAATTGGAAGCAATGTTCCACATTTATTTAGAAACCACAAAGAGTATTATGAAAACAATCAAGAAATTGAAGGGGTTGATCTTATTGTGGTCAAGTTTGAGAAAGAGTTTTTGGGTGAGACTTTCGTTGAGTTGACGGAATCAAGTAAAATTCAAATGTTATTTGAAAAGGCAAATAGAGGGCTTAAGTTTTCAAAAGCCGTTTCCTATTTGGTGCATAGTCATATGGTTGGTTTGGTGGGTAGTCAGGGACTGGCGAGTGTCATTGGCATTCTTAACATTTTAGATATTCTGTCCATAAGTGAAAATTGTAAGACCCTGTGTGCTGAAGAAATCAGTCATTCTTTTAGAAAAGACGAAAAAGAACGAATGGCCAAGATTATTTCATTTCTTAATGAGAATTTTGACAAAAAAATTGAACTAAAGGAAGTGGCCTCCATTGCTAACATGACACCAAATGCTTTTTGTAGATATTTCAAGAAAAGAACAAAGAAGTCATTCTCGCAATTTTTGAATGAAATAAGAATACGGCATGCTTGCAAACTACTTATTGAGGGGAGACTTCAAATCGCGACAATTTGTTACCAATCAGGTTTTAACACACTTACAAACTTTAACAGGCAGTTTAAATCATTGATGAACATTACCCCAACTGAATACATGAAAAAGTACGAGACCAATGTGGAAGTTGCCTAACCGATACTTATAATATTTACTCGTTGCAAGGGGGAATGGGTTTAAACTCCAAATACGTGATTTTCTGGATAAAATAATACCGCCATTGGGTAATTCGTGGTAATTGGCTAGAATGCTATCCAGTTAGTTTTAAAACCTCAATAGCCTGTATTGTATAGAGCGCCAATTTATGACGAGCCTTTTAATCCTTATTTTCTGTCTTGTTCTGCTTATTGTAGCCGTAACAGTTTTAAAAATTCACCCTATTCCCACTTTGTTGATTTTGGGGTTAATCCTGGGGCTTGCCATGGGTGGTACGGTAACAGAGACAACAGATAGTCTTTTAAATGGTTTTGGGAATACGTTAAAATGGATTGGTCTGGTCATTTTATTTGGCACTTTGTTAGGCGAGATATTGTCCGTGACTGGTGGAGCGGATGTTATTGCTGATACCATAATAAATTTATTTGGGGTTAAATATCTACCCCTTAGTATGGCTATTATTGGTTTTTTGGTGGGTATTCCCGTATTTGTTGATGTTGCATATCTTACCTTATTGCCAACAATTATAGTGCTGTCTAAAAAATCGGGACACTCTATATTGGTTTTAGGCTTATCGCTTGCCATGAGCCTTGGTATAGCCCATGCCCTAATTCCTCCCACACCAGGCCCTTTGGCGGTTGCGGCCTTGTTGGAGACGGATATTGGTAATATCATCCCATTTAATGTGCTGGTTGCCTTATTTGCCGTTCTTGGAGGTCTTATTTGGATTAAATACAACAAAAATAAGTTAACACAACCCTTGACAAATACAAATGAGGATATTTCAAAAAATGTAATTGAAATTAAAGGGTTCAAAAAAACACTACCATTTTTAGCATTGTTAAGTCCTTTGGTACTGATGTCAATTGGCACCTCATTTACAACAGAGAATGCATTTTTAGAATTCGTTAAGAATCCTGTTTGGGCTCTAATGATTGGTGTTCTGCTTTCACTACCCCTTTTAAAAAAGAAACATTTTTCCAAAGATTTGAACGCGTTTTTCAAAAATTCAGGAGCAAAATCTGCCCCGGTTATCTTGATAACAGGAGCAGGGGGGGCATTTGGTCAGGTAATCAAGGATTCACACATTGTGGATGCTCTATTCAGTCAATCAGGAGATTTTGCATCCACCGGTATAATTATACCATTTTTGTTAAGCTTTCTTTTTACTTCGGTAACAGGTTCTATAACAGTTTCACTTATTACCACCTCCTCCATTATGGCCCCATTGGTTACCAATGGCGTACTTACTCCGGAATTAACAGCCGCTGCCATCGGGGCTGGATCTTTGGGCATAATACATGTTAACAGTAGTTTTTTCTGGCTATTTAAGGAAGTCCATGATATTTCAGTTTCCAAGCTATTAAAAACATTTAGCCTGCTAACCTGTGTTGTTTCGATATCTGGTGGTTTAATAGTCTTTTTGCTATACCTTTTCAGATATTCATAGGATAAAATAGTACTTGCACGAGATAAATTTCACTCATTTCCAAACAACTATTTGATTTAGATTTGTATCTGAGCAAAATAGGTTTATAATATACTTCAAGAGTTATTTATAAATATTTGAGTTAGTTTTTAGTTCGGTTATGTAAACGGCGAGATGGTAGCGTTCTTGCCGTTTTTTTTTTTTTTACATCCATGTTAGCAGAATTATATCTATCAGCTAAACACTATCTAAATTGTTCTAAAGTATTTTTAAAGTGTTGATTTAATCTACAGTTGAATGTTTTTGATGCTTTCTCCGAAACGGGATAGGTAACTTGAATACATACACAGTGACCGTAACAATCCACAAAATAATTTTTAAAACCTGTATTTGGTTAAAATAATGCTAATTCAAGTTAATTTATATAGGTTGAAGTACCTTGTATTAAACTTAATTTGCTGTAAATAAATTTTATGGAAATTGAGTTACTTCCCCTTGTTTTAGTTTTACTGGCAAGTTTCTTTCAAGGAACTTTTGGATTGGGTATGAAATATATGGCCCCATTAAAATGGGAAGCATGGTGGCTTATACATGCATTTGTTGCCATGATATTGGTCCCAATCTTATGGGCGCTTTTAGTCATTCCTGATTTGTTCAGTGTAATTGCAAATACTGAAAGTACAGTTTTATGGTTGGCTGCATTTTATGGTTTTCTATGGGGTGTAGGGGGTATACTATTTGGAGTTAGTGTGGAGAAAACTGGAATTTCAATTACATATGGGATAGTGATGGGGTTGGCTGCTTCTATGGGCTCTATAATACCCTTGTTTCAAATAGAAGGGGCAATATCTCAACCATCATTTCCAATTATATTGGTAGGAGTCGCCCTATTGTTGGTGGGTGTTGCGATTACGGCAATTGCCGGAGTACAAAGGGACAGACTAAAGGCAGAAAGCTCCGCGCCGGACAAGGCCATTAAGCTAGGAGTGTTCATAGCTGTAGCTTCCGGTGTTTTATCGGCATTTTTAAATGTTGGGTTCTCAAATGCTGCCCTGGTCGCTAAGGTGGCCATAGACCAATACGGGGTTGGAACTCAAAATGCTAGCTTGGCTTCATGGGTGGTGGTGCTCTTAGGTGCTTTTCTCATGAATGGAGGATATGCAATTTTACGTTTAGCACAAAATAAATCATGGGGATCCTATAATTCACCTAGCAGTAGAAAGGCGTACACCTGGGCTATAGTGTCAGGAATTTTTTGGTTTGCAGCCCTTGGAGTTTATGGGCAAGGAGCTGCACTAATGGGCGATATGGGTCCGGTAATTGGCTGGCCTATTTTATTGGGTCTGGCTTTGATAATAAGTAACGTTTGGGCCTATCGGGCTGGCGAATGGAAAAACGCTAAAAAGCCTTTCACCATATTATTAATGGGTCTGGGGGTATTAATCCTTGCGATTTGCATTTTAGGATACTCCAATTATTAATTAAAAAAAAATCATGATATCGCTTCAAGACGATGTTTTGATTATTAAAAAATATTAAATGAAGATAGCTAAAATTGAACCGTATATCATCGTGTGCAAACTTGAGACTCCGTTCTATTTCTCTCAAGGACAATATGATACAAGAAGAATATGCATTGTAAAGGTAATTTTGGAAGATGGTACATATGGCTGGGGGGAAGGCTATGGACCCGCAGATGTAATCAAGTCCGGCATAGAATATTTCAAGCCATTTTTAGTGGGCAAGGATGCTTTGGGCCACGAAATATTATGGGAAGAGATGTATCATAAGTCTTTGGATTATGCGAGAAGTGGTTCACTTCAGGCTGCTATAAGTGCTATAGATGTAGCGCTATGGGATATCAAAGGAAAATTATTGCAACTGCCTGTTTCAGTACTCTTGGGTGGGATTAAAAACCCATTGATACAGCCATATGCTACGGGATTATATTTCACTAGAGTGGACAATCTTAAGGAAAAGTTAGTGGAAGAAGCCCTTCTTTATAAGGCCCAGGGTTTTAACGCAACAAAAATGAAGGTTGGGTTGGGTATAGAAGAGGACATTAAGTATATATCTGCCATTAGAGAAGCAATTGGGCCGGAAATGAAGTTGATGATTGATGCGAATCATGCCTACAGCTATAGAGAAGCTTTGGAACTTGCAAATAAAGTTGAGAAATATAATATAGCGTGGTTTGAAGAGCCCGTTTCACCCGAAGATTATGAGGGTTATAGAAGGCTACGAGCGAATACTTCGATTCCCATTGCTGGTGGCGAATGTGAATACTTAAAATACGGCTTCAAACGTTTGCTCGAAAATGAATGTGTAGACATTGCACAACCCGATATCTGTGCCACAGGTGGGCTTACGGAAGCTAAAAGGATAGCAACTTTAGCTCAGGCCTATAGTAAAGATGTAGTGCCACATACATGGGGTACTTGGATAGCCATCAATGCTGCTGTACATTTTGTGGGTAATCTAGATAAAAACCCTGGTAGAATGCATTGTGATATGCCCACCATGGAGTTGGATCGGACAGAAAATGCTTTAAGGGACGAAGTTACCAAGAGTACCATCATAGTAGAAAAAGGAATCTTACAAGTTCCAGAAACTCCTGGTCTAGGAGTCGATGTGGACTTAGATGCTTTAGAGAATTACATTGAAATAAACACTGATGAATCCAATGTTAAAGTACGGTCATAAAAAATTATACATAGATGGCAAGCTGTCAGAAGCAGCCGATCAAAAAAAATTCGAGGTAATTTGCCCTGCCACCGAAGAACCTATTGCTACAATAGCATGGGCGAATCAAGTGGACACACAAAGAGCATTGATTGCCGCCCAAGAAGGTTTCGAATTTTGGTCACAATTACCCTTGCAAGAAAGACTGGATTGGATTGATAAGCTAAGAAACAAACTCATTGAAAATGAAGAGTTGCTTCGCTCTAGCATTATGTATGAGATGGGAAAAATATGGGAAGGTTCAGGTGAGGATTTTACAAGTATTATCAATTCATTACAGTATTATTCTGAAGAAATCAAGAAAAGAAATGATATTGCTATTGATGATAAGGAAGGTACTCATGTGCATCATTTAAAACAACAGCCACTTGGCGTTGCTGTTGCATTTTTAGCTTACAACTTCCCATTGTTAAATCTTGGGTTTAAATTGGGTCCAGCACTTGCGGCCGGATGTTCTATCATCTTAAAACCATCCGAATTTTCTCCTTTATCTGCATACATTATTGGCGAGCTTTGTCAAGAAATTAATTTTCCAAAGGGAGTCATCAACATTATATGCGGTGATGTGAAAGAGGTTGGTATTCCGCTTTGTGAAAGTAAAATTCCTAGGTTGGTTACTATGATTGGTTCAACGGAAACCGCCCAAAAATTGATACAACAAAGCAGTAAAACATCCATTAAGCGATATAGCATGGAGTGCGGTGGTAATGCTCCTTTTATTGTCTTCGAAGATGCAAATATGGACCTTGCTGTAAATACTGGAGCAGCTCTTAAGATTGGCAATTCGGGCCAAATATGCGTCGCGCCAAATCGGTTCTTTGTCCAGGAATCGGTAATCAATGATTTCTGTGATGGGATGGTTACAAAATTCAAAAATGCCAAAATAGGCTTTGGAAGAGAGAATAAACCGGATATGGGGCCGTTGACCAATGAAGCCTCGGTAGAAAAGGTTCACAGCATCATTATTAAAGCCATTACCCAGGGCGGTGAATTACTTTTTGGTGGCCGCCCAATTGAAGGGACGGGATTTTATTTTGAGCCAACAGTTATAAAACTTGACAATAGAGCTGAAGTTTTAAATCACGAAATTTTTGGTCCAGTTGCTTTAATTGTACCCTTTAAAACCAAAGAAGAAGCCATTGCTTTGGCCAATAACACCGATGCAGGTCTAGCCTCTTATGTGTTTTCAGAAAACAAAGAAACTCTGAATTACTTTGCCGATAAATTAGAATTTGGTGAAGTGCAACTTAATGGTGTAAAATATGATATTTACCTCCCACATGGAGGGGTAAAGAATAGCGGTATTGGTGTGGATTGTTCTACATATGCCCTTGACGATTATCTTATAAAAAAGAGAGTTTCACTAGCGCTTCAATAAATTAAGGCAAAGGTAATATACTGCTAGTTGAGTTTAACAAAGTAAAATTATATAATGAGTTTTAAACAACGGGCCATGACCCCCGAAATAATCAAAAAAGTAGATGATGCTGGTGTGGTTGCGGTTTTGGTTATTGATGAATTAAGACATACCGTTCCTCTAGCAAAAGCTCTGTTGAAAGGTGGGGTCAGTGCAATTGAATTAACGCTGCGCACCCCTGTTGCGATTGATGCAGCCAAAATCATTAAAAAAGAAGTACCACAAGTTACATTAGGCTTCGGAACGGTTATAAGTATAGATCAGGTAAAAGCTGTGGTAGATGTTGGAGCCGATTTTGCAGTGGCCCCAGGTTGTAATCCTAAAATAATTGCGGAAGCAAGAAAGCACGGACTTCCGTTTGCGCCGGGAATTATGACTCCTTCCGATATTGAAGTTGCCATTGAAGAAGGTTGTCAAATACTAAAATATTTTCCTGCGGAAACATCCGGAGGAATGGAACACCTTAAAAGTATAGTTGCTCCTTACCAATATTTAAATCTAAAATTTATCCCTTTAGGAGGGGTTAACATTAATAATGCGGCAACGTACTTAGAATCATCTCTAATTACAGCCGTTGGGGGTTCTTGGATTGCAAAAAGACCTTTAATACTAAGTGAGGATTGGGAAGGAATAACTAAAAATTCGAAAGAAATCTCAGAACTGATAAAAAAAATAAGAACTAGGAAATGAAGAAAGTAGTAACATTCGGTGAAATCATGGGTAGACTTGCTTCACCTGCTAATTTACGTTTACGTCAATCCCGGCAATTTGAAGTTACCTATGCCGGCGCAGAAGCTAGCGTTGCGGCATCAGTATGTAATTTTGGTGGGCAGGCAAGATACGTAACTGCTTTGCCAAGACACTCATTGGCTGAGGCTACAATGGATGCTGTCCGAGCCGTGGGAATTGACATTAGCTGTATAATAAGGACAGATGGGGGCCGTTTAGGGCTTTATTTTTTGGAGACAGGTGCTAACCAACGCCCAAGTAATGTCATTTATGACAGAGAAGACTCATCCATTGCGATCACGCCGCCAGGAGAATATGACTGGAAAACAATTTTTGATGATGCGCAATGGCTTCATCTTAGTGGCATCACCCCAGCTTTGTCCAAAAACGCCGCTGAAGCTACTTTGGTGGCAGCAAAAAAAGCTAAAGACGCTGGAGCTTCCGTTTCAATAGACTTGAATTTTAGAGGTAAACTATGGAAATGGGATAAATCCAAATCTGCACGGGAACTAGCCCAGGAAACCATGCGTAAGATTCTACCTTTTATTGATGTCGTTATTGGCAACGAAGAAGATTGTCATGATGTTTTAGGAATTAGAGCTGGAGATACCGATGTACATTCAGGTTCCTTGGATATTTCAAGATATCCGGATGTGGCAAGACAAGTCATAAAACAGTTTCCCAATGTGGGCAAGGTTGCCATAACCTTGCGAGAAAGTCTTTCGGCTTCCCATAACAACTGGGGAGCAATGCTTTTTGATGCGAAATCGGACCAACCTTTTTTTGCACCGTTGGATAAAGAAGGTAATTATCAACCTTACCAAATTAAAAACATTGTAGATCGTGTAGGAGGGGGCGATTCATTCGCAGGTGGATTGATTTTTGCGCTTACCACACCGGAATTAAGCAGCCCTGGGATTGCGGTAAAATATGCAGTTGCCGCTTCGTGTTTAAAACACTCCATAAAAGGGGATTTCAATTTTTCCACCAGAAAGGAAGTTGAGGCATTAATGGGAGGATCGGGCTCAGGAAGAGTGGTTAGGTAAGCAAAAATAACATCATGATGAAATATCAATTTAGCCATATAGGTATTCCAACGACCGAAGAAAAAGATTGGGATGGTTTTTATGAAGCCGGTAAAATACATTACACAGAATTTGACAAAGATGAATTTGGAGTGGAATGGATTAAGTTTGATGCTGATAGCCCAATGCCCGAAATGATGCAAAAATTACCCCATGTAGCATATTTGGTCGAGAATATTGAAGAAGCATTGGAAAACAAGAGGATACTCGTAGAAACATTTTCACCTGCAGAGGGTGTTCGCGTGGCTTTCATAAATCACAATGGCTCCCCTGTTGAGTTCATGGAGCTTTCAAATTAGCAACTGGATTACCATTCGAAGAGGGTAGAGAGTTCTTAGTCATCTATGAGGTTTAACCCTTTTTTAACCCCTAAATATTCATATCGGTTAAAATAATGTTAAACGTTGGTAAATTTTGCTGATAATGAAAAATGATATAAGACTTCTTTTGTAAAAGATATCAAGTAATTATCAATTTCTATATCTAGGTTTTTTATTTCCCCAATTATCTAAAATAAAAGATTTGTGGATTAAGAAATTGGATTATTTCGCTTGAAATTAAAGGTATGGTTATTACAAAACTGAATAACTCAGACTTATAAACTTAAATTAACTAAACGTATGAAAAAATCAAAAAAATTATTGGTTGCTAACCAACCCTTTAAAAAGGTTGGTTTGACCAATAGACCTCAGTTTAAAATCATACAAATGCTGGTTTTTACCCTTTGTATGTGTTTAGGCAGCACTTATGCCTTGGCTGAAGAATCACTTGACGCAAAAGTTGAGCCAAGCATGGTGCAAACGCAGATTACCGGTACAGTTTCGGATGCAAATGGACCGCTACCAGGAGCAAGTGTTGTTGTAAAGGGTACCAGTAATGGTACTCAAGCGGATTTTGACGGAAATTATTCATTAACAATTGATGGGACGGATGCCGTTTTGGTATTTTCCTATATTGGCTATTCCGCACAAGAAATTCCGGTTGGCAGCCAAACAGTAATAGATGTTGTTCTGTTGGAAGATACTTCGAAATTGGATGAAGTGGTTGTAATCGGTTATGGTACCAGAACCAGGGGAGAACTTACGGGTGCGGTAAGTACACTGAACAGTGAAGAAGTAACGAGAACCTCCAATAATGACCTGGCAAAATCCTTATCCGGGAAAGCTGCTGGTTTAACTGTAGTTGACCGAGGCGGTTATCCCGGTGAAAACCAGGTTAACGTTTTGGTCAGGGGTACATCCACATTGGGGAATAATGCTCCACTTGTTGTAATAGATGGAGTGCCGGTTACCGACGTTGACGGCGCTGCCGGCGGTGGTGGTTTTGCCTTTTTAGCTCCAGAAGACATAGAAAGTTTTTCGATTCTGAAAGATGCCGCGGCGGCCATATATGGAGCAAGGGCTGCAAATGGGGTAATTGTTATAACCACGAAGCGAGGTAAAGTTGGAAAGCCAACTATCAACATCTCTCATTCAAATCAGATACAGGCATTTACCAGAGTTCCCAAATTCATGAATTCGTTTCAATACACAACCTATCAAAACGAATACGACTCTAGGTTCAATAGGCCATTGATTTATTCTGAAGAAGATATCATCAACTTTCGTGATTCAAACGATCGGGTAACATATCCAAATACAAATTGGTATGATTTGACCATGAAAGATTGGTCCACACAATACAGAACCGGTGTATCAGTCTCAGGAGGTACAGAAGCGGTGAAATATTTTGTTAATGGAGACATACTGGATCAAGGGGGATTATATAAATCCAATTCCCTAAAATTCAAAAATTATCAATTGCGATCTAATTTGGACATTAAAATTAATGACTGGATAGATTTAGGAGTTGATATGTATACCACTAGCAGCAAGAGAATACAACCAGGGGTAGACAGGGGCTTTATCTATAAGCATTTAACGGTAACCTTACCTACTGAAGTTGGCCAATATCCTAACGGACTGTACGGTGTGGCAGCAGAAGATGGAGCCAATCCGGCTGTAATGTCAAGATTAGATTCTGGGTTTGAAGACCAACGGGATTCTGAGATTAGAACTAGGTTAAAACTAAATTTCGATTTGGACTGGATCACAGAAGGTCTATCCTTTAATGCCAATACAACCTTCCGAAGGTTGACCACTGACACTAAAGATTTTACCAGGCCTTGGACCGTATACGCTTTTAATCCAAATACAAATGAATACGTACCTCAACGTGGATTTGATTTCAATTCTGGTGATTTCTTTGCTGTGGAAGAGCGATTCATTAAATACAATGAGGAATATTTGAACTTTCAGTTGAATTATGATCGAACCTTTAATGATGACCATACTTTTAGGGCATTTGTGGCCATGGAAAAAACAGATTGGAGCGATAGACGTTTCCAAGCTTACAAGAGGGATTTGATTTCAGGTGAACTACCTTCGCTTTTTGCGGGAGGCGACGAGGGACAGCGCAGCACAGGATTTGAAGTAGACCGAGGTAGACTGAATTATTTTGGTTCACTGGGATATAATTATAAGAGAAAATACTTGTTGGACTTTACCCTTCGCTACGATGGTTCAGATAACTTCCCAGAAGGTAATAGGTTTGGTACGTTTCCTGGAGTGCAGGCCGCATGGGTGATTTCCGAAGAGCCATTTTTGGAAAATTCAAAGGCAATCAGTTTCTTGAAATTAAGGGCTTCGTGGTCAGAGTTGGGTAATGATAGAATACCAGGTTTCGGATTTTTAAACACTTTTCGTTTTGGGGGAAATTTGCCAGGAGCTAACCACAACTACTATATTTTTGGCGAAAGTCCGACCCAGGTAAATACCTTCTTCAACAATAATGTGGCCAATCCAAATATAACATGGGAAAAATCCATGAGTCAAAATGTTGGTCTTACCTTTGGTCTTTTTGATGGCCAACTAACAGGGGATGTGAATTATTATTGGGGAACAAGAACAGACATTTTAACCCAAAGAAATGCCTCGGTTCCAGATTTTACAGCTTTGGAGCTACCAAATGAAAATTTAGGTGAGGTGGACAACTATGGCTACGAAATAGAGCTAAACTTTGCGAAAACTGTTAATGAGAATTTTTCATACAATATTGGGGGTAATTTTTCAAATGCCCAAAACGAAGTGGTCTTCCTTGATGAAGCTGCAGACACACCTGAATGGAGAAAACGAGAAGGTAAGGGTATAGGCTCTTTTTTAGCTTATCCTACAAATGGATTGTATAGAAACCAAGCAGAAGTGGATGCCGATCCGGCTGCTGCTGATGGCACCTTGCCGGGCGATGTAAGATATGTGGATACTGATGGCGATGGTGTAATAAGTGGTAATGATATTGTCAGAAGAGACATTTCCAACATTCCAGAAATAACGTATGCCATAAATGCTGGATTAAAGTATAAAAACTTTGATTTGAATGTCTTGTTTCAAGGCCAGGCCAATGTGAATGTTTCTATATTTTATGACAATAATGGTAACCGACCTGCATATTTGTTTGAGCAGCGGTGGACTCCAGACAATCCGAACGCTAGATATCCAAGAGCGTATCAAAGGGCCGATCCATTCAATGCAAAAAACTCTCCTGTCAGTGATACTACAACTCAAGATACCTGGCTTCATGACGCTTCTTTCCTAAGGTTAAGAGATATGCAATTGGGGTATAACATACCCAAAAGTTTGGTAAAATTCGGGGATATTAGACTCTTTGTAAGAGGTTCCAATATTTTCACATGGGACAAATTGAAAGATTTAGATTTAGACCCTGAAATGGCAGAATATCGCAATTTTGAGGAAGGCCTCTACCAACCATTGAAAACCTGGACTTTAGGGGTTAACGTTAGCCTATAATTCAAAAAAAAATAAAGATGAGAAAAATAAGATTAATATTAGCACTGGCCATAATTGGTCAAATAAGTTGCGAAGACTCGTTGGAATCAGTTCCGGGTGATGCTTATTCTGATGCCGTAATCTATAGTGATATTGAGGCAATTGACAACCTTGTTTTCTATACTTACAATACCACAGAGAACTGGGGGTTAAATTTTAGTAATTGGTGGACTAGAAGGATCGGTATTGAAGGGGCTTCTGATGAGGCGTACTTTCATTGGGCAAGCAATACCCTTTTTACTTCCAATTATTCCACTACGGATTCGAATAATTTTGGGTTTTATGTAGATATCTGGTCAAGGGACTATGATTATATAGGTACTGCCAACAACTTCCTAAGCAGAATCGATGAGGCACCAGTTGGTGAATCCAATCCAGATGAAATAGCAGTGCTAAAGGGTGAAATGAAATACCTTAGAGCGCACACTTATGCTAGATTGATCAACTTTTTTGGGGGAGTGCCATTAATTACGGAGCCGTTTTCGCTCAATGATGAAAGTTTTTCAGTTCCTAGAAGTAGTTATGAAGAATGCGTAGATTTTATTGTCAGTGAATTGGATGAGGCAATAAGCTTGTTACCTGATGGCGCAAGGACAGGTCCAGAATTTGGAAGAGTTTCCAAAGCTGCGGCTCTAGGTTTAAAATCACGGGTGTTGTTATATGCAGCAAGTGCCCAACATGATCCTGGATCTACAGCGTCTCCAAGAGGGGCTATGTACGACTATACAAAGCCGAGCAAGTGGCAAGATGCCTCTGATGCTGCGAAGGAATTGATTGATTTGGGTGAATACACTTTGGAGCCAGTAAGTACCGCTGACGATTATCACTCCATTTTTTTAAGACCAAATTCAGAACTGATTTTTGCCAGACCATTTAGTCCTGACTTTGCAAATGCGGGTAATGATTTTAATACCTTGCCAGATAAAGCTCATGGAGCCGTTGCCAATGGTGGGTGGGGACTAAGTAACCCAACTCATAATTTTATACAGCGTATTAAAATGAACAATGGTTTGCGAATTGACGAACCAGGGAGTGGCTATGACGAGAATGACCTTTATGCCAATAGAGAGCTACGGTTTTACGCCAATTTTAATTATCAAGGATCAAGTTTTAAAGGTCTTGAGTTAGAGTACTGGTCCCCATTTGGTAATTCAAGTAAAGATTTGCCAGGTAATGACGGACGTCATTTTGCAATCACTGGATACAACGTTAAAAAGTTTCTAGATCCCAATATCACTATTGATGTTGAGCAATCGCCTAACAGACCTTATCCATTGATTAGGTTCCCTGAAATACTTTTGAACTATGCTGAGGCTCAATATCACTTGGGTAACGAAGGTGAGGCAAGACTATACGCCAGTATGGTGGCCGAGCGGGTTGGGCTTCCAGCTATTACTTCGTCTGGTGATGCTTTGTTGGATGATATTAAGTATGAAAGAAGTATGGAGCTTTACTTTGAAGGGCACAGATATTTTGACCTAAGAAGATGGATGGACAGTAGATTAGGTGAAGACGTTGTTGGTGTACAATGGGAAAAGCAGAATGCATCTGGGGAATTGGATGCAAATGGCACACTTGTTATGCTTGGCCCAAATTTAATTGATGACCGTACATTCAATATTGAGGATTACTATTTACCAATTCCATTTAATGAAATTGAAAGAGCAGGTTTAGAGCAGAATCAAGGATACTAGTTAATTTCTTTTCACTAATATATTATTAGTAAATAAAAATATCTACCATCGCCTTTTTCTGCGGTGGTAGATTTTTAGTATTTATTGCATATCAAAATACTAGCGATCAACAAATTAATTGACCACAATTGAAAATTATATCAAAACATATATGCTGTTTTCTCATGGCTTTGATGTTTTGGTCATGTGGGGAATATTTTTCCAACTCCGCAAAAAAAACTAAAAACCCTAATAATCCTCAGTTTGTATTGCTTTCAGTAGAGCAAACTAAAGTTGATTTCGCAAGTTTATTAAGAGAAACACCCAACATCAATGTTTTGATTTATGAATATTTTTACAATGGTGGTGGGGTGGCAGCCGGCGATTTTAATGGAGACGATCTTATAGATCTCTATTTTACCTCGAGTATGAGCACCAATAAGTTTTACCTTAATAGAGGGTACATGCAGTTTGAAGAAGTAAGTAAAATTGCTGGGCTAAAGCCAAGAAAGGGAACTTGGAAAACTGGAGTAACACATGTGGATATAAATGGTGATGGCAGATTGGATCTCTATCAATGCTATTCAGGTGCTTTACCTCCTTCTCAACGGAAAAATCAACTTTTTATAAACACAGGGAACGATAAAAACGGTATCCCAACATTCGAAGAAAAAGCCGCTGACTATGGTTTGGATAGTCCTGCATTTAGTAATCAGGGATATTTTTTTGATTTCGACAAAGATGGAGATTTGGATATGCTCTTATTGAACCACAATCCACAATCTTTACCAGAACAAAGTAAGACAGCGGCTGAAAAAATGCTACGAATCCCTGATTCTCTTATGGGAGTGCGTCTTTATAAGCAAACGAACGAAAAATTCATAGATGTTACCGAGCAAGCAGGAATAAGCGGAACGGCACTGACCTTTGGACTAGGTATCGGTATGGGAGATGTCAACAATGATGGTTGGACGGATTTCTATGTTTGCAACGATTATGATGTTCCTGACTATCTGTACATAAATAACCAAGATGGAACATTTTCTGACAGAATTAAAATAAGCATGGGACATACTTCCCAATTCTCAATGGGCAATGATATTGCTGATGTAAACAATGACGGGCTTGCTGACATAATAACTTTGGATATGCTCCCAGAAAGCAATGAACGTCAAAAACTTTTGATGATGCATGACAGTTATACCAAGTATGATGTTATGGTGCAAAAAGGCTTTCATCATCAGAACATGCGCAATATGCTCCAATTGAACAATGGGGATGGAACCTTTAGTGAAATTGGACAGCTGGCTGCAATTGATAAAACTGATTGGAGTTGGTCTCCGTTATTGGCCGATTTTGACAATGATGGATGGAAGGATCTGCATATTACGAATGGCTACTTTCGTGATTTTACCAATATGGATTTTATCAATTATATGGATGATTTTACCAAGGGAAAGGATATGTTGAAGCGAGAAGAAGTATTGAAATTGGTGAAACAGGCCCCAAAATCGGATTTCGTAAACTATGTCTTCAAGAACAATGCAAACTTGACCTTTTCAAATGTCACTTTGGATTGGGGAATGAATGAAGTCTCCAATAGTAACGGCGCAGCATATGCGGATTTGGATAATGACGGGGATTTAGACATGATAGTCAATAACATTAACAAGCCCGCTTTTATTTATGAGAATCAAGCTGATGAACTAGGCGGTAATTATTTGTCCATACGTCTTAAAGGTGAACAAAAGAATACAAATGGGATAGGTGCAAAAGTACAGCTATTTTATGACGGTCAAATGCAGGAAGTAAGCCAGTTTCCGTCAAGAGGTTATTTGTCAGCTGTTAGTGAGGTATTGCATTTTGGTCTTGGAAATATAACAGTTGTTGATTCCTTAAAGGTGATATGGGAAAGTAGCAAACAGGAGATACAGTTAAATGTAAAAGCCAATCAAACTTTAATATTAAATGAACAAAGTGCCGAGAAAACATTTTCTGAGCAATTGAATGCCAAACCGATTTTTACACAAACAAGGTCGTTGATAGCATATAAGGACCCGGAAATTAATATTCTTGATTTTGACAGGCAGGCTTTACTTACCTCCGAATTGTCTCATGATAGTCCAAGTATGGTCAAGGGAGATTTGAACGCAGATGGCCTGCAGGATATTTTTGTGGGTGGGTCCACCGGTTATCCTGCTAAGATTTACTTGGCAAATGCATCTGGAGGTTTTGCAGAACATACTGGTTTTAAAAATCTTGCTATTGCCGATGCAAAGAGTCATGACACTGATGCTGTTATTTTTGATGCCAATAAAGATGGATATAATGATATTTATGTAGCAAGTGGTGGTTATCATTTATTGGATAAAGCAGATGAAGCCCTACAAGACAGGCTATATCTTGGCAATAGCGAAGGAAATTTTGCTAAAATCAGCAATGCTCTACCTGTGTCATTTTCATCCTCCCAAACCTTGGCGATTGAAGATTTCAATCAAGATGGGCATCCAGATGTGTTCATCGGTGGTGGGTTTGTTCCTGGCCGATACCCTGAGAACGCCAAACCTCAACTCATGGTTAATGATGGTGAAGGCCATTTTTTTGACAAAATCAAAGAAATTGCCCCACAATTGGAACAGTTTGGTGCTATTAAAGATGCCCTGTGGCTTGATTTGAATCAAGATGGGACAAAAGAATTGATAGTTATTGGTGAATGGTCACCTGTTTCCATTTTTGCATATGTGAACGGTAAGTTTGAAAACCAAACCAAAGAATACCTCCAAAAAGAATATAATGGCTGGTGGAACACAATTGAATCGGCCGACATCAATGAAGATGGAATACCCGATTTTATAGTGGGCAATGTTGGTTTGAACACACAATATGTAGCTTCAGAAAATGAACCAATTGAATTGTTCTATGCCGATTTTGACGGGAACGGTTCCATAGACCCCTTTTTGAACTATTATAAACAGGGCAAATCATATCCAGAAGTTTCCCGAGAAGAATTAAAGAAACAATTAAGTCATTTGGGAAGTAAGTATACCAACTATGAAAGTTATGCCAATGAAACTATGGAATCGATTTTTAGTTCTGAAGAGCTAGAAAATGCAGATAAACTCATGGTTAATCATCTAAAAACAGCACTCTTTTTAAGTGATTCCAAAGGAAGTTATATTATAAGAGAACTCCCCATTCAGGCGCAATATGCCCCGGTTAATGCCATCCAGTTTTTGGATTATGACAATGACGGTCATCAAGACGTACTGTTGTGCGGAAATAACAGTCATTTTAAAATAAGTATTGGAAGATCGGATGCAAATTATGGTGTTTTATTGAAAGGCAATGGTAAGGGTGATTTTGATTACGTAAAACAATCGGTATCAGGACTTAAATTGAAAGGCGACATAAAAAAAATACTGAAACTGGATGATAGTCTAATTTTTGGAATCAACCAACAACCCATCATAACATACAAACTAAATAGTTTTTAAAAAACGATGATGAATAAATTGAAAATAGTATTCCTGCTCTGTTTTGTACAACAACTGGTCATCGCTCAAGAAAAACCCAATATTGTGCTTTTGTTCTCTGATGATGCGGGCTATGCCGATTTTGGTTTTCACGGCAGCAAGATTATGAAAACCCCAAATCTGGATAAGTTGGCCAAGCAAGCTGTACGCTTCACACAGGGTTATGTTTCAGACCCTACTTGCGGCCCTTCCCGAGCCGGTTTGATAACAGGCAGATATCAGCAACGATTTGGTTTTGAAGAAAATAATGTACCAGGTTTTATGAGTGCCGTTTCCGCCGCTGATGGTAGAGAAATGGGCCTTCCAGTTGAAGAAGTAACTATAGCTGATTACATGAAAAAAATGGGATATACCACTTCTTTTTATGGTAAATGGCATTTAGGTGGTGATGACCGATTTCATCCTGTAAAACGCGGTTTTGATGAATTTTATGGTTTTAGAGGAGGTGCTAGAAGCTATTTTCCATATTCCAATATTCCAGCCCAGAAAATGGATTTGATGGAACGAGGCTTTGGCAACTTTGTGGAACCCGAACAATATCTTACAGATGCATTGGCCATGGAGGCTATTGATTTTATTGAACGAAATGCTAAAGCGAAAAAACCATTTTTCACCATACTGTCGTTCAATGCAGTACATACCCCTATGGATGCAACCAAGGAAGACCTTGACCAATTTCCAGAGCTTAAAGGAAAACGAAAAATTGTAGCGGCAATGACCCTGGCCCTTGACCGCGCCTGCGGTAAGGTTTTGGACAAGCTTAAGGAATTAGGGATTGATAAAAACACCTTAGTAGTATTTACAAATGATAATGGTGGCCCTACAGACAAAAATGCTGGAGTTAACTTTCCACTTAGCGGTACTAAATCTAGCCACCTGGAAGGCGGTATTAGGGTGCCTTTTTTAATAAAATGGCCGAATAATACAGGTGCAAACACTACATATGACTATCCAATAAGTACTTTGGACCTGCTTCCTACTTTTTTCGCTATTGGTGGGGGCGATGTAAGAACCATCAAAGGAACAGATGGCGTGGACCTGCTTCCATATATAACCGGAGAAAATACGGAAAGGCCTCATGAAGTCTTATTTTGGAGGAAAGATACTAGGGGCGTAATCCGTAGAGGCGATTGGAAACTTATTCGATATCCAGATAGACCGGCGGAACTCTATAACATTCCAAATGATATTTCTGAGACCCATAATTTGGTATCCAAGCATCCAAAAATGGTAAAAGAAATGTTCAAAGAACTCTTTGCCTGGGAATTGACCTTGGAACGGCCACGTTGGATGTTGAAAAAGGCCTTCGAGAAAGTGGACATTGACCGCATGGACAAATTCCGAGATCAATCAAAATATATTGATGGGGAAAGTAAATAGTAATAGCCAGACCGTTTTTTAGATGATCAATAACTTTCAATTTTGGAATGTTTTCCTACCCACTTTGGTACTGTTTTCTTTGGTTTCTTGTAAAATTCCAAAGAAGAAAACTGAAGGTGAACTTTTGGCAGAGCGCTTATGTAGTGGTTGTCATTTAACTCCCAAACCAAGCGAAGTAAACAAGGGAACATGGAACTTACTCCTTCCGGATATGTTGAGCAGAATGCCTATGAACAGTGTGACCAAAGAGGAACAAGATAAACTTTACCAATACTATATTGAACAAGCACCATACCAATTACCTATTGATAAAAAGAGGCCAACAGCCAAAATTGACACGAGTCTATTTAAGTCCAAAGTTTTTGATTTAAAAGGTCATGCAGCGGCAACTACCTTTGTTAAAATTGACGAAAAACTGAACACTCTATACTTTGCAGATGCCGCAAAAAGAAGTGTTTTTAATATGAGCTATGAGGGTAATAAAATAGATTCTTTTGTAGTTCCTGGCGGCATCATGGATTTTAAAAAATATGGTAATGGCTATCGATTTTTAAGTATGGGTAATTTCATGCCTACAGATGAAGCTAAAAGTACATATGGCCACATTCCAGTAAAAAAAGATTCCATTGGTGAACCAAGAATATTAGTGTCTGATCTCAAAAGGGCAACCGATGTTCAAATTGCGGATTTAAATGGAGATAATAATGATGATTTCATAATTTCCTGTTTTGGGTTGAATTTTGGTGGTTTGTCGTGGTATGAAAACGTGGATACAGAACCAATAGAGCATAAACTAAATGAATATGCAGGCAATATTAGGACTGTAGTGCATGATTACAATAAAGATGGATTGCCAGATATTTATGCACTAGTTGCTCAAGGAGATGAAAAAATATTGCGTTATGAAAATAAAGGGAATGGAAATTTTGAAGAACATACCTTACTTCGTTTTCCACCTTCATATGGGTCCACTTACTTTAACCTAACGGATATTAATAAAGATGGGATTTTAGATATTCTTTATGTTAACGGTGATAACGGCGATTATACACCAATAGCTAAAAATTACCACGGTATTAGATTTTATGAAGGGGATGAACAAGGGGCATATGAAGAACTATTGTTTTTACCCATTAACGGGCCATTCAAAGCAATCGTTAAGGACTTTGATAAGGATCATGATTTAGATATAGCTGCTATAGCCTATTTTCCTGATTACAAAAATAGGCCACAGGAAGGGTTTGTTTTTTTTGAAAACATTGGCAGGTTAGAGTTCAGAAGAACCACTGTTCCTGAAACCTACATGGGCAAATGGATGGTTATGGATGCCGGAGATATTGATGATGATGGTGATGATGATATTGTAATCGGTTCTGCATTATTTATGACTCAAGAAGCGCCGCCTGAAATGAAGAGCATATGGCGCACAAAATCTGTACCCTTATTGGTATTAGAAAACCAGACTTACTAAAAATGTCTAAAAAACGATATAATATTCTGGCCTTGATTTTTGGTAGTGTTGTTATCAATTATTTGGACAGAACCAACATATCTGTTGCTGCACCTGCCATAAAGGAATCGTTGGAGCTTAGTTCGGTGGAAGTGGGGTTGATTTTTTCAGCTTTTGGATGGACATATGTTGCTCTCCAAATTCCAGGGGGTATCTTGGTAGATAAAGTAGGTGCCCGTTTGCTATATGGGTTAATGCTTTTCTTTTGGTCTATTGCTACCTTAGTTCAGGGATTTGTGAACTCTTTCATTGTATTACTTGGTTTACGGGCAAGCATCGGCATTTTTGAAGCCCCAGCGTACCCAGCAAACAATTCCATTGTTACAAAATGGTTTCCAGAGAATGAACGGGCATCTGCAATTGCCATTTATACTTCTGGTCAATTTATTGGACTGGCATTTTTGTTTCCCGTCCTAGCTATAATTCAAGATCAATTGGGCTGGCGTGGGTTGTTTATTGTTTCCGGGATAATCGGAATTGTTTGGGCTGTAATATGGTACATGTTTTATAGGGACCCTCATAAGCATGAATCCGTTAGTTCGGAAGAGTTACACCATATTCAAAAAGGTGGAGGTCTTGTAAAGGCGGATGTTGCCTCTAACGAAAAAACCAAATTTAGCTGGTCAGATCTGGCTGAGGCTTTCAAGTACAGAAAATTATGGGGTGTATATCTCGGTCAATTCTGTGTTGGATCGGTTTCTATATTTTTCTTGACTTGGTTCCCAACATATTTGGTAGAATATCGTGGATTGGATTTTATCAAATCGGGCTTTTTGGCTTCGGTTCCGTTTCTAGCTGCTTTTGCCGGTGTTTTGTTATCTGGTTTCACATCTGATTATCTGATAAAAAAGGGGAAATCCATAGAGATGTCACGTAAAGCTCCTGTATTATTCGGTTTACTCTTATCGGTATCCATCATTGGATCCAATTTTACCGATAGCACCTTTTTCGTAATTTTCTTTCTGACCTTGGCTTTTTTTGGAAATGGTCTAGCTTCCATCACATGGGTATTCGTTTCGTTGATGGCACCTAAACACTTGATAGGATTGGTAGGTGGCGTTTTTAATTTAATAGGTGGTTTGTCCGCTATAATCATACCCGTGGTAATAGGAGTTTTGGTAAAGGATGGGGACTTCAGTCCCGCCTTATTTTTTATAGGTGGAATTACCATTTTAGGTTTTCTTTCCTTCTCGGTAGTTGTAGGAAAAGTGAAAAGAATAGAATTGACCAAAAAATCGGTCCAATAAAAAGTGATGTATGAAAATAGCGGCGGTAAAGACATTCCCAATAAATATTGGTTTTGGTAGCCAATTGGTTATCAAAGTAGAAACCGATTCCGGAATTTATGGGTGGGGAGCTTCGGGGCTTTCAGGAAGGGAATTGGCCGTAATGGGTGCCATTGACCATTTTTGTTCAAGCTTGATTGGCAAAGACCCACATCAAATCGGTGCAATATGGCAAGATTTGTATAGAGGTCAATATTTTGAAGGAGGCCGTGTTCTAACTGCAGCTATTTCTGCGGTTGATATTGCGCTTCATGATATTAAAGGAAAATCATATGGCGTACCTGTTTATGAACTTTTAGGGGGTAAACAACGAAATCATGTCGACTGCTTTGCTTCTTTACGATTTACAAGCAAGGAAGAGCTACTAACACGGGCAAAGAATTTAATAAAGGAAGGATGGAATGTGTTGCGTCTTGCGCCTGCGGAGTACGAGGCCAACAGCGAGGGAATTTTTGAGCCAAGGGAATCTATTGCTAAAGTGGCCCAATGGGTTACGAGCCTCAGAAAAGAGATTGGCCCTGAGCCTACCATTGGGATCGATTACCATCACAGGCTTTCGGCAGCGGAAACCTATTCTTTTCTGGAACGAATGCCAGTTGGAACATTGGATTTTATTGAAGAGCCTATTCGGGATGAAACCCCAGAAGCCTATCAAAGTCTTCGTAAAATGGTAAATGTACCCTTTGCGATTGGGGAAGAATTTGCAAGTAAATGGCAGTTTAGGCCGTATATCGAAGGAGGTATAACGCAATTTGCAAGAGTAGATGTATGCAATGTTGGAGGATTGACTGAGGCAATGAAAGTAGCCGCCATGGCAGAGGTACACTATATTGATTTAATGCCCCATAATCCATTGGGGCCAATTTGTACCGCTGCATCAATACATTTGGCTGCGGCTTGTCCCAATTTTGCGTGGTTGGAAGAAATCAACACGCCAGTCGAACAGTCAGGTACAAACAATAAAGAATTTTACCCAGTTCAACCAAAGTTAGCTGGTTCTCGTTACATAGTGCCCTCAACTCCCGGCCTCGGGGTAGAATTTAATGAGGAATTGGCCTTGTCAACAAAATTTAAACCGGTAGAAACCCCTCGCCTAAGGAAACGGGACGGGTCTTACACCAATTGGTAAAAAACAAAAAAGTGAAGGAAAAGGTCAATGAAATGTTCAATACAACGAAACTATGGTCAATAGTAAACTTTCTTGTGCTATCAATTTGTCTTTTTGGTAACAATATGGTGTACACCCAAGAACGACCTAACATCCTAATCATGATGACTGATGATCAGGGGTATGGCGATATAGGTGCCCATGGCAATCCCTATTTGAAGACACCGAATATGGAATCTATTGGAAAAGAAGGGATAGAAATGACACACTTTTTGGCCTATCCCAACTGCTCTGCTTCTAGAGCTGCGGTTTTAACAGGTCGATATCCATATCGAACCGGAGTTACGGCGGTTACTCAAGTAGATCATTTCATGAACACTTCCGAAATAACGTTGGCCGAAATTCTTAGTGAGTATGGCTATCGCACTGGTATATTTGGAAAGTGGCATTTGGGTGATAATGCCCCAATGCGCCCTACGGACCAAGGATTTCAAGAGGCGCTTGTACATAAAGGGGGAGGAATAGGACAGGCAGCAGGACCATCCGGGAATACCTATTTCGATCCTATTCTAGAACACAACAATAGCTCAAAAAAATATAAGGGGTATTGTGACGATATTTTTACCGAGGCCACTTTAGATTTTATCAGCAAGAAAGACAAAAGGCCCTTTTTTGCTTACTTGGCAACAAATCTACCTCACTTTCCACTACAAGTTCCCGAAGAACGAGCTGAACCCTATAGAAAAATGGGCTTACACGAAGACAATGCTCGCACTTATGGCATGATCGACAATATTGATTACAATGTAGGCCGTGTGCTAAGCAAGTTAAGGGAATTGGACATTGAAGAAAATACGCTGGTCATTTTTCTTTCAGATAATGGTCCTAGGAATCGGAGAACAAAGAACGATGTTTATCCCGGGCGTTGGGTCGCCAATCTCCGAGGAACAAAAACGAGCGTGTATGAATGTGGTATTCGCGTGCCTTTTTATGTGCGATGGCCTGGTATTATCAAGCCAGAACAAACCTTGAAAACCATGGGCACCGTAATCGATATTTTTCCCACTATTTTGGAAGTCTGTAAAATCGATTCCCCAGGCAAAATAAAAATTGATGGTAAATCACTTTTATCATTATGGAAGAATCAGGAGTTTGATTTTGGTGACCGATCATATTTTACCCAAATGCATTATGGACCAACCCCCTTCAAATACATGCATTTTGCAGTACGTACCCAAAAGTACAAACTAGTTAGTCCACATGATTTCCCACATGGCATCTTATACCAGCCCAAGGATGAAGAACTACAAGAAGTACTTTCTAATTTAGAATTGTATGATATAGAAGAAGACCCTAGTGAGCGACTCAATCTTGCAAAAAAGCATCCTGAAATCGTGGAGAATTTATTGGAAAAATATGAAAATTGGTTTGACGAGGTTACTGAAGAACGGGATTCAAAGGGTATTCAGAGAATACATTTAGGTGCCAGAATACAGCCAGTTGTGCACCTTTCCCGTTTTGATTGGGGAGGCCCACGGGTAATTTCTAAAAATCAGTTGGGTCATTGGCGAGTACAAACTGAAGCTGGAATTTATCAAGTAAGTCTTGACCTTCCTGATATCCTGTCAGATGGGATGGCTCATATCAAGTATCAAAATATACACCTTAAACAACCTATTAAAAAGGGTCAGCAAAGAGTGGTCTTTGATAATGTTTCATTGCCTCAGGGAGAAGGCAATTTTCATGCTTTTTTTAAAGTAAATCGTCTACCTACAGGCCCCCTTTATGTTGCTGTCAAACGGCTAGATTATTGACCGAAACTACGAACGAATATTAGGGGCAATTGATAATTTCAATGTAAACCAATCCTTAGTAAAACTAAAATAACCCTTATATGTCTGTTAGGGTGAAAATAGGTGAAAATACGTTAAGTAAGGGTTAAATTTTGCAACGTAACCTGTAAAGCATACCTGTATTTTTGATTTTATACAAGTGGTCATAGAACTACTGCATAAAATCAAATACATGAAAAAAATACTTTTTTTCTTCTATTCCATTCTCATCTTCAATCTATTGCCCGCTCAAGAAAAAGGACTCATCAACAATGCCGACACGCCATACATGGCATTAAAAAGCATTGACTTTGAGGACTGTGTTTGGACGGATGGTTTTTGGGCTGAAAAGCAGCAAGTATGTCGGGATGCCATGATACCACATTTAAAGGCAATGATGGAAGACCCCAACATTATGCATGCTTATGACAACTTTAAGGTTGCAGCTGGATTACAAGAGGGGGAATCAAGGGGGTTTTCATTCCTTGATGGTGATTTCTATAAATATGTAGAAGCACTTGCCTATACCTACAGCATTTCCAAAGACGAGCGTATTGATCAGCTGATGGATGAAATCATAGATGTTATTGCAAAGGCCCAACGGGAAGATGGATACCTACATACACAAATACAAATTGGTCATGGAATTAAAAGGTTCCCCAGAACCGATCAACAGGTATTCAAAACCATGAACGGTCCTTTTGAAGTAGATTTTGACCATGAATTCTACAATTTTGGCCATTTAATGACGGCTGCTTGTAGTCATTATCGAATTACGGGGAAGCGTAATTTCTTGGATATCGCCATCAAAGCGAGTGATATGATTTACGATAACTTTAAAGAACCGTCTCCGGAGTTGGCAGCTATAGATTGGAATCCGCCCCATTACATGGGATTGGTAGAAATGTACCGGACTACTGGTGAAAAAAAATACCTTGAATTAGCAGAAACTTTTGTCGATATGCTAGGTTCTACTGATAAAAGTGGAGCAAAAGCGCATAGAGGTCTTGACCATAGTCAAAAACGCACCCCGTTTAGGGAAGAGACAGAAGCAGTAGGTCATGCTGGACATGGAAATTATATGTACTGTGGAGTGACCGATATTTATTCAGAGACGGGCGAGCTGGCGCTTTTAGCCAGTCTAGAAAATATTTGGGAAAGCGTCGCCAATAAAAAAATGTATGTACATGGTGGAACGGGACCCAACCATTGGGGCGTATCAAGAAACCATGATGTGGTATCAGAATCTTATGGTCAAGATTATGAATTGCCAAACCTAAGGGCCTATAATGAAACCTGTGCCAATATTGGTAATGCCATGTGGAACTGGCGTATGTTCCTTTTGAATGGCGATGCAAAGTTCGCTGATATAATGGAATTGGTTTTCTACAACAGCGCCCTTTCTGGAGTGGCCTTGGATGGCAAGAGCTTTTTTTATACCAATCCTACACGTTTTATTGAAGGCCATCCACATACAGGACGTGATTTGGGCAAAAGGTCGGAATACATGGCCGTTTTTTGTTGTCCACCGAACATTATCCGAACCATTGCGAAAATGAACAATTACGCATACAGCACCTCGGAAAAAGGCGTTTGGGTCAACCTTTATGGCAGCAACAAATTAAATACCAAGTTGGAAGATGGTTCTACCATTGCTTTGACACAGCAGACCAATTACCCTTGGGACGGCAATATTAAAATTACCGTAGATACGGTTGAAAAAAATAAAGATTTTTCTTTAATGTTACGCATCCCGGGCTGGGCGACCATGGCGGATTTAAAAGTTAATGGTCAGACCATTAGTACTCTTCCAGAATCTGGAAGCTACTTTGATTTAAAACGTAAATGGAAAAAAGGAGATGTCGTAGAAATCAACTTGCCAATGCCGGCACAACTTATTGCGGCCAACCCAAGTATAGAGGAGACATACAATCAGGTTGCCGTTAAGCGAGGCCCACTAGTTTACTGTTTGGAATCAGTGGATTTACCCGAAGGAGTTGCTATAAACGAAGTGGTGATTCCGCAGGACATTACTTTTCAATCACGATTTGACAAAAATTTATTGGCTGGGTCTACGGTTTTAGAAGGTGAGGCGGAAATATTTCAAAATTCAGATTGGTCAAATACCCTGTACAAGCCCTTGAGCAAAAGAGAATTTAAGAAGACAAAAATCCAGTTGATACCCTACTTCGCGTGGAACAATCGGGGCAAAACCGACATGAGTGTTTGGCTACCACTTAAATATTAAAAAAATATAAAAACTACACATATGACAATGAAAAATGTATGCTGTATCCTATTAGGACTTACCGTGCTGAGCTCTTGTGGGGACAACCAAGAAAAAAAGCAGAGCGGTTCGGTGGTCACTGAAGAAATGGCCGCAAACTTTGACCGTAGTGGTGGTATTCTCAATCACAATGACAGTCCACACCTAAAACTGAAAAGTATTGAAATAGGTGATTGCCAATGGACGGATGGTTTTTGGGCAGAAAAATTCGAAATGGCAGAAAAAGTCATGATTCCCCATATGGGAACCATTTTCAAAGGTGATATCGGTTTTGCCTATGACAACTTTAAAAAAGTTGCAGGTATGATTGAAGGGGAAGCTGGCGGGAAATGGTGGCATGATGGTGATTTTTATAAATGGATGGAATCCACCATGTATCTATATGCCCAAAACCGCAATGAAAAATTAATGGATGATCTGGACGAAATCATCGAGGTTATTGGTAAAGCACAAGAACCGGACGGTTATCTTTCCACACATGTGCAGTTAAAAGGAGTCCCAAGATGGCAAAATATGCATCATCATGAACTCTATAACATGGGGCATCTCTACACAAGTGCATCCATTCATTATCGTGTCACGGGTAAGACTAATTTCTTGGAAATCGCTATTAAAAATGCTGACTATGTATATTCCGTTTTTCAGCCCAGAGATCCCGATATGGCGCGATTCGGATTTAATCCATCACAAATAATGGGTCTAGTTGAACTTTACAGAACCACAAAAGACAAAAAATACTTAGAACTGGCCGATATTTTTGTAACCATGAGAGGTTCCGTTCCCATGGATCCACATCCTACGGTAAATGCAAATTTTTTAGGGGATCACAATCAAATGCGTACTCCGCTTAGAGAAGAAAGTGAAGCCAAGGGGCACGCTGTTTTGGCAAACTATCTATGGGCAGGTGCCGCGGATGTATATGCAGAAACAGGAGAACAAGAACTCATCGATGCCTTAGAAAGAATTTGGTCAAGCTCTACCGGAAAGAAAATGTACTTGACAGGAGCGCAGGGGCAAACACATCACGGTGCGAGTCAAAGCCCAAGCGGTAGATATGACATGGTTCATGAGGCATTTCAAGAAGATTATTTAATGCCAAATTCAACAGCTTATAATGAAACTTGTGCAAATATTTCCAATGCCATGTTCAACTATAGATTGTTGGCCGCCAAAGGAGAGGCCAAATATGCTGACATTATGGAACTGGTTCTTTACAATAGTGCTTTAGTGGGTATAAGTGTTGAAGGAAAAGATTATTTCTATGCCAACCCTTTGCGGATGCACCAAGGTAAAGAGGGTAGGGATTATGAACACGCCACTACGGAAAGAGCCGAACGTGTACCTTATATTCCAGTTTTTTGTTGTCCGCCAAATCTGGCAAGGACTATTGCAAAACTATCTGGTTGGGCTTACAGTAAATCTGGAAATGGAATTGCTGTAAATCTTTATGGTGGAAATAAACTAAACACAAAATTGGCCGATGGCTCTACACTTAAACTAAAGCAAGAAACCAACTACCCTTGGAGCGGAGATGTGAAAATCACGATCGAAGAAGCCAAAGAGACTCCTTTTGAAATGTTGTTTCGTATCCCTGAATGGGCAGAAGGCACAAAGATCTTGGTAAATGGTAAGGAAGTAGGAGCTGATGTGGTGCCCAGTACTTTCGCAAAAGTAGAACGTATATGGAAACAAGGTGATGTGGTCACTATTGAAATACCAATGGATGTCAATTTTATTGAAGGGCACCCACTCATTGAAGAAGTCCGTAATCAGGTAGCCATCAAAAGAGGGCCGCTGGTATATTGCATTGAATCTCCGGACCTTCCAGAAAACACAAAAATACTTGATGTCTATATCGACAAGAACACTCAATTGACCGCAAATCATAAACCTGATTTGTTAGGTGGGGTCACTACAATTGATGGTGAGGTATTGCTTCGGGAGACCAAGGAAAACAAAATGTATCGAAAAATCCAGGAACCCGAATGGAAGCAATATGAAACCTCATTTGTTCCCTATTTCGCATGGTCGAACCGTGGGAGAGCTGAAATGACGGTTTGGATTCCAATTGTCTGGTAAACCAAAAATAGTTAGCACTGGTGAACAGAACATTCAACATTTTTAATGTGCTGTTCGGAAATCACACTCTACATGAACATAAAGGACTATTCCATCATTTTAGATGATGCCGCTAAAACGGCTACATCTATATCGCAGATAAGCAACACTACAAAAATCAATTTAGACGACGCTTATACAATCCAAGCCCTAAGTATGAAAAGACGCTATCGTCGAGGTGAAAAATTAGTTGGACTCAAAATGGGTTTTACCAGTAAGGCAAAAATGGAGCAGATGGGTGTGCATGACCTGATTTGGGGCAGACTTACAGATGCAATGGAGATTGAAGTGGATGGCGATATGCCAAGCAAAAACTTTATACATCCCAGAGCGGAACCCGAACTCGCATTCTTGCTCAAAAAAGACATTAAAATACCAATTTCCCTTGATGAAATTGGCTCTGTTATAGGTGGCATTGCTCCAGCAATTGAAATTATAGATTCCAGATACCGAAATTTTAAGTTTTCGCTGGAAGATGTCATTGCTGACAACTGTTCCTCATCAGGTTATGCTATTGGAAAGTGGCATGCGCCTAATACAGATGTTTCAAATTTGTCCATAGACATAGGTATTAACGGAACAATTAGCAAATCGGGAAACTCAAATGCTATTTTGGGAAATCCACTGCAATCCTTGGTAGAAGCTTCACGACTAGCACTGGTTTATGGCCAGGAACTCAAAAAAGACATGATTGTACTTGCTGGGGCCGCAACACCTGCCATCCATATCAAAAAAGGTGAAACAGTGCATGCATCCTTTGGCATATTGGGTGAATTAAAATTTAACGTGGTTTAGCCCTATGGACGAAGATTCCCAGAAAAAATTAAGAAGTCAACAATGGTTTGCTCCTTCGGCAGGAGGAAAAGGTGGCTTTGTACATCGCAAGGCATGGCGAAAAAACCAAGGTCTACCCGAAGACACCTATGGCAAACCGGTTATAGGAATCTGCAATACATGGTCTGAGCTATCTCCTTGCAATACACATCTTCGTTTTTTGGCAGAATCCGTTAAAAGGGGAATTTTGGAAGCTGGAGGTTATCCGTTGGAGTTCCCAATTGTAAGTACCGGAGAGACCATTATCAAACCTACGGCCATGCTTTTTCGAAATTTAATGAGCATGGATACCGAAGAAAGTATTAGAGCTAATCCATTAGATGGTGTAGTGCTACTGACAGGTTGTGACAAGACTACTCCTGCAACCATTATGGGCGCAGCAAGTGTTGATTTACCAACCATTGTAGTTCCTGGTGGTGCCATGATGAATGGAATGTTTAGGGGTACTAGAATAGGAAATGGTACATATGTGTGGAAGCTTAAAGAAAAAATAAACACTGAAGGATTTACTGAAAAAGATTTGAAAGATGCCGAAGTCTGTTCAGCAAGAAGCGAAGGGCATTGTACCACTATGGGTACTGCGTCTTCTATGGCATGTATGGCAGAGTCCTTGGGATTGACCTTACCTGGGGCAGCCGCCATTCCCGCTGTGGATTCAAGAAAGAAAACGTTGGCTCAACTATCTGGGAGACAGATTGTGGAAATGGTTCAAGCCGACCGAAAAATGTCTAAAATTCTCACGCGAGAAGCTTTTGAAAATGCAATAAAAATCAATGCGGCAATAGGGGGTTCCACCAATTTCATTATACATCTTCAAGCCATTGCAGGTAGAATAGGCGTTGACCTCAAGTTACAGGATTTTGATGATTTAGGTAGTAAGATTCCGCTTTTGGTCAACCTCATGCCATCCGGCAAGTATCTTATGGAGGATTTTTACTATGCCGGTGGATTACCCGTGGTACTGAACCATATGAAATCCCATTTGCACAATAACGCACTTACCGTCAACGGAAAAACCTTGGGGAACAACAACGAAGATGCTGTTTGCTTTAATGAGGAGGTCATACGACATATCGATACACCTCTTCAAAAGGAAGCCGGAATCGCGGTTTTATATGGCAACCTTTGCGAAAATGGAGCGGTTATAAAGCCTTCGGCTTCATCTGGTAAACTACTGATTCACAAGGGTAAAGCGGTTGTTTTTGATGATATGGAAGACTTTAGGAATAAAATTGATGATCCTGAGCTGGAAATTGACGAGAAAAGCATAATGGTGTTAAAAACCGTTGGTCCGGTGGGGTATCCGGGAATGCCGGAAGTTGGGAATTTGGACCTGCCCGAGAGACTCCTGAAAAAAGGCATTACCGATATGGTACGTATTTCAGATGGAAGAATGAGCGGTACTGCTTTTGGCACCGTTATTTTACATGTTTCCCCAGAATCTGCAGTAGGTGGTACGTTGGCCTTGGTAGAAAATGGGGATACCATCATTTTGGATGTTCCAAAGCGACTATTACAGTTGGACGTTGACGAAAGTGAATTGGAAAAACGTAGGGCCAATTGGAAAAAACCAGCCTCAAAAGCGAAACGTGGATATCCGTATTGGTACACAAAAACTGTACAGCAGGCACATCTGGGAGCCGATATGGATTTTCTTGTCAAAGATTTTGAAGCCTCTGATCCAACTGAAACCAACTGAATATGACTTTACTGTTGCTTGTTCTTAGTGTTTTCCTAATTATTCTGCTTACCGCAAAGTGGGATGTGCACCCATTTTTGGCCTTGTTGGCCGCTGCCTTCTTTTTTGCCCTTGCCTCAGGAATGTCCTTTGATACAATTGTTGCATCTATTAACGGAGGATTTGGGACGACATTGGGAAAAATAGGTCTTGTCATCATTCTAGGGGTAATTATGGGCACTTTTCTGGAAGAATCTGGGGCAGCTTATAAATTGGCCGAGGTCGTTTTAAAACTCATTGGTAAGAAGAGGATACATGAGGCAATGGGTATGGTTGGGTTTGTGGTATCAATTCCGGTTTTTTCAGATAGTGGTTTCATCATTTTGGCACCGCTCAATAAAAGTCTAACTAAAAGAGCGGGATTATCTCTGGCAGGAACCGCCGTAGCTTTAAAATTGGGTCTATTTATCTCCCATATTTTAATCCCACCTACTCCAGGTCCGATAGCGGCGGCCGGAATTTTAAAAGCTGATGTGGGTCTGGTAATGCTTCTGGGCCTGATAATAGGTATCCCAACCCTATTGGTGGCCATCATATATGCAAAATATATTGGCAAAAGAAACTATATAGATCCTAACCCACAGGTGACCGCAGAAGAAGTTGAGCAACGACTTGAAAATGCACCAAATGCTTTTAAATCCTTTTTGCCCATTTTGGTTCCCATCCTTCTTATTCTTATCAAATCGGTAATGGAATTTCAACTTTCCGAAGAAGAATTGACAGGAACTTTGATAGAGATCCTGCAATTTGTTGGAACCCCTGTAATTGCTTTGTTAATAGGTATGCTCCTCGCTTTCACCCTGCCTAAAAAATTTGATCACAAAGTATTTTCAGGTACCAGTTGGATAGGAAAATCACTGAGTGAGGCATCCAACATTCTATTGATTACGGGTGCAGGAGGAATATTTGGTGCCGTGTTGCAAAGCAGCGGAATTGCTGATGCACTTACCGGCCTGGTTCAAGGAGCAAATCTTGGTATTTGGCTGCCTTTTATGCTTTGTGCGGTTATAAAGACTGCACAAGGTTCGTCAACTGTGGCGTTGATCACAACAGCATCTATTATTGCCCCATTATTAGGCACTTTAGGTTTTGATAGTGAGCTACAAAAAGTGTTGGTGGTCTTGGCCATTGGTGGAGGTGCAGCCGTAGTATCACATGCTAATGATAGCGGATTTTGGGTAGTGACCTCCATGTCAAATTTTGATACGAAAACAGGTTATAAATTATATACAAGAGGCACATTGGTGGTAGGTATATGCTCTGGTTTTTTGGTCTGGATTGCCTCATTATTAATTTCATAAAAAGTACGAAAATGCCCCATTTAGTGATCGAATGTTCAGAAAGGATATTGAAAAGGAAAGCTCCTGATCAAGTTATACAAACAGTTTACAATACCGTAATTTCTACAGATGGTTTTTCCAATAACGTTATGGTCAGAATCATTCCCTTCAAGCATTTCATTACGATGGGCTCCAACGACGATTTCATCTACATCTGTGCCCATATTTTGGAAGGAAGAACAACGGAACAGAAAAAGGAATTGTCTACAAAGGTCATTACACAATTAAAAGAAATGTTCCCCGAATTGTCAAAGATTTCCATGACTTTCAGGGAATTTGATAAGGCAACATTCACGAACAACTCAATGGTCTAAATTGATTAAAAATGAAAGCAAAAACCAAAGAAGCTGCAGAGAGATTGCATAGAGCGGCCCAAACACAAACCTATTGTTCCCCTATCCGGGAATTTATCGGTACGGAGGATTTGGAATCTGCTTATGCTATCCAAGATATAAATACGGAACATCGGGTAAAGTCTGGCGCGAGAATCGTGGGCAGTAAAATAGGATTGACCTCGGTTGTTGTGCAAAAACAGTTGGGTGTAGACCAACCGGATTTTGGGGTACTCTTTGATGATATGGAAGTGGAAAACGGTTTGGAGATGGATTATAACCTTCTTATGCAGCCCAAAGTAGAGGCGGAAATCGCTTTTGTGTTGAAATCTGATCTGAATGCTCCACAACTTGGGGCAGCAGATGTAATTTCCGCTATTGATTACACTCTTGCCGCCATTGAAATTGTGGGGAGTCGAATTGAAAATTGGGATATTAAAATCACAGACACTATTGCCGACAATGCTTCGGCAAGCCATTTTGTATTGGGTCATAAACCTGTAAGACTGGAAAACTTGGATTTAATAGAATGCACTATGGAAATGAGTGTTAACGGTAAAATAGTTTCTGAAGGTAAGGGAGCTGCCTGTATGGGTTCGCCCATAAATGCGGTCCTATGGCTGGCCAAAACCTTTGCCAAATTAGGAAGACCTTTAAAGGCTGGTGATGTTATACTTTCTGGTGCGCTTGGCCCAATGGCCGTTGTAAGTCCAGGAGATGAAGTCGTTACCAAAATTAGTGGTTTGGGTAACGTTTCGGTAAAATTCAGTAAATCTTAAGGTATGGAAAAAGTAAAATGCGCCATAATCGGTTCGGGAAATATTGGTACCGATTTGATGATAAAAATATTAAGGACATCCGATGTTTTGGAGATGTCCGTTATGGTTGGCATAGACCCAAAATCAGATGGTCTTGCAAGAGCAGAACGCATGGGGGTATCAACTACATATGAAGGTGTGGAAGGTCTTATAAGGATGGAGGAATTCAACGAAATCACTATCATCTTTGATGCAACATCAGCGAAAGCACATTTGTTTAACTACGAAAAGATAAAAGCATTTCCAGGGAAACAAATGATAGATTTGACACCTGCCGCAATTGGGCCATATCTTATTCCCCCGGTAAATTCCCAAACCATTACTAAAGGTGATAACGTAAACATGGTCACGTGTGGTGGTCAGGCAACCATACCTATGGTAGCGGCAGTTTCAAAAATTGCAAAAGTACATTATGGAGAAATCGTAGCATCGATTGCAAGTAAATCTGCAGGACCAGGAACAAGGGCAAATATCGATGAGTTCACTGAGACTACATCAGAGGCGATAGAAAAAGTGGGGGGTGCAGAAAAAGGGAAAGCGATCATTGTTTTGAATCCCGCCGAACCTCCTTTGATGATGCGAGATACCGTATTGACCCTGAGCGAGCAGGGTGATAAGGATAAGATTAGTGAAAGTATTGCTGATATGGTAGCCGAAGTGCAGAAATATGTACCAGGTTACCGCTTGCACCAATCAGTACAGTTTGATGACATTCCGGAAAGCAAACCTGTTTTTATAGAAGGTCTAGGTTATCGTCACGGATTAAAAACAATGATTTTATTGGAAGTTGAAGGAGCTGGGCATTATCTGCCAGAATACGCTGGAAACTTGGATATTATGACCTCAGCGGCAAAAGCAACGGCGGAAAAAATAGCACTTTCAAAATACCAAAATGCATAATCATGGGTAAAAAATTATACATACAAGATGTTACACTTAGAGATGGTATGCATGCCATTGGGCACCAATATAGCAAAGAGCAGATTTCAAATCTCTCTAGGATTTTGGATGACGCCAAAGTGGACGCTATAGAGATAGCTCATGGCGATGGGCTTTCTGGTGGTAGTTTCAATTATGGATTTGGCGCGCATACCGATTGGGAATGGTTGGAAGGCATTGCCGAAAACCTAAACCATGCCAAACTAACCACCTTGTTACTCCCAGGTATTGGTACAATTGAAGATCTAAAAAAAGCACGTGACCTTGGTGTCGAGAGTGTGCGTATTGCAACCCATTGCACCGAGGCCGATGTTTCGGCACAACATATAGAAAAGGCAAAATCTCTAGGGATGGATGTCGGTGGATTTTTGATGTTGGCGCATATGAGCGAACCCAAAGACTTAGCTAAACAGGCCAAATTAATGGAATCTTATGGTGCAGATTGTGTTTATGTGACCGACTCTGCAGGAGCTCTATTGATGGATGGAGTTGCCGATCGAATCAAAGCCTTTAAAGATGTTTTGAATCCGAAAACCGAAATCGGAATCCATTGCCATCATAATTTAAGTTTGGGCGTGGCCAATACCATTGTGGCCATGCAACATGGTGCAACACGATTGGATGCCTCTCTTGCAGGCATGGGTGCTGGAGCGGGTAATTGCCCTTTGGAGGTGCTTATTGCCGTACTCAACAAAATGGGAGCCGAACACAATAGTGATTTACACCAATTGATGGACGCCGCCGATGATATCATTAGACCTTTACAGACACGCCCAGTTCGTGTAGACCGTGAAACTCTGGCTTTGGGTTATGCTGGTGTGTATTCTAGTTTTTTATTGCACTCTGAACGTGCAGCTGATAAATACGGACTGGATGCTCGAGATATTTTGGCGGAACTCGGAAAACGAAAAATGGTGGGCGGACAAGAAGATATGATCGTGGATGTAGCATTGGATATGCTCAACAATTCAAAAAATTAGAATATGGCAATAGGAGGGTTCAGATCTTATTTTTTGTATTTCGCAATGACACTGTTGTTTTTGATAGGTTGTAGCCAAAAGAAAAAAGCCGCTAAAGCGGAAACAACCGAAATTCCAAAAGAGGAAACCGCTGACTCTACGACCCTAGCTGCCAAAGTCCTTTTTGAAGCGCATTGTTCAGGTTGTCACGGCCAACAAATGGAAGCTTTTGCAGATAGGAAATGGAGCCACGGAAAAGGATATGACAGTATTAAAAAGTCTATTACCGAAGGTTACATCAATGATGGAATGCCTTCATGGAAGACTTTGCTCTCAGAAAAAGAGATAGACAATCTAACCCTCTATATTAGAAAGGGCGTGGAAAGGGTAGAGCGCTATGGTGTTGAAAAGAATACTTTGACCTCTGATACTTTGGTCACCGAAACACTTACCATAAAATTGGACACCATATTTTCCGGTATTGAAGTGCCATGGGATTTGAACTGGCTGCCCAATGGTGATATGTTGGTCACAGAGAGAGCAGGAAGACTTTTTCGAGTTGACGCTGCTGGTCGAAAGTTTATCATAAAGGGTGTCCCTGAAGTGAGACACAAAACTCAGGCGGGGCTTTTTGAGGTCTTGCCCCATCCTAATTTTAAAGAAAACAATTTTGTGTACCTCTCTTTTGCCAACCCAAAAGTGGAAAAGAATGATACGACCGTTACCACTATGGTACGCCGGTATACATTAAAAAATGACCAGTTAAGCGATGACAAACTAATTTTTGATGCGGCACCCTACAACAAAAGACATGTTCATTTTGGGGCTCGCATGTTGTTTGATGATGATGGTTATTTGTTTGTAACAATAGGCGATAGAGGGGAACGTGATATAAATCCGCAAGATTTATCCAAAGTAGGTGGTAAAATACATAGGTTTCATGACGACGGCAGTGTTCCCAAAGACAATCCTTTTTTCAACTCTCCCAATGCTGTAAAATCCATTTACTCCTATGGGCACCGCAATCAACAGGGCATTGCTTTTCATCCTAGTACGAAGGCCTTATGGGAACATGAACACGGACCACGGGGTGGTGACGAAATCAACATCATAAACGTTGGAAAAAATTATGGGTGGCCCATTATTTCCTACGGTCTGAACTATGACGGTACGGTTTTTACCAACATGGTGGAGAAAGAGGGTATGGAATCTCCTTTGCACAATTGGACCCCTTCTATTGCGCCCTGTGGAATGACATTTGTAACCAGTAACAGATACCCAGGTTGGCAAGGAAATCTTTTGGCTGGCTCACTGCGTTTCGAATATCTTAACCGATGTGTTCTTGAAGGGAATAAGATCGTAAAAGAAGAAAAACTCTTTGAAGGTATCGGTAGATTGCGAAATGTAGAGCAAGGACCTGATGGGTATCTGTACATTTCCGTTGAAACCCCAGGCTATGTATTCAAACTTTTACCATTGTTAAAATCCAAAAAAAAATAGTTAACGCTCTAAATCAGAATATGGTTACTTTAAAAATTAACGGGAAAAAGCATGAAATCGATGTGGAGCCTGATATGCCTTTACTTTGGGCAATACGGGATGTAATTGGATACACCGGGACCAAATTTGGTTGTGGCAAGGGACTTTGTGGAGCCTGCATGGTTTTGATGGAGGGAAATGCCATAAATTCTTGCCTGACTCCCGTCTCTAGCGTGGAAGGGAGGGAACTGATTACTATTGAGGGGGAAACGGAAAACTTAGAACGTTTACAGGAATCATGGGCCGAACTCAATGTTCCCCAATGCGGTTTTTGTCAATCGGGACAGTTGATAACAGCTACTGCCTTACTCAACAATAACGAAAACCCCAGCGATGAGGACATCAACAATGCTATGGTACGAAATATATGCCGCTGTGGCACCTATACCCGCATAAAGGCCGCTATTAATCATTCCGTTGAATCAAAAAACAAGGAAGTGCGATGACCGTGATTGAAAATATTAGCCGTAGAAACTTTATCAAGGGTATGGGATTGGCCTCAGGCGGACTTGTACTTGGAACAACCGCAACATTATTCGAAGGTTGTAAACCCAAAGAAATCATTGAATTCAATCCGAATTTGTTCGTTCAATTGAATTCAGATGGGAATCTCATCCTCTTGGCCTCGCGTTCAGAAATGGGACAAGGGGTGCGAACTTCCATTACCTCCATCATTGCAGATGAGATGGAAGCCGATTGGAGCAAGGTGAGTATCAAACAGGCTACCGGAGATGCAAAATATGGTGATCAGAACACAGATGGTTCCAAAAGTGTTCGTCTAATGTATAATATCATGCGACAGTTAGGGGCTACCACAAAGGTGCTTTTGATTAATGCGGCGGCCACCAAATGGGGAGTTGCTGCAACGGAATGTTATGCAGAGAATCATTTTATTGTGCATGAAAGTGGAAAGAAAATTGGGTATGGCGATTTGGTTGAATTGGCAAAAACCATGGAAGTGCCAACCGAGGTCACGCTAAAGGACCCCAGCGATTTTAAATATATCGGTAAGTCTTTACCAAGTAAAGACGTTCAAAACTTATCTAGCGGTGGTGCAGTTTTCGGGTTGGATGTGAGAGTGCCCAGCATGAAATTTGCTGCCATTAAACGTTGTCCAGTGGCCTTTGGAACTGTTAAATCTTTTGACAAAACCGAAGCTTTAAAAATCAAGGGGGTCTTAGAAGTGGTGGAAATTCCAACCCTTCGAAAGGCCTTTGGTCCTTTGGGCGGAGTAGCCGTAATTGCAACCAATACTTGGGCGGCCTTTAAAGGAAGGGACGCTCTAATAGTAGAATGGGAAAATGGCGATAATTCCAGCTATGACTCCGAAGCATTTATGAAAGAACTTACTGATGTGGTTCATAAAAAGGGAAAGGTAGAAAAGAGTACGGGTGATATCAATAAAGCCTTTCGAACAGCATCAAAGATTGTTGAAGGGGGATATCAATTACCACATTTGGTCCACGCACCAATGGAAGTGCCCAATGCGGTGGCCAAAGTAATTGGAAGCACTTGTGAAATTTGGGCACCTGTTCAAGAACCGCAGCGCACTCGAAAAGAAGTGGCCGATTTCTTGGAAACTGAAATAGAAAATGTGACTGTGAATGTTACCTTTTTGGGAGGGGGTTTTGGACGTAAGGCGAAACCGGATTTTGTTGTTGAAGCTGCAATGATTTCCAAAGCGATAAAGAATCCTGTACAGGTTGTATGGTCACGCGAGGACGATATTCGTCATAGCTATTTCCATACCATTTCATCGCAGTACTTGAAAGGGGCTTTGGATGAAAATGGAAAAGTGATAGGTTGGCTGCATCGCTTTGCGCTACCTACGATTACCTCTACTTTTCAGCCAGAAGCAAATTATCCTGCAAAATGGGAAGCCTCAAGTGCTGTCAATGTACCATTTGAGATTCCGAGTATGCAGATTGAAACCGGTAAGGCCGGCGCCCATTTACGTATTGGATGGTTAAGGTCGGTTATCAATATACCCCATGGGTATGCCATCAATGTCTTTGTGGATGAATTGGCACATGAAGCAGGAATCGACCCGCTGGAATTTCGATTGAACCTTATTGGGAGCGATAGGATTGAAGAAACCAAAAATCCCTATAAATATGATACCGCACGTCTTAAGCACGTTTTGAAATCCGCTGCAAAAAATGCTGATTGGGGTAAATCGCTTCCTAAAGGCACTGGACAGGGACTTGCCGTGCACTATAGCTTTTTCTCGCATGTAGCTTGTGCGGCACAGGTTTCGGTGGCAAATAATAAAGTAAAGGTTGATAGTGTGCATATTGTCATTGATTGTGGTACCACTGTCAACAAAGACACTATTACTGCCCAGATGCAAGGGTGTGTAATTTTTGGGATGTCATTGGCATTTTATGGAAAAATAACAGCTAAAAATGGAGCCATTGAGCAAAGCAATTTTCACGATTATAGCATGCTTCGTATGCCCGACACCCCTGAAATATACGTGGAGATTATAGAGAACAATGAAAAACCATCAGGTGTTGGTGAACCGGGCGTGCCAGTCATTGCTCCTGCTATAGTCAATGCTATTTTTAATGCAACTGGAATAAGGTATCGTAATTTACCTCTGTCAGATTATAATCTGGTTTAAGTTTTTTAACCCGTGTCAGAATACTGATATTTAGAACACATTGATAAATATGCCGTCCTTAAAACAAAGACTCTCAAACGGGGAAACACTGCTAGGTACATTTGCAAGTCTAGGCTCTTCCATCACCACTGAAATCATCGGAAGTGCGGCATGGGACTGGATTCTTTTGGATCTGGAACATGGCTTAGGTTCAGAAAAAGATGTGTTGGGGCAATTGCAGGCCTTATCTAATACCCCTATTGAAGTAATAGTCAGGGTTGAGAGTTCCCACAAGGAAAGAATTCAAAAGGTCTTGGATTTAGGTGCTCACGGAGTTATGTGCCCACGGATTGAAACCACGGAACAAGCCACAGTTGCAATCAAAGCTATGCGTTATGCTCCTTTGGGCAATCGTGGAGTTGCTAAAATGATTCGTGCCACTAGTTTTGCAAGTAAGTTCGAATCGTATTCTACAAATAACATCAAAGAACTGTTGGGCATTATTCAAATCGAAACCGTTGAGGCCTTGGACCATTTAGATGATATAGCAGCCCTTGAAGGTTGCGATGTGCTTTTTATTGGCCCTTCCGACCTTTCCATGGCACTCGGAATTTTCGGTCAATTGGACCATCCCAAATTTTTGAAAGCCGAGGAGACGATTATTGAGGCTGCAAAAAGAGCTGGCAAGTCGGTAGGTGTTTTTATCGTAGACCCCGAAGATTTTTCAAAGTATTATCTAAAAGGAATTCGATTTTTTGCCTGCGGCACCGATGCTTTTTTCTTAAAAAAACAAAACCAGATAACGGCTGAGCGTTTATCTGAACTTAGAGATGATTTAAAAGACTAAAGAAATCCGATATCCTTGATTTCAAGTGTTGCCATGTAAATAAGCACTAACCATAACATATAAATAGTCTAAGAACTACTAACAAGATAAAAGGGTTAAAATAATGCATCTATTGGCTAAATAGTACCAGTAGATGGTTATAATTATTTTATTACTTGCAATAATCTAATTGAGCAGATAAAATGAAAAAAATAAAAATACTCAGTTTGTGTATTCTGTTGTTTACGGTTTCATGCAAGGAGGAAAAACAGAAAGCTCCTAAGGTAACTTCAAAAATCGTTGAGTTTGATAAAAATGCGGGTATTGTTAATAATACCAATAGTCCACATGTAAAACTTAAAAGCATCGATATTGGGGATTGTCGCTGGACGAAAGGTTTCTGGGCAGATAAGTGGAAAACTGCGGAAGAAGTAATGATTCCTCATATGGGAACAATTCTTAAAGGAGATATTGGTCATGGTTACAACAACTTTAAAATTGCAGCTGGCCTGAAAGAAGGAGATTTCAAAGGTTTCTCTTGGCATGACGGGGACTTTTACAAATGGATGGAGTCCAGCCTATACCTTTATGGTGTGAGCAAAAATGAAGCAATAATTCAAGAGTTGGATGAAATCATCGAAGTTATTGCAAAAGCTCAACAGGATGATGGCTATCTTTCCACTAGGGCCATTATTCAAGATAAAGTAGAGCCATTCACCAATAGAAGGTACCATGAACTGTATAATAGTGGACACTTATTAACGGCTGCATGTATTCACAATCGCGTTACTGGAAAAAGAAATTTTCTGGATATCGCCATCAAACATGCCAACTACTTATACGACCTTTTTGTGCCCATAACCGATAAGCTCAAAAGATTTGGATTCAATCAAACTCAAATTATGGGTTTGGTAGAACTCTATCGTTCCACGAAAGACAAACGATACCTAGAACTTGCAGAGCAGTTTATCAATCTTCGTGGCACTTATGAAATTATTGATGATGAAATGACAAAAGGCTATCCTATAGGCGATATGGTTCAAGAACGTGTGCCGTTTCGGGAAGAAACCGAAGCGGTTGGACATGCAGTTCTTGCGTTGTACTATTATGCCGGTGCGGCCGATGTTTATGCAGAAACCGGCGAGAAAGAGTTATTGGACGCGCTTGACCGTCTTTGGGACAACGTTACCAATAAAAAAATGTATGTGACCGGTGCCGTTGGGCAAACGCATTATGGCAGGTCTTCTAGGTTGGATAAAATAGAAGAAGGGTTTATTGATGAGTACATGATGCCCAACATGACGGCATACAACGAAACTTGTGCAAATATCTGCAACTCCATGTTCAACTATCGAATGTTGACGTTGAGCGGAGATTCCAAGCATGGCGATATTATGGAACTCGTCCTACACAACAGTGGATTATCAGGTATAAGTCTGGAGGGTAAAGATTACTACTATTCCAATCCCTTGCGCAAAATAGATGGAGCGTTGGATTATGAAAAAATGAATGTCGAATTTCCTAAAAGACAATCATATTTAGAGTGTTTTTGCTGTCCTCCCAACCTTGTTAGAACCATTGCCAAATCTCCGGGATGGGCCTATAGCAAGTCAACAAATGGAGTTGCGGTAAACTTGTACGGAGGCAATGAATTGGAGACGACCTTATTAGATGGTTCATCAATTAAATTGGAGCAGGAAAGCAATTACCCATGGGATGGTGCGGTTAACATCACAATTAAGGAATGTAAATCCGAACCTTTTGAAATACTTCTTAGAATTCCAGCTTGGGCCAAAGGAAGCTCTATCAGTGTCAACGGAAAAGCTATTGACAATATAGTTGCTGGCAGCTTTGCTAAAATTGAACAGACATGGAAAGCTGGCGATGTCATTTCCCTAGAAATGCCCATGGAAGTTAAATTTGTAGAAGGTCATCCACGAATCGAAGAAGTTCGCAATCAGGTGGCAATAAAAAGAGGCCCAGTAGTGTATTGTATTGAGTCTGCCGATGTACCCAAAAACACCGATATTTTTGATGTTTATGTCTCAACCCATAAAGATCTAAAGGCAAATTTCCGTCCTGATTTCTTGGGAGGAGTGACAACCGTTGACGGTGAAGTTTTGATACGCAAGGATAATGGTGAAGGAATGTATCAAGAAGTTGATCAACCCAAGTTTGAATCATACCAAACAAAACTTATTCCTTATTTCGCATGGAGCAACCGGGGAGAAGGTGAAATGACAGTTTTCATGCCGGTAGTTTGGAACTAAACCAAATACCAAACAGGAAAGAACTAAAAAATGAAAAAACGAATTGTTTTATTTCGAGGTATATGCCTTCTTTTCTTGGGATTCATATCCTATGGAAGTTTGGCTCAAGAAAGTAGTCCATACCCTTTTTCAGATCCTTCGAACGAGGGAGGTTGGGTATTGAATGAGGATTTGAGTGATGATTTCGAAGGAACTGAACTAGATCCAAATAAATGGTTTGTTGAAGGACAAAATGGAGATTACTATATCTGGAAAGGAAGACCGCCATCACAATTTGTGCCCCACAATGTCATCGTAGAAGATGGAAAGCTAAAATTGAGAACCCAATGGGAAGCTGATTACAAGTTTGCAAACGAAAACTACGCTGATGGAAATAATAATGATAAATATGGTGAGTTCGAGGGCAAACCCTTACCCGTTACCACAGCGGGTGTATTAACCAAAAAAAGGTTCCTTTACGGGTATATGGAGGTTAAATCTAAAGTTGGCAACGCTGCAATTACAGGAGCTTTTTGGGCTATTGGTTATGAACAGGAGTTGGATGTATACGAATTGATGGGTAATCCCAAAATAGCCGGAAATATAAGGGCTGACAGCTATCTGGCCACAGCACATGACTGGAGTCCCCCTGCAATAAGACCCACCAAAGTATTCAATCATATTGAAAACTTACCCTTCAGAACAGCTGATGACTTTCATGTATATGGAGCGGAATGGGGCAAAGATTACCTTAAACTTTTCATTGATGGAAAAATAGTGCATCAATTTACCCAAGATGACGTGGGTACCGATTGGGTGCTGAACAACCCAATGGAAGTTTGGCTGGATTCCGAAATCTTCAAATGGTTGGGGCTTCCGCACAAAGAAGAATTGCCAGTAGATTTTGAAATCGAATATATGCGGGTTTGGCAAAAGCCTGACGATAATTTGGTGCAACCAGCTTTCTATGGATTTGAAGGTCCCGTGTTGTACGAAGAGAATCCAAGACCTTTGAAAATGGTGCCTGAAGATTCTACACCCAACGATTATCAAAAATTTTGGTTAATAGATGAGGCTTCCTCTAAATATCTCTCAATCGTTCACGGTGATTATGCTACAGGTGTGAACAGTCTAAAGTTTAGTGGCTTTGGAAAAAACGAAAAACTAGAAACCGAAAAAGTAGTGGCTTTATCGCCAGAGGGAGCGATTAACATTCCTGCTGGCGACTATACGCTATCTTTTAAAGTGTGGTTGGATCAAGGTAGGATAACAAAGAAAATTTACCTCTCAATGGAAAATCCAAAATTGGAAATTCCAATAGATCTTACCGGTCTAGGTCGGCGCCAATGGGTGACCATTGAAAAGAAGTTTTCTAAAAAAGAATCTTCTAGTGCAAACGACCAGTTTAAAATTGAAATTCGTAAAACGGACGTTCCTAAGATTAAGGCTGTAAAATTTTACATTGACGACATCGCCATAAGACCAACAATGGAATAACATTACCTTTTTGTATGCATGAAATTGGTGAAACATAACATATATCTTAATGAATTGGTCCTAATATTTCTTTTAGGAGTTTTTTCATTTAGTTCCGCTCAAACCAATATCAAAAAACAACATTGGGGCAATGTTGGGGGCAAGCCCGTCTATCTCTATAGTCTAACAAACGCAAATGGAATGTGTTTGGAATTGACCAACTTTGGGGGTATTATCACTTCAATTTTTGTTCCGGATAAGGACGGTAACATGGCTGATGTGGTTTTGGGATATGACAATCTGCAACAATACATTGACCCCAACCCGAGCATGGGGGCCATAATAGGGCGTTTTGCCAATAGAATCAGGAATGGAAAATTTACCATTGACGGTCAAACCTACCAAGTTACTGTGGATAAAAAAGGGCATGCATTGCACGGTGGATTAGAATTCGAAAAAGCGCTGTGGGATGGTAAAATTGTAAAAAATAAAATGGGCAATGGTATCAAACTGCAGTACTGTTCTAAGAATGGTAAACACGGTTTTCCAGGAAATGTATCCGCCACTGTAACATATACCCTAACTGATGAAAATGCCATCCACGTGAAATTTGAGGCAGAAACTGATAAGACTACCCATGTGAACATGACCCAGCACAGCTATTTCAATTTAAGTGGTGTCAAAGAACTTATTTACAATCATATTTTAAGTATAGATGCCAATGAATATACCGAGCTTGATTCTGATGCTGTGCCAACCGGGGAGATTCAGCCTCTAAGGGGAAAAGCTTGGGATCTAAAAGAAATGACCCGAATAGGAGATAAGATACATGATATTCCCTTAAACGGATATCACCATTGTTATGTGCTCAACAAACCATTGGACAGTTTAAGAAAAGTTGTCAAAGTAATTGAACCAAAATCTGGTAGAATGCTAGAGGTATATACAACACAGCCAGGTATTGTGCTTTATGCCAGTAATGTTCTGAGTGATTCCATCGTTGGTAAATATGGAATAAAGTACCAACCACATGCAGCTTTTTGTATTGAAACGCAGCACTACCCGGATACCCCAAACTATTCTAATTTTCCGTCAACATTATTACATCCAGGGGAAAAATATGAGGAGACGGCCATTTATGATTTTGGGATATCCCATTTAGAATAATACTTAGGTCAAAAAAACGGGATAAAATAGGATTATCTGTAGGTATTATTCAGTAATGCACACAGCAAATCATTACCTAATTTGCACCAACGCTTTCAAGATTTGCAAAAACACCCTTAGACAAATAGGATTTTTTTAAAGAAACCAAAATGGTATGACCTTAAAAAAAAATAGTTTTCTTTTTCATTTTACACTCTTCTCTGGACTATCTTTTTTGGCGTTCGATGTCAGTGGTCAAGAGAATGGTTCTTTTGCGGAGGTACTTGCAGATTTTCCACGGAAAGAAAAGAACTTGAGAAAATGGGATGCTCCCGTTATTGCTGATTTGGATCAAGATGGGTATCCTGATCTAATTCTCAATGACCATGGACTTGGTATAAGTATTTGCTGGAACAACAAGGGAAAATTTACCAAGCCCTATGACTTGATTATGGGTGATTTGCATGGAGTTTCTGTTGGTGATTTTGATCTTGATGGCAACAACGAATTGATTCTTTCACGTGGTGGTGGCTCGGGCAGCAATGCCCGAAATTCAAAAATGTTTCGGGTAAGCAAACAAAGGGAATTCAAAGCGCTTAAAGATTTTAAGGTACCCTTGGAGTTGATGAGGGGGCGCACGGTAAAGTTTTTTGATGGAAATAACAACGGGAATTTGGATTTGGCGAATTTTGCTTTTCCATCCAAGGAAAAAAACGGAGCCTCGGAAAATTACATCTACAGAAACGATGGCAACGGTGAACTAGTGCTTGCCAGCACCCTTCCTGCGACAAAATCCGATGGACAAAAAACATTGTTGACTGATTTTAATGGGGACAATGTGATAGACTTGCTTTTATATGGCCATGGAATCGTAAAAGCTTATCAGGGGAATGGTGATTTATCTTTTGTAGCGGCCGACATACTTCCGTATGTAATGGAAGAAGTAACTGGGATCACAGAAATTGATTTTGACAATGATGGGGATTTTGATTTGTACATAACTCGAGGGAAAGACTTTGAAATTGGAGAAACCTTTTTGAACAAAGAGACTCAAACATGGGGGTTTTTTACCAAAAGAGGTGATTTTGAATTCGAAGATTTGGTAGTTGGTGATGTATTGAACATGAAAAATTTTCAATCCCAATGGCCTTTTAACGACGCCTACTACATTGGGGAATCGGCTTATCAATATGATTTTCCCGGAGAGACCCATTCAGGTAAGGATATACGATTGGTCAACAGCAATGCTTTGGGTTTTCCAGATAAACTGAATGAAAAAGGAGGCATCCATATAGGTTATGTGGGAAACGATAGTTGGCGTATTGCCGGGAATACTTGGTCGCCAACAACCGGTACAGTAATTGGAGTTAACCACTACCCTGAATACCAACACTCCAAAGGACTTCCAGATATTTTACTAGAGAACATAAATGGAAAATTTATTGATGTAACAAAAAAGGCCAATCTATTCATGGAAGAACATACCGTTGGCGCTTCTGCTGCAGATTTGGATAACAATGGCCACCAGGATATCATCATTATCAGAAGGGGCGAGCTGGTTTTTGAGAACGAATCCATCGTGTTTTTAAACCAGGGAAATGGAAAATTCCAACGGCTAACACATCATGGTGTATCGACTTCAGATACGGGTTCCATGGGAATGGCACTGGAGGTATTGGATTACAACCTTGATGGAAAAGTAGATATCATTATTGGCAATGAGCGTGGCAAATGGCACTTGTTCAAAAACGAGTCTATCAAGGCAAGCAAAGGTAATTTTGTTACTATCGCAGTAGGGAATGCACCTTCAGGAAAAGCTACGGCACTTGGAGCTTTGGTCAGTGTAAAAGCGTGTAAAGAAAAACAAATAAAGCGAATCGGTACTACTGGCTCGGCGTATTCACTTAGTTTCAATAACATGGTTCATTTTGGTCTAAGCGATTGCGATGCAGCTGTAAAAATAAAAGTCACATGGTCAAATGGTGAGATTTCTGAAAAGACCGTGAAGGTGGCAAACACAATGATTCAAATTGGCAATTGATCACGGATATAGTAGTGATAAACCTAAAACCATAAAAAAATTGACAATACTATGAACCGAATACTAAAAAAAGGGCTGAACAATTCGCTTACAAAAATAATACCTGTTTTACTCATGGTTACGTTTATTTTGGGTTGCAAACCACAAAACGAAAAACCAGAGGAGAATAGGGCCGACAAAAGACCAAACATTCTTTTTATAGCTATTGACGATTTACGGCCGGAATTGGGTGCTTATGGTTCCGAAATTGCCATTACCCCCCACATGGATGCTTTGGCGGCAGACGGATTACTGTTTAACAACGCCTATTGCCAAGAAGCAATTTGCAGTCCATCGCGGGCCAGTGTCATGACCGGGGGTCGTCCAGAGACAATAAAGGTCATCGAGAATTTCACCTATTTCAGGGATGTTAATCCCGACATCATTACGCTACCACAGCATTTGATTTCCAAAGGTTATGAGACTACGTACACTGGGAAGATTTTCCATCCTGGGTATACTGACGAGGAAAAGTCGTGGAGTAGAAAAGCCTATTCGGGGCCAGATGTGCCTCCAATGCCGGAAAGAGTTCGTGGCTATGTGCTTCCTGAAAATCAAGAAATGTTTCGTAAAAACCGTGAAGAAGTAATTGCGAAATATGGGGTTAATGCCCCTCGAAATGGGTTGGGAAAAGGACCTTCGTATGAATTTGCAGATGCTCCTGACAATACCTATGAAGATGGACATAATACTGATTTGGCCATCGCCACAATGAAGGAAATGGCAAAGAATGACAAGCCTTTTTTCTTGGGATTAGGCTATAAAAAACCACATTTAGAATGGATTGCTCCTAAAAAATATTGGGATCTTTACGAGGGAAAGGATATTACAATAACCCCACAAACAGAAGGTCCAAAAGACGGAGCTTCAATGGGACTTCATGCCTCCTTTGAGTTACGAGCAAGAGCAGATATCCCCAATTATGGGAACATCGAAGTTGAACAAGCTAAAAACTTGAAAAGGGCCTATTTGGCAACTGTGAGCTACGTGGACGCCCAAATTGGGAAAATGTTGGCTGCCCTGGAAAAAGCTGGATTTAAAGAAAATACCATTGTTATGCTCTGGAGCGACCATGGATGGCACTTGGGTGATATGGGTATTTGGGGTAAGGCCACCAATTACGAAATTGCCACAAGGGTGCCATTGATTGTTTCTACTCCCAATATGCCAGAGGCGGTTCGCGGTACTAAAACTGATGCTTTGGTAGAATTGGTAGATATGTACCCAACCATTTGTGATTTGGCAGGTGTTAATATTCCTGAACATGTAGAAGGCCAAAGTTTTAAACCTTTACTTACTGATCCCAATCGCAAATGGAAAGATGCAGTTTTTATGCAGTTTCCAAGCCCTGCACTTCGTGAGTGGGCAGCTAACCCGTTATCCAAAGGGATGCGTGAAACTTCTTTTGGCAGATTGATTGAAGATGTTGAAAATCGAATCAAAAATCAACAGGGGGATAAATGGGAAAGAGATTTGTTTGAAAACCGCTTGATGGGTTACTCTATGCGCACCGAAGATTATCGCTTTACCCTCTGGAAAGATTACACAGACCCAAAGGCTGAACCTATTTTTTTTGAATTGTACGATCATAGGAAAGACCCCCATGAAACGGTTAACATTGCTGGCGATAATCCAGAAATTGTGGCGAAACTTTTAGCACAATTCAATAGGGGTTGGAAAGGTAATTTAGCCTTATAATTGTATGGGAAAAGCAATTGACCTAACCGATCGTTCTTCAGATCAATGGATTAAAATGGGAACCGGTAAAATGCCACCTCCTGTTCGCTCAAAGAATATATCCACCGACATCGCTGTCATTGGAGGAGGAATGGCTGGGATTTGCGCTGCGGTCTCTGCGGCAAGAAATGGTTCAAAGGTTATACTTGTCCAGGATAGGCCCGTTTTGGGAGGTAATGCGTCCAGTGAAATACGGGTTATTGTCCATGGGGTTACCAAGCTCAAAAATGGACTTCCAGAAAGGGAAACCGGAATTATTGAAGAAATCTTACTCTTAAATCGATTTTACAACGAACAACATTCTTTTACAGTTTGGGACCATGTCCTTTATGATTTTGTAACACGCGAGCCAAACATAACCCTCATTATGAATACGCAGGCCATACGGGCAGAAACCGAAGATGATAAAATAGTTGCTACCCTATGTTGGCAGTTGACTACCGAAACTTTACTTAGAATTTCGGCAGAATTATTCATAGACTGTTCCGGGGATGGACTTATGGCCGCAACCGCAGGAGCTTTATATCGCACTGGGCGCGAAGCTGCCTCTGAATTTGGGGAGAAATACGCACCAGAAAAAGCTGATGGTTGGCAAATGGGAGCCACGATCCTACTTTCTTCTCGGGATATGGGCAAACCCATGAAATATAACCCTCCCTCTTACTCCATAGAGTTTGATGCGGAAAAAACACATCCGGATAGAAGAATTTTACCATTTGTTGAAGGTTTTTGGTGGGTAGAAGTGGGTAGTCAAGACGATATTGTCGGTACCGCAGAAATCGATAGACACCGACTCATGGGGTATGCCTATGGCGTTTGGGACTATGTAAAGAACTCAGGGAAATTTCCCCAAGCTGAAAATTTCGCCTTGGATTGGGTTGGTTCACTCCCTGGACGAAGGGAATCCCGACGGTTTATAGGTGATTATATACTATCAGAGGGAGACCAAATTGGGTTCAAGAGCTTTGATGATGCTGTTGCCTTTGGTGGATGGCCCTTGGATGAGCATAATCCGGGCGGCATTGAAAATTTAGCCGAACCTCCCAGTTTTTGGCATGAACATTTTGAAAAAACATATCAAATTCCCTTTGGTTCTTTGTATTCCAAGAACATTGCAAACCTACTTTTTGCAGGAAGGAATGTGAGCCAAACCCACGTTGCCCTTTCCTCATCACGCGTAATGGGTACTTGCGCAACCATGGGACAGGCGGTAGGTACTGCGGCTGCCTTGTGTATCAAGAAAAAAGTCACACCCAGGGAACTCAGGAACAATCATATTTCCGAATTGCAAGAACAACTTTTACGGGATGACGCATTCATACCTGAACGACCGGCTCAAGACAAGGCAGATCTAGCCAAGTCAGCACATCGAATAACAGCTTCTTCAACAATTTCTGGAGACGCAAAACATCTTGTAGATGGTATCTCAAGAGATGAGAATGGTCAAGTACACCACTGGCAGTCCGATGGTTTGAATGCTGAGGTTGTGTTCGAATGGAATGATTTGGTATCCTTTTCCTGTATCGAATTAAAATGCGATACGAACGTGAAGAAGAATATCATGATGCTTAAAAACCCTCGGGAAAATGAAGCCTACACAACTAAAATTCCGGTTGAATTACTCAAATCTTTGGAGCTTTTTGTGCTAGTGGATGGGAAGTGGGTGCAAAAAGGTTCATTGGACAAAAATCAGCGACGTCTGATTAAATTCAACTTTAAAAAAATTGAGAGCACCTCCTTTAAATTGAGACTCAATGAAACATATGGTGCCAAAAACATCAAACTCTTTGAGGTGCGTTGCTACAGCAATTAAATTTATTACCAATAGATGCAAACAGCTGATTACATAGTAATCGTGCTTTACATGGTTGGGGTGGTTGGTACTGGCATGTTGTTGGCGCGGAAGATGAAAAATTCCAAGGATATGTTCTCGGCGAGTGGGCAATCACCTTGGTGGGTATCCGGACTATCGGGATTCATGACCATTTTTTCTGCAGGCACATTTGTGGTTTGGGGTGGTATTGCTTACCAATATGGCTTGGTGGCAGTAGCTATAAATATGTGTTATGGTATCTCGGCTATGTTTGTTGGGTGGTTTCTTGCTAGTCGTTGGCGCAAATTAGGAGTCAGTTCGGCCTCTGAGTTTTTGCAACTTCGGTTTGGAAGTTCAATCGTTCAGTTTTATACCTGGTTTCAAGGCACCTTTGGTATTTTTGCCGTAGGTGGTGCAATTTATGCACTTTCAAAAATCGTCTGTTCATTAATGCCTCTTCCAGATGGTCACCTTTTGGCAGACCCTTCCACAGGGATGTTGTCCGTTTCCTTTACTTCGGTTGTTCTATGCCTGATAGTTATCTTAATTACATTTTCTGGCGGTCTTTGGGCCGTTCTGGTGACCGATGTTTTGCAGTTCGTGATTTTGGTGATATCGGTAATTTTCGTTGTCCCATTAATATTGAATGAGGTGGGAGGTTGGACCGCATTTGTTGAAAAAGCACCGAACGGATTTATGTCGCCTGTAACTTCCGATTTTACTTGGTGGTTTCTGGTGGGGTGGATTGTAATACACTTTTTTAAGATTGGAGGTGAATGGGCATTTGTACAGCGATATACCTGTGTGCCAAGTGCGAATGATGCCAAGAAGGCCGCCTTTATCTTTGGAGCCATGTATTTGATAAGTCCTATTTTTTGGATGCTCCCCGCCTTGGTGTTTCGCACGATAAAATCAGGTCAAGATATGGAACAAGCCTATATCCTGGCATGTAATTTGGTCTTACCGGCTGGAATGATGGGGCTCATGATAGCAGCAATGGCCTCGGCCACTGCAAGCGCCGCTACTTCACAATTAAATGTATTCGCAGGGGCTTTTACCACGGAAGTTTACAAAAGAATGTTCAATCAGGATGCTTCCGAGAAAAAATTGGTTCTTGTAGGCCGCATGTTCACGGTACTTTTAGGTTGTATTGTAATTGCAGGAGCATTGTTGATACCAAGATATGGGTATACCAATTTTATCATTGATTTGACCACGCTATTGACAGGTCCCTTGGTATTACCTACTATTTGGGGTCTTTTTTCAAAAAAAATCGGGATTAGAGCAGTCTGGGGAACTACTATCATAGGTTTTGCCACTGCAGTGATCGTAAAATTTGGTCTTACCTCCAATGGCTTTCTGAAAAGCTTTGAATACCTGAACCCAATTTCCAAATGGGTAATTGCCAACATGCGTATTGCCGATTTAACTTGTGGAATCTTAGTGCCATTTATCATATTGGTTATTTTGGAAATGTACATCAAAGTAGAGCATCCCGGTTGGCACAGGGTTTTGGCTTCTAAACGATTATTCAGTGAAACAAATAATACAGAATCATCTACAATGCCTGCCAAGATAGTCATGTATGCATTGGTGATTTTAGGATCGGTCATGATTGTGTTATCCTTGATTAACAGTCAAGATGCCGGAATTTTGTTGACTTTTGCTTCACTATTATACTTTATTTCCATAGGAATATTGTATGTTCTTAAAAAAACGAAAAAAAGATATTTCCTCAAGCATTAAGATAGCCACGACAAGTAGGAAATATAGAAATAACAGCTAGTCTGTATTGGGGTAAAATCGGTTTGGCAAAGGTTAAGATTTTGACATAACCTGGCCTTTAAACTTGCTAAATTTATCTTCCGTCCAGAACGCTTGGTTTTTTGGACACAAGGGTTGGAAAATAGGTTATCTCGTGGCATGAAATATATTTCTCAAATAAAACTTAGTCTGGTTTGTTATATATTACTTTATCTTCAGGTTGGATGTAATTCTAGTGGTAAGAAAGCCATACCAAAAAAAGAGAAGCCCAACATCCTTTTTATCGCTATAGACGACCTCCGTCCCGAATTGGGCAGTTACGGTTCCAAGATTGTCAAGAGTCCCAATTTGGATAAGCTGGCAAGTCAAGGTCTGCAATTTAATAATGCCTATTGTCAACAAGCTATTTGTGGCCCATCCAGGGCCAGTTTGCTCACTGGGATGCGCCCGGAAACAAGCGGTATTATTCATAACTACATAAAGATTAGAGACGTATTCCCAGATATTGTGACATTGCCACAACATTTTAAACAAAATGGGTATGAAGCCGTCTACGCAGGTAAAATCTTTCATCATGGAGATTTGGACGATGAGAAATCATGGTCAAGAAAACCTACAGCGCATCCTGATTCTACCAATAAAGAAATAGGGGTTAAAGGATTTGCACTTGCTGAAAACCAGAGATTACGGGAGAAAAAAAGAAAGGAAATGTTCGCCAAATATGGTGATGTAGCCAAGTATGGCCTGGCCATGGGTCCGGCGTATGAATCCGCAGATGTACCTGATAACACTTATATAGATGGTTACAATACCGATTTGGCCATAGCTACAATGAAAGAAATGATCAAAATAGGCGATAAACCTTTTTTCCTCGGTTTGGGAATGAACAAACCACATCTCAATTGGATAGCGCCCAAAAAATATTGGGATCTTTACGATTCGGGAACAATCCAATTGACCAATCAAATTGATGCACCAATCAGTGGTGCTGAGATGGGGCTTCATGCTTCCTTTGAACTCAGGGTGCGTGATGACATTCCAAAAGAAGGGAATTTCGACCCAGAATTGGAAACTAAGTTGAAACATGCCTATTTGGCCTGCATCAGTTATGTAGATGCGCAAATTGGAAGAATGATTACTGCCTTGGAAGAGACCGGAATTCGCGACAATACAATTATTATAGTTTGGAGTGACCATGGTTGGCACTTGGGCGAGATGGGTATTTGGGGGAAGGCCACCAATTATGAATTTGCCACACGTGTACCTATGATAATTTGGACACCAGATATGCCCGAGAATTCAAAAGGAGTACAAACGAATGCCCTTGTTGAATTGGTTGATATTTATCCGACGCTATCCGAACTTGCTGGCATTGATCTCCCTGAGCATTTAGACGGATTTAGTTTTGCTCCACTTATCAATGAACCAAGCCAAAAGTGGAAAACAGCCGCTTTCAGCCAATTTCCAACGCCAGCTTTACGTGAATGGGGAGCGATACCCCTTCGGAAAGGGATGCGCGAAACATATTTTGGCCCATTAGTAGAAAATGTTGAAGAACGTATAAAACTGCAGCAAAAAGAAAAATGGGATAGGGAACTATTTGAAAATAATTTGATCGGATATGCCATGCGGACCGAACGATATCGGTTAGTGGCATGGAAAGATAAAACCGCACCAGAAAAAGAACCTTTGTACCTGGAACTTTACGACCATGAAAATGACCCAACAGAACATGTAAATATCGCAAGGGAAAATCAAGAAATTGTATCTGAATTACTAGAACGGTTGAATAAAGGTTGGAATGGAAACTTACCAAAACTAAAGATGAACTAACAACCCCTTATGGAAAGAAGAAAGTTTTTTAAAAAAGGAGCACAAGGTGCCATTGCAGCCAGTATGATCCCAATGGTTGGAACCGCAGGTGCTAACATCAATGAAAACCCCATAAACATTCCAAAAAAGAGTAATCAGGAAACCCAAGGAAATCCTGAACAATGGCATCAGATGGGTACGGGAAAGAGACCTCATCCCGACCGAAATAAAACACTAAGGTATGAAGTTGCGGTAATTGGAGGTGGTGCCGCTGGAATCTGTGCGGCAGTGGCTGCCGCTCGTAATGGAGCGAAGACGGTTTTGGTTCAGGACAGGCCTGTGCTAGGAGGGAATGCCTCAAGTGAAATTCGGGTTCACTTAAACGGTGTTAACCATTTGAAAGATGGCCTTCCCGAACGAGAAACCGGAATCATTGAAGAATTTCTTTTGCTGAACCGTTTTCAAAATCCGCAAGAATCCTTCACTGTGTGGGATCATGTACTGTATGATTTTGTTACCCGTGAACCCAATATTGATTTGTGCCTAAATACTTCAGCAATGAATACCGAGGTCAAAGACGGCAAGATAGTATCGGTAAGTTGTTATCAACTCACCACTGAGATGATCTATCATATTAAAGCCCAACAATTCATTGATTGCTCGGGAGATGGACATATGGCAGCTACCGCAGGAGCCTTGTACCGCACAGGTCGTGAGGGAAAGGCTGAGTTCAACGAAAAATATGCACCGGACGAACCTGATGGTTGGCAAATGGGAGGAACAATCCTACTATCATCGAAAGACATGGGAAGGCCGATGCCTTTTGAATCACCTTCCTTTACTTTAAAATATGATGCAGAAAAATCACATAAGGGTAGAAAGCTGATTCCATTCGTGGAAGGTTTTTGGTGGGTAGAGCTAGGTAGCGAGGACGATATCATAGCCGATTACGAAGATAATAGACATAAATTGATGGGCTATGCCTATGGCGTTTGGGATTATGTAAAAAACTCAGGTAACTTTCCTGAGTCTGAAAATTATGCCTTGGATTGGGTCTGCTCGCTTCCCGGAAAACGTGAATCTAGGAGATTCATTGGCGATTTTATCCTTTCAGAAGGTGATCTTTTGGGCAATCGACATTTCGAAGATGCTGTGGCTTTTGGTGGTTGGTCTCTGGATGAGCATAACCCTGGCGGAATCGAAAATCTTGCAGAACCCCCAAGCTATTTTCACGAGAAGTTTAGCGAGGTGTATCAGATTCCTTTTCGCTCTTTGTATTCCAAAAATGTTTCGAATCTTCTTTTTGCAGGACGAAATATAAGTCAAACCCATATGGCGCTATCCTCTTCTCGGATTATGGCAACTTGTGCGTTGGAGGGGCAAGCCGTGGGTACAGCAGCAGCACTTTGTTTAAAATATATGACTTCGCCAAGAGGTATATTCCAAAATCATGTAAACGAGTTACAAGAACAGTTAATGCGTGATGATGCCTTTATTCCAAAAAGACCGGCGAATGACCCTAAGGATTTAGCGAAAAAAGCAAACCTACTCTTTGCTTCCTCGACCAGTTCGGGTGATGCTAAATTCTTAACCGATGGTATGTCCCGAGATATTGATGGTAAAATTCATCATTGGCAGTCAGACGGACTACCTGCTGAAGTTCAGATGGAATGGGAGAACCCCGTCTCATTGTCCAGCGTTGAGCTGAAGTGCGATACCAATCTAAAGCGTAACATCATGATGCGGAAAGATTCTAGTAATGAAGGTATCTACCGAAATAACATTCCTGAAGAAATGCTAAAATCCATAGAGTTAGAAGGTCGTGTAAAAGGAAAATGGGTAAAACTAGGAAGCATAGAGAATAACAAAACACGATTGGTAAAGTTTAAGTTTGATTCGCTCAAAACTACTGCGGTTCGACTTAAACTTAAAGAAACGTACGGAAAGGAAGATGCAAAGCTTTTCGAGCTAAGGGCTTATTCATAGAAATGCAGACACACAAGATTCAAATAATATTTTCATTGTTCATTATTGGGTGGATGCAACCCCAAGCAAACGTTTGCAAAACCCGTCATGAAATAGCAGTATTACACCCAGGAATTGACATGGAGAAACCGGTAGAAATGACATTGGTGCAGTCTAGTTGCGGTTTTACTGAGTCTCTAGAATATTATATGGATGTGGAATCCGTAGTTTGCGGTGATTCACAATGCAAAATCGATATCATTCGTCTTTATTGGGACGCATTAGGACATTATAAATGCATTGAACTCCCTGAAAATGTAAATTTAGAAAAAGCTGAAGGAATATCTTTTAGTCAATCCGATTACAAAAAACTAGATAGTATCCTCTCGGATAGAAATTCCGCTTTAAAAGATGTACAAAAGTATGAAGTTACAGGGAGCGAGACCAGTGAAGGCATTGATGCGTTGTCGGGTGCAACTATAGCATTGGATACTAAAGCGTACGTTAAAGGTGCGGTTTGGACATGCTATTCCCTTTGGCATTGGGCAAATGGCAATACTACAAACGTGATTCGCAATCTAACGGGTGATTCTATGACCATTGAGGCTCTTCTTAAATATCTGAAAAAAGAACCACTCAAGCACAAAATCTTTGCCTTGGAGCAGCTGATTCGACTAAAGCATCGAAATGCCAAAGTGACCCATACCGTGCTTCAATTGGCAAGGGCACAAAATCAAAAATTAAGAAAACTAGTACTTCAGTACATTGAACAGCTTCCTGAAAAACAATTTTTTACATCTATCGACTCTATTTTGAAATTGAATCATGAACCGGCATCAATAGCAGCCTTGCGTACGCTATTCGAATCTGAAAAAGTACCGCCTGACACCTTTTTAGATAGTTTAAGCAATCGGGTATCAGATTGGGATTCGTATCAGCAAATCGATTTATTTCTAAATATCATTGAAAAAAAAGGTGCCGACACTCAAAAAATTAACGATAATCTAGCCCCTATGCTCCAACGAAGTGATTTTTTAATTGCAAGAAGAGTCTTTTGGTTTTTATCAAAAAAGAAGCTATCTCCCCAAAACAAAACTGATCTTTTGATTTTTTATGATGAGAACGCAAATAAATTATAAATAAGTAGCACAAAAAAAACAAAGCCCGATGGGATACAACATAAAAATATGGTTAATAGTTACCATACTCTTTTCAGTCGCATGCAAAGAAAAGTCAAAACCAGAACTAGTTGAAACCACTCTTGTGGACAAAAGGCCGAATATCATCCTGATTGTTACTGATGACTTGGGATATTCTGATGTGGGATTCAATGGGTCAATGGATATCAAAACACCTCATCTTGATGCACTAGCAGAGAATGGTATTATTTTTTCATCTGGATATGTGGCGCATCCCTTTTGTGGCCCTAGCCGGGCAGGGCTGATGACTGGTCGTTATCCGCACACTATTGGCTCCCAGTTCAACATACCTTCCAACAGTGAAGCGCATGTAAGGAAAGGTATCACTTTGGAGGAAGTATTCATGAGCAAGATGCTGCAAAATGCGGGTTATTTTACAGGTGCTGTTGGCAAGTGGCACCTTGGCGCTGTTCCTGATTACCACCCAAACCAAAGAGGCTTTGATGAGTTTTACGGGTTTTTGGGTGGGGGGCATGATTATTTCCCAAATGAATACACTGCAAAATATACGCAACAAAAGGCGGCCGGACAGAAAGTTATTTTTGATTATCTAAAACCCTTGGAGCACAATGGTCAAGAGGTGGTAAACCCAACCGAATATCTTACCGATGAACTCTCTGGCAAAGCCGCGGATTTTGTAGAAGAGGCCAGCACCAAAGAAAAACCGTTTTTTCTGTATTTGGCTTATAATGCTCCTCATGTTCCACTAGAAGCGAAGGAAGAAGACCTGAAACTTTTTGACAATATTGAAAATGTGGGCCGAAGAACCTATGCGGCCATGGTTTATGCTGTTGACCGTGGGGTTGGGCAATTGGTGGATGCCTTGAAAGCCAAGGGAGAATATGAAAAGACCCTTATCGTTTTTTTAAGCGATAATGGCGGAAATACAGATAGGGGAGCAACAAATTATCCGCTCAAAGGAAGAAAAGGAGATACTTCAGAGGGTGGTTACAGGGTACCGATGTTCTTTCATTGGCCGGAAAAGATTAACACAGCCAGGACATATGAATATCCTGTTACGGCTTTGGATTTTTATCCAACCTTTGCCCATCTAGCAAAGATTGAAATCCCAGATTCCAAAAAACTCGATGGTAAAAATGTTTGGGAAGCTGTTTCTAATAATAAAAATCCCAGAAAAGATGAAATGACCTTCGTGCTACGCCATCGTGAGGGGTACAGCGATGTTGGAGTGCGTCAAAATGAATGGAAAGCACTAAAAACCAATCAAAATATATGGAAACTGTATGATCTTGAGGCTGATATTGGAGAAGCCAATGATATGAGTTCCGAAAATCCTGAACAGCTTAAAAAAATGGTCAAAGCTGCCGAGCTATGGAGTAAGACCCATACTGAACCACAATGGTTTGACCCAATAGAGTTGCAAGAAGATTGGGAGGAAGAAGAAATGGAAAAGTTTAATGATACTTTCAACTTGACTTGGGAAAAGTAACATTTCCATAAATTAAACGTTTGGAGTTTCCTGCTAGTGACTTCTACAAGACATGAACAATGTCCTTATATCACCAATGCATTTTGTTCATCAGTGGATTTGTCCGGATTCCTGGACTGCAAATTTATGGTTGTAAAACGGCCATTTTATGGAACTCAAGGACATGAATTGATTTCAATTAATCACACAGTCCCATTTCTGGTCTTTTTTAATAGTTTCTTAATTTACGTTTTTTGGGACAGTGAGCAGTAGAAGGATATTTGTCGGTCGGTCCACACTGTTGATTGTAAAAAACTGTTGACCGATTTGTGGACTTATCCACTCGAATTGTTTCAAATTCCTATTTCTGTCCAAGAACAAAAAAACCTCACAAACCATTTGTTTTGAGAGGTTTTATACCTGTTTGATTTTTTCTTCCAGATACACAACTGGATTCAAACTATTGTAAAGTGACCGCGGCAGGATTGTGCATATTTTATAACCAACTGTTTTCCATTGATTTAAAATATCATTGGTAAATTTCTGGTAAAACTTACCAATACCTTTTTCTGGGAAGTTTGTTGGGAAGTTTTTTCCCAAAAACGCTTCCAATTGCCTGCCTAAGCCATTTTTTGGTAAAGTCCCAAAACACCAAGGGCGAACGCCCGATGTCTTTAGACATGGGCCTCCGCCTGTGTATTCGGTATTCAGTACAATACCTGTGTTAGTGACCTCGGCAGGATTCAAACCTGCAACCTTCTGAGCCGTAATCAGATGCGCTATTCAGTTGCGCCACGAGGCCTTTTTTATGGGGTGCAAATATATTTCTTTTTAAATTTACGACAAAACCAAGTAATCAAAAATTATGGATTTTGATTCCTATATCCGTGACATTGAAGACTTTCCAAAACCTGGCGTAACCTTCAAAGACATCACTCCACTTTTAAACAATCCCGAGGCACTGAACAAGGCATGCGAATCATTACTATCCATGTTGGAGGGTTTATCCATTGATAAAGTGGTTGGCGTAGATAGTCGTGGGTTTATATTTGCGCCCATGCTGGCCTCAAAGCTTGGGGCGGGATTTGTTCCAGTACGAAAAAAAGGGAAACTGCCTTACAAAACCCTTGCCGAGTCTTATTCTTTGGAATATGGAGTGGACGCCCTTGAAATCCATACAGACGCTATAAACAGAGGGGAAAAAGTACTGGTTCATGACGATGTGTTGGCCACTGGCGGAACGGCTAAAGCCGTTTGCAAGCTGGTTGAACAATTGGGAGGGGAAGTGGTTCAATGTAATTTTTTGATTGAACTCGGCTTTTTAAACGGGGCTGAAAAACTGAATGGATATCCAATCAAATCCTTATTGCACTATTGATCTAATGCCCTTGTAGTAACAAAATAACGCCACCCTATAATGGCCAATTGTAGCTTGGAAGCTTTGGCAGGATCCAATCCCTTTTTGGTGTAAGACGGCAGTACGGCCTTGTTGATTTTTGCCAGAACTTTGTAGAACATCGCTTCAAGTGTTGGTGCTACAAATATAACCAACCTGAGCTAACCCTATTAAAATAAAGGATAGGGGCCGACTAATCGACCCCTAGGAAAACATATCTAACAATTAACTATTTTCCTTGATCCATGTATTGATTTTATCCTCGAGCAGGGCCAAAGGAACACATCCGGTTTCCAACACCTGATTGTGGAATTGACGGATATCAAATTTATCTCCTAAGCTTTCGGACGCTTTTTTGCGCAATTCACGAATTTTTAACTGCCCAATCTTATAAGAAAGTGCTTGACCTGGGTTGGCCATGTACCGCTCAATTTCCGCAGTAATTGAAGCTTCGGATTCTGCTTCGTTGTCCAAGGAGTATTGTATGGCCTGCTCACGGGTCCACCCTTTGGAATGCAAACCAGTATCCACTACCAACCGAATGGCCCTATGCATCTCGGCGCCCAACATCCCAAAAAGTTGGTAGGGGTCAGTGTAGAGACCAAGTTCTGTGCCTAAAGACTCACAGTACAAAGCCCAGCCCTCACCGTAACCACTATACCACAATAGCTTTCTAAATTTGGGTAGTACTTCACTCTCCTGGGTCAATGAAATTTGATAATGGTGTCCAGGAATGGCTTCATGTAGGAACAAGGATTCATCCGAATATACATTGTACTTGGTCACTTCAGGAATAGGGGTATAAAAAATTCCAGGGCGGGTACCATCCAACGATCCCGGGTTGTACTCAGCACTTGCTGATTTTTCCCTAAAGGCTTCCGTGCGGCGCACCTCAAATGGCGTCTTGGGCTTTACATCGAATAGTTTTTCTATTTGTGGCTTCATCCGATCATGGATGGCATTGAAATTGTCAATTACCTGCTGTGGATCGGTATAGGGCATCAATTCTTTATTGTTTCTTACATAATCAAAGAATGCTTTTAAATCCCCTTCAAAACCTACTTCTTCCTTGATTTTTTCCATTTCGGAACGAATTCTGGCCACTTCGCTCAATCCAAGTTCATGAATCTCGGCAGCGGTCATATTCGTAGTGGTGTATTTTTTGATTTGATGGGCATAGTAGGCATCACCATTGGGTTCTCCTTGAATACCACTGGATTCCCTACCTGCTTCCAAATATTCATTGGCCATAAAGGTGTGGAGTTTTTCGTAAGCTGGAATAATTCTATCCTTGATCATTGCTTGGTAAGCCTCTTCCAGTTTGGTTTTGTCCTCTTCGGAGAAACTGTCCGGGAAATTTTTGATGGGAGAATAAAACAGATGTTGGTCCAAATCTTGGACCGTTTGGGACTCCAGCTGTGGTAGAACCTTTTTGATCAAAGATTTGGGAAGCACATGCCCTTTTACCATGCCCTCACGCATTTTGTCTTCCGCGCTGGATAGCCATGCCAAGAATCCATCCACTCTTTTTATCCATTTTTCATAATCCTCAACCGTATTGAACGGCTGTGCGCTGGATCCACTGGCCAATTGCCCCATGAATAAATTGGGCGACCACATTTGGTCAATGGGAGTGAAGCTGGCATTATGATTGAACTCATTCAGATTGATATCACATTCCCATGCAAGAATGGCTTTGCTCATTTGCTCGCTTTCCGTCAAGTTTTCATCGGGAAAATTGGCCAGCTTAGCCTTGTAACCTTCAAAATGGGCTTTGGCTTTCGTTATGTGCTCGTCTGAAAGTGCGTTGGCAAAAACATGATCGTACCTATGGTCACCGGCAGTAGTGGCGTTGATGGGGTTCAATTTTAGTCCATCTTCATAATAGTTATTCAAGACTTCGGCAAATTCTTCGCTAAGGTTGGGGGATTCTTCCTTTTTGACCTCCTGCTTACAAGAGAGTAAACTGATCAGTACGGTCAAAACAATTGTTATTTTTTTCATCAATTCGTGTGTGATTTGTTATAAAAATGTAAAATAGACAAATCAACCAAATTGAAGCCTAAGGCAATTGCTAAAGTTTTCTAAAAAAAAAGTCCCGCTATTACGGGACTAAATTTGCACGGGATACTAGTTCTGTGGTTTGCTCATCATCTGCTTTGCCAAATCTGCCCCAATAAGGGATTCCAGCAAGGTATTGTCCGAGTTTTTGGAGTCACTGCCCTCAATAAAGATTTCAGGAAGTCGAAGCTCCTTAAGTTCCCTGGCCACGCCAACGGAGGTTTTATAATCCCATTCGGCCCTTTCCTGGGGGGTAAGCCCTGCATTGACGAGTTTGGCATTTTGATATGCTTCGGCATCCGCAGCCACTTTTTTGCTCTGGGCCTTAAACTTTTCCACTTCAAACTGCTTCTTCTCTTTTACCAGGTTGAATTCGGCCACTTTGGCTTCAGTTTCAGCTGCAATGGTTTTTTGGATTTGTTCCTTTTCCAGTCGTGCACGTTCCGCGGCCTTTTCAGCTTCTCCACGGGCCTTTTCCTTTTGAGCGCGATAGAATTCACGTTCTGCCTGTTGTTTTTCTAACTGGGTCTGGGCCACTTCCTCTTTTTGTAGTTGCAGTCGTTTGTCAAAAGTGGTCTCCCAATCAATTTCCGTTACAACAGCTTGAACAACGGTAAGACCGTAAGCCTTCAAAGAGTTGCCTTCTTCCCTAATGGGTTTGCCATCTCGGAATTTGATACGAAAGCGCTTCTGTTTGGACTCTTTGTTCACAACCGTACGTACCGTACTGCTATCACCAATAATGTCCTTTTTTTCACTTTGTACATACTCCTCCAGTACATACATTCCATTCTCCAGTTGATCCTTAAAATAACGGTCAAAATCCGAGGCTTGACCAGAAATATAGTCTTGGGCATCCATAAGTTTGCAGGTATTCTTTATGGACTGGTCAATATTGGGAATAATCCTGGAACGAATTAGGTTTTTTTCTGTTTTGTTTCGGTCGGCCACCGAAAGGAATTGGCCTTGATCTTCGGTGTTGATGCTGATGACCACGGAAGTGGCAATTCTAGCTTTAACCGCATCGCTAAAGGCCCAATATTTGGCTGCATCCACGTTGGCATATTCGCTTTGCTCCCCCAAGTCTCCATCTTGGTTGGGAATAACATATTTAATAGGCAGTTCAAATTGAATGGGAATTAGCCTACCCCACATTTTGGTGTGGATACCTTGCCTGAAAACAGCCTTTTGTCCGCCCCAGGGGTATTGGACTGCATAAGCAGTACCTGGTTCAGCATAGAAAAAGGTGCCTGTTATGATGCTCATCAAGATTCCAATTCCAATGATTTGCAGACTACGTCTGGGGGTAAACCATTGCAATAATTTACTGGTTTTGAAGATAGGTTTGGTAACCAGGGTAACAATTCCTAAAAGTATGATCAGTATTCCAAATAATGTAAGCATAGCGATTGGTTTTAAAGGGTTAGACAAAAAATACAGTGATAAGCTGGATGACCAGCATCACCAAAAACTTAACAATTGTGATCATTGATTTGACTAATTTTAAGGGTTGAAAAATTGCTTTGAACCGGTTACGTTTTTTTAAGATAAAATGACAAGAATCATGTTTCCAAATTTTTGGAAGGAAATCAATACAATTGCGTACATGAATGTAGGTAAAAAAATAAGATTGACTTTATAATTGATGTGACCCTCTACGATGAAGTTTTAAATTGTAAGGTTAAATTGTGATTATGGTTTTGGATTATCGTAATTGTAGGGGCTTTTTTGACCCTTTTTTGAAAACCAAGGGAGATTTTGCTTCAAAAAGGGGCTTTTTTTGTGTTTTCGTTTATTTTGGAAATTAAAAAACCGACCTTGAACAAGTCGGTTCGTATCAATATTTATGAATTATTTATGCCTGTTTTACCTTTTAAAAGAGACTAGTTTTGATTGCCAACGGTATTCAATCCATAAACAGGTCGTCCCAAAGCTGTTCGACCTTTTAGAGTGCTTACGCTTATGTATCCATTTTTGGATTTTTCACCATAAATGGAGGTCATAAATGGTTTTTTGTATACCGAAATGGAAGTTATGTCTTCAGGATTTAATTCGATGAAATCCTTATAAGAGATTTCTGAGCCATTTAAAAGAATCAATTGAATTGAGGCCAAATCATCCTGTGATACCAGCTCTTTTGTTTGATTTGAAGAACTTACACCTGTGCTACTTTCAACCCTGCTTATTTTGCTGGTCTTTTCTTCTAATTGACTATGGTTTTTTGAACTTTGATTGATGTTACGCGCTTTGATTTTGGTGTCTGCTGTTGTTTTGGTCTTAATTTCGACTACATCATTTTTGGTTTCATTATCATTGCGTAGTCCTTGGTGCTTACCATGGTCTTTTGAGTTTCCGAAAGAGATAGTTTTTGTAGCACCATCATAAAAAATTGAAATGGCCTTTATGGGTCCGTTAGAACCGGAATTGTAGTTTCCACTGAACTTTTCACCATCGCTAGCTTTACCACTTAAATGCAATGTGATGTCAACAATTTCCTTTTCATCATTGCGCACAACGGTATAGGAGAAATCGATTCCATCCTGGATAAGATTCTTTTTGATCTTCTCCAATTCTTCATCAGAAGTGTCTTTGTCAATGGTCAGTTTAATTGAATTATTGTCAATCTGTGGGCTGCTTATTTGTGGATTATCAGGACTATAAACGATTTTGGTTTTGGTGTTGAAACTGACAAAGAATAGTGCCAAGGCAGGGATGATAAGCCCCATTTTTAACATGTTTGTGTTTTTGGACTGACTTTGATTTAACATGACTATTCGTTTTTTGATTAAGGAATTGTAGAAGGAATTGACAATGAATAAATCATTGGATCCAATAGCGTGTTTAAGCATTAAATACTGATAGGCTTTCTTTTCCATACCATTTCCACAACTTTGGGCATCTGCCAAAAATTCAAGATTTTGCTTAAGGGAATTGCGGTAAAACCATATAAAAGGATTGAACCATAAAAAAGCCAGAATTAATTCCATCAGTAGAATGTCCACGGAATGAAACTCCCTTGCGTGAACTTTTTCATGTTCAATCACAGATTGCAGTTCCAATGGGTTAAACTTCCCTTTGTGGTAAAACAAGTATCTAAAGAATGAAAATGGAGAGACCTGCTGTTTTGTTTGAACATGATAAAAAGGAGGTTCTTTCAACAACTTGGCGGTTTCAATCAACCTTTTAATGGTGTAAAACTGTTTAACCAATCGAAAAAGCATGTAAACTATGCCTATGATGTAAGTGATAAATAGAGCCAACCAAAGATTTGCTGATGTGTCATTAATCTGTGGATCAGTTGTTAAAATAGATGAAGTGGTTTCCTGTACGGAACTAGGCAAAGTCGTAATCGTAACAACTTTGCTTATCGTAATGAAGGGGATAATTACGGAAAGCAGTAACCCTAGTAATAAAAACCAACGATTACCTTTGAAAAAGGTCTCCTTTCTTAAAAAAAGAAGGTAACAACACCAAAACAGGAGTAGTAGACCAGACACTTTTATGAGATATAAAAAATAGAAATCCATTATTTCTTGTTTTCTATCAGATCAATTATTTCCCTTAGTTCCTCAACAGAAATTTTCTCTTCTTTGGCAAAAAAAGAAACCAAACTTTTATAAGATTTGTCATAGTAGTCTACAATGGTAGAGTTGATAAACTTTTTGCGATAGGATTCCTTGGTAATTAAAGGGTAATATCTGTGAGTGTTGCCAAAAGCCTCATGTCCCACATATTTTTTCTCCTGTAGGTTCCGAATAATAGTTGAAAGTGTGTTGTAATGGGGTTTTTCCCCTTTCATTTCCTTCAGCATCTCTTTGACAAATGCTTTTTTTAGCCTCCAAAGGATTTTCATCACTTCTTCTTCTTTGTTGGTCAACTTTTGCATATTCAGATTTTGACCCTAAATATAATTATAAATCTAGTTATAAAACTATTTTTATAGTTATTTAACTATATCAATAGTTTAAACATTTTTGGGTTAACCAATATGTACCTTTAAATCTTCATCTATATTTACGGCAAAATTTTACCGCTTGGGAAATCTACTTTTGGTTGTTTTGGGACTTACCCTTCTTATTGTAGGAGGGAATTGGTTATTGAAATCTGCTGTGGCCCTGTCTCTAAGATTGGCCATTCCAAAAATTGTAATTGGGATGACCATTGTTTCATTTGCTACTTCAGCTCCAGAACTTATTGTAAGCATCAAGGCAGCACTTGATGGTTTCCCCGATCTGGCCTTGGGCAATGTAGTGGGTTCCAATATTGCCAATTTAGGATTGGTATTGGCCATAACGGTTTTAATGGGCAGTATCAATGTTCGTAAGAGCTTTTACACCACGGATTGGCCTGTTATGATGGTGGCCTCCTTGTTATTTGTTGGGTTTATTTATTTTGATGGGGTTCTGGAACAATATGAGGGAATTATACTCGTGGTTTTCCTTTTTCTGTTTTTGATTTATTTATTGCGATTTCAAAAACCAGCAGTTGAAGATGAAATGCCGGAAGACGATATTCCTTTACCATTATATAAAACAGTATTGTTTTTGGGTATTGGAGGAACGGCACTTTGGGGAGGTTCTGAGCTATTGATCAATGGAGCGGTGGGAATGGCTTCATCCTTGGGCGTAAGTGACCGAATCATTGGAGTGACCGTGGTTTCCGTAGGGACCAGTATTCCTGAATTGGCCGCATCCGTAGTGGCGGTATTGAAAAAGGAAAAAGCTATTTCACTGGGCAACTTGATTGGCTCCAATATCTTTAACCTCTTGGCCGTTTTGGGTATCACTTCCATTATCACGCCTATACAAGTGGTGGATCAAGGTTTGCTGGCCAATGATATTTTCTGGATGCTTGGAATTTCCTTCCTGATCCTACCCTTGGTTTTCTTCCCAAAAGGTTTGCGTTTAGGTTGGCGGGATGGTTTGATTCTGTTGACTTTTTATGCGGCATTTATCTATTTGACCGTAAACTAAAAAACCGCCCAGAGGACGGTTTTTCAATCATTATCAACAATTAATTCATCGGTTTAAACATCGGCTGACTTTACAGTCGTGATGATTCTAGCCGCAACTTTGTATGGATCTGCATTGGAAGCAGGTCTTCTGTCTTCCAGCCATCCTTTCCAACCTTTTTCTACGGTAATAATTGGAATTCGAATAGATGCACCTCTATCGGATACTCCATAGCTAAATTCGTTAATGGACTGTGTTTCGTGCAAACCAGTCAAACGTTGGTCGTTGAATTCACCGTAAACTGCAATGTGTTCCTTGGTAACAGGTCTGAAAGCCTCACAAATCTTATCATAAGTTTCTTTGTTACCAGCAGTTCTCAAAGTGGTGTTGGAGAAGTTGGCGTGCATTCCGGAACCATTCCAATCCCCTTTAATGGGTTTTGGGTGATACTCTATATAATATCCGTACTCCTCGGTCAACCTGTCCAATAAGTAACGGGCAACCCAGATTTGGTCTCCTGCATTTTTAGCGCCTTTGGCAAAAATCTGGAACTCCCACTGTCCGGCAGCTACTTCTTGGTTGATTCCCTCAAAGTTCAATCCTGCCTCTATACAAAGATCGGCATGTCTTTCAACCAATTCACGGCCCCAAGTGTTTTTCCCGCCAACAGAGCAGTAATACAATCCCTGTGGGCCTGGATAACCACCAATTGGGAAACCTAAAGGCAATAAGGTATCCGTATCCATAATAAAATACTCTTGCTCAAATCCGAACCAGAAATCATCATTTTCATCATCAATGGTGGCTCTTGAATTTGAGACGTGCGGAGTGCCGTCTGCATTCAATACCTCGGCCATTACCAAATAACCATTCTTTCGAGCGGGATCGGGATAAATGGCTACAGGTTTCAATAAACAGTCAGAAGAACCTCCCTCAGCTTGCAGGGTAGAACTTCCGTCGAAAGACCAAATAGGACAATCTTCCAATTTTCCACTAAAATCTTCTTCAATTTTAGTTTTGCTTCTCATATTGGCGGTGGGCACATAACCGTCCAACCAGATGTACTCTAATTTAGATTTGCTCATAATTGCGGTCGTTATTTTGTTCTCAAATTTTTAAGAGACAAAAGTATGTTTTTCAGTTGATAATATGCATTTTGAAGGGTTAAAATCGCAATCATCCCATTATAATTTTCATAACCCCCATTTTTGGTGGGGTTAAATGAAAAAAAAGTAATTTTTGAAGCATATATTATTAAATTGTTAATTGTAATTTTGTGGCTTAAACAAGTTTATCTATGTCAAACACTAGATTTGGTGCCATTGCCGAGAGCGGAAAGCGAACCCATAGAAAAGTGGAGGAAACAGGGAAAAGATCCCAACTTTTTGGACAGCAGGTGTTCAACGAGGAAAAAATGCTTCAGTTTTTGACCAAGGAAGCCTTGGAAAAAGTGAAATCGGCAATTTTTCAAGGAACCAAGATAGATCGCAAAATCGCAGATCAGGTGGCTGAGGGGATGAAAGCGTGGGCATTGTCCATGGGAGCTACGCACTATACCCACTGGTTTCAACCTTTAACCGGTTCCACAGCAGAAAAACACGATGCCTTTTTTGACATCTTGCCAGATGGCAGAGCCATGGAAAAGTTTGGCGGTGCCCAGCTTGTACAACAGGAACCGGATGCTTCCAGTTTTCCAAGCGGCGGAATCAGAAATACATTTGAGGCCAGAGGATATACGGCTTGGGATCCCACTTCACCAGCCTTTATTTATAAAACTACGCTGTGTATCCCTACCATTTTTGTAGCGTATACCGGCGAGGCGTTGGATAACAAAGCTCCTTTGTTGCGGGCATTGCACGCCATAGATGAAGCCGCAACTTCCGTGGCTCAATATTTTGATAAAAATGTACGTAAAGTTCATGCCACATTGGGTTGGGAACAGGAGTATTTTTTGATAGACAAGGCTTTGGCCAAATCGCGTTTGGATTTGGTCATGACAGGAAGAACTTTGGTAGGTAATGCGGCAGCCAAAGGGCAGCAGTTGGATGACCATTACTTTGGGGTGATTCCTTCCCGGGCACTTAGCTTTATGAGCGATTTGGAAAAACAATGCACCAAATTGGGGATTCCTGTAAAGACAAGACATAATGAAGTTGCACCCAACCAATTTGAATTGGCTCCTGTTTTTGAGGAGGCCAACTTGTCCGTGGACCATAACTTATTGTTGATGGACGTTATGGAGGAGATTGCCGACCAGCATGAATTTACGGTCTTGTTTCATGAAAAGCCTTTTGCTGGAGTGAACGGTTCGGGAAAGCACAATAACTGGTCACTGGCTACGGATACCGGGGTCAATCTGCTCAGCCCGGGTTCCACGCCCATGAAGAATTTGCAGTTCCTTACCTTTTTTGTGAACACAATAAAAGCGGTGGATACCTACGAAGAACTGTTGCGTTCGTCCATAGCTTCGGCAAGTAACGACTATCGATTAGGGGCCAATGAGGCGCCGCCTGCCATTCTATCCATTTTTATTGGTAAACAATTAAGTGATGTATTGGATGAACTGGAAGGTGTTTCCCAGGGCAAGTTATCGCCACAGGAAAAAACAGAATTGAAGCTTAATGTGGTGGGGAAAATCCCCGAAATTTTGCTGGATAACACGGATAGGAACAGGACGTCCCCTTTTGCCTTTACGGGTAACAAATTTGAGATGCGAGGCGTAGGTGCCAAGACCAACTGTGCCAAGCCTATGACAATTCTGAACACCATCGTGGCCAAACAGCTCACTGACTTTAAGAAAGAAGTAGATGTTTTGATCGACAAGAAAAACTTGAAGAAGGATGAGGCTGTGTTCAATGTGTTGCGGGAATATATCAAAACCTCCAAACGTATTCGGTTTGATGGGGATGGCTATGGTATCGAATGGCAAGATGAGGCGCGCAAACGTAAACTAAGCAACAACAAAAATACCCCAGAGGCCCTTCAAGTACTGACTTCCAAGAGCAGCATTGCCCTGTTTAAGGAAATGGATGTGTTGAGTGAAGTGGAACTAAAAGCGCATCAAGAAGTGGAATTGGATGCCTATATTCTCCATGTTCAAATAGAAGGAAGAGTGCTGAGTGAAATGGTATACAATCACATAATTCCTGCAGCAGTTAACTATCAAAACTCCCTTTTGACAAATGTTCAGGGGCTCAAGGAGATTTATGGTGCGGTTTATAACAAGGTGGCTGAAAGTCAGCTCAATATCTTGGAACAGATTGGGGAACACTTGGCAGAAATCAAGAAACAAACGGATGAAATGACCGCCGCTCGTCGTCGTGCCAACGGGCTCTCCACCATCAATAAAAAAGCCCAAGCCTATTGCAACGATGTACGACCCTATTTTGAATCGATTCGGGAGCAGTCGGATAAGTTGGAAAAGTTGGTCTCGGATGAAGTGTGGCCCTTTACCAAATATCGCGAACTTCTTTTTGCGAAGTAAATGAAGGGAACTTTGGATATCACGGATATTGAACAAGCCCAAGCACGGATAAGCAAGTTTGTTCATAAAACTCCCATTCTCTCCTCTTCCTTATTGAATAAATGGTTGGGGCATGAAATCTATTTTAAGGCAGAATGCTTTCAGAAAATAGGAGCGTTTAAAGCCAGGGGAGGCTGTAACACCTTGGCTTGGTTGCTGGAGAACGGGCAACGT